>CAWIPS010000001.1:0-132141 GCA_963837995.1 uncultured Actinomycetota bacterium
AGGGCTCGGGGGAGTGCGACGGTACGAGATGTCCATGACGGCCCCTACATCCCGTGTGCGGGCCGCACAGCGCCCTGCGGGGCGGTCGTCCGGGTCGGGGCGAGCGTTTCTGTGCCGCGATCCGTGGTGAGGGTCTTCGATGCCTCCCATTCGCGTGGGTGCATGCCGCTCTGGACGGCGGCGGCGACGAGGTTGGCGAGCGCGTAGGGCTTGTCCTGGGGGACCTGGTCCAGGGCGCACCACGCGAGCGCGCCGTGGCCGCTGAGCCAGCTCGCGAACCCGAGCAGCGAGGCCGGGGCGGCTCGGACCTCGTCGGGTGCGCGCTTGGTCATGTCGGTCCACAGCGCGACGTGGGAGCCGGCGTTGCCTCGGTTCATGTCGAGCCACAGTCGGTCTCGGGTCGGGGTGGACTCGATGGCGACGAGGAGGCGGGCTGCGTCGGCGTCGGAGAGCCGGTTGCCGTCGCGGTGGAAGCGTTGCATCCGGCCGAGTGCCCAGCGGCCCTCCACCTTGGCCGTGTTCTCCCGTGCAGCCGCACGGGTCTCCGGGAGCAACGCTGCAATGGGCTCCCGGTCGCCGACAAGCGACTCTGCCAGGGACTCACGGCTCGCGGCCGGCTGGGCGCGTCCGCTGAGCACGGTGGCCGCGGCGACGGTCTCGCGGGCAGCGTCGGTGCGCAGCCCCATGTCGCCGGTGTCGAGATCGGCCCAGCGGGTCTCGTCGGCCCAGAGCAGGATCGGCGTACCGATGCCGATGGTCCCGAGCCGGGCGGCGAAGTCCTGGCCGACGACGTGGGCCTGCTCGCGGTCGGCGCTGAGGCAGACGATGGCGACGTTGGAGTCGGGCTGGGCGTAGCGGCGGAAGGCATCGCTGATCGAGCCCCAGACGCCTTCGCGGTCACGGGCGGTGGTCGGGATGTCGACGCGGGCGACGGGGAGATCGGATTGGAGCGGCAGGAACACGATCGACTCTTCGGGCTGGAAGCCGAGCAGGTGGGGAATGGCCGCGACCAGCTCGTCGGGGGAGTGTATGGAGAGCTTCATGCCCTTCAGGTGTGCTGGCCGCGACGCGCGGCCAGGAGTCGCGTACGGACCTGTCCTTGCGCGCGTTTGCGATCGTCGGAGCCTGCTGACAGCAGGGCGCGGTTTGGGCGCGCTTTGATTCGCAAAGGCCCGCAACCGGCCCCTGACGCCAGCAACGCCTGAAGTCGGCATCGTTGCAGGTCAGCGGCCACTTTCGGCCGTTGGCCGCAGCCGCCCGCAAAGATCCGCAATCCCGCGTAACGTCGCCGGGGTGTTCCCGATGACTTCCCATGTGGAGTGCGTTGCGCTTCTTGTGAAAAGCGACTCCGGCCTGCGGTGATTGATCGGGGCTCGTGAGCACGAGCCCCGCGAACGGGCCGTCGGCTCATTGGGCTCGCTTTGACGATCCCCCAGCGTGCTTCCACAATCCTTGAAACTCTTCTAGGATTGTGCGCATGGGAGCCGTCAGCGTCGCACAGGCCGCGGAGCGGCTGGGCGTCAGCGTGCCCCGGATCCACCAGCGCATCGCGGACGGCTCGCTGTCCGCTGAGCGGATCGGCTCCCAGTGGGTGGTCGATGAGCGCTCACTCCTGCGTATCCAGGAGCGCAGCAAGGCAGGCCGTCCGTATTCGGCCCGCTCTGCATGGGCGGTCATCGCGGCGTCCGAGGACGACAGCGACCGGGTAGGCGGCAGCGGGCCTGCGGTGTCGGCGCGGGTGCGGATGCAGTTGGAGCGTTTGCTCGAACCGGCCGCGGAGCCCGCCGCCGATGAGGAAGTCGTCAGACAACTTGTGGTGTCGCTCCGGTCGGTGTTGCGCAACAGGGCCGGACGGCGCCTGCTGCGTGCAGCGCCGGCCGACCTTGCCGATCTCAGGGCCGACGAGCGTTGGGCAATGATCGTCGACCTGGGTTCGCGTGGCCTCGCCTCGCCCGATGTGGAGGGATATCTCGCCGAGTCGCTCGTGGAGGGAATCCTCAAGGACTACCTCTTGGTCGAGTCCGATCGTGATGCGAACGTTGTGCTCCACGTCGTCTCCGACGGGCAGTACCCCTACCCGGACTCACGGCTCCGGCTTGCCGCCGATCTCGCCGAACACCGCGGGCCGCGCGAGGAGGCCCGGGCTGCGGAACTGCTGCACGAGCTCGCACTGGAGTGGAAGGCAGGCGAGCGATGATCTTCCTACCGCCCATGCCGCCCGAGTAGACCGCCTCGTGGATGGGCTTGCTTGACCTCCACGAGCGGCTTGCCGACGGCTGGACCCTCATCGGCGGTCAACTCGTCCACCTGCACTGCGCCGAACGAGGGCAGTTCCCGGTGCGGCCGACGAACGACGCCGACACGGTGATCGACGTGCGCGCCGACCCAACGATGTTGGCCACCTTTACCGAGACGCTGACCGACCTCGGGTTCAGACCAGCAGGCATCTCGGCGGAGGGTCTCCAACATCGCTGGATCCGCGGCGACGCGTCCCTCGACGTGCTGCTTCCGGACGGGATCGGCGAGCGCGCGATCCTGCGTCCCGGTGCCACCGGCAGCCCGACCCTCCCGACGGCCGGTGGCACCCAGGCGCTGCAGCGCAGCGAGACCGTCACGGTGACTGTCGCCGGCCGCGAAGGATCGGTACGTCGTCCCAACCTCGTCGGCGCACTGGTCGGCAAGGCGGCAGCGCTCAGCAGCGCAGGCGACCCCGGCCTCGGTCGGCACGGGCGCGACTTCGTCATTCTCGCCGGGCTGCTCACGGCTCGCGACTTCAGGAACGAGGAGCTCACGAAGAAGGACCGGCAGCGGTTGCGGGCGATGGTTGCCGCGGCCAAGAAGGATCGCGCGCTGCAGCTCGAGGTGCCCGATGCGGAGAACTCGCTCGATCGTCTCGCTACGGCGGGGGAGTTGTAGGCATGCCAGAGGACTTCGTCATCGCGCGCAACACCGAACCCGGATCGACGCTCCCGTACCTGCTCCGGGTCCCGCTCGGGGACGGGATCATCCTCAAGGCGAAGGACACCTGGCCGCGCACCGGCAAGGTCTACTGCCACCGGGTCGAGGAGTGGCCGGTTGACGCCGAGACCGTCGAGCGGGTGGCGGTGCGGTCCTGCGTTCGACGGGGCGCAGCCATCGACCTCGTGCTCGATCGCGGTCGACATCCGCGAGCGCTACCCGTTCACCTTCGCCGACCGGCAGGCGACGACTCGCCGCGAGCCGCTCAAGGCCGGTGACTACGGACTCCTTGTTGACGGGATGTTGCAGGCGACGGTGGAGCGCAAGTCGCTGGCTGACCTCGTAACCTCCCTGACCACCGGCAAGTTGAAGTTCCAGCTCACCGAACTGGCCGCGATCCCGCGCGCTGCAGTGGTCGTCGAGGAGCGCTACTCGCAGGTCTTCAAGCTCGACCGCGTCAGGCCCAGTGTCGTGGCCGACGGGATTGCCGAGTGCCAGATCCGCTCATTGAGCAGGACCCGGACGGTGACCGCGGCGTGCCGGAGCCCGGGCGTTCGGGCGAGTACCCGGTAGTTCTCTCCTAGGGTGGGCACGACGGTGCGGAGCGCCTCGATGACATAGGTCCAGAACTGGACGGGGTCGTTGTCTTGCTCATCGAGGGCGAGCCAGGCGAACGGCCGCCCCTCGACCCCGGACGCTTGCCACATGGCCATCAGCGTCGACTTGCCCCAACCGGCCGGGACACGCACCAGAGCCAAGCGACAGCCAGTGCCGCTCAGCGCTCGAGGAGTGAGCGGCGGGCGATGCTGTGCCGGGGCACGGGGACCTGGAGCTTCGACCAGACGAGCGGAAGCTGGTTCGTCCCAAGACTCGAGGCAACCTCGGTCACCCGCCGACGCTACCGCCTCCTGTCGTTGCCTTCGGGTCTCACGAATGCATGGCCGCCAGCGCAGTGGGGCGTGCCAACCGCTGGGTGCGCCCGCTCGAGGCAGGGTGCTCGCGTCGGCAGCGTCCCGTGAGGTATCTTGACATCAAGAGACATGTTGCCCCGGTCGTCGGTGGGTACGACGGGGTGACCAGGATGGACCAGCAGGAGCGGCGGGCCCACCGCCGTACACACAGACCGAGCGACTCACGAGGAGATGCCAGATGTCGAGTGTCGACAGCTTCGGTGCCAAGGGGAACCTGGACGTGGACGGCACGTCGTACGAGATCTACCGGCTCTCGGCCGTGTCGGGGGAGGGACTCGCCGAGGACGCCGTCGACTCGCTGCCCTACAGCCTGAAGGTGCTGCTGGAGAACCTGCTGCGCACCGAGGACGGCGCGAACATCACCAAGGACGACATCCTCGCGCTGGCCGGCTGGGACGCCGACGCGGACCCGAGCAAGGAGATCCAGTTCACCCCGGCCCGGGTGATCATGCAGGACTTCACCGGCGTGCCCTGCGTCGTGGACCTCGCCACGATGCGGGAGGCGATGTCGGAGCTCGGCGGCGACCCGACAAAGATCAACCCGCTGGCCCCGGCCGAGATGGTCATCGACCACTCCGTGATCGCCGACGTCTTCGGGACCCCGGAGGCGTTCGAGCGCAACGTCGAGATCGAGTACGAGCGCAACAAGGAGCGCTACCAGTTCCTGCGCTGGGGCCAGGGCGCGTTCCACGACTTCAAGGTGGTCCCGCCCGGGACCGGCATCGTGCACCAGGTCAACATCGAGCACCTGGCGCGGACCGTGTTCACCCGCGAGAGCGACGACGGCAAGATGGTGGCCTACCCGGACACCTGCGTCGGGACCGACTCGCACACCACCATGGTCAACGGCATCGGGGTCGTCGGCTGGGGCGTGGGCGGCATCGAGGCGGAGGCGGCGATGCTCGGCCAGCCGGTGTCGATGCTGATCCCCCGCGTGGTCGGGTTCAAGCTCAGCGGCGACCTCCCCGAGGGTGCGACCGCGACCGACCTGGTGCTCACCATCACCGAGATGCTGCGCAAGCACGGGGTGGTCGGCAAGTTCGTGGAGTTCTACGGACCCGGCGTCTCGGCGCTGCCGCTCGCGAACCGCGCCACGATCGGCAACATGAGCCCCGAGTTCGGGTCCACGATCGCGGTGTTCCCCATCGACGAGGAGACCACGAAGTACCTCGAGCTCACCGGCCGTCCGCCCGAGCAGCTCGCCCTGGTCGAGACCTACGCCCGCGAGCAGGGGCTCTGGCACGACCCGGACGTCGAGCCGCGCTACTCCGAGAAGCTGGAGCTCGACCTCGCCAGCGTCGTCCCCTCCCTGGCCGGCCCGAAGCGCCCGCAGGACCGGGTCTCGCTGTCCGAGGCCAAGCAGGCCTTCCGGGCCGCGCTCGCGGACTACGTCGAGGACGACCAGACCGGCAGCGAGGACCGCAAGCCGGGCGTCCCGCAGCAGGAGCAGCCGTACGGCGTGGTCTCGGCCGCCGACGAGGCGTCCGACGAGTCGTTCCCGGCGAGCGACGCCCCGGCCTACTCACACGACACGAACGGCGGCGGCCAGCCCGTCGACTGGCACTCCGCCGCGAGGGACGCGGGCGGCCGGCCGTCGAGCCCGACCCGGGCCACGCTGTCCGACGGCACGGAGTTCGAGGTGGACCACGGCGCCGTCGCGATCGCGGCGATCACCTCGTGCACCAACACCTCCAACCCCTCGGTGATGATCGGCGCGGCGCTGCTGGCGAAGAAGGCCGTGGAGCGGGGCCTGACCGTCAAGCCGTGGGTGAAGACGACGCTGGCCCCGGGCTCCAAGGTCGTCTCGGACTACTACGAGCGGGCCGGCCTCACGCCGTACCTCGACAAGCTGGGCTTCAACCTGGTCGGCTACGGGTGCACGACCTGCATCGGCAACTCGGGTCCGCTGATCCCCGAGGTGAGCCAGGCCGTCCAGGACAGCGACCTCGCGGTGGTGTCGGTGCTGTCGGGCAACCGCAACTTCGAGGGCCGGATCAACCCGGACGTGAAGATGAACTACCTCGCCTCCCCGCCGCTGGTGGTGGCCTACGCGCTGGCCGGGTCGATGGACCTCGACCTGTTCAACGACCCGCTGGGCCAGGACCCGGACGGCAACGACGTGTTCATGCGCGACGTGTGGCCGACGGCCGCGGAGGTGGAGGAGGTCATCGCGCACGCGATCACCTCGGACATGTTCACCGACGACTACGCCGACGTGTTCGCCGGTGACGAGCGGTGGCGGAACCTCGAGACGCCCGACGGCGACACGTTCGCCTGGGACCCGGAGTCGACCTACGTCCGCAAGCCGCCGTACTTCGACGGCATGCCGGCCGAGCCGACGCCCGTCGAGGACATCGAGGGTGCGCGGGTGCTGGCCAAGCTGGGTGACTCGGTGACCACCGACCACATCAGCCCGGCGGGGGCGATCAAGAAGGACTCGCCGGCCGGTGTGTACCTCGCCGAGCACGGCGTCTCGAACCGGGACTTCAACTCCTACGGCTCCCGGCGCGGCAACCACGAGGTGATGATCCGGGGCACGTTCGCCAACATCCGGCTCCGCAACCAGCTCGCCCCGGGCACCGAGGGCGGCTTCACCGTCGACCTCACCGCCGACACCGGCGCCGATGGGGAGCGGCCGGTGACGACGATCTTCGAGGCGTCGGAGAAGTACGTCGAGGCGGGCATCCCGCTGGTCATCCTGGCCGGCAAGGAGTACGGCTCGGGGTCCTCGCGCGACTGGGCCGCGAAGGGTACGGCGCTGCTCGGCGTGCGGGCGGTCATCGCGGAGTCCTACGAGCGGATCCACCGGTCGAACCTGATCGGCATGGGGGTGCTGCCGCTGCAGTTCCCCGAGGGCGAGACCGCCGAGTCGCTGGGTCTCTCCGGGGAGGAGACGTTCTCCTTCAGCGGGGTGACCGAGCTCAACGACGGGACCATCCCGAGGACGGTGCACGTGCAGGCCGGGAGGGACGGCGGCGAGGACGTCGAGTTCGACGCCGTGGTCCGCATCGACACCCCGGGCGAGGCCGACTACTACCGCCACGGCGGCATCATGCAGTACGTCCTGAGGAGCCTGCTGAAGAAGTGACCCGCTGAGGCGTCCCGTCCTGCGAACGCAGGACGGGACGCCTCAGCGGCTCCGCGAGCGCAGGATGCGACGCCTGGGCTACCGGGTCAGGCCGGCGCGGTGCGCCAGCATCACCAGCTGGGCACGGTCCCGCGCGTCCAGCTTGGTGAGCAGGTGGCTGACGTGGGTCTTGACGGTCGAGTAGCTGACGAAGAGGCGCTCGGCGATCTCCGGGTTCGACAGGCCCTCGGCGACGGCGACCAGGACCTCGCTCTCCCGCCCGGTCAGCGGGGGCAGGTCGAGCGGCTCGCCGGGTCGGTCCGGCTCGTCGACCCGCACGAACCGGTTGATCAGCCGCAGCGTGACCGCCGGTGCCAGCAGGGCGTCGCCTCCGGCCACCACCGTGACCGCGCGGATCAGCTCGGCGGGCGGCGTGTCCTTGAGCAGGAAGCCGCTGGCGCCGGCGCGGAGGGCCTCGACGACGTACTCGTCGCCGTCGAAGGTGGTCACCACCAGCACCCGTACCGCCGCGGTGACCGGGTCGGAGGTGATCCGCCTGGTCGCCTCGATGCCGTCGACGCCGGGCATCCGGATGTCCATCAGGACCACGTCGGGCACGTGTCGCCGGGCCGCCGCGACGGCCTCGCTCCCGTCGGCGGCCTCGGCGACCACCTCGATGTGCGGGTCGGAGGCCAAGATCAGGGAGAAGCCGGTGCGGACCAGCTCCTGGTCGTCGGCGACGACGACGGTGGTCACCGTCTCACCTCGCGACGGTCGGGTGCGGGGACGGGAGCACCGGGAACCGGGCGTCCACGAGGAAGCCACCGCCGGGCAGCGGTCCGGCCGAGAGGTCGCCGCCGTGCACGGCCACCCGCTCGCGCATCCCCGCGATCCCGTGTCCGCGCGGGGACCCGGGCCCGCCGGACGGGACCGAATGCGCGCGCCCGTCGTCCTGCACGCTGACCCGGACCTCGCCGACGTCGTGGCTGATGGTCACCCGTGCTCGCGTCGCGCCGGAGTGCTTGAGGCAGTTGGTGAGCGCCTCCTGGACCACGCGGTAGGCCGCCAGCTCGAGCCCCGGCGGCAGGGGCTGCGCGTCCCCCTGCAGGGTCAGCGTGACCGGCAGTCCGGCGGTCTCGACGCGGGCGGCCAGGGTCGGCACCTGCGCCAGGCCCGGTGTGGGGTCGCGGGGGAGGGTCGCCGCGGGATCCGGGTCGCCGTCGCGGAGCGCCCCGAGCACCTGGCGCATCTCTGCGAGGGAGGCACGGCCGGTCGTGCCGATCTGCGCGACCGCGGCCCGTGCCCGGTCGGGATCGGTGTCCAGGAGCTGCTCGGCGACGCCGGCCTGGACGACCATCACGCTCATCGCGTGGCCGATGATGTCGTGCAGCTCCCGGGTGATGCGCAGCCGCTCCTCGGAGGCGCCGAGTGCGGCCCGCTCGCGGGCGGCCACGACCTCGGCCTCGAACCGCTCGCGACGCGACCGGACGCCGTACCCGAGCACCCCGGCACCGGTGAACACGACCAGGTGCACCAGTGCCCCGCCGGCGCTGAGGTCGACCGGCCGCATCAGCAGGCCCGTCACGACGCCGACCACCATCACCGCGACCGCCACCCGCATCCGCCGCTGCCCCTCCAGGGCGACCGCCGTGTAGAACGCGACGATGCAGCCCAGGGTCGAGGCGCCGACGGTGTTGCGGGTGGCCACCAGGGCCAGCAGACCCCCCAGGGTGACGCACAGGACCGCGACCGGGAAGCGCCGTCGCACCACGAGGGGACCCACCGCGACGGTCGTCAGCAGCACCGAGAGCACGCCCGGCTCCAGGTTGCCGCTGACCGCCTCGGAGCCGCCGACGTGCACCGCGACCGCGACGGCCAGGCAGAGGGCGCCCAGCACCACGTCCCAGCTGCGCTGGGCCCGGGACAGGTGCTCGTGGTCGCTCAATCTCGCCGTCCGAGGGAGGGGGTGGGACTGTCAACCTAGTCGCACCGCCGGTGCCCGGCATCGGTCTGCAGGACGAGATCCCGGCCTGCTCCCTCGTCCCGGGGTGCCGCTGCAGGTGGGGTCCCGGGACCGACGCGGCGCCACTCCTGGCCGGGTCACAGTGGTGACGTGCCGAAGGACGGCACGTCCACCCGTCACAGCCCGAGAGGAACCCTCATGCCTGGACCAGCGCGGATCATCCGCACCTACCCGGTCAGCAGCTTCGCCGTGCTCGCCTGCCTGTTCGGCTGGTCGATCTTCATCTGCGCCTGGCTGGGGCTCGGCTCGAACCCGGACAACATGCCACTGGGCCCGCTGCTGGCGGCGTTCGTGGTCGCCTCCTGCCAGGGTCGGGCGAGCCTCGCAGCCTGGGGCCGCCGGCTGCGCAGCTGGGGAGCGGCGCCTCGCTGGTATGCCGTTGCCGTCCTCACACCGGTCGCCGTCCACGTGGTCGACGTGCTGGTGAACCACGTGTTCGGGGCGCCCCTGCCCACGGCCGCGCAGCTCGCCCACTGGCCGGACGTGCCGGTGGCGTTCGTGGTGATGCTGGTGATGGTCGGGGTCGGCGAGGAGGCCGGCTGGACGGCCTTCGCGGCGCCCCTGCTGCTGCACCGCTCGGGGCTGCTCACCGTCTGGGTCGTGCTGTCCGCGGTCCGGATCCTGTGGCACCTGCCGCTGATGGTCACCGGTGAGATGCCGTGGCTGATGGGGATCGTCGGCAACGCCGCCTTCCAGCTGCTGCTGCTGATGATGCTCACCGCGAACGGTGGTTCCTGGGCGCCGGCCGCCGTGTGGCACGCCACCCTGAACGCCTTCGGCGGCGCCTTCTTCTTCACCATGGTCACCGGCCCCGACAAGGTCCGGCTCGGGTTGCTGCTGGCGGGGGCCTACGCCGTGCTGGCGGCCGTGGCACTCGTCCTCAGCAGTCGCCACCGGGTCCCGCAGCCGGTCGCCCTCCCGGATGTTCCAGCTCGCCCGCGTGACACGATGGCGTCATGATCGTCGCCTTCAGCCTCAGCCCGTCCGGTGCCGACGACACCGGCGGCGTCAGCGCAGCGGTCGCGGAGGCGGTGCGCGTCGTACGCGCCTCCGGACTGCCGTGCGAGACGAACGCCATGTTCACCAACGTCGAGGGGGAGTGGGACGAGGTGATGGCCGTGGTGAAGCAGGCCGTCGACGTCGTCGCCGCCACCGCACCGCGGGTCGGGCTGGTGCTCAAGGCCGACATCCGTCCCGGGTACGACGGGCAGCTGACCGCCAAGGTCGAGCGCGTCGAGGAGCGGCTGCAGCGAGGGACCGATGCGTAGCGAGACCGTCGAGGTGCACACCGGCGGGTCCGACGTCGTGCTCGACGTGACCGCGGAGTGTGAGAAGTTCGTCGCCGGTGAGCAGGACGGCCTGCTGCACGTCTTCGTGCCCCACGCGACGGCCGGGATCGCCCTCATCGAGACCGGGGCCGGCAGCGACGACGACCTGGTGGCGGCGCTCGGCGACCTGCTGCCGGCCGACGACCGCTGGCGCCACCAGCACGGCTCCCCGGGGCACGGCCGCTCGCACGTGATGCCGGCGGTCGTGCCGCCGTACGCCACGATCCCGGTGGTCGGTGGTCGACTGGCCCTCGGCACCTGGCAGAGCATCTGCCTGGTCGACCTCAACGTGGACAACCCCGACCGGTTGGTCCGGCTCTCCTTCCTCCCCGGCTGACCCGCCTCGCCGAGGCGTCGGTCCCGTCCCTGGGTGCGTCAGGGCAGGAACAGCATCGTGTCGCCGAACTCGTGCCACAGGTATCGCCGGGGACCCTGGCGCACCGCGTCGTAGGCACGGTCCACCAGCCGGTCCCCTGCCACCGCCCGGAGCAGGTCGAGATGGCTCGCCCCGGCATCGTGCAGCCCGGTCAGCAGGCCGTCGACGACGCGCGCGGGGCGCCCCGGCCCGAGGACGAGCGGCGTCCAGCCGGCGGCCGGGTGCACCCGGCCGCTCCGGTCGGCCACCGACTCCAGGGCGCGAGCGACCGTGGTCCCCACCGCGACGACCCGTCTGCCGGCGTCCCGTGTCGAGTTCACCAGCCGCGAGGCGGCCGCGGGGACGACGTACTGCTCGGGCTGCGGGGGCTCGTGGGCCTCCTGGCTGGAGACCCCGGTGTGCAGCACGACCGGGGCCACGACGACGCCTCGGGCCATCAGCCGCACGAGCACGCGCTCCGAGAGCGGACGTCCCGCACTGGGCATCTCGGCGCTGCCGGGCACCTCGGCGTAGACGTTCTGACGGGTCTCCAACGGCCACTCGCGCTCCAGGTAGGAGTAGGCGACCGGACGGCCGTGGGCGGTCAGGTAGGCCGCTCGCTCGGTGGCCGGCTCGGGGGTCGCCCGCCACAGCCGGGTCTGCCCGACCGGGTGCGGGCCGCGCACCCGGAGCCGCACACCGCCGGGCAGCGTGAGGACGGACCCGGGGGCGGTGGTGTCCGCACCCGTGTTGTCGGGGCGACGCAGCTCCACGACCCAGTCGCCGTCGTCGAGCTGGGTGGACACGTGCACCGAACGCGGAGTCCCCGGTCAGCCGGACGGCGGCGGGCAGCGTCGCTGAGGTGTTCACCACCAGCAGGTCCCCGGGTCGCAGCACCGACGGCAGGTCGAGCACCCGGCGGTGCGCCAGCCGGTCGGGCCCCGCCACCAGCATCCGCACCTCGTCCCTGGCGAGCCCCCGCCACTCGGGTGGCGAGGTGGCCTCCGTCGGCTCGGGCCCGTCGACGGCGGCCGCGCTCACTGGTCCTCCCCCACGGCGAGGTCCGCGGCCCGGTAGCGTCCACTCGGCAGGTCATCGGTGAGCAGCGCCAGCAGGTGCGGTACGACGGTCTCCGGCTCCGGCCGGTCGGAGATGTCCTCGCCCGGGAACGCGTCTTGGTGCATCTGCGTGCGCATGTCACCGGGGTCCACGCTGTAGACCCGCAGGGACGGCTGCTCCGCCGCCAGGATGCGGGTGAGGTGGTCGAGGGCCGCCTTCGAGGTCCCGTAGGCCGCCCAGCCCTCGTAGGCCTCCACGGCGGCGTCCGAGCTGATGTTGACCAGCGTGCCGCTCCGGGCCAGCAACTGGGGGAGCAGCAGCCGGGTCAGGGCGTGCGGCGCGAGGACGTTCGTCTCCAGCGTGTGCCGGAGCGTCTCCTCCTCGAGATCCCTGACCGCAGGCATCGGGCTGGCCCCCAGGGTGCTCGCGTTGTTGACCAGCAGGTCGGCGCCGCCCTGGGCCTCGGCAGCGTCGGCGAGGGCTCGTCGGTGTCTCGGGTCCGTCACGTCGCCGGCGACGCGTCGCCCGGGTGCTGCGGCGAGTGCCGTCTCGTCCCGGGCGTCGACGACCAGGTCCCATCCGCGACGGTCGAGCTCGGTGGCGAGTGCGGCGCCCAGGCCGCGGGACGCTCCGGTGATGACTGCTACAGGCATCGTGTCTGTCCTCCTTGGGTGATGCCTGAAAGCGTGCGACTTGAAGTCCACTTGAAGTCAAGCGCCGGTCAACTGTCGGTCGCGACCGCGAGCATGCCGAGCTCGGCCACCGGGAGGCTGGTGCGTCAGGATGGGTTCCTCGAACATGTGTTCGAGCAAGGCGTATGCTGGCTCGGTGGACCGGCTCGTCGTACCCCCAGGATGGCCGCCCGCCGTGCGCCCGCCCGGCGCACCCAGGTGGGAGGACACCGCGGTGTCCTGGTTGCTGGACCGGTGCCCGCCGGAGTTCCGGTCCTACCCGGTGCTCCGCCGCCACGACGTGGTGCTGGCACGGTTCGCGGTGCTGCACGTCGAAGGGTGCCAGGCCGCCGTACGACGCGGGCTCAGCGAGGCCCGCGCGGAGCTCCGCGACGTCACCGACCCGGACACCGTGCAGGCGGCGGTGGAGACCTGGCACACCGAGGCGGCACGGCTGATGGCCGAGCGCCGGGCGGTGGGGCTGGTGGAGGAGGCCCTGCGCGGGCGGCGGTTCGTGGCGCGCCTCTAGGATCGGCGCCCATGGTCCGCATCTCGGTGATCGTGCTCGTCGACGCCCGGGGCTGGGTGCTGCTGCAGGAGCGCGACGAGCACGCGCCGCTCGCCCCCGAGAAGTGGGGGATGGTCGGCGGCCATGTGGAGGACGGTGAGGACTTCGAGCCGGCGGCCTACCGCGAGCTCGAGGAGGAGATCGGCGTGCACCTCGACGACGGGCTGAAGCTGTGGCGGGCCGAGCGGTTCCGCTACCCCGAGCGCGACGAGCCGTTCGACTACCGCGTCTGGGTGGCCGGCACCACGCTCACCGACGCGGACATCGTCGTGGGCGAGGGTCGGCAGATCGTCTTCGTGGCTCCCGAGGCGGTGGCCGGCCTGGACAAGAGCCACTCGTGCGAGCACTTCGTCACCGAGCTGCTGGGGTCCTCGACCTACCGGGATCTGGTCACCGGCCTGGCCGGGTAGTCGACCCAGGGTGCCGACCCCACCGGGTCCTACCGGGTCCCACCGGGTCCCACGCAGTGGCGCGTCCGGCGGCGCCGGTCGGCTGACCACCGGCCTGGTGTGTCGGCGGCGGTCGGGGTCCTGGCCGGCTCATGGTCGGCTCATGGTCGGCTGATGGCCTCGGCTGGTGGTGGGCTCATGGTCGGCGGTGGAAGCTTACTTGTCGGTGGGGGAGGTGGTGCATGTCGTAGTGCGGGTCGTGGGCTTTGCGGTGGTGGAAGGGGCAGAGGAGTCGGCCGTTGGTGAGGCTGGTGTCGCCGCCTTGGGACCAGGGGATGTCGTGGTGGGCGTGGCACCAGCCTGCGGGTCGGTCGCAGGTCTCGCTGGTGCAGCCGCCTTGTTCGATGTCGAGGGCGATCCTCTGGTGTTCGGTGTGGAAGCCGGGTGCGGCGGCCCATGTCCAGGACGACGGGGCGGCTGCCGATGACTCGCTGGTAGACGGCGGGGATGATGCCGGCCTCGCAGGCGAGGCGGCGGGCGGTGGAGGCGGAGATGGCTTGTCCGGTGTCGAGGTGGGCGGTGCCGAGTCCGGTGAGCAGCTTGTCGTAGTCGAGGAGCACCACGACGGTCGCGGAGACGCCGCCGGTGGTGGGGAGCCAGCCGTGGGGGATCCGCTCGAGGAGGTCGCAGAACGCCTGACCCATCCGGTCGGACCGAGAAGCCTCCGGACCCGGCCGGTCAGCCGGCCGGTCAGCGGCCGGTCAGCCGGCCGGTCGGCCGGCCGGTCGCGGCCGGTCCGCCGGTCGGTCGCCGGTGCGGTGCTGCGTCGTTGCGGTCGGTGCTGCCGGTGCTGTGCGGGCTGGTGTCGGTGCTGTCTGGGGTCGGTGTCGGTCGAGTCCGACCGGCGTGGTGCCATCAGGGCGTTCAGGATCTTGGTGAGGGCGGCGGCGTGGAGGGAGGCGATCTTGAACCGGCCGGTGTGGGTGCCGTCGCGGTTGTCGAGGAGGTGGAGGTAGGTGCGGCGGGCGGCTGCGGTCTCCTCGGCGGCGAGTCTGCGGCCCTCTTCGAGGTCGGCGGCGTCGGGGTCGATGACCTCGAACACCCGCCGCCCGAGCATCTTCAGGGTCTTCTCGTCGTGGGTCTGGGCCAGCCCGATCAGGTGCTTCTCGGCCACCTCCGCGACTCCCGCCTCGACGGTGTCGGGCAGGCCGTGGACGGCGTGGATGATGACGCGGGCTTGTGCGGGGTCGAGGAGACCGGCGGCCAGGGCGTCGCGGGTGGCGGTGTGGGGTCCGTCGAGATGGTGGGCGAGCCGTACCTCGGCGCGTGCCGCTGAGCGGGGGCGTCGGGTGGCGTGGGCGAGCCAGGCGGCGGTGGAGGAGGCGCCGGAGTCGGCGGCGATGTCGGCGTGGTCGGCGGCGGCCAGCACCCGGAGCCGCAGCTCGAGGATCCGGGACTCGGCACGGGACAGCTCGATCAGCGCGGTGCGCTGCTCGGTCGGGGTCATCGACCAGGCCGGCGTGTCGGCGAGCCCGTCCAGCACCTCGTGGATCCGGCCGGTGAACCGGGTGATCGGGTGCCCGCTGCTCTCCATCCCGGTCGTCGACATACCCCCACACTAGACACCACCACCGACACTTCCCGAACCTGTGTTCGAGGCCGGTGGACAACTCGGTGACGACTGTGTCTGGGGACGAAACCCGGCCCGGAACGAACCGGCAGCCAAGGAGGAGGCCGGTTCGGCCGCCCTCTAGACTGCAAGCAGCAGATGGCCCGACCTCCGGCGTCGGCCCGAGGAGGACATCGATGGGACTGCTGGACCGGATCACCGGCCCACGTGACCTGGACGACCTGACGGATGCTCAGCTCGACGCCCTGGCCGTCGAGATCCGGGACTTCCTGGTCCGCAAGGTCTCCCGCACCGGGGGCCACCTCGGGCCCAACCTGGGCGTGGTGGAGCTGACCCTGGCGCTGCACCGGACCTTCGACTCGCCGACCGACCGCATCGTCTTCGACACCGGTCACCAGACCTACGTCCACAAGATCGTGACCGGCCGCGCCGCCGGCTTCGACCGGCTCCGGCAGGAGGACGGGCTCTCGGGCTACCCGAGCCGTGCCGAGTCCGAGCACGACCTGGTGGAGAACTCCCACGCCTCCACGGCGCTGTCCTATGCCGACGGGCTGGCCAAGGCCTACGCCATCCGGGGCGAGAAGCGGCACGTCGCCGCCGTCATCGGCGACGGGGCGCTGACCGGTGGGATGGCCTGGGAGGCGCTGAACAACATCGCCGCCGAGGGGGCCAGCCGGACCCGTCGGCTGGTGATCGTGGTGAACGACAACGGCCGGTCCTACACGCCCACCGTCGGCGGGCTCGCCGACCACCTCACCGTGCTGCGCACCAACCCCCGCTACGAGCAGGTCCTCGACCAGGTCAAGCGGCGGCTGAACGTCGTGCCGGGTGTCGGGCCCGCCGTGTACGACGCCCTCCACGCGATGAAGAAGGGCATGAAGGACGCGATCGCGCCGCAGGGGCTCTTCGAGGACCTCGGCCTGAAGTACGTCGGACCCGTCGACGGGCACGACCGGGCCGCCGTCGAGCACGCGCTGCGCCAGGCGAAGCGGTTCGAGGGACCGGTCATCGTGCACGTGATCACCCGCAAGGGGTTCGGCTACGACCCGGCCGAACGGCACGAGGCGGACCAGTTCCACAGCCCTGGCGCGTTCAACGTGGAGACGGGGGAGGAGAACCCGAAGGGGCACACCTGGACCGACGTGTTCGCCGAGGAGATGGTCGCGATCGGCGCCGAGCGCCAGGACGTGGTGGCCATCACGGCCGCGATGATGCACCCGGTCGGGCTGAACCAGTTCGCGGTGCGGCACCCCGACCGCACCTTCGACGTCGGCATCGCCGAGCAGCACGCGGCCACCTCCGCAGCGGGTCTCGCGATGGGTGGGCTGCACCCGGTCGTCGCGGTCTACGCGACCTTCCTGAACCGGGCCTTCGACCAGGTGCTCATGGACGTCGCCCTGCACCGGTGCGGCGTCACGTTCGTCCTGGACCGGGCCGGCGTCACCGGCGACGACGGCGCCTCCCACAACGGCATGTGGGACATGTCGATCCTCCAGGTGGTGCCGGGACTGCGGATCGCCGCTCCCCGGGACGCCCCACGGCTGCGTGAGCTGCTGCGCGAGGCCGTCCAGGTCGACGACGCCCCGACCGTCGTACGCTTCCCCAAGGGGCCGCCGGTCCGGGACCTCGAGGCCGTGGACCGCGCGGGCGGCTGTGACGTGCTCGTGCGCACCGGCGCCAAGGACGTGCTGCTCGTCGGGATCGGGTCGATGGCGGCCACCTCCGTCGAGGTGGCCGAACGGCTGGTCGCCCAGGGCATCGGGGTCACTGTCGTGGACCCGCGATGGGTCAAGCCCGTCGACACCGCCCTCCTGCAGCTGGCCGGCGAGCACCGGCTGGTCGTCAGCGTCGAGGACAACGGGGTGGTCGGCGGCTGTGGGTCCGTCCTCCTCCAGACTCTCAACCGGGCACGCATCGAGACCCCGGTGCGGCTGCACGGCATCCCGCAGGAGTTCCTGCAGCACGCCAAGCGGGCCGTCATCCTGGACCGGGTCGGGCTGACCGCCCAGACGCTGGCACTCAGCATCGTGGAGGACGTCACCGCCCTCGACCAGGGGGAGTCGCTGCTCCGCGTCGACTGACCGGGTTGAATACCGGCATGGATCTCGATGTCGAACGCGTCCGCGGCATGTTCCCCGCCCTCGACCAGGGCGTCGCCTTCTTCGACGGACCAGGAGGCTCGCAGACCCCCCGACAGGTGGCGGATGCGATCGCCGCCACGCTCAGCGGTGGCCTGTCCAACCGCGGTGACGTCACCGAGGCGGAGCGGCGGGCCGACGAGGTCGTGCGCGGCGCCCGGGCGGCGGTCGCCGACCTGGTCGGCGCCGACCCCGGCGGCGTGGTCTTCGGGAGGTCGATGACCCAGCTCACCTTCGACCTCGCGCGCGCACTGGCCAAGCAGTGGGCGCCCGGTGACGAGGTCGTGGTCACCCGGCTGGACCACGACGCGGACATCCGCCCCTGGGTCGTCGCCGCCGAGGCCGTGGGAGCCACGGTGCGGTGGGTGGACTTCGACCGGGACACGGCGGAGCTGGCCTTCGACCCCGGCATCCTGTCCGGCCGGACCCGGCTGGTCGCGGTGACCGGCGCCTCGAACCTGCTCGGCACCCGGCCGGACGTCGCAGCGATCGCGGCTGCCGTGCACGACGTCGGTGGCCTGCTGTTCGTGGACGGGGTGCACCTGACCCCGCACGCGCCGGTCAGCACCGCCGAGCTCGGAGCGGACTTCTTCGCCTGCTCGCCCTACAAGTTCTTCGGCCCCCACCTCGGCATCCTCACCGCCGACCCTGCCCTCCTCGCGACGGTCCACCCCGACAAGCTGCTGCCCTCCACCGACGCGGTCCCCGAGCGCTTCGAGCTCGGGACGCTGCCGTACGAGATGCTCGCCGGCGTCACCGCTGCCGTGGACTTCATCGCGGACCTGGCAGCCGGCGACGGGTCCCGCCGGGAGCGGGTGCTGGCGTCGATGCGCGCGGTGGAGGCGGCCGAGGACCAGCTCTTCGGACGGCTGCTGACCGGCCTGCGGGGGACCGACGGCGTGCGGGTGTACGGCGCTCCCGCACGGCGCACCCCCACGGCTCTGTTCGCCGTCGACGGGGTCGAGTCCGGCACCGTCTACAAGGAGCTGGCCAGCCGTGGGGTCAACGCCCCGGCCAGCAGCTTCTACGCCCTCGAGGCGTCGCGGTGGATGGGTCTCGGGGACGACGGCGCGGTGCGGGCCGGCCTGGCGCCGTACACCTCCCAGCAGGACGTCGACCGGCTGCTCACCGGGGTCCGCGAGATCGCCGGGACGGTCCGGTGAGCCGAGGCGTGCTGGTCACCGGCGCCTCACGCGGCATCGGGGCGGCGGTGGCGGCAGCGTTCGCCGGGCTGGGTGACCGGGTGGCCGTGCACTACGGGAGGTCCGGCGACGCGGCGGCCCGGGTGCTGGCCGGGCTTCCGGGCACCGGTCACGTCACCGTGCAGGCTGACCTCACGGACCCCGAGGCGGTGCGCCGTGCCGTCGATGAGGCGGCGTCGCGGCTCGGCGGTCTCGACGTGCTGGTCAACAACGCCGGCGTGTTCCTCGCGCACCCCCCGCTGTCCACGTCGTACGGCGACTGGCAGGCCCGCTGGGCACGGACACTGGCGACGAACCTGACCGGGGCCGCCAACGCGACGTTCTGCGCGGTGCCCCACCTGGTCGCCCGCGGCGGCGGTGCCGTGGTCAACGTCTCCAGCCGGGGAGCGTTCCGGGGGGAGCCCGAGTGTCCCGCCTACGGCGCCTCGAAGGCGGGCCTGAACGCGTTCGGGCAGTCGATGGCCCAGGCGCTCGCGCCGCACGGGATCAGCGTCGGCACCGTGGCGCCCGGGTTCGTGGACACCGAGATGGCGCGTGAGGCCCTGACCGGCAGCCGTGGGGACGAGATCCGCGCGCAGTCGCCGACCGGCCGGGTCGCGCGGCCCGAGGAGGTCGCCGCAGCCGTGGTGTGGCTCGCCTCGCCCGAGGCGCGGTTCAGCACCGGCACGATCATCGACGTGAACGGCGCGTCCTACCTCCGCGGCTAGCGCCACAGATCAGTTCCGGTGTGTCGCTCCGCCGCCGGTGAGGAGCAGACCGGAACTGACCCAGCCCTGTCAGCTCAGGGCGGCCCGCATGGCCGCCACGTGGTCCGGGGTGGAGCCGCAGCAGGCGCCGATCAGGTCGATGCCGAGCCGGTGCAGCGCGACCGCGTGCGCGGCCAGGTCGGCCGGGGTCTTGTCGTACTCGAAGTGGTCGCCGACCACCTGGGGCAGGCCGGCGTTGGACTGGGCCACCAGCAGCAGGTGCTCGGGCCGAGCCGCCACCAGCTCGGCGGCGATGGCCTCCATCTCCTCGGGGCCCCGGCCGCAGTTCGCGCCCACCGCGTCGACGCCCGCCGCGGCCAGCGCGGTCACCGCGTCGGCCGGGCGCACGCCCATCATCGACCTCAGGTTGGTGTCGAAGGACAGCGTCGCGAGCACCGGGAGGCCGGGTACGACGGACCTGGCGGCCGCCACCGCGGCCTGCACCTCGGCGAGGTCGCTCATCGTCTCGATCAGGACCAGGTCGATGCCGCCGTCCCGCAGACCGAGCAGCTGCTCGGCGAAGATCTCCTCCGCCTCCTCCGGTGACATGGTGCCCAGCGGCGCGAGCAGCTCGCCGGTGGGTCCCAGGTCGCCGGCCACCAGGGCACCGTGCTCGTCGGCCACCGACCTGGCGATGGCCGCGGCCGCCTGGTTCAGCTCGTGGACGCGGTCCTCGAGGCCGTGCATCGCCAGCCGGGGGCGGCTGCCGCCGAAGGTGTTCGTGGTGAGGACCCGGGCGCCGGCCCGGGCGTAGGCCTGATGGCTGGCCCGGACCGCGTCGGGGCGCTCGACGTTCCACAGCTCGCCGGAGCCGCCGTCGTCGAGGCCGCTGTCCTGCAGCAGCGTGCCCATCCCACCGTCGAGCAGCACCGGCCAGGCGTCGGCACGCTCGTCGAGGAGTGCGGTGAGCGGGTTCATCGGTCCGCCTCCGCAGGTCCCAGGGAGTCCAGGTAGCTCTTGAGCCGGGCGACGGGCCACTGGCGCTCCAGGTCGGCCACCACGTGCTCGGTCACGTCGACCGGACTGCCCTCCGCCGCGGTCCAGCTGCCCCGGGTCCAGCCGGCGAGGTAGTCCTCGCTGCCGGTGTCGCCGAGCCGCATCGCGGCCTCGTCGATGGCGGCCTGGAAGCGCGCCGCCAGCGGCGACTTGGTCACGTCGCCACCGTCGCGGGCCACCACCAACGAGGGCAGCTCGCGCCAGTAGGTCACTTGGTACTCCGTCACGCGGGGAGCCTACCCACGCGCCGCGTCCCGACCTGCCGACCGCCGTCTCGTGGACACGGGCCTACCGTCGGGCCGCGTCGCGCACGCACAGCGTCGCCCACGGCAGCGCCTCCTGCCGCTCGTCGCCGACCGGCTCGCCGCAGGCGTCGCACCGCCCGTAGCTGCCGTCGGCGAGCTTCGCCATGGCGCGCTCCACGTCGACCAGGGTGACCTGCAGCTTGTCGTGCACGGCGACCTGGGAGAGCCGGTCAACGGCCATCGAGGTGCCCTCACCGACCCGCTTCCCGAAGGAGATCGAGCCCTGGTCGCCCGGCTTCGTCTCGAGGACCCCGAGCTGCTGCTCGATCTCGTCCTTCTTGGCCTGGAGCGTCGCAGCGGTGCTCGCGCTGCCGGGTGAGTGGGTGGTGTCCATCCTCCCACTGTGCCTCACAGGTGGGTGACCGCCTCTCGTCTGCTCAGACCGGACAGCCGGTCCTCGTGCTCGCTGACGAACTCCCGCACCCATCCGGGGTCCGTGCGCGCGTGCTGGCGCAGCGCCCACCCGACCGCCTTGCGGATGAAGAACTCCGACCCGAACTCGCTGCCCTCGAGGTTCGCCTCCAGCGCGTGAAGGAGCAGGTCGAGGTCGGTCTCCTCCTTGCGGTGCAGCTGGCACAGGATCGCCGTACGACGCAGCCAGAGGTGGTCCTCTTCGGCCCAGGAACGCAGCAGGCCGGTCACCTCGCCCGGGTGCCCGGCCAGGATCTCGGCCACGTTGTGGGAGGCGAGGGAGTCGACGTAGTCCCACCACGCGCCGGTCACGACCAGGTGCCGGTAGAGCGGCATCGCCGCGGGATCCTGGTAGGTGCGGTAGAGCGGGTGCGAGGCGAGGGCCATCGCGGCGTACCTCTCCTCGCGGTAGCCGGCCTCGTCCCACAGCAGGCGGACGCAGGACTCCCAGCCGGCGCGGCCGGGCAGCGGGTGTGTCGCATAGAGGCCCGAGCGGCCCGCGAGCAGCGCGCGGAGCGGCTTCGAGGTCACGCCGCGGTAGGGAAGGGCCGACTTCATGTAGGCCTGCATCTGCGGGGCCCTGCCCGGATCGGCGACCGCGGCGATCCCGGTGCGGACCAGACGGCACAGATCGCGCGCGGGATCGGGCATAGTGAGGACCGTAGCCGCGTTGGCCCCGGCAGCGGGCGCTGCACGCGAGCGGCCGACGGATGACTGCAGACGACGGGCAGGCAAGGAGGGAACGATGAGCGAGCCGGCGAGATACGTGCACGTCGTCGACGACGTGCCCGAGCTCGACGTGCTCGAGGGCGGACCGGTGCTGCTGCACTGCCTCGAGGGCTTCCTGGATGCCGGCAACGCCGCGGCCCTCGCGACCCAGCACCTGCTGGCGCAGTCGCCGGGACGGGTGGTCGCCAGCTTCGACATCGACGCGTTCTACGACTACCGGGCCAGGCGGCCGCCGATGACCTTCTCCGAGGACCGCTACGAGGGCTACGAGACCCCCCGCCTGGTGGTCCGGCTCAACCACGACAGCCTCGGCACGCCGTACCTCCTGATGCACGGTCCCGAGCCGGACACCCACTGGGAGGCGTTCGCGGTCGCCGTGCGCAGCGTGGTCGAGAAGCTGAGGGTCCGGCTGACCGTCTCCCTGGGCGCCGTGCCGATGGCCGTCCCGCACACCCGTCCCGTGATGCTCACCAACCATGCGACCGCCTCGGACCTGCTCGTGTTCGAGAACGTCTGGAAGGGACGGATCCGGGTGCCCGCGAGCGCGCAGGCGCTGCTCGAGCTCCGGCTCGGCGGCTGGGGGCACCCCGCGATGGGCTTCGTCGCGCACATTCCGCACTACGTCGCCCAGTTCGACTACCCGGCCGCGGCGGCCAGGATGCTCGAGGCCGTCGAGGTGGTGACCGGCCTGGAGTGGGACCTCGGCCCGGTCGAGGCAGCCGGCCGGGCCAAGCTGGTCGAGATCGCCTCGCAGCTCGAGGACTCCGCCGAGGTGCAGGACGTGGTGAGCGGGCTGGAGCAGCAGTACGACGCCTTCCACCGTGCCGACACCGGTGCCGCGGCCGACCGCGGCGACGACGGGGCGGTCCCCCTGGCGGAGGAGAAGCTGCCCAGCGGGGAGGAGCTCGGCGCCGAGTTCGAGCGGTTCCTGGCCGGCCTGGACCGGCCGAACGACCGGCCCAACGACTCCGGAGAGTAGGCATCGTTGCCCCGTTCAGCCGACGAGCTCGTCGCGCTCCTCGACCTGGAGCAGATCGAGGTCAACCTCTACCGCGGCATCCAGCCCGACACGCTGCTCCAGCGGGTGTTCGGGGGCCAGGTGGCCGCCCAGTCACTGGTCGCGGGCGTGCGGACCGTGGAGCCGCCGCTGTCGGTCCACTCGCTGCACAGCTACTTCCTGCGGCCCGGTGACGTCACCGTCCCGATCGTCTACGACGTGGAGCGGATGCGGGACGGGCGGTCGTTCTCGACCAGGCGGGTGGTCGCACGCCAGCACGGGCGCCCGATCTACTTCATGACCCTGAGCTTCCAGGTGCCGGAGAAGGGTCTCGAGCACCAGGACGTGATGCCCCAGGTGCCGAGCCCCGAGGCGGCCCGCGAGCTCTCCGAGGTGGTCCGGGAGACGTCTCCGGAGCGGAGCGACCGGTGGTCCCAGGAGTGGGCGGCCCTCGAGCTGCGGGTCGTCGGCGACTCCGGCCCGGGCGGGGTGCTGCCCAGCGACGTACACCCCGCCCACGCCCAGCTCTGGATGCGGGTCACCGGCCAGCTCGACGACGCGGAGCTCACCCACAAGGCGGCGTTCACGTATGCCAGCGACATGACCCTGCTGGCCTCGGCGCTCGTGCCGCACGGTCGTGACATCGCCAGCCCCTCACTCCAGTCCGCCTCGCTGGACCACACGATCTGGTTCCACCGACCCTTCCGGTGCGACGAGTGGCTGCTCTACGACCAGGTGTCGCCCTCGGCGTCCGGAGGTCGTGGACTGGCGATCGGCCGGGTGTTCACCCAGGACGGCCGCCTGGTCGCCAGCGTCGCGCAGGAGGGCCTCATCCGGTTGAGGGGCTGACCGCCTCGCAGGCCATCTAGTAGCACATGCTTGACTTGATCCTGTGACAGACACGCCCAAAGCCGGTTAAGGTTGATGCGTTCTGAGGCTCCAGGGCTCGATGTGACGGATGAGACTCCGCGCCGCTGGCCGCACACCGCCGTCGCGAGGAGACCGGATGCTCACCCGCACACGCAGAGGTCGTCTGCTGCCCCTGGCCCTGCTGCCGCTCGGGGCGGTGCTGCTGGCCGGCGTACCGGGCGCCGCGCACGCCGCGGCCCCGGCGGCTGCGGCCGTCCCGTCCGCGACAGGGCCGGACTACGAGATGCCCTTCCCCTGCGGAGACACCTGGAACGGGTCGAGCCGCTACAACCACAGCCCGAGTGCCCTGTCCATCGACTGGAACCGCACCCACGACCTGGGCGCCATCACGGTGGCCACCGCCCCCGGCGTGGTCACGTCGGTCGTCGACCTGGGGAACCGGAGCTACGGGCGCTACATCGTCGTGGACCACGGCGGCGGGCACAGCTCGCTCTACGCCCACCTCAGCGCCCAGTGGGTGTCGGTCGGTCAGGCCGTCGACCAGGGGACGCCGATCGGGCTCGTGGGCAGCACCGGCGGCAGCACCGGCCCGCACCTGCACTTCGAGGAGCGGCTGAACCGGCGCGACCAGCACGCCTACTTCCACCGCACGTCCTTCACGATGGGCACGACCGCCGCGTCGCAGAGCTGCGGCGACGTGCCGGTCACCGGCGACTGGGACGGGAACGGAACGACCGACATCGGCGTCCAGCGACGCGGGACGAGACCCGTCTACTACGTGCGGCGAGCCGACGGCACCGCTGCGGGCGTACCCTTCGGCTGGCGCACGGACCAGCCGGTCACCGGTGACTGGAACGGGAACGGCAAGGACGACCTGGCCTCCCGACGGCCCGGCGGGGTCGCGTTCGTGCTCCGCAACGCGGACGGCAGCACCTCGCGCGTGCAGTTCGGACGGGTCGGCGACGTCGGCGTCAGCGGCGACTGGAACCGCGCCGGACGCACCCACCTGGGAGTGTGGCGTCCGAGCACCCGGATGTTCTACCTGCGGGCGCCGCACATGGCCACCAAGAGGGTCACCCTCGGCTCGTCGGGAGACCGCCCCGTGACCGGGGACTGGAACGGTGACCACCGCACGGACATCGGCGTCTGGTCACCGCGGACCGCGACCTTCACCCTCCGCACCGTCGCCCGCTCCGGTGCGGTCTCCCTCACCAGGGTGGCCTGGGGGAACCCCGGCTGCCTGCCGGTCACCGGTGACTGGGACGGGAACGGCATCGGTGACGTGGGCGTCTGGGACCCCGTCAACGCCACCTTCTCCCTGCGGCTGACGCCGACCCGGGCCCGCGCCCGAGTCGTGACCCGCACCTCCAGGTGGGGTCTCGCGCGGGGGTAGGCCCCCGGGCACCCGCCACCCCACCCGCCGCCCCACCAGCCGCTTGGAAGGGCGCCGCGGCGGCACCCCGGTGCAGGGCCCGCACCAGGTCCAGGGTGTCCGCCTCCTCGGCGGTCTTGTCGTCGCGGTAGCGCAGCACCCGCGCGAACCGCAGGGCCATCCCCGCCGGGTAGCGGGTCGAGGTCTGGATCCCGTCGAAGGCCACCTCCACCACCTGCTCGGGACGCAGCCGGACCTCGTGCGCGGTCCGGGACTCCTCGAGCTCCAGGAACCTCTCGGTCTGCCAGGCGAGCATCTCGTCCGTCATGCCCTTGAACGTCTTGCCCAGCATCACGAAGCCCGCGCCGTCGGGGTCGCGGGCACCGAGATGGATGTTGGAGAGCCAGCCACGGCGCCGGCCGCTGCCCCACTCCACCGCCAGCACCACGAGGTCGAGGGTGTGCCGGGGCTTGACCTTCACCCAGGCGGCCCCACGACGCCCTGCGTCGTAGGAGGCGTCCAGCCCCTTGACCACCACGCCCTCGTGTCCGGCCGAGACGACCTCGGCGAACAGCCGTCGAGCCTGCTCGGGATCCGCGGTGAGGACGCGCGGCACCAGCAGGTCCGGGGGCAGCAGCCCCTCCAGCCTGGTGAGCCGCTCGTGTCCGGGCGCGTCGACCAGGTCCTCGCCGTCGACGTGCAGCAGGTCGAAGAAGTACGGCGTGAGCGGCACCCGGGCCCGCAGGGTCGCGACGTCGAGGCGGCTGGCGGTGCGGGCGCCGGTCTCCTGGAAGGGCCGCGGCCGGCCGTCCTGGCCCAACGCGATCGCCTCCCCGTCCAGCACCAGCACCCGGGCGGGGAGCGCCGCGACGGCCTCGACGACCTCGGGGACCCGGGCGGTGATGTCCTCGAGGCTGCGGGTGAACACCTGCACCCGGCCGTCGTGCTTGTGCACCTGGATGCGGATCCCGTCCAGCTTCGTGTCCACCGCGACCTGCTGGCCCCCGGGCGCCGCCTTCGCGATCGCCTCGTCCACGTCGCCGGCGCTCGAGGCGAGCATCGGGCGCAGCGGCCGGCCCGGCTCCAGCCCGAACGCCGCCAGCGCCTCGAGCCCACCGCCCAGCGCGGCGGCGGCCACCGGCAGCGTGGACCCGGCGAACATCGCGGCCCGCCGCACCGCGGCCGCAGGAACCGCGGCCGCCACCGCCACCGCCTCCAGCATCAGCCCGTCGAGCGCGCCCTGCCGGAGCTCACCGGCGACGAGCCGACGCAGGTAGGTCTGCTCCTCCGCGGTGGCCGACCCGAACAGGCCGGTGGTCAACGCTGCCCGCCGGGCCTGTGACCCCGCCCCCGACACCTCGCTGATCTCCTCGAACATCGCGTGCACCCCGGCGACGGTCAGCGTGCTCGAGGAGGCCGGCTCGGGCATCGCGGCGAGGCTGCGCCAGCCGAGCCCGGTGCGGCGCTGGCGCAGCACGCCGGACAGGTAGGAGGTCGCGGTCTCCACCTCCTCCGGCGCCGCGGCGCCCAGGGCCGAGGCCAGCGCGGCGATCTTCGCCGTGCGGGACCGGGTCGCCCCGACCACGCGAGAGGCCTCCACCAGGTCCGCGAGCAGCATGGCGCCCATTGTGGCCGACGGCACCGACTAGCCTGACCTGGTGACGACGGCGGCTGTCCCGGGCAGGGAGCGGGTGTGGCGCCCGTCCTGGCCGTGTGCCGTCGCGACGACCCTGTCGGTCCTGCGCAGGGGCGGTGCCGACCCGACCTTCCGGGTGGACCCCGATGGCACCGTCTGGCGTGGCGTCCGCACCCCGGACGGGCCGGCGACGCTCCGGGTCCGATCCTGCCCGGGAGCCGGTGAGGTCCGGGCAACCGCCTGGGGTCTCGGTGCCGCCTGGGTCCTGGACAGCGTGCCCGCCATGCTCGGCCGTCACGACGACCCGACGGGCTTCGAGCCGACCCACCGGGTCCTGGCCGAGGCACACCGGCGTCTGCCGCACTGGCGCGTGTGCCGGACCGGCCTGGTGCTGGAGGCTCTCGTGCCGGCGATCATCGAGCAGAAGGTCACCGGCCAGGAGGCGTTCGCGGGCTTCCGGCGGCTGGTCCACCGCTTCGGTGAGCGGGCCCCCGGGCCCGGCGTCGAGCGTGGCCTGTGGGTGCAGCCCTCCGCCGAGGCGATCCGGCTGGTGCCGTCGTGGGAGTGGCTCCGGATGCACGTCGACCCGGCCCGTTCCCGGGCCGTCGTACGCGCCGCGGTCGTGGCGTCCTCGGTCGAGAGGACGGCCGGGCTGCCCGCCGACGAGGTGGACCGCCGGCTGAGGTCGCTGCCGGGTGTCGGCGTGTGGACGAGCGCCGAGGTGCGGTTCCGTGCTCACGGGGACGCCGACGCGGTCAGCTTCGGTGACTACCACATCGCCAAGAACGTCGGCTGGGCGCTGACCGGCCAGGAGGTCGACGACGACGGGCTGGCCGAGCTGCTGGAGCCCTACCGCCCGCACCGGTTCCGGGTGCAGCGGCTGGTGGAGCTGGCGGGGCTCCGACGTCCCCGGCACGGTCCGCGGATGGCGCCGCGCCGGCACCTGCCGGTCTGAGGGGCGGGCACGGGCATCTCACGCGCCGCCGTCGGGCAGCACCTCCTCGCGCCAGGAGTGCCGCGGCTCGTAGCCGAGCACCCGGCGCGCCTTCTCGATGGACAGCAGCGTCCGGGTGCCGCTGAGGTCACCGCGGACCTCCACGTCGGGGAACACCCGGGCGGCCAGCTCCGCGCTCGGCGTGGACATCACCGTGTCCGCGTTGGCGATCACGAAGATGTCCCGGCCGGTGGCGTCCAGCTCCAGCGCGAGCCGGCAGGCCTGGGCGCCGTCGCGCGCGTCGATGTAGCCCCAGGCGTTCCACTTCCGCAGCATCGGGTCGGCGTCGTAGGACGGGAACGCCTCGTAGTCCTCGGGGTACATCACGTTCGAGAACCGCAGCCCGATCATCTTGAACGCCGGGTCCCACCGGCACAGCTGGAGGGCCATCTCCTCCTCGAGCGTCTTCGCGAGGGAGTACGACGACTCGGGGCGCGGGTGGTAGTCCTCGTCGACCGGGAGGTACGGCGGTGGCGTGTCGAACGGCAGCCCGAGGACCGTCTCGGAGGAGGCCCACACCACGTTGGTGATCCCGGCGGTCCGCGCGGCGGCGAACACGTGGTGGGTGCAGGTGATGTTGTTGACGAACGTGGTGGTGTTCGGCACCAGACCGGGCGCAGGCACGGCCGCGAGGTGCACGACGCCGTCGACGCTGTCGTAGCGGTCCTCGATGCGCGAGAGCGCCTGCAGGGCCTGGCCGTAGTCGGTGAGGTCCACGCGCACGAAGTCCCCGGGCGCGTCCGGCGGTGGCGTCGCCCGGTCGATGTTCACCACGTCGTAGCCGTGCTCGGCCAGGTCGAGGACCACGGCCCGTCCGAGCCTGCCGCTTCCTCCGGTCACTGCGATGCGTGTCATCGGGCCGTCGTACCCCGTGCTCAGGCGGGCAAGCGGGGTGCGTCCACGTGCTGGCTACGCAGGCTCCGCGGGAGGACGTCGGCCGCCGTGATCGTCCTGCGCAGCGACGCCACCAGCTCGTGCAGCCGTGCGGTCCGCTCCGCGCCCACCTGCGCCCACCCCTCCAGGGCCAGCCGGTCGGTGTCGTCCTCGATCTGCTGGCGTGCCTCGCGTCCGGTCCCGGTGAGGGTGCCGTCCGCGTCCAGCCAGCCCCGGTCGCGGAGCCGGTGCGCAGCCGCGTCGTACTCCTCCTCCGACCAGCCGCGGGTCTTGCGCAGGAAGCCGGTGGAGGACGACCAGAGCCCGCCGACCACGGTCGCCTCCACGGGGTCGATGCCGGCGACCTGCAGGACCGAGAGGTGTCCGTCGCCGCGGTGCTCGCGGACCAGCGTGGCGGCGTGCCAGAGCGCCAGCAGGTCGTGGTCGGGCCAGGGGAGGTCCGCGTGGGCGGCATAGAGCGGGCGCCCGGGGGCGGACAGCCCGGCGCAGACCGCGCGGGCGATGTCCAGCGCCTCCTCGACGTCGGGTGCCCCCAGCAGCCGGTCCAGGGCTGCCGCCACACCGGACCGGCGTGCCTCGATGACCGCCGAGGGTGTCGTGGTCCGCCAGGCGGCCGGGAGCGCCGCCTCCACCAGCCGCGGCGCGAACACGTAGAACGTCGCCAGCGCCAGGCCCGGACCGGCCGCACCGAGGGCCGCGGCCCTCCCCGGGAAGTAGGAGAGCCGCCGGTCGAGCCCGAGGTCCGCGTAGGCGTCGGCGACCTCGGGCGCGAAGTAGCCGACGACGTGCAGCACCTCGAGGTCGCCCCAGGCCTTGCGCGAGAGGGACGTCAGCTCCGTATCCATGACCCGCACCCTAGACGGGGTCGGCCCGCGCAGGCAGGATGCGGGCAGGTGCTCGTCCCCCGAAGGTCGGGCGCCACCCGAGGAGGCACAGCGAATGCGCAGCACCATGCAGGACTTCCAGCTGACCATCGGCGGGATCCTCCGTCACGGCACCGACGTCCACGGCGACGGCGAGGTGGTCACCGCGACCTCCGACGGCTCGCGGACCGAGACCTATGCGGACGTGGGCCGGCGTGCGGCTCGGCTCGCCAACGCCCTGCGCTCCCTGGGGATCGAGGGTGACCAGCGCGTCGGCACCTTCCAGTGGAACAACGCCGAGCACCTCGAGGCCTACCTCGCCGTGCCGTCGATGGGCGCCGTCCTGCACACGCTCAACATCCGGCTCTTCCCCGAGCAGCTGACCTACATCGCCAACCACGCCGAGGACAAGGTCGTCATCGTCGACGACTCGCTGGTCGGCCCGCTCGCCAAGCTGCTGCCCACCTTCGAGACCGTCGAGCACGTGCTGGTCGCGGGGCCCGAGGCGGCGGCGGCGGACCTCGACGCGCTGCGGGCGAGCGGCAGGCAGGTGCACCTGTACGACGACCTGCTGGACGCCGCGGACGACACCTTCGACTGGCCCGAGATCGACGAGCGCGACGCGGCGGCGATGTGCTACACCTCCGGCACCACCGGGCACCCCAAGGGCGTCGTCTACAGCCACCGCTCGGCCTACCTGCACTCGATGGCCGTCGGGCTGGGGATCGTCGGCGGGCTGACCTGGACCGACAGGGTGCTACCCATCGTGCCGATGTTCCACGCGAACTCCTGGGGTCTCGCCTACGCCGCGGTGATGACGGGCGCGTCCCTGGTGATGCCGGACCGCTGGCTGCAGGCAGAGCCGTTGTGCCGGTTCATGCGCGAGGCCCGGCCGACCGTCTCGGGGGCGGTGCCGACGGTGTGGAACGACGTGCTGGCCCACCTGGACCAGCACCCCGAGATCGACCTCGCCTCGCACCTGCGGCTGGTGCTGTGCGGCGGCTCCGCGGTGCCGGTCTCGCTGCAGAAGGCCCTCGGCGAGCGGCACGGCATCACCATGGTGCAGGCGTGGGGGATGACCGAGACCTCACCGGTGGCGTCGGTGGCACGGCCACCGCTGGGCGTCGAGGGCGAGGACACCTGGCGCTACCGCGGTGGGCAGGGCCGGCTGCTGCCCGGCATCGAGGGACGCATCGTCGGGGAGTCCGGTGACGAGCTGCCGCGTGACGGCGAGGCGGTCGGTGAGCTGGAGGTGCGCGGGGCGTGGGTCACCGCGGCCTACTACAAGGACGATGACCCTCAGAAGTTCCGCGACGGCTGGCTGCGCACCGGCGATGTCGGCAACCTCGACGAGCTCGGCTACATCCGGTTGACCGACCGCTCCAAGGACGTGATCAAGTCCGGCGGTGAGTGGATCTCCTCGGTCGAGCTGGAGAACGCCCTGATGGCGCACCCGGACGTGCTCGAGGCGGCGGTGGTGGGGATCCCCGACGAGAAGTGGCAGGAGCGGCCGCTGGCGTCCGTGGTGCTCCGGGAGGGCGCGAGCGTGAAGCCCGCCGAGCTGCGCGACTTCCTGGCGCAGACGGTGGCCAAGTGGCAGCTGCCGGACGCGTGGACGTTCATCGAGGCGGTGCCCCGCACGTCGGTGGGCAAGTTCGACAAGAAGGTGATCCGCAAGTGGTACGCGGACGGCGACCTGGAGGTCTCGAGCTAGCCCAGAGCTAGCTGGCTGGCACCCCGTCTCCCTGCTCGGCGGACTCCAGCTCCGCGATGTCGACGTCCAGGCGGTGCAGCAGGCTGGCGTCCCGCTCGGTGTCCACGTGTCCGGGCAGTGCGCACTCGGCCTGCAGCGCACGGTCGTGGTCGCCCTGTCTTCGCAGGGCCGCCGTGACGGCTCTCTTCTCGACGTTCATGAGTGCTCCCCCCAAGGAGTGGTGCGTGCGGGGCATTTGTCCGCTCCACAGACGATACCCCCAGTCGGAGTGACTCATGCCACACGAAACCGGCGTGTCCGACCGGGCTAGACCTCTGGATCCGTCGGTGCGGTCCCCACGGCCGCCCGATATCACGCGCAGCCTCACAGCAGCGGGCGGAGCGGGGCCAGCACCAGCTCGGTGAACCTCTTGTGCACCCCGCGCGCCTCCCACCGCTCGGCGGTCAGCTCCACGCAGTTCGTCAGGTCGGTGGCGAAGATCCGCTCCATCTCCGCGGCGAAGGCGGCGTCGATGAACTCCACGTTGATCTCGTAGTTGCCGGTCATCGAGAGCCGGTCGATGTTCGCCGTGCCCACCGTGGACCACCTGCCGTCGATGGTGGAGGTCTTCGCGTGCACCATCGCGCCCTGGAACTGGAAGATGCGCACCCCCGCCGCGAGCATCTCGCCGTAGTAGCCACGGGCCAGCCAGTCGGCGAGGACGTGGTTGGAGGTGGCCGGCAGCAGCAGCCGCACGTCGACCCCGCGGCGGGCGGCCTGCTCGAGGGTCTGCACGAAGTCCGGGTCGGGGATGAAGTAGGCGTGCGTCATCCAGACGTGGTGCGAGGCCCGGTTGATCGCCTCGAGGTACATCGACCGGATCGGGAACATCCACAGCCGGGGCACGTTGCGGTGCACCCGGATCCGGGGCTCCCAGTCGGCGGCCGTGTCGAGCAGCAGCGGCCGGGTGCCGTGCCGCGGCCGTCGGTTGAGGTTCCAGAAGTCCGCGAACGCCCGCTTGAGGTCCCACACGCCGGGGCCGGTGATCCGCACGTGCGTGTCACGCCACTCGGTGGCGTAGGCCGAGCCGATGTTGTAGCCGCCGACGAAGCCCACCTTGTCGTCGACGACCAGGATCTTGCGGTGGTCGCGGCCGTAGCGGCCGAGGTCGAGGAACCGCCAGCCGGCGTTGTAGAGGGGGTACTCCAGGACCTTGAGCCGGGGCCCGAAGCGCTTGAACAGGGGCGAGACCACCAGGTTGGCGAAGCCGTCGTAGACCGCGTAGACGTCGACGCCGCGGCCGGCCGCCGCGCTGAGCGCCTGCTTGAACCGCTCCCCGACCTCGTCGGCCTTCCAGATGTAGGACTCGAAGAGCACCTGGCTCCTCGCGTCCTCGATCGCGGCGAGCATGTCGTCGTACAGGTCCTGCCCGTAGGTGTACGTCGTGACGGTGCCCGCCCCGATGGACACCTGGGCGGGCGCGGTCGTGGGGAAGGGGCGCGGCTTCTTGCCGCGGCGCCGGTAGGAGTCGACCAGGGTCAGCACCAGGGCGAGCACGACCTGCAGCGCGAGCAGCGAGAGCAGCGCCCGCTTGAGCATGCCGGTCAGGTGCCGGCGTGAGAGTCCCCGGACACCGGTCCTCAGCAGTCGTCGGCGGAGGCTCACCTGAGGAAACCTATCCTGTCGGTGGCGGGCCGTAGGCTGAAGTCATGAGGCCAGTGACCGACCTGCAGCGGCGGGTCGCCCCCTTCACGGTGGAGTCCGACTACCAGCCGTCCGGGGACCAGCCGACCGCCATCGCGGACATCCACCGGCGCATCGACGCGGGCGAGAAGGACGTCGTCCTGCTCGGCGCGACCGGCACCGGGAAGACGGCCACCGTCGCCTGGGCCGTCGAGCAGCTGCAGCGCCCGACCCTGGTGATGCAGCCCAACAAGACGCTGGCCGCGCAGTTCGCCAACGAGCTGCGCCAGCTGCTGCCGAACAACGCGGTGGAGTACTTCGTCTCCTACTACGACTACTACCAGCCCGAGGCCTACGTCCCCCAGACCGACACCTACATCGAGAAGGACTCCTCGATCAACGAGGAGGTGGAGCGGCTGCGGCACTCCGCGACCAACTCGCTGCTGACCCGCCGCGACGTGATCGTGGTCTCGACGGTCTCCTGCATCTACGGCCTGGGCACCCCGCAGGAGTACGTCGACCGGATGGTCCGGCTGAAGGTGGGCCAGGAGCAGGACCGGGACGCGCTCCTGCGCCAGCTCGTCGAGATCCAGTACACCCGCAACGACATGGCCTTCACCCGAGGCACGTTCCGGGTCCGCGGCGACACCCTCGAGGTGTTCCCGGTCTACGAGGAGCTCGCCATCCGGGTCGAGTTCTTCGGCGACGAGATCGAGCGGCTGATGACCCTGCACCCGCTGACCGGCGAGGTGGTCACCGAGGACGCCGAGCTGCACGTGTTCCCCGCCACCCACTACGTCGCGGGTCCCGAGCGGATGGAGCGGGCGATCCGCGGCATCGAGCTCGAGCTGGAGGACCAGCTCGCCGCCTTCGAGCGGCAGGGCAAGCTGCTCGAGGCGCAGCGGCTGCGGATGCGGACGACGTACGACGTCGAGATGATGCGCCAGGTGGGCTCCTGCTCCGGCATCGAGAACTACTCGATGCACATCGACGGCCGCACCCGCGGGTCGGCCCCGAACTGCCTGATCGACTACTTCCCCGAGGACTTCCTGCTGGTCGTCGACGAGTCCCACGTCGCGGTGCCGCAGATCGGTGGGATGTACGAAGGCGACATGTCCCGCAAGCGCAACCTGGTCGACCACGGGTTCCGGCTGCCCGAGTGCGATGGACAACCGGCCACTGCGCTGGGACGAGTTCCTGGAGCGGATCGGCCAGACCATCTACCTCTCCGCCACCCCCGGCGACTACGAGCTGGCCAAGGTCAAGGGTGATGTCGTCGAGCAGATCATCCGGCCCACCGGGCTGGTCGACCCGGAGGTCGTCGTCAAGCCGACCAAGGGCCAGATCGACGACCTGATCCACGAGATCAACGGCCGCGTCGAGAAGAACGAGCGGGTGCTGGTCACGACGCTGACCAAGAAGATGTCCGAGGACCTCACCGACTACCTCCTCGAGGCCGGCATCCGGACCCGCTACCTGCACAGCGAGGTGGACACCCTGCGCAGGATCGAGCTGCTGCGCGAGCTGCGCCTGGGGCAGTACGACGTGCTCGTCGGCATCAACCTGCTGCGTGAGGGACTGGACCTGCCCGAGGTGTCGCTGGTGGCGATCCTGGACGCCGACAAGGAGGGCTTCCTGCGCTCGGACAAGTCGCTGATCCAGACCATCGGCCGGGCCGCGCGCAACGTGTCCGGCCAGGTGGTGATGTACGCCGACAAGGTCACCCCCTCGATGGAGAAGGCCATCGACGAGACGAACCGGCGCCGGGCCAAGCAGGTCGCCTACAACGTGTCGCACGGCGTGGACCCGCAGCCGCTGCGCAAGAAGATCGCGGACATCACCGAGATGCTGGCCCGCGAGGACGAGGACACCGCCGAGCTGCTCGGCGGCGGTGGCCGGCAGCAGTCCCGCGGCAAGGCGCCGGTGCCGGGACTGTCGTCCCGGTCGACGGGGCGCCACGCCACCGAGCTGGCGGGGATGCCGTCGGCCGACCTCGCGGAGCTGGTGCAGGCGCTGACCGACCAGATGCACGCGGCGGCCGCGGAGCTGCAGTTCGAGCTGGCGGCCCGGCTGCGGGACGAGATCGGAGACCTGAAGAAGGAGCTGCGCCAGATGGTCGAGGCCGGGGCCCGCTGACCCATGGCTCGGGTGGACGCGATGACGCCGAGCTGCCCGTGAGCTATCCGGCGTCCGGGCGGCCGGGTGGCTGGGGTGGCCGGCCCTCGAGTCCCTTGCGCTGCCTCTTCTCCAGTCGGCGCTCCTCGGCGGAGACGATGTCCTGGCGGCTCATCAGCACCCGGGCCAGGCGCGCGCCGGTCCCGAGCATCACGAACAGCGGCCACGGGAAGGTCGCGTGGAAGGCGCCTGCGTCGGAGCCCAGACCGACCATCACCCAGATCGCCCAGCAGATCAGGGTCGGGAGCACGAACGCGGTCAGTGCCTGCCGTCGCTGCGACTCCCAGTGCTGGACCGCCCCGGCGTGGAGCGCACCAGCGTCCGGGAGGCCGAGGTGGCGGGCGACGACCGGCGTCTGCGGGACCAGGTCCCCGATCAGTCCTGGCAGCTCGCCGAGGGTCTTGGCGGCGGCCGCGGCACCGGCCCGCTCGTCGTACTCCTCACGGGTGAGGCGCCCGTCGGCGTAGGCCTCGACGAGCACGCCGGTCACCACGTCCCGGTCCCGGTCGGAGGCGCGCAGCGGGGCCGCCTGCGGGGTCCGGGGGTCCTGGGTGAAGTCCCCCCACGGGACCGCGGGGCCGGCAGAGCTCATGGACCGATCCTAGTGAGGGCCGTAGACGGCATGGGGTCCGTCCGCTGCGGTTGTGGTCGTTCCGGGTCCGCTACGGCGCGTTCAGGAGACCTGAGCGACCAGAACGTCGGCACGAAGGCCCAGCAGCAGGCCGGCGCCGGCACCCACCGCCAGGACCGGCAGCCACGAGAGGACCAGGTGACGACCCCCAGAGCCGGCTCCTGGCGTGGTCATCGTCGCAAGGAGAGGCCGGGCATGAGACACTGGCCGCGGTGGAGGGGAGTATTCCTGTCGCTTCGGTGCCGTCATCACGGTTGCCGGCTCTGAGGAGCCGGTCCCGGTGCCCAAGGTCCGCGTGAAGACGGGCGGAAGAGACCTCCGGAAGTTGCTCATCGGGCCGCGCATGCGTGCGGCCGAAGGCGTTCCCGGAGAGGTGTGTCGTCGTGGATGTTCCCACGTGGGTCTGGTGGACCACCGTCATCGTGACGGTCTCGGTCCTGTTCTTCGACGTGATCGTGATCGGCCGACGGCCGCACGAGCCGTCGACCAGAGAGGTCTCGGTCGCACTCGGGTTCTACGTCGGGCTGGCGATCCTCTTCGGGATCGGCGTCTGGGTGTTCGCCGGACACCAGTACGGCACCGAGTTCTTCGCCGGCTGGCTGACGGAGTACTCCCTGTCGGTGGACAACCTGTTCATCTTCATCATCATCATGGCCAAGTTCGGCGTGCCCCGGAAGTACCAGCAGGAGGCCCTGCTCGTCGGCATCGTGCTCGCCCTGTTCATGCGGGCGATCTTCATCGCGGTGGGTGCCGCCGCGATCAACGAGTTCAGCTGGGTCTTCTACCTGTTCGGCCTGTTCCTCGTCTGGACGGCGTACAACCTGGCCAGGGAGGGCCAGGGTGACGAGGACTACGAGGAGAACCGGCTGATCAGGTGGGTCGAGAACCACCTGCCGGCCACCCAGGAGTGGCACGGGGTCAAGCCCTTCGCCCGGGAGAACGGCAGCCGGGTGATCACCCCGATGTTCCTGGTGATCCTCGCCCTCGGCACCACGGACCTGCTGTTCGCGCTGGACTCGATCCCCGCGATCTACGGCCTGACCAAGGAGCCGTACCTGGTGCTGACGGCGAACATCTTCGCGTTGATGGGGCTGCGTCAGCTGTACTTCCTGATCGGTGGTCTGCTGAAGCGACTGGTCTACCTCTCCTACGGCCTCTCCGTCCTGCTCGGGTTCATCGGCGTCAAGCTGATCCTGCACGCGATGCACGAGAACGAGCTTCCCTTCATCAACGGCGGCAACCACATCGAGTGGGCGCCGGACATCCCGATCCTGGTCTCCCTCGGCGCGATCCTCGCGATCCTCGCGGTCACCACCGTCGCCAGCCTCGTCGCCACGGCACGCGGGGCGGAGAGCACCAGCGCGCTCGGCGAGGCTCTCGACAGCACCGAGGGAGAGAGCCAGGAGACGGACGTGGACAGGGACGCCGAGCGGTCCTGACCCGCGCGCCTGGCCGCCGCCGGAGGGAGCCGCCGCACAGCCGGTCCCCGGCGGGTCGGCATACTGGACCCGATCACGTCAGCTGCCCGAGCCGCAGCTGGTCGAGCACCGCGGCCCTCGAGGCTGTCCAACGAGCCGCTCGGAGGTCGGGTTGCGCATCGCCTTGCTGTCCTACCGCAGCAAACCGCACTGTGGCGGCCAGGGCGTCTACGTCCGGCACCTGAGCCGTGAGCTCGTCGCGCTCGGTCACCGGGTGGAGGTGTTCTCCGGACCGCCGTACCCGGTGCTCGACGCCGGGGTGCGGCTGACCGAGGTGCCCAGCCTGGACCTCTACCGCGAGCCGGACCCCTTCCGGATGCCGCACCCGCGCGAGATCCGGGACCGCATCGACCTCCTCGAGCTCGCCACCATGTGGACCGCCGGGTTCCCGGAGCCGCGCACCTTCAGCCTCAGGATGGCCAGGCTGCTCCGTGAGCGGCTCGCCGACTTCGACGTGGTCCACGACAACCAGACCCTGGGCTACGGGATGCTCGACATCCAGCGCGCCGGGCTGCCGGTCGTGACCACGATCCACCACCCCCTGACCTTCGACCGCCGGGTCGACCTCGCTGCTGCGACGAGCTGGCGTTCGAGGCTCGCCCTTCGCCGGTGGTACGGCTTCGTGGGGATGCAGGCCGAGGTGGCCCGCCGGACGACCGCGATCCTGTGCCCCTCGCAGAGCTCGGCGCACGACGTCGTCACCGACTTCGGTGTCGACCCGAGCCGCATCGAGGTGGTGCCGATGGGGGTGGACGACGTGTTCCGGCCGCCGAGCGCGCCCCGGACACCCGGTCGGATCGTGGCGATGGCCAGCGCGGACACGCCGATGAAGGGCGTCGCGACGCTGCTCGAGGCGTTCGCCAAGCTGCGCACCGAACGCGACGTCGAGCTGCTGCTGGTGTCCAGGCCGAAGCCCGGCGGGCCGACGGAGCGCCTGGTCGATCGGCTGGCCGTGGCCGACTCGGTCCGGTTCCTCGACGGCCTGTCCGACGTCCAGCTCTCGGCCGTGGTCGGCTCGGCGCAGGTCGCGTGCGTCCCGTCTCTCTACGAGGGGTTCTCCCTGCCCACGGTGGAGGCGATGGCGTGCGGGACCCCGGTGGTGGCGAGCCGGGCCGGCGCGATCCCCGAGGTCGTCGGTCCCGACGGCGAGTGCGCGGACCTGGTGACGCCCGGCGACGTCGGCGAGCTGGCCACGGCGCTGGGGCGGATGCTGGACGACCCGGCCCGCCGGGAACGGATGGGGAGGGCGGGCCGTCGGCGCACCCTCGCCCGGTTCAGCTGGCGGGTCGTCGCGGAGGCCACGGCGGCCGCCTACGAGCGCGCGGCGGACACACGACGAGGGGGGTACGGCGATGCTGACCGTTGACTTCGACCGGCTCGGCCTGCGGCCCGGGGAGCGGGTCCTGGACATGGGCTGCGGGGCCGGCAGGCACGCCTTCGAGATGTTCCGTCTCGGTGCGGACGTCGTCGCCTTCGACCGCGACGGCGACGAGCTTGCGGGGGTGCTGGAGCTGTTCGCCGCGATGCGGGAGGCGGGGGAGGTGCCGCCGGGCGCGGAGGCCGACATCAAGCAGGGCGACGCCCTGTCCCTGCCCTTCCCGGACGGAGAGTTCGACCGGGTCGTCGCTGCCGAGGTGCTCGAGCACATCGACCGGGACACCGCAGCGATGGCCGAGCTGGCGCGCGTGCTGCGGCCCGGGGGCACCCTGGCGGTCACCGTCCCCCGCTGGCTCCCGGAACGGATCTGCTGGGCCCTCTCCGACGCCTACCACCAGGTCGAGGGCGGCCACGTGCGGATCTACACCAGGGACGAGCTGACGGCCCGGCTCCGGGCGAGCGGCCTGGTCGTCGAGGGCAGCGACCACGTGCACGGCCTGCACGCGCCGTACTGGTGGCTCAAGTGCGCGGTGGGCGTGGACCGGGACGACCACCCGCTGGTGAAGGCCTACCACCGGCTCCTCGTCTGGGACATCATGTCCCGACCGCGGGTCACCCGCCTCGCCGAGGCGGTGCTGGACCCCTTGGTCGGCAAGAGCCTGGTGGTCTACCTCCGCAAGCCCGGGCCGACGCCGTGAGCGCCGACATCCCCGCCCTGCGGGGGGTCCTCACCGGCCACGACGTCCTCGGGACCGCGGCGTCCATCGCCCGGGTCCAGGAGCCGGACGGAGCCGTGCCCTGGACCCGCGGGGGACACACCGACGTCTGGAACCACGTCGAGGCCGCGATGGCGATGCTGGTCGGTGGCCAGGTCGATGCCGCCGAGCGGGCCTACGACTGGTGCCTGTCGACCCAGCGCCCCGACGGCTCCTGGCCGATGAGGCTGGTGGCGGGGGTCGTGGAGGACGCGAGCGCCGAGACGAACATGTCGGCCTACCTGGCGGTGGGCGTGTGGCACCACTGGCTGGTGCGCCGCGACGAGGCGTTCCTGCGGCGCTGCTGGCCCGCCGTCCGCCGCGGGCTGGACTTCGTCGTGTCGATGCAGCTGCCCTTCGGCGGGGTGGCCTGGGTGGGCGGCGACGCGATCGCGGGTCCGCCCGCGGACCACGGCGCACTCGTCGCCGGCAGCTCGAGCATCTTCCAGGCGCTCCGCGCCGGCCTCGCCCTCTCCGAGCTGATGGGCGCATCCCAGCCCGAGTGGGAGCTCGCGGCCGGTCGGCTCGGGCACGCCCTGCGCCGGCACCGCGACCTGTTCCTGGACAAGTCCACCTACTCGATGGACTGGTACTACCCGGTGCTGGGTGGAGCCGTGCGCGGAGCCGCCGCCCGCGCCCTGGTGGCGAGCCGGTGGAACGACTTCGTGGTGCCCGGGCTGGGCGTCCTCTGCGTGGACACCAACCCGTGGGTCACCGGTGCCGAGACCTGCGAGCTGGCTCTCGCCCTGGACGCGCTCGGCGACCACGCCCGGGCCCGGGCTCTGGTGCGGGACATGCAGCACCTGCGGGCCGCCGACGGCTCCTACTGGACCGGCTACGTCTACCCGGACGACCTCAACTGGCCCGTCGAGCAGACGTCGTACACCGCTGCTGCCGTGGTCCTCGCCGTCGACGCCCTCTCGCACACCACGCCCGGCGCGGACATCTTCCGCGGCGGCTCGCTGCCGGCCGGGTCCACCGAGATCGCGCTCGAGTGCGGATGCGAGGCCGCACTCAGCACGGCGCTGTGACGCCGGTGGACGGGTCGGGCGCCGAGCGGGTGCTGCTGCTCGCCGACACCCACGTGCCCCGGCGGGCGAGGGACCTGCCGGAGCAGGTGTGGGAGGCGGTGGCCTCGGCCGACGTGGTGGTGCACGCCGGTGACTGGGTCGTCCCGGCCCTGCTGGACGAGCTCGAGCAGCGGTCCACCCGGCTGGTCGGGGTGTTCGGGAACAACGACGGTGCGGAGCTCCGGCGCCGGCTGCCGGAGGTGGCCCGCACCCGCATCGGCGGCGTCCGGTTCGCGGTCGTGCACGAGACCGGTGACGCCCGGGGGCGTGAGCGACGCTGCCAGGCGGCGTACGGCGACGTCGACGTGCTGGTCTTCGGCCACAGCCACATCCCCTGGGACACGGTGACGCAGGGCGGCCTCCGGCTGCTCAACCCGGGCTCGCCGACCGACCGTCGACGCCAGCCGCACTGCACGTACCTCACCCTGACCGCCCGGGACGGCGACGTCGACGACGTGGTCCTGCACCGGCTGCCGCCGCGGGCCGGTGGGCATTCGTGAGCCGGTCCGCTGCCGTGCCGTGCCGGCATCGTCTGTGCCACCATCGTGGGGGACGGCCCAACCGGGTCGTCCGCTCTCGGGTCGTCAGCTCTCGGGTCGTCGGCGTGTCGCGGGAGTGTCGTGGGACCGTTGACCCGTTGATGAGGAAGTCTTCGAGACGATGACCGACAGACCGACCACCCCGGGCGCCATCGTGGCCGCCTGGCTGGTGCACGTCTACACCGCCACCGGCGTGGCGCTGGCCCTCCTGATCGTGATGGCCGCCTGGGACGGGGACACGGTCCGGGCGCTGTGGCTCGGGCTGGTCGCCCTGGTGGTGGACGGCACCGACGGGATGCTGGCCCGCCGGCTGCACGTCAAGCGCCTCGTGCCCTGGTTCGACGGCGCGATGCTCGACAACATCGTGGACTACCTGACCTACACGTTCGTGCCGATGGTGCTGCTGTGGAGCACCGGCTACCTGGGCAGCGGCACCAGCGCCACCGTCCTCGCAGCAGTCCCGCTGATGGCGTCGGCCTACCAGTTCTGCCGGGTCGACGCGAAGACGGAGGACCACCTGTTCCTCGGCTTCCCGAGCTACTGGAACATCGTCGCCTTCTACGTCATCGTGCTGGACCTGCCGCCGGCCACGGTGACAGTCGTCCTGCTCGTCTGTGCCGTCCTGGTGTTCGTGCCCGTCGGCTACGTCTACCCGTCGCGGACCAGCACGCTGCGCACCCTCACCCTGTGCCTGACCGCCCTCTGGCTGCTGAGCTATGCCGTGCTGCTGCTGCAGGTGCCGTCCCCGAGCCCGGTCTGGCTGGTGGTCTCGATGGCCTACGTCGTCTACTACGTCGCCCTCAGCGTGTGGCTCACGGTCAGGCGGGGGCGCCGGCCGGTCCTCACCTGAGCACTCACCGCACCGGGTCCCCGGCGTCGCCCGCCACCCGGGTCAGCACCCGCATCGACCCGAGCACCCGCTGCTGCCGGAAACCGTCGGCCAGTGCCCGCAGCAGGATCCGGTACGGCGCCTGCCCGCCGTCCGCGGGGTCGGGGAACACGTCGTGGATGACCAGGGTGCCCCCGCGCTGCACCCACCGGCCCCAGCCGACGTAGTCGTTCCCGGCGTGCTCGTCGGTGTGCCCGCCGTCGATGAACACCAGGGCCAGGGGGGTCCGCCAGTGCGCGGCGACCGTCGTCGACCGGCCGACCACCGCGACCACCTCCTCCTCGAGGCCGGCGTCCTTGATGGTGCGCCGGAACGCCGGCAGCGTGTCGAGGCGGCCGAACTCCGGGTCCGCCAGGGACGGGTCGTGGTAGTCCCAGCCGACCTGGTTCTCCTCCGAGCCCCGGTGGTGGTCCACGCTGAACACCGTGCTGCCCGCCGTCCGCGCCGCGGCGCCGAGGTAGACCGCCGACTTGCCGCAGTAGCTGCCCACCTCGAGCCCCGGCCCCGCGGTGAGCGCGTGCACGGCGACCTCGTGGAGCAGTTCCCCCTCCGCGTCCGGCATGAAGCCCGTGGCCGCGCGGGCCTTCGCCAGCAGCTCCTGCGGCATCCCGCTCATCGACGGCGCTCCCGCCACTCGTCGTGGGTGAACCGCAGGAAGCGGTCGACGCCACGCACCACGTGGGCGCTGCGGACCGAGGGGAAGACGTCGAAGGCGTGCTGGGCTCCCGGGAGCTCTGCGTAGGCGACGGTCTCCTTCGACACCTCCCGCAGGGCCGCCACGAACTGCCGCGCCTGGGCGACCTCGACCAGCGTGTCGTGCTGTCCGTGGATGACCAGGAACGGCGGGGCGTCCGGGCGGACGCGCAGCAGCGGCGAGGCCCGCTCGAACTCCGTGGGCTCACGACGCGGGCTCCGGCGCAGCACCGTCGGCCCGAGGAACCGGTCGCGCATCAGTCGTGCCTTCCGTGACCCCGAGGCGCCGGCCAGGTCGTAGACCCCGTAGTGCGGTGCCGCCGCCTGCAGGGTGGTGTCCGCGTCGGTGAACCCGGGCTGGTAGTCCGGGTCGTTGGGGGTCAGCGCCGCCAGCGCGGCGAGATGGCCCCCCGCAGAGCCTCCGGTGACCGCCACGAAGGCCGGGTCGGCGCCGTAGCCGGGACCGTGCTCGCGGACCCAGGCGATCGCCCGCTTCACGTCGACGAGCTGGGCCGGGAACGGGTCCCGGGGGGCCAGCCGGTAGTTGATCGCCACGCACACCCAGCCGCGAGCGGCCATGTGCAGCATCAGCGGGACCCCCTGGACCCGCTTGCTGCCCATCGTCCAGGCGCCGCCGTGCACCTGCAGCAGCACGGGAGCGTCCCGCGTCCCGCCACCGCGCCGCCGGTAGACGTCGAGCCGACCACGGCGGCCGTGCGGCGCGTAGCTGATGTCCCGCAGGACCTCCACCTCGTCGTCGTGCACCCGGAACGGCATGGCCAGCTGGAGCAGCGGTGTGGACAGGTCCAGGTCGGTGTGCCGTGCGGACAGCCGGGTGCGGTAGTCCGGCCCGAGGGCCTCGACGAGGGCCCGGTCGACATACCCCTTCGCCTGCTGGGACTGGACCATGAGGGCCCCGAGGCCGGCCAGGCTGCCGGCCGCCAGGGCCAGCCCCCGCGGGTCGCGCCGTCCCACCGCGAGCTCGCGCGCCGCGTCGGCCGCCGTCAGGACGGCGACGTGGGGTGCCAGCTCGCCGGTCAGCCAGCCGGCGAACATCGTGGGGACGCCGACGTAGTAGCTCGGCAGCGGCCGGAGCGCGTTCGCGGTGAGCGCGGCGGTCACCAGCTGCCGCCTCGGGAAGGACACGGCGGTCACGCTAGCCTCCGCCACCCCCGTTCCACCGGGTGGGGCCGACCGGGTGACCGGGGTCGGTTCCGGGTACGTCGTCGGCGCAGCGCAAGGGCCTGGACCGTCTCGACCTCGACATCCGGGACGCCGACGTGAAGCTGTCCGACGCGGGTCGCCAGCAGGCCGACGCCCTGGCCGCCCGGCTGAAGCAGGCCGACGAGGACGAGCGCCCCACGGTCGTGCTGAGCTCGCCGTACCGCCGCGCGAGCGAGACGGCGCGGCGGGCCACCGAGGGGCTCGACCTGGAGGTGGTCCTCGACGAGCGGCTGCGGGAGCGCGACCTCGGGGCGTTCGACGGGCTGACCGGGAAGGGCATCCGCTCGGAGTACGCCGACGAGGCCGAGCGTCGCAAGAAGGTCGGCAAGTTCTACTACAACCCGCCCAGTGGCGAGAGCTGGGCCGACGTCGTGCTGCGCTCACGGTCGCTGCTGGCCGACCTGCGGCAGGGGTTCGAGGGCGCGCGCGTGTGGCTGTTCGCGGAGCCGACGATGCACGAGGAAGGCGACCACGGATGAGTGAGCCGCTGCACGTCACCCGCTGGGTGCTCACCGGATGGCCGCTCGCGGACCCCGGGTCGAGCAGGCAGTCCCGGGGCACGGCGCTGCGCGACAGCTGCTGCGCGAGGTCGTCCCCGAGCTCTCCGACCGGGATCGCCACCGGCCTGCTCGCCCGCGCCGGCCGTCGTACCGCGGCTGCTGGGGGAGCTGGCGAGCTGATCGTCCCGCGGGCGGATTCGCCGCAATCGACGCCTTCCGCCCGATCACGTGTTTCACTGAGTTGCACGCACCCGAAACCGACCATGCTGCCCGAGACCCCGGCGGTCATGCTTCCCGACTGGAGGCAGGCAGAGTGTCCGAGCGTCAGCCCGTGGCTCGGGCGCCGTTGTCGCCGACGGGAAGCGGCGACGGCATCAAGGACGTCTGGCGACGGCACGGTCAGGCGATGTTCGCGCTGGCGCTCGTGGTCTGCGAGGACGCCGACGTCGCCGAGTCCGTGGTGGTCCAGGCGGTCCTCGACGCATGCACCCCGGCCGGCATCGCGATCGGCCCGGTCGGGCGCCAGGAGCTCGCACGCTACGTCTACGTGCTGCACGAGCGGCGACGGGCGCTCAGGCCGGTCGGGTCGGCGCTCGACCACCGCCCGGACGCGGACGCCCTCGTCTCCTCGGGAGTCGCGGCCGCAGCCGAGCTCTCGCACCGGCAGCGCGCCGCGATCGCCCTGGCACTGTTCGGCGACCACAGCTATCGGGACATCGCCTCGCTGATGGGGGAGTCCCCGCCGGTCGTCGCCGAGCTGATGCGCAGCGGACTCCTGGAGGCCGGCCGTCGGCGTAGCTGACCGATGACCTCCCTGGCCGAATCTCCCTGGCCGAATCTCCCCGGCGCGAATCTCCCCGGCCGAATCTCCCTGGCCTGGGCTGCCTACGGGCCCCGCAGCTTCTCGAGGCGGGTGCGCAGCAGCGCCTCCCGGTGCGCGTTGCCGTGCAGGCCGAGGTAGCGGGTGCCGAACAGCTCCAGCAGCGCGTCGTCGAGGCGCCGGACCGCGCCCGGCGGGTAGCGGTAGCCCATCCGGGCGTTGATCGAGGCGCTGTCCACCGAGCTGAGCAGGCCGGCCAGCTCGTCGAGCGAGGTGACCCCCAGCTCGAGCAGCAGGCCCGAGACCCAGGCGTAGTGGTCGGTGCGGGACCAGCCGGCGTCGGCGTACTGGCCGGCCAGGAACGTCGCGAGCTCCGGTGCGCTGATCCGCGGGTCGCTGACGTCGGGATCGGGGCGTGTGTCGGCGACCGAGGCCTGCAGCCGGTCCTGGATGAGGGAGAACTCCCGGTCGGCCAGCTCCAGGAGGCCGGCGGCCAGGGTGAACCGGCGGTCCAGGTCCGGCGCGTCCGCGGCCGGGATCGTGCCCTTGTAGCGGATCGCATGCTCGAACTCCGCCCAGGCGTGCTGCAGGACGGTCCGCACCTGGACCTGGGCCCGTCGCTCGTTCACCGGGGCGGTCGGGCCGGCCTCCCCGTCGGGCGCGTCGTGGGGCGCGTCGTCGGGGAGGGCGACGAGCAGGTGCCTGCTCGCGTAGCCGAACCGTCCCTCGCTCGCCGTCTCCTGGCCCATGTCCCGGTCGTCGAGCAGCCGGAGCTGGTCCCCGGCCTGGTCGCCGAGGAGGTCGGCCACCGCCGTCACGTCGCTGTGCAGGTAGGTGATCACCCGCACCCCCACCTGGTCGGTGATGTCCCTGACCGGGTCGGCGTAGAGCGGGACACCGTCCCGGGTGCGGCCCGCCTTCGCCGCGAACGACGCCACCGTCTTGGCGCGTCCGGTGACGCTGAGGTAGTTGATGCCGGCGTCGTCGAGCAGGGTGGTCACCAGGGCCACGAAGTGGTCCGTCGCGGCGCGCAGCTGGGGCTGACGCTCACCGTAGGCGTGCAGCGCAGCCTGCAACGGCGTCGGCGTCGGCGTCGCGGCCTCGGCCCGACCTCGGGGCGAGGGCCGGTGCCCCTCCGGCAGCGTGGGGGTGACGATGTAGCCGGTGCTCAGGTCGCCGTACGTCGTGGTCAGGGCCGGCCTCCGCTCGGCGTACAGGGCGACGTAGGCGCACACGACGGCGTCGACCTGGTCCTCGGCCCGGCGAAGCTCGCTCTTGCGGACCGCCCTCCCGACCTGCTCGACGAGCTCCTGCCACGCGTCGTGCTCGTCGAGGACCAGCGGCACCGGGGCGTCGCGGAGCCCCTCGAGGAGGCGGACCAGCCGCAGCAGCTCCGAGCGCAGCTGGGTGACGGGCCGCCCCGGCTTGTTCTTGTACTTCAGGGTCCGGCCCAGCCGGAACAGGGCGACGGTGGCCGGGTGCGGGTAGACCTCCATGGCGCGCCGCGGCAAGCTGGACCTCGGGTCGACGTCCAGCTTGAGGGCTGCGGCCAGCCGGGCGCCCCGCGGCGACTGGGCGAACTCGGCCCTGGCGGTGTTCGCGGGATGCGCCCCGGCGTCGAAGCGGGCGAAGTCCCGGTTCAGCGCCGCCTCGGCGGGACGGTTCCCGGCGGCGTTCACCACCACCAGTGGGGCGTCGATCGCGACGAGGCAGGCGTCCTCCACGTACGGCGCGAGGGCGGCGAGGATCGATGCGTCGTCGGTCCGGGCGGACACGTGCACGAGGCACCCGTCGGTGTCGAGCACGGCGACCCCGGTGGGCCTCTTCCCACCCCAGGCGAGGTCGACACCGACGAAGTACATGGCTTCACCCTGGCACGCCTCCGGCCGTGGCGCCGTCGTCCGGGGTGGTGACCGCCGGCTCCTCCTCGACGCCTCACCGAAATTCGGTCGCGGCGCGGGCTCCTTCGCGAGAGCCTGGGTGCATGTCCCACCTGCAGATCCATCGCTTCGGCCCCGACGACACGCAGCGGGTGGAGGCGGTCCGTCGGCTCAGCAACGAGGTGTCGGCCGCTGACTCGCCGTGGGAGCATCCGTGGCTGCCCCAGCAGTTCGACAACCTGCTGCGCCGCGGCTGGGACGGGGAGCCCCCGACGTCGTACCTCGCCACCAGCGGCGGGGTGCCGGTCGGTGCCGCGCTGATGTTCCTCCCCGAGCGGGACAACCGGCACCTCGCCTGGCTGTGGCTGATGGTGCATCCCGAGCATCGCCGGCGGGGCTACGGCAGCGAGCTCCTCGACCATCTCGTGCGGGAGGCCAAGCTGGCCGGCCGCACCAGCCTGCTCGTCGACGCCTGGGACTCCGAGCGGTCCACGGCCTTCGCGTCCAGAGCCGGCCTGGAGAGGAGGTCCCAGGCGGTCAACCGGCGCCAGCACCTCACGGAGCTCGACCCCGCGGTGCTCTCCGAGCTCTGCGACGAGGCGGCCGAGGCGGCACGGGACTACGAGCTCGTCCGGGTCGTGGGGCACACGCCGCCGGAGCTCGTCGAGGCCATGGTCGGACTGGTAGCCGCCATCAACGACGCACCGACCGACGACCTCGACGTGGAGGACGAGGTGTTCAGCGCCGAACGGCTCGCCGCCTACGAGGACGCAGCACGCGCGGGTGGGTTCCGGCTCTACCGTCTGGTGGCTCGCCACCGGCCGACCGGGGAGCTCGCCGGCCACACGGTCGTCGCCGTCGAGACGGCCCGGCCGGCCGTCGCCCACCAGCACGACACCGCGGTGGCCCGGTCCCACCGGGGTCACCGGCTCGGGCTGCTGCTCAAGGCGGGGATGCTGCTCTGGCTCGCCGAGGTGGAGCCGCAGGTGGAGACGATGGACACCTGGAACACGGAGTCCAACCACCACATGATCGCGGTCAACGAGGCACTGGGCTATCGGATCCTCGGCCGGGAGATCCAGTTCCAGAAGGAGATCTGACCCGGCCGGTCAGTCCCGGGCGGTCAGGACCAGTGGAGCGTCCTGGGTGATCGCGATCGTGTGCTCCATGTGGGCGCCCCGAGACCCGTCGGCGCTGCGCAGCGTCCAGCCGTCGGCGTCCGTGACCAGCAGGTCGGTGGTCTGCAGGAACCACGGCTCGATCGCGATCACCAGGCCCGGCTTGAGCGGGTAGCCCCGGCCGGCCCTTCCGTTGTTCGGCACGTGCGGATCCCCGTGCATGGTGCGTCCGACGCCGTGACCTCCGAAGTCGGTGTTGATCGACAGGCCGTCGGCCCGGGCGACGGCCGCGATGGCGGCCGAGATGTCGCCGATCCGCGACCCCGGCCGGGCCGCCGCGATCCCGGCGTCCAGCGCGCGCGTCGCGGTGTCGATCAGGTCGAGGTCCTGTTGGGCCGCCGTGCCGACCACCAGGCTGAGTGCCGAGTCCGAGACCCACCCGTCGACGGACGCGGCGAAGTCCACGCTCAGCAGGTCGCCGTCGGCCAGCACGTAGTCGTGGGGCAGCCCGTGGAGCACGGCGTCGTTGACCGACGTGCACAGCACCTTGCCGAACGGCATGGCCCCGAAGGAGGGGTGGTAGTCGATGTAGCAGGACTCGGCACCGCGGCTGCGGATCATCTCGTGGGCCAGGGCGTCGAGGTCCAGCAGGTTGACGCCCACGTCGGCGGCCTCTGCCAGCGCGACGAGCACGTCGGCGACGAAGCGTCCCGCGGGTCGCATCTGCTCGATCTCCGCAGGGGTCCTCAGCTCGATCACGGAGCCGAGCCTACGGGCTGGGAACCACCCTCGAGCCGTCGGGGCCGTCGGGGCGGGGTGACCTCGCCGGGACCGGCCCAGGACACCAGGTCCGGCGTGGAGGTCACTCCTGCGATGCGGAACAGGTGGCGGACGTGGTCCCGGACCGTGTGCGGTGACAGCCCGAGCCCGGACGCGACCTGTGCGCGCGTCATGCCGGCGAGCAGGCACCGGAGGACGTCCGCCTGTCGCGCGGTCAGCGTCGGCGCCGGACCCGGCTCCAGGTCCCCACGAGGACCGTCGTCGAGCCGGCCGTCCTGCGGGACCCGCACGGCCGGGGCTGCGGGGCCGTGGCCGAGCGGCGGATGGAGGAGCCGACCCCGCCGTACGGCTCGGATGGCGTGCACCAGGTCCTCGAAGGGCGACTCCTTCGAGACCAGGGTGCACTCGTCGGTGTCCAGCCCGAGCACCTCCAGCGAGGTGTGCGCGACGTCGGCCAGCACCACCACGAGCGGCCTGTTCTCCAGCAGCCGCAGGTGCGGGATGAGCTCGAGCCCCGAGCCACCCTCGAGCTCCGGGTCCAGGAGCACCACGTCGGGTGCCCGCTGATCGACTGCTGCCCGGGCCTGCTCCACGGTGCAGGCCACCTGCGCGTGCTCGACGGCGGCGTCGCGGCGCAGGCGCATCGTGAGCAGCTCGGCGAAGACGCGGTGGTCGTCGACCACCAGGACGGAGGCGATGTCGACCAGGGTCGCGTACGACACCCGTGGCCTCACGCGAGGCCCAGGGGTACGGCGCTGCGGACCGCCTTGCTGCGGTCGTGGACCCTCAGCTTGCGCAGCACGCTGGCTACGTGCGTGCGCACAGTGTTCTTCGACACGCCGAGCTGGGCGGCGATGGCCGTCGTCGCCAGGCCCTCGATGAGCAGGTCGAGCACCTGCCGCTCCCGCCGGGTCAGCAGATCCAGGTCGCTCTGCGCAGGGACGACCGGCGGAGTCGGTCTGGCGAACCCCGTCACGACGCCACGTCCGTGCTCGGCGGCGCAGAGCGCCGAGACGACCTCTTCGAAGGAGCTGCACTTGCTCACCACGGCGTCGACGACTCCGTCGTCGTAGGCCTGCCACACCTCGGGGCCCGCATCTCCGACGAGGAGCACGAGCACCGTCTCGGGGGTGAGGCTCCGCACGGCCGCGACGGCGTCGAGCCGGGAGCTGCCGAGGTAGCTGGCCTCCAGCAGGCAGGCGTCCGGTCGGCGGCGCACCACCAGCCCGGGGAGGATGTCCGGCTGGGAGCACGAGTCGGTGACCACATGCCCCGCGTCGTGCAGAGCCGGAGCCAGCACGTCGAGCAGCATCCGTTGGCCGTCGCACAGCACCACTCGCAACTGTCACCCTCCCTGCTGACGCGGGACGCCGGGGGCCGGCGATCCGACGATGGGCAGCAGGGTCTGGGCTGCGTATATGGCTTTCCTTTACCACCTTAGCGTGGATATGGGACGTCGGCCCACCCCGGCGTCCACATCTACACTTCTTCTAGTACCACAGCCGTAGTTCGTTATCTGGGTTGCTGAGGGGGCTGGTGGGGACCGGTTCGGGCGTGTCTGCGGGCAGTGGAGCGGCCACCGCGCGAGCATGCCTTGCTTGTGTGGAACAAAGACGCCGCGGCGGTGGCCGCGGCACACAGGATAGACCTTGACCGGTGGCAGGACGCGTTCAGCGAGGTGGTCGATCGGATCGCGCCGCGGTTCGCCCGCTACGAGCCGCTGCGGCATGCGGCCGGGCTGATCGCTGGGTATGGTCTCGCGGGCTGGATCGCAAGAACTGCTGGACGATCGCCGAGCACCGCGGCGAGCAGACCCCGGACGGGTTGCAGCATCTGCTCGCGCGGGCGAAGTGGGACGCCGAGGCGGTCCGTGACGACCTGCGCGGCTACGTGGTCGACGATTTCGCCGACTCGGAGGCGATGCTGGTGGTCGACGAGACCGGTGATGTGAAGAAGGGCGTGCACTCGGTCGGGGTGCAGCGGCAGTACACCGGCACCGCGGGACGGATCGAGAACGCCCAGGTCGCGGTGTATCTGACCTACGCCGCCCGCGTGGGCATGCGTTGATCGACCGGGCGCTGTACCTGCCGAAGTCCTGGACCGAAGACGCCGACCGGTGCGCGGCGGCGGGCGTCCCCGAGGACACGAAGTTCGCGACCAAACCGGCGCTGGCGGCGGCGATGATCACCCGCGCGGTCGCAGGCCGGACGTGCCGGCGGCGTGGGTGGCCGGGGACGAGGTCTACGGCGCCGACCCGCGGCTGCGCGCCACCGTCCGCAGCCACGGCCTGGGCTACGTGCTGCAGGTCGCGGCCAACCGGCGGGTGCCCACCCACGCCGGCCCGATGCGGGTCGACGAGCTCCCCGCGCTGCTCCCACCGTAGGTGTGGCAGACGCTACTCGCGCGGGCGCCGGCAGCAAGGGCCACCGGTACTACTCCTGGGCCTGGATCGCGATCGCACCCCGAAGACGACGACCGACACCGGGTCAGCATCACGTGCTGATCCGCCGCAACGACGCCACCGGCGAGCTGGCCTACCTGCGCTGCTACACACCCCGCCCGGTGCCGCTGCCCACACTGGTCCGGGTCGCCGGGCAACGCTGGCGCATCGAGGAGTCCTTCCAAGCCGCCAAGAGGCCTGATCGGCCTCGACCAGCACCAGGTCCGGCGCTGGACCTCCTGGCACCGCTGGACCACCCTGGCGATGCTCGCCCACGCCTTCCTGGCCGTCGCCACCGCCGTCGAACGCGACCACGACCCCACCCCGGCCGGCCTGATCGAGCTGACCGTCAACGAGTTCCGCCGCCTCTTCGACGCCCTCCTGCTCGCCGCCACGACACACCATCGACACAGCCTGCTCGCCTGGTCACGATGGCGCCGACGACATCAAGCCCGAGCCCGCGACATGCCACTACCGACGACGAGAGAACCAATGATCACGAACTACGGCTGTAGTACTAGACCGGGGTCCTCATGCTGCTCACCCGAGCCCGCCCTGGACGGACGGTGGTCGGCATGGAAGTGGATGACTCGGTGTCGCGATCCGACCCGTGGCTGCGCCGGGTCCGTCGGCGTATCATCCCGATCTGCGACACGTGCGTGGTCGAGGCGGAGGTCGACGGAGGAGCCGTGGCCCTGTTGTCCTCCGCCGGGGTGCGCGCCGTCGTGTATGCCAGCAACGACGCCTCGACGACACTGGAGATGGTGCAGGTCGACCTCGCCGAAGGGCCGTGCGTCGACGCCGGGCGAGGACCGTCCCCGGTGCTGGTCAGCGACCTCCGGGACCCTCGCGAGGGCATCGCCGAGCGCTGGCCGTTCTTCGTCCCCCGGGCGGACGACCTGGGGATCCGGGCCGTGTTCGCCTTCCCGGTCCGGATCGGCAGCGTCGTGCTCGGCACGTTCGAGCTCTACCGGTCGCAGGCCGGGCGGCTGGGACGTCGACAGCTGGTCACGGCGCTGCGAGCCGCCGACGGGCTGGGCAACGCCATCCTCGACCTCGGGGCCGACGGAGGGTCGACCGCGGGGCTCTCCCTCGACACCGGGTCGCTGGACGCCGGGATGCTCGGCCGGTCGGCTGCTTCGGTGCACCAGGCCGCGGGCATGGTGATGGTGCAGTCCGGCAGCACGGTCGACGAGGCCATGGCGCAGCTGCGAGCGAGTGCGTTCGCGGAGGGCGTGTCACTCATCTCTTTATCCGCGGATGTCATCAGCGGACGACGCCGATTCACGAAGGAGCAACTATGAGCGAGGAGAGGCCCGACGGGGACCTCGCCAGCCGGGTCGCGTCTCGCGACGTACTGCTGGCGCAGCGGTTGGTCGAGCTCGCGGACACCCTGGTGGACGACTACGACGTGGCGGACCTGCTCGACGTCCTGGTGCACGCGAGCGTGGAGCTGTTGCCGGTGTCGGAGTCGGGACTGCTGCTGCTGGACCAGAACGGCGTGCTCGAGGTGATGGCCTCGACGAGCGAGGCGATCCGCATCATCGAGCTCCTGCAGCTGCAGGGTGGGGAGGGCGGCCCCTGCGTCGAGTGCGTCCGGACCGGCAGCGTGGTGTCGGTGGGCGACCTCGACGCCGAGGGCCAGCGCTGGCCGCGGTTCGCCTCGCTGGCGTTGAGCGTGGGGTTCAGCACGGTGCACGCGGTCCCGATGCGGCTGCGCAGCGAGGTCATCGGCGGGCTCAACCTGTTCGGCGATCGCGGGATGGCGCTGTCCCAGCCCGACCGGCGGGTCGCCCAGGCGCTGGCCGACGTGGCGACGATCGGCATCCTGCAGCAACGCTCCATCCACCGGGTGTCCCTGGTGGCCGAGCAGCTCCAGGCCGCGCTCACCACCCGGGTGGTGATCGAGCAGGCCAAGGGAGTGCTGGCGGAGTACGGCCAGACCGACATGGAGGCCGCCTTCACCGCCATGAGAGCCTTCGCCCGCAGGTCGAACCGCAAGCTCGGCGAGGTGGCCGGCGGGCTCGTGCAGCGCCAGCTCGACCCGGCCCACGTGCTCGACCCCGGGCGTCCGCGCCGCGGCTGAGTCCCTGCCGACCCGGCGGGTGTGGCGGCCCGGGGGGTGTCGACCCGGCGCATCTGCGCGCTCAGCGTGAGTTGTGGTCACTCCGGTACCCGCAGCGCCAGGACCGATGGTCCTCAGCGACCACAACCGCAAGGTGGGCCGGTCGGGGCCTGCGGAGAGCCGACTCGGCAGGGTCGGGCGTGCAGACGAGCCGACTCGGCAAGCTACGGGCCTGCGGACGGGCCGACCCGGCGCGTGTAGCGGCTCAGCGCGTGTTGTGGTCACTCCGGCACTCGCAGCGCCGGGACCGATGGTCCTCAGCGACCACAACCGCAAGGTGGGCCGGTCGGGGCCTGCGGACGAGCCGACTCGGCAAGGTACGGGCGTGCGGACGGCCCACCCGGCGGGTGTGGCGGCCGGCCGGGGTGTCGACCCGGCGCATCTGCCCGCTCAGCGTGAGTTGTGGTCACTCCGGCACCCGCAGCGCCGGGACCGATGGTCCTCAGCGACCACAACCGCAAGGTGGGCCGGTCGGGGCGTGCAGACGAGCCGACTCGGCAGGGTTCGGGCGTGCGGACGGGCCGACTCCCCTACGTGTCAACCTGTGTGTGAGTCAGTCGCGTTCTTGGAGGGAGTGATCTGTGATGTCTGTTCCGTCGTTGTTGACCGCTGAGGAGAAGCGGGAGCTGGTGTATGCCTATGTCGCTGCGCCTATGGCAGTAAGGATCACTTTCTGGGTGAGCATGGGGTGACGAGTCGTCAGATGCGTACCTGGAGGGCGCAGGTGTTCGCTGGCACGCTGGAGGTGGGGTTGATCCCCAGGGGAGGTGCGATGGTGAGCGCGGAGGAGTCGGCGGCGCTGGCGCGGCTGATCAAGGAGAACCAGTCGCTGCAGGAGCAGCTGGCGGCTCAGCAGGTGGAGCACGAGCAGGCGGTGGCGGCCAAGGACGCTGCGCTGTCGGTGCAGCTGCGGGCGGTGGACGCGCTGGGAAAAGCTATCGAGATCTTGCATCACGCCGGCGCCGGCAAGAACTCGCAGCAGCACCGCGTCGAGGAGCAGTGAAGACGCGGACCGATCCCGGACGCCGATCCCGGACCGCCGATCCCGGACGCGATGAGAGCGCCGATGGACCCGCCGATCCCGGACCCGCCGATCCCGGACCCGCCGATCCCGATCCCGCCGATCCCGATGATGGCGCGGTGAATGGTGCCGATGCCACGGTCGATGGTGTGGGGGATGGTGGTGGCTTGGGCCGGGCGGCGTCGGTGGTGGGGGTCACGGTCGGGCTGGTCACCGCGTTGACGGCCGCGGGGCTCTCCCAGCGCCGGGCGCTGGGACTTGCCGGGATGTCCGCTCGAGCTGGCACTACCGCAGTCGTCCGCGTGGCCGGGTCGCTGACCCGATCCGCACGCCCGGCGGCGGGCTGCGTCGTGGCTGTCCGGGCCGGAACGGGACGCGATCGTGGCCAAGCTGGGTGTCGCGTTCGCACAGGGCCGGTCGGTCTACCACGGGTTCTACCAGGCCCTGGACGCCGGCGACCCGGTCGCCTCCCAGTCCTCGTGGTACCGGATCGCGCGACAGCTTGAGCCGCAGCGGCCGACCCGGCGCCGGGCCCGACACCGCTCCAGCGCGATCCCCTCGCTGGTCGCTGATGCGCCACTGCAGATCTGGTCTTGGGACATCACCAAGCTCAAGGGCCCCTACCGCGGCCTGAGCTACGAGCTCTACATGGTCCTCGACGTGTTCTCCCGGATGATCGTGGCCTGGCGCCTCGAAGAGCACGAGGACGACGAGCTGGCCAAGGAGATGTTCCAAGCCGCGTTCGCCCGGTTCGGCACCCGACCCCAGGTGGTCCACTGCGACGGTGGCCCGGCGATGACATCGAACACGCTGACCGGGCTGTTCCGCGAGCTCGGCGTCGAGGTCTCCCGCAACCGGCCCCGGGTCTCCAACGACAACCCCTACAGCGAATCGCTGTTCAAGACCACCAAGTACACCCCCACCTACCCCACCCACTTCTCCTCGATCGAAGAAGCCCGGGTCTGGACTGAGCAGTTCGTGGCTTGGTACAACTACGAGCACTACCACTCCGGCCTGCAGGGCCACACCCCCGCCAGCGTCACGACGGATCCTGGGTGACCGTGCACCACCAGCGCGCCGCGACCATGGCCCGGCTGCACGCCGCACACCCCGAACGCTTCACCAAGCTGCCCGTCATCAAAACACCCATGGCCCAAGTCGCCATCAACCACAAAATCAGCACCGGCCGACTCCAAACAGGTTGACAGGTTCCGCTCGGCAGGGTTCGGGCGTGCAGACGGGCCGACTCGGCAGGGTTCGGGCGTGCGGACGGGCCGGGTCGGCAGGGATTCGGGCGTGCGGCGGCCTGCTACCAGCCCCGGGCGCGCCACTCCGCGAGGTGCGGGCGCTCGGCCCCGAGCGTCGTGTCGTTCCCGTGGCCGGGGTAGACCCAGGTCTCGTCGGGCAGCCGGTCGAACACCTTGGTCTCGAGGTCCGACATCAGGTGGTCGAAGTCCTCGGCGGACGTCGTACGGCCCGGCCCCCCGGGGAAGAGCGAGTCACCGGTGAACAGGTGCGGGGTGCCGTCCGGGTCGTCGTAGAGGAGGGCGACCGAGCCGGGCGTGTGCCCGACGAGGTGGATGACCTCGAGGCGGCAGTCGCCGACCGTGACGACGTCGCCGTCGGAGACCCGACGGTCGACCGGGACCGGCAGATGGTCGGCGTCCTCGGCGCCGGCGACCGTCTCGGCGCCCGTCGCGGCGACGACCTCGGCCAGGGCCCGGTGGTGGTCCCAGTGCTGGTGGGTGGTCACGAGGGTGCGCAGCCCGGTGTCCCCGACGACCCGGAGCAGCTCCGGTGCGTCGTCGGCCGCGTCGACGAGCAGCTGCTCGCCGCTCCTCCTGCTGCGGAGGAGGTAGACGTTGTTGTCCATCTCGCTGACCGACAGCTTCGTGATGATCAGCTCGGTCAGCTCGCGGACGTCGGGGCGTCCTCCGGGGCGGACCTTTCCGGTGTACGACATGTCGGTCATCCTGCCATCACCGCCAGCGGCCGAGGGCAGGCAGCCCGCCGGCAGAACAGTCGAGACCGTGTCCCCCTCCGCGTCCGACCAGCCACCAGGCGAGGTCCCCGACGGCGCCCGTGACCTGCGGACCGGCACCGCGCCCCAGCTTCCACAGCCCCTCGACGTCGGTCGAGGACAGCACCATCGACGGGCCGCCCCCGGGCAGGGCGGCCAGCTCGTCCTGCCGCTGCCCGACCAGCCGCACCGAGAAGTCGGTCGGCCACATGGACGGCTGGTAGCCCACATCCAGGTCGGCGTGGTGCACCTCCACCTCGACCCGGCGCCGGAACCCCACGGTGCGCAGCGGGAAGGTCTCGCGGGCGTCCGGCAGCCGGGCGTACGGCGTGTCAGGGTCGGCGTCACAGCTGCGCCAGGCGTCCTCGAGCCGCTGGGCGGACCGGTGCGCGTCGTCGAGGAGGTGGGGGAGGTCCATGGTCTGGACGGTGTGCTCGATGTCGAGGTCCCGGGAGCCCTGCGCGTCGTACATCGTGGCGCTCTCGCCGCTCGCCGCCTGGTTCAGCACCCGCGCGAAGGCATCCGCGTTGCGGGAGACATGGGCGACGACATGGGCCCTGCTCCAGCCCGGCAGCCCCGACGGCCGGCGTGCCGACTCCTCGTCCAGGACTGTCAGTGCCTGCAGATAGCGTGTCGTCGCCAGCAGGGTCTCGTCGACGTCAGGGAGGGCTGCGACCTTGTCCACCCAGCCATCCAACCCGTCGCCGTGCACTTGCACCACCCCGCTATCATGGCGAACGCCTGTTCGAACGCGCCCGCCGCAGAGCCGCGCCTCGACCCGGCCATCCCCCGCTCCAGCTCGCTCATCCACCCGCATCTCGACGGATCCGAGGACCCATCCGTGGCCGACCAGCTGATCATCCGCGGTGCCCGCGAGCACAACCTGAAGGACGTGTCGCTGGAGCTCCCGCGGGACTCGCTCATCGTCTTCACCGGGCTGTCCGGCTCGGGCAAGTCCAGCCTGGCCTTCGACACCATCTTCGCGGAGGGCCAGCGCCGCTACGTCGAGTCGCTCTCGGCCTACGCACGGCAGTTCCTGGGCCAGATGGACAAGCCGGACGTGGACTTCATCGAGGGGCTGTCCCCGGCCGTCTCGATCGACCAGAAGTCCACCTCGAAGAACCCCCGGTCCACGGTCGGCACGATCACCGAGGTCTACGACTACCTGCGGCTGCTCTACGCGCGAGCCGGGCGCCCGCACTGCCCGACGTGCGGCGCACCGATCTCCCGGCAGACCCCGCAGCAGATCGTGGACCGCATCCTGACCCTGGAGGAGGGAGCCCGCTTCCAGGTGCTGGCCCCGGTGATCCGCGGCCGCAAGGGGGAGTACGTCGACCTCTTCCGCCAGCTCCAGACCCAGGGGTTCTCGCGCGCCCGGGTCAACGGCGAGACCTACCCGCTGGACGCCCCACCGACCCTGGACAAGCAGAAGAAGCACACCATCGAGGTGGTCGTGGACCGACTCTCGGTGAAGCCGGCCTCGAAGCGGCGTCTCACCGACTCGGTGGAGACCGCTCTCGGGCTGGCCAGCGGCCTGGTGGTCTTCGACTTCGTCGACCTCCCGGCGAAGGACCCGGGCCGGGAGATGCGGTTCTCCGAGAAGATGGCGTGTCCCAACGAGCACCCGATCGACACCGATGACCTCGAGCCGCGGTCCTTCTCGTTCAACTCGCCCTTCGGGGCCTGCCCGGAGTGCCACGGTCTCGGCACCCGCATGGAGGTGGACGCCGACCTGGTGATCGCGGACCCGGGGGCCACCCTGGGGGAGGGGGCGATCGGGCCCTGGTCCGGGGCGCACGTCGCGGACTTCTTCATGCGCCTGCTCAGCGCGCTGGGCGACGAGCTGGGCTTCGACCTGAACACGCCGTGGCAGGACCTGCCCGCGAAGGCACGCCGGTCGATCCTGGACGGGCACTCGACCAAGGTGCATGTCCAGCACACCAACCGCTACGGACGCAAGCGCTCCTACTACACCAGCTTCGAGGGCGTCCGCCCCTACATCGAGCGCCGGCACAGCGAGGCCGAGTCCGACACCAGCCGGGAGCGCTTCGAGGGCTACATGCGCGAGGTGCCCTGCCCGGTGTGCAAGGGTAGCCGGCTCAAGCCGGTGTCGATGGCGGTCACGCTGGGCGGCCGGAGCATCGCGGAGGTGTGCCGTCTCCCGATCGACGAGGCCGCGGATTTCCTGCGCACGCTGGAGCTCTCCCCCCGGGAGCGGCAGATCGCGGAGCGGGTGCTCAAGGAGATCCAGGAGCGGCTCAGGTTCCTGCTGGACGTCGGACTGGACTACCTCTCGCTCGACCGGCCGTCGGGGTCGCTGTCGGGGGGCGAGGCGCAGCGGATCCGGCTGGCGACCCAGATCGGCGCCGGCCTCGTCGGGGTGCTCTACGTGCTCGACGAGCCGTCGATCGGGCTGCACCAGCGCGACAACCACCGGCTGATCGAGACGCTGGTCCGGCTCAAGGACCTCGGCAACACGCTCATCGTCGTCGAGCACGACGAGGACACCATCCGGGTGGCCGACTGGGTCGTCGACATCGGACCGGGAGCCGGCGAGCACGGTGGTCAGGTCGTCGTGTCCGGCACCGTCCAGGACCTGCTGGAGCACCACGACTCGGCCACCGGCATGTACCTCTCCGGACGGAAGTCGATCCCCGTCCCCGAGGTACGCCGTCCGCGCACGCCCGGCCGCGACCTGGTGGTCCGCGGTGCCCGGGAGCACAACCTGCAGGACATCGACGTACGCTTCCCGCTCGGGCTGTTCGTGGCGGTCACCGGCGTGTCCGGCTCGGGCAAGTCCACGATCGTCAACGACATCCTCTACACGTCGCTGGCCAAGGAGATCTACAACGCCCGGACCGTCCCGGGGCGACACCGTCGCATCGAGGGCCTCGAGCACGTCGACAAGGTCATCCACGTCGACCAGTCACCGATCGGGCGCACGCCGCGGTCGAACCCGGCGACGTACACCGGGGTCTTCGACCACGTGCGCAAGCTCTTCGCCTCCACGGCGGAGGCCAAGGTGCGCGGCTACCAGCAGGGCCGGTTCTCCTTCAACGTCAAGGGCGGACGCTGCGAGGCGTGTGCCGGCGACGGCACCATCAAGATCGAGATGAACTTCCTGCCCGACGTCTACGTGCCCTGCGAGGTGTGCCACGGGGCCCGCTACAACCGCGAGACGCTCGAGGTGCACTACAAGGGCAAGACCATCGCGGAGGTCCTCGACATGCCGATCGAGGAGGCCGTCGACTTCTTCGCGGCGATCCCGGCCATCGCCCGGCACATGAACACGCTGATGGACGTCGGCCTGGGCTACGTGCGACTCGGGCAGCCCGCCCCCACGCTGTCCGGGGGAGAGGCGCAGCGGGTGAAGCTGTCCTCCGAGCTGCAGAAGCGGTCCACCGGCCGGACCGTCTACGTGCTCGACGAGCCGACCACCGGCCTGCACTTCGAGGACATCCGCAAGCTCCTCCTGGTGCTCGGTCGACTGGTCGACCAGGGCAACTCGGTGCTGGTCATCGAGCACAACCTGGACGTGATCAAGACCGCTGACTGGCTGGTCGACATGGGACCCGAGGGCGGCAACCGCGGTGGCCTGGTGGTGGCCGAGGGCACACCGGAGCAGGTCGCCGCGCATCCGGACAGCTACACCGGCCAGTTCCTGGCGCCGCTGCTGGCGGCCAGCCCGGCCAAGCAGCCGCCCAAGCGTCGCGCCCGGACCTCCGAACCGGCCCAGAAGCCCGCCCGCAGGCGGGCGCCCTCGTCGACGGCCCGCAAGGCCCCTGCCAGGTCCCGGAGCGGCGCCTGACACGACCGCCGGCCGCTCCCGGGTCGTCCTCGCCGATCTTCAGCCGGCTCTCAGGTGTCGATGACCCCGCGGTGCCTAGGCTGAGGCTTCCAACCGATGGTTTCCACATGGTTCCACGACCGGGAGGGTCATGACCGACACCACCAGGGCCCCGGGCCCAGCACCGTCGGGTGGCCCGGGGCCGAGCGACCCGACGGAAGCCGGGCCGGCCACCCCGCACGCGGTCCCTCGCCGAACGGCTCTCGGGCTCGTGGCGGTCGGTGGACTCAGTCTCCCGCTGCTGTCGGCCTGCGGCGGCAGCGCGTCGTCCGACGGCTCGTCCGGTGGTGCCGCCTCGAGCGGCGGCTCGGCGGCGAGTCCCGGCCGGTGGCGGCAGGGGGCAGCGGCGGGGCGACGGTGGCGACAGCCGACGTGCCCGTCGGCGGTGGCAAGATCCTCCCCGACCAGAAGGTCGTCGTCACCCAGCCCAGCAAGGGCCGGTTCGAGGCGTTCAGCGCGATCTGCACGCACGCCGGCTGCCTCGTCGGCGACATCTCCGGAGGCCAGATCGTCTGCCCCTGCCACGGCAGCCGCTTCTCGATCACCGACGGCTCAGTGATCTCCGGACCGGCCCCCGCACCACTCCCGGCGAAGAAGGTCAAGGTCTCCGGCGGGGAGATCTCGGTCACCTGAACAGGTGCGGGCCCGTGTGGGCGGGCACCCGTAGGGTTGGCGTGTGGCCGACCCGTCGACGTACCGCCCTGCACCCGGGTCGATCCCGACCTCACCGGGCGTCTACCGGTTCCGCGACGAGAACCGCCGGGTGGTCTACGTCGGCAAGGCCAAGAACCTGCGTGCCCGGCTGACGTCGTACTTCCAGGACATCGTCAACCTGCACCCCCGCACGGCGACCATGGTCACCAGCGCCGCCAGCGTCGAGTGGACGGTCGTCAACACCGAGGTCGAGGCGCTCCAGCTGGAGTACTCCTGGATCAAGGAGTTCGACCCGCGCTTCAACGTGAAGTACCGCGACGACAAGTCCTACCCGTGGCTCGCGGTCACCCTCGACGACGAGTTCCCGCGGGTGATGGTCGGCCGCGGCGCCAAACGCCGCGGCACCCGCTACTTCGGCCCCTACTCGCACGCGTGGGCGATCCGCGAGACGGTCGACCTGCTGCTGCGGGTCTTCCCGATGCGCTCCTGCAGCAACGGGGTGTTCAAGAGGTCCGAGCAGATCGGCCGACCCTGCCTGCTCGGCTACATCGGCAAGTGCGCCGCACCCTGCGTGGGCAGGGTCAGCGCGGAGGAGCACCGGGCGATCGTGGAGGACTTCTGCGACTTCATGGGCGGCCAGACCTCCGCGTTCGTGAAGCGCCTGGAGAAGGAGATGTACGCCGCCTCCGAGGCGACCGACTACGAGCGGGCGGCCCGGCTCCGCGACGACATCGGGGCGCTCAACCGGGCGATGGAGAAGCAGCAGGTGGTGCTCGGCGACGGCACCGACGCCGACGTCATCGCGCTCTCCGAGGACCCCCTCGAGGTCGCGGTGCAGATCTTCTACGTGCGCGGCGGCCGGATCCGCGGTCAGCGCGGATGGGTCGCCGACAAGGTCGACGACGCGGACACGGGCGGGCTGGTCGGGCGCTTCCTCCTGCAGCTGTACGACGGTGAGCTCGGCGACGCGATCCCGCGGGAGGTGCTCGTCCCGGCGCTGCCCGAGGACGTGGAGGTGCTCGAGCAGTGGCTGTGCGACCTGCGCGGCGCCCGCGTCTCCATCCGGGTCCCCCAGCGGGGGGACAAGAAGGCGCTGCAGGAGACGGTGGCCCGCAACGCCCTGCAGGCGCTCGGGCTGCACAAGACCAAGCGGGCCAGCGACCTGACCACCCGGAACAGGGCGCTGGAGGAGATCCAGGTCTCGCTCGGGCTGCCGTCGGCCCCCCTGCGGATCGAGTGCTACGACATCTCCAACCTGCAGGGCACCGAGGTGGTCGCCTCGATGGTGGTGTTCGAGGACGGGCTGGCCCGCAAGAGCGAGTATCGCCGGTTCGTGATCCGGGGCGTGGACGGACAGAACGACGTCGCCTCGATGCACGAGGTGATCACCCGCCGGTTCCGGCGGCTGCTCGACGAGCGCGTGGAGACCGGGGACTTCGTCGAGTCCCCGGACGAGACGCCGACAGACCAGCAGGGGCCGCTGCTGATCGACCCGGACACCGGCCGACCCAAGAAGTTCGCCTACGTCCCGGGTCTGGTGGTCGTCGACGGGGGCCCTCCGCAGGTCGCGGCGGCCCAGCGGGCCCTGGACGAGCTGGGCATCGACGACGTGCCGGTCTGCGGCCTGGCCAAGCGGCTGGAGGAGGTCTGGCTGCCCTCCGAGGAGGACCCGGTGATCCTGCCCCGCACCAGCGAGGGGCTCTACCTCCTGCAGCGGGTCCGGGACGAGGCGCACCGCTTCGCCATCACCCACCACCGGACCCGGCGCTCCAAGTCGATGGTGGAGAGCATGCTCGACGACGTGCCGGGCCTGGGGGAGGTGCGCCGCAGGAGCCTGCTGAAGCGGTTCGGCTCCCTGAAGAGGCTCCGCGCTGCCAGTGTGGAGGAGATCGCGGAGGTGCCGGGCATCGGGATGCGCACCGCGGAGGCGATCGCCGCGGCACTGGAGCAGCAGCCGGGACGGGCCAAGGTGAGCGTGAACACCGCGACCGGAGAGATAGAGGACCTGTGATGAGCGCTGTCGAGGACGTGGCCGGAGAGCCGGCGCCGGTGCTGAGGCCGGACCACCGTGGCGAGGTCGTCGTGGTGACCGGGATGACCGGGGCCGGCCGGAGCACGGCCGCCAAGGAGCTCGAGGACCTGGGCTTCTTCGTGGTCGACAACCTGCCCCCCCAGCTGGTCGCCGACGTGGTCCGGCTGGTCGACGAGACGCACGGGCCGATGCAGCCGGTCGCCGTCGTCGTCGACGTCCGCTCCGGGGCCTTCTTCACCGGGCTCCAGGAGGTGCTGGCCCAGGGCAGCACCGGACGCCGCACCACCCTGCTGTTCCTGGAGGCCGGCGACGAGGTGCTGGTCCGTCGCCAGGAGGCGGCCCGGCGTCCGCACCCGCTGCAGGAGGGCGGGCGGCTGCTGGACGGGCTGCGGCGGGAGCGCACCGCCCTGGCCGCTCTCCGGGCCGAGGCGGACCTCGTCATCGACACCAGCGCCCTCAACGTGCACCAGCTGACCGAGAAGGTCGCCGGCGCGTTCGGCACCGAGAGCACCACCTCGCTCAAGGCCACGATCGTCAGCTTCGGCTTCAAGTACGGCATCCCGGTCGACGCCGACCTGCTCGCGGACATGCGGTTCCTGCCGAACCCCCACTGGGTGCCCGAGCTGCGACCGCTGTCCGGCCGCGACGAGGAGGTGGCGAGCTACGTCAAGAAGCGACCCGAGGCGCAGACCTTCCTCGAGCAGTACATCCCGGTCCTGCGCACCGTGAGCGCCGGCTACCTCCGCGAGGGCAAGCGCTTCATGACGGTCGCCGTCGGCTGCACCGGCGGCAAGCACCGGAGCGTGGCGATGACCGAGGAGATCGCCGCCCGGCTGCGGGCGGACGGGATGGACGCCCGTCCGGTGCACCGCGACCTCGGACGGGAGTGATGCACCGCGACGTCCGTGCGGACGCGAGCCCGGACACCCGGGTGGTCGCGCTCGGCGGCGGGCACGGGCTGGCCGCCTCCCTGAGCGCGCTGCGCCGGGTGGTGGACCACCTGACGGCCGTGGTGACGGTCGCCGACAACGGCGGGTCCTCGGGGCGGCTGCGCAGGGAGTTCGGGGTGCTCCCGCCGGGCGACCTGCGGCAGGCGCTGTCCGCGCTCTGCGGTGACGACGACTGGGGACGCACCTGGGCGAGCGTCCTCCAGCACCGGTTCGCCAGCGACGGCGAGATGGACAACCACGCGGTCGGCAACCTGCTGATCGTCACCTTGTGGGAGCTGCTCGGCGACCACGTCGGCGGGCTGGACTGGGTGGGGCGGCTGCTGGGCGCACAAGGACGGGTGCTGCCGATGGCGGTGACCCCGCTCGACATCACCGCCGAGGTCCGCGGCGCCGACCCGTCCCGCCCGGACGCGATGACCACGGTGTGCGGGCAGGTGGAGGTCGCCTCCACGAGCGGCCAGGTGACCGCCGTACACCTCGAGCCGCAGGACCCACCGGCCTGCCCGGAGGCGCTGGCGGCCGTCGAGGCGGCCGACTGGCTGGTGCTCGGTCCCGGCTCCTGGTTCACCAGCGTGATCCCGCACCTGCTCGTGCCGGAGCTGCGCGACTGCGTGGTCCGGTCGACCGCCCGCCGGGCAGTGGTGCTGAACCTGGTGCCGCAGGCCGGTGAGACGGAGGGCTTCTCACCCGAGCGGCACCTCGAGGTGCTGGCCCAGCACGCTCCCGAGCTGCGGCTCGACGTGGTGCTCGCGGACCGCGCCGCGGTTCTCCAGCCGGAGGGTCTCGCCCGGACGGCGAAGTCCCTCGGTGCCGAGCTGGTGGTGGCCGACCTGGCCTCGGGGGACGGGACTCCCCGGCACGATCCGGTCAAGCTCGCCATTGCCTATGCGGAGATTCTCCGCCGCGCATAGGGTGGCGGCGGCCGGTGCCGCGACACCCTGGTGGGTGCTGCGGATGGGGGTGGCTCCGGCATCTCGGGAAGGCCCACACATGTCAAGATGGGAAACATGGCGATGACGGCACAGGTCAAAGCAGAGCTGGCCAGCACGCAGGTGACCAAGGCCTGTTGCCGAAAGTCCGAGGTCTCCTCGATGCTGCGGTTCGCCGGCGGCCTGCACATCGTCAGCGGACGCATCGTGGTCGAGGCCGAGCTGGACACCGGAGCCGCGGCGCGACGGCTCCGACGTGACATCTCCGAGGTCTACGGCCACCCCTCCGACGTCGTGATGGTCTCCGGCAACGGGATCCGCAAGGGCAGCCGGTACGTCGTCCGGGTGGTCCGCGACGGCGAGGCGCTGGCGCGCCAGACCGGTCTCCTCGACGGTCGCGGCCGACCGGTGCGCGGGCTGCCGCCGCAGGTCGTCTCCGGCGCCGGCTGTGACGCGGTGGCGGCCTGGCGGGGAGCGTTCCTGGCGCACGGCTCGCTCACCGAGCCCGGCCGGTCCTCCGCCCTGGAGATCACCTGTCCCGGCCCCGAGGCGGCCCTGGCACTGGTCGGCGCGGCCCGGCGGATCGGCATCTCCGCGAAGGCCCGCGAGGTGCGCGGCGTGGACCGGGTGGTCATCCGCGACGGGGACGCCATCGGGGCGCTCCTCACCCGCCTCGGGGCCCACGAGTCCCTGATGGCCTGGGAGGAGCGGCGGATGCGCCGGGAGGTGCGCGCGACCGCCAACCGGCTCGCCAACTTCGACGACGCCAACCTGCGCCGCTCGGCACGCGCCGCCGTGGCCGCCGGAGCCCGGGTCGACCGGGCCCTGCAGATCCTCGCCTCGGAGGTGCCCGAGCACCTCAAGATGGCCGGTGACCTGCGTCTCGAGCACAAGCAGGCGTCGCTCGAGGAGCTCGGCCAGCTGCACGTCCCTCCGCTGACCAAGGACGCGATCGCCGGGCGGATCCGGCGGCTCCTGGCGATGGCCGACAAGCGTGCCCAGGAGCTGGGCATCGAGGACACGGAGGCGGGCCTGACCCCGGACATGCTCGCCGACGAGGCCTGACCCGGTTACCTGCACGTATCGCGGACGGACCGGTCGATCAGGGCCCCTCGGAACCGGTAGGGTCGACGCGACGGCGCTCAGCGCGCTGCCGACCAGTGACCCGATCTGACCTGCATCGAGGAGATACGTCGTATGACCGTTCGCGTGGGCATCAACGGATTCGGCCGCATCGGCCGCAACTTCTTCCGAGCCGTCGCGGCCCTCAACGAGTCGGGAGGCGCCGACATCGAGATCGTCGCCGCCAACGACCTCGGGGACCTGAAGACGATGGCGCACCTGCTGAAGTACGACTCGATCCTCGGCCGCTACCCCAGCGAGGTGTCGGTCGTCGACGACGGCATCCAGGTGGGCAGCAAGACCCTGAAGATCCTCGCCGAGCGGGACCCCGCCCAGCTGCCGTGGAAGGACCTCGGCGTCGACGTGGTCGTCGAGTCGACGGGCTTCTTCACCGACGCGACCAAGGCGAAGGCGCACATCGACGGCGGCGCCAAGAAGGTGATCATCTCCGCCCCGGCGAAGAACGAGGACGTCACCATCGTGATGGGCGTCAACCACACGTCGTACGACCCGAGCGCGCACTCGATCATCTCCAACGCCTCCTGCACCACCAACTGCCTCGGCCCGATGGCCAAGGTGCTGCACGAGGAGTTCGGCATCGTCAAGGGACTGATGACGACGATCCACGCCTACACCCAGGACCAGAACCTCCAGGACGCCCCCCACAAGGACCTGCGTCGGGCCCGCGCCGCGGCGCTGAACATCGTGCCCACGTCCACCGGTGCCGCGAAGGCCATCGGCCTGGTGATGCCGGAGCTGAAGGGCAAGCTCGACGGCTACGCGCTCCGGGTGCCCGTGCCGACCGGCTCCGCGACCGACCTGACCTTCGAGGCGGGCCGCGAGACGTCCGCCGACGAGGTCAACGCAGCAGTGAAGGCCGCCGCCGAGGGGGAGCTCACGGGCATCCTGAAGTACACCGAGGACCCGATCGTCTCCGCCGACATCGTCACCGACCCGCACTCCTGCATCTTCGACGCCGGCCTGACCAAGGTGCTCGGCAACCAGGTCAAGGTGGTCGGCTGGTACGACAACGAGTGGGGCTACTCCAACCGGCTCGCGGACCTGATCACCTTCGTCGGCGAGAGCCTCTGAGGGTGAGCGGGCTCGACAAGCTGGGCGACCTGCGCGGCAAGCGGGTGCTGGTGCGCTCGGACCTCAACGTCCCGCTCGAGGACGGCCGGATCACCGACGACGGCCGCATCCGGGCCAGCGTCCCGACCATCTCCGAGCTCTCCGCCGCTGGTGCGCGGGTCCTGGTGACCGCGCACCTCGGCCGGCCCAAGGGGGCGCCCGACCCGGCGTACTCCCTGCGGCCGGTCGCCGCCCGGCTCGGGGAGCTCCTCGGCACCGACGTGGCCTTCGCCGAGGACACCGTCGGGGAGTCGGCGCACGCGGTGGTCGCCGGGCCTCCAGGACGGCCAGGTCGCCGTCCTGGAGAACGTCCGGTTCAACGAGGGGGAGACCAGCAAGGACGCGGCCGTCCGCGGGGCGTTCGCCGACCAGCTCGCCGAGCTCGCCGACGTCTTCGTCAGTGACGGCTTCGGCGTCGTGCACCGCAAGCAGGCCTCCGTGTACGACGTCGCACAGCGGCTGCCGCACGCCATGGGCAGCCTGGTGGCCACCGAGATCGACGTGCTGCGCCGGCTCACCGAGAGCCCCGAGCGGCCCTACGTCGTGGTGCTCGGCGGCTCCAAGGTCTCGGACAAGCTCGGCGTCATCGACAACCTGCTCGGCAAGGCCGACCGGCTGCTGATCGGCGGCGGGATGGTCTTCACCTTCCTGAAGGCGCAGGGCCACGAGGTCGGGAAGAGCCTGCTCGAGGAGGACCAGCTCGACACCTGCCGCAGCTACCTCCAGCGGGCCGAGGAGTCGGGGGTGCAGATCCTGCTGCCCACCGACGTGGTGGTCGCCCCCGAGTTCAAGGCGGACGCCCCCGCGACCGTCGTACCCGCGGACCGGATGCCCGCCGACCAGCTCGGTCTGGACATCGGGCCCGACTCGGCCAAGGCCTTCGCGCACGCGCTCGAGGACGCCCGGACCGTGTTCTGGAACGGGCCGATGGGTGTCTTCGAGTTCGACGCCTTCGCGGCCGGCACCCGGGCGGTCGCCGAGGCGCTGACCAGGATCGACGGCCTCGCGGTGGTCGGCGGTGGCGACTCGGCCGCGGCGGTCCGCAAGCTCGGCTTCGACGAGTCCGCGTTCGGCCACATCTCCACCGGCGGTGGAGCGAGCCTGGAGTACCTCGAGGGCAAGGACCTGCCCGGCATCGACGTACTCACCGACTGAGACCCCCATCGGGCCGACCACCCCTCCCAGCAACAGACAGGCAGTGCAGACAACGATGGCGAAGCACACCCGTGTGCCCCTGATGGCGGGCAACTGGAAGATGAACCTCAACCACCAGGAGGCCGTGGCCCTGGTGCAGAAGCTCGCGTGGACGCTGGCTGACAAGAAGCACGACTTCGCGAAGGCCGAGGTGGTCGTGGTGCCGCCGTTCACCGACCTGCGCAGCGTCCAGACGCTGGTCGACGGTGACCGGCTCTCGATCGGGTACGGCGCCCAGGACGTGTCGATGCACGACTCCGGCGCCTACACCGGCGAGATCTCGGCGTCGATGCTGGCCAAGCTGGGCTGCTCCTACGTCGTGGTCGGTCACTCCGAGAGGCGCGAGCACCACCTCGAGTCCGACGACGTGGTCAACGTCAAGGCCAAGAAGACGCTCGAGGCCGGCATGACGCCGATCGTGTGCGTCGGCGAGGGGCTCGAGGTGCGCACGGAGGGCCGACACGTCGAGTACACCCTCCAGCAGCTCGACGGCTCCCTGGCCGGACTCAGCGCCGAGCAGGTGGCGGGACTGGTGGTCGCCTACGAGCCGGTGTGGGCGATCGGCACCGGTGAGGTCGCGACCCCCGACGACGCGCAGGAGGTCTGCGCCGCGATCCGGGGCCGAGTGGCGGAGACCAGCGGCGCGGAGGCGGGGAACGCCGTCCGCGTGCTCTACGGCGGCTCGGTCAAGGCGGCGAACGTCTCCGGCATCATGGACAAGGCCGACGTGGACGGCTGTCTCGTCGGCGGTGCGAGCCTGCAGGCCGACGAGTTCGGCGGGATCTGCCGGTTCTACGACATGCCTGCGCTATGACCTCCGACGCGTGAGCTAGGCTGGCTCACCGTGGAACTCACCTTCACCGTGCTGCTCGTCCTGACCAGCCTCCTGCTCATCCTGCTCGTCCTGCTGCACAAGGGCCGGGGCGGGGGGCTCTCCGACATGTTCGGAGGCGGTGTGTCGAGTGGGCTCGGTGGGTCCTCGGTGGCGGAGCGGAACCTCGACCGGATCACGATCGGCGCCGGCGTCATCTGGTTCGCCTGCATCATCGCGCTCGGGCTGCTGCTCAAGGCCGGCAACTGATCTAGGCTGACGGCGCTTCACCCGGTCACCGGGTTCACTCAGGGACGTCTCGACAGGAGCTCACAGCGTGGCACAAGGTGGTGGCAACGCGATCCGGGGCAGCCGGGTCGGTGCAGGGCCGATGGGCGAGGCCGAGCGGGGCGAGTCGGCTCCCCGGCAGACGGTGGTGTACTTCTGCGCACGTGGCCACGACTCGGTCATCACGTTCGCGGTGGAGGCGCAGATCCCCGCCTCCTGGGACTGCCCGCGGTGCGGCCTGCCGGCCAGCCTGGACTCGGAGAACCCACCGGCGCCGCCCAAGACCGAGCCGTACAAGACCCACCTGGCCTACGTGAAGGAGCGGCGCTCCGACCAGGAGGCCGAGGACATCCTCGCCGAGGCGATCAAGACCCTGCGGGCCCGCCGCAAGCGCGGCGACATCATCTTCTGAAGACTCCTCGTCGACCCGGCGGTCTGGCGGGCAGGGTTTCCGCCGCCAGACGCGCCGGGTCGGCAGGGTCAGGTGGGGGGCTGCGGGTGGGAGCCGGGAGGCCGAGCCCGCGTCGAGGTACCACACCGTCTCGTCCCGGCCGTGCACCCCGACCGCCGGGATCTCGTGTACGTCGGGAGCGTCGGCGCCCGTGGCGAGGGCGCGCGCGACCGCCTCGGCCTTGCCGTCCCCGGACACCAGGAACCACACGGCCCGGGCGCGGTTCAGAGCGCCGAAGGTCAGGCTGATCCGGTCCGGCGGCGGCTTGGGGGAGTCGGTGACCGGCACGGCCACCGAGTCCTCGACGTCGAGCTGCGGGAAGCCCGGGAACAGCGAGGCCACGTGGCCGTCCGGGCCGACGCCGAGCATGACGACGTCGAACAGGTCGCCGCCGTGGGTGCGCAGCTCCTCGCCGTACGACTCCGCCGCCTCGGCGAGCCCCGGCTGACCGCCGTCGGAGGACGGCATGACATGGATCCGGGCCGGGTCGAACGGCAGGTGTGCCAGCAGGGCCTCGGTGGCCTGCCGGGCGTTGCGGTCCGGGTCGTCGGCGGTCACGAAGCGCTCGTCGCCGAACCACACGTCGACCCGGTTCCAGTCGACACGTCCGACCTCGGTGGACCGGACGATGCTCTGGTGGACCTGTGCGGCGATCGTGCCACCGGTCAGGGCCACGGACGGCACCCGGCCGTCGGCCTGGACCCGGGCGAGGGTGCTGACCAGCTCGGTCGCAACGGTCGCTGCCAGCTCCTCCGCTGAGGTCGACCGGTGGACCGTCGGCTCGGCCACCTCAGGACTCCTTCGACGACGTCTTCGAGGCGGACCCTCCCGAGGAGGACCCACGAGAGGCGGACCCTCCGAGGAGGACCACGAGAGGAGGACCCACCCGCGGAGGACCGCTTCTTCGGCTTGTCCGAGTTCGAGGCCATCCTCCGCGCCGTCGCGGCGTACACGTCATCCGGGTCGAGGCGACGGAGCTCCTCGTTCAGCAGCTCGTCGAGGTCCCGCCGTTTCAGTGCGACCGGCCGGTCCGGCTGCCCCGGTGAGGACAGCGTCGCGAGCCGGCCGTCCGACCGGGTGATCGACACGTCACCGTTCTTGGTGCTCAGCACCACGGCGGTGATGCCGGGCCCTTCGGAGGTCTTCCTGGTGACCTCGACCCGCAGCCGGTCGCCCAGCCAGGCCGACAGCAGGTCGGCGCTCGGGCTGATCTTCTCCGCGGTGACCGACGCGGACAGCACCTTGCCCGGGTGCTGGTCGAGGGAGGAGGCGAGCAGCGCACGCCAGCCGGTGATCCGGGTCCACGCCAGGTCGGTGTTCCCCGGGCTGTAGGTCTGGCACTGGCGATGCATGGCCCTGGCCTTGTTCGTCGGGGCGGAGGCGGCGTCGGTGATGCGACGGGTGCCGAGCCGGCCGAGGGGGTCGCTCGCCGGGTCCTCGGGAGCATGCCCGGGCCACCAGACGACGACCGGTGAGTCGGGGAGAAGCAGGGGCAGCACCACCGACTGGGGGTGCTTGACCACCTCGCCGCTGAGCTTGATGAGCGCCCGCTCACCCGACGCGCCCGAGCCGATCCCGACCCGCGCGTCGACCTGGGGGGCTCCTCGCCGGTCCCCCATGATGACCCCGAGGATCCGGGCCGGGTGCTCCTGGCTCGCGGTCCGGGCCACCTTCATGGCCTCGTCGGCCTCGTCCTCGCCGGCGACGATCACCAGGGTCATGATCATCCCCATCGCCGGACTTCCCGAACGTCGTCGCGACCGGACGAACTCGGCCGCGATGTCGCTGGAGGTGGTGTCGAGGAGGTCGATCATGCGACGGGTCCGGTCCAGCAGCCGGGCCGCAGGTGCGAGATGGTCATGGGCGCCTCCAGGTGCGTCCGTCTCGGGCGAGCATCTTGACCGCCGACTCCGGGCCCCAGGTGCCGGCCTCGTAGGTGTCCGGCCGTCCGTGGTCGGCCCAGTAGCTCACGATCGGGTCCAGGATCCGCCAGGACAGCTCGACCTCCTCGTGCTGGGGGAACAGCGGTGGGTCGCCGAGCAGCACGTCGAGGATCAGCCGTTCGTAGGCCTCCGGCGACGACTCGGTGAAGGAGCCGCCGTAGGCGAAGTCCATGTTGACGTCGCGGATCTCCATCGCGCTGCCGGGCACCTTCGACCCGAAGCGCGTGGTGATGCCCTCGTCGGGCTGGACCCGGAACACGAGTGCGTTCTGGGTGAGCTCCTCGGTGGCGGTCTCGGTGAAGGGCAGGTGCGGTGCCCGCTTGAAGACGACCGCCACCTCGGTGACGCGACGGCCCAGACGCTTGCCGTGTCGCAGGTAGAACGGGACCCCCGCCCAGCGGCGCGTCTCCACGTTGAGCTTGATCGCCGCGAACGTCTCGGTCGACGAGTCGCTCGGGATGTCCTGCTCCTGGGTGTAGCCCTTCACCTTCTGACCGCCTGCCCAGCCCGCGGTGTACTGCGCCCGGGCCGTGGCCAGGTCCAGCCGCCGGGGGAGTACGACGGAGGACAGCACCTTCTGCTTCTCCAGCCGCAGGCTGCGCGCGTCGAAGGAGACGGGCTCCTCCATGGCGATCAGCGCCATCAGCTGCAGGAGGTGGTTCTGGATGACGTCGCGGGCGGCACCGATGCCGTCGTAGTAGCCGGCCCGGCCACCGATGCCGATGTCCTCGGCCATCGTTATCTGGACGTGGTCGACGTAGTTGGAGTTCCAGATCGGCTCGAACATCGCGTTGGCGAACCGCATCGCCAGGATGTTCTGCACCGTCTCCTTGCCCAGGTAGTGGTCGATCCGGAACACCGACTCGGGCGGGAACACCTCGTGGATCGTGGCGTTCAGGGCCTGGGCGGTCTTCAGGTCCCAGCCGAACGGCTTCTCGACCACCACGCGACGCCAGCTGTCGCCGTCATGGGAGGTCAGGCCGTGCTCCTTGAGCTGGCCGATCACGTCGGGGAAGAACTTCGGCGGGATCGACAGGTAGAACGCGTGGTTGCCCTGCGTGCCGCGGACCCGGTCCAGGTCGGCGATGGTCTGGCGCAGGGTGTCGAACGCCACGTCGTCGCTGAAGTCGCCCTGGACGAAGCGGAAGCCCTCCGCCAGCTGCTGCCAGACCTCCTCACGGAACTCCGTGCGTGCGTGCTCCTTGACGGAGTCGTGCACCACCTGCGCGAAGTCCTCGTCGGCCCAGTCGCGCCGGGCGTAGCCGACGAGCGAGAACCCCGGTGGCAGCAGCCCGCGGCTGGCGAGGTCGTAGATCGCGGGCATCACCTTCTTGCGCGACAGGTCGCCGGTCACCCCGAACAGCACCATCCCGCACGGTCCGGCGATCCGGGGGAGCCGGCGGTCCTGCGGGTCGCGCAGCGGGTTGCCGTCGGTCCGGTGCGACGGCCGTCCGGAACGGGGGCTCACAACAGGGCTGCCCGCAGTGCCGCCAGGCCGACGTCCACGTCGGTCAGGTGCAGACGCAGGACGGGGCGACCGTGGTCGGCCAGCACCGTCGCGTCGCCTGCGGCCTGCGACGCGATCAGCCGTCCGAAGGTGTAGTCCTTGCCGGGAACCGCGAGGTCCTCGACAGGGTCCGCGGTGACCTGCAGGAAGACGCCCTCGGCGGGGCCGCCCTTGTGGAACTGCCCCGTCGAGTGCAGGAAGCGCGGCCCCCAGCCGAACGTCACCGGACGTCGTACCCGATGGGCCAGGGTGTTGCGGACCCCGGCGAGGTCGGCGTGCGCGATCCGGTCCAGGTAGGCCGTGACCGCGAGGTAGCCTTGCTGGCCGTCGACCTGCCCGAGCAGCGCGGAGATCGCGTCGCCCAGCGTGTCCGCGCCGCCGAGCCAGTCGCCGCCCAGCGCGCGACCCTCGACGGAACCGTCGGTGAAGTCGGCGGGCCTGTCCTCGGGCTCACCCTCGAGCATCGACCGGGCCGCGACCTTGGCGCTCTCGACGTCCGGCTGGTCGAAGGGGTTGATGCCCAGGAGACGTCCGGCCGCCGCGGTGGCGACCTCCCAGAGCAGCATCTGGGCCCCGAGGGTGCCGGTGACCACGATGTCGGAGCCGGTGGAGCCGCTCGCCAGGTCCTCGCCGGCGGTCGCCGGGTCCGCGGCCGTGTCGTCGGCGAGATGGGCGACGGTGACGTCGTGCGGCGGCAGGACCACCTCGGGCGCCGAGTCGTCGGCCACCACGACCGGCAGCAGGCCGGTGCCCTGCTTGCCGGTGCTCTCGGCGATCAGCTGCTCGGCCCAGTCGGCGAACCCGGACAGGCCGGAGCCCTGGTCGACGAGCACCAGCTTGTTGCGCAGCGGCTCGGTGCCCGCGATGGCTGCGCCGAGCCGGAGCCCGGGGTTCGCCTCGTCGTCGGCGGCGAGCAGGTCGCAGACCGAATCGGCCTCGTCGAGGAGCCTCCCGATGTCGGCACCCGCGAGAGCGCTCGGCACCAGCCCGAAGGCGGTCAGCGCCGAGTAGCGGCCACCCACGTCGGGATCGGCGTTCACGACCCGGTAGCCGGCCTTGCGGGACTGCTCGTCGAGCGGGCTGCCCGGGTCGGTGACGACCACGATCCGGGTCGCCGGGTCGATGCCCGCGTCGGTGAAGGCCTGCTCGAACGCGCGCCGCTGCGAGTCGGTCTCGACCGTGGAGCCGGACTTGCTCGACGCCACCACGACGGTGCGCTCGAGCCGGTCCTGCAGCGCGCCGCGGACCTGGTCGGGGCTGCTGGAGTCGAGCACGGTCAGCTCGACGCCGTACGTCGCGCAGATCACCTCCGGCGCCAGCGACGAGCCGCCCATGCCGCAGAGCACCACGTGGTCGACCCCAGCCTCCGCGAGCTCCTCGCGCAGCGACGTCAGCTCGGCCACGAGGGCCTGGGAGGTCTGCGGGAGGCCGACCCAGGAGAGCCGCTTGGCGGACTCCTCCTCGGCGTCGGGGCCCCACAGCGTGGGGTCCTTGGCGAACAGCTTGCCGGCGAAGCCGTCCTTGACCAGTGCCGGGACGTGCGAGCTGATGGCGTCGGCGGCAGCGCCGGTCGCGACGACCTCGAAGGTCTCGCTCACCTCGATCCGCCCTGTGACCCGTCCAGCTGTCCCCGGACCGTCTCCACGAGCTCGTCCCAGGACTTCACGAACTTGTCGACGCCCTCGCTCTCGAGGGTCTCGATCACGTCGTCGTAGTCGATCCCGAGCTTGTCGAGGTCGCCCATCACCTGACGCGCCTCGTCGTAGTTCGTGGTGACCTGGTCGCCGTTCACCTCACCGTGGTCGGCGAACGCCTGCAGGGTCTTCTCCGGCATGGTGTTCACGGTGTTCGAGACCACGAGGTCCGTGACGTACATCGTGTCGCGGTAGTCCGGGTTCTTCACGCCGGTCGAGGCCCACAGCGGACGCTGCACGTTGGCGCCGGCGTCCCTGAGGGCCTGGAACCGCTCGCCGGAGAACTTCTCCTCGAACGCCTCGTAGGCCAGCCGCGCGTTGGCGATGCCGGCCAGGCCCATCAGGTTCCCCGCCTGCGGGTCGCCTGTGGCCTCGAGCCGCTTGTCGATCTCGCTGTCCACGCGCGAGACGAAGAACGAGGCGACCGAGTAGATCTTGGAGAGGTCGTGACCGGCCGCCTTGGCCTTCTCCAGTCCCTCGAGGTAGGCGTCCATCACGGAGTCGTAGCGCTGCAGACCGAAGATCAGCGTGACGTTGACGCTGATGCCCTCGGCGAGGGCCGCGGTGATCGCCGGGCCTCCCTCGGTGGTCGCGGGGATCTTGATCAGCAGGTTCTCGCGGTCCACCTCGGCCCACAGTCTCTTGGCCATCTCGATGGTGGCCTTCTCGTCGTGGGCCATCCCGGGCGAGACCTCGATCGACACCCGCCCGTCGAGCCCCCCGGTCGCCTCGAAGGTGTCGGCGAGGACGTCGCAGGCCTGGCGTACGTCGGTGGTGGTGATCGTGAAGATGGCCTCGTCGACGTCCTTGCCGGCTTGGGCGAGCTCCCGGACCTGGTCGTCGTAGCGCTCCCCGTTGGCCAGCGCGCTCGCGAAGATGGTCGGGTTCGTGGTGACGCCCACCACCGAGCTGTTCTTCACCAGGTCGGCGAGGTTGCCCGTCTCGATGCGTTCGCGGGACAGGTCGTCGAGCCAGATGGACACCCCTGCGTCAGCAAGAGCCTTGAGTCGTTCGGACATCGGATTTCCTTCCGGGTGATTCTCGGTCGTGTCGTTCAGGACTGCGGACCACGCAGGGTCGGCACGCGGGGTCAGGAGGACGAGTCGGTGATGCTCTCCTCCGCTGCGAGGGCGACCGCCTCGGCGGTGATCCCGAACTCGCGGTAGATCGTGGCGTAGTCGGCGGAGGCGCCGTAGTGCTCGAGCGAGACGATGCGCCCGGTGGGGCCCACCACCTCTCGCCAGCCCATCGCGATGCCGGCCTCGACGCTGACCCGGGCCTTCACGATGGAGGGCAGCACCGTGTCGCGGTACTGCTGGTCCTGCCTGTCGAACCACTCGCGGCAGGGCATCGACACGACCCGCGCCGAGATGCCCTTCTCGGCGAGCAGGTCGCGTGCCGCGACGGCGAGCTGGACCTCGGACCCGGTGCCGATCAGGATCACGTCGGGGGAGCCGCCGTCGGCCTCGAGCAGGACGTAGGCGCCGCGGGTGACCTCCTCGGTGGTCGCCCACTTCTGACCATCGCCGTCGGTGCCGCGGGGGTAGGTCGGGACGTTCTGCCTGGTCAGCACCAGCCCGGCCGGGTTCCCGGTGTTCTCCAGGACCGCCTTCCAGGCTGCCACCGTCTCGTTCGCGTCGCCGGGGCGTACGACGTCCAGCCCGGGGATCGCACGCAGGGCCGCGAGGTGCTCGACCGGCTGGTGGGTCGGCCCGTCCTCGCCGAGACCGATGGAGTCGTGGGTCCACACGTAGGTGACCGGCAGCTGCATCAGCGACGCGAGCCGCACGGCCCCCCGCATGTAGTCGGAGAAGGTCAGGAACGTGCCGCCGTAGACGCGGGTGCCGCCGTGCAGCGCGATGCCGTTCATGATCGCGCCCATCGCGTGCTCGCGGATGCCGAAGTGCAGCACCCGCCCGTAGATGTCGCCGCTGAAGTCCTTGGTGGACAGCTCCGGCGGGATGAACGACGTGGCGCCCTTGGGTGTGGTGTTGTTCGACTCGGCCAGGTCGGCCGAGCCGCCCCAGAGCTCGGGCAGCTCGGGTGCGATCGCGGAGAGCACCTCACCGGACGCCTTGCGGGTGGCGACCCCCTTCTCGTCGGCGTCGAAGGACGGCAGCGCCTTCTCCCAGCCGTCCGGCAGCGTGCGGGTGCGCATCCGGTCGAACAGGGCCTTGCGGTCGGGGTTGTCGGCCGCCCAGGCGTCGAACTGCTCCTGCCAGCTGGTCTCGGCCTTCTTGCCGGTCTCGCGCAGCGCCCGGGTGTGCTCGAGGACGTCGGCCGACACCTCGAAGGTCTTGTCGGGCTCGAAGCCCAGGATCTTCTTGGTGGCGGCGACCTCCTCCTCGCCCAGCGCGGAGCCGTGCGCCTTGCCGGTGCCCTGCGCGTTGGGGGCGGGCCAGGCGATCACGGTCTTCAGGGCGATGAAGCTCGGTCGGTCGGTGACGGACCGGGCCTTCTCCAGCGCGTCCCACAGCTCGGTGAGGTTCTCCTCGTACTTCGTGCCGCCGTTCGTCCAGTCGATCCGGTGCACGTCCCAGCCGTAGGCCGCGTAGCGCGCCGCCACGTCCTCGGTGAAGGCGATGTCGGTGTCGCCCTCGATGGAGATGTCGTTGTCGTCGTAGATCAGGGTCAGGTTGCCCAGCGCCTGCGTCCCGGCCAGCGAGGAGGCCTCCGAGCTGACCCCCTCCTCGAGGTCGCCGTCACTGCAGATCGCGTAGATGTGGTGGTCGAACACGCTCGAGCCCGGGGCCGCGTCGGGGTCGAACAGCCCGCGCTCCCGACGGGCGGCCATCGCCATCCCGACCGCGTTGCCGACGCCCTGGCCCAGGGGACCGGTTGTCGTCTCCACCCCGGCGGTGTGGCCGTGCTCGGGGTGTCCAGGCGTCTTGCTGCCCCAGGTGCGCAGTGCCTTGAGGTCGTCCAGCTCGAGCCCGAAGCCGGCGAGGTAGAGCTGGGTGTACAGCGTGATGCTGCTGTGGCCGGCGGACAGCACGAAGCGGTCACGGCCGGGCCAGTCCGGGTTGGCGGGACTGTGGCGCATCGCCTTCTGGAACAGGGTGTACGCGACCGGCGCCAGGCTCATGGCCGTGCCGGGGTGGCCGTTGCCGGCCTTCTGCACAGCGTCCATCGCCAGCACCCGTGCCGTGTCCACGGCGCGGTCGTCCAGGTCTGTCCAGTCCAGCTTGCTCACGAGCGTCGGTTCCTCTCCTGTGGTCCCCGGTGGCGACGGCCGCCGAGGAACATCTGTAGGGGGCAGGATCTCTCTGGGACAGTGCCACTTCCGGGGACGGGCCAAACGTGCGGAGCGACGGCGGCGGGAGGAGCCCTCGAGCTCCCTGACCTCCTCGCTCCGCCCCTCGAGCCTACTCACGCCGGGAGACCTCGCGAACGCGGGCACGAGCCTCCGCTCGGCGTCGTCGCGCTCGCCCCGGCACCGGCCCGCGAGGCCCCGGCGACTAGACTCCCCGGGGGCGAGTGGGCCGCGCTTCGTGACCTTTGTCCTGGAGCCCGCCAGACCAGTCCAGACCAGCCCGCCACACCAGTCCAGCCATACCAGTCCAGCCAGAGCCCGAGGTTCTCTTTGTGACCGCCGTAGAAGCCCACGTGTCCGTGCCGGACCGGACGCCGGGACCCGCGAGGACGCGTGACGTGCTGGCGGCGTACGTCGGGCTGACGAAGCCCCGCATCATCGAGCTGCTCCTGCTGACCACCGTGCCGGTGATGTTCCTGGCGCAGTGGGGGGTGCCGGCCCTGGGGCTGGTGGTGGCCACCGTGCTCGGCGGCACCCTGTCGGCCGGCAGCGCCAACGCCCTGAACTGCGTCTACGACGCGGACATCGACGAGCGGATGCGGCGCACCCGGCGGCGGGCCCTCCCGCGGCACATCGTCACCAGGCGGGCCGCCCTGGTCTTCGGGCTCGCGCTGGGTGTGGTGTCGACGCTGTGGCTGGGCCTGCTGGTGAACTGGCTGTCGGCCGGCCTGGCACTGGTCGCGAACGTGTTCTACGTCGTGGGCTACACGATGATCCTCAAGAGACGCACCACCCAGAACATCGTGTGGGGCGGGGCCGCCGGCTGCTTCCCGGCGCTGATCGGCTGGACGGCGGTGACCGGCGAGCTGGCCTGGCCGCCGGTGGTGCTGTTCCTGGTGGTGTTCTTCTGGACGCCGCCGCACTTCTGGGCCCTGGCGATCCGCTACCGCGAGGACTACGCGGCCGCCGACGTGCCGATGCTGCCGGTCCACGCCGGCGGCCGGGCCGTGGCCCGCAAGATCGTCGCCTACTCCTACGTGATGGTCGCCACCTCGCTCGTCCTGTGGCCGGTCGCGGGGACCGGCTGGTTCTACCCGCTGGTCGCCGCGGGGCTCGGGGCGGCCTTCCTGGTCGAGTCGCACCTCCTGCTGCGTCGGTCCACGGACACCGACGACGTGGTCGCGCTCAAGCCGATGCGGTTGTTCCACTGGTCGAACATGTATCTCTCCCTGCTCTTCGTGGCGGTCGCCCTCGACCCCCTGCTGATGCGCTGAGCCCCCGCCGATGGGCGCACCGCGACCGAGCCGGAAGGGCCCGACCCGCGACGAGCTCGAGCGGGCGCGCACCCGGCTCCTGCCGGACGTCGCCGCCCCGGGTCTACGGGTGCTGTTCACGGGCATCAATCCCGGCCTCTACTCGGCGTGGGCCGGGCACCACTTCGCGCGTCCGGGCAACCGGTTCTGGCCCGCACTGCACCAGTCCGGGTTCACCTCCCGGCTCCTGCTGCCCCGCGAGCAGGACGAGCTCCTGGCCTCCGGCCTGGGCATCACCAACGTGGTGGCCCGCGCGACGGCCCGGGCCGACGAGCTGACCGGCGAGGAGCTGGTCGCCGGCGGCCGGGCACTGCGCGCGAAGGTCCTCGCGCTCGGTCCGCGGTGGCTCGCGGTCTGCGGGGTGACGGCGTATCGCACGGCCTTCGGGGTGCCCGGGGCGAGCATCGGGAGACAGCCCGAGCCGGTGGGGGAGACCCGCGTCTGGGTGCTTCCGAACCCCAGCGGGCTCAACGCGCACTACTCCGCGGCCGCACTGGCCGAGGAGTTCCGGCGGCTCCGCGAGTCCGCCCGGCCCTAGGGACGGATGCCGAACGGCTCACCGGGCGGCACGGGAGCGGCGTAGACGGCCGCCCTCCGCTCGCGGGCGCTGACCAGCAGCCAGGTCAGCGCCGCCGAGACGAGCGCCGCCCCCAGCAGGTGGAAGGCGACCAGCACCACGGGCAGGTCGGTGAGGTACTGCACGAAGCCGACGAGGCCCTGGGCGAGCTCGACGGCCAGCAGGGCGGCTGCCGCCCGTCGCAGGAGGAGCGGAGCTGGTGAGGTGTGCACGACGACCACGACCGCCACCGTGAGCCCGAGGAGCAGGAAGACGAGATCGGCGTGCAGCTGGCTCAGGGCCCGCGGGTCGAGCCCGTTGCGAGGGGCGTTCGCATCACCGGCGTGCGGCCCGCTGCCGGTGACCACCGTGCCGACGTACAGCACCGCCCAGCCGACCGCGAGCACGGCTCGGGTGAGCCAGACGACACCGGGCTGGACCACCGGGCGCGGTGGCCCGTCACCCTCGCCGACCCGCCGGACGAGCACGACCGAGAGCCCCACCATGGCCAACGAGACCAGGAGGTGGACCGAGACCACCCACGGGTTGAGGTCGGTCAGCACCGAGATCCCGCCGATGACGGCCTGGGCCGGCACCCCCAGGGCCAGCAGCAGCGAGAGCCGGAGCACCGCGGTCCGGCCGTAGCGCCAGGCCAGCACGAACGTGGCGATGGCCACGGCCGCCACCACGAACGTCAGCATCCGGTTGGAGAACTCGATCGCGCTGTGCACGCCCATCGCGCGGTGCGGCACGAACGACTGGTCGCTGCAGCGCGGCCAGGTGGGGCAGCCCAGACCCGACCCGGTGAGCCGGACCACGCCGCCGGTCACGACGATGAGGATGTTCACCACGAGCGAGGCGATCGCGGCTCGCGGCATCCAGGTCTGCGACCACCCGGGAGCCGCGCCGGTCGTGGGGACCAGGGGCTCGCTGACGTTGACTCCCACGGGGTTCAGGCTACCGGGGGCCGAGGACCACCCCCGCCCCGCGCTGACGGCGGGCGCCGGCGGTCGCGATCTCAGGGGACGTCCTGGGCGGCGTACCACGCGGCCAGCCGGGCGAAGCCGGCGTCCAGGTCGACCTCGGGTGCCCAGCCGAGCACCTCGCGGGTCCGCCGCTGGTCGAACCAGTGCGCGGTGGTGAGCTGCTCGGCGAGGAACCGGGTGATCGGCGGGGTGTCCTGCACGGCCGGCGACCGCCCAGACCCGTCGACCGCCGCGCCGGCCAGCCGCGGCCGGGCCAGACGGGCACCCGCCGCCGGGGGCGGGGCACGCCGGCGGCGCGGCACAGCCGGCGACTCACCTCCGCCACCGGCCGCGGCTCACCGTTGGTGACCACGAGCGCCTCGCCGTGGGCCGCGCCGCAGGCGTCGACGGCGGCGACCAGGGCCGCGGCCGCGTTGTCGACGTACGTGGTGTCGATCAGCGGCCGCGCCCGAGCCGAGCAGCGGCAGCCGCCCGGCTCGGGCGCGGGCGACGATCCGGGCCGACGAGCTGGGTGTCGCCGGGGCCCCAGACCAGGTGCGGGCGGACGGCGACGACGGCGAGCGCCGTCCGCGTCGGCGGCCAGCGCGAGCTGCTCGGCCAGCGCCTTGGACCGGGCGTAGCTGCCCGCGCGCCCGCTCCGGGTCGGCCGGGCCCGCGCCGGCCCCCACCAGCGACCGCCGGCGTGCGCCACCGACGGCGAGGAGACGTGGACGAGCCGGGCCGACGCCGGCGGCGCGGCAGGCCTCGACGACCGTGCGGGTGCCCTCGATGTTGGCCGCGACGAAGTCGTCCCACGGCCCGACCACGTCGACCTTGGCGGCCAGGTGCACGACGGCGTCCTGGCCCGCGGCCGCCCGCGCGCACCGCGGCGGCGTCGGCGACGTCGCCGAGCACCTCCGGCGCAGCCGGCAGCCCCGACGGGCGGCGCTGCAGCACGCGTGACGTCGTCCCCGCGGGCGAGCAGCGCCTGCGCCGTGGCCCGGCCGAGCATCCCGCTGGCGCCGGTGACGAGGACCTTCACGTCGGCGACGACGCGCCGGCCGAGGAACCGGCCGGCCCGGGCCGGCGACCGCTCCGGTCGACCTTCGAGTCGTGCCGGATGTCGACGGGCAGCGGCCGGGCGGTCAGCACGGCCGCCACCTCGGTGCCCGCGGCGGCGCGGACCGTGCTCGGCCAGCGCAGGCCCGGCGAGCGCGCAGCCGGCCCGGCCGGACGTCGGCGGGCCGTCGGCCGTCGGCGACCACGACGACCGCGACCACCTGGGTCCCCGCCGGGCCGACCCCGCACGGCGGCGGCGCCGCGACGCCCGCGAGCCGCTCCACGCGCTGCTCCACCCCGACCGGGGTGACGACGCCGTCGCGCGGTGGTGATGACGTGCGCCAGCCGGCCCTCGACCCACAGCCGGCCGTCGTCGTCGAGGTGGCCGACGTCGCCGGTGCGGTGCCAGCCCGGGTCGCGGGAGCCGGCCCGCTCGGTGGCCCACAGGCGGTCGTAGCGGTCCTTGAGGTGTCGCGGCGCGCACGCAGATCTCGCCGGTGCGGCCCGGGGTCGGCGGTGAGCGGCGCCGTCCGCCGCGCCGTCGCCGGAGAGCGGGCTGACCGCGACCTCGACGCCAGCGGCAGCGGGCGACCGACGCAGACGCCGCTCGCCGGCGCCGGCGGCGCGCGATCTCCTCGAGGGAGACGTCGGTGACCGGCAGCGCCTCGGTCATGCCGTAGGGGGTGTGGACGGCGGCGGCCGGCAGCGACCGCGCGCAGCGACTCCAGGAGCGGCGGCGGCACCGGGGCGCCCGCGGACATGCAGCAGCCGGACCCGTGCCAGCGCGGTCCGCTGCTCCGGGGTCAGCGCGCGCCGCGGTCGCGACCACGGTGCGCGAGCGCGGCCGGGGAGGCGAAGACGATCGGTCGCGTCGACCGCGGCGGCGGCGTCGGCCAGCGCGCCGGCGGTCAGCGTGGCGGGCGCGGTGACGTCCATGTCGGGCACCGCCGAGCCGACGCCAGCGCCGGACCGAGCAGCGCGAACGGCGCGAACGCGGCGACGAGCCGGTCGTCCGGCGGTCAGCGCGTACGTCGACCGCAGCAGCTCGAGCGGGCCTGCAGCTGGCGGTGCCGGTAGACGACGCCCTTGGCCGGGCCGGTGGAGCCGGAGGTGAACAGCACGGCGCAGTCGTGCGTCCGCGGCGGTGCGCGGCGGCAGCGGCGCGGCCTGCGCCCGTGCGCCGCCAGCTCGTCCAGCGTGTGCGCGCACGCCGAGGGCGCGGCGCACCGACGGGGCGGCAGCGCGCCCACGGCGATCCGGCGTGCCGGGCAGCCGCATCAGCCGGGCGGCGGCGAGGCCCGGGGACCGCGCCGATGACGTGGTCGACTGCGGCGCCTGCGCAGCGCCCGGCGCATCCCGGCGAAGCCCGAGCCCCTTGTCGGCCACGACGATGACCGCGCCGGCGCGCCAGGCGGCGTAGACGGCGGCGGTCAGGTCGGCCGACGGCTCCACGAGCAGCCCGACCCGGTCCCCGGGCCGCACGCCGGCGGCGGCCAGCCCGGCGGCGAGCGTCGCGGACGCGCGCCGCGAGCTGCCGCCCAGCTGACCCGGGCACCGCCGACCTCGACGACCGCGGCGCTGGTCGTCGCCCTCCGCGCGTCCTCGAGCGCCGACCACAGCGTCGCCCTGTGCGACGGCTGCGGCAGGGGCGGGCCGGTGGACGGAGTCGCTGCGCGGGCTGGCCGGCCGTGACGTCCTGCGAGCCACTGGGCGACGCCCGTCGGCGTACTGCCGGCGCGTCCTCGGTCACCAGGTGCGAGGCGCCCTCGAACCGGTGCAGCTGGGCGTGCGGCAGCCGGTCGCGGAGGTCGGCGAGGTAGCTGCTCGCCGAACACGGGGTCGCGCGGCCCCCACAGCAGCAGCGCGGGGACGTCGAGGGACCGCGACCCCGTCGGCGATCGCCTCGAGCGCCGGCCGGGAGGGGTGGTCCGCGGCCGAAGCGGGATGTCGGCGACGAAGTCGCCGACCGCCCGGCGCCGGTCGGCCGAGGCGTACGGCGCCGCGAGCGCGCGTCGTACCGGCGCGGGCAGCGCGCGGACGCGACAGCGCGGGCGTCGCCCGGACGAACAGCGGGGTGCGCACGCAGGTCGAGCTCGCGCAGCGCGCGGCAGGTGCGCCAGCCGGATGAGCAGCGGGGCCCCGGTCGCCGGCGGGCTGGTCGACGGCGGTGTTGCGCCAGCACCACGCCGCGGAGCTGGTCGCGGTGCTCGAGCGCCCACCCGAGCGAGATCGCGCCGCCCCAGTCGTGGCCGACGGTGACCACCGGGCCGGTCACGCCCAGCGCGTCGGTGAGGCCGGCCGAGGTCGGCGACCCGCTGGGCCAGGGTCCGGGGCGCCTCGAGGCGCTCGGACCAGCCCATGCCGAGCTGGTCGGGCGCGACCACCCGCCAGCCCGCGCGGGGCGGCGGCGAGCAGCCGCGCGCCACAGGTAGGACCAGGTGGGGTTGCCGTGCACGCACAGCAGCGTGCCGGCCGGTCGGCTCGACGCCGTTGTCGAGCAGGTGCCAGGTCCGCGGAGCGCCCGTCGCGCGTCGGGGACGGTGACCGTGCGGGACCAGCGCCGGGTCGACGCCGGGCAGGTCGGCGCCTGCCGGGCACGCCGGCGACCGGGTCACCACGACGATCTCGAGGCAGGACGGCGTTCAGCCCGGAGCCGATGCCCATGAGCAGGACCCGGTCGCCCGTCGTCGAGGTCGTCGACCTCGCCGGCGAGGGTGAACGGCACCGAGACCGGGCCGATGTTGCCGCGGTCGGGGAAGGTGCGCGGCACCCGGTCCGGGTCGATGCCGAGCCGCTCGCAGAGCGCGTCGGTGTGCACCTGGGAGACCTGGTGGATGACGTAGCGGTCCATGCCGCGTCCCAGTCGAACTCGTGGGCGGCCTCGGCCCACAGGTCCGCGGACAGCTGCAGGCCGGCGTCGAGGAGGCCCTTCAGGTCGGTGCTGCATCAGGTCGTTGTCGCCGATGCACAGCCCGTGGTGCTCGGTGCCGGCGCGGCTGACCGCGGCGACGACCCGGTGCCCCTCGGGGTGCTGGTCGGCGCGGCCGAGGACCATGGCGGCGGCGCCCGGAGCCGAGGGTCAGGGTCGCGAACTGGGCGATGACGTCCTTGGCGGTGACGTCCGGCGCCGGACAGCCGGGCGATCGTCGCCTCCTGGACACCGCGGGCGTCCTCGCCGTTGACGACCAGGGCGTAGTCGACCAGGCCCGGCGTCGATCATGGCCGCGGCGATCTCGATGCCGTTGACGAACCCGAGGCAGGCGTTGGTCACGTCGAAGTTCTGGCACGAGCGGCGCGAGCCCGATCGCGTCGTGGACCGCGACGGCGGTCGACGGCTCCAGGTGCCGGCGGCTCGACCGAGGTGTTGACCATCAGCCCGATCGCCGCCGGGTCGACGCCGCTCTCGGAGATCGCCTTGGCGCCGGCGGTCGCGGCGCCCGTCGACGAAGGACACCCCGTCCGGCCACCAGCGGCGCTCCCGGATCCCGGCCAGCCGCTCCAGCAGCCCCGGTCGCAGACCCACGCGGCTGTAGGTGTCCGCGAGCCGCTCGTCGAGCTCGTCGGAGGTGACGACGCGCGGCGCATCGACCCTGCTCACCGTGAGCATGGTGGTGTTGCGGAAACGGTGGGTCGTGTTGCCGGTCACTTCGATGGTTCCCATCTGCGCACGTCCGAGAGCAGGAGCCCCCGGAGTCCTGCTACGGTCCTGGTGGTTCTACCCGTCTGGGGGTCGGGTCACTCCCATCTGAACGTCCGCACGGTCAGCATCGTGCCACCCAGCGCCCAGCAGGCGAGGACGATCAGCGGTCCCACCGGGAACCCGCCGTCCAGCAGCGCCGTCCGCATGCCCGAGCCGAGCGCGCCCGAGGGCAGCAGCGCGAGCACGGAGCCGAACGACCCGTAGGAGTCGGCGGGGAAGACCACGGCGCCGCCCGCCATCAGCAGGAGGTAGACCAGGTTCGCGGCCGCCAGCGTCGCCTCGGCGCGGAGGGCGCCCGCGAGGAAGAGGCCGAGCGAGGCGAACGCGGCCGTCCCGAGGAGGATGCAGGCGAGCACCCCGAGGACCCCGACGGGTGACAGTGACGGCGACCAGCCCAGGAGCAGCGCCGCCACGCCGATGACCACGACCTGGAGCGCCTCCACGACCAGCAGCGCCCCGACCTTGCCCGCGAGGAGCCCGGCGCGGGGGAGGGGGGAGGCACCGAGGCGCTTGAGGACGCCGTAGCGGCGCTCGAACCCGGTGGCGATCGCCAGGGAGGTGAAGCTGGTCGACAGCACCGCCAGGGCCAGCACTCCCGGGGTCAGCGTGTCGACCGGGCTGTGGGAGAAGGCGAGGTCGAAGTGGTGTGCGGCGGTGACGCCCCCGAACAGGACGATCAGCGGCACCACCACGGCCAGCAGCACCTGCTCGCCGTTGCGGACCAGCAGCCGGGTCTCCATCCGGGCCTGGGCGAGCACCATCCGGGGCAGCGGCGCCGCGCCCGGGCGTGGCGTGAAGGAGCCGGTCGCCGGCGAGGTGGTCATACGGCGAGCTCCCGGCCGGTGAGGGACAAGAAGACGTCTTCGAGGGTGCGCTGTCCCAGGGTGAGCGACTCGGGGAGCACGCCCTGCTCGTCGCACCACGCGGAGACCTTCGCCAGGGTGCTGGCATCGGCCGGGCCGGTGATCAGCAGGCTGTGCTCGTTCACCGCCTGGACCACGGTGCCCGCGCCGAGGGTGGCCTCCAGAGAGGCCGGTGCCGCCGGCGGGAACGGCTCGGTGACCACCAGCCGGATGGTGCTGGTGCCCCCGCCGCGGGTGAGCTCGAAGGGGGTCCCGCTGGCGATCAGCCGTCCCCGGTCGATGACGTGCACCTGGTCGGCGAGCCGTTCCGCCTCGTCCATGTAGTGGGTGGTCAGCACGATCGTGACACCGTCGTGGCGCAGCTCGTCGAGCAGCTCCCAGGTGGTGCGGCGCGCCTGCGGGTCCAGGCCGGCCGTCGGCTCGTCCACGAACACCAGCTCCGGCCGCCCGACGACGGCCATCGCCAGGGCGAGCCGCTGCTGCTGGCCACCGGAGAGCCGCCGGTACGGCGTCCGCCCGCACGACCCGAGCCCGAGCCGCTCGACGAGCATCGGCACCGACAGCGGGTGCGCGTGCATCGTGGCGATGTGCCGGAGCATCTCGACGGCACGCACCCCGGACCAGGCGCCGCCGCTCTGCAGCATCACCCCGATGCGGGGCAGCAGCTCGCGCCGCTGTCGTCGGGGGTCGAGCCCCAGCACCCGGACCCGGCCGGACTGCGGGGTGCGGTAGCCCTCGCAGGTCTCCAGGGTGGTCGTCTTGCCGGCGCCGTTGGGTCCGAGGACTGCGGTCACCGAGCCCCGCTCGACGGTGAGGCTCAACCCGTCCACGGCCCGCTTGTCGCCGTACGTCATCCGCAGGTCCTCCACGGCCACCGCGAGGTCGGCGCGTGGGTCAACGGGGCCGGTCACCTCACCAGTCTAGGAACTCGCCCCACCCCACCCCGCCCCGCCCGGGCCACCCGCCCACGCGTGCGACTCCGGTCAGGCGGGTCAGGCTGGGGTCAGGCTGGGGTTAGGTCGCCCTTATTTGAACCCGTACGGCAATAACGACACAATGGTGTTGTGGAATTGACGGAGCAGCGGGTGGAGGTCGACGCCCCGACGCGGGAGCGGGTGGCCCGCACGCTGCTGGAGCTCGGCCCCAGCACGGCGGCCGTCCTCGCCGGCCGGCTCGAGCTGACCCCGGCGGCGATCCGGCGGCACCTCGACCACCTGGTCAGCGAGGGCGCGGTCGAGGCCCGCGAGCCCCGCGTGCACGGCGTGCGGGGACGGGGTCGACCCGCCAAGGTGTTCGCGATGACCGACCTCGGCCGCGAGCGCTTCGACCAGCACTACGACGACCTCGCGGTGCAGGCGCTCCGGTTCCTGCAGGAGACCGGAGGCGACCAGGCGGTGCTCGAGCTGGCCCGTCGCCGGGTCGCCCCGATCGAGCAGCACTTCGACCAGATCACCGCCGCCGACCCGGCGCTGGAGCCGTCGCAGGCCCTCGCCCGGGCGCTGAACCAGGGCGGCTACGCTGCCTCGGTCCGGCAGGGCCCGGTCGGCGAGCAGCTCTGCCAGCAGCACTGTCCCGTCGCCCACGTCGCCCACGAGTTCCCGCAGCTCTGCGAGGCCGAGACCGAGATCATCTCCAAGGTCCTCGGCCGGCACGTGCAGCGGCTGGCCACGATCGCCCACGGTGACGGCGTCTGCACCACCTGCATACCCCCCACCACCCACGGGCACCGGACATCCACGACATCAGCACCCACGACCACAGCACCGTCCACGCACCCAGCACCCTCCATGGCACACGAGAGGCTGACCTCATGACCACCGTTGACCCCGGCACGATCCCGACCGGCACCATCGACCAGCCGACGATCGACCAGCCGACGATCGACCAGCGGAACCCCGAGCTCGAGGGCATCGGCCGCTACCAGTTCGGCTGGGCGGACTCCGACGTCGCCGGTGCCACGGCCCAGCGCGGCCTCAACGAGGACGTCGTCCGGAACATCTCGACGCTCAAGAGCGAGCCGCAGTGGATGCTCGACATGCGCCTGAAGGGCCTCAAGCTCTTCCACCGCAAGCCGATGCCGACCTGGGGCGGCGAGCTCGAGACGATCGACTTCGACAACATCAAGTACTTCGTCCGCTCCACCGAGAAGCAGGCCGCCACCTGGGACGACCTGCCCGCGGACATCAAGAACACCTACGACAAGCTCGGGATCCCCGAGGCCGAGAAGCAGCGCCTGGTCTCCGGTGTCGCCGCGCAGTACGAGTCCGAGGTCGTCTACCACCAGATCCGCGAGGACCTCGAGCAGCAGGGCGTCATCTTCGTCGACACCGACACCGCGCTGCGCGAGCACGAGGACATCTTCCGCGAGTACTTCGGGACCGTCATCCCCACCGGTGACAACAAGTTCTCCGCGCTGAACACCTCGGTGTGGTCCGGCGGCTCGTTCATCTACGTGCCGAAGGGCGTGCACGTCGACATCCCGCTGCAGGCCTACTTCCGGATCAACACCGAGAACATGGGCCAGTTCGAGCGGACCCTGATCATCGTCGACGAGGACGCCTACGTGCACTACGTCGAGGGCTGCACCGCGCCGATCTACACCTCGGACTCGCTGCACTCCGCGGTCGTCGAGATCGTCGTGAAGAAGGGCGCGCGGTGCCGCTACACGACGATCCAGAACTGGTCGAACAACGTGTACAACCTGGTCACCAAGCGCGCGACCTGCGAGGCCGGCGCCACCATGGAGTGGGTCGACGGCAACATCGGCTCCAAGCTGACCATGAAGTACCCCGCCGTCTACCTGATGGGCGAGCACGCCCGCGGCGAGACGCTGTCCATCGCGTTCGCCGGGGAGGGTCAGCACCAGGACGCCGGCGCCAAGATGGTCCACGCGGCTCCGCACACCTCGAGCTCGATCATCTCCAAGTCCGTGGCCCGAGGCGGCGGTCGTACGTCGTACCGCGGGCTGGTGCAGGTCAACGAGGGCGCCCACCACTCGGCCAGCATCGTGAAGTGCGACGCGCTGCTCGTGGACCAGGTCAGCCGCTCGGACACCTACCCCTACGTCGACGTCCGCGAGGACGACGTGTCGATGGCGCACGAGGCCACGGTCTCCAAGGTGTCGGACGACCAGCTCTTCTACCTGATGAGCCGGGGCATGGAGGAGGACGAGGCGATGGCGATGATCGTGCGCGGGTTCGTCGAGCCGATCGCGAAGGAGCTGCCGATGGAGTACGCACTGGAGCTCAACCGGCTGATCGAGCTGCAGATGGAAGGTGCGGTGGGCTGACGTCTTCACCGGGTCGGGTCCGCGGCCTGCGCGGGTCCGCGGCCTGCGCGGGTACGCCGGCGGCGGGGACACCCGCTCGCTCGTTCCTCGCTCGCCCGCCATGCCCGACCACAGCCCCGCCGCCGGCGTACCGCTCCGGCCGCTCGGTGCGCAGGCTGCGGTAGGCGGACGGCGACCCACCAGCCCTTCGCTGGGGGCTCGACCGGCCCGGGCTCCGGCTGGGGGCCGACGTACGGATTGTCTTTGTAGGACCGACTGGAAGTTGTGATGGTGACTGTGACGGAGAGCCCTGGTGTGGTGGGGGCTGTGGAGACGAGCGACAAGGTCGCGAGTCATCTGCATGCGGTGGCGTCGTTCGACGTGGCCGACCACCCGATGCCGAACGGGCGCGAGGAGGTCTGGCGCTTCACGCCGCTGAAGCGGCTGCGGGGGGCGCTGGACGACGCGCCGACGCAGGACGACGAGTCCGGGCCGGCTGCCACCTACGAGGTGCGTGCCGGTGACGACGTCGTGGTGGGGACGCTGGCGGCCGGTGAGGCGCCACGCGGCCAGGGGCTGGTGCCCGGTGACCGGGCCGCGGCCGTCGCCTCGAAGAACACCGAGAAGGCGCTGCACGTCAAGGTGCCGGCCGACACGGTGGTCGCCGAGCCGGTGCACGTGGTCGTGCAGGGTGCTGCCGGCAAGCGCAGCAACGCCCACCATGTGCTCGAGGTCGGCACCCACGCGAGCGTGACGTTCGTGGTCGAGCACCGGGGATCCGGGGTGCACGCGGGCAACGTCGAGGTCGTCGTCGGCGACGGCGCGAACGTCTCGGTGGTCAGCCTCCAGGACTGGGACGACGACGCCGTCCACGTCGGGCAGCACGAGGCGACCATCGGCAGGTCCGCGACCTACCGCCACGTCAGCATCTCCTTCGGAGGCGACGTGGTGCGGTTGACCAGCAACGTGCGCTACGACGGCCCCGGTGGCCAGGCGGAGATGCTCGGTCTCTACTTCGCCGACGCCGGGCAGCACCTCGAGCACCGGCTGTTCGTCGACCACAACGAGCCGAAGACCCGTTCCAACGTGGACTACAAGGGCGCGCTGCAGGGCGAGGGCGCGCACTCGGTGTGGGTCGGTGACGTGCTGATCCGCAAGGCGGCCGAGGGGATCGACACCTACGAGTCCAACCGCAACCTGGTGCTCACCGACGGGTGCCGCGCCGACTCGGTGCCGAACCTCGAGATCGAGACCGGTGAGATCGAGGGGGCGGGGCACGCCTCGACGACCGGGCGCTTCGACGACCAGCAGCTGTTCTACCTGCAGTCACGCGGGATCCACGAGGACGACGCCCGCCGGCTGGTGGTGCACGGCTTCTTCAACGACATCATCCGCAAGATCGGCATCCCGCAGATCGAGGAGAAGCTGCTCGCGACGGTCGAGGCGGAGCTGGAGAAGACCGTATGACGTTCCAGCGCGCGTGCGGCACCGCCGACGTGGCGTCCGGGGCCGCGCTGGCCGTGGACGTGGACGGCACAGACGTGGCCGTCGTACGCGACGGGGACGACTGGTACGCCATCGACGACGAGTGCTCGCACGCCTCGATCCCGCTCTCGGAGGGCGACGTCGAGGGCTGTGAGATCGAGTGCTGGCTGCACGGGTCGCGATTCGACCTCCGCAGTGGGAAGCCGAGTGGCCCACCGGCGACCGAGCCGGTCGCGGTCTACGCCGTCCGCGTCGATGGCGACGACGTGCTGGTCGACGTCGACGCGCCCCTGAACTCCGACAACTGACCTCCCCACATCTGAACCTGACACCCGAGAAGAAGGACACGACACCATGGCAACGCTCGAGATCCGCGACCTCCACGTCACCGTCGACACCGGGGGTGCCCGCGACGGGAGCGACGGTCCGAAGGAGATCCTCAAGGGTGTCGACCTCGTCATCAGGCCGGGGGAGACGCACGCGATCATGGGCCCGAACGGGTCCGGCAAGTCCACCCTGGCCTACTCGATCGCCGGCCACCCCAAGTACACCGTCACCAGCGGCAGCGTCACGCTCGACGGCGCCGACGTGCTCGCCATGAAGGTCGACGAGCGCGCCCGCGCCGGGCTGTTCCTGGCGATGCAGTACCCCGTCGAGGTGCCCGGTGTGTCGGTGTCGAACTTCCTGCGCACCGCCAAGACCGCCATCGACGGCGAGGCGCCCAAGCTGCGCACCTGGGTCAAGGACGTGAACACCTCGATGGCCGCCATGAAGATGGACCCGGCCTTCGCCACCCGCTCCGTCAACGAGGGCTTCTCCGGTGGCGAGAAGAAGCGCCACGAGATCCTGCAGCTCGAGCTGCTCGACCCGCAGGTCGCGGTCCTCGACGAGACGGACTCCGGCCTCGACATCGACGCCCTCCGGGTGGTCTCCGACGGCGTGAACCGGTTCAAGGCCGACGGCGACCGGGGCGTCCTGCTGATCACCCACTACACCCGCATCCTGCGCTACATCACACCCGACTTCGTGCACGTCTTCGTCGACGGCCGGATCGCCGAGGAGGGCGGCCCGGAGCTGGCCGAGCGTCTCGAGGCAGAGGGCTACGACCGGTTCACCAAGACATCCGCATGAGAGCCGTGGCACCGAAGGAAGGAGGCCGGCCATGACGGTCGACACCGTTCGCCTGCCCGGTCTCCTGGACGGGCTGGACCTGATCCGGGACGACTTCCCGATCCTGTCCCGCACGCTCGCCGACGGCCACCCGCTGGTCTACCTGGACAGCGCGAACACCTCCCAGAAGCCGCAGGTCGTCATCGACGCGATGGTCGACCACCTCGAACGGCACAACGCCAACGTCGCGCGCGCCATGCACCAGCTCGGCGCCGAGTCGACCGCCGGCTTCGAGGGCGGGCGCGACAAGGTGGCCGCGTTCCTCGACGCCCCCTCGCGCGAGGAGGTGATCTTCACCAAGAACGCCTCCGAGGCGATCAACCTGGTGGCGAACACCCTGGCCTGGGCCCGCGGGCCACTGCAGGTCGGTGAGGGTGACGAGGTGCTGATCACCGAGATGGAGCACCACTCCAACATCGTCCCGTGGCAGCTGCTCACCGAGCGCACCGGCGCCCGGCTGCGCTGGTTCGGGATCACCGACGACGGCCAGCTCGACCTCTCCGACATCGACGAGCTGATCAACGAGCGCACGAAGGTCGTCTCCCTCACCTGGGTCTCGAACATGCTCGGCACCGTCAACCCCGTCGCCGAGATCGCCCGGCGGGCCCACGAGGTCGGCGCACTGGTCCTCGTGGACGCCGCCCAGGCCGTCCCGCAGATGCCCGTCGACATCAACCGCATGGACGCCGACTCCAGGCCCGACTTCCTCGTGTTCACCGGCCACAAGGTCACCGGCCCCACCGGCATCGGCGTGCTGTGGGGACGTCGCGAGGTCCTCGAGCAGCTCCCGCCGTTCCTGGGGGGTGGCGAGATGATCGCGACCGTGTCGATGGAGCGCTCGACGTACGCCGGGATCCCGCACCGGTTCGAGGCCGGCACGCCACCGATCGTCGAGGCCGTCGGACTCGGTGCCGCGGTGGACTACCTCGCAGCCATCGGCATGGACGACGTGCGTGCGCACGAGGAGGCCATCACCCGCTACGCGCTGGAGGGGCTGGCCACGGTCGGCGGGCTGAGGGTCCTCGGGCCGCAGCGGGCCGAGCAGCGTGGCGGTGCCATCTCCTTCGAGATCGACGGCATCCATCCCCACGACGTGAGCCAGGTGCTGGACAGCCGCGGGATCGCCGTACGCGCCGGGCACCACTGCGCGAAGCCGGCGCACAAGAGGTTCGGGGTGCAGAGCTCGACCCGGATGTCGTCCTACCTGTACACCACACCGGGCGAGATCGACGCCCTGGTCGAGGGGTTGGAGTACACCAAGAAGTACTTCAGGGTGGGCTGAGCGCCATGGACCTGGACTCGCTGTACCAGGAGATCATCCTGGACCACTACAAGAACCCGCACCACGCGGGCCTGCGGGACCCGTTCGAGGCCGAGGTGCACCACGTCAACCCGACGTGCGGTGACGAGGTCACCCTGCGCGTGCACCTGTCCGGTGCCGGAGCCGACGCCGTCGTCGAGGACGTGTCGTACGACGCGGAGGGCTGCTCGATCAGCCAGGCCGCCGCGTCGGTGATGACCGACCTGGTGATCGGCAGGTCGCTGAGCGACGCGCTCGCCGTGCACGAGAGCTTCCTGACCCTGATGCAGGGCAGGGGAGCGGTCGAGCCGGACGAGGACGTCCTGGAGGACGCCATCGCGTTCGCCGGCGTCGCGAAGTTCCCGGCGCGCGTCAAGTGCGCGCTGCTGTCCTGGATGGCCTGGAAGGACGCGACCGCCCAGATCGTCGCCGGCTCCGAGCAGCCGGTCGAGACCCACACCGAGGAGAGCCGATGACCGTCAACGAGACCCACACCCCCGACCACAGCGACCTGCCCGAGGTCGAGGTGTCCGCCGCCGGCGCCGGCTCCGGTGCCCAGGCGACGGTGACCGAGGAGGAGGTCACCGAGGCGATGAAGGACGTCGTGGACCCCGAGCTGGGGATCAACGTCGTCGACCTCGGCCTGGTCTACGACGTGCACCTCGACGAGGGCAGCAACGTGGTGCTCGACATGACCCTGACGTCCGCGGCCTGCCCGCTGACCGACGTGATCACCGACCAGACCAACCAGGCACTCGAGGGCATCGTCAACGACGTCACGATCAACTGGGTCTGGATGCCGCCGTGGGGCCCGGACAAGATCACCGACGACGGCCGCGAGATGCTGCGGGCGCTCGGCTTCAACGTCTGACCCCTGACCCGGCCATGAGCTCCCAGCGGACGGTGCTCGTCCCGCGAGAGCGGGTGGCCCGCTGGTTCGCGAACTTCTCGGCGGGTCACGGGGACACGACGTTCCTCGCCGCGGCCGACGGCCTGCACGCCTCCGCCGCCGACGGAGCGGCGGTCGTTGCCCGGCTGCCCTTCGCTCGTGCGTACGACGGGCCCGCCACCCCGGCCGGTCTCGCCGCGTCGGTCGTCGTGCCGGGCCGGTGGGGCGTCCTGCTGGTGCGCAAGGGTGGCTTCGCCGTCGCGACCGTGGCGGGAGAACGCGTGCTCGAGTCCAAGGTCGGCCGGCGTCACGTCCAGGGCCGCACGAAGGCCGGCGGGCAGAGCCAGCAGCGGTTCGCTCGGCGGCGGGACAACCAGGCCCGGCAGGCCTACGAGGCGGCTGCCGGACATGCTGCCCGGATCCTGTCCGGAGAGGTGGCCGCGCTGGTGTGCGGAGGCGACCGCACCGCGGTGGACCAGGTGCTCCAGGACCCCCGACTGAGAGCCGTCGCCGCTGTTCGGATCGAGCCGTGGCTCGCCGTACCCGACCCTCGGCGTGGGGTGCTCGACCAGGCGGTGCGCGACGGATGTTCGGTCGCGGTGACCGTGTCCGACCCGCCGAACGGGTCCGACGGCTCGGACGGTCAACCGAGGGTTGCCAGCCGGTAGACCATCTTCACCACCCCGGAGGGGAGCGGGGTGGCGCTCTCCAGCGCCAGGTCGGTGCTGCCGCTGACGCCGGCGAACAGCGGCTTGCCCTCGCCCAGCACGACCGGGTGCACGAGCAGGTGGTACTCGTCGACGAGGCCGAGGTCGGTCAGCTGCCGGACCAGGCTGGCGCTGCCGTAGACGACGATGTCGCGTCCGGCCTCCCGTTTGAGCTGGTCGATCTCGTCGCGTCGTACGTCGCTCAGCACGTCCGTGTGCTCCCACGGGGGGTCGACGAGGCTCGAGGAGACGACGACCTTCCGCATCGAGTTGAGCAGCCGCGCGTAGGCCTTCTCGGCGTCGGGCACGTCTTCCCGTTCGGGGACCGTGGGCCAGGAGCCGGCGAAGCTGTCGTAGGTGGTGCGCCCGAGCAGCAGGGTGTCGGCGCCCTGCACGAGCGCGGTCTCGTAGTCGCCCATCGTCTGGTCGTAGTAGCGCCCCACCCAGTCCATCTCGTTGTTGGGACCGGCGATGAAGCCGTCGAGGCTCACCCACGTGGTGGTCACGATCCTGCGCATGTGGTGCTCCTCCTCTCCCATCGTCCTGCATCTCCTGGTGAACAGCAGGGGTCAGGGGGCCTCCGCGGGCCGGGCTGGTCCGGCTCGTCGGATTCCTGCTCGAAGTGCGGCGGCGTGGACAGGGCGGCAACGGACCGGGGAACGGGGCGGTCGGTCAGCTCCTCCTCGTCCTCGGCCCGGGCGTCCGCCCCGGGATCGCCGGGCCCGCCGGGAGCGGAGCCTGGGCGGCGCAGTGGCAGGGCCGGGGCGGACCGGTGTCGACGCGCGAGCAGCGACGCCACGGTGGCGGTGACCACGGCTGCGAGGAAGGCCAGGAGCGCCACGACGGTCAGCCGAGCGCCCCGGTCGTTCACGACCGCTTCCCCAGCGAGTCGAGTGCGGCCATGTCCTCCTCGGACAGCTCGAAGCCCCCGACGTCGGCGTTCGACCGGATCCGCTCGGGCTGGCGCGACTTCGGGATCACCACGACGCCGTGCTGCAGGTGCCACCGGACGACCACCTGCGCCGGTGTGCGCCCCAGCCTCTCGGCGATGCCGGAGATCGTCGCGTCCGTCAGCGTGCCGCCGCGCAGGGCGCTGTAGCCCTCGAGGGTGACGCCGCGGCTGCGGTGCTCCTCCAGCACGGTGGCGTCGAAGAGCAGCGGGCTCCATCTCACCTGGTTGACCGCGGGCGACGTGCCGGTCACCGACGTGACCTCGTCGAGCAGGTCCACCCCGAAGTTGCTGACCCCGATGTCGCGGGCGAGGCCCGAATCCTGGGCCTGCGTGAACGCCCGCCAGATGTCCACGTCGACGCCGTCGCCGGCCGGCCAGTGCACGAGCCACAGGTCGACGTGGTCGGTGCCCAGCAGCTCGAGGCTGCTGCGCAGGGTCTCGAGCTCCCTGCCGGCCCGGTCCGGTGGGCACTTCGTGGTCACGAACACGTCGTCGCGGTCGACACCGCTCTCCCGAAGGGCCTGCCCGACCTCACCTTCGTTGCCGTACATCGTGGCCGTGTCCAGGTGCCGGTATCCCGCGTCCAGCGCGGCGGCTGTCGCCTCGACGGCCTGCTGGCCCTTGATCTGCCAGGTGCCGAAGCCGAGCAGCGGCATCCGTGCGCCGCTGGTCAGCGTCGCCTGGAGGTCGGGCAGGTGGACCTCCGCCGGTCCGCCGGTCACGGCTGCGGCACGGGGGCGTGCACGACCACGTGCTGCACCGGCACGTCGTACTTCTCGCGGGCGTCGTCGACCACACCGTGTCGCAGCCAGGTCGACCGGTCCTCGGGCTGGGTGGAGATCACCACGTGGTCGGGCCGGAACTCGCGCATCGCCTTGTCCAGGGCGACCGGCGGCCGGTAGTCACCGAGCTCGCCGCCGACGGTCAGCCCGAGGGAGCCGAGGTCGGCGAGGGTCTGGTCGAGCCGCTGCTGGGCGGCCTCGGTGGTGGCCTGCCAGACGAACGCGGCCCCCTCGAGGTCGGCCTGCCCGGTGTCCACGGGGTTGGCCGGTACGACGACGAAGTACTCCGCCTGCTCGCTGCCCTCCAGCTCGTTCAGGGCGTCGTGCAGCTCGCTCTCGCCCATGGTCTGGTTGGCGAGCACGAGGACGCGGCGCACGGGACCACCGTCGGAGCGCGCCTCCAGCTCCTCGACGCTCACCGAGCCGCCCCGCGCACGGGTGACGAAGTAGAGCGCCAGCACGATGGCCCAGGACAGCAGGCTGAGCAGCAGCTGCGAGCGGGTGCTGTCGGTCAGCAGCATCTGCACCAGCACCGCGACGATGCCGGCGGCGGCGAGGATGGTCAGCACCGGGAAGAACCACATCTTGATCTTGAGGTCCTCGTCCGGGGTCTGCCTCCGGAGCACGAACTGCGAGATGGCGATCAGCAGGTAGACGAAGAGGATCACCGCGCCGGAGGAGTTCAGCAGCAGCAGGAACACGGTGTCCGGCGAGACGTAGGCGGCGATCACGCTGAGGAAGCCGATCACCGTGGAGGACAGGATCGCCCACACCGGGACGCCACGGGAGTTGACGGTGATCAGCCGCATCGGCGCCTCCCGGCGGGCGGCGAGCACGAACAGCATCCGGGAGGCGGTGTAGAGCCCGGAGTTGAGGCAGGACAGCACCGCGGTGAGCACGACCGCGTTCATGATCTGGTCGGCGCCGGGGATCCCCATCGCCTTGAAGGCGGCGACGTACGGCGACGCGCCGAGCTCGCTGTCGTTCCAGGGGACGATGCAGACCAGCAGGATCATCGACCCGACGAAGAAGGTCGCGACCCGGAAGATCACCGACTGCGTCGCCTTGGCGATCGCCTTCTCGGGGTCGTGGGACTCCGCAGCGGCCACCGTGGCGATCTCGGCCCCGACCATCGAGAACACCACGACCACGATGCTGGAGAAGATCGCGCCGACGCCGTTCGGCAGGAAGCCACCCGGGCCGCCGAGCCCGCTGACGTCGAAGCCCTTGTTGGGCCACAGGCCGATGACGAAGAGCGTGCCGAGCACCAGGAAGGCCATGATCGCGAAGACCTTGATGCCGGCGAACCAGTACTCGAACTCGCCGTAGGAGCCGACGGAGATCAGGTTCGTCCCCGTCATCAGCGTCATCAGCACGAGGGAGAGGAGCCACAGCGGCGCGTCGAACCAGAACGTGAGGATCTTGGCCCCGGCCACCGCCTCGAAGCCGACCACGATCACCCAGAAGTACCAGTACAGCCAGGCGACCGAGAAGCCGGCCCAGCCGCCCAGTGCCTTGCGGGCGTAGTCGGCGAAGGAGCCGGTCGAGGGGTTGGCGGTGGCCATCTCGCCGAGCATCCGCATCACCAGCACGATCAGCACGCCGGTGATGAGATAGCTGAGGAAGGCGGCCGGACCCGTCTCCTTGATCACCACGCCGGACCCGACGAACAGGCCCGCCCCGATGACACCTCCGATCGCGATCATCGTCAGGTGCCGTTGCTTGAGGCCCTTCTGGAGCTGGGTGGGTCCGGTCATCGCGTCCTCGCATCCGCCTCGAAGGGCTGAGTGGTCGTGAGGGGTCCTACCCCGCACGTGGCTATGTCTACCGTTTCTGCACCAGACAACCGCGTTACTGTCGCGGGGTGTCACGTCCGGTGTCAAGAAGGCGGCCGGCGCGGGACGAGCTGGTGGCTCGCCTGCGGGCGGCAGGGTGCGTGTTCGCCGAGGACGAGGCGGTGCTGCTCCTCGGTGCTGCGGTCCCACCCGACGAGCTCACGGCGATGGTGGCCCGCCGGGTCGCGGGGGAGCCGCTCGAGCAGGTCCTGGGCTGGGTGGAGTTCTGCGGCCTGCGGCTGGTCGTCGAGCCCGGCGTCTTCGTGCCGCGTCGGCGGACCGGGCTGATGGTGCGGCAGGCGCTGGCGCTGCTCCGGCACAGCCGGGCACCCGTCGCCGTGGACCTGTGCTGTGGCTGCGGAGCCGTGGCGGCCGCGCTCCGGCAGGGCCTCGGCGGGCTCGACGTGCACGCCGCGGACATCGACCCGGCGGCCGTCGCCTGCGCCCGCCGCAACCTCCCTGGCGACCGGGTCCACCAGGGCGACCTGTACGGCGCCCTACCGGTGGACCTGCGGGGGCGGGTGGACGTGCTGACGGTGAACACCCCCTACGTCCCGACCGGCGCGATCGCGGGGATGCCCCCCGAGGCCCGGGACCACGAGCCGGCCCTGGCGCTGGACGGCGGACCGGACGGGCTGGACGTCGCCCGCCGGGTGACCGCCGGCGCCGCGGCCTGGCTCCGACCGGGTGGCTCGCTCATCGTCGAGACCAGCCGGGCCCAGGCCCCGGTCCTCTCCCGGGTCTTCGCCGACCATGGCCTGGCGCCCCGGGTGGTCACCGACGACGACCTGGACGCCACCATGGTGGTGGGCATGGTGGTCGGGGCGTCGCGCTGAGCGGTCAGTCGTCGAGGCCCCGCGCCGTGAGCGCCTCGCCCAGGGCGTCCGCGTGCCGCAGCGACCGCACCAGCAGGGGTACGGCGAACGCGCGCGGGCTCGCACCGAGGCCCCGGGCGCGCTGCGCGTCGCGGACCTCCTCGGCCAGGCCGATGACGACCGGGACGCAGCGGATCCCCAGGGCGATCACCAGCCCGATCCGCTCCGGGTCGACCCGGACCAGCCGCAGCGGCCGGCAGCCTGCGACCACGGCGTCCACCAGGTCCGTCGTACGCGTGGTGAGGGTGACCAGGGACGCGAGGAGCACGAGCGCCGCGAGCACCCCGACCACCACGACGGACCGCTGCCAGCCGTTCACCAGGACGTGGAAGGCGGCGGTGAAGGCGAGCAGCCACACGAGGGGCCGCAGCTGGCGGACGACCACCTGCGCGGGCAGGCCGGCGGCGGCGTACCCGAGGAGCACGGCCACCAGCGCCGCCCCGACCTGCCACGGCCGGTCCAGCAGCACCGAGCCGACACCGAGGACCAGCACGGTCAGCAGCTTCACACCGGCCGGCAGACGGTGCAGCACCGAGGTGCCGGGCACGTACAGACCCAGCGGGCTCATGCCGTCCTCGTCCCCATCAGCCTGCGGTAGTGCCGCACCGCCGTGGCCGGCTCGTCGTCGAGCACCAGCCGGCCCTCGTCGAAGACCAGCACCCGGTCGAAGCCGTCGAGGAGGTCGAGGTGGTGGGTCACCAGCAGCACCTGCTGCGGCAGCGCGGCCACCACCCGGGCGACCAGCGAGGCGTTGCGCAGGTCGAGCAGGGTGGTCGGCTCGTCCATCACCAGCACGGCCGGCTCCATCACCAGCACCGAGGCCAGCGCGAGCATCTGCTTCTGGCCGCCCGAGAGCAGGTGCGCCGGGTGGTCGCCGTGCCCGGCCAGGCCGTAGGCCTCCAGGGTCTCCTCGACGCGCGCCCGGGCGTCGGCCTTGCTCATCCCCCGGCGCCGAAGGCCGAACGCGACGTCCTCGGCCACGGTCGGCATCACGATCTGCGCGTCCGGGTCGGTGAAGCAGAAGCCGACCCTGCGGCGCACGTCGCGGCCCTGCGACCGGGTGTCCAGGCCGTCGACGCTGACCCTGCCAGCTGTCGGGAGGACCAGCCCGTTCAGCAGCCGCGCGAACGTGGACTTGCCCGAGCCGTTGGCACCGACGATGCCGACGCGCTGCTCGGTGAGCCGGACGTCGACGTCGGACAGGACCGTGCGCTCGCCGTAGCGGTGGCTGACCCCGACCGCCTCGATCAGCGGCATCGCTCGACCACCATGGCGACGCCCTGGCCGCCGCCGACCGCGACGGCGGCGAGACCGTAGCGGCCCGTCTCGGCGCGCACCAGCTGGGAGAACAGCCGCACCAGGAGAACCGCCCCGGAGGCGCCCCACGGGTGGCCCAGCGCCAGCGCGCCGCCCTCGACGCACACCCGGTCCGGGTCCAGGAACAGGGCGTCACAGCAGGCGAGCACCTGCCCGGCGAACGCCTCGTTGACCTCGATGACGTCGAGGTCGTCCATGGTCAGCCCGGCCGCGGCCAGCGCCTGCTCGGTGGCCGGGACCACGCCCAGGCCCGGCAGGTGGGGATCCACCCCGGCGGTGGCGACCGAGAGCACCCGCAGGCCCGGCGCGTCGAGCCGCCGGTGCGTCCGGGCGTCCACCAGGGCCACCGCGGCGGCTCCGTCGTTGACCCCGCACGCGTTCCCCGCCGTCACCGTGCCGCCCTCGGCCGCGCTGCGGAAGGCCGGCCGGAGCCGGCCGAGCCGCTCGACCCCCAGTCCGGCGCGCGGCCGCTGGTCGCGGAGCAGCCCGGGCAGCGCCACCAGCTCGGCGTCGAAACCGCCCGCGTCCCGGGTCGCGACGGCGAGCGCGTGGGAGCGCGCGGCGTAGGCGTCCTGCCGGGTCCGGGAGACGCCGGCCTTCTCGGCGAGCACGTCGGCAGCCGCGCCCATGTCGGGGTCGCCCACCGTCGCTGGCGCGAACGGCGCCCGCTCGTAGCGCACCGGCGGTTCGCCCGGCCAGAACCGCAGCGGCGCGGTGGAGGCCGACTCGACGCCGCCGGCGAGCAGCACCCCCTCGGACCCGCGCAGCAGCGCCGCGGCCACGTCGACGGCGGCCAGCCCGGACCCGCACTGGCGGTCCACGGTCAGGGCCGGTACGTCGACCGGCAGGCCCGCCGTCAGTGCTGCGACGCGGGCGAGGTTCCCACCCGGACCCATGCAGTTGCCGAGCACCACGTCGAGCAGCTGCTCCCCGGGGAGCGCGGCGGCCAGGGCCGCGAGCACCGGCGCCGCGAGGTCCGCCGCCGAGACGCCGGCCAGCGCACCACCGGCGGTGCCGATCGGCGTGCGCAGCGCCGCCACGACCACCGGCGCCTCGGACGCGCCGCTCGTCGAGCCGGGGATGCGGGAGGACGTCACCCGATGAACGCTAGACCAGCCGTCGCGCGCGCCCACGGTCTCCGGACACCAGTGAGACCACGGCGTCGCGGTCCACCTTGCCCGCGGCCGTCTCGGGCAGCCCGTCGAGCCGGAACCACAGCCGCGGGCGGGCGGCTCCGGTCAGGTCCCCGCGGGCCACCGCCCGGAGCGCGTCCCGGTCGTCGGGCGAGGTCAGGACGGCAGCCACCACGGTCCCCCAGGTGCCGTGCGGGACGCCGACGACGCAGACCTGCCCGCTCGCGTGCCGGGCCAGGACGGCCTCGACCTCGGCCAGGACGACGGTGCTGCCGCCGACCGTGACGGAGCCGGGTCGCCCGGTGACGGTCAGTCGTCCGCCCGCCAGGGTGCCGGTGTCGCCGACCGTCGCGAACCCGTCCGGCGTCGTGCGCAGGGCGCCGGGCGGGCCGTCGTACCCCCGGGCGAGGTACGGCGAGCGCACCCAGATCTCACCGGTGCGGACCGTCACCTCTGCGCCCGGGAACGCCCGGAGGTCCTCGGCGTGAGCGCCCCAGGCGACGAAGGACAGCTCGGCGGCTCCGTAGTAGTGGTGCACCCGGGCGCCGGCGGCGACCGCCCGGTCGCGCAGCGCCTCCGGCAGCCGGTCCCCGGCGACCACGACGGTGGTCCCGGAGAGCGGAACACCCTGGTCGAGGGCCTGCAGCAGGGCCGAGGGGGTGAGGTGCGCGTGCGTGGCCGTGGCCGGGTCGTCGACGAGCTCCGCGGCCACCACTGTGGCGTGGACCGCGGCGAAGAGGTTCATCGTGGCGCTGGTGGGACCGGGGACCCACACCCGCGAGGCGGCGGTGAGACCGGTCAGGTCGGAGACGACCGGGAACGAGGACGTCCAGGACCGCGTCGTCCGCACGACCCAGCGGGGCTCGCCCGAGGTGCCGGAGCTGGGCAGGGCGACGGGGACCCCGTCCGCCTCCGCGGCCAGGAAGCCGGCGACGGTCCGGGTCCGGCGGGGGCGCTCAGACAGCAGTGCTCTCCGAGGTCCGGCGTCGCGTCCCGCCGAGCAGGCCGGGGTAGGCCGCGTGCACGCCGCGCGCGACCACGGCTGCCACGACCACCTTGACCACGTCTCCGGGCAGGTAGACCCACGTCGCGACCAGTGCGGCCTGGACCGACAGACCGGTGCGGGCGGCCATCCCGACGACCCCGAGGGCGTAGAGCACCACGATGCCGCCGATCGTGTTGGCGACCAGGCCCCAGCTCACGCGGTACGTCGACCCGCCGCGCTCGGTCAGCCAGCCGACGACGTACGCCGCGACCGGGTAGCCGACCAGGAAGCCGACCGACGGGCCCGCGAACACGCCGAGGCCACCGCGGGGGCCGGCCAGCAGCGGCAGCCCGACCGCCACCAGCACCAGCAGGAGCGCCAGGGAGAGGAACCCGCGCCGGGCCCCGATCACGGCCCCGGCGAGCATCACGCCCAGCGACTGGGCGGTGATCGGCACCGTGAAGCCGGGTGGGAGGAACGCCGGCACCAGCCCGAGGGCGGCGACCACCCCGGTGAAGGTCGCGATCAGGGCGAGGTCGCGGGAGGTGGAGCGGCGGGCCGGCATGCCGGGGAGTCTAGGGCCGCGCGGCGGAGAACGGGTCCCGGGCCTCGAGGGGCTCGGGGGTCGAGCGGATTCACCGGGTCTGCCCGCGGTTGCGTAGACTGGTCACATGAGGTGCGCCACCGACTGAGTCCGGACGCCGCTCCGCGTCCGACATGTTCCCCAGCTCGTCGAGGTTGAAGCTCCCGTGATCACCGCCCACCATCTCCAGGTCCGTGCCGGCGCGCGCCTGCTCATGGACGACGTGTCGTTCCGTGTCGCGCCCGGCGACAAGGTCGGCCTCGTCGGCCGCAACGGTGCGGGCAAGACCACACTGACCCGCATCCTGGCCGGTGAGGCACTGCCCGCCTCCGGCTCGGTGACCCGGACCGGCAGCGTCGGCTACCTGCCCCAGGACCCGCGCACCGGGGACCCGGAGGTGCTCGCACTGCACCGCATCCTGTCCGCGCGGGGGCTCGACGACGTCGTACGACGGCTGCGCGAGGCGGAGCAGGAGATGGCCTCCGCCGACCCGACGGTGCAGGACCAGGGGATGCGCCGCTACGAGAGAGCCGACGCGGCCCTGCACGCCGGCGGGGGCTACGCCGCGGAGGCGGAGGCCCGGCAGATCGCGTCCAGCCTCAACATCGCCGACCGCACGCTCGGGCAGCCGCTCAGCACCCTCTCGGGTGGTCAGCGCCGGCGCGTCGAGCTGGCGCGCATCCTGTTCTCCGGCGCCGAGACGCTGCTGCTCGACGAGCCGACCAACCACCTCGATGCCGACTCGATCGGCTGGCTGCGGGAGTTCCTGCGGTCCTTCAAGGGCGGGCTGGTCGTGATCAGCCACGACGTGGCCCTCCTCGACGCGTGCGTCAACAAGGTGCTGCACCTGGACGCGAACCGGGCCGAGATCGACCTGTACAACATGGGCTGGGCGACGTACCTCAAGCAGCGAGAGACCGACGAGAAGCGCCGCAAGCGTGAGCGGATGAACGCCGAGAACAAGGCCCGGACGCTGACCGACCAGGCCAACAAGATGCGCGCCAAGGCGACCAAGGCGCAGGCCGCGCAGTCGATGCTGAAGCGCGCCGAGAAGATGATGGCCGGGCTGGAGGGCGAGCGTCGGGCGGACCGGGTCGCCAGGATCAAGTTCCCCGCTCCCGCACCGTGCGGCAAGACGCCGCTCACGGCCGCCGAGCTGTCGAAGTCCTACGGGTCGCTCGAGGTGTTCACCGACGTGGACCTGGCCGTCGACAAGGGCAGCCGGGTGGTGGTCCTCGGCCTGAACGGCGCCGGGAAGACCACCCTGCTGCGGATCCTGGGCGGGGTCGACGAGCCGGACACCGGCGTGGTGCGGCCCGGGCACGGTCTCAAGCTGGGCTACTACGCGCAGGAGCACGAGACCCTGGACACCGGCCTGACCGTCCTGGGGAACATGCGGCATGCCGCGCCACAGCTCACCGACACCGAGTCCCGCAGCGTGCTCGGGTCGTTCCTGTTCAGCGGGGACGACGCGACCAAGCCGGCCTCCGTGCTCTCCGGTGGCGAGAAGACCCGGCTGGCGCTGGCGATCCTGGTGGTCTCCAGCGCGAACGTGCTGCTGCTCGACGAGCCCACGAACAACCTGGACCCGGCCTCCCGCGAGGAGGTGCTGGGCGCGATCCGCAGCTACGAGGGCGCCATCATCCTGGTCACCCACGACGAGGGCGCGGTGGCGGCCCTCGAGCCGGACCGGGTGCTGATCCTCCCCGACGGCGTCGAGGACCACTGGAACACCGACTACGCCGAGCTGGTGGCGCTCGCCTGATTCCGTGCCGTCGGCACGCAGCAACCCGCGGGCCGCTGTCGGAGCGCCGCACTAGGCTGCCCGGCATGCACATCGACGACGCCCTCCTGACGGCCGGCGGCCTGCGGGTCGAGGTCGACGGACCGGTCGCGACGATCACGCTGGACCGTCCGGGCAGCAAGAACTCGCAGACCCCCGCCACCTGGGTCGCGCTGCGCGCCGTCGGCGACTCGCTGGGTCCGGAGATGCGGGTCGTGGTGGTCCGGGGGGCCGGTGACACCTTCTCCTCGGGCCTGGACCGCAGGATGCTCGAGCCGGACGGGAACGGCTCGGAGCCGTCCCTGCTGGCTCTGCTCGACCAGTCCGACGAGGAGCTCGGTGCCGGCATCGCGACCTGGCAGGAGGCGTTCACCTGGCTGCGCCGCCCGCACCTGGTCAGCATCGCCGCCGTCCGTGGTGCCGCGGTCGGCGCGGGCTTCCAGCTCGCGCTGGCGTGCGACCTGCGCGTGCTGGCCACCGACGCCTGCTTCTCGATGCGGGAGCCGCTGCTCGGCCTGGTCCCCGACCTCACGGGAACAAAACCGCTCGTCGACCTTGTTGGCTACTCGCGCGCCATGGAGATCTGCGCCACCACCCGGTGGGTGCGGGCCGACGAGGCGCGTGAGATCGGGCTGGCGACGAACGTCGTAGCGCCCGAGCAGCTCGACCAAGCGGTGGCCGACCTGGTCACGGCAGTGAGAGCGCCCTTGCACGGCGCGGTCAGCGAGACCAAGGCCCTGCTGCAGAGCGCGTCGCAGCTCGACCTCGAGCACCAGCGGCGCGCCGAGCGAGAGGCCCAGGTCCGCCGCTTCCGGGACCTGGCCGCACACACGCAGCACAGGTAGCACAGCCGGCAGCACGCACAGCACAGGCAGCACAGGCAGCACGGCACAGGCAGCACGAAGGGACATGGCCGGACGACGACGCACCGGCCGGCGGACGTTGGGGAGGTGGGCAGATGTCCATGGCATCGGGCATGGGACCGGTCTGGCGGCACATGCGCACCGATCGGAGCATCGCCGACCAGAAGGTCAGCCGGGAGACCGTCAAGCGGGTCGTCGGCTTCGCGAAGCCGCACCGGCCCTCGATCAGCGTGTTCCTCGTCCTGACGATCCTGGACGCGGCGCTCGTCGTCGTCACACCGCTGCTCGTCAAGCACATCGTCGACGACGGGATCCTCAAGGGAGACACCCGGCTCGTCGTGCTCCTGTCGCTGGCCGTCGCCGGCGTGGCCGTCGTGGACGCCGCGTTGGCGCTGGGGATGGGCTGGCTGTCCTCGCGGATCGGCGAGGGTCTGATCTACGACCTCCGCACGAGCGTCTTCGCGCACGTGCAACGGATGTCCCTGGCCTTCTTCACCCGCACCCAGACCGGCGCTCTCGTGTCCCGGCTCAACAACGACGTGATCGGTGCGCAGCGGGCGTTCACCTCGGTGCTCTCGAGCACCGTCTCCAACCTGATCAGCGTGGTCGTCGTCGGCGTCGCCATGATCGCCCTGAGCTGGCAGGTCACCCTGCTGTGCCTGCTGACCTTCCCCCTGCTCCTGGTCGCCTCCCGGTGGGTCGGGCGGCAGCTGGCCGGCCTGACACGGGACCAGATGCAGGGCAACGCCGACCTCGGCAACTCGATGACCGAGCGCTTCAACGTCGGTGGCGCCATGCTGCTCAAGCTGTTCGGCCGCCGGGCCGAGGAGGACGCCCAGTTCGGTGCGAAGGCCGGGCTCGTCCGGGACCTGGGGATCCGCATCGCGCTGATCACCCGGGTGTTCAGCGCCACCCTGATGCTGATCCCGGCGCTGGCCACCGCACTGGTGTACGGCGTGGGCGGCACCCTGGTCATCGACCGGACGCTGACCATCGGGACGCTGCTGGCGCTGGCGACGCTGCTGCTGCGGCTCCTCGGCCCGCTGCAAGGGCTCTCCAACGTGCGCATCGACGTGATGACGGCCCTGGTGAGCTTCGAACGGGTCTTCGAGGTGCTCGACCTGCCCTCCATGATCAACGAGGACCCGGACGCCGTGGTCCTCCCGCCGACCGCCGCCAGGGTCGAGTTCGACCACGTGGCCTTCCGCTACCCGCGGGCCGACGAGGTGTCACTGGCCAGCCTGGAGACGGTCGCCCGCGCGGAGTCCCGTGACAACGGCATGGTCCTCAACGACGTGACCTTCACCGCTCTGCCCGGGCAGATGGTCGCCCTGGTCGGCCCCTCCGGTGCCGGCAAGACCACCATCACGCACCTGGTGGCCCGGTTGTACGACGTCACGTCCGGAGCGGTTCGCGTGGACGGCCACGACGTCCGCCACGTGACCCTGCAGTCGCTGGAGGACGCGGTCGGCTACGTCACCCAGGACGCCCACATGTTCCACGACACGATCCGGGCGAACCTCCAGTACGCCCGCCCCGGGGCCATCGACGAGCAGATCTGGCAGGCCCTGGACGCCGCCCAGATCGGCACCCTGGTGCGCACCCTTCCCGACGGTCTCGACACCGTCGTCGGGGACCGCGGCTACCGGCTCTCGGGGGGCGAGCGGCAGCGGCTCGCCATCGCCCGGCTGCTGCTCAAGGCCCCCTCCATCGTGGTGCTCGACGAGGCCACCGCCCACCTGGACTCCGAGTCCGAGGTCGCCGTGCAACGGGCCCTGGACCAGGCACTCGAGGGACGCACGTCGCTGGTGATCGCCCACCGGCTCTCCACCGTCCGCAACGCCGACCTCATCCTGGTCGTCGACGACGGTCGCGTGGTGCAGTCCGGGAGCCACCAGGAGCTGCTGGCCGAGGGCGGCCTCTACGCGGACCTCTACGAGACCCAGTTCGCCGTCCGCACCGCCTGACGCCTCGACCGGGGACGCCTCGACCAGGGACGCCTCCACCGGGGACGCCTCGACCGGGGGAGGACGAGGGTCGCGACTAGGGTGACCTGATGGATCTCGGACTGGAGGGTCGCGTCTTCATCGTCACCGGCGGCTCCGGCGGTCTCGGCCGAGCCACCGCGGAGGCGCTCGTCGCCGACGGCGCGAAGGTGGTGGTCTCCGGACGCCACCGGGACTCCCTCGACACCACCGTGTCCGCGCTCGGGCCGGCCGCCACCGGGGTGGTCGCCGACAACGCCGACCCGGCGACTCCGGCGGTCCTGGTCGCGGCGGCCCGCGAGGCGCACGGCCGTCTGGACGGTGCGCTGATCTCCGTCGGCGGCCCGAAGGCCGGGTCGGTGCTGGACACCCCCGACGAGGACTGGAGGGAGGCCGTCGAGTCGGTGTTCCTCGGAGGTCTCCGGCTGGGACGCGACATCGGCCGCGAGCTCGGGCAGGGCGGCTCCATCGCGTTCGTGCTCTCGTCCTCGGTCAAGGCACCGATCAGCGGACTGGCCATCTCGAACGGTCTCCGACCCGGTCTGGCCATGGTCGCCAAGGACCTGGCGGACGAGCTCGGGCCCCGAGGGGTCCGGGTCAACGGCCTGCTGCCCGGGCGTGTGGAGACCGAGCGGGTGCGCTACCTCGACGAGCAGACCGGGGACGCGGCGGCAGCCAAGGAGCGGGTGTCCCGGACCATCGCACTGCGGCGCTACGGGCGACCCGAGGAGTTCGGTGCGGCCGCGGCCTTCCTGCTCTCACCCGCTGCGGGCTTCGTCACCGGCGCGATGCTCCCGGTCGACGGTGGCATGCTCAGGTCGCTGTAGGCGCTCCCGCTCCGGAGGTGGTCTGCGGAGCTTCCGGCGCTCGTCGTAGGCCAGGTAGAAGAAGCCGACCACCGCCAGCACCCCGAAGAACCACCACTGCAGGCCGTAGAAGAAGTGCGGGCCGTTGCCGAGGTCGGGGAGCTCGGCGGGCTCCAGGGCGGTGCCGGCCGCCGGGGTCTCCTTCTGCGCGTCCACGAAGCCGCCGTACACCGGACCGTCCAGTCCCCGGCCGATCTCCGTGCTCGAGATGGCGCGGGCGGAGCCGTCGGTGACCGTGGCCGCGTCGCCGGACGCGTCGCGACGCACCCAGCCGACGACCGTCACCTCACCGGCCGGCGGCGCCGGGGCGTCGACCTGGTCGGCTCCGACGTTGTTGGTCTGCATCCACCCTCGGTCCACGAGCAGCAGCCTGTGCGCGGCCGTCTCCAGCGGCGTGACGATGTCCACCCCCGACGAGCCGTTGCGGGTCTGGTAGCGGATCACCACCGACCTGTCGCCCAGGTACTGGCCGGTGGCGGTCACCCGGCGCCACTCGTCGTCCACCGACGGTGCCCGCCCCGGGCTCAGCACCTCGTCGACCGGTGCCGGCGTCGCCTCGAGATTGGTCCTCGTGGTCGTGTTGAACTGCTCGCGGTCGTGCAGCCGGTGGAACTGCCACCGGCCCAGCAGGTAGCACCCGTAGGCCAGCACCACGACGGTGACGGCGAACAGCGCCCAGCGTCTGGTGACCATGAACCTCACGGCGGCGAGCCTAGCCCGGGGAGCCGCCGACCCCACCTCGCGTGGCCCTCCCGCGGCACCATGGGAGCCGGGAAGGAGCGCGGCACCCGGGCACCACCTAGACTTGGTGGGTGAGCACCGGACCCCTTGTCGACACATTCGGGCGGGTGGCGACCGACCTGCGGGTGTCGCTGACCGACCGATGCAACCTGCGCTGCTCCTACTGCATGCCGGCGGAGGGTCTGGACTGGCTTCCCGGCGAGGAGGTGCTCACCGACGACGAGGTGGTCCGGCTGATCACCGTCGCCGTCGAGAGGCTCGGCGTGCGCGAGGTGCGGTTCACCGGCGGCGAGCCGTTGCTGCGGCGCGGCCTGCCCGACATCATCCGACGTACGACGGCCCTGCGACCGCGCCCCGAGACCTCCATCACCACGAACGCGCTCGGCCTCAGCCGCACCGCCGCGGCGCTGGCCGAAGCCGGGCTGGACCGGGTCAACGTCAGCCTGGACACCGTGCGCTCCGAGGACTTCCGCACCATCACCCGCCGGGACCGGCTCGAGGACGTGATCGCCGGGCTGGAGGCCGCCTCCGCCGCCGGGCTGGGACCGGTCAAGGTCAACGCGGTCCTGATGCGCGGCGTCAACGACGACCAGGCGCCCGAGCTGCTGCGGTGGTGCCTGTCCCGTGGCTACCAGCTGCGGTTCATCGAGCAGATGCCCCTCGACGCCCAGCACAAGTGGAGCCGTGAGGACATGGTCACGGCCGAGGAGATCTTCGCCGCGCTGAACGCCGAGTTCCTGCTCGAGCCCGCGGAGGAGCCCCGCGGCAGCGCGCCCGCGGAGCTCTTCAGCGTCAACGGCGGACCGGCCACGGTCGGTGTGATCGCCTCCGTCACCCGGCCGTTCTGCGGTGACTGCGACCGGGTCCGGCTGACGGCCGACGGGCAGGTCCGCAACTGCCTGTTCGCCCGGCAGGAGAGTGACCTGCGGGCGGCGCTGCGCGGTGGCGCCGACGACGACGAGATCGCGGAGCGCTGGCGGGTCGCCATGTTCGGCAAGCGCGCCGGGCACGGGATCGACGACGTCTCGTTCCTTCAGCCGGTCCGGCCGATGTCCGCCATCGGCGGCTGAGGCTCCTCAGGAGCGGGGGGCGGCGACCGCCACGGCGCGGTTCTCCGCGATCACGTGCAGCAGCTGCTCGAGGGGCATGGGCCGGTGCATGAGGTAGCCCTGGGCGTACGGCGCGTGCACGTGGTCGCGCAGGTGCTCCAGCTGGCTGGCCCGCTCGATGCCCTCGACGACCACGTCGAGCCCGAGGGCCTGGCCCATCATGGTGATCGAGCACAGCAGCGCGCAGGAGCGCTCGTCACGGTCGATCCCCTCGGAGAAGGACAGGTCGGTCTTGATGATCTTCACCGGCATCTCCTGCAGGTAGCCGATGGTGGAGAAGCCGATCCCGAAGTCGTCGATCGCGAACGGCACACCCCGGTCCGCGAGCACCTGCATCGCGTCCAGGGACGCCTTGTCGTCGGCGATGCTGTCGCGCTCGGTGATCTCCAGCACCAGGCGGGTCGGCCCCATCCGGGCCACCACGTCGTCGATCTTGCTCACGAAGTCGGGCTCGCGCATCTGTTTCGCCGAGACGTTGACGGAGACGTTGATGTCCCCGCCGGCCGCCGCCTCGATCGCCGGTGCGTCCCGCACCGCATGGGCGAGCACCACATCGCCCAGGGCCACCACCAGCCCGGTCTCCTCCGCGACCCTGATGAACACGTCGGGCGGAACGTCGACACCGTTCGAACGCCACCGGGCGAGGGCCTCCACGCCGGTGATGCGGCCGGTCGCGACCCGCACGATCGGCTGGTACACGAGGTTCAGGTCGCCGACGGCCAGCGACGCCCGCAGCGACTCGACCAGCTCCAGGCGCTGCAGCCGGGAACGGCCGATGGCGCGCTCGTAGTCGACGTACTGGTTCTTGCCCCGTGACTTCGCCTCGTACATCGCCAGGTCCGCGTTGCGCAGCATGCTCTCGGCGGTCTCGCCGCTGTCCCCGAACGAGACGCCGATGCTCGCCGACAGGGACAGCTGGTGCCCGGCGACCTGGGCGCCCTGGCCCAGTGACGCCAGGATGCGCTCGCACGCCGACGTGACCTGGGGGGCGTTGACGTCCTCGAGCAGGAGGGCGAACTCGTCGCCGCCGAGACGGGCCACCGTGTCGCTCTGCCGCACGCAGCCGGCGAGCCGCTGAGCCACGTCGACGAGCACCGCGTCGCCCGCGGCGTGTCCGAACCTGTCGTTGACCGGCTTGAAGCCGTCGAGGTCGACGAACAGGAAGGCGATACGCGTCCCGCGGCGACGTGACATCGCCAGGGCGTGCTCGAGCCGGTCCAGCAGCAGTCCCCGGTTCGGCAGGTTGGTGAGCAGGTCGTGACGGGCCAGGTGGGTCATCTCCTCGGTCAGCCGGAGCCGGTCGAAGGCGTCGGAGGCGACCGCCACCATCGCCTCGAGCGCCAGCTGGTCGGCCTTCTTGGTCGATCGTGCGCGCAGCCGCCCCGGCGCCACCACCCACCTGTCCCGCTGGCCGTCGCGCAGCCGGGCCCCTACCTCCTGTGCCGTGGGTGGGGTGGCGCGCACCTCGACCGTCGTGATCCGCAGCAGCTTGCTCACGTCGTCGGTCACCGCGTCGACGACCTGTCTGCTGTCCGACAGTGTCTGGGCTCGGACCGCCGCATCGAAGAGCACACTGAGCCGACGGGCGTTCTCGGCTCCCCGGGTGCTGGCCCGGGTGGCGAACAGCAGGAGACCGAGCGGCACGGCCAGCAGGATCAGCGTCCACGAGGGGGGCCCGCGGGTGAGCACCGCGCCCAGGTAGCCCAGCGAGTCGAACGGCACGAAGGCGCCGACCGCCATCAGCGTGCCGCGCTGCAGGAGGTGCTCCTCGATCCCGGTGTTCGTCTCGATGGCGACCGACAGGGCGGAGAGCACGAAGTCGGTCATGAAGTAGCAGGTGGCAGCCAGCGCCACCGCCAGCAGCTCCCGCTCGGCGAAGCCGGGCATGCCGACCAGGTCCGGGTTCCCGCGCACCTGCGTGAAGACCGCCGCCGCCACGCCGGCGCCGAGGATCCCGACCCCCACGTTGAACACCTTCGCCATCGTCCGCTTCGCTGTGGTGGCCTGGCTGACCAGCACGCTGACCGCCCACAGCACCAACGCCTCGTCCGCGGGCGCCATGCACAGCAGGAACATCAAGATCGCGGACTCGAACCCGACCTCGATGCCGCCGTCCTGCCGGTCCAGCACCACGGGGAACCGGGCGACCACCGCGACGACGGGGATGGCGAGGAGATAGACCCAGCTCGACGTCGTGCCGAGCCGGAGCAGGTCCAGGCCGTAGTAGCCGACCATGAGCAGGCCGACGGCGAAGACGCCCAGGTCGAACCAGCTGCTGCGCGAGGCGAACAGCGCAGCGAGGCGTCGAGCCATGCATCCTCCGGATCCTGGGCAGCCTCCAGTATCAAGTAAACGAGGACCAGGTTGCGTCGTTTGGCGCTACTGGCCCCTCTCGTCCGGATGCGTCCCGGCCCCCTCGTCGCTCACCGGCTCGACGGACCGCAGGAACCGCCTCGCGGACAGGAAGTCGCTCAGCGTGCCGCGGTGCGCCTCGCAGGCCAGCCATCCCTTCCGCCGCTCCGGGGTGTGCAGCTTCGGGTTGTTCCACAGCAGGACCCACGTGGCCGGCTCCTGGCACCCCCTGGCGGAGCAGACGCGCGCGGCGGGCAGCTCTTCCTCGGTCATCCCGGCGACCCGGTGCACCGAGGGGAGGTACGGCGCCGGACGACCACGGGGGGAGCCGTTCGGCGCCGTACGGGAGCGGACTCAGACGGGGGAGACTGAGTCCGCCCGCATGGATTCTTGCACGCGGTCCGGGTCATATCCAACAAGGTGTCAGATCCTTCCGGGCCGTTTCTCCCGTGCCGGAGGGCCCGCACAGAACGGCTCTAGCGTCGCGGTGGCTGACGGGTCTCTGCCGGACCGCTGATCGCCCGGGTGGCCAGGTCCGGGTCGAAGTAGGCGGGACCGCCGGGATCGGGTGAGCTGTTCGAGTTGGCCACCACGACCGCGATCGCCGGCAGGAAGAAGGATGCGGCGACGAACACCCACAGCCACCAGTGCCCCATGCTGAACAGCGCGAGCACGAAGCACACGGTCCGGATGGTCATGGAGATCAGGTAGCGCCTCTGCCGCAGGGCGATGTCCTGCCCGTGGCTGCGGTTGGCGGTGGTGATCCGGACCGCTTCCGGCTTCTTGGCCATGTCTCCACCGTACGTCGCGGCGCCTCGGCATCACAGGCGGACCGAGGCACCCCGCCTGGCGCGAGACGTGACATGTCCGACGTGTCCACCGCGTCACCGCCGGGCCGATGCCGTCCTACCGCGGGGTAGCCGCTACCGTCAGCCCAGCAGCACGGGAGGATGACCGAGCCTCACCGGACCAGACCTTCCTGACCGACCGAACCTTCCGAGAAGAAAGGGGGACGGCGTTGAGCAGATCGGTGCTCGTGACGGGCGGCAACCGGGGCATCGGCCGCGCCATCGCCGAGGCGTTCGCCGAGGCCGGCGACAAGGTCGCCGTGACCTATCGCAGCGGTGAGCCGCCCGCCGGCTTCCTGGCCGTGCGGTGCGACGTGACCGACCCGGTCTCCGTCGACGCCGCCTTCACCGAGGTCGAGGCCGCCCACGGACCCGTCGAGGTGCTGGTCGCCAATGCCGGGGTCACCGCGGACACGCTGCTCCTCCGGATGAGCGAGGAGGACTGGTCCACGGTGATCGAGACCAACCTGACCGGCTCCTTCCGGGTGGCCAAGCGGGCCGCCAAGGGGATGCTGCGGTTGCGCCGGGGCCGGCTGATCTTCATCTCCTCCGTGGTCGGCATGCTCGGCTCCGCGGGACAGGTGAACTACGCGGCGAGCAAGTCCGGGCTGATCGGCATGGCCAGGTCCCTGGCCCGGGAGCTGGGCAGCAGGTCGATCACCGCGAACGTGGTGGCACCCGGCTTCGTGGAGACCGAGATGACCGACGTACTGCCCGAGCAGACCAGGACCCAGTACCAGGCCCAGATCCCGTTGCAGCGGTTCGCCTCGGTGGAGGAGGTCGCCGCGGTCGTCTGCTGGCTCGGGTCCGACGCGGCGGCCTACGTCACCGGTGCGGTGATCCCCGTCGACGGCGGCCTGGGCATGGGCCACTGAAGACCTCACGACGAAGGAGCAGGACGACATGGGCATTCTCGAGGGCAGGCGGATCCTGGTCGCGGGCGTCACGATGGACAGCTCGATCGGCTTCGCGGTGGCGCGCGTGGCCCAGGAGCAGGGTGCCACCGTCGTGGTGTCCAACTTCGGCCGGGCCCTGGGCATCACGAAGCGGATCGTCGGCCGGCTGCCGCAGCCGGCACCGGTCATCGAGCTCGACGTCACCGACCCCGAGCATCTCGAGCGGCTTCCGGGTCTGCTCGGCGAGCACGTCGACGGGCTCGACGGTGTCGTGCACTCGATCGCCTACGGCAACCCCGAGACGCTCCTCGGGGGCAAGTTCCTCTCCGGGCCCTGGCCGGACGTCGCGCAGGCCGTGCAGGTCTCGGCGTACTCCTTCGCGTCCCTGTCCACGGCGTGCCTGCCGCTGATGACCAGCGGCGGCTCGCTGGTCGGGCTGACCTTCGACGCGAGCGTCGCCTGGCCGGCGTACGACTGGATGGGGGTGGCCAAGGCCGGGCTGGAGTCCACCGCCCGCTACCTCGCCCGGGACCTGGGCCCGCACGGGGTGCGGGTCAACCTGGTGGCCGCGGGGCCGCTGAAGACGCTGGCGGCCAAGGCGATCCCGGGCTTCGAGGATCTCGAGTCGATGTGGAGCGACCGCTCCCCGCTGGGCTGGGACGAGAAGGACACGACGCCGACGGCGAAGGCGGTGATAGCCCTGCTCAGCGACTTCTTCCCGGCCACCACGGGGGAGATCGTGCACGTCGACGGCGGCTACCACGCGATGGGGGCGTAGACCGGCGCGCATGGCCTCCTCCCTCCTCGAGCTGCGGGTCCTCGAAGGCCCGAACCTGTACTTCCCACGAGCAGCGGTCAAGCTGACCCTCGACCTGACAGAGCTCGTCGAGGCTCCCGACGACGTCGCGCGACGGTTCGCGACCCGGGTCGGGCTGCGGCAGGTCAGGCCCGGCAAGCCCGGCAGCGGCTTCCGGCAGCGGTTCGCGGCGCGAGCGGTGGAGCGGCTGGTGCGCCAGGTCGCCCGCGAGGCCGGCACGACCCGCCTGGGGGTCCGGATCCGGCCGACCAGCGACGTCCACCAGGTGGTGGTGGCCTACCCGTGGCGCCGCAGGGGTCGCGCGGAGGCCCTCGGCAGGGCGGTCGCCGCAGTCCTCGACGCGCTGCCGAGCCCGGACCTCGAGGACCTCGTCGACCGGGCGGCCGCCACCGTGCGCGACGCCGAGCCGGGCCCCGGACCCGCCACGCTGCGGCCGCGCATCCCCGTGGTGGCGGTCACCGGCACCAACGGCAAGACCACCACGTCGCGCCTGGTGGCGCACATCGCCCTGCGGCACGGGATGCACGTCGGCTGGTCCAGCACGGACGGCATCTACGTCGACGGCGAGCTCGTGGAGGAAGGGGACTACTCCGGCCCGTCCGGCGCGGGCCGGGTGCTGGCCCGTCCGGAGGTGCAGCTCGCGGTGACCGAGACCGCCCGCGGGGGGATCCTGCTCAAGGGGGTCGGCGTCGCCTACAACCACGTGTCGGTGTTCACCAACGTCTCCGCGGACCATTTGGGTCTGCACGGCATCGACACCCTCGACCAGCTCGCCGAGGTCAAGGGTGTCGTCTCGCGCATCACCCGCCCGGACGGCTGGGCGGTGCTCAACGGGGAGGACCCCCGGGTGTACGCCCTGCGGCGGTCGCTGGCGGCGAGGCCGTGGGTGTTCTCCCGCGACCCCGACTCACCCGCCGTGCGCGAGACCCTCTCCGCCGGCGGCCGGGCCACCACCGTCATCGACGGCTGGCTGTGCGTGCTGACCCCCGGCAGCGACGCTGACCCGCTGGTCGAGCTCGCCGACATCCCGATGACGCTCGCCGGCCTCTCGCACTTCAACGTGGAGAACGCCCTGGCCGCGGCCTCGGCCGCCCTGGGGGTCGGGCTGCCGCGCGCAGCGGTCGTCGAGGGCCTGCGGTCCTTCCGCCCGGACCCGGAGCACAACCCCGGCCGGATGAACTTCTTCACCCGGTCCGACGTCAGTGTGGTGGTGGACCTCGCCCACAACGAGGCCGGTCTCGAGGCACTGCTCGAGATCATGAACGGCGTACGTCGCCGGGGCGCCCGCCTGCTGCTGGCGCTCGGGGCGGTGGGCGACCGGCAGGACGACGTCATCGACAGCCTGGGCGAGACGGGTGCTCGGGACGCGGACGTGGTGGTGATCGCGCACAAGACGAAGTACCTGCGAGGGCGCACGACCGAGGAGATCGACGCCTTGCTCCGAGCCGCGGCCGCGAGGGTCGGAGTCGTCGACGTGCCGTCGTACGCCACCGAGGTGGACGCCCTGGAGGCCCTGGTCGGGCAGGCCGAGCCCGGGGACGTGGTCGGCGTGATGTGCCATGAGGACCGGCAGGGCGTCTACGACTGGCTCGCCGGCCAGGGCTTCACCTCCGACACGCCCGAGACGCTCCGCGAGAAGGTGCGGGTGGCGCAGAGCGGCTGAGCGGGGCCCTGCCGAGTCGGCGCGTCCGCAGGCCCGGACCATGTCGAGTCGGCGCGTCCGCAGGCCCAGACCCTGCCGAGTCGGCGCGTCCGCAGGCCCAGACCCTGCCGAGTCGGCGCGTCCGCAGGCCGGGGCCGCCAGACCCGCCGGCTCGGCGGTCAGGCGTCCTGGACGGCCGGCACGTAGTCGGGGTCGCCCACCGAGCCGTCGGTCGGGCCCGAGCCTGCCTGCGCCCGGTTCGACCACGTCTCGAGCTCGGCCATCACGGCGGGGTGCTGGTCGACGCACACGACCACCAGGTCACCGGGGTTGGCACGGGCCATCGCGTGCCGGACGGCGGCGATCTCCTCGAGCACCACCTCCAGCTGCTTGCAACGGCCACCCTCGGCCATCGTCGCGCGCACTCCCTCGGCGACCAGAGCGGCCGTCTCGCCGCGCTGCCGGCGCCGCAGCGACTGGTCCTCGCGGACCACCACGACGTCGAAGTGCTGGGCAGCGATCACGCCGAGCTCCCGGATGTCGCCGTCGCGTCGGTCACCGGCCGTGGCGACCACCCCGATGCGGGACGGGCGCCCCAGCTCGCTGGTGCTCGCGAGGCTCTCCCCGACCCGGTCGACGAAGTCACCGAGCATCTTCATGCCCGGGGCGTTGTGGCAGTAGTCCACGATCACCTGCACGCCGTTGACGTCGAGCTCGTTCAGCCGGCCGGGGGAGAGGTAGTAGCTGGTGCTGAACGTCCGCAGCCCCTGCCGGATGTCGTGCAACGGCGCCCCGGCCGCGAAAGCCGCTGCTGCGGCCGCGAGCGCGTTCTGCACGTTCATCCGCGCCCGCCCGCCGAAGGTGGACGGCAGGAGGTGGGTCCAGGCCAGCTGCATCTCCCGCCGGCCGTGGCGTACGACGATCATCTCGCCGCGCTCGCTGGGCTCCAGGACGAGCGCCCTGCCACCGCGGCGACAGTGCTGGTCGATCAGGTCCCGCTCGTCCGAGCCGGGATCGGCCATCGAGAACCACACGACGTCACCGGAGCAGCGGCGCCGCATCGCGCGCACCAGCGGGTCGTCCGCGTTCAGCACGGCATGGCCGTCACGCGGGACCGCCTCGACGAGCACCGCCTTGACGTCCGCCAGCTGCTCGACGGTGTCGATGCCACGCAGACCGAGGTGGTCCGGCTGCACGTTGAGCACCACTGCCACGTCGTTGCGCTCGTAGCCGAGCCCCTCACGAAGGATGCCGCCCCGGGCCACCTCGAAGACCGCGAAGTCCACCCTCGGGTTCTGCAGCACCATCCGGGCGGACTTCGGTCCGGACGCGTCCGAGCGGATCACGAGCCGCTCGTCGATGACCACCCCGTCGGTGGAGGTCATCCCCACCTTGCGGCCCATGCCCTTGAAGATGTGCGAGATCATCCGGGCGGTGGTGGTCTTGCCGTTGGTGCCGGTGACCGCGACGATCGGGATCCGGCTGGCCGCCCCCGGCGGGAACAGCATGTCGACCACGGGCTTGGAGATGAACTGCGGGTCACCGATCGTCGGGTGGGTGTGCATCCGGAAGCCGGGCGCCGCGTTCACCTCGCAGATCGCGCCGCCGGTCTCGCGCACCGGCTCGGTGATGTCGGGACAGATGAAGTCGATGCCGGCGATGTCCAGGCCGACCATCCGGGCCGCTTCCTCGGCGATCTCGACGTTCTCCGGGTGCGCCTCGAACGTGCGGTCGATCGAGATCCCCCCGGTGGACATGTTGCCCGTCAGCGTGAGCTTCACCATCTCACCCGCCGGCGGCACGTCCCCGAGCTTGTAGCCCTGGCTCTCGAGCAGGCCGAGCGCCGCCTCGTCCACCTTGATGCGGGTCAGCACCTTCTCGTGGCCGACCCCTCGCCGAGGGTCGGCGTTGGTCAGGTCGACGAGCTCCTCGATGGTGCTCCGGCCGTCGCCGATGACATGGGCCGGCACCCTCTCCGCGACCGCTGCGAGCCGACCGTCGACGATCAGGCACCGGTAGTCGCGCCCGGTGATCTGCGACTCGACGACCACCCACGGGCCTCGCGCCTGCTCCTCGGCCACCGGGAACGCCTCCCGCACGTCCTCGGCGTTCTCCAGCCCCAGGCAGACGCCGCGGCCGGAAAAATAGCGATGATAGCCGGCGCCGATGCCAAAGATGCGCAGCCAATAGAGCGCGATCCCAAGTGCAATGGCGCTCCAGGTCACATCAATCCAAACAGCGCGAAACAGCCCGCATGGACTAGGACGAAAGGGATGGCGGACGGATAGACGATGTCGTCGGCAATCCGGGTTCGATCGCTGTTGCTTGGCGCGGGGTGCAGTCGTGGCACAAACCGTCTCCATTGGGAGTTGAGCAAGGGGAACAGGCGCGTTTCGTGAACCATTCGGGCGTCCCAGGAGCCCGTCGGCGGGCAACCCTGCAACAAAACGCCGCAAGCCGTAAACTGCGTTACGCTTTATGCGGCAGCGCGGGTGGCATTTGTCTAAAGCGAGTGGAACTGTCTCGATTCAACTGGCGCGCACGCCGGAACGCAATGTCCTGCAGGGCAATCGCGACACCGCCGGCACTTTCTGCCCCGCCATCGGACCACCTCTTACGGGAAACGGGTTCGCCCTGACAAGCTTTATCTTGTTCGAGTGCTGACGACAGGGGGCCCGTCGGGTTCCCGTGACGGCGCGACCGCCGCAGATGAGCGTGCGTGCGCCACCGTTGCGGTCAGGCCCAATAACGGCGCCCTGCTCAAGCTCAAGTGTTTTCCACCGACGCGCTGGCGGTGGCGATATCGCGCGGATATGTCAGCCGTGCCGGGATGGCGACGGCACTCGCCGCCAGGATCGTGACCAGCATGATCAGAAAAGTCCACATCAATCCGTTATTGCCTCCGCCGAGCCATCCGGAAACAACACCGAACACAAGCGGTGCCGCACCTTCCAGGAGGCCCCGCAGCGCCATGCGGCCGGCTTCAGCTCGGCCCCACAGACGCGGGTGAATAATGTCCAGTCGCGCGGCATCGATCGGCGGATTGGCTGCGGCGGAGCCGCTGTTCCCAAGGTGAGCAGCACCAGGCCAAGCGCCGGGTTGTCACCCAGATGGCCGGCCCCAAAAACAGCGTCGCCAGCAGCATGGCCGCGCCCGGCACCAGCACGCGCGCCTCGATCCAGCCGCGGTTCAGCATCCAATTGGAAATTCTGCCACCCAGGATGACGCCAGCGATAGCGCCGATGCCGACCACGACAACAAGCGCGCTCATGATCCCGCGCGAGACGCCGTAATGCTCGGTGAGATAGATCATTCCAAACGCGCGCACGCCGGCAAAAAGTAATAGCCCAAGGCAGAGGCGATCACGAGCCAGCGATAGGTGGGAATTGCAGAACGTAGCCGACCGCTCGCCAGATGCTCCAGTGGGTCGGGTCCTCGTGAAGGATCAGCCCCTCGCGCGGCTCGATCCCGGCCCGTCGAACCTTGGACTGCGTCCGCGCTGCCTCGCTGTCACGTCCTTTGAATTCGCGGCGCGTAGCTGGTGTCGTCGCCACTTGAATTTTCACCAATACAATTCCCTACTGACGAGCGGAATCCAAATCCTGACCGCCGCGGTCGGGTTCCGGAAGAAAGAGCCAAATCACGATACCAACGGCAATGCTGGGCAACGCCATCAGATAGAACGACCAGCGCCAATCCAGGAAGGTCGAAACTTCACCGGAGATGAGAAAGCCCACACCGATGCCAACGAGTTCCCCGGCGAGAACCATGCCATAAGCGCGTCCGCGCGCCTGGGGCGGAAAGAAGCCCCCCGACCAGCGACGCAACGGCTGGTGCGGCCGCTGCCGTGACGGCGCCGAGAAAAAGCCGCGTGACCAGCAGATAGCTGAATGAGGTTGCCGTGCCGCTGATGACCATAGCAACCGTCCAAAGGGCAATCGCGACAAGGAGCAACCGCTGCCGATGCACGCGATCCACCAGCACGCCGAACGGCAACGTGAATGCGGCTCCGACAAATGAGACGCACGCGACGAGCAGGCCGATATGGGTGTTGTTGATATGGAACGCGTCTTTGAGACTGCCGGCGACCGCCGACACCGCCGCCTTATCGGCAGTATCGAGGCTCAGCACCGAACCCAACAACAGCATGACCTGGAGCCGCGCCGGACCGCCAGCCTGCGCAACCAGGTTCCGCGTGGCCCGTTTGACGCCGCGGCGCGCGGTTCGCTTCAAATGCGCGTAATCACTGCTAATCGCCATCGCGCCGGAACAAGTCCGCAGCCTGCTCGGTATTTGCGGCACCGCGGCTGCGCTTTTAAATGGGTCGTGTCGCTGCAAGGCAGACGCTTCAAGCGCCCAATCGTTCCGATGCTTTAGCTTGATGGACCGGGCGCCGCCGCTCTGCGACGGCACAGGCTGCGTTTGCCGAGCACGACGTCTTGCCATCGGCAGCAAGAGATTATTCAATCGCTCGGGCCAATTGGAATTGGCCTTTGAATTGAAGAGGAGGTCGGTATGAATCGGACGGCCCGCGTGCTCGCAGTCGTATTCATGGTGTGTGCGGCGGCATTGGCGCCAACGCGGGCGCGCGCCGCCGATGCACAGCACGTCGAACAGGAACTCCGCGGCATCGATGCCAGATGGGTCGCGGCGATCAAGAAGAAGGATGTTGCGGCAATCATCGGATTCTATGCCGCCGACGGCGCCCTGCTCGCTCCCGGCGCGCCAATCGCGGAAGGCCGGGACGCAATCCGCAAGGCCTGGAAGAAATTTCTCTCGCTCAAGAATTTCTCGTTGACTTTTCGGCGAGCCGATCGGGGTCGCCGATTCCGGTGACATGGCTTACGAAATCGGTACCTATGCGCTGAGCTTCGACAGCGAGAACGGACCGGTCAAGGACCGGGGCAAGTTCGTCGTGGTGTGGAAGAAACGCGATGGCACTTGGAAAGCAGCGGCCGATATCTTCAACAGCAACAAGTGATATCGTCAGCGCGGAATGCCGCAGCCTCTCCGGCTGCAGCATCCGCCTGTATATGCCCTTGGTCTTAGCTCGGCAGCGCGTTCTTAAGCTGCTCCGCGTCGGCGTTGCTGACCTTCCCGTTCAAGATCGCCGACATATCGGTCTTCTTCCCGTAGTAAGCGCTGTTGTTGCCGTCATCCCAATTGATGTCGGTGGCACTTACGGTCGCTCCGGCATAGGCCCCGGACGTATTCGACCACATGATGATGTCGCCTTTGCCCCATGAAGCCTGGGCGTTGGCCGAGTAGTTCACGATGGTAAAGCCGGAGCCCGCATTCAGCGTCACCTTGTTGCCGCTCTTGAACGCGTCCACGGCACCCTGGCTCATCAGCAGGAAGACGACCGAGCCGCCCGAAGCGCCGACCTGCGGTCCCAGACTGATCGCGCCGAAATCGTAAAAAGCGGGATCGCTCCACTTCCCCTGCTGACGAACGACAACCAAGCCGGCGCCGCCGCGTCCGCCGACGATGACCGCACCGCGCCCAAAATCCGGCACGATGTAGAGGCCCTTTGCCTTCTTCATCAATTTAACAAGCTGCGGATCCTGCTTCATCTTGTTGACGACCTGCGTCGCCTTGTCGACCAATTGCTTGGCGTCCTGCCGGTCCTCGCTCGCGGCCCTACCCGTGGTTTGGCCCACGGAGTTGCCGTTGTTCTGCTGCTGCATGCTGTTCCGATGCATCGTGTCGGCTGCGAATGCAGGTGCGCCGACAACCAAGCTGAGCGCAAGAAGAGACGTCGCGCTCAGAATCGCTTTGTCTCGAAGTGCCATCTACAAATCTCCTGTTGTGAAGTTGACCCTACGAGTACAACGTCACCGGCAATCAAGACGTTCCAATTAGCGCGACAAGTTCCGCATTTGCGCACGAATGCGAAGAAAAAAATAAGGATGCAATCTGCCAAGAAATCTTTCGAAAGATTAGTCGAAAGTCGGACCCGTCAGTCGGCTGCGACATTTTGCCAGACGCAAATTCGAGCGAGCGTTGGCAAGCCAACTTAGCCGGGACTTGATTTTGGCAAAAACGTCGAGCCGAAGCTGCAAAATCGCGCCGAACCAGACGGCACGCGCGGTGTGGTCCCGGTGCGCATTGCCTGTCTCGGGATGGAGCAGGATTGTCAGTCCATCGCGGTTGAGCATGAGCCAGGGCACGAAACCCGCCAGCATGCCGCTTGGAAACTCGACCTGGTACATCGCTTGCGGATGCGGCCCGACGCATTCGTCATGCCAGCGTCCAAGCCTTGCCTGCGGAAAATGTTCGCCGATCCGCTCACGCAGGCGACTGGCCCTTTCGCGCGACACCGCCGGATCGTAATAGACGTGCGCGTGATAGGCTTTGATCGCGGCCGGGTCGAACCGCGCTGCGGAGGCATTCTCAGACATCGCATCTCTCCACCCGACTCCCACCTGATGACCGTCCTTTATGAGGAGCCGCTATGACAAACCGACGTTGTCGTCTCTCGCCCAACCCTACAGCATGATGCCGAAGAGAAGGAATTGATTTTCGGGAAAGATGATGCTCTATCGCGATGCGGCCTTGCACCGGAGCGCGCTTTGCCCGATCATTTCAGCCATCGACCTTCAAGCGTTGCAACATAAACGATGTGGAAGAAAATACTCCTTGCGGCGGCACTGGCGATCCTAGGCTTTGTTGCCGTCGTCGCGATGCAGCCGTCGCAATTCCGGGTTTCCCGCGCCGCCGTCATTGCCGCGCCGGCGGCAGAAATCTTTGCGCAGATCAACGACTTTCACAATTGGCAAAAATGGTCGCCCTGGGTCGCACTCGATCCCGCGGCCAAGCTGAGATTCGAAGGCCCAAACGTCGGGCGCGGCGCCGTTTTCGCCTGGTCGGGCAATGCCAATATCGGCGAAGGGCGCATGATCCTAATCGACAGCCGCCCGAACGAGCGCATCCAGATCAAACTTGAGTTCGTGCGGCCGATGGCCGGCACAAGCGAGGTGGAATTTCGATTGAAGCCTCTACGCAACCGGACGACTGTAACCTGGATCATGTCGGGTCAAAACGACTTCCTCGGCAAGGCTATGTGCCTGTTCTTCAGCCTGGACGCTACGATTGGCGGCGATTTTGAACGAGGGCTCACGAAGCTGCAGGCCTTGGTGGAAAGCTCGCGCCGGATATAGACTGAGCTTGGCTGACCGCGCGGAATTTCCACATCCTGACTTGGCCGTTTTTCTGCTATCGTCGAACAAAGCCAATCAAATTGCTGGGGGAGGAAAGCCATGCGCCGTCTTGTCGTTTCGTTCATCGCAACGGGCCTCACATTCGCAGCCGGCTGCATGCTGGCGCAGGCGCAGACCCCGCAGCCATACCGTCCAGGGCTTGGCGACCTTATGACGATGACGGTGCAACCACGGCACATCAAGCTGGCGCTGGCAGGTCGGGAAAAGAACTGGGTTTATGCCGCCTACGAGCTGCATGAGCTTCAGGAGGCCTTCGATCGCATCAAGCGCGTCTGGCCGAAATGGCAGTCGCTGCCCATCTCCGATCTGATCAACTCCGGGATCAAACCGCGGATTGCGTTGCTGCAGAGTGCGATCAAGGCCCGCGACGCGACCCGCTTTGCCGCCGAATATGGCCGGCTCACCGAAATGTGCAACATCTGCCACCAGGCCAGCAATCGCGGCTTTGTGGTCATCAAAAAACCCGAGGTGTCGTCGTTTCCGAACCAGGATTTCGGGACGCCAAAGCCATGAATGGGTTCACGCTATGAATTATTGCATTGCGTCTCCTGCGCGCCCGCGCCGCACTTGCTGCGGCAATCTGTGCGTCGGCTGCAGGCGGCTGGTAAGCTAGCATTGGCACTTGCCTTCAGATCGCCGGTTGCTATGACAAAAAGGCATCGATCGGCGGTGCGGGCAAACTACTCAGCGCGCAACCACCGGCATGAGACGTCCCAAACGGGAGGAAAGCAATGGCTCGGTTTCTCACTCGTTCATCACTTGACTGCGCAACCGGGGCGCTGCTGGCGCTCCTTGGCACCGCTGCCACGATGCCGGCGGCCGGCGCGGACCCGGTCGCGGACTTCTACAAAGGCAAGAACATCACCATCGAAATAGGCTATGGCGCCGGCGGCGGCTATGACACCACCGTTCGCATGTTCGCCCGCTACTTCGGCAAATACGTGCCCGGCCATCCCGGGATTGTGGTGCAGAACAAGCCCGGCGCCGGCTCAATGCTGGTGGCGAATTCGCTGTTCAATACGGCGCCCAATACCGGGCTGGTGCTTGGCGTATTTGCCTCCTCGACTGCCCTTGAACCGCTGTTCGGAGACAAGAGGGCCAAGTACGATCCGCGCAAGTTCGAATGGATCGGCTCGCTCACTCGCGACATTGCAAGCTGCGGGGTCTGGAAAGGGGCCGGCGAAGGGGTCAAGAGCCTTCCGGACCTTATCAAGGCGAAAAAGACCGTGCTGTTCGGTTCGACATCGCCGACCGCCATCACCAGCCAGCATCCTTTGTTCCTCAAGAACATGTTCGGGGCGAACGTGAAAGTCGTCTACGGCTACAAGGGCACCAAGGATGTTTCGCTCGCCATGATGCGCGGCGAGGTCAACGGAAGCTGCGGGATGTTCGAGTCCTCCGTGCGTGGGGCTTTTGCGCAGCAGGTTGAAATCGGGCGAGTTCAAGATCGTCGTCCAGTTCGGGCGCGATAAAAAGGTGCCCTATTTCGGGGATGCCACGCAGATGTACACGATGCTCAAGACCGACGAGCAGCGCAAAATCGCCGACATCATCTTCCGCCAGACCGAACTGGCGCGCCCGTTGGCCGCGCCTCCGGGAACGCCCATGGATCGCGTCAAGGCGCTGCGCAAGGCGATGCTCGAAACCATGAAAGATCCCGGCATGATCGCGGACGGCAAGAAAATCAACATCAGTTGGGATCCGATGCCCGGCGAAGAAGCGGCGCAGATGTTTGCCGATTTTTACAAATCTCCGCTGGACTTGGTGAAAAAGGCGGCCGAGATGACCAAGCCAAGCAAGCAGTAGTGTGACGCCGCGCGGTCGAGGCGGCGCTTTCGTCGCCGGCTCGGCCGCTCGGCCTTTCGTCTCAGTAAGGGCAATGCACGACCCGGATCGTAGCAGGAGCGGTGAGGCTCACGGGTCGCTTACATCATTTATTCGCCATCGCGTCGTGAATGGCGCCTTTAACCTTTTCGATCACGTCCTTCGGCTTGGCGTAGAGCTGCGTCATGAGCTGCTGCATCTCCTGACCGGTCATCAGGTCGATGTCCATATGCAGCCGCTTGGCTTCCTTGATGAAATCCGGATCGCGTAGGGTGTCCGCAAATGCCTTGCGCAGGACTTCGAACTCGATCGGCGGGCACGCCCGGAGGAATGGCAAAGGGACGCCCCATCTCCTGCCGCGCGAACAAAAGCTCGAAGACTTGTCGGCCGAGATCGTCTTTGACCATGTCGAGCAGCAACGGCACGTTAGGCAGTTCGGGATTCTTCTTCATGCCAAGTTGCGCAATGATGCGGATCTGGCCGCTGCGGATCTTGTCCGCGTGCGCCCGCTTGATGGCGCTCCAGGGTACGCCGCCACGTCCGTCCGCCTCGCCGCGGTCGATTGCCAGCATCATGCCGGCATCGCCGGCATAGCCCGATACGACCTTGAATTTGGTTCCCAGGTAGCGATTGATCAGTCGCGGATAGAGGACGCCGTCGGTTTGCACGCCTTCGGCAGCGAGCACAATCGAGCGCTGGCGCGCATCATCGACGGTTTTTATCTTGCTCCGGTCGGAAACGATCAAAACATTGGTCTCGCGATTTATGCTCCCGAGCCAGTTGAACTTGAGCAGGTCGAATTTGAAGTTCTTGCCGAGCAATAGCGGGTCCAGCAACATCGTGCGTTGCAGTTGACCGAACACGGAGCCGTCGCGCGGCGCGGTGGCAGCCATTTGCGCTGCCAAGATGACGCCGCCGGCGCCGGGAACGTTTCGCGAAATGACGTTGGGCTTGCCGGGCAGATGATGGCCGATATGCCGGGCGAGCATGCGGGCATAGGCATCATTGGCGCCGCCCACCGCCGAACCGACCAACAGCGTAACCTGGTTTCCCTTGAAGAATTCCGCGGCGCCGGCATTCGCGCCGACAACGATGGCCGTGGCGAACGCCGCAATCAGAAAGCCAATACGTCGAAGTTGCGTCATCGAGGTCCCTCCCTAAATTCGTTCGCACGCGAGCGCTGCCTCACGCCCTGCGCGAAACGCCCCACCGGCATAACCGCATGATCGGAGCGGCGTTGCGCACGCTCGCGGCAGCCCGCAGGACGCATGTCGCGATTTTATTTTTAGTTTCGGTAGTCCGGGAACAGCCGATCAGCGAGCCGCAGCATGCCCTGCCAATCCTTGCCGCCGTCGTCCTTGCCGCCGTGCCGGGACTGCATCTGCTCCAGGGCGTATTTCTGCACCTCCGGCGCGACGAGGACGATCTCGGTTCCACCGGTCAAGGCCGCGAGCTGTCCTTGGCAAGCCGTCTCCAATTGATGATGCGCGACGACGGCACCGCCGATCGTCTGCCCGCAGACAAGCGATCCGTGATTGCGCAAGAGCGCATATTGCTTGTCGCCCAGATCGCGGATCAGCGGCGCGCGCTGGCGCATGTCGAATTCGAACCCGCCGAATTCATGATAGGCAATCTTGCCCATAAAGTGCATCGCATGCTGATTGATGGGCAGCAACCCGTGCTTTTGCGATGCAACGCCCATGATCGCCGGCGTGTGCGAATGAATGGTTGCGTTAAGATCGGACCGCGCCGCCAAAAGACCGGCGTGAATGATCAGTCCACCGCCGCCGAGCTTCTTGTGGCCCTCCTGGCGAGGATTACCTTCGAAATCGTATTTGGCCAGATTCGAAGCCGTCACCTCTTCAAAGAATGCATCCGCGGTTTTGATCAAGAACGCATCGGGCTCATCGGGAACACGAAGACAGCAATGATTGTGGGCGAGATCGTGGGCGCCAAAATACGCCATCAATCGATATGCCGCGGCCAACTCGACCCGGGCGTTCCACTCGGCATCGCTGACGGAGAGCGGGTTCCGTGCCGACTTGCTCAAGACCTGGACGTTCATCGTTTTGCTCCATCGATTGTGGGAAACTTGCGGGCGCGCGCCAAATCGGCGCTGCAAACGGGTTCCGTTGCCCCTTTTGGCGCGGCACGACCGACGAGATGCCGGTGATGAATTTTCAAAAAGACCGCCTCCCAAGCAAATGCGCGCTTGCGCATCGGCACACGGGCATTCGCTTATTTTTATGAGTTGCAGCACCTGCGGCCCGTTTGTCCGATAACGCTAGAGCGCCTGTCCGGCGCCGTCAATCGGTCTCCGTGGCCGTGCCGCCGCTCGCAGCTGCAAACAGACAGGCGACCCCCGAACACCAGCCGGCTTACCGCGCAAGCTGGCGGGCAATCCAGCCACGTCCCAATCCGCGGCCAGGGGCATTTCGCTCCAGGCGCCTAATATAGGCGCGCGCCTCCGGCGGTGCGTTGCGCATCGCTGCAATCACGCTTTGCGCTTCGGCCGCACCGATTGGACTGACGTCGATTTTTAAGCGCCTCGCCATTGCGAGAAATTGCGGGTCCCGATGAGCGGCGAGGAATGCCCATTGCAAGGCCTTGGCACGATCGCTCGGAACGCCGGGCGGAGCCACGAACGAGCGCGACAGCCGATAGGGCAGTTCGGCAAGCTCGACCAGCGCGCGCGCCTTGGCCGTGCGCGCCAGCTCGCGCGCGGTCGGCACATTGGGAAACTTCGAAAGACGCGTGGCGTGGCCGAATTGCATCAGAACGCGCATGTCCCCATCCGGGCGCAGCCAATTCGGTTGCGTCTGCGCGGTAAGCGAGAGGGACGCAAAGCGGCCGTCCACTTCCTTTCGCATCACGGCATAGTATGGCGCGTACTGGTTGGGATAATTGGCAATGATTTCGACGTTCAGGCCCAATGCGTCGCGCGCCACGTTTGTGGCGTCAAAGGTGGCGGCGCCTTCGGCAGTCGCGCCTAGCACGAGCGGCGGCCAACCCGGCCGGCGCGCCTCTTCAATGGAACCAACCGGCGCACCCTTGCGCACGAAAAGCAGGCGCGCGTCATTGGCAAAACTGGACGACGAACCGAGCCAGGTGAATCCGGCGGGATCGAAACGCGCCTGCGGGTTGTTGCCGGCAATCCCGATCAGCGGAATGTCGCGGGAAAAGGTGCCAATCACGCTGCCGTCATTAGGCGCATCGTTATAGAGAAAATTGACCGCGCGCAGGCTTGCCGCGCCCGGCATGTTCTGCACGTCAATTTTTGGTTGGCCGGAAATATAGCGGCTCAGGAAGCGGGCGAACAGCCGCGCATAAACGTCATAGCCGCTGCCGGCGCCAAACCCGACGATCAAGGTCACTTCCCTGCCCTTGTAAAAATCAGATAAAGAACCGGCGCGGGCCGCTGTCAGGCCCGACAGAACGGCAAGCGCCGTCGCCGCGATCCGAAGCTTAACCATTATTTTTTCCTGGAACCCGAGAGGAATTGCCCATGGTGGCAATTGTCCCGCAACTCAAACCATTTGTATACTGCCATGCAAAGAGCGCCTTAGCAGCGGATTTCACAATTTTGAGGCGCCCGATAAATGGGAGGTCGTCGTGAAACAGTTATTTGTTGGCTTGCTGACATTGCTGCCGTCGCTCGCCATGGCGCAGCAGCAGCCGCCGGAAATTCCGTTCAATTCAGTTCCCAATTTCATAAAGCTGCCGCCGGACATGCATTTGGGCGAGGCGTCCGGCGTCGCCGTCAATTCCAAGGGCCATGTTTATGTGTATAGTCGCGGTGGCAGCAGCCAGGGCCCCGCTTTCGGCAATACGGCATCGCAGATTCTCGAATTCGACCGCGACGGAGATTTCATCCGCGAAGTTGCCAAGAATCTTTATGCCTGGTCGTTTGCGCATACGGTCCGGATCGACAAGGACGACAACATCTGGGCGACTGACAAAGGCTCAGACATGATCGTCAAGATCAGCCCGCAGGGCCGAGTGCTCATGGTCTTCGGACGCAAGCAGGAAGCCTCCGAGGAAACCGAACCGCATAGCCGCCGTCGCAAGCCACCGCTTCCGCCTATCGACGGCCGCTTTCGCCAGCCCACCGACGTCACCTGGGATTTGGCCGGCAACATCTATATCAGCGACGGCTACGTCAATTCGCGCGTGGCGAAGTTGAGCAAGGACGGCGACTGGATCAAGACCTGGGGAACGCGCGGCAAGGGGCCAGGGCAGTTTGATCTGTTGCATACGATCGCATCGGATGACCAGGACAACATCTATGTCGGCGATCGCAACAACCGCCGCATCCAGGTTTTCGACACCGAGGGAAATTTCAAGCGGCAGATCACGATCGATGTGCCGCCGCCGCCAGACGCCAAGCCTGCGATCGGCAACATGCCGACCCTCAAGGATTATATCCGCACCGGCGGCACGCAGACGCCTGGCGCGCCTTGGGCGATCTGCATCACGCCCGGCCCGCATCAGGTGATGTATGTCTCCGATTTATTTCCTGGCCGGGTCTATAAGCTCTCGCTTGATGGCAAGGTGTTGGGCTGGCTGGGCAGGTCCGGCAAGCAACTCAAGCAATTCGGCTGGGTACACCAGATTGCATGCCCGTCCGAAAATGAAATCTACGTCGCCGAAATTCTCAATTGGCGCGTCCAAAAATTGATTCTGCATCCGACCGAGCGCCAGCGTGCAGGACGCTGACGACGCGGGGTAGACGCCTCGGCGGAACGGGACGATTGCGACCCCCGCTCGTGCCGCCGATTTGCTCGCGCTTAATTTCCAAAGTTCGTGTCATAGGAGGGCTGCAACGCATCACGAACGTCGGAAACGGGGCACTACTCTCCTTTGCTTGCCAAGGCTGCCTTGGCGACGATCGCCTTCGGCGTGGCGTAGATTTTCTGAATTAGCGCGGCCACCTGCTCGCCCGTCAGCGGTTCTATCGAGATGCGCGATTTGGCGGCCTCGGCAAGGAGCGCGGGGTCTTTCAGGGTTGCGTCGAAGGCGCGCCGCAGTAGCCGCGCGCGCTCGGCCGGCATGCCCGGCGGCGCAAAAAACGGCCGCCCCATTTTCAGCGGTGCGGCCCACAGGCTGATGATCTGGCGCTGCTCCTCTGACTTCGCCATGTCCAGCACGAACGGAACCTGGCTGAGTTGCGGCACTCGATCGAGCCCGATCTGCAGCAGCAGCCGGACCTTCTTTTCTTTGAGCCAGGTCGGATAGAGCGCCTGCAGCGTGTCCCAACTGATGCCGCAGCGTCCGTCGACCTCGCCGCGTTCCATCGCAACGTGGACCGTGGTCGCGGATTTATAGCCGCCGATGACCTTGAATTTCATTCCAAACAGGTAGCTGAGCATGTTCGGATAGATGGCGTCGGTGCTGCTCGGCCCGCTGGTGCCCACTACCACTGTTTCGTCTTGACGTCTTCGATGGTCTTGATCTGCGAGGTGTGCCAAGCCATGCAGACATTCGTCTCCGAATTGGCGCTGCCGAGCCAGGCGATCTTGGCGGGATCGAATTTCTTATTGACCCCGATCAGAGCATCGAAGGGAACGCC
>CAWIPS010000002.1:0-38016 GCA_963837995.1 uncultured Actinomycetota bacterium
CCCCAGGGCCTCGGCAAAGTCGCTGATCAGGTGGTGAGGAACTCGAGCGGGCGTCGGTTATCGGCGGCGTGATGTCGCAGTGCCTGGGCGATGTTGGTCCAGCCGGCGAGCCGCAGCAGGCTGATGGCGAGGTTGCGCATTCTCTGAACTTCATCTGCGGGTGCTTCGAGTGGGTGGTTTGCGCATGGTTCATCGGCTGCTGGCGGGGATGCCGAGGTCGATCGCGGTGGTGCCGGTTTGGCGGCGGTCGAGTTGGGCGAGTTTGTCGTTCGGCGCCGGCGAGGCTGATCTTGAGGCCTTCGACCTCGCCGAGCCAGCCTTCGCGTTCGGCTTCGGTGATGCGGTCGGTGAGGTTGTCGCGGATCTCGACGAGGCGGGCACGTTGGGTGGCGTCGGGCCAGAGCATCGAGCAGCGGATGCAGGCGTGTTCGTGGATGCAGGGTGGTGCCGAACGCGCGGCCGCAGGTGCCGAGTGGCCACTTTCCGGCGTTCGAAGTGGCCGAGGAACTCCGTCCATTCCTCGTCGGTCGGGGTCCGGTACTCCTCGCTGGGTCGCAACGCTCGGCGCCGGGCCAGGAAGGCTAGGTGGGCTTGGATGGCCTCGTCTGGATAGACGGCCTTGTAGCCCATGGTGACGTTGATGTCGCGGTGGCCGGCGATGATCTGTGCGATGTGCGGCGGCAGGCCGGACATGGATCGCGTCGGTGATGAAGATGCGTCGGAAGTCGTGCGGCGTGAAGTGCAGTGGCCGGCCGGTGGCCGGGTCGGTCAGGCCGGCGCGCGTCGAGGGCGGCGGTCAGCATGTTGCGGACGGCGCCGGGCGAGATCGCTGCGGTGCTCGGTGCCGAGCCGGCGTTGGAACAGCCACGGGGCCGGGGCGAGCCACACGCGTTCGGCGCGGTCGTAGGCGGGGACCAGCGGGGATCGCGCCGGCGCCGCCGCGGACGCGGCAGATGATGGCCGCCAGAACGTCGGCCAGTTCGGGGCTGACGACCAGCAGCCGTTCGGCGTCGGTCTTGGACGGGGCGATCTGCAGCAGCGGGACGAGTTCGCCAGTGGTGGGCAGCCGGTATTGCACGAGGCTGTGGTGGCTGCAGCTCGAGCAGCTCCTCGATGCGGACGCCGGTGGCACGCAGAACGTCTCGATGGCGGCCCAGGCCCAGAACGCGTGGTCTTCTTCGCTGGCCAGGTCGCGGCGCTTGCCGGTGCGCGGGTCGTGGGCCCAGATCCTGTCGGTGGGCCGACGGCGATGATCGCACGGGTCATGAGTCTGCCCGTCGACGGTGAAGCTGCCGCCGGGCTGGTGTCTGCGCGGGCGGCCTGCGAGCAGCGGCGTGCGCCTTGCTTGTGGCGCTCGGCGACGGTGCGGACGAGGACGGGCAGGACCGGTAGCCGCTCCCGGGTCCGTGCGTCCATGCGTGCCTTGCGTTGCCGGGCGGCCTTGCGCTGGTTGATCTCCTCGGCGCCGACCGGGCAGGGCGCGACCCACTGCGCCCACCGGGCCGGGTCCTCCACGGCCCAGTGCGCCAGATCGAGGTAGAACGCGCGGACCGGGGTCAGGCACTCGCGGTAGTTGATCCGCGTCCACGGTGACGACGCTGGTTGCTGCCCGCGGCGGCCGGTGCGTCGTCTTGGTCACGTCCGCAGCCGCTGTTTCCACGCTCGTGGCGACCTCGGCGGCAGGTGCAGGCTGTCGATGCCGGGATGGTGGCGTTCCAGATCGGCCCAGAACACGCTGCCGAGGGTAGCGCCAGCGATCGCAGGCTGGTGTAGTCCAGCGCGGGCTGCCGTTCCCGTAGGTAGTCCACGAGCAGGTCACGGACGGGTCGGCAGGTCAGCTGGTAGCGGTCGATGAGCTGCTCCGGGTGCGCTGCCCGCCGGTGCGCAGCCTGCTGCAGGGTCGCGGGCGCGTCGGGACCGAGGACACCCATCCGGTGCAGGGTGCGGTAGAACGCGACCGCATGAGGCATCGGCCGCCGATGGTGCTCGCCGGCCTCGGCGTCGAGCAGCTCGCACGACGTCGCCGACGGTGATCTCGCGCGATGCCGCCTCCTTGGCGGCCAGCAGGATCGCGGCTGCGATGCCGGGTGTGCCGCGCCGCTCCAGTGGGACAGGTGGGTCGTCCGCATCGCAGGCTCGCCGCAGTCGAGCGAATCCCTCAATGTCTCGGGTCTGGGCCATGGTGCGGGCCAGTGCACCGCCGCGGGGTATCGCGCGGACGAACCAGTCGATGCTGGGGCGGATCGACGTCGGCGCAGATGAGGACCGGCAGCGCCGCGCACAGCGCGTCGACGGTGGCGTTCGCGCATCCCCGGCCGTGGCCGTGGAGCCATTGAGCGGGGATGGCGCGCCAGTCCCGCGCCGGCGGTATCCGCGCCGCTGGCCAGCCAGCGGTCCTGCCAATGCCTCACCCGGGTAGCTGGCCAGCCAGTCCAGCAGCAACCTCACGCCGCGGCGTCGATGCTTCTGCGCTTCCGGGGCTGGTCAGCGACGAACGGCGGGCTGGTCAAGGACTCGAACGCGACCGTCCCGGTCCCGGCTGCGTGGCCGGCCACCTCGCTGCGGCCGCGCGGCCCGCGGCGAGCCGACTCGTCCCGGTCGGACACGGCGGCATGGGGCCGCGCGGCAACGTCGAACGCCGGCTCGATCGAGGTCGTCATGGCGTGCACGCTCCCGAACAGCACCTGCAACGTCTCGGGTCGGTACCCGGGCGCGGGAACGGCGCCGGTCCGCTCGGCCGCCTGCCGGGTCTGCTCGGCGTGGTGAGCCAGCACCCGGCGGATCACGTCCTCCTTGCGCGGGCGTCAGGTACATCTGCGTGGTCGTCAACGCCGCGTGACCCAAGCACGTACTGCACGTCGGTCAACGGCAACTGCGGGTCCTCGGCCATCCGGTAGGCCGCCGTATGCCGCAGCGAGTGCAGCGTCGACACGGTGCCCGCGCGGCTGGTTGACCCGCTCGAACATGCGGTGCACCGCGTGATACGTCAACGGCCGCAGCGGCTCCGAGAGGTCCACCACAACGGTGTCGTCCGCCCCGCGGGACCAGCCCGTCCATCTCCAGCCTGGTAGAGCCGCAGCCACACGAACGCGTCGGTCGAGGCCGGCAGCTCCTGCACGGCCCGGCTGCCCTTGCGGATCACGGTGATCAACTGCCGTCCAGGATCGACACCGCCTTGCGTGGCCGACAACAGCTCTGAGGCTCGCGCCCCGGTCGACACGTAGAACGCCACCAGCGCCCGGTCCCGGTGCGACGGCAGCCGGGCGAAGATCTCGTTGAACTCGCTCGTCGGGGATGCTGCGAGGGATCCGCGCCGGCACCCTCGGTCGGTACAGCCCGGTGCGCTCGTTGACCGAACGGCTCCATCGGGTTGTGGTGCGCGTGCGCGTCGACCGCCGCGACGCGACCGGTCCAGCGGGAACGGGTTCACGATCGGACCGGTGCCCGCTCGAGGTGGAAGTCGTAGAAGCCGCGCAGAACCGTCTCGCTGTGCGCCCGAACCGACGGCGCGTACGGCCACCGGGGACGGCACCGGTCATCCACGACCTTCCCCAGGCTCCGCCAATGCGGCCGCGCCGGCTTGCCGGCCACCAGCATCCAACGGCAGAAGTCGCGCGCCTCCACCCGCGTCGCCCGGTCCCACCCGATACCGATCGCCCACAGAAAGCGGAACCACCGCAGCAGGTCCATCCCATACGAGCGCACCGTCGCCGGTGAACGGCCGGCGGCCTGCAAATCCCTAAAGAACTCCGAGACCGGCTCAACCGGAACACCGGCCGAGTCCAACAGCCGACACGGCATCCACGGATCGCCCGTCGACTCGACCCGACCCACCAGCGGCACCCTCAGATCGGCCAACTCCTGGCCCCTCACCTCGTCCTCACTCACAGGACTGACGCTAAGCCCCCAACCCCGCAATACGCCGCTTCACCTGCGAAAACGCGTGTCGTAGTTCAGTCAAGAGGTAACACTCGCCATCAGCCTGCTGCGGCTGGCCGGCTGGACCAACATCGCCCAGGCACTGCGACATCACGCCGCCGATAACCGACGCCCGCTCGAGTTCCTCACCACCTGATCAGCGACTTTGCCGAGGCCCTGGGTCCCCGAGGACGCGGGGCACGGTGACCATCTTCGGTGTCGGAACGATGGGGTCGCCGGTGGAGATGTCCCAGACCACCCGGTCGCTGAAGGAACCGATCGAGATGTTCACCCGCACGCGCAGGGCCCGGGTACTCGGCCTCCTCGCGGATGTCCTGGACCTCGAGGCTGCGGAGGTCGAACTCGACGCCGTCATAGCCTTCACCGCGGCGACACGCTGAGGATGCGGGCGATGGTGCCGGCCGTGACCGTCGATCTGATGGCCTCGGCATCGATGTCCTTGGTCGGTCGCCGGGCTCCGTAGGCGGCTGTCTCGTTCGGGACCTTCAGGCAGGCGCTCCATAATGTTGAGCTAGGCACGGAGCTTGTTGCGCTGTCGATCCTGACGCGAACCGCGCCCCAGCCACCAGCCGAAGAGGGCGGCGATGAGTGTCACGGCCCCGTTGGCCATTATTTCCAGCGTGGCCGAACTTCACAGTGGAAGATCCTGATTCGTCGCCTGCAGGGCTCAGCTCTGTTGCTCCCTGGTTAATGAGGGAACATGCTCGTCTCCCTCGTCATCACCGCCCCGTTCATCGCAGGCCTCGTCCTCACTGGGACGGGGAGCGGCTGAACCCTGAGCCCCGGCCAGAAGTAAAGCGTGGATAAACTGGGGAGGCCAGGGGCTATGGTCACCGTTCGCGACATATAAACGCTGCTCAGGGTGGGCCCCGTGGGGATCGAACCCACAACCCGCGGATTAAAAGTCCGCTGCTCTGCCAGTTGAGCTAGGGGCCCAGAACGGGGCAGGCACGAGCCGCCAACCCGTCGGACGCATGACTGTATCGTGAGTCGGTTACCGCCCCACCCGCGCAGAACGCCAGCAACGAAGGGGGTCGAGGACATGATCGGGCGCTGCCACCACCTGGTCGTCGACTGCCCCGACCCGGCCGCTCTGGCGGACTTCTACTCCGAGCTCCTCGGTCTGCCGGTCACCCACAGCTCCGAGGACTTCGTGGTCGTCTCGAGGGACACCACGACGTCCGGGTTCGGCTTCCAGCTCGCCCCGGACCACCAGCCTCCTCAGTGGCCCGACCCGGCGCATCCCCAGCAGATGCACCTCGACGTGATGGTCGACGACCTGTCGGTGGCCGAGCAGCAGGTCCTCGCCCGAGGTGCACGTCTCGCGCCGGCCGGCGATCACGTGTACGTCGACCCGGCCGGCCATCCGTTCTGTCTCATCCCCCGGCCGCCCTGGGCGCCGCCGGTCCACGCACCCTGAAGCAACACAGCCGAACCGGTTGCAGGGCCCGACGTCGTACGGCGACGCAGGGCCACCGGGCAGCCACGTGGTGGCCCACCCGCAGGTGACGACGCTGCCGCCCTGGGCCTTCGGCAGCGACGGCCGCGAGGACGGCGCCGGCGCGGATTCTGGACCCGACTCGGAATCTGGGCCGGATCTTGGTACCGTTCAGGTGCAACAGATGCAAGTTCCAGCAGGTACGCCCGCGGAGTTTGTGATCCGACGGCGTTTTCTCTTGAGTCGAGCAACAGCTTTTCCAAGGGGCACGGCGTTTCACCCGCATCTGTCGTGGGGCCGCCGAGGTGGCGGTTCCTCGCCCCGTATGAGGAGTATTCGAGCATGGCTCAGGGCACCGTCAAGTGGTTCAACGCCGAGAAGGGTTTCGGCTTCATCGCACAGGAGGACGGCGGAGACGACGTCTTCGTGCACTACTCGGCCATTCAGAGCCAGGGCTACAAGTCCCTGGACGAGAACCAGAAGGTCGAGTTCGACGTCACGCAGGGTCCCAAGGGCCCGCAGGCGGAGAACGTCCGCGCACTCTGACCGGTCTCACGACCACAGAGCACGTGGGCACCGCCTGAACCTAGGCACAGCACCATTCACAAGGACCCCGACGGACTTCCGTCGGGGTCCTTGTGATTTGCCCAAAGTGACTATGGGTAGTGGCTCCGCGGACAGCGACAATGGTGGCAGCGCAGGCACCCGCCTGCGCGGCGCGCCGCAGCGCGACGCAGCGCGAAGGCACGACTCAGGGAGCGGCATGGTGGACGACCAGCTGAACGTTCCGCTGGTCGACGCCGAGCTCCTCGAGGAGGTCGAGCTCACCACCGACCTCATCATCGCCGCGAGCGAGGCGGAGACCACCCTGCCCCAGCCGGTCGTGGACGCGCTGCTGGGCCTCGGCGAGGCGTCCGTCGTCGAGCTGAAGCGCCCGGTGCCCTACCAGGAGACCCGTCGCGGCGCTTGAGCGCGCGTCAGCCGACGGCAGCCCGGCCGGTTCGGCCGTCAGCCGACGGCAGCCCGGCCGGTTCGACCGGGTCGGTCGGGTCGGAAGCCGCGTAGCCGCAGCGAGTTCGCGACCACGCACACGCTGGACGCCGCCATCGCGGCACCCGCGAGCATCGGGTTCAGCAGGCCCAGCGCCGCGACCGGGATGCCGACCACGTTGTAGGCGAACGCCCAGAACAGGTTCGCCCGGATGGTGCCCAGGGTCCGCCGCGACAGCTCGACCGCGTCGGCTGCGCCGTGCAGGTCCCCGCTGGTCAAGGTGATGCCGGCGGCCTCCACCGCCACGGCCGCGCCGGTGCCGAGCGCCACACCGAGGTCGGCCTGCACCAGCGCCGCGGCGTCGTTCACCCCGTCGCCGACCATCGCCACCGTCCGTCCCTGCCGCTGCAGCTCCGCGACCGCAGCCGCCTTGGCCGCCGGCAGCACCTCGGCGACCACGTCCTCGATGCCCACCGCGCGCGCGACGGCCCGCGCCGCGCTCGCGTGGTCCCCGGTCAGCAGCACCGGGTGCAGGCCGAGCCTCCGCAGCCGGCGTACGGCGTCCGCACTGGTCGGCTTCACGGTGTCCCCGACGTCGTAGACCGCCACCGGCCGGCCCTCCACCTCCACGAGTACGGCGGTCCGCCCGGCCTCCCGCACCGACGCCACGGCCTGGGCCAGCAGGTGTGGCAGCGCCTCCACCGACCCGACCCGGCCCACCCGGACCCGGCGGCCGTCGACCAGCCCGCGCACCCCGGCGCCGGGCTCGTTGACGAAGTCCTCCACCCGGGGCCGGGACCCGCCGAACGCGCCGGTGCGCTCGGCGTGCTCGGAGACCGCCCGACCGATCGGGTGCTCGGAGGACGCCTCCAGCGCAGCAGCCAGCCGCACCGCCTCGGAGTGCCGGGTGACCACGTCGTGGACGCTCATCTGTCCGGTGGTGACCGTGCCGGTCTTGTCGAGGACGACGGTGTCCACCCGCCGGGTCGACTCGAGCACACCGGCCTCGCGGATCACGATGCCCAGCTGTGCCGCCCGCCCGGTGCCGACCAGCAGCGCGGTGGGGGTGGCCAGCCCGAGCGCACACGGGCAGGCGATCACCAGCACGGCGACCGCGGCGGTGAACCCGCCCGAGAGGTCCCCGGTCAGCGCCCAGGCGACGTAGGTCACGAGGGCGGCGCCCAGCACCAGCGGGACGAAGACCGCGGACACCCGGTCGGCGAGCCGCTGCACCGGGGCCTTGGTGGCCTGGGCGTGCCGGACCAGGTCGGCCATCCGGGCGAGGGCGGTGTCCCGGCCGATGCGGGTGACCTCGACCACCAGCGTGCCGTCGGTGTTCAGCGTCGATCCGACGACCTCGTCGCCGGGTCCGCGGTCGACCGGCAGGCTCTCCCCGGTCAGCAGCGACTCGTCCACCGCGGAACGGCCCTCGAGCACGGTTCCGTCGGTCGCGACCTGCTCACCGGGCCTGACCAGGAACCGCATGCCGGGTCGCAGCACCTGCACGTCGACCTGCCGCCGGCCGCCGTCGTCCTCGAGCAGGGTGGCCTGGTGGGCACCGAGCTCGAGCAGGCCGCGAAGGGCCGCTCCGGCGCGGTGCTTGGCGCCGGACTCGGCCCAGCGGCCCAGCAGCAGGAAGGTGGTGACCGTCGCGGCGACCTCGACATAGGTGTGGCTGCCCCCGGTGACGGCCTGCAGCACCGACCACCCGTAGGCGACCAGGGTGCCCAGCGACACCAGGGTGTCCATGGTGCTCGCGCCGTGCCGGGCGTTGACCGCGGCCGCCCGGTGGAACGGCCAGCCGGCGAAGAGCACCACCGGGCTGGCCAGGGCGAGCGCCCACCAGCGGACGGCTGCGGTGTCCGGCACCGACGGCAGCATGGTCAGGACCAGCACCGCCAGGGACAGGGGGACCGCGACCAGGAGCCGGCGACGGAAGTCCGCGGCCCGCCGCTGCTCGTCGTCGGCGGACTCGTCGGCGGCCTCCGGCGTGGCGACCGCAGCGGTGTAGCCGGTCTGCTCGACGGTGCGGAGCAGCGTGTCGACCTCCACGCCGGCCGGGTCGTAGTCCACGGCGGCGGAGGCGGTCGCCAGGTTGACGCTCGCGTGCACGCCGTCGAGCCGGTTGAGCTTCCTCTCCACCCGGCCCACGCACGACGCGCAGGTCATCCCACCGACCAGGAGGTCGACGTGCTGCTGCTCGGTCATGTGACCGCGTAGCCCGCCTCGTCGACCGCCGCCCGCACCTCCTCGTCGCTGACCCCGTCCCCGCGGACCAGCAGGGTGCCCCGGGCCAGGTCCACCTCGGCCGACCGCACCCCGGTCACGGCGGAGACCTCGCGGGTCACCGCCTCGACGCAGTGCGCACAGGTCATCCCGGTCACCTCGTAGGTGGTCTCGCTCATGTCTCCTCCTCAGGTTCGCACCAGCTCAGGTCCGCAGCAGCTCAGGTTCGCAGCAGCCGGGCGATCGCGGCCGACGCCTCGGCGACCTTCTCGTCCGCGGTGGCGCCCCCGGCGGCGACCGCATCCCGCACGCAGTGGCCGAGGTGGTCCTCGACGAGCCCGACCGCGACCCCCTGCAGCGCCTTGTTCACCGCGGACACCTGGGTCAGGATGTCGATGCAGTAGGCGTCCTCGTCGACGAGCCTCTGCAGCCCTCGGACCTGACCCTCGATGCGGCGCAGCCGGGTCAGGTAGGCCGCCTTGTGGTCGTGGTAGCCGTGCGTGTCGGGCATTCCGCCAACATACCCCATGGGGGTATGGCAACCTGCGTCGGGTTGCACGGATGGCGCCGGCGACCCCTAGCATGATGCACGGCTTCACCGGCGCCGCGCACCCAGCGCAGCCGTGCAGGTGATCGAGCTTCTCCGCACTGACCCAGGAGTTCCGCCGTGGCCTTCCGCTTCCGCCCCCTCGACACGACGTTCTACGACCTCTTCACCGAGGCCGCGAACCACCTGGTCGACGGGGCCGCCCTGCTCGCCGAGATGCTGGGCGACGGCACCGACCGCCCCGGCATCGCCACCCGGATGCGGGACGCGGAGCACGCCGCCGACGAGACCACGCACGCGATCGTCCGCCGGGTCAACACCACGTTCATCACGCCCTTCGACCGCGAGGACATCTACGCCCTCGCCTCCAGCCTGGACGACGTGATGGACTTCATGGAGGAGGCCGTCGACCTGGTGCTGCTCTACGAGGTGGTCAAGCTGCCCAAGGAGCTGGCCAACCAGGTCGAGGTGATCCAGCGCTGCGCCGAGCTGACCGCCGCGTCGATGCCGCGGCTGCGGGCGATGGCCGACCTCGAGGAGTACTGGATCGAGATCAACCGGCTGGAGAACCTGGGCGACAAGTCCTACCGCAGGATCCTGGCCAAGCTGTTCAGCGGGAAGTACGAAGCACTCGAGGTGCTCAAGCTCAAGGACATCGTCGACTCCCTGGAGGCGGCGATCGACGCGTTCGAGAGGGTCGCCAACATCATCGAGCAGCTCGTCGTCAAGGAGTCCTGAGGGTGGACCTCGCGATCGTCGTCGCGGTGGTCGTCGTCGCCCTCGTCTTCGACTACACCAACGGGTTCCACGACGCCGCCAACGCCATCGCGACCGCTATCTCCACCCGGGCGCTCACCCCGCGGATCGCGCTGGTGATGGCCGCGATCATGAACTTCGTGGGTGCCTTCCTGGGCCAGAAGGTCGCCCAGACGGTCAGCGAGGTCATCGACCTCTCCGGGATCTCCTCGCCCAGCCACGGCCTGGTGATCGTCCTCGCCGGCCTGCTCGGAGCGATCACCTGGAACCTGGTCACGTGGTACTTCGGGCTGCCGTCGTCCTCCTCCCACGCCCTGATCGGGGGCCTGGTCGGGGCCGCGCTGGCCGCCGGCGGAGTCGTGCGGTGGAAGACGATCATCGACAAGGTGCTCATCCCGATGATCGCCTCGCCCCTGGTGGGGTTCGTCCTGGCCTTCGGGGTGATGATCGCGATCATGTGGATCTTCCGGCGCCGCAACCCGCACCGGGTCAGCCGCGGGTTCCGGCTCGCCCAGACGGTCTCCGCCGCGGCGCTCGCCCTGGGCCACGGCCTCCAGGACGCCCAGAAGACCATGGGCGTGATCTTCCTGGCCCTGGTCACCGGCAACTACGTGTCCCCCGACTCCCGGCTGCCGCTGTGGGTGATCTTCTCCGCGGCCACCGCGATCTCGCTGGGCACCTACTCCGGCGGCTTCCGGATCATGCGCACCCTGGGCCGCAGGATCATCCACCTGGACCCGCCTCGCGGCTTCGCGGCCGAGTCGGTGGGGGCGATGGTCCTCTACACCACCGCGTTCGTCTGGCACGCGCCCGTCTCCACGACGCACGTCATCACCTCGGCCATCATGGGCGCCGGAGCGACCCGGCGGCTGTCGGCGGTCCGGTGGGGCGTGGCGGGCAACATCCTGGTCGCCTGGGTCTCGACGTTCCCGGCGGCGGGCCTGTTCGCAGCGGTCGTCTACTGGATCTGCCGCGTGGTGTTCCGGCTGCCGTGAGGGCCGGTGGACGGGCGGACGGGACGCGCCCACCCCCGTGATGAGGCACGTCCCGTCCCACCCTGTCCGATGCCCCCGCATCCCCCCGGCACAGATGAGACGGAGCAGGGACAGGGGTATGACGCCGTACCGTGAAGGAACCTGTCGGGACGCGAGGGGCCAGGGGCCCGTGGGCTCAGCCGAACCGACCCGAGATGTAGTCCTCGGTGGCCTTCTCCTCCGGGTTGCTGAAGATCTTGGTGGTCGGGTTCATCTCCACCAGCCGGCCGGGCTTGCCGGTGGCCGCGAGGTTGAAGAAGCCGGTGTCCTCCGAGACCCGCGCGGCCTGCTGCATGTTGTGGGTGACGATCACGATCGTGTAGTCGCTCTTCAGCTCGTGGATCAGGTCCTCGATCGCCGAGGTCGAGATCGGGTCGAGCGCCGAGCACGGCTCGTCCATCAGCAGCACCTGTGGCTCGACGGCGATGGCCCGCGCGATGCACAGCCTCTGCTGCTGCCCCCCGGACAGGCCGGCTCCGGGCTTGTTCAGCCGGTCCTTCACCTCGATCCACAGGTTCGCCGCGCGCAGCGACTTCTCGACCACCTCGTCGCCCGTGGCGCGCGACATCTTCTTGGCGTTCAGCCGCATGCCGGCGAGCACGTTCTCGTAGATCGACATGGTCGGGAAGGGGTTCGGCCGCTGGAACACCATCCCGATCTGGCGGCGCACCTCGACCGGGTCGACCTCGGCGCCGTACAGGTCCTGGCCGTCGATGACGATCTTGCCGTCCACGCGGGCGCCGGGCAGCACCTCGTGCATCCGGTTCAGCGACCGCAGGAAGGTCGACTTGCCGCAGCCGGAGGGGCCGATCAGGGCGGTGACCGACCGCGCCCGGATGCTCATCGTGACACCTTCGACGGCCTTGAAGCTGCCGTAGTAGATGTCGAGGTCCGAGATGTCGATGCTCTTGGCCATGGTGTTCTCTTCCGTCTTCTTCTTCTCGAGGTCAGCGGCTGGAGTTCGGAGTGAGCCAGCGACCCACCAGGCGGGCCAGCAGGTTGAGTGCCATCACGATGACGATCAGCACCAGTGCTGCCCCCCAGGCCCGCTGCTGGCCGTACGACGCCGGCACCCCGGGCTGGGTGAAGGAGTAGTAGATGAACACCGGGAGGGTCATCATCCGGCCGCCGAACAGGTTGTTGTTCACCGAGTCGGTGGAGCCGGCGATGATCAGCAGCGGTGCGGTCTCACCGACCACCCGGGCCACGGCCAGGGTGACGCCGGTGATGATGCCGGCCATCGACGTGGGCAGGACGACCTTGACGATGGTGCGCCACTTGGGCACGCCCAGCGCGTAGGCCGCCTCCCGGAGGTCCCCGGGCACCAGCTTCAGCATCTCCTCGGTCGAGCGGACCACGATCGGGATCATCAGCAGGGACAGGGCGATCGAGCCGCCGATCCCCAGCCGCACCCCGGGTCCGAAGAACAGCACCAGCAGGGCGTAGGCGAAGAGGCCCGCGACGATGGACGGGATGCCCGTCATCACGTCGACGAGGAAGGTCACCGAGCGCGCCAGGCGGGACTGGCCGCCGTACTCGACGAGGTAGACCGCACACATCATCCCGACCGGGACCGAGATGACCGTCGCGCCGAGGGTGATGAGGAGGGTGCCGACGATGGCGTGGTAGATCCCGCCGCCCTCGCCGATGACGTTGCGCATCGAGTAGGTGAAGAACTGGGAGCTCAGCACCCCGGCGCCCTCCGCCACCACCTTCCACACCAGCGAGACCAGGGGGACCAGCGCGATGCCGAAGGCCGCCCACACCAGGGTGGTCATCAGCCGGTCCTTGGCGGCGCGGGGGCTCTCCACGGCGCGGGTCCACAGCGGCAGGACCACCACGTAGACGACCACGGCGACCAGGGCCCAAGGGACGAGCCCCCAGCCCAGCGACAGCGCGAGGAGCGCGGAGGCGGTGGCGGCGACCACCGCCACCAGCCACGGTGCCCACCGGGGCAGCCGGGGGCGGGACAGCGGAACGGCCTGGTGGACCTCGGTCATCTCTTCCTCGGTGGTCGGCTGCGACGAGCGCTCACCCGCGCGGTGCCGCCCCGTGCCGTGCGGCCCCAGCTCCAGGCGGCTCACCGGGCACCGGCCCGCTCGCCGCGGCTGACGACGTACCGCGCGGCGAAGTTGACGGCGAAGGTGATCACGAAGAGCACCAGCCCGCTGGCGATCAGGGCGTTCACGGCCAGCCCGGTGGACTCGGGGAACTGCAGCGCGATGTTGGCCGCGATGGTCGAGGGGTTCACGTTGCCGATCAGGTTGATCGTGATGACGCCGGTCGCCGAGAGCACCATGGCGACCGCCATCGTCTCCCCGAGGGCCCGGCCGAGGCCCAGCATGACCGCCGAGATGATCCCGGAGCGGGCGTAGGGGAAGACCGCCAGCCGGATCATCTCCCAGCGGGTGGCCCCCAGCGCCAGCGCCGCCTCCTGGTGCAGGGTCGGGGTCTGGGCGAAGATCTCCCGCGTGATCGCGGTGATGATCGGCAGGATCATGATGGCAAGCACCACGCTGGCCGTCAGGATGGTGCGACCGGTCGTGGAGGCGTAGCCGGAGAAGAACGGGATCCACCCGGCGTGCTGCGCGAGCCAGATGTAGACCGGGACCAGGTGCGGGCCGAGGAAGCCGATGCCCCACAGTCCGTAGACGACGCTCGGGACCGCGGCGAGCAGGTCCACCAGGTAGCCGATCGGGAGGGCCAGCCGGCGCGGTGCGTAGTGGGAGATCATCAGTGCCACCCCCAGGGCCAGCGGGGTCGCGATCAGCAGGGCCAGAGCGGCCGCCAGCAGGGTGCCGTAGAGCAGCGGCCAGACGTAGGCCGCGAAGTTGGCGGCGCCGCCGAGGTCGGTGCTCTTGGCCCCCAGGGCGGGAGCCCCCTCCACGAGCAGGAAGATCGCGACCCCGGCCAGGGAGACGAGGATCACCAGCCCGGCGGACCGGGCCGTCCCGGCGAAGATCACGTCGCCGAGACGCCGGTTCCCCCGGGGGGTGGTCACTGATGCGGACATGTGGAGCTCAGCCCTTGGCTGCGATCTTGCCCACGACCGCGGTCGCCTTGTCGCTCAGCGAGCTCGACAGCGGGGCCGACCCGGCTGCCGCGGCGGCGGCCTGCTGACCCTTGGGGCTGACGATGTAGGTCATGTAGCCCTTGACGAGGTCGGCGGTCGAGCTGTCGGAGTAGGTCGGGCAGCCGATCAGGTAGGAGACCAGCACGACCGGGTAGGCGCCCGACTCGGCGGTGTCGCGGGCCAGGTCGACGGCCAGGTCGTTGTCCGCGCGGCCGCTGACCGGCTTCGACACGTCGACCACCTTGGCGGCCGACGTGGCCGAGGGGGCGACGTAGGAGTCGCCCACCTTGATCTTGGCCGCCGACAGGTCGCCGAGCTGGCTGGCGTCGGCGTAGCCGATGGTGCCGGCGCCCGACTTGATGGCGGCGACGACCCCCGAGGTGCCCTGGGCGCCCTCACCGGACTTGTAGGGCCAGGTCTCCGACGCCTCGGGCCAGGTGCCGGACGTGGCCTTGTTGAGGTAGTCGGTGAAGTTCTTGGTGGTGCCCGACTCGTCCGAGCGGTGCACCGGGGTGATCCGCTGGCTGGGGAGCGACGCCTTGGGGTTCTCGGCCTTGATCTCGGGTGCGTCCCACTTGGTGATCTTGCCCGACATGATCATCGCGAGCGTCTTCGCCGAGAGCTGCAGGTCGTCGACGCCCTTGAGGTTGTAGGCGATGGCGATCGGGGAGATGTAGTCGGGCACCTCGAGCGCCGTCTCGCCGTTGCAGGGCTTCTTGGAGCTGGTCAGCTGCTCGTCGGTGAGGTAGGCGTCGGAGCCGGCGAACTTCGCGCCGCCGGCGAGGAACTGCTCGACACCGCCGCCGGAGCCGATCGGGTCGTAGTTGACGGTGACGTCCGGGTGTCGCCGTCTGGAACCCCTTGGCCCACGCCCCCTGGGCGGCCTCCTGGGCGCTGGACCCGGCACCGCTGAGCGTGCCGCTGAGCTTGGTGCCGCTGTCGGCGTTGGTGGCGTCGGAGCTGCTCGAGCTCTCGTTGCTCGCGCCGCATGCGGACAGGCCCATGCCGAGGGTGAGTGCGGCCACGGCCGGAACGGCTGCGCGGCGCCATGAAGTGCGATTCACTTCGGGTCTCCTGAACATTGCTGAAGTCACAAGTGTGTTGTGCGGTCAACAGCGAAGTTAGGGAGCCGAGGTGAAGCGATCTCCGGTTACCGGTGAACGGGAGATGAACGCTGGCAGCCCGTTCGGCCACCAGTGGTGGACCGTGAGACGGCGATCACATGAACCGGCCCTGGTGGGCGCCCGGTCCTGCGTCGAGCCCGGCGGCGGGACGTCCGGTGCTGGGGTCCTCCTCAGGCCGGCGAGGCGACGACGGGCTCGTGCTCCTCGAGCGCGACGATCTGCCCGTTGCGGTGGTGGACCACCAGCATCGCGCCCGGTTCGAGCTTCGGGTCCGGCACCCCGAGCGCGTCGTAGACATAGGGCAGCACCGGGCGGTGCGTGCAGATCGTGGCCGGCTCCTGGCGCTCGAGCAGCCGGTGCACGTGCCGGGTGACGGCCCGTCGAGCCGCGTCCTCCTCGGACAGGTCGCGGGTCACCTGCAGGTCGAGGCCGGCGGTGTCGGCGTACGGGCTCACCGACGTCCAGCACCTCCGGCTGCTCGAGCTCAGCACCCGGCGGACGCCGTACGCCGCGAGGACCGGCACCAGCTGCTCGGCCTGCAGCAGCCCGACCGTGTTCAGGGGCCGCTCGCGGTCGTCCTTCTTCCACTTCTTGCGGGAGCGGGACTTGCCGTGCCGCAGCACGACCAGGGGATGGCTCTTCTTCAGCAGCGGCGACGCCTCCAGCAGGGTCGCCCGGTCGCGCTCGTAGCTGAGCAGCTGCTCGGCCTTGTCGACGCCGGCCCAGACGACCCGGTCGACCTCCGCGTTCGGGGTGTACGTCGACACGTCGTCGCTGCCGACCACCCGCCCGGCCCAGTAGTCCACCCGCTTGTCGCGTCGTCTGACCGTTCTGCACGCTGTAGTGCTGGGAGGTCAGCGGCGGGCCGAGCCGCACGTGCAGCCCGGTCTCCTCGGCCACCTCGCGCACGGCGGCCGCGGTGACGTGCTCGCCGGGGTCGACCTTGCCCTTGGGGAAGGACCAGTCGTCGTACTTGGGTCGGTGCACGAGGAGCACCTCGGGCCCTCGGCGGGCCACGACCACGCCGCCCGCGATGATCTCGGGGTCCTCGCTCATGCGGCTATCGTGACACCGCCACGCGTCCGGTGGGTGAACGCGGGGTGCACACCCGTGGCGGGCTGGCGTGTCGCGTCGGTGTGTCGCGGCCTTCGGGCTGGTTCCGGCCCGCCGGAGGGCTGGATCAGTTCCGGCCTGCTCCTGCGGGCGCCTGGGGCAGCATGCTGGAACTGATCTGGCCGGCATCTCGCCCCGAGGGCGACCTCGGGCTGTGGACGGCGCTCGAAAGGTCCCGTCGAGCGTCCAGGCTGGGGCCATGTCCCGCCCCGCGCACCGCTGGACGCCGGTCTGCGAGCCGCCGCGCACCCTGGTCCGGCCGGTGCGCCTCGACGCCCGTGGGGTGGCTGGACCGACGCCGGGCCAGGCGCGGGGACCGGGATGGCGGCGGGTCGCCAGGGGCCTGTTCGTGCCGTCAGCCGTCGGTGACGACCTGGTCGAGCAGCGGGTGCTGGAGCGGTCGATGCTGCTCGGCGGGTCCGGCGCGGTGACCGGGTGGGCGGCGCTCCGGCTCGCGGGTGCCGCGTTCTTCGACGGCCTGGAGCCGGACGGCAGCACCCGACGCGACGTCGACCTGGTGCGTGGACCCGGGCAAGCGCGACGCCGGCGCGCGGGCGTCCGCTGGTGCCAGGACCGGCTGGACGACCTCGAGGTGCGGGTGCGGCAGGGCATCCGCTGCTGCAGGTCCGAGCGCGCGCTGTTCGACGACATGCGGCGGGCGTCGTCCGGCCGGGACGCCGCCGTGGCGATGGACATGGCGGCCGCCGCGGACCTCGTCTCCGTGCGCCGCATGTGGGGCTACGTCGACGCCCGGGCCGGCTGGGGCGGCGTGGACGTCGTACGGCAGGGGTTGAGGCTGGCCGACGAGTACAGCCGTTCTCCCGCGGAGTCCCGGCTGCGGCTGGCCTGGGTGCTCGATGCCGGCTGCCCGATGCCGCTCGCCAACAGGGCGGTCTTCTCCAGGGAGGGGCGCCTTCTCGGCATCGCCGACCTCGTCGACGACGCGGCCGGCGTGGTCGGGGAGTACGACGGGGGCGACCACGCCCGCGCCAGGCAGCGCAGCCGGGACGCGGAGCGGGACTCGGTGTTCCGCGACCACGGGCTCGAGGTCTTCCGGGTGACCGGGTTCGACGCGCACCACCCCGACCAGGTGGTCGCGCGGGTGCGGGCGGCGTACGCACGCGCCGCCGCGTCGAACCGCCGGCGCGGGTGGACCCTGACCCCGCCTCCGGACTGGGAGGTGGCGCCGACACTCGACGAGCAGCTGGACATCCAGGACGTGCTGCGGCAGCTGCACGCACCCGGAGGCCCGTGACCCCCCTGGGCCGGCCAGATCAGTTCCACCGTGCTGCCAATCCGGCTCGCAACGACCGATGGGAACTGATCCAGCGCCCCGGGGCCACGGACGGGTCAGGCGTCGGGCGTGAGGTCCATGGTCCGCTCGTTGGTCCGGCGGCGCCGGCGCTTGGTGGCGATCAGCATCTCCTGCAGCTCGCGCAACGGCTCGCCGTCGGCGTCGAGGTGGTGCCGGTCCCACCTGCCGCCGGAGTCGAGCCACCAGGACGCCGTACGGTCGTCGAAGCAGAGGTCGAGCAGCCGGGCGACCTCGTCGACCTGGCTCTGGCCGGGCAGCCGCACCAGCGCCTCGACCCGGCGGTCCAGGTTGCGGTGCATCAGGTCCGCCGAGCCGATCCACACCTCGGGCGCCCCGCCGTTCTCGAACCAGAACACCCGGCTGTGCTCCAGGAACCGGCCCAGGATCGAGCGGACCCGCATCGTCTCGGACAGGCCGGGCACGCCGGGGCGGGCGGCGCAGATGCCGCGGGTCAGCAGGTCGACGGGGACGCCGGCCATCGTCGCGCGGTAGAGCTCGTCGATCACGGCCTCGTCGACGATGGAGTTCGCCTTGATCCGGATCCGTGCCGGTCGGCCTTCGAGATGGTGGGCCACCTCGCCCCGGATCCGCTCGATGATCCCGTCCCGGGCGGAGTCGGGGGCCACCAGCAGGTTCTCGTACGACGCGTTGCGGCTGAACCCGGACAGGTTGTTGAACAGGTGCGCGACGTCCTCGCCGATGCCCTCGTGCGCGGTGAGGAGGCCGAAGTCCTCATACATCCGGGCGGTCTTCGGGTTGTAGTTGCCGGTGCCGATGTGCACGTAGCGGCGGATGCCGTCGGGCTCGTCGCGGACCACCATCGCCAGCTTGCAGTGCGTCTTGAGCCCGACCAGCCCGTAGACGACGTGGCAGCCGGCGTGCTCGAGCTTGCGGGCCCACTTGATGTTGGCCTGCTCGTCGAAGCGGGCCTTGATCTCGACCAGCACCAGCACCTGCTTGCCCGCGTCGGCGGCGTCGACGAGCGCCTCGACGATCGGGGAGTCGCCGGAGGTGCGGTAGAGCGTCTGCTTGATCGCCAGCACGTGCGGGTCCTCGGCGGCCTGCTCGATGAACCGCTGCACGGAGGTGGAGAACGAGTCGTAGGGATGGTGCAGGAGCACGTCGTTGCGCTGCAGCGCCTTGAACACGTCGACCGGTGAGGCCGACTCGACCTCGGCGAGCTCGGTGTGCGTCGAGGGGACGAAGGCGGGGAACTTCAGCTCGGCCCGGTCCAGGTCGGCGATGTCGTGCAGACCGGTCAGGTCCAGCGGGCCCGGCAGCCGGACCACCTCGCCGGAGTTCACGCCGAGCTCGGTGGTCAGCAGGTCCAGGATGTGCTCGTCGATGGTCTCCTCGACCTCGAGGCGCACGGGCGGCCCGAACCGGCGACGCAGCAGCTCCTTCTCCAGGGCGGCCAGCAGGTTCTCGGCGTCGTCCTCCTCCACCTCGAGGTCCTCGTTGCGCGTCACCCGGAACGTGTGGACGCCGAGCACCTCCATGCCGGGGAACAGCCGCTTGAGGTGCTCGCCGATGACGTCCTCGAGCGGCACGAAGCGCTCGTTGCCGACGGGCACGAACCGCGCGAAGATCGGCGGCACCTTGACGCGCGCGAAGTGCTCCTTCTTGGTCTTCGGGTTCCGCACCAGCACGGCGATGTTCAGGGAAAGCCCGGAGATGTAGGGGAACGGGTGCGCGGGGTCCACCGCCAGCGGCGTGAGGACCGGGAACACCCGCTCCTTGAACAGCTTCTTGCACTGCTTCTGCTCGTCGCGGTCGAGCTCGTCCCAGCGGACCAGGGCGATGTTCTCCTTGGCCAGCGCCGGCACGATCTCGTCGCGGAACAGGCTCGCCTGTCGCTCCATCAGCGCGCCCGTCGTACGCCAGATCTGCTCGAGGACCTCGCGTGGCAGCATCCCGGACGCGGTCGGTACGGCGACCCCGGCGGCGATCCGGCGCTTGAGGCCGGCCACCCGGACCATGAAGAACTCGTCGAGGTTCGAGGCGAAGATGGCCAGGAACCGGGCCCTCTCCAGCAGCGGCAGCCCGGGGTCCTCGGCCAGCTCGAGCACCCGGGTGTTGAAGCGCAGCCAGGACAGCTCGCGGTCCAGGAACCTGTTCGGGTCCATGTCGCTGGCGGAGGCGTCGTAGGGCGGGTCGATGTCGAACGGCTCGGCCGGGACCGCTCGCAGCTCCGCCGGCCCGTCGTCGGAGGCGCCGTTCACGTGCGCCGCGAGCGTGCTGGTCGAGGTTGGCTCTGCTTCCATGACGCCATGGTGACACCCCCGCGTGGACGGCGGGTAGTTTGCGTTCGCGGCGGCCCAGGGAAGGTTCAGGGACGGGCGTACTGCACGTGGGTGTCGCGCGGCGCGTGCGTGAAGCCGAGCCGCTCATAGATCGTGACCGCGGGAGCGTTGTCGGCCTCGACGTAGAGGATCACCTCGCCCAGGCCGAGGGACGCGAGGTGCTCGAGACCGGCCAGGGTGAGTCGCCGGCCGAGCCCGCCGCCCTGCGCGGACGGCGACACACCGACGACATAGACCTCCCCATAAGCACCATCAGTCACTCTGGACCCATGTACCTTGGTCCAGTGGAACCCGAGCAACCGGTCGCCGCGGGTGGCGAGGAAGAACCCTGCCGGGTCGAACCAGGGCTGCGCGATCCGCTCGTCGAGGTCGGCACGGGTCGTCGCCCCCTGCTCGGGGTGGTGCGCGAACGCCTCCGCGTTGAGCCGCAGCCAGGCCTCCTCGTCCTCGCCGACCCGGAAGGTGCGGATCCGGGTCACGTCCTCACCGCTCTCCTCACCGCTCGGGCGCTGCGCGGGCAGGTCGGCCAGCGAGCGGCGCATCACCCACAGGTCGCGGACCCGGTCGAAGCCGAAGGCGCCGGCCAGCACGGCCGCCGCCGGGTGGTTGCCGTGCGACCAGGCGGTCACCGGGCCGGGTGCCTCGGTCGACGCGGCGGCGAGGGCCCGCCCGAGGCCCTGACCGCGCGCATCGGGGTGCACGACCAGGTCGAGCGCGCCGCCGTGCAGCCACGCGAAGCCGACGTCGTCGACCATCCAGAGATGGGACGAGCCGAGCCCGTGCCGGAGCGAGAGGAGGGTCGCCTCGTCCAGCGGAGCGGCCCCGTCCTGCTCGGTGGCCGCCTCGACGACCTGCCGCAGGGCAGCTGCCGGTCCGTCGTCACCGGTCGGGTCGAAGTCTCCGGCGGATATCCGCGTCGGGGTGTCTGCCATGGCGCTCAGCCTAGGGTCGGGCCGCTGGTCCGCCCCCGGGGCAGGGGTCCCCGGTGAGCGAGATCGCCGTGCTGGTCGGCGCGATGCTCTCCCCGCTGCTGGCCCTCGGCCTGCTGCTCTGGCTGACCCATCTCGAGGAGACGCTGGCGCCCGCCGTGCACGCCGCTCAGCGCAAGCCCCCTCCGCCGCCGATCCTCGCCGTCGAGGTCCGTCCGTCTGCGGCAACCACGGCGGCGGCCACGGCGGCCACGGCAGCCGCCGTCCCGGAGCCGCGCCCGAAGCCGGTCCCCGCGCCCGCCCCTACCCTGGGTCAGGCGTTCTCGCGCTCGGACACGCTCTCCTTGGGCGGGAGCACGAACCGGTAGCCGACGTTGCGCACGGTCCCGATCAGCGTCTCGTTCTCCGGCCCGAGCTTCGCGCGCAGCCGCCGCACGTGCACGTCGACGGTGCGGGTGCCGCCGAAGTAGTCATAGCCCCACACCTCCTGCAGCAGCTGCTCGCGGGTGAAGACCCGGCCGGGGTGCTGCACGAGGTACTTCAGGAGCTCGAACTCCTTGAACGTCAGGTCCAGCGGGCGGCCGCTGAGCTTGGCGGTGTACGTCGAGTCGTCGACCGTCACGTCGCCGGAGCGGATCACGTGCGACTCGGGGTCGTCGGCGTCCCGCTGCACCTGGAGCCGGCCCACGCCCAGGCGCAGCCGGGCCTCGAGCTCGGCCGGCCCGCAGGTGTGCAGCACCACGTCGTCCATGCCCCAGTCGGCGACCACGACGGACAGGCCGCCCTCGGTGACGATCAGCAGCACCGGGGCGTCGCTGCCCGTCGTGCGGATGAGTCGGCACAGGTCACGGGCCTGCGCCAGGTCCCGGCGCCCGTCGACGAGGACCAGGTCCACCTCGGGCGCCTCGAGGAGCGCGCTCCCCTCGGCGGGCAGGATCTTCACCTGGTGGGAGAGGAGCGCCAGCGCGGGGAGCACATCGGCGGACGGCTGGGTCGTGTTCGTCAGGAGCAACACTGTGCTCATGGCATCTCCCAAGTGAAGGGGTGGGTGCCCGACTCGCCGTTGAGCCGTTGTGGTCGAGGGTGACCGTCCCGACGTGGGTCGGGGGTCGGTCGCGCAGCGATAAGGAATGATACGACAACATGACCCTTGGCCCGGCTGGTTCAGCTCCGGAGGTGGGCAGCATCACGGTCCGCTACTGGGCGGCAGCCCGGGCCGCGGCGGGTGTGGAGTCCGACGTGCTGCAGGCGCCGGAGGGTACGACGCTCGCCGACGTGCTGGCCGCCGTACAGGCCCTGCACCCGGACCGACCACGACTGCCCGAGGTGGTGCGGGTCTGCTCGGTGCTGGTCGGCGACCGTCCGGTGGGGTCCGCCGACCCGGCGGGGGTGCTGCTGCACGTGGGGGACACCGTCGAGCTGCTGCCACCGTTCGCGGGGGGCTGACCCGCTGGGGCCGACGCCTGGACATGGCGTTTGGTCGTGCGTCCTCGGGGAAGAGTGAGAGGACCGCGTTGTCGCGGCCCCGAAGCCGGCTCCGGGGCGGTCCGCCACCTCCCAGGAGGATCGCCCCGGAGCCTTCTCGCACCCGTCCGCGGCTCGGCCCGCCGGTGGTGGCCGCCGACACGTTGCCCAAAACGCTGCACGCGGGCGTCCACTCCCCGTAGCGTCCCGAGCACCTACACGGGAGTGGGAGCGGGCATGGCGAGCTACCTCATCATCGACATCATCAGCACCGACTGCGAGCCGGCGGGGACGCGGGTGCCCGGTCCGCCGCAGAGCCATGTGAGCGGCGTGGTCCTGGACCGGGGCGGCCACTACCTGGTGACCGACGTCTACGACTTCATGGACCACGGTCACACCTTCACCGCCGCCCTGCCGTCGGCTGTCGCTCCCATGGCGCATCTCCGGGCGCATCTCCGGGCGCATCTCCGGGCGCCTCTCCTGGGTGGCCGACCGAGCGACCGGTCGGCACGGTGTCCAGGACGAGGTGCCGGCACTGCGGGCGTCCGACGCTGCGGCTCGCGGACCCGGAGCCGGTCGTCGAGCCGGACCCGCCCAGGTCCCGGCGGCGACGCGGCGACGTCCGGCCCGACCAGTATGTGGACCACGTGTCCGGAAGATGAGACGGCCGATTCCAGGGGGTCCGTCGGCGTGCGTACTCTTGTGATCGTGCCCACGACCATGCTGACCAAGCGCCGCGCAGTGGACCACTGCCGCGTGCGCTCGGCGCTGTGTCGAATGTCCTGACGGGACGTCGCACCTCCACCCTCTCGAGCGGGTAGCCCCTGCTGCTGCGTGGAGCCTGCCGTGGGACGTGCCGTGCCTCCGCGCTGACGCACGCCTTCTCTCTTCCGCCTCACCTTCGAACGTCATCTCATCTAGCTGCCCGGACCGCCGGCCACCCGAGGTCACCGTGGTCACCTGGCACACGAAAGGATCCGACATGAGCCGCGAAGCCGCTCTCGTGAACGCCGACTGGGTCGAGGAGCATCTCGACGACCCCAAGGTGGTGCTCGTCGAGGTCGACGAGGACACCACCTCCTACGACAAGGGCCACATCCGGGGGGCCATCAAGCTCGACTGGACGACCGACCTGCAGGACCAGGTGCGCCGCGACTTCGTCGACAAGGCGCAGTTCGAGAAGCTGCTCTCGAACAAGGGCGTCGCCACCGACTCGACGGTCGTGCTGTACGGCGGCAACAACAACTGGTTCGCGGCCTACGCCTACTGGTACTTCAAGCTCTACGGCCACCAGGACGTCAAGCTCCTCGACGGCGGCCGCAAGAAGTGGGAGCTCGACAGCCGCGAGCTGAGCGACGAGGTCGTCACCCGCGAGCCGACCAGCTACACCGCCCAGGAGCAGGACCACTCGATCCGCGCGTTCCGCGACGAGACCGTCGAGGCGATCGGCGTCAAGAACCTGGTCGACGTACGCAGCCCCGACGAGTACGCCGGCCGGCTGCTCGCCCCGGCCCACCTCCCCCAGGAGCAGGCCCAGCGTGCCGGGCACATCCCGACCGCCGCGAACGTGCCGTGGAGCAAGGCGGCCAACGACGACGGCACCTTCCGCAGCGACGACGAGCTGAAGAAGATCTACTCCGACGCCGGTGTCGACTGGGGCAAGGACACGATCGCCTACTGCCGGATCGGGGAGCGCTCCAGCCACACCTGGTTCGTGCTGCACGAGCTGCTCGGGCAGGAGAACGTGAAGAACTACGACGGCTCCTGGACCGAGTACGGCTCGCTGGTCGGCGTGCCCGTGGCCCTCGGTGACGAGAAGGGCGAAGCCTGATGTGCGGCGCGACCAGCGGCGGCCTGACCCTGGACGGCGTCGACGTGGCCAAGGAGTCGGTGATCCAGGGCGTCGTGACCAAGGGCGAGGACCCGGTCGGGAACGCCTACGTGCGGCTGCTGGACCGGACCGGCGAGTTCACCGCCGAGGTCCCGACGTCCGCGACCGGGCACTTCCGGTTCTTCGCGGCGCCCGGCGAGTGGACGCTGCGCACCCTGGCGCCCAAGGCGGACACCAAGGACGTCCGGGTCGTCGCCCGGCAGGGCGTCGTGGCTGAGGTCGCCGTCGCCCTCTGACGGCGCCCGCCCCCTGCTGACGACCAGGGGACGCAGGACGCAGGACGCTTTGGCACTCCCCATGGGCCACGCCCATGGGGAGTGTCCTTTTTGTCAGGGGGAGCCACGGTCCCGGCCCGCGGATGCGCCGACTCGGCGGGGTCCCGGCCCGCGGATGCGCCGACTCGGCGGGGTCCCGGCCTGCAGATGCGCCGACTCGGCGGAGCCAGGGGGACAAAGCGGGACAGGTCACCCGCGTGAGAGCAGTCACAAAGTAAACCTGAGTGCCCCATAACGAAGTCCCGCCTGTATCGTTGAGTGTTGCATGCGGGGACGGATCATGACGTGGCCGTCCGCAAGTCCGGATGACAACCTGGGGGTTCCGCGCTCATGACTTTGGTCGACGAAGAGCGGCTGAGTCATACCCGGACTCGCCTCCCGGCTCCTGACCGGCACCGCCTGCTCCGCGATGTCCGAGCCGTCCGCGTCCTCACCCTGTTCGTCGACATCGCCGTCCTGATGTTCTCCGTCCTGGTCGCCTGGGAGCTCCGCGCGTCCATCGGTGGCTTCGTGGCCGTCAAGCTCGGCACGTCGGTGACCCAGGCCGGCCCGGTCATCATCGTGACCTGGCTGATCGTGCTCGCGTTGAAGGGCGGCTACTCCACCAGGGACTTCGGCTCCGGCGCCGCGGAGTTCCGCGCGGTGGGCTCGGCGTCGATCATGACCGCCGGGCTCGTCTCGATCGGCTGCTTCATGCTGTCGGTGCCGCTCTCGCGTGGCTTCCTGCTCCTCGCGTTCGTCTTCGGCACGGTGCTGCTGGTCTCGGAGCGCCTCGCCATCCGCATCGCCGTGCACCGGGTGCGCCGCGGGGGACGGCTGATGCACCGGGTGATCGCCGTCGGCGGCCCGTCCGGTGTCGGGGAGGTCGTGGAGGCCCTGCGCCAGTCGAAGTACGTCGGCTACGAGGTGGTCGGCGCCGCCGTGCCCGACGGCGTCGTCGTCGAGCCGGACCAGTTCGACGTACCCGTCCTCGGTGAGGTGCGCCAGACCCGGCACCTGTGCGAGGAGATGGGAGCCGACACCGTGCTGGTGACCCGCGGAGGGTTCGCCACCGCGAAGGAGCTCCGCCGGGTCGCCTGGGAGCTCGAGGGCACGAGCATCGAGCTCGTCGTCGTGCCCAGCGTCAACGAGGTCGCCGGCTCCCGGATCCACATGCGCCCCGTCGCCGGGCTGCCGCTCCTGCACCTCGAGCAGCCGCAGGCCGGTGAGGCGGGCGGGCTGTCCAAGCGGCTCTTCGACATCATCGGAGCGACGGTGACCCTCCTGCTGCTCTCTCCGGTGATGCTGGCGATCGCGCTCGCCATCGTCTGGGAGGACCGCGGCCCGGTCCTGTTCAGCCAGCCGCGGATCGGCCGGGACGGACGCACCTTCCGGTGTTTCAAGTTCCGGTCCATGTTCATCGATGCGGAGTCCCAGGAGCGGGACCTGCGCGAGGCGATGGGTGCGGAGGGGGCTCTGTGGAAGCTGGAGCGCGACCCCCGGGTGACCCGCATCGGCACCTTCATCCGCCGCTACTCCCTCGACGAGCTGCCTCAGCTCCTCAACGTCCTGCGGGGCGAGATGAGCCTGGTCGGTCCCCGCCCGCAGCAGCGGTGGGAGGTGGACACCTACACCGACTGGGAGCACCGTCGGCTGCGGGTCCGGCCGGGTATGACGGGCCTCTGGCAGGTCTCCGGGCGCTCCCAGCTGTCGTTCGACGAGGCGATCCGACTGGATCTGTACTACGTGGACAACTGGTCGATGACCGCCGACCTGGTGATCATGGCGAAGACCGTGGGGGCCGTCGTCAGCGCCAACGGGGCCTACTGAGACCAGGCCTGGCCCGAGCAGCAGGCCGGGGTCTCCTCAGCGGTGCCAGAAAAGACTGTCTTGTCTGAATCCTGAGACATTTACGATATCCAGGCATAACCCCTGATAGATATAGTCGTTGAAGCGTTGACTGAGGGGAAACACCAGGGGCAGTCGCTGCACCATGCATTCGTATGGGGTCTATTTAGCATGCGGATGTCTCGGGGGGGACGGGGGAGGAATTGACAGCGGTCGACGAAGCCGATGACAGCGGGTGGTGAGGCCGAGGCGGCGGGACATCGCTCGCAACCTCGAACGGTGCTCCGCTCGGACCGCCGTCGCGGACACCTGACCATCAGTCTCTCGGCGCTCGTCGCGTGGCAGCTCCGGAGCCATGTGTGACAGATGGGGTCTCGGGACCGCTGAGTGCCGACCCGGTCGCCATGGGCGCGGTGCCCCTGCTGATCCTCGGCTGGCTACGGTCATGCTGGCTCGGGGAGGCTACTCACTCCGGAACTTCGGGGCGGGCCCCGAGGAGTTCCGCATACGTCGTGCGCGCCTCGTTCATCACCGCAGCCCTCGTCGGTCTGGCCTGCTACCTCACGAACATGCCGTTCTCGCGCGGGTTCGTCGTGCTCGCCTTCGTCCTGGGCACGCCACTCCTCCTGGTCGAGCGCTACCTGATCCGGCAGTTCGCGCACGCACTCCGTCGGGAGGGGCGGCTGATGCATCGGGTCATCGCTGTCGGGGGCCCCTCGGGGATCAGCGAGGTCGTCGACGCGCTGCAGCGCAGCAGCTATGTGGGATACGAGGTCGTCGGAGCGTGCCTGCCCGACACATCGCCATCGAGCCGGAGCGCTTCCCGGTGCCGATCCTCGGCGGGGTCAAGGACACCAAGGACCTGTGTGATGCGATGGGCGCCGACACGGTGCTGGTCGCGCGGGGTGGCTACGCCAGCGCGCCAGGAGCTCCGGCGGATCGCCTGGGACCTCGAGGGCTCGAGCATCAACCTGGTCGTCGTACCCAGCCTCACCGACGTGGCCGGCCCGCGGATCCACATGCGACCGGTCGCCGGTCTGCCGCTGCTGCACGTGGAGCAGCCGCAGGCGGGCAAGGCGGTCGGCTGGTCGAAGAGGGCGTTCGACGTCGTCGTCGCGTCGGTCCTGCTGTTCCTCCTCGCGCCGGTCCTTCTCGCGGTGGCGGCCGTGGTCAAGCTGCAGGACGGGGGCCCGGTCTTCTTCCGCCAGACCCGCGTCGGCCGTCGCGGGCAGACTGTTCTTGATGAGGAAGTTCCGGTCGATGAACCTGGACGCCGAGAGCCGGCTCGCCGAGCTGCTGGAGCTGAACGAGTCGGATGCCGTGCTCTTCAAGATCAGGGACGACCCGCGGGTGACGCCGGCGTGGGCCGGATCATGCGGCGCTACTCGATCGACGAGCTGCCGCAGCTGTTCAACGTGCTGCGCGGCGAGATGAGCCTGGTCGGACCCCGGCCTCCGCTGTCGACCGAGGTGGACCAGTACGCCGACGACGTGCACCGCCGTCTCCTCGTCCGTCCCGGCCTGACCGGACTGTGGCAGATCTCCGGTCGCTCCAGTCTCAGCTGGGACGAGGCGGTGCGTCTCGACCTGTTCTACGTCGACAACTGGTCGATGACCACGGACATGGTGATCATGGCGAAGACGGTGCGCGCGGTGCTGCGGGCGACCGGGGCCTACTGAGCCTCGCTCAGCTGACGCTGGTCCTGCGCGCCTCGTGGGAGTGGTCGAGCTTTCCTCGGGCCCGCCTGGACCTGCGCCAGCGGTGCCCCAGTGCGGAGGGCACGAGCAGCAGCCACGACAGTTTCCTCATAGACCAAGCATGTCCTGAATGACTGGAAATTACCCCTATCTGGACATACTTTTTGGGGTCAAGTTTACTTTCCTTAATTGCGAATATGTCGCGCCGGAACTCCGACCACCGTCATTCGGCGGCCGATATCTTCCACGACGGCAGCGCCCGCTCCCACCACGGCTCCCTCGTGCAACGTCAGCCCCTGGATCACCGCACTCCCGGTGCCGAGGAAGACCGCGTCCTCCACGGTGACGTCGCCGGAGAGCGCGACCAGCGGGCTGACCGTCACGTAGTCGCCGATCCGGCAGTCGTGGCCCACCGTGCTGTTCTGGTTGACGTGGACGTGCCGCCCCACGCGGATGTTGTTCTCCATCGACACGTGCGAGCAGACCACCGACCCTGGCCCGAGCCGTACGTCGAACCCCCGGTGCACGTTCGGGTGCACCAGCACCGGGGACGCATGGCCCGAGGACCGACCGAACCGGTCGACCGCCCGCCGCGCCTGGCCGTCACCGATGCCGATCAGGTAGCCCACGTCGGCCGGCAGGTCCTCGAGCAGGGCGACGGGGCCCAGGTGGGACACGTCCCGGGCCGCGAGCAGGTCCCGGTCGGGGGTCCCGTCGTCGAGCACCCCGACCACCTCCCAGGACGGGCTTCCCGAGACGCGACCGCCTGCAGGTTGTCGGCGTCGATGACGTCCAGGACGCACCGGCCCATCCCGCCGCCGCCGACCACGACGACCGGCGTGGTCACCGCACGCCACCCATCAGTGCGGGCTGACGTCGGAGAGCAGGGCCCCGACCAGCGCCCGGGCGATCGCCGTGCAGTCCCGGTCGACCATCTGGGCGACGTCGGCGTGGAACCGTCGGGACTGCCCGAAGGGGTCCGGCACGTCGAAGGCGTCGAGCCCCAGGGAGCCGCGCCAGGTGGCGGCCCGGCGGACCAGGTCGGCGGCGCTGGTCACCCGGCGGTCACGGAAGAGGTCGGAGGTGACCAGCGCGGCGAACTCCGGGATCGTGAAGGTCCGCCGCAGGGCCCGCGGGGTGTCCTCGAGGACCCGGGACCGCAGCTCGCGGGTGGCGGTGAGCACCAGGTCCGCGGACTCGCTCATCGAGCTGTCCCACTGCCTGGCCACGAAGCCCTCGGCGGAGCCGCCCAGCTCACGCAGCTGCTCGGCGGCCAGGTCGTCCATCGGGTGTCCGGCGAGCGCGAGCACGCCGGCCGAGGAGACGCTGATCGCGGCGGCGCCCTCGCCGAGGAGGTCGTGGAGCCGCAGGGCGAGCACCCGCTCCGCGAGCGGGGACCTGCAGATGTTGCCCACGCAGACCACCAGGATGTCGAACTCAGCCAACTCGGCGACTCCAGTCCTGGACGGTTGCGTCGACCCGAGCGCGATCCCCGCGCATCGCTCCCGGCGAGTCTAGGGGCGGGTACGCCGCTCTGCAGGCGTTCACGCCGACGAGGCCGGGGCCTCCAGGACGAGCGTCACCGGGCCGTCGTTGACCAGGGCCACCTGCATGTCGGCCCCGAACCGCCCGCGGGCCACCGTCGCGCCCAGCCGCTCCAGCTCGGAGCACACCGCCTCGTAGACCGGCTCGGACACGTCGCCCGGCGCGGCCGCGTTCCAGGTGGGGCGTCGCCCCTTGCGCACGTCGCCGTACAACGTGAACTGGCTGACCACCAGGACCGGCGCACCCACGTCGGAGGCGGACCGCTCGTCGCGCAGGATCCGCAGGTCCCAGACCTTGCGGGCCGTCCACTCGCACCTGGGCGGGGCCGTCGTCGTGGGTGACCCCGAGCAGCACCACCAGCCCGGGACCCTCGATGGAGCCGACCACCGCGCCGTCGACGGTGACGCTCGCCCCGAGCACCCTCTGCACCACAGCCCGCACCGCCACGACCTCCTGTTCGACCCGGTCGGCAGTCTGACACGATGACCGGCATGACCCCTGGCCCCGAGCGACTGCTGGTCACGGTCGCTCCCACCGGCGCGGAGACGACCAAGGAGTCCTGCCCGCAGCTGCCGACGACGCTCGAGGAGCTCGTCGAGACGGCCCAACGCTGCGAGGCCGCCGGCGCCGCCATGATCCACGTGCACATCCGCGACGACGACCACCGCCCGACCCTCGACCCGGGCCGGCTCAAGGCCACCGTCCAGGCGCTGCGGGAGTCCACCGACCTGGTCGTCCAGCTCTCCACCGGCGGCTCGGTGCACGACCCGCTCGAGGACCGGCTCCGGGTGCTCGACGCGGAGCCGGACTCGTGCAGCCTGACGATGGGCACGACGAACTTCGGCGACGACGTCTTCAGCAACCCGTGGCCGTTCATCACCGAGCTCTACCGGCTCTCCCAGGAGCGCGAGGTGGTCCCCGAGTTCGAGCTGTTCGACCTCGGCCACGTCACCTCCCTGCGCCGGCTCCTCGACACCTTCGGCACGCCGTACGGCGGTCGCGTGCACGTCGACCTGGTGATGGGGGTCCCCGGGGGGATGCCCGGCACCACCGACGCCCTGGTCGCCGCGGTCAGCGCCCTGCCGCCCGAGGTGACGTCCTGGTCGGCCACCGGCATCGGCCGGTCGACGCTGGCCGTCGCGCTGGCGTCGCTGTCCAAGGGCGGGCACCTGCGGGTCGGCATGGAGGACGTGCTGACCCTGGCCAGGGGAGTGCCGGTCGAGCACAACGTGCAGCTCGTCGAGCGCGTCGTACGGCTCGGGGAGGTCGTCCAGCGGACGCCGATGACACCACCGGAGGCCCGCGAGCTGCTGCAGGTCAAGGCGCGCTGATCAGCGAAGGGTCTCCTGGATCTCGCGCTGACGCTCCTTGGAGGGGGCGTATCCCTCGCCGTAGCCATATCCGTAGCCGTACCCGTAGCCATAGCCCTTGCGTCCCCGCACCGCCACCATGTTCATGGTCAGCCCGAGCGAGCGGGCGCCGACCGCCTGCAGCCGCTCCATGGAGTGCTTGAGCTGGTCCCGGGTGGTCTTGCCCTGCCGCACCACCACCAGGGCGCCGTCGACCTGTGAGGCGATGAGTGCGGCGTCGGTGACCGGCAGCAGCGGTGGTGCGTCGATGATGACCGCGTCGAACTCGAGGCGGGCCTCGTCGATGAGCTCCCGCATCGCACGAGACTGCAGCAGCTCGGCGGGGTTCGGGGGCAGGGTCCCGCTGGTCAGCACCGCCAGCCCGGAGGCCGGGTGCTCCTGGACCGCCTCCTTCAGGCTGATCCGGCCGAGCAGGATCGAGGTCAGCCCCACCGAGCCCTCGAGCCCGAACAGCGGGGCGAGCTGCGGGCGGCGCAGGTCGCCGTCGATGAGCAGGGTGCGCTGACCGGTCGTCTGCAGGGCCAGGGCGGTGTTGCTGGCGGTGCTGGTCTTGCCCTCACCCGGCACCGAGCTGGTCACCACGAAGACCTTGAGCCGGCGGTCGACGTCCACGAACTGCAGGTTGGTGCGCAGGATCCGGAACGCCTCCGCACGCGGCGAGTGCGGCGACAGGTCGGTGAGCAGCGGCTGCTTGGGGGCGGTGCTGTCGAACAGGATGCCGCCCAGGACGGGGGTGTCGGTGATCTCGGAGATGTCCTCGGGGCCCTTGACGCTGGTGTCCAGCAGCTCCCGGACGACGGCCAGCCCGATGCCCAGCAGGAGCCCGAGGACGACGGCGAGCCCGAGGTTGCGCACCGGCTGCGGTGACACCGGCGAGGTGGACAGGTTGGCCGGGTCGACGATCGTGGCCTTGATCGGGGCTCTGCTCTTGCCCGGTGGCGTCTCGAGCTCGTTGATGAAGCCGCTGAGCTCACGCGCGACCGTCCGGTCGATCAGCTGGGCCTGGGCGGGGCTCGGGTCGGTCACCGTGATCTGCAGGATGACGGTGTCCGGGATGACCGTGGCCGTGATCTGCTTCGACAGGGCGGCGGATGTGATGGGGAGGTCGAGCCTGTCGACGACCCGGGCCGCGATCTCCTGGCCGTTCACCAGGTCGGCGTAGGAGGTCACCCGCTGGATCGAGTAGAGACCGCCCTGGTAGGCCTGACCAGCCGACTGGTCCGTGGTGGAGACGAACAGACGCGACTTGGACTGGTACTGCGGCGTGGTCCGCACCGTGACCAGCGCCGCGACCCCGACCACCACCAGCAGACACGCCACGATGAGGCGCCAGCGACGGCGGACCACCTTCAGATAGTCACCGAGCTCCACAGGTCCTCGAATCGTCGTCCCACCGGGCCGGGGAGTGCCCGCTCACTGTAACGACGGATCACGCGGCCGATGTCTGTTTCTTTACAATCTTGTGCCCGACGGCCGCTTGACGCTCTCCTTATAGACTCGGCCGCATGGAAGCCGTGTTCATCGCGCTGATGGCGCTGGTCGTGCTGCTCACCGGATGGGTGTCCCTGATGGTGGTCTACAAGCTGTTCAAGACCGACGGCTGACATGCCCTTCGAGCTGCCCGACAACCTCCACCCCGACTGCGCCCCGATCGCCTGGCTGCTCGGCACCTGGCAGGGCAACGGGCACGGGGACTACCCGACCATCGACGCCTTCCATTTCGGCCAGGAGTGCATCTTCACCCACGACGGCCGACCGTTCTTCCACTACCTGAGCCGCGCCTGGATCGTCGACGACACCGGCGCGAAGGTCCGCGACGCCGCCATCGAGACCGGGTTCCTGCGACCCAAGGCGGACGGCACCCTGGAGTGGCTGCTGGCCCACAACACCGGCTTCGTCGAGGTCTGGCACGGCACCGCCGAGGCCGCCAAGATCGAGGTCACCACCGACGCGGTGGTCCGCACCGAGACCGCGAAGGAGGTCTCCGGCGGGCATCGGTTGTACGGCCTGGTCGAGGGGGACCTGCTCTACGCCTACGACATGGCGGCCATGGGCCAGGAGCTTCAGCCGCACCTGTGGGCCCGGCTGGTCCGGCAGTAGCCGGTCGAACGGCGGGCCGGCTTCCGCGATGGACCAGCGACGACGAGTCAGCCGCCGTACCGCTTTATTGCGGCTTGGTGGGAGACGCCCAGCGCGGCACCGACCTCCGTCCAGGTGACGCCTGCGCTACGGGCATCACGGACTGCGGTGGCCACCCGTTGCTCGGCCTCGCGTCGTGCCGCGGCTGCCATCTCGATCTCAGCGACAGCCGCACGGTCGCGAACTCGAACACCAGGGTCGTCGGGATCGAGGTTCTCGAGGCGCTCGACGGCCTCTTCGTCGGTCAGCTTCGTCTTCATCATCATCACCTTTCGCTGCCCGTGCTCGTCACGGACCCCGTGCTTCCTAGCGTTCCGCGTGATCCTCACCTCTGCAACTATAGTTGCAATGCTCTCGTTGGATCGCAACTTGAGCTGCGCGATGAACAGTCGAGTGCCCCTGCGGACCCGACCTGTGATCGCTGGGACGGATACTCTTCGCCGGTGAAAGTCCTCGTCACCGGTGGCGCCGGCTACATCGGCTCGACGACCGCCAAGGCGCTCGAGCAGGCCGGGCACGTCCCGGTGATCCTGGACTCGCTGCTGACCGGTCCGCGCGCGTTCGTCCGCGACCGGATCTTCTACGAGGGGGACGTCGCCGACCGGGCGCTCCTGGGCCGCATCGTCGCCGAGCATCCCGACCTCGCCTGCACCATCCACATGGCGGCCCGCATCGTCGTGCCCGAGTCGGTGGCCCAGCCCTACCTCTACTACCGCGACAACGTCGCGAAGTCGCTGGAGCTCTTCGACGAGCTGGTCCGGCTCGGGAAGCCGCGGGTGCTGTTCTCCTCCTCGGCGTCGGTCTACGCCCCGACCGAGGACTTCGAGGTGACCGAGGAGTCGCCGCTGGCGCCGGGGTCGCCGTACGCCCGCACCAAGCACATGATGGAGCAGGTCCTCGCCGACATCGCCGCGGCCGGCGACCTGCGGGCGGTCATCCTCCGCTACTTCAACCCCATCGGCTCCGACCCCGACCTCGAGTCCGGGGTCTACGCGCGCGAGCCCTCGCACGTGCTGGGCCAGCTGACGATGGCCGCGCTGGGACAGATCGACGCGTTCCGGGTCACCGGGACAGACCTGCCCACCCGCGACGGCACCGGGATCCGTGACTTCGTGCACGTCTGGGACGTCGCCCAGGCGCACGTCGCCGCCGTGGAGAGGTTCGACGCGGCGGTCGCCGCGGGAGCCAGCGGCAGCACGGTCGTCAACGTCGGCACCGGCCAGGGCGTGACCGTCCGGGAGCTGGTGTCCATCTTCGAGAGCGTGTTCGGGCGGCCGGTGCCGACGGTGGACGCCCGTTGGTTTCGCACCCCGAACGCGACGCCCGCACATCGGCAATGTCGATCCGGGCGTTCCACAGACCGAACGCCACCCGTCGCAACCCCACGGACCGAGGTCCGTCACTCGCAACAGCGGCTGTCACCGCATGCGGATCCCCTACCGGCGACGATCCTGACCATGAGCGTCCTGGCGGCCGCGCGTCATCCCGAGTCTTTCTGCCTCGAGACGCAGACCAGGTCGCGAGGAAGGCCAGGCACCGATGACCGGGGCAACATCGAAGGCCGAGAGCTCGATGAGCGTCATTCGGGCCGACCCCGCGACCAGCGAGCACATCACAACCGCGACCGAGAGCCGCTGAGGCTGAGGGACCGCTCTGTCTCACCATCGGGTGATGCCGGTCGAGCACGCGCCCAGCATCGCGGCCGCGCTGCCCCATCACGTCACGATCCGTTGTCGTCCAGGCGCTGGAGCAGTTCGTCCGCTGCCTTGGCGAGATCAGGATGATCGTTTTGGGAAGCCCGCTGCTTGGCGTGTATGAGGGCCGCGCGGTTGACGTTGTGAAAGTCGCCGAAAGGGAAGCCGTACCTGCTCTTGGTGTCCTCCGAGGCGCCCTTCTCGATACCGAGGTGCCAACGACCGAAGCCGTCGTAACCTTCCTTGTCGATCATCTCGTTCTCATTCTCCGTCGACGGTGCGGCCTTCGACCACTCCGTCTCGGTGTCGACGTGCCCGTCGTCGATGAGGGCGCTGGCGTACTGCACTGCAGCGTCGTTGACGATGTACTCGGTCATGCCCGGCTCCTTCCGGTGAATCGTCCTCGTCGTTTGTGCCGATGCTGCTGGACGTCGCGGACACCCGTCAGGTTCCCGCTCACTGCGCGGCACATGCGTGTTCAGGGGGCACCATGCGCTGGCCGATTCTCACCAGCGCGGCCTCTACCGCCGGCCCACGTAACGTGGGCGCGCCTCGAACACCGTCTCGTCCGGCGGCCGGTCCCGCTCGCGAGCGGGAGTGTTCATCACCGCTGGCCGATGGGTGAGCGGCACGCATGTCACTGGAGCCGGCATCCTGAGCTTCGAGATTGTCCATGGTGGCGTGCATGCCGCCGTGTGATCCGTGGACCAAGTCGTTCAGTTGTAGGGGTGCGCCTTGCTCTCCAGCGGTACTGCTTCGCGTGGACGTTCTCTGCCGGAGTGAGGTTCGTTTGGATGCTCTTCGCTTGATGGAGCACCGGGTTGCGCTATGTGGCGCTCCAGACCGCGAAGGCCTCGTCGCCAGGCAACGATCCTCCCTCTCGCCACCGCAGAGCAGCGAGGGTGGTTCCGCCTTCAACCGGGAGCCGCTCGGCGTCGTGTTCCGTCGTTGTCGTGACGACAATGACGGAACTGTGCCCGTGGCCCGACAGCGACACGATCCCATGCGTCGAAGTTCCGAGAGGAAGCAACCCCTGCTCACGCAGTTCTGGGAGCAGGAGTTCCTGCTGCGTCGCTTCGTCTGCGGCGACCACTGAGAGCGTCCAACCAACGTAGTCGGGCGATTTCGCGACGCGGCAGAACATCGCCCCGCGAGCGACGGGGCCTTCTTGTGTCGGCAGCTCCCAAGGCCGGACCGAAACAATGGAGAGAACCTGTGTGGCGGTGGCGCTGGGAATGGCAGGAAGCTGCAGGCGACGCCGGCCCAAGGCTCCGTCGTATCCGGTGAGCGACGGCAACACGAGACCTGATCGATGGTAGTGAAGCTTCACATTGAGGTCGGTGGTGACGTGCTCGCCTTCGCGTCATCCGGTTGCCCTCAGGACGCCGTAGGTCCAGCGGCCCGCGCGGTGGAAGGGCGTGACGAAGATGCCGCCGTCTGGCGAGATGCCGACGTTGGCGGCCGCTTGAACTGGCTCGATGCCGCCGTTGTTCGCAGGAGGCCGATGCGGAATGCCTTCACCTTTCGGTGGCGTGGTTCCGAGTGCGCGCCAGCCACTTCGTTCATGGTCCTAAGGGTAGAAGCGAGCTCCGACAGCTTCGGACAACGGCCCGCGCTGCGACAGGCCGCTCGGAGGCGTCCATCATGACGCACTGCGGGCAAGTAGGCGACGCCGCGACTAGCCCGCTCCTCCTGCAGCTGGCAAGCGACAACGCCGTCCCAGAGAGGGAAGGGCGGATTCTGGCGGTGGTCGCAACACAGCCTCTTCGAGCTGGTCGCTCGTTGTGGGGTGATGGTAGCGCTGTCGAGGTCGGCGACGGGCGCTGGTACGGGCCGTCTGCCCACGCCTCAAGGGCGCTGCGCGTCCCTGCGGGACCGACCTTCGGCCGGCCCTTGACCCGCGGGGCCCTGCGGCCCTGGGGCAGGGAAACGACGGGCAGGGCGGTGGCCCTGCCCTCCTGCACGCGCCCGCCGCCTTCTGTTCGTGGGGTGCGGGGGCTATGCGGCTGGCAGCAGGAGGTGGCCGATCAGCTCGTCGGGCTTGGCGTAGTCGTGGCGTTTGCGGGGCCGGTCGTTGAGCTCGGCGGCGACCGCGTCGAGGTCCGCTTCGGTGTGCACGGATAGGTCGGTGCCCTTGGGGAAGTACTGGCGCAGCAGCCCGTTGGTGTTCTCGTTGGTGCCGCGCTGCCACGGGGCGTGGGGGTCGCAGAAGAAGACGTCGATGTCGGCGGCGACCGTGACCTGCTGCCAGTCGCGCATCTCCGGGCCCTGGTCCCAGGTCAGCGAGCGGCGCAGCCGCTCGGGCAGCGTCTGGATCTTCGCCGCCAGCGCCGGCGCGACCTGCTCGGGCTTGTAGCCGTCGGGCAGGTGCACCAGCATCGTGTAGCCGGTGGAGCGCTCGACCAGCGTGCCGATCGCGGATGGCGTTGCGCTTGCCGATGATCAGGTCGCCCTCCCAATGCCCGGGCACGGCCCGGTCGTTGGCCTCGGCGGGCCGCTGGGAGATGTTGACCATGTCCGGGATCCGGTTCTTGCGCTGCCCGGCCTTGCGGCGACGGCCTGCGCAGCGCCCGGCCGGTGCGCAGAGCCTGGTCAGCTCCCGGCGCAGCGCGCCGCGGGACTGCACATACAGCGACTGGTAGATCGTCTCGGCGACACACCGCATCTCCGGGCTCGTCGGGGAACTCGCTGCGCAGCCGACCGGCGATCTGCTCCGGCGAGTAGCGCTTCTCCAGATCCTCCTCGACCTGCTCGCGCAGCACCAGGTTGGCTGGCCAGCTTGGCCGGCTTCGGCCGGCCGGCCCGCTCGATAGGCCGGCGCATGCGCGTCGTGGCCCGGTAGCCGGCCCGGTCGGCGTTGCGGCGCAGCTCGCGCGAGATCGTCGACGGGCTGCGGCCCAGCCGTCGCGGCGATCGTCCGCATCGACTCACCACGCGCCCGGCCAGCGCGATCTCCTCCCGCTCGGCGAACGACAGATAGCGGCCCTGCAGATCGCGGCCACGCCGCGGACGAACCCCGCCCGCTGCCGCCAGCCACGTGCGCCCGTGCTCCGATACGTCCCCGCCGACGCGCGCCGCGTCGGTGATGAACCCGCCATCGGCCATCACCTGCCAGAACCCCTGATGAATCTCCGGAACCATGAACTCAGAGAACCGCATCGCCGAACACCTCATTCCCAAAAAGACGGGTGTTGCGATGACCGCTCGAACCCAGGGATCCCGTTGTGGCACCCTCCGCGTGCCGATCCCGCACGGACCGGGGCGGTAGCCCGAACGTCGGTCGCACGGCGGCCTTGTCCCTTGACGTCTGAGCGGCGGCAAGTTCTG
>CAWIPS010000003.1:0-134949 GCA_963837995.1 uncultured Actinomycetota bacterium
CCCCAGCTCGCCCCACCCCCTGCCCCCGCCGGATCGCAGCGCCGACAGAGCCGACAAACCCGACAGAGCCAACCCGGCCACGACAGGCGAGGAGGAGCACGGCAGGCGACAGGCAGTGGGCTTCGCTGCATCCGAGCACCACCCCGCCGACCCACCGGCAGGCCCCGGTCGTCCGGACTCAGTCCAACTCGGGGCACCAAGACCCCCGAACCCGAGACCGACGCCATAACAGGTCACGGTGACCGGTCTCGACCCCCGGAGAGCCTCTGAGGCCGCCATATCCGTTCATGGTGAACGGTGATGGCGATCGGCGCGACGGATGAGCGGTCTTTCGCTGAGGAAGCGGGTAGGCCCGAGGTCCCACCGTCGAGCCGACAACGTCAACGTCGACGGGCCGGACCTGCGCAACAGGAAAGGCCGCCACAGCACCCCGACGGCGGCCCAGACGCTCACAGCTCGCCTCGGTCAACATGACCGGCCGACACCGGGGCCAAGGGCGCGACATACCCGACCCGACCACAGCAGGTGGGAGGGCGGCCGGCGGTGGACTCAGCAGAGGTCCCGTAGGTTCCCGGGCCCAGGACGGCCATGACCCCTGACCGTGGTGGAGAGTGACCAGGGCCGACAAGGCAACCTGCGGAAGAGCGGAACCGCGGCTACCGCTCAGGCGGCTGCCGGCCAGCGGACCGAGGAAGGATACCGGTTAGCGGACCGAGAAGGATGCCACCCGCGTCTCCGCAGGGCTGCGCGCAGGTCCCGCTCGAACGGGGCCGCTCCCCGCCCCGCGACCGAGGCGGAATGCGGAGCCCGTGGTGCCCCCGACCAACCCGACGTACCCGGCACAGAGGGCCTCCGGCGAGCTGTCAGCTGAGTGCGGAGCCCGCCTTGTACTCCTTGAACGAGTCGTTCCAGTCGCCGTACCCGTTGTCCAAGGTCATCTGCCGGTCCGTGCCGGTGTACTCGACGACGTCACCCGGCTTGCTGACGCTGTAGAGCCACGCCGCGTTCGACGTGCTCATCCCGGTGCACCCGTGGCTGACGTTCGACTGGCCCTGCGAGCCCACCGACCAGGGTGCCGCGTGCAGGAACTCACCCGAGTAGGTGATCCGCATGGCGTACTCGACGTCGTCGAGGTTGTAACCGTCGGGGCTGTTGTTGGCGATCCCGATGGTCTCGGAGTCCATCCGCTTGTGCCGGAACTTCTCCACGATCACCTTGATCCCGGAGCGGGTGGTGAAGCCGGGCTTGCCGGTCGTGATCGGGATGGTCCGGGCCAGCTTGCCGTTGATGAAGGTCTTCATCTGGTCGGTCCGGGCGTTCACCTTGCTCACCACGGAGTCACCGATGCGGAACGACGAGCTGCGGTCCAGCTGGCCGAACACGCCGTTGCCGGCCGGCACGCTGTTGATGTTCGCCTTCACGGTCACCTTGGTGCCGGGCTTCCAGTAGTGCACCGGGCGCCAGCGCACCTCGTTGTCGCTCATCCAGTGCCAGGCACCGCGCTGGTGCGAGGAGTTCGTGACCGACAGGTGCCGCTCGATGGCCGCCTTGTTCTTGACCGGCACGTCGAAGCGCACGATCACGGGCATGCCGATACCGACGGTGTCACCGCTCACCGGGACGAAGCTGGGATAGGTCTGCTGGTCCAGCGACAACGACTGGGTCCTGAACGCGGACCGCTTGGTGGTCTTGATGCCGTCGCTGTCCTCGGCGACCGCAGTGACCCGGTAGCGCGTGCCCGGCTCCAGCGCCGCGCTGGCGCTCCAGGTGGTCTTGTCGGCCGAGAGCTTCCCCGGCAGTGTCTTCTTCTTCGCGCCACGCACGACGACACTGTCGAAGGTGCCCTCCTGCGCGGTCAGCTTGACCTGCTTGTCGACCTTGACCCCCTTGCCGGCCACGTTGGCCTTGACGGAGGCGGCAGACGTGGCAGGCGCGGACGGCGAGGCGTCGCTCGAGGAGGACGATGTCGAGCCCGGCTTCGCCGAACCATCCGTGCCGCCGTCGGCGTTGGCCGAGCAGCCGGCGACCACGAGGCAGACAGCGAGGACTCCCGCCGCGGACGCCATCTGACGGCGCGCCCGACCTCGACGCGTGACACCGACACGAACAGACATGAACTCCCCTTGCACCTAGCGAACGACTTGTTCACCATAACAAGGGGCTGGCAGCAAACCTGCCTCAGTGAACGGTGTGACCCATCACGTTACGGCCACGACGGGCGTGTGTCAGTGGGCGTGCTCCCCGCGGTAGTACTCATAGATCCACCCGGATAACGCCAGACCGCCGAGCCCGAACCCGATCGTCACCAGCCACCACTGCACCATCGCCACCCCGAACACGATGACGCCCAGGCACAGACCGGCCCACAGCGGCCACCAGCTGTACGGCGGGAAGAAGCCGAGCTCCCCGGCGCCGTCGGCGATCTCGGCGTCCTGGCGGTCCTCGGGCCGCGGCTCCATCTTGCTCGCGTGGAAGCCCAGGTAGAAGGTCACCAGCAGTCCCAGGAGGGCGGTCATCACCAGGGCGGACGTCCCGGTGGGGTCATAGGTGATGAACCAGTAGGCGGGCGCCACCAGGATGAAGAACACTGTGCAGATGGCGAAGATCATCGCCTCGGCCTTCATCAGTCGGACCGCTTTCCGTCGTCGGTGCGAGCGTTGCCCTCGTCGATGGACTGACCCATCTCCTGCTCGAGGTGGCCGGAGCGGCCGCCCATGTCCGGGGCGTCGGCGGTCGTCGCGTTCGTCACCCATCTCGTTGCCCTCCACCAGCTCCATGGCCGCGACCTCGGGGTGGTGCAGGTCGAAGGCCGGGGACTCGGAGCGGATCCGCGGGATGCTCTCGAAGTTGTGCCGGGGCGGCGGGCACGAGGTGGCCCACTCCAGGGACCGGCCCCAGCCCCACGGGTCGTCGACTCCGACCGGCTCCGTTCGGGCGGACTTGTACACGTTGAGCAGGAACGGCAGGGTCGAGGCGCCCAGCAGGAAGGCGCCGATCGTGGAGACCTGGTTCAGGGTCGTGAACCCGTCCGAGGGCAGGTAGTCCGCGTAGCGGCGCGGCATGCCCTCCACGCCCAGCCAGTGCTGCACGAGGAACGTGGTGTGGAAGCCGACGAACAGCAGCCAGAAGTGCACCTTGCCGAGCCGCTCGTCCAGCATCCGGCCGGTCATCTTCGGCCACCAGAAGTAGAACCCCGCGAACATCGCGAACACCACGGTGCCGAACACGACGTAGTGGAAGTGGGCGACCACGAAGTAGGAGTCGGAGACGTGGAAGTCCAGCGGCGGGCTGGCCAGGATGATGCCGGTCAGACCTCCGAACAGGAACGTCACCAGGAAGCCGACGGACCACAGCATCGGGGTGTCGAAGGACAGAGATCCCCCCCACATGGTGCCGATCCAGTTGAAGAACTTCACCCCGGTCGGTACGGCGATCAGGAACGTCATGCCGGAGAAGAACGGCAGGTCGACCGAGCCGGTGACGAACATGTGGTGCGCCCACACCGCCACCGACAGGATCGCGATCGAGATCGTGGCGGCCACCAGGCCGACGTAGCCGAAGACCGGCTTGCGGCTGAACACCGGCAGGATCTCGGTGATGATGCCGAAGAACGGCAGCGCGATGATGTAGACCTCGGGGTGGCCGAAGAACCAGAACAGGTGCTGCCACAGGATCGGCCCGCCGTTGGCCGGGTCGAAGATGTGCGCTCCGAGGATGCGGTCGGCCTCCAGGGACAGGAGGGCGCCGGCCAGGATCGGGAACGCGATCAGCACCAGCAGGCTGGTGACCAGGGTGTTCCAGACGAAGATCGGCATCCGGAACATCGTCATCCCGGGCGCGCGCATGCAGATGATGGTGGTGATGAAGTTGACGGCGCCGAGGATCGTGCCCAGGCCGGCCATCCACAGCCCCATCACCCACAGGTCCCCGCCGGCGCCGGGACTGCGGACCCCGTCGGAGAGCGGCGTGTAGGCGGTCCAGCCGAAGTCGGCGGCGCCCTGGGGGGTGAGGAAGCCCGAGGCCGCGATCAGCCCGCCGACCAGGAACAGCCAGTAGCTGAACATGTTCAGCCGCGGGAACGCCACGTCGGGCGACCCGATCTGGAGGGGCATGATCACGTTGCCGAAGCCGAAGAACAGCGGGGTCGCGAAGAGCAGCAGCATGATCGTGCCGTGCATCGTGAACAGCTGGTTGTAGAGCTCGTCGTTGACGAGCTGCTGACCCGGGAACGCGAGCTCCGAACGGATCAGCATCGCCATCAGACCGGCCACCAGGAACCAGAAGAACGACGTGCTGAGATACAGCTTGCCGATGATCTTGTGGTCGGTGGTGGTGATGACCTTGACGATCTGCTGGCCGAGGGTGTTCGGCCGGGCGACCGTGGCGGTGCGGTAGGCACCTTCAGCAGTGGCGCTCACTGGGAGGCTCCCGTCGACTGTTCGTTGTCCTGCACGTTCTGCTCCAGGCCGTTCTGCTTGCTGAGCTCGCTGCCGCCCAGCGCCGGTCCGATGTTGCCCTTGGCCTGCAGACCCTTGAGGTAGGTCTTGTAGTCGCTCTCGTCGACGACCTTCACGTTGAAGAGCATCCGGCTGTGGTAGGTGCCGCAAAGCTCCGCGCACCGGCCGGCGAACGTGCCCTTCCGGGTCGGGGTCAAGCTGAAGTGGTTCACCTTGCCGGCGATGAGGTCCATCTTGAACAGGAAGGCCGGCACCCAGAACGAGTGGTTGACGTCGGCCGACCGCAGGTTGAACTTCACGCTCTGGTTGACCGGTAGGACCAGCGTCGGCCGGTTGGCCGGGGTGCCGGCCTCGAACACCGTCGTCTTCCCGTCGAGAGCCGGGTCCTTGTCGTAGTTGAACGTCCAGGACCACTGCTGCCCGACGACGGTCACCTCGTGGTCGGCCGGGCCGCTCTCGCTGGCCTGGGCCAGCGTGTGGTTCTGCACCACGATCGTGAAGTAGAAGAGCACCAGCACCACGATCACCGGTGCCACGGTGTACAGGATCTCCAGCGGCAGGTTGTAGCGCGTCTGGACCGGGACCTCGTCGTCGCGACGCCGACGGTAGGCGATGCATGCGTAGATGATCAGGCCCCACACCAGGACGCCGACGATCATGGCCGCCAGCCAGGACCCCATCCACAGGCTGTGCATCTCGCCGGTGCGGTTGGTGATCCCGACGGGCTGCGCGAGCCGTTTGATCGACGTCTTCTCCGCCGAGTCACAAGCCCCGAGCAGGAGCACACCCGCGGATCCCAGGGCCGCCAGGCCGACCCTGCGCCCTCGCGGGGGAAGAAGCTGACGCAACGTTGGAGCCTCTCTGGACGAAGCGTGGAAAGCGACGGTCAGAAGGAACGGTACTACTGTGCCCACAGCCTGCCACGGGTAGGTGGGGCGCAGGTTCTCGACGTCGGCGTCCGGGTCCGCGACCGCTCCCACCTGCGAGGTCGTCGGCGCAGCGGCTCGGGGGCCGGGGGCCGCCGCTCAGGCGTTCGGGGTGCGCACGTGGGCCGCCACCTCGGCGGCGGCCTCCTCGCCGTACGCGTCGGCGAACCTGCGGAGGAACGGCCCCTGGTGCAGGGTGTACTCCTGGGTGCCGACCTGCTCCACGACGTGCACCGCGAGCAGGCATCCCAGCTGCGCGGCCCGCTCGAGGGACAGCTGCCACTCCAGCGCCGCGAGGAAGCCGGCCCGGAAGGCGTCGCCGACTCCGGTGGGCTCTACCGTTGCGACCGCGGGAACCGCGGGCACGAAGATGGGCTCGTGCCCCGAGCGCTCGACCCGCACCCCCTCGGCGCCGAGGGTGACCACCTGGATGCCGACCCGGCCGAGCACCTCGTCGGCGGACCAGCCGGTCTTCTTCTCGATCAGCGCCGATTCGTACTCGTTGCTGAACAGGATCGACGCGCCCTCGATGAGGTCGCGGATCATCTCGCCGTCGGAGAACGCGAGCTGCTGGCTCGGGTCGGCGATGAAGGAGTAGCCGCGGGTGCGGCACTCCTCGGTGTGCCGCAGCATCCCCTGGGGGTCGTTGGGCCCGATCAGGACGTACGTCGCCCCGCCGACCCGGTCCACGACGGGCGTCAGCTCGATCTCGCGGGCCTCGCTCATCGCCCCGGTGTAGAACGAGGCGATCTGGGCCATCATCGAGTCGTTGGTGCACACGAAGCGCGCCGTGTGCTTGGTGGCGGAGACCCGCACGGAGTCACAGTCCACGTTGTGGCGGACCAGCCAGGAGCGGTAGTCGACGAAGTCCTCCCCCACCGCGCCGACCAGCACCGGGCGCAGCCCGAGGTTGCCGAGCCCGAAGCAGATGTTGGCCGCGCATCCGCCCCTGCGGACCTCGAGGTCGTCGACCAGGAAGGACAGGGCGATCTTGTCGAGCTGGTCGACCACCAGGGAGTCGGCGAACCTGCCGGAGAACGACATCAGGTGGTCGGTGGCGATGGATCCGGTCACGAGCAGCGACACAGAGGGGTCCTCACGGCGGCACGCTGGGCTGGCGGGCGGGCTGGGTCGGGGCGGGGAGGCCCGTCAGGAGCGGCGGGTCAGTGGAACGAGTCGCCGCAGGCGCAGGAGCCGCCGGCGTTCGGGTTGTCGATCGTGAAGCCCTGCTTCTCGATGGTGTCCACGAAGTCGATGACGGCACCGTTGAGGTAGGGAAGGCTCATCCGGTCCACGACCACGGAGACCCCGTCGAAGTCGCTGACCTGGTCGCCGTCGAGGGTGCGCTCGTCGAAGAACAGCTGGTAGCGGAGGCCCGAGCAGCCACCGGGCTGCACGGCGATCCGGAGCTGCAGGTCGTCGCGACCCTCCTGCTCGAGGAGCGTGCGAACCTTGCCGGCTGCGGCGGCGCTGACGTTGATGCCGTCCGGGCGGACCTGCGGTGCGATGGTGGTGTCGACCTGCTCGGTCATGGCTGCTCCCCAACTCGACGTGTGCGAATGTCCTTCGCCGGGGCCCGAGACCTGGGCCGACGACTCCTCCATGGTCGCACATCCCGGGGCAATCCCAAGAGCGGCCCGCACACCGGCGGCCCGGTGAGCAGGGCGTGGATCAGCGTGACCAGGACCGGGCGACCCGCTCGGCCAGCGCCGCGAGACTCCCGGCCGGGTCGGCGAGGAGGGCCTGCTCGCCGACCAGGTCGACCACCGAGTAGGCGGACTCGATGCCCAGCGTCCGCATCTCGCGGGAGCCGACGAACACCTCGCCCGCCAGCGCGATGCACGGCTGCAGCGCGGCCGCGGCCACCCGGGCGACGGCGTAGGACACCGCGCCCGACCCGGAGGAGAAGTCGAAGGCTCCCTCCCCGGTGACCACGAGCTCGGCCTGTCCGGCCCGCTCCGCGAGCCCGACCGCCCCGGCCACCACCTCGACGGCGGGTGTGCGGGTGGCGCCGAGCAGCATCAGCGCGAAGCCGAGCCCGCCCCCTGCCCCGGCGCCCCGGCTGAGGGCGAGCCTGCGGTCGGTGGCTCCGGCGAGCCTCTCGAGGGCCAGGTCGACGCTCTGCAGGCGGTCCTCGGCCACCCCCCGAGCGGCCCCGTGGACGTTGGTGGTCCCGATCAGCCCGAGCAGCGGAGCGTCCACGTCGCTGGCGGCGACCAGCCGGACCCCTGCGGTGCGGGCGCGGGCAGCGCTCAGGTCCACGCTCTGCAGGGTCGCCAGCCCGGTGGGCCCCTGCAGGAGGGCGTCCGGGGGACTCGAGTTGGCCCCCAGCGCGGCCAGCAGCCCCGCGCCCGCGTCGTTGGTCCCAGTGTCGCCCAGCCCGACGACGACCTCGCGTGCGCCGGCGTGGAGCGACGCGGCGACCAGCTCCCCCACCCCGTGGGAGCTGGCGAGCTCGGGACGACGGTCCCCGGTCGGCGTGAGGTGCAGGCCGCACGCCTGGGCGCTCTCGACGTAGGCGGTCCCCTCGCGCAGGAGCACCGAGCCGGGCACCTGCTCGCCGTACGGCCCGCGCACGGTCACCGCCAGCAGGTCGCCGCCCAGCGAGGCCTGGAGCGAGTCGAGGAAGCCGGGCCCGCCGTCGGCCATCGGCACCAGGTCCAGCCGGTCGGCGGGCGCACGCCGGTGCCACCCCTCGGCGATCGCCGCCGCCGCCTCGACGGCGCTCAGGGTGCCGGCGAACCTGTCCGGGGCGATCAGCACGCGCATCAGGTCATCCTCTCCTGCGCCTCTCCCGCGCGAGGAGGACGGTCGACGGGCACGAGGAGGGCAGAGAGGAAGGGCATGATGTGATGGCGCCGATGTCCAGCGCGCCCGCCGACTACTTCGTCCGCCGGATGACGCCCGAGGACGTGCCCGCGGTGAAGAGGCTCACCGAGGACGCGCTCCTCGATCTCGAGCACCGCACGCTGCGGCCGGGCTGGCCCCGGTCGACCCGGGACGGGCCCGCGTCGTCGGCCACCTGGCGGGACCGGGTGACCCACCTGGTCCGCAGTGACCCCCGCGGCTGCTGGGTCGCCGAGGACGGCTCGGGGCTGCTGGGCGCCGCGGTCAGCGCGCGCCGGGACCTGACCTGGCTGCTGGCGATGTACGCCGTGCGCCCGGACCGCCAGGGCCGCGGGGTCGGGCGGCAGCTCCTCGCCGCCGCCCTCGAGCACGGGGCGGGGTCGTTGCGCGCGATGGTCGCCTCCTCTGACGACCCGCTGGCCGCTCGCCGCTATCGGCTGGCCGGTTTCACCCTGCACCCGACCATGCTGCTGCGGGGGGTGGTGCCGCGCGCGGCCCTGCCGGTGGTGGAGCGGGTCCGTGAGGGGTCGCGGGGCGACATGGACCTGATGAACTCCGTCGACCGACAGGTCCGCGACGCCGCCCACGGCATCGACCACGAGGTGCTCACGGCCGGCCTGCGACTGGTCGTCGTCGACCGGCCGACGGGCTCGGGCTACGCCTACGTGCGGCCGGGCGGGACGCCGTACCTGCTGGCGGCGACGAACCGGCGGATCGCCACCGACCTGCTCTGGGAGACCCTTGCCGCCACGTCGCCCGACGAGCCGGTGAGCCTCACCCACCTCACCGCCGCCAACGAGTGGGCCCTCGACGTGGGGCTGGCCTGCAGGCTGCAGCTGTGGACCAGCGGCTACCTCGGGCTGCGCGGCATGAAGCCCCCGATGCCCTACCTGCACAGCGGTCTGTTCCTCTGACCCCCTCGTGTCGCCCGGGAGCCCCGGCGTCAGAGGCCGGGGGCACCCCACAGCGGCATCCAGCGGCTCAGCTGGGGCTCGATCGGCAGGTCGTCCTTGAGGAGGTCGCGCACCTGGATCTCCAGGAGGTTGTCCCGCTGCTGCGGTCCCTGCGGCGCGAAGGGGTAGAAGGTGCCCTGCTTGTAGAGGTAGACCAGACCGAGCCTGCGGTTCGAGCTGTCGGTGAAGCCGACCATCGAGCAGAGCAGGCTGGAGCCGAAGCCCTGCGCCTCCAGGGACGTGTTCACCGTGTGCAGGTCGGTGACGAGGGCCGGCAGGTCGTCGGGGTCCTGGCGGGCGACGAGCCAGGTGAACCCGAAGGAGTCGGTGCTGCGCTCCACGTCAGGGTCGTCGTCGTCGTCGAGCAGGGTCACCACGTCGGACTGGGTCTGGGCGAACGCCGCGCCCTCGGCGGCGCGGTAGCACACCGAGCCGACGCCGGTCGGCCTGAACGCCGCAGCCGTCTGCAGGGTCACCGCCGCGGCGGGCAGCGAGAACAGCGCGTCGAGATTGGCACGCACCGGCTTGCTCCGCCCGGTCAGCACGTCCCAGATCCCCATGGCGGCCCGCTCAGATGCCGTAGCCGGGTGCCGAGAAGCCACCGTCCATGGGCTTGCCGAGCTCGGCCGAGACCCGGGCGAGCTGCTCGAGGCGCTGCTCGAGCGACGGATGGGTCGAGGTGAGCGTCCGCAGCCCCATGCCGCTGATCGCGGGGGTGATGAAGAACGCGTTCATCGACTGGACCTCCCGCAGGTCCTTGCTCGGGATCGAGGCGACGTCGCCGCTGATCTTGGTCAGGGCGCTGGCCAGCGCGCCCGGCTTCTGGGTCAGGAACGCTCCGGACCGGTCGGCGCACAGCTCGCGGTAGCGCGAGAGCAGCCGGGTCAGGAAGAAGCTCACCGCGTAGACCACCAGGCTGACGACCAGGGCGATCAGCCAGAACGGCGGGCCGTTGTTGTTGTTGTTGTCGCGTCGGCCTCCGCCACCGAAGATCATGCCGTACTGCGCGCCGCGGGTGAGCAGACCGGCGGCGATCCCCGCCGACGCGGCCAGGGTCATCACCAGGACGTCCCGGTGCGCGACGTGGGACAGCTCGTGGGCGAGCACCCCCTCGAGCTCCTCGGCGGTGAGCCGGTCCAGGATGCCGGTGGTGACACAGACGGCGGAGTGGTTCGGGGAGCGACCGGTCGCGAACGCGTTCGGCATGTCGGTGTAGGCGATCGCCACCCGCGGCTTCGGCATGTCGGCGAGGGCGCAGAGCCGGTCGATCACCCCGTGCAGCTCCGGGGCCTGCTCAGGAGTGACCTGCACGGCCCGCATCGCCTTGAGCGCTAGCGTGTCGGAGTTGTACCACTGGAACCACGCGATCCCGATCCCGGCGACGCCGATCAGCAGAGCGAGCCCACCACCGCCGTACTTGCCGCCGGCGTACATCAGCGCGACGACCAGCGCCACGAACAGTGCACCGAGCAGGAACATCACCAGGGTCATCCGGGCCGTCAGGCCGCGGTCCTGGATGAAACGTGTGTGTGCCATCAGCCCGGGATCAGCCCGTCGTCACCGAGCAGCTCCCGCACCTCCTCGATCGTCGCGTCCGATGGGGGAAGGATCAGGTCGGAGTCGTGCAGCACGTCGTCGGCCAGCTGCTGGCCATCGGTGCGTACGGCGTGCAGCAGCGCGCCGAGGGACCGGGAGAACTCCGCGTCGTCGCCGGCCGCGACGGCCTTCTCCAGGTCGGCGTCGAGGCGGTTCAGCCCCTCCAGCTGGTCCTCCGAGACGTCCCACTGCCCCTCGGTGAGGATCCGGACGATCACGACTGGTCCTCCTTGCGGGGCTCCGTCACCGGGGTCGCCTCGATCGCCGGGGCGGGGGACGTGGCGTCCTGGCCCTCGATGCTCTGCGGGGCGGCGGCTCCGCTCGCCCCGGCCTTGAGGGCAGCCAGCTCGCTCTCCACGTCCGAGCCCGAGGACATGGCGTCCAGCTCGCGCGAGATGTCGTCGCCCCGGTTGATCGCCGTCACGTCGTCGAGCGCCCCGGAGGAGATCAGCTCGTCGATCGCACCGGACCGGGCCTGCATCTGCGCGGTCTTGTCCTCCGCCCGCTGCACGGCCATCCCGACGTCGCCCATCTCCTCGGAGATGCCGGAGAACGCCTCGTTGATCTTGGTGGACGCCTCGGCGGCGGTGTACTTGGCCTTGATGGTCTCCTTCTGGGTGCGGAAGGACTCCACCTTGGTCTGCAGCCGCTGCGAGGCCATCACCAGCTTGTCCTCCTCGGCCTGCAGCTGGCTGCGCTGCTGCTCGAGGTCGGTCAGCTGGGAGGTGAGCGCCGACTTGCGGGTCAGCGCCTCCCGAGCCAGGTCCTCGCGGTTCATCGACAGGGCCTTCTGGGCCTGCTGGGTGAGCTTGTCGGCCTGCTGCTGCAGCTGGTGGACCTGCAGCTCGACCCGCTTCCGGCTGGTCGCCACGTCGGCCACGCCACGGCGGACCTTCGAGAGCAGGTCGAGCTGCCGCTTGTAGCTGTAGTCCAGCGTCTCCCGCGGGTCCTCGGCGCGGTCCAGCGCCTTGTCGGCCTTGGCCCGGAAGATCAGGCTGATGCGCTGCATGAGTGACATGGAGGGCCGGCCTCGTTTCTTTCCTCGGTGTGCAGTCGGGTGGACTGCCAGCCTACGGGGGGAACGGCTGGGTGCAGCAGGAGGTTCCCTCCGGCCTCGGTCGTCCACACGGCGGTCTGACCCGGTTATCGTGGCAGGGCACAGTGCTCCGCCGCCATACCTGGCACCCCTATCCACACCCCCGCCAGACCCCCGCCAGACCCCCGCCAGACCCCCGCCAGACCCCCGCACACCCGGCAGCATCGTCGCTGCCCCTCGAGGAAGACAGCCCGTTGTTCCGTCGCAAGACCGCCCAGGCCCCCGTCCCGACCACCCCGGTCAAGGAGGGCGGCAAGGGTCGTCCGACGCCCACGCGGGCGCAGGCCGAGGCAGCGGCCAAGGCCCGGGCGAAGGGACCCCAGGACAAGAAGGCGGCGGCCCGGCTGCAGCGCGAGCGGCGCAGTGCCTCCAACGCGAAGGCCCGTGAGGGCCTGCGCTCCGGGGACGAGCGCTACCTGCCGGCGCGGGACAAGGGCCCGGTGAAGCGGTTCGTGCGCGACTACGTGGACGCCCGGCTGTGCATGGCCGAGCTGCTGCTCCCGCTGCTGATCGTCATCATGGTCAGCCAGGCGTTCGCGCCGACGATCAGCAACGGGCTGTGGAGCGCCACCATCCTGCTGGTCGCCCTGGACACCGTCCTGCTGGTCTTCCGGCTGCGGCGAGAGCTGGCCCGGCGGTTCCCCGGGCAGGTCACCAAGGGCGCCGTCGGGTACGGCGTCCTGCGCTCGCTGCAGCTGCGGTTCATCCGGCTCCCGAAGACCAAGGTCAAGCTCGGCGCGAAGCTGCCCGAGCGCTACTGACGGCCTGCCGGGCCGCCCGGTGGCCGCCCAACGAGCCGCCGGGGCTAGCCGGACGCGTCAGCGTGCAGGCTCATCGGCCCGTAGACCTCCCGGTCCGCCTCGAACAGCGTGACCTGGTCGACGCCGTCGTCGAGCAGGTCCTGCCACACCTCGCCCACCCAGGACTCGGCGTCGCTCTGCGACGGGAAGCCCGGGACGCCTGTCGCGGTGCTGCCCTCGGGCAGCTGCACCTCGGACCCTGACGAGTCCTCGAGCCGCCAGTGCCAGCTCGCCTTGGCCGTCGGCTCGCTGGTGGTGAAGGACGAGGAGGGCTCCAGAGAGTTCGTCATGCCGTCCAGCGTAACGGTGGTCAACGACACCGGTCCCGCACCACTTTGACGGCCCCCGGCCGGCATGGGACCGTGAGGGCGACCTGACAGAGAGGCCGCGGCACACCGGTGAACCTGACCCTTCTCGGCACCGGGTCGGCCGACGGCTGGCCGAACCCGCACTGCTGCTGTGCGTCCTGCACGGCCTCCCGCGGCACCGGGTCGCTGCGCGGCCAGACGGCCGCCCTCCTGGACGGGGTGCTGCTCCTGGACTGCGGGCCCGACGCCCCGCAGGCGGCACAGCGCGCGGGTGCCGACCTCACGGGGCTGCGGCACGTGCTCCTCACGCACGCCCACCCCGACCACTGCGCTCCGGCGTTCCTGCTGTTCCGGTCCTGGGTCGCCGCAGACGCACCGCTCGACGTGCTGGGACCTCCCGACGTCATCGAGCAGGCGCGCCAGTGGGTCGCGCCCGACTCCCCGGTGCGGTTCGTGACGGTGGCCGCCGGGGACCGCACCACCCTGGGTGGGTACGACGTCCGGGTGCTCGCCGCGCAGCACGGCGAGCCCGGCAGCTGCGTGCTCTACGACGTGACGGGTCCCGGCGGGCGGCTGCTCTACGCGACCGACACCGGGCCGCTGCCCGACGCGACCCTGGCCGCGGTGCAGGGTGCGGCGTTCGACGTGGTCCTGATGGAGGAGACGTTCGGTGACCACACCACCCACGGCACCGACCACCTGGACCTGGACACGTTCCCCGAGCAGCTGCGCCGGCTCCGGGCGGCCGGAGCGACGACCTCGGGCACCGACGTGGTCGCCGTACACCTCTCGCACCGGAACCCGCCGACCCCGGAGCTGAGCCGGCGGCTGGCCGCCTGGGGCGCCCGCGTCGTCGAGGACGGCACCGCCCTGGGCGCTCGCCCGGAGCCGCCGTCTCCTCGCCGCACCGCTCGTGGTCGGAGGCGCGCGGTCCGGGAAGTCGCAGGAGGCCGAGCGGACCCTTGCGGCCGAGCAGCAGGTGACCTACGTCGCGACCGGCTACCCGCCCGACCCGACCGGCGAGGGCGGTGACGACACCTGGGCCGAGCGGGTGCGGCTGCACCGTTCCCGCCGTCCCGGGCACTGGTCGACCCTCGAGACGACCGACCTGGTCCCGTTGCTGCGCTCCGACGGCGGCCCCCTGCTGGTGGACTGCCTGACCCTGTGGCTCACCCGGGTCATGGACGACCACGACGCCTGGACCGACACCACCTGGGACGCCACCGGGGAGAAGGAGGTGCACGAGGAGGTCGACGCCCTGGTCGAGGCGTGGCGGAGCACCCCCCGCCGGGTGGTGGCGGTGACCAACGAGGTCGGCCAGGGCGTGGTCCCGGGCTCCGCGGCGGGCCGGCGGTTCCGTGACGAGCTGGGCCGGCTCAACGCCCGGGTGGCCGGCGAGACCGAGGACGTCAGGTGGTGCGTCGCCGGTCGGGTGCTGCCGCTGTGAGGAGCGCGCTCAGGCTGGCGTTCGGCACGCTGAGCATCGTGCCGGTCCGCCCGCCGGACCTCGTGGACCGGCGCACCGGGGGGCAGGCGATGGTGCTGGCGCCGCTGGTGGGTCTGGTCCTGTCCGGGGCGCTGGTGGCGGCTCTCTGGCTGGGCCGGGACCTGCCGCCCCTGCCGGCGGCTGCGCTCGCGGTCTCGCTGCTCGCCCTGCTCACCCGGGGCATCCATCTCGACGGGCTGGCCGACACCGCCGACGGCCTCGGCTCCGGACGGCCGCGCGCCGAGGCACTGGCGGTGATGCGCAAGGGTGACGTGGGGCCGTTCGGGGTGGTCACCGTGGTCCTGGTGCTGCTGCTCCAGGTCAGCGCCCTGGCCGACCTGCTGGGCCGCGACGGATGGGGACCCTCGCTCACCCTCGCCCTGGTGACCAGCCGGCTCGCGCTGCCGCTGGCCTGCTCGCGGGGCGTGCCGGCTGCGCGCGCCGAGGGGCTCGGAAGCATGGTGGCGGGGACCGTGCCGCGTCCGGGGCTGGTGCTGTCCGCCCTGCTCGCCGCCGCTGCCGTGTCGGCCGTCACGTTCCTCGCACCGGCCGGTCACGACGGCCCGGTGAGGCTCGCCGTCGCCGTCGTGGTGCCACTGCTGCTCGACGTGCTGCTCGTGCTGCGTTGCGTGCACCGGCTCGGCGGGGTCACCGGTGACGTGCTCGGGGCCTGCGTGGAGCTCGCGTTCACCGCGTCCCTGCTGCTGCTGGTGGCCCGGTGAGGGAGCCTCAGCCGATGGTCCGGCCTACCTGGCCCGAGCCTACCTAGCCCTAGCCGCGCACGTCGGTCTGCACGAACGGCGGCCGGGTGACGGCGAAGACCTCAGGCCGACCGCGGACGTCGACCGACACCTCGGCACCGTCGGTGACGTGGCCGGCGAGCAGTGCCAGGCCCACCCCCGTGCGCAGGGTCGGCGAGAAGGTGCCCGAGGTCACCTGACCCACTGGTACGTCGTCCGACAGCACCCGCATCCCGGGACGCGGGATGCCTCGGCCGGCGGCCACCAGCCCGCGCAGGACCCGGGCCGGGCCCTCCTCCTTCTCGGCCAGCAGCGCCTCCTTGCCCCAGAAGGCGTCCTTCCGCCAGCCGACCGCCCAGCCGAGCCGTGCCTGGACCGGAGTGACGTCGAGGCTGATGTCCTGGCCGTGCAGCGGGTAGCCCATCTCGGTGCGCAGCGTGTCCCGCGCCCCGAGGCCGCACGGCAGCAGCCCGAACGGCTCCCCCGCCGCCATCAGCGCGTCCCACGCCGCCGGTGCCGTCTCGTTGTCGCAGACCAGCTCGTAGCCGCGCTCACCGGTGTAGCCGGTCCGGCACACCACCACCGGTGCACCTCCCAGGTCGGCCTCCACGAAGGACATGTAGTCGTGCCCGTGCGGCAGGCCGACCGCCTCGAGGACCTCCTCCGACCGGGGGCCCTGCACGGCGAGCACGGCGCGCGAGCGGTGCTGGTCGAGCACCTCGACCCCGTCGGGCGCCTCCGCGGAGAGCCGGGCCAGCACGTCAGCGGTGTTCGCGGCGTTCGGCATCAGGAAGACGTGGTCGGGTGCGTGGAGATAGACGATCAGGTCGTCCACGATGCCGCCGGTGGCGGCGTCGCAGCACAGGGTGTACTGCGCCTGCCCGGGCCCGATCCTGTCCAGGTCGTTGCTGAGCGTGGCGTTCACGAGCGCCGCCGCGCCGGGTCCGCGGACCACCGCCTTGCCGAGATGGCTGACGTCGAACACCCCGACCGCACGGCGGACCGCGGTGTGCTCCTTGACGACCCCGGAGCCGGCGTACTCCAGCGGCATCGACCAGCCGCCGAACTCCGCCAGCTTGGCGCCGAGGGCGACGTGCCGCTCGTGCAGCGGCGAGGTGAGCAGGGAGGCGGGGGCCATGGCGCAAGAACCTACCCCAAACACCTGCCCAGGACCCGCCCACGACCGGCCCACGACCGGCCCGGCCGTCCTGTGGCCGTGCGCGGCCCGACTACAGTGCGACCCTGGACGGTCGAGGGAGGCTCGCGGGTGACCAGCTACATGCTGCGCAAGGGTGCTGCGGAGAAGACCAGGGCCGACGTCGTGGTCGTCGGGATACACCGCTCGCCCAAGGGTCCACAGGCAGCACCGGGCGGCGAGGGGGTCGCGGCCGCCTACGGTCGCAAGCTCGTCCCGCTGCTGTCGACGCTCGGCTTCTCGGGTCGGCTCGACGAGGTCGCCAAGGTGCCCACCGGCGGTGCGATCCGGTCGCCTCTGCTGATCCTGGTGGGCATGGGTGAGCGGCAGGGCCCCGACGCCTCCAGCACGGCGGCGTGCCGGCGGGCCGCCGGGGTGGCGATCCGCAGCGTCGCCAACGCCGCCTCCGTCGCGCTCGCACTCCCCGCGGTCGACGAGGACCAGGTGCGGGCCGTGGTCGAGGGCGCCGTGCTGGGCGGCTACGGCTTCACCGCCTACAGGAGCGCGCCCTCCTCGCCGGGACCCGGGGAGGTGGTGGTGCTCACCGACACCGCGCGGACCAACGGCGCGCAGCGGGCCCTGGAGGTCGGGCAGGTCGTCGGCCGCGCCACGGCCCTCGCCCGGGACTGGGTCAACACCCCGGCAGCCGACCTGACCCCCGAGCTGTTCGCGGACGCGGTGGTCGCCGAGCACCGCAGCCGCAAGCCGGCCCGGCTCAAGGTGGCCGTCACCGCCGAGCAGGAGCTCCGCGACCGCGGCTTCGGCGGGATCATCGGTGTGGGGCAGGGCTCGGCCAACCCGCCGCGGCTCGTGCGGCTGACCTACGCCCCTCGCGGAGCCGGCACCCATCTGGCCCTGGTGGGCAAGGGGATCACCTTCGACTCGGGCGGGCTGTCGATCAAGCCCGCCGGGTCGATGACGACGATGAAGTGCGACATGGCGGGTGCTGCCGCCGTCGTCGCCGCCACCTTCGCGATCGCGGAGCTGGGCCTGCCGCTGCGGGTCACCACCTGGGCGCCGATGGCCGAGAACATGGTCTCCGGCGACGCGTCCCGTCCGGGCGACGTGCTCACGATGTACGGCGGCCGGACCGTCGAGGTGCTCAACACCGACGCCGAGGGCCGGCTGGTGCTCGGGGACGCCCTGGTCCTGGCGACCGAGACGCAGCCCGACGTCCTCGTGGACGTGGCCACGCTGACCGGCGCGGCCTCGACGGCCCTCGGTGACCGGGTGGCGGCCGTGCTCGGCAACGACGAGGAGCTCGTCGACCGGACGGTCGCCGCCGGTGCACGGGCCGGGGAGGCGCTCTGGCAGCTGCCGATCACGCCGGAGATGACGGACAAGGTCCGCACCTCGAGCACGGTCGCGGACCTGATGCAGCACAACACGGACGGCTGGGGCGGTGCGATCTACGCGGCCGCGTTCCTCCAGGAGTTCGTCGGCGACCGCCGATGGGCGCACCTGGACATCGCCGGCCCCGGTTTCAACACCCGGGGCGCCTACGGTCACGTGCCGGCCGGTGGCACCGGATTCGGTGTGTCGACCCTGGTCGAGCTGGCGACCGAGCTCGCCGACTCGGCCTAGGCTTCACCCCAGGCCCTTAGTCCAGCGCTAACACCGCACAGGAGCCGTTGCCGCGCGCGGATCGGTCGGTACGTCGCGGTAACTCCGCACAGGCGCAATTGGCGTGCGGGCACCGGTCGGACCGCCGCGGCAGCTCCGCACGGGAGCGGTTGCCGCGCCCCCCGGCCCACCACACCCGTCCTGAGCCGCGCTAACTCAGCGCTAACTCAGCGCCAACTCAGCGCTAACTCAGGGTCAGGCTCCGCTCTGCTTCCTGCGGCGGTTGTACTCGCGCATCCGCTCCGGGTAGCCGACCACGGCCGCGTCGTAGGACGGCACCCCGTGCCGGTTGGCGAACCGGTGCGCCCACTCCACCGACGGCACGCGGCGACGGGTCCACTCCCCGTCGTGCGCCACCAGGATGATGGTCACGTCGCTGACGGCGGTGCGCGGCTCGACGAACCCCTCGACGCCTCGCCGGGTGGTCGCGAACTCGGTCAGATGCTGCTCGTCGGCCGCATCCGAGGCGCGCACGGTGGTCGCCGCACCGCTGCGCCCGGGCCGGCGCAGCCGGGAGCGTCCACCTCGGCGCACGCGGTCTCTCCATGCCATCTTCCCAGTGTGCCCGCCGGAACTGAAGTTCTCCTGAATCCCGGCCGAAAGGCCCCGGCTGGACACAGGGAGGTTTGGTGCGAAGATGACTGGTCACGGGAGCAGCGCGGGCTCTTTCGGGCGCACGAGCGGAGGCACGGAGTGGCGGACGGCTTCGACGTAGTGATTCTCGGAGCAGGCAGTGGCGGCTACGCGTGCGCCCTGCGCGCCGCCCAGCTCGGTCTGTCGGTCGCCCTGGTGGAGAAGGGCCGGCTCGGGGGCACCTGCCTGCACGTCGGCTGCATCCCGACCAAGGCCCTGCTGCACGCTGCCGAGGTGGCCGATGCTGCCCGCGACTCCGAGCAGTTCGGTGTCAGCGCGACGTTCGAGGGCATCGACATGGGCGGTGTCAACAAGTACAAGGACGGCGTCGTCACCAAGCTCTACAAGGGGCTGACCGGTCTCGTCCGGGCCCGCGGGATCACCGTCATCGAGGGCGAGGGACGGCTGGTCGGGCCGCACCGGGTCGAGGTCAACGGCACGCCGTACGACGGGGCAGCGGTGGTGCTCGCCTCGGGGTCCTACGCGCGTTCGCTGCCCGGGCTCGAGGTCGACGGCCACCGGGTGCTCACCTCCGAGCACGCCCTGGCGCTGGACCACGTGCCGGGCTCGGTCGTCGTGCTCGGCGGGGGCGTGATCGGGTGTGAGTTCGCCAGTGTCTGGCGGTCGTTCGGTGCAGAGGTGACCATCGTGGAGGCCCTGCCCCGACTGGTCGCCGGTGAGGACGAGGCGGTGTCCCGACAGCTGGAGCGGGCCTTCACCAAGCGAGGCATCGGCCTCCGGCTGGGGACCGCGTTCGACTCGCTGGCCGGCACCGACGACGGTGTCCGGGTGAGCCTCGCCGACGGCGGGACGCTCGAGGCCGACCTGCTGCTCGTCGCGGTCGGTCGCGGGCCCTCGACCGCCGGCCTGGGCTACGAGGAGCAGGGGGTGGCCACGGATCGGGGGTTCGTGACCACCGACGAGCGGCTCCGCACGAGCGTCGAGGGCGTCTATGCCGTCGGTGACGTCGTGGCGGGCCTGCAGCTGGCGCACCGCGGCTTCGCGCAGGGCATCTTCGTCGCGGAGGAGATAGCCGGTCTGCGCCCGACGCCCATCGACGAGGCGGGCATCCCGCGGGTCACCTACTGCGACCCCGAGATCGCGTCGGTCGGGCTGACGGAGGCCGCGGCGCGTTCGACGTACGGCGAGAGCGAGGTGGAGTCGCTGACCTACGACCTCAGCGGGAACGGCAAGAGCCAGATCCTGAGGACCCAGGGCTTCGTGAAGCTGGTCCGCCGCAAGGACGGGCCCGTCGTCGGCGTCCACCTCATCGGGTCGCGGGCCAGCGAGCTGGTCGGCGAGGCCCAGCTGATCTACGGGTGGGAGGCGTTCCCCGAGGACGTCGCACCGCTCGTGCACGCCCATCCCACCCAGAACGAGGCCCTCGGCGAGGCGCACCTCGCGCTGGCGGGCACTCCCCTGCACGCCCACACATAGACTCCGGTCCCGAACTCACCAGCCCCCCCGCATCACGACCCCCGCATCAGGCACTCCCGCATCGACCCCAGCCCGGCCAGCAGCTCACCAGAAGTCCTCATCAGCAGTCACCACTAGGAGCGAAGAGACACCATGGCGACCTCAGTCACCCTCCCCGCACTCGGCGAGTCCGTCACCGAAGGCACCGTCACCCGCTGGCTCAAGCAGCCGGGTGACCAGGTAGCCGTCGACGAGGCGCTCCTCGAGGTGTCCACCGACAAGGTCGACACCGAGATCCCCTCACCGGTCGCCGGCACCCTGCTGGAGATCAAGGCCGACGAGGACGAGACCATCGAGGTCGGGGCCGAGCTGTGCACCATCGGTGACGAGGGTGAGTCCTCGGGGTCCGGCGACTCCGACACCGGGCAGGAGGGCGGCGACGACTCCGACACCGCGCAGGAGGACCAGGCCCAGGACGAGGAGCCGGCCGCCGAGCAGACCTCGCAGGAGGCGTCGGGCGGTTCCGCCGAGCCCGAGCCCGAGCCGCAGGCGTCGGGTGGCTCCGGTGGCTCCGGGGGTTCTGGCGACGGGTCGGGGACGTCGGTGACCCTGCCCGAGCTCGGCGAGTCGGTGACCGAGGGCACCGTGACCCGCTGGCTCAAGCAGGTCGGTGACGAGGTGGCGGTCGACGAGGCGCTCCTCGAGGTGTCCACCGACAAGGTCGACACCGAGATCCCCTCACCGGTCGCCGGCACCCTGCTGGAGATCAAGGCCGACGAGGACGAGACCGTCGAGGTCGGTGGCGAGCTGGCGGTCATCGGCTCGGGGCAGCCGGGCGGCTCGGGCGGTGGGTCCGGAGACTCCGACGGAGGGAAGGCCGCGGCACCGCAGGCGGAGGACGCCGGGACCGCGACCAGCAGCGATGCCGACGCCCCCGAGGCGGCCAGCCAGGAGCCGACCCCGGACCCGACGCCACCGGCCTCGGAGCAGCGCCAGCCAGCAGTCGACCCAGCAGGAGAAGGCCGAGCCCGAGTCGACGTCAGAGGGCGCAGCCCCCGACGCCCAGCCGGAGCCGGTCCCGAGCGAGGAGCCGACCCCGGGCCAGCAGCGCTCCGAGTCGGCCCCACGCAGTGGCGGGTCGTCTGACGGGTCGTCGGGGGACGCCGGGCCCTACGTGACACCGCTGGTGCGCAAGATGGCGGCCGAGCACGGCGTGGACCTGTCGTCCCTGGAGGGCAGCGGCGTCGGTGGCCGGATCCGCAAGCAGGACGTCCTGGACGCGGCCTCGGCGGCGAAGGAGAAGCCGCAGGAGCCCGCTGCCCAGGCCGGGTCGCAGCCGCCGGCCGCAGCCCAGCAGCCGGCGGCCTCAGGTGGAGCCGCGCCGGTCAGCCCGAGCCCGCTGCGCGGTCGGACCGAGAAGATGACCCGGCTGCGCAAGGTGATCGCCAAGCGGATGGTCGAGTCGCTGCAGGTCTCCGCGCAGCTGACCACCGTGGTCGAGGTGGACATCACCACGATCGCCCGCCTGCGGGACCAGGTGAAGGCCGACTTCGCGACCCGCGAGGGCGTGAAGCTGTCCTTCCTGCCGTTCTTCGCGAAGGCAGCCATCGACGCGCTCAAGGCGCACCCGTCCCTGAACGCCTCGATCGACACCGAGAAGGGCGAGGTGACCTACTTCGACCACGAGAACCTCTCGGTCGCCGTGGACACCGAGAAGGGGCTGCTGACTCCGGTGATCAAGGACGCCGGTGACCTCTCGATCGCCGGCCTGGCACGCAAGATCGCCGACGTCGCGGAGCGGACCCGCACCAACAAGATCGGCCCCGACGAGCTCGCCGGCGGCACGTTCACCCTGACCAACACCGGCAGCCGGGGTGCGCTGTTCGACACCCCGATCATCAACCAGCCGCAGGTGGCGATCCTGGGCACCGGCACGGTGGTGAAGCGTCCGGTGGTGATCGACGACCCGAACCTCGGCGAGACCATCGCGATCCGCCGGATGGTCTACCTGGCGCTCACCTACGACCACCGCATCGTCGACGGCGCCGACGCGGCCCGGTTCCTCGCCGACGTCAAGCAGCGCCTGGAGGCCGGCCAGTTCGAGGTCTGACCCGGCGCTCGCTGAGCGCCCGCTGACTTACCCGCTGATCATTGGGGGACGTTCGGCACTCCCCCTGGGCCGTGACCCATGGGGAGTGCCGGTTCCCCATGGGGAGCACGTCAGCGGCGACGTACAGGAGGGTCGGCGACGTACCGGTTCGGTGACGCCGGGTTCGGGCGGTCACGTAGGTTCGGGGCATGAAGGTCGTCATCGCCGGCGCATCCGGCTTCCTCGGCACAGCCTGGCGCGACCACCTGGCCCGCGACGGCCACGAGGTGGTCCGGCTGGTTCGTGGCGAGCCGCTGTCGGCCAACGAGTCGCACTGGGACCCCTACGCGGGCAGCGTCGACCGGGCGGTCATCGAGAGCGCGGACGTGGTCGCCAACCTGGCCGGTGCTCCGCTCTACCACTGGCCGTTGACCGAGGGGTACAAGCGGACGTTCCTCGACAGCCGGGTCCTCACCACGCGCACCCTGGCCGAGGCGGTCGCCCACTCCGACCGACGACCGGCGCTGGTCGTCCAGGGCGGCATCAACGGGTACGGCGACCAGGGTGACCGTCCGCTGACCGAGGAGTCTGCCTTCGACGCCGACACCTTCATGGGCCAGGTGACCCGGCAGTGGCAGGACGCCGCGACGCCGGCTGCCGAGGCCGGGGCCCGCGTCGTGGTGCTGAGGTCCGGGGTGATCCTGGACCGACGCGGGGGCGCGCTGAAGCCGCTGCTCCTGCTGTTCCGCGCCGGGCTGGGCGGGCCCGTCGGCGCCGGGACCCAGTACTTCCCGACGATCTCGCTCACCGACTGGGCACGGGCGGTCACATGGCTGGCCGACAACGGGCAGGCCAACGGTCCCTACAACGTGTCCGGCCCCGATCCCACCACGAACGCTGAGTTCGGTGACCAGCTGGCACGGATGCTGCACCGGCCTGCGGTGCTGCGTGTTCCCGACGCGCCGATCCGCCGGTTCGGCGGGGACATCCTGCGAGAGCTGCTGCTCACCTCGAGCCGCGTCGAGCCGGCCCGGTTGCTGGCGGAGGGGTTCGCCTTCGAGCACCCGACGCTCAGCTCCCGGCTGGAGGCCGCACTCGAGTAGCCGCCTCGCCTACGCCAGCCGCCACCGGCCGTCACCGCCGCGGACGAGGGTGACCACCTCGGTGCCGGTGGTGTCCCGCGGCAGCGGCGCGCGCTGCGAGCCGTGCACAGCCACCCCACCCGCCAGGCGGTCGGTCACCCGCAGCGTCCAGCGGTCGGGCCGTCGGGCCGTCACCGCGACCGCCAGCAGCTGCATGCGCAGTCCGGCCACCCGCAGTCCACGGGACCGGTAGAGCCGCAGCAGGCGCAGGTCCGCAGCACCCGCGGTGGACCCGGGGACGTAGAGGTCGCGAAGGGTCTCGAGCGACCCTCCGGCATAGGCGTCGGCGCGACGGGAGTCCCAGTCGCGCAGCACCTCGAGTGCCGCAGCGGTCTCCGCCGCGCCTGCGGCCACCGGAGCCCCTGCGGTCACCGGCGCCGGGGGTCGCACCACGCGTGCCGCGTCGACGGGCGGCGACGGCGACGGCGACGACGGCGGGCGAGCCGGGCGCAGCGCTACCCAAGCCACCCCCAAGACGAGGACCAGGGCGGCGACGGCGACATTGCGGGCTCGACTCACGCCGCCAGCCTGACCGACTTCGCCGAACGGCGCCGACCGTCGTCCACAGGCTCGCTGCCAGAGACCGAGGAGGTGTGACGCCTGGGCCAGTTGATGCTCGGGGGCGAGCGGCCCGCGCGCGTCTGCCGACCGAGCAGCAGTTGCCACCAGGTGGACGACAACGGTCCCGGACCCGCCGACCGAGCAGCAGTTCCCACGCAGGTGGACGACAACGGTCCCGGACCCGCCCACCGAGCAACAGTTCCCACGCAGGTGGACGACAACGGTCCCGGACCCGCCCACCGAGCAACAGTTCCCACGCAGGTGGACGACAACGGTCGTCTCGCTTGAGGAGTCACCCGGTCGGCAAGGCACTCGAGCGCGGTTCAGCCATGGGGAGCGCCAAACGTGCTGCATCCCCTGGTCATCATCCGGGGCGTGCCGGGGAGTCCGAGCCCGGGCTGGGCGCGGAACACGGGCACCGGCGCGGTGCACCACACAGCCGCGGAACCCACCTCAGAAGGTGAACGTGCTCCCCGGGACGGCCAGCTCCGACGGGCCGCTGAAGACCTCTCGGGCCTCGGCCAGGCAGACCTCGGGGTCGTGCCACGGGGGGACGTGGGTCAGCAGCAGGCCCCCGACCCGGGCCTCGGCGGCGGTGGCGCCCGCCTGCTTGCCTGTCATGTGCAGGTCTGCGGGGTTGTCGCCGCCCTCGACGAACGCGGACTCGGCGATCAGCAGGTCGGCGCCGGTGGCCAGGTCGACGAGCTGCTGGCACGGGCCGGTGTCGCCGGAGTAGACCAGGGCGTGTCCCCCGGACTCGACCCGGATCCCGTAGGCGGTCACCGGGTGCACGAGCCGGGCGACGCGGATCGAGAAGGGACCGAGAAGGATCGGCTGGTCGTCGTACTCGTGGAAGGTGAACTCCGCCGACATCCCCGGTTCCTTGCGCAGGCCGTAGGCGCGCGCCGCCTGCTTCGCGACCCCCTTGGGCCCCCACACCGGGATCGGCGTGAACGGACCCTCGGGGTGGTAGCGCCACATCACGTAGAGCCCGCTGATGTCGAAGTAGTGGTCCGGGTGCAGGTGGGTGAACAGGACCGCGTCGATGGTTCGCGGGTCGACGTAGCGCTGCAGCGGGCCCAGCGCGCCGCTGCCCAGGTCGAGCAGCACCCGCCAGGTGCGGCCCTCGGCCTCGCCTTCGAGGAGGTAGCAGCTGGCCGAGGACGACGGCCCGGCGAACGATCCGGAGCAGCCGATGACGGTGAGCTTCATACGCGCACCCAGGAGGTCGCCTGGGCGAGCTGGTGCACCGACTCCAGCTCCGGCCCGAGGAAGCGCCGCCCGATGGTCGCGAACTCCTCGGGCTGCCCGGTGGTGAGGAACCGGTGCACCGGTGGCGGCAGCGCCGGGTCCCGCTCCAGCTCGTGCTGGACCAGCAGCCGGTAGACGTCCTTGGCGGTCTCCTCCGCCGAGGACACGAGCGTCACCTGGTCGCCCAGCACGTAGGAGACGGCACCGGTCAGCAGCGGGTAGTGGGTGCACCCGAGGATCAGCGTGTCGATGCCCGCGGACGTCAGCGGGTCGAGGTAGTCGTGCGCGACGGCGAGCAGCTCGGGTCCGCTGGTGACCCCGGCCTCCACGAACTCCACGAACCGCGGGCACGCCCGGGTGTGGAGCACGACGTGCGGGGCGGCGGTGAACGCGTCGTCGTAGGCCATCGACTCGGCCGTGGCCCGGGTGCAGATGACCCCGATCCGGCCGGTCCTCGACGCGGCCACGGCACGGCGCGTCGCGGGGTTGATCACCTCGACGACCGGCACCGGATAGCGCTGCCTGGCGTCGCGCAGCACCGCGGCGCTCGCGGAGTTGCAGGCGATCACCAGCGCCTTGACGCCCTCGTCCACCAGGTGGTCCAGGCACTCGAGGGCGAACTCGCGCACCTCGCCGATCGGCTTGGGGCCGTAGGGCTGCCGGGCGGTGTCACCGAGGTAGAGCACCGGCTCGTGCGGTAGCTGGTCCAGGACCGCGCGCGCCACGGTGAGCCCGCCGAAGCCGGAGTCGAAGATGCCGATCGGTGCGTCTGCCACGGGTCAAGGCTAAGGGCACCCACCGACGATCACGCGCACTCGCGACCGACGTCACGTGCGACCCCGGTCACGCCTCCCGGGCGCTGCTCATCCCGCCGGCGGCTCGACGGGCCGCTCGTTGTAGACCCCGGCCCGCTCCTGCCCCGAGAGCCCCGCGATCGCGTCCATGACCGTGTCGGTGACCACACGCCGAGCCCGGCCGATCGGCACTCCCTCGAAGGCCCCCTCGAAGCTCAGCGGCGGACCGAACCGCACCGTCACGTCCGCCAGCCTGGGCACGTTCGTCCCCACCGGCTGGATGTGCTCGGTGCCGATCAGGCCGACCGGTACGACGGGCGCGCCCGAGGTCAGCGCCAGGTGCCCGACACCGGTTCGCCCACGGTAGAGACGGCCGTCGCGCGAGCGGGTGCCCTCGGGATAGATGCCGAACGCCTCACCCCGTCCGAGGATCTCCAGGGCGATGTCCAAGGAGGCGATGGCGGCCTTCGTGTCGTCGCGGTCGACGGGCACCATCCCGATGCCCTCGAACCAGGCGCGGACCAGGGTGCCCTTGACCCCGGTCCCGGTGAAGTAGTCCTCCTTCGCGAGGAAGGCGACCTTGCGCGGGGTGACGAACGGGATCACCATGCTGTCCGCGAACGACAGGTGGTTGCTGGCCACGATCACCGGGCCCGTCTTCGGGATGTTGTCGAGGCCCTCCACGACGGGCCGCCACAGCGCCTTCCAGACCGGCGGGACCACCGCATGCACGACCTCGTACAACATCGCCCGTTCCTCCCGCCTGTGCCGAGGCCACCAGCCTGACAGGTCCGGGGTGACGACGAGCACGCGACCGGGCGTACCCGCCAGTAGCGCCGGCGCGGTCCTCCAGGCTCAGTCGTCGAAGGGGAGCTTGGGCTGTGGCGGGCCGAGCGTCGGGTCCACCCCGTCGAACAGGCTGCTGACCGACTCCCCGGCGTGCACCCGGGAGATCGCCTCGGCGAACAGCTCCGCGACCGAGCGCACCTTCAGCTCGGGCCAGTCCATCGGCGCCGGCACCGTGTCGGTGGTGACCACCTCGGAGATCATCGGATGGCCGCGGAGCCGGTCCACGGCCTTGCCGACGAACAGCCCGTGGGTGCAGGCCACCGACGCGCCCGTGCAGCCGAGCGCCTCGAGCTTGTCGAGGAGCTCGAGGATCGAGCCGCCGGTGGCGATCTCGTCGTCCAGGACGATGGCGTGCCGCCCCTCCACGTCGCCCACGATCGCGTCGATGACGACCCGGTCGTCGGCCAGCCGCTGCTTGCTGCCCGCGGCGACCGGCAGCCCCAGCAGCCGGGAGAAGTGGGTCGCGGTCTTGGCGTTGCCCAGGTCCGGGGAGACGACGACGGCGTTCTCCAGGTCGGTGTCGCGGTAGTGCTCGGCCAGCACCGCCAGCGCGGTGAGGTGGTCGACCGGGACCGAGAAGAAGCCGTGCACCTGCGGGGCGTGCAGCGTCATCGTCAGCACCCTGCTGACGCCGGCGGTCACCAGCAGGTCGGCGACCAGCCGGCCGCCCAGCGAGATCCGGGAGGCGTCCTTCTTGTCCGAGCGGGCGTAGGCGTAGTGCGGGATGACCGCGGTGATCTGGGCGGCCGAGGCGCCCTTGGCGGCGTCCACCATCAGCAGCAGCTCCATCAGGTGCTCCTGGGTCGGCGGCACCAGCGGCTGCACGATGTAGACGTCACGCTGGCGGCAGTTCGCCTGCAGCTGGGCCTGCAGGCAGTCGTTGCTGAACCGGCTGATCTCGACCGAGGAGAGCCCGACCCCCAGCGAGTGGCAGATGGACCTGGCCAGCGGCCGGTGGGCGCTCCCGCTGAAGACGACGATCTCACGCACCAGGCGCTCCCGGGGTGGGGGTGGGGTGGGCTGAGGTGGCCCTGGCGAACGCGCGCCACGATACAGCGCACCGCGGCGGTTCGCGGCGGGTCGCGGCTCCCCGGGGGAGGCTCAGGCCCAGAGCTGGCCCTCGAGGCGCTGCTCCGCCTCGGCGACGGTGCCCTCGTAGGCGCCGGTGGAGAGGTACTTCCACCCGCCGTCGCAGACCACGAACACGATGTCGGCGCGCTCCCCGGCCTTCACCGACCTCGCCGCCTGCCCGAGGGCGGCATGCAGGATCGCGCCGGTCGAGATGCCGGCGAAGATGCCCTCGAGCTCCAGCAGCTCCCGGACCCGGCGTACGGCGTCGCGCGGGCCGACCGAGAAGCGTGCGTCGATCAGCCGCTCGTCGTACAGCTCGGGGACGAAGCCCTCGTCGAGGTTGCGCAGGCCGTAGACGAGCTCGCCGTAGCGGGGCTCGGCGGCGACGATGCGCACCTCCGGCTTGTGCTCACGGAAGAACCGGCCGACGCCCATCAGGGTCCCGGTGGTGCCCAGTCCGGCGACGAAGTGGGTGACCTCCGGCAGGTCCTCGAGCACCTCGGGGCCGGTGCCCTCGTAGTGGGCGAGGGCGTTGGCGGGGTTGCCGTACTGGTAGAGGAGCACCCAGTCGGGGTGGTCCTCGGCGACCTGCTTGGCCACCCGGACCGCCTCGTTGGACCCGCCGGCGGCCGGGGAGGAGACCACCTCGGCGCCCCACATCTGCAGCAGCTGGCGCCGCTCCACCGACGTGTTCTCGGGCATCACGCACACCAGCCGGTAGCCCTTGAGCCTGGCGGCCATCGCCAGCGAGATGCCGGTGTTGCCCGACGTCGGCTCGAGGATGGTGCACCCGGGACGCAGGGTGCCGTCCTTCTCCGCGACCTCGACCATCTTCAGGGCCGCACGGTCCTTGATGGAGCCCGTCGGGTTCTGGTCCTCGAGCTTCGCCCACAGGCGCACGTCGGGCGACGGCGAGAGCCGCGGCAGGCCGACGAGCGGCGTCCCGCCGACCGAGTCGAGCGTCGAGTCGAACCGCAAGGTCAGCCGCCGGCGACGACGGTCGCTGAGCTGTCGCCGCCGGCGACGGCTGGCAGCACGACCACCTGGTCGCCGTCGCTCACCGTGGTCCCGAGGCCGCCGGTGAACCGCACGTCCTCGTCGTTGACGTAGACGTTGACGAACCGCCGCAGGTCGCCCGGGCCGTCCTGGCCCTCGACCGGCTCGATGAGCCGCTCCTTGATGCCGGGGTGGTTGGTCTCGAGGTTCTCGATCACCTCCGAGAGCGTGGACCCCTCCCCGGACACCTCCTTCTCGCCGCCGGTGTAGGTGCGCAGGATCGTGGGGATGCGGACCTCTACTGCCATCAGCGGGGACTCCTCTGCTGCTCGTCTGTGCGGTCGTCCGTGCGGACGTCGGTCTCGACCGCGGCTGCGACGACGACCTCTTCCTCGGTCACCTCGCCGTCCACGATCCTGTAGGACCTCAACTCCACCGGGCCCTCGCTATTCCCGTGCTCACGTGTGCTGACCAGCACATAGTGCGCGTTCGGCTCCATGGCCAGGCCTATGTCGGTGCGGGAGGGGTAGGCCTCGGTGGCCGTGTGCGAGTGGTAGACGACCACCGGCTCCTCGCCGCGGTCGTCCATGTCGCGGTAGAGCCGCAGCAGGTCGGTAGGGTCGAACTCGTAGAACGTCGGGGAGCTCGCCGCGTTCACCATCGGGACGAACCGCTCCGGGCGGTCGGACCCCTCCGGTCCCGCGACCACGCCGCACGCCTCGTCGGGGTGGTCCCTCTTCGCGTGGGCGATGATCGCGTCGACCAGCTCCCGGTCGATGCTCAGCACGGTTCGGGGTTCGGCACGGTCGGGTCCTCCAGCACGTCAGCCAGGGTAGGAGCGCGGCAGGTGGCGGCCCGTCGTACGCCGGGAGCGTCCGGATCCTGAGACATCCCGGGAGACATCCTGGGACATCCCCGGAAGACATCCTGGGCCTGGGATGACGTCGCCGCCCTCAACGCGGGGAGACGGCGGCGACCAGGGTCTCCTGCAGGTAGCCGACCCACTGGTAGATGTCGTAGACGTGGGCCCGCGGGTCCTCGTCGGGGAGCGCCAGCCAGTAGTCCTCGTCGCCGTCCTGGATCTCCAGCCGGGTGGCCAGCGCCAGCCGGATGTCGGTGAACGCGCGCAGCCAGGTCATCGCGTCCGGAGGCGCCAGCTCGATGTCCACGACCAGGCCCTCCGGCAGCTCGGAGGGCAGACCCGACGCCTCGAGGCTCTCGATCACCTGGCCCGCCGCGCGCGCCTTGCTGTCTCGCAGAGCGCCCTCGGTGAACCGCCGGAACTCCCCCGCCGCCTCCTCGTCGTCGGGGTAGGCGACGGGGAACAGCCGCGCCAGCACCGGGTCGTCGGGCGCCGTGGTGGGACCGGAGAAGTCCAGCATGCTCTCCAGAGGATCGTCGCTCCCGCCCGGTGCCGCCACCTCGTTGCGCAGCAGCTCGACGAGCTGGGAGGCCAGCGACCGCAGCAGGTCCGCCTCGAAGCCCGTGAACGTCGCGACCGCGCCGCCCTTGCGACGCCGGTGGAAGCCGTCGCTCACGGCTCGGCCCTCTCCAGAGTCGCCCAGAGGCCGTACTCGTGCATCGCCTGCACGTCGCGCTCCATCTCCTCGCGCGAGCCGTTGGAGACCACGGACTTCCCGTCGTTGTGCACCTCGAGCATCAGCTTCTCCGCCTTCCGCTTGCCGTAGCCGAAGTAGGTGCGGAAGACGAACGTGACATAGCTCATCAGGTTGACCGGGTCGTTCCACACGATGGTGACCCAGGGCCGGTCCAGGAACGTCAGGTCCTCGACCACGGGCTGGTCGAGCTCGACGGGCGTAGGAGCGGACACAGCGGTCATCCTAGGCTGTGCGCGTGCCTCCACACCCGACCGGCCGGACCACCGCACTCCTCACCGACCACTACGAGCTGACCATGATCCAGGCGGCCCTGGCGAGCGGCACGGCGGAGCGTCGCGCCGTCTTCGAGCTGTTCCCGCGGCGACTCCCCGAGGGCCGCCGCTACGGCGTGGTGGCCGGTGTCGGGCGGGCTCTGGACGCGATCGAGCAGTTCACCTTCGACGCCGACGCGATCGACGTGCTCCGTGAGCATCGGGTGGTCGAGGACCGCACCCTGGAGTGGCTGGCGGACTACCGGTTCACCGGCGACGTGTGGGGCTACGCCGAGGGAGAGACCTACTTCCCCTACTCCCCGCTGCTGGTGGTGGAGGCGTCGTTCGCGGAGGCGGTGCTGCTGGAGACGGTGCTGCTGTCGATCTACAACCACGACTCGGCGATCGCCTCCGCGGCCTCCCGGATGACCTGGGCGGCCGGTGACCGGCCGTGCATCGAGATGGGGTCGCGTCGCACGCACGAGGAGGCCGCGGTGGCGGCGGCCCGCGCGGCGTACGTCGCCGGGTTCACCTCCACCTCGAACCTCGCCGCCCGCCAGCGCTTCGGGGTGCCGACCGCAGGCACCAGCGCGCACAGCTTCACGCTCTTGCACGACAGCGAGCGGGAGGCGTTCACCGCGCAGGTCAGCTCGCTGGGCAAGGGCACCACCCTGCTGGTGGACACCTACGACGTCGCGGAGGCGGTGCGGATGGGGGTGGACATCGCCGGCCCCGACCTGGGCGCGGTCCGCCTGGACAGCGGCGACCTCGGTGTCCTCGCCCACCAGGTGCGGGCCGAGCTGGACGGCCTGGGCGCGACCGGCACCCGCATCGTGGTCACCTCCGACCTCGACGAGTACGCCATCGCCGGCCTCGCGTCCGCACCCGTCGACGGCTACGGCGTCGGGACCTCCCTGGTCACCGGCAGCGGGCAGCCCACCTGCGGGTTCGTCTACAAGCTGGTCGCGCGTGCCGACGACACCGGCGCCATGGTCGGGGTCGCCAAGAAGAGCAAGGACAAGATCTCGATCGGCGGCCGCAAGTACGCCCTGCGCCGGCTCTCGCCCCAGGGCGTCGCCGAGGCCGAGGTGGTCGGGATCGGCACCCCGCCGGACAACGACGGCGACGACCGCCCGCTGCTGGTGCCCCTGGTCGTCGACGGCGAGGCGGTCGGCCGCGAGAGCCTCGACACCGCCCGTGACCGGCACGCCGGTGCGCGCGAGGAGCTGCCACCCCAGGCCCACCAGCTGTCCAAGGGCGAGCCCGTGATCGACACCGTCCACGTCGGCTGAGCGCGATGGCCCTGCTGCGCTGCGACTTCTTCTCCGACGTCCTGGAGGTCGGCACCTCGATGACCGTGCTGCTCCCGCAGGCGACCGAGGAGCAGATCGGCGTCACCGGTCCGACGGGCGTCCCCGGCGCCGGCAGCCTGGCTGGATTCCCGGTGCTCTACCTCCTGCACGGGCTCAGCGACGACAGCAGTGCGTGGCTGCGCTTCACCAGCATCGAGCGGTACGCCGGACAGCTCGGCGTCGCGGTGGTGATGCCCCAGGTGGGCCGGAGCTTCTACGCCGACGAGGTGCACGGCGGCCGCTACTGGACGTTCCTGTCCGAGGAGCTCCCCGACGTCGTCGGCTCGTTCTTCAACGTCTCGCAGCGCCGTGAGGACACCTTCGTCGCGGGCCTGTCGATGGGCGGGTACGGCGCCGTCAAGTGGGCGCTGCACCAGCCGGAGCGGTTCGCAGCGGCGGCCACCCTCTCCGGTGGGCTGGACCTGGTGGCGCTGAGCACCGTGCCGTGGCGCTCGGAGCTGTTCGAACGGGTCTTCGACAACCGCATCGGTCCCGACGACGACCTGTTCGCCCTGCTCGCCGGCGCCGATGTCGAGGCGCTGCCGTCGTTCTTCGTCGGCTGCGGCACCGAGGACCACCTCTTCGCCTCCAGCGTCCGGTTCGCCGACGAGGCGACCGCTGCCGGGCTCGACGTCCACGTGGACTTCCGCCCCGGAGGTCACGAGTGGGAGCTGTGGGACAGCACCATCCGAGACGTGCTCACCTGGCTCCCTCTCCAGCGCTGAGGTGCCGCTAGCCTCGGGGCCATGACGCGTGCACTGATCGTGACCGACGTACAGAACGACTTCTGCGAGGGCGGCAGCATGTCCGTCCCCGGAGGCGCCGAGGTGGCGTTCAGGATCGGGCAGCTGCTGCACCACTGGTCGAACAAGGACCCGAAGGCGCCCGACTACCAGGTGGCGGTCGCCACCCGCGACCACCACGTCGACCCCGGCGACCACTTCAGTGACGACCCGGACTTCTCGCACTCGTGGCCGCCGCACTGCGTCGTCGGCACCGACGGCGAGGCGTTCCACCCCAACCTCGACCCGCAGCCCTTCGACGCCGTCTTCCTCAAGGGCGAGCACGAGGCGGCGTACTCCGGGTTCGAGGGCCGCAGCAGCGACGGCACCCTGCTGGCGGACTGGCTGCGTGCCCACGAGATCACCCACGTGGACGTGTGCGGCATCGCCACGGACTACTGCGTGCGCGCCACCGCCCTGGACGCGGTGCAGAACGGCTTCGACACCCGGGTGCTGTCCTACCTCTGCGCCGGCGTGGCGCCGGCGACCACCGACGCGGCCCTCGCCGAGATGGAGCGGGCGGGCGTCCACATCGGCTGACCTCGACGCCTGAGGACTCGGGTGGTGAGTGGCGGTGGCGAGGGGGTCGCCCACACCGGCCGGCTTGTGAGGACGGGCCTCGGCGAGGATGCTGGCGCCATGACTGAACAGGACGTCGACATCCTCCACCGCATCCAGGGTCTCGTCGAGGAGGAGCACCAGATGCGGGGGGGTGGCGAGGTGGACCGGTCCCGCCTGGAGCAGCTCGAGGAGCAGCTCGACCAGTGCTGGGACCTGCTCCGGCAGCGCCGCGCACGGCGCGAGTTCGACGAGAACCCCGACGGAGCGACTGCCCGCTCGACGGACACGGTGGAGCACTACTGGCAGTGACCCGCCGCGTCTGCCGGCCACGCGCCGGGCAGCACCTCGTCCAGCACCGCCCCGTCCGCGTACCCCCTGCCTTCGCCGTCACGCACCCCAGCGCTCGGCAAGCGTCGTCACGACCTTGAGGTCGCGGGCCGTGCCCGGAGCCAGCGGCTTCTTGAACGCCCCGAAGAACCTGGCGTCCTGCGTCGGTCGGTCCAGCCACAGGTGGACCGCCCGTCCGATCACGACGGCGGACTCCCCCGGCTCGGACCACCCGGCGATCCGCCCGGCGACCTCGCCCCTGGGGACGTCGGCCGGCTTGAAGAAGGTCACGTAGCGACGCTGCCGGTCCCCTGGAGCGAACGGGGGTGCCGGGATCGCGAGCGCGTCGTCGTGGACCTGGCGCAGCTCGGCAGGAGTGAGGACCACCGCCGGCACGTCGAAGCCGCAGTGCTCGCCCAGCACCGACTCCACCTGCTCCTCGACCCGTGCCGTCGAGCGCATGCGACTGCGGAACCGCACGTTGCCGGTCTGGATGTAGGTCTCGACGTCCTCGAGACCCGATGCGCTCAGGTGCTCACGCAGGGCGGCCATCTTGTAGTAGCGGCCGCCCACGTTGACCGCCCGCAGGAACGCGACGTACGTCGGCATGGCTTCATCTTGCACCACGCCCGAGGCGCGGCGGGACGGCTGGGCGAGCTCGCCACAGGCGAAGGGATCCCAGGAGATGCACCTTCCTGAGCGACGGGCGGCGACGGCCGGCTCTCCGACCGAGCCGACGGGACCGCGCGGCATCGTCCTCGTGCGTGAGCTGCTCGATCACGACGCCCCAGTAGCTCATGGCACTCTCCTCGTCACCGCATCGACACCAGTCATCAGCGTACGCTGGTGTCGCGCCGCGATGCAACCAGTGACCTCGTTATGCTGGTGTTCGTGGAACCCGTTGACCTTCCCAAGCCGGACGTGCCGGGCCCCGTCGCTGTCGTCCGCGACTTCGTCAACACCACCGACCACGAGACGGGCGCCGACGAGATCGCCACGGCCGCCGCCCTGACGCGCTACCTCCGGTCGGCCGGCCTGGCCTCGGGGTTCGCACGGGCCTCCGGCGCGGACCTGCACCAGGCGCACACCCTGCGAGCGGGTCTGCGTCGGGCGCTGGAGCTCAACCACACCGGGGAGCACGCATCGCTCCCACGACTGGCGGCCGAGCTGCGACGGCTGTCCGTCGGCCTGGACTGGGGGGCGACGGGGGTCACGCTGCGGCCCACCGCTGGTGGGATCGAGGGCGGGCTGGCCCTCATCGGGCTGGCGGCGCACGAGTGCACGGTGACCGGGACCTGGCCGCGGCTGAAGGTGTGCGCCTCCGACGACTGCGAGTGGGCCTACTTCGACCACTCGAAGAACCGGTCACGGAACTGGTGCGAGTACGGCTGCGGCAACAAGATCAAGACCCGCGCCTACCGCGCGCGGCAGCGCTCGGGCTGAGCGGTCAGGAGGGACCTCGGCCGGCCCAGGTCCAGGCATAGGCGGCGTCCTCGACCGCGGACCCGGCCTCGCCGAGGTCGAGCGGCCGGAACGTGTCGACCATCACCGCGAGCTCGTCGAAGTACTCCGCCCCGATGGACGCCTCGATCGCCGAGGGCTGGGGACCGTGCGCGTAGCCGCCCGGGTGCACCGAGACCGAGCCGATCCCGATGCCCGAGCCCTTGCGCGCCTCGTAGTCTCCGCCGACGTAGAACATCACCTCGTCGCTGTCGACGTTGGAGTGGTAGTAGGGCACCGGGATCGACTCGGGGTGGTAGTCCACCTTGCGGGGCACGAACGCGCACACCACGAAGGCGGTGCCCTCGAAGACCTGGTGGACCGGTGGAGGCTGGTGGACCTTGCCGGTGATCGGCATGAAGTCCTCGACGTTGAACGTGTAGGGGTACAGACAGCCGTCCCAGCCCACCACGTCGAAGGGGTGGGTGGCATAGGTCATCGCGGTCCCGACCAGCCCGGACGGCCCACCGCCACGGTGCTTGACGAGCACCTCCACGTCGGTGCCGTCCACCAGGAACGGCTCCGTGGGGCCGTGCAGGTCCCGCTCGGAGTACGGCGCATGCTCGAGCAGCTGACCGAACCGGGACAGGTAGCGCCTGGGGGGAGCGACGTGGCTGTTGGCCTCGATGGGGTAGAGCCGGGAGACCTCGCTCGGGCACCAGCGGTGCGTGGTCGAGCGCGGAACGAGCACGAAGTCCCCGGTGCGGTAGGGCAGCACGCCGAAGACCGTCTCGAGGGTGCCGCTGCCCTCCTCGACGTAGACGCACTCGTCACCCACCGCGTTGCGGTAGTACGGCGACGCGGTGTCGGCCACCACGTAGGACAGCCGCACGTCACCGTTGCCGAGCACCAGCCGCCTGTGGCGGACCGGGTCGAGCCCCTCGCCGGAGTCGAACAGGTCGTGCAGCCTGAGGTGGCGCGGCATCAGCGGATGGTTCGCGGTCACCGACAGGTCCGGCAGCTCCCACACCTCGCTCGCCACGATCGCGGCCGGCACCCCGGTGTGGTAGAGCAGCGAGGAGTCGGAGGAGAACCCCTCCTCGCCCATCAGCTCCTCGCGGCGCAGGGCGCCGACCGGGTCCCGGAACGCTATGTGCCGCTTCGGCGGCACCTCTCCGACCTGGCGGTAGTAGACCATGGCTCCCTCGTCCGGACGCGGCGTCGTGCACTCGTTCCCCGAGTCTGCGAGACCCGACGGACCGCGTCAAACGCCGGCGCCGCCAGAGGGTCGTCACACGCCGGCGCCGCCAGAGGGGCCGGGGCGAGGTTGATCTTCCCGGCGAGAGCTCCAGGACACGACCGCGACGCTTCGTGCGCGATCTGTGGTGCAATAGGAGCACCGACGCATCCAGACCTCGTGCGGCGCCGGTGCGACAGCCTCGCTGTCACACCATCGGTCCGCGCTGAGGCCATGGGTTCAGCCAGCAGCTCCGGAGACCCTCAGGCCGCACCGGCATGGGGGGCGCGGACCGACCGGCGTGGGGGCCTGGGCCGACTTCGGGCCGGCCCTCCCGCCGACCTCCGTCGGCGGTCAGCCCGGTTCGACCGGCCACCCGTGCTCGGAGAGCGTCACGCACGCGTTGCACGTCCTGCTCCGAGGACAGCTCGCTTCCGCGGCATCGCCGTACCGGTTGCTCGACCATCACCTGACCATCGGGTGCATGCCTGGGCAGGCGATGGGTATTTCGACCCATCCCGGTCGAGTGCCGACCAGGAGGCCGGCCACACGGGCGGCCAGGAACCTCGTCGTACCCCAGGAGCGTCCATGGACCCGAGCAAGCCCGCCAGAGCCGTCAAGGAAGCCGCCGAAGGAGTGGTCGCCAAGGCGGCGGAGCTGGTCGAGAAGCCCCTCCCCGGCAAGCCGGCGCCTCAGCCGCCGAGCCTCGAGGAGCCCACCACCCCCCACGACCCGCTGCCGCCGCGCGAGGACCAGACGGCCCCGGAGACCCGGACCCCGACCGGGGCGGTCACCGGGGCACCGCTGACCGCGAACGCCCAGCAGGGTGCCTATCTGACCACGGCCCAGGGTGCCCGGCTGCGGGACACCGACCACTCCCTGAAGGCCGGCGAGCGCGGCCCGACGCTGCTGCAGGACCACCACCTGCGCGAGAAGATCACCCACTTCGACCACGAGCGGATCCCGGAGCGGGTGGTGCACGCCCGCGGCACCGGCGCGCACGGTGTCTTCGTGGGCTACGGCGCCGCCTCCGGTGTCTGCCGGGCCGGGTTCCTCGAGGAGGGCAAGGAGACTCCTGTCTTCGTCAGGTTCTCCACGGTGCTGGGATCCCGGGGGTCGGCGGACACCGTGCGCGACACGCGCGGGTTCGCCACGAAGTTCTACACCGACGAGGGGACCTTCGACCTCGTCGGCAACAACATGCCGGTGTTCTTCATCCAGGACGGCATCAAGTTCCCCGACGTCATCCATGCGGGCAAGCCGCACCCGGACCGCGAGATCCCGCAGGCGCAGAGCGCGCACGACACCTTCTGGGACTTCGTGTCGCTGCACACCGAGGCCCAGCACCACACCATCTGGAACATGTCCGACCGCGGCATCCCCCGCTCCTTCCGGACCATGGAGGGCTTCGGGGTGCACACCTTCCGGCTCGTCGACGCGGACGGAGGAACGTCCCTCGCCAAGTTCCACTGGAAGCCTGCGCTCGGCGTTCACTCGCTGACCTGGGAGGAGGCCCAGATGCTCGCCGGGCTGGACCCCGACTTCCACCGGCGTGACCTCTACGACGCGATCGAGGCGGGTGCGTTCCCCGAGTGGGAGCTCGGCATCCAGGTCTTCCCCGACACACCGGAGCAGGTGTTCGAGGGCATCGACCTTCTCGACCCGACGAAGATCGTGCCCGAGGAGCTCGCACCGGTGCAGGCGATCGGGCGGATGACGCTGAACGCCAGCCCGACGAACTTCTTCGCCGAGACAGAGCAGGTCGCCTTCCACCTCGGCCACCTGGTCCCCGGCATCGACGTCACCGACGACCCGCTGCTGCAGGCCCGGCTGTTCTCCTACCTGGACACGCAGATCACCCGGTTGGCCGGGCCGAACTTCGCCCAGATCCCGATCAACCGTCCGCACGCCCCTGTCAACGACATGCTCCGGGACGGCTACCACCAGCACGCCGTGCACGGAGGCGCCGCGCCGTACCGGCCGAACTCGCTCGACGGCGGCTGCCCGTTCGTGGCCGGTGCCGACACCGAGGCGTTCACCGACCTGCCCGTCACCGTGACCCAGTCGAGCAAGGTGCGCAGGAGCCCGGCGTCCTTCGACGACCACTTCAGCCAGGCGAGGCTCTTCTGGCAGAGCATGTCTGCGGTGGAGAAGGAGCACATCGTCCGCGCCTACACCTTCGAGCTCGGCAAGTGCTACGAGCAGACCATCAAGGAGCGGCAGCTGCTGGCCCTGGCCAGCATCGACCCGGTGCTGTGCGCCGAGGTGGCGACCGGGCTCGGCCTTCCGGCGCCCGAGCCGACCGTGCCCACCGCCGAGGTGGTGCCCAGCCCGGCGCTGTCCCAGGTCGGGCAGGTGTGGCCACCGGACGGTCGGATGGTGGGCATCGTCGTGGACCCGGACGGGGACCTGGACGGCCTCGCGGGGGTCCGCAAGGCGGTGTTCGCCGCGAACATGGTCCCGCTGGTCATCGGTCCGCGCGGCGGGCAGCTTCCGGACGGTACGCCGGTCCAGCGCACGTTCCTGACCGGTCGCTCCGTCGAGCTGGATGCCGTGCTGCTCGGCGGCTGCCCCAAGCCGGCGCCGGACGCGATCCCGGGCCCGGACGCGAAGGCGGGCGCGGCAGCCCCTGCCGTGCTCGACCCACGGGTCCGGCTGCTGGTGGAGGAGAGCTTCCGGCACGCCAAGGCGATCGGCGCGTGGGGAGCCGGTGTCGACGCGCTGGAGCAGAGCGGGTGCACGGCGGAGGACGCCGGTGTGGTGACCGGCGAGGACGCCGAGGAGGTGTTCGCCGGGGTGCTGGGGCTGCTCGGCAGGCACCGGGTGTGGGACCGCTTCCCCGCGGCCGTCGCCTGAGGGTCCCCAGGCCTGCTGGTCAGCGCACGAGGAGGAGGGAGTCGGCCGGGGCGACCAGCTCCCCGATGACCGGGTAGCCGGGCACCTCGCCGGCGACCAGCAGGCCTCCGGACGTCTGCGCGTCCGCGAGCAGCAGCAGCTCGTCCTCGTCGAGGCTCGTGGACAGGTGCGGACGGACCCAGTCGAGGTTGCGCCGGCTCCCGCCGGGCACGTAGCCGGCCGCCAGCGAGGGCCGGGCCGCCTCGAGGTAGGGCACCGCGCCTGCGTCGACCACGGCGGACACCCCGCTGGCCCGGCAGAGCTTCATCAGGTGCCCGAGCAGCCCGAAGCCGGTGACGTCCGTGCCGCAGCGGGCCCCGGCCGCCAGGGCCGCCCGGGAGGCGTCCCGGTTCAGCGTCGTCATCACCTCCACGGCGTCGCCGAAGACCTCGCCGGTGGCCTTGTGCCGGTTGTTGAGGACCCCGAGGCCCAGCGGCTTCGTGAGTGTGACCGGCGTACCCGCGCGTCCGGCGTCGTTGCGCAGCAGACGCGCCGGGTCGGCCAGCCCGGTGACCGCAAGACCGTACTTCGGCTCCGGGTCGTCGATGCTGTGCCCGCCGGCCAGATGGGTGAGCGCCTCGGCGCAGACGTCGGCGCCGCCCTGCAGCACCTCGGCCGCCAGCTGGAACGGGATCCGGTCTCGGGGCCAGGCCAGCAGGTTGACGGCCACGAGCGGCTCCCCGCCCATCGCGTAGATGTCGGACAGCGCGTTCGTCGCGGCGATCCGGCCCCAGTCGTAGGCCGAGTCGACGACTGGGGTGAAGAAGTCGGCGGTCACCACGACGGCCCGGTGCTCCTCGATGCGCACCACGGCCCCGTCGTCGCCGTCGTCCAGGCCGACGACCAGGTCGTCACGCGCCCGGCCCGCCGCCGGTCCGGTCAGACCCGCCAGCACGGCCTCCAGCTCACCGGGGGGCACCTTGCAGGCACAGCCGCCACCGGCGGCGTACTGGGTGAGGCGCTGGGGCAGGTCCACGGTCGTCACCGCGCGAGCATAGACAACCGGTCAGGGCAACCGGTCAGGTCGGCAACCGGTCAGGGACCGACGGTCGTGCTGTGGCCGGCGTGCGCGTCGCTGTCGCCGGCCGCCTCGCCGGCGCTGCGGGCGGCGAGCCGTGCGCGTTGGGGGATCACGACGTACTTCGGGTCGCGTGCCGAGACCAGGCCGGCCTCGAAGACCCCGAACCTCGTGATGGCCGAGGCGACCACGTAGGCGGCCCCGCACACCGCGGACACCACCCGGGACCTGCGGCCGATCGTGGAGACGACGGCAGCGGCGGCGGTGATGCGGGTCGCGGTCTTCATCAGCCGCCCGGAGCGACCCTGCTCGTAGGGCTCCGCGATCATGCCCAGCCGTCGCTTGAGCAGCTCCGAGGCGACCAGCTCCACGCCCGCACCGGCGATGGCCAGGTGCCGGGCGGGTGGGTTGCCCGCTGCCGGGATCAGCAGCATGGCCATCCCGCCGGCGGCGCTGGCGCCCGAGCCGGCGAACACGAAGGGCAGCTCCCGGTGGGCCTCGTGCCAGGCCGGAACGGCCGTGTTCGCCAGCAGCGCCGCGGTGTAGGTGACCAGGGGCGGGCCGAGACCGGCCGCGCCGACGCCGGCGAGCCGACCGAGTCGCGGCAGCCTCCCGGTGACCTGGGAGGCGGCCGCTGCCGAGGCCAGCGTCGCGAACGGGGCCAGGATGAACGACCCGACCGACAGCGGCGAGGTGACCTTGAAGGCGCGGAGCATGTTCAGGAACCGCATCGGGCGGCCCAGGTCGTGGACCAGGAAGACGGTGCCGGCCCCCGCGCCGGCTGCGGCGACCAGGCGGGTCGTCCGCTCCAAGGTGGAGTTGCCGGTCAGCGCCGCCCCTTCGGCGAGCACGGCGGAGGCACCGGCCATCCCGCCCAGGAACAGGTAGAGCGGAACGTCCGGCGTCTTCCAGGTGGGCGTCTTGAGGATCTGCCGGCCGTAGTAGGACTCGAACTCGGCCTCCGGCACCATCGTGCGTTCCCTCAACGCCGCCTCCCCACGAACGACGCCACACCCATGCCGACCAGCGTCACCGCGGCCGCGCCGACGTGCTTCCAGATCGAGCCGATGTCCCGCGTGGTCACCACCGGGTCCGGCGGCAGCCCGTAGACCTCGGGCTCGTCGAGCAGCAGGAAGAAGGCCCCGTCCCCGCCGACGCCGTCGTCGGGGTCCCGGCCGTAGAGCCTGGCCACGTCCACGCCCTGCTCGTGCAGCTCCGCGAGACGCGCGTCGGCACGCTCCCGCAGCTCCTCGACGTCGCCGTACTGGATCGACTGGGTCGGGCAGGCCTGCGCGCAGGCGGGGGTCTGCCCGTCCTTGAGCCGGTCGTAGCACAGCGTGCACTTGAACGCCCGCCCGTCCTCCTTGCGCAGGTCGATCACGCCGTACGGGCAGGCGGGCACGCAGTAGCCGCAGCCGTTGCAGATGTCGGGCTGGACGACGACCGTGCCGAACTCGGTGCGGAACAGGGAGCCCGTCGGGCAGACGTCGAGGCACGCGGCATGCGTGCAGTGCTTGCACACGTCGGAGGACATCAGCCAGCGGATGCCGCCGTCGCCGCTCGCCGTGGCCTGGTCCGCCCCCGCGGGAGCCGCCTGCGGCAGCCCGCTCTCGTGCGTGTCCCAGCCGGGCGGGCCCATCCCGGGCAGGCCGAGGTCGGTGGTGGTCGGGTGGAGGGGCTTCTCGACGAACGCGACGTGCCGCCAGGTGCTCGCGCCGAGCGCCCCGGTGTTGTCATACGACATCCCGCTCAGCTCGAAGCCGTCGTCGGGCACCTCGTTCCACTCCTTGCAGGCGACCTCGCACGCCTTGCACCCGATGCACACGGACGTGTCGGTGAAGAAGCCCTTGCGCTTCGGGTGCTCGGCGTAGCCGGCGTCGCCGGTGACGTCGTCGAGCCGCCCGTGCAGCGAGTGCGTCATCCCTCGGTCCTTCCGTTGGTCGGGTCCTCGGTGTCGACGCCGGCGCGGCGGCGGTAGTCCTCGACGTACGACGTCAGCGCCGGTCCGCGCGGACGGCGGCCCGGGCGGATGTCGCACGTGCCGACCTTGTCCTGGATGTAGACGTTCGGGTCCATGGTGACGTTGACCAGGTCGTTGGGCGAGTCGCCGGTCGTCAGGCCGTTCGCGCCCCAGTGGTAGGGCAGGCCCACCTGCTCGACGAACCGGTCACCCAGCCGCAGGGACCGCATCCGGTCCGTGACCAGCACCCGCGCCTCGATCGCGGTGCGGGCCGTGACGATGGTGGCCCACCCGAGGTGCTCGAGGCCACGCTCCTGCGCCAGCCGCACCGAGATCTCGCAGAACGGCTCCGGCTGGAGCTCGACGAGATAGGGCAGGGTGCGGCTCATCGCACCGGCGGTGTGGTGCTCGGTGAGCCGGTAGGTGGTGAAGACGTAGGGGAAGACGTCGCTGTAGCTGGGGTTGATCGGGTTGGCAGCCTGGACCAGCTTGCGCCGGGCCGGGTTGTTCTGCTGCCCGTAGAGAGGGTTGTGGACCGGCGACTCGGGCGGCTCGTAGTGCGCAGGCAGCGGGCCGTCCGCGAGCCCCAGCGGCGCGAAGAGCCACGCCTTCCCGTCGGTCTGCATGATGAACGGGTCCTTCCCGCCGATCGCGTCCGGACCGGTGGCCCCCTCCTCGGGCACGTGGTCCGGTGGCCGGTCGGCGATGAAGTCCACGACGTCCGAACCGGCCCAGACCTGCTGGTCGGCATCCCACCACATGTACCTCTTGCGCTCGCTCCACGGCGAGCCGTCCGGCGCCGCGGACGCACGGTTGTAGAGGATGCGCCGGTTCGCCGGCCACACCCAGCCCCACTCGCTGGCCACGTAGTCCTGCTCCCAGTGCGGCTTGCGACGCCGGGCCTGGTTGACCTCGTCGGCGTAGACCCCGCAGTAGATCCAGCAGCCGCAGCTGGTGGAGCCGTCGTCGCGCAGCTCGGTGTAGCCCGACAGTGCCTGCCCGTCCGGGCCGACCCCGTTGATCTCGCGGAGCACCGCCTGCCCGTCGGGCTCACGCAGCGGGCCCTCGGTCGGGTAGTCCCAGGTGAGGTCCAGGATCGGGCGGTCCATCTCGTCGGTGGAGTCCTTGAGCTTCTCCCGGATCCGCTGGCCGAGCTCGTAGTAGAACTGCAGCTCGCTGCGGGCGTCACCGGGCGGGTCGACCGCCTTGTCACGCCACTGCAGCATCCGCTGGGTCTGGGTGAACGAGCCGGACTTCTCCACGTGCGAGGCGGCCGGCAGGAAGAAGATCTCGGTGCCGATGTCCTCGGTGACCAGCTCGCCGGTCGCGATCTCGGGGCCGTCCTTCCAGAACGTCGCCGACTCGATCATCTGCAGGTCGCGGACCACCAGCCAGTCGAGGTTGGCCATCCCGAGCCGCTGCATCTTGCCGTTCGCGGACCCGACGGCGGGGTTCTCCCCCACCAGGAAGTAGCCCTTGCAGCGCCCCTCGATCTGGCCCTTGACGGTGTTGTACGTCGAGTGGTCACCGGTGAGCCGTGGCAGGTAGTCGAAGCAGAAGTCGTTCTCAGCCGTCGCCGCATCGCCCCAGTAGGACTTCAGCAGGCTCACGGCGTAGGCGCGCATGTTGCCCCAGAACCCGGTCTTGCCCGCGTCGCCCTCGACGTAGCCGTCGAGGTCCTGGTGCTGGGCCGCGTGCGGCATCGGCAGGTAGCCGGGCAGGATGTTGAACAGGGTCGGGATGTCGGTGGACCCCTGGATGCTGGCGTGCCCGCGCAGGGCCATGATCCCGCCGCCGGGGCGCCCGATGTTGCCGAGCAGGGTCTGCAGGATCGAGGCGGTCCTGATCGTCTGCGCGCCCACACTGTGGTGGGTCCAGCCCACGGCGTAGCACAGCGCGGTGGTGCGCTCCCGTCCGCTGTTGCGGGTCAGGGCGTCCGCGACCTGCGCGAACTGCTCGGGCGCGATGCCGCAGACCTCCTGCACCATCTCGGGGGTGTAGCGGGCGAAGTGCCGCTTGAGGATCTGGAACACGCAGCGCGGATCCTGCAGAGTCTCGTCGCGGGGCGGCTTGCCCGCGACCGGCGCCCCCCGGACCCGTGCGACTCCGAGACGGCGGACTCGTGGAGGTCCTTGGACCTCCCCCCGTCGGAGGACGACGACCCGCTCGGGCCGGCGGCCTGGGCGGGGTCCCGCTGGCCAGCCGCCGGAGCGGCCTCCGTGCCGTCGTACTGCCAGGACTGGGGGTCGTAGTTGCCACGATCGGGGTCGAAGCCGGAGAAGACCCCGTCGAGGTCCTCGGTGTCGAGGAACCTCTCGTCGATGATGGCGGCGGCGTTGGTATAGGCCACGACGTACTCGCGGAAGTCCAGGTCGTTGCTGAGCACGTGGTTGACCAGGCCGCCCAGGAACGCGATGTCGGTCCCGGCCCGGATCGGCACGTGCAGGTCGGACACGGCCGAGGTCCGGGTGAAGCGCGGGTCGACATGGATGATCGTCGCACCCCGGCTCTTGGCCTCCATCACCCACTGGAACCCGACCGGGTGCGCCTCGGCCATGTTCGAGCCCTCGATGAGGATGCAGTCGGCGTTCTGGAGGTCCTGCAGGAAGGAGGTGGCCCCTCCGCGGCCGAAGCTGGTTCCCAGACCGGGAACGGTGGAGGAGTGTCAAATACGCGCCTGGTTCTCGATCTGTATCGCGCCCATGGCGGTGTAGAGCTTCTTCATGAGGTAGTTCTCCTCGTTGTCGAGGGTCGCCCCTCCGAGGCTCGCTATCCCCAGGGTCCGGCGGGTCCGGCGACCTTGGTCGTCCTCCCACTCCCAGAACTGCCGGCGGGTCCCGATCACCCGGTCCGCGATCATGTCCATCGCCGTGTCCAGGTCGAGGTCCTCCCACTCGGTGCCGTGCGGGCGCCGGTAGCGGACCTTGGTCACCCGGCCGGGCGAGGTGACCAGCTGCTTGCTCGCACTGCCCTTGGGGCACAGCCGGCCGCGGGAGATCGGGCTGGCCGGGTCGCCCTCGATCTGGGTGATCTTCTCGTCCTTGACGAAGACCTTCTGGGCGCAGCCGACGGCGCAGAACGGGCAGACCGAGTCGACCACCCGGTCCGCCGTCGTGGTGCGTGGCTGGAGGTTCTCGCTGCGCGAGGACATCGCTGCGGACCCGCGGCCGAGCTTGTCAGGACCGCGCAGCTGCCGGAGCAACGGCCACAGCTCGACGAACGCCTTGGCACCCAATGCTTCACGCCCCTTCTGACCCGCACCTCACCGGAACGGCCGGCTCCTGCGCCGACATACCCAGTCCGCGACCGCTCAACCCGTCGACGTCCACGAAGCGAAACCGGCAAACCCGACAGGAGGAGACCTAGGACCACACCCTAGGCTGTCGCCGGAGGCGTTTCTCGTCTGGTGACGGGCGCGGTCCTCAAAACCGTAGTGGCCGAGCATCTCGGTCAGGCGGGTTCGATTCCCGTCCGCCTCCGCCAGCCACCCCTCCGGTGAAGGAGACGCGTGCCCGACCAGCCGACCGACCCGGTCGACCTCCGGCGGCGCACGCCGCGCACCGATGTCGTGCTGGCCGACCCGCGCATGGGGGCGGCCGTCCGGCGCCTGGGGAAGCCCCTGGTCCGGAGTGCGGTCACGTCGGCCCTCGACGCGTGCCGCCGTGGTGACGTGGCCCCCGACGACGTGGTGACCCACGCGGTCGGCCTGCTCCCCGGCACCGCCTCGTCGCTGCGGACAGTCGTGAACGCCACCGGGGTCGTCGTGCACACCAACCTCGGGCGGGCTCCGCTGTCCCGGGCCGCCGTCGAGGCGCTCCAGGTGGCCGCGGGAGCCACCGACGTCGAGCTGGACCTCACGACCGGCCGGCGGGGTCCCCGGGGCGCGGGCGCTCTGGCCGCGCTCGGCGCGGCCGTCCCGGACGCCGGCGGCGTGCACCTGGTGAACAACGGCGCCGCCGCGCTGGCCCTGGTGACCTGCGCCCTGGCCCGTGGGCGGGAGGTCGTGGTCGCCCGTGGCGAGCTGGTGGAGATCGGGGACGGGTTCCGCATCCCCGAGCTGCTCGAGTCGGCGGGAGCCCGGCTGCGCGAGGTCGGCACCACCAACCGGGTCCGGCTCGCGGACTACGAGGACGCGGTCTGCGACGCGACCGCGTTCGTGCTGAAGGTGCACCCGTCCAACTTCGTCGTGGAGGGGTTCACCTCCTCGGTGTCGGTCGCCGAGCTCGCCACCCTGCCGGCGCCAGTCGTCGCGGACATCGGGTCCGGGCTGCTCCGCCCGCACCCGATGCTGCCGGACGAGCCGGATGCCACGAGCTCGCTGCGCGCGGGTGCCACCCTGGTCACCGCCTCCGGTGACAAGCTGCTGGGTGGGCCCCAGTGCGGCCTGCTGCTGGGTGACGCGGACCTGGTGCACCGCCTGCGCAGGCATCCCCTGGCCCGCGCGCTCCGGGTCGACAAGCTGACGCTCGCGGCGCTGGAGGCCACCCTGACCGGCCCGCTGCCCCCGGTCCCCGGCGCGCTGGACCAGCACCCGGACGACCTGCTCGCCCGTGCTCAGCGGCTCGCGGCCGAGATGTGTGCGGCGATCGGGAGCGACCTCGCCGAGGCGGTGCGCTCACGCGCGGCCGTGGGTGGTGGCGGTGCCCCCGGCGTGACGCTGCCGAGTGCGGCGGTCGCCCTGCCCTCCCGGCTGGCCGCCCCGCTCCGCCGGGGCGACCTGCCCGTCGTCGGGCACGTGCAGGGCGGGCGGCTGCTGCTCGACCTGATCGCGGTGCCGCCCGAGACCGACGCGCTGCTCGTGGACGCCGTACGCCGGGCAGCCGAGGCGTCCGCGCCGGACCTCGCCCCGACGGACCCCGCCTACCGCAGCGGGGAGGACTGAGTGCACGTCTTCGCCACGGCCGGACACGTGGACCACGGCAAGTCGACCCTGGTCCGGGCGCTCACCGGCAGTGACCCGGACCGGCTCGAGGAGGAGCGGCGGCGCGGCCTGTCGATCCAGCTCGGCTACTGCTGGACCACCCTCGCGGGGGTCGGGGACGTCGCGTTCGTCGACGTGCCCGGTCACGAGCGGTTCATCACCACGACGCTCGCCGGGGTCGGCCCGGTGTCCGCGGTGATGTTCGTGGTCGCGGCCGACGACCCGTGGATGCCGCAGGCGGCCGAGCACCTGGCAGCTCTCGACGCCCTGGGGGTCGAGCACGGGCTGCTCGTGGTCACCCGCTCCGACCTCGCGGACCCGGCTGCGGCGCTGGCCCGGGCCCGTGACGAGCTGGACCGCACCTGCCTGCGCGACGTGCCGGCGCTGGCGGTGAGCGGTCACTCCGGTCAGGGGCTCGACGAGCTGCGGGACACCCTGGCCCGGGTCGCGGCCGAGCTGCCGACACCCGATCCGCGAGCAGACGTGCGGCTCTGGGTGGACCGGCGCTTCCACGTCCGCGGCGCCGGGACGGTCGTGACCGGCACCCTCCCCGCAGGCACCATCACCGTCGGGGACGCGCTGCTGGTCGGCGGCGGCGCGGCGCAGGTGCGGGTCCGCGGGATCGAGTGTCTCGGGGAGGCGCGACGGTCGGTCACCGGGGTGGCCAGGGTGGCGCTCGACCTGGGCGGCAAGGCGCCCGAGGCACTCGGACGCGGCACGCCGCTGGTCGCCCCCGGCGCCTTCGAGCCGGTCACCGTGCTCGACGCCCTTCTCTCCGGAGGGGGACCGGTGCCCGAGCGCCCGGTCCTGCACGTGGGCTCGACGGCCGTGTCCGTGCACGCCCGGCCGCTGGAGGGACAGCTGGTGCGGCTGAGGATGGAGCACCCTCTGCCACTGCGGATCGGGGACCGGGCGATCCTGCGGGACCCGGGCAGCCGGACGGTCTGGGGAGCGCGTGTCCTCGACCCGGCGCCACCCCCCCTGCGACGTCGCGGGGCGGCCCGGGCCCGGGCCGCCCAGCTGGCCGGAGCGGACGGCACCATGGCCGACGAGGTCGCCCGCCGCGGCCTGGTCCGCCGGTCCCTGCTGCGCCGGCTCGGCGCCCGAGAGGTCTCGTCGACCGAAGGCATCCTGGTGGTCGGTGACTGGCTGGTGTCGGCCCAGCGCACCGCAGACCTGCGGGCCGCGCTGGACGCCCTGGTGGCCGGCCGCGGGACCAGCCTGCTGCCCGGCGTCTCGGTCGCGGAGGCCGTCCAGTCGCTCCGGCTGCCCGACAAGGACCTGCTGACCGGGCTGCTGGGTCCCTCCCTGCGTCTCGAGCAGGGACGGGTGGTCCCCGCGACGGCGGCCGCCCTCCCGCCGCGGCTCGCGGCCGTGCTGACCGGCATCCGTCAGGACCTGGCCCAGGAGCCGTTCACCGCACCCGACGCGGCGAGGCTGGCCCAGCTCGGGGCGGACAAGCGGGCCCTGGCGGCGCTGGCGCGGGCGGGCCAGCTGCTGCGGCTGGACGACGCCGTGGTGCTGCTGCCCGGCGCGGACGAGGCCGCCGTCGCCGTGCTTCGTGAGCTGCCGCAGCCGTTCACCACCAGCCAGGCCCGGCAGGCTCTGGAAACCTCACGCCGGGTCGTGCTGCCCCTGCTGGCCCATCTCGACCGGACCGGACGCACCCGCCGCGACCCGGACGACCGGCGCACCGTGGTCGGCCCGGCCCGCGCCTCGGCGTCCGGCTGACCGGCTGACCGGCCGACCGGCCGACCGGCAGGTGCGTCGTCGCCTCCCTCCTGGGGCCGGGCGACCCTCGTGAAGCTGTGTGACTCCCATGAGTGCTCCGTCTGCGTCCATGTCCCGCCAGGCCCCCTCCCCCGCGGACCACACCTACGACCTGCTGTGCCGGGCCCGTGGGTGCCCGCCCGCCGAGCGACGACGGCTGCTCGAGGAGGTCGTCACCGCCCACATGGGGGTGGCGACCGCGATCGCGGCTCGCTACCGCACCCGGGGCATCGCCGCGGAGGATCTCCGGCAGGTCGCCTACCTGGCCCTGGTCAAGGCCGCTCACGGGTACGACCCCGAGGTGGGTCACGAGTTCCTCTCCTACGCGCTCGGGCCTCGAGAACAGCGCACGCACGGCGTGAGCCCAGGTCCCACGCCTGGTCGCGGAGCATGAGGGCCGTCGAGCCCGGGTAGTGGAGGCGACGATGATGCGTCGAGGAGGACGACTCAGGATGAAGCTGCCCCCGGCCCGCGGGCCCTTGAGCGCACACGTGGTCCAGGTGCTGGAGGCCGAGCCGTCGGCCGCGCTGGCGCCGGCCGGCTGGTCCGGCGACGTCGAGGACGTGCTCGGGGACGAGGACCTGCAGCTCGCCCTGTGGATGCTCTACGAGCTGCACTACCGGGGGTTCGACGGGGTGCCCGAGCACGAGTGGGACCCGCACGTGGTGTCGCTCCGCTCCGCGCTCGAGCAGCGGTTCGAGGCGGAGCTGCGGCGGGTCACCCGGGGCCACGTGGAGGACGCCCTGGTGGGCTCCTCGGACCTCGTCGACCAGGTCGGGCTGCTGATCGCGGCCGTCGACGGGCCCAGCGTGCCGAGATACCTCCAGCGGGAGGCCACCCGCGAGGAGATGCTCGACTTCCTGGCCCAGCGCAGCCTCTACCACCTCAAGGAGTCCGACCCCCACGCCTTCGCCGTACCGCGGGTGGACGGGCGCGCGAAGGTCGCCCTCGCCGAGCTGCAGTACGACGAGTTCGGCGCGGGCCGCCCGGCCCGGCTGCACTCCCGGATGTTCGCCGACGCGCTCGAGGCCTGCGGCCTGAGCTCCCGCTACGGCGCGTACGTCGACCGGGTCCCCGGCCACACCCTCGCCGTCAACAACGTGATGTCCCTCTTCGGCCTCAGCCGTCGGCTGCGCGGCGCGGCCCTGGGACACCTGGCCGCGTTCGAGGCGACCAGCTCGGTCCCGTGCCGACGCATCGCCGGGGGCATCGAGAGGCTCGCGCTGCCCGACGTGGTCGCGGCCTACTTCCACGAGCACGTCGAGGCTGACGCGGTCCACGAGCAGGTCGCCATCCGCGACATCTGCGGCGGTCTCCTCGAGGACCACCCCGAGCTGCGCCGCGACGTCCTGTTCGGCGTGGCCGCCTGCCTGTTCCTCGACGTGCTGGCGGCCCGCGAGCTGCTGGGCGCCTGGCGGAGCCGCCGGGACGAGACCCTGTCCGAGCGGGTCGCCTGATGGCCCAGCAGTGGCGGGCGCTGACCCGCACCGGTGAGCACGTGGACCTCGAGCCATGCGGCGACGGACCGGTGCTGGCTCGGCACGCCGACGTGGTCGTGGGGGCCGACGGCGTGCGGCACGAGGTGACCCGACCGGTCGTCGCCCTGTGCACGTGCGGCAGGTCGCAGCGCGGGCCCTGGTGCGACAGCACCCACAAGTCGATCCGGCGGACCTAGCCTCCGGCCGGTCCGGGTCAGCCTGTTCCTCCGGGTCAGCCGGTCCTGGCGACGTTGACGAGCACGCCGTTCTCGCCGTACTCCCGCACCTCGACCATCTTCAGCCCGCGCTCCGGCGCCGACGACAGCCGCTCGTGCACAGCGTCCGCCTGCGCGGCGGTGCCGAGCTGGATCAGCAGCCACCCCTGCTCCTGCAGGTGCTCGCCGGCGACGTCGATGCACGCCCAGGCCACGTCCATGCCGTCGGCGCCTCCGTCGATGGCGACCAGCGGGTCCTCGGGGAACCGGTGGGTCCCCTCGCTGGGCACCCAGGGCGGATCGGCGATGATGCCGACGAAGCGCTCCTCGAGACCGAGGGCCTCCTCCACCCGGGCCCGGCGCACCTCGACGGGCGCGTCCGGGCGAGCGGTCCGGGCGTTCTGCTCGGCGAGGTCACACGCGTTCTCGTCGAGGTCGACCAGGACCAGGGGCCGCGGCGTGCCGGCCGTCGCCAGCAGCCCGATCTGCCCGACTCCGGCGCACAGCTCCAGCACCGGACCCTCGGGAGCATCCCGGAGCAGGTCGGCCGCCCAGTAGGACTGCGCGGTGGTCCAGGCCCGGGGGCGGAGCACCCGGCCGTCGAAGACGACGTCGAGGTCCCCGAAGCCCATTTGCTCCGTCCGTGATGAGGTCATGATCGCCTTGGGTACCCGCAGGGCAGGTCGGCATGCCCCCCACCACCGGCCCGCGCGGCGCCGGCGCCCGCGATGCGGCGCACGTGCAGCGGGACCGGTGGCGGTCCGTCGGGACTAGCGACGTCCCTCGACGTCACCCTCGGCGCGACGACCCTCGACGTCGCCCTCGGTCTCGATGTGCTCCTTGCGGACGTCCTCGGTGACCGTCTCCTGGTCGGTGACCGTCTCGGTGCCGAGGCGCACCCGCTCGACCGGGGTCACGGTCTTGTCGACGGTGACGTGCTCCTCGTTGAGCACGACCTCGTGCTCCTCCTCGGAGAGGTCGGCGCCGCTAATGGCCTCGCCGACGTTGTGGTCGGTGACCGGCTCCCTCTCGAGGACGGCCCTCTCCTTGCGCACCGGCACCGTGTGCGTCTCCTCCTCCGTGGTGACGTACTTGCGCAGCCGCACCCGGCCGGTCTCCTGCTGGGTCTTGCCGACCTGCAGGGACTCCTCGGAGCGCGTCATCGCGTCGTCGGTGGTGGGGCCGGAGGTGTCGCGGCCCTCGGCGCCTACGCCGGAGGAGTCCCGGTCCGAGACGGCGTAGCCCTCGGAGAGCGAGTCGCGGTCCGCGTCCGCGACGACCGCGTCGGTCCCGGAGTAGGTGTCCGTGCCGGAGTAGGTCTGCCCCGCGGTCGTGTCGGTCTCGGAGTAGGTGCCCTTCTCGTAGGACATCGCGTAGTACTCGTAGAGACGCTGCTCCTCCGGCTGGTCGAGGTGCCCGCCCTCGGCGTCGACGCTCGGCGCCTCCTTCACCTTCGCCTTGTCGAAGGGCAGGGTCAGCCGGTCACCGTCGAAGCTCGCGTCGGAGACCGGGATGAAGGTCTCCTTGTTGCCGAGGAGGCCGGTGTTGACTGTCACGAACTCCGGACGTCCGGTCTCGTCGTCGAGGAACAGCTGCCCGACCTTCCCCAGCTTCTCTCCGTCCGCGTCGTACGCGGTGGTGCCGATGACTTCACGTGCGTTCTGCTCGGTCAGCATGGTGCTCCCTCATAGGTGGTGGGTAGGTAGTGGATCGGACTCTGGGCGTACCCGGCGACGGGGCCGCCATGCGGGCCGTCTCCCACCTTGTTTACGGTGTAAGGGAAGTGTCCTTACAACGTAAGCCGTCGAGGATTGAATTCTCTGTGAGGGGGTATCCACTGCCCAGCAGCCGCAGGGGCCGCAGGGAGCAGGAGCAGTCGTGAGCAGCAGCGCAGACCACGTCGACAGGGACGGCAGCGCCCGGAACCCGCTCGACCACGACCCGCTCGAGGACACCCGCGGTGAGGGTTCCACCCTTCTCCCGAACGACCGCAAGAGCGTGGTGCGCCGGCAGAAGGAGGAGCACGGTGGCGTCAAGATCGGATCCGCCTTCTTCGGCTTCCTGACCGCCACCGGCGTGGGCGTGCTGCTCACCGCGCTCGTCGCGGCCGGCGGCACCGCGGTGGGCCTCTCCGCGGACGGCGACGCCGCCGACGCAGCCTCGCAGGCGACCAGCGGCTCGGCCACGACCATCGGGATCGCGGGCGGCATCGTGCTGCTCGTCATCCTGTTCGTCGCCTACTACTGCGGTGGGTACGTCGCCGGTAGGATGGCGCGCTTCGACGGGATGAAGCAGGGCCTGGCCGTCTGGCTGTGGGCGCTGCTGGTCGCCGTGGTGGTCGCCGTCCTCGGTGCCGTGGCGGGCAGCAAGTACGACATCCTCGCCCGCCTCGACAGCTTCCCGCGGATCCCGGTGAGCGAGGGCACCCTGACCACCGGCGGTGTCGTCGCAGCAGTCGCCGTGGTGGTCGCCAGCCTCGTCGGCGCCGTGCTCGGTGGCCTGGCCGGGATGCGCTTCCACCGCAAGGTCGACCGCACCGGCCTGGGCCGATGACCGGCGGCCGAGTGGCCGCACCCCCCCGCAGACACCACCCGCACACCTGACCCACAACGACACGACACGACATCGGAGCTGACCATGAAGATCGACAAGTCCCAGATCATCGAGCTTCTCAAGTCCCGCGGTGAGGACGCGAAGGCCGGCCAGGCACAGAAGGATCTTCCCGACAAGGTCGACACCGACCAGCACAAGGGCCTTCTCGAGAGCCTGGGCCTCGACGTCGGGGACCTCGCCAAGATGGTTCCCGGTCTCGGCGGTCTGAACCTCTAGCCCCGGCCGTCTGCCGGGCACGAGAGCCACCGAGGTTCGTCGCGATGACCTATGCAGCTCACTGGGCCCGCGTCTGGAGCCTGGTCGGAGCCGTCGGTGTCGGCCTGGCCTTCCTGGTGTGGAGGCCGGCCAGCGTACTGACCGTCTTCCTCACAGCGGCCCTCTGCGCCGGTCTTTTCCTGGTGCTCCTCGCTCCGGCCGCCGGTCCGCGTAGCCCACTGGCGGCGGTGCGGTGGACGCGGCTGGTCGCCCGCGCCTTCCTGTTCGGTGCGGGCGTGGTCGCGCTCGCCGCCCTCTGCACGCTCGCTCCCGTCCTCGCGTTCGCGCTAGGGACGGCAGCAGTCGTGTCCTCTCCGTGGTGCGTGGACCGGTTGCGGCGGCGGTTCTCGACCGGTTCGACCGCCTCGACAGGCTCGACCGGCTCGACACAGTGGCCCTCGGCCTCCCCGCCCTCGGCGGTCCTGGACGTCTCGGGCGTCCAGGACCGCGAGGGCCCGGTCGACCCCCGGGCGCCCCGGTCGGACCCGGACGACGTCGGTCCGGAGGTCACCAGCGTCGCCGTCCGCGCGATGAGTGACCGAGAGCTCTGTCGTGAGTGGCGGCACAGCTTCGTGACCCTGCAGACCGCGCGGAACGCACAGGAGCTCGTCCGCGTCGTCTCCCAGCGCCAGGTCTACCTCGACGAGATGGAGCGACGCAGCCCCAGCGGGCTGCAGGCCTGGCTCGACTCCGGAGCCAGGGCGGCTGGTGGTCCCGAGCGCTATCTGACCCGAAGGCCCCGGACCGACGACCAGTCCGACGCCGCCTGAGCCCGACGCCTGCGAGGGCCAGGGTGCCACCGTTGCGCCCGCCGGTGACGCGACCGACGATTGCGCCCGACGCCGCCTGGGTATTCCAGCACCCATGAGCGACAACAACACCAAGATCGGCCTGACCGCCCTACGGATCCCGCTGCTGATCCTGGTCGCGCTGCTCGTGCTGCTGGGCATCGGCATCATCGTCTACAGCCGGGGCTGAGAGCGACGGGGCCTCGCCTGCGCCCGCGTGACCGACAGGGAACCGGGTCAGGCCTCCGGGCCCTGCATCGTCGTCTCCACGATCTCCTGGGCGACCAGTCGAAGCTTGACGTTCCGGTGCGAGGACAGCCGTTGGAGGAACGCGAACGCGCGCTGGTCGTTGAGCTTGTAGCGCTCCATCACGATGCCCACGGCCTGGCCGATCGTCGTACGCGTCCGCACCGCCTGCGCGAGGTTGCCGATCTCCTGGGCGTAGCCGATCACCTGCCCCGCCTGGTGGGCGAACAGGGCACTCACGGAGTCGACGTCGTCGAACGCCTCGTGCTCGGTGGAGTACAGGTTGAGCGCTGCGTTGGTCCGGGGGCCGTCGAAGAGGCGGATTCCGATCTGGGAACGGACCCCCTCCTTGACCGCCGCCGGTCCGTAGCGCGGGAACCGGGGGTCGCGGGCGAGGTCGGAGGAGACGACGGACCGCTCGGTGGTGGCGGCCGCGTAGCAGGGACCTTCCTGCAGACGGTGCTGCGCACTGTCGATGCGGTGCAGCAGGTCGTCAGTGGGGGCCACCGTGACCAGGGTGCCGTCGGCATGGTGGATGGTGATGCTCGCGAGCTGCACGTGAGGAAGCACCTCGACGGCGGCCGTGGTGATCTGCGTGAGCGTGGAGTCGAGGTCCCCCGGGGTGAGTCGCTCGGCGAGGCGACGCGCTGTCTCCACCAGTCGCTCCTCGCTCACCACCACGACCTTACAGCGCAGGCGCCGGCTCTCAGGTGCCGCTCCACCCCGTCGTCGCAGCGGAGCGCCGCCTGGAGCGGTACTCCTTCATGTAGGCCGACTTGAGCGCCCGGCACTCGTCGCAGCGGCACTTGTCCGTGACGTGGGCCGCCCACGTCCCGTGCGCGATGTGGGACGCGTCGCCGGAGGCCACCCGCTCCCGTGCTTGACCTGCGGCATGCGCCCGCAGTTGCGCAACCGGGGATCTCCATTCCTGCCAAGGTCGGCGAGTTGGTGAGGACTTCCCGCCTCGGGGTAAGAGGCCGTGTCAGGCCATCGCACGACCGAACCCACCCACCAGGTCCCAGTTCATCACAGTCTCATCATCAAGGAGTCTTCGTGTCCGGAACGACCCGCACCCTCACGATCCTCGACCCGGCCGACGGCTCGCTGGTCGGCCGGCTGGACCTGGCGACCGGCGCGGAGGTGGAGGCGGCGGTCGGCAACGCCGTGAAGGCAGCACCGGACTGGTCCCGGACCGCGCCGGCCGACCGCGCCGCCCTGGTGCACGCGGCGGCGGACCGGGTCGCCGGTGCGGCCGACGAGCTGGCCCGGCTGACCACACGGGAGATGGGCAAGCCGCTGGCGGACGCTCGTGGAGGGGTGGACGCCGGCGTCTCGACGCTGAGACAGTACGCCGAGCTCGGTCCGGTGCACCGCGGTCGCTCGCTGCAGGGCTCCTGGGACGCCACCGACCTGATGGTCCCCGGTCCCCGCGGCGTGGTGGCCGCCATCACCCCGTGGAACGACCCGGTCGCGGTGCCGTGCGGGATCATCGGCGCCGCCCTGGTCACCGGCAACACCGTGGTGTTCAAGCCGTCGGAGCGGACCCCGCACACCGGTCTCGAGCTCGCGCGCCTGATGGCCGCCGGCCTGCCGCCGGGGGTGCTCGAGGTGCTGGTCGGCGACGGTGCGGCGGGGGCCGCCCTGTCGGAGTCGGCCGACGTCGACGTGGTCGCGCACGTCGGCTCGACGGTCACCGGCCGGGCGATCGCCGCAGCGGCCGTGCGCACCGGCGCCAAGGTTCTGCTCGAGAACGGCGGGAACGACCCGATGGTCGTGGACGACGACGTGGACCCGGAGTGGGCCGCCGAGCAGGCGGCTCTCGGCTGCTTCGCGAACGCCGGCCAGATCTGCACCTCCGTGGAGCGCATCTACGTCGTCGAGACGGTTGCCGAGCCCTTCCTCGACGCCCTGGTACGGCGGGCGCAGTCGCTCGTCGTGGGACCCGGCACCGACGCCTCCACGCAGCTCGGCCCGCTCGTCGACGGCCGGCTGCGGGACGCCGTACACGCCCAGGTGCGGGACGCCGTGGACTCCGGAGCCGAGCTGCTCACGGGAGGAGCCGTCCCCGAGGGCACGGGCAGCTTCTACCCGGCGACCGTGCTCACCGGCTGCACGGCGGACATGACCGTGATGCGGGAGGAGACGTTCGGACCCGTCGCGCCGGTCAGCGTGGTGCCGAGCTTCGACCGGGCTCTCGATGCTGCGGGCCAGGGACGCTACGGCCTGGCGGCGGTGGTCCTGACCTCCTCGATGGAGCACGCCCAGCGGGCCTGGCGTGAGCTGCCGGTCGGCACCGTCAAGGTGAACGCCGCCTTCGGAGGAGCCCCCGGCGGGGCTGCCCAGCCCCGGGGAGCCAGCGGGTCCGGGTTCGGCTACGGTCCCGAGCTGCTCGACGAGATGACCACCACCAAGGTCGTGCACCTGGGGCTGCCGCGCACCGGTCGTTCCTAGCGGCTCAGGCCTGCAGACGCGCCGACTCGACGGGTCGGGGCCCTGCAGACGCGCCGGCTCGACGGGGGGTCAGGGGTGGGCGTCCAGGAGCCGGCGGGCCGCCTCCACGTGCGGCGGCAGCCGGCGGCGCCGCCGCAGGGCGGCCGGCAGCCGGACCAGCGCCTGCCGCACGGCCATCCGACCGGCCCGGCCCGCGCGGAGGTCCTGGGCGAGTGCCGCGAGCACGACCGTCCAGGGCCGGCGCATCAGCAGGGTCAGCAGCCGGTTCCTCGCCGCGCGGGCCTGCCGCTCGACCGAGTCCCGCGCGGGCGAGGGGTGGTGGTGGGCGACGACCCGGTCGTCGTAGGCCAGACCCCAGCCCAGCGCCGCCAGGTCGAGAGCCAGGCGCTCCTCCTCCCCCATGAAGAACACCACCTCGTCGAAGCCACCGGCGGCGAGATAGGCCTCGCGGCGGACCACGGCGCCGCAGGCGAGGAACCCCAGCACCGACGGTCCCGGGAGGTCGGCCTCGGTGCCGAGGGGCGAGTCGGCCATCAGCGCGCAGACCGGGTCGGGCCGCTCCTGGGGGCCGACGAGCATCCGACCGGCGAGCACCGCGAGCCGCGGGTGCGCGTCCAGGACCTCGACCGCCCGCTCCAGTGCCCCCGGAGCCCACCACGAGTCGTCGTCGGCGAAGGCGACGTAGGGGGTCCGCGCCCTCTCCACCCCGATGTTGCGGGCCGTCGACCCTCGGTTCTCCGCCAGCTCCACCACCTCGACGCCCGGGAACTGCCGGCGCACCAGGCCCGGTGTGCCGTCGCTCGAGCCGTTGTCGACCAGGATCACCGGCGCCTCGTGCCGGGGCAGGGACCTCTGCAGGTCGGGCCACCGGTCGCGGGTCATCACCACGACCGTGATCCGCGGGGTCACGTGTCCCACTCCCGCAGGTCGTCGCCCACGAGCTGCCGCAACCGCTCGGTGTCGTCGCGGACCCGCTCGCGGAAGGCCGCCCGCAGGTCGTCCGGGACGTCCGGCCGGTGGTCGGCCCCGACGTGCACCCGCCGCCGGTGCCGCTCGTCGCGCCACCCCGGGTCGACACCGACGTGCGCGTAGAGCCGCGCGATCTCCTGCTCGCGGCGGACCGAGAGCCTCTCCTGCACGACGATGTGCAGCTGCTCACGGTCGAAGAACGCGAGGAACGGCTCCACCCGCTCGAAGAAGCGGCTGCGGGCGACGTACTCGCTGCCCGGGTCCAGCAGTGCCTCGGCGAGCGGACGCGGCTCGGTGCCGTCGCGCCGGTGGTGGGCGTACTGCGAGACGGCCCGCTCCACCGGGTCCCGGACCAGGTAGACCAGGCGGACGTGGGGCACGACGGCTGCCATCCGGGCCGGCACCTCCGGGCAGCTCGGGGACGTGTACGCCGGGGAGGACTCGCCGCACACGGTGGCGTCGGGGTCCAGCTGTGCGGAGTACCACTCCAGGCCCCGGTGCCACTGCCCGCTCAGCCACCAGGAGCCCGCGTCGTCGTGCGGCGCCACCTCCGGGCCGTTGAAGAAGTTCAGCTCCTTGGTCCGCGACATGGACACCTCGGGGTGCGCGTCGAGGTAGTCGTGCACGGCGCTGGTCGCGCACTTCATCGTCCCGATCACGATCACCCCGGGCAGCACGCCGGGATGACGCTCGGGGTCCGCCAACGCCGGCGCGACCGGCCGCAGCCCGCTCACCGCGCCGACGCCGGAGCCCACGCGGCCAGCCTGGCGTCCCAGTCCGCGAGGAACCGGCCCAGGCCGTAGCGCGCGAGCGCCGCCTCACGGGCCGCCGCACCGACCGTGCGGGCCTCGGCCGGGTCGTCGACGAACCGGCGCACCGCGTCGGCGAGGTCCTGCGGCCTGGCCGAGACGACCCCTGCTCCCGCCGGCACGGCCGCCACCGCCTCGGTGGCGGCCAGCGCCACCACGGGCATCGCGAGGTGCATCGCCTCCAGCAGGGACAGGCCGAGCGAGGTCCACCGCGAGGTGTGCACGTAGACACGGCGCCGCGCCAGCTCCTGGTGCAACGTGGCCTGCGGAAGGTCCTCGAGGACCGACAGCCGGTCACCCGCGATGCCGAGCACGTCGGGCAGCCCGTGGACACCCATCCCGAACACGTCGAGCGGAGCACTCGTGGACAGCAGCGGCAGCAGGTCGGTGCCGACCGCCCGGCCACGCCGGACGGGGTCGTTGACGACCACCGCGGCCCGGGGCAGGTCGCCGGAGTAGCGCGCGCCGGGGTCGACGATCCCGTGCTCCACCACGTCGGTGGGTGCGGTCCCGCAGTCCCAGAACAGCCGGTTGAAGTGCGTGACGTGCACCACGGGGATCGCCGACTGGTCGGCCAGCGGGTGCCGGGTGAACGGCACGTCCCCCCCGGGGGTGTTGTGCTCCACGTAGACCGCCGGCAGGTCGCGTCCCGGCCGCCGGCCGGTCCACTGCTCGACCAGCCCGATCTCGTGCGGGCGCTGCAGCACCACGACGTCGACGTCCAGGTCGGCCAGGTCCTCGACGGGCACCTCGACGACGCTGTCCGGCCAGTCCCAGGTGCGTGCCCTGCCGAGGCCGTCCCGGTCCCGGCCGGGGGTCACCGGCAGGAGGTAGTCGTGCCCGCCCTGGACGAACGACGTGGTCCACGAGCCGTGCACGTGCCACAGCAGGACCCGCATCCGCTCCCTCGTCTCTCACTCGGTCCTCACGCGCTTCCCACGCAGCCCGCCACGTTCCCGCGGACGTGGCGACACGTTCCCGAGAAGTGGGCTTTCATGCCGTGACGCCCGTCATGGGGTGAGCAGGGCAGTTGTCCGCTGGCGACCCGAAATGACCGAACCGGTTTGTCGCGGGGAGAAGTGGGAACGAACGGCGACCGCCCCCCCGGACAGGAGCCACCCGTGAAGGTCCTCGGCATCAACGCCTTGTTCCACGATCCCGCTGCCGCGCTGGTCGTCGACGGCGAGACGGTTGCCGCCGCGGAGGAGGAGCGGTTCTCCCGGCGCAAGCACGGCAAGCGTCCGGTGCCGTTCTCCGCCTGGGAGCTGCCCGAGCTGGCCGCGCGCTGGTGCCTGAGCTCCGCCGGCCTGGACATCACCGACATCGACGCCGTCGCCTACTCCTACGACCCCGACCTCGCCAGGCCGGCCGAGGAGCTGGGCCTCGACGACCCGTGGGACCACCTGCGCCAGACCTACGCCCGCCGGGCGCCGGGCTTCCTGGCCAGTGCCCTCCCGGGCCTGGACCCGGCGGCCGTGCGGTTCGTGCCGCACCACGTGGCGCACGCCGCGTCCGCGGGTCTTGCCTCCCCGCACCACGACGCCGCCGACGTGCTGGTGCTCGACGGGCGCGGCGAGGCCGCGAGCCACCTCGCCGGCCGCTACGACGCAGGACAGCTGGAGGTGCTCCGCACCCAGGAGCTCCCGCACTCCCTGGGGCTGCTCTACGAGAGCGTCACCGAGCACCTGGGGTTCCTGCGCAGCAGCGACGAGTACAAGGTGATGGCGCTCGCGTCGTACGGCACACCCCGGTTCCTCGAGGAGCTCCGTGCGTGCCGTCTACGGCACCGGCGACGGCGGCTTCCACACCGACCCGGTCGACTGGCAGTCGCTGGTCAAGCGCCGCACCGAGACCGAGGAGTGGACCTCCGACCACGCCGACCTCGCGGCGAGCGTCCAGCAGCGCCTCGAGGAGGTGCTCTTCGAGCTGGCCGGCTGGCTGCACGACCGCACCGGCAGCCGGGTCCTCACCCTCGCCGGTGGCGTCGCGCTGAACTGCGTCGCCAACACGAGGCTCTTCGACGAGGGGCCGTACGACGACGTCTGGGTGCAGCCGGCCGCCGGCGACTCCGGCACCGCTCTCGGCGGCGCCCTGCACGTGGCCCGTGCCGGCGGCGACGTGACCGGCGCGATGCCCGGCGCCGACCTCGGCCGGGGCTGGAGCGACGAGGAGCTCGAGGCGTGGCTGACCACGGCCCGGGTCCCCTACGAGCGTCCCGGGGACGTGGCCGAGGAGGTCGCCCGGTGCCTTGCCGAGAACGGCGTCGTCGCGTGGTTCCAGGGGCGCAGCGAGTACGGCCCCCGCGCCCTCGGCCGCCGCTCGCTGCTGGCCCACCCGGGCCACGAGAGGAACCTCGAGCGGCTCAACGACGTGAAGGGCCGCGAGCAGTTCCGCCCGGTCGCGCCGATGTGCCTGGCCGAGCACGCCCCCCGCATCTTCACCCGCGGACCGCTGCCGTCGCCGTACATGCTGTTCGTGCACGACGTGGACCCGGAGTGGCGCGACCGGATCCCCGCGGTGGTGCACGTGGACGGCACCTCGCGGGTGCAGACCGTGCACGCCGAGGACGACCCGCTGCTGCACCGGATGATCGAGGGCTTCGAGCGTCGCACCGGCCTGCCGGTGGTCATCAACACCAGCCTGAACACGGCGGGCAGGCCGATGGTGGACGACCCCCGCGACGCCCTCGAGTGCTTCGGCTCGGCACCCGTGGACCTGCTGGCGATCGGCCCCTTCGTCGTACGGCGTCCGAAGGGGGTGTGATGCACGAGCCTCCCGTCACCAGCAGCCTGACCAGCACCCTGACCAGCACCCTGACCAGCATCGTCATCCCGACCGTCGGCCGGCCGAGCCTGCGGACGCTTCTCGAGGCTCTGGCCGCGGGCACCGAGCCGGTCCCCGGCCCCGTCCTGGTCGTCGACGACCGGCCGGAGACCCCGGACCGGGACACCGGTCTGGCCGCCGAGCTGGCGGACGTCGGGATCCCCGACCTGCGCGTGCTGCGCAGCGGCGGGGGCGGCCCGGCACGGGCCCGCAACCTGGGCTGGCGGCACACCTCGACGCCCTGGGTGAGCTTCCTCGACGACGACGTGGTCACCGACCCGGACTGGAGCGCCGCCCTGGTGCGGGACCTGACCGAGGCGGGGTCACAGGTGGCCGGCAGCCAGGGCCGGGTTCGCGTCCCGCTGCCCGAGCACCGTAGGCCCACCGACTGGGAGCGCTCGACCGCCGGGCTGGCGGACGCCACCTGGATCACCGCGGACATGAGCTACCGCCGCTCGGCGCTGGCGGCCGTCGGCGGGTTCGACGAGCGCTTCCCGCGCGCGTTCCGCGAGGACGCCGACCTCGGACTGCGGATCACCGCCGGCCAGGGCCGGATCGTCACCGGTGACCGGGGCATCACCCACCCGGTCCGGCCCGCCGACGACCGGGTGAGCCTGCGGCAGCAGGCCGGCAACGCCGACGACTTCTTGATGAGGGCCGTGCACGGCCGCGACTGGCGGCAGCGGGCGCGGGCCCCCCAGGGCCGCCGCGGCCGGCACCTGGTCGTCACCTCGGCCGGCACCACAGCGCTCCTCGCGCTCGCCACCGGCCACCGTCGCACCGCCGCGGCCGCCGGGCTCGGCTGGCTGGCCGGCACCGCCGAGCTGGCCTGGGCGCGGATCGCCCCGGGGCCGCGGGACCGCGACGAGGTCCGCCGGATGCTGCTGACCAGCGCCGCCATCCCGTTCGCCGCCACCTGGCACTCCGCCCGCGGCGCCTGGAGGCACCGCCACGCGACGCCCTGGCGGGGGCTGCCGGACCTGGTGCTCTTCGACCGCGACGGCACGCTGGTCCGCGACGTCCCCTACAACGGCGACCCGGCGCTTGTGGCGCCCGTCCCCGGGGCAGCCGAGTCCCTGGAACGGCTGCGCCGGCTCGGGGTCCGGGTCGGACTGGTCAGCAACCAGTCCGGGGTCGGCTCGGGACGGATCACCCTCGCCCAGGTCCAGGCCGTCAACGCGCGGCTCGAGAAGCTGGTCGGACCCTTCGACGTGGTGCGCTTCTGTCCGCACGACCGCCACGACGGGTGCACCTGCCGCAAGCCGGCCCCCGGCATGGTCAAGGACGCCTGCGCGGCGCTGGACGTGCAGCCCGACCGCTGCGTGGTGGTGGGTGACATCGGCAGCGACGTGGAGGCCGCCCGGGCCGCCGGCGCCCGCGCCATCCTGGTGCCCGACACCGCGACCCGGGCCGCGGAGGTCGAGGAGGCCGACCAGGTCGCCGAGCACCTGGCCGCCGCCGTCGACGCGATCCTCGCGGGGCACTGGTGACCCACACCCTGGTGGTCCGGCTGGACAACGCCGGCGACGTGCTGCTCGCAGGACCGGCCGTCCGTGCGGTCGCGGCCGGCAGCGACCGCACCACGATGCTCGTCGGACCGAACGGCGCCGCGGCCGCCCGGCTGCTGCCCGGTGTCGGGGAGGTCCTCGAGTGGCGCTGCCCGTGGATCGACGGCGACCCTCCCCCGGTCGAGCGCGAGAGGCTGGACGCGCTGGTGACGACGCTCGCCGGGCACCGGTTCGACCGCGCGCTGGTGCTCACCTCGTTCCACCAGTCGCCGCTGCCGACGGCCCTGCTGCTGCGGATGGCGCGCGTGCCCTGGGTCGGGGCGGTCAGCGTCGACTACCCGGGGTCGCTGCTCGACCTGCGCCACCACGTCGAGGAGCAGCTCCCCGAGGCCGAGCGGGCACTGTCCCTCGCCGAGGCGGCCGGGTTCGCCCTGCCGGCCGGTGACGACGGTGCGCTCGCCGTACGACGTCCGCTGCCCGACGTGTCGGGCCGGCTGCCCGCACCCGGCTACGTCGTGCTCCATCCCGGCACGTCGGTGCCCGCCCGCGCGTGGCCCGTCGGCCGGTTCGCCGAGGCGGCGCGGCTGCTCACCGGCCGCGGCTACCGCGTGGTCGTCACCGGCGCGCCCTCGGAGCGGGCGCTGACCGCGGAGGTCGCCGCCGGCACGCCCGCCCTCGACCTCGGCGGCCGCACGTCGCTGGCCGAGCTGGCCGCCGTGCTGGACGCGGCCGGCGTCGTGGTGGTCGCCAACACCGGGCCTGCCCACCTGGCCGCGGCGGTGCGGACCGCCGTGGTCTCGCTGTTCGCCCCGACCGTCCCCGCCGTCCGGTGGGCGCCCTACCGAGTGCCCCTGGTGCTGCTCGGGGACCAGGACGCGCGCTGCCGGGACACCCGGGTGACCCGGTGCCCGTTCGAGGGACACCCGTGCCTGACGAGCGTCGGTGCCGGGGACGTCCTGCGAGCCGTCGAGCAGGTCTGCGGCTCACCACCACCAGCGCCCACCCGCGCCACGGCACGCCTGGTGCGGCACCGGTAGCAGGAGGAGGGGAACATGAGGATCGCACTGGTCTCCGAGCACGCCAACCCGCTGGCGGTCGTCGGGGGTGTCGACGCGGGCGGTCAGAACGTGCACGTCGCGGCGCTGGCCGGGGGGCTCGCCGAGCGTGGCCACGAGGTCACCGTCTACAGCAGGTGGGACAGCGCCTCGGCCCCTGCCCGGGTGCGCGCGCCCGAGGGCTACGTCGTCGAGCACGTGCCCGCGGGTCCGCCCTCCGACGTGCCCAAGGACGAGCTGCTGCAGTACATGCCCGCGTTCGGCGACTACCTGCACGAACGCTGGTCCGCGGAGCCGGTCGACGTGGTGCACGCGCACTTCTGGATGAGCGGGATGGCCTCGCTGCGGGCGGCCCGGCGGGTCGGCACACCGGTGGTGCAGACCTTCCACGCGCTCGGCACCGTCAAGAGACGGCAGCAGGGCAGCCGGGACACCAGCCCCGCGCCGCGGATCGCCGTCGAGCGCCGCCTGTGCGCGACCGTGGACCGGGTGATCGCCACCTGCCGTGACGAGGTCGCCGAGCTCCGCCGGCTCGGCCTGTCACCCGGCCGAGCCAGCATCATCCCCTGCGGCGTGGACACCGACGTGTTCCGGCCGACGGCCAGCGCCGTCGCACCGTCGGAGGTGCAGCCGCCGCGCCTGCTGGTGATCGGTCGCATCGTGGAGCGCAAGGGCGTCGGCAACGTCATCGAGGCGCTCGCCCAGCTGCCCGGCGTGGAGCTGATGGTGGCCGGCGGACCGGCACCCGACGTCGTGGACACCGACCCCCAGGTGATCCGGCTGCGCCGGCTCGCGCGCCGGCTGGGGGTCGAGGACCGGGTGCGGTTCCTGGGGTCGGTGAGCCGGCCCGAACTGCCGGCGCTGACCTGCTCGGCGGACGTGGTGGTCGCCGTGCCGTGGTACGAGCCCTTCGGGATCGTGCCGGTCGAGGCGATGGCCTGCGGCCGGCCGGTCGTCGGCTCCGCGGTCGGCGGACTGCTGGACACCGTGGTCCCCGGCGTCACCGGGGAGCTGGTGCCGCCTCGGCGCCCGGACCTCCTGGCGCCCGTGCTGCGCGACCTGCTGGCCGACCCGGCACGTCGTGCGGCCTACGGACGGGCCGGCCGTGAGCGCGCCGTACGCGCCTACCAGTGGCGCTCCGTGGTCGCCGCCACCGAGTCCGTCTACGAGGCCTCGGTCGCCAGCACCCGCGTGCCCCGACTTCGATCAGGAGTGACCCGATGAGACACGACACGCCCTGCGCGCACGACCACCTCCAGGAGCTGGTGGTCGCGATCCGGCGGTTCGAGCCCTGCGTGGACCTCGCGCACGCCTGGGGGACACGGCTGGCCGCCGTCCTCGACGCCGGCGGCCGGCTGCTCGCGGCGGGCAACGGCGGCAGTGCCGCCCAGGCCCAGCACCTCACCGCCGAGCTGGTCGGACGCTACCGCGACGACAGGCCGCCGTACTCCGCGATCTGCCTGAGCGCCGAGACCTCGAGCCTGACCGCGATCGCCAACGACTACCGGCCCGAGGAGCTGTTCGCCCGTCAGGTCGAGGCGCACGGACGGCCCGGTGACGTGCTGGTGCTGATGTCCACGTCCGGCAGCAGCCGCAACATCGTCGCCGCCGCCCGGCGGGGACGCGCCTGCGGCATGTCGGTGTGGGCGCTGACCGGGCCCGGGCCCAATCCGCTCGCGGACGCGGCCGACGAGGCGCTGTGCGTGGACGCGCCGTTCACGGCCACCGTCCAGGAGCTGCACCTGGTCGCCCTGCACATCCTCTGCGCGGGTCTCGACCAGGAGCTCGGCGTGATCGAGGACCGGTCGACCGTCTCGGGGCCGACCGTCTCGGGGCCGACCGTCTCGGGGCCGACCGTCTCGGGGACCTACGCATGAGGGGCCCACTGGTCGTCGTCGGGGACACCCTGCTCGACCTGGACCTCGAGGGCGTCGCGGAGCGGCTGGCGCCGGACTCACCGGTGCCGGTGCTCGACGACCTCGTCGAGTGGCCCCGCCCGGGAGGAGCCGGACTGGCCGCCGCGATGGCAGCCCTGGACGGGCACGACGTCGTGCTCGTCACGGCGCTCGGTGCGGACGAGGCGGGCCGGCGGGTCGAGGGCCTTCTCGAAGGAGTGCGGGTCCTGCGGCTGCCGTACGACGGCCCGACCCCCGTCAAGAAGCGGGTGCGCGCCGGCGGCCAGTCGCTCCTGCGCCTGGACAGCGGCACCACACCCGGCACGGTCCACGACCTGTCCGAGGCTGCCCGGCGCGAGGTCCGAGCGGTGCTGGCGTCGGCGGCTGCCGTGCTGGTGGCCGACTACGGGCGAGGCGTGACGGGCGTCGGAGGACTGCGGACCCTTCTCGAGGAGCTGCCCACGCGGGTGCCGTTGGTCTGGGACCCGCACCCCCGGGGCGCGGCCCCGACGCGGCATGCCCGGCTGGTCACCCCGAACCGCTCCGAGGCGGCCCTGTTCGCCGAGCGGCACGGCGTCCCCACCGTCGCGGGCAGGTCGGTGCTGGCCGAGGCCGGGTCCCGGGCCGCCGGGCTGGTCGCCGCCTGGGAGGCCCAGGCCGTCGCGGTCACCCTCGGCGAGGGCGGCGCCCTGCTGTCCTACGGCGACGGCACCCCAGCGGTGTCCCCCGCACCGTCGGTGCACTGCGTCGACCCGTGCGGCGCCGGGGACCGGTTCGCGGTCAGCGCCGCAACCGCCCTCGGCAGCGGCCGGGTCACCGCCGAGGCGGTCCACGAGGCGGTCCTCGACGCGGCCGGCTACGTCGCGGCCGGCGGTCCGGCCTCCCTGCGCCGGGACGGGAGCACCTCTGGGCGCGCCTCTGGGCACGCCTCTGGGCACGCCTCTGGGCACGCCTCTGGGCACGCCTCTGGGCACGCCTCGGGGCGGCCGTCGGTCGAGGACCTCGTCGCGTCGGTGTCCCGGCAGGGCGGCACGGTGGTCGCCACCGGTGGCTGCTTCGACCTGCTGCACGCCGGGCACGTCGCCACCCTCCGCGCAGCCCGCCGGCTCGGTGACTGCCTGGTCGTGTGCCTCAACAGCGACGACTCGGTGCGCCGGCTGAAGGGACCGTCCCGACCGCTCGTGCCGGCCGCCGACCGGGCCCGCGTGCTCGAGGCGCTCGAGTGCGTCGACGCGGTCGTGGTCTTCGACGAGGACACCCCGGTCGACGTGCTGCGCCGGGTCCGTCCCGACGTCTGGGCCAAGGGCGGCGACTACGCGGGAGCCGACGTCCCCGAGGCGGCCGTCCTCGAGTCGTGGGGGGGCCAGGCCGTCGTACTCCCCTACCTGCAGGGCCGGTCCACCACCCAGCTCGTGCACACGGCGTCCGCACGGGCCGCCCGAGCCCGAGGCGCGACCAGCCAGGCCGACCACCCGGCCGACCACCAGTCCGACCACCAGTGCCGACCACCAGTGCGACCACCAGAAGGAGATCTCCGGATGACCGAGACATCGACGAGCCAGTCCCCCGAGAGCGCCGCCGCCGGCCCAGGAGGGTCGAGGAGCCCGGGCACGGTGCTGGTGACCGGAGGAGCCTCGGGACTCGGCTTCGCCGTCGCCCGGGCAGTCGCCGAGGCCGGCGGCCGTCCTGTCGTCCTGGACCGGGTGCGGTCCGAGCTGGACGTCGAGCAGGAGGTCGTGGACCTCTCCGACACCCGGGCCGCGGAGGCCGCGGTCCGCGCGGTCTCCGAGCGGGTCGGCGGCCTGGACGCGGTCGTCACCTGCGCAGGCACCGACGCGTGCGGGCGGCTCGACGACGTGCCCGGTCAGGACTGGGACCGCGTGGTGATGGTCAACCTGCTCGGCACGGTCGCCGTGGTCCGCGCCGCGATGCCGGACCTGCTCGCGCGCCGGGGACGGGCGGTGACCGTCGCCTCGACGCTGGGCCTGCGGGCGCTGAGCGACGCGACCGCCTACTGCGCCTCGAAGTTCGGGGTCGTCGGCTTCAGCCGGGCCCTGGCCGCCGAGACCCAGGGCCGGATGGGGGTCACGATGCTGGTCCCCGGCGGCATGCACACCGCGTTCTTCGACGGCCGCGACGAGCAGTACATGCCACCCCCGGACGCCAAGCTCAACCAGCCCGCCGACGTGGCCCAGGCGGTCATCTTCGCGCTCAGCCAGCCGCCCGGCTGCGAGGTCCGCGAGCTCGTGGTGACCCCGGCCGTCGAGGGGTCCTGGCCCTGAGCCTCCGGTGCGACCGGCCCCGGCTGCTGGTGCTGCGTGCGCTCGGTCTCGGGGACCTGCTGACCGGGGTGCCCGCGATGCGGGCGCTCCGGGCCGGATTCGTGGGACACGAGATCGTGCTCGCGGCTCCGCGGGTGCTGGCGCCGCTGGTGGACCTGGCCGGGGTCGCCGACCGGCTGCTCGACACATCCGGCCTCGCGGAGCTGCGCTGGTCGGGCCGGCCCCCGGAGCTGGCGGTGAACCTGCACGGCCGCGGCCCGCAGAGCCACCGGCTGCTGCAGGCCCTCGAGCCGGCGCGTCTGGTGGCCTTCGGGAGCCCCGACGCCGGGCACGCAGGATCGAGCTGGGACGACGCGGAGCATGAGAGGCGTCGCTGGTGCCGGCTCCTCGAGGAGACCCTGGGCGGGCGGGCCGACCCGGACGACGTACGCCTGGGTCTGCCGGACCGGCCCGCACCCGCCCCCGGTGCCGTGGTGGTGCACCCCGGCGCGGCGTTCCCGTCCCGTCGGTGGCCACCGGAGCGGTTCGCGGCGGTCGCGCGCCGGCTCCGCCTGCACGGGTACGACGTCGTGGTGACCGGCGGGCCCGGCGAGGTCGAGCTCGCCCAGCAGGTCGCACGCGAGGCCGACCTGCCGGCGCACGCGGTGCTGGCCGGCCGCACCGACCTCGGCGTCCTGGCCGCCCAGGTCGCGGCCGCGCGGCTGGTCCTCTGCGGGGACACCGGCGTGGCGCACCTGGCGGCTGCGTTCGGCACCCCGTCGGTGACGCTGTTCGGGCCGATGCCGCCGGAGCGGTGGGGTCCCCCGGCCGGAGGGCCGCACGAGGTCATCTGGCACGGCGACGGCGTCGGCGACCCCTGGGGGTCGGAGGTGGACCCGGCGCTGCTGCGGATCGAGGTCGAGGAGGTCCTCGACCGCGTGGAGTCGCTCGGGTGCCGAGCATCCGCCCCCTCCGCGTAGGGCTGCTGCACCGGCCCGACCGGTCGTCGCAGGAACCGGCCGTTCGCGGAGTCGGGTCAGCGGGTCGGGACCTGGGTGGCGAACCACTCCAGGGTCCGCTTGAGACCCTCCTCGATGGAGACCTGCGGCTCCCAGCCGAGCACCTCGGCGGCGAGGGTGGTGTCCGGGCGGCGGACCCGCGGGTCGTCGACGGGCAGGTCCACGAACTCGACGGACGAGCGGCTGCCGGCCAGCGCACGCACCCGCTCCGCCAGCTCCAGCATCGTCATCTCGTCCTGGCTGCCGATGTTCACCGGGCCCGGGTGGCCGCTGGCCGCGAGCGAGATGATGCCGGCGACGGTGTCCTCCACGTAGCACAGCGACCTGGTCTGGCCGCCGTCACCGGCGACCGTCAGCGGGCGGCCGGCGAGCGCCTGGGACATGAACGCCGGGATCGCCCGGCCGTCGTTGACGCGCATCCGCGGACCGAAGGTGTTGAAGATCCGGACGATGGCGGTGTCCACCCCCCGCTGCCCCCGGTAGGCGGTGGTCAGCGCCTCGGCGAACCGCTTCGACTCGTCGTACACGCTGCGCGGACCGATCGGGTTGACGTTGCCCCAGTAGGACTCTCGCTGGGGGTGCTCGGCCGGGTCGCCGTACACCTCGGAGGTGGAGGCCAGCAGGAACCGGGCACCGGTCCGCTCAGCCAGGTCGAGCGCGTGCTTGGTGCCCATGCTGCCGACCATCATCGTCTCGATCGGCAGGCGCAGGTAGTCCAGCGGGGAGGCCGGGCATGCCAGGTGCAGCACCCAGTCGACGGGCCCGTCCACCTCGAGGCCCTCGGACACGTTCTGCTCCGACAGGGTGAACCCCGGCCGGCCGACGAGGTCGGCGACGTTGTCCGGTGAACCGGTGACGAAGCTGTCGACGCACACCACGTGGGCACCCAGCTCCACGAGACGCTCGCAGAGCCACGAGCCGACGAAGCCGGCCCCGCCGGTCACCACGACGCGCTGCTCGGACAAGGCACTCAGATCGGGGCGCACCGCACATGTATGCCCAGATCCGGCACATGTATGCCCAGATCCGGCGTTCTCCACACCGATACGCAGCCACTGCTGCGCAGTCGGTGCCCTCGGACCTCTGCATCCGGGCCGGCGAGTGGGCCGGCGAGTGGGCCGGCGATGACAGCTGGGACGGCGCGTACGATCCCGTCTTGCCAGCCGGCGCCGCCCGGGCGCCCGCACCACATGCGGAGGGACCTCACTGATGCGGGTGCTGGTGAACAGCGCGTCCGAGGCGTACGACGCCGGCGCGGCCGTCGGGGTCGAGGAGGTGTCGGCGCTCTACGCAGCGCCGGCCGCGGACTGGCTGCGCGTCAACATGGTCAGCACCGTCGACGGGGCGGCCACCGGGCAGGACGGCCTCACCGGCTCGGTGAACAACCCCGCGGACCGGGAGGTGTTCCAGGCGCTGAGGCGGCTGGCCGACGCGATCGTCGTCGGCGCAGGGACGGCCCGGGCAGAGGGCTATCGACCCACCGACCGGCCGACCGTCGTGGTCAGCCGTCGGGGCGAGGTGCCCGCCGACCTGCGAGGCGGGGAGGCCGGCTCGGTGCTGCTGGCCACCTGCGGGGACGCCGAGCACCTCGAGCAGGCGCGCGAGCTCCTCGGGACCGACCAGGTGCTCGTCCTGGGAGGCCAGGACGTCCACCTCGCATCGCTGCGTCCGGCACTGGCCGGACGCGGGCTGCGCGACCTGCTGTGCGAGGGGGGTCCGCACCTGCTGCGCGACCTTCTCGCGGCCGGAGCGGTCGACGAGCTCTGCGCGACCTGGGTCCCGCTGCTGGTCGCCGGGAACGGTCCGCGGATCACTGCGGGGGCCGCGCTCGACGTACCCCTGTCCCTCCGGCTCCTGCTCGAGGAGGACGGCACACTGCTCGGCCGCTGGGACGTCATCCGGTGAGCCGGCAACCGTTGCCGTCCACCTGGTCGACAACGGTTGCCGAGGAGCGCGTATGACGACCGTTGTCACGCACCCGCGCGGGAACGGCTGACAGACCCCGAGCACCGACGCCGGCGTGCAGACGGGCCGACTCGACCGGATGCGGGCCTGCAGACGCGCCGACTCGACCGGGTGCAGGCCTGCAGACGCGCCGACTCGACCGGGTGCGGGCCTGCAGACGCGCCGACTCGACCGGGTGCAGGCCTGCAGACGCGCCGGCTCGGCGTTCTGAGGGGACGGTGGCTAGGCGGGGCGGCACTGCCAGCGGGCCACCCAGTACTGCACCCCGAACGGGTCGTCGTCATAGCTGACCTCGGCACTCTCGACAGTGCTGGCGCCGTCGGCGAGGCAGGCGGCGAGCCTCTGCAGGACGGGAGCCCCCTCGGCGAGCAGCGCGGCCCCCAGCGCGAGGTCCAGTCCGCACAGCGTCGCCACGTCGCCGGTGCGCAACGACGCGCCCACCGCCGCGTCGAAGGGCAGGGCTCGTTCGTCGAGATAGCCCGGCGCCTTCTCGCCGCGCCGTGCCGACCCGTCGGCGAGCGCCAGCACCGGCCTCCCGGCGAGGTCGGCGGGGATCGGGTCGGAGGCCGACACCACCTGCGGAGGGCAGCCGCGGTGACCGGCGGCCGACAGCAGGTGCTCGGCGAGGGCGGCGGCCCGCGAGGCGACGGGCCCGGTCCCGGCGCGGCCCGGGGAGCCGGTCAGGGTGGTGGCCGGGGCCAGCACCACGACCGGCTCACGAGCCTCCACGTCGTCGGCGAGCAGCCAGCCGACGGCTGCCACACTGGCCTCCCGCAGGTCACGCAACGGGTCCGCCAGCCCGCGCCAACGCGGCAGCAGTGCCGGCGCGCAGGGCACCACCACCACCCGGTGCACCCCGGCACTGTCCGGTGCAGGGTCCACGGGCATCACGACCCGATGATGTCACCCGCCCGGTGACACCGACGGGCGGCCGGGCGGCACCCTCTCAGCGCGTCAGCCGCCCGAGGACCCCCTTCTGCACCTCGGTGGCGCGCTGCTGCTCCCCCGCGAAGGAGGAGAGGACGACCAGGCCGCCGGTGAGCGCCGGGATCACCCACTGCAGCACGGAGAGCTGGCGATGCGCGTCGGCGACGGCCTTCGGCGTGCTCGCCGACGGCTGCGTGCCGGACTCCGCCGGGACGGATACCTGCTGGGCCACCTTCCTGCCGAGCACGCGGCTGTAGGCGGTCGCACCCAGCGCCGCAGCGGTGAGCGCCGTCTTGGCCAGCGCCATCGTGCCGACCCCGGACTGGCTGGCGACCCGGCCCTGGTTGCCGGCGAGCTGGCCGACGCTGCCGGCGACGTGCAACGCGATCGCAGCCGCGTTCACCGGTGTCCAGCGGTTCCATCCGGTGTTCGCCACCGCACCGGTGGAGGAGTGGGAGTCGGCCTGGGCGGCAGCCGGGTTGAGGGCGACCGCGTTGGCGAGCGTCCCTCCGAACCACGCGGAGAGGCCGAGGTCGTGCAGCGAGCGGGACAGGGTGTTGCGAGCCATGTGTCTTCTTCCCCAGTGGTGTGAGCAGTGATGTGAGCAGTGATGTGAGCTCTGCTGTGAGCAACCCGAGTTCGGACCCGCGACGTACCCCGGCTGTCCCGGGGCAAACGGCGGTGCTGCCGGCACGGGAACGGCCGCGGCGACGGTCACCTGGTGGGCATCCTGCGCGTCTCGACCAGCTCCAGGGCGACCAGGTGGAGCTTGGTGTTGGTGTGCGAGGAGACCGGTCGCAGCACCGCGAAGGCGCGCTTCCCGTCGATGCCGAACCGCTCCACCGGGATTCCCTCGGGCTGGCCGATGACGGTGCGGGTGCCCAGGGCGGTGTGCAGGTCCTCGATCTCCCGGGCCGCCGCCAGGGCGGCCGGGCTGTGGTGCGCTCCCCGGCCGGGAACGGGAGGGGGTCGTGTCCGGGCCGGGGAGCGGGGCTCGCTGTCCGCGACGGGTGGGGCTGACCCGGGCGGCGGTGACGAGCCGACGGAGAGGCATTCGGGGTGAGCAGGGAGCCCCGAGCACGCAGTCCGGTGGTCGAATCCACGGGGTCCGGGTCGAGACGACTAGGTCAATGTGACCACACCGCAAGCGCTGACGGTAGTGGCTGAGAGGTATGTCCCTAAAGTAATCGCTACTAGTTCGGAGCGGCCTCAGGCCATGTCCTCCCCGGCCCTCACCCCGTCGACGCGCTCAGCCCGGCCGCCTCGATCCCGGCGACCGCGACGGCCTCGTCCTTGTCCGAGGTGTCACCGGTGACGCCGACGGCGCCCACGACCTCGTCGCCCTCGAGCACCAGCACTCCGCCCGGGACCGGCACCAGAGCACCTCCGACGGCGGAGGTGACGGCGGCGATGAAGTAGGGCTGCTGCTCGGCCCGGGCCATCAGCCCGCGCGAGCCCATCCCCAGCGACAGCGCGCCGTGAGCCTTCCCGAAGGCGACCTCGAAGCGCCCGATCGACGCACCGTCCTCCCGCTCCACCGCCCGCACGTGCCCTCCCGCGTCGAGCACGACCACCGTCATCGGCTTGCAGCCGGTCTCCTGCGCATGTGCGCGAGCCGCCCCGATGATGGTGCGCGCGGCCTCCAGGCTGATGGTCATGAGCCGCCGCCTTCGCCTTCTCCGCTGCGCGGTGCCGGTGCAGGATCGGCTCGGTGTAGCCGCTGGGCTGCGTCGTACCCTCCAGCATCAGGTCCCGGGCGGCGAGGAACGCCTCGTTGTCGAAGTCGGGTGCCATGTTCTGGTACGTCGGGTCGCCGGCGTTCTGCTTGTCCACCACCTCGGCCATCCTGCGCAGCGTGTCCTCGACCTGGTCGAGGGTGACCACCTCGTGCAGCAGCCAGTTGGCGACGTGCTGGGAGGAGATGCGGCAGGTCGCCCGGTCCTCCATCAGCGGCTCACCGGTGATGTCGGGGACCTTGGAGCAGCCGACGCCGGCCTCGACCCACCGCACGACGTAGCCCAGCGCGCTCTGGAGGTTGTTCTCGATCTCGGCCCGCCGGTCCTCCTCCGACCACTGTGCCGGGTCGCCGACCGGGATGGTCAGCAGCTCGGCGAGCGTGCGGCGGCGGCCTTCCCCGGCCAGCTCGCGCTGCCGCTGCTTGACGTCCACCTGGTGGTAGTGGATGGCGTGCAGCGTCGCGGCCGTCGGCGACGGCACCCAGGCGCAGCTGGCGCCGGCCTGGGGGTGGCCGATCTTCGCCTCCAGCATGTCGGCCAGGCTGTCCGGGGCCGCCCACATGCCCTTCCCGATCTGGGCGCGGCCCTGGAAGCCGCACTCGAGCCCGATGTCCACGTTCGAGTCCTCGTAGGCCTGGATCCAGGGCTGGTTCTTCATGTCCGCCTTGCGGACCATCGGCCCGGCCTGCATCGAGGTGTGGATCTCGTCTCCCGTGCGGTCCAGGAAGCCGGTGTTGATGAACGCCACCCGGTCCCTGGCGACGTCGATGCACGCCTTCAGGTTCGCCGACGTACGACGCTCCTCGTCCATGATGCCGATCTTCACGGTCAGCGGCGGCAGGCCGAACAGCTCCTCGACACGGGTGAAGATCTCGCAGGTCAGCGCGACCTCGTCCGGGCCGTGCATCTTCGGCTTCACGACGTAGATGGCACCGGTCCGGGAGTTCGCGAGCTCGGTGTCGCCGCGGACGTCGTGGACGCTGCCCAGGGTGGCGACCAGCGCGTCCAGAAGGCCCTCGGGCACCTCGTTCCCGTCACGGTCCAGGACCGCGTCGGTGGTCATCAGGTGGCCCACCTGGCGCACGAACATCAGCGCACGTCCGGGGAGGGTCACGGTGTCGCCGGTGGGTGAGGTGTAGGTCCGGTCCGGGTTCATGCTGCGCGTGAAGGTCTTGTCGCCCTTGGTGACCTCCTCGGCGAGCGTGCCCCGGTTCAGGCCCAGCCAGTTGCGGTAGCCGTGCACCTTGTCCTTCGCGTCCACCGCGGCGACCGAGTCCTCGAGGTCCATGATCGAGGTCATCGCCGCCTCCAGCACGATGTCCTTGACACCGGCCGCGTCGTCGGCGCCGATCGGGTCCTGCGCGTCGATCAGGATCTCGATGTGCAGCCCGTTGTGCACCAGCAGGACCGCCTCCGGCGCATCTGCGCTCCCGGTGTGGCCGACCAGCTGGGAGGGGTCGGCGAGCCGGGCGACGCCGCCCTTGGAGCCGACGGCGAGACCCTCGCCGTCGATGGTGTACGACGTCGCGTCGGCGTGCGAGCCCTCGGCCAGCGGGACGTGCTGGTCCAGGAGCGCCCTGCCGCGGGCCACCACCTCGGCGCCTCGGACCTTGTTGTAGGAGGATCCCTTCGCCAGGTCGCCCTCGTCGGGGATCACGTCGGTGCCGTAGAACGCGTCGTAGAGCGAGCCCCACCGGGAGTTCGCGGCATTCAGCGCGAAGCGTGCGTTCAGCATGGGGACCACCAGCTGCGGCCCGGCGACCTCGGCGACCTCGCGGTCCACACCCGAGGTGGAGATGGTGACGTCGCCCGGCTCGTCGACCAGGTAGCCGATCTCCCGCAGCCAGGCCTCGTAGGCCGCCTGGTCGGCGGGGGCTCCCGGGGACGCACGGTGGTAGTCGTCGATCTGGGCCTGCAGCTCCTCGCGGCGGGCGACCAGCTCACGATGCCGGGGCGCCAGGTCGTGGATGATCTCGTCCGCGCCCGACCAGAAGGCGTCGGGGTCCACGCCCGACCCGGGCAGCGCCTCCTCGTTGACGAAGCGGTGGAGGACCTCCGCGACACTGAGTCCGCCTACTTGAACGCGCTCTGACATCTGCGGCCTTCCCGAGGCCCGGGACCGGACCTCTGTGTTTCGGGGTGTGTCGAGACGATAACGTCCAGAACTCGTACCCGACGACACACGTCCTACTCACGGTCTACTCACCGGTCGGGAGCCGGCCACCCGAGCAGCTTGCCCAGCAGGTCGCGGAGCTCCTGGTCACCGTCGGGGCCGAGCCGCTCGCGGATCTCCTCCTGCACCTCGGCGGCGACCTGTTGCGCCGCCCGCAGGGCTCGCAGGCCCTCGTCGGTGAGCCTCAGGTCGTGCGCGCGGCGGTCCTCGGTGTTGCGCACCCGCGAGACGAGGCCGGCGGCCTCCAGGTCGGCGAGGGTGGCCAGCACGCCGGGAGCACTGATCCCCAGGCTGGCCGCCAGCCGGCTCTGGGAGCACGGCTCCTGCGTGCGGAGGGTGGCCAGCAGTCCGAAGTGTCGCGGATGCAGACCCAGCGGCTCGAGTCGGGTGGCGGCATGCTCGCGCAGCACCCGGTGCGCCTGGGCGACCAGGTAGCCGGTCCGCCGGCACAGGGACGGGACGCACGTCGACGGGTCGTCGGCGAGCAGCTCGGTCAGCCGCGCCCGCAGCCGTTCCACGTCGCCCTCCGTCAGGTCCCGGGTGAGCACCTGCTCGCCCCGGTCGGCGTCGGTGGCCAGCTCCTCGAGCGCCGCGCGCCCGGCGTCGGTGAGGCGGAGCGCGTAGGTGCGCCGGTCCTGCGCGCTCCGCTCCCGGACCACCCAGGACTTCGCCTCGAGGACGTCCACCAGCTTGACGACCGTGGACCGGTTCACGTGGGCGACGCGCCCCAGGGCCTGCTGGGACAACGGTCCCCGCTCGTCGATGACGCTCAGCGCCACGAGCTCACGGATGTGGCCGTCCGGTGGCAGACAGGCCCGGACCGCCTGCATCGACTCCACGAAGGCCCGCCGCAGGAGATAGCCGGTGTAGCGCGCCAGCGGAGGCGGAGCTGACCTCTCCACGACACCTCCTCCCGTGCACCGGAAGGCTACGTCACGGTTCACCCGGACTTGTTCCAATGCTTAACCTAACTGATCGTTAAGCATGTTGACGATCATTGCATGCCCACGTAGGTTCTCACCAGGCCCCTTCGGGGAGGCCTCTGTCCGACCACGTCGGGGCGCGTCCGGGACGTCTCGCCACCCTGCACCCGTCCAGGAGCGACCGTGGAGCGTCTGGCCCGCACCGTCATGCACCACCGTCGCGTCGTCGGCGCCGTCTGGCTGATGCTGTTCCTGGTCGGCGGCTGGTCGGCGGGGCAGCTCGGAGACCGCCTGACGTTCGACTTCTCGCTGCCCGGTCAGCCCGGCGACACCGCGGAGCGCCAGCTGGTCGACAACTACGGCGTCAGCTCGTTCGACACCTACGTGGCGGTCATCACCGTCCCGGCCGGCGAGAAGGTCGCCGACAACCGCGAGGAGGTGGCCGGCACCCTGGCAGCGGTCCGGAAGGCGGCACCCGAGGCCCGGGTGACCGACTACGTCAGCACCGGCGACAAGGGGTTCCTCGCCAACGACGGACGGACCACCTTCGCGCTCATCCAGGGCCCGCAGCCACAGGGCTTCGGCCCCGGCATCGAGACGAGGGTCGGTCCGGCGCTGACCGAGGCGGCCACGTCGAGCCGGGTTCAGCAGCGGGCTGACGTCGTACGGCCTGCTGTCCGCGGGTGGCGACACGGAGGGCCCCAGCGTGCTGACCGAGACGCTGCTCGGCGCCACCGGGGCGCTGGCGGTCCTGCTGTTCGTCTTCGCGTCGTTCCTGGCCCTGCTCCCGCTGCTGATCGCGGCCGTCTCGATCCTCACGACGTTCATGCTGGTGCTGGTGCTGTCGACCTTCAGCGACGTCAGCTTCGTGGTGCAGTTCCTGATCTCGCTGATCGGGCTGGGGGTGGCGATCGACTACTCGCTGCTCGTGGTGTCGCGCTGGCGCGAGGAGCGCGCGCACGGCCGCGACAACGAGGAGGCCGTGGTGGTCGCCATGGCCACGGCGGGCAACGCAGTGCTGGCGTCGGGGGTGACCGTCGCCATCAGCCTCGTGGCGCTGCTGGTGGTGCCCGTGCCGTTCCTGCGCAGCATGGGCATCGGCGGCATGCTCATCCCGCTCGTCAGCGTCGCCGTGGTGCTCACCCTGCTCCCGGCCCTGCTCTCCGGCATCGGGCCGCGCATCGACTTCCCGAAGATCCGCAAGGAGGGCGCCGCCTCACGCGGGTGGACCGCCTGGGCCCGCCTCATCGTCCGCCGCCGGTTCCTCGCCGCTGGTGCGGCCGTCGTCGTGCTCGCGGTGCTCATCGTTCCCGTGTTCAGCCTCAAGATCGGCACGTCCGGCCTCGACTCGCTGGCCCGCAGCGGACCGGCCTACGAGACCTTGGCCGGCCTGCGCGCCGGAGGCGTCGGCGACGGGGTGCTCACCCCGATCGAGGTGCTCGTCCCGAAGGACCAGGCGCAGGCGGCGGCGGACGCGGCGAGGGACGTGCCGGGTGTCCAGCTCGCGGTGGTCGGGTCCGACAGCGCCGACGTGGCTGTCGTCGACGTCCTCCCGGAGAACGAGACCGTCGACTCCTCCGGCAACCAGGTCGTGGACGCGGTCCGGAACGCCGTCGAGGGAGCCGTGACCGGGGACGTGGGCGTCACGGGTGCCGGCGCCACCGTCGAGGACTACTTCAGCGCCGTCTACGACAAGTTCCCCTACGTCCTCGCGCTGATCGCGGTGATCACGTTCGTGCTGCTGGTGAGGACGTTCCGCTCGATCCTGCTGCCGGTCAAGGCGGTGCTGCTCAACCTGGTCTCGCTGGCCGCGGTGTTCGGCACGGTGGTGTTCTTCTGGCAGATGGGCAACGGGTCGGACCTGGTCTTCAACGTCTCGGGCACCGGCGCCATCACGTTCTGGCTGCCGGTGCTGATCTTCGCGTTCCTGTTCGGGCTGTCGATGGACTACGAGGTGTTCATCCTGGCGCGGATGCGGGAGGAGTACGACGCCACCGGTGACACGGGCGAGGCGGTGATCACCGGCCTGGGACGCACCGGACGGCTGGTGACGTCGGCGGCGCTGATCCTCTTCTTCGCCTTCGCCGCCCTCGCCTCGGCTCCCGGCACCGACATCAAGGTGCTCGGCACCGCGCTGGGCGTCGGCATCCTCATCGACGCGACCATCGTGCGCGCGCTACTGGTGCCGGCACTCGTCAGCCTCTTCGGGCGCTGGAACTGGTGGCTGCCCGGGTGGCTGGCCCGGTTGCTCCGGGTCGAGCCGTCCCCACTGGCGCCGCCGGGCGGGCGCGAGCCCACGCCACCCCCGCGCCACCGAGCCGACGTACGCGTGCGCGTGGGCGTCCGCGGCTGAGGCCGCCGGAGTCAGCCCGCTCCGGCCATCCGCTCGACCGCCTCGCCTGCGAACAGGCAGGCCGCCTCGTGACCGGGCGCCTGCGGGCGCAGCGCCGGGTCCTCCTCGGCGCACACCTCCTGGGCGACCGGGCAGCGGGTGCGGAACCGGCAGCCGCTGGGGGGGTCGACGGGGCTCGGGATGTCCCCGGTCAGGACGATCCGGTGCCGCTCCCGCTCGGCGCGCGGGTTCGCCACCGGCACCGCCGACAGCAGCGCGGCGGTGTAGGGATGCGCCGGCTCGCGGTAGATCTGTGCCGGCGTGCCGCTCTCCACGATCCGGCCGAGGTACATCACCGCCACCCGGTCGCTCATGTGCTCCACCGCCGCCAGGTCGTGGGCGACGAACAGGTAGGTCAGCCCGAGCTCACGCTGCAGCCGTCGCAGCAGGTTCATGATCTGCGCCTGCACCGACAGGTCGAGGGAGGCGATCGGCTCGTCGAGCACGATCAGGTCCGGCTCGCCGGCGAGCGCCCGCGCGATGCCCACCCGCTGCTTCTGCCCACCGGACAGCTCGTGCGGGTGGCGGTCCCCCAGGTCCTGGCGCAGTCCGACCAGGTCCAGCAGCTCGGCCACCCGCGCCCGGCGGCCGTCCCGGTCACCACCGAGCCCGTGCACGACGAGCGGCTCGGCGATGCTGTCCGCGACGGTGTGCCGGGGGTCCAGCGACGCGGCAGGGTCCTGGAAGACCATCGCCACCCGACGGCGAAGCGGCCGCAGCCGCCGGCGCGACCTGGTGGTGACGTCCTCCCCACCGACGACGACCCGGCCGGCGGTCGGGTCCACCAGCCGCAGCAGCGCCAGTGCGAGCGTGGACTTCCCCGACCCCGACTCGCCCACCAGACCGAGGGTCTCGCCACGGCGGATCTGCAGGGAGACCCCGTCCACGGCTCGCACGTGCTTCTTGTGCGGGGCGGGGAACCACACCTTCAGGTCCTCGAGCTCGGCGACCACCTCCGCGCTCATCGGTGCACCCCCTCCTCGATGCCGGGCCTCGGGGTAGAAGGTGCGTACGGCGTGCTGGGGCCGGACCTCGACCAGGGGCGGCAGCTCGTCCTCGCAGCGCGCGTCGCCCCGCACCGGGCACCTCGGCCAGAAGGCGCACCCGGCCGGCAGGTCCAGCGGGCTCGGCGGGGAGCCCGAGATCGCCGCCAGCTCCTCGCCGCTGGTCGACGGGTCGGGCCGTGCGTCCAGCAACGCCTGCGTGTAGGGGTGCGACGGCTGGTCGAACAGGTCGTCGACCGGAGCCTGCTCGACGATGCGGCCGCCGTACATCACCGCGACCCGGTCGGCGATGCCCGCCACGACACCGAGGTCGTGGGTGATCCACACGACGGCGGTGCCGGTGCGCTGCTGGAGGTCGGCGACCAGCTCGACGATCTGCGCCTGCGTGGTGACGTCGAGGGCTGTGGTCGGCTCGTCCGCGATCAGCAGCTCGGGGTCGCACGAGAGCGCCATCGCGATGACGACGCGCTGCCGCATCCCACCGGAGAACTGGTGCGGATACCCCGTGGCGCGGTCCCGCGGCGAGGGGATGCCGACCAGGTCGAGCAGCTCGACGGCGCGCTCGGCGGCCTCGTGCCGGGACATCCCGAGATGCTCCTCGCACGCCTCGGACACCTGCCGGCCGATCGTCAGCACCGGGTTCAGCGACGTCATCGGGTCCTGGTAGACGAAGCCGATGTGCCGTCCGCGCAGCCGCCGGCGGCGGTCCGCGGGCATCGCCACGAGATCCTCGCCGAGCAGCCGGGCGACGCCGGTGACCCGGGCCGCGGGCGGGGTGAGCCCCGCGGCGCCGAGCACCGTCATGCTCTTGCCGCTGCCGGACTCGCCCACGAGGGCGAGGGTCTCCCCCTTCGACACCGACCAGTCCACCCCGGCGACGGCCTGCGCCTGTCCGCGACGGGTGTTGAAGGTGACGCTCAGTCCCTCGAGGGACAGCACCGGGTCGCTCACGAGCTGTTCCTCCTGGCCTCGCTGAGGGTCAGCTGGCGGGGGTCGAGCACGTCGCGAAGCGCGTCGCCGACGAGGTTGAACGCCAGCACCGTGAGCAGGATCGCGACGCCCGGGAAGACACCGAGCCACCAGGCGTCGGTGACGAACCCGCGCCCGTCGAACAGCATCCGGCCCCAGGACGGCGAGGGTGGCTGGACGCCCAGCCCCAGGAACGACAGCGCCGCCTCGGAGAGGATGGCGAACGCGAGGGACAGCGACGTCTGCACGATCAACGGCGCCGCGATGTTGGGCAGCACGTGCCGGCGCATGATCCGCAGGTCCGACGCGCCGATCGACGTCGCCGCCCGGACGTAGACCTGCTCGCGCACCGACAGCACGCTGGCCCGGGTGACGCGCGCGAAGATCGGGGCGTACACCACCCCGATCGCGACCATCGCGGTGCCGAGGCCCGGACCGAGCACGGCGACGATCGCCACCGCCAGCAGCAGCACCGGGAACGCGAACAGGACGTCCATGCAGCGCATCAGCACGTTGTCCACCCAGCCGCGGTAGTAGCCCGCCACCAGGCCGATCGCGACGCCGACGGCCAGGGCCAGCCCCACGCTGACGACCCCGACCTCCAGCGACACCCGGGCGGCGACGAGCACCCGGCTCAGCACGTCACGGCCGAGCTCGTCGGTGCCGAACAGGTGCGACCAGCTCGGACCGTGGAGCATGTTCGCGACGTCGACGTCGTTGACGCCGTACGGCGCGAGCCACCGGCCGAACACCCCGACCACCACGAGCACGACCAGCACGACGGTCCCGACCACGGCGAGCGGGTCGTGCCGCAGCGACTCGACCGCGCGGCGGGCGACCGTGTCCGGCCGGCGCTCCGAGCCGCTCACCGGACCGAGATCCTCGGGTCGAGGCGGGCGTAGAGGACGTCGACGAGCAGGTTGATCAGCAGGAACAGCGCCGCCACGAACAGCACCGCGCCCTGCAGCACCGGGTAGTCACGTGCCTGCACCGAGTCGTAGGTGAGCCGGCCGATGCCCGGCCAGGCGAACAGCACCTCGACGACGATCACCCCGCCGAGCAGGCTGGCGAGCTGGACGGCGACCACCGTCACCACGGGGATCAGCGCGTTGCGGAGAACGTGCCGAAGGACCACCACCCGGCGCCGGAGCCCCTTGCCCTCCGCGGTCCGGATGTAGTCCTCGGAGAGCACCTCGAGCACGGCCGAGCGGATGTACCGGGTCAGGATCGAGGCGGTGACGAGCCCGATCGTGCCGGCGGGCAGCAGCACGTGCGACGCCCACTGGGAGGGACTCTCGGTGAGCGAGACGTAGCCCGAGGGCGGCAGCCAGCCCAGCACACCCGAGAACAGCAGGATGCCCATGATCCCCATCCAGAAGTCCGGGACCGAGACGCCGAACTGGCTGAACACCCGTGCGGCGTGGTCGACCACCGACCCGCTGCGGATCCCACTGAGCACCCCCAACGGGAAGGCCACCAGCAGTGACAGGACGACCGCGGTGAAGGCCAGCGACAGTGTCGCGGGGACCCGCTCGAGCACGATCGAGGTCACCGGGCGGCCGCTGCGGAAGCTCACCCCCAGGTCCCCGGTGACGGCGTGGGAGATGTAGGTGAGGTACTGCACGACCAGGGGCCGGTCCAGACCCGAGCGCTGGCGGAGTGCGTCGTACGTCGCCTGGTCGTAGCGGGTGCCCAGCGCCAGCCGGACCGGGTCGCCCGGGACGAGCTGGAGGAGCAGGAACACGACGAGGGTGACACCCACCAGGACGGCTGCCGACTGCACCAGCCGGCGCACGATGAACGTGGTCAACGCGGGACGCCGATCCTCACCGGGACAGCGAGGTGTCGCCGAAGCGGATCGCCCGGTCGCTGCGCACCTGGTAGCCCGAGACCTTCGAGGTCCAGCCCTGCACGACGTCGGGGTTGTAGAGGTAGATGTAGCTGGCGTCGTCGACGATCATCTTCGCGGCCTGGTCGTACTCGTCCTTGCGTGCGGACTCGTCAGTCTCGGTCCGGGCCTTGTCGAGCAGACGGTCCACCTTCGGGTTGCTGTACTTCTGGAAGTTGAAGCCGGCCCCGGTGCGGTGCTGCGCGTAGTAGAACTCGTCCGGGTCGAGGTTGCCCAGCCACCCGAGCATGAACGAGTCGAACTTCCCCTTGCCCTCCGCGTCGAGCCACTGGCCGAAGTCGAGGGTGCGGATCTTGACCTTGATCCCGACGTCACCGAGCTCGGAGGCGATCACCTGGGCGGCGCGGACGGTCTCCGGGTACTCGCTGGTCACCATCAGGTCCATGCCCAGGTTCTTGACCCCGGCCTTGGCGAGCAGCTGGCGCGCCCGGTCGGGATCGTGGTCGTACGGCGCATAGTCGTAGTACCACTGGCTCCCCTTGGGGATCGCGGTCTGGTTGACCGTCGCGTTGCCGAACTTCGCAGCCTTCGTGATCGCGTCCCGGTCGATCGCGAAGGCGACGGCACGACGCACGTCCACGTCGTCGAACGGCTTGCGGGCCTCGTTGAGAGCGAGGTACCAGTAGTCGGTCGACGGGCTCGTGTCCACCGTGATGTCGGAGCTGTCCTTGAGCGTTGCCACCTTCTGCGGCGGGAGGTTGTCGGTCCAGTCGACCTCGCCACTCTCCAGGTTCTGCAGGGCCACGGTCGGGTCCTTCACGAAGGTGAAGGTGACACCCTCGAGGGCCGGCTTGTCGCCCCAGTACCGGCTGTTGCGGACCAGCTCGATCTTGTCACCGGAGGAGTAGTCGGCGACCTTGAACGGGCCGCTGCCGACGGGCGCCGTCTTGATGTCGCCGGACCTGACGTTCTTCCTCTCCACGATGCCGACGCCCTTGAAGCCGCCGACGTCGGCGAGCAGGTTGGGCGTCGGAGCGCTCAGCTTGAACACGACAGTCGTGTCGTCCGGGGCGGAGATCTTCTTGACCGTGGTGAACTTGTAGGCGGAGTTGAGCTTCTGGTCGATGATCCGGTTGAAGGAGTAGACGACGTCGGCGGCCGTGAGCGGCGTCCCGTCGGAGAACTTCACGCCGTCGCGCAGGGTGAACGTCCAGGTGAGCTGGTCGTCGCTGGTGGTCCACTTGGTGGCCAGCGACGGCTGCATCTTCAGGTCCGCATCCGGCTCGACGAGCGTGTCGAAGACGTTCTCGAGCACCTCGAAGCTGTAGTAGGCCGAGGTCTTGTGCGGGTCGAGCTGGTCGGGCTCACCGCCGATCGCGGCGCGCAGGACGCCCCCGGAGGACGAGCCGGAGCCCCCCGAGTCGCCGGACCCGTTCACGTCGACGCCCTCCCCACCGGAGCACCCGGCGAGGACCGCGAGGGCCAGCGCGAGGCCGGGGATCAAGGACAGGTAGGGCTTTCTGCGCACGAGGGAGGCCTCTCGCCGGTCTTCATCACCATGAACGGCCGTCAACATACGTCGGGCACCGGGGCGCCTGTCAAACGGTGCGACCGCACCTCCCGGCGGTCACTTCGAGGGGCACCGTCGAGCAGGTGGATGCACTCCACCCGCGCCCCAGCACTACCCCGGCGCCACGTCGCGACGTCGGAAGCTCCACAGCCCGAACGCGACCAGGGCCGCGGCCAGGACCAGCTCGGCCACCGCCGGGACCGGGTCGAACGCCTCGACCGGGACTTCCGGCAGGTGCCAGAACGGTGACAGGGAGTCGATCCAGTCCGGCAGTCGCAGCGTCTGGCCCAGCATGACCTGGAACAGGACGAACGCGACGGCACCCCAGGCCAGCAGGGACCAGCGCGGCGCCACGCCGATGATCGCGACCCCGAACGCGGCGACGAGGAGCACCGCTGGCAGGTAGCTCAGCTGAGCACCGACCTGCGCCGCGACCTGGCCCCACTCCCCCATGCCCAGCCCGTATCCCGCCGCGAGGCCGAGTCCCATCGCGAGGGAGAGAGCCACCGTGCCCACGCCGGCGACCACGACGCCGGCGCCGACCCAGGAGGGCCTGCGGACGCGGGTCGCGAGCACGACCTCGGCACGACCCGACTCCTCCTCCGAGCGCAGCCGCAGCACGGAGGTGACCGCGAAGCCCGTGGAGATCGCCGCCATGAACAAGAAGATGTAGCGCAGGAAAGCGTCGATGAGCCCCTGCTCGGCGTCGGCGGAAGCGCCGATGGCCCGGGCGATATCCGGGTTCGAGGCGACCAGGTCCGGGATGGTCGGGATCACCGCTCCGTAGAGCAGCCCGAGGCCGGCCAGGCCGATCGCCCACCCGACGAGCAACCCGCGCTGGAGGCGCAGGGCCAGCCCCACGGCGGTGCCGAGGAACCGCGACGCTCGCGGCCGTCCGGGACGTGGCTGCAGCACGCCGCTGCCGAAGTCGCGGTGCGCGGTGAGCCAGGCCGCCAGCCCCAGCAGGGCTGCGGTCAGCGCCACCAGTGGCAGGGCGGGCCACCACCGCTCGGCTCCGAAGGCGTCCATCCGCTGGGCCCAGCCGAACGGCGACGCCCAGACCAGCGCGTTGTCCTGCATGGCGCCGAGTCCGCGGACCAGGTAGCCGACCGCGACAGCGGTGCCCGCGAGGCCGAGGGCTCCGCGCGCGGTGGTCGACAGCTGGGCGGCGACGAGGCTGATCGCGACGTAGCAGAGGCCGAGGAGCGTGAGCCCGACGCCGTACGTCACGCTGCCGAGGACCTCCAGCCCGGCGGCCAGCATCGAGGCCGTGGTGACCAGCCCGATCAGGACCGCCGCAGCAACGCCGTACAGCAGGCCGGCGAGGGTGGCCGCGTGCCGGCCAACCACGGTCGAGCGGATCAGCTCTGCACGGCCGGTCTCCTCCTCCGCCCGGGTGTGGCGGATCACCAGGAACACGACCATCAGGCAGATGCCCAGCTGGGCGACCTGTGAGATCTCGTTGGCGACGATGCCGCCCAGGGTGTCGATGGCGGCTTGGCGGCCGGACATCAGGTAGCTGACCGGACTGGTGCCGACCGCCCTGGCGTAGCCGGCGATCTTCTCGGGGGTGTCGTAGACGGGCGGCACGGCCAGAGCGCTGACCGCGATCATCCCGCCGACGCCGACCACCCACAGCGGCAGTCGCAACCGGTCCCGCCGCACGATGAGGCGGAGGAGATGACGGGTGCCGGTGAGCGACGAGCTCACGACGTCACGTCCTCGGTCACGTCCTCGGTCACGTCCTCGCCGTACTGACGAAGGAAGAGCTCCTCCATGGTGGGAGGGTGCGCGGCCAGCGAGCGCACACCGTGCGCGGCGAGCGCCCGCACCGCCGCGTCGAGGTGGTCGGAGTCGACGTCGAAGGTGACCCGCCCGTCGAGGAACCGCGGACTGTGCACCCCCTCGACCGCAGCGATGTCGTCGGCCGGCCTGGACGTCTCGGCGATGAGCGTCGTGCGGGTCAGGTGCCGCAGCTCGGCCAGCGAGCCGCTCTGGACGACCCGGCCGGCCCGGATGATGCTGATGCGGTCCGACAGCGCCTCGGCCTCGGCCAGGATGTGCGAGCTCAGCAGCACCGTCGCCCCTTCGCGCTTCAGCTCGACCACGGCCCTCTGGAACTCCGCCTCCATCAAGGGGTCGAGGCCCGAGGTCGGCTCGTCGAGCAGGTAGAGCTCGGCCCGACTGGCGAGAGCGGCGACCAGCGCCACCTTCTGACGGTTGCCCTTGGAGTAGGTGCGGGCCTTCTTCCGCGGGTCGAGCTCGAAGCGCTCGAGCATCTCGGCCCGGCGCCTCTCGTCGAGACCACCACGCATCCGACCCAGGGCGTCGATCACCTCACCGCCGGTCAGGTTCGGCCACAGGTTCACGTCGCCGGGGACGTAGACGATGCGACGGTGCAGCTCGGCCGCCTGGCGCCACGGGTCCCCACCGAGCAGGGTGGCACTGCCGGCGTCGGCCTTGAGCAGGCCGAGCAGCAGCCGGATCGTGGTGGACTTCCCGGCGCCGTTGGGTCCGAGGAAGCCGTGCACCTCCCCTGCCGACACGGTGAGGTGGAGTCCGTCGAGGGCCTTGACCGGCCCGAAGGTCTTGACGATGTCATGCAGCTCGATGGCGGTCACGACCCCATCGTGACACAACATTCATGATCTTGTGAATGTTGTGTAGCCTGACTTCGTGAGTGACCTCGCGCGGGCCGTGGAGCGCCTCGGACAGACCCTGGAGTCGATGGGCATCCCCCGCATGCCGGCCCGGGTCTTCGCCTTCATCCTCGCCGACGACCAGTCGACCTACACCGCAGGCGAGCTCGCGCGCGGCGTCGACGCCTCCCCCGCGGCGATCTCCGGCGCCGTCCGCTACCTGGCCGGAACCCACCTCGTCGTACGCGAGCGCAACCCGGCCGGCCGGGGGGACCTCTTCCGCGTCCGCGACGGTGATGTCTGGGGGACGATCCAGGCGGCCCGGCTGCCCCTGCTGGACGCCATCATCGAGTCGGTCTCCGAGGCCGTCGACCTCCTGCCGCCCGGTTCGCCCGGCCGCGCCAGGGTCGAGCAGACCCGGGACTTCTTCACCTTCGTCCGGGAGGACACCCGCGGGCTCGACGGGCGCTGGCGGGCCTGGCGGAGCTCGCGGACCTCCTAGCGACCCTCGCTAGGCCTCAGCAGTCGAAGCTGGCGTGCACGGTCCCGGGGCTGGCCGAGTTGCGCTCCAGGATCTGTTGGAGGGAGTGGGTCTCGGTGATGATCTTCATGCCGGTCGGGGAGAACGTGTCCTCGTTGAACACGTTGCGCGACAGCAGCGGGTTCGTCAGTGCCTGGGTGAAGGCGTCGTTCGCGACCATGGTGGTGAGCAGCTCGCCCATCATCGCGTAGTCGGGGTAGTCCTCGGCGAAGATCCCGACGTACCACTCGAGCCTGTCGATGTCGTGGTCGTAGAGCTGCTCGAGCCGCTCTCGCAGCTCGGCGTCCGCGGTGAGCTGCTCGAAGCCGGTCAGCCGCCCGAGCCCGTAGGACTCGCGGTAGTCGTTGAAGGACCGCAGCCTGGCCTGCCGCATCAGGGCGACCGTCCGCTCCTCCAGGGACGGGTGGCCCGGTGCCGACCTGTCGACCAGGAAGGCGGGGGTGTTGCGCAGGCCGATCTTGCCCGCCCGGTCCTTCGAGCACTGGGCGACCAGGTCCTCGATGCCCCGGGAGACGACCAGCGGGTTGTTGTTCATGAAGCGCGAGGGGTCCAGCGTGGTCCCGCCGTCCTCGATGGCGTCCGGCACCAGCATGTGCCAGCGGTAGAGCAGGTTGAACTCGACGGCGATCCAGTTCGGCCGGTTCCAGCGTTCCTCGTCGGCGATGAACGGGACCGCCTCGATCGGGAAGTCGAAGGGCCCGATGTGCCGGATGTACTCCTCGACGACGAGCTTGAGCAGCAGCACGATCATGACCATCCGGGTGGTCTCGAAGAGACGGTCGTCGTCCCATCCCGGGTGGTCCTCGGCCAGCACCCCGGCGACCCGGTTGTGCTCGCGCAGGAAGAGGGTGTTCAGGATCGTGTTCCCGATCGTGGAGTTGCCGTGTTCGAGTCCCACCGCGAAGACGGAGTCGAGGCGGTCGTCGGGTACGCCGCCCAGGATCGTGTCGATCACGAAGCGCTCGTCGTAGAGCCCGTGGAACTCTGGCTTGAAGCTCACCGGCTCTCCCGGCCTGCGCTCCTGGAACAGGAAGACCGGGAACTCCTCACCGTCGATGAGCTGGCTCTTGAGCCGGCCGCCGCTCAGGGACCGCAGCATCCGGGTCTGCTCGGGGCCCAGTCCGTAGATCTGGCACAGGTCGATCTCCTGCGTCGACGTGTTCTGCCGGAAGTCGGCCCGGCTGGTGCGCAGGAAGCTGTCGGTGAACCACTGGGCGAAGAACATGAACCACACGCTCGTGTCGGTGGACCTGACCATCTCCTCCCGCCGGTACAGCGCCGTCACGTCGGACTCGGCGGGAAGCGCCTCCATGGTCTGCGGGTCCGCCGGGGACAGGTGCCGGCCGGTGAAGGTGCGGGTGGTCAGGGTTGCCCAGGTCGTGTAGTCCGACATCATCGTCAACGCACGCGGGCGCAGGCTGGTGGCGTAGCCGTAGTGGTTGATGACCAGCCTGCTGGCGACCCGGCGGAACGGCGGCACGGACGCCAGCGGCTCGACGATCCGGGGAAGCTGTCGCGCCAGGGCGTCCGGCAGGACCGGCGGTCGCAGGTGCAGCCTCCCCACCAGCCGCGGCAGTGCCTGGTTGACGTGGGTCGTGAGTGTCGCCATGAGTGCCTCATCGTCGTGTCGTGGTCGACGGGTGGTCCTGGACCGGGTGCCACCACCCGGCCGCCCCGGACAGGAGCGGCCGGTCGCGCGGCTGATACGTCGGGCGCACAGCCTTCGTGGCCCCTCGTGGCTCTACGCCAACGTGACCAGGGCCGCCGGGTGCAGGGTCACGTCGAGGGCGCGGCGTGGTCATCCATCTCGTCGGCCCCAGGTTCCCCGGGGATGCGATGACGGAGAACTTACCGGTCGGGGACGGTGGGTCAATAGGTCGTTGGGGCTAGCCCGTCCACGCGCGACCTGCTCAGGCACCTCAGCACCTGCCACCCTGAGGCGCAAGCAGGGCCGCAGCGGCCCGCTCTCCGAGCGCGGCGTCGCCTGCCCGTGGCTGGTGCCCTCGTCAACGGGGGCCCGCTCAGGAGGATCGGGGGCGCCTCCGGTAGTACTGCCGCCAGATCAGCCGGTGCACGGGGATCCACCGAGGTATGTCCCGCACGCCCGGGATGAAGGGCACGAACATCAGGCCCAGCGTCAGCACCATCATCAGCGCCCACACCTCGGCGTCGGCGTTCTCCGAGGTGGAGAACGGCTTCACCTGGTACCAGAACGTGTAGAGCCACATCCATGGCTGCCCGGGGTAGTTCCCGGTCTCGTTCATCATGCCCCACTGGTCGCCACCGAGGTGCTGCGCGACGGCGGTGTCCTCCAGGTAGGCCCCGTCGGAGAGCAGGAGCAGGGTGCGGGTCTGGTCGCCTCCGTAGAAGTTGCCGGACGCGCTCAGTGCCCCCTCCAAGCCGCCCGTGCGGGCCACTCGCAGGAAGCTCCGGACCAGCACGGGCACGGGTCCGTATCGACCGGGCGCCACCTTGACCGGATCGCCCCCCGCCTTGGCGAGGGCCTCGGAGTACCGCGTCGCCCACGCCTGCCGGGTCCCGACCGGGGTCGCCCGCCACCGGGCCAGCGCCGCGGCGAGAACGGGGTTCCCGACCTGCATGGAGAGGGGACCCAGCACCAGATCCGCCGAGCTCACGGGGATCCGCACGCCTCCCCACCTCTGCAAGGGGACGCCGAGGACCTTCTGCCCTTCCGAGTTGTGGTTGTACGGCGCCCCGTAGGTCGCGCTGGTCGTCGTGCCGGCGAGCTCGCCGGCCGCCGTTGCAACGACGTCCTGCGGAGCGGCCTGCGCCCAGCGCTGCAGCGTGATGGGGTTCTCGTCCGGGGAGGAGAAGACCGCCGCCAGCCCGACAGTCAGGAGGCTCACCACCGCCAGCGCGATGACGAACTCCTTGACGAGGTCGTAGGGCCGCTTCGCGAAGTCGTGCGAGTCCGGGGTCCTGGGCCTGACCCGCGTGGTCGTGGACACGTCACTCATCCCCGTCCGCGTCGATCGGGGGTACGACGCCGTGCCGGCGGACCAGCACTACGTGCATCACCGCGATGATCCCGACCGCGAACGGCAGCAGGACCACGTGCCAGAGCAGCATCTGGCCCGGGTTCAGCACGTTGAACCAGGCGCCCGCCCCGATCGCGTTGACGCCGTCCTTGCCTTCGACGCCGATCCACTGCGAGTCGAAGTTCGACTGCGACAGGTAGCCGGTGAAGGCGGTGCCGATCGACGTCACGAAGGCGAGGACCCCGGTGATCCAGGTCAGGGCCCGCTTGCCGCGCCAGGCGGCCATCCAGAACTTCCCCCACAGATGCACCACCATGAAGGCGAAGAACAGCTCGACGCTCCACAGGTGCAGGGAGTTCACGAAGTGGCCCAGTGACGAGGTGTGCCACCAGGCGGCGCCGCCCATCGCGAGGAGGCCTCCGGAGCCGACGACCACCAGAAGGGCGGCGATGGTGAGGACTCCGAAGACATAGATCCACGAGGCGACATACGTCGGCTGCCTGTCGGGAAGCGCCTCGCCCTCGGGCACGAGACGTGTCAGCCAACCACGGAGCCACTCGGTCCAGTTCGTGGGCCGCCCGTGCCCGGCGGCCACCCCGGTCGAGCGCAGCTCGGCGGTCATGGCTGCCTCTGGTGCTCGTCGACGTCGTGGTGTGGCTCGGGGAAGGGCACGACGAGTGCCAGGACGAACAGGATGACCATCGCGAGCACGATGAGCACGTTCGCCACGCTGACCGAGATCACCCCCCAGTGCAGGTAGCTCCCCGCTCCTGATGACGACGCTGCTGCTGCCAGGCCTGTCATGTCGGCCACCTCACGGTTGACGGGCGTCCCAGTGGCGTCCTGGGCAAACACGGTTCTCCGAAAGTTGCATGACCAACAGAGTCTTTGGTCCCGCGTCGACGTGCTCCGCCTCATCATCGTGACGCCAGGGCTCCTCACGTGACCGCGGTCGCAGGCGCCGGTCGGGACTACCCGGGGCCACGATCGAGGTGGTCAAGACCAGGGACGTGAGTGGGAAGGCGAGACTTCCAGAACCTCCGCCGGGCGTGCCAGGATCGAGAGCGACGAAGCGGTGGCTACTGTCCTCGAACGGATGCGACGATGCCCACACCAGAGCCTCTCCCTGCTGACGGCGACCCGCCGGAGGACCCTGCGCCCGATCCGGCCGCTGCCCGCGCCGACGGCCCCGACGGCGCTGACGCGCAGCGCACCGAGGACCGCATGCCCGAGAGTCCTCCGCCCGGCGGTGCCACCGGCACCCACTCCTGATCCACCGGCATCCACCGGCATCCACCGGCATCCACCAGCTCCGACCACGCCTAGGACGGGACTCGCCATGGGGCTCGAGTTTCTCAACCAGTACCACAACAGGATCTGGGTCGCGCTCGTCTACGGCGACCAGACCTGCGGGTCGAGGTTCAGGAAGCAAGGGTGGTGGGGAGTCGACCCCGGTCAGACGCGCAGCCTCTGGAACGTCAACCTGCAGACGGTGAACCGGTTCGCCTCGTTCTACGCCGAGGAGTTCAAGGGCGGCGGTGGAGCGACCTGGAACGGCACGGGCAACAGGTGGTACCTCGTCCGCGACGTCGCCTTCAACCAGTGCTACGAGGACAACACCGGCTGCAACCAGCAGCCGAACTTCGTGGACCTCGACTTCCAGCAGGCGGACAACGGGCATCACCCGTTCTTCGGCCTGCGCGTCACCCTGGGTCCTGCGCCAGGTCAGGTCCAGAGAACCGGCTCGGTCCTCATCGACTGATCCTCGTGACGGACCGCGGGGCCTGGTGAGGCAGGTCCATACCCCCCGAACGGTCCATTGCGTCGCGTGTCGGGCCAGGAGAATGATCTGACCAGGGTTCTCGGGTCCGCGCATGTCCGGCACGGCACAGAGGGACTGTGGAATGAGCCAGTCGGGATCTGACCGACCCAGCGAGGGAAGCGCTCAGGGCGCCTCGTCCTCCGAGCCGTCCCGTGACCCGGAGGACACGCCGGTGGAGGGAGCCGGAGACATCGAGATCCCGCTCGGCGTGCCGGTGAGTGCCGACGAGCTCAGTCGCCTCAAGCGCGGGGCGCAGCACAGTGAGGGGACGTCCGGGGAGCCGGTGACCGAGCCGGCCGAAACAGCGACGTGGACAGCGACGACGAGGGTTAGGAGTTGGCGATGGTTGATGAGTTCGTGGGTGGCCCCAGTGAGTCGGTGAGCGGGATGTCACGCGCCCTGACCGACCTCACCCCGGAGGAGCTGATGGTGCTTCCGCCGTCCCCTCTGCGGCAGCCCGAGTTCGTGCAGCGTTTCCCCGTGCCGATGGAGGAGTTCGAGACGCTCAAGGTCGCGGCCCGGGAGCTGACCGAGGCGGCGCTCGCACCAGGTGAGGCCGAGGCCCAGGTCGACGAGGAGGCGCCGGCCGTGGAGGGCAACCCGCCCGAGGACGGCGTCGGGGAGCCGGCCTCCGGTGGCGGTCTCGCACCGGCCCGGCTCGCCAGCTTCGAGGGCGTCCCGCAGACGGCGTTCCGGCCGCCGGACTGCACTCTGGCGGTGGGGCCGAGCGACGTGATGGTCGCGGTGAACGTCGACCTGGTGGGCTACAACAAGTCCGGCACGCAGACCTTCCGGTGGGCGAACTTCACCGCCATGTTCAACCCCGTGCTGCCGCAGGGAGCACAGATGTTCGACCCGAAGCTCGCCTATGACCACTACGCCAACCGCTGGGTCGTGTGCATCGCGGCGCGAAGGGCGACGCCGGCCGGCTCGTGGCTGATGATGGGCGTCTCCCAGACCGCCAGTCCGGCGGGGCCGTACTGGATCTGGGCGACCGACGCGACAGTGGACGGTTCCACGCACACGAACAACTGGTCGGACTACCCGATGCTCGGCTTCGACACCCAGGGCATCTACGTGTCGACGAACCAGTTCGGCTTCTCCGGAGGCTTCGCCTACGCGAAGGTCCGGATCTTCAACAAGGCGGAGCTGTACGCCGGTGGCGCCGGACCGTCCCACAACATCCGCTGGTGGGACTTCTCCAACCTGAAGAACCCCGACGGCTCACTCGCGTTCAGCGTCCAGCCGGCCGCCCACTTCCAGGGGCTCGGCGGGAACCCGGCGGCGTTCCTGGTGAACTCGCTCTTCCCGTCCGGGTCGAGCCTCACCCTCTGGACGCTTGCCAACCCCCTAGGCATGTGGACCGGCGGCACCCCGAGCCTGTCGCGGGTGGCGGTGGCCTGTCGTGCCTACGACCTGGCACCGGGCGCCGTGCAGAAGGACGGGGGTGACGTCCGCATCGCCACGAACGACACCCGGCTCCTGAACGCCGTCTTCCAGTCGGCCTCGGGAACCCAGCGGCTGTGGACCTCCCACACCTCGAAGTTCAGCTGGTCCGGGGACACGGAGGCGCGGTCGGTCGTGCAGTGGTACGAGATCGATGTCCCCTCCAAGGCGGTGACGCAGCAGAACGCCTTCGGTGCCAGCGGTCTGCACTACTTCTTCCCCGTCATCCAGACGGACTCCAGCCGCAACGCCTACGTCACGTTCGGCCGCTCAGGACCCAACGAGTACGGACAGCTCCGCCACACCGGCCGGCTCGTCACCGCTCCGGCAGGACAGCTGCAGGGCAGTGCCCTGGTGGCGGCCGGCCAGGCGTCGTACAACGGTGGCCGCTGGGGTGACTACTTCGGGATCGGCCGGGACCCCGCGGACCCACGGACCGTGTGGAGCTACGGGCAGTACGCCGGCACGTCCAACTCATGGCGGACCCGGGTCGCCTCGGCCCGGTTCTGACCGACACACACCGAGAGGAGCACTGACCAGAGATGTTGCGCGCACGACTCGAGATGGTCCTTGCACTGCTGGCAGCCGTCGCCGCCGTCGCCACCGCGGTCTGGCCGGCCTGGATCGAGGGGCTGACGAGGTGGGATCCCGATGGAGGAAGCGGCGAGACCGAGTGGCAGCTGGTCGTCGCCCTGGTGGTGGTGGCGGTCGCAGCGGCCGTCCTCGCCGGGCGTGACCTCCGTGCCGTCCGCCGCCGGCAGGGCGCCCTCACCTGAGCCGAAGGTGTGATGCCGCCCGCTAGGACACCTTGCGGTGGTAGGTGAGGGTGGCGAAGCCGTAGGCGAGGACGAGGATGCCCAGGCACCAGGTGACGGCGATCCACACGTCGGCGCCCACCGGCTGCTGTGCGAACAGCTCGCGGATCGTGTTGACGATGGACGTGACCGGTTGGTTCTCGGCGAAGGCGCGCACCGGACCGGGCATCGTGTCGGTGGGGACGAAGGCGGAGCTCACGAACGGCAGCAGGATGAGCGGATAGGAGAACGCGCTGGCGCCGTCGATCGACTTCGCGGTGAGCCCGGGGATCACCGCCAGCCAGGTCAGGGCCAGGGTGAACAGCATCATGATCCCGGCGACGGCGAGCCAGGCCAGCGGGCCGGCTCCCGAGCGGAAGCCCATCAGGAGGGCGACGAGCACGACCACCACGAGCGAGACCAGGTTGGCGACGAGGGAGGTCAGCACGTGTGCCCAGAGCACGGACGAGCGTGCGATCGGCATGGACTGGAACCGCTCGAAGATCCCGCTCTGCATGTCGAGGAAGAGCCGGAAGGCGGTGTAGGAGATTCCCGAGGCGACCGTGATGAGCAGGATGCCGGGCAGCAGGTAGTTCACGTAGGCGTCCGACCCGGCCTGGATCGCGCCGCCGAGCACGTAGACGAACAGCAGCATGAAGGCGATCGGCATGATCGCGGTGGTGATGATGGTGTCGGGGCTGCGGCTGATGTGGCGCAGCGACCGCCCCAGCAGGACGGTGGTGTCTGCGAGGAAGTGCTTGGTCATCTCGGGTCCTTCCTGTGCACCGTCGGGGCCGTCGGCCGGGAAGGCGTGCCCCCGCTGTCCGCACCGCCGTCGCCGACGATGGCCAGGAACACGTCCTCGAGGCTCGGCTGCTTCTCGACGTACGTGATCTCCGCGGGCGGGAGGAGGCTCTTCAGCTCGGCCAAGGTGCCGTTCACGATGATGCGCCCCTGGTGGAGGATCGCGATCCTGTCGGCGAGATGCTCAGCCTCGTCCAGGTGCTGGGTGGTGAGCAGCACCGTCGTTCCCTGCTCGGCGAGCTCCTTGACGGCCCGCCATACCTCCAGACGCGCCTGGGGGTCCAGGCCGGTCGTGGGTTCGTCGAGGAAGATGACGGGCGGATCCCCGATCAGGCTCATCGCGATGTCGAGCCGGCGTCGCATGCCACCGGAGTACGTCGAGACCTTCCTCGTGCCGGCGTCGCGCAGCGAGAACCGTCCCAGGAGGTCGTCGGCGATCGTCCCCGGGTCCCTGAGGTGTCGCAGCCGGGCGACCAGCACGAGGTTCTCGCGCCCGGTCAGGATCTCGTCGACCGCAGCGAACTGCCCGGTGAGGCTGATGGACTCCCTGACGTCGGCACCCTGCTCGGCGACGTCGAAGCCGTTGACGCTGGCCGTCCCCCCGTCCGGCTTGAGCAGCGTGGACAGGATCCTGACGACCGTGGTCTTCCCGGCGCCGTTGGAACCGAGCAGGGCGACGATGCTGCCCCGCGCCACGTCGAGGTCGACACCGCGCAGCACGTGGAGGTCGCCGTAGGACTTGGTCAGGTCCTGCACCACCACGGCGCTCATCACGACTCCTCCGCCGCGGCCCGGTCGATGGCCTCGGTCAACCGCGCGCGCTCCTTGTTGATCCACTGACCCTCGGAGTAGTTGCGCAGGAAAGTCTCGGCGAAGTCGACAGGGTCGTCCCCGACGATGCCGCGGATCGGGGTGTCGCTGGCCGCGCTCTGCTCGAACAGGTCGAGGAGGTCCTCCAGCATCGACATCAGGACGTCGCCCTCGGTGACCGCCCCGTAGTACATCAGGTAGCGCTCCAGGGCCCGGACCGCGTCACGGTACCCGGCCGGCAGCTGGTTCGTGCGCGCCCTGTAGGCGCGCCACCGCCGCTTGTCGCCGAGCTGTCCGACGACCTTCTCCACGAGTGTCGAGATGTTCATGTTCACGCGCCCTCCTGGTGGAGCTGTTCGAGCTGCTCTGCGAGGAAGCTCCACGTCCTCCAGAACTCTTCGAGGTAGCCCTGCCCCTGCGGGTTGAGCGAGTAGACCTTGCGAGGCGGTCCCTTCTCGGAGGGGACCTTCTCGACGTCGACCAGCCCACGCTGCTCGATGCGGACGAGGAGCGAGTAGACCGTGCCTTCGACGATGTCGGCGAAGCCCATGTCGCGAAGCCGCGCGGTGATCTCGTAGCCGTAGGCGGCCCGCACGGCCAGGATCGCGAGGACGATGCCCTCCAGCGTGCCCTTGAGCATCTCCGTCATCTGCTTGCCCATCCAGCACTGTCCTCACTACTCACTGTCACTGACTACTGGTAGATAGTAACACTAGGTAGTGGTCCGTGGGCAAGTCGCGAGCACCTGGGAGCCCGGGGCGAGCGCTGCGCTACCGTGGCCCGGCTCGGACCTGACCAGAACGGCGGCTCGATGGACAAGATGCGCGCGCCGGGAAGGCCGTTGTTGCGGTCTCCCGCCCAGGTGATCGTCGCGGCCTTCGGCACTGCCGTGGCCGTGGGCACGGTGCTGCTCATGCTGCCCGTCTCACGGGTCGATCCCGGCGGCGCGCCCCTGCTCACCACGTTGTTCACCGCGACCAGCGCGGTGTGCGTCACGGGTCTGATCACGGTGGACACGCCGACGTACTGGAGCGGGTTCGGGCAGGCCGTCATCCTGCTGCTCATCCAGAGCGGTGGCTTCGGCATCATGACGCTCGCCTCGCTGGTCGGCCTGCTGCTGTCTCGCAGGATGGGTCTGCGCACCCGGCTCACCGCCGCCGTCGAGACCAAGAGCCTGGGAATCGGTGACGTCCGCGCCGTGCTGGTCGGCGTGGCCAAGGTGAGCCTGCTGTTCGAGTCCGTCACCGCGGTGCTGCTGACGGCTCGCTTCCGCATCGGCTACGACCAGCCGTGGCCCCGAGCCGTCTACGACGGCGTCTTCCATGCCGTCTCCGCGTTCAACAACGCAGGGTTCGCCCTCTACAGCGACAGCCTCGAGCGGTTCGCGACCGACCCGTGGGTCTGTCTGCCGATCGCCCTCGCCGTCATCTTCGGCGGCCTCGGCTTCCCCGTCCTCCTGGAGCTGCGCCGGCAGATCGGGCGCCCTCGACGGCTGAGCCTCCACACGAAGCTCACCCTCGGCACCACCGTGGGCCTGCTCGTGCTGGCCACGGTCTTCGTCACCGTCAGCGAGTGGAGCAACCCGGGCACTCTGGGAGCCCTGAACACGCCGGGCCGGCTCCTCGCCGGCTTCTTCCAGGCGGTGATGCCGCGCACCGCCGGCTTCAACTCCGTGGACTACGGCGCGATGCACGACGGCACGCTGCTGGGCACCGATGTGCTGATGTTCATCGGCGGTGGCTCCGCAGGCACAGCCGGCGGCATCAAGGTCACCACCTTCATCATCCTGTTCTTCGTCATCTACGCAGAGGTGCGCGGGGAGCGGCACGTCAACGCCACCGACCGGCAGATCGGGCATCGCGTGCAGCGTCAGGCACTGACCGTCGCGCTCCTGTCGGTCGGGCTGGTCATCGGAGCGACGCTGGTGCTGCTGGAGATCAGCGACCTGCCCACCCGGGACGTGCTGTTCGAGAGCGTCTCGGCATTCGCCACCGTCGGGCTCTCGACGGGGATCACCGCCGACCTGCCGTCGACCGGTCAGCTGGTCCTGGTCGGGCTGATGTTCGTGGGCCGCCTCGGCCCCATCACGCTGGTGTCCGCACTGGCGCTGCGCGAGAACCAGCTGCGCTACTCCCTCCCGGAAGGACGGCCCCTCATTGGCTAAGCAGATGCGGCTCAACAACGACCCGGTCGCCGTCATCGGCCTCGGTCGTTTCGGCAACTCGCTCGCCATCGAGCTCGTCGAGGAGGGTGTCGAGGTGCTCGGCATCGACAACGACCACAAGGTCGTCCAGTCCCTGGCGGGTCAGCTGACGCACGTGGTCGAGGCCGACACCACCGACGAGGAGGCGATGCGCCAGCTGTCGCTGCACGAGTTCACCCGCGCGGTGATCGCGATCGGGACCGACCTGGAGGCGAGCATCCTGTCCGCGTCGGTGCTGCTCAACCTGGGGCTCCGTGACATCTGGGCGAAGGCGATCAGCGAGCCGCACGCCCGGATCCTCACCCAGATCGGCGTACCCCACGTGGTGAGACCCGAGCACGACATGGGCCAGCGGGTCGCGCACCTCGTCCGCGGGCGGATGCTCGACTACATCGAGTTCGACGACGGCTACGCGCTCGTCAAGACACGTCCACCCGCGAGCCTGTACGGCGTCCCGCTGGGTGAGTCACGGCCCCGGTCGAAGTACGGCATCACCATCGTGGGAGTCAAGCGCGCCGGACAGGACTTCACCCACGCCACGCCCGACACGGTGGTGGAGGAAGGCGACCTGGTGATCGTGTCGGGCCCCCAGGAGGAGGTGGAGCGGTTCAGCGAGCTCACGTAGGCAGGACAGTGGCTGGGTCGATGCGGGCAGCGGGTGCGCAAGGACCTCCGGCATGGGGCGTCCCGCTGGGTGGCTACTGAGGAGATCCCCCAGGAAGGTCGACGACGAAGGTCAGACCGCCGCCGGGCGTGTCCTCGGTAGCGATCGTGCCGCCCATGGCTTCGGTGAAGCCCTTCGCGACGGCGAGTCCCAACCCGACGCCGTCTCGTTGCGGGACGTCGCCGAGTCGCTGGAAGGGTGCGAAGAGGCGGTCGTGATCGCGGTCGTAAACGCCGGGTCCGGAGTCGGCGATTCGCAGTGTGATGCGGCCGTTGCTGCGGGCGGCGTCGATGCGGATCGCTGCTTGCTCGGGCGTGTACTTGAGGGCGTTGTCGCAGATGTTCGCGAGGACGCGGTCGAGCAGTCCGGGATCGACTCGCACGACCAGGTCGGGGTCGATGTCGACCGCGATGCGCTCGGAGCCCTCGATCGGGTAGAGAGCGTTGCGCGTGGCTCCGGCCAGCCCGACGTCGGTGAATGCCACGGTGATGGCGCCGGTCTGGATGCGGCTCATGTCGAGCAGGTTGTCGACCAGCGTGGTGAGTCGGGTAGTGGCCTCGTCGACGGTGGCCAGCAGTTCTGCTTCGTCCTCGGGCGACCAGGAGATCTCGTGGGAGCGCAGGCTGTCGACCGCTGCCCGGATGGCGGCGAGCGGCGAGCGCAGGTCGTGGGAGACGGCGGCGAGGAGGGCGGTGCGGGTGCGGTCAGCGTCGGCAAGGCGTAGCCGCTCGAGGTCTGCGGCTGCTGCCATCGTGCGCTCGGTCATCACCTTGGCGTAGGCGGCGTAGGCCTTGAGCAGCCGTTGCTGTGACGTCGTGACCCGAGGTGCGGCGATCACGAGCATGGTGTCGTCGTCGATGTCGGCGCTGCAGGTTGCCTCCAGGGCCGAAGGGCGCCGGCCGTGGCTGGCGAGGGCTTCCTCGGTGCCGTCGGATCGGCGCCGAACGATCGCGGCGCCGGTGGCACCAAACAGCTCTGACGCCGAGCCGAGCAGCCCGGCGAGGTCGTCGCTGGAGTTCAGCAGGCTGTGGGACAGCACGGTCAGGGCGTCGGCCTCTGCACGGGCCTTGCGGGCCTGTTCTCTGATCCGTGCCGCACGGTCGACCACTGAGGAGACCGCGATGGCGACCACGACGAACAGGAGGATGGCGAAGGCGTTCTCGGGGTCGGCGATCGTCCAGGTGTAGATCGGCGGAGTGAACAGGTAGTTCAGCAGCAGCCCGCTGCACAGGGCCGAGATGATGGCAGGGACCAGGCCGCCGATCAGAGCAGTGACCACGACCACCACCATCAGCACCATTGCCTCCGTGGGCAGGCCGTGGAGGTCCTTGGTCTGCCACAACAGCAGGCTGGCGACGAGGGGCGCGAGCACCCCGAACGCATACCCGAGCCTGAGGCGGCGTCGATCGACGTGGTCGCGCGTCGGCCGGGGACCGCCGCGGCCGCGCCCGGTGTAGTCGTGGGTCACCACGAGCACGTCGATCTCGCCGGATCCGGCGATCACTCGTTCGCCGATCCCGGGCCGCAGCACAGTGGAGACGGACCCACGCCGGCTGGCGCCCAAGATGATCTGGCTGGCATTGTCTGCGCGAGCGAAGTCCAAGATCGCCTCGGCAGTGTCGTCGCCGACCACGGTGTGGAAGGTGCCACCCATGTCCTCGGTCTTGGCGCGCAGCTCGGCCAACCGGTCTGGTGAGATGCCGCTGAGGCCGTCCTGCTGGGTGACGTACAGCGCCTCCCACTCCCCCCCTGCGCGGCGCGATGAGACGCGGGCAGCCCTGCGCATCAGGGTCGTCGACTCGGGCCCACCGCTGACTGGGACCACGATGCGCTCACGGGTGGCCCAGGTGGACTCGATGTCGTGGTCCGCGCGATACCGCTCCAGTCCCTCGTCGACCCGGTCGGCGACCCAGAGCAGCGCGAGCTCCCGCAACGCGGTGAGGTTGCCCTCACGGAAGTAGTTCGACAGGGCGGCGTCGACCTTCTCGGGCCGGTAGATGTTGCCGTGAGCCATCCGGCGCCGGAGCGCCTGGGGGCTCATGTCGACCAGCTCGATCTGGTCCGCGGCCCGGACCACCTCGTCGGGCACGGTCTCGCGCTGACGGACGCCGGTGATCGCCTCCGTGACGTCGTTGAGGGACTCGAAGTGCTGGACGTTGACGGTGGTGATGACCTCGATGCCGGCATCCAGGATCTCTTGGACGTCCTGCCACCGCTTGGGGTTCCGGCTGCCGGGCACGTTGGTGTGGGCCAGCTCGTCGACCAGCACCACGGCTGGCTCGCGGGCCAGGACCGCATCGACGTCCATCTCCTCGAACCCGGTGGCGCGGTAGGACCGCTTCGCCCTCGGAACTACTTCCAGGCCGTCGACGAGCGCGGCAGTGCGTGGCCGGTCGTGCGACTCGACGTAGCCCACGACCACGTCGGTCCCCCGCTGGCGCCGGCGCTGGCCCTCCTCGAGCATCTTGAAGGTCTTGCCCACGCCCGGGGCCGCGCCGAGATAGATGCGTAGCTTGCCCCGACCCATCGTCTCCCGCCTGTCAGTGCCGTCTCGGTGACCAACGGCCTGTCGTCAGTGGTACCGCCCTCAGCGGCTTCGCCCAAGACGGTTAGCGGTTGCTTAGCGCCCCAGCCTGGCCGTTCGCTAAGAGGACGCTAAGGCCGTCGCTCTCCGTGCTAACAGAGCACTATGCCTCTTGTCGGCCGTCCGGGCCGGCTGAACAGTCGTCCATCGGCGTCGAGACATGCCGCCCGCCCAATTCACCGTCAGTGACCAGGAGCCCACCGCACATGGCTGACATCGTCTTCATAGCAATCGGGCTTGCCTTCTTCGGGCTCGCCTTCCTGTACGTGCTCGGATGCGACCGGATCATCGGCCACGACGCACCTCCGGCCGGAGGCACGGGCCGCGGCGCCGCTTCGGCCGAGCAGGCTGAAGCAGGGGTGTCGTCGTGAGCTGGGAGAACGCCCTCGCCCTGATCGTCTCCATCCCGGTCGCCGTCTACCTGGTGGCCGCGCTGCTGTTCCCCGAGAGGTTCTGATGTCTGCCGCCACCTGGGGCCAGTTCCTGGCCATGATCGCGGTCGTCCTGGTGACCGCCCCGCCGCTCGGCAGGTACATGGCCGCCGTGTACGCCGGCGGGAAGGCGCCCGGAGACCGGGTGTTCCTCCCCGTGGAGCGGGTCTTCTACCGGATCTGCCGAGTGGACCCCGCGAGCGAGCAGCGCTGGACGATCTACGCGTTCTCGCTGCTCGCCTTCAGCGTGGTCTCCTTCCTGTTCCTCTACCTGCTGCAGCGGCTGCAGGGTGTCCTGCCCTTCAACCCCACGGACATGCCGGCGGTCCCGGAGAACGTGTCGTTCAACGCCGCCGTCAGCTTCACGACCAACACCAACTGGCAGGCCTACGCCGGTGAGGCGACCATGAGCCACCTCACCCAGATGACGGGCCTGGCGGTGCAGAACTTCGTCTCCGCGGCCGTCGGGATGGCGGTCATGGCCGCGCTGATCCGCGGCCTGGTCCGGCGGCGGGCCACGACGCTGGGCAACTTCTGGGTCGACCTGACCCGGACCACCACCCGGATCCTGCTCCCGCTCTCGTTCCTGGTCGCGATCATCCTGGTCAGCCAGGGTGTGATCCAGAACCTCAACGGCTTCACCAGCGTGCAGACGCTCGAGGGTGCCGTCCAGGCGATCCCCGGAGGCCCCGCGGCCAGCCAGATCGCGATCAAGCAGCTCGGCACCAACGGCGGCGGCTTCTTCGACATGAACTCCGCCCATCCGTTCGAGAACGCCACCGCGATCAGCAACTTCGTCGAGACCTGGGCGATCGTGATCATCCCCTTGGCGCTCGCCCTCACCTTCGGCCGCATGGTCGGCGACCGCCGGCAGGGTCGTGCGGTCTTCGCGATCATGGGCGTCATCCTCGTAGCGGTGTCACTGGGCACGATGTTCGCGGAGGGACAGGGCAACCCGCGACTCGACGCCATGCACGTGAACCAGTCCATCTCGCCCGACCTGGCCGGCGGCGGCTACCTCGAGGGCAAGGAGACCCGGTTCGGCACCGGGGCCTCCGGGATGTGGGCTGCCTTCACCACAGGTACGTCGAACGGGTCGGTCAACTCGATGCACGACAGCATGACTCCGAGCGGCGGTGGCCTGGCGCTGACGCACATGATGCTCGGTGAGGTCAGCCCCGGCGGTGTCGGCGTGGGCCTGAACGGGCTGCTGATCATGGTCATCCTCTCCGTCTTCATCGCCGGGTTGATGGTCGGCAGGACGCCGGAGTACCTCGGCAAGAAGATCGAGGCCGCCGAGATGAAGCTCGTCATGCTGTACCTGCTGGCCATGCCGACGGCGTTGTTGGGCTTTGCCGCGGCCTCGGCGGTGCTCAGGACGGCGCTCGACTCGCGCGCCAACCCGGGTCCGCACGGCCTTACGGAGATCCTCTACGCCTTCACCTCGGCGGCCAACAACAACGGCTCGGCGTTCGCCGGCCTCACCGCCAACACCGACTGGTACACCACCACCCAGGGGGTGGCGATGCTGATGGGCCGGTTCCTGCTGATCATCCCGGTCCTCGCGATCGCGGGTTCGATGGCGCGCAAGCAGGTGGTGCCGGCAAGTGCGGGCACCTTCCCGACCCACACGCCGCTCTTCGGCGGCCTGGTCGTCGGAGTCGTCCTCGTGGTGGCCGGGCTGACCTTCCTGCCCGCGCTCGCGCTCGGCCCCATCCTCGAACAGCTCTCCCTCTAGGAGTCGTGAACATGTCGCAGTCAACCCACGAGGTCGTCCGGCCCGTCGGCAGCAGTGGACGAGACCGTCACCCGCTGCCACGCCGGTCCCTGTTCGACCCGGCCATCGTTCGAGGCGCCTCCGTCGACAGCCTCCGCAAGCTGCACCCCCGGGTCCAAGCCAGGAACCCCGTCATGTTCGTGGTCCTGATCGGCAGCGTGCTCACCACGGTGCTCTTCTTCGCCCACGTCGGCGAGTCGTCCGCCGCGCAGAACGTGTTCGCCGCCCTGGTGGCCCTGTTCCTGTGGTTCACCGTGCTGTTCGCCAACTTCGCCGAGGCGATGGCGGAAGGACGCGGCAAGGCCCAGGCCGCCACCCTGCGCCAGGCGCGCACCGAGACCACCGCCTTCCGCCGTACCAAGGGGGGTGAGCTCGAAGAAGTCGCCGCCACGGACCTGCGCGTGGGCGACGAGTGCATCGTCGCGGCCGGTCAGGTCATCCCCAGCGACGGAGACGTCATCGAGGGCGTCGCGACCGTCGACGAGTCTGCCATCACCGGCGAGTCGGCCCCGGTGATCCGGGAGTCCGGCGGCGACCGGTCCGCGGTCACGGGTGGGACCCGGGTTCTCTCGGACCGGATCTTCGTCCGGATCACGGCCCGGCCCGGGGAGACCTTCATCGACCGGATGATCGCCCTGGTCGAGGGCGCGGAGCGCCAGAAGACGCCCAACGAGATCGCGCTGAACATCCTCCTGGCCGGCCTCACCATCGTGTTCCTGCTCGCTACCGTGACGCTGCAGCCGTTCGCGATCTACTCGGGCGCCGAGCAGGACGCCATCGTCCTGGTCGCGCTCCTGGTGTGTCTCATCCCGACCACGATCGGCGCGCTGCTCTCGGCGATCGGGATTGCCGGTATGGACCGGATGGTGCAGCACAACGTGCTGGCCATGTCGGGCCGGGCCGTGGAGGCCTCCGGCGACGTGAACACCCTCCTGCTGGACAAGACCGGCACGATCACGCTGGGCAACCGGCAGGCCTCAGAGCTCATCCCGATGCCCGACATCAGCGTCCACGACCTGGCCGAGGCCTCGCTGGTGGCCAGCACTGCTGACGAGACCCCGGAAGGCCGGTCCATCGTCGAGTTCGCCCGAGAGACCCACGGGGTCGCTGAGGACGTAGCCGGCGCGGCGGCGAGCTGGTGCCGTTCAGTGCCCAGACCCGGATGAGCGGTGTGGACCTCGCCGTGGACGGGGGGGTCCGGAGCCTGCGCAAGGGGGCCGTGGACGCGGTCACGCGTTGGGTCCAGGAGACCGGTGGCCGAGTGCCGGACGCCCTGCACGTCATCGCCGGCGGAATCGCCACCAGCGGCGGTACGCCGCTGGCCGTGGCCGAGCTCGACACGCGCACCGGCACTGCCCGGGTCCTGGGTGTCATCCACCTCAAGGACATCGTCAAGGAGGGCATGCGCGAGCGCTTCGACCAGCTGCGCGCGATGGGGATCCGCACGGTGATGATCACCGGCGACAACCCGCTGACCGCCAAGGCGATCGCGGACGAGGCCGGTGTCGACGACTTCCTCGCCGAGGCCACCCCCGAGGACAAGATGGCCCTGATCAAGCGGGAGCAGGCCGGTGGGGCACTGGTCGCCATGACCGGTGACGGCACCAACGACGCGCCGGCGCTGGCGCAGGCCGACGTGGGCGTCGCCATGAACACCGGCACCCAGGCAGCCAAGGAGGCCGGCAACATGGTCGACCTCGACTCCGACCCGACCAAGCTCATCGAGATCGTCGAGATCGGCAAGCAGCTGCTGGTCACGCGCGGCGCGTTGACGACGTTCTCCATCTCCAACGACGTGGCGAAGTACTTCGCGATCATCCCCGCGATGTTCGCCGGTGCGATTCCGGTGCTGAACGACCTGAACATCATGGGCCTGGAATCGCCTCGGTCAGCGATCCTGTCCGCGGTGATCTTCAACGCGCTGATCATCGTCGCGCTGATCCCGCTGTCGCTCCGCGGCGTCCGCGTCAGCGCCGGCAGCGGCCACGGTCATGCTGCGGCGCAACCTGCTGGTCTACGGCGTCGGCGGTCTGGTCGCGCCGTTCATCGGCATCAAGATCATCGACCTCGTCATCTCTGCCCTAGGAGTGTCCTGATGCGCCGTCAACTGCTGGCCGCGGCCGGAATGTTGCTGCTGTTCACCGTCCTGACCGGACTGGTCTACCCGCTCGTGGTCACCGGGATCGCCCAGGTCGCCTTCCACGACAGGTCGAACGGGTCCCTGGTCGAGGTGGACGGCAAGGAGGTGGGGTCGTCCCTCATCGCCCAGGGGTTCACCGGCGCTGAGTACTTCCACCCGCGCCCGTCGGCCGTCGCCTACGACCCGCGCGACAGTGGTGGCGCCAACCTGGGCCCCACCAACCCCGATCTCCTGGCGGCGATCAACGAGAACGCCAAGGCCTACCGCACGGAGAACGGACTGCCCGCCGACTACGACGTCCCCGTCGACGCGGTGACCAGCTCGGCCTCGGGGCTGGACCCGCAGATCTCGCTTGCCAACGCCACCCTGCAGGCCCCCCGGGTCGCAGAGGCCCGTGGCCTGCCCGTGGACCAGGTCCTCGACCTGGTCGACGAGCACACGACGAAGCGGGCCCTGGGCTTCCTCGGCGAGAGCGGCGTCAATGTGCTCGACCTCAACGTCGCCCTCGATAATCTCGAGGAGTGAACGACGGAACGGACGCCAGGGTCCGGCGACGGGCCCCGGGTGCTGGTGGTCGACGACGACGCCACCCTGCGCAAGACCCTCGGGCTCAACCTCCGCGCCCGCGGCTACACCGCCGACCTGGCCGGGACGGGGGAGGCCGCGCTCCAAATGGCGGCCTCCCACCATCCCGACGTGGTCATCCTCGACCTCGGACTGCCCGGGCTGAACGGTCTGGAGGTCATCTCCGGCCTCCGGGGCTGGTCCTCGGTGCCGATCGTGGTGCTGTCGGGCCGCGACGCCGAGTCCATGAAGGTCAGAGCGCTCGACCTGGGCGCGGACGACTACCTCACGAAGCCCTTCGGGATGGACGAGCTGTTCGCGCGGATCAGGGCCGCCACCCGCCGAGCGGTGGTCCCCGAGGGTGACCCGGTGGTCACCACCCCGGACTTCACCATCGACTTCGCCGCCAAACGCGTGCTGCGCGACGGCGTACTGGTACGACTCACGCCCCTCCAGTGGCGCATCGTCGAGGTGCTGGTCCGCAACCGCGGCCGGCTGGTCACCTACGCCGAGCTGCTTCACGACGTCTGGGGTCCCGGCTACGGCACCGAGACGAACTACCTGCGCGTGTTCATGACCCACATCCGGCAACGCCTCGAGCCAGAGCCCGCCCAACCCCGCTACTTCATCACCGAACCCGGGATGGGCTACCGGTTCCAGCTTCCCGGCGGCTTGGGCGCGAACCGGGCGCCGCGGCGTGACCGGCTGCTAAGAAGTCGCTGGGATCGAACCGCTCCGCGCTAACGAGGCATCAAGACCCTTGCCCTTGTCCTGCGGCGCGGGTTGATGGAGTCGTGGAACGAAAGCCCAGGCACCGCCGTCCTGATGACCGCCGCGCTCGCCGGCCCGTTGACCGCCAGCGCCGTCCTGGCTGCCATGCGCGACGTCCTGACCAACGAGAACGCCGCACTGGTCCTGGTGCTCGTCGTGGTCGCCGTTGCTGCCGCCGGACACCGGCCCAGCGCCATCGTGGCAGCACTGTCCAGCGCCGCCTGGTTCGACTTCTTCCTCACCGAGCCCTACCACCGATTCACCATCAAGACCGTGACGACATCGAGACAGCCGTACTTCTGGTCCTCGTGGGGATCGCGGTCACGGAGATCGCTCTGTGGGGTCGCCGTCAGCAGGGACGTGCCAGCCGACGTCACGGCTACATGGAGGGCGTGGTGTCTGCCGCCCGGATGGCCGCCGAGGGTGACACGCCGGCTCCTGCCGTCATCACCTTCGTCTCCGACCAGATCGTCTCCGTTCTCGATATCGACACGTGCGAGTTCAAGCCCGGCAGGCCCGGCTCGCACCCCCGCCTCAACCGCGACGGCAGCGTCACCCGCGACGGCCACGTCATCGATGTGGACCGCAGCGGATTTCCCATCCACGACGTGACCGAGATCGTGGTGGAGAGCCGCGGCCGCATCCTCGGCCGCTTCCAGCTCGTCTGCGCGAGCCGGGTGGTGTGGCCCACCCTCGAGCAGCGCCTCGTCGCGGTCACCCTCGCCGAGCAGGTCGGCACCGCCCTCGCCTCTGACGGCACGACGCATCGGCCCACGGCGACGTAGCGGCCCGGCGCTCGGCGCGCTCGTCCGGCCGTCGGGGTGAGGCGCCTCCTCAGCATCGGCGTGGCAACGGGTCAGAGATCTCGGTACCAAGCCGTTCAACATCGACGAGCTCCTCGCCCGGATCGGGGCGGTCAGCCGCCGCCTTCGTCCCGAGACCGTCGACGAGGGGCCCGTCCAGGTCGGCGACCACACTGTCGACCTCGGCGAGAAGGCGGTCGTGGGGCCGGAGGGCGAGCTCGTGCACCTCACCAGGACTGAGTGGGAGCTGCTCGCGATCCTGGTGCGCAACCCCGGAAAGCTGGCATGCCACGACAGCTGCTCCAGGACGTGTTGGGGACCGCTTCGGCGCGTTGGTCGGGTCGCCCGCGAAGAGCGCAACGTGGTCCGGTGGGCTGTCGATGACGATCTCCACCTTCACGTCCACGCCAATGGGGTCACGCTTCCGCAACGTGCCATCGCTGGGAGGACCGTGGGGCGGACGATCCGGCCGTGGACGACCTTGCCCGCAGGCTCGGCAGGATCGGCCGTTACGTACGTCCCCGACTTAGAGGCCCTTCGTCCCTGCCGTAGCGAAGCCGCAGCCCGCAGAGTGGGCAACGGAGGTGATGGTCGTGTTCACTGTTCGCAACATGGGTGCGCTCGCCCTGCTGCTTGCTGGCAGCAGCTGGCTGTGGCCGACGCCGTGACGGCGTTCTGTGTCGCGACGTGGGGGTTGTTCGCGCGCGACGCGTGGTGGGATGTGGCCGCGCTGCGTGCGGCCGGGTTGGGGCTGATCACACTGGTGCCGTACTGGGGCGCCGCTCATGGAGGCGGTGAGGCCGTCGGCACTGCCGCCTGGAACTCGTTCGTGCACGTCCTGATGGTGGCCGGCGTGTTCGCGTTGCTGGTCGTGCCGCAGTTGGAGGGCTGGGTCGACGGACACGTGATGGGCCGGTGAACCGGACACGTGCCTCGTCACCGCGTAGAAGGGTCACCGCGGGGCGTGTGGTCACGGATGGTGATCACGGCGCTGAGGCGGGGCTATCAGCCTCGCATCACCCTGATGGAGCGCGCGAGGAGCCGCGCTGGGAACGGCTGGTGCACGCCACTGTCGGTGTCGGCTTCGGCTGCGCGGCAGTGGGCAACCTGATCGGGTTCGTGCCGAGGGCCGAGGAGCTGCTGCCGTGGTTCGCTCAAACGGCGTGGCTGCCGCCGTACGCGTGGCTGATCGACCGTCTGGTTCCGCTCGCTCCCGTGGTGGTCACCACCGCTGCCGCCTTCGAGGCCATCGTCGCGGTGATGCTCCTGACCCGCCGGCATGTCCCTCTCGCCCTCGGTCTGGCAACCGGGTGGATGATCGGGCTGATCCCCGCGATCGGCTGGCCGTACTGGACGCCCAACCTCGTTCTCGGAAGCGCTCTCGCGCTGCTGTCGGCTCGGGCCCATCGGCGCACCAAGACACACCTTCGAGTCGTCGACGGGAAGGGGAGAACATGAACGCGCAGAGACTCGAGGTGCACCTCGAAGAGCTGGGAGAGCACTCGTGGGTCAAGGCGTTGCTCAACACGCTGTCCGGCATCTACGGCAGCGCACAGTTCAGGTTCGTGGCGCGAGGACCCGGTGAGCACCGACACGCCTCCGAGGACCTGTTCGTGGGTGCCACGTTTCCCGTGATGCGGTTGCAGGACCTCGACAACCAGACCGAGCCGAACGCGTGGCTCGACATCGCCCGGGACCGACTGCGGGAGCTGGACGAGGAGCTGGTGGCAGCTGGTTGGCACCGTGCGCCTCAGACGGGCCGGCACTGGTGGTCCTTGACCTACACCGACGTCGAGCACACGGCCGATCGGTCCGAGAGCACCGAACCGGGGACGACACGTTGACCCGGGCGGTACGACGCGCAGCAGATGCACCAGACATGTCGGCAAGCGGCATACCTGCGAGCGAGATCCGCTCCAGGATCGTCAACCAGGCGGGCATGGTGAGGCAGGCATCGAAGTCGGTCATGATCTGGTCCTTGGCGATCTCTCTGCTCGTGACGGCGGCGAGCGTCATGGGTCTCGTGGACCAAGGCATCTACGGCGACGAGACGAAGAACTGGGCCACCCAGGCCCGGGGCCAGGACATCGGGAACCTGGTGGCGGTGGTGACGCTGCTGCTCAGTGGCTACAAGTCATACAAGGGTTCGCATCGGGCATCACTGGTGTGGCTCGGGACGCTGCTCTACCTCGTCTACGCCTACATCGTCTACTCGGTGGCCGTCCACTTCAATGGGCTCTTCTTGGTCTACGTCGCCAGCCTCGGGCTTGCCTCGTACGCGGTCATGTTCTCGCTGAACGGTCTGCGCACCGAGATTGTGAGCCACCCCCAGTCCTCGGCTCGCAAGGTCGCTGGGTACACCTCCATCTCCATCGGCGTCCTGTTCGGGCTGCTCTGGCTGAGCGAGCTGATCCCCGCGACCCTGTCAGGCGAGGTGCCCCAGAGCGTGATCGACGCTGGGCTCTGGGTGAACCCCATCCACGTCATCGACCTCGCGGTGCTGCTACCAGCTCTCATCATCGCCGGCTGGCAGACGCTGCAGGGAAACGCTGCCGGGCAGTTCTTCGTGGGGCCACTGCTCACCTTCTCCGTCCTGATGGGCCTGAGCATCGTCGCCGCGATGGTCATGATGACCGTCGAGGGCTCCGAGAACACGCTGCCGGCCCTTGTCATGGTCTCAGCGGTCGTGCTGGTGAGCTTGTTCGCCGCCTGGCGCTACCTCACCGGCTCCTACGACTCAGCACGTCAGTAGCCAGGGCCCTCCTCGGGATCCGGGGTGCCATCGGGTGAGAGATTTCTGTGCTCGTTCACTCCGCGTTCACGGTGCCCCGGCAGACTCCGACGCGGCAGCCCTGCCACGAGCCAGATCGGCCTCTCGCCCTCGCCCCGAACGGAGTCCACCCGTGACCCTCAACCGTCGACAGCTCCTGAACCGAAGCGGCGTGGCAGGTGTCGGAGTCGTCGCCGCCACCCTCGGCGTGACCTCGACCGCCTCCGCCGACGGCCGACACGGCCACGGGGGGCACCCCAAGGCCCTCTTCCCGCCGCTGCAGGACGACCCGAAGGGGCTGCTCGCACTGCCCGCCGGGTTCAGCTACGAGGTCGTCGCCGAGCTCGGCAAGACCCGACTCACCGGCGGCGGCCGCACCCCCGAGCGTCCCGACGGCACCCTCGTGGTCGCCAACCGCGGCGGCTACCGGCTGATCCAGAACCACGAGTCCTCGCCCGGCGCTGAGAACGGCGTGCCGGTCACCCCCGGCACCGTGTACGACGAGGGGGTCGGCGCCACGAGTGGAGGCTGCACCGTCATCGACGTGACCAGGAGCGGCAAGCGGGTCGCGGAGTGGGTCGGGCTCTCGGGCACGATCAGCAACTGCGCCGGCGGCCCGACGCCCTGGGGCAGCTGGCTGACCTGCGAGGAGACCGAGACCAAGGCCGGCGGCAGCCTCGCCCGGGACCACGGCTACGTCTTCGAGGTGTTCGCCGCCGGCTCGGCCCACCAGAGCCCGCTGCCGATCAAGCCGTGGGGGCGTGCACCGCACGAGGCGGTGGTCGTCGAGCCGAGCCGCCGTCGCGTCTATCTCACCGAGGACGCCAGCAAGCCGACCGGCCTGCTGTACCGGTGGACCGCCCCGCACGGCTACCGGCTGGCGCCGCGGATCGCGGAGACCTTCGCCGGCAAGGACGACGCCGGGTCGCTGGAGGCCCTGGTGGTCTACGCCAACGACGGCAGCGTGCTGCCCGACCTGTCCTACGTCACCTCGGCCGAGATCGGCCGCCCCTTGCGCACGGGCTGGAAGACGGTCCCGGACCGGCAGGCCGCCAGCACGTCGCTGCGCAAGCAGTTCGCCGACGGCGAGGTGACACGCTCCAAGAAGCTCGAGGGTGCCTGGGGTGACGCCGACGGCATGTACTTCGTGGCCAGCTTCGCCTTCGCACCGGGTGACTACCCGGCCGATGCCACGGCGCACGACGGCCAGCTGTGGAACTACGACTACAAGTCCCAGACGCTCACCCTGGTGGCCTACTTCCCCTACAACGCCTTGCTGCACGACGAGTCTGCCGGCTGGGAGGAGCGGTTCGGCCCCAGCCGCGACCTCGCCTTCGACGGCCCGGACGGCTGCCACGTCTCGCCGTACGGCTCGCTGGTCCTGACCGAGGACGGCAACACCTTCAACCACGCGCTGGCTTGGAGCCGGGAGCACGGCGCGCAGGCGATCGCCCGCAACATGATCGTGCTGGAGAAGGGTGACGCCGGAGGCAACGTCTACAGCGAGATGACGGGGCCGTGCTTCTCCCCCGACGGCAAGATCCTGTTCCTCAACGTGCAGGAGCCGGGTCACACCTTCGCGGTCACGGGGCCCTGGTCGCGGTACCTGTGACCGCCAAGGCCGATGTCAGCCTGGGGGAACTCGTGGGCCTGATCGTCGTACGGCATCCGAGGGCCGACTGAGCAAGGCCACGCGGCCGTGTGCTGCCAGATCTCCACGGTCGACCAGGGCGAGCTGTCCCCCTCGCATGATGACCACCTCGATGAGGTCGTCGACGAGATCATGCACGGCCGGCGCCAGGGATCGAGGGCGGGGGCCCGATGCCGGGACCCCAAAGTCCTCGGGCCGGCCCGGACAGACGAAGTCGTGCTCGACCAGCAGCATGCTGGGGACTCGCTGGTGTACGGCGTGCCAGCAGGCGGCCATCCCGCTGGCGACGTCAACCGGACGCGAGGCCAGCGCCGTTGCGGAGGTCGCTCAGCGCCTCCTCGCGGCGGGATCGGAGGTAGTGCTCCACGACTTCCGACGAGAGCCGCGCCAGGTCGGACGCTGCCTCGCCGCTGGTGGGTGGAATGCGGCCGGCCAACCTGTTGAGGTTGCGGCTGAGGGCGTGGAACAGGTCGACCACATGAGGGGACCCGCCAAGGACCAGGGGGCTCGGGTGCTCGGCGCGGTAGTGCCCGAGCAGATGATCGACGGCGCGCAGGAAGCCCTCAGCCTGGTCCGCCGCGGCCTCGTCGGCATCGCCGTGGTCCTGCCGGGGCACCTGGACGGGCCGGGGACCTTGGAACGAGCTCCGGGACCAGACCAGCCGGAGCGCTCCGTCGGCGGCCTGGTACAGATGGGCGCAGGTCGGGTGCAGGAGCAGCAGGACATGTGGCGGCGTCCGATACAGGGAAGTGACCAGGGGCCGGGTCGCGAAGGTGTGCTCCACCACAGCCCGGGCCGTCACCGGCACCGACAGCCAGAAGGTCCTGCTCACCGCCAGGCTCACGTAGATGGCCACCGCCCGGTCGGTGGGCTGGCCGGAGACGTGCTGCAACCGGCTGGCAAGCTTGCGCGTCAGGCGCGCCCGCGCGGGGATCCCCTGCTCCCGCAGCCGCTGGTCCACGTCCTCGACGAGGCCCTGCAGCCGTTGCGCGTCGGGAGACGTCATCCGCGGTGCGGGGTCGGTCGGCATCAGTACCGAGATGCAGGGGTACGCGGCGGTGACAGCCAGATCCGCGACGTCGCGGGGCCTGACGCGGTGCAGCCGACGCGTGGTGACGGGGGCGGCGATGCTGTTCATGTGGTGGGTCCTTCCGTTGAGTGGGTCGAGGTGGTCATCGGGCCACCGGCTCGTCATCCTCACGGTGGCCGGCGCCGACGCCGATGCCGTCGCGGTCCTCGGCTGACCGGTGTCGGGTTGCCCGCAGGCTCAGCCCGACGGCTACGGCGAGGATGGTGGCGATCCCCGTCAGGGACAGCCAGATCGGAACCTTCCACACGTCGAGGAGCAGCATCTTCACCCCGACCAGGACGAGGATCGCGGAGAGACCGGCCTTGAGGTAGACGAACCGGTGGATGAGGTCGGCGAGCAGGAAGTACATCGCCCGGAGTCCGAGGATGGCGAACGCGTTGCTGGTGAACACCAGGAAGGGCTCCTGGGTGACCGCGAAGATGGCGGGGATGGAGTCGACGGCGAAGATGATGTCGGTGGTCTCGACGAGCACCAGCACGGTGAACAGCGGGGTCGCGACCCAACGTCCTGCCTTCTGCACCCAGAACTTCTGACCGTGGTACTCGTCGGTGCTGGGCACCCGCCTGCGGACCAGGCGCAGGACCGGGTTGCGGGAGGGGTCCATCTCGTCGTTGCGGTGGGTGAACATCCTCCAGCCCGTGAACACCAGGAAGGCGCCGAAGAGGTAGAGCACCCAGGCGAACTGCTCGATGGCGACCGCGCCGCCCGCGATGAAGATCGCCCGGAACACCAGTGCGCCGATCACCCCGTAGAACAGGACCCGGTGCTGGTACTCCCGGGGCACCGCGAAGTAGCCGAAGATCAGTGCGAAGACGAAGACGTTGTCGACCGCCAGCGACTTCTCGATCAGGTAGCCGGCGAAGTACTCACCCCCGGCCTGGGAGCCGTACGCCCACCACACCACCCCCCCGAACGCGAGACCGAGGAACACCCAGACCCCGGTCCAGGCGGCCGCCTCCCTGACGGAGACGACGTGAGCGGAGCGGTGGGCCACCAGGTCCACCGCCAGCATGGTGAGAATGACTGCGAGGACCCCGATCCAGGCCCACAGGGGAACATCCATGACTACCTCCGGTGCCCGCTCATGCGAGCCGTCGGAGGTCTCCCCCACCGACTACGTCGGCCGACGCACCGGACCGGACACTGCCGGCCGAACTGACGGTGACGCCGATTCCGGGGTACTCCCCTCTTCGCGATCCATTATTCGCGAAGTGTGGTTCGGATGTCAAGCCTTCGTGGAGCCGACCCGATGTGACGGGCCGACTCAGGTGTACGTCGCCCGCAGCACCGATGTGACCGAGTGGTCGGGGTCCCCGTCGTCGCGCTCCAGGCTGATGTCGACGACCTGGTAGCGGCCGACCAGCGAGTCGGCCACGTCGAACGAGGCCTTGCCGCCGGGTCCGAGCACCCCGAGCGCCAGCATCTTCTGGGTCGTCGGGTTGAACAACCACACCCCGTAGAACTGGCTCTCGCCGATCTTCGACAGGCCGCGGGTCTCGACGGTCATCCGCACCCCGTCGCGGGAGTCCTGGGCCATCACCACGCGGCCCGACCCGGTGCCTCGTACCGGCTCCAGGTCGGCGGTCCGCCCGGGAGCCGCCACGGTCGGGCGCGACACAGGGGGTCCGTCGGCCCATCGGGAGACCACGACCGTGCCGACGACGAGCGCGACCGCCGCGACCAGGCCGAGCGGGCGTAGCCAGGCCCGCCCCTGCGGGGAGGACGTCGGGGACTTCAGCGGCGGCACCTCGGGGCGCTCCAGCCGCACGTGCCGGCTCTGCGTCCGGATGGCGCCGACAAGCAGGGCGTGGCCGACAGCGGTGTCCGCCAGCTCGTGTCGGCACTCGTCGCAGCGGTCGAGGTGGTCGCCGACCTCGGTGACGTCAGCATTGGAGAGCTCGCCGCGCAGCAGCGCAACCAGGTCCGGGTGGTCTTTCACCGCGGCTCTCCTCTCACGATCAGGTCTGTTCTGCGGTTCCGATGATCCTTCCGAGTCGTCGGATCCCTCGGGAGGCTCGGGCCTTGACGGTCCCGCACGGTACGTCGAGGCGCTCGGCGATCTCCCGCTGGCTGAGGTCGTCGAAGTAGCGCATCTCCACGACGACCCGCTCGTGCTCGGGCAGCTGTGCCACCGCGGCCCGGACGTCCGCTGCGTCCGCGAACCGGCTGACCATCTCCCGCCCGTCCTCCCCGGACAGCTCCCGCAGGCTTTCCAGGTCGACCACCTGGTGGCGGCGAGCCCGCAGCGCGTCCACGGCCCGCCGGTGCGCGATCGTGAACAACCAGCCGGTGAAGCGCTGCCCGGGATCGTAGCGACCAGCGTGTTGCCAGGCGTCCAAGAAGGTGCGCTGCGTCACGTCCTCCGCCTCTTCGCGTCCGACGTACCGGCTGACGTATGCCAGCACCATCGGCGCGTACGCCGCGTAGGCGTCCTCGAGCGCGTACTCCTCGCGACGTGCGAGCCGTCGCCCGATGGCTTGTCCTGCCGCGGAGTCGAGGCGTTTCATGCCCGTTGCGTCCATCGAAGACCTCCTTCGTGCCCGCACAGGCGGACAGTCGGAGGTCTCCCCCACCGCTCGGCTGCGGGCCGGGCGGCCGACACACCGGGCCGGTCATGGCCGGCCGTACTGACGGCGTGGTCGTGGATGGGGTACTCCCCTCGCACGCTACATTATTCACGAAGTTTGCTTCCTATTTCAAGCCGTTCGCTTGGACACCTCGCATGGACATCAGGTCGACACGGTCATCATCACGCTTCCTAGGAACCTGCACTCACGTAACATCCTTCAGGTGAATGGCGGCCAATGGACCTTCATGTCCAACCACGGGCACGTGTTGGTCTCGCTGGCCCAGGATCCAGACGCCCGCATGCGCGACGTGGCAGAAGCGGTCGGGATCACCGAGCGGGCCGTGCAGCAGATCGTCCACGACCTGGTGGAGCAGGGATACCTCGTGAAGGTGAAGGTCGGAAGGCGCAACCGCTACACGGTCGTCCGAGGGGCCCATCTCCGGCACCAGCAGGTCGCGCGCGTCACCCTGGGCGAGTTCCTGGATCTGCTGGTGCCACTCACCGCTGCTCCCTCGCGGCGGCCCTCGAAGAGGTAGCACGGTCCACGTCAGGCTCCGGGGCGGGGCGCGAGCCGCCGGGCAACCACGACCACATTGTCCTGGTAGCCGCCGTCCTCGGGCAGGTAGGCCCCGCCGCAGGTGACCAGGTGCAGCCGCGGGACGCCGGTCCGGGAGAAGACGGCGGGCAGATCGATGAGGGCCTTGCCGATCCGGGTCACCGAGCTGGTGCGGTAGGTGACGGTGCGGCCGCCTGCACGCACCGCGATGAGGTCGCCGGCGCGCACGGCGGCGAGCCCGGCCAGCGGCCCGGCGCCCTCGGTCCGGGTGTCGACGTGCCCGGCCAGCACCGTGGCCCCGGCCCCGTCCAGGGGCCGGGGCCCGAAGCGGTACCACGCAACCCTGGACGCGCTGTCCGGCAGCGCCATGGCTCCACTGTCGTCCACACCCCGCGGCACCACCCGCATCCGCAGGCCCAACCGTGGGATGCTCAGCAGCCGGGGCACCGCCGCGGGCCGGCCCGGCTGCTGGGTCGTGGGCCGCCGCTGGGCCGTCCGTGCATCAGGCTGGATCGTGCGTGCGTCAGGCCGGGTCGTCCGTGCATCGGGCTGGGCCGCCGCCAGCACCTCGCCGGGCAGCCGAGTGGCTTCGGGGCGTCCGGCAGTGAATCCGGCGGCGGGGGCGCGGCCCGGCAGCAGGAGCGCTGTCAAGCCCGCGCCCAAGAGGGCGGCCACCACGATGGCGACCGCCCTCCCGGAAGGGGTGCGAAGGTGCCTCACCGGTTCCTGCTGCTGCGGGCCGGGCGGGGAAGCACCAGCGCGGCGAGCAGCGCGGTGAACAGGCCGCCGGCCAGGATCACCCAACCGGTCGACGCGACGCCGCGGGCGTCGCCGGCCGCCTGACCACCGGTTCCGCCCGGCACTCCGGAGGGTGCCGTGTGCATGCCGCTGATCGACTGGACGGCGAGCTTGAGGTTGTCGTCCTCGCCGCTGCCCCAGGCGTACACGACGGTGTGGACGCCCTCGGCCAGGTCGAGATCGGCGGGACCGATCACCACCTGGTCGGTGCCGGCGAGCACCACATCGGCGGAGACCGTGCCCGCGGGAATGTCCGCGCTGGCCTCCTTCGGGTTGACCAGGCCGGTGAAGACCGGGTCGCCACCGGCCCGAACGTCGACCGCCGGAGCGGCCGCGTCGTGGCGGACGGTGAGCCGGGCCTTCCCGGCCGCGATCGGCGAGGTGTCGTTGACGTACGGCGTGAGCACCGGCTTGCCGGACCCGCTCAGGTGAGCGACGACGGTGATGTTCGCACCGGACGACACGCCCACCCCGTCGGCCTCCATGATCGCCTTCCCGTCAGCGCCGTCGCCGGCGGCGACGACCTTGAGGTCGTAGTCGCCCGCAGGCAGGGCCACCGGGTCGGTCAGCGTGCCCGGCTTGAAGTTCGTGAGCAGCGCCTCGCCGTTGGCGTAGACGTCGACCACGGCTCCAGGAACCCCGTGCAGCACCGACACGTGGGCGTCGTCGGCCGCCTGCGCCGCCGGGGCGAGCGCCAGGCTCGTCCCGGACAGCGCTGCGAGCGCCACGACGGTGCGGATGAGGTGTCTCATAATCGGCTCCTTGTCAGGTCTTCAGCGAGCTGGTCCGCCGGGTGCGACCCTGTGCCCTTGTTTCGCTCGGGCAGGGCCGGTGGTTGCCGATCCGTGAGAGATTCCCGACGAACACCCACTCCCGTTCCGTCACCAGGTCACCCTTCACCGCGGCGGTCACGCAGCCAACGTGCCGGCGAAGATCTGCCAGGCCAGGGCGGACTTGGCGGTCAGGCTGAGCGCGATGTAGACCTTCTCGCCGAACAGATAGTCCTCGCCACCGCCCCTTGGCGCGGTACTGCAGCCACTGGTTGAGGGCGAAGACGTTGAAGAAGACGAACAACGACACGAAGATCCCGTAGACGAAGCCGGGAGGCGAGGCCGAGGACGTCGAGCCCGGCGACAGCAGGTAGACCGTGATGGCCACCCACGGGACCACACCGGCCACACACCCGAAGCCGAACGGCAGCCACCCGCCGCTGCCCGGGCGCTCGTAGCGCTCCTGCAACCAGCCGAACAAGATCATGGCGGCGTTCACGCCGAACAGGGCCACCAGCGCCGCCACGTCGGAGATGCCCACCAGCTGGGCGATCAGCACGATCATCAGCGACGAGGAGAGCGAGTACTCGACCCACCGGGCGGGATTGCGCTGACGGCCCAGATCCACGACGTACCGCTGCCACCACGCCGTGCAGACCAGGAGGTGCGCCAGCGCGGAGAGCGCCAGGAACCCCGCCACCGCGAGCCCGGTGGGGATGTCGAAGAGCGCCACGGGGTCCTGCGCCGGCGTACCCGGCGGCCCGGCCAGGTAGCTCGCGGTCACCGGCAGCGCGAAGTCCGTGGCGAGCGCGAGCACCACGACGGCCTGGACCGCGTGGAGCACCGCTGCGCCCACGTTGGCCCAGCGCAGGGGCGAGGTGTGGCCGCGCGTCTGGCTCGTTCATGGAGGCGTCCCCCTCACGCGCGGGTCGCGGTTGCGCCGGCAGTGAGGCGCCCGAGCTCTCGCAGGCCGGCCGTCAGCAGGTCGGCCACTGTGCTGGGCGGTAGGTCGAGCAGGGCAGCCGTCTCACGGTAGGTGAGCTCCCCGAACACGCACAACGCGAGGCTTGCGCGCTGGAGCCGGGCGAGCTGGCTCACCCACACCATGACTGGCGTCAGCGCCATACCCGACGGATCGCTGGCGAGCTCGCGGGTGTGTCGGTAGACGTGGGCGAACCAGGCGACGCCGGGCCTCCTCGGTGGTCACGCCGCCACACGAGCGGACGAGGTCGTCCATCGCGAGCCTCACGGCCTCGGCCGCGGCCACCTCGTTCCCGAGGAGCGCGCACGCGAGCGCATAGGCAGACTCCCCGTGGCGGTCCCACAGGTCCTCGAGCTCCCGCCTGGTGACCGCGCTCCCGGTCTCGCGACTGCGAACACGGGTGCACGCGCCGACCAGAGCAGGGGCCTGCGATGTCAGCTCCATCCCCGACCACCCCTTTCCCGTGACGCCGACGGCTTCCGCACCACAACGTAAGCCTGCATGATGTCGAGGGTTTGCACAAGGTTTTGCCACGGGCTTAGACAAACCATGTACACGATCCAACGGGCTCCCCGACTCACCGGCGTCTTCCGAGGCGTCTCGTCCGTCTCGACCACCGGCCCGGGCACGACATGACCTGCCGCGAGGCCGTCGCCCTGGTGACCGCCTACCTCTACGGTGCCCTCGCGATGCGTGAGCGCGACCTTCTCGAGCGGCACCTCGATGAGTGCCCTCACTGTTCGGAACACCTCAAGTCGGAACACCTCAAGCAGATCGAGGCGACCATCCTCGTCACCGGACGAGTGCGAGTGCGAGCACCTCGATCCCCTGGCCCGTCAGGATCTGATGGACCTGTGCCTGCGCTGGCGGAGCGAACGCGAACCCAGCCGACCGGCTCACCGTGCTCCCTTGCGGTCGCCGTCGATGACGGTCAGGTCGGCACCCGCGGACGAGGCGTCAGCGTCCGAGCACACCGGCTGTCGCAGGTCCAGAGTGAACCAGACCCGGTCGAGCAAGGGGATCCCGTCGATCAACAGGTCGTCGTCGTAGCCCGTCTCGGGGCCGAACGCGTCGCGGTCGATGCCGCTGAACCGGAAGCCACATCGCTGGTAGAAGCGCAGGTTGCCCACGTCAGCCGCAGCCGTTGCCACGATCAGCCGAGCGTGACCTTGCGCGCGCGACGCAGCGACTGCATGGTCGACCAGCTGTCGCCCGATTCCGGTCTGCCGCAACGCTGTCGCCACGGCCATGTTCCTCAGCTCGACCTCGCCGTCCTGCTGGGTGTCGACCAGCTGGAGATGGCCCACGACCTCCTCACGCAGCCGGGCGACCAGCAACCGCCCCTCGTCCAGGTATGCGTCGAGCTGGGCGGGCGAGTCCTCGGCCTCTTCGAAGAGGCGTCGCAACGAAGCCCGGTCGCCGTCGTACCGGTCGATCCGCACCACCGGCTCCGAGCCCGCGTGGGAGTCCCGATCACCGTCGTCTCCGGGGCGATCGACGGGGTCGGGGACGCGGCCATACACCCAGGGCGCGAGGACGAGCGCCCGGCCGTCGGGGTCACGGAACGTGATGGCTCCGTTCGCCTCCCAGTAGGGGTGTGGCGCCGGGTCGGGGTTCAGGCCGGCATCCAGCAGCGGTGTCGCCGCCGTGGCCACCGCGTCTGCGTCGTGCAGGTACAGCACGAGCTGGTCGGAGCCCGGGATGGGTGTCGAGCCGGGATGTGCCCGGACGATCTCCATCTGCACGGTGGTGTCAGGGAGTCCGAAGATCGTGCCGTCCTCGCCGTAGCTGGAGGTGAACTCCCCGACCACGGGAAGGGCGACCAGGTCGCGGTAGAACGCGACGGTCTCGTCGTACCGGTTGCTGGCGCGAGCCCAACGCAGTGCGCCTGGACCCAGGTGGGCCGGCCATCCGGTGCTGCTGGTCATGTCAGTTCCTTCCTGCCGGCGCGTACCCGGCCCGTTCTCCTGGTCGCCCCAGAGGCGACGACCGCCTCGCGATCTCATCCCTGGGTCCTCGAACATCGGAGCCCGTTACGGAGGCGGCGCGATCTCTGCGGTTCAGTCTGCGGCCGCGTACCGTCCCGTCTCCCCCGGGACTCAGCAGGCAGAGGTCGACCTCATCCGTGCGGCCAACGCGGCGGCTCGGCGGCGTGGGGCACCGGGCCACCTGATCCCCAGGCCACCACCGACGCCGACCGATCAAAGCGAGATCAAGCGTGGTTCTACGATCGAGCACCAAGCGGCTCGACCCATCCTGGGTGTGATCGCCGGGAACGTCGCCCTGGCCCGACATCACGCTGTACGTCGCGTCGGTCATGGTGGCGTGGTACCTCATCGCCTTCGGCACCATCCCCATCGTGAACGCGCTCAACCGCGCTGGGTGGCACGGGGACCGTCCTGGTGCGCACCGAGCCGTCAGTCTCGCTCCGAGTGGAGCGCCGTCCACTCCTCAGCAAGCAATGCGTAACCCATGCCGTCGAGCCACTCCCCGGACCGGTGCAGGGACTCGCGAACGGTGTAGACCTCACGGCGCATCCCGACACGCTCCATCAGTCGCCACGAGGCGACGTTGTCGGCGAAGCAGTTGGCCGTGACCCGTCGCAAGCTCAGGTCCTCGAAGCAGATCCGGATCAGCTCCCTGACAGCTTCCGTGGCGTAACCATGGCCGGCGTGGGCGGGGTGCAGGACCCAGCCGAGCTCGGCCTGGACACCGCGCGCCTGGTCGGCGACCTCGGCTTGGGCCCACCCGTCCTCGACCTTCCGCATCAGGTCACCGATGACATGACCGTCGAGCTCGACGATGAGGGTCTTGGCGAGGCTGGCGGGGTCCTCGAAGCCGAAGCGGTACTCCGCCCGGGTGGCCGGTGCTCGGGTGATCCAACGGCTGACGGCGTCGAGCCTACGGAACTGCCAGGTCACCTCGAGGTCTTCGCGGGTGGCGGGCAGAGTGAGCCGCTCCGTACGGACCGGCCACGTGATCGGACGCAGCGGTTGGCCGGCCGCTTCTGAGGTGTCGATGACTCCTGCCTGGGAGGTGGGCTCTGGGCCGCCACCACCCTCGGACCGCGGCGCACTCATGGCCACCGGTCGCCGGGAGCGCGCACGTAGGTGCGCCAGACGTAGCCCCATGAGATCACCGCAAGGATCATAATGAATGAGACGGGTGCGGCTCCTCTGGAGTGACTATGCGGCGAGCTGGATTATGTCGTTGGCGTAGCGGGGGTGGTGGACGCGCTGCTGTTCGCGTTGGAGGTGGTAGCGCCAGTAGGCGTCGAAGTCGCCGTTGGCGCGTATGGCTCGTAGTTTGAGGACGGCTTCGGCGCCGTTCACGCTCCAGCGTGCTCCGGTGATGTCCATCCGGTCGGCCACGAGGTGTCGGCAGGCGCCTTCGATGATTCCGGTGGCGATGGGCCATCCGGAGGCGAGTGCGGTGGGGTAGTCGAGGTGCTCGGCCTTGTTGGTGAGGTACTTCGCGCATTGGTCGGCTTTGGCGCGTTTGGGCGTGGGCAGCCGGGCCGCGGTCGCTCGGCGGCGGATGCCGGTCGCGACTGCGGGGGCGTTGCCTTCCAGGATGGCCAGTGCCCGGCTGCGTACCCATGTTTCGGCGTTGGGGTCGGCTTCGGGGAAGAAGCACCAGGCCGCGGCCCAGAGGTATTCCAGGACGTGGACCAGGTCGATGAGGATCGTGAGGGTGATCCCTCGGGCTTCGGCCTCGGTGTGGATGCGGTCGATCTGGTGGTTGTTGCCGTCGACCAGTGCTATCCAGGTGCGCCGATGGTCGGGGTCGCGCCGCTCGGCCTCGTCGAACACGTCGGTGACGACCTCGGCGGCGTCGTCGACGACGCTGGCGGTGACCCACTTGTTCCTGGCTTTGGGCCGCGAAGGCGGCGGCTGCGGCGGGTCGTTGCCTGTCGTGCCGTCGTTGCCGTGGTTGCCGTGGTTGGCGTGGTTGCCGCCGAGTATGTCGCTGGCCTTGCGGGGTAGGGGGTGCAGGTCGTAGACGGCGCCGACTTCGGCGAGGCGTTTACGGTTGCGTTCTCGCCTTTGGACAGCCGGGTGGCCAGTTTGGTGCTCGCCTTGGCGGCGGCCTTGGCGGTTGCCGGGCGCAGCGAGTCGGGCCGCATCACGATGCCCTTGCCGTCCGCGGAGAGCACCAGCACGTCGCCCTCATCTGCTTGGGGGTGTGTGGTGGGGGCGTAGAAGTCGGCCACGTCGACCGCGGCACGAGCGGCCAGCGCTTCGACTTGGCGTTTACCGATCCGTTGCCCGGTGGCGCGGGTGATGGCCGCGGTGGCCTGCTCGAATGATCCCCGGCTCGACTCGATCGCGGCCAGGCGCCGCAGCCCGTGCGAATGTCGCTCGATCGGTAGGTTCAACGCCGCGTCGCCCGGATACAGGTTCGGGTGGCCGCGATGCCGGTAGGCCAGACGCTCGCACTGGACCTGGCCGAAGATGCTGGCCAGCGGGCGGCGGTGTCCGGCCTCGACCGCGGCATGGACGACCCCGTCGGCGTCGGCCACGTCTGGGAGGCGCTGCTCGGTGGCCGTGCGCAGGCTCAGGTGGTCTTGGAGCATGCGTCGCAGCAGCTCCCGGCCTCGATCTTCGAGTTCGTCTTCCAGCTCGGCGTGGCTCAGGGCCGTAGCCTGGTCTGCTTCGAGCCAGCCCAGCAGCTGTTCGAAGGATCCGCGGGACTCCGCGCCGAAGCCCGCCGACAGCGTCGCCGCGGTCGTCATCGACGGGTGCCGCCACGAGCGGCCCGACCGCTACGCAGCCGGTCGATGCCCTCGGCCGCGCGCGCGTCCAGATCGGCCTTGGCCTGTTCGTAGCGAGCCAGTGCCGCGGTCACCTGGGCGACTTCGGCAGCGGTCAGCGTCAGGGTCTTGGTTCGGCCGTCCTCGGTGAACCGCAGCGCGGGGCTCTCGTGCGGCTCTCCGGTCGCGCAGCGGCAGGTCGCTTTGCCGCAGCGGCGCCGGAACGTGGTCAGGCTGCCCTGCAGTAGCAATGGTCGGCTTCGGTGAGCGATGCAAGCCATGGTAGCTCCCGTCTGTATCCGCATATGGACACAGACAGGTAATCGCATCCCAGAGCTGAACAGCGGGATTTTCGACGCGTGTCGGGCGATCAGATCGCAAAGTCGTCACCTGCATCGGTGCGTCACTCCAGAGGAGCCGCACCCAAATGAGACTTCACCTCTTGGTGGTCATTGTGACGTTTCGCGTGTCCACAAGGGCGTGAAACCCGGCACTCTGCGTTGCTCCCACCTGGCTCGGAACTAGCGTTTCAGCAGGTGGACCGGTGCCTGGATGGAGGATCAGATGGCAGACAACGCAACCCTCGCACGCAGGATGCACGAGGCGTTCAACGAGCACAACTTCGATGAAATCGCCGAGGCAACAGCCCCAGACGCAACGCTTACGATCGTCGGCTCAGGCGACACGTTCAAGGGCACCGACGGCTCACGCGCGTATAACAAGATGTGGGCTGACGCTTTCCCGGACGGACAGGTGACGGTCGACCGGGTGATCGCATCGGGAGACCTCGTCGTCGTCGAGTTCACCGGCCAAGGCACCCACACGGGGACCCTGGCGACCAGCATGGGTGAGATCCCAGCGACCGGGCGTTCGGTGACGCTGCAGTTCTGTGACGTCCTCGAGTTCAAGAATGGCAAGGTCCAGAGTCAGAACACCTACTTCGACAGCGGATCAATGATGGCGCAGCTCGGTCTCGCGGCCGAGCAAACCGCATCGCAGCACCAGTAGACCAACAGCGCAACCGGCGCCGGCCCACTCGTCGGACCAGGCCGCGTCCCTGAGCCAGGAACGCGGCCGTTCGTCGCACCGCGACACCGCGCGCCGAAGCCCGAGGCCCAACCTTCCCAACGAAAGCGGCACCGCGCGTTTCGAAGTGCGCGTCACTTCGCCGCGTATGGCCGTCAAGCCCGGGCCGACTTTGCGCTCTACGCCTCAGTCCTTCCGTTCGGCATGCGGATGGGCACGCGAGCCTCCCGATGACCGATCCCGTTGTGGCACGCTCCGCGTGCCGATCCCGGCTGCGGGACGAGAAGCTGGCTACTCGCTTCCTTTGCGCTCGACCACCAGGATCCGCGCTTGCGGCGCCGGGTGAGCCACGTGCGCATCTCCCACCTCAGCGAAGCACACCCGTCCGGGTGTGAGCCGCTCGATACGCTCCTGCTGCCCGGCGGCACGGTAATGCATGTCAACAGCGCCGTCGAGAACCACAAAACCTCCGGCCCATCGTTGACGTGCCAATGGTAGGGCTGATCGGTCCAATGCAACCGAACTGTCGCGTCCTGGATCTCGGCGATGTCCAAGGCATCCCAAGGGTCGTCCGGGTGAAGTCACCTGCATTGATGCGGCGCATTCCTGATCCTTCCAGAACCACGATGTCAGCCCGGTACGAACCCGGATCGCAATCCCGCACCCAGGTGGCAGCCGGCTGCGGTGGTGACCGACGGTCACCATGGGCCGGTTCTTCGTGAGTCTCGTCAGCCCATTGCGGGCCAGGCAGACGCATGCTACGCTACGTAGCGTTTTTCTGGTATTCCACGGGCTCGCCGCGTGCTCAGGTGCGACCCGCGCCCCAGCGATGGCAGCGGGCCGGACGACCGGGGTGTATGACGTGCCTTGGGCGGCCGCCGCAGGAATGAGGTCCCGATGAGCGTCACGTCGACTGCAGGGTCGGACACCCGGTCCCCGGTTCAGGATCGGGGGCAGCCGTCGCTGGCGGCGGGCCTTGCGATCGCTGGGCTTGGTTTCGTGCTGTACCCGTCGATCCGACCGTTCTCCGACGAAGTCTCACTCGACGGGGCCGCGGCCTTCGCGTCTTGGGCGTGGGTGGTCGCGCACTCGATTGCGATCGTCTCGTTCGTCCTGTTGGCACTCGGCCTGTATGCCGTCTCCCTTCGTCTGCAGGGCACGCGGGGCGGTCGGCGGGCGCGAGGTGCCGTCGTGCTGGGCTGGCTGGGCGTGGGGCTGATGCTGCCGTACTACGGCGCCGAGGTCTTCGGCCTTCACGCCGCTGGACGGGCGGCGTTGGACCGCGGCGACCCCGAGCTGCTGGACGCGTTGACCCAGGCGATCCGCTGGCAGGCCGGCATCTGGTTCATCGTCACCGGTCTGCTCCTGCTCGCCGCGGCAGGTGTCGTCGTCGCGACAGCCGTGTGGTCGGCGCGCGCCGGAGCGTGGCGTTGGGCAGGAGTTCCTCTCGCCGTCGCCCTCGTGCTGTACCTGCCGCAGTTCACCGGCTCGCAGGGGTTGCGGGTCGCGCACGGTGTGCTGATGGCGGTGGGCTGCGGGTGGCTCGCCTTGGTCGTCCTGTGGACGGGGGAGGACGCCGGGCAGGAGCTGAGGCGATGACCGCCGCCACCCCTTGGCTGCGTGTCGGACTCGCCGTCGCCGGGTATCTCGTGGCGGCCGTCGGAGCCTCGATGCTCATCAAGCGGGTAGGCGCCAACCACAAGGACATGGCTGCCCGAACCGGCCGCGCTGTAGCGCTCATCGGTTTGGTCACGAACCTGCTCGTCCTCGGGTTCGTCCTGCTCATGGTGTCGTTCGTAGACGGACGGCCTCTCGGCGACCTCGGCCTCGGCGTGGACGCCCGGGATCTCGCCGTCATCGCCGTGTCCCTCGTCGTCATCGCGGTCCTCGCGGCTCTGTACCTGCTGCGCCTACGAGCCAGCGGTGCCTCGGACGTCACCCGCAGGCGCACAGCCCCGGAGTCCGCACCAGAGGTCACCGGGGGCCTGCTCGTCGTCCTCGTGCTCGTAGCCGTGGCGCTCCAGGAGGAGGTGCTGTTCCGCGGCTACCTCGCACTCAACCTCCTGCAGTACGGCTGGGCGGTTGTGGCGCTGACCTCGACCGTCGTGTTCGCGGCGATCCACTTGGTGACCAACCGCGCCGATGCGGCACAGGTGACCAGTTGGCTGGTCGGCGGCGCGTTGTTCGTCGTGGCCTACCTCGTCAGCGGCTCGCTGTGGGTAGCGATCGTCCTGCACCTTGCCGCCGACCTGACCAACGTGGTCGCGTTCGGCATCGTCGGCCGCTACACGCCGTGGACCATCGAGCCGGCGCCCTCGGGTACCTGGCGGGCGTCGTACCGGGCGGTCTCCTCAGCCGCAATTGCCCTCGTCCTGCTCCTCGGGTACGGCCTGCACGTCAACCCGGCGCTCGAGACCGCAGTGACGGCGAGTGCGCGATGACTGCCGACCCGCGGCCCGCCGACAACCGCCCCGCGATTACTGCCGTCGAGTTGGTCACGCTCGTTCTCCGGGGCCTGATGGAGACCTGGGTCGTGGTCGGATTCGCCTGGTGGGGCTACCGGATCGGGCACACCCCAGCGAGCAGTGCGGCACTGGCGATCGCCGCTCCCGTGGTCGGCTTCGGGATCTGGGGAGCCGTCGACTTCCACCAGTTCGGTTGGGCCGCCGAACCGTTCCGGCTCGTCGAGGAGCTCGTCCTCAGCGGTCTGGCCGTTGTCGGCCTGTTCGTCGTCGGTCAAGCACGTGCTCGGCGTCGGGTTGGCCGTGCTGTGCCTCGTCTACCACGTGCTGGTCTACGCCCAGGGGTCGCGGCTGCTCACACCTCGGCCGGTCCCCGTGTCGAACAGATGAGAGGAGAACCCATGTCCCGCCGTCGCAGGCCACGGATAGCTGTCGCAGTCCTGGTCAGCGCTGTGACGGGGCTGGTCTACCTGCTGGTCAACGCCGCCGCCCTGTCCGGCCCGGCGGCCCTGGCGATCCGAGTGGGCGGCATCGTCCTCTTCGTCGGTGCGCTCCTCGCCGTGCGCGCGATGCCCAGGACGGAGCGCGACGCGTCACAGGGCGGCTTCGGCGCGGGGTACTGGTCGGTGGTGGCCGTCGAGGTCGTGGTCGGGCTCGGCGGTGCCTGGGTCCTGACCCAGGTGCTGGACGCGCCGCGCGCGACGCTGCCGTGGGTCACCCTGGTGGTCGGGGTGCACTTCTTCGGTCTCGGCGTGCTTCTGGCGAGCTCGGACCCAGCACGTCGTAGGGGTCCTGGTGACCGCCTGTGGTGCGGCTGGGCTGGCGGCCGTGGCGCTGGGTGCAGGCGACGCGGCGGTGGCACTGCTCGCTGGGGTGCTCCCCGGGGCCGTGCTGCTCGGGGCCGCCTACTGGGGCGTCGGCGTGGCGCGGCGACGGGCCACGGGGCTGGTCGCCGGTGCGTCTGAGCAGACAGAGATGAGGAGGGCCTGATGTCGGAGCACAGTGGTCGTACGAATGGGGAGGCCGAGGTCCGCTTCCTGAACCGTCCGGGCGGAAGAGTGGCCTACGACGTGCAGGGCGAAGGACCGCTGGTTGTCTGCCTGCCCGGCATGGGCGAGTTGCGCAGCGCGTACCGGTTCACGGTGCCGGTCTTGGCCGAGGCTGGCTACCGGGTCGCCACGCTCGACCTGCGCGGGCATGGGGACTCCGACGCGACCTTCGACAGCTATGACGACGTCGCCGCCGGGACCGACGCCCTGGCGCTGGTCGACGAGCTCGGCGGGGACTCCGCCGTGCTGGTCGGGAACTCGATGTCCGCGGGCGCCGCGGTGTGGGCGGCCGCCGAACGGCCGGCCGCAGTCTCCGGGCTCGTGCTGATCGGTCCGTTCGTCCGCAACGTGCCGATGAACCCGCTCCTAGCGGCCGCGTTCCGGGTCGCGATGAGCGGACCTTGGGCCAGGCGGGTATGGACGTCCTACCTGCGCAACCTCTCGCCTGGTCGACGTCCCGCGGATTTCGAGGAACACCGCGCCGCCATCGCGGCGAGCCTCAAGGTGCCGGGCCACGCGCGCGCCTTCACCGCCACCACCCGGACCAGCCACGCGCCCGCCGAAGCACGCCTCGACGAAGTGCGGACCCGGACTCTCGTCGTGATGGGCGAGGGGGACCCGGACTTCCCCGACCCCAAGGCCGAGGCACAGCACGTCGCCGACCGGCTCGGCGGAACCGTGCTGATGGTGCCCGAGGCCGGGCACTATCCGCAGGCCGAGCGGCCCGACGTCGTCGGTCCCGCCCTGGTCGACTTCCTCACCGAGCCGTGACCGGGCGCATCGCCGTGGCCCCGGCGACCGGGCTGATCGGACGTTCGGTGATCGGAGCGCTCAACCAATCGGGAACACGACGCTGTCGGGATCAGCCGGAGCCACGGGATCGATGCGTACAGCGGTGTCGGGCTGGAGGCCGCACTGGAGGGTGTCGACGCGGTGGTCGACTGCCTCAACACAGCACCCGCCGACGGGAACGACCTCCGTGAGTTCTTCGGCACCACCACGGCAAACCTGCTTGCAGCCGAGCGGCGGGCGGGCGTGCGGCACCACGTGGTGCTCTCCGTGGTGGGGATCGACTGCGACCAACGCGTCCTGCACCATGCCGGCAAGCGAGAGCAGGAACGCCGGGTCGTCGGCGGGCCGGTGCCCTGGACCGTGGTCCGCTCCACCCAGCTCCACGACTTCGCTGCCCAGTTCGCGCGGCGTGCCGCGCGGGACGGCGTGGCCCCCGTTGCCCCACTCCTCGTCCAGCCCAGTGCACCCGCGGACGTGGGGCGGCTTCTGGTCGACGTGTCCGCCGATGTGCCCTTGCTCTCGACGATCGAGTTCGCGGGGCCGCAGATGGAGGACCTCGTGGACATGGCGCGGCGCACGCTCGAGGCGCGTGGACAGCGGATCGCGCTCGTCCCCACCTGGCGCGGCACCTTCGGCGTGGACATGGCCGGCGAGGTCCTGCTGCCCGGCGAGGGCGCACGGCTCACACCGACCAGCTTCGAGGACTGGCTCGCGACAGGCGCGAGCTGAGCCGGTCACGTCAGGTGCCGGCAGAAGGGATGATCATGGTTGCGCATCAGGAGACGGACCACCGGGTCCCGTTCGGCAAGCAGCTCGCCGAGCAGGTCGAGCCGGTCACTCTCGTCAACACCTTCCACGTCGCTCCGGACGATGCAGACGCGTTCGTGCGGGCCTGGCAGTCCGACGGCGAGTACATGAGCGGCCGGCCCGGGTACATCACGACGCAGCTGTATCGCGGGATCGGTGGGAGCACGACCTTCATCAACGTCGCCGTCTGGGAGTCGAGCTCCGCGCTGCGAGACGCGCTGAGCTCTCCGGAGTTCCAGAGGCGCATCGGCCGCTACCCCGCAGGAACCGAGTCCTCCCCGCACCTCTTCGCCAAGGTCGCCGTCCCCGGGGTCTGTGATGGATGAGGTCGTGTCAGGAGCTCTGCCCGACGACGCGTCCCAGCCGGCGCCCAGTAGCGGCCGCGCGCAACGGACCGTCTGGTCCGAGCTCGTCTCCGGGACAGCTGGCCACCGCATGGCCGCCGACTGACCCGGTGGCCGGGCTACAGTGCCAGCGCCAGCCGACGAAGGGAGAGAGCGTGTCCGAAGCCACGCATGGGCGTGCGAACACCAGCGACGCCATCCTCGTCGCAGCGCGCGAGATACTCGCCGACTCGGGAGTGCGAGGACTGACCATCGAAGGCGCAGCCGCACGGAGCGGGGTCGCGAAAACGACCATCTACCGGCGCTACCGCTCCAAGCAGGACCTCGCCCTGGCCGTGGTGCTCGAGATGACCCAGGAGGTCGTGGCCACCGAGCAGGAGGGTGACACCCGAGCGCACCTCATCGGGCTCATCGACACCGCAGTGGCGCTGCTTCGCGACACAGACATGGGCCGGGTCATGAAGGGCCTGGCCTCTGACGTCGCCACCGACCCGCAGCTCGCCGGGGCTTTCAGGGAGCACGTCGTGGACCTTCGCGTGCGCCGCGTCGGCGAGATCGTTAAGTTCGGCATCGACAGGGCCGAGCTCCGAGCGGACACGGACCCGGCCTTCCTCCACGAACTCCTGTTCGGGCCCGTCTACCACCGCCTGCTGCTCTCTGGGGGGCCACTGGACGCCGACTTCGGACAGCGCATCGTCGACGCCGTCCTCCCCGCATTCGTCCCCTAGACCTCGATCAACACGGCTGACGGGTGGGGCGCCTGGCTCCCTGACAAGCACGATCGCCCGGCCTCCTGGGCCGGAGGAGGCCGGTCCCGGGCACGCCCCATCGGGGTGGTTTGACGCGGCTCCGCATGCGACCCGAACGCCGACTGGCTCGCACGACATCGGGAGGCGCGCCCCGTCCCGCAGGCCGAACCACCACCGGAGCAGAGCCGGGCTCGCAGACGCCGAGGCCACGGCCGCGTCGATCGTTACGCAGCGGGATCCCGTTCCGGGACGCCGAGCGGGCTGTCGCTGGGTCAATCGAGCGGCCCCGGACACGGTTCCCCTTGCGGGCATCAGCACCGTTACGCACATGGGTCTTCAGATTTGACAGCGCGGAAGATGCGCGATGCCGCCGCAGTGGACTTTGTGAGGAGACTCCGCGGCCTGGTGACCGTGCAATGCTCGCCTGGGTCCCTTCGGGAGGACCCAGAAGCCTCGCGTCGGCAAGTCAGGCCCGAGTCGAAGAGTCAACAAGGGGCCGGCGCTACCGCCAGTGATAGAACTCGATCAGGTTGCCGTCGAGGTCCAGAGTGGCGAATTCGCGAGTGCCGAAGTCGGTGTCGACCGGACTGCCCCGATCCTTGGGGTGGTGCAGCACGTCGGCGGCGGCGAGCTCGGCATAGAGCTCGTCGACCAACGTGACGGTGTCGACCTCGATCCGGCAACTCGCGGTCCCGGCGAGAAAGTCCTCCGCGCCGGTGCGGACGGGGGAGTCCTGGAGGTCCTCAACCGGTCGGAGCCGCCAGCCGGCGTCGTCCGCCCGCCAAAGGTGGATGCGCGAGTCGTCGCGGACCACCGCAGCGAACGTCTCGTCTTGGTGCACGGCCGAGAACCTGAAACGGCTAGCAAAGTGCGCCGCCGCGGCAGCCACGTCACGGACAGGCAGTGCAGGGATCGTGTTGACAGACGCACCCCGCCAGTGTGCCCGACCATGGCCCGAGTTCGGGTGCCTGACCAAGTTCCAAGCAATCCCGGCAGCCGTTCCCCATATGGGTGGTTCCGACGCACGTGAACCGTGGCCCGCTGCACACCTCCCGGAATAGACACGCCACTTCGCCGGGCGTGTTCCTTGTGTACTGGCGCGTCGTGGTCGCTTGACACGTTGTCCGTGAGCAGCAACCTCGCAAACCCGCCCCGACCTCACCAGGACCCTCTTGCCGTCCGGCGAGGGGTCTGCCGGGGACCAGCCAACGACGACTGCACCCCCTCTCGCCCACACGGACGAGCCGTCCACGGCTCTCAGGGAGGCCGTGGACGGCTCATGGTGAGCTTGGGTCTTCGCCCCCCCGGCGACCGTCAAGCTCATCCCACTCGATGCGAATCCTATTCAGGGGTTTTTGAACGGTCAATCACCCGTATGGACCAGGTGACGAAGCTGCGAAGTGACTAGCTCGATTCTGTCAGTCGGACGGACAGACTGACAGAATCTAAAACGTGGAGCACCCGATCTACCTGACGTTCCGCACTTCTCGATGACCATTTGGCCCCCCACTTTGCGTGGTCAGGGCTTCGCTGTCCGGCGGGGGTTCGTCGGCGCTGTTTGACGTAGGAGCAGCTCGGCTGCGGCTGCTGAGGTCTGCTCCATCTGGGCGATGAGCTGTTCGATGCGGCGGCGGTTGGCGATCCAGTCCTGGTAGAGCTGCGCCTCGGCTTCGCTGAGACGGCGGCTGACGGTCTTGCCCGCGACGGCCCGGCTCCATTGGTAGTAGGGCCCGTGGCGTTGCGGTGGGTCGGCTTGGCAGCGGCAGCCCGGCTTGCCGCAGGAGGTGTAGCGGCTCACGACGCTGCCCGGGCTGATGAACCCGATGGTGGCGAGCTCGGCGGCCAGCTGGTCGGCGATCGCCCGGTAGGAGCGTTCGTAGCGTTCGAGTCGAGTTGGCACGACACACCTTCCTTGGCTTGCGACATCCCCGATCAGACGTCGGTCAGTATTTATGCTGACCGACATCGGGGGTGCCGTCAAGGAGGAGCCGGATGACCTCAGCGGAGCCGTTCAAGTTGGTCAGCCGGCGGCTGGGCTGCCTGCCGATCGTGAACTTCCTGTTCGACCGGATGGGCCTGGCGGAGCAGTTGCAGACCTACCTGCCCAGCGACGACCCGAGGCTGCGGCTGGCCCCAGCGACGGTGATCGCAGCGGTGGTCGCCAACATCGTGGCCGGGCACCGACCGGTCTACGCCCTCAACGAGTGGGCAGCCCCCTACGATCCGGCCGTCCTCGGGCTCGCCCCCGGAGAGGTGGAACTGCTCAACGACGACCGGGTCGGCCGGATGCTGGACCGGCTCTTCGATACTGACCGGGCGAGCCTGATCACCGCCACCGTCTTGGGGGTTATCCGCGAGTTCGGCATCGAAACCTCCCAGCTGCACAACGACTCCACGACCGTCACCGTGACCGGGAACTACCCCGACGCCGACGGCCGCAAGCGCGGCGGGCAGCCGACCCCGGCGATCCGGCACGGTCACAACAAGGACCACCGCCCCGACCTGAAGCAGCTGCTGTTCATCCTGACGATCTGCGCCGACGGGGCGGTCCCGATCGCCTACCGGGTCGCGGACGGCAACACCGTCGACGACCTCACCCACATCCCGACCTGGGACGAACTACACGCGCTGGTCGGCCACCCGGGGTTTCTCTACGTCGCGGACAGCAAGCTGTGCTCCCAACAAGCCATGCGCCACATCGCCAGCCAGGGCGGGCGGTTCGTCACGATCGTGCCGCACGGCCGCACCGAGGACACCTGGTTCCGGAACTGGGCCCAGACCCACGCACCGGTCTGGGCCGAGGCCCGCCGCGCACCCGGTGCGCGTGCTGCCGATCCGGACCGGGTCTGGCGGACCTTCCAAGCCCCCGCACCCTCCGTCGATGGCTACCGGGTGATCTGGGTGCACTCCACCACCAAGGCCGCCCGCGACGCCGCCGCCCGCGCATCGCGGATCGAGGCTGGGCTCTGATGCCGCCCACCGAAATTCCCCAGAGTCGCGCGACCGAATTCCTTACCTGGGCGATTGCCAGCGTAGTTGTTAGCGGTGGGTCATGGTGGGCCTCCTGGGGGTGTCTTCGGGTTTCGGTCGGTGGTGGTCAGGTGAGTCGTCGGTGTTCGGCGACGCGGCAGGCT
>CAWIPS010000004.1:0-1088493 GCA_963837995.1 uncultured Actinomycetota bacterium
CCTGACTAACGCGCGCGTCCGCCCGCCATCAGGTCTGCCTGGACGACCTCCAGAATGCTGGTTGAGACCCCTATTGCCAGGTCCAGCTCTCCACAGTCTTGAACTCCAGGGCCAATCGCGTGGCAACCGTGGCCGTGACGGTGCCGGGACCAGTTGATGTGGTGCCGGTTCCGGACGAGTGGGCAGCAACCGACTTCGGTCTTCGCATCGTTATCGACTGCTGGCCCACATGCCAACCCGTGGAGAACTAGAAGCGGGATAGTGAAACTTGCGCAACGCCAAGGAGGACGGCCATGAAGGCGATCACCCAGGACAAGTATGGATCGGCCGATGTACTGCGGCTCCGCGACATCGAAGCACCGACGCCAGGTGATCGCGAAGTCCTCGTCAGAGTGCAAGCAGCAGGAATCGCCCGCGGCGTGCTCCATGTCATGACCGGAGAGCCCTACCTGATGCGTCTGGTGGGCTTCGGGCTGCTCAAACCGAAGCACCCGGTTCCGGGCCAGGACGTCGCCGGGACCGTCGCAGCCATCGGCGACGGGGTCACCCGGTTCGACGTCGGCGATGAGGTCTTCGGCATCGCGAAGGGCTCATTCGCCGAGTACGCCCTCGCCCGCGAGGACAACCTCAACCACAAGCCCGAGAACCTCTCATTCGAAGAGGCGGCTGCCATGTCCCATCTCCGGGCTGACCGCCCTGCGCGCGTTGGACGCGGCCGGCGTCACGAGCAGGTCGAACGTCCTCATCGCCGACTCGAGGCGGGCAAGGTCCGCGGCCAGATCGTCATCACCCCCTGAGCAAGCCAACACCACCGGGGATGTCCAAAGAGAGACGGTCGCCATGCATTCGTCACGTTTGCAAATGCGCTCATGCCACGAGTTGAACGCTCGTGCCGAGTTGAGGGCGCGCTACCCGAAGCGCCTGCGGGTTCACGCACGGACCGGTGAAGACACGTCGGCACTCGATACCCACGCGGGGCCAGGCGCGAAGAAATAGAGCGTCACCGGTCGGTGTGCAGCAAGCGCCCTCGCCTGCCGCAAGTAGAGCGTTGACCAGGTGCGTCACTCCGCCTGTGACTGTCATGAACTCGCTTCGCGTTGAGTCGAATCACGCCCAAACGGCGGCGCGACTCCCCCGTGTCCCGAATCGTCCCCGCCGGGACTTCTTCGACATCACCACAAACATCGGCAGGGTGCACTTTCACGCTTGGAGCGGGCGGGTAGGTATCGCCCGCCAATACGCAATAGGGAGAGTGCAAGCGTCGGCGCTACAGACGGACGGCATCACGCGTGGCTGAACCCTATGTTGCCCCAGTCCCGGGATCGCCACCGGACGGGTGCACCGGGACGAGTCAACGATGAATCACGCGAGCGGCGATCGGGTTCGCCGCATTGGGCAAATGGACATCTGTCGGGCCCGGGCCGGCGGGCTACCTACTGCGGATTCTCGATAACGAGAATCCGGGCCTCGGGTGCTGGGTGGGCGACGTGTTCGTCGCCCGGTTCGGCGATGTCGATCGACGCCCAGGGCGCTGAGGGTCGTAGGTGCTGGCGTCGATGCAACGCATGACGTCTTCCTTGTCAGATGGGTGGTTCGGGGTCGTACTGGATGCCGCGCCGGACTTGCCGGGCCCGTTCGGGGGCGGCGAGGCGAGCGACCAGGTGCAGTGCCATGTCGATACCGGCGCTGACGCCGGAAGAGGTGATGAGGTCGCCGTCGTCGACCCAGCGGTCGGCTGGGCGGACTTGCACGGTTGGGTCAAGCCCGCGCAGCTCGTCCATCGCAGCCCAGTAGGTCGTCGCCGGCCTCTCGCGGAGCAGACCGGCCGCAGCGTAGACCAGAGCGCCAGTGCAGACACTGGTCATCAACGGGACGGTCGCGCGTTGGGTGCGGACCCACTCGAGGTGTTTGGGGTCGCGCAGGAGCCTCCGGGTGCCTTCGCCGCCTGGGTATATGAGCACCTGCAGGGGTGGTGCGTCCGCGATGGCGTGGTGTGCGCCTAGAACCAGGCCTTTGGCTGCGGTCACCGGTCGACCGTCGTGGGACATGCAGGACACGGCCCAGCCGTCGTCTGGGTGGTTGCGGGTCCAGTGGGCCAGTACTTCCCACGGGCCGACGGCGTCGAGCTCTTCGACGCCGTCGAATAGCAGGATGGCGATGTGGCGTGGGGTGGTGCCGGGCTCGTTGGTCATTTTCTCAGCGTGCCTTGGGAAGAGAGCTGTCCGGGGTCTTCTGCTCTGGAGAACCCTCGCCCAGTGAGGAGTTCATTCTCTGGCGGCGTGGGCGAGTGCCGAGGGCGTCTCGCGGCCGACGATCGCCGGGGCCTCATGGACGAGCTCGTCGTTCTCGAGGGCCTCCACCATGAACAGGGCAAAGTCCACTCGACGCGTGAGGTTGCTCGCCAGGATTGGATCGCCTACGTGCTCGCTCCACACGGGCAGGCCCTGGCTTTCGCCCTCCTCGAGGTCGCTGCCGCGCACGACTGTCCACCGGGTGTCGCTGGCAAACACCCGGCGGCATGCCTCTACCTGGTCGTCGAGGTCGACCTTTCGAGCGAGTCGCGCAAGCCGGCCGAAGAGGTTCACCATCACCTTGAGCTTCCACGAGTACACGTCCTGGCCGTCGCGGGTGATGTGCCACCCGCACGAGAACACAAGGCGCGCGCCCGGAGGTGCGTAGTCGAGCACCGCTTGGGTCGTTCCCGTCGAGTACCCGTTGACGCCAACCGGGGTCATCACGACGAGTACCCCGTCGCACCCCGCGACGGCGCGCTTGATGACCTCGGGGTCGTCCGTTGCTCCCGGGATCACGGTGATACGCCCCTTGAACCGGTCGAGTTTCTCCACGCTTTCCTGCCGGCACACGCCGACCACCTCGTAGCCCCGATCCAACGCGTGCTGCACCATGTACTGCCCGAGTTTGCCGGACGCTCCGACGATGCAGACCTTCATCGTGTGCACCCCGTAGCGGTCTGGACATCGGCGGAGCCGTACGTGTCCTGCACGGGCTTGTCGATGTCCTGGAGTTCGAGAACATCCGCTTTTCCGTAGGTGTCTTGGACGATCGCGTTCATGGGCTTTCTTCTTTCTGAGGGGGCCGGTCCGACCGGCATTCGTTGCATACTTACGTTGTCCTGTAGATCGGCGCCGGTCAATGCATGTGCAGGTTTCCGCCTCCGCCGGTTACGTGGGTGGACGGCATCTTGACGAACGCCATGATTGCGAGCAGCAAGGCGACGCCAAGGGCCGCGCCGACCTCATGGCCGGTCATGAGGGATCCGGACGCCACGCCGCGTGCTGCGCCGGGATGCCGGCCATCGCGGTGACGGAGACGGCGACGAAGGCCATGCCGACCCCGAGTCCTAGTGCGAGCGTCCTGCTTGGTCTCCCCGCCGAACGAGCTCGCGAGCGCGAAGGCCGCCGCCAATGCGGCGATCCACGGGACGACGACCAGACGGCGCTGTCGGTAGCACCAGTCACAAGAGCTCCCGCGTTTTGAACTTCAACTCAGGTCTGCACCTGCTGCTAACGCGATGACGAGGATCGCGGCGACGACGAAGTCCACGGCTGCGCAGAATGGCGGCCACCACCGGGTGCCGGTGACAAACTGTGTGCGGTGTTGCCAGAGGTCTTTGAGGCCGTGGCCGGCGAGTCCGGCGGCCAAGAGCCAGGCTGGTCCGGTGATGGCGGCGGCGGCGACAACGACGAAGACCGTGGCGACGGCGACCTCGGCTGCGATGACCTTCCAGCGTCCGTCGGCCACGCTGAACCCGATGTAGACGGCAGCGATGAAGACCAGTCCGAGGGCGTAGACCGTGGCCGGAGCAAGCCACCAGAAGGCGAACGGGGTGGCAGCCTGGGCCACACCGATAACTGCCCCAGCGACCAGCGGCACCCGCAGGCCCCGGTGGCCCGTGTCCTCCGTCAGCGCGCGCGTGGACGCATGGTGACGAGGCACGTCACCCCGGTTAGACATCAGCCCACACTAGCGGCGACCGGGTCGCGACGATGCTGGCCGAGGTGCAGACATGAGCGTGGATCGGTCGCTACGGGCTAGGGGTCGACGGTGAAGCTGAACATCATTCCGCTCTCGTGGTGCTCGGCGATGTGACAGTGCGCCATCCAGAGACCCGGGTTGGTCACGTCGAGGAGGATGTCGACGGTTTCGCCGGTGCGCACGAGAACAGTGTCCTTCCAGACGAGATTGGACTCGACGGTCTCGTCGCGGCTCATGACAAGGAAGCGACCCGCGCCGTGGATGTGGAACGGGTGGTGCATGGGGTGGTCGGAGTCCATTTCGTTGACCAACCGAATCTTCACCTGATCGCCGACCTTGAAGTGCCAGTCGATCGCATGGTTCTCCCCGCCCGTGCTGCGGTCAACGAGCTTCCAGCGCATGTTGGCCGGTGTGGTGATCCGGTTGACGTCGACCATGTCGTCTTCCCACTCGATGCCACCAGTCTCCTCATGCCTGTGATCGCCCGCGGCGCCGTGCTGCTGGTCGGTCGCGTGGTGGTGGTCGTGGCTGGGTTCGTCCCCGTGGTTTTCTTGGGCCTGGTTGATGAGTTGCGACGGCATCAGCTTCATCCCGCATTGAGGGCAGCGGTCGGGTGAGTCGCTCACTACGTCGGGATGCATCGGGCAGGTGTAGGTGGCAGCAACGGCTACCAGCTTCATGCCGCAGTGCGGACATCGGCCTTGCTCGGCGGTGATCACTTCGGAGTGCATCGGGCAGGTGTAGGTGAGGGCGACGGAGACCGCTAGCAGCTTCATCCCGCAGTTAGGGCAGGTTCCCTCATCCGCGCTGACCACCTCAGGGTGCATAGGGCAGGAGTAGACGACCGGGCCCTCGGGCACACCCATGTCCATTTCGGCGACGAACGCGAGCGTCTTGTCCGGTGCCACATTGCGGTACTGGTCCAGCCGATCCCGTTCAGCGGTCATGTCGGCGTTGGTGCGAAGCAACTCGAACTGCTTGCTCAACTCCGGCTCGGCCGGGGCCTCGCCAACAGTGACCGATGCGAGGGGGTAGGTGCGCTCTGGGTGCCGGTGCTCGAGGACCACCCTCCCCGGTTGGTCGAACAGGACGTCGACGACGATCCGCTCCGACGGCGCGAGCATCACCTCGGTCACGAAGGCTTCGTGCTCGACCCGGCCGCTGTCACCGCCAACGAGCTTCATCCGGGCCGTGTCGAAGCCCACGTTGAAGACGCGCGTGTTGGCGGTGTTGGTCAAGTAGAAGCGCACCACCTCCCCGAGGTCGGCCGACAGTTCAGCGGCGACGTCACCGCCGATGAGCATGGTGTTGCCGAACCGCCCCATCGCCACATACGTCGTCTCGGTGCGGCTGAACGACGCGATCTGACCGTTCTCGAGCAGCACGTCATCGAGCGTGAGCAGCTCCTCCCGGTTCACCGGGGGCCAGTAGTCCGGGTCCGACGGGACGACCACGATGTTGCCGTACAGGCCCATCTCCTGGCCGTAGTCCTCACGGATGTGCGGGTGGTACCAGTAGAGGCCGGGATCGTGGAACTGCAGCCGGTAGCTGAAGCTCTCACCCACCTGCATCGGTGTCTGGGTCTCGTGCGTCCCGTCATAGGCGTTCTCCAACCGCAGCCCGTGCCAGTGCACGGTCGCCTCGGTGTCGGCCTCGTTGGTCACGTTGATGACCACTTCCGAGCCCTGCTGGACGCGCAGGGTGGGCCCGGGCACCGACCCGTTGTAGGCAAGCATCCGCACCGTCGCATCGCCCAACCGTTTGACCATCGGAGCGATACCCAGGTCGAACTCCTCCCCGTCTGCGAGAACAACGACCTCGGATGGTCGGGACTCTGGAAGGTCACGGATGTCGGTGGCGAAGTTCCCGCGATTCTCACTCTCGGGGTGGTCGCTGTGGTCATTCTGGTCCGACATGATCGGGTTCCTCCTGGCTTTCTCCCGCGTTCGGGTGTGCACGATTGGCTGCATCTGGCCGCCGTTTCCGGCTGTCGGCCCGGGTCTGGATCTGTGTCGCGAGGTACTCGGCGTCGTCCTTCACCCAGCCGAGCAACGCTGAGCCGCGGGTGTGTTGCCAAGACAGGCCGAGAAAGAAGAGTCCGGGCACATCGGTTACCCCCCTGTGGTGGCGGACCCGTCCTGCGGCATCTAGTACCGGGGCCTCGATCCAGGAGTAATCGGGCTGGTACCCGGTGGCCCAGACAACTGCATCGACGCGGAGCTGGGTGCCGTCAGCGAAGCTCGCACTGTCGTTCGACGCGCTCACGGCTCTCGGATGCAGATCGACACCGAGACGCCTGAGCTGCTTTGGGCTTGAGCCGATCAGTGTCTCCCGCCCGCTCAGCCGGCGCCCGAGACGTGAATTGACACTCATGCCGAGCAACCCCGTCTTGGTGAGCCACCAGAACAAGTCGCGCCCCCAAACCTTCTGGGGCAGCGGCGTCTGCCGTGAGCCGACCGAGAGGTGGACCGCGTGTGTGCCGGTGAGCTCCGCCGCGATCTGGAAGCCGGTGTTGCCGCCACCGACAACCAGCACGGTCCCGGGCGGGATGTTCCGCGGGTGCCGGTACCCCGTGCTGTGCGTCTGGAAGACCCCAGGACCGAGCTGACCGGCCAGCGCCGGCGTAACCCGCTGCTGGAAAGGGCCGGTCGCCACGACGACCTGGTCGGCCCGCACTGTCCTGCCACTGCACTCGAGCTGAAACCCGTCATCGATCTGGGTCAGCGATCTGACGGCACTGTCCAAGACCAGCGGGAGCTCGTAGGTCTCCGCATACGTCCTCAGATATGCGACCACCTCGTCACGAGTCGGGTAGCCATCGGGATCCCCCGGAAAGCTGAGCCCCGGTAGTGCATCAAATCGGCTCGGCGTGAACAGGGCAAGCGAATCCCACCGGTCCGCCCATGCCGCCCCCACGGAGTCGGCGGCATCGAGGATCAGGAACCGACGGCCCTGACGTGCCAGAAAGAACCCGATGGCCAGCCCGGCCTGCCCCCCGCCCACCACGGCAACCTCGACGTGGTCACCCTTGGGGACCTCCCGCGACGCAGAGACTGATACCTGCACGAACGGTTCGAGCGACTCCGGGGCATCTCCACGGCTCATGCTGGACTCCCTCTCCCCGAGGCTTACCTGCCTACACCTCGCCACCATGTCGAGCAACCGTCTTCACCACGACTTCCACGACCCTGGCCTTGACGATGGAAACGGCGTACGCCGCCGGCACCACCCACGGCGACCCTCGACGTCGTCGCCTCCGTCCGCAGCGAAGCCAGTTGCCTGGGTAGTTCCGGGGCTGCTCAGAAGTGGTCGGGCCCGGTCGGTTGGCTTGCAAATGACGTGCGGTCCGCACCAGCCCTGGGGCAGTCCGGTGCAGACGCCCCCGCTGGCCCGGGCGAGGTGCCTGGCCCGGGGGCGATGGACGGTGTTCATGGTCCTCCACGTCGTTGTACACGTGGAGGACCATGAGGTGCTGCAGGTGACTTGTGCGCTCAGTGCATGTGCATGTGGCCACCGCCGCCGGTCACGCGGGTCGCGGGCATCCGCAGCAGCGCGAAGACCGCGAAGACGGCACCCATGACGGCGGCGCCGATGAACCCGGCCGAGAAGGCGTCCGCGGCACCGGTCGCGGTGACCAGCGAGCCGGCGCTGCTGGCGACCGCGGACAGGACGGCGACACCGAGCGCGGCGCCGATCTCGTGGCCGGTCATCAGGAACCCCGAGGCGACTCCGGCGTGGGAGGCCGGGATGCCGGCCATCGAGGTCACCGAGACGGGCACGAACACCATGCCGACTCCGAGACCCAGCACGGAGAGCCCGGGAAGAATCTCGGTCGCGAAGTGCGCGTCGCTGCCAGCGGTGGACAACCACACCGACGAGGCGACGGTGATCAGCAGTCCGACGGTCGCGATGACGCGCGGGGACAGGTGGCCCAGCAGGTGCTTGGCGACCACGGTGCCGGCGGTGATGGCGAACGCGAACGGCAGGAACCCGACCCCGGTCTCCAGGGCAGTGAACCCGAGCACCGTCTGGAGGAAGATCGAGGTCAGGAAGACGGTGCCGACCAGGATGCCGGTCACACCGAGCATCACCGTGGTGCCGGAGACGAGGGCCTGAAGCTTCCAGATGTGCGGCGGAAACAGGGGCTTGGAGGCACGCTGTTCGAGCTTGAGGAAGGCGCCGAGCAGGACCGCCGAGATGGCCAGCGAGGTCACAGTGTGGGCGGAGGCCCAGCCGTGGGTCGTGGTGCCGTTGACCCCGTAGATGAGCGTGGCGAGCCCGCCGACGACAGTTGCGGCGCCCGGGAGGTCAAAGTCGCGGATGCCGGGTCGCGGCGTGGTGTCCTTGGCGATGATGTGGCGTCCGACGAGCAGGGCGACGATGCCGATGGGGACGTTGATCCAGAAGATGGCCTGCCAGCCGGCCCAGGTGGTCAGGGCGCCGCCGAGGAGCACTCCAGCTGCGACGCCGAGGCTGCCGACGGCACCCCACATGGCGAGTGCGGTCCTGCGCTGGGTGCCGGCGTAGGTGGTCATGATCAGCGAGAGCGCAGAGGGCGTGAGCAGCGCGGCGGACAGCCCCTGGACGGCGCGGGCCGCGATGAGCTGGCCGCCAGTGTCGGCGAACCCGCTGACCAGGGAGGCGACAGTGAACAGGCCTAGCCCGGTCAGGAACACACGGCGCCGTGAGAGCAGGTCGGCGACGCGGCCACCCAGGAGCAGGCCGCCGCCGGACATCATCAGGTAGGCGGTGACCAGCCACGACAACTGCCCGCCTTGGAGGTGCAGCGCGCTGCCGATGGAGGGCAGGGCCGTGTTGACCACCGAGATGTCGAGGACGACCAGGATCTGCGCGGCCAAGGCGATGGCCAGCAGTGCCCAGGACTTCTTCGGACCGCTGTCCTCGTGGGCTGGCTCGTCATGAGCTGCGGGGTGCGGGCCGTGGTGGGCGGCCGCGGGGCTGGGCTGGGCGGTGTGGGACATCGGAACTCCTCGGGTTGGGGTGGGGCTGGTTCGGTCGGGTGCGCTGCCGGGTGGGTGTGTGGTCACTTCTGCTCCATGGGGGTGCCGGTGCGGACTGCGGAGAGGACCTCGTTGACGGCTCGGACTGCCGCGGCTGCAGGTGCCTTGTCGACGACGAGTCCGGCGTGGGTGGAGTCCACGGTGCGGTGGACACTGTTGGTGGAGAGTCCGGCGAGCTGGTTCTGGGCGTCTGACCAGCCGGCGCCGGTGAGGGACTCGGAGGTAGTGAGCACCGCGAGCGGCCGGTTGCCGAGCGTGGTGAGTGCTTGAGCCTGGGCGAAGACGCGGGGAGCCATGGAGATCTCGTCACGTCCGTTCCTGGCGGACTTCGCCGTCGACGTCAGCGCTTGGACCTGGGCACCCGCCGGGGCGGGCAGGTCTGGGGCGGGGGCCAGTCGGGACACACCGAGGCGGGCCAGCGTGGGCAGCAGCGCGAGGCCGCGCCGCATGAGGGCGTACTGGCCGGGGTAGGCGGCGACCTTGGTGAACTGGTAGGGGCTGGAGCTGTCCAGGAGCACCATGGCGGCGGCCTGCTCGGGGTACCGGGCGGCGTAGGTCATGGCGTAGGTGCCGCCGGTCGAGTGTCCGACCAGCACGAAGGGGCCGGTCTCGCCGGCCATCGCGAGCAGGGTGTGCAGGTCCTTGGCGGCGGCCACTCCGTCCTGGGGATGTGTGGTCTCCTCGCTCCAGCCCTGTCCGGGGCGGTCGTAGGCGCAGACGCGGGTGGTCTGGTCGACCGGGCCGGCGATCCTGGCCCAGGTGGCGGAGGTCTCGCCCAGGCCGTTGAACAGAACGACGGTGGGGCCGCCGTTGCCGTGGCAGTCCAGGTGCATCCGGTGGCCGTTGACCTGGTAGATCGCGCCGGTGGGGGGGTAGGTGCCCTGGTCACTGCGTTCTGCGATGTTCTCGTAGGTGGCGCCGACGGAGGCGAGCCCGAGGACGGCCACGACGGGGATGAGCATCCAGCGTTCGGGGCCGGTCACGGCCCGACGGACCTGGACGAACATCCACACCGCCATCGCCAGCACGACCGGCGGCCACACCCAGCTCAGCCGGGTCAGGGCGTCATATCCGGGGGCGAACACGACGAGCGCGACGCCGGTGGCGCCCATCACGGCGGCCGGGACGAACGCCCAGCGCTGCGGCCGGGTGGTGAAGCGGCTGGTGAGCGCCGCGATCAGCGCCCACCCGAACCCGAAGCCGGTGAGCATCGAGCCGGTGATGACGCTCTCGGTGCCGCCGGCGAAGACGACGAGGGCGAGCACCAGAGCGGCCACGGCACCGGCAGCGAGGGACCCGGCGATGATGCGGGCTATTGGTCCGATCTTCGCCTCGATGGACGGTGCAGCGGTGTCATCTCGGTGGCTGGCGGGGTGGATGTCGACGCTCATGACGGTCTCGCTCTCACAGAAGTGGTGTCTGCTGTTGAGCGTGGACCGAGATGGGTTTGCTCACCCCGGTCAGATGGCCGGGATCGTCAGGCCACGGCCTCCAGGATCGGGCCGTCTGGAACTACGGGTGCGGCCAGCTGCCGCACTGCCGGACGCAGTGGGCTGGGCCGCAGCCACACCGGTTGCCACGAGGCGATCCTCGGGTGCAGTCTCGCTGCCATGGGCGGGTACGACGTGGTGGTCATCGGCGGCGGCGCGGCCGGCCTTTCGGCGGCGCTCGTGCTCGCCAGGGCGCGCCGCAATGTGGCCGTGGTCGACGCTGGGAAACCACGCAACGCCCCCGCCGCGCATATGCACGGCTACCTGTCCCGCGACGGCCTGCCGCCGCGCGAGCTCCTCGCCACGGGGCGTGCCGAGGTAAGGGCCTACGGCGGCGAACTGATCACCGGCACCGTTTCGGCAGTCTCGGGTACCGTCCCCTCGTGGTTCGAGGTGCTCCTCGAGAACGGGGACCGGTTGATCGCCCGACGGCTCGTGGTCGCCACGGGCCTGCGTGATGAGCTACCGGACATCCCGGGGCTGTGGGAGCGGTGGGGCCGCGACGTCTTGCACTGTCCGTACTGCCACGGCTACGAGGTGCGCGACCAGCCGCTCGGTGTGCTGGGCGGGTCAATTGAGTCGGTCGCCCATGTGCTGCTCATCGCACAGTGGTCCGGCGATGTCGTGTACTTCGCCCACACGCTCGACCTCAGCGAGGTGCAGCGCGAGCAGCTCGCCGCTCGCGGGGTGGGGGTGGTCGATGGGCTGGTGACACGGGTCGTCGTGGAGGACGACGAGCTCCGTGGTCTCGAGCTGGCGCACGGCAGCGTGGTGGAGCGGGCGGCGGTGTTCGTGCGGCCGCGGTTCGTGCCGAACGCCGACCTCCTGGTCGACCTGGGTTGCGCCGTCGACACCGACGGTTGGGTCACGGCGGACAGCACGGGGGCGACGAGCGTGTCCGGGGTGTGGGTGGCCGGTAACACGGGGAACCCGCGCGCCCAGGTCATCGCCGCCGCTGGCGAAGGGTCCGCGGCCGCCATCGCCCTGAACGCCGACCTGGTCGATGAAGACGTCGCGCAGCAGGTGCGCCGACACCGCCAGGGTGCATTTCTCGCGGGTGGCGCCTAGCTGAGCTCGAGCTGGGCGAGCTCACCGCGAGAGGTGACTCCTGCCTTTGCGAAGACGTTGCGCAAGTGAAAGGCCACGGTGCGTGGGGACACCCAGATCTGGGCGGCGACGTCCTTGTTGGAGAGCCCGGAGGCCACGAGTTGGGCGACCTTGAGCTCCATCGGGGTGAGCTGCACCTGGGTGGAGACGTCGCGCTTGCGCGCTGTCTCGCCGGAGGCGCGCAGCTCCTGGGTCGCGCGGCGGACGAGCGTTTCAGCGTGCTCGTCGCCGAAGGTCTCCAGGGCGTGCCGCAAGTGTTGGCGGGCGTCGACACGACGCTGGGTGCGACGCAGCCACTCCCCATAGGCGAGATGGGTGCGAGCCTCGTCCAGACGGCGAGCCGCGCGTTGGTGGTGGGACAGCGCGTCCTGGAACAGACCCTCCACTTCGTCCGCCTCCCCAGTCGTCATGGCGCGCCCGTATGCGACTGCGGCCAGGGCCCACGCCCTGCCAGTGGCCTCCGCGAAGCCAGCGAGCTCCTCAATCCACCGGCGGGCAACGTCGGGTTCGCCTCCTCGTACCGCGGCGTCGATGCGCTCAACGGCCGCCATCCGGGCCAGGACGGGGAGTCGGAATTGGCTGAGGTGGTGAAGGGAGCCGAAGGTGTCGCCTGCACTGGCCGCGCGGATTCCCTTGGCCCAGCGGGTGAGGTCGTGCACGGGGTCGGTCAGGATGCCCAGCGGGTATGCCGCCACGACCTCGTCCAAGTCTCGCAGGCGGGTGTTGTAGTCGTCGCGGTCCTGGAGCGCTGAGAGCAGGGTCAGCCAGGCCATCGGAGGGGCAGTCATCGCGCGCTCTCCGATGCTCTGCCCCAGCGCGAGTGCTTCTTCAGCGTTGGTGCGCACGGCGGCGAGGTCCCCGGCGACGAGGTTGCCGAAGCACAGCCGCTGGAGTGCGTAGACCACCGACGTGACGGCGCCGCGGTCCCGGGCTCGCGAGAGTGCGAGCGTGTAGAAGTGCTGTTGGGCAGCGTCATCACCCAGCTGCAGAGCGGCGTTGCCGAGGTTCCCCAGCACGGCGAGGTCGTCGACTTCCTCCCCGCTCGACAGGGCAGAGTCGAGGGCAGCGACGGCGCCGGACCAGTCTTCCTCGGTCGTCAGAGTCATGGCGACGAGCATCTGCTTGAGGCAGCTGGTTCGAGGGGTGTCCTGCGCCGAGGGCTCCACGAAGATGTCTCCGGATGGAAGGGCGGCGCCGCTGTCGACCGCGTAGGTGCGCATGATGGCGGCGGCGACGGCTATCTCCAGGGCACGTAGAGGGTCGGTGTCGTGGACGGCGTGAGAGGCGTCGATGAAGATCTGGTGGGCGTCGGTCGCTGAGCCGATGTTGACCTCGATGTGTCCTCTGAGGCGCGCGATGTCGCTGAGCAGGACTGGGTCGGTGGCGGCAGCCCGTGCGGTGGACAGCAGCATCCGGGACGCGGCGGCCTGCCCGCAGGCCCAGGCAGTGCGAGCAGCAGCGAATGTCAGCGCGGCACGCTGCGGCGCCTCACGGCTCAGGGCCGCGGCTCGTTCGTAGGCGGTCATCGCCGCGGCATAGCCTCCGCGACGCTCCGCGCGGGAAGCGAGGCCCTCGAGTGCCGCCACGACCTCGGGGTCAGGTCCCTCGGCGGCGGCGGCGCGATGCCAGGTTTCGCGGTCGGAGTCTCCGAAACCGGCCAAGGCATCGGCCAACGCGCGGTGCGCAGTTCGGCGTTGCTCCCCGGTGGCGGCCTGGTAGAGCGCCGAGCGCACGAGTGGGTGTCGCACCTTCACCGACTCTGCGTCGGCGATGAGCAGTCCGGAGGCGACGGCGGCCTCCAGAGCCTGCTCGCCCAACTCGAGGGTCAATGCCGCTCGGCGGAGGACAGCCGGGTCGCCGGTGTCGTCGGCGGCCGCGAGCAGCAGCAGCGACTGTACTGGCGGCGGCAGCAGCAGGCTGCGGTCGAGGAAGGCGTGTTCGACGCGGGTGGTGAGGTGCAGCTGCGTCGGCAGTGGCGAGGACCCTCCGAGCTGACCGGGGCTGAGCTCGGTGGGTAGTTCCAGCAGTGCCAGTGGGTTGCCGCCGCTCTCCGCGATGAGCCGTTCGGTGACCTCCTGCGCGCGCGCCTCTCCCAGGCGTTGGTCGAGAAGCTCCCGGGCAGCAGCCGGGTCGAGCCCGGTCAGCTGTAGCTCACCGATGCCGTCTGGGCGGAACGGGTTCGCTGCCCCGTCGCGGGCCGAGAACACCACAAGTACACGATCTGCGCCGAGCCGGCGTACACAGAACAGCAGCGCGTCCGCGGACGCGGAGTCGAGCCAGTGCGCGTCCTCTACGACACACAGCACGGTGCTCTCCTCGGCGGCTGCCGTCAGCATCGACAGCGTCGCGACAGCGACAAGGAACGGCTCGATCGAGGGGCCGTCCTCCTCGCCGAACGCGACGCGCAGTGCCCGGGCCTGTGGGTCGGGGAGCTGCTCGCGTAGACGCATGACTGGAAGCAGCAGTCGGTGCAGTGCCGCGAACGCCAGGGGCGACTCGGCCTCGAGGCCCTGGGTTCGCAGCACCCGAGCCTCGCCCGCGCCGGCGACCAGCTCCTCCAGCAGGGCTGACTTGCCGACGCCTGGTTCACCGCGGACGACCAGGCTACCCGAGGACCCGTGACGAGCCTGTTCGAGGAGTCCGGCCAGGTGCGCGGTCTCGAGGTCACGGCCGACTAGCACGCTGTGACCGTACTACTGCACGGACCGAGTAGCCCCTGGGCAAACCCGGCTCTTTGGCCGGGGCGACGCGTCGGTCGGACAGTGAGGCTGAGAGCAGCCGCATGGGGACGCCATGTCCCCGAACAGTCGGCGCCATCGACCACCCAACGCCAGGAGGCCTCACATGCAGAACCAATCTCACCCCGACCCTCGCCCTGACACCGTCAGCGTCGAGGACACCTCCGCGCAGCACCACATCGGGCTGCTCCTCTTCGACGGCGTCGAGGAGCTCGACGCCGTCGGCCCCTGGGAGGTTCTCGCGTATTGGACTCGGCACCACCCTGAGGACGGCTGGTCGGTCTCGTGCCTGTCCGCCAACGGGGACGACGTCATCGGCGCGAAGAACCTTGTCTTGGGTGCCCACCACTCCCTCGAGGATGCCCCAGCTCTGGATGTCCTGATCCACCCCGGTGGCCACGGCGCTCGACGTCTGCTGCGCGACCCCGAACACCTCGACTGGATCCGCACGCAGCGCGCAGCCGTCCCCCTGATGGTCTCGGTGTGCAGCGGCAGCCTCGTGTACGCCGCCGCTGGGCTCCTGACAGGTCGGCCGGCGACGACGCACTGGGCCTCACTGAACCTCCTCTCCGAGATCGACCCCACCATCAGGACCGACGTCGCCGCCAGGTTCGTCGACGACGGTGACCTGATCACCAGCGCCGGCGTCTCCGCCGGCATCGACATGGCCCTGCACCTGGTCGCCCGCTTGGCCGGTACCGAACGCGCACGCGAGGTCCGCCGCGGCATCCAGTACGACCCGCACCCGCCGGTCTGAGCTCCATCTCAAGGAGCACCCCGACACCCGGTCGAACGAGGCGAGAGCGAGATCCGATGAACAGCGTCAGCCGTCCACCCTCGGCCACGACTCACCTCGGCGTCGCCGCTGAGGGGTCGCGGCGTCGACGGCTGGTGGAAGCTTTCGGCTTCGTGGCTGTCTGGGTGGCCCTTGGTTTCTTGCTGCCTGGCAGCGACGAGAGCTATCTGCTGATGGGGGTGCCGCTGACTGCCGGGTTCCAGGTCCTTGTGCGCAGGCGACCCCTTCGCGAGCTCTGGGTTCGTGACACCAGCGCCACCACTATGGACCGGCGCTGCCTGCTCCTGGCCGGGGGCCTCATGGTGGCACCGGTGTACTTCGGGTCTCAGATCCTGGGTGATGGTGACTGGTCGCTCATTGGCTGGTGGTTCGCAGCCGTCGTCGGCGCTGGCTTCGCAGCTTTCACCCTCTGGTCGACGTCGCTGGTGACAACGCTGCGTTCCGCTGCTCTGCCTACGGCCATCGGAGCGGGGGCGCTGACGATCGGCTTGGGCAGCCTCCACGTGGCCACAGGCACTCCTGTGGACGTGTTTGCGATCGTCGGTACCGTTGCGAAGTACCTCGCGGTCTACTTCCCGGTCACGTTCGTGCTCGAGGAGGTTGCGTTCCGGGGGGCCCTTGATGCCCACGTCCATCGTCCCGGCGAGTCTCGAGGCTGGCAGTCGGCCCTGTTCGTGTCCGCGCTGTGGGGGCTGTGGCACCTCCCCGTCTCCTCAGGCATGCCCCTGCCGGTCCTGGTGCTCGTCCTGGTCGCCTGGCACAGCCTGGTCGGACTGCCCCTGTCACGGGCCTGGCGTCGTACAGGCAACCTCGCTGCGCCCGCCTTCGCCCACGCCGCCATCGACGCCGTCCGCAACGCGCTCCTGCTCGGGCTGTGAGTCCTGAGCTGTCTGCGCCGGCACACCCCGGCCATTTGGCCGGCGCGACCAGGGCCGTGAACGACGACGCTGAAGGCCTCGAAGACATCCACATCAGGTCTCACCCAAGGGAGCACGGTCATGGCCAGTAGCCGAATCGTCGAGGAAGAACACGGCACGTACCGCGGCACCACCCGCCGCCACAACGGTTACTGGGCAGGCGACTTCTCCAGCAGGGTGCCTGCCACGTCCGGTGCCACTCGTCCGGCCAGGTACAGCTGGCGCTGAAGCCCGACCAGACCCCGACCCGCCCCAAACTTCGTCAGGCAGCCACGATGACCACCACCACCACCGAGTCCCGAACCACGCTCGACGCCCACGCAGCACCGACGCCCCCCGGGACCCCGTCCTCGCCGGCTCGCCTAGTCGCGAGTCCAGGCCGATCCGCGGCTCTCGGCCTGCTGGTCTCCGCCCAGTTCGTCGTCATGCTCGACACGTCCATCGTCAATGTCGCGCTCCCCTCCATCCAGACCGATCTCAGGCTCGGCCCCACCGGAGCCGCGTGGGTGATCAACGCCTACGTCCTCGCGTTCGGCAGCCTGCTGCTTCTGTCCGGACGAGCCGCGGACCTGTTCGGACGTCGTCGCATGTTCGTCACCGGTTCGGCGCTGTTCACCGCCGGAACACTCCTCGCCGCGGCCGCAGCCGATCCGGTGATGCTCATGGCCGGTCGCATCATCCAGGGCGCGGGCGCGGCCGCGCTGAGCCCAGCCGCGATGTCCCTGCTGCTGCTCACCTTCCCCGGCCCCGAACGCGCTCGGGCCATGAGCCTTTGGGGCGCCGCCTCCGGACTCGGTGGAGCAACCGGCGTCCTCGCCGGCGGCCTCCTCGCCGGAACCTTCGGCTGGTCCTCTGTGTTCCTGGTCACCGTGCCGGTCTCAGTCACCGCCGTCGCCTTCGCTCGACAGGTGCTTCCAGAGGGTGCACGGGGCGCCCGGCGCCGGTTCGACTGGCTTGGTGCCGCGACCATCACCGGGGCGGCCATCGCCCTCGTACACGGTGCTCTCGGCGTCTCCGAGGGTGGCTGGACCTCACCCCCTGTCATCGCCGGCCTCACCGGTTCTGCCCTGCTCGTCGCGGTCTTCGTCGTCGTCGAGCGCCGCGCCGCAGACCCACTGGTGCCTCTTGAGCTCTTCCGGTCCCGGGTGCTCAGCACGGGCGTCGCGCTGGCTGTCTTCGGCGGCGCCGCACGAGCATCCGCATTCGTGCTGATAGCTCTGGACCTGCAGCAGGCTCTCGCGTTGGCTCCGAAGCAGGCTGGGCTGGCGATGGTCCCCACCTCGGTCACCGGGTTCGTCTTCTCGCTCGCGTTGCTGCCGCGACTGCTTCGCGCCCTCGGGCCGCAGCGCGCACTGGTGATCGGCCTGGTCATCCTCGCCGCGGGTCACCTGTGGCTGGGCCTCGCGCCGGCGCGGGCCGGCTACCTGGTCGCGGTGTTGCCGGGGCTGCTATTGGTCGCAGTGGGCGTCGCGCTCAGCTTCATGCCGACCACCATGGTCATCGCCGCCGCCGTGCCGCACACGCATGCCGGCCTGGCGTCCGGTCTGGCCGGCTCCGCCACCCAGATCGGGGCTGCACTCGGCACGGCGACGTTCACCGCGATCGGCATCTCCGCCGGCGCATCAGGCGACACCACACTCACCGAAGCCGGGTTCACGGCCGCCTTCACCGCCGCCGCCGTGGTCGCCCTCGCAACCGCAGTTCTCGGGGGGACGATCGTTCGAAGGCGCGACGCATGATCACTCAGCGCACAACAGAAGCCGAACGAACCTTCGTCCTCGCGACCCTGGTCGTTCCGATCGAGCTGACGGATCGGTGCCGTGGAGGCCCAGAGGTTCGGCTTCGAGATCGGACCCCGACGTACTAACCCGTGCGACCCGAGAAGAGGAGATAGTCACATGAACGCAACACCAAGGAGGAAGCCCATGAAAGCGATCACGCAGGACAGGTATGGATCGGCCGATGTGCTGCAGGTCCGCGAGATCGAGGAGCCGAAGCCGGGCGATCACGAAGTGCTCGTCAAGGTGCGGGCAGCGGGGATCGCGCGCGGCGTGCTCCATGTCATGACCGGGGAGCCCTACCTCATGCGTCTCGTGGGCTTCGGGTTGCTCAAGCCGAAGAACCCGGTCCCGGGCCAGGACGTCGCCGGGACCGTCACCGCCACCGGTGCCGGGGTCACCCGGTTCACCGTCGGCGATGAGGTCTTCGGCATCGCCAAGGGCTCATTCGCCGAGTACGCCGTGGCCCGCGAGGACAAGCTCAGCCACAAGCCGGAGAACCTCTCGTTCGAGCAGGCCGCCGCCATGCCCATCTCCGGGCTCACTGCCCTGACGGCGTTGGATGCGGCCGGCGTCACGGATGGATCGAACGTGCTCATCGTGGGAGCGTCGGGGGGTGTAGGGACCTACGCCGTGCAGATCGCCGTCGCGATGGGCGCGACTGTGACCGGCGTAGCCAGCGGCTCCAAAGCTGACCTGGTCACCGCACTCGGTGCACAACGCGTCATCGACTACACCCGAGAGGACTTCGCCGACGGCTCGCAGCGGTACGACGCGGTCGTGGACATCGGCGGCATGACACCAGTGTCGCGCCTACGCAGGACCCTTCAGCCGAAAGGGACGCTCGTCATCGTCGGCGGCGAGAGCGGCAGCAAGTGGAGCCCCGGCCTGGGTCGCCAGCTGACGGCCGCCGCCATATCACCGATCGTTTCGCAGCGGTTGACGTCGATCCTGAACAAGGAGCACTACTCCGGGCTCGATCGTCTCGCTCAACTCACCACGGCTGGAGACCTGACACCCTCCATCGAACGGTCGTACCCCCTCGCCGAAGTCCCCGACGCGGTCCGCCAACTCGAGGCAGGCAAGGTCCGCGGCCAGATCGTCATCACCCCCTGACCCGAGACCACCGAACGACTCCTCCACGCCCGACCCCACAGCCCAAGGAAGTCAGATGACCTCGCCCGACGTACCTTGACCCGACGGACGAGAGCGTCATCCGACGCCTGGAACGGCGTATGAATGACCGGGCGCGAGGCCAGAATCTTGCGAAGATCAGTTGCGGCTCAGTGGGGCGGGTCTAGAGCGCCATCGTGTGCCACCGCTCGCCCGCCATAGCCTTATTGGCAACGGGACCCGGTACGGGGCGACGTTTTCCGAAAGACAGGTCGGAGGAACGAGATGTCCGAGACCTCCCGCCATGCCGCTCGTGAACCGCTGGTTCGAGGACCTGAGGCTCCCAAGACTGACCAGCCGACCACCATCGCCCCGCTGCAACCTGTCCGCTGGACCTTCATCGCAATCTACGCACTGGCCTACATCGGCACCATCCTGCTCTTCTTGGCACCGCTGCTGGTCAGCTTGTCGTTGAAGGTCAACGATCTCGTCGGCACCGACCGGGCACCCAACAACCTCTCGCTTGTCGCCGGGGTAGGTGCGTTCCTCGCCATGTTCGCCAACCCGTTCTTCGGCAAGCTGAGCGACCGCACCGCTTCCCCGCTGGGCATGCGACGACCCTGGATGGTGATCGGCCTGCTCGGCGGGTCCGCCGGGATTCTCGTGGTCGCGGTGGCACCCAACATCGGCGTCGTCCTGGTCGGCTGGTGCATCGCCCAGGTGTTCTTCAACGCGCTGCTGGCCGTGCTTGTCGCGGTGCTGCCTGACCAGGTCCCGGCCAGTCAACGTGGCCGCGTCGCCGGCGTGCTGGGGATCTGCCTGCCCATCGCCTCGGTCAGCGGCACCTACGTCGTCCAGCTGTTCACCGGCAACACCCTGGCGATGTTCCTGGCCCCGTGCGCCATCGGTGGGTTCTTCATCGTGTTCTTCGTCGCCACCTTGAAGGACCGTCGCCTGGCCGCCGCGGACAAGCCGGCTTGGTCGCTGCGGGAGCTCGTGAGCGCGTTCTACGTCAACCCGCGCAAGAACCCCGACTTTACGTGGGCCTTCGTGAGCCGGTTCATGTTCGTCCTGGCCTATGCGTTCCTGACGACCTACCAGGTCTACTACCTGCTGGAGAAGCTCGGCAGCGACGAGGACGACGTGCCACGGCAGCTGTTCTGGGCCACCGTGGCCATGTCGAGCGTGGTCGTGGTCGCGTCGCTGCTGGGCGGGTGGCTCTCGGACCGGACCGGTCGGCGCAAGGTCTTCGTGTGCGCTGCGTCGTTCGTGTTCGGCCTCGCTCTGTTCGTCATCGCGCTCGCCGGCAGCTTCAACGGCTTCGTGGTCGGTATGGCCGTCGGTGGGCTCGGGTTCGGGTTGTACACGGCTGTCGACCTCGCTCTGGTCGCCGACGTGCTGCCTGACCCCGCCAGCGCCGCGAAGGATCTGGGTGTGATGAACATTGCCGGGGCGCTGCCGTCCTCGGTCGCGCCGGCGGTCGCGCCGGCGATCCTGGCGGTCGGCGGCGGCAGCTACGGGGTGCTGTACGCGGTGGCCGGTGCCTGCGCGGTGCTGGGGGCGGGCGCGATCTTGCGTGTGAAGCGCGTCCGCTGACCCGTCGAAGACACTCAGCCGGGAGTGGCTTCCGTCCACTCCTCGGCGAGCAGGGCGTAGCCCATGGTGTCGAGCCACTCCCCGGACCGGTGCAGGGACTCCACGACTGCGTAGGTCTCGCGGCGCATCCCGACTCGTTCCAAGAGTCGCCATGAGGCGGTGTTGTCGGCGAAGCAGTTCGCCGTGACGCGACGCAGGCCGAGCTCGGTGAAGCAGAGCCGGAGCAGCTCGCGGACCGCTTCCGTGGCGTAGCCGCGGCCGGCGTGGTCGGGGTGCAGCACCCAGCCCAACTCGGCCTGGGTGCCACGGGCTTGGTCGGCGACCTCGGCCTGGGCCCATCCGTCCTCGATCTGGAGCATCAGGTCACCGACCACCTCACCGTCGACCTCGACGATGAGGGTCTTGGCGAGACTGGCGGCGTCCTCGAAGCTGACCCGGTGCTCCTCCAACGTGGCCGGTGCCCGGGTCAGCCAGCGGCTGACGTCGTCGAGCCGGCGGAACCGCCAGGTGGCCTCGAGGTCGTCTCGGGTCGCTGGGCGCAGCGTCAGCCGGTCGGTGCGGACCGGCCACGCGATCGCGTCGAATGGGGTTGTTGGACAGGTTCGAGCCGGAGGGCGCTGAGGTGGCCCTGTCGTTGATCGCAGCTGGTCGCGGTGGCGCAGGACATCGTCGGGGTGGGGTGTCTGGGGTGCTCATCGCCACCGGTCTCCGCTTGCGCGCACGTAGGTGCGCCACACGTAGCCCCACGGGATGACCGCGAGGATGAGGACGACGAAGGAGCAGTTGAACGCGATGTCGCGTGTGGCCTTGTCCAGGTTTCCGTCGATGGCCTTGGGCAGCGCGACCAGGCCGAGCCACAGGAGCTTCCAGGTGGACTCAAAGAGCAGCACGGGCAGCAGCTTGACCGGGTAGCGCAGCCCGAGGAACGCCAGCAGCGACATGGCGACCAGGATGCACAGCGTCACGCCTTCGTAGAGCGGCATCGTGTGCGCGTCGGGCAGGAGGGGCCACTTCTTGAGAGCGAGTCCGACAACCATGAGCAGGTAGCCGGCTCGCATCAGGTGCAGCTGTGTAAGTGAGAGCTCTGCGCCGGTAGTCGGTGCTGCCCCGGCGTTGGGGGCCGTGCTGGTGGTGCTCGCGGTGGTGGACATTGGTTTCCTCCTGGGTCGTGAGCGATGTTCGTCGGGTCGGCTCCGGGGTGCCAGCGATGTTGCTGTTACCGGGAATCTGCGTCGGTGTCGTCGTTGGTGGGCGTCGCTAGGGGTGTGACCGAGATGAGGGTCGTGCCGAGGTCGCGGACCCTGTTGAGCAGGCCGTGCAGTTCGGACTGGTCGCGTACGACGCCGCGAAGGGTGCTGGTGCCGTCGTCCTCGTGGGTGAGGGTGAATCCGTCGAACCAGGTCGACCAGTGCTGGTCCAGGTGCCCGCCGATGCGCAGCTCGTAGGGGGTGGTCGGGTCGGGTCCTCGCGCGTTCATGACGAACCAGCCAGGGCTGTGCGGGCGCGGCGGGAGCGCTTGGCGCGTCGGATGGCGGGGCGGCGGATGACCCACTCGGCGACGGCGAGGTTGATGGCCCAGGCGGCGGCCATCATCAGGTCGTGGTTGACGACCCCGGTGCCGAAGAGGGCTTCACCGAAGCCGACGGTGAACGCCTGGGTGCCAGCGCCGAGAGCGAGCGCGTACGCGCGGGTCATCCAGGCCCGGTGACTGGTGATGTCGCGGCGTCGGATGGCGACCAGGCCCAGGATGACGGCGGCGCCCATGCCTGAGCTGACCAGCAGCCGGGTCACCCAGAGGATGTCGCCGGTGCCCTCCTTCTGGGGGTAGGCCAGCGTCATCCACAGCCCGGAGAACGCGACCGCCAAGCCCAGGACGACCAGGAGCCGCCCTGCCCCTCGGTGCCAGCCGGGGTGGCGGCGACGCAACCGTGCGGAGAACTGGAAGGCGCCGAGCACCGCGTAGACGACCGCGGACACGATGTGTACGACGAGCGGGATCGGGGACGCGGCGAAGCGAGCATCGGTAGGGAGGACTTCAGGTCCGCCGAGGACCTCGATGAGGCGTCCGACCCCGCCCATCACAGGGATGAAGGCCAGCGCCACCAAGGCCGGCGGAACCCACCAACCTGCCCGGGCTCGTCCCCGACTGCGCCCCCGAGCCGGCACCGGAACTGCGCCGGTGCCGGGCTCACAGCCGTCCGTCGTCGGGGCCGGCGGGGTGTTCATTCCACGCCTGCCGTGCTGCGCTGCGGAACCTCGACTGCCTTCTGCTGGGTCTCGGTGTCGGTCTCCGTGCGAGCGAGCTTCCACAGCGAGTAGCCCAGGGCGATCATCGCGATGCCGTTGGGGAACGCCAGCAGGCGGTACAGGGCGTCGGGCATCAGCGAGAGGGCGGCGGTGGCGATGCCGGCGACCGCGAGCAGGGCCGAGGCCCAGCGGGGCAGGACACGGGCGCGGTACAGCGCGATGCCGAAGAGCAGGCTGCCGACCAGGTAGGCGAACCCGCCCACCTTGATGGCGGTCGCGAACGCACCGATGTCACCGTGCATCGTGCCGCGGCTGGTGTTGACCACGATGGCGTCGTTGACGAAGCCGGGGTTGGAGGTGGCCACTTCCGGGAGCACGTAGGCGGCAGCGAAGGTGACGCACATGATGCCGAGGTAGCCGACTGCGAACACCACGTAGCCGATGAGGCCGAGGAGCCCGTGCTTGCGGACCTGGTGCAGGTACATGCCGGTGATGCCGGCCAGGGCCAGCGCGGCCATCAGCACCTTCAGGGAGTCGCGGATGTAGACGTCGGTGGTCTGGATGGAGGTGGCGTTCAGCTGCGGGTGGTTGATCTGGACGGCGATGAAGATGGCACCGGCGGCGGCGGCCGCGATACCGGCCCACCGGGTCAGCAGGTTCGGGGTGATGGTCATGTCTGGCCCCTTTCGGGTTGGTCCGTGGCGGGAACCGCGGGGATACCTCGAACCTAGAAAGAGGTCGGTCTGTGCGCGTCACCACATGATGTGACTGACGATGTGACATCAGCAGGGCCGACCGTGATGACCGGGGTCCGCGCGAGCGACTAGATGAGCCCGTTCTCGTGCGCCTTGCGCACGGCGGCGGCGCGCGTCTTGACATCGAGCTTGGTGAAGATGCGCTTGGTGTGGGTGCGCAGCGTGTTCAAGGTGACGTAAAGCGCGTCGGCGATCTGCGGCCCGGTGAGGTCGGAGTCCAGGAGCCGGAGGACCTCGACCTCGCGCTGGCTCAGCGGGTCAACCAGTACTTGTTCGGGTGACTGCGGGAGTGCTGGCGTCTCGTCTGGTGCCTCGGCCCTCTCGAGCAAGGCTCGAGCCAGGGCCCGCACCATTTCCTGTTGATCTCCCTCTCGGTCTTCTTGATCTTCTTCACGCTGCAGGTCTACTTCAACGGCGAGGCCTTCAACCTGCGCCAAGTCGCGCAGCAGGTCCAGCATCGGGTCGCCCTCATCGAGGAAGAGCCGAACATGACCTTCCGGCTCAGGGGTCTGGGTCAGCGCCAGACCGAGGACACTCAGCGCCGTCTCGCGGTCGCCGTCGGTGGCATGGGTGAGGGCTTGCACCATCCGGATCTCTAGCAGGCTGCCCTCGCGGCCGGTGTCGGCGGCCGCACCGTGCAGCCTGCTGAGCAAGGTGTGGACCGCCGTGAGCCGAGGCGTCGTTGCGGCCGGGTCGGGAGGGCCTTGCCCGGCGCGGTACCCCGCGCGTTCTTGGGCCAGCAGCAGCCGGGCCAAGGTCAGGTGCTCGTACTCGTGCAGAAAGTCCAGGTCCCCCTCATCAAGGTTCAGCCCCCATTCTCGCGCCCAGTCCGCTGCGGCGTCCAGGTCGCCAGCCGAGATCAGGACGCGAGCCTTGGTCGCCTCGATGGGGCGTACGTCGGGGTAGAAGCCGTGCCGGTACAGCGCAGCGGCTTCCTCGAGGAGGCGTATCGCGGCCTCGAGGTCGCCTCGGGCCGCGCGTACCTGACCCATGACCAGGGGCCACCGGTGCCGGTTCTCGGTGATGGAGGCTCGCTCGGCCAGGACGCGGGCCGTCTCCAGGTGCGCTTCCGCAGCGGCGAGGTCGTCGAGCTCCCGGTCGAGGCCGGCCAGGCCAACGTGCAGGTCGGCGGTCGCTCGCGGGTACGGCTCGCCACCTTCGACCGCTGACGCGAGCCCCTGCTCGTAGATTTTGCGGGCGCGGCTGGGTCGCCCCGCGGCCACCCACATGTCGGCCAGGTTGAGGGTTGCATCGAGCTCGTCGACGAGGTTCCCGGCGGCGTGCAGGCTGCGTACCGCCTCGGAGAACGTGGCGAGCGCTTCGTCGATGTTCCCGGCGGCCCACGCGGCCAGGCCGAGGTACCCCTCCGCTCCGGCCCGCACGATGTGGTCCTCGGGGCCGGCCAGCTCCCGTGCGTGCTCTGCGTGGCGCACCGTGCCAGCCACGTCACCGCGAGCCTGGGCCAACGAGGCGCGGTAGATCGAGATCGTTCCCGGTGCGGTGCGCAGGTCCTCGGTCTGCGCCCAGGTGGCTGCCAGGTCCGGATCGCGGGCACCGGCCTCCAGCGCCACATCGGCGTCATCGAGCCAGGACTCCACGCCGTCGAGGTCACCGGCCATCAGCTTCTCCCAGCCGGCCATGATGCTCAGCGTCGGGCTCCGGCGGACAACCTCTGCTGGTAGCGCGCGGATCCACGTGAGTAGCAGAGCGTCTCCTCGGCTGCGGCGAACTTCGGGCAGCGCTTCCTCCATCAGGTACGCCGCACGAGTGAAGTCCGCGGCGGCCAGCGCGTGCCGGACAGCATCGGCGACGAACCCGCTCGACGCGTACCAGTCGCTGGCCCGCCGGTGCAGCTGCGGAACCAGGCCCGGTTCCTCGGTGTGCAGGCGTGCCTGCAGCACGTCGGCGAACAGGTGGTGGTAGCGGTACCAGGTGCGTTCGGTGTCCAGCGGCACCACGAACAGGTTGGCGCGGTCGAGGTCGGCCAGCATCGCTGACCCTGTGGACTGCCCGCTGACGGCGTCGCACAGTGGACCGGTGAGGCGGTCGAGGACGGCGGTGCGCAGCAGGAAGTCGCGCACTTCGGGCGGCTGGCGGACCAGGACCTCGTCGGCCAGGTAGTCGATGACGAACCGGTTGCTGCCGGTGAACGCCTCGATGAAGTCGGTGACCTCGGGCCTGGTGGGGATCGCCCGCAGCGACAATGCGGCGAGCTGAAGTCCCGCGATCCAGCCTTCGGTGCGCTCCTCGAGCGCGTTCACGTCCCCGGCCTCAAGCTCCAGGCCCATCGCCTGGGTGAGGAACTGTTGTGCCTCAGCGGGGGTGAAGCGCAGGTCGGCGCCGCGTAGCTCGACGAGCTGTCCGCGGCTGCGCAGCCGCGCCACCGGCAGCGGCGGGTCGGCGCGGGTCGCGACCATCAGGTGCACCTGGTCGGGTGCGTGGTCGAGGAGGAAGGTCATGGCCTCATGGACCTCGGGGGCGGTGATGACGTGGTAGTCGTCCAGGACCAGCACCCACTGCGCCTGCGGTTCACGTGCTCCGGCGGCGGCCAGAGTGTTGACCAACGCGGTCAGGGCCGTGGTCGCGTCCCCGGGCAGGGACGCGAGGACCGGCTCGAGGTCAACGTCGGGGTCGGTTGTTCCAAGTGCTGCGACCAGGTGTGTCAGGAGCCGTGTCAGGTCGTTGTCCCCCTCGTCGAGGGACAACCAAGCGGTGCGGGCTCCTGAGTCTTTCTGCCCCAGACCGGCGACCCAGTCGCTGAGGACGGTCGTCTTCCCGAACCCGGCTGGCGCCGAGACCAGCGTCAGCCGGTGACCGGGGGCAAGGGTGGCCTCGAGGCGTTCGGCCAGTCTGGTACGCGCGACGGCCTGCGGGCGTCGGGCCGGCGCGAACAACTTCGTGGCGAGCACCGCTGTCGACACCCACGGATCATAGGAGACGGTTCGCTCGGCTACGTTCGGTGACGCCGAGTCAGCCCGTCTCGCAGATCAGCGCGTCCCGCTGCGCTGGGTAGACGGGGAACTGTGGGCCTACCTACCCAGCGCTCAACGGGCGGTCAGCTGGACGCCATGAGTCCCGGCGAGGTGAACTCGACGCGGGGCGTCGTACGGAATCCCTTGGTGATCAGCCAAGCCGGCAGGAACACCAGCTCGAACAGTCCGCCGGGGACGACGAGGAGTAGTCCCACTCCCGCACTCATGTCGAGGACACCGAACAGGTCCAGGGGCACTCCGATGGTCAGCGCTGCGTAGCCGACAAGACCCAGCAGCGCGATTGCCCGCGGCACCAGTCGTGAAACGAACAGCAGGTAGGTGAGGACGATGCCGCCGAGCCCGGTGGGGATGTAGATCCACAGCATGTGGTCGGGCACGACCTCCAAGTGGGCCAGGAGGTAGATGCCACAGGCAGCGGACACGACGAACTCGGCGATCCTGAGGATGGGGTACCACACGGCGAGGTCTGGGTTGACGACCTTCAGGACCGGATACATGAGCACGCCGATGGCGACGACAGCGAGACCGGCGCCCATCATCAGCAGCACGCCGAGGGTCATCTGTGCCCGTCCGGCCTCGCCGTCGGTGTAGGCCTGGATCAAGGAGGTGCCGAACATGGCGAGGACCATCTGGGCGATGAACAGGAGGCCGACGCTGGTCGCGACCTTCCTGCTGGACGTGGGCTCGCGTTTTGTCGGCGCCGGTGGGGTGGTTGTGGTCATGGTGTTCATCGGGTGGCCTTTCGCTGGCCGAAGGGTTCCGAGATTCTAACGGCGTTAGGTTGGAGGCTACGATAGTCTAACAGCGTTAGATTGTCGAGGGCCCGAATGTCGGTACCCGTCTCAGACCGCTGTGAGAGGTGGATGCTGTGGGCCGCAGGACAGCGGAGGTGGCGAACAAGGCCCCCCTGAACCGGGAGCGCACCCTGAGCGTTGCGCTGGCGGTGGCGGACGCCGAGGGGATCGAGGCCGTCACCATGCGCCGACTCGCCCGGGAGCTGGGCGTCGAGGCGGCCTCGCTCTACCACCACGTCCGCGGCAAGGAGGAGATCCTCGACGGGCTGGTCGAGTCCGTCGCGAGCAAGATCGAGCTCCCGAAGGGGTTCGCGAGCTGGCGCCAGTCGATCAGCCAGCGCGCCCACCACACACGCGCGACCCTGCGCAACCATCCGTGGGCGGTGAGCCTGATGGCCTCGCGGACCAGCCCTGGGCCGGCCACGTTGCGTCTGCTCGAGACGGGCATCCAGTACTTCCGCGAGGGTGGGTTCTCCATCGTCCTGGCGGCGCACGCCATCTCGACCGTCGACAGCTACGTGCACGGATTCGTGCTGCAGGAGGTCAACCTCCCCTTCCGCGACGAGTCAGAACTGGCGGCCATGACTGGGGCCATCATGGAGACGTTCCCAGCCTCTGAGTTCCCCTACCTCTTCGAGCTGACGCTCGAACACGTCCTACAGCCGGGCTACGACTACGGGCAGGAGTTCGACTCCGGACTCGAAGTCGTGCTCGACGGAGTCGCTGCGTTGCTCGAGTCCTAACGGCGCAGACGCGCCCACCATCGTGTGGCTTCCGGGGCGGAGAGGTAGGAGGAGTGGCTACCCCGGGTGCGAGCTCGTGCGCACGTGGATGCGTTCACCGGGTCGGCCGAACAGGCTCAACACCTCGGCCGGGCCGTCGCCGGTGCTGCCGAACCAGTGCGGTTGCGTGGTGTCGAACTCGACCGCCTCACCGACGCCGAGAACGTTGTCGTCCTCGCCGAGGATGAGGCGCATCCGGCCGGAGAGGACGTAGAGCCACTCATAGCCGTCGTGCGTGCGCAGCTGTGGCGTGGACTGCGTGGTCGGGATGAGGATCTTCCACGCCTGAACCCCGCCCGGGGGTGTCAGCGGCAGAACTGTTCGCCCCTTCACCTTGCGGGGCTTGAGGCGGATCCGCGGGTCGCCGACGTCCGGGGCGCCGACGAGGTCGTCGAGCGGCACGCGGTAGGTCTGCGCGAGGAGCAGCAGCAGCTCCAGGGTGGGTCGCCGCTGCCCGTTCTCCAGCCGCGAGAGCGTGGACTTGGAGATGCCGGTGCGCTCGGAGAGCTCGATGAGGGTGATCTCCCGGTGGGCGCGGATCTGCCGCAGGCGTGACCCGACCTGGTCCAGGGCGGTGGTGATGGCTGCGGTGACGGCGTCGGGGACGGCGTCGGGCGGGTCGCTCACAGGTCTCCATTGGAGCGGCGATTCCCAGGATCGGCAACATCCTTTGTCGATGGGGATCGCGTGCGCGCATCCTCGGGACATGAGCAACTATGACGTCGTGGTGGTCGGTGGAGGCGCAGCCGGCCTGTCAGCCGCGCTGGTCCTGTCCCGCGCCCGCCGCAAGGTCCTCGTCCTGGACGCCGGGCACCCCCGCAACGCGCCCGCGGCGCACATGCAGGGCTTCCTCTCCCGCGACGGGATGCCACCGGCCGAACTGCTGGCCCACGGCCGCGAGGAGGTCCGCGGCTACGGCGGCCGGGTCGTCACCGGCGCCGTCGAAGGCATCACCGCCTGCCACAAGGGCGGGTTCCGGGTCATGTTCAGCGGCGGCCACCAGGTCACCACCCGGCAGGTGCTGCTCGCCACCGGTCTGCGCGACGAGCTCCCCGACATTGCCGGTCTGCGTGAACGCTGGGCGCGCGACGTGCTGCACTGCCCGTACTGCCACGGCCACGAGGTACGCGACCGTCCTCTCGGCGTCATCGCGCATGACACCCGACGCGGTCCGCTACGCCCAGATCGTGCGCCAGTGGAGCGACGACGTCGTCTTCTTCGCACCCGAGGGCATGCTCACCGAGACCCAGCGCACCGAACTGGTGGCGCGGGCCATCGGCATCGTCGAAGGCGACATCGCCCGGGTCCTCACCACCGATGACCACCTGAGCGGTGTCGAGATGGACGACGGCCGTGTCATCCCGCGCGAGGCACTGTTCGTCCCACCTCGGTTCGTCCCGAACAACGACCTGCTGGTGACACTGGGCGCCGACCTGGACGAGAACGGCTGGGTGCGCACCGACCCCACCGTTGGTGTCACCAGCGTCCCCGGGCTCTGGGTCGCCGGCAACCTGGCCAACCCGCGCGCGCAGGTCATCACCGCAGCCGGTGAAGGGTCCGCGGCCGCCATCGCGATGAACGCCGTCCTCGTCGACGAGGACGTGGCCAGGGCCGTCCAGGACTTCCACCGCGGCGCCCCCGTCTGAGCGGACTGGCCGACCACAGGCGACCGGGCCTCGAGTTTCCACGCACCTTCGATCCACCCACCTTCGCTACCCGCTACCCAAAACCCAACGAAACCCAGGAGAACCATGTCCAGCAACACCGCAACGTCCACCAACCCCGCCAACCCGCGTCCCGTCGGCCCGCCGACCAAGCACCAGCTCGCCCTCATGATCTGGATCGCCGTCTTCCCGACCCTGACCGCCCTGAACCTCCTGCTCGGGGACTGGCTCCGCGACCTCTCACCGGTCGTGCGGACCTTCGTCCTGGCCACTGTCGCGGTGCCCATCGTCATCTACGGCCTGATGCCGCAGCTTCACAAGGCGCGCGTCGCACTGATGACGCGCACCGGCGCGCCGGTGACCGCACCAGCACTGCGACGAGCAGCGAGCGGCCGATCCTCGACCGACCGCCTGCTGCTGCCTGCTGGGCCCGATGACCCGTGGCGCTGGGCGAGACCTGACCGAGACCGGCCTGTTCTAGGCTCGGCCACGTCGCCCGGACGCACGGGAGGGGAGCTGTGGTGGCAAGTCCCTTGGTGGAGACCAAGCTCCTCGCGCCGCAGCCACGCGGCGATGCCGTGGCCCGTCCCCGGCTGACCGAGCTGCTCGACCAAGGACGAGAGCGCAGGCTCACCCTCGTCTCCGCCCCGGCCGGCTTCGGCAAGACGATGCTGCTCGCCACTGGCCTCACCCAGCCTTCCGGCCAGCGACGGCCCATCGCCTGGGTCTCCCTGGAGGAAGGCGACAGCCAACCTGCCCGGTTCTGGACCTACCTCGTGACCGCCATCCAACGGGCCCTGCCCGAGGTCGGGGACGGCGCCCTGGCGCTGCTCGCGACCGGCCAACCGTCCCTGGACGGTGTCGTGGCCACCCTCATCAACGAGCTGGCCACCACGGCGACCGAGCTGGACCTCGTCCTGGACGACTACCACCTCGTCGACGGCCCCGACCTGCAACCGAGCGTGACCTACCTGCTCGAGCACCTCCCGGCTCACGTGCACATGCTCATCAGCACCCGCGTCGACCCATCGCTGCCGTTGGCACGCCTGCGCGCCCGGGGTGACCTCGTCGAGATCCGGGCCGCCGATCTGCGCTTCACCCTGGCCGAGGTCGCGACCTACTTCAACGAGGTCGCCGCGCTCGAGCTCACCACCAGCGACATAGCCGCTCTGGAGACACGCACCGAAGGCTGGGTGGCCGCCCTCCAGCTGGCAGCACTCTCGCTGCGGGGGCGGTCCGAGCCCGCGGCGTTCATCGCGGCCTTCGCGGGCGACGACCGCTACATCGTCGACTACCTGGTCGAGGAGGTCTTGAACCGCCAATCGCAGCCCGTGCGCGACTTCCTGCTCCAGACCTGCATCCTGGATCGGCTGAGCGGACCGCTGTGCACGGCTGTCACCGGGAACACCGAGAGCCAGGAGATGCTGGAGCACCTGGACCGCGCCAACCTGTTCCTGGTCCCACTCGACGACACCCGCCGTTGGTACCGCTACCACCACCTGTTCGCCGAGGTGCTGCAGACCCACGTGCTCGAGGGGCGCGGCGAAGACGTGGCCGACCTGCACCGCCGCGCCAGCCAGTGGTACGACCAGGCGGGCGAACCCGCCGCCGCCGTCGGCCATGCCCTGGCCTCCGGCGACATCGAACGAGCAGCCGACCTCGCCGAGCTCTCGGTCCGTGCGCTGCAGCGGAACCGACAAGAGGCGACGATGGTGTCCTGGCTCGCGCTCTTCCCCGACGACGTGGTGCAGGCCCGGCCCGTCCTGGCGCTCGGCTTCATCGCAGCACTGATGTCCAACGGCCAGTTCACCGGCGTCGCGGAACGCCTGGGCGACCTCGAGCAACGCCTTCCAGAACCACAGCCCGACGGTCAACTGGGCGAACCGCCACCGGGAACAACGGTGGCGGACCGAACGGAGTGGAAGCGCATACCGGGAGCACTCGAGCTGTACCGCTCTGCGCTCTCCCTCATCGGCGGTAACACGACCGAGACCATCACCCACGCCGAACTCGCGCTCTCCCGCTCGGCCAAGGACGACCACCTGACCCGGGCCGGGGCCGCTGCCACCGCCGGACTCGCCCGCTGGGCCGACGGTGACCTGAAGCAGGCACACCGCGCCTACTCCACCAGCGTCGAAGGGCTTCGCGCTGCCGGACACATCTCCGACGTGCTGGGCTGCTCCATCACCCTGGCCGACATCCGCATCACCCAGGGCCGGCTCGCCGACGCTGAGCAGACCTACCAGGACGCGCTACGCCTCGCAGCCGACGACCCGCTCCCGGTGATGCGCGGGACCGCCGACATGCACGTCGGCCTGAGCGGTGTCGCCTACGAACGCAACGAGCTGGGCGCCGCAGCGAACCACCTGCGGTTGGCCCGCGAGCTCGGTGACGCCGCCGGACTGCCACAGAACCCCTACCGCTGGCGCGTCGCCCAGGCCCGGCTGCACGCAGCCGCAGGGGACCTGCCGCAGGCGGTAGAACTCCTCAACGAGGCCGACCAGGTCTACTTCGGCGACTTCGCACCGAACGTGCGCCCCATCGCCGCGATGCGCACCCGGCTCCAGCTCGCGGGAGGGGACCTGGCCGCCGCGGCCTCCTGGGCCGGCACCATCGACCTTGCCTCCGATGACGAGCCCACCTACCTGCACGAGTTCGAGCACATCACCTTGGCGATGGTGCTGCTGGCCCAGCACCGAGCCGGAGGAGCGCCGACGGCCGCACACGAGGCGCACCAGCTGCTCGAGCGGGTGCTGGGGGCCGCCGAGCAGGGCGGTCGGGCAGGCAACGTGCTGGAGGTCTTGGTGCAGATGGCGCTGGCGTCCGAGGCCCAAGGCGGCAACCAGGCGCATGCCACGGACCTGCTTCGGCGAGCGCTGGTCCTGGGTGAGGGAGAGGGGCACATCCGAGTCTTCCTCGACGCCGGCCCGCACCTGACCTCGGTGCTCCGCAGGGTGGAGCCGGGCTCACCAGGCGGGCAGCTCGCACGCGAGGTACTCGCCGCCGGCGCAGCGCACCCACCGCGGCCCCGGGGGTCAGAGAGCCCCGCGCCTGCAGCCACACCGCAAGGCTTGGCTGACCTGCTCAGCGAGCGCGAACTCGACATCCTGCGCCTGCTCGACAGTGACCTGGGTGGACCTGCCATCGCCCGCGAGCTCAGCGTCTCGGTGAACACGGTGCGCACCCATACCCGCCACATCTACGCCAAGCTCGGCGTCACCAGCAGGCGCGAAGCGGTCCGCGAGGCAGCACGCCTGGGACTGCTGCGCCACCCCAGCCGCTGACCCTGGGGACCAGTCCGGCGCCAGCTCTGCGGGTGAGCGTCGAAGTTCACCAACCTGATCACCAAATGTGGTGACGACTGCTCACCAAGTCCGCTCCTAGCGTGCTCGCACCGCACCACCCCAAGGAGCACCATGAACACCCCACCCCGAGACCGAGACGCCGGGTACTACCGCATCCGGGTCAAGGGCCACCTCGCACCGCGCTGGGCCACCCGCTTCGACGGCATGACCCTGATCCAGCAAGACGACGGCACCACCCTCATCCAGGGTCTCGTCGTCGACCAGGCCGCACTGCACGGCCTGCTCCAGCACGTCCGCGACACCGGCCTCCCGCTGGTCTCGGTCACCCAGACCAACGAGCCCGACCCCGAACAACCCACCACCACGCCCCGCTAACAGCACACAACGAAGGAGTCAGCCATGACCACGCCCGCCCACACCGCCACCGGCACCCCCGCCACCAAGCGCTCGCAGCGAGCCCCGATGGACTCGATGCGCCGGACCGCGATGGTCGTCGGAGTGTTGTTCGTCGTCACCTACATCACCTCGATCGCCGCGAAGTTCGCCTTCTACCCGCCGTTCCTCGACAACGCCGACTACCTCCTCGGCGACGGTGAGGACACCCGTGTGCTGTGGGGCGCCTTCTTCGAGATGCTCCTCATCATCGCCAACATCGGCACCGCGGTCGCGATCTACCCTGTCCTCAAGCGACGCTTTCCAGCCACCTCGCTGGGTTTCGTGACCGCCCGGGTCATGGAGAGCGTCTTCATCGCCGTCGGCATCCTGGCTGTGGTCACGCTCGTCACCATGCGGCAGGACTTCTCGGGCGCCGCAGCCGACAACTCAGCTCTCGCGGCCACCAGCCACGCCCTGGTGACCCTGCAGGAGTGGACGTTCAACCTCGGCCCCGGGTTCGTCGTCGGCGTCGGGAACGGCATCCTGCTCGGCTACATGATGTACCGCACCGGTCTGGTGCCCCGCGGCATGGCGATGCTCGGACTCATCGGCGGCCCGCTCATCGTCCTGTCTGGCACCGCCATCCTCCTCGGGGTCATCGAGGCCGGCTCCACCGCACACAATCTGGCCGTCATCCCGGAGTTCTTCTGGGAGCTCAGCTTCGGCGTCTACCTGATCGTGAAGGGCTTCAAGCCCTCGGCCATCACCGCCGACATGGTGGACCCCCGATGATCACCGTCGAGGACGTCACCAGGACCTACGGCAGCTTCACCGCCGTCGACAGCGTCAGCTTCACCGCGCAGCCTGGGCGCGTGACCGGCTTCCTCGGCCCCAATGGGGCCGGGAAGTCGACCACCATGCGCATCATCGTCGGCCTCACCGCATCGACCCACGGCACCGCACATGTGCTGGGCCGCCGGTTCGCTGACCTGCCGAACCCCGGCCTCGAGGTCGGCGTGCTGCTTGACGCATCCGCCCAGCACGCCGGCCGCACCGGCCGCGAGGTCCTCACGGTGGCGCGCAAGACGATGGGCCTGCCCGCGACCCGGGTCGCGGAGATGCTCGAGCTCGTCGGACTCACCGACGGTGAAGCCGACCGACGGGTCCACGACTACTCCCTGGGCATGAGGCAACGCCTCGGCATCGCCCACGCCCTGCTCGGTGACCCCGAGGTGCTCATCCTTGACGAGCCCGCCAACGGCTTGGACCCCGCCGGCATCCGCTGGATGCGAGACCTGCTGCGCGGGTACGCCGACCGCGGCTCCACCGTGCTGCTGTCCTCCCACCTGCTCCACGAGATCGAAGTCGTCGCCGACGACCTCGTCGTCATCGGGAACGGCCGCATCGTCGCCCACGCCACCAAGGCCGACCTGCTCTCCACGGCCGGCACCCAGGTCCGCACCCGCCACCCCGACCAGCTCAAGGCCGCACTGACGGCCGCAGGCCTCACCTGGACCGACACCACCGCCCCCGCGCCGGGTCTGACCGCGGCTGCCGGACCTGTCTCGGGGCACCTCCTGCGCATCGACGCCGACGCCGAGCTCGTCGGCCAGCTCGCCCACCGAGCCGGGGTGGCCCTCATCGAGCTCCGCGCCGCCGACGGCGCCGGCCTGGAGGAGATGTTCCTCGAGCTCACCGCAGACACCCAACGCGAAGCCCACCCGACCCACCGCCCGCAAGGAGCAGCCGCATGAGCACCACAGTCCACACCACCACCGTCCCGCAACCAGTCGACGCGAGTGCGGCCCGCGCCGGCGCAAGCACACCGGCCGGTCGGGCGCGCCGGCTCGCTCCGGCACGCATCCCACTGACCCGGATCGTCGCCGTCGAGCTGCGCAAGTCCTTCGACACCCGCTCCGGTTTCTGGCTCCTGGCCAGCGTCGGGATCGCGGCACTCCTCACCACCGGCGCTGTCATCGCGTGGGCACCGGCTAGCGAGTTCAGCTACAGCCAGTTCACACTCGCCATCGGAGTCCCGATGACAGTCCTCTTGCCGATCATCGCGGTGCTCTCGGTCACCGCCGAGTGGAGCCAGCGCACCGGCCTGACCACCTTCACCCTCGTTCCGCACCGCGGACGCGTGCTGTTCGCCAAGGCCCTCGCAGCTGGGCTCGTCGCACTCGCGGCTACCGCAGTCGCGTTCGCTGTCGGCGCCCTCGGGAACGTGACCGGGGCAGCGATGGCTGGCATCGACCCGGTCTGGAACCAGAACCTCGCCGACGTCGGCTACTTCGCGCTCGGGAACACTCTGCTGCTGTTGGTCGGGTTCACTCTCGGAGCGCTGATTCGGAACTCACCAGGCGCCATCGTCGGCTACATGATCTACGCGTTCGTCGCCCCCGGCCTGCTCGCCTTCCTCGCGTTCAACCAGGCCTGGTTCAACGACGCCCGCCCGTGGGTCGACCCGAAGTTCAACCAAGACGCTCTCCTGCAGGGAACCCTCACCGGTGAAGGCTGGACACACCTGGCCGTCACCACCCTCGTTTGGCTCGTACTTCCTCTGATGGTCGCGGTCCTCAACCTGCTTCGCTCAGAGGTGAAGTGACCGACCCCCCTCCTGACAAGACGTCGGGCTACGGTCGACGCCGATAGGTTGCAAGCCTCGCCCGACCATGCGAGCACAGGTGCATGACGAAGGAACCCCGGGAGCGTGCACAGGACGGCGGCGCGATGAGCGACCTCTGGGTCATTGGCAAAGAGGTCAGCCTCACAATTGCCCAAAAGCGTTCAAAACTCGCGGCGACCTGTGGGCCTGCTGCTGACATCGTGCTGACATCACCGTCCAGGAAAGCCAGAGGCCCTTCCCAGAAAACTCCGGAAAGGGCCTCTGACCTGCGGTTTTATCTTGGTAGCGGGGGCAGGATTTGAACCTGCGACCTCTGGACATCCGGCGCGAGCGCCGCGCCTTCGTCGTGCGTTTGCTCGTGCTTGATCATTCGTGCGCTGACCTGCGCGAACGCGTCGAGCGGGCCGCCGACGGGCTCACACTTCTTGCTTACGGGTGACCTCGATCGACGGCTTCTGCTGTGGTTTTCGGGGAGTAAACGCGCCACGGTTCGAATCTCAGTCGGCCCGCTCAGTCGCCGCCGTCGGCAACAGCCTCCGCCTGATCGAACAGCGCTTGGAGAGAGGCCTTCCACGCCGGCAGATCGACGGAGAGCGTCAGCCAGGTGAGCTCGCGGTTGATCTCGTCGTACTGATGGATGACGAAGTTGCGGTTCGCCACCGCGAGCGCCCACTCAACGCCATCTGGCGCGAGCACACCGAGGCGGGACAACCGATTGGCCGCCTCACCGAGCTTCATCATGAGTGAGTCGCCCGCCTCCTGCAGCAGGTCGTCTGCGAGGTACGCCTCTTTGCCACGGCGCACGATCTGGTCGACGCGCGTGAGCCAGGACTGGATGTGCAGCAGTTCCTTGGCTGCTTTGAGCTCCATCAGAGCAGGACGGCTTCGCGGCGGATGTCGTCATCCAGCTTCGGCTTGAGGCCGCCGTAGTCGATGAGGTCGATCTGTCGGCCGAGCACCTGCTCGATTAGCTGCTTGAACTTGATGAACCCGAACGAGGACGTCCCCTCCGGCACCTCTACCAAGAGGTCGATGTCGGAGACTTCGGTCGCCTCGCCGCGGGCGACCGAACCGAAGATGGCGAGCCTCCCGTAGCCCTCACCCTCAGCAAGACGCCGAAGCACAGGTGCAGCGGCCTCGACGAGCATCCCGGGATGCACACTCGACAGGTCAGAGGCCGCCTTCAACTGCTGACTCACTGCTGGTTGACTAATACCGAGCGCCGACGCGATTTCCCGCTGGCTCATCCCAGCAGCCAACATCCCTCGAAGCGCGAGCACACGCCGAAGCCGCGCGACATCCTCACCGTGCCGGGCTTCGCGGTATTCATCCAGGAGCGCCATAAGGTAACCTTATACCCTCCGTCTGTCGCAGCCACGTCGTCCGACGAGGTCGCCACAATCATTGCTTTCGCCCAACCAACGAGAATGAGCTCATGGAGTCGATACCGCTCTCCGTCTTCGAGGCCGCCGTCCAGGTAGCCGGGTCGGCGCTTCACTACAAAGACTCGCTCAAGCAACTCTTGCGCAGCAGCGGCGTCAGCGCGAATGGGGCGGAACGGAGCATCGCGCCGACAGGCGTAGAATTGGCGAAACAGATGCCGGCGCGCGTGAGCACCGGTGCGTCACCCGAAACGCGGTCGTTGCTGGCCAAGCAGCACGTGACGGGATCGTGCTTACCTGGTTAAGGAGTCGGCTCTTGGCATCCGCGACCGTGCCCGACAGACCTTCCCGCAGCACGCCAGTCGCGGGGCTGGCGAGGAGTCATCCGGTACCCGCCTTCTTCGTGCTGACCTACCTCCTCAGCTGGGTGTACTGGCTGATCGTTCTCGGGATCATGGGACGCGACACGCTCGCCTGGTTCGTTCCTGGCGCCTTCGGGCCTCCGCTGGCCGCGCTCCTGGTGACTGGGCTGGTTGAGGGTCGAGAGGGTATTCGTGCGTTCCTGCGGCGCTGGGTCCTGTGGCGGGTCGGGGCGCGGTGGTACGTGCTGGCGTTGGTCGGCCTTCCGGCCCTGGGACTCGTCGTCGGGCTTCCGTTCCGAGACGGGACCGAGCGGTTCGCCGAGTGGAGCCCGTCGCTGGTGGTGACCTACCTGGCGACCCTGTCCTTCTTGGTCGTGCTGGGCGGTGGCCAGGAGGAGCCCGGATGGCGGGGGTTCGCGCTGCCTCGGATGCAGGAGCGCATGGGTCCGCTTGGGGCATCGGTGGTGCTGGGCGTGCTGTGGGGGTTGTGGCACCTACCGGTGTTCGTCTTCGTCCCTGGGTACCACTCCGCCGGGAGCGGCGTGGCGAGCATCGCCGTGAGCGTGTTGGCCTTCACGGCAATTCAGGCCGTCGGACAGTCGGTCCTCTTAACGTGGCTGTTCAACCACACCCGCGGGAGCGTGCTCTTCGCTGTGCTGGCTCATGCATCGCTCAACGCCGGCGAGGCATTCGTCGCGGCCGGTCGGACCGCGTCGATGGCCGTCGTTGCGTCGTTCGGCGTCGTCGGTCTAGTGGTGGCGCTGGCCACACGAGGGACGTTGTCCCACGCGTCGCTGGACACGCCGTCGGCATGGGAACCGTCCGCTCCTGAACCTGGACCGGCGCCGGCTTCATGAGCACGGCCGCGCGGCCAACGTCGGTCGCGGCACGCATTCCTTGCGAAGAGACGAGGCAGCAACGGTGCATGTTGCAGTAGGGACTGTTGGCCGGGATGCGGCATGCGCGGCGTGAGCAGGCGCGTCTAAGAGGTTCCGCAGATAGGTCATGGTCGGCGGTTTGGTCGGGTGTTCCAGCGGTGGGTGGTCCAAGCCTCGGCGAGGAGTCGTCGGGTGATGATCACGGCGTTGGCTAGGGCGATGAAGGTGTCGATCACGCGGGTTCGGCGTTCGGTGCAGATGGCGAGCTTCCTGAATCCGCGGTTGTGCCAGGAGTTGGTGCGTTCGACGACCCAGCGGGCACCGGCTTGGAGCGGGAAGCCCCTGATGCTGATCACTCCGTGACAGCCGAGCTCGTCGAGCAGGGCGCGGGTCACCGCGCTGTCGTAGCCGGCATCGAGATGCACCGTGATCTGCTCGGGCAGGGCCAGCCCGAACCGGGCCAGTTTCTCCAGGGTCGGCCGGAGCAGCGGTGAGTCGTGACGGTTGGCGGGTGCGCTCACGCAGCCCAGCGGGATCCCGGCCCCGTCGGTGAGCAGGGAGCGTTTGGTTCCTTGCTTTCCCCTGTCGACGGGGGACTTTCCGGCCATCTCGCCACCGCAGGGTGCCTTGACGATGCAGCCGTCCACGGTGAGGTTCTCCAACTCGAGACCGACGATGCGGTCATAGGCTTCCAGGCAGGTCTGTTCCAGCGCCTCGAACACTCCGGCCTCGATCCACTCGTCGCGTCGGTTGCGGATCGTGGTGGCCGAGCAACTGGAATCCGCGATGCGTTCGTAGGCGGCACCGAGCACCACCACCTGGACGAGCTTGTCGAACACGACACGGTCCGGGATACGTGGTCGGTGACAGCCAAGCGGATGGACCACCTCGCGTTCTGGCAGTAACGCGGCGAACTGGTGCCACAGCGGTTCGATGACAGACAATGGCAAAGCAGGCACAAGCACCTCGTGGGGAAGAACGAGTCTCGACAACCCGTGATCCTCCGAGTGCTTGTGCCTGTTTCGGTGCAGCGACGCGCACCTATCTGCGGAACCTCTAAGCCGCCATTGACACGGTGACCCGGCCGTCCCACGTGGGGACGGCAATCGAGACGCCTCGGAGCTTGCGGGATGGGGTTGCTGCTCGGTGAGGGATGGTGTTGCTGCTCGGTGACGGTTGTCGTAGCTACGGTGGATTGTGCTGGCCGCTGTTACCAGTCCAGTCCTCACCGTCGAAGACCACGCGCAGTTCGCTACCCCTCCTGTCACGAAACGATCCGGGCGCCTCGGCCGCTGGCTCGCCGGCTTCGGGCGTGTGTGGGGTCGGTGGCTGGCGCAGCAGGCTGCGCAGCACCAGCAGCCCAAGGACGGTGAAGGCGTCGCCCATGAAGGTCGGGAGCGCCGCCGGACCGAGGGGGGAGGTGGTGACGATGTCGAACCAAGCATGGAAGACCGCAACGACCAGGGGGCTGCTGCGTCCGTGGGGCGACAGTCAGGCGAAGATCCAGGGAGGCCACCCAGATGCTGGCTGCGAATCCGAGGAACCCGACGAGCGGCGTGGCCCGGTAGGTCGGAGTGACTCCGAAAGAGGGAGGTGCCACATCGCCCACGGGTTGCTGACGAGACCGGCCGAGGTCACGAGGGAGTGGCGGTGCTCGAGCCGGGCTGGAGGGCGCCGCGCCAGCCCACTTCCTCACCGATCCCGTAGAAGCTCAGGTTGACGATCTACCAAGACGGCCAATGGGAGCGACGGGAACTCGGCCGAGGCGCCGAACGACGACCAATCCAGCCCTGCCGGCGAGCTGACGTGGGGCAGCTACCGCCAGGAGCAGCGGCGGCACGAGCAGCGCGTGGGAACCGCCAACAAGATCGGCGTGAAGAAGTTCGATGGTCGATCGCGCCCGCCGGAAGGCCCAACCCTTGGTGTCTTTCGCCCCTCAACGGCTCGCGTGTGGCAGATGAGAGTGTAGGCATGACAACTGCCCCGGCGCCTGAGCAAGCCACGGCTCACCCGAATCGCCTCCGTTGGCTCCTGTTCATCTGAGTGAGGACCGATCGCATGAATGACGGTCGACCTGGGTTCCCGACCGCCTACCTATTGACCGGCGCGACGGCCGCCACCATGGCCACGGCGTCGGCCGTCGGTGTCTTCGCCACGGACTGGCTGTACCGCGACAACGCGCTGATCACCGCCACGTTCCGCGGCCAGGACATGGTCACCCTCGTGGTCGCGGTTCCACTGCTGCTGGTCGGCCTGGTTTTGGAGATGCGGGGGTCGCCGCGGGGCCGGGTGCTGTGGCTTGGCATGTTGTTCTACTCGATGTACGCCTACCTCTTCTACGCGGTGGCCGCGGCGTTCAACCAGTTCTTCCTCCTGTACGTCGCCACCTTCGGACTCCCGTTGTATGCGCTGCTGTTCTCGGTGCCGGCCGTGGATGCCACTCGGCTCGGTAGCGCGATGAGCGGGAGGGTGGCTCGCGTCGTCGCCATCACCTACACCAGCGTAGTGGCCGCCGGACTCGGCCTTTTGTGGGTGGGCATCTCCCTCAGCTACCTGGCTACCGAGGACGTCCCCCAGCCGATCGTGGACTCCGGGCACCCGACCGGGGTTGTCTTCGCCGTTGACCTCGTGTTCATCGTGCCTCCTATGCTGCTCGCCGCCATCTGGCTAGCGGCTAGCCATGTGCCCAGCTGAGTCCCCCAGCCGAAGGGGCCGTGAACCCGACCCGTTCCCTGGCTCAGGTCCTGGGCCTATCCGGGAGCGCGGCATCACGGTTCGGACGTTCCCCTCGAGCCGCCGCAAGTTTTCTTGAGTGAATGCCACGAACTGATTCAATAGCGGTTGCACAATCGAATATCGCTTACCGGGATCCGCCTTTAGGGTTTGGCGAAGCCGCCCGAAGAGCGTCTCGTATTCATCGAGGACAAAGAGGATACGACCGTCTCGCAACGACCTCTGAGGAGCACACTCTGTAATCGCCTGCATCACGAAGTCGTCTTCAATCTCCTCGCCACTTCTAAGCGCCTGCCGCACACGCCGATAGAACATGTCCCCGTCCGGCATCTGCCCTGTGGAGTCGCAGGTCTGAGCAATAACAGTAGAGTGGCCAGACGTGGCGCCGAGGTCTGACGAACACGCAGTGGTCTTCCCACTACGCCGAACGCTGCACCATAACCGGACGCCGTTTCTTCGCTCGTAAGACTGCATAAGCCTTCGAACGCTGGACCTATACACGTGGTTGTACTTTGTCAAGAATGGATTATCAACCGGAAAATCCGAAGCGTAGTTGAACGTAATCGGCCGGATTGATCCCGCTTCTGATCGACTCGCCCACACCGACTCTTCCAGGACGGCCTGAATCCTGGATGAATCATGCTCGCGGCCAGGTCCGCCGATCGCTACGACGATGTCATTGAAGCGATCGACACTGGAGACAAGTGCTCTCAGGTCCGACTTGAGCGGAGTGACCACTAGGGCCACCGCCCGCGCAGCTGCCTCCTCCAGGTCATGACGCTCCACGTAATCCGCTGACAAGTAGCAGTGGACCTCGAGCAGTCTGGAGTCGCTGACAGTCGGAGGCAGATGAAGAGAAAGATCTATGCGGCGATTTCGTTGGTGGAATTGAGCCAGAGCCGGTAGCGGGGCGAGTTCTGGTCTTGCGTGAGTCAAGGAGTCAATCGCGGAAGCTAGCGGGATGAGAGAGTCACTGACTCCATCACTGAAGACTCCAGGTTCAATTACCGATATCAATTCGCGTAAGTCGATCACTGTTAAGAGCGGAAGTATGTGTGCCCAAGAACGAGAAAATCGGGGCAGTATCGCGCTGCCAGGTTGATCGAATACAGCAGACGCGTATCCTCCCACGATGCCTAGTGTCATCGCCGAGCACAGTCTTCTCAGTTGACTGGCAGTACCCGTGCTACTCGAGGCAGAGAGTCCGGCAGAGTAAAACTCAAGGGGGAGATCGAGAAATCTTTGTAAGCCGGAGAGCGACTTTGTGATTGCGTAGTGTGTGTCATTCCCCGATTGGTTTGTCGTGTATAGATAACCCTTCTCAAACACTTCTCGCGCGTGCCGACTGAAGGCTGACCGAGCAATCTTCAAGAGCGCCTTCTCATGTCCTCCGACCACCATCTCCTCAAGGAAGTCTTGGAAGTGTTGGGCCAAGACATCGCGATAGAAGGTTGCCCACTGGAAGATGTGATGCTCACTCAGATCCTCAAGATCGGCATGTAGCCGATTGGCCATGTAGGACAGGTCTGGAGCGGTTTCTTGCGTGCCTGAGGCTGAAGTTTCGCCGGAGCGGATGGGTGCCAGTACGGCGTCTTGAGCGGGCCAGAGGGCCGATTCTCCGACGGGCACGGCATCTGAGCGCTCGCCAGGCGTCGAAGGCCGCTCCCCCAAGGCGACCTGCGACACCTCTGAAGGAACCGCGAGAGCGTCATCCAACGCGTTCAGCAATCTTCTTCGCCGCTTCGGAAAGAAGTCGCCGAGCAGAGACCTGGACTCTACTTCGCGTAGGCGCACCTGAGCCGGATCCATGTCCGCGAGGACGACGAGAACCCGCTCCTCGGCCACCGATGGCTGCGCTCGACGGTTCAGGTCCGCTATCTCCGTGGCGAATGCACCCCAGTCCTCATCAGTCTCGGTTCCGATGGCCGGGACGCAGGCGCCATCGGACTCGTCCAGGAGGCCAGCGGGTTGAGCTAGGACCTGATCGTGCATATGCCCAGCGGGGCTCGCGTTGGTCCCCTCTTGGTCTTCCGCGACGCTGGCTCCCCCGGATGGTTGAGCGTGAGAAGAAGTCGGCGGGGCAGCGTTCCGTCGCTCTTCCAGTGCCGCCGCCAGCGAACGCCGTCGCTTGGGAAGAACGCCCTGGAGTGCTACTTCAAGTTCGGCATCAAGCGTCGCAAGTTCCTCGGGCGAGCAAGTCTCGATGACCCGGTGAAAGAGTGCCGCGGCCTCCCCCACACGGACTCGACGATTCAACTCGCCAACTTCACGTAGATCGACCCGAGCATCCGTCACGTGGAAGATCGTAAGCGCCAGTGAGCTCGCCGGAGTTGTTCGGCGTGTCAGGTGGACGCATCGGCAAAGCGAAAGCCCCAGCATCGCAATGCTGGGGCCGGGTATGAGACGGATCGGACGCTGAACTAGTTTGTTCGCACAGTGTCACTCCACCGCTCCCCTAGGTGACACAGGCTACCATCCGGTCCCCGTCCCTGCAACCAAACGGCTTCGTTTCGACGCCGGGGTGGCTGTTCCGGAGGACCGTTCCGGAAAGACCAACCGCGCCTGGGTCGCACAGACCCGCTTACCGAGTGGCTCACAGTTGGGCGCTGGTTGCCTCACAGCTACCCCAGAACCAAGCCTTCGAGGTCTTTGGTGAGCCGGCCTCGTGGCAGCCTTTGATGACATTCTGCTGACATTGGCAAACCTGAGAATGCCAGAGGCCCCTCCCGGATCACTCGGAAAGGGCCTCTGACCTGCGGTTTTACTTTGTAGCGGGGGCAGGATTTGAACCTGCGACCTCTGGGTTATGAGCCCAGCGAGCTACCGAACTGCTCCACCCCGCGTCGTGCCAGCAACACTACGTGACGACCGCCGCGGACTCAAAATCGCCGACCCGTGGCGGTCGTCACGCCTGCCTCACCCGTTCGGCGAGGCCGATGCCGACCTGGACGGTGACGGACTGGACGACGGTGACCTCGAGGCGGATCCCGAAGGTGAGGCCGACGGCGAGGGCGAGGCCGACGGCTTCTTCGAGGCCGCAGCATTCGCCCGGTCGGCCGCCGCTAGCGCCCGGTTCACCAGGGTCCGCGCCTCGGCCTGCGCCTTGGCGTAGCCCTGCAGGTCACCGGCCTGCAGCGCCTTCTGCGCGGCCGCGAACTTCGCCGTCGCCTGCTGTAGCAGGGCCCTGACGTCGCTGGGCACAACTGCGCCGCCGTTGGCGTTCCCGCCGCCGGTCGTCGGTGACGTCGGGGTCCGCGCCCCGGTGACGTCGTCGATCGCCGCCTGCAGCGTCGTACCGATGCCGACCTGCTCACCGAAGGAGACCAGGACGAAGCGCAGCACCGGATAGCGCCCCTCACCGGTCTTGCGCAGCGTGTACAGCGGCTGCACGTAGAGCAGACCGTCGCCCACGGGCAGCGTCAGGAGGTTGCCGAACTGGGCCTCGGAGTTGGTCCGGGTGAAGGCGAGCAGCCGGTCCTGGATGGCGCTGTCGGCGCCGAACTGGTTGGCGATCTGAGAGGGGCCGGGCACCTGGGTGTTGCTGGGCAGGCGGAGGATCCGCATCGTGCCGTAGTCCGAGCGGTCCGCGTCGGCGTCCACGGAGATGAACGACGCGAGGTTCTGCCGCTTGTTCGGCACGTAGACGCTGGTCAGGGAGAACACCGGCGTGGAGCCGTTGCCCGGGGTCTTCACCGAGAGCCGGTACGGCGGCTGCTTGTTGGCCTTGTTCTCGGGGTCCTCGGGGACCTTCCACTTGTCGCTGCCGTCGTAGAACGTCTTGGGGTTGGTGACGTGGTAGGCGGCCAGCATGTTGCGCTGCACCTTGAACAGGTCCTCGGGGTAGCGCATGTGCTTGAGCAGGTCGGGCGGGATGTCCGATTTGGGCTTGACGACTCCGGGGAAGGCTTCCGACCAGGCCTCGAGGATCGGGTCCTTGTCCCAGGCGTAGAGCGTCACCGTGCCGTCGTACGCGTCGACGACCGCCTTGACGGAGTTGCGCATGTAGTTGATCTGGTCGGTGGGCAGCGTGGCGTACGTCGTGTTCGGGCTCAGCGCGTCGGAGGTCATGGACCGCAGCGAGTCCTTCTCGCTGTTCGGGTAGTGGTCACTGGTCGTGTAGGCGTCGAGGATCCACTTGACCCGGCCGTCGACCACGGCGGGGTAGGCGTCCCCGTCGACCGTCAGCCAGGGCGCGACCTTCTGCACCCGCTCGCGGGGGGCACGGTCGTAGAGGATCTTCGAGTTCTCGTTGACCCGGCTGGAGAGCACGATGTTCGGCTCGCTGAACTTCACCGCGTACATCAGCTTGTTGAAGATGTTCCCGACCGAGACCCCGGTGGAGCCGTCGTAGGTGTTCGTGCGGGCGCTGTCCCCCTGGTTGTTGGGCAGGTCGAGCTCGACGCTCTTGCCTCCGGGCGCCTTGCCCACGATCGAGTAGTTGGGGCTGTCCTCGCCGTAGTAGATGCGCGGCTGGTAGCCGTCGGGGAACATGTTGGTGAGGTCGCCCACCGGCGGGAGGTCACGCTCGGCCCACAGCGGCTTGCCCTCGTTGTCCGTGACCGGCCGGTTGTCGCGGTCACGCTGGTTGCCGTAGGCGGCGATGACGCCGAACCCGTGGGTGTAGACGGTGTGCTGGTTGGCCCAGTTGCGCTGCCCGTCCGGCAGCCCGGCCAGGTTGAGCTCACGCGCCGCGATCACCATGTCGCGGGTGCGGCCGTCCACCTGGTAGCGGTCCACGTCGAGGACCGGCGGGACGCTGTAGTAGCCGCGCACCTGCTGGAGCTGCTGGAACGCCTCGGAGACCAGCGCCGGGTCCAGCAGGCGTACGCCGGACAGGGAGGCCGAGTCCGCGCTCACGTCTTTGACGCGCAGCGACTCGGTCGCGTTGTACTCGGTCACCTTCGTGTCGGCGATGCCGAAGGCCTCCCGGGTCGCGTCGATGTTCTTGGCGATGTAGGGCCCTTCCTTGTCCGGCTCCGAGGGCTTGACCTGGAACTGCTGGACGATGCCGGGCCAGATGGCGCCGAGCAGGATGGAGGACAGCACCAGCAGCGCGAGGCCGACCGAGGGCAGCAGCCAGGTGCGCCGCAGGATGTTGGCGAAGAACAGCACGGCGCAGATCAGGGCGATGAAGGTCAGGATCGCCTTGGCCGGCAGCACCGCGCGCTGGTCGGTGAAGCCGATGCCGGTGAACAGCCCACCCGAGCCGCTGGTCAGCGAGTAGCGGTCCAGCCAGTAGTCCGCCGCCTTGAACAGCACGAAGAACCCTGCCAGCACAGAGATCTGGACCTGTGCGGGGCCGGAGAACCGGTCGCCCTTGGACTGCAGACGGATCCCGCCGAACAAGTAGTGCACGACCGCGGCGGCCAGCAGGCTCAGCACGCTGACGGCCATCCCGACGTCGACGAGGTAGTGCCAGAAGGGTAGGTCGAAGATGTAGAACCCGACGTCCTTCTTGAAGTAGGCGTCCTTGGTTCCGAAGGACTTGCCGTGCAGCCACAGGAGGTACTGACGCCACTGGCCCGATCCGGACCCACCCGCGAACAGCCCGAGAACCGCCGCGACACCGATGACCAGCCAGCGGCGCAGCGGGTCGACGGCCTCCCGGTAGCGGTCCAGGTTGACCTGCTCGGCCGAGGCCGGCCGGAACAGCGGCCGGAACCGGTAGGCGAGCACGATGTTGGCGCCCACCGCCACCGCCATCAGGAGGCCGAAGATCACGAAGAGCAGCACCTTGGTGCCGAGCACCTTGGTGAAGACCTCGGCGTAGCCGACGCTGCCGAACCACAGCCGGTCGGTGTAGACGCTGGTGAACACCGATACCAGGAAGAAGGCGATGATCAGGACGATGATCGTTCCGACCAGGGCGCGGGAGCGCTGGGGGCCTCTCGGCGGCACGCGGGGCGCCGGCTCCGGGGTGGTGTCTTCGTCGAAGAGTCCGCTCACTGTCTCCTGCTCACGTCATGCTCACTTGTCGGGTTCTCATGCATGTCAAAGGGGTCCCGCGGGCCCGTCAGCCCTCGAGGGTGCCCCGCACCAACTGTAGGAGAGTGGGCACGAGGTCGGGTGCCTCCACGACCGACAGGGCGTCGTCGTGGCTCCGCATCCGCAGCGCACAGTACGTCGACCCGGCGCGTGTGGCGCCCGCGACGATCCGCACCTCCTCACGCTCCGGGTGCTGGGCGGCGTACCGCTCGGCCTCGACCGGGTCCGCCGGCAGCGACTGGTCGACCGAGGGCGGCAGCACCAGCCGCTCGACGACCGCGGCACAGCCGAACACGTCGGCAGGCCACATGATCTGCTCCAGCACCGTCTCCAGGGGCGTCTCCGGTGCCAGGCCGTCCTGCTCGACCGGCGTCAGGGAGCCGGCCGCCGCCGCGTCGTCGACGCCCATGGCCGCGGCCAGGGCAGGCTCGCGGGCCAGCAGGTCCGAGGTCGGCACCAGGGCATAGAGCCGGGCGGGCTGGTCCCAGCCGGCCGCTGCGGCGTGCGCCTCGATCTCGCGGACCGCGTCCACGAGCACCTCGTCCACTTGAGGGTCTGCCTGGGAGCCGACCTGTGCGTCCTCGGCGGGTCCGTGCTGGGGGCCGCTCATGTGCAGGCCGGCAGGGCGGCGCCCTTGTTCGCGGCGTACGCCTCGAGGGACGTGACGGCGCTGTGCATGGTCGGGGCCTTCACGAGCCTGATCTCGTCCTTCCTCACGTCGGCGTGCAACGCCGCTCCACAGTTGCCGGGGGGCACGAAGAAGATCTTGGCACCCGCGTCGCGGGCCGCGACGATCTTCTGCTGGATCCCTCCAATCGACCCAACGTGCCCGTCCTCGTCGATGGTTCCCGTTCCGGCGACGTCCTTGCCGCCGGTCAGCGGGCCGGGGGTCAGGGTGTCATAGACCCCGAGGGAGAAGATCAGCCCTGCGCTCGGACCTCCGATGTCCTCCCCGAGACGCACCGAGACGTCGAAGGGGAAGTCGTAGCCGGTGCCGATCTGCACCCCCACGACCGCCCGGTCCTTGTCCTGGGGTGAGGCCTTCGCCTTGACCTGCACCCGCTCGGTCTCCCCACCCCGGCGTACGACGAACGACGCCCACTTGCCCACCCCGGTCTTCTGGACCGCCTTGGAGACCTGTTGCACGTCGTTGACGGGCACCCCGTTGATCTTCTCGATGCGGTCCCGCGTCTTGAGCCTGCCGTCCGCCGGTGAGCCCTTGGTGACGGCAAGGACCTCGATGTTGAGCGGCAGCTTGTAGCCGAGCTCACGCAGCGCCGCAGCGATGGCGGTGTCCTGGGAGCTGACCATCTCGACGCTGCTCTCCTGCTGGACGTCCTGCACGGACCGGTCCGGCGGATAGATGATGTCGCGCGGGTAGACCGCCCGGGTCCTGTCGAACCAGGCACCGAGCGCCTCTCCGAGCCCGATGCGGCGGCCGGGACTGGTCACCGACACGGTGGTGAGCCGCAGGTCGCCCTTGGTGGGGAAGGTCCGGTGGCCCGAGACGTCGATGATCTCCTTGCCGTCGGTCCTGCCGAGGACGTTGACGGTGGGTCCCGGGCTCATCGTCACGTAGGGGACGGGCAGGAACAGGGCCGCGCCGCCGAGCGCGAGGAGGAGGCAGGCCACCAGGACGCTGGCCGGGGTGCGGCGGCTCATGGGCTCACTGTCTCACCCGGCCGCAACCCGGGTGGGGCGGGCGGGCTACTGGCCGGCCCCCCGGCGCGAGGGCCGGACGGCGACGCCGGTGCTGCGGTCGCGGACCGGCGCGGGCCGGGGCCGCCTCGCCGCCGGATGCTCCTTCGCGATGGCCCGGGCGAACCGCTCGTAGGCGGCGTCGGACCGGTCGTTCCCCTCACGCTGCGGCCGTCCCGCCCAGGCGGCCCAGGCCATCATCACCACGAGGACCACCGCGGAGGGCACCAGCCACATCAGGATCTGCACCCCCCCACTCTAGGAAGCGGAGGCCCTGGCACGGTCCAGGCACGCCCGGCGCGACGCAGCGGAGCTGGGCCTGATGACCGGCTACGGCGTGCCGACCCACTCGTCGGTGCCGTCGGCGAAGATCTGGTGCTTCCAGATCGGCACCGTCTTCTTCAGCTCGTCGATGAGCGCCCGGGACGCGTCGAACGCCTCACCACGGTGCACGGCAGCGGTGGCCACGACCACCGCCGCGTCCCCGATGCCGAGCCGGCCGACCCGGTGCACGGCGGCCACCGCGAGCACGTCGTACCTCTCGGCGACTCCGTCCACGACCTCGCGGAGCCGGGCCAGCGCGGTGGGATGGGCGGAGTAGTCCAGCCCGGTGACGCCCCGGTCGTGGTCGTGGTCGCGCACGGTGCCGACGAACACGTCCACACCTCCCACGGCCCGGTCGGAGACGGCCTCGAGCACCTCGCTGACGTCCAGCGGGGTCTCACGCAGGTCCACGAGGCGTACGACGGGCAGGGCGGAGGTCACACCCGCGAGGGTAGCCGCAGCCACGCGGAGGCGATGGCCGCGTGTTGGCTGTTGCGAGTAGTTTGGGACCATGACGAACGCCCCCGGCGGTCCTTCCGACGACAGCAGTGACGACGAGTCGAACCCGTTCAAGGGAACGCCGTTCGAGCAGATCTTCAACCAGCTCGGGGGTGCGCTGGGAGGCCTCGGGGGTGGCCCGTCCGGTGGTGCACCGGGTGTGGGAGGCCAGCCCGGAGCCGCAGGGATGCCGGACCTGTCCGCCCTGATGAGCCAGATGCAGGCGATGATGGCGCCGCACGCAGGCTCGGTGAACTGGAACCTCGCCAAGGACGTCGCCCGGCGCACCGTCGCCCAGGAGACCGACCCGTCCGTGACCGACAGGCAGCGCACCGAGGTCGCCGACGCGCTGCGGCTCGCCGACCACTGGCTGGACCAGGTGACCGAGTTCCCCTCCGGCGTGCGGGCCACGGCGGCGTGGAGCCGCGCCGAGTGGGTGGAGCAGACCATCGGCGTGTGGCAGCGGCTCGTGGAGCCGGTCGCCGAGCACGTGGTCACCGCGATGGGCGACGCACTGCCCGAGGAGGCCCGGGCGATGGCCGGTCCGCTGATCGGCCTGCTGGGCCAGGCCGGGGGCGCGATGTTCGGCAGCCAGGTCGGCCAGGCGCTCGGTGGCCTCGCGGGTGAGGTGCTCAGCGCCTCGGACATCGGCCTGCCGCTGGGCCCGGACGGCACCGCCGCGCTGGTCCCCACCAACGTCACTGGGTTCGCCGAGGGGCTCGACGTGTCCGCCGAGGACGTGCTGCTCTACCTCGCGCTCCGCGAGGCCGCCCACCAGAGGCTGTTCGCGCACGTCCCGTGGCTGCGCGCCCACCTCCTCGCGGCCGTCGAGGACTTCGGCCGCGGCACGACCATCGACGTGTCCAAGATCGAGTCCTCGATGCGCGAGATCGACCCGAGCAACCCCGCCTCCATCGCCGAGGCCCTCGAGGGGGGCCTCTTCGAGCCCGAGAGGACCCCCGCCCAGCAGGCCGCGCTGGTGCGCCTGGAGACGGCCCTCGCCCTCGTCGAGGGCTGGGTGGACGAGGTCGTCGGTCAGGCGACCGAGACGCGGATGCCGGATGCGGCCAAGATGCAGGAGGCCGTGCGCCGTCGGCGGGCTGCCGGAGGACCGGCAGAGTCCGCCTTCGCCGCGCTGGTCGGGCTCGAGCTGCGGCCCCGCCGGCTGCGAGACGCGTCCGCACTGTGGGGCTCGCTGCGCTCCCGCAAGGGCCAGGCCGCCCGCGACGCCGTGTGGTCGCATCCCGACCTGCTCCCCACCTCCGCGGACCTCGACGACCCGCTCGGCTTCCAGGAGGGCTCGGCGCCGGCCGCAGAGATGCTCACCGACGAGGCCTTCGACGCGGCGGTCGCGGACCTCCTCGACCGCGAGGCCGGACCCGACGACGGCAGCGGGCCACCCGAGAGGTGACGACGCTGCGCGACGACGCGCTGGCGACCCTGCGCGGCTGGGTCGCGCCCGACGAGGCGCAGGAGCGGCTGCGCCGGGAGTACGTCGAGCACCTCGAGACGCACTCGGACGGCCTCTCGCGCGAGGACCGACCCGCTCACGTCACGGCTGGCGCCATCGTCGTGTCGGCCGACCACCGCTCGGTGCTGCTGACCCTGCACGCGAAGGCGCGGGCGTGGTTCCACCTCGGCGGCCACTGCGAGCCGGGCGACGAGACGCTGGCCGCTGCCGCGCTGCGGGAGGCAACCGAGGAGTCGGGCATCGACGGCCTGCTCCTGGACCCCGAGCCGCTGCACCTCGACGCCCACGACGTCGGGTTCTGCGGCCGGCACGCGCACGTGCGGCACCTCGACGTACGCTTCCTCGCCCTGGCGCCCGTGGATGCGGCGCACTCGGTGAGCGCGGAGTCCCTCGACGTGCGGTGGTGGCCGGTGGACACTCTCCCGACCGACGAGCCGGACATGCGTGCCCTCGTGGACCGGGCGCTCGACCGGGTCCCGCTGATCGACCCGCGGACCGGTCAGCGGCGCCGTCGACCGTCGTCGGCGGCCATCTGAGCCGCCCCCTCCTCCGAGCAGTCCGGGGGGTCGGCGTCGATGTCGAGCCGGGAGGCGGCCGCCACCCCCTCGAGGAAGCCCTTGGCGCGCTCGGCGCGGGGGAAGCGGCCCACCCAGGACCAGAACGCCCGGGTGTGACCGGTCTCGATGAGGTGCGCGAGCTCGTGCACCAGCACGTAGTCGATGACCCAGGTCGGCATGCCCTGCAGGCGGGTCGACAGCCGGATCGAGCGGTCGCCGGGCGTGCAGCTCCCCCATCGGCTGTTCTGGTTCTCCACCCAGCGGACCGTCAACGGGACCGCGCGGCCCTCGAGGTAGCGCGTCGACAGGTCGCTCGCCCGCCGCTGGAGGGCCGAGTCGCTGGGCCTGCGACGCTGCTCGGACCGCTCCAGGCGGGCCAGCATCGTGGCCACGCACTCCTTCTCCTCCGCGCGGGTCAGCCGGGCCGGGACCAGCACCACGACCTTGTCCTCGTCGCGGTAGGCGGCAACGGTGCGGCGTCGCCTGCGCGAGCGGCGCACCTCGACGACGGGCTCGTCGGCGGGGGTGGCGACCATGGACCCGAGGCTACCTTCTGGCCCACTCGAGCAGCCGGTCAACGGGCCAGCTGTTGACGACGCGGTCCAGGGGCACGCCGAGCCGCTCGGCCCGCTCGGCACCGTAGCCGAGGAAGTCCAGCTGCCCGGGCGCGTGGGCGTCGCTGTCGATGGAGAACAGGCAGCCGGCCTCCAGAGCCAGCGCCACCAGGTCGTCGGGAGGGTCACAACGCTCGGGACGCGAGTTGATCTCCACGGCGACCTCGTGCTCGGCGCAGGCCGCGAACACCGCCTGCGCGTCGAAGGTGCTCTGCGGCCGGGTTCCCCGCCCACCGGTGACCAGGCGGCCGGTGCAGTGCCCCAGGACGTTGGTCTCCGGGTGCCGGACGGCGGCGACCATCCGGCGGGTCATCGCCGGCGCATCCATCCGGAGCTTGGAGTGCACGGAGGCCACCACCACGTCCAGGCGGGCCAGCATCGTGTCGGTCTGGTCCAGGGCACCGTCCTCGAGGATGTCCACCTCGATCCCGGGCAGCAGCCGGAAGCCTCCGCCGAGGTGCTCGTCGACCGCGGCGACCACGTCGAGCTGCTGGGTCAGCCGGGCCGAGGAGAGACCGTTGGCGACCCGCAGCCGGGGCGAGTGGTCGGTCAGCACCAGGTAGTCGTGGCCGACCTCCAGGGCGGTCATCGCCATCTCCTCGACGGGCGAGCCGCCGTCGGACCAGTCCGAGTGGGAGTGGAGGTCGCCTCGCAGCGCCTGTCGGTACGCCGCGCCGCCAGCGGCCAGCGGACCCGCCGTCGCCTCCAGCTCGCTCAGGTATCCCGGTGTCGCCCCGGCGACGCACTCCGTGACGATCGCGGCGGTCTTCGCGCCGATCCCCGGCAGGTCACGCAGGGTGCCGGCCCGGGCCCGGGTCCGGACCTCCTCCTCATCGACCCGGAGCAGGGCCGCGGCCGCGGTCCGGTAGGCCTTGATCCGGTAGCTGTCCGCCAGCCGGCGCTCGAGCAGGAAGGCGACCCGGCGCAGCACGGCGACCGGGTCCAAGGCCTGGTCGCCCGGGTCACCGGCCGGTTCGCGTGTCTGGTCGCCCGGGTCGCCCGGGTCGCCCGACCGGTCGTTGCGGGCGGTGGGGCTGCCCGAGGTGCCGTTCCGGGCCGTGGCCATCCGTGCCGCTCCCCTCGCCTGTTTTCCCTCCACACCATGTGCACCGCCATTGTGGCTGGTCACAGCCGCGGCGGTCACCCCGGCCCGGGCGTGTCCCCCACAGCCTCGTCCACGGGTTCCCACAGTCCCGTCCACAGGCTGTGCACGTGCTCCACATGTCGTCCACAGGGTTATCCACAGGGGTGGAGAACGTGTCGTTGACCCCTCTCGGTGCCGCACCTACCGTGGAGGCAGACGAGGTCCTCGGCCGAGTCGGTGCGGCACTCGCAAGGGGAAGGCGGGCGGCGTCGCCGGTGAGGCTGAGGACCTCTCTGTGTCCTGCACGGCACCCGGCCCGGCACTCGTCCGGGCAGCCGGCGGGCACTCGACCGGCCCGCGGGACCGGCGCCTGCACGGTTCGAGGGTGCCGCTGCCGTAGTGTGCGAGGCGGTCGCGTCGTGCGACCGCGGCGGAAGCGCGCGATATGTCCGCCGACGACCCGGTTCGACACCAACTGTCGGACACCACTGTTCGACACCACTGTTTCGACAACAGCAAGGAGGCCGTCATGGCGGAGACCTGGAGCGGCGAGTTCTACTGCGTGAAGTGCAAGGAGAAGCGCGAGGCCAGCGGTGAGGTGCGCGTCAACGACAAGGGCACCCGGATGGCGAAGGCCGTCTGCCCGGTCTGTGGCACCAACCTGAACCGCATCCTCGGCAAGGCCTGAGCCGACCCCGGACGCGGGGGCGCTGCGCGACAGCGGCCCGCGTCCGGGTCCACCCCGGAAGCTGTGCACCGTCGGCGCCTGTGGACGACCGTTCGCGCCTCGGCCGCAGCTGGGGCAGGGTGGCGCCATGCGCCCCATCCTCCGCCCCGGCACCCATGTCCTGCGGCGGGCGCACGGCTCCCTGCAGGTCGGTCTGGACCCCGGCTCGGCACTGCTGCTCACCGACTCGCCTGCGGTGCGGGCGAGTCTTCGGCTGCTGGCCGGGTCCGCTGAGCGCGAGCAGTACGCCGAGCACGCGACCCTCGACCTGCTGGCGGCGCAGGGCACGCTGATCGACGAGGGCGACCTGATGCCGCTGCTCGCCCGGGACGACCTCTCGCCGCACACCACGGCCGCGCTGGCGCGGGCGACCGGCGACGGCGCCGCGCACGCGCACGCCGCCCGCAGGCGCTGGCGCACCGCGACGTCCTCCTTCGGGCACCAGGCCGGTGCTGCGCTCGGGGCCGAGTTCGCCGCGCTGGCTCGCACGGCGGGTCTGCGGGAGGCGGCTCCACGGCGGGTCGCTCCCCCGGACAGTGCCGTGCTGATCGGGGTCGGCGAGCCCGACCGGGCCCTGACGGACGCGTGGACCCGCGCCGGGACGCCGTACCTCGTGGTGCGGCTGGTCGAGGGCCGCGCGGTGGTCGGGCCGTTCGTGGAGCCAGGCACGACCGCCTGCCTGCGCTGCGTGGACGCGCACTGCACCGACGCCGACCCGGCCTGGCCGCTGCTGGTGCAGCAGTACTCCGCCGCCAGCTCCCGCGACCGTGCCGACGGCGCCCCGGAGCCGGTCGACCCACTGCTCGCGTCGCTGGCGCTGGCCTGGGCGGCCCGGGACCTGGCGACGTACGTCGACGGCGGCCGGCCCTCGACGTGGTCGGCGACCGTCACCCTGCACCCGACGCTGAGCCGGCTGGAGAGTCACAGCTGGCTGCGACACCCCGCCTGCGGCTGCTCCTGGGCCTGACTGGATCGATCCAAGGGTCCGGTGCGGGTGCCCGTCGTACCAGTAGGCCCCTCCGGCTGGGAGCCGTCAGACACAATGGGGTCATGGCCGACCTTCCGCGCAAAGCCGTGGCACGCACCGCCCGGCTGGCGGCGCTGCCGCTCGGCTTCGCGGGCCGCACCGCCGTCGGGATGGGCCGGCGGATCGGGGGCGCTCCGGCCGAGGCCGTGGTCTCCGACGTCCAGCGGCGCACGGCCGAGCAGCTGTTCCGGACCCTCGGGGACCTCAAGGGCGGGGCCATGAAGATGGGCCAGGCCTTGTCCATCCTCGAGTCCGCGCTTCCCGAGGACGTCGCAGCGCCCTACCGCCAGCAGCTGACCCGGCTGCAGGACTCGGCTCCCCCGATGTCCGCGCCCACGGTGCACCACGTGCTGGCCACCGAGCTCGGCACCCGCTGGCGCAGGAAGCTGGTCGAGTTCGACGACGACCCCGCCGCGGCCGCCTCCATCGGCCAGGTGCATCGGGGCCGCTGGTCCGACGGCCGCGAGGTGGCCGTCAAGGTGCAGTACCCCGGTGCGGGTGAGGCGCTGATGGCCGACCTGCGGCAGCTCAGCCGGCTGGCCAGGACGTTCGGAGGGCTCGTCCCGGGGATCGACGTCAAGCCCCTGATCGCCGAGATGCAGGACCGGGTGGCCGAGGAGCTCGACTACGAGCTGGAGGCATCGGCCCAGCAGGGCTTCGCCGACGCGTTCCGCGACGACCCCGACTTCGTGGTGCCCGAGGTGGTGGCGCACACCGACAAGGTGCTCGTCTCCGAGTGGGTCGAGTCCCCCGCCTCGCTGGCGCGGCTGATCGCCGACGGAACGCAGGAGGAGCGCAACCACTACGGCGAGCTCTACGTGCGCTTCCTGTTCGAGGGGCCGGCCCGCGCGGGCATGCTGCACGCCGACCCGCATCCCGGCAACTTCCGGATCCTGGCGCCTCGCGAGGGCGAGGCCCCCGGGTCGATGGGCGGGCTGGGCATCGTCGACTACGGTGCGGTCGCCCGGCTTCCCGAGCGCAGCCTGCCCAGGACGATCGGGGCGCTGCTCCGGATCGCGATGTACGACGACTACGACGACGTGCTCGAGGGGCTGCGCACCGAGGGCTTCGTCAAGCCGCACATCAAGATCGACCCCGACGAGCTGCGCGACTACCTCAGCCCGTTCATCGAGCCGGCCCGGGCGGAGACCTTCGCGTTCTCACGTGAGTGGATGCGGGAGCAGTTCCAGCGCCTGCAGGATCCCCGGCAGCCCGGGTCGACCCTGGCGCTGCGGCTGAACCTGCCGCCGTCGTACCTCCTGATCCACCGGGTCTGGGTGGGCAGCATCGGGGTGCTCTGCCAGCTGGAGGCCGAGCTGCCGTTCAGGGCGATGCTGGAGGCGGCCCTGCCCGGCTTCGCCGAGGCCTGACTGCGGTCCGCCCGGGGTCCGCCCGGGTGCCGTTACCACCACTCACTGTCGAGCTTGCCCTCGATGGCTCGCAGGTGCTCGCGGGAGCAGGTCGCGCAGAACACCCGGCGCCGGCCGTTCTCGACCGCGACGGTCCAGGTCAGCGGCAGGCCGTCGACCGGACGGTCCTCGGTGGCGGTGGCTCCGCAGAAGTCGCAGGTGGGCGCGGGCTCGCTCATGGCGACCAGGCTACGTCCGTCCCGGGGACGGAAACGCAGCCGGACCCCGGCAGCAGGCCGCTGCCGGGGTCCGGTCGGTAGTGCGGGACGGGACTCCCGCCTGGAGGCGCCTACGGGCGCCTCGGCATCTGTGCTCGGGCACGGTTCTCGTGACCGAGTCTCAGTCGCCGGCTGCGCACCGGGAGGTCGTTCGCTCGTGAGGTGACCTGCCGGTCGTGCCCCGCGGTGGAGCCGTTCACAGTGCACGCGCCAGCACGAGCCGCGCCTGCAGCGCCGCACGCTCGGCCCGACGGCTGGCCCGGCGGACCCGCAGGACGGAGTGCCTGCGACGCCGGTGTTCGGCCTGGCGCAACAGCTCCTCCCGCTGCGCCCGGACGTGGTTCTCGATCAGATACATGGTCCTTCTCCACTCTGGTTGTCTGCTCGTGTTGTCTTCTTGTGTTCTTGTTGTGTTCTTGCGCTCTTGTCTTGCCGCCGAGCCGTCAGGCGGCGACCTCGTTCTTGCGGGGCCGTCCACGGGGGCGCTTGCGCGGGATCACGACCCCCTGCAGGAACAGCTGGCCTCCCCAGACCCCCCAGGGCTCGCGCCGCTCGAGTGCTCCGGCGAGGCACTCGGCGCGGACCGGGCAGGTCCCACACAGCGCCTTGGCCACCTCGACGTCCTGCGGGGTCTCCGCGAAGAACAGCTCGGGGTTCTCCCTGCGGCACGGCAGCTGCTCCTCGTCGACCTGCGCGGCGGTGACCGCATACGTGTCGAGGACGCTGATACTCATCTCGTCACCTCCTCGTGACCGTTTCCTGGGCCCTGCTCGGTGTGCTGCTGGACCTGATGATCGGAGAAACAAAAAGACCGCGGATCCCGGGTTTCGGGTTCCGCGGCCTGGAGGCTGCCGATCTGGAGAGCTCTCACTCCATGATCGGCGGACTCCAGGCAGAGGTGCCCGGGAACGCTCCCTTGACGACTGCATCGGTCATGACGTCGCCATCGACGGCGACGGCCTGGCGCAGGGCAGACGTGTCCGCCTGAGCCACCACGGCGACGCCCGTCGTCACCGGGAGGCCGCGCAGGGCTGCCACGCGAGCGCGTGCCGCGGACGGCATGCCGAGGCTGGTCCGCCAGTCGTGGGACGTGCGGATGTCGGTGCAGACCGTGCAGATCGTGCTGGTCGTGCTGGTCGTGGTGCTGGTCGTGTTGGTCACTGCGCTCACCTCCTCGGCTGCTCGGGCGCCGGCGTTGTCAGGGCCGTCGTTGCGCGTCTGTCGTGCGGTTGCATAGACGGTAGCCTCCCTGCCCGGTAAGCGGCAATCGATTTTCTGGGGGTTTCTTCGCTAGTCATTCCGGGTCACCCGCGGATGGCTCACCGGCGATGATCTCGAGCACCTCGTCGCCGTACTTCGTGAGCTTGGACTGGCCGATCCCGTTGATCCGCAGCAGCGCTCCGGTGTCGGTCGGTCTGACCTCGGCGATGGCCTGCAGGGTCAGGTCGGTGAACACCACGTAGGCGGGAACCTTCTCCCGGCCGGCACGCTCCACCCTCCAGCTGCGCAGCCGCTCGAACAGCTCCTCGTCGTACGACGCGGGGCAGCCCTCGCACCTGCCGACTTTGCGCTCGGCCGTCGTGGCCAGCGGCTTGCCGCACTCCCGGCAGTGCGCGACCCCCTTGGCCTTGCGGCGACCGGCCCCACGCTCGGTGGTCGGCTGGTCCGAGGCGCTGGGCGGCCGGAGCCCGGTGAGGAACCGCGACGGCCTGCGCGAGGCCCGGGAGCCCGGCGTGCGGGCGAGCGCCCAGGAGACGGTCAGCGCCCTGCGGGCCCGGGTCATCCCGACGTAGAGCAGCCGGCGCTCCTCCTCGACCGCGGCCTGCCCCTCGGCGTAGATGATCGGCATCGTGCCGTCGGTCATGCCGGCCAGGAAGACCACGTCCCACTCCAGGCCCTTGGCAGCATGCAGCGTCGCCAGGGTGACCCCCTCCGCGACGGGCGCGTCCTGCTCGGCCGCGCGACGGTCCAGCTCGGCGACGAAGGTGTCCAGGGTGGCCGCTGCGTCGGACCGGAGCAGCTCCTCGGCCTGGGAGACGAGCGCCTGCAGGGACTCCCACTTGTCCCGCGCGCTCCCGCGGCCGGTGGGGGCTCGTTCGGTCCAGCCCATCCCGGCGAGCACGGCGCGGGTCGCGGCGACCAGGTCGTCACCTGACCCGCCCGGTTCGCCGGACCCGCCGCCGCCGCGGGCGTTCCCGCGCAGCAGCGCGACGGCCTGCTTGACCTCCGGGCGACCGAAGAAGCGTGCCGCGCCGCGCACGACGTAGGGCACCCCGCGCGCCGCCAGCGCCTCCTCGAAGGCCTCGGACTGGGCGTTGATCCGGAACAGGACCGCGACCTCACGGGCCGGCGTGCCCGTCGCGATCACGCCGAGGATGTCCGCGGCTACCTGCTCCGCCTCGGCGACCTCGTCGACGTGCTCGGCGAACGCCACCTCCGGGCCCCCGTCGCGCTGTGCCCGCAGCTGGACGCCGGCGCTCCGGGAGCCGCGCATCAGTCGGTTCGCGACCGCGACGATCTGGGGCGAGGACCGGTAGTTGCGCACCAGCTCGACCGACGTGGTGCGGGGGTGCCTGGTGGCGAACTCCTGGAGGTAGGACGAGCTCGCGCCGGCGAAGGAGTAGATGGTCTGCGCCGGGTCCCCGACCACGCACAGGTCGTGCCGCCCGCCCAGCCAGAGGTCGAGCAGCGCCGCCTGGATGGGGCTGACGTCCTGGAACTCGTCGACGACGAACCAGCGATACTGCCGGCGGACCTGGGCGGCGACGCGTTCGTCCTCGGCGAGGAGGGCGGCCGCACACAGCAGCACGTCCTCCATGTCCATCCGACCCTGGCCCCGCTTGACGTCCTCGTAGGTCGCGAAGACCCGGGCCACGGTTGCCGCGTCGTGGCCCGCGACCACGCGGCCCCTCGCCTCGGCGACCCGCTCGTAGTCGTCGGGCCGCACGTTGCTGACCTTGGCCCACTCCACCTCGCTCGCGAGGTCCCGCAGGGTGGACTGGTCGGTGGCCACCCGGTTGCGGCGGGCGGCGTTGCCGAGCATGCCCAGCTTGGACTCGGTGAGGGCCGGGAGCTCACCGCCGTACACCTTGGGCCAGAAGAACCGGGCCTGGCGCAGGGCCGCGGAGTGGAAGGTGCGGGCCTGCACCCCGCCGGCGCCGAGGCTGTGCAGACGGGTGCGCATCTCGCCCGCCGCGCGGGTCGTGAAGGTGACGGCCAGCACCTCGGTGGGGTTGTACACACCCGAGGCGACGCCGTAGGCGATCCGGTGGGTGACCGCGCGCGTCTTGCCGGTCCCGGCGCCGGCCAGCACGCGCACCGGTCCCTGCAGCGCCAGCGCCACCTCGCGCTGCTCGGGGTCGAGGGCGTCGAGCAGCTGGTCGGCACCGGCCGCGGAGGTGGGCAGCACGGCAGGCGCTCCTCGGACGGTGGGGGACGCGCGTGGCGTCCGGGACGGGATCACCCTAGTCGTCGGCGCCGACAGGAGACGTATGTCGCCGACCCGACCGCCGGCGGCCCGGAAACCGGAACAAACCGATCCCTCCTCGTGTTGACACGGGGACGATGGTGGTCGTGCCTGACCGCCGCGACGACACCTCGAAAGGACCCCGCGCGACGATGAGCCTGCCGACGCTGACGATGTACTCCACCCAGTGGTGTGGCTACTGCCACCGGCTCAAGAGCCAGCTGGACCGCGAGGGCATCGCCTACGAGGTCGTGGACATCGAGCGGGTCCCGGACGCCGCCTCGGTCGTGGAGCGGGTCAACCACGGCAACCAGACCGTCCCCACGCTGGTCTACTCCGACGGCTCCGCGCAGACCAACCCGTCGGTCGCCGATGTGAAGGCCAAGCTCGCCAGCATCGGCTGAGCCGCCCCGGCCCGCGACGGTGTCACCACGAGCCGGGGAGCGGACCGCCGTACCACGCCTCCACCAGTGAGCGGCTGATGGAGATGCCTCCGGGGAGGACGAGGGTGCCGGCCTCGGCCTGGGCCTTCATCTCCTCGCGGGTGAACCAGCGGGCGTCGCTGATCTCGTGGCGGTCCACGGAGATGTCGGTGCTCGTCGCCCGGGCGAAGAAGCCGATCATCAGGCTCTGCGGGAACGGCCACGGCTGGTTGCCGAAGTAGGTCACGTCGGTGACGCGTACGGCGGTCTCCTCGGCCACCTCGCGGACCACCGCCTCCTCGAGGCTCTCCCCCGGGTCGACGAACCCCGCCAGCGTGGAGTAGCGGCCCTCCGGCCAGGACTCCTGCCGACCGAGAAGGGCACGGTCCCCGTCGGTGACCATCATGATCACGGCCGGGTCGCTGCGCGGGAACTGCTGACGCCCGCACTGCTCGCAGGTCAGCACGTGCCCCGCCATCCTGGCCCGGAGCCGGCCGCCGCAGCGAGGGCAGAACTGGTGGCCGGCATGCCACTCCGCGAGGGCGACGGCATGCACGGCGAATCCCGCGTCCGGCTCGTGGAGCGTGTGCACCACCGACCGCAGGGACGCCCAGCGGCGCTCGTCCGTGGCCTCGTCCCGCACCAGGGCGAAGTGCGGGACGCCGTCCCGCTCTCCGAGGAAGATCCTCAGCCCGTCGGTGGGCAGGTCGCCGGAGCCCTGCCAGCGCAGCCGGGTGCCCCCCTCGTCAACGGGCAGTCTCGTGAGGGCGAGGGGCACGATCTTCGTCGAGGGCTCCTGCCACGTGGTGTCCAGCCACGCCTCGTCGACCCGGCGCTCACCGACCCGGTCATGGGTGCGTGCGGACAGGGCGATGTCGGTGGATCCCGGAGCGGGGAACGGCGGGCTCGTCACGGCGTCGACCCTACGACCCGGGTGCACGACCTCCTCCGGACCCTGCCACATCCCGTCGACCCGGCGTGTCTGGCGGCCGGAACCCGTCGACGGCGGTCGGCGGCCGGGCCCGTCGACCCGGCGTGTCTGGCGGCCGGAACCCCGTCGACCCGGCGTGTCTGGCGGCCGGGCCGGTCGGTCTGCACGCCTGCAGGTGTCGCTGCTTCGCTCAGGGAACCCTTGGGACGTGCACTCGAGTGCATTGATCAGGCGGATCCTGCTGTGCCGAGCATCGATCCTCCTCGTCCGCATGGGCGAATCATCATGCTTGAGGGTCGGGTGTCGGAGGAGCAGATGGGGCGTCCGAGATCAAGACGAAGGTCGTCGCCAAGGAATCTCGGGTGGTCGGCTTGCGCAGACCCAGCGGCACTCGGCCACGTCCCACCAGCAGGAGCGTGCGTGGATCCGTACGTGGTCTGGAGTGATGGCTGTGCCTTGGTCACCCGTATCGTGCTCGGGTCGGACCTGAGCGGGCAGCGCCACCGCGCTGGTCGTTTGCTCGCCGGAGTAGGTGGTCATGGGCTTCCTCCCGACCTCCTATCCTGTCCCAGGCACAGCTGGTGTCCATGGCCCTGCTGTGCCATCCGGCCTGGTCAGCCGGGGCCGGTGGAGAGGAGGCAGATCGCTCAGGGCTCTCGCCGAGCAGCTGCATCGGGGTCGGCAGGGTGCCCGGCATGCAGACGCGGGTCGGCGGACTCCAGGCGTGCATGCGCGGGAACGGTGCGGATCTCGCCACTTCTACAACCGTTGTCGTCCATATGAGCGGCAACGGCTCCTTTCCTGGCGCATTGACAACCGTTGTCGTCCACCGTGTGCCAGCAAACGTCCGGCCGGGCAACAGCGGTCCGCTGCGGTCGCCCGAAGCGTCACCTGTTCGGTATCCCCTGCACACCCGCCGACTCGACACGGTCCCCGCCTGCAGACCCGCCGACTCGGCGGGCCCGCGAGACGGGCCGACTCGGCAGGGTTCGGGCCTGCAGACCCGCCGACTCGGCAGGGTCAGGTGTGGGCGGCGCGCACCGGCGTCAGGAGCGCCTCGAGGTCGGCGCGGGTCAGCAGCTCGGCCGGCTCGACGAGGTCACCGGTCCGGACGTAGTAGAAGGCCGCGCGGACCTGCTCGACGGGTACGCCGGCCAGCTCGGCCCAGGCGACCCGGTAGATCGCCAGCTGCAACGGATCGGCCGTCCGGGACCGGTTGGTCTTCCAGTCCACGAGCAGGTAGCGGGGCCGGTCGTCCGCGTCGGAGCCCGGGTCGGAGTAGACGGCGTCGATGCGTCCCCGGACCACCTGCCCGGCCAGCACCAGGGCGAACGGCGGCTCCACGGCCACCGGGGTGCGCTCGGCGAACGGGCCCCTCTCGAAGAGGGTCACCAGCTCACGCAGGTCGTCCTCGTCGTCGATCTCCGCGTCTGCCCGTCCCGGCAGGTCGTCTGGGTCGACGAGCTCCTGCTGGCCGAAGCGGGCCTCGACCCAGGCGTGGAAGCGGGTGCCGAACCTCGCTGAGGCCGACGGCTCGCGGGGCATCGGCCGGGCCAGGTCGGCCGCCAGCCGGTGCGGGTCGTCGCGCAGCCGGGCCAGAGCCGTCGCCGACAGGCTGGAGGGCACCGGCACGTGCACCTCCTCGGCGCGGTCGCGCCGTGCCTCGGCGAGCAGCCGCTCGAGCTCCTGGTCCCACTCGTTGACCCGGGCCGCCTCCACCATGTCCAGCCCGGCGTCCCTCGAGGTCCCTCCGCCAGCGGCCTGCCGGGCGATCGCGGCCCGCACCTGCTCGGCGGCCCGCAGCCGACGCTCGACCTCACCGGCGTGCGCCTCCATCGGCCACGGGCGCCCGGACGCCAGAGCCTCCAGCGGGTTGACGGCGCCCTTCTCGGGCTTGTCCAGCCACAGCTCGGGTTCGGCTCCCCACCGCGCGAGCGTGTCGCGGAGCGTGACCTGGAACCGGGAGGGCCCGAGCGGCGTCTTGCGCGTCGGGCTCCAGCAGTACGACGACACCACCAGCTCGTGCCGGGCCCGGGTCACGGCGACGTAGCCCAGCCGCAGCTCCTCGGTCTGCTCGTGCTCCCGGCTGTCGAGGGTGAACCTCTTGAGGTCGGCAGCCGACCAGCCGGCCAGCCGCGGCAGGTCCTCGGCGTCGCCGCGCAACGGACTCGGGAGCACCGCCGGCCCGGCGGTCCACTTCGTCCGGGAGGTGCCGCTGGGGAACCTGCCCTCGGCCACCCCCACCAGGAACACCGTGTCCCACTCGAGCCCCTTGGCCCGGTGGACGGTGAGCAGCTTGACCGAGTCCGCCTCGGTGGGGGTCGCCGCGTCCAACCCGGACCCGAACTCGTCCTCGGCCTGCAGGTAGGCCAGCAGCGCGGGCAGCGTGACGGTCCCGTCCACTGCCTGGAACTCCGCGACCGCCTTGACGAACAGGTCGAGGTTGTCGCGGCGGGCCTGGGCCGCCGGGCTGACGGAGGAGGCGAGCTCCACGTCGATGCCGGTGGTGTCCACGATCCGGCGGACCAGGTCGAGCAGCGGCTCTCCTGCATGGGCGCGGAGGTAGCGGAGCTCCGCGGCGAGCAGACCGTACCGCTCGCGGGCCTCGGCCGAGTAGTCCTCGTCGCCGGGGTCCTCCAGCGCGTCGCTGAGCGAGACCACCTCGGTGGGGTCGGCGCCGGCGACCGCGGCCTCGAGCTCCTCGGCGAGGTCCCGGAGCCGGTCGCGCTCGCGCGGCGGCGTCCAGCGCGTCAGGTGCCGGGCCCGGCGCCCGAGCAGAGCCAGGTCGCGGGAGCCGACCGCCCACCGCGGGCCGGTGAGCAGCGTCAACAGCTCGGCGTTCGCCGTCAGGTCGTGCAGCAGGGTCAGCGTGGCGACGACCTCGGCGACCTCGGGCAGCCGCAGCAGGCCCTGGAGGCCGACGATCTCGACGGGGATCTGTGCGGCGGTGAGGGCGTCGAAGACGTCGGCGGCATGGGAGTTGTCGCGGGTCAGCACCCCGATGCCGCGCCACGAGGACTGCCCGCCGGAACGGTGCGCCGTCAGGACCTGCTCGGGGAGCCAGGCCAGCTCGTCGGCGTACGTCTCGTGCACCGCCACCCGCACGGTGCCGGGGGCGGCGCGCGGCTGGGGCTCCAGGGGACGCACCGAGGACAGCCGCGCGTAGAGAGGTGCCGCCAGGTCGTTGGCCGCCTCCAGGATGCGCGCGTCGGAGCGGCGGTTCACGCTGAGCGGGTGCGTGGGCGCGTCGACCGACCCGTCCGCGGCCGGGAAGTCCGCACCGAAGCCGATGATGTTGGACACCGACGCGCCTCGCCAGCCGTAGATGGCCTGGTTGGGGTCGCCCACCGCGCTCACCGGGTGCCCCCGGCCGGTCCCGACGTCGGGACCGGAGAACAGCCGGCTGAGCATCAGCGCCTGCGCCACCGACGTGTCCTGGTATTCGTCGAGCAGCACGATGCGGAACTTCGCGCGCTCGGCGGCTCCCACGTCGGGCAGCTCGGCGAGCCGTGCGCCCAGCTCGATCTGGTCCGAGAAGTCCATCAGCCCGAGCTCGGCCTTGAGCCGCCGGTAGGACTCGACCAGCTCGAGCAGCTCCGAGCGCCGGCCGAAGGTGTTCAGCACCTTGTCGACCTCACCCTTCGCGGTCCGCGTCGCCTCCGCCGCGGACGCCGTCTCGATCGCCGACCGGTGCCGGTCCTGGAAGGCCCGGACGTCGTCGGGGGAGACCAGGTGCTCGCTCATCGCCGCGTCGAGGGCCAGCAGGTTGTCGATGACGGTCTTGGGATGGTCGCTGAGCAGCTCGACCCGTCCACGGTGTCGGGCCACGACCCGGGCGGCGAGCTGGTAGCGGGACGCGTCCGCGACCACCCGGGTGTCGGGCTCGTGGCCGATGCGCAGCCCGTGCTCGGTGAGCAGCGACGCGGCGTACGCGTGGTAGGTCGCGACCGTTGGCTCCTCGGGCTCCTCGGGGACCATGGCCTCCGCTGGGACGCCCCAGAGGCGCTCGCCGGGCGCCCGGAGGACGCCGGCGGCGCGCAGCGAGTCGCGGATCCGGGTGCCGAGCTCGTGGGTGGCCTTCGTGGTGAAGGTGAGCCCCAGCACCTCCTGCGGCGCGACCAGACCGCTGGCCACCAGCCACACCACCCGGGCGGCCATCACGGTGGTCTTGCCCGATCCGGCGCCGGCGACGACCACCTGTGGTGAGAGCGGTGCGGTGACGGCCTCGAACTGCTGGTCGCTCAACGGGTGGTCCGTCTTCATCAGCTGCTGCAGCCGCCTCGGGCTGTCCAGCCGGGGCCCGGGCCGGGCCGTCACGACAGCACCGTCCCCGCGGCCTTGGTGGGGCAGATGGCGTGGAACTGGCAGTGGTCGCAGTGCGGGCCCGGCGTCGCCTCGAACACCTCGCCCCGGATCACGGCGGCGGCGCCCATCAGCTGGCGCTCGATCAGGGTGCTGCCCTCGTCGTCGGGCTGCTGAGGCTCCTGCCTCTGGACCTTGACCCCGGACGCCAGCGCCTTGCGTAGCTGCACGAGCTCGGCGCCACCGGGCACGGCGGGCCCCTCGACCAGGTCCCCGACCAGGTCGTCGACGGCGCCGTGCAGCACGGCGTGCTGATAGATCCCGAGCTGCGGGTTCGCCGGGAGGTCCTTCTCGGCCGGGGCCTGCTTGGAGGTCTTCAGGTCGACGACGACCACCGTGCCGTCCTGGTCGAGCTCCAGCCGGTCGGCGTAGCCGTGCAGCCGTGCCCGCTCGCCGTCCGGCAGGGTCACCTCGACGGTGAGGCGCTGCTCGGTGGCGATCACGGTGCGGGCCCCGGGCGCCGAGTGCCAGTCCAGGAACCGGCCGAGCGCGGCCTCCACCTCCGCCCGCTCCCGCGACCCGGACCAGGGGGTCCGGAAGGCGATCCTGCCCCACACCGTGTCGACGTGACCCATCAGCTCCTCGAGGAGCTCGGCCCGGGACCCGCCGGTGGCCGCGATCTCGCCCTTGGCGATCCGGTCGGCCAGCGTGTGCACCACCAGCCCGAAGCCCTGGGACTGGCTCGAAGGTGTCTCACCACCGGCCTTGGCCTCCAGGAACCACTTGGCCGGGCAGGCGAGGATCGCGGCCAACGAGCTCGCCGAGAGGGCCACCGGCTCCTGCGGCCTCTCCAGGGGGGTGCTGCAGACACTGCGGGCCCTGGTCCCCCACCACCGGCCGGGGTCGGCAGCGGGGACGAGGGGCAGGTCGCGGTGCCTCGCCTGCGCCAGGAGGCCCAGCCGGTCCGCGGCGGCCTCTCGCAGGGCGGCGGACGCGTTCGGGTCGGACAGGGTGCGCCGCAGCTCGGCGACCAGGCCGCCCAGCGACAGCGGGCGTGCCGGGCGACCCTGGAGGTGCCGGTGCCGCACGAAGCCCGCGGCCCCGTCGCGGCGGGCAGCGGCGCTCAGCTCGTCGACGAACCGGGAGGGCTGCTCGCCGTCGTCCTCGGCTGACGCGACAGCGGTGACCAGCAGCCGCTCCCGGGCCCGGGTGCAGGCGACGTAGAACAGCCGGCGTTCCTCGGCGAGCAGGGCCTGCACGCCGAGGGGAGGAAGGAGCCCGTCCTCCCCGATGCGGTCTGCCTGCAGGAGGGAGGACCGGCGGCGTACGTCGGGCCACCCCTCGTCCTGGACGTGGGCGACCACGACCAGCCGCCACTCGAGGCCCTTGGAGCGGTGTGCGGTCAGCAGCCGGACCGCGTCACCGCGCACCCCCCTCTCGGCCAGTGTGTCCGCGGGGATCTCCTGGGCGCGCAGGGACTCCAGCAGGCTGACCACACTCGTGTGGCCACGCTGCTCCTCGGCACGTGCAGCCACCTCGAACAGCGCACAGACGGCATCCAGGTCGCGGTGCGCCAGCCGGGCGGCCTGCCCGCCGAGGTCGACGCCGCGACGGAGCCGGTGCGGCCACTCGGTGCCGGACCACAGCAGCCACAGCACCTCCTCGGCCGTCGCCCCTCCGTCCAGGAGCGCCCGGCCCCGGTGCAGCAGCCGGCCGAGTGCAGCCGCCTTGGCGGCGCCACGCCCGCCGACGGCGTCGGCCAGCTCGGGCCGCAGCAGGGCCTCCCGCAGCAGCTCGGGCGAGGATCGCGGTCCTCGCGGCGAGCCCGTCGCCTCGGCGTCGAGGTCAGCGTCCCGCTGCTTGTCCCGGGCGCGCAGGGATCGGGCCAGCGAGCGGACCTCCGTCGCGTCGAGCCCCCCGACCGGCGAGCACAGCAGCGACTCCGCACGGTCCGGCCCGAGGTAGGAGACGTCCGTGGGGTCGTCGACGGTCAGGTCCACCACGGCGCGCAGCGCGTCGAGCAGCGGCAGCACGGCAGGCTCCCGCACCAGCGGGGTGTCGTCGCTCGCCACCTCGACCGGCACGCCTGCGGCTCCCAGGGACCTCCGCAGCCGGGGGATGGTGCTGCGCCCGGAGCGGACCAGCACCGCCATCTCGGACCAGGGCACGCCGTCCTCCAGGTGCGCGCGGCGCAGCAGGTCGGCGGCGTGCTCGGTCTCGGCGCGCTCGGTGTCGAAGGTGAGCACCTCGGCGCGACCCGGGCCGTAGGAGCCGGGCACCGCCTCGGGGTCGCGGAAGGCCGCGAAGGTGGCGCTGTCGATGGCGCCCGTGGTCGCGAGCCCGGAGACGACCGAGCGCGAGAGCCGCAGCAGCCGCGGGCCGAAGCGGCGGGTGACGCGGAGCGCCACCGTGTCCGCGGGTCTGCCGTCGCGGCGGGTGAAGCTCCGGGGGAAGTCCAGGATGCCGCGCACCTCCGCGCCCCGGAACGCGTAGATCGACTGGTCCGGGTCACCCACCACGGTCAGGTCGCGGCCGTCGCCCGCCAGGGCACGCAGCAGCCGCACCTGGCTCGGGTCTGTGTCCTGGTACTCGTCGACGAACACGTGCGCGAACCGGGCCCGCAGCTCCGCCCGGACCGCCGGCTGCTCGGCGAGCTGCACGGCGCGGTAGATGAGCTCGGGGTAGTCGATGGAGCTCTGGTCGTCCAAAATGACGTGATACTGCTGCATGAACGTCGCGGCGGCCACCAGCTCCGGCGCGTCCGCCTGCTGGCCCAGCTCCTTGAGGTCGACGGGGTCCAGGCCCTTCTCGCGGGCTCGGGACAGGACCGCCTGCACCTCCCGGGCGAACCCTCGCGTGCCCAGTGCCCGGTCGTAGGCCGGCGGCCAGAGGGCCGTGTCGCGGTTGCCTGCCAGCAGCTCGGCGAGGATCACGTCCTGCTCGGGGGCCGAGAGCAGCCGCAGGGGCGCGGCGTACAGGTCCGTGGCGGAGTATCGACGGACGAGGCCGTAGGCGAAGGAGTGGAACGTCGAGCTCAGCGTGGTCGCCACCGTCCGACCGAGCCGGGCCGTCACCCGGTCCCGCAGTTGCTCGGCGGCCTTGCGGCTGAAGGTCAGGGCCAGGACCGACTCGGCGCTCGCGCCCCGACGCTCCACCCGGTCGACGACCGCCTCGACCAGTGTCGTGGTCTTGCCGGTCCCCGGGCCGGCCAGCACCAGCAGGGGTCCGCCGGGGTGGTCCACCACGGCGCGCTGGAACTCGTCGAGCTCCGGTGCGACCGGTCCTGAGCCGTCAGCGGTGCCGGGAACGAGGCGGTACGTCGTCACGGCTCCATCACATCACCGCCGACCGACAGATCTGCGCACTTCGCGCGGAGCCCGGCTCCGGACCCTCCCAGGGGCACCCGGGATGCGCTGATCAACGGAGCCGGTCGGCAACTGAGGAGTAGCAAGGATCGATGAGTCCACCCACAGCCCACGGGGATCGTGGGGGTCATCGACTCCAGGAACTGCTCGCGACGCCAGACCCGCCGACGGTTGCGGTGCTCGATGTCGGTGAAGCTGGGCTGATCGCTGTTCACGCCTCATCGTTTCCCGGTCCCCGCCCCATGCCAGACTCCGCCGCAGAGCCATCGAGAGGATCAGCGCATCCCTGGGTTCGGCCGAACCGGCCTCCTCCTTGGCTGTCGGTTCGTTCCGGGCCGGGTTTCGTCCCCAGACACAGTCGTCACCGAGTCGTCCACCGGCCTCGAACACACGCTCGGGAAGTGTCGGTGGGAGTGTCTAGTGTGGGGGTATGTCGACGACCGGGATGGAGAGCAGCGGGCACCCGATCACCCGGTCCACCGGCCGGATCCACCAGGTGCTGGACGGGCTCGCCGACACGCCGGCCTGGTCGATGACCCCGACCGAGCAGCGCACCGCGCTGATCGAGCTGTCCCGTGCCGAGTCCCGGATCCTCGAGCTGCGGCTCCGGGTGCTGGCCGCCGCCGACCACGCCGACATCGCCGCCGACTCCGGCGCCTCCTCCACCGCCGCCTGGCTCGCCCACGCCACCCGACGCCCCCGCTCACGGCACGCGCCGAGGTACGGCTCGCCCACCAGCTCGACGGACCCCACACCGCCACCCGCGACGCCCTCGCCGCCGGTCTCCTCGACCCCGCCCAAGCCCGCGTCATCATCCACGCCGTCCAGGCACTGCCCGACACCGTCGAGGCGGGAGTCGCGGAGGTGGCCGAGAAGCACCTGATCGGACTGGCCCAGACCCACGACGAGAAGACCCTGAAGATGCTCGGGCGGCGGGTGTTCGAGGTCATCGACCCCGACGCCGCCGACCTCGAAGAGGGCCGCAGACTCGCCGCCGAGGAGACCGCAGCCGCCCGCCGCACCTACCTCCACCTCCTCGACAACCGCGACGGCACCCACACCGGCCGGTTCAAGATCGCCTCCCTCCACGCCGCCGCCCTCACCAAGATCCTGAACACGCTGATGGCACCCCGCCGGTCGGACTCGACCGACACCACCCCAGACAGCAGCCCCGACGGCAGCACCGGCGGCAGCACCGGCGGCAGCGGCGACCACGATCCGGCGTCTCCGCGACCGGCGGACCGGCCGGCTGACCGGCCGGCGGACCGGCCGGCGGACCGGCCGGCTGACCGGCCGGGTCCGGAGGCTTCTCGGTCCGACCGGATGGGTCAGGCGTTCTGCGACCTCCTCGAGCGGATCCCCCACGACTGGCTCCCCACCACCGGCGGCGTCTCCGCGACCGTCGTGGTGCTCCTCGACTACGACAAGCTGCTCACCGGACTCGGCACCGCCCACCTCGACACCGGACAAGCCATCTCCGCCTCCACCGCCCGCCGCCTCGCCTGCGAGGCCGGCATCATCCCCGCCGTCTACCAGCGAGTCATCGGCAGCCGCCCCGTCGTCCTGGACATGGGCCGCCGCACCCGGTTCCACACCGAACACCAGAGGATCGCCCTCGACATCGAACAAGGCGGCTGCACCAGCGAGACCTGCGACCGACCCGCAGGCTGGTGCCACGCCCACCACGACATCCCCTGGTCCCAAGGCGGCGACACCAGCCTCACCAACGGCCGACTCCTCTGCCCCTTCCACCACCGCAAAGCCCACGACCCGCACTACGACATGCACCACCTCCCCCACCGACAAGTGAGCTTCCACCGCCGACCATGAGCCCACCACCAGCCGAGGCCACCAGCCGAGGCCATCGAGCCGGCCAGGACCAGTCAGGACCCCGACCGCCGCCGACACACCAGGCCGGTGACCAGATCCCGGTAGGTCGAGGACCCGAGCAGCTCGGTGACGAAGTGCTCGCACGAGTGGCTCTTGTCCAGGCCGGGCGCCATCTCGGGAGCCACGAAGACGATCTGCCAACCATCGCCCACGCCGATGTCCGCGTCGATGAGGTGGAGGAGACGGTCCACCTGGCGCGAGCATGACGAGGTCGATGCGGGCTCGTGCCGTCGCCCGCACGGGTTGACGGCACGAGCCTCAGCCTGCGCTCCACCACCCCTCGGCCCGAACCAGAACCCAACTGGACGCCTGACAACGGGCCCTCGCGGCCACATCCGAGCCCACCACCGCCCACCCCTCACCCCCAGGAGCCGACAGGTCCGGTGGTCAGCGCATCCCTAGGCAGACGGCCACCACGCGGCCCGGGTCATGTCCACCCGGCCCGAGGCCCGGAACGGGGTGCCCTCCTCGAGGTAGTGCACCCGTGCCTCCTCGTCGTGACTCGGTGGCAGCGAGCCGTCCGCACGCACCACCCGCCACCACGGCACCGAGCCGCCGTAGGTGGACATCACCCGGCCCACGCTGCGCGGTCCCCGCGAGCCCACGGCGTCCGCCACGGCGCCGTACGTCGTGACCCGGCCTGCAGGGATCTGCTCGACCAGCGACAGCACCGCCTCGACGTACACCTCGGGATCCATCCGAAGAACCTAGCCGGGACAGCGAGAACCCCCGCAGGGCTTGCCTCCGGGGGCTCTCGGCCGTCGCGCCGACACGTGCGCCGGTGCGGGGTGACGCCAGTGTGTCAGTAGGTAGGTTGCGAGGGGTCGACCTGGCTCACCCAGGCCACCACGCCGCCGCCCACGTGGACGGCGTCGGAGTAGCCCGCCCCCTTGGCGACCGCGAGCGCCTCGGCGGACCGGACGCCGGACTTGCAGTGCAACACCAGCGGCTTGTTCCCCTCGGTGAGCTCGGACAGCTGCGCGAACGCGTGGCCGTTGAGGAAGTCTCCCTTGGGGATCAGCACGGAGCCGGGGATCCGGTTGATCTCGAACTCGTTCGGCTCGCGCACGTCAACGAGCACGAAGTCACGCTCGCCGTTGTCGCGCTCCTTGAGCATGTGCTCGAGCTGGCCGACCGAGATGGTGGACCCGGCGGCCGCGTCGGCAGCCTCCTCGGAGATCGCACCGCAGAAGGCGTCGTAGTCGATCAGCTCGGTGACCGTCGGGTGCTCCCCGCACAGCGCGCAGTTCGGGTCCTTGCGGACCTTGAGCTTGCGGTACTCCATCTCCAGGGCGTCGTAGATCATCAGCCTGCCGACCAGCGGGTCGCCGATGCCGGTGAGCAGCTTGATGGCCTCGTTGACCTGGATCGAGCCGATCGACGCGCAGAGCACACCCAGCACGCCGCCCTCGGCGCACGAGGGGACCATGCCGGGCGGCGGCGGCTCGGGGTAGAGGCAGCGGTAGCACGGCGCGTCCTGCCTGCCGTCGAGCTCCGAGCGTCGGCCAGAACACCGACGCCTGCCCGTCGAAGCGGTAGATCGAGCCCCACACGTAGGGCTTCTTCAAGAAGTACGCCGCGTCGTTGACCAGGTACCGCGTCGCGAAGTTGTCGGTGCCGTCCACGATCAGGTCGTAGCCGGCGAAGATCTCCAGGACGTTGTCGTTGTCGAGGCGCTCGTTGTGCACCACCACGTCGACCAGCGGGTTCGTCTCGGCGATCGACTCCTGTGCGGAGATCGCCTTGGGCCGCCCCACGTCGCTCTGGCCGTGGATGATCTGACGCTGCAGGTTGGACTCGTCGACCTCGTCGAACTCGGCGATCCCCAGCGTGCCCACGCCGGCGGCCGCGAGGTAGAGCAGCGCCGGGCTGCCGAGACCGCCGGCGCCGATGACCAGCACCTTGGCGTTCTTCAGCCGCTTCTGGCCCGTCATCCCCACGTCGGGGATGATCAGGTGCCGGCTGTAGCGGCGTACCTCATCGATGGTGAGCTCCTCGGCAGGCTCCACCAGGGCTGGAAGTGACACGTGTACTCCTCGGACGTCTACGGCGGTCTCATCGTGGGCAACACGTCGACCCGCCGCCATGTTCCCCCGAGCCGGCGGCGGTCCCGGGCGTGTCCCGTCATGTGGGCGGGCTCGGGCCCCGGCCTCGGGCCCGGGGGCTGTCGGGCCCCGGGCGACGGGGGCACCCGGGAGTACGCTGCCGTCGTGACGACCACCCACGACCAGAAGCCCCGGGGCGGGCGGATGCCGCGCAGTGCTCGCCGCACCCAGCTGCTCGAGTCCGCGCTCGAGGTCTTCGTCGCCCAGGGCTACCACGCCGCCGCGATGGACGACATCGCCGAGCGGGCCGGGGTCTCCAAGCCGGTGCTCTACCAGCACTTCCCGGGCAAGCTCGAGCTCTACCTCGCTCTGCTCGACCAGTCCTGCGACACGATCATCGAGGCCTCGAAGGACGCGCTCGCGTCCACCGAGGACAACAAGCTCCGGGTGACCGCGACGGTGCAGGTGTTCTACGACTACGTGGCGAACCCGCAGGGCGCCTTCCGGCTGGTCTTCGAGTCCGACCTCACCAACGAGCCGCCGGTCCGCGAACGGGTCGACCGGGTCACCCGGGAGTGCGCCGAGGCCATCGCCGAGGTGATCCACGAGGACACCGGGCTGACCGACGAGCAGTCGCAGCTCCTCGCGGTCTCCCTGGTCGGGATGGCGCAGGTGAGCGCCCGGTTCTGGCTGGACACCGGCGGGGGCATATCTCAGGAGGACGCGGCTACGCTCGTGTCGGGCCTCGCATGGCGCGGCATCCGGGGGTATCCCCGGGCCGACGAGCAGGTCTGAGTCTTCCGGACCGGGCCGGCGGGACGGTCCACGTCCCTCCACCACCTTCCACATCACCCGCACCCTTCCCGCACCACCAACCAGGAGGTCCTCCCATGGAGGTCAAGATCGGCGTGCAGAACGCCAACCGCGAGCTGGTCCTCGACTCCTCGGAGTCCGCGGACGAGGTGGCCAAGACCGTCGAGGCCGCGCTGTCCGGCACCGAGGGTCTGCTGTCGCTGTCCGACACGAAGGGCCGCCGGGTCCTGGTCCCCGTCGAGAAGCTGGCCTACGTCGAGATCGGCACCAGCACCGGCGGCACCGTCGGCTTCCGGTCGTAGCAGCCGCGGCTCGACACGTCCGGACCCACGACGGTTGTGGTCACTGCGGCCCGGGCCGGCGTGGTTCGTGGTCACTGCGGGGCGGTACGGCGCCTCCCAGGGCCCGTCAGTGACCACAAACGACATCGGCTCTGCGCGGGTGGGGCGGCTGGGACCGGTGGGGCGTCTGGGAACCGTCAGGCGGCCAGGCCGAGTGCCTCCATGCGGCGGGAGTGGTTCTCGGTCAGCCGGGTGAACAGCCGGCCGATGGCGACCAGGTCCATGGCCGGGCGGTCCACCCCGCCCGAGAGCAGGGCGGTCAGGGCGTCCCGGTCGGCCGCGACCCGTTGCGCCTGGGACAGCGCCTCCCCCATCAGCCGCCGCCCCCACAGCGCGAGGCGTCCGCCCAGCCGGGGCTCGGCGGCGATCGCGGCGCGAACCCGGTCCACGACGAACGCGGACTGACCGGCATCGGCCAGGCTCTCCACGATGATCGCCCGGGTGTCGGCGTCCAGGAACGTCGCGACCTCGCGGTAGAAGTCGGCGGCCATCCCGTCCCCGACGTAGGCCTTGATGAGCCCCTCGTGCCAGTCCGAGGGCGCCGTACGGCGGTGGAAGGCCTCGAAAGGGGGGACGAACGGCGCCATCGCGTCGAACGGGTCGTGACCCAGCTCGGTGAGGCGGGCGCTGAGGCCCTCGAAGTGGCCGAACTCGGTGGACGCCATCCGGGCCAGCTCCGCCTTGTCGCGCAGGGTCGGCGCCATCTTCGCGTCCTCGCTGAGCCGCTCGAACGCCGACAGCTCGCCGTAGGCGATGGCCCCCAGCAGGTCGACCACCGCGGCCATGTACACCGGGTCGGAGAACGCGACCGGGAGCTGCGCGGACCACCGGGCCGGCTCGACCCGGGGAGACTCCTCGGCCGGGGATTCAGTCATGTGGGCACCCTACCGATAGAATGGCGGGACACCGCCGTCGAGCGCGCGACGCCGCACGGTCACCGGGAGCCCCGGACGTCCGCGGAGTGGGAGCCCTCGTGGTGGGTGTCGCACCTCTTCCATGCACCTCACCGCACATCGACAGAACAGGCAAGATCCTGACCACCTTCAGAGAACTCGGGGTGCTACCCGAGATCGCCGACGCCCTCGAGCGCGTCGGCATCACCACCCCCTTCCCCATCCAGGAGATGACCCTCTCGGTCGCCCTGATGGGCACCGACCTCATCGGGCAGGCGCGCACCGGCACCGGGAAGACGCTCGCGTTCGGCATCCCCGTCCTGCAGCGCACACTCGCCCCGCACGACCCGGACCATGCCGACCTCGCGGCTCCGGACAAGCCGCAGGCCCTGATCGTCGCCCCGACGCGTGAGCTGGCGCTCCAGGTCTCCAACGACATGTCGGTGGCCAGTGAGGACCGCGGCACGCGTGTGCTCACGGTGTACGGCGGGGTGGGCTACGACCACCAGCTCGACACCTTGAAGTCCGGCGTCGACGTCGTGGTCGGCACCCCCGGCCGGCTGATCGACCTGATGAACCGCCGGGCCCTCGACCTGCGCCACATCAAGGTGCTGGTGCTCGACGAGGCCGACGAGATGCTGGACCTCGGCTTCCTTCCCGACGTGGAGCGGCTGATCGCCAAGACGCCCGAGACCCGGCAGACGATGCTGTTCTCGGCGACCATGCCCGGAGCGATCGTCTCCTTGGCCCGCACCCACATGCGGCACCCGATGAACATCCGCGCGGAGTCGAGTGACGCGCAGCAGACCGTGCCGGCGACGGCGCAGTTCATCTACCAGGTCCACGACCTCGACAAGCCCGAGCTGATCTCCCGCATCCTGCAGGCCGAGAACTCCGGGCTCACGATCGTCTTCACCCGCACCAAGCGGGCCGCCCAGCGCCTCGCCGAGGACCTCGAGGACCGAGGCTTCGACGCGAGCCCGCTGCACGGGGACATGCAGCAGGTGGCCCGCGAGAAGGCGCTCTCGAAGTTCCGGGAGGGCAAGCTCCGGGTGCTTGTCGCCACCGATGTCGCGGCCCGCGGCATCGACGTCGCGGACGTCACGCACGTGATCAACTACAGCTGCCCCGAGGACGAGAAGATGTACGTCCACCGGATCGGCCGCACCGGCCGCGCCGGCGCCTCGGGCATCGCGGTGACCTTCGTCGACTGGGCCGACGTCACCCGGTGGAAGGTCATCAACAAGATGCTGGACCTGCCCTTCGACGACCCGCCGGAGACGTACTCCACCTCCGAGCACTTCTTCCACGACATGGGGATCGCGCCCGGCACCAAGGGCCGGCTGCGACCCGAACGGCCCGCCGAGCCACGTGCGGAGCGGCCGTCGAGCAGGTCGGCGGGTCGCACCGGCGGACGGATCGGCGGCCAGTCCGGTGGCCAGTCCGGTGGGTCAGGGCAGTCGGCAGGCACGACCTCGTCCTCGGGAGAGCGCGCGACCCGTGAGGACCGGCCGCGCCGGACCCGCGGCAGGAGCCGGACCCGCGGCGGCAAGCCCGTCGAAGGGGCGGCGACCGCGTCCGTGGCCTCCCGGCCACCTGAGGACGGCGAGCCGGGCGACACGAAGCCGGCCGGCACGCGCGGCCGGAGCCGCAACCGGCGCAGGCGCAGCGGCAGCGAGCAGTCGGCCCGCGCCGCCGACTGACCGCACCAGGCAACCGGGCTCCGGCAACGACCTCGCGGCAACCGAGCTTGAGGCAACCGAGCTTGAGGCAACCGACTCCGGACATCCGGACTCGGGGGCCCGCAGAGGGCCCTGAGCGTGGCCGAGGGAGACGCGCTCAGGCGACGACGACGACCTTGGTGCCCTCCGGCGCGAAGTTCCACAGGGCACGGGCGTCGGGTCGCCACTGCCGGATGCAGCCGTGCGACTGCGGGGTCCCGAGCTGGGCGCGGGTCTGCACCGCGGCCCCGTCGCTGACCGGGATGTCGTGGAACCCGATCGCGGCGTGGGCACCGTGCGCGAACCGGACCATGTAGCGCATCGTCCCCGAGTCGTCGATCCCCCAGGCGCGCCGGCTCTTGCTGTACACCGAGTAGGTCCCCGGCCTCAGGTTGTCGGTGAGACTGCCGGAGACCAGGTAGGTCCGGCGTACGACGTCCCGCCCGGCGCGCTGTCCCACCAGCCACACCCGCTGCCTGGTCATGTCGAAGACGATCCGCCGGCCGCTGCCGCTGTCGGCGGGCAGTGCCTCCTCGCCCGACGAGGCCGCCGGCTGGTCCCCTGAGCCGCCCGCCGAGCCGCCCGCCGAGCCGTCCGCTGAGCCGTCCACGGGGCCGTCGGCCAGCGCGATCGCGCCGCCGGTCGGCCCACCGGTCGGCCCGCTGGTCGACCCAGGGACCGGCGAGGTGGCCGTCGGCCGGCTGGCCCCGGGTGTCTCCAGGGGGCGGGCGGCGGCCTGGCTCCCTGGCAGCACGCCGAGCCCGCCGAGCAGCGAGACGAGCGTGACCAGGAGAGCCGCTGACGCGGCCGTGATCCGCCCGTAGCGTGGTCGGGTGCTCGTGGCCACGCGGCTCACGCCGCGCCCCGTCGGCTGGCGTCGCATGTGCGACACCCTAGACGCGCTGGCGGCCGCGCTGGGTGAGGCTTGCCGCGACCTGGCGATATGCCTCGGCTCCGGGGTGGCCGCGGGTGGTGGCCAGGATCGAGCGACCCGCCGCCGGTGCCTCCGCGAACCGGATCGACTTGGGGATCGGTGGCTCGATCACGTCGAGCCGGTAGGTCTCGGAGATGTTCTCCAGCACGGCGCGGGCGTGGTTGGTGCGGCCGTCGTACAGGGTGGGCAGGACGCCCCACACCTTGAGCCGGCGGTTGGTGAAGCGGCGCACGTCGTGGACGGTGTCCAGCAGCTGCCCGACGCCCCGATGGGACAGGGTCTCGCACTGCAGCGGGATCAGCACCCCGCGCGCAGCGGTCAGCGCGGCCACCGTGAGCACGCCGAGGGAGGGCGGGCAGTCCAGCAGGATCCAGTCGTAGCTGAGATCCTCGAGCGCCGCCTTCACCACGTGCTCGCGACCGGTGCGGGTGAGCAGGTCGGACTCGGCGCGTGCCAGCTCGATCGTCGCCGGCAGCAGGTCCACCCCGTCCTCGGTCTCGATGATCACCTCACGCGGGTCCAGGCCCTTGGTGAGCACGTGGTGCACCGACAGCTCGAGGTCCTCGGGGTCGATGCCGAGGGAGAAGGTCAGGCAGGCCTGGGGATCGAGGTCGACCAGCAGGACCGTGTGGCCCAGCTCGGCGAGCGCGGCGCCCAGCGAGGCGACGGTGGTGGTCTTGGCGACGCCGCCCTTCTGGTTGGCGACCGCGAGGATCTGGGTCTTGGAGGCTGGCACACGCCCATCATGCCGCAGCCCGGTTGGTGATCCGGCCATCGCCCGTGGATGCTGGGGCCCATGTCGCGACCCACCGCGCTCGTCACCGGGCCCACCTCAGGCATCGGGCTGTCCTTCGCCCGTCAGCTGGCCGCCTCGGGCCACGACCTGGTGCTCGTGTCCCGCAGCCGCGAACGGCTCGAGGCGCTGGCCGCCGAGCTCGCGGACCGGTACGGCGCCCGGGTCGAGGTCGTCGTCGCCGATCTCGCGGACCGTGAGCAGCTGGCCCCCGTCGAGGCCCGGCTCGCGGACGCCTCACGGCCCGTCGACCTGCTGGTCAACAACGCCGGCCTGGGGCTCAAGCGACCGTTCCTGGACAACTCCGTCGAGGACGAGCAGCGTCTGCTCGACGTCCTGGTCACCGCGGTGCTGCGGCTCACCCACGCGGCCCTCGGGCCGATGGTGGCCCGCGGCAGCGGCGCCGTCGTCAACGTCTCCAGCGTCGCCGGCTACCTGCCGCGAGGCACCTACAGCGCCGCCAAGGCCTACGTCACCTCGCTGAGCGAGTGGGCCGACCTGACCTACCGGGACCGGGGGGTCCGGGTGATGGCGCTGCTGCCCGGCTTCACCAGGACCGAGTTCCACGCGCGGATGGGCGTGCGCCCCGACTCCGCGCCCCGCTGGCTGTGGCTGGACGCGGACCGGCTCGTCGCCGAGGCGCTGCGGGACCTGGAGAGGGGCCGGCGCGTGTCCATCCCCAGCCGGCGCTACAAGCTGGTCGCCGCGCTGGCGAGGTACACCCCGAGCTCGGTGCAGGCCCGGTTCCAGGGGCTCGGCCGCCGGTAGTCCGCCCGGGGCTCACGAGGACCCTGGAAGCTCGGGGACCGCCTGGGAACCGGTGGGAGCCCGGCGACCGCGGGCGAGCCGGGAGACTCAGTCGAAGAGGTGATGGCCGCAGGAGGGCCACGAGCTGGCTCCGGTGCGGCCGAACAGCACGATCGCCCGGCGCGTCTGCTCCCCCGAGGAGGCATGGCTCGGCAGGCCGCTGCCACCCACGGACCGCCAGGTGCCGGGGCTGAACTGGTAGAGCCCGTAGTAGCCGGCCGGGTTGACCGCCCCCGGGTTCCCGCCCGACTCGCAGCGGGCGAGTGCCGGCCAGTTCAGGCCGGCGGCCCGGCTGCCTGACCTGGACGGCCGCGGCACACGGGCCGAGCCACCCCGCACGGCGCTCCACAGCAGCCTGCCGACCATGCCGGTGCGGTGGCGGTGGTGGGCGGCCTGCCAGCCCACGACGGCTGCACGGGTGCGGCGGCCGTAGTAGCCCGACGCGGGGCGGACGTGCAGGTAGCGCTGCAGGGCCACCACCCGGCTGCCGTGGTCGCCGGGGACCAGGACGATGTAGGAGCTGCGGCCGGTGGCGCTCGCGGCCGACGGCAGCCCGACCAGGGCGGTGACGAGGGCTGCGAGGAGGGCGACGGTGACGAGCAGGGAGCGCAGCGGCCGGCGGGGGGCGTGACCGGCCGACCGGACGGGCGGACGGCTCGCAGGGGACAGGGACGTGAAGGGTCGCATGAGGGGGCCTCGACGACGCCTGCGAGGTGAGCTGTCGGGTTCGGACCGTGAGGTGGCCCGGCCGCTTGCGCGGCTTCACCCCGAGGACGACGCGGTGCTGGTGTCGCCCGAAGGTGGGTCCCCCGCTCCTGCTCCTGCGTGACAGGGCCCGGTTCGCTGGAGCAGGACTCGGCGTCGCGACCCGGGAGGCCACGGTCGCGGCCTGCCGTACACCGTCACCAACCGATCGCCTCCTGTCAAGAGCGGCCTGGACAGCCAAGGGTCAGGCCGGCTCCACCACGCCGTCCCAGGGGGCCCGGACCGGCACGGACCTGCCCTGCGGGCACCCGGACCGGACCTCGCACCACCCGCACCGGGGTCCCACCCGCGCCGGGAACGCCTCGTCGGCCTCGGCGGTCGCCATCTGGTCGTGGGCCTCGTCGAGCGTCCGGAGCTCCGCGGCGAGCGCGTCCGCCTCCTGCAGCCGGCGGCCCAGCTCCTCCTCGGCGTGGTCCCAGGCCAGCACCCGGCCCGTCGGCAGGTGGTGCAGCTCGACCCGCGTGCACGGCCGGCGCAGGGTGCGCGCGGTGGCGGCCGCGTAGATCGCGAGCTGCTGGGACGCCCGGGCGTCGTCCACCGTGAGCACCGAGCGTCCCGACTTGTAGTCGACCACCACGACGCTCCCGGCGGCCCCCTCGTCGACCCGGTCGACGCGGCCCCACAGCACCGCGTTGGGCGTCCTGACCGCGACGGTCCGCTCGACGGCGAGCGGCGGCCGGGCCGGGTCGACGCCGGCGAGGTAGCGCTGCACCTGGCGACGGGTCCGCTCCCGCACCGCGAGGGACTGCGCGTCGTCGCGGAACCCGGCACCCAGCCAGCAGTCCAGGAGCAGCTCGCCTCCGGCGTCCGGCGTACGGCGCTCAGCCGGCAGTCCCCACCACCGGGCCAGCGCGGTGTGCACGGACGCGCCCACCGAGTGGTGTCCCCACGGCGCGCCACGGGCCGGACCCGGACGCTCGAGGTATCCCAGCCGGTAGCGGCGCGGACAGTCGAGATAGGTCGCGAGCCGGGCCGGGGTGGCGGAGTAGAGCGGCTGCGGCATGCCCTCGAGCGGGGGCTGGCCGGGGTCCCGCACCACCGCTCAGCCCTTGCCCGCGATGAACGCCCGGACCGCGTCGGCGACGAGCTGGACGGCGATCGCGGACAGCAGCAGGCCGGCGATCCGGGACACCAGGACGACCCCGCCCTCGCGGAGCACCCGCAGGATCGGCAGCGAGAAGCGCATCGCGAGCCACAGGGCCACGTGCACCAGGACGACCCCCAGGCCGACGGCGACGAAGGCGGGGACGCTGTCCACCTTGCGGGACAGCACCATGGTCGCCACGATCGCGCCCGGCCCCGCGAGCAGCGGCGTGCCGAGCGGCACCAGCGCGACGTTGACATCAGAGGACCCGGTCGGGGCCTGCTCCTTGCCGGTGAGCAGCTCGAGTGCGACCAGGAGGAGCAGCAGGCCGCCGGCGGCCTGCAGGGCCGGCAGCGAGATGCCGAGGTAGTTCAGGATCCGCTGGCCGAAGAACGCGAACGCCACGATGACGCCGAAGGAGACCGTGACCGCCTGCCAGGCGGCCCGCCGGGTCGAGGACGAGGAGCGGCCGCGGGTCAGGCTCAGGAAGATCGGGATGGTCCCGACCGGGTCCATGATCACGAACAGGGTCACGAAGACCTCGGTGAGCAGGCTGACGCTGACGACCTGGTTCACCGAGCGACGGGCCCCAGCACCCGGGGGGTGGCGCGCCCCGACGTGACGGCGGCGTTCGCGGCCAGGTCCAGGAGCCGCTGGAGCTGGTCGGGCGCGGTGGTGTTGCAGCCGAGGTCGTGGCCCACCTTGCCGGCGCCGTGGTGGTCGCTGGACCCGGTCACGACCAGGTCCAGCCGCTCCGCCAGGGCCCGCAGCCGGGAGCGCACCTCGGGGCTGTGGTCCTCGTGGTCCACCTCGATGCCCGAGAGGCCGGCCCGCTGGAGCTGCGCGACGCCGCGGGCGTCCAGCGCCTCGTGGTTGTGCCGGGAGGCCCAGGGGTGCGCGAGCACGCTGACCCCACCGGCGGCCGCGACGATGCGGATCATCCCCACGAGCTCGGAGGCGTAGCGGTGCACGTAGCCGGGTCCCTGAGGACCCAGGTAGCGGTCGAACGCCTCGTTGCGGTCGGCCACCACCCCGAGGGCCACCAGCGCGTCGGCCACGTGCGGACGTCCGGTCGCCACGGTGTCCCCGGCGACCGCGAGCACGTCGCCCACGTCGATGTCGATGCCGATGTCACGCAGCCGGGCCAGGGTGGCCGGCAGCCGGGAGGTGCGACCGTCGAGGATCCGGCGCAGCTCGTCGGCGAGCGGCCGGTAGGTCGGGTCGGGCAGGTAGGCCAGCAGGTGCACGCCGTACCCAGCGAGCTCACAGCTGATCTCGATGCCCCGCACCAGCGTGACCCCGGTGCTCTCGGCGGCCTCGGCCGCCTCCTGCCAGCCGGCGGTGGTGTCGTGGTCGGTCAGCCCGAGCACGTCGATCCCCTCCGCGTGCGCGCGGCGCACCAGCTCGGCCGGCGACTCGGTCCCGTCCGAGCGGCTCGAGTGGGTGTGGAGGTCGATGCGCACGAGCGTGAGCCTAGTGCGGACCGGAAGCCGTCGAGGGTGACGGCACACCGGCGCTCACCAGGCCGGGGGGCCGCCTCCGAACGGCAGGTCGATCAGCTCCGGCCCGAGATCGGCGACGTTGAGCAGGACCCACTCGTCCTTGAGCATCAGCGCCGCCGACGCCGGGCGCAGGACCAGCCACAGCCACCGGCCCTCCGCCTCGCCCGCGAACACCGACCGGTCGAAGGCGACGTCGACGTCGCTGGTCAACACCGACCACAAGGAGATGGGGTGACCGTCGATGCGGACCTTGGCATGCGGCGGCCCGTCCCCGATCTCGGTGCCCGGGTCGCTGCGGAGCAGGCCGGCGCAGCGGGCCCCGAGCCCCACCCCGGGCTCCTCGGAGACCACGGTGACCTCCACGACGCCGTCCGGGTCGCTGGCTCCGGTGCAGGTCACGAAGGTCGCCCTCGCATCTCGGCCCGGCGCCGCGACGCAGCCGAAGTCGGTGACCGTCCATCCGGGTGAGAGCGGCCACGGCATGAAGGTGGGCAGCCCCTCGGCACTGCCCACGTGCTCGGCGAACGTCTCGTAGCCAGCACTCGCGGGCCGCCACAGGGGCATGATCGGCCCGTGGTCGGGGCACCGCCAGCTCCCACCCACGTCCTGGACGCCGGAGGAGCAGCGGGGACAGCTCGCTCTCAGCGTCATGGGCTAACCGTCGTGCCCCCGCTCACCCGGCGTCAAGCGCAGAGGTTCCCGGAGGGTGGGCAGCAGACCCGGGCCGCGAGCCGGCCCCTTAGCCTGGTGGGCGATGACGGACCGCCGGATCGACTGCGTCGGAGGCATCGTGGTCGGTGAGGACGGCCGCCTGCTGCTGGTCCGCCGCGGGCATGAGCCCGCGAAGGGCAGCTGGTCGGTCCCCGGCGGCCGCGTCGAGGCGCACGAGTCCGACCCGGTGGCGACCGCTCGTGAGGTGCTCGAGGAGACCGGCCTGCGGGTCCAGGTGGGCCGGCTGGTCGGCACCGTGGAGCGGACGGCCCCCGGCGGCGGGGTCTACGTGATCCGGGACTACCTGTGCCGGCCGGCTCCCGGGTCCGACGCCGGCGCGGTCCGTGGGGGTGACGACGCGGACGAGGCGGCCTGGTTCGCGCCGGAGCAGGTGCTCGCGCTGGAGACGTCCCCGGGGCTGGTCGAGGCGCTGACCGGGTGGGGGGTCCTCTAGCTGTTCCAGCGAAGCACGACCGGGAAGTCCCGCTCGTAGCCCAGGGCGCTGATGGTCGCGGTGTCCAGCTGGAAGAACCGGCCCTCGCTCACCGGCTGCTCGATCCAGCGGGCCGTCAGGGCGCGCAGCGAGTGCCCGTGCCCGAACACGACGGCCCGTCCACCGTCGTCCAGCACCCGGGCTACCACGCGGTCCAGCCGCTCGGTGACCGCCTCCGCACTCTCGCCCCCGGGGGTCGGGTGCGTCCACACGGTCCAGTTCGGCACCGTCTCCCGGATCTCGACGGTGGTGATGCCCTCGTAGTCGCCGTAGTCCCACTCCACGAGGTCCTCGTCGACCTCCGCGTCGGCGAACCCCGCCAGCTCCGCCGTGCGACGGGCCCGGTAGCGGGGGCTGGTCAGGACCAGGTCGAACGACGTGTCCGCCAGCCGCTCCTTCAGCGTGCAGGCGACCTCGACGCCCTTCTCGGTGAGGTCGAGGTCGGTCACGGACGTGTGCCTGCCGTCGCGGCTCCATTCGGTCTCACCGTGGCGGACCAGCCACAGCTCGGCGTCGGTATGGCGGGGACTGTGCGCTGTCATGGCGTCAACCTACCGGTGGGCAGGAGTGTGCGACATCACGCTCACGGCGTGGGACCCGGCTCCCGGAGGGTCGGGCGACCGGGCTGGTCACCGCCGCGGGCGTCGAGGTAGGCCTGCTTGGGCACCATCACCTTGCGCCGGAACACGCACACCAGGGTCCCGTCCTGGTTGCAGCCCTTGGTCTCCACGTGCACCACGCCCCGGTCGTCCTTGGAGGTCGACTCCCACTTGTCGAGCACCTCGGTCTGCCCGTAGACCGTGTCGCCGTGGAAGGTCGGCGCCACGTGCCGCAGCGACTCGACCTCCAGGTTGGCGATCGCCTTGCCCGACACGTCGGGCACGCTCATGCCGAGCAGCAGGGAGTAGACGTAGTTGCCGACCACCACGTTCCTCCCGAACTGGGTGCTGCCCTCGGCGTAGTGCGCGTCCAGGTGCAGCGGGTGGTGGTTCATGGTGAGCAGGCAGAACAGGTGGTCGTCGTACTCCGTGACCGTCTTCCCGGGCCAGTGCTTGTACGTCGCGCCGACCTCGAACTCCTCGTAGCAGCGGCCGAACTGCATCGGCTCAGGAGCCGCCGCCGCCGGCCTTGCGGCGGTGCATCCTGGGGCCACCGCCGACCACCTCGGAGCCGTGTGCCTTCTCCTTGGACCCCGCCGGGTGGGACACGCCCCTGCCCTTGCTGTTCTTGCGGTCCAGGGCCTCGCGCATCTTGGCCTTCAGGTCCTCGTTGGGCTCTTCCGCGCTGTCCGGCATCTGGTCTCCTCGGTCCGGGCTGGCTGGTGCGTCCGGGGACCAGACTCGCACGCGGCCCGGCGAGGCGTCGAGGCAGTTCGCCTCCGGTGCGGGTTAGGGTCGGCTGCGTCGTTTTCCCCAGGAGGCCGAGTGGCACGCGCGATCAGCATCAGCGCCGACGGGATCGCCGTCCCCTCGTCGGTGTCCGGCGCCGTCGACGTGGTCCTGGACGGTCAGCGGGTGTGGTCCTTCAACCCCCAGCGAGACGGCCGTCCCGGCGAGGACGACGAGCGGTCCGTCCCCTGGCCCCGGGCCCTGGTCCCGCACCTGGACGGGGTCGCGGACGTCGAGCTCGTCGACCACGTGAGCCGTGACGTGCTGCACGCCGCGACCGTGCGGTTCGGGGACCGCAGCGAGCGGGTCCGGGTCGTCGACCAGGACGAGCAACCCGCTCGCGGTCGACAAGGGCGGTCGGCTGCAGCGCGACTTCAGCCACACAGCGGCCTCGGCCCGCGACGACATCATGGACGCCCTGGAGAGGGTGCTCGAGGACCTCACCGGCGCGTGCGGCCTGGACGCCTACCTGATGTACGGCTGCCTGCTCGGTGCGGTGCGCGACGGTCACATGATCGGCCACGACTCGGACGCCGACGTGGCCTACCTGAGCCGGCACCACCACCCGTTCGACGTGATCCGCGAGTGCACCGCGGCGACCCGCAGGATGCGGTCCCGCGGCTGGCAGGTGGTGCGGATGTCCGGGGCGAACTTCAAGGTCTGGGTGCCGCTGCCGGACGGGCGGCGCTGCGGCATCGACGTGTTCGGGTCCTTCCACGTCGGTGACCGCTTCCACGTGACCGGCTCGCTGACCGGCAGGCTGGACCGCTCGGCGCTGGTGCCGTTCGGCACGGTCACCCTGGAGGGGCGGGAGATCGTCGCCCCCGCGAGGCCGGAGGAGGTGCTCGCGTTCACCTACGGCCCCGGCTGGCGGGTGCCCGACCCGGCCTTCCACTTCGACCACGACCCGGTCGACGTACGCCGGATGGACGCGTGGTTCCGCTCGACCCGGCGCCGGCTGAGGTTCTGGCACGACTTCTACAAGAGCCCGGACGCGGCCCGGGTGCCGACCGAGCCGTCCCTGTTCGCGCGGTGGGTCGTGGAGCGGCTGCGCGAGCGGGGGGGCGCCCCGGCGCGGGTCCTGGACCTGGGGGCGGGCACCGGGCGCGACGCGGCGTACTTCGCGGCCGAGGGCCACCGGGTGACCGCCTTCGACTTCACCACCCTCGGCATGCGGCGCACCAAGCGGCTGCGGGCGAACAGCCGGGTGACCACCCGGTGGCTGAACTTCGAGGACCTGCGCTCGGTGCTGGTCACCGGCGCCCGGATGGCCCACCAGGACGGCTCGCGCGAGGTCTACGCCCGCGGGCTTCTCGACACGCTGGGACCGAGCGCCCGCGGGAACCTGTGGCGGTTCGCCTCGATGGTGCAGCGCCGCGGTGGCGAGACGTTCGTGGAGTTCCGCACGCCCCGGTCCCGTCACGAGCCGTCGTTCTTCGGGCCGCACCGGAGGACCTACGTCGAGCCGGACCACCGCCTGCCGCGAGATCGAGGCGGCCGGTGGCCGGGTCCTGCACCGGGAGACGGGTCGCGGCCTCGCGCCGCTGGGCGAGGAGGACCCCGAGACCTGCCGACTCGTGGTGAGGTGGACCGCATGAGCAGACCGACCCTCCACACCAGGGTGCTGGCCCGGGTGGGCCGCCTCCGCCGCGGCCGGCCCGAGAGCGAGCGCATCCGACGACTCGAGGCGCGGGTCGCCTCCCTCGAGGACGGCCTCGAGGAGAGCCGCCGGCTCAGCCAGCGGCTCGCCGACGTCGTCGACGTGGTGACCGAGGTGCTCGTCCCCGCAGCCGACCGCGACGACGAGCGGATGCGCCGGGCCCTGGCGAACCTCGACAAGACCCTCCACGACAGCGACAGCGCCCCGGATAGCGACAGCGGCGCCCCGGACTGAAACCCTGCCGACCCGGCGCGTCTGCAGGCCGGGACCCTGCCGACCCGGCGCGTCTGCAGGCCGGGACCCTGCCGACCCGGCGCGTCTGCAGGCCGGGACCCCTGCGCGGGGCCGCCTCAGCGCAGCTTGTAGTCCTCGAGCAGGCGGCGCCCGATGATCATCCGCTGGATGTCCGCGGTGCCCTCACCGATCAGCAGCATCGGCGCCTCGCGGTAGAGCCGCTCGATCTCGTACTCCTTGGAGAAGCCGTAGCCGCCGTGGATGCGGAAGGAGTCCTCGACGACCTGGGAGCAGTACTCGCTGGCGAGGTACTTCGCCATCCCGGCCTCCAGGTCGTTGCGCTCCCCCGCGTCCTTCTTGCGAGCGGCCCGCACCATCATCTGGTGGGCCGCCTCGACCTTGGTGGCCATCTCCGCCAGCCGGAACAGCACTGCCTGGTGCTCGGCGATCTTCTTGCCGAAGGTCTCGCGCTGCTGGGCGTAGGCGACGCCGAGCTCGAAGGCCCGGTGGGCGACCCCGCAGCCACGGGCCGCGACGTTGACGCGGCCGACCTCGACGCCGTCCATCATCTGGTAGAAGCCGCGGCCGGGCTCGCCCCCGAGGATCGAGTCGGCGCCGATCTCGAAGCCGTCGAGCACCATCTCGGTCGTGTCGACGCCCTTGTAGCCCATCTTCTCGATCTTGCCGGGGATGGTCAGGCCGGGCAGGACCTCACCGAAGCCGGCCGGCTTCTCGACCAGGAAGGTGGTCATGTTCTTGTAGACGCTGGCGTTCCCCAGCTCGGTCTTCACGAGTACGGCGACCAGCGTCGAGGACCCGCCGTTGGTCAGCCACATCTTCTGGCCGTGGACGGTGTAGCCCTTCTCGTCCCCGTCACCACCCGTGGGCACCGCCTTGGTGCGGATCGCCGCCACGTCGGAGCCGCAGCCCGGCTCGGACATCGAGAACGCGCCGCGCACCTCTCCGGTGGCCATCCTCGGCAGGTAGCGCTGCTTCTGCTCCTCGGTGCCGTGCTGCATCAGCATGTAGGCGACGATGAAGTGGGTGTTCACGATCCCCGAGACGCTCATCCAGCCGCGGGCGATCTCCTCCACGACGAGCGCGTAGGTGAGCAGGGACTCGCCCAGGCCGCCGTACTCCTCGGGGATGGTCAGTCCGAAGAGACCGAGCTCCTTCATCCCCTCGACGATGTCGGTGGGGTACTCGTCACGGTGCTCCAGCTCGGTGGCGACGGGCAGGATCCGCTGCTCCACGAACGTGCGCACCGTGCGCAGGATGTCGGTCTGGATGTCGGTGAGGTCCTCGGTCTCGCAGAGGCGAGCCATGGGGCCGTCCTTCCCGTCGGGGGCGCGGCGCGGGCGCGTCCGGCAGGCCGAGTATCGCCGATCAGCCGCCGTTGCGCTGTGAACGGGACCACATGGCGCGAACCCGGCTCACCGGCCCTCGTGCCAGCCTGCGCACCGGAGGAGGCACGAGTGCGCGCGGCAGCGCAGCTCCTGGCCGCTGCTCGGCCAACGCGCGGTTCTGGCGGGTCAGCCGGCGCACGTCGGTCATCATGGCGGCGATCACCTCGACGGCGGCGTCGAGCAGCTCGGTGTCGGTCACGCTGTCAGGATGCCGACGCTCGGGTACGACGGTGGGCGGGCGCAGGGCCGCGGCGTCGCCGATGACGTGGTAGCCGGCGGCCGCCACCTCCTCGGCGATCCGCTCACCGCGCGCACACAGCTCGGCCACCCGCTCCTGCGACGGCCAGAACCGGTCGCCGCCGCGAGGGACGAGCTTGCCCTGCGCGAGGTAGCCCCGGATCCAGATGCCGCGGTCCTGCGGCGACCTGAAGTCCCTCAGTGCCGGGTTGACCCGGCGCAGCAGCTCGACCTCGACCACGCCCAGCGACTCGTTCTGCACCGACCCGGCCGTCCCGCACGAGGACGGGTCGATGCCCACGAGCTCGGCGAAGCGCAGCCACAGCGTCTCGCGCGGCTCGTCGGGCCTCGGCAGGGTCAGCACGTGCACGTGCTCGGGCGGCAGTGACGAGCCCCACCGGGCGAGCACGTCCGCCAGGTCGAGGGTCCCCCAGTCCCACTCGTTGACCGGGTCGGTGTCCTCGGTCTCCGGGTAGTCGTCGACGGGGACGGTCGCGCCGTTCTTGACGTACTCCTGCCAGCGGGCGGTGACCAGCGACAGGGTGTCCCGCGCGGTCACCACCACATGCACCTCGGCGCCACCAAGGACCGCGGCCGCCCGGGTCGCCTGCTCGGCGCTGGCGGCGGCGAAGAACTCGTGGCTCAGCACCGCCGTACCGGGCCAGGCGTTGACCTCGTCGACCAGCTGGTCCCAGGCGTGCACCGCCTGCGGGCTGCGACGCTCGAGGTTCGGGTCCTCGCGCACCACGCCGCTGGCCCACAGGTGCTGGCGGCCGGACTCCCCCGGCAGCAGCACGCCCTGGCGTCGCAGCTTCTCGCGGTTGTCCCACATCAGGGTCTGCAGGTAGGTCGTGCCGGTCTTGGGCAGACCGATGTGGAAGAACACCGTGCGGGCCACGTCAGCAGCTCACAGGCTCCGGGAGTACTTCTCCAGCACCGCGGAGACGGCCTGCTCGTCACGCTGCGCGATCGGCACCAGCAGCTGCTGCACGACGTCCGTGAGCTCGGCGAGGCGCAGGTTGAGCTGCCGGCACTCCTGGACCTCCGCCTCGAGCAGCGTGACCCGCTCACGCAGCGCCTCGACGCCCTCGGCCCGGACGCCGGCACGGAACCTGCCGAGGTTGCGCGCCACCTCCTTGCCGCGCACCTTCAGGCGGCTCCGCACCGAGCCGCGACCCGCGTGGGGCCTCATCGACGCCATTCGACCACCAACCGTCCGATCCGATGCCCCGTCGTGGTGTCGGGGCCTGACTCGTGTGTGTGCCTGCGGGACACGACCGTCGCGCCCCGTCCCTCCAGCTCGGCGACGACGCCGGCCAGCGGCAGCGGCCGCAGGTGCTCTCGCCTCGCGACCTCGTCACCGTCCCCGCGGCGCCCCACCAGCAGCTCAAGGTAGAGCCGTCCCCCGCCGGCGGTCATCATCTCGCAGGTCCGCCACAGGTGGCCACGCCCCACCCGGTCGGTCGCCTCCACGACGTTGCGGGCGGTGACGACCGTGCGCCCCGGAAGCCGGGCGACCCGGGCGCCCTCGCTCAGCACGGACCGCAGCTCGCACAGGTTGATCGCCCGGAACTCGAGGTCGACCGGCTCGTCGGCGGCCAGCGCAGCGACCGGCTCGCTGCCCCGCAACGCGAAGTCCAGGCCGATCACCGACGCGCCCTGGCGGGCGAACCACAGGTCGTCCACCCCGCGCCCGCAGCCGATGTCCACCACCCGGCTCGGCACCCCCCGCTCACAGCGCCGCACCCACCTGGCGAAGGAGGACGGCTCGACCGTGGGCGGTGCCGACGGCAGCCGCGAGTAGGTGCGGTCCCACGCCTCGCGCCGCACCCGGGTGCCGCGGAACCAGCCGTTGAGGCGACGATGCGTGGTCCGAGGGGTCTCGAACTTGTACGCCGGGTCCGGGACCCGCCAGCCGGGCCCGTAGGTGGCGGTGAGGAACTCGTCGGTGTTGGCCGGGGCCGGCAGCTCCCGGCCCTCGAGGGTGGTGGTGCCGAGCGGGAAGATCCACTCGCGCCGGAACGGCGTGCTGATCTCGCCCATCAGGAACAGCTGGCCGTCGGCGAGGAACCCGCCGAACACGTCCAGGCCGCGCACCGACCCGTCGGCCTCGAGGACCTCGACCTTGAAGGCGGCACCGCTGTAGCGCTGGATCGAGTAGCCCATCTCCGCGAGCGCCCGCTGCAGGGCGAAGGACTCGCGCACCACGTCGACCGGGTGCGAGTGCTCGCTGACGTAGCCGAGGTCGGCGTCGCTGTCGTGGCCGATCAGCCGGCCGCCGCGTACGGCGCCGAGCAGCGTGCCGTACGCCGGGAACGCCTCCACCCCGGCGGTGCGCAGCGCGGCGAGGACCTCCTCGATCGAGTCGAGCAGTGGAGCCACCTGCTCGGGGCTGCGGGTGTCGAAGGTCTGCGCGAGCCTCAGTGACTTGTCGATGCCCAGGGGCAGCCCGCGGTCGTTGACCACGGCGATCCGCTGGTCCCCGGTGGCGTCGCCGAGCCGGACCTCCTCGTCGTGGACCGCGTCCCCGCTCACGTGCGCGACGAGCTGCAGGTGCGTCGTACCGTTGAGGAACCGGCGCAGTGCCGCCGGCCACGGCACGAGGAAGGACCCGCCGCGGCGCTCGCCGTCGCGGTGCAGCCAGAACGACCAGATGCGGCGCCCGTCGAAGAGCACGTCGAGGACCACCTCGGTGTCACTGAGGGCGCGGATCCCCTCGTCGTCGACGCGCACGCCGGAGACCCGGGGAGCGTCGAGGTCGGGGTGCACGTCAGGGATGGTACGGGAGGCCCGGGCCGGGCCGCTCAGGCCTGGGGTGGTGTCCAGACCTCGCCGCGCTGCATCCCGGCGGCTCGACCCTTCCCGGAGATGACCAGCGCCATCTTGCGTGAGGCCTCGTCGATCATCTCGTCCCCGAGCATCACCGCGCCGCGGGCACCGCCCTTCTCCGAGGTGTAGTAGTCGTAGGCGTCCAGGATGTTCTCGGCGTGGTCGTAGTCGGCCTGCAGCGGGGAGTAGACCTCGTTGGCGACCTCGATCTGCGAGGGGTGCAGGGTCCACTTCCCGTCGAAGCCCAGCGCCGCGGACCGCCCCGCGACCCGCCTGAACCCGTCCAGGTCCTTGATCTGCAGGTAGGGACCGTCGATCACCTGCAGGTCGTGGGCGCGCGCGGCCATCAGCAGCCGCATCAGGATGTAGTGGTAGGCGTCGCCCACGTCGTACCCGGGCGGCTGCTCACCGACGACCAGGGACTTCATGTTGATCGAGGCCATGAAGTCCGCCGGCCCGAAGATGATCGTCTCGGTGCGAGCCGACGCGGCGGCGATGTCGTCGACGTTGACCAGGCCGATCGCGTTCTCGATCTGCGCCTCGATGCCGATCCTGCCGACCTCGTAGCCCATCGCGGTCTCGATCTGCGTGAGCAGGGTGTCCAGGGTCCGCACCTGGTCGGCGGTCTGCACCTTCGGGAGCATGATGCAGTCCAGGTTCGCCCCGGCACCCTCGACGACCTCGATGACGTCCCGGTAGGTCCACTGCGTCGTCCAGTCGTTGACCCTCACCGTGCGGACCCGTGCCCCCCAGTCGCCGGTGTTCAGCACCTCGACGATGTTCTTGCGGGCGTCGGCCTTCGCGATCGGGGCGACCGAGTCCTCGATGTCGAGGAACACCTGGTCGGAGTCGAGGCCCTGGGCCTTCTCCAGGAACCGCGGGTTCGACCCGGGCACGGCATGGCAGGAGCGGCGGGCGCGCAGAGCGCGGGAGGGTGCTGTCACGGATGGCCTCTTCGGGTCGGCAGGGGGCTCGCGGGCCGGTCTGTTGGCTGGCAGCGTACCGCCGAGGCGTCCGGCTCTGCGGTTCGGGCCGAGGCGCTCAGTCGACCGGGGCCTCGTCGAGGTCGGGTGCCCGGCTGTTCAGGATCACCATCGCCATCCCGGACAGGATGACCACGAGCCCGACCACCGCCCCCACGGGTGGCACCTGCCCCAGGATCGCGGCCGCGAGCAGGGACGCACCCGGCACCTCGAGGAGCAGCACCAGCGACACCAGCATCGGCGAGGTGGTGGCCAGCAGGTGGTTGAACACCGAGTGCCCCATCAGCTGGGCGGTGAGGGTGACCAGCGCGAGAAGCCCCCACTGGGCGGGCGGGTAGCCCGTGACGTCCTGACCGGACACCACACAGGCCACCAGGAGGACCAGTGCGCAGGTGCCGTAGCAGACACAGGTGTACGTCGAGGTGGACAGCGCCTGGCGGGCCCTCGAGCCGATCACCATGTACGCCGCAGCGGCGACCCCTCCGACCAGGGCGAGGAGGTCCCCGACCAGCGCGCGCGTGGAGACGGTGAGGTCCACCCCCGACACGACGAGCACGCCGACGAAGGCCACTACCAGACCGGTCACCACCCCCACCGTGAACCGCTCGCCGTGCGCCAGCTGCCAGGTGACCACCCAGGCGATCTGCAGGCAGACCAGCGCCGTGGCGGACGCCACGGAGGTCAGGGTCAGTGCGGTCACCCAGGTGCCGAAGTGCACGGCCAGCGCAGCTCCCGAGGCCAGGACCAGCCTCAGCGTGCCCCCGCGCATCCGGTTGAGCTCCTCCCGCCGGGTCCCGAGCACTCCGGGCGCCAGCGCGAGGGTCGCGAACCCGTTCCGCCAGAAGGAGATGGCGAGTGGCGGCACGACCATCGCGGCCATCAGCGGGCCCGAGAGCGAGACCGCGACGACGCCGACCGCCATCAGGAGAAGGGTGCGCACGCGGCCATTGTCGTCCCCCGTGTGGCACTGGCTGTGGTTCTGGCTGTGGCACGCTGACGGGGTGACCTCTGCGCCGGAGCCGCCTGGTGGTGCCACCGGGTTCGCCGCGGACCTGACCACGGCGCTGGTCGCCGAGCTCGCGAAGAGGACGGGCGTGTGTTGGTTGCGGGTGGGTGAGCGGACCTGCCCGGTGTGGCACGCCTGGTCGGACGGCGCTCTGTGCGTGGTCCACGGCGGCGCGGAGCAGCCCCTGCCGGACCTGGGTCACGGTGACCGGGTCGAGGTCGTGATGCGCAGCAAGGACACCGGCGGGCGGCTGCTCACGTGGGCCGGGCGGGTGAGCGTCGTACGGCCCGATGACGAGGAGTGGGCCGCGACGACCGCCGCCCTGGTCGCCGGGCGGCAGAACCTGCGGGACCCCGCCACGGCACCTGACGAGTGGGCGCGGCACAGCACGGTCCTGCGGATCACGCCCACCTGACGCCGACCCGGCGCGTCTGGCGGCCGGAACCCTGCCGACCCGGCGCGTCTGGCGGCGGGAACCCCTCGAGTCGGCGCGTCTGGCGGCGGGAACCCCCTCGAGTCGGCCCGTCTGCATGGCCAGATCGAGCCGGGGTAATGCGCGCCGGGCGAAGGAGGACCATCAGCAGCCAAGCGCTGGGTGACGGTGCGGATGCCGCGGTGGTGCGGCGGGTGAGCGTCGTGGCGGTGCTGATCGCGCTGCTGATCTTCGTGATCGGCGTGGCGTGGGCCAAGTGGCTGCCCTACGCCGACAAGGCGAGCGTCCTGCGTCGTACCCGCACCTGGGACGGCACGGCACTGCTCGGCGCGCAGGGTACGACCCCGACCTGGTCCTCGGCGTGGTCCTTCGCCACCGCCTACAGCGAGTCGGTGTGGAAGGCGCTGCTCGTCAGCCTTCTGGTCGCCGCAGCCGTCGATGCGCTGGTGCCGCGGCGTTGGCTGCTGGGCGTGTTGCGGCGTGAGGGCCGGTGGCGGCAGGCAACCGCGGGTGGGCTCGCCTCGCTCCCGACGATGATGTGCACCTGCAGCACCGCGCCACTCGTGGTGGCGATGCGGCGCTCGGGAGTGCCGGTGCCGGCGGCGCTCGCCTACTGGCTCGGCAACCCGCTCCTCAACCCGGCCGTCCTGGTCTTCCTCTTCCTTGCTGCCCCCTGGCAGTGGGGGGTCACGCGGCTGGTCGTCGGTGCCGTGGTCGTGTTCGGCGTCGGGGCCTTCGTCGGGTCCCGCTTCCGGGGCGTCACGCTCGACGCGGACGCCGTACCCACCGTCGACGACGGCAGCGACGACGACCCCTCCGGCTGGGGGCTGCTGACCGCCTATCTACGCTCGCTGTTCAGGCTGACGGCGGTGCTGGTCCCGGAGTACGCCGTCGTGGTGCTGCTCGTCGGAGGCCTGAGCGGGTGGGCGTCGCAGTACGAAGGACTCGCCGAGCGTCTCGGCCTGTACGGCGTGCTGGTCGCGGCCGCGGTGGGGGCCTTGCTGGTGCTCCCGACGGGTGGCGAGATACCCGTCCTCCTGGGCCCGCCGCGCTGGGCGCCGGCTCGGGTCTGCTGGGCGCGCTGCTGATCACCCTGCCGTCATTGAGTCTGCCGTCCATCGTGATGGTCGCCCGTGCGCTGTCACCTCGAGTAGCCGCCCGGTCCTCGCTCGCTGTCGTGGCGGGCGGCCTGCTCGCCGGAGCACTGCTCACCGCGCTCCCCTGACTCCGCGAGCCTGCAGACGTGCCGACTCGACCACCTCCCGGCCTGCAGACGCGCCGACTCGACCACGTTCCGGCCTGCAGACGCGCCGACTCGGCAGGGTCCGGGCCGCCAGACGCGCCGGGTCGGCGGTCAGGGGACGCCAGACGCGCCGGGTCGGCGGTCAGGGGACGGCGATCTCGCCGCTCGCCACCGGCCGCACCCGCCCTGCGACGTGACAGCGGGTGGCGCGGCCGTCCGTCGCCTCGACCCGGGCGTACAGCTGCGAGGGACGGCCCATCTCGACGCCCTGGGTGATGTCGTAGCGGCCGCCGTCGGGCAGCAGGCCCGACGCGACCAGGGCCATCCCGAGGCCGGCGGCGGCGGAGCCGGTGGCGGCGTCCTCCGCGACACCCGCACCGGGCACGAAGACCCGTGCGTGCACCGACAGGCGGGGCGCGGCTCCGGCCACGGCGTACACGTTGACCGCGTCCAGCAGGTCCTCGACCGGACCGACCGCAGCGAGCCGGTCGGCCATCGCAGCGAACCCCCCACTGGCGGGTACGGCGCGCACCACCGCCTCCTCGGACACCGGCAGGTGCACGAACGACAGCCCGCAGCCGGCGACCCAGGCCTCACCGGTCAGGTCCGAGCGAGACAGCCCGACCAGTCGCAGGAGGTCCCGGACCAGGTCGACCGGCAGGGGCCCGGCGAGGTCGCGGGGGGTGGCCGAGAGCTCGACCCGGGCCTCCTCCCAAGAACCCCCCAAGAACCCCCCGAAGAACCCTGGGAGGGACCGTCGAAGCGCACCCCGATCGCGGCCGGCACCACACACCTGCACACACTCGGCCGCGGACAGCGCGCCACGGGACCGCAGCACCCACGCGGTGCCCAGGGTCGGGTGGCCGGCGAACGGGATCTCACCCCCGGGGGTGAAGATGCGGGTGGCGTACTGCGAGCCCTCGACCACCCTCGAGGACGGGAACGTGGTCTCCGAGTAGCCGAACTCCCGCGCCACCGCCAGGCACTGCTCGGTCGAGAGACCGTCGGCGCCGTGCACGACGGCGAGCTGGTTGCCCGCGAAGGGCCGGTCGGTGAACACGTCGACGATGTCGAAGGAAAGCCGGTCTCCCGGCGGGTCGCTGTGCGGCATGGATCCACTGTCCCAGCCGCTAGCCTGGTCACTCGTGAGCACCTCCCCCTCCCGCGTCTTCGCAGCGCGCCTGTCCGGCCTGCCGGTCTTCGACCCGGCCGGTGACCAGGTCGGGAAGATCCGCGACCTCGTCGTGGTGCTCCGCCCCGGCGGACTCCAGCCTCGCGTCCTGGGCCTGGTCGTGGAGGTCTTCGGGCGGCGGTCCATCTTCGTGCCGATGACCAGGGTCACCCACGTGGACACCGGCCAGGTGATCACCACCGGCGTCGTGAACATGCGGCGCTTCGAGCAGCGGCCCTCCGAGACGCTCGTGTTCGGCCAGATGCTCGACCGGCAGGTCACCATCCGCGACACCGGCGTGACGGGCGCCGTGTACGACGTCGCGATGGAGCTGACCCGCACCCGGGACTGGCTGATCAGCAAGGTGGCCCTGCAGGAGGGCTCGAAGCGGTTCGGACGCAAGGGCCAGACCCATGTCGTGGACTGGCGCGACATCGAGGGCTTCTCCGCCCCGGAGGAGGGGCAGGGCGTGACCCACCTGCTCGCAGCGTTCGAGGAGATGCGCGCCGCCGACCTGGCCAGCGTCATGCACGACCTGCCGGCCAAGCGTCGCGGAGAGATCGCCGCCGCGCTCGACGACGAGCGGCTGGCCGACGTGCTCGAGGAGCTCCCGGAGGAGGACCAGGTCGAGATCCTCGGCAACCTCGGCAACGAGCGGGCCGCCGACATCCTCGAGGAGATGTCGCCCGACGACGCGGCCGACCTGGTGGCGGAGCTGCCCCCGGACACCGCGGAGCGGCTGCTGGCGCTGATGGACCCCGAGGAGGCCGACGACGTCCGCCGGCTGATGTCGTACGAGGAGCGCACCGCCGGCGGCATGATGACCACCGAGCCGGTCATCCTCCCGCCCGACGCCACCGTCGCCGAAGCCCTCGCCCACGTGCGCCTCGCCGAGCTGACGCCCTCCCTGGCGGCCCTGGTGTACGTCGCCCGGCCGCCGCTCGAGCCGCCGACGGGCCGCCTGCTCGGGGTGGCGCACATCCAGCGGCTGCTGCGCGAACCGCCCTCCACGATGGTCGGGCACGTCCTGGACTCCGACACCGAGCCGCTGCGCCCGACCTCGAGCCTCGAGGACGTCGCGCGGCACCTGGCGACGTACAACCTGGTCGCCTCCCCGGTGGTCGACGAGCAGGGCAGGCTGGTCGGGGCGGTGACCGTGGACGACCTGCTCGACCACCTGCTTCCCGAGAACTGGCGTGACAAGCCGAGCGGGACGGATGCCTCGGTGCGCATCGGCGAGCCGTCGAAGAGGGGGAGCGCCCGTGGATAGGAAGGAGGGCCGCGAGAGGCGACCGCGCGAGAGCTCCCCGACCAGCCGGCGGGAGCCGCGGGGGTCCCGGCTCGACGTACCCCTGGACACCCGGCGCCAGCTGCTCCGCCGCCCCCAGGTCGACTCCGACATGTTCGGCCGCTTCGCGGAGACGTTCGCGCGGTTCATGGGCACCGCCCGGTTCCTGCTGTACATGACGCTGTTCGTGATCATCTGGATCACGCTCAACCTGGTCGGGCTGTACGGCCTCAAGTGGGACCCCTACCCGTTCATCCTGCTCAACCTGTTCTTCTCCACCCAGGCCTCCTACGCCGCACCACTGATCCTGCTGGCCCAGAACCGGCAGGAGGACCGGGACCGCGTGATCGCCGAGCAGGACCGCACCGCCAACACCCGTGCGCACGCCGACATGGAGTTCCTCGCCCGCGAGATGGCCTCGATCCGGATGGCGCTGGGGGAGGTCGCGACCCGCGACTACGTGCGCTCGGAGCTGCGCTCGCTGGTCACGGAGCTCGAGGAGCTGCGGGGCGCGGGAGCCGAGGGCAGCGAGGACGTCCAGGACCGGGACGCGACGCCGTCCCGCCGGTGACCGGGCGGAGCAGCCACGTAGTCTGGCAGCCATGACCTCCCCCGCTCTCGAGCAGATCAACGCTGCGCTCGCGACCGTCAACGACCCCGAGATCCACAGGCCGATCACCGACCTCGGCATGGTCGAGTCGGTCGACGTCGACGACGGCGGCGGCGTCCACGTGCGGGTCCTCCTGACCGTCGCCGGCTGCCCGCTGAAGGAGACCATCACCCGCGACGTGACCGCCGCGGTGCAGAAGGTGGCCGGGGTCACCGGCGTCTCGCTCGACCTCGGGGTGATGAGCGGGGACCAGCGCGCCGGGCTGCAGGAGAAGCTGCGCGGCGGCCAGGCACAGAAGGAGATCCCGTTCGCCAGGCCGGGGTCGCTGACCAAGGTCTTCGCGGTCGCCTCCGGCAAGGGCGGCGTCGGCAAGTCGTCGGTGACGGTGAACCTCGCCGCCGCGATGGCCCGGCGGGGCATGCGGGTGGGGGTCCTCGACGCGGACATCTACGGTCACTCCGTGCCGGCGATGCTCGGCGTCGGCGACGCGCGGCCCACCCAGGTCGAGGACATGATCATGCCGGTGCCCGCGCTCGGCACGTCCGGTGAGATCTCCGTGATCAGCATCGGGATGCTGAAGCCCCGCCGTGACCAGGTCGTCGCCTGGCGCGGTCCGATGCTCGACCGGGCGCTGGTGCAGATGCTCAGCGACGTGTTCTGGGGCGACCTCGACGTGCTGTTCCTCGACCTCCCACCCGGCACCGGAGACATCGCCATCTCGCTGGGCCAGCACCTCCCCAACGCCGAGGTCGTGGTCGTCACCACCCCGCAGGAGGCGGCCGCCGAGGTGGCGGAGCGGGCCGGCACGATGGCCTCGATGATGCACCAGCGGGTCGTCGGCGTCGTCGAGAACATGTCGTTCCTGCCCTGCCCGCACTGCGGTCCCGAGCACCGGCTGGAGGTCTTCGGCTCCGGCGGCGGCGCCCGGGTGGCGGCGACGCTGTCCTCCCGCTTCGGGTACGACGTCCCGGTGCTCGCCGAGGTCCCCCTCGACCCGGCGTTGCGCGAGGGAGGTGACTCCGGCGCCCCCATCGTCGACAGCCGGCCCGACACCCCCGCAGCCGTCGCCCTCACCGCCGCCGCCACGAGGCTGGCCGGCCGTGGGCGCGGGCTCGCCGGCATGCAGCTCGGCCTGTCGCCGGCCGGCAGGCTCTAGGGTCGTGTTCGGGGTCGGTCTGCCGGAGCTGGCGGTGATCCTCGTGGTCGCCGTCGTCGTCTTCGGACCGGACCGGCTCCCCGAGTTCGCGCGGCAGGCGGGGCGGCTGGTGCGCCAGGTCCGCCAGTTCACCCAGGCCGCACGCGACGACATCCGCGCCGAGCTTGGCCCGGAGTTCGCCGACTTCGAGATCACCGACCTGGACCCGCGCCGGGCGGTGCGCAAGTACATCCAGGACGCCTGGGACGACGACGAGGACTCCTCCGACGAGACGGGGGCGGGGCGCGCCGGTCAGCGTCCGCTCGCGGACAACGAGCTGCCGCCGTACGACAGCGACGCGACGTAGCGACCCGTCAGCCGACCTTCGAGTCGAGCGTGACCCGGACCCGCTTGTCGTGTCCGTCGCGACGGACCACCATGCCGATCGTCTCACCCGGCCGGTGGCTGCGGATGGCGACGATCAGGCTGATCCCGTCGGTGATCGGCTTGCCGTCCACGCGGGTGACGACGTCCCCCTTGCGCAGCCCGCCGTTCGCGGCGGGCGAACCGGACGGCACCTCGACCACCTGCGCGCCACTGCTCCCTGCCCGGGTGTCGACGTTCGCGCCGATCACCGGGTAGCGGGCCTTGCCCGTCGCCAGGATCTGCCCCGCGGTGATCCGGACCTGCTCGATGGGGATGGCGAACCCGACCCCGATGTTGCCCGACTCGCCGATGGCACCGCCGGTGGTGGCGATGGCCGAGTTGACCCCGACCACCTGGGCGCGCAGGTTGACCAGGGGTCCGCCGGAGTTGCCGGGGTTGATGGCCGCATCGGTCTGCAGTGCGTTGATGTAGGAGGACTGGGTGCTGTCCCCCGTGGTGACCGGGCGGTCCCTCGCGCTGACGATGCCCGAGGTCACGCTGCTGCTCAGGCCCAGCGGGGAGCCGATCGCCACGACCGTGTCCCCGACCCGGAGCCGGCTCGAGGACCCGATGGCGGCCGGCCGGAGGCCCGTGGCGCCGGAGACGTCGAGGACGGCGAGGTCGTAGACCGGGCTCCGGCCGACGATCGTCGCGGCGTGCTTCCGGCCGTTCTGGTCGACGACGACGAGGTCCCCGGGACCGGTGGCGTCGGCGACCACGTGGTTGTTGGTGATCACGTGGTCCGCTCGGTCCAGGACGAAGCCGGAGCCGGTCGCCCCCCCGCCGGTGCTGCCGTCGGCACCGCCGTTGGCCTGGACCTGCACCGTGCTGGGCAGCAGCCGTTCGGCTACCGCGGCGATGCTGCCGTTGTCGGCCTTGAGGGGGGCGGCTCCGTTGTCGGTGCTGACCGGAGGGACGGTGACGGTGTCGTCGGACCCCATGGACGACGACACCGCGACCCCTCCCAGCACCCCACCGAGCAACCCGGTGACCAGCGCCAGCGCGGTGATGACCGGCCAGGCCCACCCGGGCATCCGCGAGGCGCCGGTCGGCGGGGCAGCGGGATAGCCGTAGGGCGCCGGGAACTGGGTCGTCGGCTCCGGTCCGGAGAACGGCGGCTGACCGAAGCGGGTCGGGTGGGGACCCGGCTGCGGGACGACGTACGGGCTCGGCTGGGGCGGGGGCTCGGACGGGGGCTGGGACGGGCTGGCCGGGCGCACGGGCTGGGTCTCGTCGAGGTCGCGACCCTCCGGCCCGGGGTCAGCGGGGTCGACCGGCTGGTCCGGGTGGCCCTGCGTTCCGTCGCCCGGGTCGGACCGCTCGTCGTCGTCCTCGCTCACGGGCTCCATTGTCTCCCACCGCCCAACCAGCGTTCCCCGCAGGGCGCCGGCCTCGCGCGGAGAGTGTGTCCGGCTATCGGTGGTCGGCCACGGCGTGCGCCCGGCCCGTGCCGTTCGCACCGGGCTCGAGGGTCCAGCCGCGCAGCCGGCCGTGCACGACCGCCTGCGGAGCCACGACCGGCGGGGCCGGGGTGGAGCGGGCACCACCGATCGAGCTGGTCGGGGTGGTGCTGTGCCCGCCCCAGAAGTCGAGCGGCGCAGCCCCCAGCGTGGAGAACCCGAGCACCGCCGCGGAGACCGACCCCACCCCCACCAGGGCGATGCCGGCGCGACGACGGTTCCTCGACCGGTCTTCGAGCTCCTGGGTCTCCGCCCAGGCCACGGCGGTCGGGTCGAGGTCCATCAGCGACCCGAGGAGCCGGTCGGAGGGGGCGTCGGCGCGCGGGGCGTCGGCGATCTGTGCCAGACGGCGCTTCACCCAGCCCTCGTGCTCGACCAGCCGGCGGCACGGCAGGCACTGGGCGACGTGCTGCCAGGCGCGTTCGGCGGCCTCCTCGTCGAGCTGGCCGTCGACCAGTGCGCTCACCGATGACCCGAGGTGCCCGCTGAGCAGGCGCAACGGACGCTGCCCGGAACGTCGAAGCGGCCCCATCAGCTCACCTGCGGGGTCAGACGGCGGCGGCGCGGCTCGACGGGACCGTTGTAGCGGGACCGCCCCTGGCTCGGGGCGCGGTGCGCCAGCGCCTTGCGCAGCATGGTCCGGCCACGGTGGATCCGGGAGCGGACGGTGCCGAGCTTGAGGCCCAGCACATCGGCGATCTCCTCATAGCTGAGACCCTCGATGTCGCAGAGCACGACCGCGGCCCGGAAGTCCGGCGGCAGCTCGGCGAGGGCCAGCTCGACGTCGTCCTCGAAGAGCCCGTCCATCACCTGGGTGTCCGGCGCGAGCGTCCGGCTCGGGATCCTGTTGTCGGCGTCCTCGGCGAGCGCGTCGAAGCGGATCTTCGCCTTGCGGCGCGCCTGGTCGAGGAAGAGGTTGGTGGTGATCCGGTGCAGCCAGCCCTCGAAGGTGCCGGGGGTGTAGGACGACAGCGACCGGAACACCCGGACGAACACCTCCTGGGTGAGGTCCTCGGCGTCGTGCGGGTTGCCGGTGAGCCGGTAGGCGAGCCGGTAGACGCGGGTCGAGTGCTGCGCGACGATCTCCTCCCAGGAGGGGGCCTGCCACGCGTCCTGCGGGGTGGCCACACTCGGGGCGTTCGACTCGGTCATGAGGTGCTGCTCCTCGGTCCTGCTGCTTCGCGGGGCTCCCGGGGCGCCTCCCGGAGCGGGATCTCTGTCTCCACTGCTGACGCTGCCTCCAAGGTTAGGAGCCGCTCCTGAGAGCCCGCTGAGGGCCGGGACCGAGATCGCTGTCGGGCCGGTCACAGGAGAACGGACCGGGCTGACGACGTTGTTCCCGGGCCCTCGGTCCGGGCGCGGTAGAGTCCCGCTCAGATCAGCCGCGTGCGGCACGACCAAGGGGAGGCCACCATCGCCACCGGACTGAAGCCGGCCAGCTGGACCTATGCCGAGCAGTACGTCGGCGAGGACGAGGTGCTCAGCTCTGCCCGCGACCGGGCCAAGGAGGTCGGCATCTCCCCGATCGGCACCGGAGGCGGGGCCGTTCTGCGGTTCCTCGCGTCGGTCACGGAGGCCAGGGCAGTCGTCGAGATCGGCACCGGGACCGGCGTCTCCGGCGTCTGGCTGCTGCGTGGCATGCGCCCCGACGGGGTCCTGACGACGGTCGACACCCAGGCCGAGCACCAGCGGCTGGCGCGCAAGGCGTTCACCGAGGCCGGCATCCCCTCCCAGCGGGTCCGGCTGATCCCCGGGTCCGCACTCGAGGTGCTGCCCCGGCTGACCGACGGGCACTACGACCTGGTGTTCGCCGACGGCGACAAGACCGAGTATCCCGACTACCTGGCCGAGGCGCTCCGGCTGCTCAAGCCGGGCGGGCTGGTGATCTTCGACAACGCCCTGTGGCACGACCGGGTGGCCGACCCGGCCCAGCGGGACGCCGAGACCGTGTCGATCCGTGAGGTCGGCAAGGCCGTGCACGAGCACGAGTCCCTGGTGCCGGTGCTGCTGCCGGTCGGTGACGGCCTCCTCGTCGCCAAGAAGGTGTGGACCCCCGAGGCCTGACCGGGCCGGGGCCTGCGGACGGGACGGGTCGACGGGTTCAGGGCCTGCGGACGGGACGGGTCGACGGGTTCAGGGCCTGCGGACGGGACGGGTCGGCACCCAGAAGCGCATCTTGTGGTTGCGGACGTCCTCCAGCACGCCGTCGTTGGCCTCGATGACCCGGCGCGAGCCGATGTTGTCGTCGTCGCAGGTCACCAGCGCCGGGTCGATCCCGAGGTCGTGGGCCACCGCGCGCATCAGGCGCAGTCCCTCGGTCGCGTAGCCGCGGCGCCGGGCCGAGGGCCGCACGGCGTACCCGATGTGGCCCCCCACCTCGAGCAGCCACGGGGTCAGGGAGTGCCGCAGCGAGATCCTGCCCACGACGACGTCGCCGTCGACCATCCACAGGTAGGTGCCGCTGACCCAGCCGGCCGGGCGCGGGGTGTCGCCGTCGGACAGGGCGGCGGTGTAGGTGCAGAAGTCCTCGAACGCCGCGGGGTCCCGCAGCGTCGTCAGCGTGTAGGAGACACCGGGGAACCCCGGCTCGGGGTGCAGCACCAGGTCCAGGTAGTGCGCGTTGCCCTCCGCCGCCAGCTCCTCGAGCGCGCCGAGGTAGGACTCTCGCAGGACCGGGTCCGGTGCGGAGAGCCGCAGGCTCACCGTCGTACGCCGGCCAGCGGGTCGGGCTGCTCCAACCAGTGCAGGAGGGCCCGGGCGCCGAAGCCGGTGGCGCCCTTGGTGTACTCGAACTCGTCCTGGGGGGCGTCGCCGACCGAGGCGATGTCCAGGTGCGCCCAGGGCAGGCCCCCGGTGAAGTGCTGCAGGAACAGGGCGGCCGTGATCGCACCCGGAGCCCCGCCGCTGTTGTCTGCGTCGGCGACCTTGGAGCAGATCCGCTCCTCGTAGTCGGCGACCAGCGGCAGCCGCCACAGCGGCTCACCGGCCGCCAGCGAGGCCGTTCGCAGCGCGGCGGCGAGCGCGTCGTCGTTAGCGAAGTAGCCGCCGGTCCTCTGGCCCAGCGCGATCTTCATCGCCCCGGTCAGCGTGGCGACGTCCACTATCACGTCCGGCCGGAGCTCGGCGACGGCGTAGGCGATCGCGTCGGCGAGCACCAGACGGCCCTCCGCGTCGGTGTTGGTGACCTCGCTGGTGCGTCCGCCGTAGTGCCGCAGCACGTCCCCGGGCCGGGTCGAGCCGGCGCCGACGGAGTTCTCGGCCAGGGGGAGCAGGCCGGTGACGCGCACCGGGCAGTCCACCTCGGCCAGCGCGCCGAGCACCGCGAGCACCACCCCGGCACCGGTCATGTCCCGCTTCATGGTCATCATGGCGTCGCGCGGCTTGATGGACAGCCCGCCGGTGTCGAAGGTGATCCCCTTGCCGACCAGCACCACGTGCCGGGCCTTGCGGGCCGACCGTCGGGGCCGGTAGCCCAGCTGCACGAGCCGGGGCGGGCTGGAGGACCCCTGGCCGACGCCGATGATCCCGCCGAACCCCTGGTCGGCGAGGGCGCCCTCGTCCCACACCTGGTGGGAGAGCCCGGTGCGCTCGGCGACCTCGGCTGCTCGGGCGGCGAGCCACTCGGGGTTCTTCACGTTCGAGGGCACCAGCGCCAGGGTGCGCGCGAGCCATCCCGCACCGGCCACCGCGAGGGCCTTCGCCACCGCGCCCGCGTCCGACCCGCTGCCGGCCAGGACCACCCGCGCCACGGGCTGGTCGCGGGGGCCCTCGGAGCGCCAGTGGAACTCGAAGGACCCGAGCACCACCCCCTCGACGAAGGCGCGGAGCCCGGCCTCGCCGGCGACGGCACACACCGAGGTGGCCACCGAGCCGCGGCCCTTCACCCGCCGGGCGAGTGCGGCGCCCGCGCGGCGCAGGTCGTCGGGGCTGGCCGAGCCCACGCCGACCAGCAGCACCAGGCGCAGGTCCTTGTTCGTGAGACGTGCCGTGTCCAGGACCACCCGGTCGACCACCTCGCCGGCCCGGCCGGTGGACCCGGCCGCCTCGAGCAGCGCCAGCAGGTCCTCGTCGAGCTCCTCGAGGAGCTCGGCGGCGCCGGGACCCAGGACGGGCCCGTCACCGTCGGCGAGCACCGGGAGCGCGACCACGTCGACACCGACCACCGCCGACGGGGCGACGTCGCTGACCGCGACCTGGGGCGGCGACACCTGGCTGGGGAGCGTCAACGGACCCTCCTTCGGGCGTGGGTCGGGGTCCGGTCGACGGGCGGACCGCTGTCCGGGAACCCTACCGTCGGGCCGAGGAACGGCAACGACCCCGTCCACTGCCGACAGTGGACGGGGTCGCGCCTGGTGCCTGGGTCTGCGCGGGTGCTCGGGATCAGCCGACGACCTGGTGCAGCGCCTCGCCGAGAGCGCCGGCCTCCTCGGCGTTCAGCTCGACCACCAGCCGGCCACCACCCTCGAGTGGCACCCGCATCACGATGCCGCGCCCCTCCTTCGTGACCTCGAGCGGGCCGTCGCCCGTCCGCGGCTTCATCGCCGCCATGCGCACACCTCTTCCTGTTCCTGTGCGCCGTTTCCGATCGTGGCGCTGCTGAGTTGCACCACCATTATCCCCTACTTGCCGGTCCGGCACCGAATCCCCCTGACAACCCGGTGAGGCACACTCACTTCTGTGCATGCGCGCTCCGCCCTCTTCGACCTGTACGGCGACCACCTGCGCACGCGCGGCGACTGGGCGCCGGTCGCTGCGGTGGTCCGGATGCTCGCGCCCCTGGACATCGCCGCGCCCGCCGTCCGCACCGCCATCTCGCGGATGGTCCGACAGGGTTGGCTGGAACCGGTGCGGCTGGCTGCAGGACGTGGGTACGCGCCGACCGACCGCGCCCGTCGCCGGCTCGACGAGGCCGCCGCCCGCATCTACCGGACCCGGGAGACCGCCTGGGACGGGGCGTGGGACCTCCTCGTGCTGGAGACGCCGGCGCACCGCTCCGCACGCGACCGGGTCCGGTCCGGCCTCTCGTTCCTGGGGTACGCACAGCTCTCGGACAGCACCTGGATCAGTCCCTTCGCGTCCCCGGGTGTCGAGTCGCTGCTCGCCGGCGAGCGGGCCGGCTTCGCCCGGCTGCGGGCCTACGACGACCGGCCGGCCGAGCGTGCACGGCAGGCCTGGGACCTGGAGGCGCTGGCGAAGGCCTACGTCGGCTGGCGGGGGTTCGCGGACCGGCTGCTCGCCGACCCGGAGTCCCGGCTGGCCGCGATCGCGCACGCGGGTGAGGACGAGCGCGCGTTCGCCGTACGGTCGGTCCTCGTGCACGAATGGCGCAAGTTCCTGTTCACCGACCCCGGGCTGCCGCCCCAGCTGCTGCCCGCAGACTGGGTGGGCCGGGAGGCGGCACGGTTCTTCGCGGCGGAGGCCGCGCGCCTGCTGCCGGCGGCATCCCGCTTCGTCGACGCGTGCCTCGCCGACCCGGACGCCGTCCCCGCGGTATCTCGACGTTCCCCGTCCGACTCCTCACCTGCGACACCCGACCCGACCGAAGTGGAGCCCACCCGTGAGTGAACCGACCGACAGCGGCGAGAGGCCCGTGCTGTACGACCTCAGCCACGGCGTCGCCACCATCACCCTGAACCGGCCCGCGGCCATGAACAGCCTGGACGTGGCCACCAAGCTCGCCCTGCGCGACGCGGTGACGACCGCGGCCGAGGACCCGTCCGTCCGCTGCGTGGTGCTCACCGGCAACGGTCGCGCCTTCTGTGCCGGGCAGGACCTCAAGGAGCACGTCGGTCTGCTGCGCGGCGGTGACTCCGACGCGCTGTTCCGGACCGTGCCCGACCACTACAACCCGATCGTGACCGCGTTGGCCACGATGGCGAAGCCGGTCGTCGCGGCGGTCAACGGGGTGGCCGCCGGTGCCGGGGCCAGCCTGGCGTTCGCCTGCGACCTGCGGGTGCTGGGACACGGCGCCGGCTTCAACCTGGCCTTCACCGGAATCGGCCTGTCCTGTGACACCGGCTCCTCGTGGACCCTGCCGCGGCTGGTCGGGCAGGCCAAGGCGATGGAGCTGATGTACTTCCCGCGCACGATCCCCTCCGACGAGGCCCTGCAGCTGGGGCTGGCGACCAGGGTGGTGCCGGCCGACGCCCTGGTCGAGGAGGTCCGCCAGCTCGCACGTCAGCTGGCCGCCGGCCCCACGGTCGCCTTCGGTGCCGTCCGACGGTCCATCGGCTACAGCGCCGGCCACGACCTCGCGTCCTCGCTGGAGCTCGAGGCGGACATGATGGCGCTCACCGGTTCCACCGAGGACCACCGGCGGGCGATCGACTCGTTCGTCGCGAAGGAGAAGCCGGTCTTCGAGGGCCGCTAGCCGCCGGCCGACCGCGGTGGCTGCTCGACCTGGTCGCGCATCACGCGCAGGGCGCGGTCGATGAACCGGTTCGCAGCCGGGCGCACGACCGGCCAGCCGAGGGCACCGAGCCTGCCCAGTGGCAGCACGACGAGCTCGGCCCACACGAACCGACTGGCGTGCTCGCCGCGGGCGACGACGGTGAACTCACCCTCGCCCTTGACGACGGCGCCGAGGTGCAGCACCTCGCACCGACCGCCCCCGTCCGGGGTCCGCTCCCAGACGGTGATCGTCATCGGGTCCCAGAAGCCCACGCCGTGGCGGGTGGTCCCCCGGGTGGCTCCGGGCGGCACCGACCCGAGGCCGCTCCAGGCCCGGAACCGGCCGCCCAGGCCGTCGGCCGCGTCGACCCTCTCCACCCGGGTCTGCGGGATCCAGTCGCCCTGGCGAGGCCAGTCGACGAGGTAGTCCCAGACCACCGACGCCGGCGCGGCGATGTCGACCTCGCGCTCGACGCGCACGCGCACGGCTATGCCCCCTCGTCCGCGCCGGGGCCCGCGTGGGGGCCAGCGCCTGGGCCAGCGGCCGGGCCCGCGCCTGGGCCAGCGGCTGGGCCCGCGGCCGGGCCGGGGGCCGGACGGCGCGCGTCGTGGAGCTCGAGCTCGGCGGCGAGCCGGTCGAGCAACGCGTCCACCTCCGCCGCCCGGTAGCCGCGGAACACCGTGCTGAAGGTGACCCGGCGCAGGTCGCCGGCGGTCAGAGCGGAGTCGGCGGGCACCTCGGCGTCCGGCCGGTCGTCGAAGACCTCGGCCATCGACCCGCCGCGCCCGGTCGCCACCACGGCCACGCCTCCGAGCAGCGCCACCACGAGGATGGCGAAGAACCACGTCATGCCTCGATGGTACGGACGCCCTCCGTCATTGGCCGTCAGTGCCCGTCAGTGCCCGTCAGTGCCCGCTCGGGAGCGGTGCCGCTCGGCCTGCACCATCACCGAGACGGCCTCGTCCGGGTCGTCGGTCACCCGGAACATCTCGAGGTCGGCCGGGGACACCTTCCCGTGGGCCAGCACGGTGGCCGTGAACCAGTCCATGAGGCCCGACCAGTACGACGACCCGACGAGCACCACCGGGAACGACGTGACCTTCTGGGTCTGCACCAGGGTGAGCGCCTCGAACAGCTCGTCGAGGGTCCCGAAGCCGCCGGGGAGGACGATGAAGCCCTGGGCATACTTCACGAACATGGTCTTGCGGGCGAAGAAGTAGCGGAAGTTCAGCCCGATGTCGACGTAGTCGTTGAGGCCCGACTCGAAGGGCAGCTCGATCCCGAGCCCCACCGACACGCCGCCCGCCTCGCAGGCGCCCTTGTTGGCGGCCTCCATGACTCCCGGGCCGCCCCCGGTGATCACCGCGAAGCCGGCGTCGGCCAGCCGTCCGCCGATCTTCTCCGCCAGGGCGTAGGAGGGGTCGTCCGCGGTGGTGCGGGATGAGCCGAACACGCTGATGGCGGGGCCCAGCTCAGCAAGGGCACCGAACCCCTCGACGAACTCGCTCTGGATCCGCAGCACCCGCCAGGGGTCGGTGTGCAGCCAGTCGCTGGAGCCCATGCTGTCCAGCAGCCGCTGGTCGGTGGTCGAGGTGTCGTGGTGCACCTGGCTGCGACGGGTGACCGTGAAGCCGTGCATCTCCTCCGGCACGTCCGGATGGTGGTGCGACTGCTCGCTCACGTCGGTGCCAGCCAGCCGCGCAGCTGCTGCTCGACCGCGGTGACCTGGTCCAGCGGGACGAACTCGTCCTGGCGGTGGGCCAGGTGCGGATCTCCGGGGCCGAAGTTCACCGCCGGGATGCCCAGGGCGCTGAACCGGGCCACGTCGGTCCAGCCGAACTTCGGGTTGGCGGTGCCGCCGACGGCCTCGACGAAGGCGGCGGCAGCGGGGACCGAGAGACCGGGCAGGGCGCCCGGGGCCGAGTCGCTGACCTCGGTCTCGAACCCCTCGAACACCTCACGCACGTGGGCGTAGGCCTCGTCCACCGAGCGGTCCGGGGCGAAACGGTAGTTGACCGAGACGGTGCACAGGTCCGGGAGCACGTTGCCGGCGACGCCTCCGGAGATGAACACGGCGTTCAGGCCCTCGTGATACTCCAGCCCGTCGATCACCGGGCGGCGCGGCGCGTAGTCCTCGAGCCTGGCCAGCACGTCGGCCGCACCGTGGATGGCGTTGACCCCGGTCCAGGACCGCGCGGAGTGCGCGCGCGTCCCGCGGGTGGTCACGTCGACCCGCAGGGTGCCCTGGCAGCCCGCCTCCACCACGCCGTCGCTGGGCTCCATCAGGATCGCGAAGTCGGCCTCCAGCAGCTTCGGCTCGGTCTGCGCCAGCAGGTGCAGGCCGTTGCGCTCGGCCTCCACCTCCTCGCACTCGTAGAAGAGAAACGTGATGTCCCGGTTGGTCACCGGCATGGTGGCGGCGATCCGCAGGGCCACCGCCACGCCGCCCTTCATGTCGCAGGCACCCAGGCCGTGCAGCCGGGTGGCGTCGCGGCGGGCCGGCAGGTTGTCGTTGAGGGGCACGGTGTCCAGGTGGCCGGCGAGCACCACCCGCTCGGCGCGGCCCTGGTCGGTGCGGGCCACCACGGTGTGGCCGAACCGCTGCACCTCGAGGTGGTCCAGTGCCCGCAGGGCGGCCTCCACCGCGTCCGCGATCTCGCCCTCGTCACCGCTCACGGACGCGATGTTGACGAGGTCCTCGGTCAGTGTGACGGCGTCCACACCCAGGGCCAGGGCGGCACGGTCGAGGGTCGGGTCGGTTGCCATGGGCCCCATCAAACCAGGCGCCACCGGCACCCGGACGTGATCGCCGGCGGTGTGGTCGGCTTCGGTAGCGTGGGGGAGATGACCGACACCGCTTCCGGCACCGCTTCCGGCTCCGCGACCCGTGCCGACACCGGGAACCCCGTCCCGACCGCCGCCTGGGGCTACGGCCTGGCCACCTACGCCGGCACCGAGGGCGAGGGCGGCGTGCTCGACGTCTGGTTCCCCTCCCCGCGGCTCGGCCTCCCGGAGGCGGACCTCGAGGCGCCTCCGGACCTGGCGATGCTGGAGGGCGTCGACGAGGTCCGGGCGGTGCGCAGGCTCGTCGTACGCACCGTCAGCAACGACCTGCAGGCGCCGCCGGCCGAGCCCACCGACGCGTGGCTGCGGCTGCACCTGCTCAGCCGTCGGCTGGTCGCGCCCCGGTCGCTGAACATGGACGGCATCTTCGGCCAGCTGGTCACCGTGGTGTGGACCGACGCCGGTCCGTGTGCCGTCGAGGACTTCGAGAGCACCCGGCTGCGGCTGAAGGAGGCGCGAGGCCATGTCACGGTGCTCGGCGTGGACAAGTTCCCGCGGATGACCGACTACGTGCTGCCGACCGGCGTACGCATCGCCGACGCCGACCGGGTCCGGCTCGGGGCGCACCTGGCCGAGGGCACGACCGTGATGCACGAGGGCTTCGTCAACTACAACGCCGGCACCCTGGGCGCCTCGATGGTCGAGGGCCGGATCAGCGCCGGCGTGGTGGTCGGCGACGGCTCCGACGTGGGCGGCGGGGCATCGATCATGGGCACGCTGTCCGGCGGCGGCAAGGAGGTGGTCTCGGTGGGGCGGCGCTGCCTGCTGGGCGCCAACGCCGGGATCGGCATCTCGCTGGGCGACGACTGCGTCGTGGAGGCCGGCTGCTACGTCACCGCCGGGACCAAGGTCACGGTGACCGGCACGGACGACGACGGCCCACGGGTGGTCAAGGCCGCCGAGCTCTCCGGCCTGAGCAACCTGCTGTTCCGCAGGAACTCGACGACGGGGGCCGTGGAGGCCCTCCCCCGGGGTGGTGGCGGCGTGGAGCTCAACGCCGTCCTCCATGCCAACTAGGTCCCCTCGCCGACGGCGGTCCGGGCCGTCCCTGCTCGCCGCGCTGGTCCTGGTCGCCCTGGTCGCCGGTGTGGTCGTGCTGCTCACCCGCGGGGTGGGTCCGCTGCCGGACCCCGAGGGCTGCCAGGCCCGGGTCGCCGGCCACGTGGTGGACCTGTCCACCGAGCAGGCCGAGAACGCCAGCACCATCAGCGCGGTGGCCGTGCGCCGAGGTCTCCCGGCGCGCGCCGCGTCGATCGCGCTGGCGACCGCCTACCAGGAGAGCAAGCTGCGCAACCTCGACCACGGCGACCGGGACTCCCTCGGCCTCTTCCAGCAGCGGCCCTCCCAGGGCTGGGGTACGGCGAAGCAGATCCGGGACCCCTACTACTCCGCGAACAGGTTCTACGACGAGCTGCAGAAGGTCGACGGCTACCAGTCGATGCGGATCACGGAGGCGGCGCAGAAGGTGCAGCGCTCCGGCTACCCGGAGGCCTACCAGGCCCACGCCGCGGACGCCCGGGCGCTCGCGTCGGCGCTGAGCGGCAACAGCCCCGCCACCTTCAGCTGCGTCGTCCACCACGACGGCGACCTGGCCGCCCAGGACATCGGCGCGCGCGGTCTGACCCCCCGGGCGGCCGCCGTACGACGCAGCCTGCTGCTGGCCTTCGGGGACCTGTCGCTCGGCGGCTACGCCCCCGGAGGGGTCTCCGAGGGACACATGAAGGGCTCGGCGCACTACGACGGCCGGGCGATCGACGTCTTCGTGCGACCCGTCACGGCCGACAACCGGCGCAAGGGCTGGGCGGTGGCGTCCTACCTCGTCGCCCAGGCCGCGCGGCTGCACATCGACCACGTCATCTTCGACGGGCGCATCTGGAGCGCGGGCCCACGCTCGGAGAGCGGCTGGCGCAACTACGACCCCGGGTCGGCCGCCGGCGACCGCGCGGTGCTCGAGCACCGGGACCACGTGCACGTGGACGTGGCCGCGGGAGGGTGACGCCTCCCCGGCGGCTGCGTCGGCTCCAGTGGTTGCGTCGGCTCAGCCGGTGAGCCGGCTGACGGCGGCCGCGACCCGCTCGTCGGTGGCCGTGAACGCCACCCGGACGTGCTCGGCGCCGGCGGGACCGTAGAACTCGCCGGGCGCCACCAGGATCCCAAGCTCCGCGAGCCGGCCGACGGTGTCCCAGCAGGGCTCGTTGCGGGTGGCCCAGAGGTACAGCGAGGCCTCGGAGTGGTCGATGCGGAACCCGGCCCCCTCCAGGGCGGCCTTGAGGTCGGCGCGCCGGCGTGCGTAGCGCTCGTGCTGCTCGAGCACGTGCGCGTCGTCGTCGAGGGCCACCGCCATCGCGTGCTGCTGGGGCCCGGGCATCATCAGCCCGAGGTTCTTGCGGACCGCGAGCAGCTCGGCCACCACTGCGCGGTCCCCGGCGACGAACGCGCAGCGGTAGCCGGCCAGGTTGGAGCGCTTGGACAGCGACTGCACGGTGAGCAGCCCGGTGTGGTCGCCGCCGCAGACGTCGGGGTGCAGCACGGACACCGGCCGGGCCTCCCAGGCGCACTCGAGGTAGCACTCGTCGGAGACCAGCAGCGCTCCCCGCTCCCGGCACCAGTCGACCATCTTGCGAAGGTGGTCGACCGGCAGCACCCGCCCCGTCGGGTTCGAGGGCGAGTTGACCCACACCAGCGCGACGCGCTCCGGGCCCAGCGACGTCAGCGAGTCGGTCGCGACCATGCGGGTGCCCGCCAGCACGCCGCCCACCTCGTAGGTCGGGTAGGCCAGCTCCGGGTAGACCACCAGGTCCCCTGGGCCCAGGCCGAGCTGGGTCGGCAGCGAGGCGATGAGCTCCTTGGATCCCACCACGGGGAGCACTCCGGACACGTCGAGACCCGACACCCCGAAACGCCGCGCGAGCCAGTCCACGCACGCCTGACGGGTGTCCAGGCGACCCACCGTCGTCGGGTAGCCCGGCGAGTCCCCGGCGTCGGCCAGCGCCTTCTGCACCAGCTCTGGCGTGGGATCGACCGGCGTGCCCACGGACAGGTCCACGATGCCGCCCGGGTGCGCCCGGGCGCGGTCGCCGTACGCCGCGAGGTGGTCCCACGGGAAGTCCGGGAGGGCGGCGGACACCGAACGCGCCGCCCACCGGGGAACGGCGGTCGGCGCGTCGGGTCCAGGGCTCCGGGTGCTCACTCGGCGGTCTGGCTCATTCCGCGTTCTGGCTCATTCCGCGTTCTGGGGGAACGGCAGCTCGGCGACGAGCGGGTGGTCCTTGTCGATCACGCCCATCTTCGCGGCGCCACCCGGGGAGCCGAGGTCGGCGAAGAAGTCGACGTTCGCGTTGTAGTAGTCCTTCCACTGCTCCGGGGTGTCGTCCTCGTAGAAGATGGCCTCCACCGGGCACACCGGCTCGCAGGCCCCGCAGTCGACGCACTCGTCGGGATGGATGTAGAGCATCCGCTTCCCCTCGTAGATGCAGTCGACCGGGCACTCGTCGACGCAAGCCCGGTCCTTCAGGTCCACGCAGGGCTGCGCGATGACGTAGGTCACCTTGTTCCTCCCGTTCCTGCCGTTGTGCCGTTCCCACCGTCGGCCTGACGGATCGTCCCAGCCTAGTATCCAACCCGACGTTGGCCGACCCGAGCCCTCCCCCGCAAGACGAGAGAAATGTCGTGACTTCTCAGCCGCCCGCCCGCCGCGGGCCCAGCGGCCTGGGTCCGCACTGCGTCGGGACCCGGGTGGTCGTACGGCGGGTGCTGCCCGGGCGGACCGGACCCTCGGGTGGGCCCGCGATGACCGACCTGCTCGGGGTGATGGAGTCCTGGACCGACACCTCGACGACCGTGCGCGCCGAGGACGGGACGACCACGCGGATCGCGCTGCGCGACATCGTGTCCGGCAAGCCGGTCCCTCCCCGGGCCTCCCCCCGGATGCGGGTCTCCGCGGAGCAGGCCTGCCTGCTGTCGAACGCGTCGTGGCCGGCGGTCCACACCGAGCCGCTCGGCGACTGGCTGCTGCGGGCGTCCGGCGGCTTCAGCGCCCGCGCGAACTCGGTGATGGCGGTCGGCGACCCGGGCGTGCCGTTCGCTGCCGCCCAGCAGGTGGTGCGGGAGTTCTACGCGCGGCACCGGCTGGCGCCCTGGGCCCAGGTGGTGGTGGGCTCCGCCACCGCGGACCGGTTCGCGGAGGCGGGCTGGGAGACCGCCCGGCCGGGCGAGGCGGACTCGCACTTCCAGCTGGCGTCGGTCGCCCGGGCCTCCCGAGCGGCGGGCTCCCTGCTCGCCGGGTCCGGCCCGGTCCCGCCGGTGACGCTGACCGGGTCGGTCACCGCCGCCTGGCTCGCGAACGACGAGCGGGCCCGGTCCCACCACGACGACGCGGTCGCCGTGCTCGAAGGACCGGAGCAGGTGGCCTTCGCGTCCGTGGCCGCGGACCCCTCGACGGGTCTGCGCGCGAAGGGCCGGGTGGCATGCGAGGGCGACTGGGCCGGCATCACCGACGTGTGGGTCTCCCCCGACCACCGCCGTCAGGGTCTCGGGCTGGTGGTGATGGCGGCGCTGCTGGAGTGGGCCGCCGAGCGCGGCGCGGCCACGGCCTACCTGCAGGTGCGGGGCGACAACCCCGCCGGGCTGGCGCTCTACGAGCGGCTCGGGTTCCGGACCCACCACACCTACCGCTACCTCGCGGCCCCGGGCTGACCTGGGTCCGGCCTGGCGTGCACTGGAACAGGAGACTCTCTGCCCAGAAGGCCAATTGAGCACGTTCTCGGGAGAGCCACCTGTCGCACGGTGCCGCGGCAACCCCTCAGGAGCAGACGACCGTGTCCGACGGGGCGTAGGCGGTGTGCATGGTCTCGCGGTGGTCGAGCACCGTGGACCCGTGCCGGTAGAACAGCCGGTGCACGTCGATGTCGAAGCCGTCGTAGCCCCGGTTCGGGACGCAGCCGGGACCCCGGAGATGACGCGTCCGGAACGGCCGGCGGTCGTAGCGGGCGGAGGCGGTGGCCCTGATGTCCCAGTGCTTCGTGGAGTACATCGCCACGTGCATCACACCCTTGCGGGACGGGGTCGCCTTCTCGATGGAGGCGGCCACCAGGACGCCGTACGGCGTGGTGTTCTTGAACCGGAGGTCGACGTCGGGCCACACGACCGTCGCCTCCCGGCCGACCGGGTAGCGGCTGATGTAGAAGGAGTGCGCCTTGTGCTCGACGTCCGCCAGGCCGGCGAAGAACGCCGCGTTGAAGGTGGTGGTCGCCACCTGGCTGACCCCGCCGCCGAAGTCCTTGCGGTAGACACCGTCGTCGATGATGTAGCCCCTGGTGAACCCGTTGGCCGCGGTCCGCTCCCCCACGGTGTCGTTGAGGCTGAACGTCTGGCCGGGCTTCAGGATGGTCCCGTCGATGAGCTGCGCGGCCCGGCCGAGGTTGGTGTTCCGGTAGGCCGCGTAGGGGAACCGGGTGCTGAACGAGGACACCTGTTCGGTGATCCCGAGCCTGCGGGCGTCGGCAGTGCTGAACGACGGCCGGGCCGGGATGCCGCGCACCCGCAGCGTGCGGTCCTCGGCGGTGAGCGTCGCGAGGAACCCCTTCACCACGGCGGCAGGATCGAAGGTGCGTCCGTTGCGCGCGGGCGTCAGCCGAGGTCTTCCGGCGACGATGCTGATCCGGGCGTCCTGCGGGGCCCGGGCCAGCGAGCTCATCCTCGGCCGCAGCAGGCCGAGCAGCACCCGGTCGTCGAGCCGCGGCTCCAGCACCCTCCCGACGGCCGTCATGGACAGGGCCGGGGTGAAGTCCTCCGGCTGCAGGCGCACCGCCTGGTCGTCGAACCTGACCACGACGGGGGCGGACGTGGCGGGGTTGGCGAAGTCGTCCATCGCCCGGCTGACGGCGTCCACGGTGACCTGCGGCTCGGCGACCCGCGTGCGCAGGCGCACCACGCCACCGGTGTCGGGTCCGTCCTGGTGCAGGAACGCCCTGCGGATGCTGGCGGCCGCCGCCGGCCGGTCGAGCAGCCGGCCACGGTCGGGGTACGTCGCCCGGGCCTCGCCGCCTGCGAAGCTGACGGCCCCCTCGACCGGGGGATCGTCGACCTGGCTCGCGAAGGCGGCGACCGCCCGGTCCAGCGCGGCCCGGTCGACCCTGACGACGGCGTCCGCGCGGTTGCGGTCCGCCACCCAGTCCCACATCCGGACCGGGTCCCATCCCGAGGAGCCGCCCAGGGCGGCGACGGTGGCAGGCACATCGACCCGGAGGCCGGCCGCGGCCGGGCGGATCGTCGTGCGGTGCCCGTCCGCGACCACGGTGAGCGGCTCGGCTGCGCGCCCCTGCAGACCGACCTCCAGGCGCCGTACGGCGGCCGCGGTGCGCAGACCGCCGACCGCGATCCCGTCGACCTTGGTGTTCGCGGGAATCCGGTCCTGCAGGTAGGAGTGCGCGGCGACATAGGCGCCGCCGACCAGCAGGAGCAGACCGAGGAGCAGCCCCGGGATCACGCGTCGGTCGTTGGTGTGGTGGCGCTGCTCGCTCACCCTCGAACTCTAGGTCGTCGAACCCCTCCTGCCCGCGAGCGAAACGATGCCGAGGACCACCATCAGCAACCCCGCGCCCAGCATCGTGTAGCCACCCACGTCGTCGGCGAGCAGGTAGTCGCCCTCGGGCCGTCCGCCGACCACGAGACCCAGCAGCCCCAGCCAGCCCACGACGTACGACGCAGCGGTGCGGGGACGCGCCGAGGTGAGCAGCCAGCACGGCACCGCGAAGCTGGCCGCCAGCGCCAGCAGCAGACCGAACGGGAACACGGACCTGTGCACGAGCACGGCGGCGAGGGCGACTGCGGCACCGGCGACCAGGCAGGCCAGGTGTCGCAGCAGGGTCACTCGAGCCCGGCGAACAGGTCGGTCTCGAGCCCGTCCTCGTTGAGCGGGCCCTGCACGCCCTTGGCGATCCGGTAGAACTCGGTGCCCCACACCTGGTTGCCGATGTTGTTCGAGAGCGCGAAGAACGGTCCGTCCACGGCGATCTGGGTGGCGTGCGCCTTCATGGCCCGGATCTTGGCGTCGGCGAAGTCGTCGGCGACCACCACTGCGGAGAGCTGGTCGTCCGGCACCATGAACGGAGGCAGCTCCCCGTCGGGGTCCATCCCCTCGAACGCCGTGGTGTTCCCCGCTTCGCGCAGGGCGCGCAGGCCCTGCCGGAACCGGTCCCTCGACATCGCACCCCAGTACATCTTCGCGATGTCCCAGGGCGGCCCGAGCTCGGGCCGGTAGGACGGCACCGCCGCGAGCGCGGTCGCGTAGGTCGCGACCCGGTGCGCCTGGATGTGGTCGGGGTGTCCGTAGTTGCCGTACTCGTCGTAGGTCACCAGCACCTGCGGGCGCACCTCGCGGATGATCTCGACGAGGAGCGCGGAGGCCTCGAGGAGGTCGGCTCGCCAGAAGGTGCCCTCCTTCGTCTCCGTGCGCGCCGTCGCGCGGCGCTGCTCGTCCCACATCATGCCCGAGTCCCGGTAGTGCCCCGCGCCACCCAGGAAGCGGTGGTCGGTGACCCCGAGCTCCTTCATGGCGTTGGCGAGCTCGGTGATCCGGTGCTCGCCGAGGGCGTCCTGGCGGTCCGCCGAGATGTGCGCCAGCTCGGGGACCAGCACCTCGCCCTCCTCGCCGAGCGTGCACGTGACCAGGGTGACCTGGGTGCCCCGGGCCGCGTAGCTCGCCATCGTGGCGCCCTGGCCGATCGTCTCGTCGTCGGGGTGCGCATGCACGAGCATCAGCCGTTGGTCCATGCGATCCATGCTAGGGGGCGGGTGTGCGGCCACCGACCGCGCCGCCGACGTCGCCGCCCTCGAGACGATGGCCGTCCGCGAGCAGCTCACGGAGCTCCGGCAGGAACGGCCGGTCCGGTGCCAGCCACTCCACGTCGTCGAGCTCCTCCGGCCCGAGCCAGCGCAGGGCGTCGTGCTGGTGCTCGCTGGGCGTGGGCTCGCCCTCGGTCTGCTCCGCGACCAGGACCCGCAGCACGAGCCGGTCCCCGATCCTCTGCTCACCCGCCAGCCTGCCGGTGACCCGGACCTCGCAGCCGAGCTCCTCGCGCAGCTCGCGGACCACCGCGTCGGCCTCCGCCTCACCCGGCTCGACCTTGCCGCCGGGCAGCTCCCACCGGCCGCGGAGCCCCGGTGGGTACGCCCGGCGCGTCGCGAGCACCCGGCCGTGCCGGACGACCGCCGCCCCGACCACCACCTGGACCTGGTCGGGCATCGGTCGGTCATCGGTCGGGCAGCGGCTCGGTCATCGGCTCGATCCTGCCACCCGCCCTGGCCGCGGCGGGCGGGCTCCCGGGTCCCGGCGACGCGGGCCCCCGGCGGGCGGCGGGCACACTGGTGCGATGGAGCCTTCGGTGCATCTGCTGCGCAGCGACGACCGGGGGGTGGTGGTCGACGCGTTCGTGGACCGGGTCGGAGCCAGGGTCGGGCTGCGCGGGGTGCTGGGCGACCTGGACCGTACGGCGCGCGCCGTCACCGTCCCTGCACCCGCCGCGACCTGGGGCTTCCGCTGGGACCGGGAGGACATGCGCTCGCGCCGCTGGTGGCCGCAGGGCATCACCACGTCGGCCGACGCGGCCACCGTGGGGACAGCCGAGCGACGGGAGGACGGTCGGGGTCCCGGGGACGGCACCTTCGACGGCCGGGCGGTGCTGGTCACGAGCGCCTACTCGCACACCGTCGACGGCGTGAACCAGGGCGCCCGGCTGAGCGTCGTCGACCTCACCGACCCTGGCGCGATCCGCTACCGGCACGTGCTCCTGGTCGAGCCGTTCTTCCACGACGACGGTGCGGTCGACGTACGCCCGGTGCGGGTGCACGCGGGAGGCATCGTCTGGCACGGCGACCACCTGCACGTGGCCGGCACCACCCGCGGGCTCAGCTCCTTCCGGCTCGACGACATCGTCCGGGTGCCCGCGGGTGATGCGTCGCGGCTCGGGGTCCGGGACCGCCCGTCGGCGACCGTCGACGCGTTCGGCTACCGCTACCTGCTGCCGGTGCGGTTCACCTACGATGCGCAGGCCCGTCCGGGTCGGACGAAGATGCGCTACTCGTTCGCCTCGGTGGACCGCAGCGCGCGGCCGCACCACCTGGTCGCGGGTGAGTACGCCCGTCGGGCCGGTCCGACCCGGCTGGCCCGCTTCGCGATCGACCCGGACACCTCGCTGCTCACGGTGGCCCCGGACGGCCGGTCGGTGCCGGTCACGCTCGAGGACGCCGGGGTCTTCGGGATGCAGGGGGCGACCGTCGTGAACGGGACCTGGTTCCTCACCACCAGCCACGGCCGCTACCGCCTCGGCAGCGTCTGGGTCGGGAGGCCTGGGAGCTTCCGCGAGCACCGCCACCAGCTGCCGGTCGGGCCGGAGGACATCACCTTCTGGCCGGAGCGCGACCAGCTGTGGTCGCTCAGCGAGTACCCGGGCGCCCGCTACGTCTTCGCCGTCCCCCGCTCCCGCTTCCTGTGACCGACCCGGCGCGTCTGGCGGCCGGAACCCTGCCGACCCGGCGGGTCTGGCGGCCGGAACCCTGCCGACCCGGCGGGTCTGGCGGCCGGGAGACCCTGCCGACCCGGCGCGTCTGGAGGCTGAATCAGTTCCAATTTGCTCTGCCGAGCGCCGCGAACGACAAGTGTGAACTTATCTGCAACCGCCGGACGTTCAGAGGGCGGAATGTACCGCCTCGTCCCAGGCGCGAAGCCACCCGTCGAGAGCGAACGGCTTCGAAGCTCCCCCACGTACCGACGGACCGACGGCCAGACGCGGCGGTTCGGAAACCTGCAGAAGCGCCGGCTCGGCGGCCTGCAGGCCTGCAGGCGTGCAGACGGGCCGACCCGGCGGGTCTGGCGGCCGGATGCGACCCGCTCTGGCGGCCGAACCCCGGGAACGGACGGCCGGGCGTAGAGTCCGCGCGTGCGCCAGCTCGATGTCGAGACGCCGGGGGGAAGGCTGGTCCACGTCCATGACTCCTTCGACCGGCGTGATCCCGACGTCCCGGTCGTCTTCTGGCACCACGGCACCCCGCAGTCCGGGCGCCTCCCACCACCGGCCGGGTCGACGGTAGGGGGCCGCGTTGTGCGGCTGGTCTCCTACGACCGCCCTGGGTATGGGACGTCGGAGCCCCGGCCAGGACGTGACGTCGCCGCGGTTGCCGGCGACGTCGCGGCCGTCGCCGACGCCCTGGAGGTGGAGCGGTTCGCGGTGCTCGGGGCCTCGGGCGGAGGCCCGCATGCTCTGGCCTGTTCGGCAGTGCTCGGTGACAGGGTCAGTGCCGTTGGCTGTCTCGCCTCGCTCGCGCCGTTCGACGCCCCAGGGCTCGACTGGTTCGGTGGGATGGCGCCCTCGGGCGTGGCCGAGTTCACCGCAGCCTCCCGCGGCGCGACCGACCTGCTGGCCCACCTGAGCCGCGACGCACCGGAGGACCTCGACGAGCTCGCAGCGGCAGACATGGAGCTGTTCGCCGGCCCGTACGGCGAATGGCTGGTCACCAGCTCGACCGAGGGCCTGTCCGCGGGCTACACCGGCGCCGTCGAGGACGATCTCGCCCTCGTCGAGCCCTGGGGTTTCGACGTGGGCGCCGTCCGGGCACCGGTGCTCCTGCTGCAGGGCGGCGCCGACCGGTTCGTGCCGCCGGCCCACGCCGAGTGGCTGGCCGCCCGATGCCCTGCCGCGGAGCTCCGGCTCTCGCCGCAGGACGGTCACATCTCGATCCTCGGCCGGCTCGAGGAGACCATCACCTGGCTCCTGGCCCGGTGACCGACCTGACGATGTGGGAGCTCAGCGGCTCAGGCGGCCGGGCTCAGGCACCTCCAGCTCCCACGAGTCGTTCAGGTCCCCGTCGTACCCGAAGTCGTCCACCACCACGAGCACCCGATCCGGGGTCACCTCCCTGATCCGGACCCGAATATTCTCGCCGTCCTCGAGCTGCAGCCACCACGGGTCGGCCAGCGCCCGGAGCCCCGTCGACTCGAGCACCTCCCGCGCGGCCTCGACGTCGCCCGCGTCCGCCAAGGGGTGGCCGAACAGGGTCACCGGTACGACGGCCGGCCCCTGCTGCACGAGGTAGCCGACGAGCTCGTCGTCCTGCTCACGGCGGTGGGGCACCCACTCCTGAGGAATCATGCCCCCCTTCCATCCGGCGCGCGGGCCGCGGCCAACCGGTTATCTCGCGGTGCCCAGGCGGCCCGCCGCCAGACACGCCGGGTCGACGGGGTCAGGCCCGCCAGACACGCCGGGTCGACGGGGTCAGGCCCGCCAGACACGCCGGGTCAGCGGGGCGAGCGCGCGAGCTGGCGGGACTGGGCCACCAGCCGGCCGGCGGAGTCCCACACCTCGGCGTCCTCCTCGAGGAGTCCACCGGCGACGTTGCGGCTGGAGTGCACGACGCGCAGCCAGCCGGGCGCCGGGGCCGCACGCACGTGCACCGTCAGCTCGAGGGTGGGTGTCCAGCCCAGCAGTCCGAGGTCGAACGTCACCGGAGGCAGCGCGTCCACCGCGAGCAGCAGCAGCACCGGGTCGGGCTCGCGGCCGTCGGCCATCCGCAGCCAGCCCTGGATCAGCCCCCGCCCCGAGGGCGCCCCCATCGCCCAGCCCACGCAGGCAGGGTCCAGGCGCAGGTCCAGCCGGGACAGCAGCGCCGCCTGCTCGAGGAACGACGGCGGCGCCTCAGCGGCGCTGACGCACTCGTCGGGAGGCGGCAGGTCCGGGGGTACGGCGGTGGTGCTCACGTCCCCGGGCAGGCCGGCCAGGTCGCCGTACGTCGCGAGCACCCGCACCCGCTCGACCTCCGACCCGTCGTCGTCGAGCTGGGTCAGCGAGGCGGAGCCCGTCGAGAGGCTCCGGCCGGACCGCAGCACCTCGGTCCGCACGACCGCCGGACCCGTGACGCCGGGTGAGAGGTAGTAGCCGCTGACCGCGATCGGGTCCGCGTGCCCCGAGGACCGGGTGAACGCCTGGCGCAGGGCGCTGCCGACCGTCGCCAGCAGCATTCCTCCGTTGACCCCGCCTCCGATCCGCCAGCCGGCGCCCAGCGTGGCGTCGTACGTCGACGGGTCCTCGGCGCGGGAGGAGACCGCGACGCCCCGGTCGAACTCGGACGTCGGGCCGCTCACGCCGGTGACCCTACCGACGGGACGGGTCGGGTCAGCGGCCGCCCAGCGGGTTCAGCCCGGCCTTCTTGCCCTCGAAGGCGAAGAACAGCAGGTCGGTCATCTCGAACGTGCCCTTGCGGCCGATCGTGGGTCGCCAGTCCGGCTCGCGGACGATCGAGAACCGGCTGCCCTCGATCGCGCGGTGGAAGGTCTCGGCGACGATGCGGGCGCCGACGTCACGCAGCCGTCCGCCGTTGTGCTCGGCCTCGCGCAGGACGTAGAACCACAGCGGCGTGCGGGTCGCGAGCGCGTCCTTCTCCGCGGAGGTGAGTCCTGCCGGCTTCGCCCCACCGGAGCCGTTCAGGATCTGGGCCCGTGACAGCTCGGCCACCGGGACCCCTCGCTTCTTCAGCAGCGCCGCCATCCCCTGGCCGGTCGCGAGCTTGACCATGCCGGCCCTGGTCAGGTTGCGGAAGGCCAGGTTGCGACGCAGGTCGTCGAACGGGATCGCGTCGGAGCCCCCGAACACGCTGGGCGGCAGGTTCTTCAACGGGTCGGTCAGCCGGGTGTCGATGCGCATCGCCCGGTTGACCCCGCCCGGCGCCGTCAGCCGCGGGTGGCCACCACCCACGAAGTCGTACATCCGTCGCCAGTCGGCGAGCCAGCTGCTGATCAGCCGCAGCTCGCCGCCGAGGTCACCACCGAGCCCGGAGAACGCGAACATGTAGTCCAGGAAGCCGTCCTCGCCGGGGAACCGCCGGTTCCAGTTGTAGCTCTCGCGCACCATGCTGTGTCCCAGCCGGAAGGCGGCGACGGAGAACTCGATCGGCATGGTCGGTACGTCGGTGGGCCGGGCGTCCGGCTCGACGAGGACCCGGCCGTTCGCCCACACGTCGTCCAGGGTCGCGGCACGGCAGATCCGCGGGAGGTAGTCGTGCCGGACCACCCACTGGTAGTGCAGGGTGACCCGTTTGCGGGCGTGGGCGAACCGCTGGGCCGCCGGCACCGAGGCCGGCACCTTGTCGACGATGCGGTTGTGGAAGCGGATCATCGCCAGGTGCGTCTGCGCGACGATCAGGTTCTCGTCGTTGCGGGGGTCGGGGATCAGGGCCCGTCGCTTGGCACGGGCGTTGCGACCGGTGCCGACCCGCGGCAGGTCGTGGCCGGTCTTGGCGCCGTCGGGAGGTACGGCGATCGTGGTGCCCGTGCGCAGGTGCAGGCCGTCGGCCTCGTAGAACCTCGCCGAGTGCACGCTGGTCGGCCCGGCGCCGTACAGCGAGTCGAGGTCCAGCCGCGGGGACCTGCCCTGCAGGAGGTCGAGCGGGTCGACCGGCTCGCCGAGCACCAGGTCGGTGCGGTCCATGGTGAGGTCGTGGTCGACGAACTGGCCGAAGTAGGTGTAGCCGGCCGGGACGCCGTGGGTTCCGCCGTCCGTCCCGCCGCCCACGACCATCGCCCGCGCCAGCTTCCTCACCAGACCTGCCGGCAGCGGCGTCCCTCGAGGGCCGATGCGCGAGAACCGGAACGGCGGAGCGGCTGCCGGGGCCAGCGGCCGGGCCGCTTCGGCGCGGGGGCTGTCGGAGTCGTTGACCGGGTCCGGCTCCTCGCCGGTCCGACCGCCGAGCTGGGCCGGGAGCACGCCCTCCCCCTCGATGAAGAAGCTCTCGGAACCGTGCTTCATGGTGCCGTGCGACATCGTCGTCTCCCAGCGGGCTCAGCGGCGGGCATCACTCCGAGGAGCCCGCGCCGCCTCGGGTGATACGTCGACAGCCACCCTGGCACCAGACCTGCACCACCGGCCAGGCCTCCAGGGCCCTTGCGCGGCGGGATTCCACGCGGCCGTCCCCGGCCCGTCGACGATGCCCTGCTCGCCGCCCTCAGCCGTCCGCAGCGTCGCGCCCGGACACGGGCAGCCGCCACCCTCCGCTGCCAGGCAGGTCCAGCGCCTCCTTGGGTCCCCACGACCCTCGCTCGTAGGGGAGGGCGGTCGGCGGGCTCTCCAGGACCGGCTCGCAGATCTGCCACAGACGGTCGACCTCGTCGGCGCGGGTGAACAACGTCTGGTCGCCACGGAGGACGTCGAGCAGCAGCCGCTCGTAGGCCTCGAGCGGCTCGTCGTCGCGGAGGTCGTCGGCGACGTCGAGCCGCATCGTCGCCTCCGCGAGGTCCATGTCGGGCCCGGGGCGCTTGGCGCGCAGGTCGACGCTGATCCTCGCCGCGTCCGAGAGCTCGAGCACCAGCTCGTTGGGCTCGCGCTCGATGTCGGCGAACAGGTCCGTCGAGGGTGTCTTGAACCTCAGGGTGACCGTTCTGGCCGTCGCCCCCAGCGCCTTCCCGGTGCGGAGGTAGAAGGGCACACCCCGCCAGCGGTCGTTGTCGACGAACGCCTCGAGCGCGACGAACGTCTCGACGCCGGAGTCGGGGTCGACGTCGTCCTCGTCGCGGTAGCCGGAGTACTGCCCGAACACGACCCGGTCCGGGTCGAGGGGCCGCATCGCCGCGAACACGGACGCCTTCGCGTCCCGCACGGCGGAGGCCTCGAGCTCACCCGGGTCCTCGAGCGCCACCAGCCCGAGGATCTGGCACAGGTGCGTGGAGATCATGTCCCGGAAGCAGCCGGTGCTCTCGTAGAAGCTGCCCCGTCCCTCGACGTCGAGCTCCTCGGGCACGTCGACCTGGACGGACTCGAGGTGGCGCCTGTCCCAGGCGGGCTCGAACAGGCCGTTGGCGAAGCGCAGCGCCAGGATGTTCTGCGCCGACTCCTTGCCCAGGAAGTGGTCGATGCGGAAGACCTGGTCCTCCTCCACCACGTCCTTCAGTGCCCTGTCCAGGGCACGCGCGGACTCCAGGTCGGTCCCGAAGGGCTTCTCCACGACGAGCCGTGCACGCTCCTGGAGACCCTCGCGGCCGAGCATCGCGACCATCGGCTGCATCGCCGCGGGCGGCACCGAGAGGTAGATCAGCCGGCGCACCCCGTCGACACCGTCCACACCTTCGCCGAGCCGCTCCTCGGCCTCGCGGACCTTCGCAGCCAGGTCGGAGCCGTCCTCGCTGTCGGAGGTCTGGAACGAGAGGCGGTCCACGAATGCGGCCACGACGCCTTCGTCGAGGTCCTCGACGGTGTCCGCCAGGCCGTCGCGGACCCGCTGGCGGATCTCCTCGTCGCTGCCCGGGGAGTGTCGACCTGAGCCGATCATGGCGTAGTCCGCCGGCAGCCGGCCGGCCGCAGCGAGGCGGTAGAGGCCCGGGAACAGCTTGCGGGCCGCCAGGTCACCGGTGGCGCCGAACAGGACCAGGACGTGCGGGGCGAGACGATCAGGTGCAGGCATGCGGGGTCGTTACCCGCCGCGGGCGCGTCGACTCCTCTCCCTGTCATCGGCCTGCCATCGGCCCGTCATCGATGGCGACGACGCCGGCTGTGTGACGCCTGACACCATGGGCCAGGTGCCCTCGACAACCGGTCTCGCCCAGAACCTCATCCGGACAGCAGCGCAGCACGGCGGTCGGCCCGCGGTGCGCCTCGACGACCTGGTGCTCACCTATGACGAGCTGCTCGACGCCGTACGCCGGGTCGCGGGCCTGCTGCGGTCGCGAGGGATCGGGCCCGGCGACCGCGTCGGGCTGGTGCTGCCGAACGTGCCTGCGTTCCCGATGCTGTTCTACGGCGCGGTGAGCCTCGGGGCCGTGGTCGTGCCGATGAACCCGCTCCTGAAGGCGCGCGAGGTGCAGTACTACCTCCAGGACTCGGGTGCGTCGATCGTCCTGGCCTGGCACGCGATGGCCGACGAGGCCGGCAGGGGCGCGGAGACGGTCGGCATCGAGTGCGTCCGGATCGACCCCGAGACCCTCCCCGGCCTGCTGGCCGAGCAGCAGCCGGTCGAGGAGGTCGTGGACCGCGACGAGGAGGACACCGTCGTGCTGCTCTACACCTCCGGCACCACAGGTCGGCCGAAGGGCGCCGAGCTGACGCAGCGCAACCTCGTCACGAACGCCTCGATGAGCGCGGAGACCCTCGTCGAGCTCACCCCCGAGGACGTGGTGATGGGCTGCCTGCCGCTGTTCCACTGCTTCGGCCTGACCTGCGGGCTGAACGCGTCGGTCCTCGCCGGCTCCTGCCTGACCCTCGTCCCCCGCTTCGACGCTGCGAAGGCGCTCCAGGTCGTCGGCCGGGACCAGGTGACGGTCTTCGAGGGGGTGCCGACGATGTACGCCGGGATGCTGCACGTCGAGGACGCCTCCTCCTACGACGTGTCCAGCCTGCGCACCTGCATCTCCGGAGGTTCCGCGATGCCGGTCGAGGTGATGAGGAGCTTCGAGGAGACGTTCGGCTGCATCGTCCTGGAGGGCTACGGCCTCTCCGAGACGGCCCCCGTCGCCTCCTTCAACCGCCCGGACCTGGAGCGCAGGCCGGGCTCGATCGGCCTGCCGGTGCGGGGCGTCGAGATGAGGCTGGTCGACGGCGAGGGCCGGGACGTGCCGACCGGGGACGTCGGAGAGATCGCCATCCGCGGCGAGAACGTGATGAAGGGCTACTGGGGCCGCGAGGACGCCACGAAGGAGGCCATCCCCGACGGCTGGTTCCGCAGCGGGGACATGGCCAGGCAGGACGAGGACGGCTACTTCTTCATCGTGGACCGCAAGAAGGACCTGATCATCCGCGGCGGCTACAACGTCTACCCGCGTGAGGTCGAGGAGGCGCTCTACGAGCACGACGCGGTCGCCGAGGTGGCGGTCGTCGGCATCCCGCACGACGACCTCGGCGAGGAGGTCGGGGCCGCGGTGGCGCTGAAGCCGGGGAGGCAGGCCGACGAGGAGGAGCTGCGCGCGTTCGCGAAGGAACGCCTCGCCGCCTACAAGTACCCCCGCCACCTCTGGGTCGTCGACGAGCTGCCGAAGGGTCCGACCGGCAAGATCCTGCGACGCGAGGTCAGCGCACCGGAGCGGTCGTGAGCCTCCGGGGCGACGGTCGCGACGACCAGGGCGGGCAGCCCGCTGCTGAGGCGGTTCGTGCTCCCCACAAGTGGGCACATCGCCTCGAAGGTCAACCCGCCAGACGACCCCGAGGCGAGCTTGCGCGTCGCCCCCGACCAGACAGGGAGCCTCGATGACGCTGCACGCCGGGTCGAGTCCGCGACCACCGTCGGCGGAAGCTGGTGGGAGGGCTCCGTCCCCTGCTGGGGAAGGGACGGGTGGACGCGAGCAGGCGAACCGGGTCCGGGACCGGCTGCGGACCGTCGCGGTGCGTCGGGTGCAGGTCCGGGTGAGCGTGCGACCCGGCCGGGGGGACCTGGCCCGTCGGCCACCCTTGCTGCTCTGCAACGGGATCGGTGCCAGCCTCGAGGTGCTGCAGCCACTGGTGGACCGGCTCGACCCGGACCGGGGCGTGATCCGGTTCGACGTGCCGGGCGTCGGCGGGTCCCCCCTGCCACCCTCGCCGTACACGCTGGGTGTGTTGTCCTCGTGGGTCACCGCCGTGGTCGCGCGCCTGGGACACGACCAGTTCGACGTGCTCGGACTGTCCTGGGGCGGGTCCCTCGCCCAGCACCTCGCTGTCCAGTCACGTCGGCACGTGCGTCGTGTGGTCCTCGCGGCCACCGGGACCGGCTCGGTGATGGTGCCGGCACGTCCGCGGGTGCTCGCGCACATGCTCACCCCGCGACGGCACCGCGACCCGGCGTACGCCGCCCGCATCGCCCCCGAGATCTACGGCGGCAGCATGCGCAACGACCCACAGCGGGGGGCCGACCTTCTGCACGCGGCGACCCGGGCCGGCTCGAGGCGGGGCTACTACTACCAGCTCGGCGCGACCGCCGGCTGGTCCAGCCTGCCGTTCCTGCCGTTCCTCAAGAAGCCGACGCTCGTCCTGGCCGGGGACGACGACCCGATCATCCCGCTGGCGAACGCGCACGTGCTCCACCGGCTCATCCCGGACTCCCGGCTGCACGTCTACCGCGGCGGGCACCTGGGCATCCTGACCGAGAGCGAGGAGCTGGTCCCGGTCGTGGAGCGGTTCCTCTCGTCCCCCTGACCTGCTCACCGCGCACACCTACCGGAGGGGAACCCAACCCATGACCGACACCGTGAACCTCAAGGACACCCCGGACTCGGACTTCCTCGGCTTCGAGCTGCTGCTCGACGACGAGGACCGCAAGCTGCTCGAGCGGGTCCGGTCGTTCATGACCGAGAGTGTCGAGCCGGTGATCAACGACTACTGGACGCGCGCCGAGTTCCCGCACCAGCTGGTGCCCGGCATGGCCGAGCTCGGGATCGCCGGCCTGCAGTTCGACGGACCGGGCTGCCCCGGACGCAGCGCCCTCCTGGACGGGATGGTCGCGATGGAGCTGGCCCGGGTCGACCCGTCGATGCAGACCTTCATGGGCGTGCACGGCGGCCTGGCGATGGGGTCGGTCAGCATCTGCGGATCTCCGGAGCAGCAGGAGCGCTGGCTCCCGGCGATGGCCCGGATGGAGCTGATCGGGGCGTTCGGCCTCACCGAGCCGGAGCAGGGGTCGGGGATCGCCGGTGGCCTGGGCACCACGGCCCGACGCGAGGGCGACGAGTGGGTGCTCGACGGTGAGAAGAAGTGGATCGGGAACGCGTCGTTCGCGGACCTGGTGGTCATCTGGGCCCGCGACGTCGAGGACCAGCAGGTCAAGGGCTTCGTGGTCGAGAAGGGTGCTCCCGGCAGCGAGGGGATGACCTTCGACGTGCAGCGCGACAAGATCGCCCTGCGCGTCGTGCAGAACGCCGAGATCCACCTGTCCGGGGTCCGGGTGCCCGAGTCCAACCGGCTCGCGCGGGCCGACTCGTTCAAGGACACCGCGAAGGTGCTCCGGCTGACCCGCACCGGCGTGGCGTGGGCGGCCACGGGCTGTGCGCGGGGGGCCTACGAGCACGCGCTGCGCTACACCGTGGAGCGCGAGCAGTTCGGCAGGCCGATCGCCGGCTTCCAGCTGGTCCAGGACCTGCTGGTCAAGATGCTCTCGAACGTCGCCGCGTCCACCGCCGTGTGCGTGCGGGTCTCCCAGCTCCAGGACGCCGGCCAGCTCAAGGACGAGCACGCCTCACTGGCCAAGGCGTTCACCACCGTGCGGATGCGCGAGTCGGTCGGCTGGGCCCGCGAGGTGCTCGGCGGCAACGGCGTCCTCCTCGAGCACCACGTCGGACGGTTCGTCGCGGACGCGGAGGCGATCTACTCCTACGAGGGCACCCGCGAGATCAACACCCTGATCGTCGGGCGGGCCATCACCGGGCAGAGCGCCTTCGTCTAGGAGCGTGGCTCCACCACCCCTCGGACAGGCACTCGAGCGACGCCGTCGACCATCGCACGCTCAGCGGGCCGCTCGGACGGGGTCGAGTGCCTGTCCGAGCGGTCGCCGGACCTCCTCGACGTTGCTCAGAGCTGCAGGAACCCGGTCACGTCCATCACCAGCTCGCCCTCGTCGTCGGAGGCCGCCAGGTCGACGGTGGCGATGATCCGCCAGTCGTGGTCGCCGTCGGGGTCGCCGATGATCTGCTGCACCTCCCACACGCCGTCACCCTTCTCCACGAGCAGCATCTTCGGCCCGCGGGCGTCCGGGCCGGTGTCGATGGAGTCGTGCACGGAGAAGTAGTCCTCGAGGGCCTCCCGCCAGTCCTCACCGGTCATCGCGGAGCCGTTCTGGTCCTCCAGCTCCCCCAGCTGCTGCCACCTTCGCAGCGCCGCCAGCTCGACGCGGCGGAACAGCGCGTTGCGGACCAGGACCGTGAACGCCCGCTCGTTCGCGGTGATCCGCTCCGGCTCCGGTGGCACCACGTCCGGGGCCACCACCCGGTCCGGGTCGCTGAGCTGCTCCCACTCGTCGAGCAGGCTGGAGTCGGTCTGCCGCACCACCGCGCCCAGCCACTCGGTGATGTCCACCAGCTCGTCGGTGCGCACGCTGTCCGGGACGGTCTGCCGCAGCGCGCGGTAGGCGTCGCCCAGGTAGCGCAGCACCAGCCCCTCGGACCGGGTCAGCCCGTAGTGGGCGACGTACTCCGCGAAGGTCATCGCCCGCTCGTACATGTCGCGCACCACCGACTTCGGCGACACCGCATGCTCCCCCACCCACGGGTGCTGACCCCGGTAGACCTCGTAGGTGTGCTCGAGCAGCTCCTGCAGCGGCCGGGGCCAGGTGACGTCCTCCAGCAGCTCCATGCGCTCGTCGTAGTCGATGCCCTCGGCCTTCATCTCCCCGATCGCCTCACCGCGGGCCTTGTGCTCCTGGGCGCCGAGCACGGGCCGGGGGTCCTCCAGGGTCGCCTCGACCACCGAGACCACGTCCAGGGCGTACGTCGGGGCCTCCGGGTCGAGGACGTCGAAGACCGCGAGGGCGTACGTCGACAGCGGCTGGTTGAGCGCGAAGCCGAGCTGGAGGTCCTCGATGAGCCGGACCGTGCGTCCGTCGGCCTCGGCCGGGTCGACCCGCTCGACGACACCGGCGGCCAGCAGGTCGCGATACTGCGCCACGGCGCGGCGGATCAGCCGGACCTGGGTGCGGCTGTCCTCGTGGTTGTCGCGCAGCAGCCGGCGCATCGACGCGAACGGGTCCCCCGGCCGGGCGATCACGTTCAGGAGCATCGAGTGGCTGACCCGCATCCGCGAGACCAGGGCCTCCGGCTCCGCGGCGACCAGCCGCTCGAACGTGTCCTCGGACCAGTTGACCTGACCCTCGGGTGCCTTCTTGCGCTGCACCCGCTTGAGCTTCTTGGGGTCGTCCCCGGCCTTGAGCACCAGCCGGTGGTTCTCCACGACGTGGTCGGGCGCCTGCACCACGACGGTCCCGGCGGTGTCGAACCCCGCGCGCCCGGCCCGGCCGGCGATCTGGTGGAACTCCCGCGCCTTGAGCAGCCGCTGCCGGCGCCCGTCGTACTTCGAGAGCCCGGTGAACACGACCGTGCGGATCGGGACGTTGATGCCCACACCGAGCGTGTCGGTGCCGCAGATCACCTTGAGCAGACCGGCCTGCGCGAGCTGCTCGACCAGGCGGCGGTACTTCGGCAGCATCCCCGCGTGGTGCACCCCGATCCCGTGCTTGACCAGCCGGGAGAGGGTCTTCCCGAAGCCCGGGCTGAAGCGGAACCCGCCGACCAGCTCGGCGATCCTGTCCTTCTCCTCACGTGTGCAGACGTTCACGCTGGTCAGCGCCTGGGCGCGCTCGAGGGCGGCTGCCTGCGTGAAGTGCACGACGTAGACCGGCGCCTGGTGGGTGGTCAGCAGCTCCTCGATCGTCTCGTGCAGCGGGGTCAGTGCCCACTGGTAGGTCAGCGGGACGGGTCTCGTCGCGCTGGTGACCACTGCGGTGTCCCGGCCGTTGCGGCGGGAGAGGTCCTCGACGAACCGGGTGACGTCGCCCAGCGTCGCCGACATCAGCAGGAACTGTGCCTGCGGCAGCTCGATCAGCGGCACCTGCCAGGCCCAGCCACGGTCCGGCTCGGAGTAGAAGTGGAACTCGTCCATCACCACCTGGCCGACGTCCGCGTCCGCCCCCTCCCGCAGGGCGATGTTGGCGAGCACCTCGGCCGTGCAGCAGATCAGCCGCGCGGAGGGGTTCACGGACGCGTCACCGGTCATCATCCCGACGTTGTCCGCGCCGAACACCTCGATCAGCGCGAAGAACTTCTCCGAGACCAGGGCCTTGATCGGCGCGGTGTAGAACGTCCTCCGGCCCGCCGCCAGGGCGGCGAGGTGTGCGCCGGTGGCCACCAGACTCTTGCCGGTGCCGGTCGGGGTGCTCAGGACGACGTTGGCGCCGGTGACCACCTCGAGCAGCGCCTCCTCCTGCGCGGCGTAGAGCGTCAGCCCCTGGTCACCGACCCACGCCTCGAAGGCCTCGAACAACGCGTCGGGACCGGCGACGCCAGGGGGCAGCCGGTGCAGCAGGGACTCGGGAGGCATCACCTCCATGGTCCCCGACGGCGGGCCGTACGCCGAATCCACCGGTATCACGGTGCCGCGCGGGCTCTCCTCGTCAACGACAACACCGGGCAACAGGACCGGGCAACAGGACCGGGCGAACCCGGACCGGGCGACACGAGCGGGGAGTCATCATGTTCACGCAGTACTTCTGGAAGGCCACCGTCGAGCGGGCCGTCAAGTCCTTCGCACAGTCGCTGCTGGCACTGCTCAGCGCCCAGCAGATCGGGCTGTTCGACGTCGACTGGGTCACCACCTTGTCGACCGCCGGGATGGTCACCCTGCTCTCGGTGCTGACCTCGCTGGCGTCCTCCCAGGTCGGCAACGCCCAGGATCCCTCAGCCCTCGTCACGGCTCCCCCGCCCGCGCCACAGACCCAGCAGGAGCCGGCGCGCGCCTCCGCGGCACGGCCGGCCGGCTGACCGCTACGGATAAGACAAATCTGGACATACCTACGAGAAATATCCGACATAACTATACGAATTCGGTCAAGACTCTGGGACTATCAAGGGAGCCGCCTGGGGGGCGGGCACTGCATTTCTCTTGTGGGGGTCCACATCTTGTCTCGTCATGCCACGGCGCCTGCGCGCGCTCGCCAGCCGGATCGTCTCGGCTCTCGTCGCTACCGCGGTCGTCACCGCGCCGCTGGCGGGAGCGGTCGGGGTCTCCTCCGCCGCCGCTGCCGTGGGCGTCGTCTCTCACGTCGCCTCGCTCAGTGCGGCCTCCACCGGCACCAGCCGCAGCGTCCGGGTGCCGGCCGCGGTCGAGGCAGGCGACACCCTGCTGCTCTTCCTGACCACGAACAGCACGGTCGGCACGGTCGGCTCACCCAGCGGCTGGAGGCTCCTGCGGAGCCCCGAGGGCAGCGGCATCCGCGGGCGTGCCTGGACCAAGCAGGCCTCCAGCACCGACGCGAGCACTCCTCCCAACGTCACGGTGACCTCGAGCGCCGCGGTGAAGTCGGTGATCACCATGGCGGCCTACCGGAGCTCCCTCGGCCCGTCCTCGGTGACCGCGTCGAGCTCCGCCGTCGTGAACACCTCGGCCAGCAGCCACAGCGCCCCGGCGGTCGCCGTCTCGACCGCGGGCTCCTGGCTGGTCAGCGACTGGAGCGTCAAGGCCTCCGCGGCGGTCACCTTCAGCACTCCGGCCGGCACCGTCTCCCGGGCCAAGGCCCAGGGGACGGGAAGCGGGCTCATCGCCGGCGTCGTCGCCGACTCGAACGCGCCGCTCGCCGCCGGCACCGCTGCGGCGCGCCGGGCGACGACGAGCAGGGCGGTCTCGCGCAGCGTCGACTTCTCCGTCGTGGTGGCGCCGGGCTCGGGCGTCGCGAACACGGCACCTGTCGCGCGGTTCACGTCGAGCTGCCCGGCCCTCAGCTGCACGTTCAACGCCTCCACCTCGACCGACGCCAACGGGGACGCACTGAGCTACTCCTGGGCGTTCGGCGACGGCACGAGCGCGACGGGCGTGTCGCCGGCACACACGTACACCACCGGTGGCTCCAAGACGGTGGTCCTGACCGTCAGCGACGGCACCACGACGAGCCGGCTCTCCCAACAGGCCGCTCCGAAGGCCCCGGTCGGCCCGGGCACCCAGCCGGTCCCCGGCCACACCCGGCTCGCGCCACAGACCCCCCGGACCAACCTGCCGCAGATCACCACCGGTGAGATCTGGGACTACGAGGTCGTCGGCACCAAGGTGTACGTCGCCGGCGGGTTCACCGGCGGCCGCAACAACGCGGCCGGCAACACCGCGACGGTCAACCAGGCCGACCTGATGAAGTTCGACATGACCACGGGACTCATCGACACCACCTTCCGTCCCGCCTTCGGCGGTGGCGGCGTGCAGGACGTCGAAGCCTCACCTGACGGCACCAAGCTCTTCGTCGCCGGGCGCTTCACCACCATCAACGGCGTCACCAAGCGCAAGTTCGCCTCGATCGACCCGGGCACCGGCGCGCCGGTTGCCGGGTTCACCGCCGACGCCAACGGTGCGGGCACCGAGCTCGAGGCGACCAACACCACCGCCTACCTCGGCGGGCAGTACACGACCATCAACGGCACCCCCAAGGGCGCCCTCGCGGCAGTGGACTCCTCCACCGGAGCACTCGTCGGGCGCACCAGCGCGAACCCCGGCGGCACGTTCACCAACAACATCACCGGCGGCATCGGGCCGAACGGCGCCTTGAACGTCCAGGAGCTGAAGCTCACCCACGACAGCAGCAAGCTGCTGGTGGTGCACACCGGTCGGCAGGTCGACGGTCAGAACCGCTACGGCGTCGCTCTGATCTCCACCGCCACCCTGCAGCTGCTGCCCTGGAGGAGTCGCCTGTGGGAGGACAACCTCGCCAACGTCGGTGGGATCCAGAGGATCTACGGCGGTGACATCGCCCCCGACGACAGCTACGCCGTGGTCACCAGCGGGTCCGGTGGCGACGCCCCACCCATCAGCGACACGGTGGTCTCGCTGCCGCTGACGGACACCGGCAACGGGGACGTCCAGGAGAACTGGGTCTCGCGCGCCTTCGACAGCGTCTACTCGGTGGCCGCGACCGAGAAGGGCGTCTACATCGGCGGCCACTTCAGCTGGAACGAGTCGCCGACGGCACGCGACCCGTGGCCCGGTCTCACGAACGTGGGCTACGGCACGGGCCAGGGCCTGTCCGGCTACGGTCTCGGCGACGAGGTGGTCCGACGCGACCACATCGGAGCGCTCGACCCCGCGACCGGCAAGGCGATCGAGTGGAGTCCGGGCTCGAACTCGTTCGAGGGGAACAAGGCCATGATGGCGACCGCCCGCGGCGTGATCGCCGGCGGCGACGCCACCACCCAAGGTGGCTACAACGTCGGCCGGGTCGCGTTCTACGACTTCGACACCCAGACCCTGAACACGCCGAACGACACCACCATCACCACGCCCATCGAGGGACGGGTCGAGCAGGCCGCGGTCCCGTTCACCGTCGAGGGAACCGCCAAGGCCGCCAGCGGCGTGCGACGTGTCCAGCTCGAGGTGAGTGAGGGCAGCCGCTACCTCCAGGACGACCTCACCACCTGGGGGGCCGCGAACACGATCGACGTGACCCTGGCCGAGCCGGGAGCGACCTCGACCGGCTGGTCGCTTCCGCTCACCGTCGCGGGCAACCGGGCGCTCACGTTGCAGGCGAAGACCTTCGCGGCCGACGGCAGCAACGACGGCACCAAGGCGGTCAAGCACATCGAGACCTTCAGCACGGCCGACAAGGCGCCCACCGCGACGATCTCGGCGCCCAGCAGCAACGCACCCGTCGCCAGCACGACGTTCACCGTCAGCGGCACCGCGACCGACGACTTCGGCGTGGCCTCGCTCGGCTGGACGATGCGCGACGTGAACAACAGGTATCTCCAGGACGACGGGTCCGCCGGGTCGACGTACAACAGCTTCCGGCTGACGCCCGACGTGGTCGGTGCCGCGTCGACGACGTGGTCCTTCGAGGTCACCGTCCCCAGCGAGGGCCAGTGGCAGCTGCAGGTCACCCCGACCGACACGTCGGGCCAGTCCGCGCTGGACACCACCGACCGGACCTGGATCGTGAGCTCGACGGGGATCGCCCCGTCGGTCGACATCGCCAGGCCTGTGGTGATGACACCGCCGACGGCGGCGAACCCGATGACGGTCACCCCGGGAAGCCCGATGACCTTCTCCGGCAGGGCGACCGACGACCAGAACCTGGACTCCGTCGAGGTCACCCTGCGCAACACCACGACGCGGGAGAACCTCGCCTCCGACGGGACCTGGGGGACCGATGTGCAGGCCGGCCAGTTCCGGGTGTCCCCGCTGAACCTCAACGCGACGACCTACAGCTGGTCGTACACGACGCCGTTCAACCTCAAGGCCGGGAGCTACACGTTCACCGTGCGCGCGACCGACGACGTGGGCCTGGTCACGTCCTCGACCAACCAGGGCCGGCTGACGGTCAACGCGCAGGTCGCCGACGACCTGCCTCCCGACGGCCGGCTCGGCACCACCGGCACGGTGACCGGACTGCAGTCCCTCCACCTCGACCTCGCGGGGACGGCGACCGACGACATCGGCGTGGCCGGCGTCCTGGTGTCCCTGCAGGACCGGGACTCCAACCGCTACCTGCAGCCCAACGGCACGATGGCTTCCGGCTTCGCCACCCTGGCCGGGTCGCTGGCCTCACCCGGCGCGACGAGCACCACTTGGACCCTCCCCGTGGACCTGCCGACCCAGGGCAGCTGGAGCGTGACGGCCTACGCCGTGGACACGTCCGGCCAGCAGGACACGTCCACGACAGGTGCCACCGCGTCGTACCCGATCTATCCCGGGGACCAGGCCCCCACGGTGACCCAGAACCTGTTGGCTCCCACCAACGGCATGGTCTTCACCGATGGTCGCATCTTCATCAGCGGTCGCGTCGAGGACGACCAGGCCATCGCACGGGCGGAGGTGGCTGTGGTCAACAGTGCGGGGCAGTACCTCAGCTCCGCCGGGACGTTCGGGACCACGACCACCGAGTCGTGGATCCGGGCGTTCCTGAACTCCCCGGGCTCCGCCGGGTCGAACTACTCCTACACCACCCAGGTGGTGCCGGCAGGGAGCTACACCGTGCGGGTCCGCGGCGTCGACCAGCACGGCTTCGTCACCGCACCGACGACCGACGTGACGGTCACCGTCCAGGTGCCCGCCAGCGACCCGCCGGTGGCCGGCTTCTCGGTGGTCTGTGGTCCGGCACTCGGAGCCGGTGCGACGACGAACGTCTGCGAGCTCGACGGACGGTCCTCGACCGATGAGAACCCGACCGGTCTGAGCTTCGCGTGGAGCTTCGGCACCACCCCGGCCAGCACGGGGACCGGAGCGGTCGTGCGCAAGACCTACACCTCGGCAGCCGCCTACACGGTGTCGCTGACCGTGCGGGACGAGTACGGCAACCTCAGCACGCCGGCGACGAGGACGGTGACCATCGCGGAGCCGGCCGGGAACACCGCGCCGACCGCGAAGATCAGCGACCCGTCCTGCACCGGGCTCGCCTGCAACTTCTCCAGCGCCGCGTCCACCGACCCCGACGTCGGGGACACCCTCACCCGGGTCTGGAGCTGGGGGGACGGTACGTCGGACAGCACGACCACCTCGCTGGCTCACACGTTCCCGGCCGCCGGCATCTACCCGGTGACGCTGACGGTCACCGACGGCTGGGGCAGGTCCACCACGGTGAGCCGGCAGGTGATGGTCAGCGGCTGACCCTCAGAGCCGGCCTCCCCCGGCGCCGCCGACCAGCTTCTGCGAGAGGTAGATCGGGAGCAGGGAGACCACGATCAGCACCGTGCCGATGACGTTGATCACCGGTGTCTGGTTGGGGCGGAACAGGTTGGTGAAGATCCAGATCGGCAGCGTCTGGACCCCCTGGCCGGCGGTGAAGGTCGTCACCACGATCTCGTCGAAGCTCAGCGCGAAGGCCAGCAGTGCCCCGGCGAGCAGCACCAGCCAGAGCTGGGGCATCGTGACCAGGCGGAAGGTGGTCCAGCGGGAGGCGCCCAGGTCCATCGACGCCTCCTCGACGTGCCCCCCGATCTGACGCAGCCGGGCGCTGACGTTGTTGAAGACGACCACGATGCAGAAGGTGGCGTGGGCGACGGCAACGGTCCAGATCGAGAGACCGACCCCCATCATCGTGGTGAAGGCGCTGTTCAGGGCCAGCCCGGTGACGATGCCGGGCAGCGCGATGGGCAGCACGATGAGCAGCGAGATCCCGTCCCGGCCGAAGAAGGCGTAGCGGGTCAGGGCGAACGCGGCCAGCGACCCCAGCACCAGCGCCACCGCCGTGGCGACCAGCCCGACCTCGACGCTGGTGCGGATGGCAGCACGGGCTCCCTGGCTGCCGGCGGCGACCCTCCACCAGTGCAGGGTCAGCCGGTCCGGAGGCCAGCCGAAGGTCTGGTCGGCGTTGAACGAGCTGACCGCGACCACCGCGAGGGGGGTGTAGATCGCCACCAGCACCAGGCCGACGGCCGAGCCCAGCAGGGCCCGGGCGAGGCGGGTCAGCGTCACGTGCCCACCCTCCTCACAGCTGCTCCAGCGCACCGGTGCGGCGAACCAGCAGCAGGTAGAGCGCCATCACGACCACGGAGAAGGTCGCGGTGGCGGCCGCCAGAGGCAGGTTCAGGGACTGCTGGTCGTAGACGAGGCTGCCGAGCATCTGTGAGGCCCCACCGACGATCTTGATGGTGATGTAGTCGCCCAGCGTCAGGGAGAAGGTGAAGATGGAGCCCGCCACCACGCTGGGCACGATGGCCGGCCACACCACGGACCTGAATGTCTGCCACGGCCTCGCCCCGCAGTCCTCGGACGCCTCCAGCAGCGAGTCGGGCAGCCGGTCGAGGCCCGCGTAGACGGGCAGGATCATGTAGGGCAGCCACAGGTAGGCGAGCGTCACCGTGGCCGCGGCCAGACCGAAGCCCGGACTGGACCCGATGGTCGAGTCCAGGACGCCGTTGTCGATCACCATCAGCCGCCACGCGTAGACCTTGACGAGATAGCTGGCCCACAACGGCATCAGGCAGGCGACCACGAGGAGCCGGGCGGTCCCGGGTCGGGCGACCTTGGCCATGAAGAACGCGATCGGCAGCGCGAGCGCCAGGTCCAGGACCGTGACCGCGACCGCGATGCCCAGGGTGCGGACCAGGACGGTGCGGTAGAGAGGCTCGCTCACGAGGTGCCGGAAGTTGGCCAGCGTCCAGGTGCGGTAGATCTCGCTCGTGAAGGAGTCCTGCACCCACAGCGATGCCACGAGCAGCGCCGCCAGCGCCCCGAGGTAGACGACTCCCAGCCAGAGCAGCGGCGCCCCCAGCACCCCCGCGAGACGCACACGGGGGTGCTGGTGGAGGAACGCTGCACCGGGTGTGACCACTGCTAGCCCTTGATCTGCTGCCAGGCGGTCGTCCAGGCCGCGTAGTCGGTGCAGGTGGAGTCCGTGCGGCCGTCCAGGCACTGGGTGATCGGCGTCGACCAGTACCAGATCCTCTTCGCATAGGACTCGTCGGCCGCGTGGTAGGCCTTGCAGAACCCCTTGTCGGCGGTGTGGCTGCACGCCTTGAGGTTGGCCGGCGCCTCACCGAAGTACTCCGCGACCTGCGCGTTGGCCTTCGGGGAGACGATGTAGTCGGCCCACCGGTAGGCGCAGCTCGGGTGCTTGGCCTTGGCGGCCACCATCCAGGTGTCCGACCAGCCCGTCGAGCCCTCCTTGGGCAGGAACGCCTTCACCGGCGCGGCCTCCTGCGCGATGTTCGCGATCACCTGCCACGTGGTGCCGATCACCGTCGACCCGGCCTTGAACGCGCTCACCTCCTTGGTGTAGTCCGACCAGTACTCCCCGACGTTGGCGCGCTGCTTCTTCAGCAGTGCCACCGCGGCGTCGAGCTGCTTCTGGTCGAGCGCGTAGGGGTTCTTGATCCCGAGCCCCGGCTTGGTGTCCATCAGGTAGAGTGCCGCGTCGGCGATGTAGATCGGGGAGTCGTAGGCGGTCACCTTGCCCTTGTGGGACCCCGCGTCGTCGAACACCGAGGCCCACGAGGTCGGGGCCGGCTTGACCACCTTGGTGTTGTACATCAGCAGGTTGGCGCCCCAGCCGTGCGGCATGCCGTACATCTGCCCGTCCACGGAGTTCCAGGACTGGTCCTTCAGGAAGCCGGCCACGTCCGCGTAGTTGCTGGTCAGCCCCGTGTTGAACGGCGCGACCGTCCCGGCGGCGATCAGCCGGAGGGACGCGTCGCCGGAGGCGGACACGACGTCGTAGTCGCCGGTCCGCATCAGGCTGACGGCCTCGTCCGAGGTGCCGAAGTACTTCACCGTCGCCTGGCAGCCGGTCTGCTTCTCGAACGGCGTGACCCAGTCGACCTTCGGGTCGTTCGACCCGTCCTCCGCGTAGCCCGGCCAGGCCAGGATGTTGACCGACCCCTCGCCCTTGCCGAGGGACGTCGCCATCTTCACCTTCGGAGGCGTGAAGCCCTGCTGACCGGGAGCGCTCGTGCTGCTGGGCTTGTCGCCGCTGCTGCTGGTGCCGCAGCCGGCGAGCGCCAGCGCCAACACCGCGGCGGTCGCCGAGAGCACCCGCAGCCGCGGTCGGCCTCCCGGGTTGTGACTCGAGCGGATCCTCATGTGTGGCTCCTCATCTGGCGTTGACAGGCCCTGGATGGCGTGGGATGACGTTGGACGGCGTTGCAGGGATCGGTCACGACGCCGCCGGGACCGATCCGGGGGCCGGTTCCGGGACGGGGTCGTCCAGCCGCCGGCAGTGCCTGCGGTCGAAGACCATGCGTACGGCGTCGCCCGGGCCGGCGAGGTCCTCGGCGTTGCTGTGGTTCGCGGTGACCGACGCGACCCGGGCGCCGGGGATCCCGACCAGGTCGACGAGATACCGGGTCACCGGCCCGGCGTACACCACGCTCGCCACCACCCCGTCCGCGACCACCGCGCCCGGCGCCACCGGGCGCGCACGCCGAGCCACGTCATCGCCCTCGATGTCGACCTTCTCGATGTCGACCTTCTCGATGTCGACCTTCTCGGGGCGGACGGCGTACACCCCGTCCTGTCCCAGCAGCCGCCGCGCGACCTCGCCCTCGAGCAGGTTGGAGGTCCCGACGAAGCGCGCGACGAACTGGGAGCGAGGCGTCTCGTAGACCTCCTTCGGGGTGCCGACCTGCTGGATGCTGCCCCGGTCGAACACCGCGAGCCGGTCGCTCATGGTGAGCGCCTCCTCCTGGTCGTGGGTCACGAAGACGAACGTGATGCCGACATCGCGCTGGATCGCCTTGAGCTCGACCTGCATCTGCTCGCGCAGCTTGAGGTCCAGCGCACCCAGCGGCTCGTCGAGCAGCAGCACCGCGGGGTCCACCACCAGGGCACGCGCCAGCGCCACTCGTTGCCGCTGCCCACCGGAGAGCTGCACGGGTCGGCGCCTCTCCAGGCCGTGCAGTGCCACCCTGCGCAGCGCGTCGGCCGCCCGCTCGCGGCGCTCCCTGGTGCCCATCCCGCGGACCCGGAGCCCGTAGGCGACGTTGTCCAGCACCGACATGTGCGGGAAGAGCGCGTAGTCCTGGAACACCGTGGTGAGGTTGCGCTCGAACGGCGCCCGCGTCGTGACGTCGGTGCCGTCCAGCAGGATGGTCCCGGACGTCGGCTTCTCGAACCCGCCGATCATCCGCAGCACGGTGGTCTTGCCCGAGCCGGAGGGACCCAGCATCGAGAAGAACTCACCGGGGGCGATGTCCAGGTCCACCCCGGCCACCGCCGTGACGTCCCCGAACCGCTTCACCAGGCCCCGCAGGGACACGGCGGGCACGGCGCGACCAGGCGCGGACGGCGGCACCCCACTCGGCACGAGGTCGGTCATGGCCCACTTGCAGGTCGAGACGGCGAGAGACCGTGAGGCTACACCGCGACGGCGTCGCCGCGCCGCGGAGCGGCGCCGTGGGGAGGGCGACTCGAGGACGCGGGACCATCGGCCCTGCCGCTATCGTCGAGGAGCCCCTAGCGTCAGGGGCACACGGAACCGACCACGCCAGCGAGGGAGCCATCATGACCGACGACGACCCGGTGACCGTCCTGACACCGGACCAGTGCTGGGAGATGCTGCGTGCCGAGGAGTTCGGGCGACTGGCGTTCCGGCTGGTCGACGAGGTGCACATCACTCCGATCAACTACGCGGTCGACGGCGAGACGCTGCTGTTCCGCACCGCGGAGGGTGACAAGCTCCTCGGCGTCGTGCTCGGGGCGGAGGTGGCCTTCGAGATCGACCGCTACGACGAGCACTCGGCACGCAGCGTCGTGGTCCGGGGAACTGCCCGGCTGCTCGAGGAGGACGAGGCCCACCGCGGCGAGAACGTGCCGCTGCGGCCATGGGTGCCCACGTTGAAGTACAACGTTGTCGAGATCACTCCGAAGGTGGTCACCGGCCGGGCCTTCCAGCTCGCCCGCCCGTGGCTGCACGAGCGCACCGACGTCTGAGGAGGGCTCCTGGCTGTGACGTCAGGCCGCCTCGGAGTCGGGCTGGTGGATGCCGAAGGTGTTGCCCTCGGTGTCGACGTAGTAGCCCTGCCAGGCCATCCCCGGCAGTGCCGTCTTCGGCAGGGCCACCTCCCCGCCGGCAGCCAGGATGCGCCGCTCGGTCTCGTCGTAGTCCCCGACGACGACCGTGCACACGAAGCCGTTGGTCCCCTGACCCGGTCCGGGCGCCGGCGCCGAGCGAGGCAGCAGGCCGCCGTTGATGCCGGCCTCCTCCTCAGGGCCCGTCACGACCCCCCAGTACGGCGAGCCGGTGTACTCGGAGTAGTCCTCGAACGACCACCCGAACACGTCGGTGTAGAACGACGTGGCCCGATCCAGGTCGTCGGCCTGGATCTCGAAGTGCACGACGCGGGACATGCGGGCCTCCTCGGCTCTCGTGGCGGGACAGGTGTCGGGACGGGCATGGGATCGGCCTCGGACCGGACCGTCGGCGTTCGCACGCCGGAGGTCAGCGACGCTCGAGCATCACCACGGGGATGACCCGGGTCGTCTTGGACTCGTAGTCGGCGAACCCGGGATAGCGCTCCTTCTGGGCCTCCCAGACCGGGGCTCGCTCCGCGTCGTCGAGGACGCGTGCCCTCACATCGAGGGTCTCGGTGCCGACCTCGACGCGGGCGTCGGGGTTCGCCACCAGGTTGTGGTACCAGTCCGGGTTGGTGTCGGCTCCGGCGGCCGAGGCGAAGACCGCGAAGCCGTCCCCGACCGCCTGGTACATCATCGGGTTGACCCGTTCCTTGCCGCTCCTCGCGCCCCGGTGGTGCAGCAGCAGCAGGGGCGCGCCCTCGAAGCTGCCGCCGACCTTGCCGCCGTTCGCCCGGAACTCCTCGATCACCTTCGCGTTCCAGTCCGCCATGGTGCGAACCTACTCCAGGGCCGCCTCGGCAGCCATCGGCGGACCGCGTCGACGACTCAGGTGCCGCAGTAGGTGCGGTAGGCCCCGAAGTCCTCCGGCGCAGGCTCCGCGTAGGCCTCGAGGCCGGCGCGCTCCTGGAAGGGAAGGGTGACCGCTTCCAGCAGCCGGCCCACCGGGCCCAGGTCTCCCCCGGTGGCAGCCGCCAGGGCCTCCTCGACCAGGTGGTTGCGCGGGATGTAGACGGGGTTCACCCGGTCCATGGCGTCGGCATCCGGCTCGAGGGCGAGCCACCGGTCCAGCCAGCCGTCGAAGCCCGCGAGGTCGAGGAACAGTCCGCGTGCGGGTCGGCTGTCGCCTCGTGCCGCGGCGGCGAGGAACCGGTAGCACGACGTGTGGTCGACGTGGCCGCTCTGCATCAGCTCGAGCAGCTCCTCGACGAGCGCGGCCGAGAGCTGCTCCTCCAGGCCCTCGGGAAGGCCCAGCTTGGCCCGCATCCCCGCCGACCATGCGGCGCCGTACGCCTCGGGGAAGGCGGCGAGTGCGTCCTCGGCCAGCGTCACCGCCTGCTCCTGGTCCTCGTCCAGGAGCGGAAGGAGCGCCTCGGCCAGCCGGGCGAGGTTCCACTGCGCCACGACGGGCTGGTGGCCGTAGGCGTAGCGGCCGCCCTCGTCGATCGAGCTGAAGACCGTGGCGGGGTCGAAGGCCTCCATGAACGCGCACGGCCCGTAGTCGATGGTCTCCCCCGAGATGGTCATGTTGTCGGTGTTCATCACCCCGTGCACGAAGCCGACGAGCATCCACCGGGCGACCAGGGACGCCTGGGCGGCCACCACCGCCTCGAACAGCGCGAGAGCGGGCTCGCTCCGCGTGCGCGGCGTCGGGATGGTGGCGCTCGATCGCGTGGTCGGCGAGACGGCCGAGCAGTCCCCTGTCTCCGGTGGCCCGGGCGTACTGGAAGCTGCCGACCCGCAGGTGGCTGCTCGCGACCCGGGCGAGAACCGCACCCGGGAGCAGGGTCTCCCGGCGCACCGCGCGTCCGGTGGAGACGACGGCGAGCGAGCGGGTGGTGGGGATGCCGAGGGCGTGCATCGACTCGCTGACGACCAGCTCCCGCAGCATCGGGCCGACCGCGGCCAGCCCGTCCCCGCCGCGCGCGAACGGCGTGCGCCCCGAGCCCTTGAGGTGCAGGTCGTGCAGTCGGCCGTCGGCGCCGGTGAGCTCACCGAGCAGGAGCGCCCGCCCGTCGCCCAGGCGGGGGGCGAAGCCACCGAACTGGTGCCCGGCGTAGGCCTGGGCCACCGGCGTGGCTCCGGCCGGGACATGGGTGCCGACCAGCAGACGCAGCCCCTCCGGGCCGCGCAGGAGTGCAGGGTCCAGGCCCAGCTCGGTCGCCAGCGGCTCGTTCAGGACCAGCAGCCGCGGGTCCGGAGCCTCCTCGGCCTGCCAGGGCACGGCCATCTCCGGGAGCTCGCGGGCGAAGCGGCTGTCCAGGACGACGGTCGGAGGGGGTGCGACGCTCACCTCCACGAGGCTACCGGGGCATGGAGCGGCCATACTGTGTGGCCATGGAGAACCTCACGACCGCACAGGTCCTCGACGCCGGACTCGACGACTGGCGCATGCTGGCGCAGGCGCTGCACGCCCGCTTCCGGACCGGGGACTTCGTCAGGGGGCTGGCCTTCGTGACCGCCGTCGCGGAGGCCGCCGAGCTGGCCGACCACCACCCGGACGTCACGTTGACCTATCCCTACGTCGACCTGGAGCTGGTCAGCCATGACGTCGGCCGGCTCACGCAGCGCGACGTGGACCTCGCCCGGCGGATCAGTGAGATCGCCCGCGACCAGGAGATCAGGGCGGACCCCACCGCACTGGCGGAGATCGAGCTCGCCCTCGACACCGCCGACCTGGCGGCCATCGGGCCCTTCTGGGCGGCACTGCTCACCGGCAGCCCCGCGTCGCTGACCGGCAACGACGTCGTCGACCCCGCGGGCCGCGTGCCGCTGCTCTGGTTCCAGGACACGGACCCGCACGACACGCCACGTCAGCGCTTCCACATCGACCTGTGGGTGCCGCACGACCAGGCCGAGGACCGCATCGCCGCCGCCGTCGCGGCGGGCGGTCGGGTCGTCGACGACGCGCAGGCTCCGTCGTTCGTGGTGCTCGCCGACTCCGAGGGCAACCGGGCCTGCGTGTGCACGTGCCTGGACCGGTAGGACCGGGCCACCCCCTGGGCGAGGCGCTGTCCCGCACGCTCAGGAGCCAGCTGGCGCGCTTCCGGCGGGGTGGCCGTCCGGCGATCGCCTGGGCGTTCCGGCTCTCGGCCGCCGCGGTGGCGAGCTACGTCGTCGCCCTGGCCCTCTTCCCCGGGACCCTGCCGCTGCTCGCGCCGCTCACCGCCCTGCTGGTCGTCCAGGTGACACCGGTCAGCCTGCTGGCCAGCGGCGTGGACCGGGTGGTGTCGGTGGTGGCCGGGGTGTCCCTGGCGGTGGTCTTCTCCGACGTCGTACCGCTCACCTGGTGGAGCCTGTGGGTGCTGATCGCCGTGTCCATCATGATCGGCCAGGCGCTGCGACTGCGCTCCAACCTCATCGAGGTCGCGATCAGCGCGATGCTGGTCCTCGGCGTCGGCTCCTTCGGGGCCGACCACGCCGCCTGGCAGCGGATCACGGAGACGCTCGTCGGCGCCGCGGTCGGCATCGCCACGAACCTCCTGCTCCCACCGAAGGTGGCCTCCGCCGACGCCGGGAAGGCGATCGACGACCTGACGGACCGCCTCAGCCGACTGCTGGGGCGCGCCGCCGAGGAGCTGGCCGAGGTGGGTCCGAGCGGCCGCGACGTCGCCGGCCTGGCCGGTGACTGGCTGGACGAGGCTCGTGCCGTCACCCACGACATCCCGACGGTCGGCGCCACCCTCCTGCGGGCCGAGCAGGGCCGCAGGCTGAACGTCCGGGCGGTCGGCCGTCCGGACGCGGGACCCGGCCTGCGTCAGGGGCTCGAGGCGGTGGAGCACTCGGCCGTGGCCGTGCGGAGCATGTTCCGGGCCGTCCACGACGCGACCGACGACGAGAGCTGGCCCGACGACGACGTGGGCGAGGGGGCGCTGCTCGGGCTCGAGCAGGTCCTCCGGGAGCTGGCGGCCGGGGTGTCCGCGTTCGGCGACCTGGTGCGCGCGGAGGCCCAGCCACAGCACCGGGACGTCGTCCCGCAGACGCACCGCGTCCGGGACGCTCTGGAGGGCCTGCACGACGCGCAGGCACGTCTGGACGACCTGATGACGGTCGAGAGCCCCCCGGTCGTCTCCGAGCTGCACCTCAGCGTCCGGGAGGCCGTCAAACGGCTGCTCGTGGAGATGGACCTCGACAACCGCCTGCGCCGACAGCTGCGGCTGAGTCGGACGAACCCCCTCCAGCCGCACCGGGAGGGCCGGCCGGGGCCGCGCGTCACGGCGGCATCCCCAGAGGCCCCGGCGGCACCCCCGGAGGAGGAGCCGACCCAGGACTTCCGGCTGCCGTGACAGTCGGCACGAGCGACCCACCCCCGCACGTGACCGGCCGGCCCGCCGGCTCCTAGGCTCGATGCCCATGAGCAAGAAGAAGCGCGAGAGAGGTCACCGTCGGGAACCGCAGCGGCGTCTACGGTCGGTTCCCACGCACCCGGCCGGCGAGGACCGCGCCGAGGACCAGGACCTGTTCCAGCACGTGCGTGCCGCTCTCCGCTCCGACGAGCCGCTGGACCTGCTCGCCCTGGTCAGCGGCCTGCTCGAGGTGACGGACCCTCGCGGCCGTGACCCGTTCGGCGGCGACCCGGAACGTCCGGGTCTCGACCACCTGGTGGAGTCGTTGGTCGGCACGCCGTACGCCGAGACGACGGCTGCCCTGACCGTGATCCGGGCGATGGTCCCGGACGAGGTGCTGGCGGCCGGGCTGGGGAGGGCGCTGCGTGAGCGGTCCCACCCGATGCCGGACTGGCTGGCCGGGCTCGAGGAGGCTCGCCCCGACCCGGAGGTGTGGTTCCTGACGCACGTGCTCGGGGACGGGGACGACTATCTGCTCGGCGCCACTCTGCCCACCGGCCACCGGCTCTCGGCGCTCGTGTACGTCGACCACAACCTCGGCACGGTGGTCAAGGACGCGTTCGTCGTCCCGGAGTCGCTCGACGACCTGCTCGACAAGGTGGCCTCGGCGTTCGACGACCCGGACCAGTCGCTGACGCGGGTCGACCCCGCGACGGCGCGTGCTGTCATCGAGGACGCCATCGACCTCGGTTCGCGGACCTATCCACCTCTGCAGTCGGACAGCTGGCCGATGTGCCGGCCGCTGGTGGAGTGGCTGCTGCGGATGCTGCCGGAGGGCGGGGTCACACCGGCACGCGAGGAGTGGACGGACGCACGGCTCGCGGAGCTCGCGGCAGACTTCTTCTCCTCCCCCTTCGCCGCCGGTCTCGACGGACCCGACCAGCACGACCTGCTCGGAAGCGTCCTGTGGTTCGGCACGGACTACGGCCCAGGTGACCCGTTGCGGTGGAGCCCCGTCAACGTGGAGATGCTGCTGGCCGACTGGTTCCCCCGCAAGGTGGTCGCGGACGCGGCGTACCTCGCCGAGCTGCCGGGGCTGCTGCGGGCCTTCGTCCGCTACTGCCACCACCGGCGCGGGATCCGCAGGACGCTCACCGAGGAGACGCTCGCCGCGGTCGACCAGTGGGAGCCGGAGTTCCAGCGCCTCATCCGCTCCGGGCCGGCGCAAGGACCAGCAGCGCTCCTGGCGAGCCTGTTCCCGCCCGCGGAGGACCGAGATGACCTGACCCTGGCGGACATCATGCTGGACTCACTGGACCGCGAGGTCGGCGGTCGCATCCCGCTGCAGGACCTGGACGACACACCTCTGCCCGACGAGCCGTTCGAGTGGACGGGGGTGCCCGAGGACGTCCGCCCCGTGGTCGAGGAGATGCTGGAGGCGTGCGACCGATGCGCTGAGGAGCTTCTCGACATCGAGCACCGGACGGCGATGCGTCGCTTCCTGAGCCGCGCCGCCGTGGGCGACCCGAGCCCGTTCCGCCGCAGGTCGTCGCCGACCCGAGGGGCGGCAGCCGTGGCCTGGGTGGTCTGCCGGGCCAACCACACCGTCGGTGCCTCCGGGTCCGAGCTGTCGGTCCAGGAGCTGCTCGCCTGGTTCGGGGTGAAGGGCAGCGTCTCCCAGCGGGCCGAGCCGTACCTGCGAGCCAACGGCGTCGAGCCGCACCTGCTCCTCGGCACCATGGACCTCGGGGCCCCCGAGCTGCTCACCTCGGGTCGTCGCTCGGAGATCATCGCGCAGCGGGACCGGTGGCTCACCTCGGGATGAGCGGCGCCGACGCTGACGTCTCCGGCTCCTGCGGTCGCCGTCAGCGGGTGAGGACCGCCTCGACGCCGAGGCGGTCCAGCTTGTGCGGGTTGCGGATCGCGTAGATGTGGCTGATCCGGCCGTCCTGCACCACAAGGCTCGCGACGGTGTCCAGGGATGCTCCGATGTCGATCCGCATCGCCGGGGCGCCGTTGAGCCACAGCGGCTTCGCCTCGAACCCGCCGACCTTCCTGGACAGGCCGGCCATGAAGGCCGCGACCCGGTGAGCGCCCTGGATCGGCCGTGGAGCAGCGGACACCACCCCGCCACCGTCGGAGACCACGACCACGTCGGGGGCGAGCACCTCCAGGAGATCCTGGAGGTCACCGCTGCGGACCGCGGCCAGGAACCGCTCCACGACGGCTCCCTGCTCGGCCCGGCTCACCTGCATCCGGGGACGGCGTGCGGCGACGTGGTCGCGGGCCCGGCGGGCGATCTGGCGCACCGTGGTGGGCGTCCTTCCGACCACCTCCGCGATCTCGTCGTACGGCGTCTCGAACACCTCACGGAGCACGAACACCGCCCGCTCCACCGGGCCGAGGGTCTCCAGGACGGTCAGCATCGCGATGGAGACACTGTCCGCGAGCTCGACGTCGTCGGCGACGTCGGGGCTGGTCAGCAGCGGCTCGGGCAGCCACGGACCGACGTACTGCTCGCGACGCCTGGCCTGGGTGCGGAGCCTGTTGAGCGCCTGGCGGGTCGTGACCCGCACCAGGTAGGCGCGCGGGTCGCGGACGTCGGCCTGACCGGCCGCCCCCAGGTCCGCCCACCGCAGCCAGGTCTCCTGTACGACGTCCTCGGCATCGGCCGCCGACCCGAGCATCTCGTAGGCCACCGTGGACAGCAGGCCACGGCGCGTACTGGCTCCGCCACCTCACCGAACATCCTCGTGCTGACCCGCTTCATCACCGCGCCGTAGACGCCGGTGATCTCGGCCTTGGGAACCCGGGTGCTGCTGCTCATGTCGTCTCCTGCTCGACGGATGCCTGTGATGTCGACATCAAGACACCGGTCGACCCCGTTGCGTGACAGTGCGGCACGGCCTTCTCGTCCCTGGTGCACGGTCCGGCGTGCAGTGCCGCGGCGCGATCAGGCTCAGCGCCCCGGGACACGGGCCTCGACCGCCCACCCGCCGGAGCCGGTCGCCCCTGCGCTGAACTGTCCTCCGAGCCTGTGCACGCGCTCACGCAGTCCGAACAGGCCCCCGCCGGTGCCGGCGAGGGGAGGCTCGCTGCGCGGTGCGCGGTCGTTCTCGACCCGCACCAGCAGGCGCCCGCCCGCCTGCTGCATGCTGATCACGATGCGAACCTCAGCACCTGGCGCATACCTGAGCGCGTTGGTGAGGCTCTCCTGCACCACGCGGAAGGCCAGATGGGCGATCGGTGGGGGAACCCGCTCGCGGTCACCCTCGAAGCGACAGGTCACGTGAAGCCCGCTCCGGCCGGCCCGGTTGACCACCTCGTCGACGAGCGCCAGGTCCGGACCTTCCTCGTGACCCTCACCGAGGAGGTCGAGGAGCCGCTCGAGGTCCTTCGAGCCCTGCTTCGCCGACTCCGAGATCGCCGTGAACGCCTCCTTGGCCCGCTGCGGGTCGGCGTCGACCAGGCGTTGGCCGGCTGCCGCCTGGATCACCATCACGCTGATCGCGTGGCCGACGATGTCGTGCAGCTCGCTGGCGATCCGGGCACGCTCGTGCTGCAGGGCGATCTCGGCGAACAGCTCCCGCTCCTCCTCGATCTCCTGGACGCGGTGGGCGAGCTGGTCCGCGGTCTCGTTGCGGAGCCTGAGGACCGTTCCGGCGACGTACGGCGGCACCGTGAACATCAGTGCGGCCACCCAGCTGTCCTGCGAGCTGAGGTAGTAGAACGGCACCAGGTACGCGAGGCCGCACGCCGCCGCCAGCCAGGCCGCGCGTCCGGACCAGCCGAGCGCGAGGACGGCGAAGCTGAGGGAGTAGATCGCCACACCGCTGTCGGGGAACCAGCCGCCGAGGGCGAGCGCCACCAGGTAGAGACCGAGTGCCGTGGCCGCGGCGACCCGCGGATGGCTGCGCCACCACATCAGCGCGAGTCCACCCGCCAGGATCAGGACGGTGAACAGGTTGCCGCGCAGGGTGGTCGGCCAGCCGTGCAGCGCTGTCGGCAGCGCAACCACGACAAGCACGGTGACGGCGATGCCCGCTCGCTCGACCCGAGGCATGCGAGCCGCAGCTATCCCAGGACGGGGAGCTGGGCCACGGCGATGGCGTGACCCCGGCTCACCTTGACGTCGAGCCAGCCGCCGAGGAACCTGGCGCGCTCCTTGGCCCTGGCGACCGCTGCCTTGATGTCGGCGGACCTGTCGACGGGGCCGTTCACGCGGATCTCGAGGGCGTCGGCGTCGAACCGCACACCCACCTCGATGGGGGAGTCCGAGTGGTCCGCCAGGACGTCCAGGAGGTGCTCGACGATGCGGTACGCCGACAGCTCGACCGTCGCGGGCAGCGCACGAGGGTCGCCGGCGACGGTGACCCGCGAGTCCCCTTTCACGTGTCGGGCCAACAACGTGTCGAGGTGTGCGACGGTGGGCGCCGGAGCGAGCGCGACGTCCCCACCCCGCAGGAGGCCGATGATCTCGCGCATGCCGTCGAGGGTCGTGCGGCTCTCGTTCTCGATCGACTCGAACAGCGCCTTGGCGCGGCCGGGGTCCAGGTGCTGCCCTGACTCGGCAGCGGTGGTGAGCTGGCCGAGTCGCTCCTGGAGGAGCCCGTCGAGCTCGCGGGAGAGCCGGGCGCGGTCACCGGCCACCTCAGCGGCCACCCGCGCGTCACGCAGCTGCTGCAGCTCGACCGTGCGAGCTCTGAGCTCCACGCTCATGGCTGTGCGGTGCCGGACGGCCCGACCGATCCCGAAGACGATCAGGACCACGGGAAGTGCCAGCACGATCGGCTCCAGGCCGGTGGTCGCGTCCAGAGCCAGGACCGCAGCCGTGAGCAGCCCGGCGAGGCCGAGCACGACCCAGGCCTGCGCGCGTCGGACGGCGACGCCACCGAGGTAGGCGAGGACGAACGCCAGTGGCAACCCGGCGCCACACCTGGTCACCCAGCCGAAGAGGAGGTCATGGCAGACCATCGCCGCCAGGGCGATCCCGGTCACCGCCAGGACGTGGCGTCGCCACCACAGCACCGGGACCGTCGCGAGCGCGAAGACCGGGACCATGGCCCACGAGTGGGAGGTCATCGGGTGGACCATGGTGCCCCTGGCGATCGCCGATGCGACCTGCCCGTCCCGCATCGCGACGTCCTCGACCATCAGCCAGGTGCCCAGCCCCGTGAGGGCGCCCGCGAGGACCCAGTCGACGGGACGGATCCCCCGGAGGACCCCGCGAAGGACCTCACTCATCGCTCGGCTTCCTCAGGCGTGGACGTGCTCGACGCCCAGCCTAGGCTCAGCGACCTTCGTTGCGCGAGCCTCCACGAACAACCCGATCACGTAGAACAGGGCGGCGACCGGGACCGACAGCACGAGGGCTCCCAGGCCACCGGTCGAGGAGTCCTTGACCAGGGTGACGACCTGGAGCGCGAGGATCCCGACCAACCCGACCAGGTGGTTCTGCCTGCCGCCGGCGAAGCGGGCGACGGCATAGGCCATCGCGACCGAGAGGGGCAGCGCGAAACCGCAGCGGGTGACCCACCCGAATGCCGGGACGCTGGCAGCGACGACCACGAACGAGACGCCGACCGCCGCGAGGATGCCGCGCCGTCGCCACAGGATCGGCAGGGCCGCGAGGACGAAGACAGGAACCATCAGCACCGACTGCGAGTCGAGCGGGTGAGCGAGCCCTGCGGCTCCGGCGTTGACGTTCTCGAGGCCGATCCCGGCGGCCAGGACGACCATCACGGCCGTCAGCACGTAGTCCAGGGGCCGAACCCCCTTGACGATCTCCATCTTCGACTCTCCTTCCGACCCGGCGTCCGGCTGACCCCGTTGGCGCCACACTCCGTGATCGGCCCCGTCGTCGGCGTCGGCTCCGGGGATGATCCTTCCGCCGTACGTCATCCCTGAGGATGACCCGGCAGCGACCGGAGGTCGTCACAATGAGCAGGTGATCAGGGTCCTCATCGCAGACGACCAGGAGCTCGTCCGCACCGGCTTCCGGGTGATCCTGGAGGCCGAGGGTGACATCGAGGTCGTCGCCGAGGCAGACAACGGCCAGGAGGCGATCCGGCAGTCGGCACTGGTCAGGCCTGACGTCGTCCTGATGGACATCCGGATGCCGGAGGTCGACGGCCTGGCCGCGACCGAGCAGATCCTGCGTCGGCCGGACCCACCCACGATCGTCGTGCTCACGACCTTCGACAAGAACGAGTACGTCTACCGCGCACTCCATGCCGGTGCAGCGGGCTTCCTGCTCAAGGACGCGCCCTCCTCCCGCCTCGTCGCCGCCGTGCGCGCCGCTGCCACCGGCGACTCGCTGATCGAGCCGGCCATCACCCAGCGGCTGCTGGAGCGGTTCGCCGAGCCGGTGACGACCCCGGGCCTCCCGGCAGAGCTGGTGACGCTGACGGAGCGCGAGCTCGACGTGCTCCGGCTGATCGCCCGCGGCCTGTCCAACGCGGAGATAGCCGGTGAGATGGTGGTGGCCGAGACGACCGTGAAGACGCACGTGGCGCGCATCCTCGCCAAGCTCGGTGTGCGCGACCGCGTCCAGGCGGTCGTCGTCGCCTACGAGACGGGCTTCGTGAGCCGCCGTTGCGGCTGAGGAGCAGCTCGGCCCAGTGCTGCCACCGTCGTCCCGCGGCGGACGACGTCAGGAGGTGCGGCGGGCGAGGAGCGTGGAGTCGTCGATGTCGACCCTCACGCCGTCGCGGGTCACGGTCCGTGGCCGCTGCTCGACCACCAGCGCATCGAAGCCCTCCGGCAGGCCGGGCAGCAGGTCCTGGGCGAGGAACATCGCTCGATGGTGCGTGGCAGTCAGCTGGGCGAACACCTCGGACGGTGCGTGGCCGACCACCAGGAGGTGTCCGCCGGGCGCGACGGCCTCTGCCAGCCGGCGAGTCACCTCCACCATGCCCCCGTCCGGGGGATGCAGGAAGTGGGAGGTGACCAGATCGAAGGACCGGCCCTCAGCGGCGAAGCTCCGGGCGTCGACCTGCCACCAGTCGGTGCGGTCGGACACCCCGGCCTCCTCGGCGTGCCGAGCAGCCCGGGCCAGGCCGTTGGCTGAGAAGTCGGCCCCGGTGACCCTCCAGCCCTGACGGGCCAGCCAGACCACGTCCCCGCCCTCCCCGCAGCCCACGTCGAGCGCGGTGCCCGGCGTCAGCCCGGTCACCTCGGCGACCAGCTGAGGGTTCGGGTCGCCGCTCCAGACCTTCTCCTCGCCGGCGTACCTCTCCTCCCAGCTCGGGGGCTCGAACTCGGCCGCCGCCTGCTCCTCGCTCATGTGCTGGTCGTGCCCGTGTCCGGTCATCCGGCGACTCCCTTCCAGACCCAGGAGACTACTGCTGCTGTCCGCCTCGAGGTGGCTCTTGCGGAGTCCTCACCGGTCCGGCTCGAGCACGAAGACCCGCACCCGGCGGCGGCCATGGATCCGCTCGCGATACCGGGCGTAGCCGCCGTACACGCCGGACCTTGCCCACACCGCCAGCTCCTCGGGCGCGGTCGCCACCCGGGCCAGCACCTTGACGGACCTGTTGGGTAGGTCACGTGGCGTGCGGGTCCGCCTCGAGATTGAGCGCCCAGGCCGGTGTGGGCCGTTGCCCGAAGTTGGTGCCGAGCACAGCAAGACCCTCCCCCAGCGGCACGGAGATCAGGTGCGTCCTGCGGGGGGATCCCGACCTGCGGCCGGTGGTCGTGATGTCGATGACCGGCAGACCGGCCAGCAGCTCGGGCACGCTGTGCCGACCACCGGTCAACCACCCGACGGCGTCATCGGCATGGCGAAGGGTCCTGGAGAACAGCCACGCACCCAGCCGGGTAGCACCGAACGACTGCATGAGCCGATGGAACGCGTTCGCAGGCCGGATCTGGCAGCCGAGATCGACGGCGAGGCCCATGGTCGGACGATACCGCTTCGCCGCTCCATCAACGTCAGAGCTGCCACGTCGTCGGTCGGTCCGCGTCGGGCTCGTAGATGCAGCTCAGACCGGTGCGCACGTGCGTCGTGAGATGCCTGGCCACCACGGGGTCAGCGGCATGGATGACTCCGATCGCCGAGGTGATCGCCTTGCGGACCGTCACCCTGGCGCGCTCGGCGCTGCTGCCGGACGGGCGGGCACGACCCCCGAGCCCGGTTGCCGCTGCCACCTCGGCCAGCAACGCGTCCCGCTCGGCAGCGAGCTGGTCGGCCATCGTGGCGTCAGCACACGCGTCGGCCCTGTCGAGATCGGCGTCGATCTCGTGGAGACGCCGTCGGTAGGCACGCAGGGCGGTCCGGTCGGCGGCCGGCCCGAAGTCCGGTTCGTCGACGAGCACGCCGGCCAGCCGGGTTGCGGACACCTCCTGTCCTGCGCGGGTCAGGAGGGTGTGCAGGTGCTCCAGGCCCCGCCGGGCCGGAACAGGCCGCTCGGTGCCGTCGTGGCCGACGACCCAGACACCCGTCGGCCCCGGGCGAAGCGTCATGCTGGGCTCGGTGCTGCTGCTGAGGGGCCGGCGAGGCTCCTGGACCGCCGCCAGCCGTCGTGCCCACCAGGTCGCTCCCAGCCGCCGGTAGGTCTCCAGTGCCCGGTCGCGCAGCGCGCCCGCCCGTTCGTCGTCGCCGAGCAGCGCGCACGCCCGGGAGAGCGGGTCGTCGGTGACCCCGTGGAACATCACCGCTCCGGCATTCGTCACCGCTCGGCCCGCATAGGGCAGCAGCTGGGGTGTGATCGCCTTCACCAGACGGGTCAGCCCTTGCTCGAGCGCGACGTCGAGCGCGAGCTGCAAGGTGAGCAGGTAGTTGTAGTCGCGCGGCAGACGCGCAAGCGTGTCGCTGTCGAAGGTCTCGACGAGCCGGCGGGCATCCTCGTGCATCCCGAGTCCCTGACAGATCCACCCGATCTCTGCGTAGAGCACGCGGATGCCCTCGGACTCGGCCAGGCGGGCACCCATCCTGGCGACGTCGAGGATCTCCGGCGCTCGGTTGTCGGACTGACATGCGCCGTAGGCGCGCATGCAGGCCACCACCATGAACCCGTCGGGCAGCTCCAGCCCGGCCAGAGCGGTCTCCGCGATGCCGACGAGCGGCTCGATGGTGTCGGTCCGACCCTGCATCAGATCCAGCATCAGTCGGCGGGAGGCGGCATAGAACCTGGCCTTCCTGGACTCCTCTCCGAGCCGCTCGAGAGCGCGCACCTGACGGTTCATCTCGGCCACGTCGAGCGTCTCGGCGGCGACGGTCAGGAGCCACACGTGGGCCCGGGTGCGCGCGTCCGGGTCGAGCACATGTGCGGCCGCGTCGGCCAGCTTCGTCGCGAGCTCTCGTCGTACGTCCAGCTCGTCGGGTCCCCAGTGCGTGGCCAGTGCGGCATCCAGCGCATCCGCCCGGACCAAGGGGTCTCCGTCCGCATCGGCGTGCTCGATCGCCGCCGCCGAGAAGGGTACGGCGCGAGCATGCTCACCCGCGTAGGCCCAGCACCGCGCCAGTGCCGCGGCGAGCCGCGCTCTCGTCCCCTCGTCGCGAGAGCCCACGTAGGCCTCGTGCAGCACCGCAGGTATCCGCCCCGGCTCAGCGCCGAAGAGGTGGGCACCAGCGAGGTCGAGTGCCGCCTCCGCGGCACCGTCGACCTCGCGGGTCCCCATGCCAGCCATCGTGGCACGGCCCTAGCCAGCCTGCTAGGGCCGCAGAAGCGTGACCGCCCGCGCATGCTCAGCCACGCGTTCCTCGTCCCAGTCGCCGGTGCAGTAGAGCGTGAAGTCGGTGATCCGACCCTCCTCGTCCAGGTCGGCGATGAAGCCCTCGCGGCAGTACCACTGCCTGCCGCCGTCCTCCCACCGCTCCTCCAGCTTGACCGCCCATCCACTGGCGGTGGCGACGACCTTCTCCAGACGCACCGTTCCCGGCTGCGGGTGCATCCGTCGACGTGCCCGGGCCAGCGCCTCGCCACCCTCGACCTGGACCCGCCAGGTGGGGAAGGTGAGGTCTGCGAAGACACCGGGGCCGAAGAGGCCGTCCGGCACCGTGCGCCCGCTGGTCTCCAGGAAGGTGACGAAGTCGGCGACGCTGCGCTGCACGGTCGACGGTACGGCGTCGGCGAGGCTGGTCATGGGTGCTCCTTCGGTGCCGCCCTGCCGGATGCGGGCTCTCACATGGAAGGCGTGAGTTCTCCTGTCACACCGTGACGCGGCGAGCCTGAGACCCGGCGCGTCTCGCCCACGAGCGCCGCCTCTCAACAACGCTGGGTCGAGACTCGTCTTGAAGGGGTGGAGGCTTGACCCCAGGATCGAGGGACCGTGGAGTTCGACGACTATGTGGCGGCTCGCGGGCGGGCGCTGGAGCGCTACGCCTACGTGCTGACCGGCGACGTCCAGGCCTCCGAAGACCTCGTGCAGACGGCGTTGATGAAGGCCTACCGGCGATGGTGGTGGGTCGTGCGAGCCGACCAGCCGGACCTCTACGTGCGCCGCATCATGACGACGACCTTCGTGGACTGGAAGCGGCGGCGCAGCAGCTCCGAGCGCCCGCTGGCCGAGATCCCCGACCGTGGCTCCGACCCCTCCGGCGACCCCGCGCACCGCGTCGTGCTCCGTGACGAGCTGACCCGGGCGCTGACCACGCTGACCCCCCGACAGCGGGCAGTGATCGTGCTGCGCCACTACGAGGGCTACGACGACGGTGCGATCGCCACCGTCCTGGGCTGCACACCCGCGACGGTCCGCACCCACGCAAGCCGCGGCCTGGGCGGGCTTCGGGCCTTCCTGCGGTCCGAGCAGGAGACGGGTGGAGGCTGATGGACGACCAGAAGACCGACGACTTCGAGTGGGACGCCCGGTTGCGGGAGGGCCTGACCGCGATGGCCGACCGGGCCCCGCACGACCCCGACCTCTCCGGGACCCTGCGCCGCCGAGCGAGGCGCCGCCGCAGACGGACGACCGTGCTGCTGGGGGTCGCATCGCTGGTCGCGGTGGGCGTCCTGTGGGCCGTCGGCGCCTCCGGCGGCTCGGACTCCTCGCCCGGACCGACGTCGTCAGGCCACGGCGACGAGGCCTACTCCTGTCCGGCCAGCACCCCGGTCGCCGTGCTGCCGGCCTGGGCCCGCGCAGGGTTCTCCGAGTCCCGGCCCGAGATGCCCTCCGTGCTCGGAGACGAAGGCCTTATCGTGGCGATCGTCTTCGGCGAGCCGCTCACCGCTCCGGTGTCGGCCGACCACTTCAACAAGGTGCTGTGGGTCGCGAGGGCCGGCAGCGGGCTCGCTCACCATCAAGGCCCGGCGCAGCCCCGGTGCCACGCCCACCGTCGTCAGGCTCCAGGCGCCGGGACCGTCGTACCTGGACCTGCCCACACCCGGCTGCTGGCACCTCGACCTGTCGTGGGGCGACCAGACCGACACGATGAACATCCGCGTGCACGCGCCGTGAGCACCCGGGGCAGGCCGATGCTGATGCGTCGGCGCGCTCAGGGGCTCGAGACCGTCCGATCGTCGCCCGATCGGGCGGCGCGGCGGCGTCCCACCAGCACGCGCGCGAGGATGCGCGGGTGCATCAGCTCCGAGGGACGAGCCAGCATGCCGATGACACGGATGAAGGTCGCGGCCACCGTCGGGTCCTCGTGCGCCGCCGGCAGCAGCCGCTGCATGTAGGCGTTGCTCACTCGCAGCGACAGCGGCCTGGGACCGTCGACCCGTGGGTTGGCCAGGTCCGACCCCGTCGCCATGTCCCACGCGTCCTGCACCACCCACTGAGCTGCCGACAACAGCCCCACACCCGTGCGGTGCAGCCCGTGCTCGTCGAGAACCCGGCCGAGCTCCATGGCCTCGATGATCGCCACGGTCATGCCTTGGCCGAATCGGGGGTCGAAGGAGCAGACGGCGTCGCCGCTGACGACGTACGCCTCGGGGAGCCGGGGCAGACGGTCGTACCGTCGCCAGCACAACGCCGGGAACGCTCGTTGGGAGGCCGCCCCGACGGGTTCGCCGCCGCTGGCGATGTCGTGGAGGTCAGCGACCGGGAGGCTGGCGGCGTAGTCGATGAACCCGTCCAGCTCGGTGGGCGGCCGCTCACCGGCCATCCCGATGAGGGTGACCAGCCACCGCTCGTCCTCGACAGCCAGTGCCACCCCTCCTCGCGTCCCGTCGGGAGGGATGTCGACGAGCACGTTGCCGCAGCCGCCGAGATCTGCCGGACCACCACGGAACAGCCGCGTGGCGTAGTGCAGGTCCACCTTGAGACGCTGCTCCTGCGGACGTCCGTATCCCAGGTCGTCCAGCCACCGCGGCGACCGGGATCCCCGGCCGGTCGTGTCGACGACAAGGTCCGCGCCAAGCGTGCGTTCCTCCGTCGGGTCCGTCTCGGACCGCAGCCGCACACCGGTGACCGCGGTGGTTATCGCACCACCTGCCGAACGCCTCGGTCCATTCCTGGGCCCGTCGGAGGTCGAAGACCTGCCGGCAGGCCAGGATCACCGCGCAATAGACGAGGCCGGAGGCGATCGGCGACACCAAGCCGGTGTCGAAGGCCAGCATGGCTTCGTCGAGCAGCGCCATCCCTCGGGGTGCCTCGTCGAGCCGGATCAGTGCCTGGCCCTGGCCGAGGCGTCCGAGAGTGACCAGGTCGACGTCCTCGAACCGCTGTCCGACGGACACCGCCTCACCGAACGCGACGTGGGCGACGGCCGGATCGTCCTCGTCGAGCGCACGCAGTGCATCCGGGAGGAGCACGTATCCCCATTCCGGACAGTCACCCGGCGCCCGCTCCTCGAGCAGCCGATGGGCGCGCGCGATCCAGCCGCCTCCTCGGGCCTCCTGACCCCGCCCGACCATGAGCACCAGTCCGAGCCAGAACGCGCAGCGGGCGGCGGACCGGACCTCCCCGCGGTCGCAGAAGGCGTCGTAGGCCCGCGACCACATGGCTTCGGCGACCTCGTCCCGGCCGGTGAGGAAAGCACTCAGTGCCGCTCGCTGCAGATCCTCCGGCTCCCTGAGGAGACCTTCCCGGTCCGCGGCTCCCAGTCTGCGCCGGGACGTCCGGGCGCGCATCTGGGCGTCCAGTCCGATCCGCTCGTGGCCCTCGTCGCGCGAGAGGCGATATCAGCCCATCGGGGTGCAGCGGTCAGCCTCGCCTGATCGTCACCCACGATTCCCACGTGGTGTGGAAGATCAGAGCGGTGATGATGAGGCCGATGATCGGGTCCGCGATCGGGACTCCGAGGGCGATGAAGGCCGTGCTGAGGATGATGCCCCCGCTGACGTAGCCGTCGGCGCGGGCGTGGTTGCCGTCGGCGATCAGCGCAAGGGAGCCGAGGCGCTTGCCGGCTCGCCAGCGGATGACAGCGGCTACCTCGTTTCCCACCACGCCGACGATCCCGGCCATGAGAAGCGCCCACAGGTGCGTGGGGGTCTGCGGGTGGACGAAGCGCTCGATCACCTGGACCAAGGCGAGGAGGGCGCTGGCGAGTACGACGGCGACCACGAAGTAGCCCGCCCACTGCTCTCCCCTGCGACTCCGTACCAGGAAGGCGATCCCGAGCGGGATGGCGGTCAGAGCATCCCCGCCGTTATGGATGACGTCCGTCAGCAGGGCGACGCTGCCACTGAGCCAGAACACGACGAGCTGCGTCAGGGAGGCGACGAGGAGAACGGCCAGGCTCAGTCCGACGGCCTTGACCCCGGCCCGGGAGCGGACGATCGAGGGATCGACGAGGCCGTGCGAATGTCCGAGGTCCTCAGGGTCGTCGTGGAGGTGGACCTCGTGCGAGGGATTGGTCTCGGGATGCTCTGTAGTCATTATGCCTGAGTATCTGCGTGACAACGCATACAAGCAAGTCTGTGACTATGCTGACGTGGTGCACGACGGGAACCCGGTCTTCCAGATGCCCGACGACTCGGACGTCCAGGTGGCCGCCGACGCGTTCCGCATGCTCAGCGACAAGAACCGGATCAAGATCCTCGTGGCCCTGTTGCAGGGCGAGTCGTCGGTGAACTGCCTCGCCGAGCTCATCGACGCCAGTCCCTCAGCCGTGAGCCAGCACCTCGCCAAGCTCCGCCTGGCCGGACTGGTCAACGTGCGTCGAGAGGGAACCTTCGCCTACTACGCGGCTGCCAACAGCCATGTCCAACGCCTGCTGAACGAGGCGCTCTCGCACGCGGATCATGCTGCGCATCGCGTGGACGCCGGCACGCCGCATCGCCACCACACCGCAACCTGACCGACCCCAGCGAGCGACCGCTCATCGACCGCGGGCGCTGGACGCGGGCTGTGCCTCTGCCGCTTCGCCGGTGTCCGCGATGAACCAGGACAACCGCACGGCGCCCTCCGGTTGACGAGCCAGCCAGTCGCGCATCTCGACTGTCACGCGGTCAACCGTCAGATGTGCCACCCGCCCGCCAGACGTCGTCCTGGCGGCCCCGCTCTCGATGATCCGCCACCGGTCAGGCACATCGAGGAGGATGGCCTGCGCCACGTCCGCTTCGACACCCGCGTCGTGGTGTTCACCCACGACCCACGTAGAGGTCGCGATCGGCTCGGTTCGCCAGTGATCGACCTCGATCACCCGCCCCGAGAGCCTCCCGGTCACTGCGGCTCGCTATGCAGGCCGTGAGGCGTCGGCCTGGGCCCGAGGGTGCCGGACGCGCCGCCGTGCTGCCACGTGACCAGCGGGCTGCCTGTCAGGCGAGGTTGGACAGGCCCGCTGCGACCGCGAAGCCGAGGACGGTGAGGAGCCCGGCGAGGTTGCCGGCCTTCCCCTTCGCCTCGGGGATCATCGAGTCAACCAGCATCACGAGCAAGGCGCCGGCGGCGAAACCGTCGATACCAGCCTTGACCTGGCCCCCCACCGACTGGGCGAGTGCATAGCCACCCAGGGTGGCCAAGGCGCACATCACGGTGACCGCCCCCCACAGCGTGAGCACGCCGCCACGCGACTTGCCCCCGCTGCGCATGTCGCTGGCCGACCCGATCGCCTCAGGGAGGTTCGAGATGAAGATGGCCACGAGCAGGGCAACGCTGATCCCCTTGCCGGTGGCCAGACCGATACCGAGGACAGCCTGCTCAGGGATCCCGTCCAGGAGAGACCCCAACGCCAGCGGCAGTCCCGCCGACCCCCCGCCCGAACGGCCACCGATACTGGTCACAGCACGGTCGGCGAAGAAGAACGCTAGAGCGCCCAGCCCGAGTCCCACCGCGACGGAGATCGGGCCGCCGATCCGCAGCCCTTCCTCGGCGAGCTCGAAGGCGACACTCGAGATCAAGGCGCCCGCACCGAAGGCCATGACTCCACCGACCAGGCCCGAGCGCCAGTCCCGCAGGAGAGCCAAGACGGCACCGAGAGTCAGCGAGACCGCAGCGACCACGCCCCAGATGAATGCAGTGAACATTCACTGCTCATACCCGCTTACGCGCGATACTTGCAGTGACGCAACCAACACGATGTGGTTCACTCCCGAACCCATACGGTTACTGCATGCGGCGGTTGCGTTGCTGGTGGTCGCTGAAGGTCGTCACCTCAGCGCTGGTGAAGGGTGCCCTGGGCACGTCGAAGCCTCCCGTGCGTCGCGGGGAGTGGTGACACCGCCGACCTTTCAGTGTGGAGCTTGTCCCGCGGACGCCTGTCTGCTGTGAGTTCACGTTCGGCGGTCGCTCGGGACGCTGGCGCTCCGAATGCCCGTCCGCGATGCGACGCTTCGGCACCCCTATGGGCGGCGGGCAGGTGCGCAGGAGAAGCTCGACCGCACCGAATGTCATCGGTCCGCGAGGGTGGGGACATAGACCGCGCACCCGTTGCGTCCGTCCTTCTTCACCTGGTACATGGCGGTGTCAGCGTGGCGTACCAGCGCGTCGGGGTCCATCTGAAGGCCTGCCGCGCCGAACGCCAGCCCCACGCTCGCAGTGACGCCTAGCGTCAGTCCGGCGTAGAGGATGGGGTCGGCAACGATTCTTGTGATCCGCTCGGCGACCTGTCGGCCGGATGCCTCATCATCGAGCTTCTCGAGGAGCACGAGGAACTCATCGCCACCCCACCGTACGACGGTGTCGTGAGGCCGGACGACGGTCTGGATGCGCTTTGCCACTTCTTGGAGGATATGGTCACCAGTCGCATGCGTGTGAGCATCGTTGATGCTCTTGAACCCGTCCAGGTCGATGAAGACCAGGGCTAGCAGCTCGCGCTGATCGGCGCGTGCGGAGGCAGCGTGCCCGAGGCGTTGGATCATCATCGAGCGGTTCCCGACGCCAGTCAGCGGGTCGCGGGTGGCGAGCTCCTGGGAGATCCTGTGGGAGGCCTCGGCCCAGGAGCGGAGTGTGGAGTGCTCGATCGCCAGCGCCGTGGCCATCGCAAATGCTTCCAGTGACCGACGGCTTGCTTCGTCGGGGCGTCGACCGTCATGTGGCAGGTCCACCGAGAGAATGCCCAGCCGGGTCCCATCTGCCGAGGTCAGAGGTGCGAACAGAGCGTCCTCGGGGTGCCACGCGTCCTCCGCGTCGATCGGCTCCACGTCGGGGATCCAGGTGAGGGTGGCCGCGTCGGCCTCCTCGTTTCGATGGTCAGCGAACCGCAGGCGCCCCCACGGCTCACTCCTCGACAGCACCTGGTCCCACGTCTCGGCCGTGTCGACATGGCCGAGCAGTGTCCTGCGGGCCCCGGGGTGGCCAGCCACAGAGACGACCTCCAGGGAACCGTCAGGGCGGGCGATATTGACCGCCGCAACCCCGAACCCGAGGGCCTCGACGATCGTGCCCGCGAGCTGGTCGAGCATCGAGACCAGGTCGTCAGGGATCGTCGCATCCGCGCTGCTCGCGCAACGGTCGGGCTCCTGCCGGCGCTGCTCGGGGGGCATGTAGACCCTCCCCCGGTGGCGGCTCGCGAACCGCCAGTGTAAAGGGAGGCCTCGTGCCTGCGCGGCGGTACACCGAAGCGGACCGCGGAAATCGGCTGTCGGCGGCAATCGTTCACTGGGCAGCGATGGCGTCGAGCACCTGCAGGCGAGCCGCTCGTCGTGCTGGAAGGATCGCCGCGACGACACCGATGGCTCCGCCGAGCACGAGGAAGGCGGTCAGCTGTCCGACTGGGACGATCACCTCGGTGATGCCTTGTGAACGCAGTGCTCCGGTGATGCCGGCCCCGAACAGTACACCGATGACCACCCCAGCTGCGGCGCCGTACAGCGAGATGACGACGGACTCCCAGCGGACCATGCGGCGCACGTCGCGTCTGCGCATGCCGACGGCACGCAGCAAGCCGATTTCACGGGTCCGTTCGATCACCGACAGAGCGAGAGTGTTCACGACGCCAAGGACGGCGATCAGGACCGAGAGCACCAGCAGGGCGTTGACCATCGTGAGCAACTGGTCGACCTGGGCGCGCTCCTCCTGCTGGAACTGCGCGGGGCTCTTGAGGCCGACGACGGGGTAGGCGGCGGTGACGTTCTCGATCGCCTTTCGGGTGGCGGCGCCGGCGCCGCGGGCGAGGTTGACGTAGACGTAGCGGTCCATGGGTGCGCCACCCATGGCGGTGTAGGTCCGCGTTGAGATCACGTAGGTGCCGAGCGCGTTGTTGCGCTCAAAGGTGCCACCGATCCGCAGCGCCCGGTTCCGACCGTTCTGGGTGACGAGGGTGACGGTGTCGCCGACGTGCCAGCCACGCCGCTGGGCGACCGCCGCATCCACCAGCAGCCCGTTGCCGCGCATCCCGTCGAAGTCGCCGGCATCGAAGTCGACGTCGAGGGACCGGTCGACGGTGTTGGCGTCGTAGGCGACCAGCACCGACTGCTCGCCGTCGAACTGCCCGATCCCGAAACGGGTGCGGGTCACAGATGCCACTCCCGTGGTGGCAGCGAGCTGGTCGGCGATCTTGGGGGTGAACGGCTGGGCCACGGACGTCGAGACGACGTAGTCGGCCTGCATGGTGTTGCCGATGGCGGCGTCCACGGACGCCTTCATCGACGCGCCGATGATGCTGAAGCCGGTCACGAGTGCCAGACCAATCATCAGAGCGGAGGCGGTGGTCGCCGTGCGGCGTGGGTTGCGCATGGCGTTCTCCCGCGCCAGCTGGCCGGTCTTGCCTCCCAGGCGTGGCATCGGGGCCCCGACGATGCGCACGAACGGTCGGGCCAGCAGCGGGCTCAACACGATGGCGCCGATCACGAGCGCGTAGCCGCCGACTCCGGCCACGGCTGCTGCTGTGTTCCCGTCGAGTACTCTCGGGCCCAGCACCAGAGCCCCTGCCCCGCCGACGGCGAAGGGCGCTCCGATGAGCAGCCGCAGTCGCAGGGAGCGGTGCCGCTCCGGCACGTCGGCATTCATGGCGACGACCGGCGGCACTCGTGAGGCACGGCGTGCCGGCAGGTAGGCCGCTGCCAGTGTGACCAGCACGCCGATGCCGAGCGACCAGGCGACGGTGGCGGGTGCGAAGACGAGGTCACCGTCCAGGGTGAGGCCGAACCGGCCGAACAGCACCTTGAGCGCCAGCGCCAACCCGTAGCCGAGGAAGAGCCCCATGACCGAGCCGAGCACGCCCAGCACGAGGGCCTCGCCGAGCACCGAACCGGTCGTCTGTCGCCGGCTCGCTCCGAGGGCACGGAGCAGTGCCAGCTCGCGGGTGCGCTGGGCGACCAGCATCGAGAACGTGTTCAGGATCAAGAAGGTTCCGACGAACAACGCCACGGCGGCGAAGACCAGCAGGAACGTGCTGATGAACTGCAGGCTGTCCTCGAGCTGTGCCGCCAGGTCTTGTGCCTGCTGCGACTTCGTCTTGACCTCGAAGTCCGCGCCGAGCGCTGCGCTGATCCGGTCGGCCAGCTTCTGGTCGGTCACCCCGTCCTCGGCCACCGCGCTCACGCCGGACACCCGGCCAGGCTTGAGCAGCAACCGTTGGGCGGTGCGCATGTCGAAGGCGGTCAGCGAGGCCCCGGCGAGCCCGCCGCTCTTGCCGAACCGCAGGACGCCGACCAGATGCGCCTGCACGCGCGGACCGGTCGTGACCAGGGGCACGGTGTCGCCGATCCGGTAGCCGGTCTTCTCGATGGTGCCGGTGTCGAGTGCCACCTCGTCCTCACCGCGGGGTGAACGCCCCTTGACCAGGGTCATCGAGCTGAGGTCCGGCTGGTTCGACCAGTTGACGCCGATGCCGGGTGCTCCGCCGGTGTTCAGGACGTGGCCGTCCTTGTTGATCACGTACACACCTTCGGCCTGTACGTTGCCCTCGGCGAGTGCGACCCCGTCGACAGCGCGCACCTCGGACACCACCGACTCGGGCATCGACGGAGCGGACCCGCCGATCGAGGTGCCCGCGAGTCCGGCGTCGAAGGCCGCCTTGGGGGAGACCGTGACGTCGCTGGAGGTGTTCTCGAACAGGCTCGTGAACGTCTGCTCCAGCGTGTCGGTGAACACCAGCGTCCCTGAGACGAAGGCAACGCCCAGCACCACCGCAGCACCGCTGAGGAACAGGCGCACCTTGTGCGCCCACAGGTTGCGCCACGAGACGCGAAGCATCACCTACTCCTTCGCGTCCGACTCGAAGGTGTTCATCCGTTCCAGCACCCGTGCCGCCGTGGGCTCCGCCATGTCGTGCACGATCCGGCCATCAGCGAGGAACAGCACCCGATCGGCGTACGACGCGGCCACCGGGTCGTGGGTGACCATGACCACTGTCTGGTCCAGGTCATCGACCGACCGCCTCAGGAAGGCCAGGATGTCGGCGCCGCTGCGGGAATCGAGGTTGCCGGTGGGTTCGTCGGCGAAGACGATCCTGGGGCGGCTGGCGAGGGCCCGGCCGCACGCCACCCGCTGCTGTTGACCGCCTGAGAGCTCAGCGGGTCGGTGGGTCAGTCGATCGCCGATGGCCAGGGTTCGCACCACCTCGTCCAGCCAGGCCCGGTCGGGCCTGCGACCGGCGATGTCCATCGGCAGCGTGAGGTTCTCCAGTGCGGTGAGCGTGGGCACGAGGTTGAAGGACTGGAAGACGAACCCGAGCTCGTCGCGACGCAACCGCGTGAGCTCGTCGTCACTCAGTCCACTGAGCTCCGTGTCACCGATCCACGTGCGACCCGAGGTTGGGTTGTCGAGGCCCGCCATCACGTGCATCAGGGTGGACTTGCCGGATCCCGACGGCCCCATGATCGCTGTGAACGCCCCGGCCGGAAACTCGACCGTGACGTGATCGAGGGCGACCACGAGGGTGTCGCCCTCGCCGTACACCTTGCACAGCTCATGGCTGTGCGCCGCGACCGCCTTGTCGGTGCCTCCTGAGAGACTCGCTGCTCGAGCGTGGTCATCACCCCTCCTCGCCGATCCACTCCGCCGATTCCGCCGCTCCCACGCGCGCAGGACGCTCGACCCCCGACCGATGCCGCCGCGCGGTCGCAGCCGACTCGCAGCGACCCCTCGGACAGGCACTCCCGCCTGGTTCACCGCCGGACCCCGCTCAGTCGGCGGGCGAGCGCCCGTCGAGTGCCTGTCCGAGCGGTCACGGGAGGCAGGCGACCTACGGGGAGTCAGGGCCCTGGACCGATCCCGCCGACGCCGCACCTATGCGGGCACGGCCGCTCAGACTGCGGCCTAAAGTCCCGAAGAGCGCCTGCTTTGGTCCCCGAGACACCTGCTGTCGGGGTGCTGATGTCATGGGCGCCACCCGGACGGCGATCAGCGACGGCCCGGTGGTCATCATCTTCGCGAGCCCACGCGAGCAGCACCGCCGCGGCTGCAAGGCCGGTCACCGCGAGCTTCGGCGAAGGTCGCCACCAGTCCGGTCTCCAGCAACTCGCCGATGGTGTTGCCCAGGGCATGGGCAGACACCGCGGCGACGAGAGCAGGCCCGGCACCCACCCCCATGACCGCAAGCCACCAAGCCGGTCGCACACCCCGCACGTCCAGCGTCCGACGAAGGAGCGCACCCCGATAGCCCGGGGGGCGAGTCCTTGCCGAGCACCGCGACCAAGCCCACGACGGGACCCAGGAGGGCAGCCAGGTGCAGCGGCCGAACGACTGGTCCCTGCGCCAAGGCCGCAGCGATCCACCGGCACACCTCCTCACCACGCGTTGGCTGTGTGTGCCAAGTGTCGGCACAGGATTGTCCCGTCGCCAGGGCCGTAGGCCCTTCCTCGGCACATCGACCGGAGGGCAGGTACGCCCGGGGACCCCGTCGACGGTAGGAGCACGGTCGCGCCGCGTAGAGCAACAGGATGACCGGCTCGACCGGTCGATCGGCACCGACGCGGGCACGTCAGCGGCGTACTGGAAGAGCAGCGAGACCACGTAGCCGACCTGGTGCAGTGTGCCGTCCACCAGCGCCAGCACCGCAAGCACGTCCCCCCGACGGCGTAGGCCTTGCCCGCGGTCGCCGCGCAGAGGCCGCCATGTCGATCCCCGTCCCGAGGAGGTCGGGCAGGTCATGGCCGTGGCTGACGAGCGGTTCCGGCCGCTCATCGCTATCTGTGCGTTCGCTGGCCTGCGGCTCGGCGAGGGCGGCGTCGAACAGCGTCCGGCGACTTGCTCGGCCTTCTCGGTCACCGTGGCACCCACCGGCTTCGCCTCGTGGCGGTCCTGGTTGCGAGCGCATCGCAGGCGGTCGAACTCTCGCGCCACCCCGTCCGCGGGCTCGTCGAGGACAGCGCGCAGGTAGCGACCGAGCGCCTCGTGCTGACCGGATGCGTCGGTCGCGCGGGCGCTCTGGGGGCCCATGAACGTCGACCCCCCATCTGCGGAGGTCATCGCTGGAGGCCCGTCGGCGGCAGGTCGAACTGGTCGTTGCTCATCCTCACCAGGGCGGAACTGACGGCGGCACACCCGAGAGCGAGCACGACCAGACCCGCGCCATGGACGTGGTGCTCGAAGGACAGGAACGGGTGTGTGCAACCGCCCAGCCCGACGAGGGCGGCCGCCCAGGCGGGCACCGCTCGGCTGTTCCAGAGAGCGAGACCGAGGAGAATGGAGCCGAAGACGATCGCGACGATGAAGCCCAAACCGCCGAGCCCGACCCGCGGATCGGCTTGGAGCGCGTCGATGAACTTTCCTGTCGGAACGGGGTCGTAGCCCTTCCGTGCGGCCACCCATACGAGCGCGTCGCCGCCGATGCTGAGGGGCAGCACCATCAGGAATCCACCCCCCATCACGATCGTGGCCCAGGTGGTGAGCCGCGGTGCGCCTCGGCGCGAGACCAACACCATGGCGAGGATGGAGGGAATCACCAGGACGACGAAGAGAGCGTCGAGCCATTGCAACCAGCTGTAGTCCCGGTTGTTCGTCCACGCCTTGATCTGCTCTGCGCTGTGGTCGTACGTCGGCTCCAGGACGATGTACTGGATGCCCTTGGCCAACCATGGGACAGGGACGACGACGGCGAGCAGGACACGCCAGAGCCCACGCGCGTCATGCACCTTCTCCGTTGACGGCGTCGCGACACTGGCGCTCATGCGGCCATCGCCGAGCCGGTCGGCGCGTAGACCCCGCCGAAGACGATGCCGAGTGCGGCGAGCACGAGTCCGATGGGCCAGCCGTCCACTCCTGCCACTGCCCCGATGATCGCGGCCCCGAGGTTCCCCGCCCCGATCGCGATGATGGCTGCGGCGCCCCAACGCCGTCGTGCGAGCACCCCCACGACGGCGACAAGTGCGGCGAGCCCAAGAACGACCCCGAGGACCTTGAGGGCGACGCTGACGTCTTGGGCAGTCTGGCCGAGATTGGCCAGGCCCATGAGCAGGGTGACAACGACTGCAGCCCATTTCACGATTGTCATGGCGACTCTCCTTCAGTACGACCGATGCGGCACTCCCACGGTCGTCGAGCGGCCGTGCCCGCAACCAGAGACCACGATCACGAGCGGCCGGGAAGAGTTCCCGCGTCTCCGCGAAGCCCTGTCCATCGCCGCCGCCGGTCGTCATGCTGGTGACATCGAGACGACGGTGCCTTCCTTCTCCCAGCGCCACGCGGCCGCGTTAGCTGCCGCGCTGCTCGTCCTGTCTGTCGGCGCGGCGATCACGGCGACGTGGGTCGATCGCACGCACGCGGTGGGCGCGAAGCTCCTCAACGATCCAGAGACGACGACGGCCGAGCTGGTGTGCTTCGGAACTGCCGGCGCGGTCCTGATCGCGCGGCGGCCCGACTTGCCCTTCGGCTGGCTGCTCGGCCTGGCAGCAACGGCCGATGTCCTCCTCGTCGGACTCGGCGTGCCGTGCCTGTCCCTTGCCCATGGTGGTCGTGGAGGTCAGCTTCCTGCGTGGGGGGTCGGCCTCGGCGTGCTGCAATGGGTCCCTACGGCAATGGCCGGCATCATCAACGTGCGGTTTCCTTCAGGGCGCCCATCAAGCTCGCTCGGCCGATGGCTCGACCGTGGTCTGTGCTACGGCATCGCGATCGGCGTGGTCGCCAGCTACGTCGGCGACTCGGTCGCCACAGATGTCGGCGAAGCGCTGGGCCAGCCGCTGCCGACACGACGTTCCTTCGACGGCACCTGGATCACGGCGGTCGGAAACGCCTCCACGGCCCTGATCCCGCTGATCCTCCTGCTCGGCGCCATGGCCGGCATCGGGGTCGTCGTGCGTTGCTTCCAGGCGTCCGGCGTCGAGCGGCAGCAGCTGCAGTGGCGCGCCGCCGGCGCGGCCGCCTCGCTAGCACTCTTTCCTTTCGCGGCCGCAGAGGCACTGCCAGCGGCGGCCGACGTGATCGAGCCGCTCATCTTCGTCGCAACCCTCCTCATTCCCGTACTCCGCTATCAGCTCTGGTCAGGTGCGCCCGTGCCCCGTCGCCGCAAGATCGGGCCCCTGGTCTCGCGCCGCACCTTGATCGAGGTCCACGAGGAGGAGCGTCGCCGACTGCGCCGAGACCTGCACGACGGTCTCGGGCCACTGCTCACCGGGCTGCGCCTCAACCTGGACGCCGTGCAGACACAGCTGGCGACCGATCCCGACAAAGCACTCGAATACCTATCCACAGCACGCCAGGCGTCCGCCGAGGTGATCTCCGACCTCCGCGGTCTCGTCTACGGGCTCCGTCCCCCCGCTCTCGACGAGCTCGGCCTGGCCGGCGCACTTCGGACACAGCTGGCCGTGCTCGCCGAAGGCTCCACCACGAAGGTCACACTCCACGTCGATGACGAGTTGGCCCTCTCTGCCGCCATCGAGGTCGCGGTGTATCGAACCGCCACCGAGGCGCTCACGAACGTGGTGCGGCACAGTCCGGCCCAGAGCTGCGTCGTGTCGATCACACAGACGCGTGCCGACGTGGTGCTGAACATCGATGACGACGGACCGGTGTCCGACACCTGGTACGCCGGAATCGGTCTCACCGCCATGCACGAGCGTGCCGCCGAGCTGGGTGGAGCACTCCTGGCCAGTTCAGGACCGAACGGCTTCCACATCAAGGCCACGTACCCGAGGAGACAACTGTGACGACGGTCGTGCTCGTCGACGATCACCCGCTGGTGCGCCAGGGCATGCGGGCGGTGATCGATGCGCAGCCCGACCTGGAGATCGTGGGCGAGGCATCCGATGGGTCCGAAGCCGTGGTGATCTGCAGCGAGGTGAAGCCGGACGTCGTTCTGATGGACCTGCAGATGCCAACCATGAACGGCATCGAGGCGACCAAACAGGTGCTCGCGGCGTCGCCGCGCACCTCGGTGCTGGTCCTCACGATGTACGACGACGACGCGGTCGTCTTCGAGGCTGTCGCATCGGGCGCTTCGGGCTATCTCCTCAAGGGATCCGACGGAACCGACATCGTGGCTGCGATCATGGCCGCTGCCGCCGGTCAGGCTGTCTTCGGCGCCGTGCTCGCCAAGCGAATGCAGAAGTGGTTCCTCCGCCCAGGACACCGAATCGACGTATTCCCCGAACTCACCGAGCGTGAGCGCGAGATCCTCGACGGTGTCGCAGCCGGCATGACCAACCCCGAGATCGGCAAGAAGCTCTTCCTCTCCCCCAAGACCATCGCCAACAACATCACGGTGATCCTCGACAAACTTCAGGTCGCACATCGAGCCGAAGCCATCGTCAAGGCACGGAAAGCCGGACTCGGCCGAAGCGGCCACCCGACCTGACCTTCCGACCCGGGGTCCACTGCGAAGCGGCGTCAGTCACGAGCCTCATCGAGCGATCGGGCTGCCTCGCTACGTGTTGATGCAGGACGATCACGCGGGGTTCCGGTGGTCGTTGGTCGTCGCCGGTAGAAGCCCGGACACATGGTCTGAGCTGTGGAAACGGATTGTCGGGACCGTCGGGCGCCCTCGGCGTTCGCCGTCCCGGCCGGATTTCTTGCGTCCTGTCTGCCTGGCTGCGAGCGCGTCGTGGGCGGTCAAATGCCGCACCTGACGACGACACTGTAAGCACCAGCAACTGCTACAGGCGTTCCCCGGCCGGACGCAGGAACGAGGTCGCACGGGCGACCTCCGCGGGCACGACTTCGAGACGTCGCGCTTCGACCAGCGCGAGCACCGTCGCCTGCTGGGACGCGGGTGAGCGGAGCCAGCGCAGGTGGGGTGGGGCCCGGGCCCCGGGCCCGTTCCCTACGGGCGTCGCCGGTCAGGCAGTCGTTCCGCTGCCTGGCACGTCCGACCCGCCCATACCGGCTTCCCTGGCCACGATCGCCGCCTGCGCTCGATCGGTGAGCTGGAGCTTGGTCAGGATGTTGGAGACCACGTTGCCGACGGTCTTCGTGGCCAGCCCGAGGCGATCCGCCACCTCGCGGGTGGACCGGCCGGACGCCACCAGGTCGAGGACCTCTCTCTCCCGCGGTGTGAGCTGGGGGAACGGGTCTGCCGGCCTCGGCGGCGCGGTGAGCTGGGCGAGCACGCGCTTCGCGACGCTGGGCCCGAAGACGGCTTCGCCGGCCGCAACGCCCCGCACTGCTCGCTCGATCTCCTCCTGCTCGGCGCCTTTGAGGACGTAGCCGCGTGCGCCGGCGCGCATGGCGGCGAACAGCGAGTCGTCGTCGGTGAACATCGTCAGGACACACACCGGTGTGTCCGGCAGGCAGCGGGACAGCTCGCGCAACGCCTGGAACCCGTCGGTACCGGGCATCTGCAGGTCGAGCAGCACCACGTCGGGCCGGTGAAGGACCGCCTCTCTCAGGGCCTCCCGGCCATCTGCCGCTCGGGCAACCACCTCGATTCCCTCCAGCGAACCGAGCAGCGCCGCAAGCCCGTCGCGCATGACCGGATGATCGTCGGCGACCACGACACGGATCATGACGCCACGATCGGGATGACAGCGCGCACGAAGCCGCCGTCCGGACCCGGCCCGCGCTCGCAGATCCCGCCGAGCTCCTCCGCTCGCTCACGCATGCTCGTGGTGCCGACCCCGCTTCCCCACTGTTGCATCGAGCCGTCGTCCACGACCTCGACCTCGAGGGCACCGTCGCGAACACCCACCCTGATCCTTGCTCGCGACGCCGTGGAGTGGCGCACGATGTTCGTCAGCGCTTCGGTGGCGATGCGGTAGGCAGCGACCTCGAGGGCGGCCGGAAGGGGCCCGTCGAGATCCGTCTCAAGCCTGACATCGAGGGGAGCTCCGTCGGCCCGTCGTACGGCCTGGGCAGCCCGCACCTCCAAGGCAGCTATCAACCCCAGATCGTCGACGGCCACGGGGCGAAGGTCGTCCACGAGGCGTCGCACCTCGTGGACGGCGGAGCGCAGGTCGGTTCGCACCGTGGCGAGGAGAGCGGCCGACTCGCCTGGCTGGGAGGCAGCGGTGTTCGCAGCCGCATCTGCGGACAGGACGACTCCAGTGAGGAGCGTTCCCAGCCCGTCGTGCAGGTCACGCCGCAGTCGGCGCCGTTCCTCCTCGCGGGCGTTGACCAGCTTCTCGCGGGCGAGCTGCACGTCACGAGCCGCGCAGGTCGCCGAAACCGCGACCGCAAGGGGTCCCGAGAGCATGGCGAGCACCCCTGCGTCGGCGGCAGCAAGGCGCCGCTCGCCTGTCCGGAGCCCGACCTCGAGCGTTGCGCCACCACCTAGCGGCAGCTCTACCAACTCCTTGCCCGGGCTCCCCGAGGACCCGAGGATGCGGTTCTGGTCATCGCGGATGGCGGCGTAGGGCAGCCGTAGGCTGGCGCGGACCGCGACCAGACCCTCAGACAGATCCTGCAGGGCACCGCCCACCTCGGCCGCGACCCGAGCGGGGTCACCACGATTCCCGTACAGCGCCCGCTCGACCGCGGTCTGCAAGCGGGCCCGCAACGGCAGTGCCAGCATCGCCACGAGCAGTGCCGACGCGACTCCCGAGAGCACCAGGACGAGCACGGCGTAACCAGCGAGCACCAGACTCGACAGCAGCAGGTATGCGACGCTCCGCGCGATCACCAGGCGAATGTCTAGTAGTCCGTGCCTGAGAACGGCGACGGCGATGCCAGCGGGCAGCACGGGGATCGCGAACAGCACGATGATCGGCGTGCCGGAGACAAGTGCCCATGGTGTGACGGTGGCAAGCACGAACCCCGCGGCAAGGACCACCCACAGCAGCTGTCGGCGTACCCGTTCCTCCCCGGCGACGTAGCGCGTGGCAAGCGCGGCGAGTCCGACCAACATCGACAGCACCCACCGCAGCTCACTTCCCGTCCAGAGCGCCGACCACGCACCGTCGAGCGGGAGGAGCAAGAAGCCGTCGGGAAATGTTCCGTCGGAGTGGACGTTGCCGTTCTCGAGCACGAACAACGGCGACGTGACAGCGAGCAGCACGAACCACGGGCGCCATCGCGCGGACGGGAGTCTCCCGTCGGGCAGGAGGCAGAGGGACAAGGGCAGACAGATGCCGATGTGCACGGGCCAGGCCAGCGCGAAGACCGTCACCAGCAGCCTTGTCAACCACAACGGGTCGCCATGGACGACGGTCAGCTCGGCCAGGCACGCCGACGCGGCACTCAGCGCCTGACACAACCCCCCCACCAGGTAAAGCCAACCGACCGGATGCGCGGGGCGATACCACGCGATGAGCGCGCCACAGGCGCCGAAGCTCAGGCCGATCACGAGATTGCTCACTACGAAGGCGTCGACCGCCTCGTGGAACGACCACCCGACCAGGGCCCAGGCGGTTCCGGCGACCGCAGCGAGCAGCACGCAGCCTCCCGCGAGCGCGCCGACGAGGGCCTTGGAATGCACGCACTGAGTCTCGCCCTTGCGCACCCTCCTTGTCTCGGGCGATCTTCCCCAGTCACCCGGGCAGGCTCCCGGCGGAGCGGGCAGTTCGGCCTCACGTCCGGGCGGCGCCGAACCCGAGGCTGAAGGCACCAACACGCCCCAGGAGGAACTCATGAACAGAACCACGGGCCTGGTCATCCTCGCCGTCTTGTCCCTGGTCGACATCGTCGACCTGGCGGTGACCGACGGCGAACACCCGCCGTACTCCATCGCTGTCGCCGGCGCCGCGCTCGGGTTCGCATCGCTGATCCTCGTGGCGTATTGCTGGCGTGGCCGCCGCTGGGCGGTCGCCCCCCTCGTCGTGCTCCGCTCTGTTTCAGCGCTGAGTGCGGTGCCCGCTTTCGTGGTCGGCGGGGTCCCTGCCGCTGCGGTCGTGCTCGCGGCCGCGATCGTGGCTCTGACGATCGTCGGCATCGTCCTCGTCGCCCGTCCGATGAGCGGCGTCAGGGTCACCGGATGAACCGGGCGGCGACCGTTGGCCTGGCCGTTCTCGGGCCGGCATGTGTCGCGATCCTGCGCTTCCTGCTCCCCTACTACACCGCCCCGGACAGCACAGCGTCAGCTCGCGCCGTGGTAGCCCACCCAGGCCAGGAGAGTGCGGTGCTCTGGCTCGGTCTGGTGGCCACATTGACGCTCGTCCCCGGTCTGTACGCCGTCCGTGACCGCCTGCCGGCCGGCCGCCTGCGGTCCTGGGCGTTCGGACTGACCCTGGTCGGCTACCTCAGCCTCCCCGTCGTGCTCGTCGGCGACATGGTGCTCTGGACCGCGGCGAACAAGGGCCTCGACGCCACCGCCGCCGGGCACCTGCTCGACGGGCTGCACCCTGCGTACGGCACTGGGCTCGGCGTCTTTGTCGCGGCTCACGTGATCGGCACCGTGCTACTCGGCGTGCTCTGCCTTCGGACCCGCGTCCTTCCCACCGCAGTCGCCTGGGCACTCACGATCTCCCAGCCACTGCACTTCGTCACCACTGTCTTCCTCGGTCTCCCCTGGGTCGATCTCCTTGCCTGGGGCATGACAGCGCTGGCGATGGGCTGGCTCGCGGGCGCCGTGCAGCCAGCACGCGATTCTCGGGACGGCATCGCCGCGACGAGCAGTCGCCCCACCGAGAAGACGCGGAAGTGAGTCCCGTGCGCGACGTGGTGCCGGAAGCTCGACCACCGTCTCGGATGTCAGCGACGGTCACTGGCACCAAGGCTCCCCCGCCGACAGCCGAACGCGACACTCGACGATGAGCGACATCACACGTTGAAGCGGAACGAAAACCGGGGGTTTCGGTGGTTGTTGGTCATCGCCGGTTGGCAGCCGGAAAACACGGTCTGACCTGCGGAAACGCGTTCGCGGGACCGTTGGCCGTCGTCGGCGAGAATCGGGCTCGCGCCGGACTTCTTGCGGACTATTTGCGGACCGCTGGACGGTCGGAGACGCTGAGGTCATTCGTCGCGGACTCACCGACATGACGTCAGGCTAGTCCGAGCCCCGACCTAGACCTTCGATCTTCGCGGATCTTGCGGACAGGTCGCGGATGCTCTGCCAGACAACTGCTCGGGGCGCGTCGATCTTGAGTGCTCGGATGTATTCGTCGAGACGTTGCGGGCGATCTTGGAGGTAGGTGACTGCTTTGTTGAGGCTCTCGCCGACCGTCTTGCCGTATGCATCGACTGCCTTGCGCGCGCCGGCCTTCAGGGCGGTGGTGTCGGGCTTCATCATGGCCAGGTCGATCAGGTCGCGGCTGAACGTCGACGTGTCTGCCCAACGGTCGTCATTGGCGAGCAGCTTGGTTGCGACCTGGTCGGTTCGCGTCAGGATCCGCAACCCGCAGATCTCATCGTCCGGGGAGGGAGTGTCGAGGTCGATGCGGCCTTCATGGATGATCTCGAACTTGATCGCAATCCCCGCAACGAGCACCGAGGTCCTGATCCCGTAACCGTCGACAGAAGGTGTTCGACCCAGGTCCAGTTCGCGTGTAGCCAGAGCGTCGAGCCCGTGGTCCCTGACGATCTGGCGCAGCTCGCGGTAGGACTGCTGGTCGGAGACCAGGAAGTCGATGTCGACCGATTCGCGGAACTCACCGTTGGCGAGGACGATCGCGGTGCCGCCTCCGAACCAGCAGTTGTGCTCGGCCAGGAGCGGTGCGTCGAGCATCGACAGCACCTCAGCCACCTGTTGGTGGTGCAGCCGCCTAAACAAGGAGCCTCCCGTTGCTGTAGGTGTCAGCCAGGTGCTGGATGAACGCCTTCTCGTGGTCGGTCAGCGTCTCCTGGTTGAGGTGTCGCCAGCCGCGTTCGTAGAGGTTGAGTGCCTCTGTCTCGGTGATGGTGGTGCCGGCGTCGGTCTGCCAGGCCAGCGTGCGCAGGCCGGGGTAGTCGCCGACCGTGATCGTCGCCGGTTCTGCTGCTGGCGCGTCGAGGATCGGGACGACGAGGTGAAGTCCGAGTGCGGCTGCAACGTTGACGTAGGCGCCGATCGTGACCGAGGGGTTGCCTGCCTCGATCCTGTGCAGGGTGACACGCGAAACGCCAGCAGCTTCGGCACAGGCGACTACCGTGACACCGAGGGCCTTTCGGCGTTCGCGCAGCCGGGCGCCTAGGCGTTCGAGGTCCGCCTGTTGCTCGGGGCTCGTGTACGGGCTAGCGGCTGGCATGTTTCTCATTTTAGTCATTCAGCTCTCTCAAGTCAATAATGAGAAACGTTTCATGCAGATCTCTCGGTCAAGCCGACCAGCCCAGCGCCAAGCAGCCGTGCGCCGACGATCTCGTCCACGCGGGACGAAGCCCAGTGGTCCCGCTCGCGTCGACCGTGTCGCCATCGCCCATGACGACCGACTCGTGTAGCCGGATGGCGGAGCTCACTGCGCCGCCGAGCCACGCTCTGGGCTCGACTCGCTAGCCCCAGAAGATCGGGTCGCCGCTGGTCTCGATGTGGTCGAGGAGCGCCTGGACGTTCTTGGTCGGGCGCTTGCGCTTGTACTCGTGGAACTTCAGGTTGCGGTCGCGCCAGTAGATCGCCCATAGGCCGGTCGCCTTCGTGTAGCGCAGCCGAGCGATCGGGAACCGCGTGTGTTCGCCGACGCCGTCCCACGGAGGACGCACCTCGACGATGTCGACATAGCGGTCGGAGACGTCGGCCTCGACCTTCAGCTCGTCCCACAGGTGCTCGGGCACGCGCTCCCGCGCCCAGAGCCGGATGCGATGAAAATCAGTCTCGGGAAATCCCACCACACCAGCGTGTCACCGAACCGGACGGCATCGCCGCTTGGCCCAACGCTTGGTCGAGAAGCCGAGACACGGCGGGTTGCGGACCGTCTGCGGACTGGCCCGACCATGGGAGCCAGCAACCCTCAACGCCTATAGCAGCTTCCCGACGACGCTAGACATTGAAGCGGAACTCCACCACGTCACCGTCCTGCATGACGTAGTCCTTCCCCTCCATGCGCACCTTCCCGGCCGCCTTCGCCGCGGCCATCGAGCCGGCAGCGACCAGGTCGTCGTACGACACGATCTCGGCCTTGATGAAGCCGCGCTGGAAGTCGGTGTGGATGACGCCGGCGGCCTCCGGGGCCGTGGCACCCTTCGGGATCGTCCAGGCCCGCGACTCCTTGGGGCCCGCGGTCAGGTAGGTCTGCAGGCCGAGGGTCTCGAACCCGACCCGGGCGAGGACGTCGAGCCCCGGCTCGGTGATGCCCATCTCCTCGAGCATCGCGCGGGCCTCGTCGTCGTCTCCGAGCTCGACCAGCTCCGACTCGAACTTCGCGTCCAGGAAGATGGCTTCCGAGGGGGCCACGAGCTCGCGCATCCGCTGCTTGAGGTCCTCGTCACCGAGCTCGTCCCCGTCGCAGTTGAAGACGTAGATGTACGGCTTCGAGGTCAACAGCATCAGCTCACGCAGCAGCGACCGGTCGATGGAGGTGGAGATCACCGGGGTGCCGCGCTCGAGCGCGTCCTTCGCCTCCCGGACCGCTGCGAGGGAGGCGGCGGTCTCCTTCTTGGTGCGCGCCTCCTTCTCCAGACGGGGCAGCGCCTTGTCGACCGTCTGGAGGTCGGCCAGGATCATCTCGGTCTGGATGGTGGAGATGTCGTTGGCCGGGTTCACCTCGCCCTCGACATGTGTCACGTCCTCGTCGCGGAACACCCGGGTGACCTGACAGATCGCGGCCGACTCACGGATGTGGGAGAGGAACTTGTTGCCCAGCCCCTCGCCCTCGGAAGCGCCGCGGACGATGCCGGCGATGTCGACGAACTCCACGGTCGCGGGGATCACCTTCGCGGAGCCGAAGAGCTCAGCCAGCTTGGGAAGTCGCGGCTCGGGGACGCCGACGACCCCGATGTTCGGCTCGATCGTCGCGAACGGGTAGTTGGCTGCCAGCACGCCGTTCTTCGTCAGCGCGTTGAACAGCGTCGACTTGCCTGCGTTGGGAAGACCGACGATTCCGATGGTGAGTGCCACGGGCGGCGAGTCTACGGCCGCGGGTCGGGCGGGAACGAATCGTCGCGGCCCCGCTCCGGCCACCCGGAGATGCAGGTCACCCAGGATCGGACCGACGCGTGGCGCTCGCCCGGGAGTTGCACGCCGGTGGGGCCGCCCTAGGCTGGCGCGCATGCGCATCGCCACCTGGAACGTCAACTCGGTCCGCTCCCGGATCCACCGGGTGGAGGCGTTCGTGAAGCGCCAGGAGATCGACGTGCTCGCGCTGCAGGAGACCAAGGCGCGCGACGACCAGTGGCCGGTGATGGGGCTGGAGGCGATGGGGTACGACGTCGCCAGCTTCGGCCACAACCAGTGGAACGGTGTGGCGATCATCTCGCGCGTGGGCATCGAGGACGTCCAGCGCGGCTTCGACGGCATGCCGGTCTACGGCGCGCCCCCGGTCGTCGAGGCCAGGGCGATCGGCGCCACCTGCGACGGGATCCGGGTGTGGTCGGTCTACGTGCCGAACGGCCGCAAGATCGGCGACCCGCACCTGGACTACAAGCTGGAGTGGCTGCAGGCCCTGCGCGAGGCCGCTGCCGGGTGGCTGCGAGAGGACCCCGACCGCCAGGTGGCGCTCAGCGGGGACTGGAACATCGCCCCGCGAGACGACGACGTGTTCGACATCACCGCCTTCGCCAAGAGCACCCACGTCACCCCACCGGAGCGCGCCGCGTTCCAGGCGGTGCTGGACGCTGGCTACGCGGACGTGGTGAGACCTCACACGCCCGGTCCGGACGTCTACACCTACTGGGACTACTACCGGCAGCGCTTCGAGCGGAACCGTGGGATGCGGCTGGACTTCGTGCTCGGCTCGCCCGCCTTCGCCTCGCGCGTGACCGGTGCCTCCATCGACCGTGACGAGCGGGCCGGTCAGGGGGCCAGCGACCACGCGCCTGTCATCGTCGACCTCACCTGAGTGCATCGGGCACGCAGGTGGCTGTGGGTGGCGGCCGTCACCGGTGGCGTGCATGCCGCCTCAGGCCTCTACTGGGCGCTGGGCGGCACCTGGCTGCTCGCGAGCGTCGGGCAGTGGGCGGGCGTGGGTCGCATCGGAGGCCTCACCTGAGGCGACACCCCCGCGGGTGAGCAGAACTGTCGGCACGGTCCGGCATCCTCGCAGGCATGGACCCAGGCATCGACCTCGCCACCACCGTCTCGCTCCTCATCGTGCTGTCCGTCGGCCTGCTCGTCGGGGCAGCAGGCGGAGTGCTCTGGGCCCGCGCCCGAACGGCTTCCGACCGGCTGGCCGAACGCACCGAGGGGCAGCAGCGAGCGCTCGAGCAGTCGTCCGGGCGGGCGGGCGAGGCGGCCGTCGTGCGGGAGAGCCTGGACCGGCTGCACGACCAGCTGCGTGACATGGCCCAGCACGAGGTGTCCTGGCAGAGCCAGCTCAAGCAGCAGGTCGACGACGTCCGGCTCTCCACCGAGACGCTGCGACGTGAGACGGCCACCTTGTCCACGGCCCTGCGGCGGCCTCAGGTGCGAGGTCGCTGGGGCGAGCTGCACCTGCGTCGGGTGGTCGAGCTGGCCGGCCTCGTGGACAGGTGCGACTTCAGCGAGCAGGTCACCGCTCGCGTCGAGCCCTCGGACCCGGGCGGCGGGCGGCCGGGGCTGCAGCGACCCGACCTGGTGGTGAACCTGGCCGGCGGCAAGCACGTGGTCGTGGACGCCAAGGTGCCGCTCGACGCGTTCCTGGACGCGACGGGCGCGGACGACGACGACGCCCGCGCGGTGCATCTGAAGCGGCATGCCCGGCAGCTGCGGCAGCACGTGGACGTGCTGGCCGGCAAGGGGTACTGGAGGGCGCTGGCGGACACGCCGGAGTTCGTCGTGCTGTTCGTGCCCGCCGAGTCCTTCCTGTCCTCGGCGCTCGAGGCGGACCCGACCCTTCTGGAGTACGCCGCGACCCGGCAGGTCGTGCTGGCGACGCCCACGACGCTGATCGCACTGCTGCGCACCGTGGCCTACGCGTGGACCCAGGAGACGCTGGCCGACAAGACCCGGGAGATCCACGAGCTGGGCCGGGACCTGCACGAACGGCTGAGCACCATGGGCGGTCACCTGGACCGGCTCGGCAGGTCGCTCGCCGGGGCCGTCGGCGCCTACAACCGGGCGGTCGGCTCGCTGGAGAACCGGGTCCTGGTCTCCGCGCGGCGCTTCACCGACCTCGGCGTCGGCACCGAGGACCTGGCGGCGCCGGAAGCGGTGAGGGAGGCACCGCGACCCCTCACCACCGCCGAGCTGCTGGACGCGGTCGCCGAGCATCGGCCGGAGCTGCCCGACCAGGAACCACCGGGGCCTGCCCGGCGCGTCGCGCCGTGACGACGAGCCGGCGCGGCTTAATGTGCAGGGGTGAGCACAGGTGCGCCACACCGCAGGACGCTCTGGGAAGAGGGTCGGAGACCCGGTGCCCTGGTGACAGCTGCCGCCGGGCTGGTGGTGCTGCTCGTCGTCCTGCTGGACCTGCGGGTCTTCGACGACCTGACCCTGCTGTTCAACACGGCCTTCGTGCTGGTGTGCGTGGCTGCCGCTCTGGCCGTGCGCCCCCGAGACTTCTTCATGGTCGGCGTGTTCCCTCCGCTGCTGATGGGAGGCACGATCGCCGTTCTCGCGGTCGCGTCGCGTGGCTCCGTGGCCGACCCCCACGACGGCTTCCTGCAGACGCTGGTGTCCGGGTTGGCGCATCACGCAGGCGCACTCGTCGCCGGTTACGCGCTCACCCTGGCGGTGCTCGCGCTGCGCCAGGTGGCGCTGCGCAACTCCGGCATCCTCAGGGCGACGGGTCGCTCCCGTGCCGCCGAGCACCGCCCAGCCGCACGCAGTTCCCGCTGACCCCGGCGGGTCAGGCGCGCGACGCCCGGAGGTCGCGCCGCAGCTCGGGAGGAAGCGCGAAGATCAGCGACTCCTCGGCCGTGTGCACCGCCTTCGCGTCGGGATAGCCGCGCTCGGCGAGAGAGGCGAGCACCCCGTCCACCAGGACCTCGGGCACCGATGCCCCGGAGGTCACACTGACGGTGTCGACACCCTCGAACCACGACTCGTCCATCTCGCTCGCGTCGTCGACCCGGTAGGCCGCCTTCGCGCCGGCCTCGAGGGCCACCTCGACGAGCCGCACCGAGTTGGAGGAGTTGGCCGACCCCACCACGATCACCAGGTCGGTCCCGGCGGAGATCTCCTTGACCGCGGTCTGGCGGTTCTGGGTGGCGTAGCAGATGTCGTCCGAGGGCGGGTCGATCAGCAGCGGGAACCGCTCGCGGATCGCGTCCACGATCGTCATCGTCTCGTCGACCGACAACGTGGTCTGGGACAGCCAGGAGACCTTGGCCGGGTCCCGGACAACCACCCCGGCGACGTCCTGCGGGGTCTGGACCAGCTGCACGTGTCCGGGCGCCTCACCCGCGGTGCCCTCGACCTCCTCGTGACCCGCGTGCCCGATCAGCAGGATGTCCAGGTCGTCCGCGGCGAACCGACGCGCCTCGTGGTGCACCTTGGTGACCAGCGGACAGGTCGCGTCGATCGTCTTCAAGGCGCGTTCCTGGGCCTGCAGGTGCACCTCGGGGGACACCCCGTGGGCCGAGAACACGACCGTGGAGCCCTCGGGCACCTCCTCGATCTCCTCCACGAAGACGGCACCCCGGGCCTCGAGGCCGGTGACGACGTGCTTGTTGTGCACGATCTGCTTGCGCACGTAGACGGGCGCGCCGTAGAGGTCCAGGGCCTTCTCGACCGTGATCACCGCCCGGTCCACGCCGGCGCAGTAGCCACGAGGCGCAGCGAGCAGCACGGCGCGGGAGGCCCGGTCCGCGTCCTGCGGAGCCAGGACAGGTGGTATCCCCAGGTCCGATGTGGTCATCTCCCCATCGTAGGTGCTCTCCCCTAGGGTGCTGGCGTGGCCTTGGACACCTCCCTCGAGCACCCGGCACCGGTCCGGCAGATCGCGAACGCGATCTCCGGGTGGGTGGACCGGCTCGGGACCGTGTGGGTCGAGGGGCAGGTCGCCCAGTTCAACCGTCGCCAGGGCATGAACACCGTCTTCATGACCTTGCGGGACACCGTCGCCGACATCTCGATCCCCCTCACCTGCTCCCGCCAGGTGTTCGACTCCCTGAACCCTCCGATGGTGGAGGGCGCATCGGTGGTGGTGCACGCGAAGCCGTCGTTCTACGCCAACCGAGGCACGCTCTCCCTCTACGCGCGCGACATCCGCATGGTCGGGCTCGGGGAGCTGCTTGCACGCATCGAGCGCAGACGACAGCTGCTCGCCGCCGAAGGGCTCTTCGCGGCCGAGCGCAAGCGCCGGCTGCCCTTCCTGCCGGGCGCAGTCGGGCTGGTCACGGCGCCAGGCTCCGCAGCCGAGCGGGACGTGCTCGAGAACGCCCGGCGACGCTGGCCTGCCGTCCGGTTCGTCGTGCGCCACGCCGCCATGCAGGGCACCAGCTCGGCGGCGGAGGTGATCGAGGCGCTGCGCCGGCTGGACCATGACGGGGAGGTGGAGGTGGTCGTGATCGCCCGCGGAGGCGGGTCGGTCGAGGACCTGCTTCCGTTCTCCGACGAGGGACTGCTGCGCGCAGTCTTCGCGGCGCGCACACCGGTGGTCTCCGCCATCGGCCACGAGCCGGACGGGCCGCTGCTCGACCTGGTGGCAGACGTGCGTGCCTCGACCCCGACCGACGCCGCCAAGCTCGTGGTCCCCGACGTCACCGAGGAGCTCGCCCGCGTGGAGCAGCTGCGGACCCGCGGCCACCAGGTCCTGAGCGCGTGGCTGGCGCGCGAGCAGCACGCCCTCGACACGGTGCGCGCACGGCCCTCCCTCGCGGATCCGGGCAGCGGGCTGGACCAGCGGCGCCACGAGGTGGACGCACTGCGGGAACGGGCCCGGCGCACCGTGCACCACCAGCTCGACCGCGCCGGCAACGACCTGAGCCACCAGCTGGCCCGGGTGCGGGGCATGTCCCCGTTGGCCACCCTCCGCCGGGGATACGCCGTCGTCCAGGATGCCGAGGCCCACGTGGTCACCGGCACCGGCCAGGCGCAGGTCGACCAGCCGCTGCGGGTCCGGGTCGCGGACGGCCGCATCGACGTGGTCGTCACCGGCGCCGAACACGTCGACGACGACACCTCCGGCACCTCCGGGGACCCAGCCGCATCGAGGAGGAGGGACCGATGACCGAGGACCGCCCGAGCTACGAGGAGGCCCGTGAGGAGCTCGTCGACGTCGTGCGACGCCTCGAGTCCGGGGGCACGAACCTGGAGGAGTCGCTGGCGCTGTGGGAGCGCGGTGAGAAGCTGGCCCAGATCTGCCAGGGCTGGCTCGACGGCGCCCGCAAGCGCCTGGACGCCGCCATCGGCGCCGGGTCCGCCGAGGACGGCGGGAGTGGCTCGTGAGCGCTACCGGAGGCCGGCGGTGTAGGAGACCAGGGCCGACCGGGGAACGTGGTGTCCCACGACCAGCGTCGTGGTGCGGCCGACGCGGCGTACCAGGGCCAGGTCACCGCCAGCATCGGTGTACGTCGTCCACGACCCACCTGCGACGTCCACCGGGCTGCCGCGCCGCGCCGCCTCGTCGACGTAGTCGGTGACCATCGAGCGCACCGACGCGCTGCCGGACTGCTCGAGGCCGACGTAGCGCCCCTCGTCGGTCAGCACCCCCAGGTGCCAGTGCGCGTCGGGCGCAGGGCTGAAGCTCACGGTGGTCGCCCGCCAGCCCGCGGGGAGCCGACGCGGAGCGACCAGGTCGAAGTCGGCCGCCTTGCGGGCGTCCGGGACCACGCGCTGGTAGTCGACGGTGCTCACGGTGGTCGCCGACTGCTCGGAGAGCGCCTGCACCCCGACGTAGCCCAGGACCAGCACGACCAGCACGCAGCATCGCCCCGATCATCCCCCCGAAGGACCGCTGGTAGCGGGCTGTCTGCTGGCTCACGCCTCCATCCTCCCAACCCCGACCAACCCCGGGCCAGACCCCGGGCCGACCCCGCCAGACACGCCGGGTCGACCGGTCCGGGGAGTGGCCTAGGCTGCCGCGGTGCCCCACGCGCTCGTCGACGTCGTCGCGGTCGCTGCTCTCGTGGTCCTGCTCGCCGTGGCGTTCGTGCACCCGCCCGGCTGGGTGGAGGCGGTCGCCGGCCTGCTGGCCGCCGCCGCGGTGGTCGCCTCGCGAGCCGTGAGCACCGAGGGCGCGCTCGACGAGGTGCGGCTGCTGCTCCCGGTCGTCGCGTTCCTGGCCGGGATCCTGGTCGTGGCCGAGGTGTGTGCCGCCGAGGGACTGTTCGCGGCCGTCGGGTCGCTGGTGGCCGGTGCCAGCCGGCGCGACCCGCGGCGGATGCTGGGGCTGACGTTCCTGGCTGCGTCCCTGACCACCGCGGTGCTCAGCCTGGACGCGACCGTCGTGCTGCTCACCCCGGTCGTGGCGGCGGCGGCGACCAGCACGATGACCAGCTCACGCCCGGTGGTGCTCGCCTGTGCCCGGCTCGCGAACAGCGCGTCGCTGCTCCTTCCGGTCTCGAACCTCACCAACCTGCTGGCTCTGCCGTCCCTGCCCTCGGTCTCCTTCGTCGGCTTCGCGGTGCTGATGGCGCCCGTGTGGGTGGCGGTGATCGGGGTGGAGTACGTCGGTCACCGGGTGTACTTCGCACGCGACCTGGCCCGGCCACCGGCACGGGAGGCATCCGGGCGTGAGCTGGCGCTGCCGGCCGTACCCGTCGTGACGGTCGTCGTGATGCTCGTCGGGTTCGCAGCCCTGTCCCCGCTCGGCGTCCAACCTGCCTGGGTCGCCGGCGCGGCGGCGGTCGTGCTCAGCGCCCACGCCCTGCTCGGCCGGCAGGTGCGGGCGGGCACGGTGCTGCGCGCCGCCCACCTGAGCTTCGCGGTCTTCGTGCTGTGCCTCGGCGTGGTGGTGGCGGGCCTCGCCGACACCTTCCTGGGAGCGCTGGTCCGCTCGGCCGTGCCCGACGAGCGGACCCTCGGCTCGCTCCTGCTCGTCGCGCTGCTGGCGACCGGGCTGGCCAACCTGGTCAACAACCTGCCCGCGACCCTGCTGCTGGTGCCGCTGGTCGCGCCGCTGGGGGTGACCGCCGTGCTCGCCGCACTCATCGGGCTCGGGGTCGGCTCGAACCTCACCTACACCGGGTCGCTGGCGAACCTGCTGTGGCGACGCACCCTGACCAGACGCGGGGAGCCGGCCCCGGGGCGAGACTTCCACGCCCTGTCCGCGATGGTGACCCTGCCTGCGGTGCTCATCGGGGTCGTGGTCCTCTGGGCCTGGGCCCCCCTGGTGAGATAGCTGGTGAGATAGCCGCTCACGAGCTGCGCAGGGCCGGTAGCAGCTCCTTCTCCGCGAAACCGAGGAACTCCTCCTGCCGCTCGTCGCCCACCTGCACGACGGCGACATCGGTGAAGCCGGCCTCGGCGAAGGCGCCGACAGCCGTCACGATCGCGTCCACGTCGGGCCCGCAGGGGATCGAGCCGGCCACGTCCTCGGGACGGACGAACTGGGTCGCACCCGCGAACCCGGACGGCCCGGGCAGCTCGGCGTTCACCTTCCAGCCGCCCCCGAACCAGCGGAACTGCTGGTGGGCGCGTTCGACGGCACGGTCCTCGTCGGTGTCCCAGCAGATCGGGACCTGCCCGATCTTGCGGCTCTCCCGTCCCTCGACGGCGGCGTCCCAGGTGCTCACCAGGTCGGCCTCGGGCTCGACGGCGATCAGGTGGTCGACCATCGGGGCGAACTTGTTGATCGACTGGTCCCCGGAGACGGCGACGCCGATCGGGACCCGGCTCTCGGGCAGGTCCCAGAGCTTGGCCGAGTCGACGCGGTAGTGCGACCCGGCGTAGTTGACGTAGCCGCCGTCGAAGAGCGCCGAGATGATGTCCAGTGCCTCGCCGAACATCTCGTGCCGGACGTTGGCCGGCGGCCAGCCCCGGCCGACGACGTGCTCGTTGAGGTTCTCCCCGGCACCGAGACCGAGGGTGAAGCGGCCGTCGCTGAGCAGCCCGATCGTCGCCGCCTTCTGCGCGACCACCGCGGGGTGGTAGCGCATCAGGGGGCACGTCACGTAGGTCATCAGCTCCACCCGGTCGGTCACCTGGGTGACTGCACCGAGCATGCTCCAGGCGTACGCCGCGTGGCCCTGCTCGACCAGCCAGGGCGAGATGTGGTCGCTCATCACCTCGAAGTCGAACCCGGCGTCCTCCGCCCCGGCCGCGTAGCGCACGATCTCGCGCGGCCCGGACTGCTCGGTCATCAACGTGTAGCCGTACCTCATCAGCTGCCTCTCCCTGTCGTCGGGTCAACGCGGTACCCACCCGCGGCCGGACCCAAGCGTGGCGTCCGCCTCTGTTCGCGATGCTGCCCGGGGAGGCGATGCCCTAGGATCCGGGCTATGCCTGACCCGAGCCACCTGCCCGCCGGTATCTCCGCCGCCCGCGAGGCCCCGGACCGCAACCTCGCCCTGGAGCTGGTCCGGGTCACCGAGGCGGCCGCGATGGCCGCCGGACGATGGGTCGGCCGCGGGGACAAGAACGGCGCCGACCAGGTCGCGGTGAACGCGATGCGCACGTTGATCTCCACGGTCGGCATGCGCGGGGTCGTGGTCATCGGGGAGGGCGAGAAGGACCACGCCCCCATGCTGTTCAACGGTGAGGAGGTCGGCGACGGCACCGGGCCCGAGTGTGACGTGGCCGTGGACCCGATCGACGGCACCACGCTGGCGGCCAAGGGGATGGCGAACGCGGTGGCGGTGATGGCGGTGGCGCCGCGGGGGTCGATGTACGACCCCTCGGCCGTGTTCTACATGGAGAAGCTGGTCACCGGACCCGAGGCCGCCGAGGTCGTCGACATCCGGCTGCCGGTGGCCGAGAACATCCACCGGGTCGCCAAGGCGAAGGGCAGCGCCCACGAGGACGTCACGGTCGTGCTGCTCGACCGTCCCCGGCACCAGGCCCTGGTGGACGAGATCCGGGCCACCGGCGCCCGCATCAAGTTCATCACCGACGGTGACGTCGCCGGCGCGATCATGACGGCGCGCGAGGGCACCGGCATCGACCTGCTGCTCGGAGTCGGCGGCACACCGGAGGGCATCATCACCGCCTGCGCGATGAAGTGCCTCGACGGCGTCATCCAGGGCCGGCTGTGGCCGGTCGACGACGACGAGCGGCAGCGCGCGCTGGACGCCGGGCACGACCTCGACCCCGACCACATCCTGCGCACCGAGGACCTCGTCACCGGTGACGACGTGTTCTTCGTGTCCACCGGGATCACCGACGGCGAGCTGATGCAGGGCGTCCGCTACCGCGCGGGCGGAGCGAGCACCCACTCCCTGGTGATGCGCTCACGCAGCGGCACGATCCGCTCGATCGTCTCCGAGCACAAGCTGCAGAAGCTCAAGGCGTACGCCGCCGTGGACTTCGGGCACTGACGCCGATGCCCTCCTCGTTCGTCGTGGCCGGTGAGTCCCTGGTCGACATCGTCGTGCCCGCCGACGGCAGTCCGCGGCACCACGCCGTGGGGGGGTCCTGCCTCAACGTCGCCGTCGGGCTGGCCCGCCTCGACGTACCGACCACCCTGGTGACGCGGATCGGCGACGACGAGCTGGGTCGGCTGGTCCTCGAGCACGTCAGGTCCAGCGACGTGGTCCTCGCGCCGGGCTCGGTGCTGGCGAACGGGGTGACGAGCACGGCCACGGCCTATCTCGACGAGCAGCACGCAGCGACCTACGACTTCGCGCTGGAGTGGGACATCTCCACGCCCGAGCTGCCAAGTGACGCCTCCGGGGTGCACGTCGGGTCGCTGGGCACGACCCTGGACCCCGGCAGGCATGCTGTGAAGGACCTGGTGCGACGCGCTGGCCAGGCCGAGATGTTCGTCAGCTACGACCCGAACATCCGGCCCTTCTTCCTCCACGACGTGGAGGCCGCCTGGCACGACGTCCTCGAGATCGCCGACGGCGCCCGGCTCGTCAAGCTGTCCGACGAGGACCTGCGCCTGCTCCGCGCGGACGACGCGCCGCAGGACGCCTGCCGCGAGCTGCTGGCCGGGAGGCACACGGAGCTGGTGGTGCTGACCAGGGGCGACCAGGGGGCGACGGCCTTCACCGAGGGCGCCACCGTCCATGTCCGGGCGCCCCGCGTCGACGTGGTGGACACGGTGGGAGCCGGTGACTCGTTCATGGCGGCGATGCTCGCGATGCTCTCGGACTGGGACGTGGTCGGCGGCGGGGAGGGCGCGCTCCGGGCGCTCGACGATGCCCGCGTGGAGCTGCTGCTGCGCGGCGCGGCGACGGCTGCAGCCCTCACCTGCTCCCGGCGGGGCGCGAACCCGCCGACCCGCCGCGAGCTGGCGCCGGCCTGGCCGGCTGCCTGACCCGGCGACCCCGGGTCCGCGATCCTGGCACTGCCGGGGGGTGACCGCCGCGCCTGCGCCGCTGGTGACCCGCGGCCAGGGCGCGCGTCACGACGTCGATGACAGCGGGGTCGAAGGCCATCCCGAGGTGGCTGGTGGTCACCTCGACCGTGGTGGCCTGCGGGTCCAGACAGCTGCGCCAGTCGATGACCCCGTCCCTGCGGGAGAACACCGAGGTGAACCACACCTCCGGCACCAGGGGCCGGCGGGCCCGTTCCCAGCTGGCCCGCGCGCAGTCCCCGGAGGTGCAGTCGGCACTCATCAGCCGGCCCATCCCCACCCGCTGAAGCTGGGCCAGCACCACCAGGTCGAGGAGCAGCAGGGAGTGGGCGGCCCCCGGAGCCAGCAGCGGGCTTCCCAGGGTGACGAACCCGTCGACGAGGTCGGGCCGGCGGGCCGCCACCGCACGAGCAAGCAGTCCGCCCAGGCTGTGCCCGACGATGCTCACCGTGCGGCCCCGCCTCACCGCGATCGTCTCCAGGCGCCGCTCGAGGGCGTCGGCGGCGTCCTGGGTGCAGCCCACGTTGGCATGGATCGCCGACCGGTAGGTGCGGTAGCCCAGCCGGCGCAGCTCGTGAGCCATCGGGCCGAGCGTGCCGTCCCCGGCCATGAACCCGGGCACCAGGAGCACCGGCTGAAGACCCTGCTCGGGAGCGCGGGAGGCGTACGGCGTGGCCCGACCGTCTCGCCGCGCTCGTGCCGAGTGCCGGACGAAGCGAGCCGCCTCCGCTAGCGCGCTGGTCTCCCGGGCAAGAGCCCGCAGGCCGGTCGGTCCGGCGTAGCCGGGCGGACAGAGGAAGGAGCCCAGTGGCGAGTCCACGACGTACAACTAACCACTTCCGCGGCCGAACATGCGGCTTACAACCCAGATCGTTACCATCGCGAGGTTCGCGAGGTCCGGTAAACTCTTCAGTAACCTCTCGAGTCCTTCCCCTGCCGAGCACGCATGCGAGCCGACCGGCCCGCCACCGAACCGGGTGGCCCTGCCGGCCTCGTCCCGCCGCCCGAACCGTCGAGGAGTCTCATGCCCGCCCCTTCCCCGTCCGGCCCGTCCTCGTCCGGGTCCTTCTCCACGACCGGCCCGACGGCCCCGCCCCCGGGGGCCTCCCCCGAGCAGCCGGCCGCCCTGCCCGGAGGGATCACCCTGTGCTACCAGACCTTCGGCGACCCCTCGAGCGAGCCACTGCTGCTGGTGATGGGCCTGGGCGGCCCGATGACCTGGTGGGACCCCGGCTTCTGCGCCATGCTCGCCGACGCCGGCTTCTTCGTGATCCGCTACGACAACCGGGACACCGGGCGGTCGACCCGGATCCGGGCCAGGGTGACCCGGGGGATGCTGGTGCGGTCCGCACTGGGCCGGGGCCAGCGTGCGCCGTACACCCTCGACGACATGGCCGGCGACGCCTTCGGCCTGCTGGACCACCTCGGCATCGGGTCCGCCCACGTCGTCGGCATCTCGATGGGCGGCATGATCGTCCAGACCATGGCGGTGCTGCACCCTGACCGGGTGCGCTCCCTGACCTCGATCATGTCCACCACCGGCCGCCGCACGGTCGGCTGGCAGGACCCGCGGCTGCTGCCGCTGCTGCTGGCACGCAGCGCGGAGAACCGCGAGGCGTACGTCGTCAGCTCCGCGCGGCTGTGGCAGGTGATCGGCTCCCCCGCCTACCCCGAGCCTCGGGAGCTCGTGGACGCCCGCGCCCGGGAGACCTTCGACCGAGGGGTCAGTGCCTCCGGCGTGATCAGGCAGATGCTGGCGGTCCTGGCTCAGCCGGACCGGTCGCACCGGCTCGGTGAGCTCACCATGCCGGCCCTGGTCATCCACGGGCTGAGCGACAAGATGGTCCACGTGTCCGGGGGCCGCGCCACCGCACGCGCGATCCCCGACGCCGAGCTGATGCTGGTCCCGGGCATGGGCCACGACATCCCCGCCGAGCTCCGCCGGCAGTTCGCGGACGCCATCCGGCGGGCGGCGTCGCGCAGCACCCGGGTCACCGGGGACCGCTAGGCCACCGGCTGTCGACAGCCCCGCGGTGGCCGCTGGAGCCGTTCTCCCCTGGTAGGCAGGCTGTTTCGCACTCCCCGGCGGCAGCCCTCGGTGCGCGACAGCGGCCTGCGGAATCAGCTCCCGGCAGCCGGTGGCGCCTTCTTGGCAGCCGAGCCCCTGCGGGGCCGCGAGGCCTTCTTCGCTGGCTGCTTGGCTGCCTTCTTCGCGGCCTTCTTCGGGCTGCCCTGGGTGGTCGGGGTGCCGGCGTGGGCTGCCTCGGAGGCGTCCGCCGCGGACCCTTTCGCCCCGCTCCTGCCCGCTGCACGCGCGGAGGCCTTCGGTGCCTTCGCGGCGGCGGCCTTCGCTGGCCGCCCGTCGGCGGAGGGAGCGGCAGCCTTCCGTCCGCGCGAGCCGCGACCGGCGTCGCCCTGAGCCCGGCTCTTCTTCGCCGCTGCACGCCTGGCCGCCGGCGCCTTCTGCGCTCCTGTGTCCCGGACCGCTGCCGCGTCTCGAGCCGCCGCCTCGGGCACCAGCGCCAGCATCTCGGCCATCGCGTCCTGCAGGTAGCCGATCAGGTTCCACACGTCGGGCACCATCTCCCGGCAGGCGATCAGCCCGAAGTCCAGAGCCCCGTCGTAGGAGAACAGCGTGATGTTCAGCCCGCCGGTCAGGTCTGTGACCGCGGACACCGGATAGATGCCCTCGACGCGCGCACCGGCGACGTACAACGGAAGCTGAGGGCCCGGGACGTTGCTGACGAAGAGGTTGAACGGCACCCCCGGCACGGTGGCGAGCTTGAAGAGCGCGCGCGCGGCGAGCCCGGACAGCGCGGTGGGGATGAGAGCCGAGAGGTCCTGCAGCAGCGAGGCGGGCACCGCGTCGAAGGCGCGCTTGGCCTCCAGCATCGACTCGCGCGTGAACCGCATCCGCGCCTCGGGGTCCCGCAGGTGGGTGGGCAGCTCGGCGAGCATCACCGAGATCTGGTTGCCCTCGGCCCCCGAGCTGTCCTTGCCCCGGATCGAGACGGGTACGGCGGCCACCAGCGGTGACACGGGCAGGGCGTCGTGGTCGAGCAGCCAGCGGCGCAGGGCGGCGGCGGCCAGCGCCATCACCACGTCGTTCACGGTCATCCCGAAGTGGTTCTTGACCAGCTTCACCTCCGCCAGCGGCAGCGACCCGTAGGCGAACCGCCGGTGCGCGGTGATGCTGCCGTTCAGCGGGGTGCGGGGGGCGCGCAGCTCGCGGGTCGCAGGGAGGGAGCGCAACGGCCCACCGAGCGCCATGCCGACCAGGGACGCCGACTCCGAGAACAGCCGAGCGCCGGGGAAGTTGGCGGCGCCGGGCAGCCGGTCGACGTACTGCAGCGACCTGGGCAGGGTGGCCAACGTGTCGAGGGGGTTGAACGCCAGCTCGGTGACGCCCCGGCCGACCAGGCTGAGTGCCGACGGCATCGGCCGGGGGACGAACGGAGCGTCCTCCGGGGCGACCTCGCGAGGCTCCGCGGTGAGGTCCATGATCGTCTCGAGGATCTCGGCCCCCGAGATCCCGTCGATGGCGGCATGGTGGATCTTGGTGTAGAACGCGCCGCGCCCGCCCTCCAGGCCGGTGATGACGTAGGCCTCCCACAGCGGCCGGCTCCGGTCGAGCTGTCGCGCGTGGATGCGGGCCACCTGCTCGCCGAGCTGCTCACGGGTGCCCGGACCCGGAAGCGCGAGCTCACGCAGGTGGAACTCGATGTCGAAGTGCGGGTCGTCGACCCAGTAGGGGCGCCCGAGCCCCAGCGGCACCTCCACCAGACGCTGCCGAAGCGGCGCGGCGAGGTGCAGCCGGGGCTCGAAGACGGCCCGCACGGACTCGAGGTCCCATCGGCCGCCGGGAGCGGTCGACGGGTCGAGCACGACCAGACTGCCGACGTGCCCCACCGTGGTGGGTGACTCGACGTTCAGGAACTGGGCGTCGAGGGATGAGAGCTGGCGCATGTCGGGTCGGTCAACCGCCTCCGTCTAGCTCAGCCGGATGCCGGACTCGGTGTCGAACACGTGCACGTTGTCCGGGTCGGTGGTCACGTAGACCGTGTCACCCTTGTGGTGGCTGCGGCGTCCGTCGATGCGGATGGTCACCTCGTCGGGGGTGCCCTCGGCGCCGCTCGTGCCGTAGATGAAGCCGTCCGCGCCGAGCTCCTCCACCACGCTGACCTTGATCGGGATGCCCTCGCCCTCCCCGACGATCCGCCACGCCTCGGGGCGGACCCCGACGGTGATGTCGCCCTTGGCCTTGCTGGCCGCGGAGCGGTCCACCGGCACCTCGACGTCACCGATCTTGGCGTGACCGTCGACGTTGTGCGCGGCCAGCAGGTTCATCGCCGGCGAGCCGATGAAGCCTGCGACGAACAGGTTGGCCGGCTTGTCGTAGAGGTTGAGCGGGGTGTCCGCCTGCTGGAGGATGCCGTCCTTGAGCACGGCGACCCGGTCGCCCATCGTCATCGCCTCGATCTGGTCGTGGGTCACGTAGACCGTGGTGACCCCGAGGCGCTGCTGGAGCGCCGCGATCTGGGTGCGGGTGGAGACGCGCAGCTTGGCGTCGAGGTTCGACAGCGGCTCGTCCATGCAGAACACCTGAGGCTGACGGACGATGGCACGGCCCATGGCGACGCGCTGGCGCTGACCGCCCGAGAGCGCCTTCGGCTTCCGCTCGAGGTAGTCCTCGAGGTCGAGCAGCTTCGCCGCCTCCTTGACCCGCTCGATGCGCTGCTCCTTCGGCACCTTCGCCATCTTCAGCGAGAAGGCCATGTTGTCGCCGACGGTCATGTGCGGGTAGAGCGCGTAGTTCTGGAACACCATCGCGATGTCCCGCTCCTTGGGAGGCAGGTGCGTGACGTCACGGTCGCCGATGCGGATGCTTCCCGCCGTCACCTCCTCCAGTCCGGCGAGCATCCGCAGGCTGGTCGACTTGCCGCAGCCGGACGGGCCCACCAGGACGAGGAACTCCCCGTCCGCGATCTCGAGGTTGAGGTCGTCCACCGCGGGACGGTCACCCCCGGGATACATCCGCTCCGCATGTTCATAGGTGACTGTTGCCATCGATCATCATTCCCTTCACCGGCAGGTACGTGCCGGACGATCCGTTGTAAAGGTGTGGTCCCGCTCACACTATCGGGTCGGGCCCGGCAGGCATAACCCAGGCAGATCCCATGCCCATCCCTGCTCAGTCCGCGACCACGAGCACGGCGTCCGCGCGCACGTGCACGCGCGCCGGCTGGTCCGGCGCGAGGTGCGAGGCCTCCGCGCTGGGCAGCTGCGCGAGGACGACCTGGCCGTCGGAGAGCCGGAGCTGCAACCGGGAGAACGGGCCGAGGAACGCCACCGTGAGCACCCGTGCGTTCGGCTCGCCGGTGGTCGAGACCTCGATCGACTCGGGTCGCACCAGGGCCTGACCGGTCCCCTGGGTGACAGAGCCGGCGAGCAGGGGGACCCGGCTCCCGAGCACCGCCGCGACACCTCCGGACACCTCGGCCGGCATCCGGTTGCTCAGCCCGACGAACTCGGCGACGAACCGGTTGGCCGGGCGCGCGTAGAGCTCGGTCGGGGGGGCGATCTGGTCCAGCCTCCCGTTGTTCATCACGCCCACCCGGTCGGCCACCGCGAGCGCCTCCTCCTGGTCGTGGGTGACGAACAGGGTCGTGGTGCCGACCTCGACCTGCACCCGGCGGATCTCGTCGCGCAGCTGCACCCGGACCTTCGCGTCCAGCGCTGACAGCGGCTCGTCGAGGAGCAGCACGGCCGGCTCGATGGCGAGCGCCCGGGCCAGGGCCACCCGCTGCTGCTGGCCACCGGAGAGCTGGCTGGCGTAGCGGTCGCCCTGCTCGGAGAGACCCACCAGCTCGAGCATCTCGGCCGCCCGCGCGGCCCGCCTGCGCCGGTCGTCGCCCCGCAGCTTGAGCCCGAACGCGACGTTCTCGGCGACCGTCAGGTGCGGGAACAGGCTGTAGGCCTGGAAGACCATGCCCATGCCACGCTTGTTCGCCGGCACCCCGGTGATGTCCTTGCCGTTGACCAGCACCGATCCGGAGTCGGCGACGTCGAGCCCGGCCAGGATGCGCAGGGCGGTCGTCTTGCCGCACCCGGACGGCCCGAGCAGCACCACCATCTCCCCCGGTGCCAGGTCGAGGTCGAGCCCGTCGAGGGCGCGGACCTCCCCGTAGTGCCGGTGCAGGTCCCGGAAGGAGACCGCGCCCTCCGTCGCGGTGCGGACGTCGGTGGTCACGACTCAGCTCCCTCCCTTGCTGGTACGACGCCTCGACCCGCCCACAAGGGAGAGCCCCAGCAGCAGCACGAACGCCAGCAGGATCGCCGCCAGCGAGGCAGCCACCGACGTGTTGGCGTCGCTCTTGCCGAGCAGGTTGATGACGACCTGCATGTTGTTGTAGTTCAACAGCGACGCGATCGTGAACTCGCCGAGCACGACCGCGACGGTGATGAACGCGGCGGACAGGACGCCGGTCCACATGTTCGGGACGATGACCCGGGCGATCACCGTGAACCAGCCGGCCCCCAGGGAGCGCGCCGCCTCCGCCAGCGTGGCTGCGTCGATGCCCGAGAGCGCCGCGTCCAGCGATCGGTAGGAGTAGGGCAGCACCAGGACGACGTACACGAAGGTCAGGTTGAGGGCGCTGTCCCCGAGGAAGTAGGTCACCCACTGGTAGACGTTGGTGATGCCGACCACGATCACCAGGGCCGGGATCGTCAGTGGCAGAAGGCACAGGAACTCCAGCAGCCGACCTGCCTGCGGCACGCGCAGGCGGACCCAGATCATCGTCGGCACGAGCAGCGCCAAGGAGAGCACCACGGTGAACAGGGCGAGCAGCAGCGAGGTCACGATCGCCGCGCTGAGCGCAGGGTCCTGGACCAGGTTGGCCCACGCGTCCCAGCTGCGGCCGCCGGCCCTGACCCGGGTGCTGAAGTCCAGCATCGCCAGCAGCGGTCCGAAGAAGAACACCGCGAACACGCCGAGCAGCAGCACCCGGAGGACGCGGAAGGCCGGCGAGGGGCTCACTGCAGCCACCTGGTGGTGCGGCGCAGGAGCAGGGCGTAGAGGCCCATGATGATCGCCACCACGACGATCATCTCGAAGGCGAGGGCGAACGCGAGGTGCTGGTGACCGAGCAGCACCTCGCTGCTGAGTCCGGCGCGGATCAGCAGTGGCACGATCGGGCTCCCCTGGCTGACCAGGGCTGCGGCGGTGGCGTAGGCCGCGAACGCGTTCGCGAACAGCAGGAGGGTCGAGCCGAGGAACGCCGGCCGGAGCAGCGGGACCGCGACCTGCGTCCAGTACTGCCAGCCCGAGGCCCCCAGCGTCATCGACGCCTCCCGCCACTGCGGCCGGATGCCGTCGAGGGCCGGCAGGAACACGATCACCATCAGCGGGATCTGGAAGTAGGCGTAGACCAGGATCAGGCCGGGGGTGTCGAACAGCCAGCCCGACCCGTAGATGTCGACGCCCAGGTGGGTCTTCATCCACAAGGTGAGGGTGCCGGTGAAGCCGATGGTGGCGATGAACGCGAACGCGAGCATCACCCCTCCGCACTGGGCGAGCACTCCCGCCAGCGACGTGACGATGCGTCGCAGGAACGACTGGGACCTCCCGACGACGATGAGGTAGGCGAGCGCGCTGCCGAGGACCGCGCCGACCGCAGCGCTCACGCCGGAGACCACCACGCTGGTCCACAGGGCCGTCAGGGCCACCGGGTCGGCGAGTGCCGACACGTTCGCCAGGGTCGGCCGGCCGCCCTCGGTGAAGGCTCCCACCACCACCGTGACCGTCGGGATCAGCAGGAAGACCACGAGGTAGGCCAGGAAGGGGAGCAGCGCCAGGGACGGCGTGAGCCTGGCCCACCGTCTCACGCCGTCACTCCTCCCCTCCGATCGGTCACTTGACCGCCGCGGACCAGTGCTTCGCGAGGTAGTCGGCGAGCTTGGCGGTCTGCTCGGGGGTGGGGATCACCGGCGTGCCCTTCACCTCGGGAAGGGCGGCGTACTTCGCCTTGTCGATCGTGCCGGCCTTGACCATCGCGTCGGCACGGACCGGTCGGGCGCCGCCGGCCAGCCACAGGTTCTGCCCCTGGTCGGAGTACAGGAACTCCTCCCACAGGCGCGCCGCGGCCGGGTGCGGGGCACCCTTGTTGATGGCCTGGTAGTAGAAGCCACCTACCGGGTCGACCTTCGGCAGCACCACCACCTTCCACGTCGGCACGTCGTTGACGTGCGCGGCGTTGGTGTAGTCCCAGTCGATGACCACCGGTGTCTGACCGCTCTTGATGGTGGCCGAGGTCGGGTCGACGGGGACCAGGTTGCCGGCCTTGTTCAGCTTGGTGAAGAACGTGACGCCCGGTGCGATGTTGTCGGCCGAGCCGCCCTTGGCCACCGCGGCCATCAGCACACCGCTGAAACCGGCGCCGGCGCTGGTCGGGTTGCCGTTGAGGGCGACGCTGCCCTTGTACTTCGGGCCCAGCAGGTCGTCGATCGCCTTGGGGGCCGGCACCTTCGCCGAGTCGTAGCCGATCGCCATGTAGCCGCCGTAGTCGTTGACCCAGGTGCCGTCCGGGTCCTTGAACGTGTCGGGGATGTCCTTCCAGGTGGACACCTTGTACTTCACGAACATGTCGGTGTTCGCCAGGGCCACCGCCTGTCCCAGGTCGAAAACGTCCGGTGCCCGGTTGCCCTTGGTGCGCTTGGCGGCGTCGATCTCGTCCTGGCTATTGGCGTCCGGCTGCTGGGAGTTGACCTTGATGCCGTACTTCGAGCTGAAGGTCTTGATGATGGTGCCGTAGTTCGCCCAGTCCGGTGGCAGGGCGATGACGTTGAGCTCCTTCTCCTTCTTGGCCGCCTTCACGAGTGCGTCCATGCCGCCCAGGTCACTGGCCGACGTCGCGCTCGCCGCGTCCCCTCCGGAGCTGTCCGCCTTCTTCTCGGGCGGGGAGCAGGCGGCGAGCGCGAGCACGCTCACCGCTGCCACGACTGTGACACGCAAGGATCCTCTGGCCACGACGGCACCTCCACCACTGAGCACGGACTGACACACGCCACTTCCGGGGGCCTCGGGCCTTCGCGTCCTGCGGACAGGAGCGGCCCTGGCGCACCACCAGACGCAACCTAGTCCACGCCGGCGTCACCGGAGTGCATCTGACACGCAACGTTTCGGCAACGACTCGGCGACCCGCAGGGGCCGCCGGAGGTCACTTCCCGGCCCAGCCCAGCCGCTTGCGCAGGCTCTCCCCCGGTGGTCCCTTGCGTACGACGTGCACCGCGCCCATCAGCGCGAACCCGCGCACCCGCACGGTCGGGCCACCGCGGTCCGGGTCGAAGGGCACCTTGGGGCGCTGCTCGCTGAACTCGCCGGCCACGCCCAGCCCCTCCACGACCACGGTCGTCCCGGCGTCCACGACCACCTGCACCTCGCCCATGATCGAGTTGGCGGTCACCACGATCTCCTGGCTCTCGAACTGCGCCGAGCGCATGTCGAGCACCACACTGCCCATCATGGCGAACGCGGTCTGCTGCGACTCCACGAGCCAGACGCCGGACCGCTTGGTCTCCGACATCACGGCGAAGGCGCTCGAGTAGCGGACCGCAGGCACCGCCGAGGTCGTCCCCGGACGAGGTGGCACGGCAGGCGCGGCACCGCCGGGGACGGGCAGGTCGACGGTGATCGGGACCAGCTCGCCGTAGGTCTTGGCCTGGTAGGTCGCCTCGAGCCGCTCGTCGAGCTCCTCGATGTCGAGGCGACCCTCGCCCGCGGCCTGTCGTAGCAGCTCGGCCACCTTGTGGCGATCCTCGTCGGAGATCCGCAGTCCGCTGACCTCGGACCTCCGCAGCGGGGGCACGGCGTCACGACCGTTCTCGGACTGTCCCTCCATGCGCCCAGACTAGACCGGCTTGGACAGGGCCGGCACCCGGTCCGACGGGCTAGCCTGACGCCGTGCAGACACCCGGCAACACGGCACCTGTCCCGAGGCGTCCGTGGCTCCCGACCCCGGTTCCGGAGTACGTCGAGGTCGCGCGCGCCTCATCCTCGCGGGGCGAGGTGGTCCTGCGCGCGCGGCACGAGCCGGACGGCACCGAGCCGGTCCTCGAGCTGCGGGTGAACGGGGTGTTCCTGATGGACTCCCGCGAGACGAGCAGCGAGGAGCAGCTGGCCGCCGTCGCCCTGGCCGAGGTCGAGTGTCCCCGTGCGGTCCTGGTCGGCGGCCTCGGCCTCGGCTTCACGGCCCACGCGGTGCTCGCCGACAGGCGCGTCGAACGGCTCCTCGTCGTCGAGCTCGAGGAGTGCCTGGTGGGGTGGATGCGCGACGGCACGGTCCCGCACGGCCCGTCCCACCTGGCGGACGACCGGATCAGGGTCGTGACCGCGGACATCCGCCAGGTCGTCGCGGAGCTGCCCGCCGCGTCGTACGACCTGGTGCTGCTGGACCTCGACAACGGTCCGGTCCAGCTCGTCCACGAGGAGAACGCCGGCATCTACCGCCCCGAGTTCCTCGGCGCGGTCGCCGACGTCCTGCGGCCCGGAGGTGCCGTCGTCGTGTGGTCGGCGGCCGAGTCACCGGAGCTGGCGGACGACCTGGCGACGGTCTTCGGTGCGGCGACTCCGATCCCGCTCGACGTGCGCCTGCAGGGACGGGTCGAGACCTACTGGCTCTACCTCGCGCGCCGCAGACCGGGCTGGTGAGCCGTGGTGCCCCCGGCGACGCCGGACCGTGGTGGTGAGTAGCCTCAGCAGCATGGACGGTTATCGCATCGAGCACGACAGCATGGGTGAGGTCGAGGTGCCCGAGGACGCCCTGTGGCGGGCCCAGACGCAGCGAGCGGTCGAGAACTTCCCGATCAGTGGCAGCCCTCTCGAAGCCGAGCACATCAAGGCGATGGCCCGGGTCAAGGCCGCGGCGGCCACGGTCAACGCCGACCTCGGGGTCGTCTCCGCGGAGCAGGCGAAGGCGATCCGGGCGGCGGCCGCCGAGATCGTCGACGGCCAGCACCTCGGCGAGTTCCCGATCGACGTCTTCCAGACCGGGTCGGGCACGTCGTCGAACATGAACATGAACGAGGTGCTCGCCTCGCTGGCGCACCGGGCCGGGGTCGACGTACACCCCAACGACCACGTGAACGCCAGCCAGTCCAGCAACGACACCTTCCCGACCTCGATCCACGTGGCGGCCACGTCGGCCACGGTGCAGCAGCTCGTCCCGGCCCTCGAGCACCTGGCCTCGTCGTTGGAGGCGAAGGCGGCTGAGTTCGCGGACACCGTGAAGTCGGGACGCACCCATCTCATGGACGCCACCCCGGTGATGCTCGGCCAGGAGCTGGGCGGCTACGCGGCGGCGATGCGCTACGGCGTCGAGCGGCTGCAGGCGGTCCTGCCCAGGGTCGCCGAGCTTCCCCTGGGGGGTACGGCGGTGGGCACCGGGATCAACACGCCCCCCGGGTTCGCGGCGAAGGTCATCGCCGAGCTCGCCGAGGCCACCGGACTGCCCTTCACCGAGGCGCGCAACCACTTCGAGGCCCAGGGCGCACGTGACGCCCTCGTGGAGCTGTCCGGCCAGCTCAAGACCGTCGCGGTCGGCCTGACCAAGCTGTGCAACGACCTTCGCTGGATGTCGTCGGGCCCGCGCACCGGCCTGGCGGAGATCAACCTGCCGGACCTGCAGCCGGGCTCCAGCATCATGCCGGGCAAGGTGAACCCGGTCCTCCCCGAGGCCACGCTGATGGTGTGCGCCCAGGTCATCGGCAACGACACCACGGTGACCGTGTCCGGCGCCTCCGGCAACTTCGAGCTCAACGTGATGATGCCGGTGCTGGCGCGCAACCTGCTCGAGTCGATCCGGCTGCTCTCGACCAGCAGCCGGCTGCTCGCGGACCGGTGCATCGACGGGATCACGGCGAACGTGGAGCGGATGCGCACCTACGCCGAGTCCTCGCCGTCGGTGGTGACCCCGCTGAACCGCTACATCGGCTACGAGAACGCGGCGAAGGTCGCCAAGAAAGCGCTCGCCGAGGAGAGGACCATCAAGGACGTCGTGCTGGAGATGGGCTTCGTGGACAACGGCGACCTCACCGCCGAGCAGCTCGACGCGGCCCTCGACGTGGCCAGCATGACCCACCCCTGAGGCCCGCCCCCGCCCACGCACACGCCGGGTCGACCGGGTTCTGGCCGCCAGACGCGCCGGGTCGGCGGTCAGGGGGCGGTGCAGCGCCCGGCGGGCAGCCTCCTGGGCCCGAGCGCCGTCGAGCCGTCGGCCACGACCCCGCTGAGGTAGGCCAGGTCTCGGTCCAGCAGCCGCAGGCAGTCCGCCCGGGTCGCGTGCAGCCCGTCGTGGAACCAGAGCACCCGGGTGCGCAGGCAGCGGTCCCGTGCTCGCCGTACGTCGGGAACGGCGGGGGCGACCGAGACGCTGATCAGGCCGTGCAGTCGCCTGCGCAGCGCGGGCGGGATGCCCGAGTCGAGCGCGGGGCGCGCGTAGCTGACGATCGAGTCGACCCGGCCCGAGGCCAGTCGCACGGAGGTGGCGGCGTCCGCGACGCAGGCGTGCACCCGGTCGCTCTCGCGCTGGCGCACCCGCTGGTCGACGAGCACCCCGACCACGACGACGACGAGCACCGCCCCGACGAGAAGCACCCGGCTGCGGAGTGACCGTGGCCGCCGGGACGACCCGGCCTGCTCGACGGTGTCGCGGAGGCCCGGTGGTGTGCGGGGAGGCCCGGGGGCGCCGTCGGGTGTCGAGGGCCGCCTCCTCACGACGTGCGGTGCCGGGCGCGGGCCCCGAAGTCGACCACGAGCGAGCCGTCGACCACGTCGAGGGGGAACGGGTCGCTGAGCCCGCCCACGAAGGCGCCCAGGTCGTCGAGGCGGTGCCAGGCCAGGAACCACCAGCGGCCGGCGTGCTCGATCGCACGTCCGGCATACAGCGAGGGCCCGTTGTCACCGGACAGGAAGGCGTCGCCCTCGAGCTCGAAGGGACCGGCGAGCGAGTCGGAGTAGAGCACGTGGGTGCCGTACTCCGGTGCCGCGCCGCGGGCCAGCCGGGCCGTGCTGTGGTCGATGTCGTTGGCACAGAACAGCAGCGCCCAGCGCGGGCCGCAGGGCACGATCTGCGGCACCTCCATCTGCCGGAACTCCCCAGGCGTCGCGACCGGTGGACCGGCGACCCAGCTGTCCAGGTCCACCGACGTGAGCTGCGCGACCACTCCCCGCCCGTCGGCGGGTCCCGCGCCGCGACGGTCGGCGGCGGTCGCGCAGACGTACATCCGCCACACCTGCGACCCGGGGTCCCACTCCACCCAGGGGTCGCGCCAGTCCTGGTGCTCGTACCACCGCGGGTCCGCCTCCAGCCGCAGCTCACCGCGCCGCCACGTGTGCAGGTCGGCGGACCAGGCGTCGATCACCCGCTGCACCGCACCCTCGTCGTGGCTGGAGAGCCCGGTGTAGAACATCCGCCAGCCACCGGCCGGGTCCCGCACCACCGACCCGGTCCACGACGCGAGGTCGTCGAGGGCGTCCGGTGGCGCCGGAGGGAGGGCGGCCCCCAGGTCGGTCCAGGTGACGAGGTCCCTGGACACCGCGTGCCCGATCCGCGCGTGCTGGTGCCGCAGCTCGGGGTCGCCGAGGCTCTGCGGGGCGGTCAGGTAGAACAGGTGCACGTCGGCGCCGTCGCGGGCGAACCAGAAGTCCCAGCTCCAGTGCGTCTCGGACCGGAGGCTCACCGCGACGCCGGCTCCGCAGCCGGTTGGTGGACGGCGGCGCAGTGCAGCACGATCGCGGTCTCCGGGAGCATGGCCGGCAGTCGCACCCCTGCGGTTCCGAGGGCGCTGCCGGGCAGGGTGAGCCCGGAGGAGAGCCAGGCGGCCCCCTGCTCGGCGCGGCGGGCGTCCGCGTCAGGTGGGCCCAGTCGCCGTACGGCGTAGCGCCGGTCCTCGCGCAGTCCTGGCAGCACCACCGGTGCCGGCGTCTGCGTCGCGGTGCTGGCGACCGCCGCGACCACGAACACCGCCTCGTCCAGGGACCCTGAGACGACGCCGGTGACGAGCACGGCCGGGTCCGGGTGGTCGCCGTGCACCAGCGCGCCCTGCGCCACCAGCGGCCTCAGCTTCTTGTGCAGCGCCACCCACGCGGCCAGCTCAGCGCGCTCCGCCGCGGAGGCCCGGGTCAGGTCCCACTCGATGCCGAGGTGTCCGAGCAGCGCCGTGGCGGCCCGGAAGCCCAGCCGGTGGGTGCGGCCGGTCGTGTGCGCGACCGGGCTGCCGACGTGGGCGCCCATGGTCTCGGGAGGCACGAGGAGCGTGGTCCACCGCTGGATGTGCTGCCGCTCGAGCGCGTCGATGGTGTCGCTCGTCCAGATCCGGTCGGTGCGGGCCAGCACGCCGAGGTCCACGCGGCCTCCGCCGGACGCGCAGCTCTCGATCTCGAGCCTCGGATGTGCGGCCCGCAGCACGTCGAGCAGCTCGTAGAACGCCAGGGTCTGGCCGTGCACGGCCGGGCGGCCGGCATGGGCCGTGTCGACCAGGTCCCGGTTGTGGTCCCACTTGAGGAACGCGATGTCGTACTCCTCCAGCAGGGCCAGCAGCGCGTCCCGCACGTGCGCGAACGCGTCGCGGTGCTGCAGGTCGAGGACCTGCTGGTGTCGCCACGGCGGCGGAAGCTCCCGCCGTCCGCGCAGCACCCAGTCGGGGTGCTCGCGCGCCAGGTCCGAGTCGGGGTTGACCATCTCGGGCTCCACCCACAGCCCGAAGTCCATGCCCAGGCCGTTCACGTGCTCGATCAGGGGATGCAGTCCCCGCGGCCACACGGTGCGGTCCACGGTCCAGTCGCCCAGGCCGGCGGTGTCGTCGCGCCGCCCGTGGAACCACCCGTCGTCCAGGACGAAGCGCTCCGCTCCTACCTCGTGGGCCGCGTCGGCCAGATCCGTCAGCCGCTGCAGGTCGTGGTCGAAGTACACCGCCTCCCAGGTGTTCACCAGCACCGGTCGGGCCGGCAGCGGCCGGGGCCGGGTCCGGCGCTGCCATGCGTGCAGCCGCGCGGCCAGCCCGTCCAGGCCGGCGTCGGACCACGACCCGGTCAGCCAGGGTGAGGTGTACGACGCGCCGGTGCCCAGCACCACCTCGCCGGGTCCGAGGAGCTCGTGCGCCCCCAGCAGAGACTCGCCCTCGGGGGTGCGCTCGGCGTAGTGCACGTGGTCGCCGCTCCATCCCAGGTGCACGCCCCAGACCGAGCCCCGGCGGAACGAGAAGGCCGGGGTGCCGGCCACCAGCAGCAGGGTCGCGTCATGGCCGGTGCGGCCGTGGCGCCCGGCCCGCACCCAGGTGCCCTGGACGAGGGGGTGTCGCTGCGGGACCCGCTCGCGGGTCCAGCGTCCGGTGAGGTCGAGCAGCTCCGTCGCCTCGTCCGGGACCGGCAGCACGGACCGGACCGCCCCGAGCAGGAAGTCCGGGCCAGCCGTGTTCGTCAGCGTGCTGCGGGTCCGCAGCAGGCCTTCGGCGGTGAGCTCGAGCTCCACCCGCACCGCAAGGCCGGACTCGGGGTCGGCGGCGGTGAGACCAGCCTGCAGCGGGCCGGGCACCAGCCGCCAGTCCGACCAGCGCGGCTGCCAGGCGCCGGTCCTCCCGCTCCGGACCCCTTCGACCGCCGGGGTGCCGGTGAAGCCCGACGCGGCGTCCGGGACGAGCGCCGGCCAGCGAACCTCGTCCAGCGCGCTCGAGGGCGGCCGGGTGGCTCGGGACCGCACCAGGTCCGCGATGTCGGCGCCACTGAGCGGTCCGAGATCGGCCCCCCAGTGCAGCAGCACCGGAGTCACCGCGCGATCCGCGGCCTCCCTGGTCGGCCCGCCCGACGGCCCGCCGGCCGGCTGCAGACCAGCGCCCACGCACATCGCCAGCAGGACGCTCGTGCCGGGGACCCGGAGGTGGGCGTAGCTCGACGGGAGGGCTCGCTGCGGAACCTCCCCTGCCGGGGGTCCGGCTGTCACCGGGGCAGCCAGCTGGCACCGCGCAGCCCGCGGTAGCTGCAGTAGGCGGCTGCGATGAAGGCGCACCACCCGACCAGGCTGGCCACCGTCGCCAGCTCCTGCTTGCCGGCGTCGACGAACCCGGTCGAGGCCAGGACGGCGACGAACGCGACGACCAGCGACCACACCGTCCGGACCCCCCATCGCGGTCGGCGAGGAGGGGGTGGCCTCTCGGCGTCCACGCCCCGCGGCGGCTTCTGCTTGGCCATGACGCCCGCGGTGTCAGCCCTTGACCGCGCCGGCGGTGAGGCCACGGACGAAGAACCGCTGGAGGCCCAGGAAGACCAGGATCGGCACGATCATCGAGAAGAAGCCGCCGGCGGTGACCAGGTTGAAGTTCTGTCCCTGCTGGCCGAGCAGCTGGGAGAGGGCCACCGTCAGCGGTGCGTTGTCGCCGGGCTGGATGAAGACCAGCGCGACCAGCAGGTCGTTCCACACCCAGAGGAACTGGAAGATGGCGAAGGCCGCGAGCGCCGGCACCGACATCGGGCAGGATCAGCCGGTAGAAGGTCTGGAAGTGGCTGGCCCCGTCGATCTGCGCCGACTCGATGATCGTGCGCGGCAGGGTGGCCATGTAGTTGCGCAGGATGTAGATGGCCAGCGACATGCCGAAGCCGATGTGCGCGAGCCAGGCCGCCGGGAACTGACCGGCCAGGTTGATGTTGGCGTAGATCTTCAGGATCGGCACGAACGACACGAAGTTCGGCACGACGAGCAGGCTGACCACGATCACGAAGAGGGCCTCGCGGCCCCAGAACTCCATGAACGTGAAGGCGTAGGCGGCGAAGGCCGCGAACAGGATCGGGATGAACGTCGCCGGCAGCGTGATCGCGAAGCTGTTGATGAACGCCTGCCCGAGGTTCGGCCTGGGTGATCACGTCGTGGTAGTTCGACAGGGTCAGGCTCGGGTTGGTGAAGACGGTCCACCAGCCGGTGCGAGTTGGCGTTCTCCTGGGTCCGGAAGGAGGTGATGAACGTGCCGACGCAGCGGGATCAGCCAGATGGCAGCAGATGATGGCCAGCACGATGCGCGGCAGCGGGCCGCCTGTCCCCGGTCCCGGGGGGCCTTCTGCTTCTTGGCGGGTAGCGGCCTGGTCCGTGCTGGCGACAGGCACTTGCGCGGTCGTCATCAGACGGCCTCCTCACGCTTGAAGTGACGGACCTGGTACCACATGACCGGGATGACGGCGAGCATCAGCAGCACCACGATCGCCGACGCCGTGCCGTAGTCGAAGAAGGTGAACAGCTGGTTGAAGAACTCGGTGCCGACGACGTTGGTGTTGAAGCTGCCCGTTGGTCATCACGTAGACGATGTCGAAGATCTTCATCACGCTGATCAGCACGGTGACGAAGACCGTGACGATGGTGCCGATGATCTGGGGCACCACCACCCGGAAGAAGGTCTGGGCGGCTGCTGGCGCCGTCGACTGGCGGCCGCCTCGATGCGTCTCCTCGGGGACGCCCTTGATCGCCGAGGACAGCAGCACCATCGAGTAGCCGGCCTGTGCCCACAGCAGCATCACCATCAGCAGCAGGCTGTTGACGTGGAAGCGTGGCTCAGGCTCAGCCAGGCGACCGGGTGCGTGGCCCAGCTTCGGTCGCAGATCGCGTTGAGCAGGCCGATCTGGTCACCCCGGCGGGCTGTAGGCGTAGACGTACTTCCAGATGGTGCCCGCGCCGACGAAGCTGATCGCCATCGGCACGAAGATGATCGTCTTGGACAGGCTCTCCCCCGACGGGCTGAGCTTGTCGGCCAGCGTCGCGACGCCCAGCCCGACGATGACGGTCACCGCCGGCACGATGAGGATCCACAGCAGCGTGTTGATCAGGGTCTGCTGGAAGTCGTGGGAGCTCGAGCAGCTTGGTGAAGTTGGCGAACCCGACCCAGTTCGTGCTCGTGGAGTCCTTGAACGAGTCGATGATCGTCAGGACGGCGGGGTAGATCAGGTAGAACGTGATGGCGACGTAGGCAGGCAGGATGTAGACGTAGGGCTTGAGCCGGGCCTCCATCGGGCCCGGGGAGCATCTCGACGAGCTTGTTGAGCAGCCAGTACAGCAGCACCGCCGCGCCGATGCCGACCACCACGGTGAGGACGGCATAGATGATCTTCAGTGCCATGTCAGCCTTCTTCGATCGCCGGTGTCGCGGTGCAGCTGCGGTGGTGCGGGGGTCGCGGCCCGGAGGGTGCAGCCTCCGGGCCGCCGACCGCGCTCATGGTGCTGCGTCCGACCCCTAGGAGGTGGGCCAGCTCTGGTCGATGTTCTTCAGCGCGGCGTCCAGGGACTCCTCGCCCGCGGTCCAGGCCACCATCTCCTTCCAGAAGGAGCCCGGCAGCCGACCGGAGGCCGGCATCGCGTCGGAGCCGTCGAACAGGAACGACGTCGACCCGTAGGCCACCTTCGCCGCGCCCTTGACGATGTCGTTCGGGTAGAGGCTGGTGTCGAAGTCCTTGTGCGGGGAGATGTAGTCGCCGTACTTCGCCGCCTCGGTGCCCAGGTTCTTCTCGGCCATCAGCTTCATCACGGCCTCGCTGCTCTTGTTGTCGTTCAGCAGCATCGCCAGGTCACCGCCACCGAGCGTGGGGTTCTCGCCGCCGGCGCTGGCCGGCGGGAAGCCGAAGACGCCGACGTTCGCGTTCAGGTTGTTCTGCACGTTCTTGGGGAAGAAGCCGGTGATGAAGTTGCCCTGCTTCAGCATCCAGCAGCCGGGCTTGGCGTCGAACATGCGGGTTCGCGACCGTCTGCCAGTTCGAGTTGGCGATGGCCTTGCGACCCCCGGTCACGTTGCCTTGGGTGAACAGCAGCTTCTCGATCTCCTGACCAGCCTGCTTCACGACCGGGTCGTCGAACTTGATCTTGTGGGTGACCCAGTCGTTGTACTTCGACGCGCCGCCGTAGCGCATCACCAGGTCCTCCATCCAGTCGGTCGCCGGCCAGCCGGACGCGCCACCCGGGTCCTGGATGCCCATGCACCACGGGGTGCCGCCGTCAGCCTTGATCTTGTTCGGTCAGGCCGTTCGAGCTCGGCAGCGACTTCGGGGTCGGGTAGCCGGCCTTGGCCCACGCCTTCTTGTTGTAGAAGACCAGGCTCTTGACGTTCATGCTGACCAGCAGGCCGTAGAGCTTGCCGTTGATGGTGCCGGCGTCGAGGGTGCCCGCGGTCATGCTGTTCTTGAGCGCGCTCATGTCGACGATGTTGTCGAGCGCGGTGCCCTTGTTGCGCTTGACGATGGCTGCCACCACGCCCGGCTGGGGGATCAACGCGATGTCAGGGGACTTGTTGGCCTGGATGCTGGTCATGATCAGCTGTTGATGTCGTTGACCTTCTTGATGTTGACCGTGATGCCCTGCTTCTTTGCCTCGGGCCCCAGCACCTTGTTGAAGCCGTCCACCACCGGCTGGTCCACGCTCGTCCACACCGTCACGGTCTTGTTGTCGGAACTGCTGCTGCCACCACCGCCGCACGCGGCCAGACCGGTCGACGCCAGCACGACGGCAGCGGACGCCACGAAGGCTGACCGGCCGCGCTTGGAGACTCGCATATGTGCTCCTTGATGGGGAACTCGCTCTTACTGAGACAGATGACGTGTGGTAGACATCACCACTGAAAGGGATCAGCAGGATCTTCGCGGGCCCGCGCGGGGGTGTCAAGCAACGTCACCGAAACACCAGCAACCGATCAGGTTGCGATTGCATCACGGCCACGGCCGGTGGCGCAGAGACGAGTGGAGAAGTGGCCATGGGAGTACGTCGGAGGCCCACCCTGACCGACGTCGCCGCCCGCGCCGGTGTCTCGGTCACCACTGCGTCCTACATCCTGAACAGTCGCTCGAAGGAGATGCGGATCTCCGCCGACGCCTCGCAGCGGGTGCAGAAGGCTGCCGCGGAGCTGGAGTACCGACCCAACCGCAGTGCGCGCAACCTGCGCTCCTCCTCGACGGCCACCATCGGTGTGATCACGGACCACGTCGCCGGCGGCGCCTACGCCAGCAGGATGCTGACCGGTGCCGCCTCGGAGGCCCGTTCGCGCGAGCACCTGCTGGTGATCGGTGAGTCGGAGGGCGACCCCGCCCTCGAGGTGCTGCTGATCGAGGAGATGCTGGACCGCCAGGTCGACGGTGTCGTCTACGCGACCCGGGCGACCGCGTCGGTCACCGTGCCGGCCGTCCTGCACAAGCATCGGGCGGTGCTGCTGAACTGCCTGGACGCCGAGGGGCGGCTGCCGGGCGTGGTCCCGGACGAGCTCGAGGGCGGACGCACCGCCGCCTCGGCGATCGTGCGGGCCGGGCACCGCGACGACATCTATGTCGTGGGGGACGAGTCCGAGGCGGGGACCACCGCGGGACGGCTCCGCCTGCGCGGGATCCACGCGCGGCTCGCCGAGCAGGCGTGCTCCCTCGCCGGTGTGGTGGCCTGCTCCTGGTCGGTCACCCCTGCCTACGACGCGGTCAGCCGGCTGCTCTCCCGCTCGGTGCGCCCCGGTGCTCTCGTGTGCCTCAACGACCGCATCGCCATGGGCGCCTACGAGGCCCTGCGCGACCACGGCATGCGGGTGCCCGGCGACGTGTCGGTGGTCTCCTTCGACGGCTCGGAGCTGGCCGGCTGGCTGCGACCCCCGCTCACGTCGGTGGAGATCCCCTATGCCGAGATGGGCGCCCGTGCCGTGGCCGCCCTGATGAGTGCCTCCCAGGACAGTCAGCTCGTCGAGATGCCGCTGGTGACCGGCGCGTCCATCGGGCAGCCGCACCGGTCGAGGAGCGCCCCTGCGGTGCGCGCCTGAGCGAGCAGGAGCCGTCGCGCGGGAGCGTCAGCGGTGTCAGTACCAGCCGTGGGCCTGCTTGAACCCCCACGCGCTGCACGGCGTGCCGTAGCGGGCCTTGATGTAGCCCAGCCCCCAGCGGATCTGCGTGGCGGGGTTGCTCTGCCAGTCCGGACCGGCCGAGGCCATCTTCGAGCCCGGCAGTGCCTGGGGAATGCCGTAGGCGGAGGAGGAGGGGTTGTCGGCGTGCACGTCCCAGCCGGACTCGTTGACGTAGATGCTGTCCAGGCAGGAGAACTGGTCGCGGCCGAACCCGAACTTCGGCAGCATCGCCCGGGCGATGGCCCGCGGGTCCCGGGGGGTCAGGTCCTCGGTGTGGGTGACCTGGCCACCCCGGTGCTGGTCGAGCGCGGCCTTCTTGACCGGGTCCGCGGCGGTCCGCTGGCCGGACCGCGAGAGGACCGGGGCCCGGTCGAGGACCTGGGCCGGCGTGGGCCGTCGGGAGCCGGGGGACGTCCGCGTGACGGTGTCCGCCGCCGGCAGTGAGGTGCCCGGTGAGGTGGCCGGTGAGGTGACCCGTGAGGTCGCCGGTGACGAGACCGAGGCGGCCGATGCGGAGCCGTCGGTCCTCGCGGCGACCCCGCTGGCGATCGCGATGCCGGTAGCCGCGACCGCGACGCCCGTCAGGGTCAGCCACCTGCGCAGCCGACGACGCGGGGTGCGCTCGGAGGGTGGTGCGTGGCGCTCGGCGGCACGGCGCTTCGGGGCGTTCTGATGAGCTCGGGGCACAGAAGTGTCTCGCAGACGTCGACGACGGGGACGGCGCTGCGGTCAGCCCCCCGGCCAGGACCACGGCGACCACCCACTGTGCCCAAGGGTGTATCGGAGTGCAAACCAGACATCGGGGCTGAGTGGGGCAACTCACCCCTGGATGTGACCAGAGCGACAGCTGGGACGTGAGAGACCTGTGCGGTGAGCAGCGGTGACCATCCTCACGGCGTCAGGGTCAGAGCACCACACTCTCCAGCATCTCCGTCACCAGTGCGGCGATGGGCGACCTCTCCGAGCGGTGCAGGGTGACGTGGGCGAAGAGCGGGTGGCCCTTGAGCCGGTCGACCACCGCGACCACCCCGTCGTGGCGACCCACCCGGAGGTTGTCGCGCTGCGCGACGTCGTGGGTCAGCACCACCTTGGAGTTGGCGCCGATGCGGGACAGCACCGTGAGCAGGACGTTGCGCTCGAGGGACTGCGCCTCGTCGACGATGACGAACGCGTCGTGCAGCGAGCGGCCGCGGATGTGCGTCAGCGGCAGCACCTCCAGCATCCCCCGCGCCAGGATCTCGTCGACCACGTCGGGTGTGGTCAGTGCCCCCAGGGTGTCGAAGACGGCCTGACCCCAGGGAGACATCTTCTCGTTCTCGTTGCCGGGGAGGTAGCCGAGCTCCTGGCCGCCGACCGCGAACAGGGGACGGAACACCACCACCTTCTTGTGCTGGCCCCGCTCGAGCACCGCCTCGAGCCCCGCGCACAGGGCAAGGGCGGACTTGCCGGTGCCGGCCCGGCCGCCGAGCGACACGATGCCGACCTCCGGGTCGAGCAGCAGCTCCAGGGCGACCCGCTGCTCGGCGGAGCGCCCGTGGATGCCGAACGCCTCCCGGTCCCCGCGCACGAGATGGACCCGCTTGTCGGCCTTCACCCGCGCCAGCGCGCTTCCCCGCTCCGAGATCAGCACCAGCCCGGTGTGGCAGGGCAGCTCACGCGCCTCCTCGAGGTCGGTCACGCCCCCGTCGTACAGCTCGTCGAGGTCAGCGGCCTGCACCTCGACCTCCGCCATCCCGGTCCAGCCCGACTCGGCGGCCAGCTCGGCGAGGTACTCCTCCGCGTCCAGCCCGACCGCCGACGCCTTGATCCGCATCGGCAGGTCCTTGGACACCAACGTCACCTGGTGGCCCTCCTGGGACAGGTTGTGGGCCACTGCGAGGATCCGCGAGTCGTTGTCGCCCAGCCGGAAGCCGGAGGGCAGCGAGGCCGGGTCGGTGTGGTTCAGCTCGACCCGCACCGTGCCGCCGGCCTCGCCGACCGGGACCGGCTCGTCGAGACGACCGTGCTGCACCCGGAGCTCGTCGAGCATGCGCAGGGCGGCGCGGGCGAAGTAGCCGAGCTCCGGGTGGTGCCGCTTGCCCTCGAGCTCGGTGACCACGACCACGGGCAGGACCACCTCGTGCTCGTCGAAGCGGCGCAGCGCCCCCGGGTCGGCGAGCAGCACGCTGGTGTCCAGGACGTAGGTGCGCGCGCCCCGGTCGGCCGGACGGGTCGAGATGTCGGTTGCAGCCACGGTGCATCCCCTCGCTGACCGGCGCGCGCACCCACGCCCGGCCCCTGGTGGTGGACATCAACGGACCGGGACCGGTCGTCCGAGTGCGGACGTCGCGGTATCGGCGACTCGACTGGGTCGCGCTCACTCACGAACGGGCCTCCCGAAACGCCGAGCTTCCCCACTCGCGCGTCCCGTCGAACGTAAGCCCCGGCGGGTGGCCAGCCGGGACGACACGCCACAACACGGGATGACGGTCCGGTTAACGTCAGGGCTCGATGCTCCGGTGCCGTCCTCACGAGCCGAACCGGCGCTCCCTCTCGGCATAGGCACGAACGGCCCGCAGGAAGTCCACCCGCCGGAAGTCGGGCCAGTAGGCCTCGCAGAAGTAGAACTCGCTGTGCGCGCTCTGCCACAGCAGGAACCCACCGAGCCGCTGCTCCCCCGAGGTGCGGATCACCAGGTCCGGGTCGGGCTGGCCCTTGGTGTAGAGGTGCTCGGCGATGTGCTCCACGTCGAGGGTGTCCGCCAGCTCCTCGATCGAGGTCCCCCGGGACGCGTGGTCGGCGAGCAGGGAGCGTACGGCGTCGGCGATCTCGCGCCGGCCGCCGTACCCGACGGCGATGTTGACGATCAGGCCGTCGACGTCGCGGGTCTGCTCGGTGGCCTCCTTCAGCCGGCGAGCCGTCTCCGCGGGCAGCAGGTCCAGGGCTCCCACCGGGTGCAGCCGCCACCGCTGCTCGGACGCGAGGTCGGAGACGGCCTCCTCGATGATGCCCAGCAGCTCGCTGAGCTCGTCCGCCGGCCGGTGCAGGTTGTCGGTGGACAGCAGCCACAAGGTGACCACCTCGACGCCCAGGTCCTCGCACCACTGCAGCAGCGGCGAGATGTTCGCCGCACCCGCTCGGTGGCCGTGTGCGGCGTCCTGACCCACGGCCCGGGCCCACCTCCGGTTGCCGTCGAGCATCACCCCGACGTGCTTGGGCAGCTTGTCCGGCGGGAGCCGTCGCACGACCCGCGCCTCGTAGGCGGGATAGAGCACCCGCCGCAGCCCGCGCTTCCAGTCCGCCACGTCTGCTTACCTTACTCGCGAGGAACCCCGCCCATGGCGAGGTTCGGTGGTCAGCGTTTCTCGACACGGGTAAGTTGGGTCGGGTGACCGACCGTCCCTCCCCGCTCGCGACGTCGGCGTCGGAGGCCGCGGAGACTCTGGGCGAGACGGTCCGCGAGGCCATCCACGAGGTCAAGCCGCACCTGCGCGGCTGGCTGCACGCGGCGACGGCTCCACTGGCCCTGGCCGCCGGTGTCGTGCTGATCGTGCTGTCCCCGACGACGATGACCCGGATCGGCTCGTCCATCTTCGCGGCCTCTGCACTCGCCCTCTTCACGGCGTCGGCGACCATGCACCGAGGCCGGTGGTCCCCGCGCACCGGCCTGTGGCTGCGGCGGCTGGACCACTCGAGCATCTTCTTGCTGATCGCCGGCAGCTACACGCCCTTCTCGCTGCTGCTGCTGCGCGGCAGCGACCGGACGGAGCTGCTGAGTATCGCCTGGGGCGGCGCGCTCCTCGGCATCTGCTTCCGGCTGTTCTGGCCCGGGGCGCCGCGCTGGCTCTACACCCCCATCTACATCGCTCTCGGGTGGGCGGCGGTCTTCTACCTGCCCGCCTTCTTCGCCCAGGCCAGTGTGGCGGTCGTGACCCTGTTGATCGCCGGAGGCGTCATCTACACGGTCGGAGGGGTGGTCTACGGGTTGAGGAGACCCAACCCGTCCCCCCGCTGGTTCGGCTTCCACGAGGTCTTTCACAGCCTGACGATCCTGGCGTTCGTGACCCACTACGTGGGCGTCTCGCTGGCGACGTACTCCTTGCGCTGAGACGCTTCCGGACCGGCGACGTGTCGGTGGGTGTCCTTGCTCACCTCGGGCGCGGCGGCCGTCCGACAGGCACCGCCGATGCGAGATGATGGACCGGAAGTTGCACCGTTCTACCCGGAAGCAGTGATGAACACCCGCACCACGAATCGCCCGGACCTCGACGAGGACCCGGAGCACCGCCTCGCCCATCCCACTCCACCGTCCCCGGCTGCGGCCACTCCGACTCCATCGGCCCCGAGAATGGAGCTGTCCCTGACCCAGGTCCTCGGCGGCTCCCTGGCGGCCGCGACCGCGGCGGCCCTGGGGTCGCGGCTCGGGGTCGTGGGCACCATCTCCGGCGCGGCACTGGTCAGCGTCGTCGCCTCCATCGCCGGAGCCGTCTACACCACCTCGCTGCGTCGCACCAAGCACCGGATGTCACGAGCGCTCGGGACGCTCGGGACGGTGGGCAGCGTCCGTTCTCAGCCACCGCGGCCGCGGCCGCGGCCACAGGTCAGGATGGTCCTCGTCGGCGCGGCGGCCGTGTTCGCGGTGACCGCCGCCGGCGTGACGGCGGTGGAGCTGCTGACCGGCACCTCGCTGAGTGGAAGGGCGGGGAGCACGACGGTCTCCACGTCCCTGCACGCAGACTCCGGAGGCACGCGGCAGGTGCGGGCCCGGACCTCCGCCCCCGGAGCTCCCACGACCTCGACCGCGCCCTTCTCGGCCGGGGTCAGTCCCAGTCCGAGCCTCAGCCCGAGCGACGGGGTGAGCGGGTCGGAGAGCCCCACGCCCACGCCGCAGACGTCCTCGCCGAGCGCCACGCGGACACCCAGTGCCGACGTGACGCCCTCCAGCCCGGCAGGGACCCCGACGACCGCGCCGAGTGCGGAGGTCAGTCCCAGCGCGGAGCCATCGGCACCGGCGACGGACCGGTCCGTCATCCCGTGAGCAGCGCGCGGAGCTCTTCGGGGCGTGTCACGGGTCGGTCGCAGACCATCCCGCGGCACACGTAGGCAGCGGCCCGACCGTCGACGAGGCCCCGGCCGGCGAGGAGCGGGACCGCCTCGCCGTCGTCGCCCGTGGAGGGCCTCGCCCTCCCGTCCTCGGCCGGGGAGGGCTCCCCGGCGACCACGACGAGGCCGGGGCTCGAGGCCGCACGGGCGGCCCGGTCGAGGGCGGCCCGATCCGGGTCGCCGGCGTGCCCGACGACGGCGACCTCGAGGGGACCGGCCAGGGCCGCCTCGGCGGCGGCGAGCGACCAGCCGGCGAACCGCGGCACCTGCTGGGCCAGCGCGCGGACGTTGCGCAGCGCAGCCTCCGCCGCGTCGCGGTGCCGCCCGGAGCCGGTCACCGCGGCATAGCCGAGCAGGGCGTGGGCCAGCGCCGACTGCCCGGACGGGCTCGCGTTGTCCGAGGGGTCCCGAGGCCGCGCGACCAGCGTCTCGGCGCTGTCGGAGCTGTCGAAGTAGCCGCCGTCCCCCGCCGGGAACCTCATCAGGGCCTCGTCGAGCAGGGTGCGCGCGTGCCGTAGCCAGGTCACCTCACCGGTGGCCGAGACCAGGGCCAGCAGGCCGTGAGCGACGCAGGCGTAGTCCTCCAGCACTCCCGCGTGCCGGCCGACGGTCCCGTGACGCGACACGCGGGCCAGCCGGCTGCCCTCGAGGTGCCGGTCCACGAGCAGCCGGGCGGCGGCGACCGCCGCGTCGACGTACCGGGTCTCGCCGAGCAGCATCCCGGCCTCGGCCAGGGACGCGATGGCCATGCCGTTCCAGGCGGCGACCACCTTGTCGTCGCGGGCCGGTCGGACGCGGGCGGCGCGCGCGTCGAGGAGCCGCTGCCGCACCGAGGACCAGCGCTCCACTGCCTCGGGAGCCGGGTCGGCGGGCAGCTGCAGGGTCGAGGTGCCGTGCTCGAACGTGCCGGCGTCGCTCACCCGGAACAGGGCTGCGGCCCACGCGCCGTCCTCCTCCCCCAGGGTCTCGACGAGCTGGGCGGGGGTCCATACGTAGAACTTGCCCTCGACGCCGTCGCTGTCCGCGTCGAGGGCGGAGGCGAAGCCGCCTTCGTCGGTGCCGAGCTCGTCGATCAGGAAGTCGGCCGTCTCGCGGGCCACCCGGGCGCCGAGGGGGTCGCCGCTCTGCCGCCACCAGCGCGCGTACACGCCGACCAGCTGCGCGTTGTCGTAGAGCATCTTCTCGAAGTGGGGCACCACCCAGTCACGGTCCACCGAGTAGCGCGCGAACCCGCCACCGAGCTGGTCGTAGATCCCTCCGCGGGCCATCGCCCGCAGGGTCCGCCCGGCCATCCCGCCGCGTCCGGGGAGCCGGTGCGGGCCGAGTGCCGGAGCAGGAACTCGAGGACCATCGAGGGAGGGAACTTCGGCGCGGTGCCGAAGCCCGCGGCGCTGTCGTCGAAGTCGGCTGCGAGCGCGGTGACCGCCCCGCCCAGCAGGTCCTCGTCGATCGGCTCCTGCGGGACGGCGGGCAGGGTCCGCTGCAGGTGACCCGCGACGTCGGAGGCCACCTGCGTGACCTCGTCGCGCCGGCTCACCCACGCGTCGGAGAGAGCCTCGAGCACCTGACGGAAGGCGGGCTGCCCGTGGCGGGGGCGGTCCGGGAAGTAGGTGCCGGCGAAGAACGGGGCACCCTGGGGGGTGAGCAGCACGGTCATCGGCCAGCCGCCCTGGCCGGTCATCGCCGTGGTCGCCTGCATGTAGACCGCGTCGACGTCCGGACGCTCCTCACGGTCCACCTTGACGCAGACGAAGTGCTCGTTCATGTACGTCGCCGTGGCCTCGTCCTCGAACGACTCGTGGGCCATCACGTGGCACCAGTGGCAGGCGGCGTACCCGACAGACAGGAGGATCGGTGCATCACGGCGCTTCGCCTCGGCGAGCGCCTCGGGTCCCCACTCCCACCAGTCCACCGGATTCTCGGCGTGTTGGAGCAGGTAGGGGCTGGTCGCATCGGCGAGGCGGTTGGCCATCGTCCATGACTCCTCATGAGTGGCACGTACATCAGTCCTTCCTTGAGTGATGCAGGAAGTGATGCACGATGGATCGGTAGCGGGTGTCCTGTGGCCCGGTGGCACCAGCCTAGGAGGCGGCCTTCTCGCCACACTCTCAACCGAAGCTGCTCGCTCGCGGCAGCTCGCAAGTGGTAAGCCTCGAGGCACGACCCGGCCATCCATGTGCCCATGCAGGGCCCCAGCGAGCTCGGGATGAGTGGCACCCTGCTTCCTCAGGGGCGCTACCTGCATTGCCCCGAAGATTGCCCCGAAGGCAGCCATCTGTCACAGTTCGACGACCCGCAGCACTACTTCCGGGGCAGATCGACTTCCTGCGTTCACTCTGAACCACGCGCCCGGGGACAACTTGCTCACCCGTTGCAGGCATCGCCCGAAGGGCACCGACGCACTGTCTGGTGGGCCGAGTATTCGCACGCCGCTCACGCGGCGAAGACACTTACTACGTCTGAGGGAGCGCTCGTTGGGAGCAGTCTGGAGTGCCGCAAAGGGTCTGCTGGAGCCGTGCGTCCGACCGCGGTGACGCGTGGTCTCGTAGGCTGCGAGAATGGCAAGTCTAGTTCTCACAGTGATCGGCGATGACCGCCCCGGTCTCGTATCAGCCGTCTCGGCCCCGATCAGTGCACACGGAGCCAGTTGGGAACGCAGCCAGATGTCACGGTTGGCGGGCAAGTTCGCCGGCATCGTGCTGGTGGCCGTCGCCGACGAACGATTCGACGCGCTGAGCGCGGACCTCATGGCACTGGAGGCCGAGGGGCTACAGGTGGCCCTCGAGCGAACGGACCAACCCGTTGAGCGTGAGGCTCTGCGGCTTCACCTCGAGCTGCTCGGGGCGGATCACGCCGGCATCGTGGCAGAGGTCTCAGCTTCTCTTGCTGCCTGTGGGGTCAGCGTCGAAGAGCTCACAACTGACGTGCGCGAAGCCCCTATGGCCGGAGGGACGCTCTTCGAGGCTCGGGCTGTGCTGATCGCCCCGGCGATGACGAACACAGAGGCGCTGGGATCGATGCTTGAGGGGCTCGCCGATGAACTGATGGTCGAGATCCACCTCTCGGAGGACTGAGCCTCTCTTCTTCCTGCCATCGCCAAAGGGCTCAGCGGACGCGGACTGGTCGCTCTGCGTCCGGGCTCGTCGACGTGCAGCCCTGAGGAAGCGGAACGGATGTCGGTCATCGGGGCGGGTCGGGCGACAGGGAGGCGGGGAACCCCGGCGCTCGCAGCCGTTCGTCGAGAGCGTCCTCGAGCAGCTTGACCACCTGGGGAGACCAGGCCGAACCGCCGTACATGGTGCGTGCCCGTTCGAAGACGGCAGCCACCGCCGGCTCGAGGATCAGAGGCACCCCGAGGTCCTCGCTCAGCTGAGTGGCGAAACCGAGGTCCTTGCAGGCCAGGTCCAGGGTGAAGCCGATGTCGTAGCTGCCGTTGAGGATGACTTGACTCTCCGTCTCGTGCACGAAGCTGTTGCCGGAGCTGGCCCGGATGGCGGCGAAGGCCACCGCCAGGTCCACGCCACCGCGCTTGGCGAGCATCAGTGCCTCACCGACCGCGACCAGGTGAATGAACGCCAGCATGTTGGTGATCACCTTCATCGCCGTGGCCTGACCGAGGGAACCGACATAGATGCACTCACCGCCGACCGCGTCGAACAGGTCACGATGGGCGGTGAACCTCTCGTGCTCACCGCCCACCAGCACGGTGATGTCACCTGAGGCGGCCTTGTGCACGCCACCGGTCACCGGAGCCTCCAGGCAGTGCACTCCCACCGACGCGGCGATTCGCGCCAGTCCGGTGAGGGTGTCGACGTCGTTGGTGGACATGTCGATCCACAGACTCCCGGGTGAGAGCCGGGCGAGTGCCCCCGATTCCCCGGTCATCACGGCCTGGACCGCGGCCGGGGAGGGCAGACAGGTGATCAGCACATCGACATCAGTGGCCACCACTGCCGGGGACTCCGCCCAGGTGCAGCCTGCGGCCACCAGCTCGGTCGCCCGGTCCGGGTCGAGGTCGTAGATCGTCAACGCGAACCCCTCGTGGTGCAGGCTGGTGGCCAGGTGCACGCCGAGATGCCCGAGCCCCACGAACCCCACGTGTGACGTCACGGCGCTCCCTCCGGCTCCAGTCGCAGGTGGACCGCGGGTGAGGACGTCGGTGTCCGGATCATGCGCTGAGTGTCGCGTTGGGGTCGTGCCGTGGCTCGGCCAGCAGCCGCTGGACCATCGGCTCGAAGAAGCTCAACGGTTCGGATTGGTAGTCGGGGTCGAAGGAGACCTGGTCGTAGTCGGCGCAGAAGTCCACGGTGGCCTGGTAGTAGGGGTGGTCTCGCCAGCGGTCCCTGGCATGCGGGTCCGCGCCGAGGTGCTGGAAGTAGTAGACACCTTGGAAGACGCCATGGTGCTTGATGATCCAGTAGTTGCGGTCGCTGATGTAGGGGCGGAGCATCGCAGCCGCTACTTCGGAGTGGTTGGCAGGGGCCAGGTAGTCGCCGATGTCGTGGAGCAGCGCACAGACCACGGTCTCCTCGTCCTCCCCGGCGCGATGTGCCCTGGTGGCGGCTTGCAGCGAGTGCTCGAGGCGGGTGATCTGGTATCCACCGGCCTCGTTGTCCATGGTCGACAACCAGCCCAGGACACGATCGGGGAAGCCACGCAGCTCCGCCTTCTCCAGGGCACCGAGCAGCTCATAGTCCTCGGCGGTCCCGTCGGCCATCTGGGTGAAGCTGACGCGCCGGTGGGCTGTGCTCATAGTCCCTCCTCGGGACCGAGGGGGATGTGCGTCCCGCGGAGCACGCGTCGACGAGCCATCAGGTCGTCGTACTCCAGGTAGACGTCTTGGAGGTGACGATCCCCACTCGCCGGGTCGAACGCGCGTCGGCCGTGCAGGACGCGGTGAGCGTGCACCGTGAGCAGGTCACCACTGTCGGTCTTGGCCTCCAGGGTGTATTCGCCACTGTCGATGATGGCACCGAGCTTCTGGTAGGCGTCGTAGAAGCCGGGCACCTCGTCGAAGGTGGCATCGACCGGTAGCGCGAGCTGGTTGGAGAAGCGGAACGCGACCACGTCGCCGCGTGCGTTCAGCTGCACCAGTGGGGACGTCGCCCGGGTGTCCTCGTCGGGGCTGAACAGCTGGAAGGAGACCGGGACACGGCACAACGTCTCGAAGGCCACCGGATCGTGCGCACGGAGCTCGGACAGGACGGCCCACCCGTCGGTCAGGGTGCTCGCTCCGCCCTCCGCCTCGTTGACCAAGAAGTGCAGGAGCTGAATGGAGGGGGGCCAGTGGTAGCTCGGCAGGTCGGTGTGCGGCTTCAGCTCGTAGGCGGTGTGCGCGACGTTGTAGCCCGTGGCGTCGTGACGGACGTTGTGCACCCGTTCGAAGGCCGTCTCGCGCACGTGGCAGCCGATCGCCGAGCTGAACCGCTCAACCTCGTTGGAGACGCAGGGAGTTCCGTGCACGAGAGCGGCACCGACGTCGTGGATGGCGTCGAGATAAGCCAGCTGCCCCTCGGTCGAGCCCACGACGTTGTCGTGCTCGAAGGTGGGCAGTGCGCTGTGCCGGTTCCACAGGTGCCGCGGCGTATCGGACCCGGCGGCCCGGGGACGTGAGTAGTCATGGCGGGTCAGCCAGTCGTCTCGGTAGCGGGACCGGTGACCGTCCTGCCAGGTGATCTGCAGCGACCTGCTCTCGGGGTCGAACCCGGCCTGCACCGGCCGCAGGTGCCGGGGGATGCCCGCGGTGAACACCCGACGCTCGCCGGACTGCGCCACCCGACACTGCGGGCACCCGCAGTTGTCCCGCAACCAGACGTAGTGGAAGCGCATGCAGACCCCGTCCAGGTTCACCTCCAGATGGTCATCGGCTCGCATCACGGCCCCCGGTGCGGGCGATGACGTGACCAAAGTCTGAGCAGTGTGCATGTCCCGCGTCCTCTCACCGAACCGAACAACCCCGCCGGCGCGCTGGTTTGCCTGGACAGTCTTGCGCCGCGGCGAGCCATCGGCAAACAACATTTCAGGCGACTTAGACGCTGCTATTGTGTGGCTCGGGACTGCCGCAGAGGAGGACCTGGATGCCCGAGTCGATACCTCCCCTGCTCGGTCTGCACGCCTACGAGGCGGCCGCCCGGCACGGAAGCTTCGTGGCGGCGGCCGCCGAGCTGCACCTCTCGCCAGCAGCCGTCAGCCAACGCGTTCGGACCCTGGAGGCTCACCTCGGAGTCCAGCTGTTCGAACGCCTTCCACGCAGCGTGCAGCTCACCGAGATGGGACGTGCCTACCTACCCGCCGTCCGAGACGTCTTCGATGACCTGTCCGCCGCCACCAGTGGACTGTTCGGCGGACCCGGCCGCGGCTGGTTGACGGTGCGGGCCCAGGTCTCCTACGCCACCACCTGGCTGGCGCCCCGCCTTCCGGATTTCGCCCGGACCCACCCCATGATCGACGTGCGGTTGGTCAGCACCGTGTGGGCCGACACGCTGCCCCCCGAGGAGGTGGACCTCGACATCCGGCAGGGGAACGGCACCTGGCCGGGGTACCTGTCCATGAAGCTGCACGACGATGTCGCAGTGGTGCTGTGCGGCACCCGGTTCTGGGAGCGACATGGACCCTTCGCCCACATCTCCGACCTGCTCGACTGGCCACGCGTCCAGGTGCTCGGGTTCGACGACATCTGGGAGCGGCTGGCCAGGTCCACCGACCAGCCCGCAGCCGACACGGCGCATGGGCAGATCACGGTCGACACCTCGCTGACCGCACTGTCCATCGTCGCGGAGGGCGAGACCTGGACCATCGTGCCCGAACGATTCGCGCGCGCCGCAGTCCGCAACAGGACCGTCACCCTCGCCCTACCCGGAGCCGTGAGAATGCGGCAGGACCACTACCTGCTGCGTCCCGACAACCCGCAGCCCATCAGTGGCCGCGCGGCCGCCTTCACCCAGTGGCTACAGGCCCAGGACCTCCTCGACCCACCACTCGCCGCCTCCGGATGAGTACCGGCCCGGACGTTCCTCACCGGCGACCATCGCATCAACTGCCGCAACGGGATCCTCTGCAGGACGACATCGCCGCGCGCCGTGGCGCAGCCCTTCGACGCCGCGCGGTTGCCTGACCGTCTAGGTCCTCGCAGTCACCACCGCACCGCCGGAGTCGGGTGGCAGTGCCATGCTCGAGTACGTCGACGCCCATCGGACCAGCTACATCCTCCGGCAGTTGCTGTGGCTCTCGCCCAGCTTCTTCTTGATGGTGGTGTTCTTGGCGCTGGCGATCGCCCTTCGTCGTCACGGCCAAAGCCTGGCGGCCATCGCGGCCCTGATCGCGGTCACGAGCTGGGCGGTGTCGTTCGTTTGGCCGACGACCGGAGACGGCTCGCTCACGATGGTGGTGCTCAGCGACCGGTACGCCGACGCGGCAACCGCAAGCGAGCGGGCCCCGTTCGTCGCGGGCGCTGAGATCCTGGATGCACTCAACGACGTCCCGGCCGTGATCGGGGTGCTGCAGACCTTGGGCCTGCTGCTGATGGCGCTGCTGATGCTGCGGGGACCTTCTCGAAGTGGCTGGCCCGGCTGGGTGTCGGGACGGGCGTGGTCGGGATCCTCGCCGAGGTCCTCAGGCCGGTTCTCGGCTGGGGTTACGCGGCGTACGGGCTGCTGCTGTTCGCCTGGCTCACCTGGGTCGCCGCCGCGCTGTGGCGACTGGCAGCTTCCGCTGATCTGCGCAGCTCTGGGTGAAGGCCCCGGGCCATCACTCCGACGCACACTCGCAATCCGGCGGCACGTTGACGCCGACCACTCCGACGCCGTCCGTGGTCTGCACCGAGGCGACGAGTTGTCCAGCACCATCTGGGTGCTCCGCCACTAGGGCCCACAGATGTTGTGGTGGTGATGCGGATCACCAAGGCGTTCGGCTCCTCGATCTTCGGGTCGGTCACCTCCTCGACGGCGACCTGAAACTCGTCCTTGTGGGCGACTGCCTTCATGACCGGGTCCTCAGTGCCCATGCACCCGGACGCGCGCAGGGAGGTCCTCGCTCAGTGGCTGGTGAGAGGGCGCGCATCCGCGCCCTCGCGCGGCGCGATCGCCTCGATTGCTCGGCGGAGGGCGGTGACGATGGTGGCGGCCCCGAAGAAGTCGTCCTCGGTGTTGGCCCGCCGCTCCCGTATGGCGCCGACCAACTCGTCGAGGGCACACTGGGCCTCGCTCAGTGCTCGTGGCTCGGCGCTCGCGCCCTCCACGGACCGCAGGGCCCGCGCCATCTTCTCGATCGCGTCCGCCGCCGGCGGTCGCAGACTCGGGCCGAGCAGGACGTGGTCGCGATCCGCCTGCTCCTCGTCGGCGACGAGGCCGGTGACGTCCTCCACGATGAACGAGAGCTGCTGGAGCGCTCGCGCCTGCGCGTACTGACGATCGGCCTGCTCCTGCCACCGACGGGCGCGCCAGTTGGCTCGGCGTGCCTCGTTGGTCCGCTCGACCATGCTCAGCATGCGCGCCGTCTGGGGCTCAATCGAGTGCTGGCGCTGCCGCCACTCCTCGGCCGTGAGGAGCGGGTTGCGCCGTAGGCCCGCCGCGAGGTCGTCGAGCTGCTCGGCCAGCGACTCCAGCAGCTCGGACTCGCTCAAGCACGCCGGGGTCAGGGGCAGAGGCGGCACCACGACGTTCACAGTGAGGCCGACCAGGGCGCCCAGGGCCGTGAGACCGACGTAGGCCAGGGCGTAGTCGTCAGAGTTGGCGTGCCCGATGACGAGGACGAACAGCGACGAGATCGTCACCCACGAGGCCATCGCGCCGAGGCGGCGCCACCCCGCGAGCAGCGATCCCGCAGCCACCACGAGGGCGATCGCGGCAGCCTCGGGGACCGACAGCCGGCGGACCGCGAGGCCCAGCCCCGCGCCGAGCATGAGGGCGAGCACGCTCTGCACGGAGGTGCGGAAGGAGGTGACGACCGTGGCCCCCATGGCCACCACCGCGCCCAGCGGCGCGTAGTAGGGGTAGCGGTCGGCGACACCGGGCATCGGCTGCACGACCAGCCAGGCAGCACTGGCAGCAAAGGCAGACTTCACCGCGAACGGCACGCGCGAGCGCCGGGCGAGCACATCGACAAGACGGTCGGTGAGGGGCATGGGACTGTTCCTCCGCTCAGCGCGGACCTGGGAGCTACCCAGGCGACCGAAGAACATTCCAGGACGCACCCCGCGAACGGGAGGACCACGCCGCGGCGCCGCAGCCCGAGGGATCCCAGGCCGACGGATGCCCGGGGCAGGGCCCTACCGGGCTCCTGCCAGCGTCCACACGCCGGGGGCGCCCTTGGTCATCAGCCCCTCGTCGATGAGTGCGACACGAGCCCGGCGGGCGGCGTACTGCCAGCGCGGCTCGCCGGTGGGCGTGCTCTCACGGTCCCCCGGAAGCAGCCGGTCCTCGAGCAGGATCTCCAGCTCCAGGAACAGCTCATCAGCGTCCAGCTCGCCGTCGTTCTCCTCGAGCACGGCCAGGATGTGGGGCTTGAGCGTGTCCGGGGCCGTCCACCGGCGTGTCGCCGTTGCTTGGACCACGCCGGGTGCTCGAGACCTGGCAGCCGCGCGCTTCCTCGGCTTCGGCGCCGGCTTCACCGCCGACGGGGGGGCCGGCGGCTGGCCGTGGACGCACTGGGCCATCGGGAGATCGCAGAAGTCGCAGTACGCGTCATGCGCAGTCATCGATGCGAGCATAACGAGCCCGGCTCGCCCGTGGTGCGCCGACCATCGGTGTGCCCCGACGCCGTCGACCGGGGCCGTCGACCGGGCCGTCGACCGAGGCCGTCGACCGGGACCCGGATGACTCGCTTCGGGTAGTCCCAGGAATGTCTGGGCGACCGGCCCGGTTGGGTAGGTATCAGGGCACCGCGACCACGCGGTGCGACCCAGCTCAGACAGACCGGAGGACAGATGACCACGATGGAGCTCACGGCAGACGCGTTCGAGAAGACGGTGGCGGACAACGACATCGTCCTGGTGGACTTCTGGGCGTCCTGGTGCGGCCCCTGCCGTCAGTTCGCCCCCACCTTCGAGAAGGCGTCGGAGGCCAACGGCGACATCGTGTTCGCGAAGGTCGACACCGAGGCCGAGCAGGCCCTCGCCGGTGCCGCGAACATCACCTCGATCCCCACCCTGATGGCCTTCCGCGAGGGCGTGCTGGTCTACAGCCAGCCCGGAGCCCTCCCCCCGCAGGCCCTCGACCAGCTGATCGGCGCGGTCCGCGACCTGGACATGAACGAGGTCCACGCAGCCGTGGCCGCTCAGCAGAGCGGCGACGTCGCGTCGGGTCAGTGACGCCCGGGGAGTGACCCTGCACGCATGAGTCCCCGCGGACGACCCGTGCGCGGGGAGCGGGGGTGAGCGCTCGCACGGGGGGGCCGGGGGTGGCGGGCTAGCCTCGGGGCATGGACGCACAGGAATGGGACGAGCGGTACGCCGCCGCTGATCTCGTCTGGTCCGCGACCCCCAACCAGTTCGTGGCCGCCGAGCTCGCCGAGCTCCGACCCGGACGGGCCCTCGACCTGGCGTGCGGCGAGGGCCGCAACGCGCTGTGGCTCGCCGATCGCGGCTGGCAGGTGACGGCGGTCGACTTCTCCGCAGTGGCGCTGGACAAGGGGCGGCTCCTCCAGTCGCGCCACCCGCGGGCCGGGGACCTCCAGGTCACGTGGGTGTGCGCCGACGCGCTCACCTTCGACCTCAGCACGGCGCCGTACGACCTGGTGGTGCTCGCGTACCTGCAGCTGACGGCCGAGGAGCGGCAGCGGGCCGTACGCCGGGCCTTCTGCGCCCTGCGCGAAGGCGGCACCTTCTTCCTGGTGGCCCACGACTCGACCAACCTGACCAAGGGCACGGGTGGGCCCACGGACCCCACCGTGCTGTTCACCGCCGAGGAGGTGCTCGCGGACCTCGACGGCGAGCGCTTCGAGGTGCAGCGAGCAGGGCGGGTCGCTCGCAGCGTGCCTGCCGGAGACTCCCACCAGCACAGCGGCGACGAGACCAGGACCGCCTACGACGCCCTGGTCCGGGTCGTGCGGGGGTGACCCCGACACAGCTGAAGGCGTTCGCGTGCGTCGTGAGGCTGGGTTCGGTCAAGGCCGCGGCCGACGAGCTGGGGGTCAGCGAGTCGGCGGTGTCGATGCACGTCGGGCAGCTGCGCCGCGAGCTCGAGGACAAGCTCTTCACGCGCACCGCCTCCGGCTTGGCGTTCACGCCCGGGGGGCTGCGGCTGGCCAGCCGGGCGGTGGAGATCCTCGGGCTCCAGGACCGCACGGTCCGGGAGGTCAGCCAGGCGGGCAGCGGCCGTCGGTTGCTGCGCCTGGCCGCGTCCAGCCTCTTCGCCGAGCACGCCGCTCCGGGTCTCATCGACCTGTTCGCCGGCCGGGCCAAGGACCTCGACGTCGAGCTGAGCGTGCGACCGAGCGCCCAGTTCAAGGCGCTGCTGGCCGGCCGGACCGTGGACGTCGCCATCGGTCCCGCCCCCAGCCGGATGCCGGAGGGCCTGCTGCACAAGCAGTTCCTCAACTACGAGATCCTGGCCGTGTGCGGGCCCGACCACCCGATGGCGCGCGCACCGGCAACCCCCCGGCGACTGCGCGAGGAGAGCTGGATGCTGGGCCCCTCGGCCGCCGGCGACGAGGGCGTGGTTCCCGGGATGCTGCGCCAGCTCGGCATCCCCGAGTCCCAGCAGCGCATCTTCCAGAGCGACGCCGCCGCTCTCGAGGAGACCAAGCGCACCAACGGCCTGGCCCTCGCCGTGCGCTTCGCCGTCGCCGCCGATGTCTCGGCCGGCCGGCTCGCCCTGGTCGAGGGTCCCGGTCTGCGGGCGCAGGGCCGGTGGGCCGCGCTCGCACTCCCCGACCACAGCCAGTCACCCGCGGCAGCGGAGCTGCTGCGATTCATCACCACGCCCCGCGCCACCCAGGCGATGGTGCGTGGGTCCGGCGTCCGGCTGGGCCGGTTCAAGCCGTCGGTGCACGTCACCTTGTGGAGCTGACGGTCGAGACACGGCGAGGCGACCGTTCGGACAGGCACTCGACCGGCGTCTCCGGACCGGCTGAGCGTCGCCGGCCGACAGACCGGTCCCGAGTGCCTGTCGGAGCGGCTGTTGCCGGGTGGAGGGCGAGCTCCTAGCGCCCGGCCCGGGGCAGGAGGATCGCGTCGAGGGCCTCGGTCATGGCCTGCAGCGTGTGCGCCGGCAGGAACTCGTCGCAGAACGGGAGCGCTGCCGCCATCGACCCCACAAGCGGCTCGAAGCCGGCCGCCCCGGCCCGGGGGTTCAGCCACACCAGGCGGTGCACCCGCCGGCGCAGCCGGGCCAGCACCTTCGCCAGCTCGTCCGGGTCGTCGCTGTCCCACCCGTCGGAGGCGACCACGAGCACCCCGCCCCGCAGCGCGTTGCCGTGCCGGGAGCGCAGCAGCGTCGCGAGGCTGGTGGCCAGGTGGGTGCCGCCGAACCGGTCCACGACCAGCTCGGTCGCGTCGGCGACCGCCACGTCGACCGACCGGTGCCGCAGGGCCGGCGTGAGCCGGGTCAGGGACGTCGAGAAGGCGAAGGTCTCGGCACGCCGCGACCGGGCCAGCGCCCGCATCAGGTGCAGGTAGGCCGTCGAGTAGGGCTGCATCGACTGGCTCACGTCGGCCACCATCGTCACCGTGCGCGGGTGCCGCACCGGGCGGGTCCTGGTCAGCTCCACCGGCTCCCAGGCGGTGCGGCGGGAGGCGGCCATCGTCGCCCGCAGCTCGACCCGCCGACCTGCGTGGTGCGCACGGCGGCGACGGCTGCGACGCGTGGGCCATCGCTGCCAGGACTCCTCGAGCCACGCCCCGACCAGCGCCAGGTGCCGCTCGTCCAGCTCCTCGAACGGCGTGTCCCCCACGGCCTCCAGGGCGCTGGGGAGCAGCTCGGGGACCGCGCGGCTGTCCTCGCCCGGCTGGCCGGCGCTGTCGTCGGCGTGACGGGGCAGCGTGTGCCAGGGCAGGGCGGAGTCCGCACGGTCACCCCCGTCCGGTAGTCCGGTGGACGGGACGGACGCCGCCACGTCCTGGTCCTGGTCCTGGTGCGTGGGTCCGGCCGCCTGCCCCTCGATGGCCAGTGCCGCGTCCTCGAAGACCGCCGCGAACACCTCGTCGAAGGTCCGCAGGTCCTGCGCCCGCCGCACCAGCGTCACCCGGGCGGTCCAGTAGAGCTGCCGCGTCCGGGTCGCCGGCAGCACGCCCAGCGCCTCGCTGAGAGCCGACAGGGCGGTGAACGTCACCGGCACGCCCGCGGTCCGCAGCCGCTGGCCGAGGGCGACGACGAAGGCGGCCCGGTCCACGGGTCGCACGACCTCGGGACCGGCCGCTGCAAGGGCCGCCGATCCCGAGGAACCCGAGGAAGCCGAAGAACGAGCCGCCATGGTCAGCCGAAGCCGTAGCTGTCCGCGGCCGCCAGCACCACGTCGCGGTCGTCGGGTGTCTTGGCCAGCGCACCCAGCGAGGTAGCGACGTCCTCACGGACCAGCTCGGTGACCCCGAGCACGGACAGCGCCGCCACCCAGTTGATCGCCTCGGCGATGCCGGGTGGCTTGTCCACGTCGAGGGAGCGGACGTGGCCGACGAACTGGGCGGCGGACGAGATCAGGGAGCTGTTGGCCTGCGGCACGGTGCGCCGCAGTATCTCCACCGCCCGCTCGGCCGAGGGGTAGTCGAGCCAGTGGTAGAGGCAGCGCCGGCGCAGCGCGTCGTGCAGGTCCCGGGTGCGGTTGGAGGTCAGCACGACGACGGGTGGGACCGCCGCGGTGAACGTGCCGAGCTCCGGGACGGTCACCGACCCCTCGCCGAGGAACTCCAGCAGCAGGGCCTCGAACTCGTCGTCGGCGCGGTCCACCTCGTCGATGAGCAGCACTGGCGGCCGCGGACCGGCGTACCGGACGCAGCGGAGGATCGGCCGCTCCAGCAGGAAGTCCTCGCTGAACAGGTCGGCCTCCGCGAGCTTCTCGTGCTGGGCCTCGGCGAGCCTGATCGCCAGCAGCTGGCGCTGGTAGTTCCAGTCGAAGAGCGCCTCGCTCGCGGAGAGGCCCTCGTAGCACTGCAGCCTGATGAGGGGTACGCCGAGGGTGGCGGCGAGCACCTTGGCGGCCGCGGTCTTGCCGACGCCGGGCTCGCCCTCGAGCAGCAGCGGCAGCCCGAGCTCGAGAGCCAGGAACACGGCGGTCGACGTCCCCTGGTCGGCCAGGTAGTCGTGCTCGTCGAACCCGCGCCGGACGTCCTCGGCGCTGCGGAGCACGTTCACGCGGGATGCGCCGCCAGGAACGCGTCCCGGCACCCGGGCATGCAGAACCAGTGGTCCGTGCCGTTCCACGTGGCGTGCGGCGTGTCGGCCGCCACCGTCACCGTCATCCCGCAGACCGGGTCGACGGCCTGCCGCGGACGGGCCGGTGCCGACGGTGCGGGCGAGGCCACCAGCCCCTCGAGACGGATGCTGCGCACCAGCGCGGCGAGGATCGAGAGGGCGATCTCCGGCGCGGTGCGCGCGCCGATGTCCAGCCCCACATGCGGGGTCACCTTGCGACGGTCCTCCTCGGGGAGGTCGAGCTCCTCGAGGAGGGCCTCGCCGCGGGTGCGGCTGCACACCAGTCCCACGAAGCCGATGCCTGCGTCGAGCGCCGCCCGCACCGCGCCCGCCTCGTCACCGCCGTGGCTGGACACCACCGCCGCGATCGCCCCCGCCGGATCGGCACCCTCACCGGCGCGCTCGACGACGAACCCCAGGGCCGGCGCCAGCGTGGCCACCGCCTCGGCGGTCGGGGAGGATCCCACGAGATAGAGGGCGGGCGAGGGCAGCAGCGGCTCGAGGTAGATCTCCATGGCCCCTCCCGACAGGCACGGGTTCACCACGATGCTCGCACCCGGGGTGGCCGGGAACGAGCCCGGACCGTCGTCCCCGTCCGGGAGCACCCGCAGCAGCACGCCCTCGCCGGTTCGGAGCGCGTCCAGCGCAGCGGTGCGCACCGACCCGGTGGCGCACTGACCGCCGACGAACCCCTCGATCGAGCCGTCCGCCAGCACGATCGCTCGGTCGCCGGCGTGCGCCGAGCTCGGTGCCTGGGCGCGCACCACGGTCGCCTGCACGAACGGCACCCGGGAGCGGGTGAGCTCGTCGATGCGCTCGGTGAGTCGCGTGGTCACGGGTTCCGCTCCTCTCGGGGCGTGCTGGCGGTCGGTGCGCGCCGGGTGCGCGCGGGAGAGGTGCTAGATGGGTGCGGTGGCGTGACCCTGCATGGCGTCCCACACCCGCGACGGCGTGAGTGGCATGTCGGCGTGCCGGATGCCGAAGGGCTTGAGGGCATCGACCACGGCGTTGACCACGGCAGGCGGGGAGCCGACGGTCGCGGACTCCCCGACGCCCTTCGCGCCGATCGGGTGGTGCGGCGATGGCGTGACGGTGTGGCCGGTCTCCCAGTGCGGCACCTCGAGCGCGGTCGGGATGAGGTAGTCCATCAGCGACCCCGCGATGCAGTTGCCGTCCTCGTCGAAGGAGATCATCTCCATCAGTGCCATCCCGACGCCGTCGGTGAGGCCGCCGTGCACCTGGCCCTCGATGATCATCGGGTTGATCCGGGTTCCGCAGTCGTCGACCGCGATGAACCGGCGCACCTTGACCTGCGCGGTCCCCGGGTCGATGTCCACGACACAGATGTAGGCACCGAAGGGGTAGGTGAGGTTCTCGGGGTTGTAGCAGATCTGCGCCTCCAGGCCGCCCTCGATGCCGTCCGGGAGGTCACCCGCCCCGTGCGCCTTCATCGCGATGTCCTGGATCGTGACCGACCGTCCCGGGTCGCCCGTGACGTGGAAGGAGCCCTTGTCCCACTCCAGGTCCGCGACCGAGACCTCGAGCATCCCCGAGGCGATGATGCGTGCCTTGTCACGTACCTTCCGGGCGACCAGGGCCGCCGCCGCCCCGGACACCGGCGTGGACCGGCTGCCGTAGGTGCCGAGCCCGAACGGCGTGTTGTCGGTGTCGCCGTGCACGACGTCGATGTCGGCGGGCGGGATCCCGATCTCCTCGGCGACGATCTGCGCGAAGGTCGTCTCGTGTCCCTGGCCCTGGCTCTGCACCGAGAGGCGTACGACGGCCTTGCCGGTCGGGTGCACGCGGAGCTCGCAGCCGTCGGCCATCCCGAGGCCCAGGATGTCCATGTCCTTGCGGGGCCCGGCACCGACCGCCTCGGTGAAGAACGCGACCCCGATGCCCATCAGCTCGCCGCGCTCCCGCTTCTCGGCCTGCTCGCGCCGCAGCTCGTCGTACCCGGAGATCTCGAGCGCGAGCTCCATCGCCTTGTCGTACTCCCCGGAGTCGTAGACCCAGCCGGTCTTCGTCGTGTAGGGGAACTGGTCGGGCTGGATGAAGTTCTTCCTGCGCAGCGCGACCGGGTCCATCTCGAGCTCGTAGGCCAGGCAGTCCACGATCCGCTCGACGAGGTAGACCGCCTCGGTGATGCGGAACGAGCAGGCGTAGGCGACGCCGCCGGGCGCCTTGTTGGTGTAGACCGCCGTCATGTGCGCGTAGGCGGCCTCGATGTCGTAGCTGCCGGTGAAGACCCCGAAGAAGCCGGCGGGATACTTCACCGGGGCGGCGACGCCGTTGAACGCGCCGTGGTCGGCCAGCACGTTGGTGCGGATCGCCAGGATCCTGCCCTCCTTCGTGGCGGCGATCTCCCCGCGCATCACGTAGTCGCGGGCGAAGCCGGTGCTGACCAGGTTCTCGGTCCGGTCCTCCATCCACTTGACCGGCCTGCCGGTGACGATCGAGCCGACGATCGCGCAGACGTAGCCGGGGTAGATGGGCACCTTGTTGCCGAAGCCGCCGCCGATGTCGGGAGAGATGACCCGGATCTTGTGCTCGGGCAGCCCCGCCACGATGGCGTAGAGCGTGCGGTGCGCATGCGGCGCCTGGCTGGTCGACCACAGCGTCAGCCTGCCGTCCACGCGGTCGTAGTCGGCGACCGCGCCGCACGTCTCCATCGGCGCCGGGTGCACGCGGGGATAGACGATGTCCTCGGTGACCACCACGTCGGCCTTCGCGAACACCGCCTCGGTGGCCGCCTTGTCACCGGTCTCCCAGTCGAAGCAGTGGTTGTCGGTCTTGCCGTCCAGGTCGTCGCGGATCACCGGGGCGTCGGGTGCCAGCGCCTTCCGGACGTCGACGACCGGGGGCAGGATGTCGTAGTCCACGTCGATCAGCTCGAGGGCGTCCCGAGCGGCGTAGCGGTCCTCCGCGACGACGAACGCGACCTCCTGGCCCTGGAACCGGACCTTGTCGGTGGCCAGCACGGCCTGCACGTCGTTGGACAGCGTGGGCATCCACGCGAGCCCCTTCTCGGCCAGCATGGCGCCGGTCACGACGGCCTTGACCTTCGGGTGCGCCTCGGCGGCGCTGGTGTCGATGGACACGATGCGGGCGTGGGCGACCGGCGAGCGCAGGATCGCGAGGTGCAGCATGCCGTGCAGCTGGACGTCGTCGACGTAGCGGCCCAGCCCGCGGATGAAGCGCGGGTCCTCCTTGCGGAGCATCCGCCCGTGCCCGCACGGCTTCTTGTCGTTGTCCGCGTGGTCGAGGTCCTCCGGGGTCGCGGCGACCCCGCCGTCGACCGCGGCGCCTTCGGTGAGAGTCATGAGGGGGCTCCTGCCGTCGACGTGTCGGGGGTCGATGCTCGGGGTGCGTCGCTCGGGTGCCGCCTCGTGGTCGCCGACGGTGTGTGCGGCCGCCCACTGCACCGAGCGGACGATCGTGGTGTAGCCCGTGCACCGGCAGATCTGGCCCGATATCGCCTCGCGGATCGTCTGCTCGCTCGGGTCGGGGTCGCGGTCCAGCAGCGCCCTCGTGGTCATCAGCATCCCCGGTGTGCAGAACCCGCACTGCAGGCCGTGGCACTGGATGAAGCCCTCCTGGATGGGGTCCAGGACGCCGTCCTTCTCCAGCCCCTCCACGGTGCGTACGTCGTGCCCGCCGGCCATCGCGGCCAGCACGGTGCACGTCTTGACGGGCTCGTCGTCCATCCAGGCGACACAGGTGCCGCAGTTGCTGGTGTCGCACCCCCAGTGCGTCCCGGTGAGCCCGAGCTCGTCGCGCAGGAAGTGCACGAGGAGCATCCGGCCCTCGATCTCCCTGGTGACCGGCTCACCGTTCACGGTCATCGACACCTGCATGTCACTGGCTCCTGTCCGGGTCGCCGAGGTCTGTGGGGCGCGTTCGCCCGGAGCGTGGACCAGGGAGCGGGTCCGAGGGCGGGTCCGACGGCGAGTCGCCGCGGGCGCCTGCCTGGATCCGCTCGACGGACCGACGCAGTGTCCGTCTGGTCAGCTCGTCGGCGAGGTGCCGCTTGTAGTCGGCGCTCCCGCGGTTGTCGGTGCTGGGTGAGCAGGACTCCGCGGCGATCGCGCCGGCAGCCGCGTAGAGCTCCTCGGACGGCGCCTGACCGCGCAGCGTGTCCGAGATCGCCGGGATGCCGGTGGTGTTCGGGCCGACGGCGGCCAGCCCCACCCGCGCGTCGGAGATGACCGGCCCGTCCATCCACACGGCGGCACCGGCCGAGGTGACCGCCCAGTCCCCCGCCCGGCGCTCGACCTTGGCGTAGGCGCTGGAGCCGTTCGGCCGCACCGGGATCCGCACCTCGGTGAGCATCTCGTCGTGCTCGACAGCAGTCTCGTAGGGACCCCGGTGGAACTCCTCCATCGTCACCACGCGCTCGCCCGCGGCGCTCCGGATGACACACGAGGCGTTCAGGGTCGTGCACACGGCCGAGAGGTCCTCGGACGGGTCCGCCTGGCACAGGGAGCCGCCGATGGTCCCGCGGTTGCGCACCACCGGGTCGGCGATCACCGCCTCCGCGTCGGCGAAGATGGGGAACAGGGCTGCGAGCTCCACCGACTCCAGCAGCTCCCGGTGCCTGGTCATCGCCCCGATCCGCACCTCGCCGACCCCGACGCGCACGTAGCCGAGCTCGTCGTGCAGGTCGTTGATGTCGATGAGGTACTCCAGGTTGGCGAGCCGGAGCTTCATCATCGGGATCAGGCTGTGGCCGCCGGCCACCAGGCGGGCCTCCTCGCCGAGCCGCTCGAGCAGTCCGATGGCGTGAGGGACACTGGTGGCACGTTCGTACTCGAACGGCGCTGGCACCTGCATGAGCGCTCCTGTCCTCGGCCTGGCCCGGCCGATGCTTCGGCCGACCGTCCCGAGATGAGGGTCGCGGCGACACACCATGGGCCTGCCGCCGTGACCAAGGTCACCATCGACCCCGTCGTGGCAACCGGTCAAATGCCACCTAAGCACTTCGTTGATCAGGTCCCCACGGCCGGTCGGGCCGGCGCATCCGCAGCCTCAGGACGGCGACCTCACACGGCCCCGAGGAGCATCGCGGCCATCCCGGCGGCCAGCAGGGCCTCCGCGAGGCTCGAGGCCCGGGCGCGGACCGACGTGGAGGCAGGCACACCGTGGGCGACGCCGGCCACGGCCACGCACACCAGCACCCCGGCGAGCAGCAGGGCGAGCGGTCCCGGGCCCGCCGACGTCATCGACCGACCGGCCATCGCGTGACCGGCCATCGCGTGACCGGCCATCGCGTGACCGGCCATCGCATGACCAGAGAACCATCGACCCGCTGAGCGGAGCCAGCATGGCCAGCATCGCCAGGCAGCACACCCCCAGCCGCACGTACGCTCCGCGAGGCCCGACCCCGCGGACCGCCTGCACGCCGCACCAGACCAGACCGACCCCGAACACCGCTGCAGCGACGCCGGCGAGCCACGACGGGAAGGTCACGACCAGCATCGCCGCCATTGCGACGGCCGACAGCCCGTGCCAGAACAGCAGGTGACCCGCGTGGGCGGCCGGGGCGACGGTGGGGACGACTGCCGGGACGACGGTGGGCATCAGGTGATCGTCGACCCGGGCCCGCCTCACGTCAACGGCAACCTCAGCCTTCCCTTGCCCGCCGTTCCACGGCGCGCTGCCTCCTCGTCCGGCGCGGACGCTCGGGCTGCTCCTCGAAGTCCACCTTCTTGAGCTGGCGGCGGAAGCTCAGCCAGAGCAGCACGGTGGCGACAGCCAGGAACACGAACACCAGGAAGCCCGCCCAGCCCTGACCCAGCTTCGAGGGGTCCGGTGGCTTGTCCACGAGGGGAACCAGGACACCGGACAGCACACCGTGCAGCACACCGGGGAGAGAGGAGGCGGTCATGCGTCCAGTCTCTCAGGTGCCCGCACACCGGCGAAGAGATCGTCCTCCGGGACCTGGGTCTCCACCAGGCTGCGGGCCAGCTCGTAGTCCTCGGTGGGCCAGGCCTCCTGGTGCACCTCGATGGGGCAGGCGAACCACGCCCCCTCGGGGTCGATCTGGGTGGCGTGGGCCAGCAGGGCGCGGTCCCGCACCGGGAAGTACTCCGCGCACGGCACGCGGGTGGTGATCCGGGCCTCGTGGTCGGGATCCGGCTTCCACTCGGCGAGGCGCTCGGCGTAGGGCGACTCGAGGCCGCGGGCGAGCATCGCCTCGTGCAGCGCCTGGGTGCGCGACCGGTGGAACGAGTGGTGGTAGTAGAGCTTCAGCGGCTGCCAGGGCTCTCCGGCGTCCGGGTAGAGCGACGGGTCGCCCGGCCGCCTCGAACGCCGCGACGCTGACCCGGTGGCACATCACGTGGTCCGGGTGCGGGTAGCCGCCGTTCTCGTCGTAGGTGGTCATGACGTGCGGCCGGAAGCTGCGGATCAGCCGCACCAGCGGCTCGGCGGCGACCTCCACCGGCACCAGGGCGAAGCAGCCCTCGGGCAGCGGTGGCTTCGGGTCGCCCTCGGGCCAGCCGGAGTCGACGAACCCGAGCCAGTCCTGGGTGACGCCGAGGATCTCCCGGGCCCGGTCCATCTCCTCGCGCCTGATGGCGGCCATGTTCTCGAGCACCTCAGGCCGGTCCATCCGCGGGTTCAGGATCGAGCCGCGCTCGCCACCGGTGCAGGTGGCGACATGCACGTCGACGCCCTCCGCGACGTACTTGGCGGTGGTGGCGGCACCCTTGCTCGACTCGTCGTCGGGATGGGCGTGCACATGCATCAGGCGGAGCATGGGACCCATCGTAGGAGGACCCCTCCTACGATGGAGTGGTGACGCAGCTGTCCCCTCACCTCGCCGAACGGTACGGCGCGCCCTCCCGCTCACGTCGTCCTCTCGTCGTCGCGGTGGCGGCCGTGCTGCTCGTCGCCGGGGGCGTGTGGCTGGCGTGGGTGGTGGCCTTCCACAGCCGGCCCGAGGTGACCTCGCAGCTCGTCGGGTACGACGTACGGGGCGAGCATGCCGCCACGGCCACCTGGACCGTGGTCCGGGCCAGCTCCGACGTCCGGGCGTCCTGCCTCCTGCAGGCCCTGGCCGACGACCACGCCGTGGTCGGCGAGCGCACCGTCGCGGTCACCACCGGGCCGGCGAGTGCCCGCCTCACCACCACTGTGCGCACCGAGCGAAGAGCCGGCAGCGTCCAGCTGGTCGGGTGCACCACGCCGGACCGTCCGGCTCCCCACTGACCCCTCGCCTGACCCCCTCGCCTGACGCCCTTCGCCTGAGGCCTTCGCCTGAGGCCCGTCGCCGAGATTGGGGCCTCGGGACGGTGGTTGTTAGACTGATCCACTTGCCTGAAACCGGCGGCGTACCCGTGCGCCCCGACCCGAGACCGACCCCGACACAGCTACAGGAGCACCACCGTGACCCAGGCCGGCACCGAGCACTCCACCATCTGGCTGACCCGTGAGGCTTTCGACAAGCTCCAGGGCGAGCTGGACAACCTGCGCGGGCCCGTGCGGAGTGAGATCGTCGCCCGGATCAGCGCGGCCCGTGACGAGGGCGACCTCAAGGAGAACGGCGGCTACCACGCCGCCCGCGAGGAGCAGGGCAAGACCGAGGCCCGGATCCGGCAGCTGGAGGACATGCTGCGGCGGGCCGAGGTCGGGGAGACCCCGGCTGACGACGGGGTGGTCGAGCCCGGGATGAAGGTCACCTACAAGTTCGTCGGCGACTCCGACGACGAGTCCGAGACGTTCCTGCTGGGAGCCCGCGAGATGGAGGACACGACCGACGGCCTCAAGGTGTACTCACCCCAGAGCCCGCTCGGCTCGGCGATCATCGGGCACCAGAAGGGCGACACGGTCGCCTACCAGGCCCCCAACGGCCGGTCGCTCGAGGTCGAGATCGTCGACGCCGTACCCTTCACCGGCTGATCACCGGGATGCGGGTACCCGGCTCACTCACCGGGTCACTCACCGGGTCACTCACCGGGTGACGGGGTAGCCGCAGTCCCGCAGGTGCCGCACCACCCTCTCGGCATGGTCGGGACCGCGCGTCTCGACCTGCACCTGCACCTCGACCTCGTCCAGGTGCAGGCGGGCGGACGTGCGCTCGTGCACCACGTCGAGCACGTTGGCCTGCACCGCCGCCAGCTCGTTGAGCAGCTGCGCCAGGCCTCCCGGAGCGTCCGGGATCAGCGCCCGGAAGTAGAGATACCGCCCGGCGGCGGCCAGGCCCTGGCGGATCACCCGCATCAGCAGCAGCGGGTCCACGTTGCCGCCGGAGAGCACCACCACCGCCGGGGTCTCGAAGCCCGACGGGTCGTCGAGCATCGCCGCGACCGCTGCCGCCCCCGCCGGCTCGACGACCAGCTTCGCCCGCTCCAGGAGCATCAGCAGCGCCCGTGACAGGGAGTCGTCGCTGACCGTGACGAAGTGGTCCACGTGCTCGCGCACCGCCTTGAACGGCACCTGTCCGGGGCAGCCGACCGCGATGCCGTCCGCGATGGTCGCCATCGACCGCAGCGGCACGGGGACTCCCTGCGCCAGGGAGTCGACGTAGGCCGCCGCACCGGCCGCCTGCACCCCCACCACGCGGGCGTCGGGACGCAGGGCCTTGACCGCTGTCGCGATGCCGGCCAGGAAGCCGCCACCGCCGCACGGCACCAGGACCGTCTTCAGGTCGGGGCACTGCTCGACGATCTCCAGGCCGCAGGTGCCCTGCCCGGTGACGATGTCGATGTGGTCGAAGGGGTGGATCAGCACGGCACCGGTCTCGGCGGCGAACGCCCTGGCCTGCACCAGCGCCTCGTCGATGCTCACCCCGTGGAAGCGCACGTCGGCTCCGTAGCCGCGGGTGGCGTTCTCCTTCGGGATCGGCGCCCCCTCCGGCATGAAGACCGTGGCCCGGATGCCGAGCATCTGTGCCGCCAGCGCAACGCCCTGTGCATGGTTGCCCGCGCTCGCGGCCACCACCCCGTTGGCCTGCTCCTCGGCCGAGAGCCGGGACATCCGCAGGTAGGCTCCCCGGATCTTGAACGAGCCGGTGCGCTGGAGGTTCTCGGCCTTCATCTTCACCGGCCCTCCGGCCAGGTCGGACAGCCACCGGGCGCCCTCCATGGGCGTGTAGATCGACACCCCGCGCAGCGCCTCGCGGGCCCCCTCGATGTCCTCGAGCGTGGGGGTGGGCACCTGCGCGGTGTCGGCTGGGGAGGTCTCGGTCATGGCGCCACCCTAGGTCCTCCACCGGCCCGCCGGGAGTGGTGACGGAGCGCACTCCAGAAATATGCATGAGGCATGCACGTATCGAGTTATAGTTGTCTCATGCACACATCACCGTTCGTGCTCTCGGCCCCGGTCCCGGAGCCGGAGACCGCCGAAGACGCCCTGATGAGCCTGATGCTCGCCTTCGGCCGGCAGATGCGGCAGCGCCAGCCGGGTGACGAGATGGACTACTCCGCGTTCCCGATCCTCAAGCTGCTCACCCACCAGGGTCCGATGCGGCTCTCCGCGATGGCCCAGGTGCTCGGGCTCGACGCGTCCACGGTCAGCCGGCATGCCCGGCAGCTCGAGGACCACGGGCTGCTGGAGCGCACCGACGACCCCGACGACCGCCGCGCCAGCCGGCTCACGGTCTCCGAGCACGGCAACGCCGCCCTGGCGAAGGGCTTCGAGACCCGGCGGCGGCTGATCGCCACTGCCCTCGACGGCTGGACCGACGAGGAGCGCGAGACCCTCAGGCTCCTGCTGCACCGCCTCGTCCAGACCCTGCTCCCCCATCCCGAGCAAGAAGGCACCCCGTGACCCCCGACTCGAACGGCTACCTCACCCACAAGCAGATCCTGGTGGTGATGGGAGGCCTGATGACAGGGATGTTCCTCGCAGCGCTCGACCAGAGCATCGTCGGCACCGCCCTGCCCCGGATCACCTCCGAGCTGGGCGGGCTGGACAAGCTGTCCTGGGTGGTCACCGCCTATCTGCTGACCGCCACCTCCTCGACGCCGCTGTGGGGCAAGATCTCCGACCTCTACGGTCGCCGCCTCCTGTTCCAGGTCGCCATCGTCACGTTCGTGGCGGGCTCGCTGCTGGCCGGCTTCAGCCACAACATCGAGCAGCTGATCGCCTTCCGGGCCGTGCAGGGGCTCGGTGGCGGCGGGCTGATGTCCTTGGCCCTCGCGGTCATCGGCGACATCATCCCGCCGCGCGAGCGAGGCCGCTACCAGGGCTACTTCGCCGCCGTGTTCGGCACCTCGTCGGTCCTCGGACCGGTGCTGGGCGGCTTCTTCGCCGACGGTCCCGGCTGGCAGTGGATCTTCTTCATGAACGTCCCGATCGGCCTGGTGGCCCTGGTGGTCACCTCAGCCGCCCTGAAGATGCCGCACGTGCGTCGCGACCACTCGATCGACTACCTCGGCGCCGCCCTGGTGGTCGGAGCCGTGTCCTCGTTCCTGCTGTACACCGCGTGGGCGGGCCCCGACCAGGGATGGGGCTCGGGCACCGGCGTCGGCCTGCTGGTCGCCGGCGTGCTGCTCACCGCCGCGTTCGTGGCCGTCGAGCTGCGCGCCAGCGAGCCGATCATCCCGATGCGGCTCTTCCGCAACTCGATCTTCTCCATCTCGAACGGCTTCGGGTTCCTGATCGGCGTCGCGATGTTCGGCTCCATGATCTTCATCCCGGTCTACCTGCAGGTCGTGGACGGGATGAGCCCGACCAGGTCCGGGCTCGCCATGCTGCCCATGGTGGTGGGGCTGTTCAGCACCTCGATCGCGGCCGGGCGGATGATGTCGCGCAACGGCCGCTACAAGCTCTTCCCGGTCCTCGGCTCGGCGACCGTGATCGTCGGCCTGCTGATGCTCTCGCAGCTGACCGCCACCTCGCCGTACTGGTTCGCCGGGCTGTCGATGTACGTCCTCGGCGCCGGTCTGGGCTTCACCATGCAGGTGCTGGTGACGATCGTGCAGAACTCCGTGGACCGCAGCGACATCGGTGTCGCCACCAGCTCGGTGACGTTCTTCCGGCAGATGGGCGGCTCGTTCGGGACCGCGCTGTTCGGGGCGGTGCTGTCCAGCCGGCTCAGCGTGCACATCGCCGACGCGATGCAGCAGGCGCCGGCCGGGGCGACGCAGGCGGCCGGGCGGCTCGGTGACATCGCGAACAACGTGCAGGCGATCAAGCTGCTGCCCGAACCGGTGCACGGCCTGGTCACGACGGCGTTCAGCCAGTCGCTGCACGACACCTTCCTGACCGCCGTACCCCTGGTCGCGCTGGCGTTCGTGGTCTCCCTGTTCCTGAAGGAGAAGCCGCTCGGCACCAGGGACGCTCCCGAGGCAGTCGAGCCGCAGGCGGTCGGCGTCGAGGTGAGAGCCGTGCCGGTCAGCGTCGAGTGAGCGCCGGGCCTCAGTCCGGCGCGTCCCCCATCGGTGTCTCCTCGGCGTCCCGCAGCACGCGGGCATGGTCGGCCAGGTGCAGGACCACCGCGTTCGCGGCCGCGACGAAGGGTACGGCGACCAGTGCGCCCGCGATGCCGGCGACGAGGACACCCATGGCGATGGCCACGATCACCCCGAGCGGGTGCACCGAGACCAGGCGACCGAGCAGGAACGGCTGCAGCACGTGCGCCTCGATCTGCTGCACCACGACCACGCCGCCGAGCATGATCAGCGCGACGACCGGGCCCTGGTCGACGAGCGCGACGAGCACAGCGACGGTCCCGGACAGGAACGCACCGATCATCGGGATGAAGGCACCGATGAACACCAGGACGCCGATCGCGAACACGAACGGCAGCTTCAGGATCGCCGCGACCACCATGATGCCCATCGCGTCCGTGAGGGCGACGAGCACCGTCGCGCGGACGAACGCGGTCAGGGAGGTCCAGGCGATGCGGCCCGAGGAGTCCGCGCGGGCTCGCGACGCGCGGGGGAAGATCCGCACGATCCAGGCCCAGATCCGGTTGCCGTCGGCAAGGAAGAAGTAGGTGCCGAACAAGATGATGAAGACGCCGGCGACGATGTGGCTGACCGCGGTCGTGACCTCCGTCAGCCGCGACACGATCTGCTTGTTCGACGTGGTCACCGCGTCCTGCGCGGACTGGATGTAGCCGTCGATCTGGCTGTCACTGGCCTGCAGGGGGCCGGTCTTCAGCCAGCCGCGTATCTGGTCGAGCCCGGTGACCACCTGGGCGGACAGGTCGCTGGCGCCCTGGGCGATCTGCTGGCCCGCGAAGGTCAGCAGGGTCACGAGCACGCCGATGGTGCCGATGACCACCAGCAGGGAGGCGAGGCCGCGCGGCAGGCCGACCCGGGCGAGGAGGTTGACCAGCGGCACGATCAGCGCGGTGAGCAGCAGCGCGATGACCAGAGGCAGCACCACGACCGCGAACATCGCGATGCCCTGGGCGACGACGTAGCCGGCAGCGACCACCACCAGGAGCCGCCACGACCAGGCGGCGGCCAGGTCCACACCGAACGGCACGTGGGCCGGCGCGTAGTTCGAGTCACCGGCACCGATGCTCATCGGGGCCTCCGAGCGCCGCTCGGCACGCAGGGCCGACCACTGCTGGGCGAAGCGCTCCGCGAAGCGCTCGTCGGACCGGCGCTGCTGGGTGGTCCGCAACCGGGACATCCGCCCGGTCAGCCGCTGCGACACCCTGCTCCCGATGCTCATGGACCTCAGGCTATGTCGGTGCACCCCGACGACGAGCGAAGCCGGCCGAGCAGCGCGTGTGCCGCGCGAGGATGGTCCCCGGCCAGCAGCCCGGCCGCCGCCAGGACGTAGTCCCGGTCGACCACCACGCGAGGAGAGCTCGGGAGCTGCCAGCCGCCGGTCTGCTCGCCGGTCACCGAGCGCAGCACCCGGGCCGCGACCTCGGGGGCGTGATGGCGCAGGACCCCACCCGAGCCGACCAGCAGATCGACCTGGCGCAGGTCCTTCCCGCTGCGCTCGACCACTCGGCCCTGGGCTCCGTAGGCGACCTGGCGACGGCCCGCGTGCCGGCGCAGGGCGACACCGACCGCTGCGGCGGCGATGACCTCGTCGTCGTGCCACTCCTCGTCGGTGGCAGGGAGGAAGGCCGGGGCGGCGCGACGAGCCGCCGCCGCGGCACGCAGCCGGGCAGGCTCCTCCACGAGGCCCAGCTCGATGCCTTCCTCGACCGTGGGCACCGCGCTCCACCGCATGCCCAGGTCACCCTCGACGGTCCTGCTCACCGGCACGGTCGCGACCACCTCGCGGGACAGGCCACCCTCCCGGTCGAGGTCGGAGACGTCCGGCTCCAGCACCGAGTGGACGTCGGTCGTCGCTCCGCCCACGTCGACCACCACCACGTCGCCCGCACCGGGATGGTCGGCGTCCAGCCCCTGCGCCAGCAGCTCCACGGCCGTGAGCACGATGTCCGGCGTGGCCCCCCGCACCATCGCCGTGAAGTCGGTGCGTGCCGACAGGTGCTTGCCGCCGATCACGTGCCGGACGAACATCTCGCGGATCGCGGCCCGCGCCGGGCCGGGCACCAGCGTCCCGATCCGCGGCACGACGTTCGCGGCCAGCACGTGCGGCGTCCGCGCACCCTCGAGCAGCGCTGCGACCTCGGGCTGCGCGTCGGCGTTGCCGGCCACCACCACCGGGCTCCGCCAGCGAGCCTTCGCCAGGGACCCGGCGCACGAGAGCAGCACCTCGGAGTTGCCGCCGTCGGTGCCTCCGACCAGCAGCAGCACGTCGGGCTCGCTCGCACGCAGTCGGTCCATCGCCTCGCGCGGCAGCCCGCCGCCGGCCACGTGCACCACCCGCCCGCCACTGGACAGGGCGACGCGGCGGCCGGCCTCCGCGGTCACCAGCTCCTCGTTGCCCACCACGGCGATGCGCAGGCCCCCGCCGGCGGACGAGCAGGCCAGCACGTCGGCGTCCGCAGCCACCGGGTCGGCGGCGACCAGCTCGGCGAGGCAGGCGTCCCAGCCGTCGAGCACGTCGGTGTCGGAGGTGGTGCGGTGGCTGGCGGTGCCCAGCAGCTCGCCGGTGGTGATGTCGACCAGCACCGCCTTGGTGAAGGTGGACCCGAAGTCCACGCAGGCGACAGCGGCCGGTGCGGAGCCGGCCCGCCGGGGGCGCTCAGCCAAGCGCCTGGTCCAGGTCGCCCAGCAGGTCGTCGACGGTCTCGATGCCGACCGAGAGCCGGATCAGGTCGCCGGGCACCTCGAGCTCGGTGCCGGCGACCGAGGCGTGCGTCATCCGGCCGGGGTGCTCGATGAGCGACTCGATGCCGCCGAGCGACTCCGCGAGGGTGAACACCTCCGTCCGCCCGCAGGCCTGCACGGCATGCTGCTCCCCGGCTGCGACCCGGAACGACACGATGGCGCCGTACCTCTTCATCTGCCGGCCGGCCACCTCGTGCCCCGGGTGCTCCTCGAGGCCGGGGTAGAGCACCTCGGACACAGCCGGGTGAGCGGCCAGGAACTCGACGACCCGCTCGGCGTTGTCGCAGTGCCGGTCCATCCGCACACCGAGGGTCCGCAGCCCGCGCAGCACCAGCCACGCGTCGAAGGGCCCCGCAACGGCGCCGATGGAGTTCTGGTGGAACGCGACCCGCTCGGCGATGTCGAGGTCCCTGACCACCAGCGCACCACCCACCACGTCGGAGTGCCCGCCGCAGAACTTGGTGGTCGAGTGCACCACGACGTCGGCGCCGAGCACCAGCGGCTGCTGGAGGTACGGCGAGGCGAACGTGTTGTCCACGACCAGCAGGGCGCCGGCGTCGTGAGCGACGGCCGCCAGCGCCTCGATGTCGCCGATGTTCAGCAGCGGGTTCGTGGGCGTCTCGACCCACACGATCGTGGTCTCGCCGGGACGGATCGCGGCTCGCACGGCGTCGATGTCGGACACGCAGCCGGGGTGTGGGCCAGCCCCCAGGGCGCCTCGACCTGCGCGAACAGGCGGTAGGTGCCGCCGTACGCGTCGTCGGGGATCACCACGTGGTCGCCGGGCGCGCACACGGCCTTGAGCAGCGTGTGCTCCGCGGCCAGCCCGCTGGCGAAGGCGAACCCGCGCTCCCCCTGCTCCAGCGAGGCGATGTTGGCCTCCAGCGCGGTCCGGGTCGGGTTGGCGCTGCGGGAGTACTCATACCCCCCTCGCAGCCCCCCGACGCCGTCCTGCTTGTAGGTGCTGGTGGCGAAGATGGGCGGGATCACCGCCCCGGTGCTCGGGTCGGGCTCGTAGCCCGCGTGGATCGCCCGGGTCTCGAAGCCGGCTCCCTTCTGCGGGCTCTGCTGTGCTTGCTCGGGGGTCTGGCTGCTCATTGGGAGAGCCTATCTGCGGGAAGGATCCGCTCCCGCCGTGCGTTCCACTCTTGGCGGCCCATCGGTCGCCGGCTATGACTGCGAGGAGGAACGCGCGTGCTGTTCAACCGTCACAAGCTCACCGTCCCCACACCGGAGCAGGCCCTGTCGGGCCGCGCCGAGCAGTGGTTCAGCGTCGCCGACCGGCACCGGGTGCTGGACGCGCCGGTGGTCACCGACGAGATCCCGGACGGGTTCGAGGTCGCCGTGTTCGGGCTGGGCTGCTTCTGGGGCGCCGAGGAGATCTTCTGGCAGATGCCCGGCGTGTGGTCCACGTCGGTCGGGTACGCCGGCGGCACCACCCCGCATCCCTCCTATGAGGAGGTGTGCTCGGGACAGACCGGCCACACCGAGGCGGTGCGGGTGGTCTTCGACCCAGCGCGGGTGTCCTACGCCGACCTGGTCAAGGCGTTCTTCGAGTTCCACGACCCGACCCAGGGGATGCGCCAGGGCAACGACGTCGGCACGCAGTACCGCTCGGCGATCTACACGCTGTCCGAGGAGCAGGCGCAGACCGCGAAGGAGCTCAAGGAGGCCTACGAGCCGTTGCTGATGCAGCGGGGGTACGGCGCCATCACCACGGAGATCAAGCCGTCGCCGACGTACTACTACGCCGAGGACCACCACCAGCAGTACCTCGCGAAGAACCCGCACGGCTACCGCTGCCACTCGGCGACCGGCGTGCCGTTCCCGCAGGACGCCTGACCGCGTTCCTCCTGGGCGCCGGCGCCCGATCGTGGCGCCGGCGCCATCGGATCTCGTCCTACGACCGAGAACGCGGCCAGGCAGACCTCCTGCGACGAACGCGCTGCGAACGCAGGAGCACGCGAGCGCTGTTCTGGGAGCCGTCATACGGTGACTCGCTCCCCTGGTCACCGAGGCGATGGGCACGTCCCCCTGATCCCGCGTCGGCTCATGGGTCGGGGTTCAGGTTCTGCGGTGGAACCTGATCTGTCCGGTGGGGAGGGGTTCGGTGTGGTAGTCGGGGTGGTGGGCGGTGGCGTGGTGGTAGGGGCAGAGCAGGCGGCCTTCTCGGACGCTGGTGTTGCCGCCTTGGGCCCAGGTGAGGCCGTCGTGGTGGGCTTCGCACCAGGCGGGTGGTCGGTCGCAGGTCTCGGCGGTGCAGCCGCCTTGTTCGATGGCGAGGGCGATGCGTTGGTGGGGGGTGTGGAAGCGTCGGGTGCGGCCGAGGTCGAGGACGACGGAGCGGCCGCCCAGGACGCGTTGGTAGACGGCGGGGATGATGCCGCTGTGGCAGGCGAGTCGTCGGGCGAGGGCGGCGGAGAGGTGTTCGCCGGTGTCGAGCTTGGCGGTGCCGAGTCCGGTGAGCAGCTTGTCGTAGTCGAGCATCACCACCACGGTCGCGGACACGCCGCCGGCGGTGGGGAGCCGGTGGCCGGGGATCCGCTCCAGGAGCTGGCAGAAGGCCTGTCCGAGCTGTTCGGGCCGCGACACTGACACCGCCGCCCCCGGGCCAGGATCGGGGTCAGGATCGCTGGCCTCCGGGCCAGGATCCTCGACTCCCTCGACGGGGTCGGTGACCGCCTCAACAGAGTCGGCGCCTGGGCCGGTTCCTGGGCCGGTTCCTGGGCCGGTTCCTGGGCCGGTTCCTGGGCCGGTTCCTGGGCCGGTTCCTGGGCCGGTTCCTGGGTCTGTGGCTGTTCGGGTGGCTCGGGGTGGCTCGGGTGGCTCGGGTGGCTCGGGTGGCTCGGGTGTGGCGGGGGGTGAGGAAGGTGTGCAGCATCTTGGTGAGCATGGCGGCGTGCAGGGTGGGGAGCTTGAACCGGCCGGTGTGGGTGCCGTCGCCGTTGTCGTGGAGGTGGAGGTAGGTGGCGCGGGCGGCGGCGGTCTCCTCGGCGGCCAGTCGGCGGCCGTCCTCGTGGTCGGCGGCGGCGGGGTCGATGACGTCGAGGACGCGTCGGCCCAGGATGGTGAGGGCTTTCTCGTCGTGGTCGGCGGCGAGGTCGATGAGGTGGTTCTCGGCGAGCTGTCGGGTGCTGGTGTCGGTGCCGGCGGGTAGTGCGCTCAGGGATCGGATGATCACCGTGGCCTGGGCGGTGGTGAGTGCTCCGGCGGCCAGGGCGTCGCGGGTGGCGGTGTGGCTGGTGTCGAGCTGGTGGGCCAGGCGCAGGTCGGCGCGGACGGTGGAGACGGCCCGGCTGGTGTGGTGGGCCAGCCAGGCCGCGGTGGAGGAGGCGCCGGAGTCCGCGGCGATGTCGCTGCGGTCGGCGGCGACCAGGACCCGCAGCCGCAGCTCGGCGATCCGGGCCTCGGCGCGGGTCAGCTCCACCAGCGCGGTCCGCTGTTCGTGGGGGGTCATCGACCAGGCCGGTGTGTCCCGGAGCCGGTCCAGCACGGTGTGCAGCCGGTTGGTGAACCCGACGATCAGATGCCCGGACCCGGACCCGCCAGAGCCGGTGCCAGAGCCGGTGCCAGAGCCGGTGCCAGAGCCGGTGCCAGAGCCGGTGGGAGGTGGGCCGCCGGTGTCGGTGGTGGTGGTGGACATGTGTCCCACTCTAGGACCATCCATCGACACTTCTCGAACAGGATTTCGACGTCTGTGGACAGGTTCGCAACACCCGCGCCTGTGGACGGAAACCGGCCCGCATCCTCCATCCCCTGCCGCGACCAGACCACCCGCGGCCGGGTGGACCGGGCCGAGGACCTCGGGTGCCGGGCGGGGCTGACGAGGGAAGGCTCGGCGGGCTAGCGTGCCGGGTGTGAGAAGGCCACCCCACGAGAACGTCGCGACGGTGCTGGTCGACCCGCGGGTGCTCGGCGACTTCGAGCTCGAGCTGATGTCACTGGACCTGCGGGTGTGGCCGGTGCGGACCGCGCCGATCTGCGCGGACGGGCCGCGCCACGCGTTCCAGATCCGCCGTCGGCTGCTGATGGGGCAGCGCGGCGAGTGGGACGTGGCCGCTGACTGGACCCCGGTGTGGGTGGGCTTCGGTGCGACCTGGCGCCACGGTGACGAGCCGCTGCCCTGGGCGGCGCACGAGGCGCTGTGGCGGGTGCTGGAGTCCCACTCCGAGCACGTGAGGTTCCATCGCCGGCTGGGTGGGGTGCGCCGTCTGCCGTTGCCTGACGACGCGCATCCGTGAGGCAGCCGTGGCGCGGCCCGGTGACGCCTGGCGCATCACCTCAGCCGGAACGCGGTCTCAGAAGTCGACCCGCATCACAGCGCGGCGGATGGTCGGCCGGGCCACCTCGGTGAAGCCGGCGGCCTCGAACATGCCGTAGGTGCCGACATGCAGCTCCTCGGGGATCACATCGGTCCGCAGGATGGGGTATCCCTCGAGCGCCCGCGCCCCTCGCTCCCGAGCGAAGTCGACCGCGGCCCGCACCAGCGCGCGACCTACACCTTCGCGACGGAAGCCCGCCCTGACGAAGCAGCAGGTCGCCGCCCAGACACTGTCATCGGTCTTGTCCTCGGTGCGGCCCGACCACGGGACGCGGTTGTTGCTCACCATGCCCTGGTAGGCGGTGCGCGGCTCGACGGCGCACCAGCCGACCGACTCTGCGCCGAGGAAGGCCACCAGACCACTCGTCCTCCCGGACCCCGGGTCGTCGCACCCGGTCTGACGCCGCAGTCGGTCGGCGCGTTCCTCGACCGGGAACGATGCGAATGACTCGCGGCGGTTCAGCCGGTAGCGCTGGCACTGGCACCTGGAGGCCGAGCTGCGGGGCGCGAAGATCACCTCCAGGTCGCTGCAGCTCACCTCGTTGGCCGGCAGCACGGAGATCCCGGAGCCTGCTGGGTTCACGGCGCCTCCAGGCTCGCAGCGAGCGGTACGTCGAGCGGCAGGTGCATCACGTGCAGCCCGACGTACCCGTGCTGCGGATGCCGGAACGCACCGGGCACCGTCCCGACGATCGTGAACCCGAGTGAGGTCCACAGCGTGACCGCTGCTGTGTTGGTCTCGACGACGGCGTTGAACTGGATCCCCCGGTAGCCGTGCCGCCGGTGCCAGTCCACGACGTACGTCGCCAGGGCCCGGCCGACGCCTCGTCCGCGGGCCGGGGAGGAGACCAGGAAGCTGGCCGTGCCGACGTGGGCGCCCGGTCCCGGACGGTTGGGACCCATCCGGGCCGTGCCCAGCACGACACCCTCGGTCTCCGCAACGACGGTGACGCCCGGCGGCTCGGCCATCCAGGCGGCCCGGCCCTGCTCGGGGGTCATGTCGGGATCGTAGGCGTAGGTCTCCCCCGCCCGCACCGTCTCCTCCAGGATCGGCCAGAGCTGCGGCCAGTCGTCGGCCCTCGCCTCGCGGATCTCCATCTCACACCGCTCCGGGACGGCGACCGGTGTTGCAGTAGACCATCCCGGCCGGGTCGCGCATCACCGTCCACCCCGGCGTACGGCGGACCACGACCGCGCCGTACGCCTCGTGCACGCGGATGACGGCATCGCGGTCCTCGCACGCGAGGTCGAGGTGGGCGCCGACGGCGGGCTGCTCGTCGTCGAGACGCTGCAGCAGGAAGGCGTAGGGGATGGCGGAGGGGCGGGCGAGCCGGTCGAACTCGGACTCCGCCACGTCCAGGCGCTCCCAGCCGGTGAGTGCGGCCCAGAAGTCGCACTCCTCGTCGTAGCGGCCGGCCGGGATGTCGAGGCAGAGCTGGTCGACGGCGCTGCGGGCGCCGGCCGGACCGACGGGAGCCGGTCGGGTCGACTGGCCGCGGTGGGCGACCAGGCAGAAGGGCAGCCTGCCCGGCGACCGGAGCACGACCAGCCCATCTGCGCTGCTGGTCCTGGTCGCCCCGAGGCGGAGCGCGTGGTCGGCGACGGCCTGCACGTCCTCGACATAGAGGTCGGGGTGGCAGGCGGCGGGCCCGTCCTCGAGTCGCTGCAGCCACAGACAGGGGTCACCGGAGGCCGGCAGCAGCGGGAGGAACTCGTCGTGGTCGCCGACAGCCGGACCGGGCGTCGTCGCGGTCACCGCAGACCAGAAGGACCTGCTCGGACCGATCAGGCCCCCGCTCACGTCGAGGAAGGCGGACACCCAGCGGACGGGACTCTCGGGCACGGAGGCACGCTACCGGGAGCCGGTCGATGGTGCGGACCACCGGGAGGGCACGGCTGTGGGCGGTCTCACCACAGGTCGCCGACGACGTCGGAGCCCAGCTTCACGATGAAGGCCGTCACCACCATGACGAAGAAGACCCGCACGAAGCGGCTGCCTCGCGAGACCGCGACACGGGCTCCCACATAGCTGCCGGTCAGGTTGCAGACGCCGACCACCAGACCGACGCGCCAGAGCACCGCTCCCTGCGCGGCGAAGACCAGCAGCGCTGCCACATTCGTCGCCCAGTTGGCGATCCGGGCCTTGGCCGACGCCTCGAGGAAGCTGTAGCCCAGCAGACCGACGAGGGTGAAGACGAGGAACGAGCCGGTCCCCGGCCCGAGGGCCCCGTCGTAGAAGCCGACCACCAGGCCCACGAGCACGGCGGCTCCCAGGTGGCGGCGGCCGCTGAAGCGGAGCTCGGTGGCCTCCCCCAGGTCGGGCTTGAACAGCACGTAGGCGCCCACGACGACGAGCGCCACCAGGATGAGCGGGGTTGAAGGCCGCCTCCGGCAGGTGCGAGGCGGCCAGCGCTCCTCCAGCCGAGCCGACGAACGCGACGGCCATCAGGGGCAGGAACGTGGACGGGTCGGGACGCACCCTGCCGTAGTAGGTCAGCGAGCTCACCGAGGTGCCACACGTCCCCGCGAGCTTGTTGGTGGCGAGGATCTGCACGGGCGCGGCACCGGGCAGCCCGATCACCAGGGCGGGCAGCTGGACCAGCCCGCCTCCTCCTACGACAGCGTCGACGAACCCGGCGAAGAGGCCCGCCAGCCCCAGCAGGCCCAGCGTCCACAGTGACGGGTCGTCCATTGGTCGACCCTAGGGCCACCGGCCGCGGCTAGCGCCGTCGCGCCCGGGACCAGGCCCACAGCATCGGCATCGACATCGCGAGGCTGGAGTAGAGACCGCGGGCGTAGCGCGGGCCGAGCCGCATCGGTGACTGGGCGACCCGGGCGACCCACTCCACGCCCGAGCGACGAAGGAGCCGGGGTGCGCGGACCTCGTCACCGACCAGGTGGCCGAACCAACCGCCGCAGGTGAGCACCAGGAGTCCCGGGAGCTCCTGACGGTTGTCCTGGCACCAGGTCATCTCGTGCGGAGCACCGAGACCGACGAGCGAGACATCGGGTGCGGCAGCCCGGAGCGCCTGCAACGGGGCGGTCCAGTCCTCGTGGTAGCCGTGGTCGGTGTGCACCACCTGCACCGGGGCGTCGTGGGACAGCACCTCGCCGGCACGCTCGGCGAGACCCGCCGGGCCGCCGAGCAGGGCCACCCGGACATCACGTCCGAGCGCTTCCCCGAGGCTCCGCAGGATGTCCCAGCCGACGTCGGTCGTCGCCACCCGTTCGATCGCGCGCGCCCCTGCCAACCGAGCCAGGAAGACGACCGAGCCACCGTCCGCGCCGATCAGGTCGGCGCCCAGCATCGCGTCGACGAAGCGGCGGTCGTGGCGGGCGTTCAGTCCGCCCACATGGAGGGCGTAGACGAGCGCCGGCCCGTTGCGCCGGGCGCCGCCACGCGCCCCGCCGGCCAGCGTGCCGACGAGCTGGACGAACTCCCGGCGGGTGGCGTCCGGGACCCAGAACGGCCCGACCTCGATGAGCTCGATGGCCCGCCCACCGGCGACACCGCAGACGCGGTCGACCTCGTAGGTCGTCACCGGAGCGGTCTCGTCACCGCCTCAGGGTATCGAGACGACGTCAGCTCCGGTCAGGTTTCGGCTCATTGCTCCCGAGCCGGCTCCGGGACCCCGCAGAAGGCACGATAGTCATGCTGTGGTCAGGCGCCGCGACCTAGAGTGCCCTATGAGGCGAGAGCGCGACCCGCACGAAGGCCGCGCGACGGCCCCGGGTGCGCGGCGCGCACCGGCCCGCTGGTGGGCCGCCTCCGCGCTCGCAGCCACCGCCCTGGTCGGGCTGACCGCCTGCGGTCAGCCCGCGGCTCCGACCAGCGACGGCCCGGCATCCAGCACCCCGGCATCCAGCACCCCGACCTCGGCCGACATGTCAGCCGGCGACCCGGGAGCCAGCGCGTCCACAGCCGCGACGTCGGCCGCTGGGGTCCCCGAGGCCCCCGACCGGCCGGTGACCAAGCTCCTGGTCCTGGTGGTGGAGAACCACTCGCGCGACCAGATGCGCACGGAGATGCCGTACACCTCCATGCTCGCCGACGGCTACGGCTACGCGACCGACTTCCACGGAGTGACCTACCCGTCCCTCCCGAACTACCTCGCGATGACCAGTGGATCCACGCACGGCGTCGCCGACGACAGGTCCCCGCCCAAGCACCAGCTCGCGGGGCCCTCCGTGTTCGGCCAGGCGCTGGCCCACGGGAGGACGGCCGGGCTGTACGCGGACGGGATGCCCTCGAACTGCGACCCCGACAGCGGAGGCGACCACTACCAGGTCAAGCACAACCCGTGGGCGTACTACGCGTCGGAGCGGACCATGTGCCAGGACCACGACGTCCCCGCGACGGAGCTCTCCGACGCGGTCCGGCAGGGCCGCCTGCCGAACGCCGGCATGATCGTCCCGAACATGTGCCACGACGCCCACGACTGCCCCCTCTCCGTCGCCGACCAGTGGATCCGCAGCACCCTCGGCACCGTCTTCGACGGACCCGACTGGAGGTCGGGACACCTGGCTGTGGTGGTCACCGCCGACACCGACGACCGGAACGCCGACAACAGGGTTCTCACGGTCGTCGTCCATCCCAGCCAGCACCACCACGTCGTCGACCAGCGGCTGGACCACTACTCGTTGTCCCGGCTGTACAGCAGCGTCGTGCACGCCGCGCCGCTCGGCCACGCCGCCTCCGCGGCGTCGATGTCGGACGCGTTCGGCCTACCCGTCGGCTGAGGTCAGGAAGGCCTGGACGGTGGCGGGCGCTGCGGTCCGGGGGCCTCGCTACCTGGCGAGGTAGGCGAGCAGGTCCTGACGGGTGACCACCCCGATGGGCTTCCCGTCGTCCTGCACGAGGAGGGCGTCGGCGCTCTCCAGCCGGGCGACCGCCTCGCTCACCGGCTCACTGGCGCCCACGGTCGGCAGCGGCTCGTCCATGTGCCTGCCCACCGGGTCGACCATCCGCGCCTCGCCGGAGAACAGCGCGTCGAGCAGCCTGCGCTCCGAGACACTGCCGGCGACCTCCGCGGCCACCACCGGTGGCTCCGCGCGCACCACGGGCATCTGGGAGACGCCGTACTCGCGCAGGATGTGCACCGCCTCCGCGATCGTCTCGCTGGGGTGGGTGTGCACGAGGTCCGGGATCTGTCCGCTCTTGCCGCGCAGCACCTGGCCGATGGTCTGGGTGCTGGTGGCCCGCAGGAAGCCGTACTGGCTGAGCCACTCGTCGTTGAAGACCTTCGCCAGGTAGCCACGGCCCGAGTCCGGGAGGAGCACGACGATCACGGCGTCGTCGCGTCCGGCCTCGGTCAGCTCGTGGGCCAGCTGCACGGCTGCGAAGGCGGCCATGCCGGACGAGCCGCCGACCAGCATCCCCTCCTCGCGGGCCAGCCGCCGGGTGAACGCGAACGAGTCGGCGTCGGAGACCTCGATGATCCGGTCGGCGATGGTCCGGTCGTACGTCGAGGGCCAGAAGTCCTCCCCGACCCCCTCGACGAGGTACGGGCGTCCCGACCCGCCGGAGTAGACCGAGCCGGCGGGGTCGGCCCCGACGACCTGCACCTCGGGCCCTCCTCCCTCGGCACTGCGCTCCTTGAGGTACCTCCCGGTGCCGCTGATCGTGCCGCCGGTGCCGACGCCGCACACGAAGTGGGTCACGTGGCCCTCGGTCTGCTTCCAGATCTCCGGCCCGGTGGTCTCGTAGTGGGAGCGGGGGTTGTTGAGGTTGGCGTACTGGTTGGGCTTCCAGGCGCCCTCGGTCTCGCTGACCAGCCGGTCCGAGACGCTGTAGTAGCTGTCCGGGTGGTCGGGCTCGACGGCGGTCGGGCAGACGACCACGTCCGCGCCGTAGGCCTTGAGCACGTTGCGCTTGTCCTCGCTGACCTTGTCCGGGCAGACGAACACGCAGTGGTATCCCTTCGCCTGGGCGACCATCGCGAGCCCCACCCCGGTGTTCCCGGAGGTCGGCTCCACGATGGTGCCTCCCGGCTGGAGCTCGCCGGACGCCTCCGCGGCCTCGACCATCCGGGTGGCGATGCGGTCCTTCACCGACCCACCCGGGTTGAGGTACTCGACCTTGGCGAGCACGAGCGGCCGTGCGCCGTCAGTCGTCCTCCCCAGCTTGACGAGCGGGGTGTTGCCGACCAGGTCGAGGAGTGAGTTCACGTAGTGCACACCGGCAGTTTATGGCGCTCTCGTAGAATGACCGTGTGGGAAGGGCTGCAGCCGCACGAAAGCTTGCTGCCGCCGCCGCGTTCGGCGGCGGCGGTCTTTCGGTCGTGGGGGCCTCCTTCTACGGTCTTCTCCGGGCCGAGGCGACCCTGGCGCGCAAGACCATCGGCGACGCGGTCGGCAGCCCCCCGGACTCCACCGGGTGGTACGGCAAGGGTCGTCCCGGCCCGGCGGTCAAGGTGGCGCTCCTGGGTGACTCCTCGGCCGCCGGCTACGGCGTGGACACGGTCGAGGACACTCCGGGGGCGCATCTCGCCTCGGGACTGGCCGAGTCGGCCGACCGGCGGGTCTACCTGCGAGCCGCCGCCCACGTCGGTGCGCAGACCCGCGACCTGTCCACCCAGATCGACCGCGTCCTGTCGGTCGAGCCACAGGTCGCGGTGATCATGGTGGGCGCCAACGACGTCACGCACTCCCGGCCGCCCTCGGAGTCGGTGCGGCTCCTCGAGGCCGCCGTACGACGCCTGCGCTCGGCAGGTGTCGAGGTGGTCGTGGGCACGTGTCCCGACCTGGGCACCATCGAGCCGATCGCCCCACCCCTGCGCCAGGTCGCCCGGCTGTGGTCGCGCCGGCTGGCTGCCGCACAGACGATCGCGACGGTCGAGGCCGGCGGTCGCACGGTCTCGATGGCCTCGGTCCTCGGGCCCGAGTTCGCCGCGACCCCGTCCCTGTTCTTCGGACCGGACCGGTTCCACCCGTCCGCGACCGGCTACGCCCGGATGGCCTCGGTGCTGCTGCCCTCGGTGCTGGCCGCGGTCGGGGTGGTGCCGTTCGAGGAGCTCGTTCCCGAGGCCGCTCGCGGCGAGGCGATCCTGCCCATCACCGAGGCGGCGGTCGAGGCGGCCCGCACGCCGGGGACCGAGATCGACGGCACCGAGGTGGCCGGGGCAGCGCGCGGCTACCGGGGGCGGTGGGTGCAGCTGCGGCGTCGCCGTCGGCAGCCCGAGGCGGAGGTGGAGACCCCGCTGCGCTCGGAGGTCGTCACCGCCGAGACCTGACCGGGTCCCGGACCCGACGAGGACTGGCACGACCCCGCCGGCTCCCTCGCCCGGCGACGAGGCACGAGCCCAGCAGGAGCCCGAGCCCGGCACCGGAGGTGAGGAGAAGCTCGACCCGGTCGCCCACCTTCGTGACCTGTCCCGCGGTGGTCACCTCCCCGGCGACCGTGGAGGAGAGGTTCAGACGCCTGACGAGGTCCTGCACCTGGTTGCGGGCAGCCCGGGCAGCGGAGCCCTCCAGAGGCTTGTCGCCGCCCTTGCTCGGCGCGGACCGCGCCCACAGGGCATCCAGGTGTCGACGGGCCTGGCTGAGCGCCTCCCGCTTGCGCGTGACCAGGAACTCGCTCCGGGTGCTCAGGTAGGCAGCGGCCACCTGACGGGCGGCCCGCTCGGCCCCGGCGGCTGTGGAGTCCCGCACCCGGATGGTCAGGACCCTGGTGTGAGGTGGCGCGGTCACACTGATGCGGCGGCGGAGATCGTCGACCGCAGTGCCCACCCGGCGCAGGGATACGCCCGAGACCACCAACGCGGCCTCCGTGTCCACGGTCCGCGACTGGGCCGGGCGCGCCGAGGTCGTGCTCACCCGGTCGCCGATGCCGACGGGGACGTCGGTCGGCAGGACCTTGACCATCGCGCTGTAGGACGCCGGGGTCAGGGCAACGATCCCCGCACCGACGACGGCCCCGAGCACCGTCAGGAGCCCCAGGAGCGGAGCCGCCTCACGAAGCCTTGCCAGGGCCGCAGTGGCGTTGCTCCCCATCAGGCTGTCGCCGCCCCCGGACTGTTGCTCACGGGAGAGGACGCCGACGGCGATCATCACCACGAGGAGGGGGAAGTCCAGCGTGTCGTAGACGAACAGCTGCACGCCGAAGAAGAGGAGGACGAAGGCACACAGCGCCTCGGTCGTCGTGCGACAGCGCCAACATCGGGAGAACACGGAGAGGAAGAACATCAGGAACAGCGCGGTGCCCACGAACCCCTGCGAGAAGATCACCCCCCAGAGCTGTCCCTGGGTGCCCAGCGGCGGAACCCCGCAGGCACTGCAGTCGGGAGTCGCGCCGCCGGCGATGGACTCGAAGTTCCCCTGCACGTCGCGGGTGCTGCCGAAGCCGACGACGGGCGAACCGGTCGCGGTGCTCCGCACCGTCTGGACCAGGAGCTCGGCTCGACGCTCGTTGCTGTGCTGATGTTGCAGGCGCTCGGAGAAGATCGTCCCCAGCGGGCTGGACGCGAACGCGATGCCGAGGGTGACCAGAAGGACCGCCGTGACCACGAGGGGCGCACGACTGCGCCGGTGGGCCAGGAGCCCCAGCAGGGCGACGGCACCGAGGACGAGGCACACCCACAGTCCCCGGTTGAGCGAGTAGACGACCGGCACGGCGGCTGCCGCCAGCATGATCGGCGCCGTCACACGCTGCCAGCGACGCCCCTCCCCGAACCAGGCCACCAGGAAGAACGGCAGCGAGAGGGCGAGGACGCTGCCCCACGAGTTGGAGTAGGCGAACGGAGCCTTCGGGCGTGGTGCGAGCCGTCCGAGCACGTCCTGGATGTCTGCGGTGGCCGGGTGGACCATGGCCTGGACGAGAGCGTTGGCACGGATCCCGGACGGCAGGAGCAGCTCGACCAGCGACGGGAACTGCAGGAGCGGGGCGAGCACACCGAGCAGCCCCCCGACCGCCGTCACGACGAACAGCGCACCGAGCAGCTGGTTGACCCAGGCGCGAGGCAGCTCGGCCTCGGACAGGTTGGCGACCCACAGCATGCTCACCGTGCCCGCGAAGTACCAACCGCAGTGGGACGCGAACACCAGCAGCCGCGCCGGCCCACCCCCGGGCACGGCACCCGGAGCATCGACCCACAGCACGAAGACGCCGAGCGCGACCCACACCAGGAACAGCGCCCACAGTGCGGAGCCCCTCGGGAGCACCAGGTTCGGGCGCCGCAGCAGCTGGTGGACCATCACCAGGGACATCGCCACGGGCAGCAAGGTCATCAGGCCGAGGACCCACCACAGCGGCAGCCCCAGGAAGATGACCGACAACGGCCAGTGCGCCTGCCAGCCGCCGGCCGGCGGCGGACCCGACGGGGCCCGGGCGTCTCCGGCCCGAGGGGCGAGCAGGATGCCTGTCACACGTCCCCCGCTCGCCTCGGATGCTGCCCGCCTCATCGTAGGAGGTCTGGCGCCGTGGTTGCGGAAAACCGGTGCAGTGCCTCGCCGGTGCCTATGCTCTGGTGCATGGCGATGGCGTGCGACGTACCCGACGGCGGATGACGTGGCTGCTCGTCGTCGTGGTCTCGGCTGCAGCGCTCGGCGGCTGCGGGGGGACACCGGACCCTGACGGTTCCCGGCCGCCCCTCAGCCTCGCGCCCACGAAGGACGCAGCGGTCCTGCTCGACTTCGAGGGTGGCTCCACTGCCGCGGACCCCTCGGCGTTCCCGGATCATGGCCGACTCGGGGGGGTTGCCGTGGTGAGGACGCTCCATGGCGGTCGGGTCAGGCTGGTGGCCGGGCAGGACGGCGGCAAGGCGGTCCGGTTCCCGGCCTACGACACGTCCCGACCACCGCAGCGGGCTGTGCTGGTGCTCCGGCCCGCCGCCGGGGAGTCCCGCCTGGACCCGGGCGAGCGGGACTTCGCGTTCGGTGCCGACTTCAGGCTCGACGGTGTCTCGGAGGGGGAGGCCGACGACAACGGCAACAACCTGGTGCAACGAGGTCTGGTGGCCGGGCCCGCCCAGTACAAGCTCCAGGTCGAGCACGGCAGGGCCTCGTGCCGCGTGACCGGTTCCCGCGGTGACGTCCTCGTGAGCTCGACCTCGGTGGTGCAGCCCGAGGAGTGGTACACGCTCACCTGCGCACGCAGGGCCGACGAGGTCACCCTCACGCTGCGGTGTGGCCGGCAGGGCCGCACCGAGCGGGTCTCGAGCGAGGCAGCCACCGGGTCACTGACCTACCCGGCGCGGACCCCACTGGTGATCGGCGGCAAGGTGTCCCCCACCGGCGTGGTCGTGAACCGGAACAGCGACCAGTTCAACGGTGCCGTGGACAACGTCTTCATGAGGACGGGGTGATGCGCGCACGGTTGCCTGCGTGGACGAGAGCGCGCCAGGCGGCGATCTCGTCGGGCAGCTCGAGGGCCTCGTTCGGGGTGTTGTTGTAGTCGAAGTAGTCGACGTAGCGCGCGCCGTTGGCGGTGAACTTCGCCGCCACGTCCTGGAACCAGGCGATCCGCTTGGAGCCGTCGGTGTCGGCGGCCTGTCGGCCGGCGGTGAACTCGGGGACCGCCCAGCTCCGGTAGCCGCTGGCGGCATGGGCCTTGACGAACGCGACGGCTGCAGCGATCTCCGCGTCGTAGCTCGGGTAGGCGCCGGTCGCCGGGTTGACCCCGTCGCAGTCGATCCCCACGATGTCGGCCTTGACCTGCCCCCACCGCTCGAAGTCGCGCCCCGGGGACGGCTCGGCGGTCCACCCGGTGACGGTGTTGGCGACCAGGACGTTCGGGTTCGCCGCCTTCGCCACGTCGTAGAAGTGGTTCTTCGCGGCCAGGACCACCGGCCAGGTCGTGTTGCCGTCGGTGATCTTCTTGTCCGCCTCGTGCACGATCTCGATCGAGTCACCAGCCGGGGTCGCCTTGGCGGCAGCCGCGATCTGGGCGTCATAGGTGCCCGCAGTCACCGCACGCAGCGCCTGGTCCCGCGACACGCCGTACCTGAGCAACGCGTACGACGTGTGCACCGTCGACGCACCCACCGGGTGGGTAGGTGCCGCGATGGACTGGGAGAAGACCCGGACCGACGAGCCCACACCGAACTTCGACACCACCGAGGACATCGAGTCCTGGCTGGTAGCAGAGGCTCCGAAGCGCGTGTCCGACCGATCCACGCCGGGCACGCTCGCGACCTGGACGACCCCGAAGACCCCGGCAAGGACGGTGGCCAGGAACAGCACGCCGGCGACCGCCGAGGCTCCGCGAGAGGGATGCCGCTCAGCGCGCGCCTGCCGAGCCTCCCCCTCCGGACACCACATCTTGCTCCCGATCCTAGTCTCGACCACCCGGTCACGGGGCGGACAGCGCTGGGCTCGGCTGATCAGCTGACGAAGGTCTTCCAGGCGGCGATCTCGTCGGGCAGCTCGAGGGCCTCGTTCGGGGTGTTGTTGTAGTCGAAGTAGTCGACGTAGCGCGCGCCGTTGGCGGTGAACTTCGCCGCCACGTCCTGGAACCAGGCGATCCGCTTGGAGCCGTCGGTGTCGGCGGCCTGTCGGCCGGCGGTGAACTCGGGGACCGCCCAGCTCCGGTAGCCGCTGGCGGCATGGGCCTTGACGAACGCGACGGCTGCAGCGATCTCCGCGTCGTAGCTCGGGTAGGCGCCGGTGGCCGGGTTGACCCCGTCGCAGTCGATCCCCACGATGTCGGCCTTGACCTGCCCCCACCGCTCGAAGTCGCGCCCCGAGGTCGGCTCGGCGGTCCACCCGGTGACGGTGTTCGCGATCAGGACGTTCGGGTTCGCCGCCTTCGCCACGTCGTAGAAGTGGTTCTTCGCGGCCAGGACCACCGGCCAGGTCGTGTTGCCGTCGGTGATCTTCTTGTCCGCCTCGTGCACGATCTCGATCGAGTCACCAGCCGGGGTCGCCTTGGCGGCAGCCGCGATCTGGGCGTCGTAGGTGCCCGCAGTCACCCCACGCAGCGCCTGGTCCCGCGACACGCCGTACCTGAGCAACGCGTACGACGTGTGCACCGTCGACGCACCCACCGGGTGGGTAGGTGCCGCGATGGACTGGGAGAAGACCCGGACCGACGAGCCCACACCGAACTTCGACACCACCGAGGACGTCGTGGAGTTGTTGGTGGGGGACGCACCGAACCTGGTCGCGACCTGCGCCGGAGCGGGAGGCCGGGGCCGGAGCCGGAGCCGGAGCCGGGGCCGGAGCCGGGGCCGGGGCCGGAGCCGGAGCGGGGGCCGGAGCCGGAGCGGGGGCCGGAGCGGGGGCGGTGCGGCGCATCTCCCCGCGCAGCCGGACCTGGTCGACCAGGACACGCTGGCCACGGTGGAGACGGGTGGCGTTCACTCGCACCCCTACCCGGGACCCGGCCGAGACGGCGGTCGCCGTGACCGACACCCGACGCCAGGTGCGCGTGAGCCGGAACGACTTGCCGGTGAGACGGTGGACCGACGGTGCCTTGGACTCGGAGATGGAGAGGCGACCGGTCTGGCCGCGCTGGCTCGAGCGGACCCAGGCGGTCGCCACGAACCGCTGGCCCCTCGCCGAGGTCCGGACGGTGTCGAGACGGTACCTCACCGTGACGCTCGCGATGCGGCGGTTCGTCGTGAGCTGAGCGACCCGGTTGTGGGAGGGCGAGACGACCCGGAACGTGGTCTGGGCCGTGCCGGCCTGCCAGCCGGTGCGGCCGGCCTGGAAGCTCCCGTTCGTCAGGCGGTCGACGAGCGCGGGGCGGGCGTCCGCCGGCGCTGACTGGAGCAGGAAGGCGGAGACCAGCGCAGGCGCCAGGACGAGCATCGCCGACCTTTTCGAACGAGTGGTCCGGTTCATTCTCATCACCTGAAGGGTCTGGGTGGTGGGGGACAAATCCTGTTTGTCTTCATTGAGACCATCGACGTGACCGGGTCAGGACTTGAGGTGGGTGGCTCGAGGGCGCGCCTGGGGCGCGCGGGTGGGCGCCCGGTGGGCGCCCGGGTGGGCGCGCCGTCCGGCTCCTAGGAGGGAGGGGTCAGTCGCTGCCGAAGGCGCTGGACGCGGAGCGTCGGCGAACCACCAGCTCGCGCAGGACGCCGAGCATCAGCTGACGCCTGCCCAGCCACAGGGCCCCGACGTACAGCGGTGCACAGCACGCACAGGCGACGAGGAGCCGCACCACGTCCAGGGTGGTGACCAGGGCGAGCCCGGCCAGGGGAAGGGCGATGCACACCAGGTTGGCGGCGGCGACGATGCCCGCCGGTCTCCCGAAGCTGACGACCTGCAGGGTGTGCCGGACCTGCACCACCGCGAGCAGGCATCGTGCCGAGCTGGCGACCGCCCAGGCCGCAGCGGCACCTGTGATCCCGAGCGGGGGGATCAGCCACAGGCACAGCCCGACGTCGAGGGCCAGCGCAGCCAGGGAGTTCACGAGACTCAGGGTGCTGCGTCCAGACATCAGGAGGAGCGTGTCCGCGGCGCCCGTGGCCACGGCGAACAGCATGGCCAGCGACATCAGCACCACGGTCGCGACACCGTGGTTCTGGTAGTGCGCCCCGAACAGGCTGAGGTAGGCCGCGGGTGCACACGCGACCACGAGGTACATCGGCCATGCGATGGCCATGCTCCACGCCGTGGCCACCCGGTAGACACCGCGGAGGCTGGTGTCCTTCTCGTCGGCGAGCATCGAGGTGAAGGTGGGCTGCAGGACCTGCTGGATCGCCTGGGTGCCGAACTGTCCGAGGGCCACGAAGCGGGTGGCCGCCGTGTAGACGGCCGCCTCGGCGGGCGACCGCATGGCGGCGATGATGACGATGTCCAGGCGCTGGATGGCCATCTGCGCGATCCGGGTGATCGCGCGCGGCCAGGTGAACGACCAGAACTCCCGTCGCAGCGCCTGTGCACCCCTTGTGGGCTCGGCGTGCGTCAGGGTGCCACGGGTGGCCAGGAACCTGCGGAACAGCACAGCAGAGACACCGGCGGCCAGGACGTAGGGCACCGACCAGGCGAGCGTCAGTGCGAGAAGCCCTGCTCCCAGGACCGAGACCACCCAGGCGAGCACCGGCTGGACGAGAGGGCGGGAGACCTGCTCCACCAGCACCGTGGGGCCCATCCTGCCGAACGCACGGGTGCCGGCGAGCGTGAGCGTGTTCCACGTCGCGAAGGGCAGGAGCGCCGCAAGCACCCGGAGACTGAGCTCCCCTGCTCCACCGTCCAGTCCGACGAGCCGGCTCAGCGGGGCGGCGAAGACCGTCAGCAGAGCAGCCAGAACCACCGAGAACCCGAGCGCAGGCCGGGTCGCCAGCCGCAGGGTCGGAGGTATGTCGCCCAGCCTGCCGAGCGCCTCGTAGCGCAGCATGAAGCGGCCCAGTCCGGTCTCGCAGCCGAGGGTTGCCAGTGCGGACAGGACCAGGAACAGCGAGGTGACGGTGAAGAACAGTCCGGCGGTCCCGGGAGAGAACCCGTTGGTCACGACCAGGACCAGTGCGAACCCGCTGACGGCCGAGACGGCTGCCCCCACGAGGCCCAGGGCGCCGCCTCGCGCCACGTGGGTGAGGTGCCGCCGCGTCTCGTGGCTGGTCGCGGCGTCCGCGTCGGTCATGGCTGTCGCTGGGAGGGCGACCTAGACATTCTGGGGCTGCGGGACGGGGGGCCGTTCCACCGGCTGGATCCTGTCGGTGGAGGGCGCCGGCTCGGGCTGCTGGAGGGCGGAGCCGGTGGAACGGCCCCGGCCCACGATGACCAGTGCCGCCGCGGCCAGCCCCGCCAGCGCCCCCGCGACGATGAACAGCCATCGGGTGACCTGGGGATCGCGGCTGACGACGCGGGCGGGGCTGATGACCTGTCCGGGGTCGGCGTTGAGGATCTGCACGCCGATGAGTGAGGTCTTCAGCTTGGCGATCTGCTTGGTCACACCTTCGATCTGCTGCTGCAGGCTCGACCGTTGCACCTGTGCCGTCGTGGCGTTCTTTCTGCGCACCAATGCTCTGAGCTGAGCGGTCTGCGTGGTGACCTGCTCCTGGATCGAGGCTGCGCGGCCGTTCACCAGGCTGTCGGCACGGCCGACACGGAAGGCCAGATAGGCCGTCGCGAAGCTCTGTGCCCGCCGTTGGGCTTCGACTGCCTGGGCGGCCTTGTAGGTGATCTGGATGATCTGGGTGTTGGAGGGGACGTCGACCTGCAGGTCGTCGAGGAGGGCGCCGGCACTCGAGGCGCCCACGTCCTTGGCGACCACCGCGGCGACGGCGACCGAGGCCGCCAGCTGTGCCTCGGTCTCGAGGTTCACCAGATCCTCCCCGTTGCCGTTCGGGGAGTACGGGTTGCCGTCCAGGGGCGAGACCAGGACGGTCGCCCGGGCGGTGTAGGTCTCGGCCGTCCTGACACCGACCCCCAGGCCGACAGCGGCACCCAGAAGAACCCCGGCGAGGATCACGAGGGCACCGAACCTCCAGCCGGCACGCGCGCGGGGAGTGCTCTCCTTGTCCACCGGGTTCCTTCCAGACGGAGGCCAGCCGTCAGTTTAGGTGGCCCCTCGGGGACGCGTGGCAAGACGACTCAGATGCCCCGGCCGCGTCTGTGCAGCTGCTCCATCACGACGTCGGGACGGACGACTCCGAAGACCACGGCCAGCGTGAGCAGCACGCGCGGCTCGAGCGGGTTCCTGCGAGCCGCCTGGGCCGCCCACCCGATCGCCACCCGGCGATGCCCGAGGGCGGCGTGGGCGAAGCCGATCTGGCCCTTGAGCCGAGCCGCACCGGCGGCCGAACGGTCGAACTCCGGGTGCCGCTCCAGCATCCAGGTCAGCCCTGCCGCCATGCTCTCCCACCTCTGGGAGAAGAAGGACTGATGTCCCCAACGCACCACGGTCAACGGCTCCTGCACGTTGACGACGGGGTGGACCTGTGCGGCGCGCAGCAGGTAGTCGTAGTCCTCCCCGAAGCCCCCGGGCACGTCCTCGTCGACGAGGCCGACAAGGTCGCGGAGGACACGGCGGCGCATCAGGAAGGTGGACGGGTGCAGCTCGGTGTGACGGTCCCTGAGCAGCTCCTCGAAGGTGACCCGGTCCTGGGCGAGGACCCGCGGATAGGCGTGCCGCCCGTGGTGCACCTCGATGCCGCACGTGCACAGGGCCGCGTCCGGCACCTGCGCCAGCAGCGCGACCTGGGCGGCCAGCTTCCCCGGGAGCCAGTAGTCGTCGTCGTCGCAGAACGCGACGAGCTCCCCCGCGGCTGCCTCGATGCCCGTGTTGCGAGCACCCGCGAGACCGCTGCGACGGGTGTTGCGGACGACCCGGACCGCCCGGTGGGCGTCGCAGCGGACCAGGCCTGCATCCGGCTCTGACTGGTCGGCGACGACGATGACGTCGATGTCACCGTCGTAGGCCTGCGAGAGCACCGACTCGACGGCCTCTCTCACCATCGCCGGCCGGTCACGCGACGCGATCACCACCGACACCGGAGGACTGCACGGAGGCCTCGCGGCGGCGCTCACCGGTGGCGCCGGCAGCTGCGGCTGGGCGCCGGTGTACCCGTACCTGCGAAGCAGGGGCCACGTGATGGACGAGACGGTCAGCACGTCCCGGCGGCTCATCTCCCGCCTCCACCGGTCGTCGCTCCGCAGCTGGACCGGTCCGCGCGTGAACCTCATCGGGTTCCCGCTGCAGGTGTGCGACATGCCGAGATCGAACTCGAGTCCACTGCCGGAGTGCTCAGCGGGCGTGGCGAGGCCGGCGAACCGGCGGACGTCCTCCAGAGATCCGCGTGGGTCCTTCACCCAGTCCTCGTACCGCAGTCGCAGCGTGCGCCCGTGGCGTCTGCCGTACCACTCGATCTCAGCGTTGTGCAGCAGCCAGTAGAACCCCGCGACGCCCGGTGAGAAGCGGTGCATCCGGCTGCCCTCGTCGGTGCTGCTCTCCGGTCGCAGCACCTCCTGTCCCCAGGAGTACGCGACCGCCCTGCTGTCCCTCAGGCAGTGGACCACTCGCAGGTCGATGTGCGGCGAGGTCGACAGGCAGAACGGGAGTGACGCCTGCTTGCTCGAGTCGAGCACCACCTCGCACCCGGAGACCCGGGCGGCGGCCGCGTAGAGACGCTCGTAGTACCCGACGTACTCACGCAGGTCCTGTCTCCAGTGGGGGGACGCGAGGCCCGTGGCCGCCTGGGGAACCCGCCGGGAACGATCGACACGGCCCCGCAGGTGCAGGACGTGGTCCGCGTCGACCTTGTCCCACCCACCGAACGCACGAGCCCCCACCTCGCCCCAGAACGGGCAGTCGTGGAACCTCTCGCCGCACCCGCAGAGCTCGTTGTCCTTCAGCGAGCGCTGCCACAGGTGCACGACCTCCCCGAGGGCGGCGACCCGCGGATGCTCGTCCATCAGGCGTTCGAGCAGCGTCGTGCCGCTGCGTCCCAGCCCGCCGAGGAACAGCACCCGCGCCTGCCCGGTGTCCGGCATGGTGTCCCGCATGGTCACACCCGCCAGCTCGGTCGGTGGCCGAGCCACGGCGCGAGCTGCGCGTCGTACGGCGCGAAGTGCGCGGTGAGCTCACCACGGACATGGTCCGGCATGCTCGTCCGCGGGCGACCATTGTGGCGGTCGAAGACGGTCCTCCGGGTGGTCTCGACGCCCAGCCAGTCCAGGATGTCCGGGTAGACCGCCTCTGGGGTCTCGAAGAAGCGGTGGCTGTCCACCACTTTGAGGCGCTCGCGCCCGAACAGCTCACCGAGCCGAGCCAGCTGCGGTGCGTACTCGCCACGCTGCCGGTAGGCCTGGTGACGGTGGGCCCTGCTCTGGTAGCCGGGATCGTGCCGCAGCCGCTCCTCCTCGCCGTCGAGCCGGTCGGCCTCGGCGGCGAGCGCCTCCTCGAACGCCAGGTCCTCGAAGCCTCGGGCCGTCTCGTGGGTGTGGGCCGAGTAGGCGCGCTCGACCGGGTCGCGCACCAGCACCAGGATCTTGACGTCCGGGAGCGACACGGCGATGCGGTCCGCGGCCAGGGGATGGAAGAGGTAGTACGGGCTGGACTCGAAGCACAGGGCGCGGGTGTGGTGGATGCGGCTGCTCCGGTCCAGCTGGGCCTGCAGGGGGAACTTCCCGCGGTACCAGTCGAGCGGGTGCTCGAAGGCGACGTCGAAGTAGTGCACTCCCTTGCGCCATACCGGTCGGAAGATGGTGGGCTGCTGCACCAGGGCCTTGTACATCGAGGTGGTCCCGCACCGTTGACCGCCCACGATGAGGAGGCCCGGGAGCGCCCGGTGCCGGCGGGAGCCCTGACCGACGAGGTCGGAGGCCCGCAGCAGCTGTGGGCGCAGACGCTCCGGGAGCCTTCCCGACCGGGCTCGGCTGAAGTGTCCTGGGCTCATGGGCGCCCCTCCGCCGCGGGCAGGTCGTGGACCGTCGACACCAGGGCGGGAACCAGCCAGGAGCCCATCCGGCCGGCGGCCGACGGCGTGTTCCGCTGACCGTCGTGGAGGTATCGGTGCCCGACCTCGGCGAGGTAGAGACCGGCAAGGGAGCGGGCGTCCCGAGGTGTGAGGCCGGGCTGGTGGGGAGCCAGCAGGGACGGCGCCTCCTCGAGGAGCCGCCTCCCCGCCTGGTCGAGATGTGGCGCGTCGGCCAGCAGGAGCTGGGTCCGGAAGTGGAGGGCGTCGAACCCCGCAGGACGGTCCGGCTCCCACCGTTCCCAGTCCCAGGCGCCGGTGCCGCTGCGCGTGGCGCAGATGTTCTGCGGGGACCAGTCGCCGTGCCACCCGCCGCTGAGCAGCGTGCAGTCGGCGAGATCGTCCACCAGCCGCCGCCCGGACGCGGCGACCGCCTGGGAGGTGTCGTCGCCGGGCAGGTCGAGCAGGCGGTCGACGAGCCCGGCGGCGTAGGTGCTGGTGCGAAGCGGGGCCCTCGTCGCTGCGCCGGTCGCCAGGACCTCGTGCTCGGCACGGATCCGCCGTTCCTCGGTCGGGAGTCGATGCCTGCCCGGGAAGGGGATCATCGACTGCACGACCAGGCTCAGCGCCCCCCAGCTGCCCTCGTGCCTGAGCAGGGGGATGTCGAGCGTGCCCGACCGGCGACCGGCGAGTGCCCGCAGGGCCGCCGCCTCGTGGGCCACCAGGGTCCGGGTGAGGTCGTCGCCCCCGAACTTGGCGACGGCCCGCGGCCGTCCTCGCCGGTCGTAGACCGTGGCCACCGGCTTCTGGTTGGCCCGCACGGGGCCGAAGCGCACGGCGACGTACCCGGTGTCGAGACCCGCGAGCTCTGCCAGGTGCTGCTCGAGCAGCTCGTCCTCGGTGGCGAGCATCGAGCGGTCGAGCAGGGGTAGGCGGGCCGCGAGGACGGTCCTCGCGGCGAGTCCCGCGACTCTGCGCAGCGCGTCGCGGGAGCGCGTCTCCGGGGCTCCCGCGTCTCGCAGGGCGTGTTGTGCCACCCGGGGGACGTCGGCCGGCACGAGCGCCCGGGCCCGATCGCCTCGACTGAGGACCAGGTAGGTGCGTGGTCCCGACCGGCCGGAACTCAGCCCCGCAGGCCAGAGCTCCGAGCTGAACGGGATGCGCATCGCGTCCTCAGGTTGGCGCTCGCTCTCCGTGCGCGTGCCGCGATCCTTCCACAGGCACCCCCCGCAGGAACGGGGTTCGCCGAAGACTCCAGCACGACGGTCCGAGGACGCCACGACACGACAGCGCCCTCGGACCAGAGGGTCCGAGGGCGCTGCTGGCCGAGGGCTGGTCAGTCACCACGCAGGATGGCGAGCAGCCGCAGCATCTCGATGTAGATCCAGATGATCGTCACGGTCAGGCCGAACGCGGCCCGCCAGGACTCCTGCTCCGGCAGCCCGGCCTCGATGCCGCGCTCCACGAAGTCGAAGTCGAGGATCAGCATCAGCACGCCCAGACCCAGCCCGACCAGGCTGGAGACGAAGCCCATGCCACCGAAGCCGTTGAACCCGAACGACGCCCCGAAGAACCCCAGCACCAGGTCGAGCAGCGAGACGGCGACGAAGCCGATCATCGCGGCCACCACCCACTTGCGGAAGGTCGGGGTCACCCGGATGTTGAAGAACTTGTACGCCGCCAGGGTCCCGGCCACCGCGGCCATCGTGCCGGCGACCGCGCCGATCACCAGGCTCGAGTCGCCGTTGCCGAACTGCGCGGTGACGACCTTGCTGAAGGCTCCGATGAACAGTCCCTCGAGAGCGGCGTAGGCCAGGACCAGAGGAGGGCTGACCACTCGCTTGAAGGAGTTGACCATCGCGAGCGCGAAGCCACCGAAGGCGCCGACCATCGAGAGCAGGTAGAGCGAGGACGCGTCGACACCGATGCCGGGTGCCGGGGTGAGGATCCAGGTGCCCGCGGCGACGAGGATCGTCAACCCGAGCGTCATCGCGGTCTTCTGCACCACCGAGTCGATGGTCATCGGGCCGGTGTCGCTGCGCACGGGGCCGCCACCTCGGCCACCGCCGCGGAGGTCCTGGCCGTAGGGGTCATAGCTCCGGCTGGCGGTCTGGCCGCCGGGGGCCGGGTAGCTCATCCCGCTCGTCGGGGACGTCCGCACCCGTCCGTTGAAGCCTTCCGACCTGCGGAAGACTGGGTTGCTGCTCTGCATCTGTGGGTCTCCTCCTTGGAGGCCTGCGGATCCCTGTCCCGGGAACCGCGGTCGGCGCCGCACCTGCATCGTACGGCTACGTCACTGGATAGAACGGCGACGGGGGCACAGATGTTCCCCGGGTCCGCCTTGTCGAGCGTGCCCCCGGTGGGACTCGAACCCACACTGAAAGGTGTTTAAGACCTCGTCCTCTGCCGTTGGGATACGGGGGCGCAGAACCGGTCCCTACGCGCTCAGTCTCCCAGATCCGGCACCCCGGCCAGGGTCGCCGCCCGGCCGAGGACATCGTCGAGCATCGGCGCGGTGAGTCGGCCCGTGAAGGTGTTCTGCTGCGAGGGATGGAAGCTCGCGAGCAGCACCAGCCGATGGCCGTCGTCGGCGCTCAGAGGCACCTCCGCGCCGTGCCCGAACCTCGGCCTCGGTCGCGGGACCTGGTAGCCGAGCCGGCGGAGGGTCCGCAGCGCCGCGTCCCAGGCGTAGCCGCCGAGGCAGACCACCGCCCGCACGGACCCGACCACGAGCCCGACCTCGCGAACCAGCCACGGCGAGCACGTGTCACGCTCGGCGACCGAGGGCCGGTTGTCCGGCGGCGCGCACCGCACGGCAGCCACCATCCGGGAGCGCACCAGCCGCTGACCGTCACCGGCATGCACCGACGTGGCTCGGCCGGCGAGCCCGACCCGGTGCAGGGACGCGAAGAGCCAGTCACCGGAGCGGTCACCGGTGAAGATCCGACCGGTCCGGTTGCCCCCGTTCGCCGCCGGGGCGAGACCCAGGATCAGCACCGACGGTGTGGCGGAGCCCCAACCGGCGATCGGCCGCCCCCAGTAGGGCTCCTCGGCGTACGACGCCCGCTTGCTCGTCGCGACGCTCTCGCGCCAGCCGACGAGCCGGGGGCAGGCACGGCACACCGACACCCGGGCGGTCAGCTCCTCCAGGTCACTGGACGCAGCGGCCGCCTGCACGTCGGTGGCGCTCAGCGCCACGGGAGTGGCGGAGGTGGCCGGGTCACCCGGCCAGCCGGACCCGGGAGGCACCGGCGAGGGGAAGGGCCTGCCGGTCACCGGGTGGGGATGGGACACCGGGCCATCGTCACACAGCGGCGCACGTCGGCAGGGTAGAGGACCCACGGTAAAGGTTTGGGCCGATCTGACCGGAACGGCCGGTTTCTCCGAGCCGGGTGCGTATCGTGGGACGTCGAGCGCATCGGCAGGTCGGGGCCGAAGCCACGGGGGAGCTTCCGGTGCGCACCTCAACGGGGGATCCACATGCGTGCAGCCGCTCACGCCGTCGCGCTGGTGACGGTGTCCTCGCTCGCGCTGCTGGGCCTCGCCGCCCTGCCCGCCACCGCGGTCAACCCGGACCTCGGTGACGTGCTCGTGTCGTCGGTCCCGGCCGGCTCCACCCCGCACGTGATGGACGGGTCGGTGAACGCGATCACCCAGGTGGGCGACAGGATGGTCGCGGCCGGCACCTTCACCGAGGTGAGTCCCTCGGGGACCTACACCGACACGAGCGACGACCTGGTCCGCCACGGCATCTTCGCCTTCGACGCCACCACCGGGGCCATCGACCCGGCCTTCGACCCGGACCTCGGGGGTGCTGCCAACTCCCTGGACACCGACGGGACCAGCGTCTACGTCGGCGGCTCGTTCGGCTCGGTCGGGGGCAACACGACCTACCGGCGGATCGCGAAGCTCAGCAGCGCCGGCGTCCTGGACCTGACGTTCAAGGCTCTGCCGAGCGCGGCCGTCAACGAGGTGGTCGTCCGTGCGGGCCGCGTCTACATCGGCGGCGCGTTCACGAACGTGAAGTCCCGGGCCGTCACCTCCACCCGTGGTGCCCTCGCTGCGCTCGACCCCGGCACCGGCGCGGTGCTCGACGCCGTGGACGTGCCCTTCACCGGCGTCTACTCCGACACGACCGGGGGCGCGACGAACGTCAAGCGCTTCGACGTCACCCCGGACGGGTCCAGGCTCGTCGCGATCGGCAACTTCTCCACCGTCGGCACCGCGACCCGCTCCCAGATCGCGATGCTGGACACCCCGGCCGGCGGTGCCGCATCAGTCAGCACCTGGGCGACCGACCGGTTGGACCCCAACCACAACCAGTGCTCCACCGGCTTCGACAGCTTCACCCGCGACGTCGACATCTCGCCGGACGGGACCTACTTCGTGCTGTCCACGACCGGCGCGTTCGCCGGAGGGTCGGCCAGCGGCACGATGTGCGACTCCACGTCGCGATGGGAGCTCTCCAGCACCGGGGACGACCCGACCTGGATCGACTACACGGGGGGTGACACGACCTACGGCGTGGCGATCACCGGCGGTGTCGTCTACGTCGGTGGCCACATGCGCTGGCAGAACAACCCCTACAAGGGCGACCATGCCGGTGCCGGCGCGGTGGCCCGCGAGGGCATCGCCGCCCTCGACCCGGTCAACGGACTGCCGTTGTCCTGGAACCCCGGCCGCGAACGGGGCGTGGGTGCCCAGGCGATGTTCGCGACCAGCCAGGGCCTGTGGGTCGGCAGCGACACGACCTTGATGGCCGGCTACCGGCATGGCCGCCTCGCCCTGATGCCCCTCGCGAAGGGGACGAATATCCCGACGGTCGCGGCGGCGACCCTGCCCGGCGACCTGTTCATGGCCCGGAGCACCGCGCCCGGTGGCTTGATGAGGCGACCGGTCGGCGCCTCCGGAGCCCCGTCGGCGGCCCCCACCAGCGCCGGCACGGCCATCGACTGGTCGACCCTTCGCGGCGCGTTCCTGGTCAACGGAACGCTCTTCTACGGGCTGCCCGACGGCGGGCTGCACTCGCGGACGTTCGACAAGGCCACCGGGGCGCTCGGCACCGAGAAGACCGTCGACCTGTACGACGACCCGGTCGACGGCACGCGGATCCCGTTCGCCATCGCCGCGATGACCGGGATGTTCTACGACACCGCGACGCACCGGATCTACTACACGCTGCTCGGCGACGCCCGGCTGTACTACCGCTCCTTCACCCCGGAGAGCCAGGTCGTGGGCGCCCAGACGTTCACCGCCGACACCAACGGCGTGAGCTTCGCCTCGGCGGCCGGGACGACCCTCGCAGGAGGCAGGGTCATCTTCGGGTCATCGGCTCGGGGAACCCTGAGCTCGGTGTCGTTCTCAGGTGGCCGGGTCACCGGGAAGCCGAAGCTGCTGAGCATCGACGGCAGCTGGAGGACCCGCGCGATGTTCGTCCCGAACGGCTGAGCCGAGGAGACTGGTCGGGCCGGCCTCAGGCGACCGACCAGGCGATCCCGTCCAGGATGTCGCAGTCGGACACCGTCAGCAGCGAGGCACCCGAGCGCCGCAGCACCCGGTCGAGGATCACCGCGCCGGCACCGATGACGTCGGCGCGGCCGACCGGGACCCCCAGCTCCTGACGCTCGGCGACGGTCATGCGAAGCAGACGGGCCACCAGGTCCGAGACGTCGGCCGTCGGGAACCTGGCGTGGTGCACCCGGTCCCGGTCCCACGACCTGAGCCCCACGAGAAGCGTGGCCAGCGTCGTCACCGTCCCCGCGACCCCGACCAGCGTGGGGGCGTCGGCGATCTGCACGCCGTACGCCGGGAGGGTGTCGAGTGCCTCCTCGACGACGCGGGTCGCGGACTCGACCTCCCGGGGCGTCGGCGGGTCGGAGACCATGAACCGCTCGGTGAGCCGCACCGACCCGATGTCCAGCGACCGGGCCGCGGTGAGCCGGCCCGGTGCGGACCCGAGGATCACCTCCGTCGAGCCGCCGCCGATGTCCAGCACGGCCAGGGGCGCCGGTGCGGCCGGCAGCGTGCGGGTCGCGCCGTCGAAGCACAGCTGTGCCTCGACGTCCCCGGTGACCACCTCGAGGTCCACCCCGAGCCGGGACCGGACCCCCTCGGCGAAGATGTCGGCGTTCTCGGCGTCCCGGCTCGCGGACGTGGCCACGAACCGCACCACGTCGGCGCCGTGCTCGGCGATGACCGCGGCGAGCTCGTCGGTCGCGGCGAACACCCGTTCGAGGGCCTCCTCGGCGAGCCTGCCGGTCCGGTCGACGCCCTGGCCCAGGCGCACGATCCGCAGCTGCCGCACCAGGGTGTCCTGGGTGCCGGCCTGCCGGTCGATGTCGGCGACGAGCAGCTTGATGGTGTTCGTGCCGCAGTCGATGGCGGCGACCCGCGTCACGGGCGTCCTTCGCCCCCGGTGCCGGCCGGTGCCGAGGCGCACGGACCTGCGGCCCAGAAGTCACCGAGCAGCTCGAGGACCTCGTCGCCGAGCGGGTTGACGCCCCGCCCCTGGGCGAGGGACTGGCCGGCCAGCACGTGCAGGCACTTGACCCGGTTCGGCATCCCGCCGGCCGAGACGCCGCTGATCTCCGGGACGTGCTGGATCGACTCCCGGAAGGCGAGGTAGGCGTCGTGCGCCCTCTCGTACGCCGCGGCCAGGGCCGGGTCGGACTCGAGCCGCTCCGACATGGCCCTCATCAGCCCGGACGCCTCGAGGGTGCCGATCCGCGACGACGCTCGGGGGCAGGTCAGGTAGAAGGTGGTCGGGAAGGGGGTGCCGTCCTCGAGCCGTGGCTGGGTCGCGACCACGTCGGGGTTGCCGCACGGGCACCGGTGCCCCAGCCCGTGCACGGCCCGGGGCGGGCGTCCGAGCTGCGCCTCGACGACGGCGAGGTCGTGGTCGTCGAGCTGGGCGTCCAGTGCCGGTCCGCTCAACGGATGGTCCCGGCAGAGGAGCCTGCCGACGGCTCGGGTGGCCTGATCCTGGTCGCCGGCGGCGGCACCGAGCTGCTGTCCACCTCCGCCTTGCCGGCCGCCACCACGCTGCCCCAGGCCGACTGCCACCACAGCGGCCGGGTCGCCTCGGTCACCGAGTTCGGCGCCGACAGGGAGTCGGTGTGCCCCAGCGGCCTGCCGTGCTCGTCGAGCACCTGGAAGCCGATCTCCCCCGGCATCACCCAGCCGAACCGCTGGTGGGCCACCGTGCGCACGAACGCGGGGTCCTTCCAACGCTTCTGCTCCCGGGTCAGCCGGTCCACCTCGGACTGGGAGGAGGCGATGCTGGCACGCAGGCTCTCCAGGTGGTGGCGCTGGTCGAGGAACGCCCGCATGCTCGAGGCGTAGGAGACCATCAGCAGCGACAGCACCAGGACCAGCACGGCGGCCCGGCCCGTGAAGCGGGGCCTGGCCGGGGGGTCGGTGGGCGGCTGGCTGCGCGGCCGAGGGCCGCCTCTGCGAGGGCCGGGGGCCGGTCGTGAGGCACCCCGGGACGAGGACGACACCCCGGGGGTGCGCCGGGCAGCACCCCGGGCCCCTGCCCCCGAGCTGCGCCTGCGGGGGTCCGGCCCCCGCCCCGGTGTGCCGTTCGCCATGGTGGGCCGGTTCAGCCGACCTTGCCGGCGAAGGAGCGCGGGAAGGCGCCCCGACCGGCGTAGCGGGCGGCGTCGTCGAGCTCCTCCTCGATGCGCAGCAGCTGGTTGTACTTCGCCACCCGCTCCGAGCGCGCCGGCGCACCGGTCTTGATCTGGCCGCAGTTGGTGGCCACGGCGAGGTCGGCGATCGTGGTGTCCTCGGTCTCACCGGAGCGGTGGCTCATCATGCACCGGAAGCCGTTGCGGTGCGCGAGGTCGACGGAGTCCAACGTCTCGGTCAGCGACCCGATCTGGTTCACCTTGACCAGCAGGGCGTTCGCCGACTGCTCGGCGATGCCCCGCCCGAGCCGCTCGACGTTGGTGACGAACAGGTCGTCACCCACGATCTGGATCTTGGCCCCGAGGTCGCTGGTCAGCGCCGCCCAGCCGGACCAGTCGTCCTCGTCCAGCGGGTCCTCGATGGAGACGATGGGGTACGACGCGACGAGGTCGGCGTAGTAGGCCTGCATCTGCTCGGCCGTCCTCGCCGAGCCCTCGAACTGGTAGCTGCCGTCCTCGAAGAACTCCGAGGCGGCGACGTCCATCGCGAACGCGATGTCGTCCCCGACGCTCAACCCGGCCTTCTCGACCGCGACGGTGATCAGGTCCAGCGCCTCGCGGTTGCTCGGCAGGTCGGGGGCGAACCCGCCCTCGTCGCCGAGGCCGGTGCCGAGCCCCCGCTGCTTGAGCACCGCCTTGAGGGAGTGGTAGACCGCGGCCCCCTGCTCGAGGGCGTCGCGGAACGTCGCGGCACCGATCGGCGCGATCATGAACTCCTGCACGTCGACCCCGGTGTCCGCGTGGGAGCCGCCGTTGAGGATGTTCATCATCGGCACCGGCAGCAGGTGCGCGTTGGGTCCGCCCACGTAGCGGAACAGCGGGAGCTCGGAGTAGTCCGCGGCGGCCCGGGCCACGGCCAGCGAGACGCCCAGGATGGCGTTCGCGCCGAGCTTGGCCTTGTTCGGCGTGCCGTCCAGGTCGAGCAGCCGCTGGTCGACCAGCCGCTGCTCGGACGCCTCGAACCCGACCAGCTCCGGCGCGATCACGTCCAGGACGGCGGCGACGGCCTTCCCGACCCCCTTGCCGCCGTACCGGTCGCCGCCGTCGCGGAGCTCGACCGCCTCGAACGCGCCCGTGGACGCTCCCGAGGGGACCGCCGCGCGGCCGATGGTGCCGTCGTCGAGGGCGACCTCGACCTCGACGGTGGGGTTTCCTCGCGAGTCGAGAATCTCGCGTGCGCCGACAGCCTCGATGGACGCCACGGTGGTACTCCTGCACAGGTCGGGGAACGGACGGACCCACCCTAACGGCGCGCGGGGGTCGACGCGCCGACGGCTCGCCTGCTGCGTCGCCGTGCCGGCGTGAGCGTCGGACCCTCCTGGCGCGGATTCAGTACAAAATGGTATATAGTACTTATATCGCCTCACACCGCCGTCGCGCGGGGTCGGTGCTGAGTTCGAACCGGGGGGTTCACGTGAAGAGATCTGCCATGGCCGTGACAGTCGCAGCCGCTGCCGCACTGGTTGCAGCAGCCACCGGCTCGGGGGTGGCCCAGGCCGTGGTCGCAGGACCGGTGAGCTCGGTCGCGGCCACGTTCACTCCGAGCATCGCCGACAGTGGCACCGACGGGTCGGTGGAGCAGGTGCGCCAGATCGTGCAGTGCGGGTCCACGATGTACGCGGTGGGGAGGTTCACCCACATCAAGCAGGGCGGCGTGACGTATGCGCGGAGCAATGTCGTCAGCTTCTCCGCGAGCACGGGCGTGCTGACGGGCTGGAACCCGAAGCCGAACGGGACTGTCGACGCGATCGCGCTGTCGGCGGACTGCTCGACGGCCTACCTCGGCGGAGCGTTCACCACCGTGGGAGGGCAGAGCAAGCCCTACCTGAGCGCGGTCACCACTACGACGGGCGCGGTGAGGACGGCCTTCTCACCGGCCCCGAACAAGCGGGTGACGACGGTCGAGGCGGTGGGCGCCCACCTGCTGGTCGGCGGGAGCTTCACCACGCTCAAGGGGGTCGGGACCCATCGGTACCTGGCGTCGGTCAACCCGTCCACCGGATCTGACGACGGATACGTCAACCTGCCCGTCTCCGGGACCTACGTGTACACCGACCAGGGTGGCCGGCACTCCGCCGCCAACTCCACCCGGGTCTACAACTTCACGCTGAGCCCGAACAGGTCCAAGCTCCTCGCGATGGGGGTGTTCACCTCTGTCGCCGGGCACGCACGCCGGCAGGTCTTCATGGCCGACCTCGGTGCAGCCCACGCCACCGTGGACGCGTGGACGTCCCCCGAGTTCGCCATCAACTGCGCCGTCGGGGAGCCGTTCTGGCTCAAGGCGGCCTCGTGGTCGACCGACGGTGCCACCGTCTACACCGCGACGACCGGCTACAAGCCGGCCAGTGGCCCCGCCTACTCCACCACCGCCCCACGTCAGGGGCTGTGCGACTCGGCCGCCGCGTTCCCGTCCACCGCAGGCCCTGTGACCCACCGGTGGATCAACTACACCGGGTGCGACTCGTTGTACGCCACGGCCGCGGACGGCTCGGCAGCCTACTTCGGGGGACACGAGCGGTGGGCCAGCAACCCTGCCCAGTGCGACGACAACACCAAGGGCACCGCCGTCAACGCCCCCGGCATGGTGGGCCTGAGCCCGTCGACCGGGGCCGTCGTCGCCAACCCCACGCGGGACCGGGGCTACGGCGCGGACGACATGCTCCTGACCACGGCCGGGCTGTGGATCGCCAGCGACAACGCCTACGGCTCGAACGCCTGCGGAAAGACCTCCACCGGCGCACGCGCCACCGGGCACGCCGGCATCTGCCTCCTGCCCCGCTAGGTCGCCGCTCCCGGCCGCCGGTCGGGGGCCCCTTCCCGGGTGCGTACGGCGGCCACCAGCTGGTGGAGGGTGTCGCGCAGCGCCTGCTCGGGGTCCACACCTGCGGCCCGGGCCCGTTCCACCAGCGCGAGCAGCTCCTCACCGAGCCCGCCGGTGGAGGGCTGCGGCGCCACCCCGGCCCGTGCCGCACGGCCGAGCACCTTGTCGGCCAGGGCGAGCGCGGGCAGGGCCAGGGGGATCCCGTCGAGCACCGACCCGCGACCCTTCTCGGCGGCCTTCAGCGTCTCCCAGTTGCGCTCGACCTCGCCGACGTCCGCGACGTCCAGGCCGGCGAAGACGTGCGGGTGCCGGTGCACCAGCTTGGCGACGATCCCGTCGGCCACGTCGTCGATCGTGAACCCGCCGTCCCCGGCCTCGGCAGCGACCCGGGCGTGGAAGAAGACCTGCAGCAGCAGGTCCCCCAGCTCCTCCCGCAGATGTGTCCCGTCACCGGACTCGATCGCCTCGAGCGTCTCGTAGGTCTCCTCGAGCAGGTAGCGCGCCAGCGAGCGGTGGGTCTGCTCCCGGTCCCACGGGCAGTCGGTGCGCAGCCGGTCCATCACGGTGACCAGGTCCAGCAGCCGGGCCCCCGGGACGTCGTACGACGCGTGCAGCACCCGGACCTCGACCGGCAACCCGTCCGGCGACCCGTCCGGCAACCCGACCGGCCGGGCGGCTGCGAGCAGCGACGGGAGCCGCTCGGCCTCCTCGGTGTCGGCCAGCCACACCACGTCGGCGTCCCGGGCCGCCTCGAGGAGGTCGGCCGGCGACGGGTCGGGCACCACGTCGACGTCGTGCCCGGAAGCGACGACGGCCCGCACCAGCGGCGCGGAGTCCGAGGACGCCAGTCGTCGCGCCGCGGACGCGACGGCCGACCACGCCGGCCAGGACATCAGTCCCGGCGCCACCCGGGGGCTGCTGACCAGCAGGGTCAGCTGCACTGCTGGGTCGCGGGCAGCGAGCCGACCCAGCCCTGGTCCGGCTGCTGCTTGGCACCGGAGGAGGCACTGTCGGAGACGGCGGTGGACAGGGAGCCACTGCGGTAGGTCAGGGTCCCGGCGGAGAACCTGCCGAAGCGGGGGTCCACGGACACCGTGGCGTGGTCCTTGACCCACGCGTCACGCAGCCGCGTGCCCACCGCGAGGGCCTGGTCCTGGGTGATGTTCTTCACGCCCCTCTGCCGCAGCAGCTGCTGGCCGGCCTCGGCGACCACCAGCTGACCCTCCGCGTAGTCGCGCAGCGTGTCGCGGAAGGCCGTGCGGCGCGAGGCGGGGAGCTTGTCGATCGTGGCCTGGTTGGCGTCGATGGCGGCGGACACCTGCGACTGCGGGGGCTCCAGGCCCTTGGCCTCGCCGTACTGCCGGGACAGCGCGCTGTTCAGCAGCACCGACAGTGCTCCCTGACGGGCGGCCCGGCCGGCCAGCGCCTGCGGGGCCGCGGTCTGCGCGAGGCTCTGTGCCGAGCACAGTGCCAGGGCCACCGAGTCGACCTTGCCCTGGCTGATCGTCTCGGGGCCGACCACCGCCGCCGCGCCGGGGTGCGAGCCGCACGCCGAGAGGACCAGCAGCGCCGGCGCGGCGACCATCGCGACCACCGCCCGGCCACGACGGCGACCGGACGAACGCGGGGACTGACTCACGACGGCTCTCCTCGGCTGGTCCAGAAGATGGTGGGGCTACGCACTCGACGGCACCCGGTCCACGACCGTGTCCACCACGTCGCGCGCCCAGGTCAGCAGCTCCTCGTCCTGGATGGGACGGCCACCGATGACGGCGGTCGTCGGACGAGGCACCAGCATCGTACGCAGACCGGCCTTCACGATGCTCTTCGGGTGCAGCCGGTTCAGGCGCAGTGTCGCGGACTCCGGGAGGTCGACCGGCGCGAACCGGACGTACTTGCCCTGTGCGGTGACGTCGGTGAGACCGGCCTGCCGGGCCCGGGCCCGGAACCGTGCGACCTCCAGCAGCCGGAGCACCGGGTCGGGCGGCTGGCCGTAGCGGTCCACCAGCTCGTCGCGGATCAGCTCGACGTCGTCCTCGACGCGGACCTCGGCGAGCCGCTTGTACATCTCCAGCCGCAGCCGCTCGCTCTGCACGTAGTCGTGGGGCAGGTGCGCGTCGACGGGCAGCTCGATCTTCATCTCCGCCTGCCCCTGTGACCCAGCGGCCGCGTCGCCGCGGAACTCGCTGACGGCCTCCCCGACCAGCCGGACGTAGAGGTCGAAGCCGACGTCGGCGATGTGGCCGGACTGCTCACCGCCCAGCAGGTTGCCGGCGCCGCGGATCTCCAGGTCCTTCATGGCGATCGCCATCCCGCCCCCGAGGTCGGAGTGCTGCGCGAGCGTGGCCAGCCGTTCGTGGGCCGTCTCGGTCATCGGCTTGTCCGGGGGGTAGAGGAAGTAGGCGTAGGCACGCTCCCGGCCGCGCCCGACCCGGCCGCGGAGCTGGTGCAGCTGCGAGAGCCCCAGGGTGTCGGCCCGCTCGATCACCATGGTGTTGGCGTTCGAGACGTCGAGCCCGGACTCCACGATCGTGGTGCACACCAGCACGTCGAAGCGCTTCTCCCAGAAGGCCAGCATCACCTGCTCGAGCTGGTGCTCGGCCATCTGCCCGTGCGCGACGGCCACCCGCGCCTCCGGCACCAGCTCCCGGATCCGGGCGGCCGCCTTGTCGATGGACTGCACCCGGTTGTGGATGAAGAAGACCTGGCCGTCGCGCAGCAGCTCGCGGCGCAGGGCGGCGACCACCTGCCGGTCCTCGTAGGCGCCGACGTAGGTCAGCACCGGGTGCCGCTCCTCGGGCGGGGTGGTGATCGTGGACATCTCCCGGATGCCGGTGATCGCCATCTCCAGCGTGCGTGGGATGGGCGTCGCGGACATGGAGAGCACGTCGACGCTGGTGCGCAGCCGCTTCATCTGCTCCTTGTGCTCGACCCCGAAGCGCTGCTCCTCGTCGACGATGATCAGGCCGAGGTTCTTGACCCTGACGTCCGGGTTGAGCAGCCGGTGGGTGCCGATCACGATGTCGACGGTGCCGTCGGCGAGCCCCTCCATGACCGCGGCGGCCTCGCTGTCGGTCTGGAACCGGGACAGTCCCCGAAGGATCACCGGGAAGCCGGCCATCCGCTCGCTGAAGGTGGAGAAGTGCTGCTGGACGAGCAGCGTGGTGGGCACGAGCACGGCGACCTGCTTGCCGTCCTGGACCGCCTTGAACGCGGCACGCACGGCGATCTCGGTCTTGCCGTAGCCGACGTCGCCGCACACCAGCCGGTCCATCGGCATCTGCAGCTCCATGTCGTGCTTGACCTCGTCGACGGTCGTGAGCTGGTCGGGGGTCTCCTGGTGGGGGAAGGCGTCCTCGAGCTCCCGCTGCCACGGGGTGTCGGGGCCGAAGGCGTGGCCGCGGGTGGCCTGCCGGGCGGCGTACAGCTTGATCAGCTCCGCGGCGATCTGCCGGACCGCCTTGCGGGCCCGGCCCTTGCGCTTGGCCCAGTCCGACCCGCCGAGCCGGTCCAGGGACGGCTGCTCGCCACCGACGTAGCGGGTGACCTGGTCCAGGGCGTCGGTGGGGACGAACAGCCGGTCGGCGGGCTGGCCGCGCTTGGAGGAGCCGTACTCCAGGACGAGGTACTCCCGGGTCGCGCCCTGCACCTCGCGCTGCCTCATCTCGATGTAGCGGCCGACACCGTGCTGCTCGTGCACCACGTAGTCCCCCGGCTTGAGCTCGAGCGGGTCGATCTGCCGCTTGCGCCGCGTGGGCATGGACCGCATGTCCTTGGTGGACGAGCGCTGACCGGTCAGGTCGTCGCCGGTGAGCACCGCCAGGCACAGCTGCTCGCTGACGAACCCGTGCTCCAGGGTGGCGGTGGTGACCACGACGACGTCCTTGGGCACGTCGTCGCTGCGGTCCAGCGACTCCGCCCAGCGGGCGGGGACGTCGTGCTCTCGCAGCACCTCGACCATCCGCTGCGCCGGGCCGTGCCCCTCGTGCAGCAGGACCACCCGGCTGCCGTTGCGCACCCACGCGGCGATGTCGGTGAGGGCCCGCTCCAGGTCGCCGCGATACTCCTCGACGGGCCGCACGTCCAGGGCGCGGGACTCCACGGCCCCCGCCTCGACGTCCACACCGGAGGACACCACCTCCCCCAGCGAGTCCCTGAGCGGCGTCCGGACGACGTCTCCGGCCTCCGGATCGAGCCCGAACGGCGAGACGCTCCACCAGGCCTTGCCCTGCGCCAGGCTCAGGCCCCGCACCTCGGCCAGCGAGCGGTAGGACGCGGCGCCGAGGTCGAGGGGGGCCTGCCCGCCTCCCGCGGCGGCCGCCCAGGACGCCTCCAGGAACTCCTCGCTGGTGGCGACCAGGTCGTGGGCCCGGCTGCGGGCCCGCTCGGGGTCCAGGACCAGGACGTGCGTCTGCTCGGGCAGCAGGTCGACGAGCATCTCCATGCCGCCGGCGTCCTCGGTGAGCACCGGCGCCAGCGACTCCATGCCCTCGACCGCGTGCCCGTCGGCCAGCTTCTCGAAGATCTCCGCCAGCTCCGGGTGCTCCTCACCGAGCGCCTTGGCCCGGGCCCGCACCTCGTCGGTCAGCAGCAGCTCCCGGCACGGCGGTGCCCACAGCCGGGTGGCGGCCGCCAGGGTGCGCTGGTCGGCGACCGCGAAGGACCTGATCTCCTCCACCTCGTCCCCCCAGAACTCCACCCGGAGCGGGTGCTCCTCGGTCGGGGGGAAGACGTCGACGATGCCGCCGCGGACCGCGAACTCCCCGCGCTTCTCCACCAGGTCGACCCGGGTGTAGGCCGCGCCCGCCAGCCGTCGTACGACGTCCTCGAGGTCGGCCTGGGCTCCCACCGACAGCTCGACCGGCTCCAGGTCGGCGAGCCCGCGGACCTGGGGCTGCAGCACGGACCGCACCGGGGCGACGACCACCCGCAGCGGGCCGTTGGAGGGGTCGGTGCCCGGGTGCCTGAGCCGGCGCAGGACCGCCAGCCGCCGCCCGACCGTGTCGCTGCGGGGGGAGAGCCGCTCGTGCGGCAGGGTCTCCCAGGCCGGGTAGTAGGCCACCAGCGCCGGGTCGACGAGGCCCTCCAGCGCCGTGACCAGGTCCTCGGCCTCCCGGGAGGTGGCGGCGACCGCGAGGACGGTGCGACCCGCCTCGAGCAGGCCCTTGACCACGAACGGCCGCAGGGCGACGGGCGCGGTCAGGTCCAGGGCGGGCACGGCACCGTCGCGGGCGTCCTCGACGGCCCGGGCGAGGGTCGGGTCGGTCAGGACGAGGTCGGCGAGGCCGCTCACTCCCACGGGCACAGCTCCTGTCCACGCACAGCACGACGGCCTCCTGTCTGCCCCGGTGGGGGGCCTCGCAGGAGGTGCTCCGAGTCTACGGGGCGTCGCCGACGGGGGCGTGCGTCGACTAGGTTCTCCTGCCATGGCAGCCAGCTCTCCCTCGGTCGAGCTCGAGGTCGGCGACCGGGTGGTGCGGGTCAGCAACCCGGACCGCGTGTACTTCCCGGCCCGCGGCGAGACCAAGATGGACCTGGTCGGCTACTACCTGTCGGTGACCGACGGGATCGTGAACGCCCTGCGGGAGCGGCCCTGCATGCTGCACCGCTTCCCGACCGGGGTGTCGGGCGAGAAGGTGCACCAGAAGCGGCTGCCGGCCGGAGCACCTCCCTGGATGGACACGGTGCGGCTGCACTTCCCCCGCTGGAACCGCACCGCCGACGAGCTGTGCGTGACCGAGATCGCCCAGGTGGTGTGGGCGGTGCAGATGTCCACCGTCGAGTTCCATCCGTGGAACAGCCGGCGCGCGGACACCGAGTCGCCCGACGAGTGGCGCATCGACCTCGACCCGGGCACCGAGTGCGACTTCGACACGGTGCGCCGGGTGGCGCACGTCGCCCACGAGGTGCTCGACGAGCTGGGCGCGACGGGGTTCCCCAAGACCTCGGGCGGCTCAGGCCTGCACGTCTACGTGCGGATCCGGCCCGAGCACGGCTTCGGCGACGTACGACGCGCAGCGCTTGCCTTCGCCCGGGAGGTGGAGCGCCGCACCGACGAGGTGACCACGACCTGGTGGCGCAAGGACCGGGACCCGAGGCGGGTCTTCGTGGACTACAACCAGAACGCCCGCGACCACACCATCGCGGCGGCGTACTCCGTGCGCGGCAACCCCGAGGGCACCGTCTCGACCCCGATCACCTGGGAGGAGGTCGACGACGTGCAGCCGCGGGACTGGACGATCGCCACCGTCCCGAGGAGGTACGCCGAGCTCGGCGACCTGCACGCCGCGATCGACGACGCGGTCTTCGACATCCGTCCGCTGCTGGAGTGGGCCGAGCGCGACGAGCGCGCCGGTCACGAGACCCCCGAGGTGCCGCCCGGGAGCTGAGGGAGCTGAGGGAGCTGAGGCACCTCGACGCCGTGCCGGGCCAGGTGGTCGTGCAGCACCGAGATGTCCTCCCGGTAGGACCATGCCTCCGCCCGCAGCCCCACCGAACGCGCCGCCTCGACGTTGTCGAGCCGGTCGTCGAGGAACAGCAGCTGGTGCGCAGGAGCCCCCAGCGCATCGACGATGAACCGGAAGTACGCCGGGTCCGGCTTGGCCACACCCATCTCGTAGGAGTAGAACGCGCCGTCGAAGAGCCCGGCGTAGCCCAGCTCGTCGCGCATGTGCACGCCCCGGTGCTCGGCCTGGTTCGTCGCCAGGTAGCAGCGGAGGCCGGCCCGCCGCAGGGCCCGCAGCAGCTCGTGCGTCGCGGCCACCGGCTCGATGCTCAGCCAGGTCCGCACCACGTCGTCGTAGGAGTCGCCGATGCCCCACTGCTCCAGCAGCCCCGGCAGCACCTCGAGCCAGCTGACCTCGCCGGACAGCGCCGGCCGCTCGGCCCAGTAGGCGGCCTCGAGGAACGCCTCGACGTCCCCGACCCGGCCCTCCAGCGCGGGTCGCATCGACTCCTCGACCCCGCCCGGGACCCGCTGCAGCACACCGTCGGCGTCCCAGAGGACCGCGGTCACGTCCCCGATGGCCTCCCCGTTGCTCACCGGTCGGGCAGGCCGACGCGGCCGAGGTGGTCCAGGATCGGGTCGGCGAGCTCCGGCCGGCACACCAGCAGGTCGGGCAGCAGGACGTCCCGCTGGTTGTAGACCAGCGGCGACCCGTCGATGCGGGAGGTGTGCAGGCCCGCGGCGCGGGCGACGGCGACGGGTGCTGCGGAGTCCCACTCGTACTGCCCGCCGGCGTGCACGTAGGCGTCCGTGACGTCTCGCACCACGGAGATCACCTTCGCCCCCGCCGACCCCATCGGCACCAGGTCGGCGCCGAGGTCACGGGCCAGCCCCTCCACGAACGCCGGCGGCCGGGTCCGGCTGACCGCGATGCGGGGACGCGCGGAGCTGCGGGGCGGGACGAGCGGGGGGTGACCGGTGTCGAAGGTGGTGCCCAGCCCGGGCTGGGCGACCGCTCCGGCCACCAGCTCGCCGTCCTCCCACAGGGCCACGTGCACGGCCCAGTCGTCCCTGGGCGGCTCGGAGAACTCCCGGGTGCCGTCGAGCGGGTCGACGATCCACACCCGCCGCGCGGTGAGCCGGTCGGCGTTGTCGATGCTGGCGGCGCTCTCCTCCGACATGACCGCGTCGTCGGACCGGTGCTCGGCACACAGGGCCATCAGCAGCTCGTGGGCGGCGGAGTCACCGGCGTCCTTGAGCTCGCGACCTGTCAGCCCCTGACCCCTGACCCTGGTCAGCAGCTCCCCGGCGACGGTCGCGGACCAGGCCGCGAAGGCGTGGTCGTCGGTGGCGGCGGCCGCCGGTGGCGTCGGCAGGTCAGGCGTCGAGGACACGCGCCCCACCCTCTCACGGCACCGGTCCCGTCGGCCGTCCGGCGCCAGGGCGCCGTGTCGCTCCCTCAGTAGGCCCCTCGGGCCAGGGTCACGGCGGTGACGGTGCGGGCCGCGATGACCAGGTCGTCGACGAGCCGCCAGTTGTCGGCGTAGTAGAGGTCCAGGCGCAGCGACTCGTCCCACTGCAGGTCCGAGCGACCGCTGACCTGCCACAGTCCGGTGATGCCGGGCTTCACCACCAGCCGGCGGCGGGCGTCGGCGTCGTACGACGCGACCTCGGACGGCAGCGCGGGGCGGGGGCCGACCAGGGACATCTCGCCGCGCAGCACGTTGAGCAGCTGGGGCAGCTCGTCGAGGGAGGAGCGTCGCAGCCAGTAGCCGACCCGGGTGACGCGCGGGTCCCGACGGATCTTGAAGAGCACGCCGTCGGACTCGTTGGTCTCCATCAGCGCCTGCTTCATGGACTCTGCGTCGGCGAACATGGTGCGCATCTTGAACATCCGGAAGAGCTGCCCGTCCCTGCCCACCCGGGTCTGCACGAACAGGCCGGGCCCCCGGCTGTCCAGGCGGACGGCGGCCAGCATGAACAGCAGCAGTGGCGCGACGGCCACGAGCAGGGCCAGGGCTCCGATCCGGTCGATCGCCGCCTTGGCGCGTGCCTCGAGGACCGAGACCCGGGACGCGTCGACCTCGAGCACCGCGTCGCGCCCCAGCTCGCCGGTGCGCAGCCGGTGCGAGGCGACCGCGGACACGGGGCTGAGGACGGCCACCCGGACCGGGTGGCGCTCCAGGGCCCAGGTCAGCCTGCGGAGCAGGTCCTTGTCGGTCGTGCGACCCGGCAGCACGAGCACCACGTCGGCGGCGACAGCCTCGACGAGCGACTCGATCCTCGCCGGCCCTGCAGGGGCGGCGGGGTCCACGACGTGGCAGCCGGCGACGACCACGCCGGTGCCGGGCGCCGCCGCCAGGTAGGCGTCGACGTCGTGCTGGTCCCCCACCAGGACGACCCGCTCCGTCGGGAGACCGCGGGGCCACAGCACTCGCGCCGACACGGTGACCATGACGGCGGCTGCGAGGGCGGCGATGCCCCATCGTGCCTCGGGCAGCGGCAGCACGTCGGCGACACCGGCCAGAGACACCAGCGAGGCCAGGACCGCGCCGGTCGTGACGTCCTGGCGGACCCGGGTGCCCACCCGGACGACCCGACGGTGCAGCGCGGCCTGCACGAGCACCACCAGGCCCCAGACGGCCGCGCAGGCGCAGGAGACGATGAGGCGGTCGCCGGCCACGGCGACCGCGAGCGCCGCGGCCAGGCCGACCATGACCGGCGCGGCCGGCACGGCCGGCGACACGACGGTCCGGGCGCTCCGCCCCGCTTCACGTGACCAGGTGGCCGGCACCAGGTGCAGGTCGGTCCCGGGCACTAGACGCAGGTCCGCCTCGAAGGACCCCCGCGCCCTGGCCGCCTTCGCAGCTCGACCCGGTGACGCACCTAGCGACGTGACTGACATGGGACCCCCCGGTGCCATACCTGTAGCGCCCCGCCCCAACAGCCCCACGTGCTGGGATCAGGACGACACGACGCCGTACGGCGTGAGCCGCCGGCGGTGGTTGCCTGGCACGGTGTCCCGCACCATCTGACTCTCGCCCCCGCGAAAGCTCTTCCAGCATCTTCCCGGCCCGGCCGGACGAAAGCAAGGTCAGAACGACCCAGTGCGTGGGAAAAGCCGCAAAGTCCAGGATTCTTCCGAGCTCTCTGCCGGACGGACTATCCGGAGGTGGCCCGTCCGGGTCATGGACTCAGGTGTTGAACAGGCTCTGGGTGCGCTCGAGGCCTTCGTTCACCAGTGTCTCCACGGCGTCCGCGGCCCGGTCGACCTGGAACGGCAGGACCTTGCGCTCGAGGCTCGAGTAGTCCGAGAGCACGAAGTCGGCCGGGGCCTGCCGGCCCGGGGGACGACCGATCCCGACCCGCACCCGGTAGAAGTCGCCGGAGCCCAGCGCCGAGCGGAGGGAGCGCAGGCCGTTGTGGCCGTTGTCGCCGCCGCCCAGCTTCACCCGCAGCGTGTCGAAGGGGATGTCGAGCTCGTCGTGCACCGCGACCACGGCGCCCACCGGCGTCTTGTAGAACTGCGCCAGGGCCGCCGCGGGTCCCCCTGACTGGTTCATGTACCCACGGGGTCTGGCCAGCACCACGCGTGGACCCCCGACACCACCGATCCGGCCCTCCACCACCTCGGCGCGGCCGGACTTGTGCGCGCGGAACTGCGCACCCATCCGTCCCGCGAGCTCCTCGACGACCAGGTGGCCGACGTTGTGCCGGTTGCCGGAGTACGCCGGTCCCGAGTTGCCGAGACCGATGACCAGCCAGGGTGCCGTCTGGTCGCTCACCGCAGCAGCATCGGATCGGTCGACCGGCCCCCGTCACCGTGCCGCCGGGTCACTGGCCCTCGGGGCTCTCCCCGCCGGCACCCGACTCGTCGGCCCCGGCATCGCCGCCCGTGGCCGGCTCGGCGCCCGTCACCTCGGACTCGTCGCGCTCGATGCCCGCGTCCTCCTCGGCCTCGGACAGCTCGGCGTCGACCTCCTCGGCCGTGGGCGCGTGCGTGACGTTGATGATCAGGGCGTCGTCGTCCAGGAGCACGGTCGAGCCACTGGGGACGCTGAGGTCCTTCGCGAAGATCTGGTCCCCCACCGTGAGGCCCTCGATGGAGACCTCGACGTACTCCGGGATGTGGGTGGCCTCCGCCTCGACGGAGATGGTGCTGGTCTCGGTGACCACCAGCGCGTCGGGGTCGGGCTCACCGGTGACATGGACCGGGATCTCGACGGTGACCTTCTCTCCCTTGCGGACCAGGATCAGGTCGAGGTGCTCGAGGAAGCCCTTGATGGCGTCGCGCTGGATCTGCTTGGGCAGCGCGAGCTGCTCGGTGCCGTTCACCGTGATCCGCAGCAGGGCGTTCACCCCACCGTGCTTGAGCGCCAGCATCGTCTCGTGACCGGGCAGCGAGATGTGCACCGGGTCACCCCCGTGGCCGTAGAGCACGGCCGGGACCTTTGCGGCACGACGGATGCGTCGCGCAGCACCCTTGCCGAACTCGGTGCGGGGCTCTGCCTCGATGTTGCCTTCGGACACGGTCGATCTCCTCGTTGTTCAGGTCGTTCAGATGGCTTCAGGGGTGGCTTCATCGGTGCGTGCCTGTGTCTGGTGGCTGCCGTGCCGAGGAGGAGCGGGCGCCGTACGACGAAGGGCGCCGGCGCACGGGTCGAATGAGGACCGGGCCACGCCACCGCGTCGATGACGGAGCCGGAAGCTCTCCCTCGCCGAGGCAACTGCACGAGTCTAGCGACCGGGCGCGGCAGAGGCGAATCACCCCGACGGGTCGCGGCCCGCTCGGCCGGGGCCGAGCGTGGGTGCGGCAGGTCGGCTACTGGGCCCGGCCGTCGAAGAGGCTGGTCACGGACCCGTCCTCGAACACCTCGCGGATCGCCCGGCTGATCAGCGGCGCGATGGACAGGACCGTCAGCTTGTCGAAGTGCCGGTCGGCGGGGATCGGGAGCGTGTTCGTGACGACCACCTCCAGCGCCGGGCTGTTCTTGAGCCGGTCGACGGCCGGGTCGGAGAGGATCGCGTGGGTCGCGGCGACGACCACCCCGGCGGCCCCCGCACCCATCAGTGCGTCGGTGGCCTTCACGATCGTGCCGCCGGTGTCGATCATGTCGTCGACGAGCACACAGATCCGGTCCTTCACCTCGCCGACGACCCGGTTGGCGACCGACTCGTTGGGACGGTCCACGTCACGGGTCTTGTGGATGAAGGCCAGAGGTGCGCCGTCGAGCCGGTTGGACCACTGCTCGGCCACCTTGATGCGTCCCGCGTCCGGCGAGACGATCGTGAGCCGCTCGTGGCCGTAGCGTGCTCGGACGTGCTCGGACAGGATCGGCAGGGCCATCAGGTGGTCGACCGGGCCGTCGAAGAAGCCCTGGATCTGGGCGGTGTGCAGGTCCACCGCGATCAGCCGGTCGGCGCCCGCGGTCTTGAAGAGGTCGGCCATCAGGCGCGCCGAGATCGGCTCGCGGCCGCGGTGCTTCTTGTCCTGTCGGGCGTAGCCGTAGAACGGCATGACCACGGTGATCCGCTTGGCCGAGGCACGCTTCAGCGCGTCGACCATGATCAGGTGCTCCATGATCCACTCGTTGACGGGCGCGGTGTGGCTCTGGATGACGAACGCGTCGCTGCCCCGCACCGACTCCTCGAAGCGGACGTAGATCTCGCTGTTCGCGAAGTCGTAGGCCGAGGTGGGCACGAGCCCGGCCCCCAGCAGCTCGGCGACCTGCTCGGCGAGCTCGGGATGTGCCCGGCCGGAGAACACCATCAGGTTCTTCTCGGTGGTCCGCTTCAGTCCGCTCACGGCGTGCCGCTCTCTGGTGTCTGGGGTGTCTGGCTGGTGGGGCTGGCTGGTGTGGGCTGGCTGGTGTGTCGGGGCGGCTCCGCCGGCGCGCGGCTCGACCGTCTCCTAGAAGTGTCACCCAGGCGGGGCCTCGGGTGCCAACGGAGGCTCCTTCGTCGCGTCCTCGGCGGCGGTCCTGGCGTCCTCGGCGGCCTGCGCCATCGGCGTACCGGCTCGCCTGCGCTCGGTCCAGCCCTCGATGTCGCGCTGCGGCCCTCCCGAGACGGCCAGCGAGCCGGGCGGCACGTTGCGGCGTACGACGGTCCCGGCAGCCGTCGCGGCTCCGTCGCCGATCTCCACGGGGGCCACGAACGTGTTGTTGGACGCCGTGCGGACCTGCCGGCCGATCCTGGTGCGGTGCTTGCGGAGGCCGTCGTAGTTGGCGAACACCGTCCCGGCACCGATGTTGCTGCCCTCGCCGATGTCCGCGTCCCCGACGTAGGACAGGTGCGGCACCTTCGCGCCCTCGCCGATCCGGGCGTTCTTGGTCTCCACGAAGGCACCGATCTTCCCGCGGACACCCACCTCGGTCCCGGGCCTCATGTAGGAGAACGGACCGACCGACGCGCCGGCCCCGATCACGGCCAGCTCGCCGTGGCTGCGGACGACCGTGGCGCCGGCGCCCACCTCGACGTCCTTCAGGGTGCAGTCCGGGCCGATGACCGCGTCCTCGGCGACGACCGTGGCACCGAGCAGCTGGACGCCCGGCAGCAGGGTGACGTCCGGCTCGAGGACCACGTCGGCATCCACCCAGGTGCTGCCCGGGTCCGTCACGGTGACCCCCGACATCATCCAGCGGGTCAGGATCCGGCGGTTCAGCTCCGCGGCGATGCCGGCGAGCTGCACGCGGTCGTTGACGCCCTGCGTCTGCATCACGTCGGCGATCCGGTGCGCGCCCACCGAGTGGCCGTCCCGGCGGGCCACGGCGACCACGTCGGTGAGGTAGTACTCCGCCTTCGCGTTGTCGTTGGTGACCCGGGTCAGCGCGTCCGCCAGGAAGCGTCCGTCGAAGACGAAGATGCCGCTGCTGATCTCGCGCACGGCCGCCTGCTCGGCGGTGGCGTCCTTCTCCTCGACGATCGCGCTGACCGACCCGTCCCCGTCGCGCAGCACGCGGCCGTAGCCGAAGGGGTCGTCGAGCTCGGCGGTGAGCACCGTCGCCACCCGATCGGCGCCCGCGTGCGCCCGGTGCTCGACGACCAGCTCCTCCAGCGTCGCGCCCTCGAGCAGCGGCGTGTCGCCGGCCATCACGACGACCAGCCCGTCCGTCGTACCGGCGGCCTCGCGGAGCGCCTCGAGAGCGACGGCGACGGCGTGCCCCGTGCCCTCCTGGGTCTCCTGGACAGCGAGCAGCGCACCGGGCACCTGGTCGAGGATGTGCTCCCCGACCTGTTCGCGACCGTTGCCGACGACGGCGACCAGGTGCTCGGGCTGCACGTGCAGGGCGGCGGTGAGCACGTGCCCGATCATGCTGCGCCCGCACACCGGGTGCAGCACCTTCATCAGCTTCGAGCGCATCCGGGTGCCGCTGCCGGCGGCGAGCACCACCGCCGCGGTCGGGGCGACATGCTGGGCCTGGTCCGGTTCGCTCACGCTGGCTCCTGGACGGATGTCTGGACGGTGTCTGGACGATGTCTGGACGGGCTGTCGGCGGGCTCCCCGGGTAGGAGTCGAACCTACGTCGCTTCATCCGCATTCAAAGTGCGGCGGGCCCTGCCGACAGACCAACCGGGGATCGGTGGGGCACCAGCCTACGCATGGGGTGCCGCGGCAGGTGTGAGGCGCCGGAGCGTGGGGTAGGCCCACAAGGCACCTCCGGAGCCGGGGGTCGCAGGACGGCAGCACGCGGACCGAGCTTGTGAGGGACCCATGACAGCACCGGCACTGGACGGCACCGGCCCGGAGCGGGCCACCCTCGGCGGCGATGTCCAGTCCCGCAGGGAGCAGGTGGCGCTGGCGCTGTTCATCGTCGTACCGTTCCTGGCCGTGGCCGCGGCCATCCCGGTCGCCTGGGGCGGCTGGCTCGGCTGGAGCGACGTGCTGATCACCGTGGCGATGTACTGGCTCACCGGGCACGGCATCACCGTCGGCTTCCACCGGCTGTTCACCCACAGGTCCTTCAAGCCGAACCGGCCGGTGAAGATCGCTCTCGCGATCGCCGGCTCGATGGCGATCCAGGGTCCGGTCGTGCGCTGGGTGGCCGACCACCGCAAGCACCACAAGTTCTCCGACCGCGACGGGGACCCGCACTCACCGTGGCGGTACGGCACCTCGCTGCCGGCGTTGACCAAGGGGTTCTTCCACGCCCACATGATGTGGCTCTTCGACCCCGAGCAGACGCCGCAGCGCAAGTACGCCCCGGACCTGATGAAGGACCGCGACCTGGTCCGGATCTCGCAGCTGTTCCCGCTGTGGGTCCTCGTCTCTCTGGCGGCCCCGGTGGTCGCCGGCGGGCTGCTGACCTGGTCGTGGCAGGGTGCCGTGACGGCGTTCTTCTGGGCCTCCCTGGTGCGGGTCAGCCTGCTCCACCACGTGACCTGGTCGATCAACTCGATCTGCCACACCATCGGTGAGCGCCCGTTCGTCTCGCGCGACAAGTCGGCCAACGTGTGGTGGCTGGCCATCCCCTCCATGGGCGAGTCCTGGCACAACCTGCACCATGCCGACCCCACCTGCGCACGGCACGGCGTGCTCCGCGGACAGGTGGACACCTCGGCGCGGGTGATCTGGGCGCTGGAGAGGATCGGCTGGGTGTACGACGTCCGCTGGCCGGTCAAGGAGCGGATCGCAGCCCGTCTCGTGCCTGGCCGGTCCTCCGCCCCGGCGGTCTGAACCGGCTCGGGCTCACGGCCCCACCTGCCGACCCGGCGGGGTCTGGCGGCCAGAACGTGCCGACCCGGCGGGTCTGGCGGCCAGAACGTGCCGACCCGGAGCAGGAGACGCACCAGCTCGGCTGCGTGGGCGGGACTGGGGCCCTGGACGTGCTGCCAGAGCCGTTCGCACACTGGTGCGTGCGAACGGTCGCCCTCTTCATCGACAGCCAACCGTTGCTGCGCACATGCGCGGCAACGGTGGTTCGCCGAGCAGGGAGCAACGCAGACTCCGCCTTCGCAGCGACCGCTCGGCCCCGAAGCGCGAGAACCCGACGTGCTCGGCCTCCTGGACGACACAGGTCTGCGAAATGTGCCTGGATGGGCTGGTGCGCAAGGACACAACCCCGGTGGCGAGTCATCCGAAGCATCGGCTCGACGTGCGACCCGCGCCAGACCCGCCGGGTCGGCAGGTCTTCAGCCGCCATACCCGCCGGGTCGGCAGGTCTTCAGCCGCCATACCCGCCGGGTCGGCAGGTTCGGCCGCCATCGCCGGGTCGGCGGTTCGGGCGCCAGACCCGCCGGGTCGGCTAGGGGGCGTCCACGTTGACCGTCGGGACGCCGCCGCCGGCCCGGGCGATCACCGCGACCGACACCTGGTCGGTCGGGTTGCTCTCCCGGTGCACGGTGAACGCGGGCACGTGCACGAAGTCTCCCGGCCCGGCGTCCAGGTAGCCGTCGTGGCCCTCGAACTCCAGACGCAGCACGCCGGCGACGATGTAGAGGCTCGTCTCGTTGACGTCGTGGTGGTGCCAGCCCGAGACGCTCCCCGGCTCGGTCTCCACGCGGCCCGCCCACAGGGACGGCACCTCGAAGGCGCGGGCCCGCTGCATCCCGGGCGTCGGGTCCGCCGGCTCGAGGTCGCTCGCCCGGACCACCCGCACCGGCTCGCTCATCGGACGCGCCGAGGCTACTTGGACTCGCGGGCGTGCATCCGGGCCTTGAGGGCATCGCGCTTGTCCTCGAAGCGGAGCGCCTGCTTGTCCAGCTCGTCCATGAAGTTCGCGAGCTCGGTGCGAGCCGCCTCCCCCTCGGCGTCGAGGCCCTCGATCTCGAAGACCTTCCAGAACCGGAGCACCGGCGCCACCACGTCGTCGCGGTGCTGACGCAGGTCGTAGACCCCGGCGATCGCCATCTCCACGGCCTTGCGCTGGAAGCCGGCGATGTCGGTGCCGGGCATCTGGAAGGTGGTGACCACGTCGGTGATGGCCCGCATCACCTGGTTGGGGTCCAGCTCGAGCGCGGCGCCGAGCAGGTTGCGGTAGAAGACCATGTGCAGGTTCTCGTCCGCGGCGACCCGGGCCAGCATCCGGTCGGCCACCTCGTCGTCGGTGAGCTTGCCGGTGTTGCGGTGCGAGACCCGGGTGGCGAGCTCCTGGAACGAGACGTAGGCCAGGGACCGCACCATGTCGTCGTGCTGGGCGGCGTACCCGGTGCCCATGTGGTCCATCCGCAGCCGCTCCAGCTGGGTGGGGTCGACCGCACGGGACGTGGAGAGGTAGTCGCGGATCACGATGGCGTGCCGGCCCTCCTCGGCGGTCCACCGGTGCACCCAGTCCCCCCAGGCGCCCTCGCGACCGAACAGGGTGGCCACCTCGTAGTGGTAGCTGGGCAGGTTGTCCTCGGTGAGCAGGTTGACGATCAGCGAGGAGCGGGCGACGTCGGACATCGGCGAGTCGTCGACCCTCCACGGGTCGCCGTTCAGGGGGCCGTCGAAGTTGCGTCCGTCGCTCCAGGGGACGTACTCGTGGGGGAACCACTCCCGGGCCATCGAGAGGTGCCGGTTGAGGTTCTCCTCGACGACCGGCTCCAGCTCCAGCAGGAGCTGCGTCTGGCTCAGTGGTTCACTCATGTCGTCTCCCTGCTGGTCCCCAGCTGACGTCCAGCTGGTCTGCTGCCTGCGGGTCCTGCCCCCGAGGAGGCCCCGGTGACCCTCACCACCCAAACGTACGCCACCTCACGGGCCGGCACGCCAGGTCATCGCTCGGGCGCCAGCAGCTCCACCCGGTTGCCGTTGCCGTCGAGGGTGTAGAACCGCCGGTAGCCGGGCAGGTCGTCGTCCCACCGGGTCTCGAAGCCGCACTCCGCCAGCCGCGCCGCCAGCGCGTCCAGCGTCCCCTCGGGTACGACGAACGCCGGGTGGGCCTTGGCCGCGGGCCGGAACGGCTCCTCGACCCCGACGTGCACCTCGACGTCGTCGCCCCGGAACCAGCAGCCCCCGCGGGTCGCCAGGGAAGGGGGCTTCTCCACCTCCGGGATGCCCAGGGCGGCGCCGTAGAACCGACGGGCGGCGTCCTCCCCACCCGGTGGGCAGGAGACCTGCACGTGGTGCAGTCTCATCGCGGGTCTGAGGGAAGGCGGGCGACCACGAAGACCCGCCGGAACGGGAGCACCGTCCCGTGCGGACCAGGCGGGTAGGCCGAGCGCAGCAGGCCCTTGTAGTCGGCCACGAACTCCGCGCGCAGCCGGTCGGGGAGCGAGGCGAGGGTCGGGCGGGCGCCGGTGCCGCTGATCCAGGTGAACACCGGGTCCTCGCCCGGCAGGAGGTGGAGGTAGGTCGTCTCCCAGGCGTCCACCTCGAGGCCGAGGTCGCGCAGCACCTCGGCGTACACCCCGGGGTCGTGGGAGTGTGGCCGGGCGACCACCGCGGTGTGCGCGGCGAACCGCGGGTCGCGCGCGAGCTCGTGCAGCAGCACGTGGCTGGGCTCCCCGTGGTTGCCGGGGACCTGGAAGGCGAACCAGCCGCCGGGAGCGACCCGGGCGACGAGGGCGGGGAGCAGGTCGAGGTGGCCCGGCACCCACTGGTAGACGGCGTTGGCGACCAGGACGTCGGGCGCACCGCCCGGACCGGGCTGCCAGGTCCGCACGTCGCCCTCCTCGAACCGGGCCCCGGCGAAGCCGCCGGAGCGTGCCCGCGCGACCATCTCGGCCGACGAGTCGACCCCGAGGACGTCGGCGTCCGGCCACCGCTCCGCCAGCAGGGCGGTGAGGGTGCCCGGGCCGCAGCCGAGGTCGACGACGCGCCGCGGCGAGCCCGCGTCGACACGGTGCAGGAGGTCGACGAAGGGACGGCCGCGCTCGTCGGCGTACAACAGGTAGCGGTCGGGGTCCCAGCGGGTGCTCATCGCGCTAGATGGATCCGTCCCGGACCGCCTGGTCGATCCACGGGATGACCTCGTCGAGCATCTCCGAGAGGGGCGTCGTCGCCTCGAAGCCGAGCACCCGCCTGGCCTTCTCGACGCCGGGGATCCGCTTGGCGACGTCGTGCTGGAACCCGGGGTCGCTGACGTACCTGAACGGCACGTCCGGTCCCTTGATCTTCCTCCAGACCAGCTCGGCGAGCTCGAGGACGGTCGTGGACTCCGCGGTGGAGATGTTGAAGTCCTCGTTGAGCGCCTCCTCGCGCTCCACGCACTCGACGATGCCGCGTGCCAGGTCGCCGCCGTAGGTGTAGTGCCGGACCTGCTCCCCCGTGCCCAGGATGTGCAGAGGGTCCTGCCCCTTGAGGACCTTCTGCACCAGGTCCGGGACCACGTGGCTCATCGCCAGCTTGACGTTGCCGGAGTCGATCTCCACGTCACCCAGCGCCCGGCTCTCGCCGATGCCGACGCAGTTGAACGGCCGGACGATGGTGTACGGCAGGCGGTACTGGTCCCAGGCGGCGCGGGCGAAGTACTCCACCGACAGCTTCTGGAAGCCGTACGACGACAGCGGAGGTGGCACCTCGAGCTCGTCCCCCTCGACCGAGGGCCAGCGGTCCGTGGACTCGAAGACCATCGAGGAGCTGAGGTAGGTGACCTTGGAGAGCCGCCCGCGCTGGTGGGCCCTGATCGCCGCGTCGCAGGACCCGGCGATGATCCGCTCGTTCGTGGCGAGCAGGTCGTAGGCGTAGGTGTGGAAGTAGGAGATCCCGCCGATCAGCGCCGCGCCGGCGACGAAGTGGTCGCAGTCGCCGAGCAGCTCGGTCATCAGGGCGGTGTCACCGGCGTCCCCCTCCACGAGCCGGTAGCGAGGGTTGTCGTCGTAGGACTTCGCCACCCGGCCGTACTTCGAGAAGTTGTCGACCCCGACGACGTCGTGGCCGCGGCGGAGCAGCTCCTCGACGACGTAGCCGCCGATGAAGCCGGACGAGCCGGTGATGAGAGTCTTCACTGAGGACCTTCCCTGGCGGTCTTGTCGGGGTCTGAGAGGACGGCTTGCGTGGCGTCGACCGGACCGGCCCCGGCAGCCGGCGGCCGAAGGCGAAGAAGTACCAGCGAAGGTACTTCGGCAGCCACCTCACGAGCCGGAAGCTCGAGTCACCGGCCGGCCGGTCCAGCCAGATCGTCGGGATCTCCGCCACCGGCAGCCGCCTCCGACGCGCCTTGGCGGTGAGCTCCAGGCCGATCTCGAACCCGTCCCGGCTCTCGATGCCGACCTCCTCGACGAAGGCCCGGCTGTAGGCCTTGAACGAGTTGGTGGCGTCCCGGGTGCCGACCCTGGCGAACCAGTAGAGCGTGCGCCCGGCTGTTCGGGAGAGCAGCCGCTTGAGCATCGGGCCGCCGACCTGCTGGCCGCCGGGCATGTAGCGGGAGGCGGCGGCGACCACGACGCCGCGCTCCACCAGCCGGGTGAGCTCGTCGATCTGCCGGGGGTCGTCGCACCCGTCGGCCATCGTCACCACCACCACCGGCGCGCTGGCGTGCCGGATGCCGTAGCGGATCGCGTGCGCGGGCCCGCGGCCGTAGTCGTTGACGAGCACCCGCACGGTCGGCTGGTCGTGCGGTGAGTAGGTCTCGATCACCGGCACGGTCGTGTCGTCCGGGAAGTCCACGACGACCAGCACCTCGCAGGGCAGGGTGACCGACTCGAGCAGCCGGTCCAGCGCGGGCACGATGTGGACACCCTCCTCGTAGGCCGGGATGACCACCGTCACCCGCGGACGGAGAACCTGCTCCGCACCGCCCCTGTCATCGGGCAACTCAGAGATCCTGGCCGAGGACGTTCCACACGTCGGCGACGGGCTTGTCGGTCACGATGGAGCGATACTCGGCGTGCGGCGTCGCGACGATCAGCACGTCGGACTCGGCGAGCACCTGGTCGAGGGGCACGAGGCCCGGGTCCACGGTGACGTAGGGGTCGGTCATCAGGACCCGGCGCGACTTGAAGGACAGGATGCGCTTGAGCTTGTAGGCGAGGCTGGACCGGATGTCGTCGGAGCCTGCCTTGAACGACGCCCCGAGGATGCCGACGGTCAGCTCGGCGAGGTCGTGCTCCTCGGCGAGCCGGCTGACGACGTACAGCGGGAGCCCCTCGTTGACGAGCATGGCGGCGTGGCCGAGCGCGAAGTTGTTGTCGTTGAAGGCGGCGAGCTGCATGGTGTCCTTGAACAGGCACGGGCCGGCCGCGAAGCCCGCCCCCGGCATGTCGGCGGCCCGCGGGTAGTCCTCGCTGAGGCCGAGGCGGATCTTCTCGAAGTCCAGGCCCTTGCTGTCCGCGATCATGTAGAACTGGTTGACCGCCGCGAACTTGATGTAGCGCCAGGTGTTGGTGAAGAGCTTGGCGAGCTCCGCCTCCTCCGGCTCCATCTCCACGATGTGGTCGGTCAGCCGCCCGAAGAGTGCGGCGGCCCGGTCCCGGACCCGTGCCGAGCGTCCGGACACGATCTGCGGGAGTGCGTAGAGCTCGGTCATCGCCCTGCCCTCGGCGATCCGCTCGGGACAGAACGACACGTCGACGTCGACGCCGCGCTCACCGACCATCCGCTCCACCAGCCGGGTCACCCCGGGGAAGACGGTGCTGCGCAGCACCAGCAGCTGCCCGTCGCGGAAGTGGTCCGCACACGCCTCCAGGGCCCGGGGGATGGCCTGCGGGTCCGGGTTCAGGTGCTCGTCGACCGGGGTGCCGATCACGATGACGACGCTCTCCGCCTCGCCGACGACCTCCGGGTCCGTGGTGGCGCGCAGCAACCCGGCGGCGACCGCGGCCTTGAGCTTGTCGGCGGCGCCCGGCTCGTCGAAGGGGAGGACCGCCTCGTTCACCAGGTCGACGGCGGTCCTGCTGACGTCGTAGATCAGCACCGAGGCCCCCTGGTCGGCGAGGGCGACGGCGAGCGGCAGACCGACGTGGCCGCAGCCACCGATGACGACCACGTCGTGGGGGAAGCTGTCGGTCATGGGTCCTCGCAGGCGGGCGGTGTCAGGATGCGCCGCAGGGCGGACGCGGTGAGTGTCACTAGCATCACCCACACTGCCACCCCGGCAGCTCGCGACCCCCCGGTCCGGTGGCGACGGCTGTGGGGCCGTAGGTCAGCCGAGCCCCGTTCTCGGCGGCCCGGAACCGGGCCTCGGGCGTCAGGAAGACGTGCCAGGGGCCGAGGAACCCGGTCAGGTAGCCGCTGCTGCGCAGCCAGGCACCCATCTCCTGGCGACGGTCCCCCGACCAGCCCCGGAGCACGATCACCGACGGCTTGGCGCGTCGGATCTGCTCGGTCCAGCCGCGGAACCCACCCGCCGTGTGCGCCACCTTCCACTCGTCCACCCCGGAGCTGAGGTACACGAACCGATCTGGATTGGTCCGGTGCGAGACCACCAGCACGGACGGGTCCCCCAAGGACCACACCGGCGTGCCGGGGACCTGGGCTCGACGGACCGCACAGGCACTGGAGAGCTGCGCGCGGAGCCCTCCGTGACCGGCCGCGTCACGGCTGAACGACACGAACGAGACGCCCGTGAGGACGGCGAGCGCCGCCAGCACGGCCACGGCGGGCTTCCGGGGCGACCGCCCGCGCCTCCTCGCGACGAGCAGGGCCACCGCGCCGCCGATGCCGATGGCGGGGTAGGGCAGGAGCGGGTAGAGGTCGGGGTAGCTCTGGAAGTCCGTGGTCGCGTAGGCGACGTTCCAGGCCAGGGAGGCGACCACCACCGAGACCAGGGGCGCGGAGAGCGCGGACCCGAGGCTGTCGCGACGGTGGACCACACGAGCACCGGCGACCAGGACCAGAAGCACCAGACCGACCCAGAACAGCACGCCTGCGAGTCCGTAGTAGTGGGTCACCACCCAGCAGATGTGCCAGAGCCGGGCCGGCAACGACTCGGCACTCCTGTCGATCCCGGTGAGCGGGAACACCAGGGCCGACTCGAGGAGCTCCCCGAAGGCGCCGGCGAGCGCGAAGTAGGCCGAGACGAGCAGCACCGGGGTGGCGGCGCCCGCGACCGCGAGGCCGAAGGACCGCCACCGGTGCCGGCCTGGCTCGAGCAGCGCGACCACGGCTGCGAGCACCGGGTAGATCAGGAGCGGCTGCCACACCAGCGCCGCCAGGGCACCGGCGAAGGCCCCCCAGAACCAGCTGCGGCGGCACAGCAGCCACATCGACACGACGGCGAACAGCACCCCCGGCGTCTTCGCGTCCGGTCCGGCGAGCGCATCGAGGGCGAACGGCCGGCTGGCCGAGAACACCACAGCTGCGGTGAGACCGGCGAGGGCGGAGCCGAAGAGCCGGACGGCCAGCACGTAGACCGCGAGCACGGTCAGCAGCGAGCAGGCGAAGAAGGCGGCCCGGATCGCATAGATGTCGTTGCTGTGCGCGAGCCTGGCGATCCAGGCGGCGCCGCCCGCGATCATCGAGGCGAGTGGACCCTTGGGGTCGAAGATGGAGGCGTACGGCGGGACGCCACGCGCGAGCTGCTGGCCCGCGTAGGCGTAGATCCCCTCGTCGCGGTTGAGCGTGCCGCCGATGCCGTGGCGGGTGAACAGCGCGACCGCGACCGCGAGCGCCACCAGCGCCCCGCCGACCCTTCTGGTCACCGGGTTCGCCAGGCAGCGCTCGAGGGTCTCATCTGCACTGATTGTACGACTGTGGTCGGTCCGGGACGCTGCCGATGACCCCGATGTCCCCACTGTTCGCGAAGCCGCGGCGTCCCGTTGTCGGGGGTGTCATTGTCTCGATGTCAAGAATCTCGACGGGTACGATCGACGGCATGCGGGACGAGGTGGACCGGCTCGTCGAGGCCTGGCGTCGCGAGCGCGCCGACCTCGACCTGCGCCCGATGGAGGTGCTCAGCCGGGTGACCCGCCTCGGCCACCACCTCGACCGGGCCCGCAGGCAGGCCTTCGCCGAGCACGACATCGAGTCCTGGGAGTTCGACGTGCTCGCCGCGCTGCGCCGCTCCGGGACGCCGTACCAGCTCTCGCCCGGCCGGCTCCTCAAGGAGACGCTGGTGACCAGCGGCACGATGACCAACCGTGTCGACAGGCTGGTGGCGCGCGGCCTGGTCGAGCGGATGCCCGACCCGAACGACCGGCGCGGGGTCCTGGTGCGGCTGACCGCCGCGGGCCGGGTCACCGTCGACAGCGCGCTCGAGGGTCTGCTGAGCCGGGAGCAGGCTCTGCTCGCCGGCCTGGACACCGCAGAGCAGCGGACCCTGGCCCGGCTCCTGCACACGCTGGTCGTGCCCTTCGAGGGCGAGACCCGATGAGGCACATCTGGCTGCGGTTCCTGTCCGGGCCGGACATCGACTCGCTGCGGCTGACCCGGCTCGAGATCATCGGCGCCGTCGAGGCGGTGGTGGCCGCGCACGCACGCGGCGAGACGGTCTTCGAGCCACGTGTGCACCTGGTCCCCGACAACGGCGGTGTGGGCCACTTCAACCTGCTGCGGGCGCACGTCTCGAGCCTCGGTGAGCACGGCGTCAGCGGAGTCAAGGTGGTCGGCGACTTCGTGCCGAACTACCGGCACGGCCTGCCCAGCGAGCTGGGGCTGGCCACCCTCTACGACCCGAGCACCGGGGTTCCCCTGGCCGTGATGGACGCGACCCTGGTCACCGAGGCCCGCACGGGCGCGATGACCGCCGTTGGCGCCCGGCACCTGGCCCGCGCCGACGCGAAGGTCCTCGGTCACGTCGGCGCACGGGGTACGGCGTTCAGCAACGTCACGATGCTCGACGACCTGTTCGAGCTCGACGAGATCCGGGTGACCAGCAAGCGGCAGGAGTCGCGGGAGGCGTTCGCGGAGCGGCTGCGCGCCGAGATCCGCACCCCGGTGCGGGTGGTGGACACGGCGGCGGAGGCCTTCGACGGCGCGGACATCCTCGTCGAGGCGACCCGGCTCACCGAGCCGGAGCCCCTGCTCCGCACGTCGGACGTGCGCCCGGGCGCGTTCGTGGTCCCCTACGGGACGGTCAGCGCGGTCGAGCTCGACCTCCTCGACGTGATGGACAAGGTGGTCGTCGACGACTGGCGGGAGGCGCGGTCGGGCCGGTTCGGAGCGCTGCGCAGGCACGTGGACACCGGCCGGCTGAGCGAGGAGTCGCTCCACGCCGAGCTCGGCTCAGTCGTGGTCGGCGACAGGCCCGGCCGGGAGCACCCCGACGAGCGGATCCTGCTGTGGCACCGCGGGCTGTCCATCCTGGACGTGGCTGTCGCCTACCTGGTGCTGCAGCGTGCCGAGGCTGCCGACGTCGGCACGATGCTGCGGTACCGCTGAGGATGGCTGTCCACAGGCGATCCGGCGCGGTGGTGCTGGTCGACACGCCGGCCGACCTGGGCCCGGACGCCGTCCGCGCCGTCGCCGACGGGGCCCGGGTCGAGATGTCGAGCGGGCTGCTCCGTCGGCTCGCGGGACACCGCGACGACACGCTGCGAGCCCTCGCCGACAGCGGCCCGGTCTACGGCGTCAGCACCGGACTCGGCGGTCAGGCGCACGTCGCTGTGGGCGCCGCCGACCAGCCGGCCCTGCAGAGCGACCTGATGCTCGCCAGGTCCGTGGGGACCGCGCCCTGGCTGGACCGTCGCTCGGTCCGGGCAGCCGTGGCCACCCGGCTGCGGACCCTGCTCGAACCGGAGGTCGGCGTCTCCCCGGAGCTGGTGCAGGCCCTGGTGGCCGTCCTGGGCTCCGACGTGCACCCGGCGGTGCCCGGGACCGGCAACGGCGCGGCCGGGGAGATCATCCCGCTGGCCCACCTCGGTGCCTTCCTGACCGGTCGCGGCGAGGGCCTGGACCCCTCCGGTGACCCGCGCCCTGCCGGCGCCCTGCTGCACGAGGCCGGCCTGGCGCCGTACAGGTTCGCGGCCAAGGAGGGCGTCGCGTTCCTGCAGGGCGTGCCGGTGGCGACGGCCCGGGCGGTGCTGCTCCGGGGCGACGCGCGGCTGCTGGGCGCGCAGGTGCTGGCGACCGCTGCTGCCGAGATCACACTGGTGCGCGCTCCGCGCGACCCCTACCACCTTGCACTGGCCCGCGGCGACGACGAGCTGGCCCGGGTGCTGGGCCTGCTCGGCTCCCTCGTGGGCCCCGAGCCCGCCCCCCGCTCGCTGCAGGCACCGGTGTCCTTCCGGGTCGTCGGACCCGCCGTCGCCCAGCTCCTGCGTGCCATCACGGGCCTCGACGAGGCGGTCCGGCGGGCCCTCGAGGGGGTCAGCACCTCCCCTGCGCTGGTCGACGGGAGGTTCCTGGGCACGGCGGGCTTCGACGGCTTCGACCTCGCGGCGGCAGCCGACGGCCTACGCCTCGCGGTCCTGCACCTCGCAGAGACGGGGACCGCACGGCTGCACCGGCTGCTCGACCCGAGGGTCACCGGGCTGCCTTCGCAGCTGTCCGCGGAGCCCGGTCGCCAGGCGGGACTGGTGGCGCTGCACAAGCGCGCGGTCGGCGTGGTGCACGAGGCCCGGAGGACCTCCGCGCCTGCGTCGCTCGGGGCCGCCGAGACGTCGCTGGGCCAGGAGGACGTGCAGAGCTTCGCCCTCGAGGCCATGCACGCCGCCCACCTCTCGCTGGCCGTCCTGCGTGACGTGACGGCGTGCGAGCTGGTCGCCGTGCACCAGGCCCGGCTGCTCGACGCGAGGCTGCCGAGACTCGAGGAAGGGTTGGAAATGGTGTTGCGCAAGGCTTTCGAGGACCTTCCCGATCAGGCGGAGGATCGGCCCACCGGCCGGGACGTCGCTGTGTTGACGCGGCTCCTCCACGTAGGTTGGGCGCACCATCTCGTCGGCGCGTTGTTCGACGCGCCGTCCGTTCCCAGCCCCCGACGTCCTGATTGACCACCGGTCGACTATCTTTTCCCTTTTCCTGGACTGCGTGTCCTCGACAGCTGCGGAGACCCGATGATCACCTTCGACTCAGTGACGAAGGCATTCCCGGGGGGGAACGTCGCAGTCGACAACCTCTCGCTGGAGGTGCCGACGGGCCAGATCACCGTGTTCGTCGGGCCGTCGGGGTGCGGCAAGACGACCAGCCTGCGGATGATCAACCGGACCATCGAGCCGACGTCCGGCAGCATCTCCATCGACGGCGAGGACGTCACCAAGCAGGACGCGGCGACACTGCGGCGCCGGATCGGCTACGTGATCCAGAACGCCGGGCTGTTCCCGCACCGCACGGTCGTGGACAACATCGCGACCGTCCCGCTGCTGAACGGCGTCAACAAGAAGCAGGCCCGGGAGGAGGCCGCCGAGCTGCTGACCCGGGTCGGCCTGGACGAGTCGCTGGCCCTGCGCTATCCCGCGCAGCTCTCCGGCGGTCAGCAGCAGCGCGTCGGCGTGGCCCGGGCGCTGGCGGCGGACCCGCCGGTGATGCTGATGGACGAGCCGTTCAGCGCCGTCGACCCGATCGTCCGCGACACCCTCCAGCAGGAGTTCCTGCGCCTGCAGTCCGAGCTGGGCAAGACGATCGCGTTCGTCACCCACGACATCGACGAGGCCATCAAGCTGGGCGACAACATCGCGATCCTGCGGGTCGGTGGCCGGCTCGCCCAGCTCGGCTCCCCGCAGGACGTGCTGGACGACCCGGCCGACGACTTCGTCGCCGACTTCGTCGGACGCGACCGCGGCTTCCGCGCACTGTCCTTCCTCACCGCCGAGAAGCTCGAGGTCGAGCCGGTCCAGGCGTACGTCGAGCGGGCGGACGCCGTACGCCTCGTGCTCGACGACGCGGGCCGCCCCGAGGGCTGGGCGGTCGACGGAGCCGAGAGCCTGCGCGCCCTCCCGTCGAGCTTCACCCGCGAGGACTCGCTCCGGCTGGTGACCGACCTCGCCATCACCTCACCGGCCGGGGCCGCCGTCCGGGTGGACGCCGACGGGGTCGCCGACGGCGTGGTGGCGCACGAGGCGGTCGCCCGGCACCTCACCGCCATCCGGCACGAGGCCCAGCGGTGAGCCGGCGATGATCACCTACATCCGCAACAACCACGTCGAGATCGTGCAGGACCTGGTCCAGCACATCTGGCTCTCGTTGCTCCCGGTGCTGATCGGGGCACTGCTGGCGCTGCCGGTCGGCTATCTCGCGGTCCGCTGGCGGACGCTCTACCAGCCCGTCGTCAACGCGGGGGCGGTGATCTACTCGATCCCGTCCCTGGCGCTGTTCCTGATCCTGCCGCCGCTGCTCGGGGTCGGCTACCTCTCCCCGCTCAACGTGATCGTCGGGCTGTCGCTCTACACGCTGGCGCTGCTCTCGCGCACCGTCGCCGACGCGTTGATCTCCGTGCAGGGGCAGGCCACCCAGGCGGCCAACGCGCTGGGGTTCCGACCGCTGCGCCTGCTGTTCGGGGTCGAGCTGCCGATGGCGCTCCCGGTGCTGTTCGCCGGGCTGCGCGTCGCCACGGTCGCGAACATCAGCCTGGTGAGCGTCGGCGCGCTGGTCGGGTCCGGCGGGCTGGGCAACCTGTTCACCGGCGGCTTCCAGCTCGGCTTCGTCGAGGCGATCATCGTCGGCATCGTGCTGTCGATGCTGCTCGCCGGGCTGTGCGACGTCGGCCTCGTGCTGCTCCAGCGGTGGCTGACGCCGTGGACCCGGACGGGGGCCCGGACATGAGCCTGATGGGGCCGGTGCCGATGATCAACTACTTCGGCTACCTCTTCGACGGTGCCCACTGGCACCTGACCGGCGAGGCCTCGATCCCCGAGCGGCTGGGCCAGCACGTCGCCTACACCCTGGTGACCCTGCTGATCAGCGCCGCGATCGCACTGCCGGTCGGGCTGCTGATCGGGCACACCAACCGGGGCGCGTTCCTCGCCATCGCGCTGGGGAACCTCGGCCGGTCCCTGCCCACCTTCGGCCTCGTGCTGCTGCTGGTGACGATCTTCGGGGTCTACCAGTGGCCGGTGATCGTCGCGCTCGTCGCGCTCGCCCTGCCACCGATCCTCGCCCAGACCTACGCCGGGATCAGGTCCGTGGACCGCTCCGCCGTCGACGCGGCGGTCGGCATGGGCATGCGGCCGATGCAGGTGCTGTTCAAGGCCGAGGTGCCGATGGCGATGCCGCTGATCATCAGCGGCCTGCGCAGCGCGCTGCTGCAGGTCACGGCGACGGCCACCATCGCGGCGTACGCCAGCTTCGGTGGCCTGGGCAGGCTGCTGATCGACGGCCTCAACCGCAACCAGTACGGCCAGATCTTCGCCGGTGCCGTGATGGTGGCCCTGCTCGCCATCGCGCTGGACTACCTGAGCGCGGCCGTCGAGCGGGCCGTCGTGTCCCCCGGCGTCCGCGAGCGTCGCGGCCGTCGCCTGTTCCGCCGGCGCCCCAAGGCGCCGACCCCCACCCAGACCTCTGCAGAGGAAACAGCCGTCAGCACCTCCCGCTGACGACCAGACGAAAGGTTTCACCCATGTTCGCGAAGTCCAGGCTCAAGGTCGCGGCCGTCGTCGTGGCGGCACTCCTGCCGCTGAGCGCGTGCGGTGGCGACCCCTCCAGCGGCGGAGGCACCGGCAATGCGTCGACCCCCGCCATCGTCGTCGGCTCGGCGAACTTCCCCGAGAACCAGCTGCTCGCCGAGATGTACTCCCAGGCCCTGGAGGGCCAGGGCGTCAAGGTGACCCGCAAGTTCAACATCGGGGCCCGCGAGCTCTACCTCAAGGCCCTCAAGGCGGGGTCGATCAACATGATCCCCGAGTACAACGGCGCCCTGCTGGCCGCGCTCTCCCCGAAAGGCCAGGTCGCCCAGGACATCAGCACGACCGAGGAGGTCGACGCGGCCCTGAAGAAGGTGCTGCCCAGCAACCTGAAGATCCTGGAGTCCTCCCCTGCCGAGGACAAGGACACCCTGACGGTCACGTCCGCCACGGCGTCGAAGTACAACCTCAAGACGATCAGCGACCTCAAGGGCGTCGCCCCCAAGCTGACCCTCGGGGCCGGGCCGGAGTTCAAGACGCGCTACCAGGGCGTGGTCGGTCTCAAGAAGGTCTACGGCCTCAACTTCAAGTCCTTCAAGTCGCTGGACCCCGGCGGTCCGCTGACCAAGGCGGCGCTGAAGAAGGGCCAGATCCAGGTGGCCAACATCTTCTCCACCGACTCGGCCATCGTCAGTGACAAGCTGGTCGTGCTGCAGGACGACAAGGACCTGTTCCTGGCCCAGAACGTCACCCCGGTGCTCACCGAGTCCAAGGTGAAGGGCGACGTCGCCCCGACCATCAACAAGGTGTCGGCCGCCCTCACCACCGAAGACCTGACGAAGTACCTCTCCGAGGTCGCCGTGGACAAGAAGAGCTACGCCACCGTCGCCAAGGAGTTCATCGACGCCAACAACCTGGGCTGAGGGCGGCGGTCCGGCTCCGGAGGCCGGGCGGCTGACCGTCCTCACTCCAGGACGGCAGCCGCCTCCAGCCACTCCTCCTCGAGCGCCTCGCGCCGGGCCACCAGGTCGCGCAGCTCACGGTCGAGCACGGCCAGCCGCTCGTAGTCCGCGGCGTGCTCGGCCAGCCGGGCGTGCAGCTCCTTCTCCTGGTCGACCAGCTTGGCCAGCTGGCGCTCCACCCGGGTGACCGCCTTCCGGGCCTCGCGAACCTCGGCCGAGGACGGCGCCACACTCGCCGGCTCGGCATGGGCGGCCCCCGCCGAACCCGCCGAACCCGCCGAACGCGCCGGCTCGGCCTGGGCGGCCCCCGCCACACGCGCCGGCTCGGCGGAGCTGGGGTGCAGGGCGGCCTCCCGGCGCTCGAGGTACTCCTCGACGCCCCGGGGCAGCAGGGAGACCTGCCCGTCGCCGAGCAGGGCGTAGGTCGCGTCGGTGACCCGTTCGAGGAAGTAGCGGTCGTGCGAGACGACCACCAGCGTTCCCGGCCAGCCGTCCAGGAAGTCCTCCAGGACGGTGAGCGTCTCGATGTCCAGGTCGTTGGTGGGCTCGTCGAGCAGCAGCACGTTGGGCTCGGTCGAGCAGCAGCCGGAGCATCTGCAGGCGGCGGCGCTCCCCGCCCGAGAGGTCGCCGATCCGCGCGGTCAGCCGGTCGCCGGTGAAGCCGAACCGCTCCAGCATCGAGGACGCGGTGATCTCACCGGAGGCGGTGCGGGTGACCCGCCTGATCCCCTCGACCGACTCCAGCACCCGTTGCGCCGGGTCGAGGTGGTCGAGCACCTGGCTGAGGTGCTCCAGGGCCACGGTGCGGCCCCGCCGCACCCGGCCGCGGTCCGGCTCGATCTCCCCGGCGACCAGGCGCAGCACCGAGGTCTTGCCGGTGCCGTTGACGCCCACCAGTCCGACCCGGTCGCCGGGCCCCAGCCGCCAGGTCGCGTGCGAGAGCAGGCTCCGCTCGCCGCGGACCAGGTCCACGTCCTCCAGGTCGAGCACGTCCTTGCCGAGCCGCTGGGTCGCGAAGCGCTGCAGCTCCAGCCGGTCCCGGGGCTCCGGCTCGTCCTCGATCAGGGCGCTCGCGGCGTCCATCCTGAACTTCGGCTTCGAGGTGCGGGCCGGAGCACCCCTGCGCAGCCACGCGAGCTCCTTGCGCATCAGGTTCTGCCGGCGGGACTCCGAGGCAGCCGCCTGCCGCTGGCGCTCGGCCTTGGCGAGCACGAAGGCGGCGTAGCCGCCGTCGTACACGTCGACGACGCCGTCGTGCACCTCCCAGGTCGCCGTGCAGACCTCGTCGAGGAACCAGCGGTCGTGGGTGACGACGACCAGCGCGTGGGAGCGCCGGGAGAGGTAGCGCGCCAGCCAGGACACGGCCTCGACGTCGAGATGGTTGGTGGGCTCGTCGAGCACCACCAGGTCGTGGTCGCCGAGCAGCAGCCGCGCCAGGGAGCAGCGGCGCCGCTCCCCACCGGAGAGGCCGTCGACGGACCGGTCCAGCGACACCCCGGCCAGCAGCACCTCGACGGCCTCGCGGGTCGAGGGGTCCGCCGCCCACTCGTGGTCGGCCCGGCCCGCCAGGACGACCTCCCGGACGGTGGCCGTGGCGTCGAGCTCGTCACCCTGGGTCAGGAAGCCCAGGCGCAGCCCGCGGTTGCGCGACACGCGCCCCTGGTCCGGCTCCTCCAGCCCGGCCAGGACCCGCAGCAGGGTCGTCTTGCCGTCGCCGTTGCGGCCGACCACCCCGATCCGCTCCCCCGCACCGACACCGAGACTGACCTCGGCCAGCAGCGGACGCACCCCGAACGCCTTGTGCACCCGTTCGAGGCTGACCAGGTTGGCGGGCGCAGCCATCTCAGCCCCCCTCCACAGGGACGAGGTGCGCACCGGCCACCGGACCGGGAGCGACCGACACCGCACCCAGGCCGTGGGCGGTCAGCCCCTGCGCCACGTGTACGGCGTCCGCCCGGCTGCCGCACAGGAACAAGCAGCTCGGCCCGGACCCGGAGACGATCGCGCCGTGCACCCGCTCACCCCGGGCGAGGTCGAGCACCTCACGGAGCTCGGGTCGCAGCCGCAGCGCCGCCGGCTGCAGGTCGTTGCACAGGGCGGCGCCCAGCCGGGCGACGTCGTGGTCCCGCAGGGCCGCCAGCAGCGCCTCCGGGACCCCGGGAGCGGGCACCTCGGACCCTTCGCGCAGGACGTCCAGCTCGCGGTAGACCGCGGGGGTGGACAGACCGAGCTCGGACTCCAGGACCACCCACCAGAAGTCGCCCCGGGTCACCAGCGGAGCCAGCACCTCGCCGCGTCCGGTGCCGAGAGCCGTGCCGCCGACCAGCGCGAAGGGCACGTCGCTGCCCAGCTCGGCGGCCAGCTCCAGGAGCTCGGGACGCGGGGTGCCGAGCGCCCACAGCCGGTCGCAGGCGAGCAGGGTGGCGGCCGCGTCGGCGCTGCCGCCGGCCATCCCGCCGGCCACCGGGATGCCCTTGTCGATGAGGATGTCGACCCCACGCTCGACCCCGTGGTGCTTGGCGAGGAGCAGCGCCGCCTGGACGGCGAGGTTCGAGGCGTCCACGGGGACGTCGGCCACGGAGAGCCGGATGTGCGCGCGCAGCCTCAGCGAGACGTCGTCGGCGTCCCGGACGGTGACACGGTCGTGCAGCCCGACCGCCTGGTAGACGGTGGCGAGCCCGTGGAAGCCGTCCTGCCGGACCGGCCCGACCTCGAGGGCCAGGTTGACCTTGGCGGGCACGAGGACGGCGACCGCCCCGCTCACCGGAGCCCCTCGGCGATCCTGGCGAACTGCTCGACGCCGATCGCCTCGCCGCGCGACATCGGGTCTACCCCGGCGTGCGCGAGCGCCGCCTCGGCCGCCTCCGCCGAGCCGGCCATCGCCTTCAGGGTGGAGCGCAGCGTCTTGCGACGCTGCGCGAAGGCCGCGTCGACCACGGCGAACACCTCCTGCCGGGTCGCGGTCGTCTCGGGGGGCTCGCGGTGCGTCCAGGCCACCAGTCCGGAGTCCACGTTGGGCGCGGGCCAGAAGACGCTGCGGCTCACCGAGCCGGCGCGCCGCACGTCGGCGTACCACGCCGCCTTGACCGACGGGACGCCGTAGGTGCGGGAGCCGGAGGGGGCCGCGAGCCGGTCCGCCACCTCCGCCTGCACCATCACCATCCCGTGCCGCAGCGACGGCAGCACCTCCAGGAGATGCAGCAGCACCGGCACCGAGACGTTGTAGGGCAGGTTGGCGACCAGGGCCGTGGGCGGCGGCCCGGGCAGGGTCTCGAGGGTCAGGGCGTCGGCCTCGACCACCTCGAAGAGCGCCGCCTGGCCGGGGGCGTAGGCCGCGATGGTCCCGGGCAGGGCCTGCGCCAGGACGGGGTCGATCTCCACGGCCACCACCCGCGCGGCCCTGGCCAACAGCGCGAGCGTCAGGGAGCCCGAGGCCCGGCCCGACCTCGAGGACGATGTCCTCGGGCGTGATCGCGGAGTCACGGACGACCCGGCGGACCGTGTTCGGGTCGATGACGAAGTTCTGGCCACGCTGCTTGGTGGGCCGGACACCGAGGCGCTCGGCGAGCAGACGCACCTCCGCCGGCCCGAGGAACCTCGGACCGGCGGAGGTGCCGTCCTGCTCGTGCTTCACCTGGTGACTCTACCTGCGGGGTCCGGGGACGGACTCACCTGCCGCAGACCGGCCAGGCGCCGTACCCACCGGAGGCGGCGGCGACCCGCTCGGCGACGGCGATCTGCGCCTCGCGGCTCTGCTGGTCGGGGCGGCCGGTGCCGCCGTAGGCGTGCCAGGTGGACAGGTTGAACTGCAGCCCGCCGTAGTAGCCGTTGCCGGTGTTGGTGGCCCAGTTGCCTCCGGACTCACACGCCGCGATCCGGTCCCAGATGCTGTTGCCGCTCGCGTAGTTCGAGCTCGTGCTCTTGCTCGGTGCGGGAGCCGGGCGGTCCTTGGTGCCGTAGCGGACGACCGCGTCGACGGGACGGCTGAGGACGGTGGAGCGGACCGCCTTGCGCTTGGTGACCGTGCCGTTCTCCGAGACGACCCGGTAGACGACCTTGCGGCTGCCGTCGTGGCCGGCCCTGACGGTCTTGGTCTGGTCGGTGTACATCGAGGAGTCGGCCTTCTTCTGCGTCCCGTGGGAGACCGGCTCGGTCACCGCGCGCCTCGCCACCCGCACGCGGGTGAAGGCGATCTTGTCACCGTCGTGGATCGAGGCGCCGAGACCCGGCTTGACCTTGTCGTTGCCGTCGACCTTGACGCCGAGCTCGTGGAGAGCACCCCCGACCCGGAGCGCGGTCACCGTGGCCTTGTGCTTCTTCCCGTCCGCCACCTTGACGGTCAGCGTCTTGGGGGTCACCACGGACAGGCGCATGCCGGAGCGGCTGATCCGGTCGCCGCGGCTGGCCGAGAGGTCGGCGCCGCCGACCCGCAGGCCGATCTGGTCCAGCGCCGAGTCCACGTTGCTGGCCGTCACCCAGTAGCGCTTGGCGTGGCCGTCGACGGCGACGTCGAGCGGGCGGCCGTAGCGCACCGCGATCGTCTGGCCGTCCTGGACCGCGGAGGACACGCTGGGGGCCACCGCGTCGTGGCTGCTCAGGGAGATGTCCTGGGACTTCAGCACGTCGCCGACCGAGTCGTCGAACGTGTGCACCGTCCTGGTCTTCCCGTCCACCGACATGGTGACCGTCTTGCTCATCGTGGCGTAGCCCACACCGGTCGCCGCCACGCCGAGGGCGACGGCTCCGGCGAGGCCGCCGAGGACGATTCTGCTCTTGGTTGCTCGAAGGACTGTGGTCAGCACGCTGCTCCAAAAGGTGGGGCTTTCCCGAGCCGCGGGGGGCGCGCACCCGACGCCTGGGACCATCCGGCCCGCCAGCCACGTCGCGGCCCTCACGCCGACCGGATCATGTCTCCGGCGGTCTCCGAGAAGGGCCCTGTGGGTGCCGCCCGAGAACTTCCCCGCTCCCGGCCAACAAGCACAGGACCATACGGAAGACACGAGCAAGGACCAAATGTATCGCCCGGATATGTCCTACTTTCGCCATGGTGCTACGTGCGGGAGATCACGCCTGGGGCCGATAGTGGACCCGTCGGAACGGGGCATGGGCCGCCCCGGCTACCAGGTGCCGCCGAACGCCTCGTCCGTGTTCGCGTCGACGGCTGCGCACAGCGCCTCCAGGTCCTCGCCGCGGGTCTCCGCCATCGAGCGCATCGTCAGCGGCACCAGGTAGGACGCGTTCGGTCGTCCCCGGTGCGGCATCGGGGTGAGGTACGGCGCATCGGTCTCCACCAGCAGCCGGTCCGAGGGCACCACGCGCAGCGCGGCCCGCAGCGGGTCGGCGTTCTTGAACGTCACGGTGCCCGCGAACGACAGCCAGGCCCCCCGGTCCAGGCACCGGCGGGCGACGTCGACGTCGCCGGAGAAGCAGTGCATGACCACCCGGTCCGGGACCCCCTCCTCGTCGAGCAGCCGCAGCACGTCGTCGTGCGCGTCCCGGTCGTGGATCACCAGCGTCCGGTCCAGACGCTTGGCCAGGTCGATGTGCCACCGGAAGGACCGCTGCTGGGCGGCGCGCCCGTCCCCACCGGTGCGGAAGTAGTCCAGCCCTGTCTCTCCCACGGCACGCACCCGGTCGCTGGACCCGGCCAGCTCCTCGATCTCGCCGAGCGCCGCGTCCAGCCGACCGGCGGCGTCGAGCAGCGGTGCCTCGTTGGGGTGCAGCGCGACCCCGGCGACCAGGGCGGCGTGGCGGGTGGCGGCCTCGACCGCCCAGCGGGCGCCCGGCAGGTCGCAGCCGATCTGCACGATCCGCGTCACGCCGACCGCGGCGGCACGTGCGACGGCATCCTCGACCGACAGCCCGGGGTCGCCGGGCGCATCGGGCTGCTCACGGCGGCCGGCGAGGTCGAGGTGGCAGTGGTTGTCGACCACGGGGTGCGGCAGCGGCTCGGGAGCCGGCGGCCGGGACCGGTCAGCCACGCGGCCCTCCCCGTCCTTGGACCGGTGCTTGGACGCGACCACCGCGTCGTAGACGACCCGCCGGTGCACCCCCGCGCGCCGGGCCACCTCGACGAGTGCCTCCTTGCGCGTGCTGCCCGTCGCGAGCTCCTCGGCCACCAGGGCGGCCAGCGCCTCCGGCTCCACGGGTGCGTCGCCCTGGCCGGGAGCGTCCCCACCCTCGACGACGAGGGTCACCTCGCCGCGGACGCCGTCGGCGGCCCACCGGGCCAGGTCGGACAACCCTGCACGCCGTACCTCCTCGTGGGTCTTGGTCAGCTCCCGGCACACCGCCGCCCGACGGTCGGCGCCGAACGCCTCGGCCATCGCGGCAAGGGTCGCCCCGGTGCGGTGCGGGGCCTCGAAGAACACCATGGTGCGCCGCTCCTCTCGCAGCTCGGCGAGCCGTCGGCCCCGCTCACCGGCCTTGCGGGGCAGGAACCCCTCGAAGCAGAACCGGTCCACCGGCAGGCCGGACACCGCGAGCGCGGCGAGCACCGCGGAGGGTCCCGGGACCGTGGTCACCGTGATGCCGCGCTCGACGGCGGCCGCGACCAGCCGGTAGCCCGGATCCGAGACCGACGGCATCCCGGCGTCGGTCACCACCAGCACCCGCTCGCCGCCGGCCAGGGCGTCGATGAGCACCGGGGTCCGGGACGACTCGTTGCCGTCGAAGTAGGACACCACCCGGCCACCGACCGTCACGCCCAGCTCGGCGACCAGCCGTCGGAGCCGGCGGGTGTCCTCGGCGGCGACCACGTCCGCACGGGCCAGCTCGTCGGCCAGCCGGGGCGGCGCGTCGGCGACCCGCCCGATCGGGGTCGCCGCGAGCACGAGCACCCCGGCGCCGGGGCCCGTGCCCGGGGTGCGCGCCGACGGCTCGTCGGTGCCGGCTGTGTCCACGCCGCGATCATCTCAGGAACCCGGTCGAGTCCTCGTGGAGCCATGGCCGGGGGTCCGTACAGTTGCCGGGTGACCACCGCCCAGGAGGCCCGGAGAACCACGGGACTCTCCACCACGGCCGACGGCCGGCGGGTCCCCACCGCACGCGAGCGACTGGCTCCGGCGCGGCGCGACGACGACCGGTTCGCGGGCTGGGTCGCCACCGTCGCGGTCACCCTGCTGGCCGGGTTCCTGCGCCTGCGGAACCTCGGGCAGCCGCACGCCTTCCTCTTCGACGAGACCTACTACGCCAAGGACGCCTGGTCGCTGTGGCACCACGGCTACGTCACCAACTACGTGCCGGACGCGAACGAGAAGATCCTGGACGGCGACCTGCACGGCCTGTTCCAGGACACGCCGAGCATGGTGGTGCACCCGGAGGTCGGGAAGTGGCTGATCGGCCTCGGCGAGCACCTGTTCGGCATGGACCCGGCCGGCTGGCGGGTGGCCTCGGCCGTCGTCGGGACGCTGCTGATCACGGTGATGGTGCGCCTGGCCCGGCGCCTGACCGGGTCCACCCTGCTGGGTGCGGTGGCGGGCCTGCTGCTCTGCTTCGACGGGATGGAGTTCCTGCTCTCCCGGCTGGCCCTGCTCGACATCTTCCTGGCCTTCTTCCTGGTCTGCGCGGTGCACTGCCTGGTCGCCGACCGGGACTGGGGACGGGCCCGCCTGGTCCGCCTGGTGCCCCCCGGCCACCGTCCTCGTGCCGGTGACTGGGGTCCGGTGCGCGGGCTCCGCTGGCGCCCCTGGCGGCTGGCTGCCGGCATCTGCTTCGGCCTGGCCTGCGGCACGAAGTGGAACGCGATCTTCCCGCTCGCGGCGTTCGGCGTGCTGGTGTGGATGTGGGACGCGGGCGCGCGTCGGGCCATCGGCGTCCGGCGGCCACGGCTGCGGTCCTTCGTGGTCGACGCGCTGCCTGCGGTCGGCTACCTGGTGGTGGTCCCGCTCGTGGTCTACGTGCTGACCTGGACCGGGTGGCTCCTGCACGCGGGTGCCTACGAGAAGGCCCTGTCGCACACGCAGTACGGCCCCTACTGGGGCAGCTATCTCAGCCAGGACACGCACGGCCTCCTCCCCAGGACGATCCGGGCGCTGCGGTCGCTGTGGCACTACCACCAGGACGTCTACGCGTTCCACACGAAGTTCCTCGACTCCGCGACCCACGCCTACCAGTCGAAGCCACAGGGCTGGCTGATCCTGAACCGCCCGGTCGGCATCCAGGCGGACCTCGGCATCAAGCCGGGCACCCAGGGCTGCCACGCCCCGGCCGACAGCACCTGCCTGCGCCAGGAGCTGCTGCTCGGCACCCCGGCGCTGTGGTGGGGCGGCGTGCTGGCCCTCGTCTACGCCGTCTACGGCTGGGTCGCCAAGCGGGACTGGCGCTTCGGGCTCGCGGTCGTGGGCGTCGTCTCCTCGTGGCTGCCGTGGATCCCCAACGACGACCGGCCGATCTTCTCCTACTACGCGATCGCGATCATCCCCTTCACGGTCCTCGCGATCGTGCTCTGCCTGGGCACCATGATGGGCGGTCCGCAGGCGTCGTACGAGCGTCGCATGTGGGGCACGGCGGTCGCCGGCGCGTTCGTCGTCCTCGTGGCACTGAACTTCGCCTACTTCTGGCCGATCTACACCGGCGAGCTGATCACCACCCCGGACTGGCTGGACCGGATCTGGTTCAAGAGGTGGATCTGACCCCTCGGTCCTGGTCAGCGACCGGTCGGACAGGCACTCGCGACCCCTCCACCCACCGACCACGCTCAGCCGATCCGCCGATCCCACCGAGTGCCTGTCCGAGCGGTCCCCCGCCGGCCCCCGCCGTCCGAAGCTGCGTGCAGGCAGAGACGGCGCTCAGGACCCCCGCGGTGGCGCCTGACCACGAGCCGACTCCGCAGGTCCCGGCCTGCAGATGGGACGGGGACGACCAGCAGCGACCGCTCGGACAGGCACTCGCGACCCGTCCATCCGCCAACCACGCTCAACCGATCCGCCGATCCCACCGAGTGCCTGTCCGAGCGGTCGGCAGCGTCGCTGCGTGCAGATGGGACCGGTCGGCAGTCATCTAGGCTGTACTCCCAGCCGGCACCCGGCGCGGAGGAGCCTGAGGAGAGGTTGTCATGTCGCCCGTCTACGACTCGCACCTGCAAGCAGCCGTGGATGCCACCTCGGTGGCCAAGGACTCCGGGGAGAGCGACCTGCTGGGTTGTCTTCGCCAGCAGCTCGCCGAGCGTGAGATCGAGACCTCGGACGAGGACTGGCTGCAGCGGATGGTCGAGGGGATCAACAGCGACCCCAACTTCATGATCGACAGCGAGCCGAGCGACTACGCATCCGGGCGGGACGCCGAGCAGTAGCCGCGAGGGATCACCAGACGTCGCCGTCCCGCCAGTCGCAGGTGAGCGCGGCGGTCAGGTCCAGCGGCACCCCGAGCGGCAGGACGTGGACGGCGCCGTCGTCGTCCGCGGTGCGGTGGATGCCGGTCGGCGTGAGGGCCGAGGTCGGGCCGAGCCACAGCTGCCAGCCGCGAGCCGCGTAGAAGTCCGCCGCCTCCTCGGTCGCCCCGAGCGCCGCCACGTCGAAAGCGCCCCGAGCCAGCCTCTCCAGCGGCTCCATGACTGCCGCGCCGTAGCCGCGGCGGCGGTGGTCGGCGCGCACGGCGACCCCCTCGACGTAGCCGGTGCGCAGCGCTCGTCCGTCGTACAACAGCCGGCGCTGGACGAGGGCCGCGTGACCGACCAGGTCGCTCCCCTCCCACACGAGGGCGTGGATCCCGCCCAGGCAGTGCTCCCAGTCGGGCTCGGTCATGTCGTCGAAGACGTGGTACAGCAGGGCACGGGCGGAGCCGAGTGTCGCAGCGTCGAGGTCTCCCGTGTGGGCGGTGCGAACCGTGTGCATCGACCCATCCTGCCCGGCCGCATCCGGGACCTCGGCCCAGGCGCCCTACGCTGACCTCAGCGCCGGCTGCCCGCCGGCGCGGACCGGGCCGTCAGACGCCAGGCACGAGAAGGAGAGCCCGATGATCAAGGTGAGCGTGCTGTACCCCCACGACGAGGACAAGACCTTCGACCACGAGTACTACCGCGAGAGCCACATGCCGATGGTCGCCAGGCTCGTCGGTGAGGCTCTCAAGGGCTACCACGTCGAGCGCGGGATCCGCGGCGGGACCGCGGACGCGCCACCGCCGTTCGAGGCGGCCGGGCACCTGCTGTTCGACTCGGTTGAGGCCTACGACACCGGGTTCGGCCCGCACTCGAAGGAGATCATGGCCGACATACCCAACTACACCGAGATCCAGCCCACGCTGCAGATCAGCCAGATGGTGGAGCAGGTGTCGTTGCGTTAGTCCGCGCGCGAAGGCGGCGTAACGCCGCGACACGTCGACCTGACACAGCCACGGGGAGCGCGCGTGTCCGTCGCGCGGATCGGGGTACCTCATGCATCTCGCGGCCCCCACGACGAAGGAGCAGCCACCCATGTCGGACGAGACCCCGGACACCCCTACCCCGGACGCCCAGACCACGGACACCGAGACCACAGACACCGAGACCACAGACACTGAGAGCGGCAGCACAGCCGGGAAGTCGGTGGGCGCGCACAACCTCTACGTGCGCGACGACCATGGCGAGGGTCGGCCCGTCGTGCTGATCCACGGCTGGCCGCTGTCCCACACGTCCTGGGGTGCCCAGGAGGGCGCACTGCGCGAGGCCGGCTACCGCGTGGTCACCTACGACCGCCGGGGGTTCGGCGCGTCTGGACCTGGTGACCGCTACGACTACGACGCCCTGTCGGACGACCTGGACAACATCCTGTCCGACCTCGACCTGCGCGACGTGACCCTGGTCGGGTTCTCCATGGGCGGTGGTGAGGTGGCACGGTACGTGTCACGGCACGGCACGGACCGCATCCACAGCGTCGTCTTCGCAGCCGCCGTGCCGCCCTGCCTGATGAGGTCCGAGGACAACCCGGACGGCCCGCTCGACGAGGAGACGGCGAAGGGGATGCGTCAGGGGCTCGAGGATGACCGCGACGCGTTCTTCGAGGACTTCACCCGCCAGTTCTTCACCGCCGGGGATGCGCTCAAGGTCAGCGAGGAGCAGCGTCAGGAGGCGGTGGCCGTGTGCCAGCAGTCCGACCAGGAGGCCGCGCTCGGCTGCATGGACGCCTTCGCGACGACCGACTTCCGCAAGGACCTGGAGGCGGTGGACGTTCCCACCCTGGTGATCCACGGTGACAGCGACGGGATCGTGCCCTTCGAGGGCTCCGGAAAGCTGACCCACGAGAAGGTCGCCGACAGTGAGCTGGTCCTCATCGAGGGTGGCCCGCACGGGGTCAACCTCAGCCACGCCGACGAGTTCAACTCGGCCCTCCTGACGTTCCTGGACAAGTAGTCACCCCGGCCCCGCGGCCTCGCGGCAAGGAGCACCGCCGCTCAGTGCTCCACTCGCAGTACGGTGTCGAGACCGTCCGGGTGCACGTCGGAGTCCCACCCGTCGCCGCCGTCGAGTGAGTCCTTGCCCGGCCCGCCGTCGAAGAAGTCGTCCTGATCGTCCCCGCGAAGCTCGTCCTCACCGTCGCCTCCGATGAGCCGGTCACCCCCGGTGCCGCCGGCCAGGCAGTCGTTGCCTTTCCCACCTCGGATGATGTCGTCGCCGGGACCCCCGATGATCACGTCGTTCCCCCCACCGCCGTCGATGTGGTCGTCACCGGCGAGCCCATAGATGAGCTCGTCGCGGGACGTTCCCCAGATGGTGTCCGGTCCCCCTCCTCCCATGATCACGTTCCCGGGCAGGGGGCACGGGTCGGTCCCGGAGGCATCCGCGGAAGCCCCCAGACCGAGCAGCATGACGGCCGCAGCGGTGGACATCACTGCGATGGTGCGGGTGGTGTTCCTGTTCATCGGTTTCTCCCTCATGTGTCGCGCGCCGCTGGGACGCGCACTGTCGACCTGGCAGTGGAACGAGAGTGTCTGGGCCGCGTCATCGTGACGTCAGAACGGATCCGACGAGGAGCCCTCGGTCCGGCGGTGGGGCCCCGATGGACGCCATCGCGTCGGCCCACCGGGTGAACGCGCGCTCGGCCTCCCCGTGCCGTCCGGCCCGGGCCAGGGTGCGCACCAGCAGCCGGTGCATCGGGGCGTCGTACGGGTCCGAGGCGAGAAGCCGCACCAGCAGGAGCTGTGCATCGGCGACGCGGCCCTGCCGGCTGTGCAGGGAGGCGAGCCGGCGCAGTGATCGCTGCCAGGAGGCCCGGACCTCCTCACGGAAGCCGTCGGCCCAGTCCTCGTAGGGCTCGTCCTCGAAGGCCGGACCGTGGTAGCGCGCGTCGACCTCGCTCAGGATCTCCCGCGCCCGCTCGGGATCGCCCGCGTCCATCAGCTCGGCCGCCACGGCGGCGTCGCGCAGCAGTCGGTCCGCATCGAGGTCGACGTGGCGCAGGTCCAGCCACAGTCCCCGGAGATCGGCAGCCACGTAGTGGTCGGGTGGCCACGCACGCTGGGGGTCGAGGACACCACGCACGGTAGCGAGCAGCACCGAGAGCCGGTGACCCGTCCTGGCAGGATCCGCGTCAGGCCAGAGCAGCTCACACAGACGGTCCCGCGTCACCGGCCGACCGCGGCGGGCGGCGAGGATCTTCACCAGCGTCCGCGCCTGCCGGGACCGCCAGGCGGTGAGCGGCACAGGACGCTGGTCGACCCGTACGTCGAACCCGCCGAGGACCCGAACCGCCACCTGCAGGCTCACCGTCTCGTCGGTGAGGGGACGACCGTGCACCTGGAAGACGCCCAGGCTGCGCAGGCGCTTCGTGGCGTCACGGGCATGTGAGCACGCGGTCCGGTCAGCGTGGTCCAGCCGACCGAGGAGCACCTGGACGCGTGCCTCGCCAGGGACGGCACCGCCCGACCGCCAGATGGCCAGCGCCTCGGACAGTGCTCGCCGCGCCACCTCCGGGTCATCGGTCGCAGCGGCCGTCAGCTCGAGTGCCTCCGCGAGCAGGTCCAGGGCATGCACGCCGCGCGCCGCTACGTCGGCGTCGGCGGCCAGACCGGCAGCGGACCTCCGGTCGCCGCGGGTGATCGCCACCCACCCGAGGGCGGTGAGGGCGAAGGGCAGCAGCGACGGCGGGGCAATCCGCCGCGCCTCCTGCGCAGCCGCGAGGGCGGCGTCCGCAGCAGTCGTAGGCACCCGGGCGAGGCCCGCCAGGGCAGGCACCAGCACCTGCAGCTCGCCCGCTGCCCGGGCGAGCTGTGCCGACTCCTCGTAGGCAGCACGGGCCTGCTCGTCGTGGCCGAGCTCGCGGTGGATCTCCGCGAGCCCCAGCAGCCCGACGGCACGTCCGGGCCCGAGCCTCCGGCACAGTGCGTTCGCGCGCTGCAGCTGCCAGGCGGCCTCCTCGTAGGCACCGACGCGGGTCAGTGCTTCGCCCAGGTTGTGGAGGGCCGCCGCGTAACGACCCGTGCGGCTGCCCACCTCGGCCAGCCGCACCGCCTCGCGCGCGGCGATGACCGCTTCGCCGTACCGCGCACCCGCGAGCAGGAGGCACGACTGGTTCACCAGGATGCGGGAGGCGGTCGCTACGTCGTCGGCGGTGGTGGCGGCGTGCAGCGCCTGTTCGTGGTGGGCCTCCTTGCGCGAGCCGGGTGACGTGCGGGCCACCGCCAGGTGAGCGACGGCGAGTGACCTCGGGTCCCCGGTTCGCTCGGCGGCCGCCAGCGTGTCGGCGGCGAGCGCCCGCGCGTCGTCGGCGCGGCCGAGCGAGGCGATGACGTGCACCCGGCAGGCCCGCAGCTCGATGCCTGCGTGGTCGATCGGAACTGCTCCCGGTGCCACGCGTCCGGTGGCGTCGAGAGCGGCCTGCAGGTCACCGCGCATGTAGTGGACCGCGGCCAGCGAGGAGGCCAGGGCGGACGTCCAGCCGTCGCGCTCGGCGTCCTGCACGAGAGGACCGAGCTCGCGCAGGGCCGACGCCGAGTCTCCGGACATCCGCAGCGCGTCGGCGTACAGCAACCGGAAGCTTCCCGACAGCGCCGATCGGGACGACCGCGGAAGTGACCGGACCAGGCGGGCGACCGCTGCGGCATCACCTTGCCGGAGCATCTGCTCACCGTGGGTCTGGAGCAGGCGCACCACGTCCGAGTGCGCACCGGCCCGGGAGAATGCGAGGGCGGCCGCGAGCACCTGCCCCGCGCCCTCGTGGCAGCCGGCCGCCGCGAGCAGGCCGGCACCATCGCCGGCAGAGCGCCTTCGAGTGGCGGCCAGGGCACCGGCCACGACCGGCACCAGCTCCAGCGTCTCGCTGCTGAGCCGTCTGCGTGGGACCAGCAGGCCGCCGCGAAACAGGCGGTCCACGACGTGGCCGTTGCCGGGCGCGAGGGTGTCACACAGGTCCTGGGTCACCGGTCCCAGCCGACCGACGAGGCCGAGCAGGTCTCGCACGGCCGGCGGTACGTCGCCCAGGACCTCGACCTCCAGCCAGGTCACGGCCGCCGTGGCCGGTCCGGTCAGGGCCTCGTGGAGGTCCTGGTCCGGTCGGTGGGCGAGGACATCGGCGGCGAAGTGCACCAGTGTCGGCCAGCCGGCGGTGAGCTCGTGCACCCGTGCGGCCGCCTCGGGGTCCGGGACGCCGTACGCGTCCGCCAGCAGGTGGGCGATGTCGGCAGGTCCCAGAGCCAGGTCCCGGGGACCGCGCTCGACGAACTCGCCGCGCAGCCGGCTGCGGAGCGCAGGCTCGAGCGGCACGCGCGAGGCGATCGTGACCCCGACGTCGTTCGGCAGGGCGGCGATCCTGTCGAGGACGACGGCCTGCTGCTCGGGACCCAGGGCGTCCAGGTCGTCGACGCCGAGCCAGGAGACGGTGGGCACCGACCGCTCGAGGAGCGAGGCCGCGGACTGCCGTAGGCCACCTGGGGGGAGGTCTGCGTCGATGGAGCCGGTCTTGCCGCAGCCGGCGGCCGCGACCACGAGCAGTCGCAAGGGGCGCCGACTCTGTGAGGGGGGCACACGAGGAGGAGTGCGCAGGGACGGCGATGATACCGCCGCCCCACGCACCCGCCGGTCAGCTGTGGATCGCGCGCACCCGACTCGACTCGAACGGGGTCCACGCCGTGGTGCCGGTCGGGGTGGTGACCCGGAAGCGCACCTTGTGGTAGACCTCCTCGACCGGCCCGTCACCGGGCGTGTTGGGCAGGGCCACCCGCACGCGGACCTTCCGGACCCCGGCACCGCCGGTGAAGTTGAGCGTGCGCAGTCCGATGCCGGTCACGTCGTCGACCGCGTCGATGTCGCGAGGAAGGACGTCCTCCTCGAGCCGGAGCTGCTGGATCTGCACGGTACGCCCGCCCGCGCACACGACGTTGATCTTGTAGTCGACCAGGCGGTTGCCACTCGCGTCGACGCGGTTGGTCGCTGCCGGGCGCACCGGGGCGACGACGCAACCCTTCCTGGCGGTGGCCGCCTCGGCCGGTGCCGTCAGCAGGGTCGACGCCGTGGCGGCGACGACGAGGGCCGGAGCGAGCGCAGCGGTGTAGCGGTTCATGATGGTTCTCCTCGGTCGTGGACGGGGCTGGGACCGTCCCGGTGGCGGACCGCTTGTGCGGCCCGGACACACCGTGCGACGAGGAGATCAGAGCGACATCACAACGGCCGGCGCCCGACGACGTAGAGGCGCTGCGTGGTCTCGCCCCGGGCGGTGATCGGTCCGCGGAGGTACCACTCGACGTCGACCAGGCCCGCGCCCTCCACGACGCCCACCACGAACGCCGGCTCGTGCAGCACGAAGTCCAGGTCGACGTCGTGGCCGAACCACTCCTCGAGGTGCCGGACCTCCGCACCGGCGTGCAGGCCGAGCACCAGCCACCCACCCACCGCGAGGGGGCGGGCCAGGGCGGCGACCGCGTCGGGCAGCTCGGAGGCGGCGAGGTGGATCAGTGAGTACCACCCGAGCACCGCCGCCCAGCCCGAGCTGGTCGCGGGCCGGCTCAGCCGCCGCAGGTCCCCGACCTGGTAGGTGCCCTCGGGGAAGCGGCGCTCCGCCTCGGCCACCATCGCCGGGGAGAGGTCGATGCCCGTCGCGTCTGCGCCGCCCTCCGCCAGGTAGGCCGTGACGTGACCCGGGCCGCACCCGGCGTCCACGACGGGATGCCAGCCGGCGTGTGCGAGCACCCGGTCCAGCAGCCACGCCTCGAACGGCAGCTCCCGCAGCTCCTCGACCAGCTGGTCGGCATAGTCGGCCGCGACGGCGTCGTAGGAAGACCGCACGCGCACGTCGCGCTGCTCCGGACCCTCGGCGATCACCGCGTCCCGGTCGACCGCCGCCGCGACCACGGCCGCCGGCACCTGCGGGACGACCCCGAGGAGGTGCACCCAGCGCCGGTCCTGCTGCCCGGGCCGGCGTTCGAGCTCGCGCACCAGAGGCGCCGGGTCGCCGGAGATCCGGTGCACCGCCATCCGGCGCAGGCTCGCCTCGACCTCACCGCGGTCCGCGAACGCGTGCAGCCGCTCGGTGCGTGCACGCAGCTCGCCGGGGGTCTGCGGGCCCCGGAGCAGCAGCACGGTGAGCAGGGCCCGCTCGTCCGGGTCGAGACCGAGCCGCTCGTCGAGGGTCTGGTGGTACTTCAGGGTCCGCCGGCCCGTGTCCGACCAGACGATCCGCAGCAGCCCGCGCTCCTTGAGCCCCCGGGCGGTCCGCTCGACGGTCTCCTGGTCGAGGTCGGTGACGGGGTCCCGGTTGCTCGTCTGGTTGCAGGCGGTCCGCAGCGCGTTCGCCGTGAGCGGGTAGGAGGCCGGCACCGTCGCCTGCTTCTCCAGCAGGGCGCCGAGGATCCGCTGCTCGTCAACCTCGAGGACGGGAAGCTCGCTCACACCGACGACCTTAGATCCCGGTCCTGGCCGTGCCGCGCCCGGCACTCGACCCGTCGACGTAATCTGTTCGACTGCCCAGCCTGCGGCATCTAGCCTCGGTGGCGATGCACGACTTCCCTCCACCGGTCAGCGTCTTCGCCACGTTCGCGGATGAGACCCCCACCTCCGAGCCGGACCTGCGGTCGCCGACCCGGTTCCTGCTCTGGCAGATGAGGCAGCAGTCCGCCGTCATCATGAGCGCGACCCTGGTCGGCATCCTCTGGCAGCTCCCGATGACGGTCGGGCCGTGGCTGGTCGGGCGTGCGGTGGACCGAGGCATCATCGCCCACTCCGCCGCGGCGACGTGGCAGTGGACCGGCCTGCTCCTGGTCGTGACGGTCGTCGGCGCGGTGTTCGGCATCGCGATGCACACGCTGGTGGTCCGCAGCTGGCTGATCTCGCTCTACGGCACCACGCTGACGGTGACCCGCAAGGCCGTTCACCTGGGGCACGTCCTTCCTCGACGTACCCCCACCGGTGAGGTGCTCAGCGTGGCAGCAAGCGACGCGGACGAGTTCGGCGGCCTGACCGAGATCACGGCGCGGAGCCTGTCGCAGCTGGTGTCCTACCTGGCCGTCGCGACGATCGTGCTGCTGACCTCGCCGCCGCTGGGCCTGATGGTCCTGGCGGCGGCGCCCGTGCTCGTCGGCGTCGCCCTGCCGCTGCTGCGGCCACTGCACCGTCGCCAGGAGACGGAGCGGACGCGCACCTCCACGTTGACGTCGAGGGCCACCGACATCGTCGCCGGCCTGCGGATCCTCCGCGGGATCGGGGGCGAGGACACGTTCGGCCGCAGCTATGCGCGGCAGTCCCGGCTGACCCGGGACGCGGGCGTCTCCGCCGGTGTGTGGCAGGCCGCGGCCGAGGCGGTGGGCGTGCTCATGTCGGGCTGCTTCCTGGTGCTGCTGATGTATGCCGGCACCCGCGCGGTCGACTCGGGGACGCTGAGCGTCGGGGAGCTGGTGAGCTTCCTCGGCTACGGGCTGTTCATGGTCGGCCCGATCCAGACGTTCTTCGAGTTCGCGCAGAAGCTCACCCGGGCGCTGGTGTCGGCGCGGAAGGCCATCGCGGTGCTCGAGCTGAGTCCGCCCTGGCGGCCGCCCCTCGACCCGCTGTCGCTGCCCGGCGACGGGGAGCTGGTGGACGCCGCGAGCGGCTTCGTCGCTCGTCCCGGGGAGCTGACGGTCGTGGTGAGCCCGGTGCCCGAGTCCTCCGCGGCGCTCGCCGACCGGCTCGGACGGTGGTTCACCGTCGAGGAGGATCCGCCGCCGCTGATGGAGCCGAGCGATGGGCGACGGGCCGGTCGTGGAGGTGGCCGTCGGGCACGGGCGGAGCGTCGCGAACGACGCCGGCTGCTGGCCGAGCGGGACGACGCACGCGCGGCCCGGCCGTGGGGCGTCACCTACGGCGGGGTGGACCTGAGCCGGGTCCCGCTGGACGAGGTGCGCCGCACCATCGTGGTCAGCGACACCGGCAGCCAGCTGTTCGCCGGCACCCTGCAGGACGCCGTCGACCCGCACGGGCTGCTGACCCGCGAGCAGGCCGAGGCGGCCCTGCGTACGGCGTCCGCGGAGGACGTCTACGACGCGCTCCCGGGGGGCTGGGCGGGCCGGCTCGACGAGCGGGGCCGCGGCCTGTCCGGCGGCCAGCGTCAGCGGATCGTGCTCGCACGGGCGCTCTCGCTCGACGCGAGGGTTCTGGTGCTGGTCGAGCCGACCTCTGCCGTGGATGCCCACACCGAGGCCCGGATCGCCGAGCGGCTGGCGAGGCACCGGCGGGGCCGGACCACGGTGGTGACCACCGTGTCCCCCCTCTGGCTGCACCACGCCGACCGCGTCGTGCTGCTCGCGGGTGGCCGGGTGGTCGCCCAGGGCACCCACGACGAGCTGCTGTCGCAGGAGCCCCGATACCGCGACGTGGTGCTGCGCACCGAGGAGGCGGCCAGCCGTGTCTGACCTCCTGTCCACCTCGGCCGCGACCTGGCGGGACCGCGCCTTGGACCCACCGGTCCTGCCGCCCGAGCTCGCAGGGACGCCACGTCCCGCCTCGGTGCGGGAGTGGGTCGCGGCGATGCGCACCCGGCACCGGCTCCGGCGCGAACGGGCCGAGCGGGTCTACGCGGAATCGCGCAGCCCGGTGCGAGGGTGGCCGGTCGCCGACGACCGTGCGGTGGTGCGCTTCGTCCTCGCGATGATCGGCGAACGGCGCCGGTCCTTCGCCGCGCTGGTCCTTCTCAACGCACTGGCGGCAGGCGCCGCGCTCGCCGTACCCCGGCTGCTCGGGCAGCTCATCGACCGGGTCACCGCCCCCGGCTCCGCCTCGCACCTCGGGTCACTGACGCTGGTGATCCTGGCGGTCGTCGCGGCGCAGGCGGCGTTCACGTTCGCCGGCCAGGTCACGTCCACGCTGTTCGGCCAGAACCTGCTGGCCTCGATGCGGGAGTACGTCGTCGAGACCATCCTCCGGCTGCCGCTGAGCCGGGTCGAGGGCGCCAGCACCGGCGACCTCGTCACCCGGGTGACCCGGGACGTGGGCACGATGAGCCGGGCGGTCCAGCTCGGTCTCCCGACCGCCGTGATCACGATGCTCACCGTCGTGCTGTCGGTGGCCGCGATGCTGTTCAACTCCGTGCTGCTGGCGCTGCCCGCGATGCTCGTCCTGTCCCCCTCGGTGGTGCAGGTGCGGCGCTACCTGCGCCGGGCGTCGGTCTGCTACATCGCCGAGGGGGCGACGTACTCACGGATCAACACGACGCTCACCGAGACGGTCGAGGGCGCGCGCACCGTGGAGGCGCTCGGACTGGCGAGGCGCCGGGTGCGTGCCGGTGAGGACGACGTCGCGGTGTCGGGCCAGGCGGAGCGCTACGGGATGACGCTGCGCAACCTGCTCTTCACGGTCATCGACATCGCGTTCAACGCACCGCGGGTGGTCACGGTGCTGGTCGGCTCCTGGGGCTACTGGAACGGCTACGTCACGCTCGGCCAGATCACCGCTGCCGTGCTGTACGTCGAGGCGCTCTCCGGTCCGCTCGACCGGCTCGTCGGGGAGGTCGACCGGCTGCAGGTCGGCGCCGCGTCCACGGCGCGGCTGCTGGGCATCGCCACCGTGCCCCCGGACCGTGAGCCGGGCGCAGCGGTCCCGGTGGGCACGGAGCTGGTCGGGGAGGACCTCCGCTTCGCCTACCGTCCCGGCCACGACGTGCTGCACGGCGTGGACCTGCGGCCCCGGGTGGGCGAGCGGATCGCGGTCGTCGGGCCGAGCGGCTCGGGGAAGTCGACGCTGGGTCGGCTGCTCGCGGGCATCAACGGGCCACGGACCGGATCCGTCCGGGTCGGAGGGGTCGACCTGGTGGCCCTGCCGCTGGAGGAGCTTCGTGAGGAGGTCGCCCTGGTCACCCAGGAGCACCACGTGTTCGTCGGGTCGGTGCGGGACAACATCGTGCTCGGCCGGGGGACGGCCGGCGACGGCGAGGTGTGGGCGGCGCTGGACGCGGTCGGCTCGGCGGACTGGGTGCACCGGCTGCCCGAGCAGCTGGACACCCGGGTCGGGTCCGGCAACCTGGCCCTGACGCCCGCCCAGGCGCAGCAGGTCGCGATGGCCCGGCTGGTCATCGCGGACCCGCACACCCTGGTCCTCGACGAGGCGACCTCGCTCATCGACCCGCGGACCGCCCGGACGATCGAGGGCTCCGTGCACGCGCTGCTGGTGGGCCGCACCGTGATCGCCATCGCGCACCGGCTGCACACCGCCCACGACGCCGACCGGGTCGCCGTGGTCATCGACGGACGGATCGTCGAGATGGGCAGCCACGACGAGCTGGTCGCCCTGGACGGTGAGTACGCCGCCCTGTGGCGGGCCTGGACCAGCTGAGGACCACGCCGGAAGGTGCACCTCAGCCGAGCCCTTCCCTGGGGTGCAGCGTGTCCGGGTCGACGCCGATCCTCACGAAGATCACCCGGGTATTGGTGTCCAGCCTCAGCCCGACCAGTGCCCGGGCCGGGTCCACACCTTCGAGCCGCCACACGTCGGTCGCCCCGGACCCTCCCGGGTCGCCGCCGCCGGCACAGTGGGCGGTGTTGCACGCCGGGTAGGTGCCGTCGCCGAGCTCCTGCAGGACCGTCGGGCCGCGGAAGGGGCGCCACTCGTCGTAGGAGCCGCCTTCGAACCTCAGGGCCGCGCACCCCGACCTGTGCGTCGGTGTCCTCTCGCAGGGCTTCTCCGAGCTGCAGGACGCGCACACCAGCAGGGCGGCTGCCGCAGCGGCCGACCGTGCCAGAGCATTCCTCAGGTCCACGTCGCGCTCCCCACGACGCCGCTCAGCGCGAGCGGCTGCCTCAGACCCGGTGGTTCAGGACGTTGACGACGTTGCCGTCCGGGGCCCGGACCAGGAACCGTCGTACGCCCCACGACTCCGTGTTCAGCGGGTGCACGATCTCGTAGCCGAGCCTGCGGGCCTCCTCGAAGGCAGCGTCGACGTCGTCGGTCCACACCGACATGACCGAGTCCTCCGGTGAGGTCTCGTCACGCGTGACGAGCTGGACGTGCGCGCCGGTGTCGGGAGCCGTGTAGCGGGCCACCCACCCCATGTTGAACTCCTCGGTGCCCAGCCCCAGGAAGTCGGTGTAGAACCCCTTCGTGGCCTCGATGTCAGGCACTCGGAGGTTGGGGATGATGCGTAGCGCGCGCATGGCTGTGTCCTCCTGCAGGGGATGCGCACGATGATGGACCTCCCGCGTGGTCGTGTCCACCAGCCTGCACTGCTCACGGCTCAGCCGGTGTGGAGCAGGACGAGCGTGCCGAGGCGGGCCTCGATCCTGGAGATGTTTCTGGAGGCGCCGACGGGTGGTGGTGGTCGGCTGTGGTGGTGCGTGCCGGTGGGGGTGATGGTCTCGATGTGGTCGCCGGTGGCTCGGGCGTGCCAGCCGGGGGCTTCTTTGGCGTGGTTGCAGGCTTCGCAGAGGCTTTGGCTGTTGGTGGCGGTGGTGGGGCCGCCGTCGGTGACTCGGTGGGGGTGGTCGATGTGTCGGATGGGGGCGTCGCACCAGGGGGTGCGGCAGGACCGGTCGCGTAGGCCGATGAACCGGCGCAGGCCGCCGGTGAAGGTGCGTCGGGTCGAGTCCATGGCGACCAGGTGCTGGCCGTCGGGGGTGGTGTAGAGGCGGCGGAGGAAGACGGTCGCCTCGGGGTCGGTGAGCCACTGTCGGGCCATCGGGGCCGGGACGGGCCCGAACCCGTCGACGTCGGCGGGCAGGTCGTCGGTGGCGAGCAGCGCGCCGTCGGTGATCACCACGTGGATCTCGACGGGGACCCCGGTCGCGGTGGCCTGTCCGGTGACCCGTTCGACCAGGGTGTCGGCCATGATCTGGCCGCGGCTGCGGGGGTCGCCCTCGCAGCGGAGGGTGTCGGCGTGGCGGGTGAGGGCCGCGTAGACCGCGACGCCCTGCTTCATCGGCAGCAGCCCGGTCACGAACGTCATCGTGTCCGGTGCCGGCCGGACGGTGACCCGCCGGTCGGTCTCCGCCTGCGCGGCGCGTCGGGTGATCGCGTAGGGGTCCAGCCGGTAGCCGATCCGGCGGGCCTCGGTCTGCGCCTCCCGGTCCCCCAGGGCCCCGAGCCCACCTGGACGGGCCGCGAGCTCGGCGTCCACGGTGGCCCGGTCCGCCCGGGTCAGGCAGGCGGTCTCCCGGGCCAGCACGGTGGCCCGCCACTCGGTGACCTCACCGGCGGAGAAGGCGGCCGCGGTGTGCGGCATCTCCCGCAGCGCGAGCGCCAGACCCAGGTGCTGGCGGCCGCGGAACGGGGACTCCCGCCGCGCCAGCGCCACCTGCGCGGCCACCCCGATGCCTACCCTGCGGGCCGGGACCCCCGCGTCGCGTTGGGCGGCGCGCTGGGAGTCCGACAGCTCCGCGGTGATCCGCGCCTGCGCCCCCGCCGCCGCGCACGTCACCTGCTCCAGCACCCGCAGCATCTCCACCCGGGCGACGTCCCCGGCCGGCCGCAGCCCAGCCAGGACCCCCACCAGACCGGCCAGCTCCACCTGCTCCATCCCTGCATCTTATCGAACAGGTGTTCGAGAGTCAAGGAGCCAGCGGCGCCCTGGTCAGCCCATGGACTTCTGCCCGTCGATCGTCTCGCGCAGGATGTCCGCGTGACCGGCGTGCTGAGCGGTCTCGGCCAGGATGTGCATGAGGACGCGGCGGGCGCTCCACGACGCTCCGGGCTCGAACCATGGAGCCTTCGGCAGCGGCTTCCGCTCGTCGAGGTCGACGCTCCGCACGAGCTCGTCGGTGGCGGCAGCGATCCCGTCGTACCTCTCGAGCAGGCCGGCAAGCGTCTCACCCTCGACCATCCGGAACCCGTCGGCGTACTGCTGGACCTCGGGCGGCGGGTTCGACCAGTCGATGCTCGCCCAGTCGACGTCCGGGGTCGGAGCCGGCCCCTCGTGGACGAACCGCACCCACTGCTGCTCGACGGAGGCGACATGCTTGATGAGCCCGCCCAGGCACAGGGCGCTCACCGTGGGGGTGAGGCGGGCCTGGTCATCGCTCAGTCCGGCCACGGTGTGCCGGAAGAGACCGCGATGCCTCTGCAGGGCTTCGACGATGTCGGCGCGCTCGGCTGCGAGCACGTCCGGGGCCGAGAGCGGGGTGGATGGAGTGCTGTGGTTGGTGGTCATGACCCCACGATAGGGACCACAACGGTCAGTTTCCGTCCTGATCACCGACGGACTTCACGTGCACGGACAGGTCAGCCCGCGGCCTGAGGTGAGCCCTGAGCGCACCTGCCGCCAGGAGGGTGGCAGCACCTGCGACGGCCATCGCCGGGCCGACCCCCAGGACCGCGGCGACAGCTCCAGCGACAGGCGTGCTCAGTCCCTGACCACCCATCAGGCCGGTGGTGTTCAGCCCGAACGCCTGCCCGCGCAGGCTCCCCGGAACGCTGTCCAGGAACGCCTGCTGGATGCCCAGCTGGTAGCCGAAGCCGGCGCCCGCGAGGCCGAGGAGTCCGGTGGCGACCAGCAGCGGCGGGTGCAGGGCGAACACCAGAAGAGGAAGGCCCATGCCGGCGGCCAGCGGGAGCGACAGGCGCTCGCGGACGGCCGGTCGCAGGCACCTGCCGACGACCAGGTCGCCGACCAGCATGCCGACGGGAAGGGCGGCGAGCAGCACGCCGGCGGAGCCGGCCGGCCGGCCGATCGAGGCGGTGTAGGGCACGATCAGCGACTCGGCGCCGGTGACGAACCAGGCCGGCAGCCACTGTGCGAGCAGCAGCCCGCGGACCCGCGCGTCGGCCAGCAGGCTCGTGTTGCCGGTGACCGAGGCGCGGAGCACGCCGTGGGACTCGGCCGTCCGGGCCCCGGCCGGCCGGTGGTGCAGGCCGAGGCGGGCCGCGACGGCGGCCGCTGCCAGGACGGAGCCGGCGACCAGCAGCAGCTGCCGGGGAGCGAGGACCGCCAGGACCACCCCGCCGAGGCCCAGGCCGAGGATCTGGGTGGCCGAGCCGGTCAGCCCGAAGATCGAGCGACCGAGGACGTAGCGGTCGCCGTCGAGCAGGTCGGGCAGCAGGCCGGCGGTCGCGGCGCCGAACACCGGTGCGACGGCGGCCGCGGCAGCGACCATGCCCAGCATCGCCGCCACCGGAAGCTCCGGCAGCAGGCCGATGGCGAGCCCGGGTGCCGCGCGGACCAGCAGACCCGTCGTGATGACGGTTCGTGGCGGCCACCGGTCGGCGAGTGAGACCAGGAGGGCGCCACCCACCACCTGGGGCAGGAAGCCGATGCCGAACGCCACCGCAGCCAGGAGCGGTGAGCCTGTCCGCGTGAAGACCAGCACGGACAACGCCAGGATCTCGAGGGTGAAGCCGAGCCCGTAGAGCAGGCTCGTGCCGTACAGCACCCGGAACTGCCCGCTCGCGAACACCGACCGGTACGTCGTCAGGGGCTGGTGCGCCGCCGTGGTTGCCATGTCCGCAACCCTGCAGGCGGCGACCCACGGCGCGGTACTCTTTCGCCGTACGACGAAAGGTGCTGCCGTGGTGCTGCGGATCGCGGTCGGGAGCGAGGACCTGGTGCACAGCCGGTTCGCGATCTCACCACTGTTCGAGCTGGTGAACGCCCTGCGGGTGCTCGCGGACCCGCCGCAGCGCAGGACCTCGGCGCTGCAGCCGTGGCTGGACCGCACGCACGGCCACTACCGGGCGCTGCGCGAGCAGGTCGACGTCGACGCCGTGCTCGCCCTGCAGCCACCCGGGTACGGCGCCGACTTCCTGTCCCCGCCCCCGTCAGGCATCGCCACCACCATCGACGACCTCCTGCAGACGGTGCGCACCACCCCGCTGCCCCAGGCCCACGCCGAGGTGGCCGCCGCGCTGGCCCGGCAGCCGTCGGTCGACCCGCGGATCGGGGCCGTGCTCACCGGCGATCAGGTCACCGAGCACGTCGCCGACGTCCTGGCCGCCGCGTGGCACCTCCTGTTGGCGCCGGACTGGCCACTCCTGCGAGCCATCCTCGAGCGGGACGTGGTGCACCGTGCCGGTCGGCTGGTCTCCGCCGGCTGGGCCGGGGCCCTGGGCGACCTCCACCCCGACCTGAGGTGGCGCGACGGCCGGATCGAGTCACTGCGGTGGCCGGACCAGGAGGCCGACCTCGGTGGCGTGGGCCTTCTCTTCGTGCCCTCGGTGTTCATCTGGCCGGGGCTGGGCCTGACCCTGGACCCGCCCTGGCCGCCCGCGCTCGTCTATCCGGCGCGCGGCGTCGCGTCGCTGTGGGAGCGCCGGGTCCGCAGCGACGCGGCGACCGGGCTGACCCGGCTCCTCGGCTCCTCCCGGGCCGCCGTGCTGACCGCCCTCGACGACCCGACCAGCACCTCACAGCTGGTCGGCGTCCTGCACCAGAGCCTCGGGGGGATCGGTGACCACCTCGCCGCGCTGTACGCCGCCGGTCTGGTCACCCGCGCGCGGTCCGGCCGGTCGGTCCTCTACCGCCGGACGCCGGTCGGGGACGCCGTGGTGGCCGCCGCCGGCGGAGCCATCGACTGAGCCGTCGAAGGAGCCGTCGAATGAGACGTCGAAACAGCAGGGCCCCTCAGAGACCACCCTTCCCGAGCTGCTCGGCGATGTACTCGGCCTGCCGGATCGCCAGCGCGACGATCGTCAGGGAGGGGTTGGCCGCACCACCGGTGGTCATCTGCGACCCGTCGCTGACGAACAGCCCGGGCACGTCGTGGGCCTGACCCCACCTGTCGGCCACCCCGTCCTCGGGGCGGTCGCTGAGCCGGCAGGTGCCCAGGTTGTGGGTGGCGGGGTACGGCGGGGTGTGGTGGACGCCCGTCGCCCCGACCGCTTCGTACAGCAGGTCGGCGCGGCCGTAGCCGTGGGTGCGCATCGCGACGTCGTTCGGGTGGTCGGAGAACCAGACGTCCGCCGCCGGGAGTCCCCACTGGTCCTTCACCGACGGGTGCAGGCTGACCCGGTTGGTCTCCTGCGGCATGTCCTCGCCGACGATCCACATCCCGGCGGTGTTCGCGTAGGCGTCCATCACCCCGGTGAACTCCGGGCCCCACGACCCGGGGTCCACGAAGGCCGCGAGGAACGCCGGACCCAGCGAGAGGGTCTCCATGTAGTAGCCGCCGACGAAGCCGCGCGAGGTGTCCTGGCGCGCCTCGTCCGCGATGATGCCGGCCATCGTCTCGCCGCGGTACATGTGGACCGGCTCGTCGAAGCGCGCGTAGACCGACCCGGTGAGGTGGCGCATGTAGTTGCGGCCCACCTGTCCCGAGCTGTTCGCGAGCCCGTCGGGGTGCAGCGCGCTGGCGCTCATCAGCAGCAGCCGCGGCGACTCGATCGAGTTGCCGGCCACGCAGACGACCTTGGCCGCCTGCCGGTGCAGGGCGCCGGTCTTGTCGACGTACAGCACCGCGTTGACCCGGCCGCCGGCGTCGTGGGTGACCTGCACCGCCTGGGAGGTGCAGCGGAGGTCGCACTTGCCGGTGTTGATCGCCCGGGGGATCTCCCGCACCGCGGTGTTCCACTTGGCGGTGCTCTTGTCGCCCTGGAAGTTGAAGCCGTCCTGGATCGAGGCGGGGCGGCCGTCGTAGGGCTCGGCGTTGGTGCCGTAGGGACCGGTGGCGTAGAACCTGTAGCCGATCTTCTCCGCTCCGTTGGCGAACACCTTGTAGTTGTTGTTGGCAGGCAGCGGCGGGCGGCCGTGACGGTGGGTGGACCCGATCGCCTTCTCGGCGCGGTCGTAGTACGGCGCCAGCTCGGCGAGCGTGATCGGCCAGTCGAGGAGGTTCGCGCCCTCGATGTTGCCGTAGTAGGTCTTGGCCTTGAGCTCGTGGTCGCGGAACCGCGGGGTGGCTCCTGACCAGTGCGTCGTCGACCCGCCGACGGCCTTGACGATCCAGGCCGGCAGGTTCGGGAAGTCCCGCGCGACGCGGTAGGGGCCCGAGGCGGTCCGGCCGTCCAGCCAGGCCATCTGCTTGAACGACGCCCACTCGTCGTTCTCGTAGTCCTCCGGCATCAGGTAGGGGCCGGCCTCGAGCACCACGCAGGGGATGCCCTTGGCGGTGAGCTCGTAGGCCAGGGTGCCGCCGCCGGCGCCGGAGCCGACGATGACCACGGCCTCCTCGTCGTGGTCGATGGTGGCGCCGTAGTGCTCCTGCTGGGAGGGGAGGCTCTCAGCGTCGGAGCGCTGGTCCGGGTGCGTGCTCTGGCTGTTCTCGGTCATGCTGCGGAACTCCCTCAGGCCTGGGTGGAAGCGTTGGTGGGCTCGTCGTCGGGGGCGACCTCGATGAGGCGCTCGGGGCCGTCGTACTCCTCGATGCGGGGGTTCGGCAGCCAGTCGAGGTCGTCGAAGCCGCGGTGCAGGTAGCCGCCCTGGTCGAAGGACGGTCCCTCGTAGCCGAGCAGCTGCTGCACCTCGGCGTCGTCGTAGAGCGTCACCACGGCCACGCTCCGGATGACCTTGAAGAACTCCGCGTCCTCGATGCGGCGCAGCAGGGCGAGCGCGGTCTCGTCGTCGAGGTCGACGAAGCTCTTCTGCGCGGCCGCCGCCGCGCGGGCGTCCAGCGTGGCCAGCCCCTCGGTCATCACCAGCCGCTGCCACAGGTCGCCCTCGCACTGGGCGATGACGGCGTCCGCGGTGCGCTCGTAGGGCCCGTCGGGGAACCGCTGGTGCGGGTAGGCGGCGCGCAGCAGGCGGACCAGGTTCCGGCGGCCGGCCGCGTCGATGGAGGGAGAGGTCGGATCGGGCACGGGCTGACTCCAGGTTCGCCGGGGGTGACGGACGGACTGATGTGACGGCGGCCACAGTAGGCAGGCCGGACCGCGCGACAAAGAGCGCTTATCGGTCGGTGAGAAACCGGCCCGTCACCGGCTGCCGACCGGACAGCGGGTGTCACCGGACCGGTAGAACCGGCTGAGACGGGAGGCCGTGCTGCGCAGCGCGGCCTCGACCTCGGTCCGTCCGGTCGCGAAGCGGGCGTCCGGGCCGGACACCGCCACCGAGCCGAGGAGCACACCGCTGGCGCCCCGCACGGCCGCCGCAGCGCAGGTGGCGCCGTCCTGGAACTCACCGAACTCCCAGGCGATGCCCCGGTCGGCGACGCGGTCGAGCTGCTCGGTCAGCTGCCGGTGGCTGGTGATCGTCCCCGGCCCGAAGCGCGGCATCGGCTCCGGGTCGAGGTGGAGCGCCCGCTGCGCGGCGGGCATGTTGGCGAGCAGGATCTTCCCGAACGCCGTGGCGTGCGCCGCCTCGTGGAACCCGAACTCGAGGGGCCGCAGGCGAGGGAACTCCGGGGAGTCCGCGGTGAACACCAGGGCGATCTGGGACCCGCGGTGGACCGCGAAGTAGGCGGCCGCCCCGATGCTCTGGTGCAGAGCGGTGACCTCGGCGCGGACCTCGCGCGGGACCCCGATCTGCTGGTGCAGGGACACCCCCAGCTGGTGCAGCTTGTAGCCCAGCTCGAACCGCTTCTCCTCCCGGATGTGGACCAGGTAGTCGCTGTCCAGGAGCTCGCGGACCAGGCGGTAGACCGTCGGCAGGGGCAGCCCGGTGGCGTCGGCGATCTCCTTCGCCGAGGCACCGCCCAGGTCCGCCACCACCTCGAGGATCTCCAGCGTGCGGCGCACCGACCCGGGGCTGGTCATGCGGCCAGCCTAGGCGGGGTCTTTCTCAGTCGACGAGAGGGCGGTCTGGTCGTCCTCCGACGTCCGTGGCACGATGCGCGCCGAGTCTGTCGCCGCCCCGAGGGGAGCCTCGCATGATCTTCATCTGCGTCAAGTGGAAGGTGAAGCCGGAGTACGCCGACCAGTGGGTCGAGCTCACCAAGGACTTCACCCAGTCGACCCGCGCGGAGGAGGGCAACCTGTTCTTCGAGTGGTCGCGCAGCGTCGACGACCCGAACCAGTACGTCCTGATCGAGGCCTTCAAGGACGACGCCGCCGAGGCACACGTCACCTCCGACCACTTCAAGCGGGCACAGGCCGAGCTGCCCCAGTACGTCGCCGAGACACCCCAGGTCCGCAACGTGCTGATGGAGGGCGACCACTGGGACCGCCTCGGGGAGTTCGAGATCGACTGAGGGCCCTGTGGCCGGTCACACCTCGACCGGTCAGGGACGGAAGGCCGAGCCGACGCGCTCCAGCGCGCCCTCCGATGCGGCGACCGCGCCGCGGCGCACGGCCTTGACCAGCTCGGCGTGGTCGGCCTCGGTCTGGTCGGCGTACGCCCGCGCGAACTGCACCATCGCCCGGTCCACGTTGTCCGACCGTCCGGTGTAGCCGGCGATCATGGACGCGCCACTGGTGCGGGCGTGCCCCTTGGCCAGCAGGTGGCCGACGATGCCCGCATAGTCGGCCAGGGCCTTCGGGCCGATGGCGTCGAGCGGGATGGTGCCCTTCATGTTGCGGAACTGCCGGACGTAGTACTGCCGCTCGCCGACCGTGGTCCAGCCGAGCAGCGGGTCGCTCACCGTCTGCAGGGCCTGCTGGTACTCCACCACCCGCTGGCCCTGGTGGGCGTGCCAGGCCGAGTCGCCGTGCACGAACCTGGCGAGCACCGACCGCCGGGCCTGCTTGAGCTGCAGGAAGAGCACGTCGTCGGGGCTGCTCCCCTCGAGCAGGACGACATAGGCCCGCAGGCCGACGCTGCCGACACCGACCACCTTGTGGGCGAGGTCGACCAGCGTGTAGCCACCGAGCATCCGCCGCCAGTGCGGCGCCAGGGTGGCCAGGTAGTCGTCCAGCGCGGCCGCGATCTGCTCGTTGTCCTCCTCGGACACATGGGTGATCAGCGGCGGCTCGTCGACGATGTGGCGACGCCCTTCGTGCTCGCGGGTGAAGCGCGGCAGCGCACGGTCACTGGTCCGGTGCCGGGCCCGCTTGGCCGACCGGTCGATCTCCGCTCGCAGAGTCTTCTTCTTCGCCGTCTTGTGCAGCCGCTTGACGTCCAGCCGGTTGTAGGAGCGCATCAGCAGCGGCTCCTCGGCGAGGAAGTTGACCTCGTCGCGATAGGCCGACACGCAGGAGGTGACGGCCTCCGCGCACTGCTTCTCACTCGAGGAGTTCTCGCGCCCGGCGACCCAGATGCTGGCGACGAGCCGTCGCAGGTCCCACTCCCAGCCGCCCGGGTGCGCCTCGTCGAAGTCGTTGAGGTCGATCACCAGCTCACCCTCGGGAGAGGCGTAGAAGCCGAAGTTGCCGAGGTGCGCGTCGCCGCAGATCACCGGGGTGATCCCGGTGGCCGGCAGACCGGCGACGTCCTCGGCCATCAGGCTGGCCGTGCCGCGCAGGAAGCCGTACGGCGAGGTGACCATCCGGCTGACCCGGACCGGGACCAGCTCGTCGAGGCGCCCTTCGTGCGACTCCTTGATCACCAGGATCGGGTCGCGACGGTCGGCAGGCGGCTCCCACCACCCCAGGGACCTGCGCGGCACCTGCTTGCGCAGCGCCTTGCCCATCGCGAACCGCTCCTTGCGCGACGTGGGGCGCTTGCGCAGCGAGCCGAACGCGTCGCTCTCGGCCATCGCCAGGACGGTGTGCGGTCGAGAACCGGTCGTCACATCGATCACCTCTCCAAGCGGGCCCGTCAGGTGGTGGGCCGGGCGTGCCCTGACCGGCTCGAGGGCCCGATCATAGAGGCATCCAGAGGGGCAGCGCGGCCGGCTCGAGCCTGACCGGCCCGATGGGTCAGGCGAAGGCGAAGTAGCGGAGGGCGATGTAGGCCCAGGCGATGACGATGGTGACGGTCGCCACCACGATGCCGTAGCGGGTGAAGGTCCAGAAGCTGATCGGGTGGCCGTTGCGCGCGGCGATCCCCAGCACGACGACGTTGGCGCTCGCTCCGACGGCGGTGGCGTTGCCGCCGAGGTCCGCGCCCAGCGCCAGCGCCCACCAGGCCGCGTTCGAGCCGGCGCTGCCGTCTCCTGCCTTGATGAGGTCCGCCACCAGGGGGCTCAAGGTCGTGACGTAGGGGATGTTGTCGACGACGCCGGAGAGCACCGCGGAGCCGAAGATGAGCAGCGTCGAGCTGAGGAAGTAGCGGTCCCCGACGGCTTCGGTCGCCGACTCGGCCAGCTTCCCGATGACTCCCACCTCGACCAGGGCCCCGACCATCACGAACAGGCCCATGAAGAAGACCAGGGTCCCCCACTCGACGTCCCCGAGGTAGTCCTCGGGATCCAGCCCGGACACGGCGACCAGCGTCCCGGCCCCCAGGAGAGCCACCAGCGACGGCTCGATGCCGAGCATGGAGTGGGTCACGAAGCCCATGAGCACACCTGCCAGCACCAGCCCGGACCGGATCAGCAACGGCACGTCGCGGATGGCCTCCCGCTCGTCGAGGCTCATCAGTGCCGCTACCCGCTCCGGGTGGAACGTGAAGGCCGACCTGAACATGAACCGGCACATGGCGATGAAGACCACCAGCAGCACTACCACGATCGGGGCCAGGTTCAGGAAGAAGTCGTTGAAGCTCAGCCCGGACCGGGAGGCGATGATGATGTTGGGCGGGTCCCCGATGAGCGTCGCGGTGCCACCGATGTTGGACGCCATCACCTCCGCGATCAGGAACGGGACCGGTGGCGCGTCGATCTGCTCGCACACCAGCAGCGAGACCGGCGCGATCAGCAGCACGGTCGTCACGTTGTCCAGCAGCGCGGAGGCGACGGCGGTGATGACGATCAGCATCACGAGGACGGCGAAGGGCCTTCCACCGGCGCGTTTCGCCGACCAGATCGCGACGAACTCGAAGATGCCGGTGCGCTGCAGCACACCCACTATCACCATCATCCCGAGCAGCAGGAAGATGACGTTCCAGTCGACGCCGGTCTCCTCGCTGAAGAAGGCGACGTGAGCGTCGACGACACCGAGCACCACCATGGCGGCCGCGCCTCCGAGCGCGGCGGCCACCCGGTGGATCCGCTCGGTGGCGATCAGCACATAGGCGCTGAGGAAGGCGACCAGCACCAGCGCCGTCGTCACCGCAAGCGGTCTTCTCGCTCGAGAGGCAGGTCGGGGAACAGGTGCTCGAACAGCCTGCTCACCGTGACCGCGCCGACCACCCGCCCGTTCTCCACGACGCCGACGACGGGGCTGTGCAGCTGGGCCATCACGGCGGCGATCTCGACCGTGGTGGCGTCCGCGTCCACGACGGGCAGGTCGTCGCGGTCCTGACGCTTGGGCAGCAGGTCGCTCACCTTGCGGTCCGACAGCTTGCTGAGCAGCCTCTCGGAGGAGTCCTCGTCGTACACGCGGGCGAGGGTCGGGTCGTCCTGGATGTAGCGCGGGATCATGAACCGGAGCACCTGCGAGCCCCCGAGCACCGTGTGCGGGGACCCGTCGTCGTCACACACGATGAGCCCGGGAAGCCTGGCCTCGCCGATCAGGCGCGCCGCTTCGAGGGCCTGCGTGGACAACGACACCGTCGGGAACGGTTCCGCCAGGTCACCGGCTCGCATGCATCCTCACCCCCACCTCGGGTGTCACGGGGAGGCCTCCGCGACGCCTTGGGCAGCCACCTCCGCTGCCTCGGCCTCGCAGATGCGCCGATAGGTGCCGTCGCGAGCCTTGATCAGGATCGCGGCGAGGATGGCCGCAAGGAGGGACCCGACCAGGATGCCGACCTTCACGTGCTCGTCGGCGGGGGTGTCGGGCCCGAACGCCAGCTCACCGATCAGCAGCGCGACGGTGAAGCCGATGCCCGCCAGCATCGCGACACCGAGGACGTCCAGCCAGCCGAGATCCTCATCCAGGCTGGCGCGGGTGAAGCGGGTCACGAGATAGGCGGTGCCCAGGACACCCAAGGGTTTCCCGATCACCAGGCCCGCCACGATGCCCAGGGCGATCGGGTCGCTCATCGACGCGCGCAGGCCGGTCAGCCCGCCGATGCTGACGCCCGCGGCGAAGAAGGCGAACACCGGGACCGCGACACTCGCCGACAGCGGCCGCATCAGGTGCTCGAGATGCTCGGCGAGTCCGGGACCGGCCTCGGGTCCACCGGCCGCGTGGGAGCGCAGCACCGGAACCGTGAACCCGAGCAGCACCCCGGCGACCGTCGCATGGACGCCGGAGGCGTGGACCAGCCCCCAGGTGGCGACCGCGAGCGGGACGAGGACCCACCAGGAGCGGATGCGTCGCTGCACGGCGAGGCCGAACAGGGCGAGCGGGACCAGCGCTGCGGCCATCGGGACCAGGTGCAGGTCGGAGGTGAAGACGACGGCGATGATGGTGATCGCCACCAGGTCGTCCACCACGGCGAGGGTGAGCAGGAAGGTCCGCAGCCCGGCCGGCAGGTGGGTGCTGATCACGGCCAGCACCGCCAGGGCGAACGCGATGTCGGTAGCGGTCGGGATCGCCCAGCCGCCCAGGGCATCGCCGCCGGCACCCAGGTTGACCAGCACGTAGACCAAGGCCGGGACGAGCACACCGCCCAGCGCGGCCAGGATCGGCAGGGCCGCCCGGCGTGGGTCACGCAGGTCTCCGGCGACGAACTCCCTCTTGAGCTCGAGGCCGACGACGAAGAAGAAGATGGCCAGCAGACCGTCCGCCGCCCAGGTCCCCAACGACAGGTCGAGGTGCAGAGCCGCGGGACCCACGGTGTGGTCGCGCATCGCGGTGTAGGAGTCCGCAGCCGGGGAGTTGGCCCACACCAGAGCGATGACGGTCGCGACCAGCAGGAGTGCCCCGCCGACCGTCTCCTTGCGGAGCACGTCGCCGATGCGGATGGTCTCGCTCAGGGAACCGCGCCCGAGGAAGGTTCGGCTCACGCGGGAAGGAGGTGGGCCGGTCATGAAGCAAGCTCCAGAGGGGTCGACAACGAGGCTGCCGACCAGTCTTCCCGGCGCTCCGGGGTCCACTGTACGGGCTCGGCGCCGTCGAGGACACCTTCGCAGCCAGCGTCTGGACCTGTCCCGCGGGTCGCCATCGCTGGCCTGCTCGTGGCCTGCACCTAGCCTGCACAATGGCGGCATGCCCTCGGAGGAGCGGGACGGTGTGCGGCTGACCAACCTGGACCAGCCGCTGTTCGCGGAGGCCGACGCCACCAAGCGCGACCTCGTCGACTACCTGGACGCCGTTGCGGACCGGTTCGTCCCGGTGCTCGCGGGGCGGGCGCTGAGCGTCGTACGGGTCCTGCGGGGTCAGCAGCCGTTCATGCAGAAGAACCTGCCGGCCTACGCCCCGGGGTCGATTCCCACGCTCGAGGTGGCGACCCAGGACGGCAGGAGGGTGGTCCGCTACCCCGTCTGCGACACCCGCGAGACGCTGCTCTGGTTCGCGAACCAGCGGGCCGTGGAGTATCACCCCGCCCTGTTCCGCGGGCTCGCCTTCGACGCTCCGACGCACCTGGTCGTCGACCTCGACCCGCCCGAGGGCTCCGACGCCTTCGCGCGCGCTGTCGAGGGCGCACAGCTGGTCCGTGAGGCGCTCGGCCAGGCGGGTCTGACGGCCCTGGTCAAGACCAGCGGCGCGAAGGGCGTCCACGTCGTCGTACCCCTCTTCCCGGGCCAGCCGGCCCGTGACGTGGCGGCCGCCACCCGTGCGGTGGCGGCCCGCGCCGAACGCCTCGACCCGCAGTCGGCGACGACGGCCTTCATCGTCGAGGAGCGCGGTGGCAAGGTCTTCCTCGACGCCACGCGGGCCGGGGGCGCGACCGTGGTCGCGGCCTACAGCCCCCGGGTGCGGGCCGGTGTCCCAGTGTCGTTCCCGCTGCGGTGGGAAGACCTGGACAGGGTCTCACCGGCGGAGTTCTCCATCCGCACCGTGCCACGACTGGTCGGGACCTCCGATCCGTGGACCACCCTGATGCCGGCGCCACAGGTCCTCGACCCTGGACTCGTCGAGGAGGGCCACACCATCCCGGTCGCCCGAGTGGCGGCGATGCATGCGGGCAAGCGCCGCGCCCGCGCCCGGCGGGCTGCCGGGGAGCAGGGCTAGTCGCTGGACCGGTCGGGCGCTGGTCGGGGACCGGTCGTGGCAGACTCCCGTGCCTGTGTCCTACTTCGAGCGCGTCGGCCATGACAGCTACCGGGCGACCGACCATGTCAGCGGAGCGTGGGACAGCGCCACGCAGCACGTCGGCCCGGCCCTCGGCCTCCTCGCCCACGCTGTCGAGACCGACCGGGACCGGCGCCGGCCCGACCCGCTCGCGATCGGTCGGCTGAGCTACGACATCCTCGGCACGATGCCCGTGGACACCGTGCAGGTCCAGGTGCGCATCGTCCGTCCTGGCCGCACCATCGAGCTCGTCGAGGCGGCCCTGAGCCATGCCGGACGGGATGCGGTCCTGCTGCGCGCCTGGCTGATGCAGGCTCGCGACACCGCCGCCCTGGAGGCGACGTCACTTCCCACCATCCCGCCTCCGGAGAGCATGGCGCGGTGGGATCCGACGAGCCTGTGGCCCGGCGGCTTCATCGCCTCTGCCGACGTGCGACGCCGCCAGGTCGAGCCCGGACGGGCATCGTTCTGGGTCCGCACCTCGCTGCCGCTGGTCGCGGACGAGGACGTCAGCCCACTGGCCCGCGCCGCCGGCCTGTTCGACATCGCCAACGGCATGACGGTGCGCGCGCACCCTGGCGACGTCGCCTACCCGAACATCGACCTGACGGCCCACCTCTTCGCCACCCCTCGCGGTGAGTGGGTCGGCTTCGACACGGCCGTCTCCTTCGGTCCGCGCGGTCTCGGGCTGACCAGCAGCGTGCTGCACGACGCGGGTGGACCGTTCGGGACGCTGGCGCAGGCCCTCACTGTCAGGCCTGCGCCGCGCGCCGCAACGGGTCCGCCGCCGGATCTCCCGCCAGGACCGGGAGGGCCACCCTGACCCGCTCGGTAGGCGGCCCGTTCCGGCTCCGTCTGCTCGGCACCGGCCTCGTCGGAGTACACCATCAGCGTGGAGCCGCCGATGGCGAGCACGATGCCGATGGAGGAGAACACCGTCGGGAGGGACTGGAAGACGATCAGCGACAGCACGATCGTCAGGACCGGGGCCATGGCGTTCGTCACCGGCGCGACGATCGCGGCCTTGCCACGCGACAGCGCCATCACCAGGAACAGCGCGCCGACGGCGTTCAGCAGCTGGGTTGCCAGGGTGAGCGCAGGCGCCTGCCAAGGCGCCCCGCTCGGCAGCCCACCCATCATCAGGAAGGCCACGGGAACCAGCAGCAGACCGCTGACCGTCATCCAGGTGAAGGTCGTCGCGTCGTTGACCCCCACCATGGCCGCCTTCTTCATGAAGAACGCCTGCACGCCCCACGCCACCATGACGACCAGGGCCAGCACCAGCCACGGTCCACGACCGACGCCTCCCGAGTCGCCGGAGACGCTGAACAGCACGATCGCGACCAACGCGGCGATGACACCTATCGTGGCCAGGGTGCGGAGCCGCTCGCGGAGGATCAGCACCGCCATCAGGACCGTGATGACAGGTGATATCGAGATGATCGGGAAGATCAGGTAGGCGGGTCCCACCGTCAGCGCCTTGAACAGCACGAGCTGTCCGCCGGCACCGGCCAGGCCCACCAGGAGCCCGTAGACCGTGGCGATCGGGCGCCGGTCGAGCGGTCGGCCCCGCTTGGCGAAGTACGCGGGTATCAGCATCGTGAAGGACCACAGGATGTAGATCATCTCGTCGGGATAGCCGTACCGCGAGGTCGGCTCGCCCGAGAACGCCCCCCACACCCCCCAGAACAGCACGAGCAGGCCGGCGTACGGGATCCAGCTGGCGGTCAGTCTCCTCGCGTTTCCGCCCTTGGCGCTTCCACGTCGGGTCTTCGTCCTGTCACTCATCGGGGCCTCCTTGGGGCAACGTCGATGCATAGGTCGATGCATGGGTCTGGAGTCGTGCGAGCGCGTCGGCGGCGAGCGGGGAGCCGGCCAGCCGGGCGGCGTAGAGAGCGGCACCGAGCACGGGAGGGAGCAGCGGTTCGCGAAGGTCGACAGGGGTCGTGCTCAACCGACTCCGGAAGGAGTCGCGCACCTCCGGGGAGGTGAAGACCCCGCCGGACCAGGACACGGGGACCCTCTCGTCCGCGGAGAAGTCGAGCTGGTCGATGGTCGCCGTGACCAGGTCGGCCAGCACCTCACCGGCACGTTGCAGGATTCGCCGACACTCGGCGTCGCCGGCCGTCGCAGCCGCTGTGACCGTCAGCGCGAGGGACGCGATCCTCGACCGGTCCCCCTGCCATCGGTTGAGGACGACGTCGACGAGGTCCAGGTCGGTGGCCAGCCCGAGGTGCTCGGTCAGCAGGTCGTGCAGGGGGCCACGTGGCAGTCGACCGTCCGACATCTGCGCGAAGGTCGACAGCCCGCGCACCGCTATCCAGTACGCCGAGCCCTCGTCGTCGAACAGCTCGCCCCAGCCTCCCACGCGCAGGCTGCGGGCGCCGTGCTCCCCGTAGGTCATGGAGCCGGTGCCTGCGATCACGTTGACGCCGTCGACGGCGCCCAGCGAGCCGGCCCAGCCCGCCACCATGTCGTTGTTGCAGGAGTAGCGGGAGTGACCGAGCACGCGACCAGGGATCTCGTTCAGCGCGTCCATGTCGGCGCTGACCTCGCCGTAGCCGGGGAGCGCGAAGAATGCCTGAGTGACGTCGGCAGGCGCGATGCCCGCTTGCGAGCAGATCGCACCGACACCCTCGCTCAGCACCTTGTGGACGAGCTGGATGCCGTGTCCCAGGTAGTAGCAGCTGGGGGCGAGCCCGGACGCGAGGACCTGCCCCGCAGAGTCCAGCAGCACCAGGGCCGTCTTCGTGCCACCGCCGTCCACACCGAGGTAGACGACGCGGTCCTCAGCGGTCGAGCTCATGGATGGTCACCCCCTCGACCACGCGGTTGACCTGACCGTCGGGGAACGGGTTGTCCGGGACCAGGCCGAGGGCCAGCGACTGCGCCAGCCCCACGTGCTGGGCGGCGAGCAGCAGCACGGGAGCGACGACCTCGTCAGCGAGGTCCGCCAGGCCCGGGAAGGACCAGGTCTCGTCGGCGTCGGCCCGGGCGCCGATCGTCACCACCCGCTCCCAGGGGAGCGAGCCTCGCAGCTCGTGGACGATGTCCAGGTCGTAGCGGCGCGTGTAGTCGTCGTTGGACAGGTAGACCAGGGTGGTCGTGCGCTCGTTGAGCATGGCCTTGGGGCCGTGCCGGAACCCGAGTGACGAGTCGGAGTAGCCCATCACCCGACCTGCGGTGAGCTCGAGGAGCTTCAGCGCGGACTCGCGCGCCAGCCCCGTCAACGGGCCGCTGCCGAGGTAGACGAAGCGTTCGGTGGGCATGCTCACGAGGTCGAGGGCGCGCGTGTGCAGCTCGGGGAGCGCGGCCGCGGCGGCGGTCGAGAGCCTCCGAAGGTCACGATGGCCCCCCAGCACCGTCAGAGCGGTGAGCATCATGCTGGTGATGCTCGACGTCATCGCGAACCCACGGTCGTTGGCGGCCTGCGGCATCAGCAGCGACATCGAGGAGCCAGCACTGGTCAGGTCCTGCATCGTCCGGTAGAGGCGACCCTCGGCGTTGCACGTCAGGACCAGGTGGTGCAGGTCGTGCACCAGCGACTCCGCCAGGTCGACGGCCGCCAGGCTCTCCGGGCTGTCGCCGGACCGCGCGAAGGACACCAGCAGGGTCGGGATGTCCTCGGCGAGATACTCCCGGGGGTTGCTCACGAGGTCGGTGGTGGCGACCGCCTCGACACGGCGGCGGCGCGTCCGGCTCAGTCCAGGGGCGAGCACCTGACCGGCGAAGGCGGAGGTGCCGGCTCCGGTGAGGATGATCCGCAGGTCCGAGCGAGCGAGGAGGGGATCCAGGAACGCCTCGATCCGGTCCCGGTCCGCCTCCAGAGCAGTGTCCAGCTCGCGCCACACTGCTGGCTGCTGGGCGATCTCACGTGAGGTCCAGCTCGTGGTGTCGGTGTGGCTGATCTGGTGGTTCCTTCCTGTTCGCAGGCGAAGGCGTAGTCGCGCAGGACGTCTCGCACGTGGTCGACGGCGAGGGCGCGCGGGTCGGGGTCGAGGAGCCCGGCGCGCACCCGGCGGTACTGGTCGGGCAGGTGCTGGCTGATCATCGGGAGGGGGATCCCGGTCCGCTCGAGGTTGGCCATCAGACGCTCCGCAGCCGCGGACACCTCCGGCGCCGGCCAGTAGTAGCGCGACCGGTCGCTGTAGCTGAAGCGCCTGGCCAGCCGCTGCTGCTCAGCGTCCCCCTCGTAGTAGCCGCGCCACCAGGTGGGGTCCTCGAGCATCGTCTTCTCCAGCGACCTCCACCAGGAGAAGGACCGCTGCTCGGGCGGGACCATCTCGTCCCGATGCCGCGAGCGCGATGAGCGCCCCAGCAGGGCGAAGGTGAGCCCGGGCCCGACCTTGAGCACGGCCCAGTGGTCACGGACCAGGGCTGCCAGCCCTTCGCGGCAGCTGGTAGTCGGTCGAGTGAGCCTCGAAGACGAGACCGGGGTAGATCGGCCACGACGTTGCTCAGGTCCCGGGCGAGCGGCCGGGTCGTAGTCGAACACCTGGAGAGTGGTCGAACTCGACGGCGGGCTGCACGACCAGGGCGACGGCGCGCTCCCAGGCGTCGCTCACCACGGCCTCGATGAAGGCGGAGCGGTGCTCGGCCAGCGTGGTGCGGGTGTCCAAGGGGGACGTGGGGGTGAGGAGCGTCGATACGCCTCCTGCGCTCCGACGGGGACTGGCACCTCGGTGCCGATCACGTAGACGACCTCGACGGGCCGCTCCTGAGTAACGGCGGCCTTCTCCGCGGCCCGCGCAAGGCGGGCGGCGCGCTCGGCGACCAAGGGGCCCCGGGAAGCGGGAAAGGGGTCCCTGCGCAGGCCATGCTGCAGTCCAGGTGGATCTTGGAGAACCCGGCGTCCACGTAGGCCGCGACGAGCACCTCGGCGCGGTCCATGGCCGCAGCGCGCCGGCGCTCCGCCAGCGGTTCGGCCCCAGGTGCTCGCCCCCGAGGACGACCTGCTCACGGGGGAGCCCGGCGCCGTCGGCGATCCGGTGGACCAGGGCCGCGAAGTCCGCTGGCTGCAGCCCGGTGTAGCCGCCGTACTGGTCCACCTGGTTCGACGTCGCCTCCACCAGCAGCAGAGAGCCGTCGTCGCGGGCCTGGAGAGCGGCAGCCTCGAGGACGAGGGGGTGGGCTGAGCAGACCGATGCGATCCCGACCGCCTCGCCGCGACGGTGCCGGGTGATCAGGTCACGCAGAGGATGGGCTTGTGTGGCTTGGGTCATGCTCGACGACGCTAGGTATTGATGGTCCAGGCCGCCACCAGATCAATACTGGTATGCTACCGGTATGGCCTCTCCTCTGCCAGCGCTCCACCTGCGCCGAACTGCGCTGCAGCGGTCCGCACAGCGACTCTTCGAGCAGGTGGCCGCACAGCTGTGGGAGGACCTGCGCGGAAGCGGGGCAGGCCCGGGGACGGTTGCGCTCGGAGCGGCTACTGACGCAGCGGTACCGGGTGTCCCGGGTGACGATGCGCTCGGCGCTCCATGCGCTCGCTGAGCGGGGAGCTCTGCAGGCCGCGCGCTCCAGGGGCTGGTTCCTGGCAGACGAGGTCAGCGCCGCGACGTCGACGACCACGTGGAGGGCTTCGCCGACTACGCGCGCAGGAACAAGATCCAGCTCAGCGCGAAGGTGCTGATGTCGCGGGTGAGGAGGTGCACCGCAGCGAGGCGAAGCAGCTGCGGCTGGAGCTGAGGACGACCTTTTCGAGATGCGGCGGCTGCGCTCGCTCAACGGGCTGGTGGTCGTGCTGGAGCACAACCGACTGCCGCTGGGTCTGTGTCCGGCCCTTCGAGAGACGGACTTCACCACCGCCTCGCTCTACGCCACCCTCCTCACCGCCAGTCCTCCCCAGATCCCGCGGCGTGCGGAGTACGCCGTCCAGGCACGGTCCCCCAACCGCCAGGAGCAGCGCGCGCTGGACCTCGAGGGATCAAACGTCGTTCGTGGCGGACCACGGGCCGGGACGCTCTGGTGATGCGGTCACCAGACGGTGGCGGGCAGCCTGCCGGCGATCGGGACCCGGTTGCGCGCCGACTGCGCGATCGTCTGCGGTGACCTGGTGCCGTCGAGGTTGGGATGCGCCGACGATCGGCGGCGCCCACCGTGGTCGGCCGGTCGGCCGGCGGGGTGTAGCCGTCGAGCGTGGCCTGTCCCCAGCGGTAGGGGTCGGACTGCACGCTGCCGAACGCGGACCACGCCAGGCGGGTGCTGTTGTCGATGTGACGCAGCGTGGTGGTGCCTCGGCCGCCGTGTCGTCGTTGTCGTAGGGCGTGATGTTGAGGCCGATGTGCTGCGGGTCCACGGCGGCGGGAAGGTCCGCCATCGGGATCTTCACCTCGAGGTCGTAGCCGCCACCGCTGTAGGAGTGGTCGGTAGTCGTTGTCGTTCCCGACCCAGGTCGCCGACGAGGAGACCTGCACCCGGTGCGTTCGGGGCGTCGGCGACCGTGCTGGCCAGCGGTCCGGTGCTGTAGCCCTGGTGGTGGTCGGCGTCCGCTCCCAGCAGGGGCCGTTGGCGCCGTTCCCGTTGGTGTTACCCGGGTCGTCGGTGAACGGGAACACGCCGAGCTTGAACGTGTTCGCGGTGTCCATCGCCTTCTGGGAGGCGTTCCCGCGCGGGTCCACCTGGATCTCCACCGAGTCCGCCAGCCAGTGCGCGACGCACTCGTTCGGCTCACCGCGTAGGATTGGTAGTCGTCGACGACGTGGGTGAAGACGTAGAGCGCGTCGCCACTCCAGCTGACCTTCGCCCAGTCATGGTCGGCGACCGGCGTGGATCGCCGTGCCGCCGTCCACACCGCAGTCCGAGGGACCCGTGCAGCTGCTCGAGCCCTGCCAGATGCGTCCCAGGTCGAGCTGCGGGCCGGGATACTCGCTGCTGCTGGCCTGGGCGTGACGGTCGGTGCCGTGGTGGCCCGCGGGATCGCCGTGACCGGTACGACGGACAGCTGGAGGGCTCGCTGACGACGAGCCGCGCGCGGAGGAGGTCGTCGTGACCGGCAACGTCGATCTGCTCGGCCCACCGTGCGAGGGACGAGTCCGTGTCCGATGACGCGGAAGCGCACGGTCGCGGTGTGACCGGGGGCGAGCGGACCGTAGTGCCGGCTGGGGTCCGCCACGGAGAGGTTCGGGGGCGGGCTCACCGTGACCGAGCCGCTCTGCGGCGTCGACGGACCAGTTGTGCACGTCGACCGGCACGGTGATGGTCCTGCCGAGGCCCACCGAGCGCACGGCGTCCGAGCGGCCGAGCCGGCGCGCGGCCGGGGCGGTCCGCTCGAGCCACCGGTCGTACTCCGCCCACTTGCCCCAGCGGCGGAAGCGACCCTCCGACGGCCGGCACCACCTGCACCACCGACTCGGTGTAGCCCGAGAGGTGTCCGTGCCTCCAGGTGGCGGCGACCCGGGCCAGCTGCTCGGTCGTGGCATCAGCAGCAGGCGTGACCGTGAACGTCACCTTCGCCGCCGGTGCGGCGAGAGGCGACCGAGGCGACGGGCCCCGTCATCGGTCCATCCCTCGGGGAGCATGAGCCGAACGGTGCCGGCCGGGATGGCCCTCCCGGGTGCACGCAGCCGCAGCGTCAGCTTGAACGGCGTGCCGGGGACCACGTAGAAGCGGGACGAGCTGAGGTGCTCGAGGGTGCCCAACGGCAGGCCGCCCGGGTCCCGTCGGGTGGCGCCGAAGAGGATCGCGTCATCTCGGCCGGCCCGTGGGTTCGGGCGGCCGTCGGGAAGCGTGTTCGGCTGGAACGGCACGAACGCGTCGGTCTGCGCGAACGTCGGGCATGCCGGCTTCGAGGTGCCTTGGTACATCACGCGGCTCTGCGTCGGGTAGGCCGATGCACCCTCGTCCGCGACCTGCTGCCAGATCTTGTGGGAGCCCGCGGGCTGGTCCTGCACGTTCCCCTTCGGCCACTCGTACGGCGAGTCGTAGCCGGTCCACGTCCCGACGACGGTGCCATCGGTCGAAGTGGCCGGCACGAACCCGGTCAGGCAGTTCCGTGAGGTGGTGGTGCCTCCGGTGCCCTTGGTGCTGCCGCCGGAGAAGACCTTCTTGACCTGCCAGGTGCTCAGCGCGTGCGGACCGCGGAGCTGTCCGGGGAACATGTGCGGGTCGGCGGCCGCCTTCATCCCTTCCCAGATCAGCCGTCCGGCGACCTGGTGGTTGCCGTGCCCGGCGGCCGGGGTCGGTGTCCAGCCGACGTACACGTCGGGCTGGGTGGTGCGGATGATCCGGGTGACGCGACGCAGGGTCTCGGTGTGGTCCCAGATGTCGTTGGTCAGCGGCGCGCTCTGGTTGTAGAAGAAGTCCACACGGTCGACGTAGTAGAGGTCGACCGTGCCGGAGCGGTAGTGCGCCACCCGATCCTCGTTCTCCCGGCGAAGGCCCAGCGCGGGCCCGGCCTCGGGACCGGTGGCGTTGCCGCCCCCCTCGCCGCGGGTGATCTGGACGACCCCGCACCTGGTGCCGAAGCGCTGGTGCCAGACCCCGCAGGGGCCGATGATGCCCGTGTCGTCGTCGGGGTGTGCCCACTCGCCCATCACGTTGATCTTGGTCCGCGGAGGAGCCACGTACGCGTGCCGGGCGGGTCGGTGGCGCGCGGCGTGCCGAACCGTGGCACTGGTGCCCGTCGCGGCCTGCGCCGGGGCGGCGGCGACCAGGCCCGCGGCCATCGCGCTGCCGCCCAGGCCGAGGGCGGCGACCCAGGCAGCGGCACGGGTGCTCCTGCTCCTTGGCGGTCTGCTCATTCCGAGATCCCTTCTGTGGTTGTTCCTGCTACTCCTTGACCGCTCCGGTGAGCATGCCTTCGATGAACCGGCGCTGGAACGCGAGATAGACGACGACCACGGGGAGGGCCACCAGCACCGCGCCGGCGGCCAGCAGGGCCACGTCGGAGGAGTGCTGCCCCTGGAAGAAGGCCAAGCCGAGCGGGACGGTGCGACGGGCGTCGCTGCTGACCATCACCAGCGCGAGCAGGAACTCGTTCCACGTCCACATGAACGTGATGACGACCAGTGTGGTGATCGCCGGGCGGCCCGACGGGACGAGCACCCGCCACAGGACCGACCAGCTGTTGGCCCCGTCGATGCGGGCGGCCTCGGTGATCTCACGCGAGCTGGCGCTGAAGTAGGTGCGCATCCAGTAGGTGCCGAAGGCGACCGACTGCGCGGTCTGCGGCAGGATCAGGGCCCAGTAGGTGTCCGTGATGCCGAGGCCCCGGAAGTCGTAGTACAGCGGGATCACCAGCGCCTCCTCGGGGACCGTGAGTCCCAGGAGGAAGAGGTAGAACAGCACGCTCACGCCCGGGAAGCGCATGGTGCCGAAGGCGTAGGCCGCCATCGTCGACAGCACCGTCGCTGCCGAGACGACGACCACGGTGACGATGACCGACGAGCGCAGGTAGGTCCCGAAGTGGCCGCGGCGCCAGGCATCCGCGAAGTTGTGCCAGTGCAGGCCGTCGGGCAGCAGCAGTCCCGGCTGGGCGTGCTCGTTGCTGGACAGCGCCGTAGAGACGATCTGCAGCACCGGCACCAGGGCGAGCACGACGAAGATCACCAGCACGGCGTAGGTGAGGGTGCGGTCCAGCCGCGAGCTGATCACTGGTTGCCCTCCACCAGCCGCGACACGACCACGGTGAGCGCGAAGATCAGGACCGTCAGTCCGATGCCCACCGCCGCGGCGGAGCCGACCTGCCCGATCTCGAACGCGCGGTGGTAGACCTCGTAGGCTGGCACCGCCGTGCTGTTGCCGGGGCCGCCCGCGGTGGTCAGGTAGATCAGGTCGAAGTTGCGCAGACCTGCCACGATCGTCAGGGTCGCCGCCACGGCGATCTGCGGGCGGAGGGCGGGCAGGGTGACGGCCCTGAACTCCTGCCACGGCCCGGCGCCGTCCAGGCGCGCCGCCTCGTAGCGCTCTCGCGGGACCGTCTGGACGCCGGCCAGGAAGAGCACCATGCACAGCCCGAAGCCGACCCAGGTGCCGGCGACGCCGACCGCCGGCAGCGCGAGCGAGAACGAGCCGAGCCAGGAACGGGCCAGCCCGCCGAGACCCACGTGTCGCAGCGCCTCGTTGAGCAGACCCGTGGGCGCGTAGATCCACCGCCAGGTGACCGCGACCACGACCATCGCCAGCACCTGCGGAAGGAAGAGCACCGTGCGGAAGAAGGTCAGTCCCCGCACCCGCACCCGCGACATGGCGACGGCGAGCAGCAGCCCGAGGGTGATCGGCAGCAGTGAGTAGAAGACCAGCAGCACCAGGGCGTGCAGGAACGGACCCCGCAGGGTGGGGTCGGAGAACAGGGCGGTGTAGTTGTCGGCCCCGACCCAGGTGGCGACGGACAGACCGTCCCAGCTGAACAGGGAGTACCACACGGACTGCCCCAGGGGGACGACGACCATGGCCACGAAGACCACGAGGGCGGGGGCGACGTACAGGTAGCCGAGCGCCCGTGGCTCCCCCGGCGCGCGGCGTCGGTACGACGCTCGCACCCGGTTGGCCATCGAGGGGTGGCTCCTCAGCCCTGGTGGAACTTCGAGTAGTCGGCCTGGAGGGTCCGGGTGAACTCCTGCGGCGTCGACTTGCCGCCGATGAGGTTCTGCAGTGCGGCGGTGATCGTGTCGTAGAAGGTCGGTGTCGAGTAGTCGAGGTAGGGCACCAGGCCGTCGGCGGCGTTGACCTTCTGCCAGCCGGCGACCATCTGCCCCTCGATGCTGTTCGAGGACAGGTCGTTCGCCGCCTGGCCGGGGACGGCCGGGAGGTTGCCGGTGCTGAGCATCACGTCGGCGGCATGGGCGTCGGTGATGAAGTCGATGTAGGCCGCGGCCACGTCGGGGGTCTTCGACTTCGAGGTGACGCTGAACGCGAGCGACTCACCGCCGGTGGTCGCCAGCCCCTCGCTTCCTGGCGGGGTCGGCATCAGGCCCAGGGAGCTCCCCAGCGGTCCCTTGAGGGCGGCGGCCTCCCAGGTGCCGGTGATGTCGAAGACACCCTTGCCCTGCGCGAACTGCTTGTTCGCGTCGTCGTAGCCGATGCCGTTGACGCCGGAGGGGAAGTAGCCCTTCTGCGCCCACCCCTGGAGGGTCCTCGCCGCCTGCACCGTCGGGGCCGAGGTCCACTTCGCGTCGCCGGTGCCGAAGACCAGGTCGCGCACCTCCTGCTTGCCGGCGGTCGCGGCCTGGACGACCCCGAAGGTGTGGATGGCCGGCCACTTGTCGAGGTTGCCGAACTGGATCGGCAGCTCTCCCTTGGCCTTGATCTTCGCGAGGTCCGCCGTGAGATCGGACCAGGTCTCCGGCGGCGTCAGGCCGAGCTGCTTGAGCTTGGCCTTGTTGTAGTAGACGCCGACGTACTCGCCCATCTGCGAGAGGCCGTAGAGCGTGCCCTCGCCGAAGTGGGAGCCGTCCGAGCTCACCCTGTTCAGCGCGAGCAGCGTGGACGGGTAGCGCTTCGTCCAGCCGTAGGCCTTCGCGTAGGCGTCGAGCGGCAGCAGCATCCCGGCCTTCACGAAGGTGACCATGTCCGGGTAGCCCTGGTTGGCCTCCACGACGTCGGGCGGGTTGTTCCCCGACAGGGCAAGCTTCAGCGTGGTCTTCAGGTCGGAGAAGCTCTTCGACGTCCGCTTGATCGTCACGTTCGGGTACTTCGCCTCGAACTGCTTGTTGAGCCTGGTGATCTCGGCGTTCTGACCACCCCGGACCTCCTGGTCCCACACCGAGAGGGTCACCTTGCCGGCCTTGGCCGGGTTCGTGGAGATGCTCGAGGGAGACGTCGACCTGGGCTGCGAGGAGCCCCCCGAGCCGGGAGCGCTGCAGGCACTGACCGCGAGGGCACCGCAGACCGCGACGGCGGCCAGCGCCCGGGAGGTGAGGGCGCGTCGCGAGGCACGCGGCGGGGTGGTGGTCATGGGCGGTCTCCTCGGTCTCGTGTGCGGCTCGTCACGTCTCGTCGGGTGTCGTCCCCAGGTCGGACAGGCGGGCGATGGTGGCTGCCGCCCGGCGACGGTCCCGGACCGGCGCGGACGGGGACAGGTCGTCGAGGAACGCGTATCGGCGACGCAACGAGGCAGTGTAGGAACCAGAGCTCGTGTCCGAGCGCACGACGCGCCACCAGTCGAGCACGTCGCCCAGACCGGGTGCGGCCAGCGACCCTCCGAACTGCTGCACCGCCAGCGCGGAGCAGACCGCGCCGAACGCCAGCCGATCGGCCAGCGGCCAGCCGGAGAGCGTGCCGAGGACCATGGCACTGCCGAAGACGTCGCCGGCGCCGGTCGGGTCGATCGCCTGCACGCGCAGCGACGGGACCTCGGCCTCCTCGCCGGTGGTGGAGTCGATCGCCATCGCCCCGTTGATGCCGTTGGTGATCACCACGAGCGGGACGAGGTCCGCGATCGCGTAGAGCGCCTCCCGCGGGGTGTCGGTGCCGGTGTAGGCCATCGCCTCCACGGCGTTGGGCAGGAACGCGTCGCAGACCGAGAGCTGGTCGAGCACGCTGCGCGACCACACCCCGGAGTCGTCCCATCCCACGTCGGCGAAGACCTTGGCGCCGTCGGCGCGGGCGAGGTCCACCCACGAGGGGTGTCCACCTCCGACGATGCGGTTCTCGGAGTCCAGGTCGACCATGACCGCCCGGGACCTGGGCGGGCGGCCGATCATCTCATCAGCAGGGATGGGAGCCGGGTGCCCGTGGGTGACCATGGTCCGGTCGCCCTCGGCGGACATCGAGACGGTCACCGGGGAGTGCCAGTGCGGGAAGGAGCGGGAGCGGGAGAGGTCGACGCCTTCCTGGTCGGCCAGCGTCCGCCAGCAGAACTCCCCGTAGACGTCGTCGCCGAAGGCGGCCGCCAACGAGGTCGCCAGGCCGAGCCGCGCGGCAGCGGTGGCCAGGTTGGCGATGCCGCCCGGCGAGGAGCCCATCCCGGTCGCCCACGTCTCCGCGCCGGGGGGCGGCAGCGCCGGCAGGCCGGTGAAGATGATGTCCAGGAAGACGGTGCCGGACAGGAACAGGTCGAAGGTCGGCTGCGTGGTGCATCCGGTGGCCGCCGCCGCCTGGTCCTGCGTGGTCATCACCTCTGCGCCCCATCGTCGCCGTCCCGGCCCGGGGACGGTCCCGGCGATAGTAGGGCATCGTCACCACGCGCTGCAATCATCCGCGGTCAGTTCCGGTCAGCAAACGCTCAGATCGGTGCAGACGCGTGCACGGGTTGGTAGATTCCGTGCATGCTCCAGGCACGGCGGGAGGCGGAGATCGTGCGGGTGCTCCGTGCGCGGGGCCCGGCGAGCGTCGAGGACCTCGCCCAGCGGCTGCGGGTCAGTGCCTCCACGGTGCGCCGCGACCTGGCCCGCCTGGATGCCCGCGGGACGCTGCAGCGGGTCCGCGGCGGCGCCGCCGTCACCGGGGACGAGGACGGCGCGGACGTCGACCTGCCCTTCGAGCGGGTGGCCGAGCATGACGCGGCCGACAAGCGCGCGGTCGGCATCCGGGCGGCGCAGCTGGTGCACGACGGGGACGTGCTGCTCCTCGACATCGGCACGACGGTCGTGCAGCTGGCGCGAGAGCTGGTCGGCCGTCCGGTCACGGTGATCACCTCCAGCCTCGCGGTGCTCGACGTGCTCCGCGGCGACCCGGCCGTCGAGCTGATCATGCTGGGAGGGGTGGTGCGTCCGTCGTACCACTCCCTGGTGGGGCTGCTCACCGAGACCGGGCTCGCCCAGGTGCGAGCCGACCTGGCGTTCCTGGGGACCAGCGGGGTGCGCACCGGCGGAGAGGTACTGGACAGCACGCGGGTGGAGGTGCAGGTGAAACGCTCGATGATCGCGGCGGCGGACCGCGCCGTGCTGCTCGCGGACCGGCACAAGTTCCCCGGCTCCGGCGGCCTGAAGGTCGCCCACCTGCGTGAGCTGTCAGGGCTGGTCACCAACCCCGGACTGGCCGAGGAGATGGTCGCGACGTGCCGCGAGGCCGGTGTGGAGGTGGCGCTGACATGCGACTGACGATCCTCGGCGGGGGCGGGTTCCGGGTGCCGCTCGTGTACGGCGCTCTGCTGCATGACCACGGGGACCCGCGGGTCGACGAGGTGACGCTGTACGACGTGGACGCCGACCGTCTGGAGGCGGTGCGACACGTGCTCGAACAGATGGCCGAGGGGGTCGACGACGCTCCCCGCGTGCGCGTCACCACCGAGCTGGCCGCCGCTCTGGCGGGGACCGACTTCGTCTTCTCCGCGATCCGGGTCGGTGGGCTGGAGGGGCGCACCCGCGACGAGCACGTCGCGCTCGACCTGGGGGTCCTCGGCCAGGAGACGACCGGTCCCGGCGGGGTGGCCTACGGCCTGCGGACGGTGCCGGAGGCGGTCCGCGTCGCGGAGGCCGTCGTACGCCTGGCGCCTCGCGCGTGGGTCATCAACTTCACCAACCCCGCCGGCCTGGTCACCGAGGCGATGCAGGAGGTGCTCGGCGCCCGGGTGGTCGGGATCTGCGACTCCCCCATCGCCCTGGCCCGGCGGGCGGCGACCGCGCTGGGCCTCGACCCGGTGCGCACCCGCCCGGACTACGTGGGGCTCAACCACCTCGGCTGGCTGCGCGGGCTGGTCCACGACGGCGAGGACGTCCTCCCCCGGCTGCTGGGCGACGAGGCGGCGCTCGGAGGCATCGAGGAGGCACGGCTGTTCGGCACCGGCTGGGTCCGGGCGCTGGGCGCGCTGCCCAACGAGTACCTCTACTACTACTACTTCGCGCGCGAGGCGGTCGCCTCCATCCGCGCGGAGCCCGACACCCGCGGCGACTACCTGCTCCGTCAGCAGCGCGCGTTCTACGAGGCGGTGGCCGCGGACCCGGCGCAGGCGCACCGGCTGTGGCAGCAGGTGCGGGCCGAGCGGGACGCCAGCTACATGGCCGAGATGCGCGGCGAGCACGAGGAGCGCGACGCCGCGGACGTCGCAGGGGGCGGCTACGAGGGGGTCGCGCTGGCGTTCATGGCCGCGGTGATGCGAGGCACCCCGACCACGATGATCCTCAACGTCCGCAACGGCACGACCCTCTCGGGGCTGCCGCCCGACGGCGTGGTGGAGGTCCCCTGCCACGTCGACGCCGCCGGCGCCGTGGCGCTGTCCACCAGCGCTCCCGATGCCCACCAGCTCGGGCTGATGGGCCAGGTCAAGGCGGTCGAGCAGCTCACCATCCGTGCTGCCCGCTCGCGCGACGTCGGCCTCGCGACGACGGCCTTCGCGCTGCATCCGCTCGTGGACTCGGTGCCCGTCGCCCGCGCGCTGGTCCGGGGCTACGGCATCGAAGAGCTGTTCGGCGAAGCCACCACTAGGGTGAGCCAATGACATCGGTCAGGCAGGTCCAGGTCACCTTCGACTGCACGGAGCCCGAGCGCGTCGCCCGCTTCTGGTGCGAGGTGCTGGGGTACGTCGTACCCCCGCCGCCGGAGGGTTTCGCCACCTGGGCCGACCTCGACCGCTCCCTGCCACCCGAGCGTCAGGGTTCCGCGTTCGCATGCGTCGATCCCACCGGTGTGGGCCCGCGGCTGTTCTTCCAGCGCGTTCCCGAGGGGAAGGTCGTCAAGAACCGGCTGCACCTCGACGTGCGGGTCGGGACGGGGCTCGTCGGTGAGGAGCGCGTGGCCGCGCTCGAGGCCGAGTGCGCACGGCTCGTCGAGCTCGGTGCGACGCGCGTGCGCCTCCTGGTGGCCGACGGCTTCAACGAGTCGTGCCTGGTGATGCAGGACCTCGAGGGCAACGAGTTCTGTCTCGACTGAACCCGCGCGGACGTTTCCCCCGCAGGCTGTCGTATCGGCAGGGTGCCGTTCGTGGTGGTGGTAGGAGGCGGTCATCGGGACCGCCGGAACGGAGGAGACGTCATGACCCACTACCTGCTGGCCGTGCACGGACCGGTCGAGAGGAACGAGTTCGGCAGCTACGGCTCGAAGGAGGAGATGGAGGAGGCCTTCGCCGCGACCGACGCGTTCAACCAGAGGCTCCGCGCGGACGGCTACTGGGTGTTCGCCGGCGGGCTCGAGGCGGCGTCGACCGCCACCGTCGTCGACGGTCAGGGTGAGACGCCGGTGATGACCGACGGGCCCTACCTCGAGACCAAGGAGGTCATCGGAGGCTTCTGGGTCATCGACGCACCCGACCTCGACGTGGCGACCAGGCTCGCGGCCGAGGGGTCCAAGGCCTGCCGGGGCAAGGTCGAGGTCCGTCCGTTCGAGGGTCTCGGCTGACCCCCGGTCGAACGACGACGACCGAGCGATGCAGCGCGAGACGGCGGCCGTCGAGCGGGTCTTCCGCGAGGAGTACGGCCGCCTGATCGCCTCGCTCGTCCGTCGCTTCGGTGACATCGACATCGCCGAGGAGGCGGCGGGCGAGGCACTCGTGGCCGCGTTGGAGAGGTGGCCGGAGTCCGGAGTGCCTCCCAACCCCGGCGGCTGGCTCACCACCACCGCGGGCAACCGCGCGATCGACCGGATCCGCCGCGAGAAGCACCGCGACGCGAAGCACCAGGCGGCCCTGATGCACCACGACGACACGCCACCCGAGCACACCGGGCCGGTCGAGGACGACCGGTTGCGGCTGCTGTTCACCTGCTGCCACCCGGCGCTTGCACCGGAGGCGCGGATCGCGCTGACGCTCCGCCTGCTCGGTGGCCTGACCGTGGCTGAGGTCGCCCAGGCGTTCCTGGTGCCGGAGACGACGATGGCGCAACGGATCACGCGGGCGAAGAGGAAGATCGCGGCGGCGAAGGTGCCCTACCGGGTGCCCGAGGCCGCCGACCTGCCCGAGCGGCTCGGCGGCGTGCTGGCGGTGCTGTTCCTGGTGTTCAACGAGGGCTACCTCGCCACCGGCGACGGCGACCCGGTGCGCGCCGAGCTCACGGGCGAGGCCATCCGGCTGACCCGGGTGCTCCGCCGGCTGCTCCCCCACGAACCTGAGGTGGCCGGCCTGCTCGCGCTGCTGGTCCTGACCGAGGCCCGTCGCGAGGCCCGCGTGCGGAACGGGCAGCTGGTCCCGCTCGGGGAGCAGGACCGCGCCGGCTGGGACCGCGCCCTGATCACCGAAGGCCACGACCTGGTCCGGGAGTGCCTGGCGACCGGTCGCCCGGGCCGCTACCAGATCCTCGCCGCGGTCAACGCGGTGCACACCGATGCCGCCACCGCGGCGGACACGGACTGGTCGCAGGTGGTCGCCCTCTACGACCAACTGGCCCGGCTCGACCCGTCGCCGATCGTGGCACTCAACCGTGCGGTCGCGGTCGCGGAGCTGGACGGCCCGGAGGTCGCCCTCACCCTGGTCGACCGGCTGCCGCTCACGGGCTACCACGCGTGGCACGCCGCCCGCGCCGACCTGCTCCGCAGGCTCGGCCGGACCGTGGAGTCGAGGAAGTCCTACGACGCAGCGATCACCAGCACCCGGAACTCCGCCGAGCGCGCCTACCTGAGCAGGAAGCGCGGAGAGCTGGTCTGAGCGCGGCCGCGGTCACTCGGTATGGCGGCTCAGCCGTCCCAGCATCCGGTTGTACGCCGCCAGCACGTCGTCGTCGTCGTCGACGTCCGTGCTCTCGTCGAAGCCCCGCCCGGCCGCCCGTTCCTCGGCGGTCGAGCCCTGGCCGATGTGGTCGAGGAGGGCGTTGTGCCGGGCCGCGTCGAGGCGTGCACCGAGCAACCGGTCGCGGCCCGGGCTCGAGATCAGCGCGACGACCAGGCCGACCGAGACGAGCATCATCATGAGGTCTCCTGCCGCCCACATCAGCCCACCACCGATGTGCAGGTCGCGAACCGGGTCGGGTGCCCACTCGGGCCGCGCACGAGCCATCGCAGGGAACAGGACGGTGTCGGACTGCAGCAGCACGATGCCGACCAGCGTGTCGGGAACCATCGCCACCACCGAGAGGAACAGGCGGTGACCCATGGGAGCGATGCTCCGCAGCGGCTCCCCACCGATCAGCGCCAGCATCAGGAGCCAGCCGCCGCCCACGTAGAGGACCTCCTCGAGGCTCATCAGCCAGCCGTGGCCCATCATCGCGTCCATGAACCCGGTCAGGTGGGTGCCGATGATCACCGCCGCGTAGATCGCCAGCGCGCACAGCGGCAGGGTCAGCAGAGTCACCGCCCGGGAGTGCAGCACGCGCTCGGCGCGGCCGTCCGTCGCGGCGACGAGCACCGTGAGCGGGCGCCCGAGCACCAGCAGGACCGGGACGACCATGATCAGCAGCAGGTGGCCCACCATGTGCATCCAGAAGACCCGCTCGCCGTACACCGCGACCGCCGAGGAGAGGGTCACCCACAAGACCACGAGAGCGGCCCCGAAGAACGCCACTCTCACCGGGGCGACCGGACGCCGGCCGCGCCGGTTCGCGGCCCGCAGCCCCGCGACGTAGGCGAGCCCGGCCACGACGAGCAGAAGGGTCCACACCGGCCGCAGCTGCCAGGTGCCGAGCAGGGTGCTCCAGCCCAGTGGCGCTAGCGGGTTCTCCATTCCAGGCATGGCCACAGCGTAGGTCGCCGATCCCCCGGACACCGCACCCGCACCCGCACCCGCTGTGCCGGGAACGGGAAGCCCTCGACGGCTACGTCGGGTCGACGATGTCGATGACGATCACCGGCGGCTCGGTGCCGTGCTCCCCGATCCGCCGACCGAGGGTCTGTTCGAGGACCGGACGCAGTCGCGCCCAGGAGCGGGGATGCGCGGCCGCATAGCGGGCCAGGACAGCCGCCGCAGCGTCGGCGTCGAGGCGGCGCGCGACTGCCGGCGCGGGCCGGCGGCTGCCCCGGTAGACACGCACCCGCGGGTCGGCCTGCACGTTGCGGAACCACTGGGCGCGCTCGCCGAAGCCAGAGACCACGACGTAGGTGTCCGGCCCGGGATGGTCGACGACCTCCAGGACGACATACCGTCTTCGGCCGGTCACCCGCCCCACATGCTCCAGCATCAGAAGCCGGGATCCGAGGACCACACCCAGTCTGGCTCGATACAGCCAGATCGGCGCTCGCACGAGCCACCGGAAGCGGAGCAAGGCGGCCGCCCCGCCGACGAACGGACGGCTGCGCCCAGCGCTCACCCCGGCCTCCCCCCGAGTCGCTGGTACACCGTGCGCAGCTGGGCGACGAGCACCTGACCGCCGAGGCTCCTGGTCGGCGCGGGAAGCTGTCGCAGCAGCAGGTCGGGCTCGACGTCCAGGGTGGCCGGGCGGGCGGGCAGCGGAGCCGGCGGCAGCCAGAAGCGCTCCGGCTGGTGGCTCGGCCGGGTCAGGCCGGCCAGCGCGAGCGCGCTGCCCGCCACCGCGGGGGCGGCCTCCGGGGGGTCCTCGGGGAGGGCGTCGGCTCGCAGCTCCCTGAGCCGGCCCAGAAGGGCGCCGCGTTCCCGGCCGCGCCAGCGCAGGATGAGGAACGGGTCGTCGTCGAAGGCCTCGGCGAGCAGGAAGAACGTGGCGGCGAGGTGCTTGCAGGGGACCTCCCGGTCGGGACAGGAGCAGCGCTGGTCCAGCTCGTTCACGCTGCGCGGGAACAGCGGGGCCCCGGCGGCGGCGAACAGGTCCTCGAGCTCGGGCGGCATCTCGCCGGCGAGCAGCTTGGCGCTGGGCAGCGCCTGCTCCGACAGCGCGATCTCCGCCTTGGCCCACACGATCTCGGGGAAGGTGTGGAGGCCGATGGTGACCCGGTAGGGCTTCACCCGCGACCCCTGCACAGTGGCCCGCACCTCGCCGGGCGTCACCTCGAGCGAGATGACCTGTCCCTTGCGCGCGTAGGTCCGGCCGCGGGTGAGCCGGCTGCCCATCGCGAAGGACTCGAGCACGTCAACGAACCTGCGTGACCACCAGGACTCGCCGATGGCGCCGCGGGACCTGCGCGCCTTGAGACCGTTCTCGACCGTGCGGGGCTGCGACGGGGGATACCATCGACGCTCGGTCATTCGACCACCGCCCCTGCCTCGAGACGGAACAGCTCGGTGAGCTGGCCGGTGGACAGCTCCGTGAGCCACTGCTCTCCGGTGCCGACGATGCGGGCCGCGAGCCCACGCTTGTCGCGGATCATGGCCGCGATCTTCTCCTCGACCGTGCCTGCGCACACGAGCTTGCGCACCTGCACGGCCCGGCTCTGACCGATCCGGAACGCCCGGTCGGTGGCCTGGTCCTCGACGGCGGGGTTCCACCACCGGTCGACGTGGACGACGTGGTTGGCCGCGGTCAGGGTCAGCCCGGTGCCGCCGGCCTTCAGGGACAGCACGAAGACGGGTGGCGATGCGGCGTCGTCCGCCTGGAACCGGGCGACCATCTCGTCGCGGTCGGACTTCGCGACACCGCCGTGCAGGAACAGCACCTCGCGGCCGTAGCGCCCGGATAGGTGTCCGCGCAGCATGGCCCCGAACTCGGCGTACTGGGTGAACAGCAGTGCCTTCTCGCCCACCGCGAGCACCTCGTCGAGGATGTCGTCGACGCACTCCAGCTTCCCCGAGCGTCCCTCCAGCCGGCTGCCGTCGCGGAGGAAGTGGGCGGGATGGTTGCAGACCTGCTTCAGCTTCGTCATGGTGGCCAGGACCAGCCCGCGCCGCTCGATGCCCTCCGTCGCCCGGATGCGCTCCAGCATGTCGTCGACCACCGCTTGGTAGAGCGCGGCCTGCTCCCCGGTCAGGTTGCAGAACACGTCCATCTCCAGCTTGTCGGGAAGGTCCGCGATGATCGTCCTGTCGGTCTTGACACGTCGCAGCAGGAAGGGTCCGGTGAACCGGCGCAGCCGCTCGGCCGCCGCGTCGTCGCCGTACCGCTCGATCGGCTCGGCGTAGCGCTTCTTGAACGTCGCGGCCGGCCCGAGCAGCCCCGGGTTGACGAACTCCAGGATCGACCACAGGTCGGCGAGCCGGTTCTCGACCGGCGTGCCGGTGACCGCGATCCTGCTTGCCGCGGGCAGCGAGCGGATGGCCGTGGACTGCTTGGTGGCAGCGTTCTTGATCGCCTGCGCCTCGTCGACCACGACCCGTCGCCAAGCGGTCCTGCGCAGGTCGGCGGCGTCCCGGGCCGCGAGCGCGTAGGTGGTGATGACGAGATCGGCGGCGGCGACCGCATCGGCGAACCGCCTGCCCCGGGCGCGCTCCTTGCCGTGGTGGACGTGGACCTTCAGGTGGGGTGTGAACCGGGCGGCCTCCCGGTGCCAGTTGCCGACCAGCGACATCGGGCACACCAGCAGGCTCGGGCCGGCCCCGGCGTCATGGGCCAGGAGCGCGAGCAGCTGCACCGTCTTGCCCAGCCCCATGTCGTCGGCGAGCACGCCGCCCAGACCGGCGCGTTGCAGGAAGTCCAGCCAGGACAGCCCGCGGGACTGGTAGGGCCGCAGCTGACCGGAGAACGACTCCGGCGTGCGGACCGCCGAGAGCCGCTGCTCGGCCCTCCCGGACAGCAGCTCGCCCAGCCAGCCGTCCGCCTCGACCCCCTCCACCGGGAGGCCCTCGGGGGCCGGTCCGATGCCGAGGCCGAGCTGCACCAGCTCACCCACCGTCGCCTGCTCCTGACGGCCGACCAGCCTGAGCCCGGCGGCCAGCCGGGCCGCGTCCAGCTCGACCCACTGGCCGCGGAGCCGCACCATGGGCGCCTTCGTCTCGGCCAGCCGGCTCAGCTCGTCGGCGGTCAGCACCTCGCCGCCGACCGCGAGGTCGTAGCGGAAGTCGGCGAGCGCGTCGAAGCCGAGCGGGGTGTTGCCGGCGTCCACCCGGCCCGGCTGCCCGGGCGTCGAGGCGGTCAGCCGCAGCCCGAGCCGAGAGGACGGCCTGGTCCACCAGCCCGGCAGCTGGACGCCGAATCCGGCCGTCCCCAGCGTCGGAGCAGCCCTGCTGAGGAACCCGTGGGCCTCGTCGGTGTCCAGCACCAGGTGGGAGGGCCGGGAGGTGCGAAGAGAGCGTTCCAGCTCGGGGTACACCCGGGCCGCCTTCCCCAGCTCGGCGAGGAAGGTCTCCTGCGGCGCCTCCACGTGGCGCGCCAGCCCCGCAAGCCGGCCGCCGGAGCGCCAGACGGCGTCCGCGTCGACGACGAGGCTGGGCTCGTCGGCGGCCTGCAGGCCGAACCGCACCTGCCACTCCTCGTCGTCGACCGGCTCGACCAGCCGGAAGCAGGCGCGGACCGGCCCACCGGCGGCATCGCGCTGCCACTCGGTGAGCGCCTGGGAGAGCGCGGCGACTGCGACCGGATCGGCGGCGAACACTCGCGTGGTGCCCGTGAGGGCCCGCACCCAGGCGCGGGTGACGTCATCACCCGCACGACCGGGGGTGAGCCGGGTCCGGCCGAGAGCGGCGCGCGCGGCCGCATCGACCAGGCAGTCCAGGGCCTCGGCCCAGGGTCCGAGCCCCCTGTCGGGGCCCGTTTCGGGGCCGGCGTCGGGTTCCGCCGCGAACAGGTCCGGTGGCGCGGACGCCGCGAGCGTGCGTGCCCAGGCCGCGTCCGCCGCGGTGAGCACGGGGTGCCACACGGCCCGCGGCCCGTCGACCAGGACGCGGGGCAGCACCCGCCCCCGTGCGACGAGGTCCGCCGCGAAGCGGCTGAGGTCGGACAGGTGCGTGAGCGACGTACCCCGGACTGCGGCGTCGGTGCCGGGTTCGCTCAGCAGGGCGAACGCCAGGTCGGCGTCGAGTGCGAGCAGGGGCACCTGCCACCGGCCGAAGGACGCCTCCCCACCGACGCTGTCGGGCTGGTCCCGGACCAGCTCCGGCGAGGCCACCGGCCCCCCTCCCCTGGTCGGCAGGGTGAGGGGCACGGCGGAGGCGGTGGCCTTCAGAGCAGCCGGAGCGAGCACGGCGACCAGGTCCTCGTGCGCAGCGGCGAACGGGTGGGTCTGGACGCGTGGCCTGCGACCGGGCCTGCGTGGAGGCGCCAGCGGCCCGGAGGAGTCCTCACCCCAGATCCCGAGCCGGCCTGTCTCGGGGATGCCGTGGTGCTCCCCGCCGGACAGCCAGCAGCCGTGGACAACGAACACCTGAACTCCTGTTCCCCCGGGTGCGGGACCACTGTGTCCCAGCATGCCAACCTAGGGTGACGAACCCCCTGTTGCTCCGCTGCGGCCCGACCGGTGGGAGGCGATCGGACCCGACGTAGGATACCTGCGGACCGCCGCCACGAGTGAGACGCTCCCAGCAGCGCCACCACCGAGTAGGACCACTGAGATGATCACGCATCCGGCCTATGCGGTCGAGCCGTGGTGTCTGCGCGAGACCGGCCTCGACCTGGAGGTCCTGGCGCAGAGCGAGTCGGTGTTCGCGCTGTCCAACGGACACATCGGGTGGCGGGGCAACTTCGACGAGGGCGAGCCGCATGGGCTGCCCGGCTCCTACCTGAGCGGGCTCTTCGAGGTGCGTCCGCTGCCGTACGCCGAGGCCGGCTACGGCTACCCCGAAGCCGGGCAGACGGTCATCAACGCCACCAACGGCAAGCTGGTCCGCCTGCTCGTGGACGACCAGCCCTTCGACGTCCGCCACGGCCAGGTGGCCGCGCACGAGCGGGTGCTGGACTTCCGCACCGGGTTGCTGCACCGACGGGTCGAGTGGGTGTCCCCGGGCGGTCAGGGTGTGCGGGTGAGCTCGGCTCGGCTCGTCTCACTGGTGCAGCGTTCGGTGGCCGCGATCTGCTACGAGGTCGAGCCGACCGACACCGCGGTCCGCGTGGTGCTGCACTCCGAGCTGGTGGCGAACGAGGCGCTGCCCCCTTCCGGCAGCGACCCCCGCGAAGCCGCCGCGCTGTCGGCACCTCTGGTGTCCGAGGACCACGCCTGCGACGGGACGCTTGCGTCGCTGCTGCACCGCACCGCCGTCAGCGGCCTGCGGCTCGGCGCGGCGATGGAGCATCACCTCGAGGCGCCCCCATCGATGAGGGTGTCGAGCGAGAGCCTCCCCGATCTGGGTCGGGTGTCGGTCACGGTGACGCTGGAGCCCGGGGAGGGGCTGCGGCTGGTGAAGTTCGTCGCCTACGACTGGTCAGCGCTCCGCTCCCGACCTGCCGTCGCCGATCAGGTCGCGGCAGCGCTGGCCGCCGCCGTCCGGACCGGCTGGGAGGGGCTGGTCGCCGGTCAACGGGCGTATCTGGACGAGTTCTGGGGACGCGCGGACGTCGAGGTCGACGGCGACGAGCGGGTGCAGCAGGCGGTGCGGTTCGCGTTGTTCCAGGTCCTTCAGGCCGGTGCCCGGGCGGAGGGGCGGGCCATCGCGGCGAAGGGACTGACCGGAACGGGATATGACGGGCACACGTTCTGGGACTCCGAGACGTTCGTGCTGCCGGTGCTCACCTACACCGCGCCGCGGGCCGCGGCTGACGCACTTCGTTGGCGATCCTCGATCCTGCCGAAAGCGCGGGCCCGTGCCGCGCAGCTCGGGCTGCAGGGGGCGGTGTTCCCGTGGCGCACGATCGCCGGCCACGAGTGCTCGGGCTACTGGCCCGCAGGCACCGCCGCGTTCCATCTCGGGGCCGACATCGCCGACGCCGTGGTCCGCTACGCCAACATCACCGGAGACGATGCCTTCGAACGCGACACCGGCCTGGAGCTGTTGGCCGAGACGGCCCGCCTGTGGTGCTCGCTGGGTCACCACGATCCTGCGGGGCGATTTCGGATCGACGGCGTGACCGGGCCCGATGAGTACTCCGCCGTCGCCGACAACAACGTCTTCACCAACCTGATGGCCCAGCACAACCTCGTTTCGGCGGCCGACGCCGCTCAGCGCCACCCCGACCGCTCGCGAGACCTGGGCATCACGGCGCAGGAGACCCGCGCCTGGCGCGACGCAGCCGGGGCGATGGTCGTTCCCTACGACGACGCTCTCGCGGTGCACAGCCAGGCCGAAGGCTTCACGAGCCACCAAGTCTGGGACTTCGACAGAACCACCGAGAAGCAGTACCCGCTGTTGGTGCACTTCCCGTACTTCGACCTCTACCGCAAGCAGGTCGTCAAGCAGGCCGACCTGGTGTTGGCCATGCACCTGCGGGGGGACTCCTTCACCGCAGAGCAGAAGGCCCGCAACTTCGCCTACTACGAGGCGCTCACGGTGCGGGACTCCTCCCTGTCGGCGTGCACCCAGGCGGTCATGGCTGTCGAGACCGGCCACCTGGACCTGGCCTATGACTACCTCACCGAGACCGCGCTGATGGACCTGGAGGACCGTGAGCACAACACCCGCGACGGTCTGCACGTTGCGTCCTTGGCCGGCACCTGGATCGCGCTCGTCCCTGGTCTCGCTGGTCTGCGCGAGCGCGATGGCAGCGTCGCCTTCTCCCCGCGGCTGCCTGCGGGCATCACCCGGCTCGCCCTCACGCTCTGCGTGCGGAACAGCCGGCTGAACGTCGAGATCACGCCGACGACGACGACGTACCGAGTGCTGGTCGGGCAGCCACTGGCCCTGCTGCACGACGGGCGGCCACTGGTGGCGTCCGTCGGCAGCGCGACCAGCCTCCCCACACTGGGCACGCGGACCCGCCCAACGCCCAACCAGCCACGGGGCCGGGCGCCCCAGCCTCACCGGGGAGTCACGTGAAGCCCGTGGTCCGGCCGTCGTCGTGACGGAGCGGGGTCACCGACCCCCGTGGGAGTCGTTGTGGAAGGCGTCGGGGCCCGCGGGCACCTCGGCCGATGACGGGCGGTTCGCGTGGCCGTGTGCGGTCGACGGTGTGCCCGACTCCGGTCCGGGGGCGCTCCCGTCGGTGGTCCAGGTGGGATCGAGGATGCGGTAGGCGAGCAGCTTGATGCGGTCGCTGGCCAGTGCCCAGATCAGGGCGTACCCCCAGACGAACCCCGCCCATCTCCAGCCCAGGGGGTGCATGAACAGGCCGTAGACGGCGATGAGGGTGGCGATGGCTTGGGTGCCGAGCACGGCGAGGAGCAGGATGCGGGCCGGCCGGATCGACCAGAACGGTCCGCGGGTGCGGGTGAGGAAGATGGTGAGATGCCCGGCCACGGACAGCATGAGGTACATCATGGTCTGCAGGCGGGGGTGGCCCAGGTCGAAGACGCGCTCGCCGAGGTAGAACAGGCCGAAGGCGGCGATCGGGCCGACGACACCCAGCACGGTGGAGATGCCGAGCACGAGGCGCATGTTCCAGGCCTCGGGCTGGTTCCGGTAGCGGACGTTGTCGTAGGCGATCGAGAGGATGGCGCCGTCGTTGAGCAGCGCCAGCATGACGATCATGATCGCGGTGACGGGGAAGAAGTTGAAGGCGAGGATCGCCAGCGTCACGAAGAACAACACCCGCAGCGTCTCGGCGATCCGGTAGATCGCGTAGGAGTTCATCCGCTGGAAGATCTTGCGGCTCTCCTTGATGGCGTCGATGATCACCGCTAGCCCGGGGGTGAGGAGGACGATCGCGGCGGCGGCGCGGGCGGCGTCGGTGGCGCCGGAGACGGCGATGCCGCAGTCGGCCTTCTTCAGCGCGGGAGCGTCGTTGACGCCGTCGCCGGTCATCCCGACGATGTGGTCGCGTTGCTGAAGGACGTCGATGATGTGGTACTTGTGCTCGGGGAAGACCTGTGCGAACCCGTCGGCGGTCTCGATGGACTCGGCGACGCCAGCGGTCTCCTGCCTCTTCACGTCCCCCAGGCCGGCGGCGTCGAGGATGTCGGCGCCCAGCCCGACCTTGGCGGCGGTCTCCTTGGCGATGGCGATGGCGTCGCCGGTCACCATCTTCACGGTCACACCCATCGCGCGGGCGGTCGCGATCGTGGTCTTGGCGTCCTCACGCGGCGGGTCGAACAGCGGCAGCACGCCCAGGAATCGCCAACCGCTGCTCCCCTCGGCCCGGGCGACGCCCAGGGATCGGAAGCCGCGGGCGGCGAAGTCGTTGACAGCGGTGTCGACGGCGGCCTTGACCGTCGCGCTGTCCTCGGCGAGGGCGAGAATGACCTGCGGGGCGCCCTTGCTGACCCTGAACGTGGTTCCGGCAGCGTCGGTGACGTCGGCCTCGGTCCGCTTGTCGACCGGGTTGAACGGCTCGAAGTGGGTCACCGTGTAGTCCTGCAGGTCCTTCGGGTCGCTCAGCCCGCCGAGCACGGCGAGGTCGATGGGGTCGTCGTTGTCGGCGCGCGAGGCCAGTGCACCTGCCACCACCACGTCAGCCGCGCTGGTGCCCTGACTGCTGAAGGGGTCACCCAGGGTCAGCGAGTTCTGCGTCAGGGTGCCTGTCTTGTCGGCGCACAGGATGTCGACCCCGGCGAGCTCCTCGATGGCCACCAGCCGGCTGACGATCGCCTGCTTCTTCGCCAGCAGCCGGGCCCCGACCGCCATCGTCACCGACAGCACCGTCGGCATCGCCACGGGGATCGCCGCGACAGTCAGCACGAGAGCGAACTGCAACGTGGTCAGGATCGGGTCCCCGCGCAGCAACGAGACCAGCACGATCACCGTGACGAACACGGCCGCGAGGACGATGAGATAGTTGCCGATCCTCAGGACGGCCTTCTGGAAGTGGCTGACCGTGTGCGCGTCCTGGACCAGCTCGGCGGTCTTGCCGAAGTAGGTGTGGGTGCCGGTGGCATAGACCAGGGCGCCTATCTCGCCACGGCGGATGACCGAGCCTGAGAACACCGCATCCCCGGCGTGACAGGTCGCCGGCAGGGACTCGCCGGTGAGGGCGGACTGGTCGACCTCGATCTCGTCGCCCTCCAGCAGCCGGGCGTCGGCCGGGACGATGTCACCCAGCCGCAGCCGGATCACGTCCCCGGGCACCAGCTCTCGGGCGGCCGGGGTGACCCACACGCCGTCGCGAAGGACGCGAGCGTTGATCGCGAGCTTGGCCTTCAACGCATCGATGGCGTTGCCGGCCTGACGTTCCTCGGTGTAGCCCACGACCGCGTTGGCCACCAGCAGCACCAGGATGATGAAGAAGTCCGGCCAGTGCCGTACGGCGCCGGACAGGATGACCGCGACCTCGATCATCCACGGGATCGGGCCCCAGAAGTAGGACAGGAACTCCAGCAGCGGGTTCGTCTTGTTCTCGGCGATCTCGTTCGGCCCGTAGTGAGCCAGACGTTGCGCCGCCTCGGCCTCGCTCAGCCCCTCAGGTGAGCTGTCGAGCCGCGCTCGGACCTCGCCCATCGGCAGCGTCTTCAGGTCCTGCTGCGGGTCGGGCGCGGCGGTCGAGGAGCTCGAAGGGCTGGACTTGGTCCTGGCACGGCTCATGAGTGGTCCGCCTGCTCGAAGTGGGGGCCTCGGCCGCACAGCGCGCACCGGGCGGTCGCCCTCGTTCCGAGCTGGTTGATGGTGTCAACGTCATGACTCTACTGCGTGACTTGCTGGATGGAAGGGCGTTCTGCTCAGCGTGGCCGGGCGGGACGAACGCCTCTTCGGCGGTCGCACGGGCCGGTGCTCTGCATGTCCGGGCCAGGGCGTCCGGTCAGCGATCGGCGAAGGCCGCGGCGAGCTCGCTCCGGCCGGCGATCTCGAGCTTGCGGTAGACGTTGGCCAGGTGCCATTCGACGGTCTTGTTCGTGACGTAGAGCGCGTGGGCGATCTGCGTGTTCGTCTGCTCCGGTGGACACCAGCGTCGGCGATGCGCCGCTCGGTCGGGGTGAGGGCGTCCACGCCACTCTGCCGGGCTCTGCCGGGGACGGCCGCCGGCGGCGAGCAGCTCCTCGCGGACCCGCTGCACCAGCGGGCCGGCGCCGGCCGCCGCGGCGATGTCGAGCGCCTCGCGGAGAGCGGGCGCGCCGCCGGCTCGCTGGCCGTTGCGACGGAGCGCGGCGCCGAGCTCGGCCAGCGACCGGGCCCGCTCGAGCCGTCCCGGCTGAGCGCTCGAGTGTCCGGACGGACTCGGCCAACAGCTCGATGGCGCGCTCGCTCCTCGGCGAGACGAGGCCGGCGACGCGCAGCGCGACTCCCACCCAGCGAGGGATGCCGATGCGGCGGGCGAGGGTGAGCTCGGCGGCCGACGAGCTCGGCGGCCTGCTCGCGGCGGCCGAGCCGTGGGCGGCGAGTGCGGCGGAGGAGCGCCAGGCCATGAACCCCGGGCTGACCAGGCCGAGCCGTCGAGGGTGCGGCCGGCACTCGGTGAAGAGGTCGAGTGCCGCGTCGGGCTGGGCCGTCGCGAGCGCGAGGCGACCGCGGGCCTCGAGCCCCAGGGCGTGGCTGATCGGGTCGACCGCCTGGTGTGGGCTGCTGTCGAGGGCATCGCGCGCGGCGGCGATGTCGCCCCACTCGAGATGGACCTGGGCCAGGTTGGCGGCGATCCACGGCCCGTAGAGGTCCCAGTCGTCGGTGCGGTAGGCGGCGAGAGCCCGCTCGTCGTGGGCGGCGGCGGCAACGAGGTCGCCGCGGCGGAACGAGACCACGGCCCACCAGTGGTGGGCCACGGTCTGGGTGATGAGCGACATCCGGGCGCGCTCGGTCATGACGGCGGCTTGAGCGCGGCACGGCGCGGTCGAGCTCGTCGATGCACAGCAACGCGATGATCGGGCGCGCAAGCACCACCCCGTGCGCGTTCTCGTCGACGAGCGGGTGTCGCCCGAGGGCGCGTTCGACGACCGGAGCACCAGCGTGGGCGGGATCGCCGGCGACTGCCATCCGCGCGCAGAGGTGAGCGCACAACAGCGGGTCCTGCGGCGGACGACCGGCACGAGCGTCCGGTAGCAAGGTCCCGAGCCGGTCCGGGTGTCGGTCGCAGCGCGACCGGGAGCAGCGTCGTCGCGGTGAGGTGCGCGGACACCAGCTGGCTCGCGAGGTCGTCATCCGCGATCGAGCTTCGGCCAGCCCGCGCTCGGCCGCGGCGACGGACTCGACGATGTCGCCCTTGAAGAAGAGCAGGCGGGCCAGCTCGTTGTAGGCGTCGGCCCGCTGTCGGCGGTCGTGGACCCGCTCCAGCGCCTCGATGAGCCGGGCCAGGGCGTCCGGCGAGTCGTCGGCGGACTCCGCATAGGCAAGCTCGACGAGCACTGCATCCTGCTCGTCCGGTGGCGGTGGCTCTGCCAGTGCCCGGCGCAGCAGCCGAACGGCGGCGTGTGGCTCACCGTGGACCAGCGCGTCACGCGCGGCGGCTCGCAAGGCCGATGCTCGCCCACGGCTCACCCTCGGGTCGGGCGTCCTCCAGGTGGGCGGCGACCCGACCGACGGCGACACCGTCGCGGTTCAGCAGGGCCGCCGCGCGGCGGTGTGCACGCGCTCGGGCGAACGGAGAGAGATCGGCTGAGCACCGCTGCCCGGATGAGCGGATGGAAGAAGGTCAAGGGCTCGCTCTCGACCAACAGGTGCGCGTGCGGCGAGCGCGTCGGCGGCCTCCTCCGCCTCAGGCAACCTCGAGGTCGGCGAGCTCGGCAGCCAGCTCGAGCGGTGCCTGCGCGAGGACCGCGACCGCGCCGGCCAGCCGGGCCGCGCTCTCGGGCAGCCGACCGAGCTTGACCACGACGGCGTTGAGCACCGCGTCGGGCACGCAGCTCACCGACGCGCCGCGCCGACGAAGGACCCGGGTCGAGGTGCTCGGCACGCACCACGGTGAGCAGCTCGCCGAGCAGGAACGGGTTCCCGCCGCTCGCTCGGGCGCAGGCGACGCAGAACTCCTCGGCGGCACCGGGGAAGCCCTGACTGCGGACGAGGCCGGCGACGGCGCCCTCGGAGAGCGCCGCGGGTCGCAGTCGCACCGTGCGAGGATGGGCACGGAGCCTGGCGAGCAGGTCGGCAGGCACGTCGGGCTCGTCGGTTCGCACGGCCACGACCAGGCAGAGCCCGGTCTCGTCGAGCTGGGCGATCGAGTGGAGAAGGAAGCGCAGGGACGGGCGGTCAGCCCACTGGGCGTCGTCGACGACCAGGACCAGTCCCGGCCCTCGGGTCCCGTCATCACCGCCCCCCACCAGGTTGACCGCCAGCCAGTGCAACCCTTCGACCAGGGCACCTGCCGGACCGTCCCCGACAGCCGCGACACTCGCCGCCGATCCGGAGAGAAGCGGTCCCGGCCAGCGCCGCCGGGCCGGAGAGCAGGCGACGCCGCGTCGGCTCGGACGCGCGAAGCAGGGACGGCACGAAGAGCTGCCGCGCGACGCCGAACGGCATGCTGCGCTCGAGCTCCATGCCACGGGCCGCGAGCACCGGCGAGGCCCCGTTCGCCGGCCGCGCTGCGCGCCGCGAGCAGCAGGCTCGACTTGCCGATCCCCGCTGGCCCCTCCACGACCATCAGCCGTCCGACTCCGCGCGTCGCGGCGTCGCAGGCCGCCGCAAGCACAGCCACCTCGCGGTCTCGCTCGCGCAGCTCGCCGTGCATCGTGCCGACGCTCCTTTCGCAGCCCGCGGGGCGACCTCACGGACCCGCCCCGGTGACCCGGCGAACCGAGATTCCCGGGGTGCACGAGGCCAAAACCCGGGGTGGCGCCCCGGCGCGAAGCACGCCGCCCGGCCGAGACGATACGCCTACGGCCAGCCCGAGTGCCGTCATCACGAGCCCACGAAAGGGAAGCCCATGTCGAATCTCCAGTCCTATCTCCAGCGCGTCGCCGTCGGCGGCGGTTGCGCCGTCATCGCCTCGGTGGCGCTGGCCCTGCCCGCACACGCCGTCGTGGTGGCCCCCGCCACCGTCAGCGGTCCCCAGACACGGACGTTCGGCTACACAGGGGGGCCGCAGCTACTTCACCGTGCCGACCGGTGTCACCCGGTTGACCGTCACCGCCGACGGAGCCGCCGGCGGCAACGGGCAGGGCAGTGGCGCCTCCGGTGGTGCGGGGGGCCAGGGCGGACGGGTGAGCGAGACGGTCACCACCTTCGCGGGGCAACAGCTCCAGGTCGACGTCGGGGGCACCGGGCAGGACGCGCAGGCGCCGAGCCTGCCCGGCAACGGCGGGAGCGCCGGCGGCGGTTCCGCGAACGGGGGCAGCGGCGGCACGGGCTACGCCACCGATCTGGCAGGGGGAGGGTCCGGCGGTGGCGGTGGTGCAGCCACGGAGGTCGACGTGCTCGCCAACCCCGTCAACGGCGTGCCAGGCCACGTCGTCGCGGTCGCCGGCGGTGGTGGCGGTGGCGGCGGAGCCGGGTCCATCGTCGGCTACCAGGGTGGGGCCGGTGGGCCCGGCAGCAAGCCGGCGAGCAACGGCATCGGCGGCGCGGGCCTCGGGGCCGGCAGCGGCGGGACGGGGGGCACCAGCGCGCACACCTACGGCGACAACGGTGGATCCGCGGGCTTCGCCACCAACGCCGGCGGCGGCGGTGGCGCCGGCGGCGGCTACAACCCCGGTGGTGGCGGCGGTGGCGGCGGAGGGGCCGCGGGCGGCGCAGGTGAAGGCGCCGGCGGTGGCGGTGGCGGTGGCCTGTCCTTCGCCGTGTCCACGGCGGCCACCTTCGGTCACGCGTCGACGCGGGCCACCGGCGAGGTGACCCTGTCCTGGTACCCCGCCTCCGCCACCACGAGCCTCACCACCTCGGCCGACCCCATCGATCAGGGGCAGCCGGTCACGGTGACCGACACCGTGACCTCGTCGAGTCCCACCGGGCCGGCACCCACCGGATCGGTGAGCTTCTCCGACTACTCCGTCACCACCGGTCAGCTCATCGAGCTCGGCCAAGCAACCCTCGAGCCGGTCACCGCCAGCTCCTCGACCGCGACCCTCACCACGCGCGCGCTACCGCAGGGGCTCAACGGGCTCAGCGGGCTGTACAACGGCGACGGCACCTATCCCCGGAACGAGTCACTGACCCTCGACGAGCACGTCGACCCGCCTGCCGGGGCAGCGATCAGCCCGAGCCTCCTCGCCTTCGGCACCCATCGTCGGGGCTCCACGACGACCAGGACCATCACGGTCACGAGCACCGGCACCAGCCCCCTGGTGCGTCGGATCGGTGACGCGCTCCGGCGCCGGCTACTCGATCGCCACGAACAGGTGCACCGGGAGGACCCTGCCCAGGGGCGGCTCGTGCGCCATCAAGGTGAGCTTCCGTCCCACGGCGGCCACTCCCTACCGCGGGCACGGTGAAGATCAACGACAACGCGCCCGACTCGCCGCCGGACCGTCCAGGTCACCGGAAGGGGATGACGCTGATCACCGCACCCGACCGGCAGCCGTACCTGCTCGACCCGAGCTGGCACGCGGAGCGCGACCGGCTGAACAGCCTCACCCAGCTCTACGACGACACCACGATCCGGCTCATCGAGGCCTTGGACCTGCCGGCCGGGGCCCGGTGCGCCGACGTCGGCGCCGGCACCGGCACCATCGCGCAGCGTCTGGCCCGGCAGGTCGGTCCAGACGGGGCACGTGCTGGCGACCGACACCGACACCCGCTTCCTCGACCCCCTCGCGGACGAGACGATCACGGTCCTCCGGGCGGACGTGACGACGGAGCCCCTGGCGCGGGGCGCCTTCGACCTGGTGCACGCGCGCCTCCTCCTCGAGCACCTGCCGAGCCGCGACACGGTGCTCGCCGCGCTGGCCGCCGCGCTGGCTCCGGGCGGCTGGCTGGTCGTGGAGGACTTCGACTGGGCGACCGCCGTCCTGGTCGACCCGCCCGCGCCCGTCCATGCGCGGGTCGTCGCCGCCGTCCGCTCGTTCATGGTGGCCCGGGGATACGACCCCGATCTACGGCCGCCGGCTGCCGCGGTCCCTGAGCCGGGTCGGGCTCGTCGACGTCGCCACCCACGCCGAGTCGGCGCAGGTGCGCGCGGACGTCCGGCTGGGGGTGCCCCAGTGGGAGCTGCTCGTCGAGCAGCTCGCGCCCGGCCTGGTCGCAGACCGGTGGCTGAGCCCGGCCGACCTGCACGGCTTCGCCGACCTGTGTCACGACGGCGAGACCGTCCTCTTCGGCCCGCTGATGGTCAGCAGCTGGGGTCGCCGCGCGGCAGGGTGAGCCGGCAGGCGGCGGACCGTGGCGGGTCCCCACCCCGGGGGCATAACGTGGGTCCGCTATGGATACAGGCTCCCTCGAGGGACGCTGATGACCCCGCCAGCAGTGCTGTGGGCCCCCGAGCCCGCCCACCTCTCCGTCGTCGAGGCCGTCCTGGAGCGGACCCGGACGGGGCGCGGCGAGGTGCTCGTCGTCGAGGGCAGGCTCGGCACCGGCCGGACCAGCCTGCTGGACCGCATCCAGCGGCTGGCCCTCGAGACCGGCACGCCCGTGCTCCGCGCGCGAGCGGACCACTCGGAGCGGGCGCTGCCGTTCGGCGTGATCCGCCAGCTGGTGCACGGTCTCTCGCTCGAGCCAGCGGCGGCCGCGACGTCCCACGTGGTGCGTGCGGCATCCGTGGAGTCGGCGGCCTGGCGGTTGACCGACCTCGGGCGGGACAGCCCGACCGGACTGCTGCTGCTCGTCGACGACGCCGACCAGGCCGACGAGGCGTCGCTGTCCACGCTGGGCGCCGTGGCCCTGCGGTCAGCGAGCGCGGCGGTGACAGTGGTGGTCGCGACCGGGGTCGCAGGCGCCCGACCCGGACTCGACCGGCTCCGGTCCGGGGGCACGGTGGTGACGCTGGGTCCGCTGTCGCGGGAGCGGGCTGCCGCGGTGGTCCGCTCGGCGCTCCCGGGAGCGGAGCCTGACCATGTCGATGCGGTGCTGGCCGCCACGGGTGGCGTCCAGCTGCTGCTGGCCGCGGTTCTGGCGGACCCGCCGCCGCTCGAGCGGATCCTCCACCTCGTTCCCCCGGTCGTGCGCTTCCGGGTGCGTGCCCTGCTCGCCGAGCGGGGGCCGCAGGCCCGGCGGGTCGCGGAGGCGATCGCCGTGCTCGGCCCCGCCGCGGGGCTCGGCGCTGCCGGCGCGCTCGCCGGGCTGGCTCCGCAGGATGCGGGGCGTGCCGCCGACGACCTGGCCGCGGACGGGCTGCTCACCGACGCCCCGCACTGCGGCTTCGTGCAGCCGCTGCTGGCCCGGGCCGTCCTGGACGACCTCCCGGCCCATGCGCTGTCCTCGCTGCACCTGCGGGCGGCCCGGCTGCTGGCCGAGGAGGCAGCGCCCGACGTGGTGGACGGGCATCTCCTGCTCACCCAGCCGTCCGGGGACGCGTGGGTGGCGGAGCGGCTGAGCGCCGCGGCAGCACGTGCGGAGGAGCGGAACGACCCTGCGACGGTGGCTGCCTTCCTGTCCCGCGCCGTGGCCGAGCCCCCGCCGCGCGCGCAGCTGCCCGGCGTGCTGCTGCGCCTGGCCGGCGCCCGGATCACGCTCGGAGACGCAGGCGCCGCCACCACCGTGGAGCACGTGCTCCGCCTGGCGTGCAGTGCAGAGGACAGGATGCGGGCCACCAGGCTGCTCGCCGAGCTGGCCCTCCTGCACGGCGACAGACCGGCGGTCCTCCGGCTGCTCGAGGAAGCCCTCGGTGGAGCGGACCCCGACGACCCGGCGCACGGTCCGCTGGTCAGCCGCTACCTCATGACCACCGTCCTCGACAGCCGCTATCGCGAGCACGCGGACCGGGTCGTGGGTGCACTTGCTGCGACCGCCAGGGCCGGCACGCTGCCCCATGACCCGGGCGTCGCGGCGCACGTGGCGCTGCGGCTGGCGTGGGAGGGGGAAGCGGTGCAGCTGGTGCGGCGGGTGGTCGACCGAGCGTTCGCCTGCGACCCGCTGGTCGACGCCGGCACCCAGGGCAGCCTCCTGGGCTTCGCGGTGCGGGCCCTCGTCGCGACCGACCAGCTCGACGAGGCCACCCGCGTCTGCACGGAGGCCCTGCGGTCGGCGCGGTCCCGTGGCATGGGCTTCGGCGCCGGCTTCGCGTCGTACCATCGCGCGCTGGCGCTGCTGGAGTCCGGAGCGCTCGACGACGCCCTCGCCGACCTCGACGTCGCCGGCGAGCCCGCCGCCAGGGGCTGGCGCAGCGCCGACCCGTGGCGGGCCGAGCTGCTCGCGCGGGTCCACCTCGCGCGCGGTGACCTGGCCGCGGCACGCGAGGCGATCGCACTCGCGGACGGCACAGCCGACACCTCGCTCGTCCTCTCCTTCGTGCTGGATGCGAGGGCGAGGCTGGCCCTCGCCGAAGGCCGCGCCCAGGACGCGCTCGACCTGGCTCTCCGGTCCCGCACCAGCCTTGCCGCCGTCGCGTTCGACACCCCCGTCCTGGTGCCGTGGCGGCATGTCGCCGCGCGCGCGGCCTACGCCCTGCAACGTCCCCGCGAGGCCGAGCGCCTGGGCGCCGAGGCCGTGGCCACCGCCCGTCTGACCGCCTCCGCCGCGACGCTCGGCGCGGCCCTGACGGCTGCGGGTGAGGTGTCGCCGGCGAAGCGGGCCGTCCCGCTGCTGCTCGAGGCCCGTGAGGTGCTGGCCGACTCTCCTGCGCGCCTCACCCGCGCCTGGGCGCTGGTGGCCCTGGGCCGCGCCCTTCGACAGACCGGCCGGCGTGCGGAGGCCCGCGAGCCGCTTCGCCACGGCCTGGCCCTGGCGGACTCCTCCCATGCCCAGCCACTCGTGCGGCTGGCCCGCAGCGAGCTGGTGGCCTCCGGCGCCCGCACGCGAAGGGAGGCCGTTCTCGGACCGGACGCGCTGACCCCCAGCGAGCGACGCGTGGCCGACCTGGCGCTGCGTGGGCACACCAACGCCGGCATCGCCGCCGAGCTCTGCGTGAGCCTGAAGACCATCGAGACGCACCTTGGCCAGACCTACCGCAAGCTCGCGATCTCGGGCCGCTCGGAGCTGGGACGGGCACTCGGCGAGCCCTCGGTCGCGGCGCCGTGACGAGCCCCCGGCGTCCTTCCGGGGAATGTTCGGGGTCGCGACCCTGAGGACACGCGCGGGTCGGTGGGTCGAGGCTGGCGGGGTTGCTCCGACCCCGAGGAGACCGCCGTGCTCGACAGCTTCGTCAAGTCCTACGAGGACCGTCCCTACCGCTTCCCCGTGCTGGTCAACCACGGCGGCACGGTCGTGGCCTTCGCCATGGACGACCGACGACGCATCCGCTACTGCGTTCTCGACATGAGCCCCGACGACCCGTCGGACGTGGACGGCTGGCCCGCCGACCCTCGGCCGGTCCCCTTCACCACCGAGCTGGTGCCGGTGGGGTTCGCCAGCGCCGACCCCACGCAGCTGCCCCAGGTGAAGCTGGGTACGACGACGCCGGTGCCCGCCGGCACCGTGCTCTCGACCCAGGACCTCGACCCCTTCCTGTCGAGCACCGCCCGGCTCACGGCCGCTGCGCCCTTCCAGGTGGTCTCCGACGGCCGGCACCTGGTCGTGTTCCGGCAGGCGCTCACCGCCCCGACCCGTGCGGAGGTGGATGCTGCGCGGACCACCGTGGAGTCGGGCGACGCCTCCGAGGCGGCGCGCGCCCGGGCCAGGGACGTGCTGACCGACTTCGCCAACGTGGTGTACGCGACGCTCCCCGCGGGTGCGCCGGTCACCGACGCCGACGGCACCCCGGTGCCCCTGGTCTCGGGACGCCTGCTGGTCGACCGGTTCCTGCTGATCGGCACCGAGCTGCAGGCGACCCTCGAGGTGCGCTTCCAGCGCAGCCGGAACAAGACCCGGCCGGCCGGGCGCACCGACGGGCTGGGCGCCAAGGACCTCGACGGCCGTCCGTTCGTGGAGCCGACCCAGGAGCTCCGCTTCCTGCCGGCATCCGACCGCGGTCGTTTCGCGGTCACCCTCGCACCCACGAGCGTCGCGGAGAGCTACCGGTGGCAGATCTTCAGCGCCGACCATGCTGCGGGAGCGATCTGGTCCTACAGCGTCGAGCAGTCCGCCGACGGGCTCTTCGACACACGGGGCAGCCAGGCCTTCACATGCACCGACCACCCGCAGGTGTTCTCGCAGCTCCCGGGCACCTGCACCCGACCCAGCGTCGGCAACCCCGACGCCGTCTGCGGGAAGGCACTCGTCGCGGTCGTCGACATGTCGGGTGCAGCCGGATCGGCGCTGACGTTCTCCGCGACGGACCGCGTCGCCCTGGACGGAGCCGACGCGCTGGGCACGTCCTTCACGCTGGAGGCCTGGGTCCGGCCCGGGAAGGCCCACCAGGGTGAGCAGATGCTTCTCGGGGGAGGCGCCGACGACGCGCACTCCTCCCCCACGCTGCGGATCGTGGACGGCACCGGTCTGCGCGCCGGGTTCGGCGACGGCACCGGCCTCCGCACCGTCCTGGTGCCCGGGGTCGTGAACGCCGGCACCTGGCACCACCTCGCGGTCGGCTACGACGGGAGCCTGCTGACCGTGACCGTCGACGGGGTGCCACGGCTGGCCTCGAGCGAGCTGGGTCAGGTCACCCCGGTCGGACAGGCCGTCCAGTGGCTCGGCGGCGGCTTCGTCGGCACGGTCGACGAGGTCCGGCTGTGGTCCCGGTGCCGCACCGTCGAGGACATCCGCTCGCAGCTGCACGTGCGGCAGTCCGGCCTCGAGGAGGGCCTGGCCGGCTACTGGCGGCTCGACGAGGGGGCGGGCCCGACCGTCTGGGACCAGGCCGGAACGGCGACCGGGACTGTGACAGGTGCGGCGTGGACCACCTCCGACGCCCCCATCGGACTCTCGCGCGGCGTCACGCGGACCGCCGTACGCGCGGCCGGGCGGGTGCCCACCGGTGGAGTGGCGGCGGTCGTGTACTACCAGCAGGAGAACGCCGTCGGCGGGTACGACGGGCTCCCGAAGCCGCACAAGGCCGCGGCGCGGGTGATGCTCGCGGGCGTGACATCGCCGACCGGCCAGTCCGAGGAGCCGGACGCCGCGCGGGTCACCTGCTTCGACTTCGGCCTGGGACGTGACGGGCGCCTCTCCGACCTGCCGACCGAGGTGGCCCTGCCGGTGGTGCAGGGACCCAGCGCGGCCGGTCGCCCGCTGAGCGAGCTCCTCGACGAGATCGGCGCGCAGGAGTCCCTGGTGGCCTCCCTCGGCGCGGACATCGTCTCCACCGACACCCTGGTCGCCGACCTCACCTCGGGGCTGGAGAAGGCCCACCGGGCAGAGCGCGGGAAACTCGGCGACGACGTCATCACCGGCGCCTGCGCCGACCTCGAGCAGGTCGCGGCAACCGCCGACCAGCTCATCTACGTCCTGGGCCTGGCCATCAAGCAGGTGCCGCAGCAGCCGGATGTCATCAACCGGCTGCAGCAGGAGCTCCAGGGGCCGCTGCTGCTGCTCAGCAACGGCATCAGCGCCCACCAGGCGCAGCTCGACGGCGCACTCGCGCAGCTGCCTGCCCTGCGGCGCGACCTGGACGCCGCCCGGGGGCAGCTGACAGCGCTGCGGGCGCTCGTCAACGGTGACGTGGCCGCACCGATGCCACTGCTGCACGTGGACGCGGACGGCAGCACCGTCACCGGCGCGGTCCTCGACTTCGGTGTCGCTCGATCGGCCCCCACCCTGTTCGACAGCGCCATGGGGAGCGTGGGCCTCTACTTCGCCAGCGCCGACGCCCAGACCTCGGTGGCCTACTACGACACCTTCACCGGCAGGGCGCACTACAGCTTCCCGGGAGCCGCGCACCCGGTCGCCTTCGTGCCCTATGCGGCCGCCGGCGAGTACGACGGCCTGAGGATCGACGTCACCGGCACGGGCGCCGACGCCACGCGCTGCGACCTGACCGTCACGCTGGACGCGCCGGGGCTGGAGACCACCGAGACCTGGAAGGGGCTGCCGCGCGACCCGACGGCGTTCGCCGCGGTGCTCGCCGGGACCGCTCAGCCGACCGGTCAGCCGGCGCCGTACGACTATGCGAGGAACGCGCACACGACGCTGCCCGGTGGGACCCTCTCGGGCGGCTCACAGCTGGTCACGGTCGACGTCCGCGGCGCGTCCGGCGACGTCGACCTGGGCACGGCGACCCTGCTCAACGCGCCACCGTCGGCGCAGTGGTACGGCTCCCTGCCCGGCACCACCCTGCAGTTCGACGGGGATGCCACCGTGGCCGGGCAGCTGGACAGGACGGCCGTGCGTCTCGACGGCGTCCACGACGGGATCACGCTCGGCAACCCGGACCGGTTGGCCATCACCGGCCAGGTCACGCTCGAGGCGTGGGTCCGACCGACCGCCACCGACGGTCTGCGCGACGTGGTGAGCCACGGCTACGACCCCGACCCCGCCGGCGAGGTCTTCCTCCGGATCAACGACGGGAGCTACCAGGTCGGGTCGTGGGACGGCAGCGACCATCTGGCCTCCGCACCCGTCCCGGGCACCGACCTGGGCAGCTGGGTGCACCTGGCCGGCACCTACGACGGCACCCGCTGGTCCCTCTACCGCAACGGCATCCTCGCCGCACAGGTCCCGGACGCCGTCGGCGCGGTGCCGGTGGCGGCCGACTGGACCGTCGGTGTCAGCGCTGCGGGCGACCGGCGCTTCGCCGGGGACCTCGACGAGGTGCGCATCTGGAGCGGCACCCGCAGCGCCTCCGACATCGCGGACAACCTGGCGAGCCGGCTCAGCGGCACCGAGAAGCAGCTGGCGGGCTACTGGTTCGTGTCCGGTGGGGTGTTCCTCGACCACACCACCGGGCACCTCGACGGCACCAACCAGGGCAGGCCCGGTCAGGTCGCCTCGCCGCCGGCACTCGTCTCGGGCACCGACTTCGACGTGGTCGGCGACGTCACCCTCGAGACCTGGGTGAACCCCGAGCCCGGCGACCCGGTGACCCGGCTGGCGCAGCACCGGTCCGCCGCGTCCGACTACGTTCTCGGCCTGCGCAAGGTGCCGTCCGCGATCTCCTTCGACGGCCAGGACCAGATGGTCACCATCGCCTCCAGCGGCGCGCTCGACGTCACCGGAGCGGTCACGGTCGAGGCGTGGGTGCAGGCGACCGCCAGCGCTGCCCCGCTGCAGTACATCGTCGCCCACGGCCTCGACAAGGGCCACACCAGTGAGGTCGCCCTGCGCACCATCGGCAGCCAGTACCAGTTCGGCAGCTTCGACGGCACCGACCACTTCGCCGTCACCGGCGCGGACGTCGACGCGCTCGCGGACCGCAACCGCTGGGTGCACCTGTGCGGCGTGTACGACGGGTCGACGTGGTTGCTCTACCGCAACGGCCGCCTGGTCGCCTCACACCAGGACACCACCGGAGCGGTCCACGTCGACGCGCCCTGGGCGATCGGTGCCAGCGCGGACGGCACCCGCTTCTTCTCCGGCAACGTCGGAGAGGTCCGGGTGTGGGGCACCGCCCGGGACGCCGTACAGGTCGCGGAGGACGCGCGGGCTCCGCGGTGGCTGACCGGAAGCGAACCGGGGCTGCTGCTGTGCGTGCGGAACAACGGCGGCGCCGTCCTCGACGTCGGGCCGGCCCGGCACCCCGTGCAGCTGGTGAACCGTCCCGGCGCCGCCGACGGCGAGGGCGGCGCCTACCGCGCCTTCGCCGGCACCGGGCCGCAGTACGTCGAGACCACGAGCGCGTTCACCGGGCACGACTGGACCCACCTCGCGTTGGCCTTCGAGCAGGACCATGCCGTCCACCTCGAGCAGAACGCCTACCTCGACGCCGGGTCCAAGGACATGCTGAGCATCACCGGCGACCTGACGCTCGAGGTCGCCGTGCAGCTCGACGACCTCGACGCGCCGCACGGTCTGCTGACGCGTGGCAGGCTGACCGGCTCGCGCTCGGACCGGATGCCGTACTCCCTCAGCGTCGACACCAACGGGACGCTCGTGTTCGCCTTCGTCGACACCGACGGGACGCTGCAGCCCACTGCCAGCGCCCCCCACGTCGTCGGCACCGGGGCCCTGCACCGCATCGGCGTGGTCCGCAAGCTGAACGCGACGCCCAGCCTGACCGACCCCCGGGTGGTGGACCGCTGGACCGACATCACCTTCGTGGTGGACGGGGCCGTGGTGAGCAGCAGCCGGTACACCGGCCGGGACCCCGCCGCCAGCGGCGACCCCCTCCTGATCGGGCGGGTGTACGGCCCGGACGGCTCCACGGCGTCACTGCGCGGCTCGCTGGCCGAGGTGCGCCTGTGGCGCAAGGCGCTCGCGTCGGCCGACGTCGGAGAGCCGATCAAGGGCACCGAGAACGGCCTGGTGTCCTGGTGGCGGCTGTCCGAGGGCACCGGCAACCTCACCGACGACGTCAAGGGCACCGCCCCGGCGGCCTTCCGCGGCGCGGCGTCGTGGACGAAGACACCCGATCCCACGGGCTCCGCGCTCGCCGTGTACGTCGACGGGGTGGCCGCCGCGACCGCGCCGGTGCCTGCGTCGACGTACGCCCCCACCTCCGACGGCTTCGCGCTCGGCCGCGACGGAACCGCCAGCACCAAGGACGTCTACACCGGCCAGCTCGAGGAGCTGCGGGTGTGGCGGACCCGCCGGACCACCGAGCAGATCCAGGACAACATGTTCCGCCGGGTCACCGGGGAGGGTCAGGACCTCGTCGCCTACTACACGTTCGACGGCGAGCCGGGCGAACGGCTCACCGACCAGGGCCTGCGCCACAACACGCTCCAGGTGGTCGCCGGGACCTTCCTGCCCTCCACGGCGCCCGTGGGTGCCGACGCGCCGCAGGTCCGCAACGCCCTCACCGGCATCACCAGCTCCTACACCGCGCGGATCGTGGACGCGCCGGGCGTCACCGAGTACGCCGACCTCCAGCGCGCCGCGGACGGCACCATGTCCGGTGTCTACAAGCGCTGCTACGCGATGGTGGACCAGCACGGCGCCTGGCAGCTGGTCACCGGCTTCAAGGTGGGCGACCTGTCGCTGGACTGGGTCGGCCAGGCCCAGTTCGACCCCCAGCTCGTCGGCTTCATCGAGGGTCCGCCCCCGGTCCCGAGCGAGAACCTCACCGTCTCCACCACGGGCTACGACGGGGCCTCGAAGGTCACGATCACCGAGGCCGCCACCACGCGGTACACGTTCGCCAGCTCGCGCAGAGCAGGCATCGACGCCTCCCTCGAGGCGAAGGTGACCACCGCGGCCAACACCATGACCCTGGAAGGCCTGGCCGCCGGCCTGATGGAGATCGAGGCACCGCTGGGCGTCGGAGTCGGCGAGGCCGAGCTCCTCGTGTCTCTGTTCGAGATCGAGAAGTCGAACATCGGCGGCAGCGTGTCGCTGTCCGCGGAGACGTCGGTGTCGTGGCTGGCGGGCAGCGTCAGCGGCCAGGGCACCACGCTCACGAGGACGAGCTCGATGGCACTCGCCTGCCTGCAGGAGACCCCGTCGGGCACCGAGCACCCCGCACTCGGGCCACGCTGGGTCCCGCAGAACCAGGGGATGGCGCTGGTGCAGTCGCAGACCGCCGACGTGTTCGCGCTGCGGCTGGTCGCCACGGGTGCCCTGGTGGCCTACCAGATGCGCGCCAACCCCGACATCCCCCGGGACTGGAACATCGTGACGTTCCCGCTGGACCCGCAGTACACCAAGGCCGGCGTGCTGGACGGCAAGGTCGGCCTGGAGGCGGACGGCGACTATCCCAACGGGCTGACCTACACCGCCGACGCGAGCTACTTCAAGCCCGTGGAGGCCTACCAGCTGAAGGCCCGCATCGACCGCGAGGAGCAGGAGCTGGCCACGCTCTACGGCCAGTTCGACGCCGGGCCGGGCGGGCTCAGCGCGAACACCCGGGGCGCCGTGCCGCACAGCACCAAGCGCAACCTGGCCAACACCTACGTGTGGACCGCCGCCGGCGGCTTCTTCGCCGAGACCCAGGAGGTGATGGACAGCCTCAGCGAGTCCACGGGCGGAAGCTTCGAGCTGAAGACGTCGATCGGGGGCACGCTCACCACCGACCTGAACCTCTTCGGCGCCGAGGTCGACCTCGACCTGTCCGCGTCGGCGGGTGCGCACCTCGAGCTCGAGGTCGAGAAGCACGCCGACACCGACACCGACTTCGCCGTGGAGATCGAGCTCGAGCCGGAGCGCGACATCAGCGAGGTCGACTCCCAGGACAAGCGGGTCCTGCAGCCTGGCAAGGTCGACGCCTACCGGTTCATGAGCTTCTACCTGCGACCGGACGCCGACCACCACGACCTGTTCTTCAACCAGGTGGTGGACCCGATCTGGCTCGCGCAGAGCGACGACCCCGGTGCGGTCGCGCTGCGCGAGGCCCGTCAGGCGACCGCCCGACCACCCTGCTGGCGGGTACTGCACCGGGTCACGTTCGTGAGCAGGATCCTGGCGCCGGTCTCGCCGCAGGCCGACCCGTTCACCAAGGCCCTGCGGACGCTCGACCTCAACAGCAACTACGAGCTGATCAAGACCCTGGAGCCCTACGTCGTGGGGCACACGGCCAGCTACGGCGACTTCGCCGCGGCCGTGAAGGCCGCCGTCGCGCGACGGCTGCCCGACCTCGGCGGCCACCTCGCGGAGGTGACCACCTACCTCGCGCAGTACTACGGCGTGACAGGCTGACCGGCCTGCACGTCGACGGCGCGCCGGCCCAGATGGCCCTGGGCTAGGATCAAGTGTCATGATCCGTCAGCGGATCGGCTTCTGCAGGGCACCGGACGATGTCCGAATCGCCTATGCCGTCTGCGGCGAGGGGCCCGGGCGGCCACTCGTCCGGGTGGCCACCTGGCTGACCCATCTGGAGTACGACGCTGGCGTCTACGGCCACTGGCTGGCGGAGCTGAGCGCGGACCGTCGCCTCGTCCGCTACGACCTGCGCGGCTGCGGGCTCTCCGACCGCGACGTCTGCGACCTGTCGCTCGAGGCCAAGGTCGCCGACCTCGAGGCGGTCATCGACACCGCCGGGCTGGACCAGGTCGACCTGCTCGGCCTGTCCGGTGGCGGACCCGTCGCCGTGGCCTACGCCCACCGGCACCCGCACCGGGTGGCCCACCTGGTGCTCTACGGCAGCTACGCCACGGGGCGCGCACTGCGCGGTGACCCCGACCCTGCCGCGCACGAGGAGGACAGCCTGCTGCTGTCCCTGGTGCGCGTCGGCTGGGGCAGCGGCAAGCCGGCGTTCCGACACGTGTTCACCCGCCTGTTCATGCCCGATGCCTCCGACGAGGAGGCCGCGGCCTTCGAGGAGATGCAGCAGGTGTCCGCGTCGGCCGAGACCGCGGCCCGGATCCGCGAGGCGTCGTACCACACGGACGTGACCGCGCTCGCCCGCGAGGTCGCGGTCCCGACGCTGGTGATGCACACGCGCGAGGACCCGGTGGCACCGTTCGAGGAGGGGCGTCGGCTCGCCACGCTGATCCGCGGAGCACAGTTCGCGCCGTTGGAGGGACGCAGCCACATCCTCGGCGCTGAGGACCCGGCGTGGCCGGTGTTCCTGGGGGAGCTGCGCCGGTTCCTGGCCACGCCTGCGACGCCGCGGGAGGTCGCCCTGGACAGGCTCACCCGTCGAGAGCGCGCGGTGCTCGAGCTCGTCGCCGAGGGGCTGGACAACGAGCAGGTGGCGCAGCGCCTGGTGCTCAGCGTCCGCACGGTCGAGCGGCACCTGTCGAACATCTACGCCAAGCTCGGCGTCACCGGCAAGGCGGCGCGGGTGGCCGCGGCGGCCCGGTTCCTGCGGAACGCCTGACCGGACCTACGTGAGCTGCCGCCATCCGCGGCTGTGACCGTGCCACGAGTTGGGTGCTCACGCCGATGCCCGTTCGCGCCCGCGCCACCTAGCATCCCTGTCAGGGGCAGAAGCCGCCCGACGAAGCCGCCCGGCGGCGGGCGGAGCCGGACGGCACACGGCACCGGAACGAGGAGGAGGGACGATGACAACGTCAACCGAGCTGGACATGTCAGCGGTCGAGGCATTCCTCGGCCAGGCGGTGAGCGACGCCGGTGCGGCCGTGAGCGTCCTGCTCACCCACCTCGGCGACCGGCTCGGCCTGTATCGCGCGATGGCCGACGGAGTCCCGGTCACCGCGGCGGAGCTCGCGGACCGCACCGGCACCCACCCGCGGATGGTGCAGGAGTGGCTGAACAACCAGGCAGTCGGCGGGTACGTCGTCCACGAGCCCGAGGGGGACCGCTTCCGGCTGCCGGCCGAGCACGCACTCGCCCTGGCTGACGAGTCCAGCCCGGTGATGGTGCAAGGCCTCTTCGACCTGGTCGCGGCGGTCTACCAGGGCATCGACAAGGAGACCGAGGCGTTCCGCACCGGCACAGGGCTCGCGTGGAGGGACCATCACCAGTCGCTCTTCGACGCCACCGAGCGAGCCTTCCGCCCCGGCTACCAGGCCCACCTCGTGCAGGAGTGGATCCCGGCCGTCGAGGGACTGCACGAGAAGCTCACGGCGGGTGCACGGGTCGCCGACGTCGGTTGCGGGCACGGAGCGTCGACGGTGGTGCTCGCGACGGCCTACCCGAACTCCACATTCGTGGGGTACGACTACCACGCCCCGTCGCTGGAGGCCGCGCGCGCATCCGCCGAGCAGGCAGGGGTGTCCGAGCGGGTGGACTTCCGGCTGGCTGAGGCGACCCGCATCTCCGGCCCGTTCGACCTGATCGCCTACTTCGACTGCTGGCACGACACCGCCGACCCGCTGGGCGCGGCGCAGGCCGCCAGAGCGGCGCTCGCCGACGGCGGACACGTGCTGCTGGTGGAGCCGTTCGCGAACGACCGCCTCGAGGACAACGCCACACCCCTCGGAAGGTTCGGCTACGGGATCTCGACACTGGTGTGCACCCCGTGCTCCGTCAGCGACGGTGGACCCGGCCTGGGCGCTCAGGCCGGTGAGCGGCGCACCCGCGAGGTCTTCACGCAGGCGGGCTTCGGGACGTTCCGCCGGGCCGCGGAGACGCCGCTGAACATCGTCTACGAGGCACGCGCCTGAGGGTGCACTGCGCGGCACCGCGGGCCCGTCTGCCGCTTCCGCTGGGTGGGACGACCCCTACGCTGTGGACATGGGTCACCTCGGAGCGCGCGCGGACATGATCGTCCACCAGGAGCAGCCTTTCAACGCCGAGAGCACTCCCGCCGCACTCGCCGAGACCCTGACGGCTACGGACGCGTTCTACATCAGGTCCCACGGCGAGGTGCCGGACATCGATCCCGGCACATGGCGCCTGAGGGTGCACGGTGCCGTCGAACGGGAGCGGGGACTGTCCCTGGCCACCTTGCGCGAGGCGTTCCCGGAGCGCGAGGTCACCGCTACGCTGCAGTGTGCGGGCAACCGGCGCGCGGGCCTGATCGCGATCCGGGACATCCCCGCCGAGGCCGCCTGGGGTCCGGGCGCGACCGGGACCGCGACCTGGACCGGTGTCGCCCTCGCCGACGTGCTCTCGCTCGCCTCTCCGCTGGACGAGGCCCGGCATGTCGGCTTCCTGGGCGCCGACATGTGTCCCGAGGCCACGCCTGCTCAGCCCTTCGGCGGCTCGGTCCCGCTCGACAAGGCCTCTCGCCCGGAGGTGCTGCTCGCCTGGGCGATGAACGGCGAGCCGCTCCCCGCCGTCCACGGCGGCCCGGTCCGCGTGGTGGTGCCCGGCTACATCGGCGCACGCAGCGTCAAGTGGCTCGAGGAGATCGAGGTGCGCTCCACGCCGTGGCCCGGATACTTCCAGGACGTCGCCTACCGTCTCCTGCCCGAGGACGGCACGCCCGCTGCCGGCGCAGGAATACCCCTCGGGCTCGTCGCGCTCAACTCCGACGTGGTCTCTCCCGCTGACGGCGACACCGTTCCCGCGGGACCGGTCGAGGTGCACGGCTACGCGTTCGCAGGCGGGGAGCGGTACGTCGCCCGCGTCGACGTCTCCCTCGACGACGGCGCGACCTGGTCCGCTGCACAGCTCCTCGACGACCTCGGACCGTGGGCCTGGCGGCACTGGCGGATCACCGTCGACCTCGCGCCAGGAGATCACGAGATCGTCGTACGCGCCTGGGACTCCTCGGCAGCCACCCAGCCGGAGAACGAGGCCGCGCTCTGGAACCCGAAGGGCTACGTCAACAACGCCCGCCCGCGCGTCCGTGTCCACGCCGACGCGACGAGTCCGCCCCGGGCGACGTGAGCACGGCCGCCCACTCGGCTCCGAACTCGGCTGGACGACATCACGGCTCAAGCACCAGCTTCCCACCCGGGTGCTGGCTCATCAGCAGCTCGGCCGCCTCCAGGGCGTCGGCCAGGCGGAACGTCCGGGCGACGGGGACGACGAGCCGCCCCTCGCCGGCGAGACGCACCAGGTCGGCTCGCACCGAGTCGCGGTAGGCCTGGCTGGCCGGCATCGCACCGGCGATCGCGGTGAAGCCCTCCGCCCTCGCCCGGTCGGCGGCGGCGATGGTGACGACCCGGTCACGGTCAGCCACCAGCGCGAGGGAGACGTCGACCGCCTCGTCGGTGCCCACGCAGTCCAGCGCGGCGACCACCCCCTCGGGTGCCGCCTCGCGCACACGCTGCTCGAGCCCGTCGCCGTAGGTGACCGGCGCCCCGCCGAACCGGGTGACGACGTCGAAGCTGCCCTTGCTCGCCGTCCCTACCACCCGTGCTCCCAGCAGGGCGGCCTGCTGCAGCACGCTGACGCCGACCGCCCCGGACGCGCCGTGCACGAGGATCGTGTCACCCTCGCCGACCTCGGTCACGTGCAACATCTCCGACGCGGTGCACCCGGCCAGCAGCAGGTTGGCGGCCTCGCCGAAGGACAGCGACGCCGGCTTGGCGAACACGTCCTTCGCTGCGACGGTCACCTCGGTGGCCCAGCCGCCAGCGATGCGGAACGCGAGCACCTCGTCGTCCACGGCCACCGGCCCCGACCCGATCGCCGTGTCGGGCCCGACGGCACTCACGACGCCGGCGACCTCGTAGCCGATCGCCTTCGGGAAGTCCGCCTCGTCGCCGCGAGCCACGTGCTTGACATCGGCGGGGTTCATGCCGGCGGCCCGGACCGTGATGGTGACCTCCCCCTGTCGCGGCGGAGCCACGTCGTGGTCCTCGAACGCGAAGACGTCGAGGTCACCCGGTCGGGTCGCGATCCAGTGCTGTGCCATCGCACCAACCTAGTCCGCCGTCGAGGGACCCGAGCATCGGTTGCCTGCGATGAGTCCACGCCCCGCGGGCGGTCGGTACGGGCATGACGACGCGTGTGCTGACGACCGGGCTCGCGATGGGCGAGTCGCCCCGGTGGCACGACGGGGAGACCCGGGAGGTCGCCGATGACCTGTGGTTCCCCAACGGCATGGCTGTCACCCCGGACCAGTCGACCCTGATCGTGGCCGAGTCACATGCCTCCCGGCTGACCGCGTTCACCATCACCGCGGACGGCTCGCTCACGGACCGCCGCAGCTGGGCGGAGCTGGGCGACGGCGCCGCGCCGGACGGCATCTGTCTCGACGCGGACGGAAGGGCGCTGTACATCGTCGCCACGGACTGGCAACGCCTCGACTGGCAGCACGGCGGCGGCGAGCGCACCGGACAGGTGCTGATGTACGACGCGCCCGCCCCGCACGCCGGGCGGCCCTGCGCGGCGCCGCCGCGGCCTTGCGGGTCGGTCGTGCGTGCCCGTCGCAGAGTTCACCACCTGGCTCACATCACCTGGTGAGGCGCGCTCACCACCGCCGCTCCTAGGTTCTCAGACATCGCCCGGCGCCCGCCAGGCCCCACCAGGAGACCGACATGAACGCGACCACCAACCACAGGACTGAGTGTTGAGATGAAGTTCACCAGCGAGAACCTCATCCGCCTAGCAGGGCTCTCGGCGCTGATAGCGGGAGCCTGCTACGTGCTGGTCGGGATCTACCATCCGACCAACCTTCCCTCCTCGGTGACCACCACTCGCTGGGAGATGGTCCACGTCCTCGCCTGCGCCATGTGCTTCTTCGGGACGCTCGGCGTGGCGGGCCTGTATGCCAGGCAGGCGGCGAGAACCAGATGGCTCGGGCTGGCCGGCTTCCTCATGCTCGAGCTCTGGCTGGTGCTCATCATGGGCTTCAGCTTCGTGGAGGCCTTCATCCTGCCGCACGTGGCGAGCACGTCTCCCGCACTCGTGCAGGCCTGGATGGGGATGTTCAGCGGCCCAACCGGCACGTTCGACCTCGGAGTGCTCCCCACCGTCTGGACGCTCACCGCACCGATCTACATCTTCGGAGGCCTGCTCTTCGGCATCGCGACCTTCAGGGCAGGGATCCTGCCGCGCTGGGCCGGCGCCCTGCTGGCGCTCTCGACAGTGGCGGCCCCCCTGGCCGTCGCCCTCCCGAACGCATCGCAGCCGAAGATGGCGATCCCCATGGGGATCGCGCTGGCCTGGCTCGGCTACTCGCTGTGGACCGAACACCGCACGCCCCCTCTCTCCCTGGCCTTCGGACCGGAAGTCGAGGCTGAACCGGTGCATGGGGCGTGACCACCTACTGCTCGTTGAGCAGCAGACGACGTCGACCGGGGCGGTCGAGGACTTGGTCGTTGCCGTTGACCTGGTGGCACAGCGAGGCCGACGCGTCGAAAGATTGAGATAGACAATCCTGTTGTCTATATGCCGTGAATGCACTACAGTGCATGATAGACAACAACGTTGTCTATCTCACGGGAGGAGCGAGTCATGACGTCACGATCGTGAACCCGTTCCCCACGCAGCCAGGAAGGACCTACGCCGAACGCGGACACGTCGGCGTCTACCGACACACACCCGAGAAGGAAGCATCACCATGTCCCTGCACGTTTCTCTTGACACGGCCCGAACGGTGACCACACCGGCCGCCACCATGAGCACCCTCGCCAGTCCCACCACCTCACCGGCCATGGAGGTAGCGGTCTGGCGCACCGAGCTCCCCGCCGGCAGCGTCGGCCCGCGCCACGCCATCAACCGCGATCAGCTCCTCATCGTGCTCAGCGGCACGGTCCACGTCGAGATCGACACGACGGCCCACGACGTACCGGCCGGGGACGCAGTCAAGCTGCCGGCCGACGGCGTCCGGGTCATCTCGGCGACCGGGCCAGAACCGGCCATCACGTTGACCATCGGCGGCCCCGATGCCTACGCCCAGGTCGGCGATGGCGACCCGGTGCTGGTCCCGTGGACGGCGTGAGCCGTGCCCCGCATCCACGCCCGCGAACCTGCCGGTACGGTCAACCGGGTGGACGACATCCCCTTGGTCCGGCTGCTGTCGATGGCGGTGACCGTGGCTCTGGACGAGCTCCACCACGAGCTCAACGCCAACGGCCACCCCGCCCTTCGCCCTGTGCATGGGTACGCCCTGAACGCGGTCCTCAACGGTCACACCACCGCCAGCGCGATCGCGCCGTTGCTCGCCATGACCAAGCAGGGAGCTGCCCGCGTCATCCAGCAGCTGCTCGACGAGGGCTACGTCGACTACGTCGACGGTGACGCCGACGCCGACGCCCGAAGCAAGCCGCTCCAGCTCACCCGCCGAGGCCGGGACACCGTCGCCCTCGCCGTCCGCGTTCAGGAGCGCATCGAGGCAGACTGGGTGAAGATCGCGGGCGAACGACGGATGACAGCCGCACGTCAGGCTCTCGAGCAGGTCGTCCAGCACGGTCGTGACGAGCTCCCCGCTGTCCGACTCGGTTGGTGAGCCGCCCTCACCCCCCACCCGGCTCGTCGCCGAGAACCGAACAGGATGCACCGCCCAGCGACGGCGTGTGGGCTGACAGCTCGAGCAAGAGGCCGAAACGCAGATTCGCAGCTCACATCCTTGCCTCGAACCGGCCCGGGAGCGGCGAACATCTCCACGGCTGGGCCGACCTAGGGTGGACGTATGGACGCCGACATCAACTTCTACTTCGACCCGGTCTGCCCTTTCGCGTGGATGACCAGCAAGTGGGTGCGACAGGTGCAGTCGCAGCGTGACTACACGGTGGACTGGAGGTTCATCTCGCTGCGCCTGGTCAACGCCGACGTCGACTACGACGCGCACTTTCCGCCCGAGTACGAAGCCGGCCACACCGCCGGGCTCAGGCTCCTCCGGATGGCGGCGCGTGCGCGCGCGGAGCACGCCCGCGAGGCGATGGCACCGCTGTACGCCGCGTTCGGGGCCCATATCTTCGACGCCGCTCCCGTCGCGGCGGATGGCTCGGCGAGCGAGGTGCGCGAGCGGCGGGGGACGCGCGAGTTCGCGGAGCCGATCCTGGCTGACGCTGGGCTGCCGCTCGAGCTGGCCGACGCTCTCGACGACGACTCATGGGACCTCGAGATCCGCGAGGAGACCGACGAAGCGCTCTCACTGACGGGCCGGGACGTGGGCACGCCCATCATCCACTTCGAGCCACCGGCTGGCGTGGCGTTCTTCGGACCGGTGATCAGCCGGCTTCCACCCGAGGATTCGGCGGTCGATCTGTGGGACCACGTGGTCGGGCTGGCGCGGTTCCCGGGCTTCGCAGAGCTCAAGCGCAGCCTGCGCGAGCAACCACAGCTGGCCGCACTCGGAGTCGGCGCCGACACGGTCGGTCAGCAGGAGGACTGGCACGGCGGCAGTCGGCGGCAGAGGAAGGGACCCCGTGGGTGAGGAGGCAGACATGAGCGGCATCGGCATCCGCAGCCACCAGGAGTCCGTCACGGTCGAGGCGTCGGCCGAGAAGCTCTACGACCTGGTCTCCGACATCACCCGTACCGGCGAGTGGAGCCCGGTCTGCACGTCCTGCTGGTGGGACGACGAGGCCGAGGCCGGCCAGGTCGGCGCCTGGTTCACCGGGCACAACGAACTCCCGCACCGGACGTGGGAGACGCGATCGGTGGTCGTGACGGCCGAGCATGGGCGTGAGTTCGCATGGGTCGTGGGCGGCAGCTTCGTCCGCTGGGGCTTCACCGTCACGCCCGCCCAGACAGGGACGACGCTTACCGAGTCCTGGGAGTTCCTGCCCGGCGGGATCGCCATGTTCGAGGAGAAGTACGGCGATCGGGCGCCCGTTGAGATCGCCGACCGCACGCAACATGCCCTCGACGGCATCCCGAAGACGCTCGCCGCCATCAAGCAGATCGCCGAGTCGTCCACCGGCGCAGGGGAGCCGACCCGGCCATGACTGGGCCACTCGAGGAGGTTGAGCAAGTGTATGACGCTCAGCAGTCCCGATGTGACACTTGTATGTAGCCCGGCTTGCGCTCTGACCGGTTGACTGAGTCTCAAGAACAATCATTGGTGTTCATTCCGGGAGAGCACCCGTTCGCGTGGGGAAGCCCCCGGCGTCGGACTGATCGAGAGGGATTTACCCATGTCTCGCTGCATGGAGTTCTGCCGTCCGTCCACCGACCACCACGAGGCCTGACGTGTCCGGCGGTCCGGAGCTGAAGAAGGCCCTCAACCAGCGACAGTTGACGATGATCGCGATGGGCGGGGTGATCGGGGCGGGCCTGTTCGTCGGGTCGGGCACGGTCATCCACGACACCGGGCCGGGCGCGTTCATCACGTATGCCCTCTGCGGTGTGCTCATCATCATGGTGATGCGGATGCTCGCCGAGATGGCCGTGGCCAACCCCTCCACGGGCTCGTTCGCCGACTACGCCCGCAAGGCTCTCGGTGACTGGGCCGGCTTCTCAGTCGGCTGGTTGTACTGGTACTTCTGGGTCATCGTCGTCGGATTCGAGGCAGTCGCCGGAGCGAAGGTGGTCAACTTCTGGCTCCCCGACGTGCCGACGTGGGTGCTCAGCCTCGTTCTCATGCTCCTGATGACGGGCACCAACCTCATCTCGGTCTCGTCCTTCGGTGAGTTCGAGTTCTGGTTCGCGGGAATCAAGGTCGGCGCCATCGTCGTCTTTCTCATCTGCGGCGGGCTCTTCGTCCTCGGGATCTGGCCCAACGCGAATCTCGACTTCAGCAACCTCACCGCCCATGGTGGCTTCTTCCCCAACGGGGGGCTGGCGGTCACCGCGGGAGTCGTGACGGTCATCTTCTCGATGGTCGGCGCCGAGATCGCAACCATCGCCGCGGCGGAGTCCGACGATCCCCAGCGGGCCGTCTCCAAGGCCGCCAACTCGGTCATCACCCGCATCGCGATCTTCTTCGTCGGCTCGATCTTCCTGCTGGTGCTCATCCTGCCGTGGAACTCGAGCACCCTGCAGGCGTCACCGTATGTCGCGGCGTTCCGCCAGATGGGCATCCCGTACGCCGACCAGGTGATGAACGCAGTTGTTCTCACTGCGGTCCTCTCGTGTCTGAACTCCGGTCTCTACACAGCCTCCCGGATGCTCTTCGTCCTGGCCGCTCGTCGCGAGGCGCCCGCGTCGATGGTGTCGGTCAACTCGCGCGGAGTGCCGACGGTCGCCATCCTGTCCTCGTCGGTCGTCGGGTTCCTCGCCGTGATCATGGCGGCCGTCTCGCCTGACACCGTGTTCTCCTTCCTGCTCAACTCCTCCGGTGCCGTCATCCTGTTCGTGTACCTGCTGATCGCGGTCTCCCAGATCATCCTGCGTCACCGAGCCGACCCGTCCACGCTCAAGGTGAAGATGTGGTTGTTCCCTACGCTCTCGGTGATCACGACCCTGAGCATCGTGCTCGTGCTGGTCCAGATGGGACTGACCAAGAGCGTGCGCATCCAGCTTGTGCTGAGCCTGGCGTCGTTCGCGGTGGTCATCATCTTGTTCTTCATCAACAGGGCGCGGATCGCCCGTCTGCCGGAACGGGCCGCGCCGAAGCCGACCGGTGAGGCGCACCGCGTGCTCGTTCTGGCCAACCAGACCCTGGAGGCCGACGAGCTGACGAGCGAGCTGAAGCGGATCGACTCCGCCGGCAAGGCCACCTACTACGTCTGCGTCCCGGCCAGCCCGGTGGAGACCGGTGCCGCGTGGACCCACGGCGCGGTGTCCATTCGGGATGCGACGACCGAGGCCGCGCAGCAGCGGTTGGACCGGACGCTCGACGCCCTCAGGGCCCACAACCTGGACGCTGCCGGCAGTCTCGGCGACTTCAGGCCGCTGCGTGCGCTGCAGACGGCGGTGGAGCAGTTCCATCCCGACCAGATCGTCGTCGTGACGCTCCCCGCCTCGGATTCGGTGTGGCAGCGGTTCGAGGTCGTCGACCGCGCCGCTGAGCTGGGCGTGCCGGTGACGCACGTCGAGGCCGCCTCGCTCGTGGCGCCGGTGTGATCCATGACGATCGTCGTTGCCTACACCGCGCAGGACAGCGGCACGTCGGCGCTTGAGCTGGCCGGCGTGCTGTCGCGATCGACGGGCGAGCCGCTGGTGGTCGCCGTCGTGGTCGTGACCCCGCAGGCCGCGGGGGTGCCGGACTTCGTCGACGGTGACCACCTCGGCCCGCTCACGGACTGGGGGCGTTCAGTCCTCGAGAAGGCCAGAACCGGTCTGCCGCCGGACATCGAGGCCGCCTTCGAGGTGCGTGAGGCATCCTCGATCCCCGGAGGGCTGCTCGAGCTGGCAGTCGAGATCGGCGCGTCCGCCGTCGTGCTCGGCTCGACGAGCAAGGGGTCTCTCGGTCGGATCTCGCTCGGCAGCGTCACGGATCGGCTCGTGCACGCGGCCCCGCTGCCGGTGCTCCTCGCTCCGCGTGGCTATCGCCCCGCACCCGGCTCACGCGTCCGCCGGGTCAATGTAGGCTTCGGAGGAGCGATGGGGGGAGCGCACGTGGCCGCCGCCGTGGGTGCGCGGCTCGCCGACGCGGTCGGTGCGGACCTGCGGGCGGTGTCGTTCGCGGTTCGCCCCCCGGAGAGGTTCTACGGGAGCGTGGAGGAGTCGGCCGACGACCTCGTCGTCGACAGGTGGGCGGCTCGCATGAAGGAGGCCCTTCTGACCCAGGTGGGCGGGGCCGATGCCGCCTTGGGGGACCGGCTCGCACGCTCGCTCGTGGTGGGTGAGGGCGTCTCCTGGGGCAAGGCGATCTGGGATGTCGCCTGGAGCGACGGCGACCTGCTGGTCCTCGGTCCGAGCTCGTCGGCCCCGGCCGCCCGGCTCTTTCTCGGTTCCCGGGCCTCGAAGATCCTCCGGTCGGCGCCCGTACCGGTCTTCATGTCGCCGGCCCCGCGGAACGACTGAGTCCTCCCGGCAGACCAGCGTGTCGGCCGACGGGTCGACCCCGGAGGTTCAGGCGAGCGCCTGCGAGATGCTGTCGAAGGCACGCAAGGTGGTGAACAGCTTCCACGCATGCTGCGGTTCGGGCCAGCAGGAGAGCTTCGCAGCGACGACGCCGGTCGCGAGGTTGACGTAGATCATCTGGCCGTGAATACCCAGGCACAGCAAGACGTCTCGATCTGGGTATGGCAGCCAGAACTGGTTGCGGTACATTCCGCCGGGCATGAGCGTCTCGGTCGGACTCACCGCGAAGGCGTTGCGCGAGTCCGGGTCGCCCCGGAGGGTGTCCTCGATCCAGCTGGTCGGGACCACCCTCTGGCCGGTGAGGGAGACGCCCCCGGATGCCAGCATGCTGCCGAACCTGGCGAGGTCGGGAAGCGTCGCGCAGATCCCTCCGTCGTACATGCCCGACCCTTCCGAGTCGACCGCGATGGCGGCGTCGTGCTCGGCACCGAGCCGTGACCACAGCACGCGTGACATCAGCTCGGGCATCCGGGTGCCAGCGGCCGCCTCGCAGATCCAGCCGAGGACGTCGGACTCGCCGCTGCGGTACTCGAATGGTCCGCCATGCGGCGCCTTCTGTCGAAGGGTCAGCAGGAATTCGTACATCGTCTTCGGCACCAGCGGGTGGCGTCGCGGAGCCCAACCGATCGCCTGCTCCAAGAGACGGACCTCGGAGTTCGGGTCAAGGTAGTCCTCGGAGAAGTGGATCCCCGAGCGCATGTCGAGAAGGTGGCGCACGGTGGCGCCGGCGTACCCCCCCTCCCCGAGCTCGGGAACATACGCGGCGAGCAGCTGGTCCGGGTCCAGCTGACCGCTCGCGATGAGCGAGCCCGCGACAACGCCGACGAGCGACTTGCTCACCGACATCAGCAGGTGCCTGGTGCCTGACGCCATTCCGTGGTAGTAGTGCTCGGCAACCACCCGCCCGTGCTGGCTGACGATCCACCCGTCGGTGTTGGTGGTCGCCATGATGTCGGTGACGGTGGATGACGTTCCATCCAGATGGCGAACGACGATGTCACCGAGGGGTGCTGAAGCGTGTGTCAGCTCGGCCAGGGGTCCCGGGCCTCGCGAGATCGCCGCGGTCGCGAAGAGCTCCTCGATGTGCTGAAGCGACCAGTGCAGGTGCGTCGCTGTCTGCCAGCTGTCCAGACCCACGCCTGAGTGGGGGTGGCTCGCCTGCTCGCCGAGGACCAAGAGTCTGCCTTCCGTGTCTTCTCGCTCAGCGCTTCTGGGCGAGGAACCAGGGACTGGGCATGGTCCGGGCATCGGCATCCTCAGATTTTCCCATGGCTGACTACTGACTCGTCCGGCACTGGTGGAGCGTCCGGCGGCACGACCAAGGTACCCGTGTAGTGGGCGCGGATCGAGTCGATCAGGTGCCTGGCCCGGATGGTCAGCGTGGCGGGCCTTCCTGGCTTGCCGGTCTGCAGCCGGCCCTTGGTGACCAGCACGCCGAGGTCGGCACCCTTCCACCGGTAGTCTCCGGCCCCATAGATGCGCAGGAAGAACGCCTCGGACTCGTCCTGCAGCTGGTGCCAGTCCAGAGCCGCCCGGCGGAACACCAGGGTGCCACTGCGGTCCAGGACGTAGGAGCCGGTGGCCGCCGCCGTGTTGAGCCGCTCCACGCGTGACGACGTCTCCTTGATGATCATCTGGGACCACAGGTCCACGGCTGCGAGCTCCTGCCACCGCTGGTTGATGTCGTCGACGTCGAGGTCGAGGTCGACATCGAGGTACTCCAGGAGGTGGAACAGGAACAGCGGCACGTCGGCATATGCACCCGCGGTCACGTTGGTGATCGACGAGGCGCCGCTGATCCGCGGGTTGAGCTCACCCAGGTAGACCTCGTCGGTGTCGACGTCGACCAGGACGTCCACCTCGAAGAACCCGCGGTAGCCCTCCTCGCCGAGCCGGTCGCCGAGCCGGCGGACCAGATCACCTGCTTTGACCCGCAGCTCACCGGTGAGCACCTCGGGGAACATCTCGTTGCCGCACCAGCCACCTCGGTACGGGGTGAGCTTGGCGTGCCCGGTCAGCTCGGACATGAACGGACCGACCACGGTGCCGCACGTGGTGAGCACGGCCTCGACGGCGACCGGGCGGTTGTTGATCCGCTTCATCACCTTGACCTCGATGCCCACGATCTGCTTGCGGTACTTCTTCCAGTCCGCCTCGCTGGCGATGAAGAACGTGGTCTTGCCCGAGTCGCCGTACGCGGTCTGCACGACCAGGTCCGAACCGAGCCCGGCGTCCTCGGCCACCTTGGTAAGCCCCGCGTAGTCCTCGACCGTGGCCATCGCGTTCGGCACGCTCGGAACCCCGACCTCGTTGCCCAGCCGGGTGGTGACCATCTTGGAGTCAAGGTGGGTGCGCAGCTCCGCCGACGGCAGGATCAGGTCGTATCCCAGCTCCTCACAGATCGTCTCGGTCTCCTCGTCGAAGAACACCATCGCGACCTTCGGCCGCGGCCCGGACACCGCCCGGCTCGCCATGAACGCCCGCACCTCGGCGTTCTCCAGCAGCCAGTTGTTGATCTGTTCGCCGCTCTCGAAGTCGACGTAGGGTTTGTAGCTTGGGGTGAACACCCGAGGATGCGCGCCGTCCCAGGGGTCGTAGTAGGTGATGTAGCTGAAGTTGCGCACCCACCGGTCCAGGCCCAACAGGTTGAACGGCGTGGCCCCCAAGAAGTAGATCGGCACGTCGTTGGTCCGGAAGAAGTGCCGCACCTCGGACATGTTCTTCAGCGCCCGCTTCCGCGCACCAGCCGGGGCCGCCGCCGCGAACGCCGCATCCGTGGCGATCGTTGCCACCGGCGCGTCTCCCGTAGGCAGCTCCACAGCCGGAGCCTCAGGCGGTGGCGCGGTCGTCCCTGTGCTGTGAGGGGACCGGCCACCTCGGGTCGTGGCGTACCCCTGGTTCGCCGTGCTGCCGCCCGACGTGCTTCGGGGGGCGCCCTTCTCGGGGGTGGGGTTGGACATGGTGACACTTCTCCTTTGGTGTTGCCCTGGCGATCCGTTGTCCTTCTCACTGCGCCACGCGCGCCAGTGCCTCCTCGTTGAACACGCGGTAGCCGATGCCGTCGATGAAGCCGTGGATCTCCTTGGTGTCGAGGGCGCGCATGAACTCGAGAATCTCCCGGGTGAAGACCTGCCCGGGGACGAGGACGGGAAAGCCCGGCGGGTACGGCGTCACGAACGTCGCCGACACCACCTCGCGGCCCTGCGACACCAGCTCCCAGGCCTCGTCGGGCGTGACGTACTCGCAGGCCTGCTCGTCGTAGGCCATGAAGAACGCCCTCCGTATGTCGCCCTCGGGCGTGAGCGCGTCACCACGGAAGCACGGATGGAACGCCGAGAAGTCCGGCAGCGGAGGCGGCCCCTGGGTCAGCGTGGTGACCCGACGCTCGTGGGCGGCGCGGTTGATGGGTCCCATCCGGTCGATCTCGTCCTCGAGCTCCTCGACCAGGCTCACCAGGATCTCGATCAGGTAGGCAACCGAGCTGCGCGTGGTGCCGATGTTGGTCATGAACAGGACGCTGTTGCGCGAGGTCTTGTTGACCTGGATGCCGTACCGGTTCATCAGGTGCTCGTGCTTGAACGTCTCACCATCCACGCCGGTGAGGCCGATGTAGAGCGTGACCCGGCTGGGATCGAGCACGAACTCGTCTACCGCCCAAGCCTCCTGCCGTTCCTGCAGGTCCCCGCGGACCGGGCACTCGACACCGGACTCCCGGTACTCGGACGGGATCAGGTCGGTCGTGGCGAGCACGTGGAAGTAGCGGCTGAGCAGCGGGTGGCCCTCCACCGTCTCGCGGAGCACCATGGCCAGCTCCACCTGCTTCTGCACGAGCTCGAAACCCTCGAGCTCGACCTGGCGGCGACCCATGTCCAGGGATGCCAGGATCTGGTAGTTGGGCGAGGTCGAGGTATGCGTCATGTAGGCCTCACGGAAGGCCTCCTCGTTGCGGTAGCCGAAGTCCTGGTCGTGGATGTGGATCATGGAGCCTTGGCGCAGTGCCGTCAGGGTCTTGTGGGTCGACTGCGTCGCGTACACCCGCACCCGCGCCCGGTCCGGGTCGGGCAACAGGCGCGTCTCGAGCAACACGGACTCATCCGCTTCGGCGAGCTCTGCGGCTTGGGCGACGTACCGCGCCCGGTACGCCGGGTCGCGATAGCGCTGCTGGAGCCGTGCAGCGGTCGCCATCGCCGTACGCCCCCGATAGGTGGGATGGAACCGAGCAAAGGCGAACCAGGCTTCGTCCCAGAGGAACACCAGGTCCGGCTTGATGGCCAGGCACTCCTCCATCACCCGTTCGACGTCATAGACGATCCCGTCGAACGTGCAGTTGGTCAGCGCGATCATCTTGACCTCGTCCAGCCTGCCGGCCCGGCGGTAGTCCAGCAGCTGTTGTTTGAGGATCCTCAACGGCACTGCTCCGTAGATGGAGTAGTGGTCCACGGCGTAGGCGTCCAGGTAGTTCACCCGCGCGCCAGCCATCATGAGTGCGTAGTGGTGGGACTTGTGACAGTTGCGGTCAACCAGGACGATCTCGCCGGGCTTGACGATGGACTGGACGACGATCTTGTTCGCTGTCGAGGTGCCGTTGGTGACGAAGTAGGTGTGCTGTGCGCCGAACGCGCGGGCGGCCAGGCGTTGTGCGTCCTTGATCGGCCCGTGCGGGTCCAGCAGCGAGTCCAGCCCGCCCGAGGTCGCGGACGTCTCGGCCATGAAGATGTTCAGCCCGTAGAACTCGGCCATCTCCGAGATCCACTGCGAGTTCACCACGGACTTGCCCCGCGAGATCGGCAAGGCGTGGAACACGCCGGTCGGCTTGCGGCTGTAGTCGCGCAGTGCAGTGAAGAAGGGAGTCTTGAACCGGTCGTTGACGCCCCTCAGGATAGAGAGGTGGAGCTCCAGGGCGTCCTGCCGAACGAAGACGCGGTGGAACCGGCGCCCGACCTGTCCGCCCATCGTCTCGATCGAGGCGCTGCCGACGAAGTACAGGTTGAGCTCGGGCCGCACCTCCGCAAGGCGCTCACCGAGGAGCCGGACACGATCGACGAGCGTCCGTTCCGCGACGCCGTCGAGCGCCATGCGTGGCAGGAAGTGCCGGATCGGCTGCAGGTCGAAGCGCGAGCGAGGCCGGAAGTCGGTCCGGACCACGCACGCCTGCAGGTTGAAGTTGAGCATCACCGCGACCATGGCGTCCTCGAAGCTGGACACGAAAACCAGCTCGTAGACGAAGGCATCCTCGGGCCGTTCCTGGCTACGCAGCTCCTCGCGGACCTCATCGGCCTCACGCCGGGAGACGTCGGCCACCACCAGCACCTCGAACCGTGGCCGGCGCGCGCGGGCCGGCTCGCGCTTCGCCGGTAGCTCGCGTTGGTCCCGTTGGTCGCCTTGGTCACCTTGGTCACCTTGGTCGACAGTCTTGGCGTCCGACCGGGAGTGAAGAAGCTCGTGGGGTGCGACCATGAGCTGCTGGACGATGGCCTCGACCGCCGCGTAGGCGAGCCCGTACTCGCGGTCGGCGACGCGGGCGGTGATGCGCTCGACCCGCTGCGCGCCCGGGAAGGCCCAGTAGTTCTCCATCAGGGCCACGAACTCGAGCATCGCGCCGAGCTCGCTCTCGAGCTGCTCCTCCCGCTTGCGTGAGAAGGAGGCTTCGTCCAGACGTTTCGTCGCGTCGGCGATCGCGCTCCACGTGTCGGCCCTGACCTGCCACACGCTGTTGTAGCCGTGGAACGCCAGCAGCCACGGGGTCAGGTTCGCAGTGTCAGTCATCGGATCTCCCTACGTCAGAGTTGCCGCGTCAAGCCCTCCGTTCGGCAGCGCCTGCTTCAGACGGGCCCCGGTCTCAGCCCATGTGCGGATAGGCGTAGGTCGTCGACGGGACGAAGGTCTCCTTGATGGTGCGCGGCGACGTCCAGCGCAGGAGGTTCAGCACGGAACCCGCCTTGTCGTTGGTGCCGCTGGCTCGGGCGCCGCCGAACGGCTGCTGCCCGACCACCGCACCGGTCGGCTTGTCGTTGATGTAGAAGTTGCCGGCCGAGAACCGGAGCACCTCCATGGCCTCGACGATCGCCGCACGGGACTGTGCGAGGAACGCACCGGTGAGGCCGTACGGTGCGATGTCCGCCGCCTGGCGCAGCACGCTGTCGTAGTCCGCGTCGTCGTACACGAACACCCCCAGGACCGGTCCGAAGTACTCGGCCGTGAAGACGTCGTGACCCGGGTCGTCTGCGACCACAACCGTCGGTCGAACGAAGTACCCCACGCTGTCGTCGGCGACACCACCGGCGACGATCTCGGCTCCCGGGTCGTTCCGGACCTGCTCCAGCACTCCGGCGAGCTTGGCGAAGGAGCGGTTGTCGATGACGGCGCCCATGAAGTTGGAGAAGTCGGTGACGTCACCCATCGGCAGGTTCTCGACCTCCTCGACGAACTCCTTACCCATCTTCGACCAGATCGAGCGCGGGATGTAGGCGCGCGACGCGGCGGAGCACTTCTGTCCCTGGTACTCGAAGGCGCCGCGGGTGAGCGCGGTCTTCAGGATCCACGGGTCCGCCGACGGATGGGCGATGATGAAGTCCTTGCCGCCCGTCTCCCCCACCAGCCGCGGATACGCCTTGTACGTGCGAAGGTTCTGGCCCACGGTGCCCCACAGGTGCCCGAACAGGCTCGTCGAACCGGTGAAGTGGATGCCGGCCAGATCCGGGTGGACCAGCGCCACGTCGCTCACCGCCAGGCCGTCCCCGGTGACCAGGTTGATCACCCCGGGTGGCAGACCAGCGGCCTCCAGCAGCTGCATCGTGTAGTGCGCGGCGAGCTGCTGTGTGGGGGCCGGCTTCCAGATCACCGTGTTGCCCATCAGCGCAGGGGCCGTCGGCAGGTTGCCGGCTATCGCGGTGAAGTTGAACGGGGTGATGGCGACGACGAAGCCTTCGAGGGGCCGGTGGTCGAGCCGGTTCCAGACGCCGCGGTCATTGACGACGGGCTGCTCGGTGAGGATCTGACGACCGAAATGGACGTTGAACCGCCAGAAGTCAGCGAGCTCGCACGGCGTGTCGATCTCCGCCTGGTAGCAGGTCTTGCTCTGACCCAGCATCGTCGCCGCAGCGAGCGTGGTCCGCCACGGACCCGCGAGCAGGTCAGCCGCCTTGAGGAAGATGGCGGCGCGGTCGTCGTAGGACATTCCGCGCCACTGCGCAGCGGCAGCCCTGGACGCGTCGACCGCCGCCGTGACGTCCGCGGCCGTCGCGTTCTGCATCGTTCCGAGCACCGCGTCCTTGCGGTGCGGTTGCACCACGTCGATCGGCGCCCCGCCCCCGAGACGGTGCTCGCCGCCGATCGTCATGACGAGGTCGGCCGGTTCGGCCGCCATCTGCGTCAGACGGGTCCGGAGAGCAACCTGTGCCGGTGTGCCCGGCGTGAAGTCGTTCACTGGCTCGTTGTAGGGAACCGGAACCTGGGTGACGGCATCGAGCATGCGAGTCTCCTCTCGGGGTCGTAGCGGGTCAGCGGCCCACGAGGGCGCGCAGGAAGAAGCTCAGGTTCGCGGGCCGCTCGGCCAGCCGCCGCACGAAGTACGGGTACCAGGCGGAGCCGTACGGGATGTAGGTGCGCACCCGATACCCGTCGCGGGCGAGCTGTTGCTGCAGATCACGACGGACCCCGTAGAGCATCTGGATCTCGAAGTCCCCCTTCTCCTTGCCCTCCCTGCTGAGCGGCTTCTCGCGCGTGGTCGATGAGTGCACCGTCGTGGGTGCCGAACGCCGGATCGCCGCCATGGACCATCAGCCAGTCCGTGAGGAGCTTGTACTGCATGTTCACGCCCCGCTTGTCACGTTCGGCGAACTCGATCGGCTCGTCGTAGGCACCCTTGACCAGGCGGACACGCGGCTTGATGTCGGCGAGGCTGAAGAAGTCGCTCAGCGTGCGGCGCAACATCGCCTGCATCGCCAAGCGGGCGGCCGGATACCGGGCGACGGCGTCCCGGAAGAAGACCAGCGTGTCCGAGACCAGCGCGTGGTCCTCCATGTCGATCTCGACCGGAACCCCAAGTTCCTGGGCTCGGTCCAGGATCTCGTTCAGGTTCTCCTGGCACGCCGCCCGATCCACACTCTGGCCCAGCTGGGTGAGCTTCACCGAGATCTCCCCGTCCAGGCCACTCTCGGCGATCGCCTCGAGCGCGGCGATGTACTCCGCGGTGGCCTCCTTCGCCCCTGCCTCATCGGTGACACCTTCGCCGACGAGGTCGAGCAGCGCGCTGATCCCGAGAGCCTGGAGGTCCTTCGCTGCCGCCACCGCCTCCTGCAGCTGCTCGCCCGCGATGAAACGATGCGCAGGCTTGCTCAATATCGGATTCTTGGTGACCAGCTGCTCGAGCCCGGAGCTACCCGCGGCCCGCGACAACGCGCGCTTCAGCATTCACTTCTCCCTGTTCGTTGGCTCTGGAGCTTCCTCGACTGCGAAGCCGAACGTCCTGCGGGTATCGCGCCGTCGTTCTTGTCTGGCACGCCGCGAAAGACGGGCAGCGGGAGTTCGACGGAGCCGTTCCTCCTAGCATCCGCACCAGCACCTTGGTCCGCACCCCGGTGACCGCCCCGGTCGCGATCCCTTTCAGCTGCCGCTGCACGAGGCCCCGGTTGACGTCGGGTACTGCGCCCACCTCCGCCTCCAAGATCCGTGCGAACGGGCACGGGTACGGCCTCCCGGAACGAACACCATCGGTGTTCCTCAGAACCAGTCAACTGGTCGGCGCACTGGCCGGACTACAGACAAGTGTCACATCGGGAGGTGTTCAACGTCATACACCTGCTCATTCGGCATTATACTGCGAGGCAGGTAGCCATGAGGCCCGAGTTACAGGAGATCGCCGACGAGGCGTCCCGGATCCTGCGCGGCGACGTCACGATCGAGGACCGCGACTTCAACCTTGTCGCCTTCGGCACCCAGCACCTGGACGTGGACGTGGTGCGTCAGTCCTCCATCCTCCAGCGTCACTCGACACGCGAGGTCCGCGACTGGTTCGAGAAGTTCGGCATCGCCACCAGCGCGGAACCCGTGCGTACGCCGGCTGACCCCGATCGGGGCATTCGGTCCCGGCTGTGCCTGCCCGTCCGGTGGCGGGGGATCACCTACGGCTACATCTGGTCGCTCGACGAGGAGACCGACCGCTCCGGCCCCGACGACCCCGCCGTCGCCCGCGCGATGCAGCTGGCCGAGCATGCCGGCGCCTATCTCGCACAGCTGTCGCGCCAGCACGAGGACAACGCCGCCGCGGTCATGGACGTCCTCTCAGGCGACGCGGTCACCGTGGGCCTCGCGGCCATCCGGATTGCCGACCGGGGCTTGATCGCCCGACATGTGCCGATGGTCGCCGTGGTCATCGGCGCCTGGGGTGCGCCGCTCCCCAGCGCAGTGTCGCCCAACCTGCTCGCCCTACCCCGGCACGTGCTGGCAGACACCGGGCCGGACAGTACGACCCTGCTGCTTCCGGCACGTGACAGCGCCGGACACGACGCAGCCCAGGACGCGGCCGCGCTGGTCCTGGACATGTACGCGGGAGAGCTCCCCGCCGGCTGGGGTGGTCAGCTGGTCGCCGGGATCGGCGATCCCCGCCCGGACATCGGCCAGGCCCGCGGCAGCTGGATGGAGGCCCGGCTGGCGGCGCGCGTCGCCTCAGCGCAGGCCTCGACCGGCCCGATCGCGCGCTGGGAAGAGCTGGGGATCTACCGGCTGCTCGCGGCCGCGCCAGACTCCGAGCTGGCCACCCTCCTGCTCGACGCACCAGTGCGAAGGCTGCTCGACGAGCCCGATCCCACGCTGGCCGACACCGTACTCGCCTACCTGGATCGCGCCGGGAACATCGCGCAGACCGCCGCGGACCTGCACATCCACCGTCAGACCCTCTACAACCGGCTCGCCAAGGCGGAGAAGCTGACCACCTTGGACCTCCAGGAGGGACGAGACCGGCTCCGGCTGCACGTGGGCCTGCTGCTCGCCCCACTGATCAGAGCGCACTGACCGGCTTCCGGGTGGCGACGTGGCCCAGGGGCCGACGACGAAAGCCCTACCAACAGGCAGAGCCCCTACTCCGTACCGGGCCGAGCCCGGCTCGGGGGGTGTGTCGTCGTCATGTGGACCAGGTGCGCCAGCCTCGCCGCGCCCGGCCCTGACCTGCGGGTTTGGTGGAGCTGAGGGGATTCGAACCCCTGACCTTCTCATTGCGAAGGCATCGCCGGCCTCACCAGAGCTCGAGCTACGCCTTGCATCCGGTGCGGACGGTGCCGCAATGAACCGCTGCGGGGGGCGCGGGGGGTGCGTGGTTGGACCGGCCAGAAGAGAGCCATCGACCCGTTAACCAGCCCCGTTTGCTCGGCAGTGTCCGGGGTCAAGGGTGGCCGGAGGCCATCGCGCAGCGACCTGCCCTTGATGCCGGGCGCTGGCGTGCACATCGTCCTCGGTTGGGTCGACGGCTCGGTGTCCCAGACGCTCGGTGCGCGAGGACGGCGCGCCAGCGCCGCCCGCAGCGCACCGTCGCGCCGAAGGCGCGCTTGAGCCAGTACAGAAATTCGTATGGGTGCGGCTCCCCCAGAGGGTTGCCTTTGGCGAGTCGCTGATTCGGGCGGTGGGCGGAGAGGGGCCTCCGGAGTGCTGTTGGGGCTGCTTGTGGGGGTGCTTGTAGATTGGGATTCGGCGCCGGGCAGGGGCTATCTCTGCGTTTTCGGGGCGCTCCGGTCTGGCGTCGAGCGTGGGGTGGCTAACTCGTCGGCGGTCTTGACCGCCTGTAGTGAAGCGATCTCGAGTTTGGCGACGAGGTCCTTGAGCCGTCGGTTGTTGTCGAACCACGGTTGGTAGCGGGCAAGCTGCTCGTCGGTGAGGGTCCTGGTGATGGTCTTGCCGTGCACGGTGCGGGTCCACTGGGTGTAGGGGCCGTGCAGTTTCGGTGGGTCTGCCTTGCAGGCGCAGTTGGGTTTGCCGCAGCGCATCCGCCGGACCACCACCGATCCGGGCAGCAGCCCGTCGATGTGACCGAGCGCTTCGGCGAGGGCCTCGCGGGTCGCGGCGAAGGGCAGTGCCTGTGCTGGCTTGGTCATCGTTCTTCTCCTGGTGTCGGGGTTGGATGTCCACGGCTCCCGATCCTACAGCGGTCACACTGTAGGGACATCGATCAGGAGGAGCCTCATGCCGACCAGCTGCACCGATACTGCCTTCAGCGCCAGCCGCGACCGGTTCGAGCAGATCTGTTCATTCCTCGATGAGCAGGAGGCCGGGAACCTCACCCACAGCGAGCTCGAACAGCGATTGAGTGTCGATGTGCGTGAGCTGGTCCGGCTGTTGTTCCAGGACCACCTGGACCTGCGTGCGGTCCGTGAGCAGCGCCGCGACGACGTCGTGGACGCCAACGGTGTCCGTCGGGGCAGTGTCGAGGCCGGCCATGCCCGACCACTGGGGACCATCTTCGGTCCGGTCGAGGTCACCCGCCTGGCCTATCGCCGACGCGGCGAACCCAACCTGTGTCCCGCCGACGCTGGGTTGAACCTTCCCCGTGAGTTGCACTCCCACGGGTTGCGGGAAGTCTGCGCCGTGGAGTCGGCGAGGGGAAGCTTCGAGGAAGCCATCGAGGCGATCCGGCGGGCGACCGGGGTGCGCCTGGGCAAGCGTCAGCTCGAGCAGCTCGCCGCCCGTGCCGCAGTCGACTTCGACGCCTTCTACTCCCGGTCCTCGCGCGGCCCGGGTCCGGTTACCGAGGATGACCTGCTGGTCCTTTCCGCCGACGGCAAAGGCATCGTGATGAGACCCGAGGCACTGCGGCCCGGCACCGCCAAAGCAGCAGGACAGGCCACCGCCAAGCTGGCGACGCGGTTATCCAAGGGCGAGAAGCGCAACCGCAAGCGGATGGCCGAGGTCGGCGCCGTCTACGACCTGACACCACAGGCCCGCACTGCGGCCGACATCATCGGCCGCGACCCCGACGATGACCATGACCATGACGATGACGATGACGACCCGGCCCGGCCGGCGGCGCCCAAGGCCAGCAACAAGTGGCTGACCGCGAGCGTGGTCGACAACGCCGCGACCGTGATCGGTTCGATCTTCGACGAGGCGCAGCGCCGTGACCCCACCCACCAACGCACCTGGGTCGCACTCGTCGACGGAGCCAAGCACCAGATCGACTGCATCAAGGCCGAGGCCAAGAACCGAGACGTGCAGGTCTCGATCGTCTGCGACTTCATCCACGTCCTGGAGTACCTGTGGTCCGCAGCCTGGTCGTTCTTCACCGAAGGCGATCCTGGCGCCGAGAACTGGGTCTCCACCAAGGCCCTCGCGGTCCTCAACGGGCAAGCCTCCACGGTGGCCGCTGCGATCCGCCGCAAGGCCACCACCCGCGGCCTGGAACCCAGCGCACGCCGCAACGCCGACCGCTGCGCCGGCTACCTGCTCGCCAAACGCGACTACCTGGACTACCCGAAGGCACTCGCCGCAGGCTGGCCCATCGCCACCGGCATCATCGAAGGCGCCTGCCGACACCTCGTCAAAGACCGCCTCGACCTGACCGGCGCGCGCTGGGGACTCGACGGCGCGGAGACCATCCTGAAGCTCCGCGCGCTACGCAGCAACGGCGACTTCGAGCAGTACTGGACCTTCCACCTCAACCAAGAACAGCACCGCGTCCACCAAACCCGCTACGCCCACGCCACCCTCCCAACCGCCGCCTGACGTCCCTCCCCAGGAGCCGCACCCAATTCGTATCCGATGCCCCCGCGAGCCCCCGCGATCACACCCCGGCGATCGAGCTGAGGAGCGGATCGCGGCCGGTCCGCGCCCTCAACGCGGCAGATGCGGGACGTTGTCAATCGCTCGGCTGGTCGTCGAGTGTGCGCCCCGAGGCGTACTCGACCCAGAGTCCGGTACCGACTTCGGGGCAGGCTGCTTCGGCGTAGTGCCGGGTAGTCCACGCGTCTGCGGGCAAACGCCGCCCGCCTAGCGCGTTGTCGGCGTTCACAGCAGTTTCGATGTGTCCTTCGGCGTAGTAGATCGAATTCATGGAAGCCTCTATCGGATCGTCTCGCAGCCCTACGACGAAAATACCGAGTCTTGGCAGTTCGTTCCCTCCGACGTGGTGATCTGCGAAAGCATCGAATCAAGCAGTGGCACCATCTTGGCCGCAGTAGGACTGGCAGAACGCCAAGGCGAGTGATTGCCAGTCGCCGATGATCGCGCCGTCAGCGGCAGAAGCGGTAAGGCGCCGCGCCAACTCGTCCACGGCAGGTCAAGCACCTTCGGAGGTCGGACGAGGGTGCCGCAGCTCGAGGGAGTCGGAGGCCGAGGCTCGCTAGAAACGAGCGAGGCCCCGGACAGAGCAACTGCCTGTCCTTACACAGTGAGAGTCGGACTCAACGTTGGGTGTGTCGTCGCAGCAGCAGCCGACAGGCTTCGATGAGTAGGAAGTAGGTCGCCTTCGCAGCGGTGACGAAGGCGTCGTCGTCGATCGTGAGCCTCATGTCCACACCACCAGCGACCTTGGTGACCCGCTCAGCCTGTGAACCGCGAAGAGCGGCGTACCCCAAACCGTGCTCGTAGCCCGAGAGCATCCGCCACGTTCCACCAGGAACACCCCCACGTCGGCGTTCTTGGCTGCTGTCAGACGCGGTAGTTCCCGGGTCATGTCGACCTTCTGCAGGGTGTCCCAGCCCACGCTCAGCTCGGCGGCTTCCCTGCGGTAGGTGGCGAAGGCCCCTGCGTCGGTACGTGCCCGCAGGACCGCCATCTGCTCAGTCACTTCCGGCAGTTCGGCGAACGTGTTCAAGTGCTTGCGTTGCTCGTAGGCGTCACGCACCTCACAACGCAGACCACGGATTCGGCGGGTCCTACCGTCATCGGGGTCCAAGATCCAGGCGGCGAGAAAGGCGGTCTCGAAGACGGGTCGGAGCAGACTCCACGGCGCCCAAACCGTGGCGCCGTGGCTGGTCAGAAGTGCTAGGAGCGCGTAGTGGTTGTCCTGGGCCACGCTGAGAAACCGCTGAACTTCCATGTAGGTGCGTGGACCGGCCGGCTGAGCCTCGTCGAACGCTCGCGCGCTCAACAGACGTGACCCGGTGAGGTCAGGCAGCGCCTGAAGCTGCTCGAACAATTCGTCGACGTGGCGCCAGTACAGCGGTAAGGTTCCGAGATCGAGGGTCTCCCCAGTGGGGACCAGTCCGCGCATTGTCGCAGCCTAGAGGCCGTAGCGGTTGCGGCAGTTCTAGCGACTCCCTCACATCGGAATGACCGCGCGGATCGCGGCAGATCCGGGCGGGCGTCAGCGTCGCCGCCACCGCCGAGCCAGGGTGGGGGCCAAGGCGATGCCCATCACAGCAAGGGGCCAAAGGTGACCGTCGGTCACGTCGTACGCGTTGACGAGCGTCTGCCAGGCGTCCCCGTTGATGTAGTGCCCGCCGACGAACTCGAACGCGACAGTCATCGCCCCCCACAGGACGCCGAGTTCGAGCGCTTCCCGGGCAGACGACGTGGGCGCTCGATGGTTTACCCAAATCGCCCACGGCAACACGGCCACGACGATCGTGACGTTCGATAGTTGTTCGGCGCGCAAAACGCCGAGCGCGGGCTCGTAGGCTCGATGCAGCCCCCCGTTTACGAGCGCCAGGACAAGCACGCCGAACCAGCCGACGGTCCATGGCTTCCACAAAGCAGACGAGAGCGTTGGCGGGTTGGCGGGCATTTGCGGGGCGCCGACAGGCATTGTCATGGATTCTCCTCTCACCAATCTCACCTCGGCGCAGGACGGGATGGCAAGGGTCCTTGGTCCGGTCACAGAGGGTTGCTGTTAGCCCTGTTTTCGGCAGGAGCGCATGGAACGCGGCATGTGACTACTTTGCAGTGCGGGCTTTATGTGGGGGCTGCCCTGATCGGCGCTCGTGGTCATTCCGGCACTCTCCTCCGCCCGGGTCTCTGGGTGGGGTAGCAGACCGGGCGAGTACACGCGGGTACAACGGCCCTAGCATCCTCCACCAGGCAGGCGCACGGTGGTCGTGTGACTACATCCGATTCCGCGACACCTCCTCGGGCGGCAAACCCCGAGACGTCGGCTCTGGACGCGAGGTCGACCCGACCGCCGGCGGGACGAGCGGCGACGACTGCACGGCTGGGCCTGGGCCTCTACTTCTTCGCCATGGTCCTGGTGAACGTCTTCATCATGCTGCCGAACGCCAGGGAGAACTACGCCGCTCTGGCGGACCTCACCTGGCCGGGCTTCGTGTGGGTGCCGGAGGTCGTGATCGACCCGGTGGCCGTTCCCTTCACGCTGCTGCTCATCGTCTGGGAGGTCGCAGTCGGGCTCCTGCTCCTCTCGCGCGGCCCGGCCGTCAGGCTCGGCCTGTGGGCCGCGTTGTTCCAGGTCCTCGCGCTGGCGCCCTTCCTCGGCTGGTATGAGATCCCGAACCTGCTGACCGCCGCCTTGGTGGTGTGGCTGCTGCGCCGCCGACACGAGCGAAGCGCAGTTGAGATCCTCAGGTCGCTGGGTGGGCGGAGCGCATAGGGCGTTCGGTCCCCGCTTTGCGGGTCGTCGTCCCCTTGAACGGGTGCGCCGCCGAAACTCCGGGCGGAGACTGCGCGTTAGTTGCCAAGCAGATGGTGGCGAGCGGACATTCGGGGAGCCGACAGGCGCGCAATGAAGCTCATCGACCAGCTGATCGCAGCCCATCGCCTCGGCCCGACCGAGACACGACAACCTAGGCCTTTGGCCCGGTGAGCCGAGGACGTATTCCTCTGCCGCTTGCCCCTCTCGGTCTTGGATTCTGGCAGTAGGAAGTGAGGTGGTTCCTATGCGCAAGCAGACCATCATCAGGGTGTTTTTCGGCAGTCTCCTGGCTGGCGTAGGCGGCATGGTCTTTCTCGCTCTTGCTGGCACGGTGCTCTATCAATCCGACACCTTCGTCATGGACGGTCCCGACGTGGTCGGGGTCGAGTCGACGTGGCTCGGCTGGGGCATGCTCGGACTGGCGATTATCGCCGTCCTGGTGATCGCTGGGGCGGTGATCGGCCAGTTGGTCGCGTGGGTCGGAGCCGTGCTGAACACGGCGGCTTTGCCTGACAAGACGTGGATGGTCGTTCTGCTCGTCACAGGGCTTCTGAGCTTCGGGTTCCTCGGCATGTTGGCCTATGTGGTCGCTGGTCCCGACGATGCGCAGCCTCGGCCCGAACCTCTCGCTGAGCAGAACTCTCCTCCCACATTCACCACCGTGGCGTGACGTCTCATGTCTCGGGTTCGTTCTCTCTTTCTCCGCACCCAGCACGAGCGTTGGCTCGGCGCGGCGGCGGTCGCTGTTGTCGCGGGGCTCACCGGTTTGGTCACGGGGTGGATCTGGCCCCGGGGCCCGGTTACCACCGCTGACGCACTGGCCGTGATGGCTCTGGGACTGCTCGTCGGCCTGTGCTGTGGCTTCGTGATGGCGTCCCGGTGGGCTGCCTTGCTCGCTCCGGTGGTCTATGCGGCGGCGTTTGAGTTGGCGCGCGTGCGGGCGAGTGGTCCCACCGTCGACGGGATCCACCTGGGCACCTTCTACGGTGTGGCCGCGCTGTTGGTGGGGCGTGTCTTCTTCGGGCTTCTGGTCTTCCTCCCGATGATCCTTGGCGTTTTCTTCGGTGCTGCTGGGGCCCGACACGCTCTGGGCCTGCTGCCGTCGCAGCGCACCAGATCACGCGTTGGTCGTTACGCCCGCCGCACAGTGGCGGTGCTCGCATCGCTGGCGCTCATCGCAGCCGCGGTCGTGATCGCGCGCCCAGCCAGCACGCCACCAATCCTGGGTGCCGATGGCCACAAGGTGCCGGGCAGCATCAGCGAGCTGCGCACCGTCCGGCTCGGGGACGCGACCAGACGGTGATGATCCGCGGTTACAGCACCGACAAGCCTGTCCTGCTGTATCTCAGCGGCGGGCCGGGTGGGAGCGACCTGCCGTTCTCACGCGCGGTGATGACCGGAATCCAACAACACTTCGTCCTTGTCGGCTGGGACCAGCCGGGATCGGCGAAGTCCTACCCCGCGCTCGAGCCGTCTTCGACCCTCACCCTCGACCAGGAGGTCGCCGACGTCGCTGAGCTGGCGAACTACCTGCGCGCCCGCTTCCACGAGGAGAAGGTCTACCTCCTCGGGGAGTCCTGGGGCAGCATCCTGGGCGTGCTCGCCGTCCAGCAGCACCCCGAACTCTTCCGTGCCTACGTGGGGGTGGGTCAGATGGTCGACCCGACCGCCACCGACCAGCAGCTCTACCGCGACATCCTCACCTACGCCCGGCGTACCCACGACACCGCACTGAGCAAACAGATGCGCGGATTCGGACCACCCCCATACGACAACATGTGGGCCTACGGGGTCCAGCTCACGATGTACCCCAAGCTCCAGCCGAACTACGAACCCGAGATCGACAACCCCGAGGTCCCCAAGCTCGGGATGATGGGCCTGCTCGGATCGGAGTACACCGTCATGGACAAGGTGAACTCCATGCGCGGCCTCCTCGACGCCTTCGCGGTCCTCTACCCGCACGCACGCTCGATCGACTTCCGGACACAGGTCACACGCCTCGAGGTCCCCGTCTATCTCGTCAATGGTGACCTCGAGCTCGCGGCCCGAAGTGACCTCGTGCCGCAGTGGCTCTCCACACTGCATGCCCCGACGAAGCGGCTCTACAACTTCCGCAACTCCGCGCACGCACCACAGGTCCAGGAGGCAGAACGGTTCGATCGACTGATGACCGACACCGTCCTGAAGCAAGCCGAACCGACCCGCTGAAGAACATCGTCGGCGTCACCCATGGCACCGCTGACGGCGCGGCCCCCATTGTGAACTCACGTGCTGCGCGTCCTAGAGGGCGGGATGCCCGAGGTCGCCAGTCGACCGACTGCATGACCCAGCGCGGATCGCGGCATGTCAGGACGTCCTGCTTGCTCGACTTGAACCGGCGTCCTGGAGGCCTGGTCGCCGTGGTCGTCGTGGCCCAGCACCCGGCGAGCGCCATGGACGCCGGACTGGCTCCCTTCGTCTGGCTGGCTTTCCTTCGCCTGGCGCAGCTGCGGCCGTTATGTCAGCCGACGTTGACGTAGACGCGGACGATCCGACCGTCGTGCTTTTCGCCGTAGACGGTGTACAGGCCGTCCCCCCACGCCGTGCCGAAGGCACCAGCACGGGTCCCCTTCGGTACACCAGTTCGCGTGCCCGGCCGACAGCGTCGCTTGGCAGGCCCCGTCGTAGGAGTAGTTGAACGCCTCTGGTGTCGGGGGCTTCGGCAGCTGGAAGAGTCTTCCTGAATCAATCAGCACGCGGCGTCTCGCCGTAGCCGTCGAGCGGCTGATCGAACCGCAGGAAGTCCTCGCCCCACTTCACCAAGGCCCCTGACTCACTGTCCTGGTAGACGCGGTCATCTTGGAAAGGCTCGTGCTGCCACTCGCTGTCTATGTAGCAGGGATCGGTGATCATCAGCTGACCACTGTCCACGCCGACGTTGCCCAGGTGCACGACCTCGACCTGGATCACGCGGTCGTTGTCGTCCTGGGCTCTCCCGCCACTTGAGGTACTCCAGCCACTCGGTGATCGTCGGGATCTTCGGGCTCGGCATCCTCCAGGGCCAGCATCTCGCGAAAGCCCTTGGTCTGCTCCAGCGTGCGGCGCATCACGGCGACCTCTTGCTCGACCCGATCTAACTCTTGCGAGCCGTGCTCGCGGTCCTGCGCAAGGCTCTCGATCTCGGCCTCTCGGATCTTGATGCGCTCGGCAAGCACGCGCTCCACCGCCTCCGGGCTGCGTTTCTCGAGTTCAGTGGCCTTCTCGCGCCAGTAGTCGACCTGCTTGTTCGCCAGGCCGACCTGCGCGTCCTTCGTCCCAATAGTGGCCTTCAGGTTCTCGAAGTACATCTTCCAGACGACGCCGCCACCTATGATCGCGGCGGCGTTGAGTCCCACCTGCAACCATTCGGCCACGAGTCAACCGCTGCCACAGCCTGCCCCTCGCGCTCGCTCGCCCCGCCTGCGCGGGGTGCGGGCAGCTTAGTCGTCGCCATCGCAGCGCGCGGCGTCCTCAATCTCGTAGTCCAGCACCTCAAAGGCTGCCTTGGCGGCGCTCGCCTTCTCGGCGTCCGCACGTCGTCGGGCCAGCCGAGCCACGTGGCGAGGTCTGCGATCCACTGGTCGTTGTCGGACGGGTCGTCGCGCTCCCCCTCGACCACTCGCAACTGGGCGTCGAACAAGTGCCGGACGCAGTCATGGAACAATTTGCGCTGCTCCTCGAAGGGCGCGTCCCGTGCGTCCCTAATCGGCCCGTCCATCGGCGTCCGCGCCCCAGGCATCGCCCCCCACTGCGGGCACTCGCCTGACGGCTTCAGCACGACCGCCTTCGGTCTGTCGCTACTCACGGCCACCACGCTAGCCGCGACCTCCCAAGCGAATCCGGGCTGTACGAGTCGTGGCCCCGGGGGAGCCACACCCGAGTGAATCCCCCTCCGCTCCGGACAGTCCTGTGAGCTTCGAGTACGTCGATCTGACGCGAGTGCCGCACGCTCATGGGCATTTCCGTTTACCTGCCCGCGGCAGATACCGCGCGCGGACGCGCAAACTATTGCGGTCGGATGCTCCGCACCGACGGCGGCATGATGCGGACGTTCAATCCGGGCAGATGGCCCCGGCTGAGGTCAAGAAGTGGGTGCCTCCGTTGGGTCGAGCGTGCTCACGATGTGTCCAATCCCCTGGTGGATACCGGCAAGCAGTTCAGCTCGGCTCATGTCGTCCATGTCGGAGGGCCAGAACGGCTCGAACTGCCGGAGTGCCGCAACGATCAACTTGGCCTCGGTGGTGCTGAACTCGACGGCGATGCGATCGGGCGTGGCCTCAGTCATGTCTCCGAAGGTATACCCAGAGCAGGGGCGAACACGGATTGGCGCGAAGGCTGGCTTCCGCTCATCGACAGATCCGGTAAACGGTCGGAATGCTCGGGCCGGCTCCTCACGTCTCACGGTGCGAGATTCCTGGGTGTGTAGTTCCCGAGTTTGACGGCAACGTCGGTGGACGCCAGCGACACGGGGTGGACACCAGCGACACGCAACGAGAGCCACTGACAAGGGTGCCGACTGATCGTTTGGCTTGCTGGGGAGTTTGAGGGCCGGGTTGTGTCGGCGGGCTGTGGCATGCTCTTTTCCAGCGGACAACTACATACGAAACTCAATGGGCATTTCCCCGGGGGTCGGCTCCCCACCCAGGCCAGTGGCCATCTCAAGCAGCGCCGTAGCAAACAGACAAAGACAAGCAGCACCGTCCGCGAAGGTCCTTGGTTTGTCGTGTCTTGGCGCTGCAGCGATCCCCGCCGTCGAGACCTCGCATCACTGAACAGTGGATCGCGGTCCTCCCTGAACCGGGTGTGCCGCGCGGCGGGATCGCAACTGGCCGCGTGGCACACCCCCGTGAGGGGTGGTGAGCGGTGAGCACGAAGACGCGACGCACGGTCACCGAGTCCCTGCCTGTCCTGTTCCCTGAGGTGCTTCCCACGGCTCGGCGACGACGCTCCGCTGGACCTGCCACCGGTCAGCGCAGCACGCTGAGCACCAGATCAGCGGACCGGCTGCACGCACCGGACTTCGACGCCTGGTCCGAGGCGCTGTCCCGGGTCGGGAACTGCGCGCGACCGATCCGGCTCCACGGCACCTCGCAGACCGTCGACGCGGCGCACCGGCGAGGTCCTGTCCGAGCTACTCCAGCTCGGCCGAGCCGCTCGGGCTGACATACGTCCGGTGCGGGAACCGTCGCGCCGACGAGTGCCCCTCGTGCTCGCGGCTCTATGCCGCGGACACGTTCCACCTGATCCGCGCCGGGTGTCGCCGGCGGCAAGACGGTCCCGGTCACGGTGGCGGAGAACCCGCTGGTGTTCGCCACCCTGACCGCACCCTCGTTCGGGCGGGTGCACGGCCGCGTGACGGAGGGAGTCGCTGCCACCCGAGCCCGCGTGGAGCGCCGCTGTGTCGCCACGGCCGACCCGGACCTGCCAGCGCCGGCATGACGACGCAGATCCCGAGCTGGGCCAGCCACTGTGCGCGCGACTGCTACGACTACGCCTCCCAGTCGTGTGGCAGTGGTGGGCCCGGACCTGTGGCGCCGGTTCACCATCGCCCTGCGCCGGCTGGTCGCCAAGATCCTCGACGTTCCAGCTTCCCGACTCGCGAGGTCGCGACCGTTCAGTACGCCAAGGTCGCCGAGTACCAGCTGCGCGGCGTCGTCCACTTCCACGCCTTGGTGCGCCTCGACGGCCCGCAAGACCACCGACGGGTTCGCCCCCGCGCCGCAGGGACTCAGCGCCGAGACGCTGGCCGACTGGTGCGCGAGGCGGCCGCCTCGGTGCGGCTCGACCGTGCCCGGCGTCGACGACCGAGGACTGCGCCCGGGTCCTCGCGTTCGGCCGTCAGCTCGACGTACGGCCGGTCCGCAGCAGCCGTCGCACCGACGACCCGGACCGAGCCTTGAGCCCCGGAGCAGGTCGCCGGCTACCTGGCCAAGTACGCCACCAAGTCCGCCACCGACGACGGAAACAGCGACAGCCCCCACCACCGGCGGATCCGCGCCACCGCGAGAGACCTCGCCGTACGCGCAGCCCCGGCACACGACGAGCGAGACGAGGAGCGGCCGTACGAGCGGCTCGGCAAGTGGGTGCACATGCTCGGGTTCCGCGGCCACTTCGCGACCAAGTCCCGCCGCTACTCGGTCACCCTCGGTGCCCTGCGCCGCGCTCGCCGGCGCGCCAGGCACTCATCGCCGAGCACAAGGCACACGGTCGGCCGCTCGACCTGGCCGCGCTCGAGGCGGACCTGCTGCGCCGACGAGGAGGACGAGACCACCCTCGTCGTCGGCCACTGGTCCGTACGCCGGCACTGGCTGGGCCACCGAGGGTGAACGCGTCCTCGCGGTTGCGGCCGCGGCGCGTGCCCGCGAGCACGACCAGGGCGCGCAGAGCAACGCAAGACAAGGGCAGGAACCAAGCCAGAAACAGACGAACGGAAGGAGAGGGTCATGGAAACAACAAAGAACCGACTGACGGGGACGGGATACCGAGGATCCTCACCACCACCCAGGTCGCCAAGGCGCTCGGCGTCGACCCCTCCACGCTGAGCCGGTGGCGGTCCAGAGGCGCCGGACCGCGCGTGTACTGGCTGGGCAAGGGCTCGCCGCGCTACCTCGAGCGCGACGTGCTGCGAGTGGCTGGAACGGAACGCGGGATGAGTGTCGCGGAAGACCCCCGGCGGCCGATGGCGCGGGGTGGTGAAGGCGGGTCGGGAGCAGGTCGCCAGCCGGACCTTCGACACCCGCCGCGAGGCGACCGCGTGGGTGGCGCGAGAGCGGGCCGCGCTGGCCGGTGGCGTCGACCCGAGGGCCGGCCGGCGAACTCCGGGTGCTGGTGCCGGAGTGGCTGCAGGAGCGCGAGCACGCGGTGTCTCGCAAGACGTTCGTCGCCGACTCGGCACTCCCCGGCTGATGCCGCCCGCGCTCGCCGCGCTGCAGGTCGGGGCGGTCACCGACCGGGAGGTCACGCGGGCGCTGATCGCGCTCAACAAGTCGGGGCTGGCCGAGTCGTCGGTGAAGCGGTTCCGGGCCTCGCTGTCGGCGTTCTTCGCCTGGGCGGTCCGTGAGCGCTTCATCCTGCCAACCCGGTGACGGGGACGCGGGTCCCGAAGGGGCGGGGCGTGCGCACCGAGATCCGTCCATTCGCCGAGGACGAGCTCGAGTCGTTCCATATGGCCGCCTCTGCCCGCGACCAGCGGCTGGCCGAGGTGCTCCTCGATCGCCGGCGTGGACGGGGCTGCGCTGGTCGGAGCTGCGGGAGGTCCGGGTCCGTGACTTCGTCCGGGTGCCGATGCCGGTGCTCCTCGTCAGCCGCGCCGCACCGGAGGGGGTGGAGGCCAAGGTGACGAAGTCCGGGAAGAGCCGGCGGGTGCCGGTCGCCGACCGGGTGCTGCCACTGGTCCGGAAGCCTGCGCGGCAGGGCAAGGGACCCGACGACCTGCTGCTCACCACCGGACCGGTCACCAGCTGCACGCCTCGGCGGTGAAGCGCTCCGTCGACTGGTCGACGGTCGCGCCGGGTCGGCGGATCCACGACCTGCGGCACACCGCGGCGTGCCTCTGGCTGGCCAAGGGCGTGGACCCGGTGACCGTCCAGGCGTGGCTCGGGCACGCCTCGATCGCCACCACGAACATCTACCTGCACCACCTCGGCTCCTCCGCGGACCGGGCCGGACTGGAGCGTCTCAATGCGCTGGGGGGCGCGGGGGGTGCGCATCCGAAGACGGACAAGGCCGAATGACAAAGGAGAACCCCGCCCCTGCGGTGGTGTTTCCGCAGGTGGGACGGGGTTCTCAGGTGGTGGAGCTGAGGGGATTCGAACCCCTGACCTTCTCATTGCGAACGAGACGCGCTACCAACTGCGCCACAGCCCCGGAGCGCCGGAGCATCCGGCGCGAGGAGAAAAGATACCACCCGGACCGGCTGCCCGGAGAACCCGTGCCCGTGGGCGGTCTAGGTGCCGACGGCGCGCTGTCCGGCCTTCGGAGACTGGCCGTCGGCCGCGTCGGGGTCGGTGGCCCGGGCCGCGATCTCGGCGTCCTCCGGGGTGCGACCCGAGGTCCACGTGCCGGCCTCGCCCAGGTCGATGGTCCGCACGGTGCGCCTGGCCTTCGGCTTGGTCACGTAGGTGGGCAGGGTGACCGGCACCGGGTCCCACAGCTCCCCGCTGTCGGCGGTGGGGATCGCCGTGGTGGCTCTCGGAGCCTCCGGGACCCGCAGGGCCTCGGACTCCGTCACCGGCTGGGTCTCGGCCTCCGGCATCGGCTGCGGCGCGGCCTCCGCCTCCGGCTCGGCCTCTACGTCGACCATCGCGGGGGCGGTCGCCTCGGGAACGTCCACCGGTTCTGGCTCGACGACCGGCCCGGCGACGTACGGCGTGGGCGCCGACCGTCGACCGTGCATCCGGCGCGGCCTCGAGCGCCGGCGGCGGGCCTGGGTGCGGCACAGCAGCAGGTAGGCCAGGCTCAGCCCACCCGGCACGACCGGCGACCATCGCGGGAGGTAGCCCAGGTACGTCGCCGCTGCGGTGCCGAGGACCACCAGCAGCAGGGCGACCAGGATGCGCAGCCGGCGTCGGGCAGCCACCCTTCCCGGCGTACGACGGCCCTCCCCTCGTGCCCGCGACCCGGCCGGGTCGACGCCGACGGCCACCGATGCCTCGGCCTTGACCGGGGCAGCGGGACGCGGGTTCACCACGAGACGGGCGTCCCGGCTGCTCACCGGCTCGCGGCGCGCGACGACCCGCGTCTCGTCGGAGAAGCGGTCCACGGACCGGGTGCGCGCCACCTCGTCGTGCTGCTTGAGCGCCTTGGGGATGAGGTACACCGCCCAGACGATGGCGAGCACGACGAAGATCAGTCCTGACAGGTCCACAGGACGAACGATAAAAGCGCGAGGCGACCTGCTCCCGGAGGCGGTCCGGTGTGTCGCCAGGGAACTCCTGTGACAGGTGTGACTATTGGGTCCCATCGGGGGGAGAGCCGCCCTTGAAGCGGCGCAGCACGCCGCCGGCGCACTCCTCGGTGGTGATCGCGAACAGCCGGTGGTCCCGCCAGTCCCCGTCGATGTGCAGGTAGCCCTTGGCGTAGCCCACCTCGGTGAGATCGAGCTTCTCCACCACCCGCAGGCTGGCCGTGTTCTCGGGCCTGATGGCGACCTCGATGCGGTGCAGGTTCAGCTCGAGCAGGCAGTAGTCGATGACCAGCGCCACCGCCGTCGGGATCACGTTCTGGCCGGCGTACCGGCGGTCCACCCAGTAGCCCACCTGGGCCCAGCGCGCCGACCCCCCGACGATGTTGGTGACGGTGACCTGGCCGGCGAAGACGTCGTCGACCGTCACCGCGAACGGCAGGGCCCGGCGGTCCCGGGCCTGCCGGCGCAGGTCGCGGACCAGGGCCCGGAAGGTGCGCGGCGCCGAGGTGTCCCCCGGTGGCACGGTGGCCTCCCAGGGCCGCAGCCACTCGGCGTTGCGGCGGCGTACCTCTCCCCAGGCCCGCGCGTCGCTGGCCGCCAACGGGCGCAGACCGACGCGACCGGCGCGCAGCTCGACCTGCCACGGCTGGCCCCCGCTGCGGCCGCTGATCCTGCTCAGTGGTCGCTCCCCGCGATCTGCTCGACGGCGTGCACCAGCATCGGGCCCACCACCGCCAGGCCGTCCTTGACACCGCCTCGCGACCCCGGGAGGTTCACCACCAGCGCTCGGCCACGCACCCCGGCGAGCCCCCGGGACAGGGCCGCGGTGTCCACGCCCTTGGCCGTCCCGTAGGCACGGATCGCCTCGGCGATGCCGGGGACCTCCCGGTCCAGCAGCGGGCGGGTCACCTCCGGGGTGAGGTCGGTCGGCGTCAGCCCGGTGCCGCCGGTGGTCAGCACCACCCGTGCCCCGGTGTCGACGGCGGCGCGGATCGCCTCGGCGACCGGCTCACCGTCGGGTACGACGACCGGCCCCGTCACCTCGAAGCCGAGCGCGGCCAGCGCGTCCACGATCATCGGACCGGTGGTGTCCTCGTAGACCCCGGCGGCCGCCCGGTTCGAGGCGCACACCACCGTGGCTCTCACGGTGTCCCGCCCTGGCCCCGGGTCCAGCTGCCGCTGCGTCCGCCGGACTTGGCCTCCACCCGGACGTCGGAGATGACCGAGCCCTTGTCGACCGCCTTCACCATGTCGACCACCGTGAGGGCCGCGACGGAGACCGCCGTCAGCGCCTCCATCTCCACACCGGTGCGGTCGGTGGTGCGCACCGTCGCGGTGATCTCCACGGCGTCGTCGGCGACCACCAGGTCGACCGTGACGCCGGAGATCGCCAGCGGGTGGCACAGCGGGACCAGGTCGGGGGTGCGCTTGGCGGCCATGATGCCCGCGACGCGCGCGACGCCGAGCGCGTCGCCCTTGGGCACCCCCTGGCCGCGGAGCAGCGCGACGACGGTCGGGGACACGAGCACCCGGCCGGTGGCGACCGCTTCGCGCCGTGTCTCGTCCTTCTCCGAGACGTCGACCATCCGGGCGGCGCCGGACTCGTCGACGTGCGTGAGGCGTGGCTGCTCCCCGGACACGGCTAGAAGTCCCGGTCGAGTGCCAGGACCCGGACCGTGCTCCCCGTGTCCACCCCGGTGGTGGCGGCCGGCACCACGATGAGCGCGTCCGCCACCGCGAGGTCGCCCAGCAGGTGCGAGCCGTGACCGCCGACCGGAGCCACCGAGGCCTGCGCGCCCTCACCGGTGAGCCGGGCGCGGACGTACTGCTCGCGGCCGGGCGCGGAGGCGAACCCCTGTGAGCACACGGCTTCGATCGTCGGTCGCCGGTAGGGCAGTCGTCCCATCAGCCGCCGCAGCGCCGGCAGCACGAACACCTCGAAGGAGACGTAGGACGACACCGGGTTGCCGGGGAGGGTGATGATCGGGGTCGCCTCCTCCCCCACGAACCCGAAGCCCTGGGGCTTGCCGGGCTGCATGGCCACCTCGCCGAAGGAGACCGTGCCCACCTCGGAGAGCACCTCCTTGACCACGTCGTAGGCGCCCTTGCTGACCCCGCCGCTGGTCACCACCAGGTCCGCGCGCACCAGCTGGTCCGCGAGGGCGTCCCCGAAGGCGGCGGGGTCGTCGGACACGATGCCCACCCGGTAGGCGATCGCCCCGGCGGAGCGCGCGGCGGCCGCGATCATGAAGGAGTTCGCGTCGAAGATCGAGTCGTGCCCCAGGGTGCCGCCGGGCTCACGGAGCTCGGCGCCGGTGGAGATCACGACGACCCGTGGCCGGGCCCGGGAGCGGACCTGCGCGCGTCCGACGGAGGCGAGCAGCCCCAGCTGGCGGGGCCCGAGCAGGCTGCCCTCCTCGAGCAGCACGTCGCCGGTGCGGACGTCCTCGCCCCGGTGCCGGACGTGCTCGTCCGGGGCGGGTGCGCGGGTGATCCGGACGTGGTCGAGTCCGCCGTCGGTCCACTCCACCGGCACGATCGCGTCGGCGCCGCGAGGCACCGGGGCACCGGTCATGATCCGGACGGCGGTGCCGGGGCTGAGCGCCAGCAGGGTGGTCTGACCGGCCGCCATCTCGCCGAGCACCGGCAGATGCACCGGCGCGTCCTCGGACGCGGAGGCCACGTCCTGGTGCTGGACCGCGTAGCCGTCCATCGCGGAGTTGTCGAAGGAGGGCAGGTCCATCGGTGCCACGACCTGCTCGCAGATCGGCAGGCCGAGGCACTCCAGCAGCGGCTGGTCGTAGGCCTCCAGCGGCTGCAGCGCCGTCACGATGCGCTCGACGTGCTCCTCGACGGTGCTCAGCCGATCGGTCGGCATGAGGTGGGCGGCCGCCCCCGACGATTCTGCTGACATGGGGGAACCCTATGACATGGGGGAACCCGGCCGCCGTCCCTTCAGCCCAGCGTTCAGGCCAGCGTTCAGCCCAGCGTCGAGCCGGGCTCCACCCGGGCCGGCTCGCCCGGGTCGTCGAGGTCGGCGCGTCCGCGCACGACGACGCCCTTGCCGAACGTCCAGTCCCCGTGCACGACGAGCTCCTCGGCCTCCCGCAGCGACGGTGCACCGTCGGGGAACCGCTCGTCGAAGGGGTCCACCAGCTTGTAGAACCGTGGGTCGAGGTCGACGAACGGCACCGAGTCGACCTCGTCCTCGAGCACCAGGTGGTGGTCCTCGGTGAGCCGGTAGCAGTCCGAGCGGAGCACCAGCAGGTCGTTGGTGGTCTTCACCGGGATGAACCGGGACCGCTCGACCTCGATGAGCTGCGCGCCGTCGAACACCTCGATCGCGGCGCCCATCGCGCTCTCGATCTGGATCACCTCGGGGCTCTCGGGGTCCCCCGGGTCGACGGTCTTGGTGTTCTTGATCAGCGCGAGCCCGAGCACCCCGTCGCGGCGCTCCAGCTCGCTGCGCACCGCCTCCAGGTCGAGCCACAGGTTGTTCGTCGAGGCGAACCGGTGACGGGACAGGTCTGCCAGCGCCTCCTTGTCCTCCTCCAGCGTCTGCGCGGTCTCCCGGAGCACGATCCGCCCGTCCGACGTACGCCGTGCGAAGTGGCCGCCCTTGCGGTCCGAGGGCGTACGACGGACCGCCTCGATCGCGAAAGGCGCACCGGAGCGGGCGAACCACTCGGCCACCCGCGGGTCGGGGGTGGCGCCGAGGTTGTCGGAGTTGGACACGAACGCCCGCCGGTAGCCCGCCTCGATCAGCCGGTCCAGGAGTCCGCTGCCGCGCAGCGCCGTGTAGAGGTCGCCGTGCCCGGGGGGGCACCACTCGAGGTCCGGGTCGGCCTCCCAGGTCACCGGCGTCAGGTCGCCGGCCAGCAGCTTGGGCTCCTTGTTCTGCAGGAAGTCCAGCGGCAGCCCGTCCACCGCGAGGTCGTAGCCGTCGAGTGCCTCGGTGGTGTCCTTCGAGGTCCGGAAGCTGTCCATGAACACCAGCGGCAGCCTCACGTCGTACGCCGTGCGGGCCGCCAGCACCTGTCGGGCGATGATGTCGAGGAAGCTGAGGCCCTCGCGCACCTCGAGCAGGGACTTCGCCTTCTCCAGGCCCATCGACGTGCCCAGGCCGCCGTTCAGCTTGACGACCACGGTGCCGGCCAGCCCCTCCGTGGTCTCCGGCAGGTCGGCGTCGGCCAGCGACGGGATGTCCAGCGGCTCGATCGTCGACTCGGGGATCATCCCGGTCTCGCCGCTCTCCACCTGTCGGTAGTAGTGCTCGAACACGTCGATGGCCACCGGGTCGACACCCGCCTCCGACATCTTGGCCCGTGCCTGGGACAGCCCGTCGTCGCTCATCCCCAGAGGCTATCGACCCGCCACGCCGACGTGTGCGGGTGGTGGGTAGCGTCGGTGCCGTGGACCCCGACCCGAAGCGGAGCGGCGAGACGAACCCCTCCCCCATCGACGCGACCGCCGCGCGCAAGGTGGCCCTGCGCGACCAGCTCGTCACGGCCCGCAACCGGCGCTCGCTGCTCGAGGTCTCCCTGTCGGCCCGGGCCCTGGCCGACCAGCTGCTGACCGCCTCGGAGGTGCGCCGCGCGGCCACCGTCGCGGCGTACGTCTCGGTCAGCACCGAACCCGGCACCGGCCCGCTGCTGGACGGTCTGCGCGAGCTGGGTCGCCGGGTGATCGTCCCGGTGGTGCTGCCGGACCTGGACCTCGACTGGGCGGTGTACGACGGTCCCGAGCACCTGGTGCGGGCCCGACGCGGTCTGCTGGAGCCGGACGGCCCGCGACTGGGTCCCGACGCGGTGGCCACCGCCGACGTGGTGCTCACCCCGGGCCTGGCGGTGGACCGCACCGGGATGCGGCTGGGCCAGGGCGGGGGGTGCTACGACCGGGCGCTCGGCCGGGTGCCGGTCGGCACGTTCACCTGCACGCTGCTCTACGAGGAGGAGCTGGTCGACGAGGTGCCGGCCGGCCCGCACGACCGGCCCGTGAGCGCCGTCGCCACCCCGGTCGGGATCACGCGTCTTCGTCGGGCGTGAGGGTCAGCGTGTCCTCGGTGGCGGCCTTGACCGAGGCGGGTGCGAACGGCCACGCGAGCGTCCGGCCGTCGGCCCACAGGTCCGTCTGGTCGACGTAGTGGGCGTCGAAGGCATGGCCTGAGGCTCCGGTGAGGTTCACCCACCTCGAGTCGTCGAGGTCCGCGAGCGACACCACCATCCGCATCGACGGCGCCGCCGTGACGTCGTAGGCGTCCGTCCCGGTGGCCACGGGGTTCCAGTGCGTGGCGTCCACCAACGCGCTCCCACCGCCGACCTGGTAGCCGCCGCGGTTGAACAGCCAGCGGACCAGCCCGTTGTGGGACTGGCCGAGGGTCTGGCTCTCCAGGTCCAGCTGGTGCTGGTGCCCCCAGGTCCAGTCCACGGCCCGCCGCGCCTGCCGGCGGACCATGTCGTCGCGGGCGTCGGCCATCGCCTCGGACAGGATGTCGTCGCGGGTCTCGATGACCCCGTCGGTGCCGGCGTCGTCCCACCACGGGTTCCGGGGGTCGGCGAGCAGCCGTCGCATCACCTCGAACCAGCGGCTCTCGCCGTCCGGCCAGAGGCGCTTCTTCAGCTCGTCGTGGAAGGTCAGCGCCAGCGTGCTCCTCCAGACCGCGTTGAAGTACGCAGCAGCGGCGGAGTCCTTGCCCTGCTTGAAGTCCCAGCCCTGCAGCAGACGCTGCCCGCTCGCGAGGTACGACGAGGGCATGAAGATGTCGAGCAGGTAGGGCACCAGCGTCGGTGCGAAGCTGTTGCGGGTGTCCAGCTGGATCCGGGACATGTCGGAGACGTCGAGCCTCGCCTTGACCTGCAGCAGGTTCACGATCCGCTGGCTGCGGTAGCCGTAGGCCCACGAGTCGCCGAGGTAGTAGGGGTAGTCCTTCCCGATCACCGCCTGGTTGGCCGTCGCCACGAACCCTTCGGACGGGTTGAGCACGCTGGGCAGCGCGTCGTACGGGATGTAGTCCCCGGTCCAGTCGTCGGCCGGCAGCCAGCCCGCGGAGGGGTAGTCGCCGGTGTTCCCGGACTTCCGGATCGGGATGCGACCGGGTGCCTGGTAGCCGATGTTGCCGGCACGGTCCGCGTACACCAGGTTCTGCGACGGTACGGCGAAGTCCCGGCCGGCCCGGCGGAACTCCGACCAGCTCGTCGCCCGGTCGAAGCCGAACAGGGCGTCGGCGGTGTTGCTGGGCGTGAGTGCCGTCCAGCAGATCGCCACCGCGTAGCCGTTGCCGAGCGGCGGGGCGTCCGTGCCGGCAGGTGCGTCCGCGCCCACCGAGCTCAAGGTGGTGTCCACGTCGGAGAGCAGCGGACCGTGGCGGGTCTCGCGCACCGTGAGCCGCACCGGCTTGTCCCGCCCCTGCACCTTGATGGTCTCCTCGCGGGTCCGCAGGGGATGCTGGCGCCCGTCGTACAGGTAGGTCCGGGCGGTGACCTTCTCGAGATAGAGGTCGACCACGTCCGGGTTGAGGTTCGTGAACCCCCAGGCGATCTGCTGGTTGTGGCCGATGACCACTCCGGGCAGGCCGGAGAACGTGAAGCCGCTGACGTCGAACGGGCACGCGCTCGAGAGCCGGGTGCAGTGCAGGCCCATCTGGTACCAGACGCCCGGCACCGACACTCCCAGGTGCGGGTCGTTGGCCAGGATCGGCTTGCCGGTGACCGAGTGGTCTCCGTCGACCGCCCAGGCGTTCGAGCCGAGGCCGGCGCCCGACCCCAGTTCCTGCGGCATCGCGTGCATGGCTCTGTCGACTCCTCGCAGCGCCCGCCGGGCGGCCGGCCCGAGGGGTGGGCGGGCCGGCTTGCGGGTGCCGCCGCGGGTGGCGTCCTGCTCGAAGACGTTGTCCACGACGGCGCCCTGGGTGACGATCGGGCGATGCCGCCGGTAGGGGTAGGGAGGAAAGAGGGTGGCTATCTCCGGCGGCGTGCGGGTGGCCGAGAGCAGCCCACGCTGGATCTCCTCGTCCATGTTGCCCCGCAGGTCCCACGCCATCGCCTTCAGCCAGGCCACGGAGTCGGCCGGCGCCCAGTCCTCGACCTTGTAGTCCAGGCCGGTCAGGCCGAGCAGGGTGTACTCCAGGGACATCTGCGAGGGCGTGTGCTGGTGGATGTAGGCGTTGACGCCGTCGCTGAAGGCCTGGAGGTAGCTCTGCGTCTCCGGCGAGAGCAGGGACACCTCGCGCTCCGCGATCCGCCGCCAGCCCATCGTCCGGACGGTCTTGTCGATGTCCAGGGTGCTCTCGCCGAACATCTCCGAGAGCCGGCCGGCGGTGGTGTGCCGTCGCACGTCCATCTCGAAGAAGCGGTCCTGGGCCTGGGTGAACCCTTGGGCGTAGAACAGGTCGTGACTGGTCGAGGCGTAGACCTGCGGGATGCCCCAGGCGTCGCGACGCACCTGCACGTCGTGCTGCAGGCCGGGCACGGCGATCTCCCCGTCGGTCGTCGGGAACGACGACCGGACCACGACCACCGCGGCGACCGTGCCGGCCACCAGGAGCAGGACGAGCACCGTTGCGGCGTACGTCGTCCAGCGTCCCCACCGCGGCCAGGACCGGAAGCCGCGCGCAGGCGGTGGAGGCGGGCCGCTGGACCCCGGTGACCCGGGCGAGGTGGGCGGCCCGGGGGGGACTGCGTTGGCGGGCACGGCGGCCATTGTGCCCTCCCCCCTGTCGACCCGGCGTGTCTGGCGGCCCCCAACCCCTCGACCTGGCGTGTCTGGCGGCCCCCAACCCGCCGACCCGGCGTATCTGGCGGGAAGTTTGCGAATCCTGTCGGTGTTGGGATACTTGGCAGTCGACGCCCCCGAGTGCCAACTCGACAGCCGGGCGCCGCGTGAGCTTGATGGAGGACCAGTGCCGACCTACCAGTACGCCTGCACCGAGTGCGACCACTCGTTCGAGCAGTTCCAGAGCTTCAGCGACGACGCCCTGACGGTGTGTCCCCGTTGCCAGGGCCGGCTGCGCAAGAAGTTCAACGCGGTGGGCGTCGTCTTCAAGGGCTCCGGCTTCTATCGCAACGACAGCCGCTCGCCCGACCCGAACGGCAAGCCCGTCAAGGCGGAGAAGTCCGGCTCCTCGAGCGGCGAGTCGGCTGGGGAGTCCGGTGGCGACAAGAAGTCGAGCCCCTCGAGCACCGAGAAGACCGCCGGCACGTCGGACACGAGCACGAAGAAGGCCGCCCCGAAGGACTCCCCCACCGCCGCCTGAGCGTGCGCTGGTCCTGCACCGGTCCTGCTGGTGCGTCGCCCTGTGGATGACGAACGACACCGGAGCGGGAAAGTCCCTAGCCTCGGGGCATGAGCCGACTCGCCGTCGCTGTACGCCGCCTGCGCCGCACCGTCCTGGCGCGCCGGCGCACAGTCGCCGCGGGCTGCGCCGCGGTCGCCGTCGCGGCCGCCCTGCAGGCCAACGCCTCCCCGCCTGCGGCCACCACCATGGTGCTGACGGCGGCGCGGGACCTCCCCGGCGGCATCGTGGTCGGCGCGTCGGACCTGCGCCGCACCGCCTTCACCCCCGACAGCGTCCCGACCGGGTCGGTGGCCAGCGCCGATGCGGCGCTCGGGCGTACGACGACCGGACCGATGCGCGCGGGCGAGCCGATCACCGACGCGCGGCTCCTGACTGCCTCGATGCTCGAAGGGTATCCCGGTCGGGTGGCCGTGCCGGTCCGGATCGCAGATGCGGGAGCGGTGCGGCTGCTCCGGGTCGGGGACCGGATCGACGTACTCACCGCCGACCCGCAGAGACGCTCGCCGGCTGCGGTGGTCCAGCGGCAGGTGCCGGTCCTCGCCATCCCTCGGCCGGACGACGGCACCCCCGGGTCTGGCACCGGCGCGCTGGTGGTCCTGGGGGTCAGCGACGCCTCCGCGCGGAGCCTGGCGCAGGCGTCCGTCTCTTCGGTCCTGTCGGTGGTGTTGACCCGCTAGCAGACATCTCCCGACATCTGGTCGGGGGTCTGGGCATGCGGTTGCCGCCGTGGGTGCCGCGAGGTGCATGTCCTGGTGGCCGCAGGGGTGCCTCAGCGTGAGCTCACACTCGACGAACCTGCGGACGCGCCCGCTAGCGTGAGGGGTCGTCAACGGCCACCGAACCGGGAGATCACCATGGTCAAGGGTTTCAGGGACTTCATCCTGCGCGGCAACCTGATCGAGCTGGCGGTCGCCTTCGTCGTCGGTGCCGCCTTCGCGTCAGTCGTGAGCACGTTCACCAACGTCCTGATGAGCTTCGTCAGCAAGATCGGCGGTCAGCCGGACTTCAGCAGCGTCGCCCTGGCCGGAGTGAACGTCGGCCTGTTCCTGAACGCGCTGATCTCGTTCGTCATCGTGTCGGCCGTCATCTACTTCTTCGTGGTCACGCCCTACAACGCCTGGCAGGAGAAGATGTCACACGGTGACGAGCCGGTTCCGCCGAGCGCGGACATCGCCTTGCTGACCGAGATTCGCGACCTGCTCGCGGCAAATCCGGGCACCTCCAGCGTGCACGGCGGAGGCGGCCTGACCTGACCTGCAGATGCGCCGGGTCGACGGGTTGGCGGCCTGCGGATGCGCCGGGTCGACGGGTTGGCGGCCTGCGGATGCGCCGGGTCGGCATCACAGGTGGTGCGGGGGGACCTCGCGGCGCAGCCACTCCTCGGACGTGCCCTCGGACGGGCCCTCCGTCGGGCCCTCCGAAGCGCCCCCGGACGGGTCCGCGCCGCGGGACCTGCCCCCGTCGGAAGGCTCGCTCCAGCCCTCGGCCTGCTCGTCGCTGGTGGCGTCGGGGAGCACGTCCCCGAACACGGCTGCCCGCCGCTGGCGACGCTCCTCCTCGGACGGCTCGCCGTCGGAGGGCCGGTCGCTCACCTGACCGCCTCGCTGGGCAGCAGCGGGGAGAACCAGGAGGCGTCGAACCGGGCGCGCGTCGGGCTCCAGCCGCTGTGCGCGACGAACCGCTGGGAGCTCACCCGCAGGGAGCGGGCGAACGGCTCCAGCCGGACCCCGCCGAAGCGGCGCACGAAGGGACCCACGAAGTCGACCCGGTCCCGGCCCGCGGCGGCGGCGAAGCCGGCCATCAGGTCCGCCCTGCGCACGGGCTCCGCGCCGACGTTGTAGGTGCCGCTCGGCACCGAGAGGGCCGCCAGCACGGCGGCGCCCACGTCGTCGACGTGTACGACGTGCGCCCACCCCTGCGGCGAGCCCATGCCGATGGCGTGGCCGAGCCGCGCCGAGTGGAGCCGCAGACGGGTCGTCGGGGCGTCGCCCACGATGGTCCCCAGGCGGAGGACGACGCCGGTGCGGGAGCCGCAGGAGTAGTCCTGCACGTGGGACTCGGCCACCGACGCCGGCTCGGTGGCGGGGGTGATCGCCAGCGGCGACTCCTCGCTGACCAGGGCGTCCCCCTGGTCGGCGTACAGCATCGAGACGCTTCCCTGGACGACCCGCCGCACGCGCGCCTCTCGGGCCGCCTCGACGACCCGGTGCACGCCCTCGGTGCACAGCCAGTCGTGGGTGCGCCAGGCGCGCGTGGCCATCGCCGAGAACCCGACGGGGACGTGCGTGGCGAAGCTGCACACCGCGTCCGCGCCCTCGAGCATGGCCACGAGCGAGTCGGGGTCCTGCAGGTCGGCACTCGAGGCCTCGGCTCCCAGCCGGTGCAGGAGAGCGGCCTTCTCGGGCGTGCGGGCGAGCCCGACCACGTGGTGTCCGGCCCGGACCAGTGCGGGTACGACGGAGGAGCCGACCACCCCGGTCGCGCCCACCACTGCCACCCGCATGCGCGCTCCTTCTGCTTGCCTGTCCCCCGCGGTCGCCCCCGCGTGCCGACGCAGGACCACACTGCTCGGCACCGCTTGTTACCGACCAGTCTCCGATAACGAGGTGGTAACGGCAAGCCAACCGGCCGCGAATCGGTGAAACTTGTCCCGCGCCACACCCGGATCGCCGAAGGATCGCCCCGGAACAGTGCAGAGAGCGGGACGGTTTCAGGCGTGGTGGCGGGTCAGAGCAGAGATCGGTACAGCTCCACCGTCTGCGTGGCGATCGCGTCCCAGGCGAACGAGCCCACGGCCCGGGCGCGTCCGGCGCGCCCGAACCGATCCGCCTGGGCGGGGTCGGCGGCGAGTCGGTTGACCCCCTCGGCGATGCCGCGCTCGAAGCCCTCGGCGTCGTCGGCGTCGTAGGGCACGATGATCCCGGTCTCGCCGTCGACCACCACCTCGGGAATGCCGCCCACGTTGCTGGCGACCACGGCCGTCTCGCACGCCATCGCCTCCAGGTTCACGATGCCCAGCGGCTCGTAGACCGACGGGCACAGGAACGCGAGCGCACCGGTGAGCACCTGGCGCACCTGGTCACGGGGCAGCATCTCGGACACCACGAAGACGCCGTCGCGCTCGGCCGTCAGGTCGGCGATCAGCGCGTCCGTCTCCGCCTTGAGCTCCGGGGTGTCCGCGGCCCCCGCGAGCAGCACGATCTGGAGGTTGCGGTCGAAGGCCAGTCCTGCGCGAAGCAGGTGCGGGACCCCCTTCTGCCGGGTGATCCGGCCTACGAACGCGACGTACGGCCGGGACGGGTCCACGCCGATGCGCTCGAGAACGGAGCGGTCCGGGTCGGGGTGGTAGAACTCGGTGTCGATCCCGTTGTAGATGACGTGCAGCTTCTTCTCGTCGAGCGCGGGATAGGCGCTCAGGATGTCCCCGCGCATCCCGTTGCTGACCGCGATCACCGCGTCTGCGGCCTCGTAGGCGGTCTGCTCGGCCCAGGAGGAGATCCGGTAGCCGCCACCGAGCTGCTCGGCCTTCCAGGGTCGCAGCGGCTCCAGGCTGTGCGCGCTGACCACGTGGGGCACGTCGTAGAGCAGCTTCGACCAGTGTCCTGCCATGTTGGCGTACCACGTGTGCGAGTGCACGACGTCCACCCCTCCGGCGCGACCCACCGCGGCGGTCATCGCCACGTCGGTGGAGAGCACCTGCAGCGCCGAGTTCGCTCCGGCGAGCCGCTCCTCCTTCTCGGTGTGCGCGGTCGCGCCCTCGCGCGGCTCGCCCATCGCCTGGACGTCCACGTCGATGAGCTTGCGGAGCTCCCGCACCAGGAAGTCGACGTGCACACCGGCTCCGCCGTACACGTCGGGAGGGAACTCACGGGTCAGGATCGAGGCGCGCATGAAGGAAGTCATACCAGGGAATGGCGGAGCAGGGAATGTGGTCGTGCGGCAGCGGCTGCCCTAGGGTCGACCTCAACGGACCGGGAACGGACCCGGGACGGCGCGGACGGGAGTGTGGAGAACATGCCGAAGGTGCTGGCGATCGTTCTGGCCGGAGGAGAAGGCAAGCGGCTGATGCCCCTGACGCACGACCGGGCCAAGCCCGCCGTGCCGTTCGGTGGGAGCTATCGGCTGATCGACTTCGCACTCTCCAACCTGGTCAACGCGGGCTACCTGCGCTGCGCCGTGCTGACGCAGTACAAGTCGCACTCCCTGGACCGGCACATCTCCGTGACCTGGCGGATGTCGACGCTGCTGGGCAACTACGTCACCCCGGTGCCCGCGCAGCAGCGGCGCGGTCCGCAGTGGTACGCCGGCAGCGCCGACGCGATCTACCAGTCGATGAACCTGATCAACGACGCCCATCCCGACGTCATCGTGGTCTTCGGTGCGGACCACGTCTACCGCATGGACGCCTCGCAGATGGTGCAGGCGCACGTCGACAGCGGGGCCGGGGTCACCGTCGCCGGCATCCGGGTGCCTCGCAAGGAGGCCTGGCAGTTCGGCGTGATCAAGGCCGCCGACGACGGTGTCACCATCGAGGAGTGGCTCGAGAAGCCGGCCGACCCGCCCGGACTGCCCGACTCGCCCGAGGAGTCCTACGCCTCGATGGGCAACTACGTGTTCTCCGCGGACGCGCTCGTCGACGCCCTCGAGAAGGACGCCGCCAACCCCGACTCCCGCCACGACATGGGCGGCGACATCATCCCGATGCTCGTCGAGCAGCAGCAGGCCGCGGTCTACGACTTCAAGCGGAACGTCGTGCCGGGCGCGACGGTGCGGGACCGGGACTACTGGCGTGACGTGGGGACCCTCGACTCCTACCACGACGCGCACCTGGACCTCGTCTCGGTCGAGCCGGTCTTCAACCTCTACAACACCGACTGGCCGATCTTCACCTCGCACCCGCAGCTGCCCGGAGCGAAGTTCGTGGAGAACGCCTTCGCGCGCGACACCATCGTCTGCGGCGGGTCGATCGTGTCCGGCGCCAACGTGGACAGCTGCGTGATCGGCTCCCAGGTGTACGTCGGAGGGGGCGCCAAGCTCGAGCGCAGCGTCATCTTCGACAACGTCACCATCGGCAAGGGAGCGATCGTCCGCAACGCCATCCTCGACAAGAACGTCATCGTCCCCGACGGCGTCTCGATCGGTGTCGACCTCGACGAGGACCTGCGCCGCGGGTTCACGGTCAGCGACAACGGCGTGGTGGCACTGGCGAAGAACCAGGTGGTCGTCCCCTGAGTCCCGGCCCTCGACCGCGCCCGTCGGAACGAAGGTTTGCCGGACGCTCGTGATGGTTACCGTCCCCTCCACACCACAGGAGAGAGGACGGTCGAGATGACGGAGCAGACGGGACAGCCGCTGAGTGGGACCACGGTCGCCTTCCTGGTCGCCGCCGAGGGCATCGAGCAGGTCGAGCTGACCGAGCCGTGGAAGGCGGTCCAGGAGGCCGGCGGAACACCGCGGCTGCTGTCGCCCGAGAAGGGCCAGGTGCAGGCGTTCAACCACCTCGACAAGGGGGACACCTTCGACGTCGACGAGGCGGTCGCGGACGCGGACCCTGCGTCGTACGACGCGCTGGTGCTGCCCGGCGGGGTGGCGAACCCGGATGCGCTGCGCACCGACAAGGGCGCTGTGGACTTCGTGCGCAGCTTCTTCGACTCGGGCAAGCCGGTGGCGGCCATCTGCCACGCGCCGTGGTCGCTCGTCGAGGCCGGGGTCCTGCAGGGAAGGACGCTCACCTCCTGGCCGAGCCTGCAGACCGACATCCGCAACGCCGGTGGGACCTGGGTGGACGAGGAGGTCGTCGTCGACGGCAACCTGGTGACCAGCCGCAAGCCGGACGACATCCCGGCCTTCAACGAGCGGCTCATCGAGAAGCTGTCCGCGAGCTGACGGCAGCGACGGGGGAGCGATGTCGAGCCGGTCGCGCGGGCCCGCACGGCGCCGGGTGCCGCAGCAGATGCGGAGCCGGGACCGCTTCGAGCGCATCCTCGAGGTGGCCGGGCAGCTGGTGGTCGCCAACGGCGTCGAGGCGGTGAACACGCGGGGGATCGCGGCGGCGGCGGAGATGCCGGTGGCGTCTCTCTACCAGTACTTCGGTGACAAGGAGGAGATTCTCCTGGCGCTCACCGCCCGGGACCTGGCGGAGATGGACGCCGAGGTCGTCCGAGACCTCGCCCAGCTGTCCACGCTGAGCGTGCGCTGCCTCGTCGAGACGACGTCGCAGGCGCACGTCCGGGTCTACCGACGCCGTCCCGCGTTGGTGGTGATCTGGCTGCGGGGACGGACGAACCCGGCGATCAACGACTTCTGCCGGGCCCACAACCGGCGGATCGCGCACCACCTCTTCGAGCTGGCCCGACGCGGGGGGATGGCGCTCCCGTCCGCGACGCCCCTGCACGCCGAGCTCGCCGTCGAGGTGTCCGACCGGCTCCTCCAGGTGGCCTTCGAGGGCTCGCTGGAGGGTGACCCGGTGGTCATCCGAGAGGCGGTCGCGGTGGTCTGCAGCTATCTGGAGACCCACGCCACTCCCCGGGGGATCGCCGGCGTGCCGAACCCCGGGTTGGACAGGATCGCCGGCTCCGAGGGCGGTCCGCTCTAGGTGCGTGTGCCGCCGCTCCAGGTGCGCGCGCCTAGGCGCAGAGGCCGTTCTCCGCTGCCTTGGTCTGGGCGGTGGAGGACTGTGGGGAGCTGCCCGAGGACGAGCCGGCGCTCGGCTTGGACTTGCCGGGATGGGCGTCCTTGTCGGCGGCGGTGGTGACCTCGGAGGCGAGGCTCTTGCCGAGCGGCTTGTCGGCCTTCATCCGGGCCCATACCTTCTTCGCCTCCGGCGCCCACTGCAGCCGGTTCGGGTTGGGCGCGTAGGTCTGGAACGGCACCGTCAGGAACTGGATCTTGTCCAGCCCGATGCCCTGGAACGACCGGGCGAGCCCGTAGAGCGCCTTCAGGTCGGCGAGCTGCGGGTCGGTGGTGAGGGACTTCGTCGCTGCGTCCAGGAACGTGTAGAGCCGCTTGGGATTGACCAGGGTGCCCGCGGAGACGGCCTTGTTGGCCATCGACGCCAGGAAGGTCTGCTGGCGCACCATCCGCCCGATGTCGCCGTTCTCCGCGGTCCCGATGTCGTGCCGGACCCGGACGTAGTCCAGAGCGCGTCTGCCCTTGACGTTGTAGGTGCCGGCCGGCAGGTCGATGTGGCCGGTGGTGTCGTGGACCTCGTGAGGCACGCACACCTCGACGCCGCCGAGGGCGTTGACCATCTTCTTGAAGCCCTTGAAGTCGATCACCACGAAGTGCTGGATGCGGACGCCGGTCAGCTGCTCGACGGTCCGCACCGTGCAGCCGGGTCCGCCCACGGCGTACGCCTCGTTGAACATGCTCAGCCCACCGGGGTCGGTGCCCTTGCCGTCCTTGCGCTGGCAGGTGGGCCGCTTCACCATCGCGTCACGCGGCAGGCTGACCCCGTAGGCCAGCTTCCGGTTCGCCGAGAGGTGCATCAGGATGGTGGTGTCCGAGAGCCCGGGTGTGTCGCCGCCGATGCCCTTGCCCTGGCCGACTCGCGTGTCCGAGCCGATGAGCAGCACGTTCATGGGCTCGTGCGGCTCGCTCTGCTTCGGCGGCGCCATGGTGGGGCGGTCGGTGCCGAGCTGCGGCGTCACGTCCAGGGAGGTGATGTTCTGGTTCAGGTGGCGGTAGACGAGCAGACCGCCCACGAGCACGACGACGAGCACCAGCACCAGGGCGATGCCCACGGTCTTCAGGACCCGGTGCTTGTGCTGGTGTTGCACGGGTGGTGCAGGTTCAGGCACAGCAGTTCCAACGTTCGAGGGGACGTCGAGGTGACGTGGTCAGGTGGCTCTACCGAGGTGAGCCGACCCCAGCCTACGTGAGGGTTGTGCACACTCCTCCAACGGCGGTCGCCCCGAGGCAGTAGCATGGGCCGACTGGATTCACCTGCTTTCGCCCAGACCTCGCGAGAGCCGAACCTCACGCCCAAGGGGTCTGGAATGGTTGTCGACGACCGTCAGCTGTCGTCAGTGCTGAGTGAGTTCGCCTACACCCTCGCCACCGACTTCTCCATCGGCTCGATCCTGGACCACCTGGTCCGCCAGATCGTGCAGGTCGTTCCGGCGACGTCGGCCGGGGTCACCCTCATCCAGGGTGACGGCGACCCACACCATGTGGCCGCTTCCGACGAGTCCGCGCTGCGCTTCGAGCGCCTGCAGACAGACCTCGCGGAGGGTCCGTGCGTCCTGGCACACTCCTCCGGCGCCGCTGTCGCCGTGCCAGACATCCGCTTGGAGGAACGCTTCCCTGCCTTCGCCGAGGCGGCGGTCGACGCGGGGCTCGCGTCGGTGTTCGCGTTCCCGCTGAACCACGGCCGGCTCCGGCTCGGCGCGCTGGACCTCTACAACGAACAGACCGGTCCGCTCTCGACCGACGCGATGGACGCGGCACAGACCCTCGCGAACGTGGCGACGGCATACCTCCTCAACGCCCGCGCACGCCAGCAGGCGCACCAGAGCTCGGACCAGATGCGGCACATCGCCTCGCATGACGCGCTCACGGGTCTGCCGAACCGGATGCTGCTGCTGCAGCGGATCGACCATGCAGCGCAACGGGCCCGCCGTTCGCACGCCCCCGCTGCGGTGCTGTTCATCGACCTGAACCGGTTCAAGAACATCAACGACACCTTCGGTCACGACGTTGGCGACGAGCTGCTACGAGCGGTGGGGGTGCGCCTCACCGAGGCCGTGCGCCCCGGGGACACGCTGGCCCGGGTCTACGGCGACGAGTTCGTGCTCCTCTGCGAGGACCTGCACGACCAGGACGACATCGACAAGGTCTCCGAGCGGATCAGTGCGGTGTTCGACCCTCCCTTCACCCTCGACGGCGCCGAGGTGAGCGTGTCGGCCAGCGTCGGAGTCGCCTACGCCGGGCCCGGGGACCAGATCTCCGGCTCGCTGATCGCCGAGGCCGACCAGGCGATGTACCAGATCAAGCGGGAGAGCGCCATGGGTCGCCCGACCGCCGTGTCGGACAGCCTGCCCAGCCGGGCCCGGAGCCTGGCGCTGGGCCGCGACCTCCGCGCAGCCCTGTCCGGCACCGGGCTCGACGTCGCCTACCAGCCGATCGTCGTCCCGGGGGACGGCGAGCTGGCCGCGGTCGAGGTGCTGCTGCGCTGGACCCATCCCGTCGAGGGTCTGCTTCCTCCGCGCTCGGTGGTGGCCGTTGCCGAGCGCACCGGGATCGTCGCGGAGCTCGGTGCCTGGGTGCTCGAGCGCGGCTGCCGGGACTGGGTCCGGTGGCAGCAGGACAACCACGGCCCGGGGTTCGACCTGACTGTCAACGTCTCCACGGTGCAGCTGATGGGGGCGCGTTTCGTGAGCGGGGTGTCCGACACCCTGGCCCGCACCGGGATGGTGGCGGAGCGCCTGGTGGTCGAGGTCACCGAGAGCGTGCTCATCGAGGACCCGGAGCGCGCCCGGCTCGTGCTGCTCGAGCTGAAGGCGCTGGGAGTCCGGATCGCACTGGACGACTTCGGGTCCGGCTACTCCTCGCTGAGCCATCTCAACCGGCTGCCCATCGACATCTTGAAGATCGACCGAGCATTCATCGAGAGCGCCGGCGAGTCCGGCCGCTCCACGGCCATCATCGAGGCGCTCACCGCACTCGCGCACGCCCTCGGTCTGGCGGTGGTCATCGAAGGGGTCGAGACGAAGATCGACCGGATGGCGGCCGTCCAGGTCAAGGCGGACCTGGCCCAGGGCTACTTCTACGCACGACCGGTGGGCGCGAGCGACATCGGTGTCATGCTCCGGTCAGCCGGCAGCCCGACCTCGCCGTTCAGACTGCCCCTGCAGCACGTCCGCTCCCTGCGGCGCCGCTGAGCCGGTAGACCCGCGACTCCCACGGCGCGAGGTCCAGGCCGTCGCCGGTCCCGTGGGTGCCGAGAAGGAGCGTGGCCCCGGTCAGGTCCGGTACGTCGTCCCTGCCGAGGGTCGCGCGGTCCGAGGAGCAGTTGGCCAGCACCAGCAGGACCTCGTCGCCGTGCGTGCGGGTGAAGGCCCACATCTGCTCGTGGTCGGGGAGCAGCAGCTCGAACCGCCCGTGCACCACCACCGCAGACGCATGCCGCAGCTCGACCAGCCTGCGGTAGTGGTGGAACACCGAGTCGGGGTCGGCGACGGCCGCGGCCGCGTTGACCGTGTCCTTGTTCGGGTTGGCCGGCAGCCAGGGCTGGCCGTCGGTGAAGCCGGCATGCTCGGAGGCATCCCACTGCATCGGGGTGCGGGCGTTGTCGCGGGTCTTCAGGGCCAGCGAGGCCAGGACGGTCGCGGGCGACAACCCGAGCGCGAGGGCGTCGGCGTGGTAGTTGACGGCCTCGATGTCGCGCAAGTCGTTGATGTCGGCGAAGTCGGCGTTCGTCATCCCGAGCTCCTCGCCCTGGTAGACGTACGGCGTGCCCTTGTGCAGGTGGAGCACGGTGCCGAGCGTCTTGGCGGAGGCGACCCGGTGCTGCGGGCTGTCGTCACCGAAGCGGGAGACCGCCCGCGGCTGGTCGTGGTTGTCCCAGTAGAGCGAGTTCCAGCCCGTCTCGGCGAGACCCCGCTGCCAGGTGTCGAGGTTGGCCTTGAGCACCGGCAGCGGCAGGTCCTTGAAGGCCCACTTGCCGGCGCCCGGCTCCTCGTCGAGCTGCACGTGCTCGAAGGTGAACACCATGTTGAGCTCGCCCCGGGCGGGGTCCGTGACGTCGCGGGCGAGCTCCACGGTGCTCCCCGGCATCTCGCCCACGGTGAGCAGCTGCCGCGCTCCCAGGCCGACCCGGTCGTTCATCTCCTGCAGGAACTCGTGCAGCCGGGGGCCGTTCGCGACCGAGTCGAACACCGGGGCGAGCACCCGCCCCTCCGGAGGTGTCCCGTCGCGGAGCTCGGCCGGCTTGGAGATCAGGTTGATGACGTCCATCCGGAAGCCGTCGACGCCCCGGTCGACCCACCAGCGCATCATGGCGTAGACGGCCTCGCGCACCTGCGGGTTCTCCCAGTTCAGGTCCGGCTGCTTGCGGCTGAACATGTGCAGGTAGTAGTCGCCGCTGCGGTCGTCGTACGCCCAGGCGGAGCCGGAGAACGCGGACTCCCAGTTGGTCGGCTCGGCGCCCGGGCTGCCGGGCTCGAAGCCGTCGCGGGCGGGGCGCCACCAGAACCAGTCCCGACGCGCTGACTGCGGGTCCCGCGACTCCACGAACCAGGGGTGCTCGTCGGAGGTGTGGTTGACGACGAGGTCCATGACCAGCCGGATGCCGCGCTCGTGCAGGCCCGCGACCAGGTCGTCGAGGTCCTCGAGGGTGCCGAACAGCGGGTCGACGTCCTGGTAGTCGCTGATGTCGTAGCCGTTGTCGTCCATCGGCGAGGCGTAGACCGGTGAGAGCCACAGGACGTCGACGCCGAGCAGCTTCAGGTAGTCCAGCCGCGCGGTGATCCCCGGGATGTCACCGATCCCGTCGCCGTTGCTGTCCGCGAAGGACCGGGGGTAGACCTGGTAGACGACCGCTGACTTCCACCAGTCGGCCGGGTCAGCGTCGAGAGGCATGCGCTCACCCTTGCAGACCGGACTCAGTGCTGGCCACGCAGGTGGAGCGGACGCTTCGTGGGCAGGCTGGTGCGACCGTGGAGGGCCTTGACGAGGGCGGCGAAGATGGCGTCGGACCGCGGGGTCCGGTCGAAGGTGGTGAGCGCCAGCACGGGCTTCACCCGCTGCCGGGCGACCGCCTTGGCGTAGGTGAACTCCTTGAGCCCGTCCGGTCCGTGCACGCGCCCGAAGCCCGAGTCCCCCACCCCGCCGAAGGGCAGTGCGGGGATGGCCACGAAGGCGATCACGGAGTTGACCGACGTCATCCCGGCGCGCAGCCGCCGCGCGAGCTCGGGTCCGTGGGACCTCGAGAAGACCGTGGAGCCGAGGCCGTACGACGTGCCGTTGGCGAGCGTGACCGCCTCGTCCATGTCCCGCACCCGGTTGACGGTGACGGTCGGCCCGAAGGTCTCCTCGGTGATGGCGGTCGAGTCCTCGGGCACGTCGGCGAGCACCGTCGGCTGGATGAACCGGCCGTCGACCGCGCCGGGTCCCCCGACCAGGACCTCGGCGCCCCTGCTGACCGCGTCCTCGATGTGGCGGCGTACGACGTCGACCTGACCGGCCATCGTCATCGGCCCCAGCTGGGCACCCGCGTCCGTCCCGGCGTGCACCTCACGCGCGCGCCGGGTGAGCTCGGCGACGAACTCGTCGTGCACCCGCTCGTGGACGTAGACCCGCTCCACGCCGGTGCACGTCTGCCCCGCGTTGGAGAACGCCCCCCAGGCGGCGGCGTCCGCCGCGGCAGCCACGTCCGCGTCCTCGTCGACGAGCAGCGCGTCCTTGCCGCCGGCCTCGATCACCACCGGTGTGAGGGTCTCCGCACACGTGGCCATCACCCTCTTCCCCGTTGCCGTCGAGCCGGTGAACGCCACCTTGTCGACGCCGGCCCGGCACAGCGCGGCACCCGTCTCACCGCCGCCGACCACCGTCTGGAGCAGAGCCTGCCCGGGCAGCACCTCGGTGAGGCTCTCGGCGAGCCAGACGCCCACGCCCGGCGTCAGCTCGCTGGGCTTGAACACCACCGTGTTCCCGGCGGCGAGCGCGTAGACGATCGAGCCCATCGGCGTGAAGACGGGGTAGTTCCAGGGACCGATGACACCGACGACACCGAGCGGGAGGTACTCCACGCTCGCCGCCTGGTTGGACATCAGCAGACCCGGCGACACCCGCCTCCTGCCCAGCACCTTGCCGGCGTGTGCCGCGGCCCAGGCGAGATGCCCCACCGCCATGCCGATCTCGAGCTGGGCGTCGGCGTGCGGCTTGCCGGTCTCCCGGTGCACGACGTCGGCGAGCTGCGCCATCCGGCGGGTCAGCACACCCCTCCACTGGTCGAGGACCCGTCTGCGCTCGGCGAAGCTGCCCCGCGCCCACCACTCGGCGGTATGGCGGGCACGGGCGACCGCCGCCGCCACGGACGCCGCGCTGTCCACGGCATACACGCCCACCACCTCACCGGTCGCCGGGTTGGTCGACTCGAGCTTCTCGTTCATGGCGTCACTCTCCTCCCCCGGTGGTGGCCCCGCAGCACGGCGTGGGCGACGGCGTGGTCGTCCCCGGTGCGCGGACCCCTGGGGTGAGCCGATATCTGGGGACCGGGAGGCGGACAACACCAGGGCGCGGCCCGGCAACCGCGCTCGACTATCCTCGGGGCAGCAGGGCCGGCGCCTGGCTGGGGACTGACTCAGCGCAGGTCAGCCGTGCTCGGCCCTCGTAGCTCAGGGGATAGAGCGTCGGTTTCCTAAACCGTGCGTCGCAGGTTCGAATCCTGCCGGGGGCACCGTGTGATGTGTCAGGACATGGCGGCCCGGCCGAACCCGATAGTTGTTGGTTCGGTCGCCTGTTGTTTGGCGGGTGGGTCCGGGTGGTCGTCCGCTGCCTCGGTCCGCTGGTCGGAGACTTGGTCGCCGGCAAGAAGGCGGCGTACGAGGAAGACCCCCAAGTCCTACGGCGGCTGCAGCAATGCCTCGTCTCCGTCGCTCGGCGGTCCTAGACTCGTGCGATGCTCACCCGGCGGAACTCCGCCCCCGGCGACAACAGCGCCGAGGATGCTGCCGAGGCGTCCTGGAACCGAGTGGCGCTGATCTCCGGGTGGGTCGCCGGCGTGGGGCTGGCGGCCCAGACCGCGCTCTTCCTCCTGGACGCCGCCCACGTAGTAGCCGACGAGCCCGAGCTCCACCGGACCGGAGCGGGACTGGAAGCGGATCGAGCGCAGTACTACGCGGACTTCTTCAACCGCCAGCACACGGTCCTGTGGGACATCGTGCTCCGCGACACCGTGGGCCCCGTCGCGTTTCTCGCGCTGGCGCTGTGGGCACTCGCCGTGGTCTTCAGACTCCGCCCCGTGGGGCCGATCGGACCGATGACCGTCCTCTTCTTCACCGTCGGGTCAGTCCTCCACATCGTGAGCGACTTGATCTATCTCAGTCTGGAGCGCTTCTGGCGTTTCGACGGCTGGTCCGCTGACCCTCCAGGGCCGATGAACGCATTCGGGGCGGCCGTCGACGCGGTCGACCTATCCACCACCTACCTCGAGGCATCGTCATACCTCGTCCTGGCTCTAGGCACCTGGTGTCTGGCACGACTGGTGCTCCGCGACGATCGGATCCCGAGGTGGCTCGGGGCCGCCGCGGGGGTCGAGGCCGCCGCGTTGGTACTGCTGGGCTTGGGAATCGCACTGCAGCAGGACCTGCTGTTCCAGATCGGCGGCGGTTTCGCCGGCATCGTGCTCGGTCCGCTCGTGGCCATCGGACTGGGCCACACCCTGGCCCGTGCGGAGATCCGAACCGCCTGACCAGGCGGCCTTTGGTCTCGGCGGAACGCCCCCGACATGGTGCGCCACTCCGCCCCCGTTGACGCTGTTGCCCGTGCGGACCACAACTCAGGGACGGGACTGACCGTGGGCATCCGCCACCGCGTGGAATGCGCCGGCAACGATCCTGCCCGCTTTCGGGGCAGCACCACCTCGGCGTCAACCCGGTGTCGGTGCCGAGGAATACGTTTGGATGATGGCGACTCCACGGCACTGGGTGATCGTCGCCTCGCGGGACCACGCGAGGCGCGGCCTGCGCAGCGGCTTCGTCATGGCCAACCACGGCAAGCGACCGCCCCTGGCCCGAATGTCGCCCGGCGACGGCGTCCTCATCTACTCACCGACCACCAGCCACCCCCACGGTGAGCCCCTGCGAGCGGTCACCATCGTCGGCGAAGTCACCGGGAGCGAGCCCGAGCCTAGCGACGTGATCGCAGACGGGTTCCGTCGTGCGGCACGTCTTCGTGAGATCGAGCCACTGCCGCTCGAGGAGATCCGCGATCATCTGCCCGTCTCGCGCCTCCGGTTCGGCTTCTTCGAGCTTGACCCGGCGGACGCCGAGGCCATCTGGACCCTGGTCGCGCACCGGAGTCGCTGAGCGTCGGTCCCAGGACCTTGACGGGGCCATACGATGCGGCAACGCTCCGTGCCGGTTGCCGAGTCCCGGTTAGGCATCCCCTGCGGGACGATCTCGGCGCGCGTGCCGGGGATCGCCCTCAGACCTCGCCGTACGCGGTTCAGCTTGCGGAACTCCGACTGGACATCGTCAACCGATGGTTGACGAAAGGCTGGCGTCAACCGTAGGTTGACGACATGTCTACCTCATCAGTCCCGTCAGTCCGTCTCGACGACCTCATCGGCAGCATCGCCAGCGCGCACCACGACCCCCTTGACAGGGTGACCGGCGCGGTCCAGCTGGCGGAAGACCTGGGCGAGGTGGCCGACTCGCTCATCGGTCACTTCGTCGACCAGGCGCGGCACGCCGGGGCGTCCTGGTCAGAGATCGGCCGCAGCATGGGGATGAGCAAGCAGGCCGCGCAGAAGCGGTTTGTCAGCAAGGACCAGTCCCACGCGACACCCCTGGACCCCAGCCAGGGCTTCAGCCGATTCGACGAGCAGGCTCGCGCAGTGGTGGTCACGGCGCAGCAGCGGGCCCGAGAGGCGGGCAACGACACCATAAACATCGGACATTTGCTGCTGGGACTGGTCGCAGCCCCCGAGAGCGGCGCAGCTGGCGCCATCGTGGCGCAGGGGATCTCCCTGCAGGACGTCGAGCGGACGGCATCAGCCACGCTGCCACCCGCCGCAGCAACCGTGCCCGCGCTGATCCCGTTCGATGAGCACGCCAAGAGCGCACTGCAGCGCACCTTCGCGGAGGCTCAGCACCTCGAAGCGGAAACCGTCGGCAGCGAGCACATCCTGCTGGCCGTCCTGGCCGTAGAACAGGGGACTGGGGTCCTGGCCGGCCTCGGCGTCACGCTCGAGGCCACCGAGGCACATCTGACCGCCGGCAAACAATAGACGTCTCCACCGGAGCTCTTCCCCGGTCGGCCGGGTCGCGTGGGCAGGTTGACCCAAAGGGAATCGGTACGTCGAACAGGTTCGGCTTGCGGCAAGCACCTCGAGCCGTCGATCTAGGCTCGAGGTCACGCAGCATCCGCAGGCCCGCTGCCACGAGTTCCGACTGTTGCCCGGGCCGTTCCACAGGGCTTTCTTGTCTGCTCCGCATGACGATCGCGACATGGAGCACCGCGGCCTTCTGGGGCGCGGTCACCGCGGGGCGTCGGAGTCAGTGGCTGCCCTCTAAGACGAAGACTGGAATGGTCCGGCGACCCTGGAGGCGTTGCTCGTAGTGCGCGGTGCCAGAGAAGTACGTGGCCGCGGTACCCAGGATGTCGGTGCGCTCGCCAGCGGTGGCCGGCCGTGCGGAGACGTTTCGAGTGATGCTGTTGTACGACACGCTCGCGCGAGGGTCGGCATTGAGATTCAGCGCCCAGGCCGGCATGCCGACCTGACCGAAGTTGGTGCCGATGAGGGCGAGGTCGTCTCGATGAGGGATGGCGAGCAGATGATGCTGGCGTGGGAGACCGCTCTTGCGGCCGGTGGTGACAACCGTGACCACGGGCAGGGCTGCGAGGGCCGCTGGCAGGCTCACGCGGCCGTGCGTGACCCGGGTCGTCCATCCGTCCAACGGCACCAAGGTTTTCGGCGTAAGCCAGGCACCGAACCGGCTTGACGCGAACGACCGCACCAGCCGTTGGAACCGGTTCGGCACGGGGGGCTGGTAGCAGAGCTCGCTGGCAAGACCCACGGATCAGAACGCTACAACCGCACCGAGAGCAGTCGCGACCACGGGCGATCCATGTTGGGTACCCCTCCCGCATGGATCCCTCAAGGGAGGCCCTCGCTGGTGCTACTCCGTGCGGCACGCATGGCCGGAACGGTGCTCAACGGGAGGCGACAGACGGGAGCGGCGAGACGGGCTCTGACGTGCAGGAGCAGTGAAACCAAGCGTCAGAGCGCACTGGTTCAACTCCCCCTCGCGCACCAGTCGAACACCTCCTCCTTTCGGTGGGGCCCTTCACGCGCACGAGGCGAGGCGCGCCTGGCGGCGTAGGACGGGCGAGGCCGGCAGCCTGGAGATGCACGAGATCCACCAGCGCTCGGCGGCGTCGGCCGTGCTGGGCCCGCGACGCACGGTGGACGTCGAGGACTCGGGCCTGTCGGCCGTGGGCTGCTCCGGAATCGTCGCGGGAGTCGTCGCCGGGATCATCGCCGGGGCCCGCAGGACGGGTGCCGGGTCGGACTCCGCGCCGTGGGCCACCGTCACGGCGATCACCGCGACCAGCGCCAGCGCAGCGACCAGGGCGGCCCAGGTCCGGGAGCGGGCCGCCGCCGGGGTCGAAGCGGGCGCGACGTCGATCCAGTCGACGGTGCTGCTCGGGTGCGAGGGCTCAGGGGTGCTGGGCATCGGGTTCTCCTCGGGTGGTCGGGAGTCACCGCCCGGTCGGATCGGCGACCAGACCACCGTCGATCGGGGTGGTTGCAACCCGGTTGCTGGTGACCCGGGAGGTGGCCGCAGCCGGGCGTGCACTGCTCCCCACCCGGCGGCCCCGCCGGGACCCCGTTTTGGTCGGCCACGGGCGCCTGACCTGCACGTCTGTCGACCCCCATGGCGTCGAGCACGACCTCGCGGCTGGCTGCAACACGCTTGCAACCGGCCGCCGTCAGGGTGTGGAGTGGGACGAGGGAGCAGCGGCGGGGTGGACCGGGCAGGACGCGCCGCTCCAGGTCGGTGTCGGACCCGGGTTACCTGTGTTCAGCCCCGACGGTCGGAGGCTGGCCATGGTCGGGTTCGGGGCCGGCGTCCGGCTCTTCGACGCCGCGACGTACGAGCCCGCGGGTCGCCTGCAGCTCTCGCACCCGGAGAAGACGAGCGTGGTCGGCCTCGCCTTCACCTCCGATGGCGCGGACCCGGTGCTGCTGGCCTGTCCCGACACCGAGCCCACCGCGGGCGGCCCGTGCTCCGCGGAGGTCACCGTGTTCGACCGCGACACCGGACGGGCGCGGGTCGGGCCGCTGCCCGCCTCGCGGGTCTCTCCCCGGTCGGCCGCGCTGGTGGCCGCCAGTGCCGACGACCGCTGGGTGGCCACGGGTCACCTGGGCGGTCTGGTCACCCTGCGGGACGCGACCACCCTGCGGCCCGTGGTCCAGCTCCGTGACCTCGTCGGCCTCCCGGACGTGACCGCCGTGATCCAGGTCGACTTCAGCCCCGACGCCGCGCTGCTCGCGGCCTCGACCGGCGAGCGGACCGCCGTGTGGGACGTCAGCGGCGCCCGGCCCGTCCTGCTCACGCAGCGGCGGACGGGGATCTCCGCGGCCTTCGCGCCCGACGGGCGACTGCTGACCAGCGACCAGAACGGGACCGCCGTGCTGCGCGAGCCCCGCACCCTCAAGGCCACCGTGCAGGTGGGGGGACTGCCGTTCCCGCTGGTCAACCCGCGGTTCTCCGCGGACGGGTCGCTGATGGTGACCAGCGACGACGTCACCGGGGCGGGCCGGGTGTGGTCGGTGGACACGCTCGAGGCCTTCGCCGGACCGCTCGACGGATACGGCGCCGCCATCGATCCCAGCGGGTCGGCGGTGGTGCTGGGCGGCGAGCAGGCCACCGTCCTCACCCTCGATCCCGGTGCGTGGAGCACGGCGGCCTGCGAGACCGCCGGGCGCAACCTGAGTGCCGGGGAGTGGACCCGCTACTTCGGCGCGGAGCCCTACCGCCGGACCTGCCCCGGGCTGCCGGTCCCCGGCTGAGGCTCCGGCCCCCGGGTCAGCCGGTGGTGACCCTGCCCAGCTGCCGAAAGCGGACCCACCTACCAGACGCTTCGGCACGTGCCTGAGATGCTTCGCGGCCAGCTCGGCAATGGGGACGGCCCGATTCGTTTCGCGTTGTCGGCGCCCAGGGCTGGGCGGCTTGTGGCCCGTGCCGCTTGAGATGATGACGACCGTGTTCGATGAGTTCACGCTCGAGATGGTCGAGGTGGCGGCTGACGTGCGGCTGCGCGTCCGCGTTGGTGGTCAGGGTTCTTCTATGCGGTCGGCACGGCCATCGGCGGGATCACCGGACCGCTGCTGTTCAGCCGGATGATCGCCTCCGGGGACCGAGGCACGGTTGCGATCGCCTTCTGGATCTCCGCCGCGGTGATGGCCCTCGGCGGGGTCATGGAGCTCATCTTCGGGGTGAAGGCCGAGCAGGGCAACCTCGAGGACATCGCCGCGCCACTGACAGCCGAGGAGGCGAAGGACTCGAAGGACGGCGAGGAGTCCTCCGGAGGCCAGCAGGACGGCCAGCAGGACAAGGAGCCGGCCGAGGATGACGAGCGCCAGACCCGAGAGGAACGCGTCCGGCAGCGAGCGCAGTCGCGCGCGTCGGCGCAACAGCAGCATCGCTTCCGTCCGGGCCCGGGCCGCGGCACCGGCTCGCCGTGGATCACCGCACCGCGACAGGGGCCGGCGAGCGAGAGCTCGACACCGAGATCGAGACGATCACGAATGCTGTCCGCGACCGGGGAGCCATGGACCTCAAGGATCTCGCGACACTCAGCGCCGCGCGCTACTGGGGTCCTGGCCGCTTCCGCCGGGCTGTCGACGCCGCCGTGCAGGAGGGACGCATCGAGCGGGACGGTCGGCACAGGGTGAAGCCGCCCGAGCACGCGGAGGACCGCACGTAGCCCCTCTCACCTGGTGGAGCCGGAGCAGACCGCCCACCTGGACGATCGGCAGCGCGGGTGACGTCGGGTGTGGTCGGGCGGAGCAGGGGTACGCACAGTGCCGTCGTGCACACCCACGGTGGAGGTCTCATGCCCATCCCGGTCCACCCGTCGTGAGCTCCGCGTCCCGAAGCCGAGAAGAGGCTCCGCAGCGAAGCACACGTCGTACGACGGCCGCACTGGTCGTGGCGGCCGTCGCCTTCGCCGTCCAGCAGACCGCGGTCGTGCCCGCCGTCCACGACGTCGAGGTGTCCCTGCACAGCTCGCACGAGTGGGCCTCGTGGCTGGTGACGGTCTACCTGATGGTGGCCACTGTCGGGACGCCCGCTATGGCCGGCTCGGGGACCTGCACGGGCGTCGTCTGATGCTGCTCGTCGGCCTGTCCCTGCTCGCGGTGGCCTCGGCCGGAGCGGCACTGGCGCCCTGTTCGCCGGTGGCCTGCTGCTGGTCGCCGGAGGAACCGGTCTGCTCTCCACCATCCAGCACAGCTGGTCGGGCGTCGCCACAGGCGCCCTGATGCTCGGGGCCGGTGCCGGCTTCGGGCTCCAGTCGAGCAGCGCCACCGCCACCCGCGGGGTGGCGGGCGACGTGGCCGCGATCTCGGCTGCCGTGAACAGCACGGTGCGGCGCCTGGCTGGCGGCATCGGCGGCCAGACGAGCACGCTGCTGCTCGCCTCGATCGTGGTCGCTGACCGTGCGCGGGGGCGCACGGTGGAGCCAATCCTGGGCCGGGTCGAGGAAGCCAGTCGTGGGCTGTTGGAGCAGTCTCGGCTCAGCGTTGCTCGGTGCCACGCGGGATGTCGCGCCCGCTCGGACGGTAGTCGGCGAGGTGGATCCGGCCGTCAAGCACTCGGGTGTCGAGCAGCTGCAGCTCGGCCGACGATGCATGGGAGAAGGCCGGCTCACGACCCGCTTCCCCGGCCAGCAACGGAAACGTCACCAGCCGAAGCCGGTCTACCAGACCGGCGGCCAACAGCTGTCGCGCCACGGACGGGCTGCCCGTGGTTCGCAGCGGTGCCACGTCATCCGAGGCCTTGAGACGCACAACCTCCCCGACCGCGTCGCCATGCAACCGAGCACCTGGCCACTCGACCGTTCTCAGAGTGCGGGAGAACACGACGGTCGGAAGCCGCGTCATCGCCTCCCACGACTCGTCGCGATGCTCCTCAGGAAGCGACGCCAGCACTTCGTAGGTCCGGCGCCCCATCAGGACCGTGTGCGGCGCAGACAACTCTGCGCTGATCCAGTCCTCGAGATCCGGCCCGAAGTAGCCGAAGTATCCAGGTAGTCCATCCGAACCGGCGAATCCGTCAACGGAAACGAACAGGTCGACCGTCAGTGTGGTGCTCATCCTCGGCTCCCGCGTCCTCGCTCGCTTGCAGGTACGTCAAGGTGGACCACGGGTGGGACTACAACTCATCGGAGAGTCAGCAACGAACCCTGACCTGCCTGACGACCACGGACCGCTTCGCTCCGGAGACGCTCGCGCATCCGCCCATCGACCACGTGTGCGCGGTCCCCTAGTCTCGGGGGTCCAAGACCTCACCCGGGACCGGGTCACGCGGAACCATCACCGCGGGAGGGATCCGGTCCGGGAACGTGCGTTCCAGTGTCCCAGCGGACGTCCCGCTCGGGGGCATAGCTGCAGTACACGCCGGTGTGGACGGAGTGGCGAAGGTGCTTCCCGAGCGTGGGATCGGCCTTCTCGATCCGCTCCAGCGCAGCCGAGATCCGTCGGCGCACGGCCTTCCTGGCGCGCTCCACCTCGTCGGGAAAACGCCGGGCCCGGCCGGCCATGCCGTAGGCCGCCGACAGATGGTCGACGAGCAGCTCCCGCTCCTCCCTGGCATCGCCTGCCGCCATCGGGTCGCCTTGGGCCGAAACCTCGGCGATCTCCTCGTCGAGCTCGGCGAGGCGCCGACGGTAGTGCCTCCTGGCGGTGTCGTCGATCACCGGAGGCGCACCCGACCCACCGCCCAGCCCGTCCTCGACGACTGCCAGGGCGAGCCCGGCTGCCGCGGCACCGGTGCGCGCGCCCGGGCCGCGCGACCACAGGTCGAGGACGTGGCGCTCACGGCCGGGATCGGCGAGCAGGACGCCGAGGTCCTGCATGCCCTTGGAGTCTCGCAGCGACACCACTCTGCCCTCGAAGCAGACCGTCCAGTACTCGCCGTCGAGGCGGAACACCTGCGGTCTTGTGGTCTCCGGCGGATGTGGCGGGTCGCCATCCATGGCCGAGGGGTCGACAACCGTGAGCACGGTCTGGGGCCCGGGGAGCTCGAGAAGGCGTGCTCGGCGCTCGTCGGTGAACCTGACTCCGGATCCGGGCACCAGGTCGCGGACCGTTCCCGAGACGACCACCTGTCCGGCCTCGGCCAGCTCCATGAGTGCGAGAGGAACCCGTGAGACGGGTCCGCTCACGCCTGCGTGGGTGACCTCGCACTCCCCGGTGTGCACACCCACCCGCAGGTCGGATCCGCGCCGCCTCGCCGCATCGACGATGCCGAGGCCGCAGCGGATCGCCCGGGTCGCGGTGCTGAACCTCGCCAGCGAGCCGGTGCCGTGGTGAGCGATCTCGGTGGCTCCCCAGCGGCGGAGATGCCGTCCCACCAGGGCCTCCGACTCGGCGTCGGAAGCGTCGGTGGCAAGCAGCGTCACCAGCTGACGATCGCCCGGGGTCGAGGCAGCACGACCGCCGAGGAAGGCACGGATCGCCGCGACCACGGAGTCCGCATCCCCGACGTACGGGAGGTGGTCCTTGCCGGGAAGCTCGACGAGCGTGGCTCCTGGGATCCGGGAGGCGACGCGGCGGGCGCTGATCGAGGAGATGGCGGTGTCGTCGGTGCGGTGGAGGACGAGCGCGGGCACGCGTACGGCGGGCAGCAGGCCGTCCATGTCGTACTCCGCCACGGCCTGCATGAACCGCCCCACCGCGTCGCGGCTCAGGGCGTGCCGCTGCTGCCGAGCGAACCAGTCGAGATAGTCCTGGTCCTCGACCATGGACGGTGCTAACAGGCGGACCATGGCGAGAGCGGCCGCCTGCGTTCCCCAGTTGGCGAAGATGTGGCCGTACTCGGCGGCGAGCTCGGCTGGGTCCTTCAGGCCCCACGGGTGCGTCTCGTCCTTGACCAGGCGGGACATCCCGCCGTACAGGATGATGCGCTCGGTCCGGCGAGGGTGCAGGGACGCGAAGAGGGCCGCCACCGCGCACCCCTCCGACACCCCGAAGATCGAGGCTCGACTCGACCCGACGGCGTCGAGCACCGCGACGAGGTCGTCGACCCGCTCCTCCAGGGTCGGCGCCAGGTATCGGTCTCCCCGGTCGGAGAGGCCGCAGCCGCGGCGGTCGAACAGGATCAGCCGGGAGAACTCCGAGAGCTGGCGCAGCATGGCCGCCAGGGACGGCTCCTCCCACTTCAGCTCGAGGTGGGTCATCAGGCCGAAGGCCCACACGAGGTCCACCGGGCCGTCACCGACGGTCGCGTAGGCGATGTCGACGTCCCCCGCCCTGGCGTATCGGGTCACCGGCTCTGACATGGTGCCGCCTCCTCTCGCCCTGCCATTGTGACGCGGAGACGGACGTGCGGACCGTCGTGGTCCGCTACGGGTGCCGTCGCGACGCGACCCGGACCGTGGCGCCTCTGGAGCGAGGACTCACGAGAGGAGAGGTTCGATGTCATCCACCCAGCTCCAGACGGCACAGATCAGAGGGGTCGCCCTGGCCCACCGGGTGACGGGCGAGGGGGATCCGGTGCTGCTGATCCACGGGGCACTGGTCGCCGACACGATGCGGCCCCTGGTGGAAGCACCCGCACTGGCGACGTCGCGTCGGATCATGTACCACCGCAGGGGCTACGGGCAGAGTCCGCGCTCGGCGCCCGTCCAGCCGGTCTCGCTCGCCGCGCACGCCGAGGACGCGTTCGGGCTGCTGGACCACGTCGGCGCCGACGACGCGCACGTCGTCGGGCACTCTATGGGCGCGCTGATCGCCCTCGTGCTGGCTGCCCGGCACCCCCAGCGGGTCCGTTCGCTGGCGCTCCTCGAGCCGATCACGACGTTCCGGCGCCCGGCGGGGGCCGAGTGGCTCGCCCAGGTGGGGCCGCTCGTGGAGCGGTACGCCGGCGGCGATGTGGCCGGCACCGTGTCCGGCTTCTACGACACGATCTACCAACCGGGATGGCGCGCTCGGATGGACCACGCCGACCCGGAGGCCTTCGAGCAGTCGGTCCGCGACGCCGCCGTCGCCTTCGAGTCGGACCTGCCCGGAGCCGACTGGACCGACGGCCTCGGGGCCGAGGAGGTCGCCGCCATCCGGTGCCCCGTGCTGTCGGTCATGGGCACCCGGACGGTCCCGGTGTTCGCAGACGGGCGAGTGCTGATGCACGACTGGTTCCCGTGGTGCCGGGACGCGGACATCGAGGGCGGCGACCACCTGCTCCCCCTCGACCATCCTGCGGAGGTCGCCGGCGCGCTCGCTCGCTTCATCGCCGACGCCACGCGCACCACGAGTGCCTGAGCCGCCGCAGCGTCAGCCGACGGCCGTCCCGAAGAGCCTGCCGATCGCGTAGGTGAGCGCCAGGCCGGCCGCCCCTCCCACGACGAGCCGGAGCACCGCCATCCGGGGACGGCTGCCGCCGAGGCGGGCGCTGACGAAGCCCGCCAGGGCCAGTGCCAAGAGGACCGCGACGACGGTCACGGTGACCAGCACGCCGACGGGTGCCAGCACGACCGCCAGCAGCGGAAGGCACGCACCGACGGTGAACGCGACGGCCGAGGCCACCGCGGCGTGCCCCGGGCTGGTCAGCTCGTCGGGGTCGATGTTGAGCTCCGCGTCCGCGTGCGCCGCCAGCGGCCCGGCGGCGGTCAGCTCCTCGGCGACCAGCTGAGCGGTGCTCGTGCTGAGGCCCTTGCGGCGGTAGATCTCCGCCAGCTCCTCGAGCTCGTGCTCCGGCAGGTTCTCCAGCTCCCACTCCTCGCGGGCCAGCTGAGCCCTCTCGCTGTCCCGCTGGCTGCTGACGGAGACGTACTCCCCGAGCGCCATCGACACGGCCCCCGCGACGGCACCTGCCAGACCTGCGGTGAAGATGGGGCCTCGCGAGGACGTCGCCCCCGCAACCCCGACGACGATCCCCGCCGTCGACACGATCCCGTCGTTGGCACCGAGCACCGCGGCGCGCAGCCAGTTCAGCCGGCCGCTCATCCCTCCGCTGTGCTGCTCGCCCTCATGAGCTGTGGCCATACGTGATGCTAAACCGTGCCCCGCGCCGCCCGGACGTCGGGCGGGGCGACGTCGCGGCGGACAGAGGCAGGTCTTCGCCCGCACACATCTGTCACACAGAATGGGACGCCATTCTTGGTGCATGGAGACACCCAGGGAAGCAATGAGGCGACGAGCGTCGAGAGCGCGCGTCGCGTTGATCGTGGTGGGGTCGGTCGGCGCTGTCGGAGCGGCCGTGGGGATCGGGTCCCAGACGACGACTACTGCATCGGGCGGTGCCGACCAGGGCGGGAGCAGCGCCGTGGGGACCAGCAACCGCGCGCCCGCCTACGCAGCCCCCCAGCAAGTCGGCCGGTCAGACGACCAGGGAGACGAGGACGAGGGGGAGGGCCGGACTGCACAGGCGCCTGCTCCTGCACCGGCCCCGTCCCAGCCGCAGGTGGCGCAGGGCAACACGGCCCAGGCGCCGCAGGCGCAGAGCACGGGGTCCTGAGATGGCGACGTTGGCCACCTATGACTGGGACCAGTGGTCCTCGGCCGCACGTCTGGTGGTGACCCGGGACAACCGCCTCGGGGACGCCATCGCCATCGCGCGGGACCTGTTGGACGAGGTCGACCGCGCTGCGAGCAGGTTCCGTCCCGACAGCGAGCTGATGACCCTGGGCCGGGACGGCGACGGCGGGGTCGAGGTGTCCGACGTCCTGGCCGCGCTTGCTGCGCGAGGCCCTCGATGCCGCGGCAGCCACCGGCGGTGCGGTCGACCCGACCGTCGGTGCCGCGATGGTGGGCATCGGCTACGACCGAGACATCGGCGAGGTGCTGGTGGACGACGGACCGGTGCGGGTCGTCGTCCGGAGAGTGCCCGGCTGGCGTTCGCTGCGGCTCGAGGGCAACAGGCTGTTCCGCCCGCCCGGGGTCTGCCTGGACCTGGGTGCCACGGCGAAGGCGGTGGCTGCCGACTGGGTCGCCGCGGCCGTTGCCGAGCGGTGCGACACCGGGGTGCTGGTCAGCCTGGGTGGGGACATCGCCACGGCCGGCACCCCGCCGCCCGGCGGCTGGCAGGTCGCCGTACGCGACGTCGAGTCGGACCCGGAGGCACGGATCAGCCTGAGCGCCGGCGCCGTCGCGACCTCGAGCACCGTACGACGGGCGTGGACCCGCTCCGGGGTCCGCTACAACCACCTGGTCGACCCGAGCACCAGCCTGTCCGTGGGCAGCACGTGGCGCTCGGTCTCCGTGGTCGCGGACACCTGCGCGCACGCCAACGCCGTCAGCACGGCCGCGCTGGTCAAGGGACCGCAGGCACCGGGCTTCGTGCGAGCCACCGGCCGGCCGACCCGGTTCGTCGGCGCGGACCGGCGGGTGCTCCTGCTCAACGGCTGGCCCGAGGAGCGGTCCGCATGAGCGCCCAGCTGACGCAGGCGCTGTGGGACCTCAGCCGCGGCACCGGAGCGGTGGCCCTGGTGATGCTGACGCTCTCTCTGTGCCTCGGTGTGCTGACCCGATCGGGCCGCGCCGCCCTCGGCCTCGGACGCTTCGGGGTGGCCGAGCTGCACCGGACGGCGGCGCTCACCGGCACGACGCTGATCGCGGTGCACGTGGTCACGCTCCTGTTCGACCCCTACGCCCAGCTCAAGCTGGTCGACCTGGTGCTCCCGTTCGTCGGCTCCTACCGCCCGGTGTGGCTGGGACTCGGCACCCTCGCGGTGGACCTGCTCGTCGTGGTGGTGCTCGTGAGCCTGCTCCGGGAGCGGCTCGGTCCCCGGATCTTCCGCGCCGTGCACTGGGCGACGTACGCCCTGTGGCCGGTCGCCCTGCTGCACGGCCTGGGCACCGGAACCGACGCGGCCACCTGGTGGTTCCGCTCCCTGGCCGGCGCCTGCGCGCTGGCCGTGGCAGGGGCGCTCACGTGGCGCCTGAGCGAGGGGTACGCCGAGCGTGGCTGGAGGCGTCGCCCTCGGGTGGTGGCCGCCCCGAACCGCGACAAGGTGGGACTGCGATGACGGTGGTCGCCAACCCGCAGGCGCCGGCCGGGGTACGCCGGTTGACCGCGCCCGGCCTCGACCTCGGCGAGCTGCCCCGGCCGGGGCTGGAGGAGCTGATCACGGTCGTGGAGGAGGCCGGGCTCACCGGCCGGGGTGGGGCCGGCTTCCCCACGGCACGCAAGCTCCACGCGCTCAAGGAGTCCCGACGAGCGCCCGTGGTGGTCGGCAACGCGATGGAGGGCGAGCACCTCAGCCACAAGGATGCCTTCCTGCTGCAGAGCGCCCCCCAGCTCCTGGTCGACGGCCTGCGGATCCTCGGCAACGCCCTCGGGGCGCGTCGTCGCATCCTGGCCGTCGGGCACGGCAAGGACTCCGCGGCGGTCCGCGCCTGCCTGCCGAGACGGTCCCGCATCGAGATCCGCGATCTCGTCGGAGGCTTCGTCAGCGGGCAGGAGTCCGCCCTGGTCCGCCAGCTCGACGGCCATCCCGGTGTGCCCGCGGACAACCTGGTGCCGGTGTACGTCAAGGGGGTCGGCGGACATCCCACCCTGGTGGTGAACGCCGAGACGCTGGCCCAGCTGGCCCTGCTCGCGAGGTTCGGCGCCGCCTGGTTCCGCAGCCAGGGCACCCACGAGGACCCGGGCACCTTCCTCGCGACGCTCACCGGCTCCTCGCGCCGCGTCGTGCCCCACCCGGGGGTCGTCGAGCTGGCCCGCGGCACCCTGCTCCAGGACGCGCTGTACGCCGGCTCGGTCCCGCTGCGGGACGTGCGAGCCGTCCTGGTCGGCGGCTACCACGGAGCGTGGGTGCCGGCGACGGCGCTCGACGCGCCGCTCTCGCGTGCCGGCCTGGCTCCGTATGGCGCGTCCCCGGGCGCCGGCGTCCTGCACGTGCTCGACCGAGCGCACTGCCCGCTCCTGACGAGCGCATCCATCGCGGCCTATCTCGCGGAGGAGAGCGCCGGCCAGTGCGGCCCGTGCATCAACGGGCTTCCGCGGATGGCCGACGCCCTCACCCGGCTCGCCCACCTCCGCCCGGACCGCCGCCTCGTCCACGAGGTCGAGCGCCTGCGCGGCCTGGTGTCCGGTCGGGGGGCCTGTGCCCACCCCGACGGCACCGCGCGGTTCGTCGCGAGCACGATGCGCACCTTCGCCGCCCACGTCGACGCGCATCTCGCAGGCGAGTGCCCCTCAGGCGGGTTCGGCGATGGCTGAGCTGCACATCGACCGGACGCGATGCGACGGCCACGGGGCATGCGCGGAGCTGTTGCCCGAGCTGCTGGACCTCGACGACTGGGGCTTCCCGATCGTCCGCACCGGCAGGCGGAGCGCCAGTATCCCACCTGGCCTGGAGCCGCTGGCGCGCCGCGCGGTCAAGGCCTGCCCGCTGATGGCGCTGCGGCTGGTCTGACCGGCACTCAGTCCACCGCCGGAAGCTCGAGGGTCATCACGGCACCCAGGTCCGCTCCCCGGTTGCGGGCCGAGACCTGACCCCCGTGCGCCCGGGCGATGTCCGCGACCAGCGCCAGCCCGAGGCCGTAGTGGCGGCGACCGGAGCCGCCGGCCACCACGTCACGGGAGCTGGCGAAGCGCTCGAAGACCCGGGGAAGCACGTCCGGCGCGATCCCGGCCCCGTCGTCCTCGACGCGTACGACGGCCCTGCGCCCCTCACGGGCGACGCTCACGTGCACCCGCGACACCGCGTGGTCGAGGGCGTTGTCGACCAGGGCCAGCACCGCACGGCGCACGGCGGGAGCGGCCGCCTCGACGACCACCGGGTCGGGTGCATCCAGCTCGAGCACGAGGTCTCGCGCCTGAGCCTCTGCCCGCGCCGAGGCGACCGCCTCCTCGGCGACCGCGCGGAGGTCGACGCGCTGCCGGTCCTGCATCTGGCGCGAGTCGACCGCCAGCAACAGCTCCTCGAGGATGTCGGTCAGGCTCCGCGTGTCCGACAGCAGCCCCTCGAGGTCCGGCCGCAGGTCGTCGTGGTCGGACCGCAGCCGGCGCACCAGCAGCTGGACCCTGGTGCTGAGCAGCGTGAGAGGGGTGCGCAGCTCGTGGCTGGCGTCCGCGACGAACCTGCGCTGCAGGGCGATGGTCTCCGCCATCGGTGCGACGGCCCGCCGGGCCAGCCAGGACGCAGCCAGCGCAGCCAGGGACACCCCGACGATCCCGGCCCACAGCAGCGCGAGGATCAGCCGGTGGCTCTCCTCCTCGAGCGGCTGCCGGTCCAGGGCCGCCTGGATGGTGCGCGAGCCGGTGCGCTCGGTGCGGACGAGGTACTCGTGGCCCGAGATCCGCAGCGAGCGCTCCCTGGTCCGACCGGTCCTCGACACGGCGGTGAGGTCGCCCAGCTCCGGCAGGCCCGGAGGGAGCCCGACCGAGGACCGCTTCCCGTCGGCGTCGAGGATGGTGACGAACACGTCGTGCGGCGCCTCGCTCGGCTTGTCGATCTTGCCGGTCACCGTGGCCAGCCGCGCCTTGGCCGCTGACTCCGACGAGCGCTCCACGAACACCCACTGCACCGCCGCTCCTGCCACCAGGCACAGCAGGATGAGCACCCCCGCCTGGAGCCCCAGCCGTCTGGCGGTCCGCCGAAGCTGGGTGTCGTCGCCCGCTCGGCCCACCGGCTCCTCCCGACTCATCGGCCGGCCCGGTAGCCCATGCCACGCACGGTCAGCACCACACCACGTCCGAGCTTGCGGCGCAGGTAGTGGACGTAGGTGTCCACGAGGTTGTCCTCACCGTTCCCGTCGAACACCAGGTCCAGCAGGTCGGCACGCGAGAACGTCCGGCTCGGGTTGCGCGCGAGCAGCTCCAGCAGGGCAGCCTCCCGGTCGGTCAGCGCCACCTCGGTCCCGTCCTCGAGCAGCACCGACCGCGTCGGCGTGCTCAACCGCCCGCCCGGCACCGGCAGGGACTCCGCGACGGCCTCGTTGCGGCGCAGCAGCGCTCGCAGACGCGCCAGCAGCTCGTCGAGGTCGAACGGCTTGCTCAGGTAGTCCTCGGCTCCCGCATCCAGGCCCTCGACGCGGTCAGCCGGGTTGCCCAGGGCGGAGAGGACCAGCGTCGGTGTCGACACCCCGGAACGCCGGAGCCGGCCCAGGACGTCCAGGCCCTCGATGGCCGGCAGACCACGGTCCAGGACGATCAGGTCGTGGGACCGGGTGAGGCCGGCGTGCAGCGCGCGCTGACCGTCCCGGGCGACCGCCACGTCGTACCCCTCGTCGGTCAGGAGCCGGACCAGCATGTCCGACAGCTCGGCGTCGTCCTCCACGAGCAGGACCCTGGGTGCGTGCGTCATGCCACCAGTGTGGCCGCACCCGTCTGTCGCTGACGGTGTGGACGCCCGGGCGCCGTGGTCCTGGCCTCTTCGTCGAAGCCGGTGCCGACGGGCGGCTTGCCCGGGAGGCCTTGGGGGTAGGAGCCCACCATGCCCGAGGGTGTCGAAGGCAGAGCGGCTGCACCCCTGCAGATCCGAGCGCAGGAGTGGGGCCAGGTGCTGCGCCGGGCCGGGCGGCACTTCATCACCGACCGGCTGCCGCTGCTCAGTGCCGGGGTCGCCTTCTTCGCGGTCCTCTCGATCGCGCCGGTCCTCCTCACGGCACTGTCGGTGTACGGCGCTGTGAACACCCCCGAACAGGCGATGCACCAGCTCAACGGCCTCGCGAGGATGCTGCCGCAGCAGGTGCAGCCGGTGGTGGTCGACCAGCTCTCGCACATCACCACCGCCTCGGCCGGGGTGCACACCACTCGCGGACTGGTCGGTCTCCTCATCGCGCTGTGGACGGCGACGACGGCGATGTCGTCCCTGATCGACGCGCTGACAGTGGCCTACCACGAGGAGGAGAGCCGCGGGTTCCTGCGCCGTACGCGGCTGGCGCTGACGTTCGTGCTCGCCGGCGCGCTCCTGCTGGGCGCCGTCATAGCTGCGGCCGGTGTCGTGTCCCGGACGCTGGACGGCGCGCCGCAGGCAGTCCGCGCCGTCGCGCCGGTCCTGGTGTGGATGTCGCTGGCGGTGCTGATGGTGGCCGGGCTGGCGGTGCTCTACCGGTTCGCACCGGACCGCCGAGGGGCCCACTGGCACTGGCTGAGCTGGGGTGCCGCGACCGCCACGGCGCTCTGGCTGGCCACGTCCGTGGGACTGTTCGCCTACGTCCGCAGCCTGGGCACCTACGAGGCGACGTACGGCTCCCTGGCCGGCGTGGCCATCAGCATGTTCTGGCTGTGGCTGAGCGTGGTGCTCGTCGTGCTGGGTGCGACGATCAACGCCGAGGCGGAGCGCCAGACGACACACGACACCACGGTCGGGGCCGAGCGTCCGATCGGCGAGCGGGAGGCCGTGGTCGCGGACAGCGCTCCGCCCTACCCCGACGAGGGCTGACCCGGGGACCGGGCCCTACAGCGACCAGGTGAGCTTGCAGATGTCGCAGCGGTACTCCACCGAGGTCGCGTAGGCGGGGTCGCCCTTGACATGGCTCCAGGCATGGTCGTGACCGCCGTTCTCGGGCGTCGGAGCGCCGGGTTCCGGCTCGCTCGATGTGCTGTCCCCGCTCGTGGCGGCCCGCTGCTTCTGTGACCCGTTCACCTCGTCTACATCGGTCGGCCGGCGAGGCGACTGAAGGGCTGGGGCCGATCGTCTCACCGTCAGCTGCGGCTGCCGATGGTCACCTCGAGCGTCTTCTTGGTGCCACTGCGGTCGACGGTGAGCTTCACCTGGTCCCCCGGGTTCAGCTGACGGAGGGCACCGAGCAGGTCGGCGTACCCCGCGACGTCCTGGCCGTGCAGCGCGGTGATGACGTCGCCCCTCCTGACGCCCGCCTGGGCGGCGGGGCCGCCGGCGGCTGCGGAGATGACCACCACGCCGCTGGAGGCCTTGGTCTCGAGGGACTGGGCGATCGAAGGGGTCAGGTCGGTGATCCGGACGCCCAGCGACGGGTGCGTCGCCTTCCCGGAGGCGAGCAGCTGGTCCGCGATCCGGGTGGCGATCAGCGAGGGGGTGGCGAAGCCCAGGGACACCGCGCCCGAGCTGGGCGGGATGTAGGCCTCGTTGACACCGACGACCTGTCCGCAGATGTCGACCAGCGCGCCTCCGGAGTTGCCGGGGGAGATCGCAGCGTCGGTCTGGATCAGGTCGACCAGGGGAGCGCCCCCCGAGGACTGGGCGGGCAGGTTGCGGTCGAGGGCCGAGATGATCCCCTTGGTGGCGGTGCTGCTGAAGCCCAGCGGGCTCCCGATGGCAAGGACGGCCTCGCCCGGCGCGGGGACCGAGGTGCGGAACGTCGCCGGATGGAGCGCGGCCCCCTCGACGCGGACGACGGCGATGTCGGTGAGCAGGTCCGACCCGGTCACCGTCCCGCTGCGGGTGGAGCCGTCGGCCAGCAGCACCTGGACCTTCGAGAAGGTCGCCGGGGCGCCCTCCTGCCGGGCGACGACGTGCTGGTCGGTGATGACGACGTGGTCCTGGTAGACGATGCCGCTTCCGAGCCCCTGGCGGGTGCGGATGGTGACCACCTGTGGCTCGACCTTGCTCACCACGTCGGGAACAGTCAGGGACCGGCACACGGCCTCCTGCTGGGGACGACCGGCGCTGGCGGACCCGGAGGCAGAGCTGGGAGCCGATGACGCCGAGCCTGACCCAGCGGCCGACTCGGAGGCCGACTCGGAGGCCGACTCGGAGGCCGACTCGGAGGCCGACTCGGACGCTGAGGAGGAGGCGGTCGAGGACGAGGAGTCCGAGCCCGGACCCGAGGAGCAGCCTGAGACGAGGCTCAGAGCGGCCGGGAGGGCCACGAGGGCGAGGCGCAGCGAGGGACGGCGACTGTGGTGCATAGGGTCGGCCTCTACCCACTTGCGGGAAGAACACTCCTGTTGACCCGCGGGCGGGACCCGGGCCGGGCCGGCGAAGGCCCCTGGTCCGGGTCCGTGGTCACACGGACACGGTGATGAACCACATCAACGCGAGGATCACCAGGGCGCCTACGACATAGGCGGCGACGATACCGAGGTTCCTGCCTCGTCGGGTGATGCGCATGGGTGCTGCCTCCGCTTCGATCGTTGCGCGTGCATGACAGTTGCGAGCCGACCGGCCGCTTCTCAGCTCCGGCCGTGGGGGATGAACTCCTGCGCCTTGATCTTCAGCCCCTCCTTCAGGACACCCCAGCGGTCGGTGTCGCCCTTGGCCAGCGCGGTGGCAGCGTCCTTCATCTGCTCGAAGGTGGCGTGGGGTGGGATCGGTGGCACGTCGGGGTCACAGTGGATGTCGAGAAGGGTGGGACGATCGGCTGAGAGCGCGTAGTCCCAGGCGTCCCCGACCTCCTCGGGGTCGGTCACCGTGCGCACCCCGAAGCCGAGACTCTCGGCGAACCGTGCGTAGTCGACGTCCGGCAGCCTCTGGGACTCGATGAACTTGGGGGAGCCCTCCATCGCCCTCATCTCCCACGTGACCTGGTTGAGGTCGTTGTTGTGCAGCACAGCCACGATCAGTCGCGGGTCGGTCCACTCCTGCCAGTAGCGCTTGACGGTGATCAGCTCGGCCATGCCGTTCATCTGCATCGCACCGTCGCCGACCATGGCGATGGCCGGGCGACCGGGATGGGCGAACTTGGCGCCGATGGCGTAGGGAACACCCGGGCCCATCGTCGCCAGGGTGCCGGAGAGCGACCCGCGCATGGCCCCGGTGAACCTCAGGTGCCGGGCGTACCAGTTGGCGGACGAGCCGGAGTCGGCAGTGACGATGACGTCATCCGGCAGCCTGGAGGACAGCTCCCAGAAGATCCGCATCGGGTTGATCGGGTCGGCCTCGGTCATCGCCTCGGCCTCCATGGTCCTCCACCAGGACTCGACCTTGTGCTCGAGGCTCTCCCGCCAGCTCCGGTCCTCCTTGCGCACCAGGAGCGGGACCAACGCCCGCAAGGTGGCGGCCGCGTCGCCGACGAGGTTCACCTCGGTGGGGTAGCGCATCCCGATCATCGTGCCGTCGATGTCGATCTGGACCGCCCGGGCCTGGTCGAAGCCCGGCATGAACTGGGTGTAGGGGAAGTTGGCTCCCACGATGAGCAGCGTGTCGCAGTCCCGCATCATCTCATAGCTCGGCCTCGTCCCCAGCAGCCCGATCGCACCGGTCACGAACGGCAGGTCGTCGGGCAGGACGTCCTTGCCGAGCAGCGCCTTCGCGACACCCGCTCCGAGCAGCTCGGCGGTGTCGACCACCTCCTGCCGGGCACCACGTGCTCCCTGCCCGACCAGGACGGCCACCTTGGAGCCCGCGTTGAGCACCTCCGCGGCCCGGCGCAGGCCCTCGTCGTCAGCCATCGGCGTCGGCATCTCCATGCCCAGCGAGGACGGCACCATCTTGAACGCGTGGCTGGGCGGTGTGTAGTCCAGCTCCTGGACGTCGGCGGGGATGATGACCGCCGTCGGCGCCCGACGCGTCATCGCGGTCCGCATCGCCCGGTCCAGCACGTTCGGGAGCTGCTCGGGAGTCGTCACCATGTGGACGTAGTCGCCCGCCACGTCCTTGTACAGGCTCAGCAGGTCGACCTCCTGCTGGTAGGAGCCACCCATCGCGGTCCGGTTGGTCTGACCGACGATCGCCACGACCGGCACGTGGTCCAGCTTGGCGTCGTACAGACCGTTGAGCAGGTGGATCGCACCGGGGCCGGAGGTCGCCACGCAGACACCGACCCGCCCGCTGAACTTGGCGTACCCGGTGGCCTCGAACGCCGCCATCTCCTCGTGCCGCGCCTCGATGAACTCGGGGTGGTTGTCCGCCTTCGCCCATGACGCGAGCAGGCCGTTGATCCCGTCCCCGGCGTAGCCGAAGACCTTGTCGACCTCCCACTCGCGCAGGCGCTCCAGAACGTAGTCACCGACTGTCTGGCTCATCTCGTCCCTCCTTGGCTCTCACTCCTGCACCAGCTCCTCCTGGATGCTCTCGAGGCTGCGGTCCCGAGTCTCGGGCACCCGCAGGCTGAAGAAGATGACGGCCACGACCGCGAGGGCGGCGTACAGGTAGAAGACGCCCTGGCGGGTGATCACGTGCGACAGCGTCAAGAACGTCTGTGCAACCAGGAAGTTGGCGCCCCAGTTGGCGATCGTGCACACCGACATCGCCGGGCTGCGCAGTCCGACCGGGAAGATCTCCGAGATCATCAGCCAGAACACCGGACCCAGCCCGATGGCGAAGGAGGCGATGAACAGCATCAGCCCGGCCAGCGCCAGCCATCCGTAGTCGCGCTGCAGGGTGGAGCTGGTGAAGTAGACGCCCAGCAGGGCGAGGGACAGCACGATGCCCACGGTCCCCGTGATGAGCAGCGTGCGGCGACCGAGGCGGTCGAGCAGCAGCACCGCGACGATGGTGAACAGCACGTTGGTGACACCGACGATCATGGTCGCGGCCAGCGCTGCGCTGTTGCCCATGCCGGTGTCCGAGAGGATCGTGGGGGCGTAGTAGATCACCGTGTTGACCCCGACGAACTGCTGCGCCAGCGCCAGCCCCACACCGACGAGCAGCAGCGGCCGGAACCTCGGCTCCAGAAGGTCCTTCGCGCGCGCGTTGCGCTCCCGCTCGTTGGCCTCCTCGATGTCGCTCATCTCCGCGTCGATGTCCGCGTTCTCGTCGCCCTCACGGAGCCGACGGAGCACGTCGAGCGCCTTGTCCTTGTTGCCGTTCAGGGTCAGCCACCGCGGCGTCTGCGGCACGGTCAGCATCCCGACGGCCAGGGCCGCGCCCGGCAGAGCCGCCACGCCGAGCATCCACCGCCACTGGTGGGTGAAGTCCCGGAACGCGTAGTTGACCACGTAGGCCAGCAGGATGCCCGACACGACGGCGAGCTGGTTGAACGACACCAGGCCACCGCGGACCCGTGGGGGGGAGACCTCCGAGATGTACAGCGGCGACACGAACGACGCAGTGCCCACCGAGAGACCGAGGAGGAAGCGGAAGCCGATCAGCATCTCGGCGTTGACCGAGAACGCACAGCCCAACGCGCCGACGAGTAGATCGTCCCCGACATCACCTTGGTCCACTTGCGGCTGATCCGGTCGGCCAGGTAGCCCGACGCGAGCCCGACCACAGCAGCAGGACCGCGACGATCGCCTGCTGCTCGAAGGACCCGGCGTGCAGGTCCTTCTTCAGGAAGAGCAGGGCGCCGGAGATGACACCGGTGTCGTAGCCGAAGAGCATTCCTCCGATCGCGGCGATGACCGAGATCCGCACCAGCAGGCCGTTGCCGGTTCGGCGTACGTCCCTCACGAAGCCCGACACCGCAGGACCCCTCCGATCGACGGTCGGTTCTGAGACGAGGCCGCCGTACCCGCTTTGCTTGCGTTGATGCAACTACTCGCACATCTCGCCGGGGCTGGCGCCTGACCGGCACCGGGCGCCACACCAGGGCACAGCAGGGATGGAGAGGGCCCGATTGGGTAAGGGTCCGACTCCGACGAAGGAGGCCCATGGACATCACCGAGCTGATCTTGTTCCAGCACCACGAGCAGCGCCGCACCTTCGCACTCCTCGACGAGATCCCCCGGGACGACACCGAGACCCTGGCGGCGGTGTGGAAGCGGCTGACGATCCTCCTGGAGGTGCACGCGGCTGCCGAGGAGCGCTACTTCTACCCCCGTCTCCTCGAGATAGGCGAGGGCCCCCCCGGCGAGGACGACGACGGCCCACAGGACGAGACACAGGACGCCGTCAAGGACCACAACGAGATCCGGGACGCCATCAAGAAGTCCGAGAAGCACCCGGCGGGCAGTGACGAGTGGTGGGCGGCCGTCTACGAGGCGCGCGAGTCCAACAGCGACCACATGGCCGAGGAGGAGCGGGAGGACCTCGCCGACTTCCGGCAGCACGCGGACCTGCAGACCCGGCACGACATCGCGGTCCAGTTCATCGCCTTCGAGAACAAGCACGCCGACGGCATCGCCATCGAGGAGCCGGACCCCGAGGAGTACGTCGAGCAGCACAGCTGACCGGTGTCGGGCGGCCGCCTCGACGGGCGCAGCGGTCGGCGCACCCGCGGGCTCGTCGGGCTCGGCCTCGATCAGTCCAGCGCCAACTCCGCACAGGAGCCGTTGCCGCGCGCGGATCAGTCGGTACGTCGCGGCAGCTCCGCACAGGCGCGATCGCCGCGCGCGGATCGGTCGGTATGTCGCGCCAACTAGGCGGTCTCGTCGATCCGCAGGCCGGCGAGCCACAGCAGGGCCTCGACGCGGCTGCGCTCCACGTCGAGATCCTCACCGGGCGGCAGCACCTGCAGCAGGTGCTCGATGCCCAGCGCCGTGCATGCCTCCACCAGGACGTGCTCGTAGGCTCGACGCGCACCCTCCAGCTTCGCGAAGGACGTCCCCCGAGGGGGGTTGTCGAGCCGGGCGCCGAGCCGCCGGGCGTCGCTGGCGATCAGCTCCAGAGGCCGGCCCAGCGGCTGAGCCGACAGGCCGCGGGCGACCAACCGGCCATGACAGCACACCATCCGCACGGACGTGATGCGGACGGCACAACGACGGGCGACCGCGCGCAGACCCCACCTCGGCACCTCACCACGATATCCCGGTCGCCCACCCCCGGCGGCAGCGATCACGAACCCGGCCGACGGGCCGCGGGCGGACCGGTCAGGTGCCGATGCGATGCGTCCTCTCGGGCCGGGAGTCGATCCACTCGATCAGCCGGCGGGCACCCTCAGGAAGGTTCGCGTCGGTGAACCGCGCCCGCACGTCCCCGTCGTCGTCGCTGACCGCCACCTCGTACAGCAGCTGGTCGGGCTGGGGCCGGGACCGGGCCGGAGCCGGGTCGCGCACCCCGGCCCCCTGCACGAGGCCGTCCAGCGTCTCGGCCTCGGCGGCCGGGAGGGAGCTGCGGGCGAGCTCGGTCCTGGTGGTGAGACCGGCCAGCCCGCCGCCGCGGACGACGGACACCCTCACGTCAGCACGCCCACCTGCTGCCACGCGCTCGCCACCGCTGACTGCTCCGCGTCGCCGAACCTCTCCTTCGCCACCTGCATGGTCTGCTCGGCCGCGTCCACGAACTGCGCGTTGGACTGCAGCCGCTCGGTCAGCGTGTAGAACCAGATGACCCCGGCCCGCTCCCAGGCGTGCCCGCCGAGGGCGGAGGCGACCAGGTAGAACGCCCGGTTCGGGATGCCGGAGTTGAGGTGCACCCCACCGTTGTCGTTGGCCGGGTCGTTGTCGTCGGGGAGGTCGACGTAGCCGTCCATGTGGGCCGGCTGACGGTCGCCGTCGTAGGCCGTGCCGGGCTCGCTCATCGACCGGAGAGCGCGGCCCAGCGACGGCACCAGGGTTCCCGCGCCGATCAGCCAGTCGGCCTCCGCGGCGGTCTGGCCGAGGTGACGCTGCTTGACCAGCGACCCGAACACGTCGGAGAAGTGCTCGTTGAGTGCACCGGACTGCTTGCTGTAGGCGAGGTCCGCGGTGAAGGAGGTGACGCCGTGCGTCAGCTCGTGGCCGACCACGTCCATGGCCCGGGTCAGGGCGCCCTTGACGAAGAGGTGTCCGCTGCCGTCCCCGTAGACCATCTGGGCGCCGTTCCAGAAGGCGTTGTCGAAGTCCACCCCGTAGTGGACCGAGGAGACCAGCTCCATGCCCTGCCCGTCGAGGGAGTCCCGGTCGAAGAGGTCCCGGTAGAAGTCGTAGGTCGCCGCGCTGCCGTCGTAGGCACCGTCCACGTCACCGTCGCTGGAGACCGGGTCACCCTCGCCGCGCACCCGGACACCGGGCAGGAACGCCCGACCCTGGCGCTGGTTGTCATAGATCGTCTGCCGACGCTGCGCGCTGACGTCGAGACCCGCGAGCAGGGCGGCTCCCTCTGCGCCGAGCTGCCGGCGGACCTGGCCCAGGATCGACCTCTGCGTGCGCATCGAGGCCGACGCCGCCATCGTCGACACGGCGGCCGCGCGCTGCTCGGTGGTGCCGCTCGACGCGAGGCGCGCGAGCAGGTCAGGAGGAGCGATCGAGCAGGCGGGGTGAGTGGTGGAGTGCATGGTTCTGCTTCCTTTCTTCAAGACCTTCATACAAGCCCCTGGCTGCCCGGTTGGCAATCAGGTGTGAGGATCGCCCGGAGGTGCTTCAGGCGCGGACCACCTGGTGGTGGACGGCTGGGGAACGCCCGGTGGTGGTCCCGGTGGTTGTCCCGGTGGTGCTTCCGGTCACGTCCCGCACCTCGGGTCGCGACGTGGCCGTGCGCTTGCCGGGCGCATGGTGGAGGAGGGTCTGGGCCTGCTGGTCGATCAACCTGGCCAGAAGCTGCTGCGCCACCCCGAAGCCGAACGCATAGGCCAGGATCTGGGGCTGGGAGTCGAGGTCGGAGAACCCGGGGACGAACCCGCCCCGGATGGCGATGAGGGCACCGATCGCGCACAGCGCCCCGAGCGGGAGCTTGAGCACGGCGAGCGCCTTGGGGACGTCGTAGGGCACCGATGTCCCCTCGATGTTGCGCAGCGACAAGATGGTCGCGAGCAGCCCGCCCAGGGCACCGAGCAGGGTCACCGTGACCACGTCGTGGCCCGTCGGCGCGGAGGCACCGGAGGCGCACACCATCGCCCTCCCGGCAGGCGAGAAGCAGAACGGCACGTCAGTGGGGTTGCGGGCGACGTACACGACGAACATCACCAGCACAGCACCGAGGGCTGCGGCGCCCCCGAGCACCGTGTTGCGGAAGTTGCGGAGCTGGGCGTGCTCGGTGTCCGAGGCGCCGAAGCCGACCTCGACCGCCTTCGCCAGCCGCTCCCTGCTCGCCGGGTCCTCGGCGTCGCCGTCCAGGAGCCGCAGCGCGGCGGACCGCCGTGGGTCGTCCCGGTGCAGGCCGGCCTCCACGCGGGCCACCGCCTCGGGTATCTCGGCCTCGACCTGGGCGGGCGAGTAGAGCCCGACGATCAGGCACTCGGCGGCATGCAGGTTCTGGTAGGCCGCGTCGATCAGCGTCCCGCGCCACCAGTTGCTCAGCCGGCCGGGGAGCGGGTCGCGCCCCAGGGCGGCATCCCGCGCGGCTGCGATCCGGTTCCGCACCCCGGCCTCGATGGCCTGCTGGCACGGGCTCCAGGTGGTCGAGCCCGCCGCGATCGCGTCGAGGCGGGTCTCCAGGATCTCGGCCGACACCTCGACGTCCTGCGCCCAGATGCGCTTGCGAGCCGGCTGGGTCGTGGCGGTGGAAGGTGACATCTCGACCCTCTCCGTGAGCTCTCCACGCGGGAGCTCCTCTCAAGGGAGGACCCACCGGACGCCGCCCTGATACACCACGGGACCCTCACGTGCCTGGAAGTGCCCTCAGCGCGCGGCTCGCTCCTCGACGCACCGCATGACGTGCTCCAGGTCCAGGCCGTACGTCGCACCACCCTGCTCGACGTAGCGACGCAGGCGCGCCGTCCCACGCTCCAGGAGGCGCGCTGCGCCCACCTGGTTGCCACGGGCCGCATGGGTGAGCCCCACGCACAGCTGGGCGAGCCCCTGCCACAGGTCGCGCTCCTCGTCCGGGCCGGCCTTCCACCGGCTCTCCAGCACCTCGTGCGCGGCGAACGGGCGACCCTCCTCGACCAGGCCCCGCGCCGCCGCCAGCGTCGGCTCGGGGTCCATGGGCTCCTCGGAGACCGGCTCGACGCCGACCGCGCCGTAGGGCAGCGGCCGACCGAGCGCGTCCCTCGGTCGGGCCTGGCGGGGACGACCGGCGGTGTCCCGGTCCCGGTCGTCCTGGTGAGGGTCGTCGGGATGAGGGTCGTCGGGGTGCGGGTCGTCTCGGTTCGGGCTCACCCCCACAGCACACCACCTGACCCGATGATCCGGTAGCGTCGACGTCGTGGACGCGGTGCAGGCCGCCTTCGCGGCCATCCCCCGGGCGGGCTTCCTGCCCCGCTCGGCCGTCCATCGTGCGTCGTACGACGGACCGGTCTCGATCGGGCACGGGCAGACGAACTCCCAGCCACGCACGGTGGAGGACATGCTGAGGCTGCTCGACGTGCGGCCCGGTGACCGGGTTCTCGACGTCGGGTCGGGGTCCGGCTGGACGACCGCACTTCTGGCCGTCCTGACGGGACCGACGGGAAGCGTGCTCGGGGTGGAGATCCTCCCCGAGCTCGTCGAGATGGGACAGGCGAACCTGGAGGCGACCGGGCTCGAGCACGCGCGCATCGAGCCCGCCCGCCCCGGGCTGCTCGGCCGGCCGGACCGTGCGCCGTTCGACCGCATCCTGGTCTCGGCGGAGGCGCGGTCACTCCCGGAGGAGCTGGTGGACCAGCTCGCCGAGTCGGGGCGGCTGGTGATCCCGGTCTCAGGGACGCTGCTGCTCGTCGAGCAGCGCGGCGCGGACCGGTCCGTCAGCCGGCACGGTGGCTACCGGTTCGTCCCCCTGGTGACCGGCGGCCGGGGTCGCTAGTGGCCGGGCGCCGGCCGCCGGGTCAGGTCGCACCGGCGCGTCGGGTCGAACCGGTGAGGTCCGGCGTGATCTTCCCGGAGATCACCGCGGTGGCCACGTCGGTGAGGGCCATCTGGTTGTTGCGCGCACGGGCACGCATCCTCGTGAACGCCTCCCCGACGCTGACACCCGTCCGTGCGGCCAGCGCTCCCTTGGCCTGCTCCACCACCACCCGGCTGTGCAGGGCGGTCTGCAGCTGCTCGGACAGGACCGTCTGCTCGCGGGTGTTCTGCTGGTGCAGCAGGCCGATCGTGGCCACGTGCGCCATCGCCTGCCCGACCTCCAGGTCGGTGTCGGAGAGCCGCACCTGCTCGTCGGTGAAGAGGTTGAGCGCCCCGAGCACCTGGCCCCGCAGCCGCATGGGAAGTGCGTGGGTGGCGCCGAACCCCGCCTCGACCGCGGCCGGTGTGAAGACCGGCCACCGCTTGTTCGCCTCGACGAGCTCGACGTTGGTGATCGCCTTCCCGGTCGTGAAGCACTCCAGGCACGGGCCCTCCTGCACCTGGAGCTCGAACACCTCCAGCACCCTGGCCCGCTCGAGCGTCGCAGCCATCAGCGTCAGGCCCCCGCGCTGGTCGGTCAGCATCAGACCGGCGGCGTCGGCACCCAGCATCTCCACGCACCGGTCGGTGAGCGTCTGCAGGAAGTCGACGACGTCGAAGTTCTCGGTCAGCGTGTCGGCGAGCTCCACGAAGACCTGGGCCAGCCTCCGTGACTCATCCATGATCAGGTCCCAATCCTGCCCGTGCGGGTCGCTCGTCGTCTCCCCGACACCTCAGGGCGCATCGCCGCATCATAGCCTTTGGTAAAGGAGAGACGTCGCCTTTCACCACGGAACGCCGGGGGACGCGGTGCGGCGGTCGGGTCCAGCTCCGGTGAGCCTCCGCACCCGGGCGGACTAGTCCCTACGGTCATCATTGCGGCCGTTTCGGGCGATAAGGGCCTCCGGGCTCAAGTCGGGCGGAGCAGCCGACGATGACTGGTCCATCGGGTCGCGTGCACCACGCGCGAGCCGCGCGTGGTGAACAGCATCCGGGACACGCAATGGTGCAGCCCGAGAGCCGGCCTGCCCTGCTCAAGCAGACGGACGGGAGCGTGCGTGGCCACGACAGAGGTCGAGCAGGTGCTGCTCAGTGAGCCTTCGCCGCCATCCACCCCGGAGCGGCGCGCGAAGGTCAGGTCCCCCGACGTCACAGCCGTGCTGGACGCACGGCGCGCACGCATCCTCTCGCTGCGCCGCCTGCTCGCGCTCACGGACGTGTCGGTCGCCGGCTGCGTCGCCGGGCTCGCGCTCCGCAGCGGCCGTCCCGTGGCAGCCGCGACCGCCCTGCTGGTGGCGCTGGCGGTCCTGGCCCACGTGTGCGGCGCGGACAGCCCCCGCTCCATCGTGAATAGCCGGTCGGTGCTGAAGGCGGTGCTGCTCCTCGGCGGCACCGCGTGCGTCGCGGGCGCCCTCTTCGGGTCACCCGCTGTCGGGCGCGACATCGTGCTGGGCGCCTGCGGCGTCGGTGCGGCCCTGGTCCTCATCCGGGTCACCCTGCGTCATGCACCCGGGCTCGCAGCGCACTACGCGCTGGGCCCTCGTCGCCGCCTGGTCGTGGGCGACCCCGCCGCCCTCGAGCGGAACGCCGTACGACGCGCCCCGGCTGTCGAGTCCGGCGAGGTGATCCTGGTGGTGACCCGGGCGGAGTCCCGCCGGTCGACCGCCGAGCCGACCGCCGAGCCGACCGGCGCACCCGGCGACAGCCGGATCGAGCGGCGCCGGCTGCACAGGAGCAGCGGCCCGACCGGGCTCGTCGAGCGGGTGGTCCGCATCGCCCTGGACAGCGAGGCCGACCGGGTCACGGTCGTCCCCGGGGAGAGCTGGGGGCAGCAGCAGCTGCGCGAGCTGTCCTGGCTGCTCGAGGGCACGGGCATCGACATGGTGATCAGCACGAACCTGGACGGCATCGCGCCGCACCGCGTCGACGTGGTGCAGCAGGACGGCCGCCTGATGATCAGGCTCGGCTCGGCCAGCCCACGCGGCACCCAGGCGCTCGTCAAGGGCCTGTTCGACCGGTTGGTGGCCGCTGCTCTGCTGGTCGTGTCCATGCCGCTGCTGCTTGCGGTCGCCCTGGTGGTGAGACTGGAGTCCCGGGGCCCGGCCGTCTTCCGGCAGACCCGTGTCCGGGAGCGGGGCGCCACCTTCACGATGTACAAGTTCAGGACCATGAACCTCGACGCGGAGAAGCAGCTGAGTGGGTTGCAGGAGCTCAACCTGCACGGCGCCGACCGGCCCCTGTTCAAGATGGAGCAGGACCCGCGCATCACCCGGGTCGGGCACCTGCTGCGGAAGACCTCGATCGACGAGCTGCCCCAGCTGGTCAACGTGCTGAAGGGCCAGATGTCGCTGGTCGGCCCACGCCCAGCGCTCCCGATGGAGGTGGAGATGTACGACTACGTCGCCCGCCGGCGGCTCGCGGTCAAGCCGGGGATGACGGGGCTGTGGCAGGTCAGCGGCCGCTCCCGGCTCAGCTGGGACGAGTCGATCGGGTTCGACCTGGACTACGTCGACAACTGGTCCCCCGGCAAGGACGCCGCGATCGTGGTCCGCACCTTCCGCGCCGTGGTCTCCAAGGACGGCGCCTACTGAGGGCAGGGCTGTGTCACCCTGGGACGGCATGTCCGTCCGAGCCGCACGCATCCGGAGCCGCCGATGACCGACCTGACCACCACCTCGCAGCGGCGCCGCCTCGCGGGGCGCACCAGGACACGACTGCTGGTGCTCGTCCTGACCGGGCTGACCGGGCTCGCCGCGACCGTCGCTGCTGCCACCGCATCGGTGGGCAGCGACGACTTCCGGGCCGGCGAGGTCTACGGCGGCGACTTCCCTGACCCGTCGGTGATGCGCGTCGGCTCGACCTACTACGCCTACGCCACCAACACCGGCGGCAAGCTGCTGCCCGCGATGACGTCGACGAACCTGCGAACGTGGAGGGCGCGCTACTCCGAGACCGGCCGGTGGTGGGAGAACGACGCTCTGGCGAAGGCTCCGAGCTGGGCCAGGCGCCACTGGGCGCACGGGAAGTGGCGGGTCTCGACCTGGGCCCCGTCGGTCGCCCGCGTCGCGGGACGATACGTCGCGGCGTACGCCGCACCGGTGTCGGTCGAGCCACGAAAGATGTGCCTGAGCCTCGCATTCGCGACCAGGCCGCTCGGGCGGTTCGTGGACCGGTCGACCCACCCGCTGGTGTGCCCGAGGAACCAGGGCTCGATCGACCCGGACATCTCGTTCAAGGACCGCTCCGGTCACCCCTACCTCATCTGGAAGAACGAGGGCGTCCCGGGCAGTGAGCCCACCCGCATCTGGGCCAGGAGGATGAACCGCACCGCCACCGCCTTCGAGCCCGGTGCCCGTGCCGTCAACGTGCTGACCACGAGACAGCCCTGGGAGGGCAACGTCATCGAGAACCCGTCCATGGTCCGGGCCGGCGGCCGGATCTACCTCTTCTACTCCGCCAACCGCTACAGCACCGGGCGCTATGCGACCGGCTACGCCATCTGCACAACGCCGTCGGGTCCCTGCCGGCGCCCCTCGAGCCGTCCGCTCCTGGCCACGGGCGGGTCGGTCAGTGGCCCCGGCGGCCCGTCGGCGTTCGTCGACGCGGGCGGCAGGATGCGCATCGCCTACGCCGCGTGGGACCGGGGCCGGGTGGGCTATCCCACGGACACCCGCTGTCGGTCGTCCGCCCGGGGCTGCAACCAGCGGCGGCTGCACGTGGCGACAATCGCGGTCCGCGCGGACGGCCGGCTGACGGTGACGGACCGGGGTTGAGCCGCCTCAGGCGGCGGGACGGACGGCCACGCCGTAGCCGTCGGGTCCCACGACCGTGGTGAGCAGGTGGCTGCGGTAGCGGCGCGGTTCGGTCACGGCGGCCACGACGGTGAACTGCTTGTCCGCCCTCCGCCTGATCGTCTCGACCCGGGCCAGGTAGCGGACCCCCTCCGGGCTGGTGGCGCAGATGCGGTCGCCGACGCGGTACGGCGGTGCGACCTCGGTCGACTGTACGGCGGCTCTCCCCGCAACGTCCATCATGCTCGTCATATCGGCCTCCCATGCCCTCGATGACAGAAGTCTCGGAAGCCGCACCCCGCGACTTGAGGCCTCGGACGACAAACTTTCCCGGAGTGTCAGGCCAGCAGGCCGTCCCGCAGGGCGGCTGGGAGCATCGGGGACAGCGGCAGCCGCGGGAGCAGTGTCGCCTGGAAGGCGTGGTAGATGTCCGGCTTGCCCGTCCAGGTGGTGCTGCTCGGTGCGTTCGCGGGAGACAGCTCGTGGTGCCAGGACCCGCGCGCCGGGTCCCGGAAGTGCTCCGCGACGTGTCGCCACCAGGTTTCGTACCAGTCGGCGTACGACGACTCCCCGGTGGCCGCGAAGAGCGCCGCCGCGGCCGCCGTGCCCTCGGCGGCGACCCAGTGCATCCTCTCGCGCACCACGGGGGCACCCTGCCAGTCGACGGTGTAGACGAACCCGTCGGCACCGTCGACAGCCCAGCCTTCGGCGACCGCCGCGGCGAACAGCGACCGGGCGTCGTGCAGGAGCCAGGCGGCGGTGTCGTCGGCGGTGTCGTCGGTCGGATGGGCGACCAGCCCGGCGCGCAGGTGCAGTGCCAGCCGCGCCCACTCCAGCCAGTGCCCGATGGTCGCGCCGTAGGGCCGGAACGGGTGGGCGGGCTCCGCCTCGTTGTAGTCGAGGACGGGGGTCCACGTGTCGTCGAAGTGCTCGGGGATCCGCCAGGAGCTCCCGGCGGCCAGCTCGTGCACGACGCGGGTGAGGATGCGCCGGGCGCGCTCGCGCAGCGAGCCGTCGTCGAGCACGTCGGCCGCCGTCAGCAGCGCCTCGACGGTGTGCATGTTGGCGTTGACGCCGCGGTAGCCGTCGAGGACCGAGAACGACTCGTCCCACTGCTCGACGACCATGCCGTGCTCCTCGTCCCAGAAGTGCTCGAGGAGGACCCGCAGCGCCTCCTCCAGCAGCTCCCGCCCGCCCGGACGCCGCGCCGCGGTCGCCGACGCACCGGCGAGCACCACGAACGCGTGCTCGTAGGCGGTCTTGTCGGTCAGGGTCGGGCCGTCCGGACCGACCCTGGCATACCAGCCGCCGTGCACGTGGTCGTGCAGGCGGTCTCCGAGCGAGGCGACGCCGTGGTCCACCAGGGACGCGCAGCCGGGACGGCCCATCAGGTCGCCGAGCGCGTAGACGTGGGTCATCCGACAGGTCACCCACAGCTCGACCGGCCGTTCCAGGTCGGGGCGGCCGTCACCGTCGAGCCAGGCGAAGCCACCGCCGCGGTGGCGCGAGGCCCTGCCGAAGTCCAGGAGCCGGTCCCCCTCGGCCTCGAGCCAGCGTGCATGGGCCGGCGTGGTCAGCCACATCATGCCCAGCATTGTGCAGCACGGGTCGACCGGTGTGCGGTCAGCGTGTCTGCAGCGAGTCCAGCAGCAGCCGGCCGAGCTCCGTGGCGGTCCTGCCCGGGCTCCACAGGAAGCCCTGCCCCAGGTCGCAGCCGAGCCGGCGCAGGTCGTCCAGCTGCTGCTCGGTCTCGATGCCCTCGGCCACCGACGAGATGCCGAACGCCTGCGCGAGCTCGATCACGCTGCGCACGATGGCGGTGTCCTCCCGGTTGTCCCCGAGCCCGGCGACGAAGGTGCGGTCGATCTTCAGCAGGTCGACAGGGAAGCGCTTGAGGTAGAGCAACGAGGAGTAGCCGGTGCCGAAGTCGTCGATGGCGATGCGCACACCCAGCGACTTGAGGTCGTCGACCACCCGGAGCGCGGACTCGGCGTCGTCCATCAGCGCGCTCTCGGTGACCTCCAGCACCAGGCTCGTGGGATCGAGCCCTGACTCGTCGAGGGCCGACCTCACCGTGTCGACGAGCTTGGCCGAGTGCGTCAGCTGGCGTCCGGAGACGTTCACCGACATCGTGAGGGCATGGTCGCGCGGAGCTGTGGCCAGCCAGGCCGCGCCCTGCCGGCAGGCCTCGCGCATCGCCCAGGCGCCCATCGAGACGATCAGGCCACTGCGCTCGGCGAACGGGATGAAGGCGTCGGGGGCGATCAGCCCGCGGGTGGGGTTCTTCCAGCGCATCAGCGCCTCGACGCCCACCATGTGCTCGGCCGCCACGTCCATCACCGGCTGGTAGACCAGGAGGAGCTCCCCGTTGCCGGTCGCGCGCCGCAGCTCGGTCATCAGCTGCAGCCGCGAGGCGGCCATCGTCCGCAGCGTGTCGTCGAAGAGCTCGATCACGTTGGGCCCCTGCCGCTTGGCCTTGTACATCGCCTCGTCCGCGTCGCGCAGAAGGGTATCGGAGGTGGCGTCTTCACCGTGCGCCGCGACCGCGACCCCGACGCTCATGGTGGCCTCGATGACTCCGGCGCTCGTCGTCATCGGCACTGCCACGGCGCTGCCGAGACGGTTGGCGAACATCGCCGCCGCGTCGACGTCGGTGAGGTCCTCGCACAGCACGACGAACTCGTCGCCGCCGATCCTGGCGACGGTGTCCTCGGGCCGCACCGCCGACGTCAGCCGTGACGCCACCGTGGTCAGCACACTGTCCCCGGTCTGGTGGCCATGGGCGTCGTTGATGTTCTTGAAGCCGTCCACGTCGCAGAACAGCAGGGCCAGCAGCCCGGGTCTCCTGGCCCGCCGTTCCAGGGCGTGCTGGATGCGGTCGGTGAGCAGGGTGCGGTTGGGCAGCCCGGTGAGCGCGTCGTGCTGGGCGCTGTGGGCGAGCGCCGCCTCGGCCTCCCGCTCGCGGGTCAGGTCGGTGAAGGTCAGGCAGGTCACGTGGTCACCGTCGACGGTCAGGGTCGAGGAGCCGAGCAGCACGGGCACCAGGTGGCCCGCCGTCGTCATCAGCACGACCTCCACGGAGCCGCCCGGACTTTCCGGGCCGACGGCACCCTCCAGCCGCGCGCGGCTGGACTCCGCCACCAGGGCCCCCACTGGCTGGCCGACGATCCGCGAGCAGGTGGAGGTGACCAGGTCGGCCAGCGCCTGGTTGGCGTAGAGCACCACTCCGTCGACCGAGACGGTGGCTGCGCCGTCGGACATGCCTTCGACGAAGTTGCGATAGGGCCGGTCTGCGCTGGACAGGGTGAACAGCCGCTCCTGCCCGGCAACGGCACCCATCACCAGGGCGTCGACCTCACCGTGGCGGATCGCGCGCAGCGTCTCTTCGGTGTCAGCGAGCCTGGCCCTGAGCGCCTCCAGCTCGGGGACCTGGCTCGCCGCCGTCATCTCCCCGCGTCCCCCAGGGCGGGCGGCGCCTCAGGGCGTACGTCGAGGGCCCTGAGCACCCGGGCGGTGTCGGACAGGTCGCCGACCAGCATCCGCTTGGGCAGCGGCCGCTCCTTGATCAGGGTGGGCGCCGCGACCACGTCGTAGGCCGACATCATCGAGGGGTCCCGCAGCACGTCGACGACCTCGAGGGTGTAGCGGCCGGCGAGGTGCTGCTCGCAGAGGGCACGCATGTTGGCGATGGCGCGCCTGGAGAGCTCGGAGGCACCGGTCACGAACAGGGTCAGGGCGTACGACGAGTCACGCTCGGTCAGCCGGGCCTCGAAGCGGGCCAGGATCTCCTCCGCCTCGGTCACCGCGCCTCCCGCGGGAGCAGCTGCAGCCCGACCAGCACCCGGTCGGTGTCGGAGAGGTCGCCGATGATCTTGCGCATCGGAGCCGGCAGGCGGCGCACGAGGGTGGGGATCGCGAGGATCTCGTCGCCGCGGGCCAGGCGCGGGTTCTCCAACAGGTCGACGATCTCGATCTCGTAGGGATGCTCGACGTGCTCGTCGCAGAGCGCCTTGAGGTTGGCGAACGCCGTCAGTGACTTCGGGGACTCGCCGGCGACGTACAGCCGCAGATGCCAGGTCTCGGTGTCCGCCGCCGGATCGGGGCTCCCGGTCGTCATCACGGCGCGCTCGAGGCGTGGAAGACGTCGGCGACCCGCAGGCCCTCGCGGTCGAGCACGAAGTCCCGGATCTCCTGGGAGTGAGCCATCCCCCGGGACTTCAGGACGTACAGCACCCGGTGCCGGACCCCGTCGCCCTCCTCGAGCTTGGCCATCACCCACGTGTCGATGAGCGAGCCGATCTGCTGCTCGTTGTTCTCCGAGTCCCGGATCAGGTTCAGGCTGGTGAAGATCCCGGTGACGCCGTTGCTCTTGAGGTAGTCGACCTGACGGGTCAGCATCTCGAACACCTCCTCCCCGTCACCGGCGTGCAGGAGGTCCGAGATCGGGTCCATCACGACGACGTCGGGGGCGAACTCGGAGACGAGCTCCTGCATGGAGGCGAGGTGGGCCTCGAGACCGAGCAGGCTCGGTCGCACGCAACGGAACCGCAACAGGCCGTGGTCCACCCACCGCTCCAGGTCGATGCCCACCGACGACATGTTCCTGATGATCTGGGCCGCGGACTCCTCGAACGCGAAGTAGAGCGCTCGCTCGCCCCTGCTGCAGGCGGCTGCGCAGAACTGCGCGGCGATCGTCGACTTGCCGGTGCCGGCAGTGCCGCTGACCAAGACGGAGCTGCCCCGGTAGATGCCCTGACCACCGAGCATGTCGTCCAGGCTGGGCACGCCGGAGGAGATGCGCTCGACCGAGACCGCGTGCTGCAGCCCGATCGAGGTGATCGGCAGCACCGAGACGCCGTTGCTGCCGATCAGGAACGGGTACTCGTTGGTGCCGTGCAGGGAGCCGCGATACTTCAGCACCCGGAGCCGGCGGGTCGAGGTCTGCTCGCTCACCCGGTGGTCCAGCACGATCACGCAGTCCGAGACATACTCCTCGATGCCGTGCCTGGTGAGGCTGCCGTCGCCTCGCTCACCGGTGATGATCGCGGTGACGCCGCGGTCCTTGAGCCAGACGAACAGCCGGCGCAGCTCCGAGCGCAGGGTCGCGGTGTCGTTGAAAGCACCGAACAGCGTCTCGATGGTGTCCAGCACCACCCGCTTCGCACCGACCTCGTCGATGGCGGCGCCGAGACGGATGAACAGGCCGCTGAGGTCCCAGCTGCCGGTCTCCTCCAGGTCGCCGGGGGCCAGCTGGACGTGGTCCATGACCAGGAGGTTGTCGTCCTGGAGCTGTTGCAGGTCGAACCCCATCGAGGCGACGTTCTCGACGAGCTCGTGCACCGTCTCCTCGAAAGCGACGAAGACGCCGGGCTCGCCGTACTCAGTGATGCCCCGGACCAGGAACTCCATCGCCAGCAGGGTCTTCCCGCACCCGGCGGGACCGCACACCAGCGTGGGTCGACCCATCGGAAGGCCCCCGGCGGTGACCTCGTCGAGACCGCTGACCCCGGTCGGTGCCTTGCGGAGGCCGCGGAGGACCCGCGGAGCCAGAGGGGGGACGGCGGCGGCGAAGAGTGCGGTGCGTTCGAATGACACGTAGCCACTTCTTAGGCCGGAGACGTGTGGCGACGGGCCACCTGATTTCGAATGTAGCAGTGTCGCTGGCCGTCGTCCGGCGATCACCGAACTACCGTGAGGCACCCGCACGGAGGAGTGACGATGGCACGCGCACGACGAGTTCTGACGCTGTTCGACCGGCGCACCAGCCGCGGCTCGGGCTCCCCGTCGACGCCCGAGCCGAGTGCGTCGGACCCGTCGCGGCAGGGGCCCGCCGCCGGGGCGGACGACGCCCGACGGGTGCACGAGTCGACCCTCGAGGCGATGTTCGCCTACCAGGACGAGCTCAGCCGGGCCGTCCCCGCGCAGCGTCGCGGCGCCGGTCGTCGCTAGCCGGCGAGCACCGGCCGGCTGACCGGACCGTCCTCACGCGGCGGTCACCAGCAGCCGACCCCCGAGCACCAGACAGCCCAGCGTCACCACCGCGAAGAAGCCGACCCACACCAGCGCGGGCACACCGGTGAGGCGGGCGAGCACGGCGGCATCGGATGACCGGTCCCGCCGGCCCCGCCGGCCGCGCTGCAGCTCCACGACCGTGCGGGGGGCGCCCAGCAGGAGGAACCACGTGACCGTGTAGGCGACGGTCGTCTGCACGGCCACCGCGGCCCACCAGGTGACGCAGAACAGCACTCCACCCGCCGCGAGCACGAACCACAGCCCGAAGAAGCTGCGGATCTGCAGCAACAGCCAGACCAGCAGCGCCAGCAACAGCCACAGGGTGCCGAGCGCGTGACCCCGGCTGACCAGGAAGGCGCTGCCCAGGCCGACGAGCGCCGGGCCGACGTACCCCGCGGCCGCGGTCGCCACCATGCCGGGACCGGTGCTGCGCCCGGCCGACACGGTGAGGCCGGAGGAGTCCGAGTGGAGTCGGATGCCTGCGAGCCGCCGCCCGCTGAGCAGGGCAGCGACACCGTGCGCGCCTTCGTGGGCGACCGTCACCAGGTGCCGGGTCCACCGCCACAGCGCCGGCACGCCCGTCGCTGCCAGAGCCAGCACGGCAGTGGCGAGGACCATGCCGAGCCCCGGCGCCGGAACCGCCTGCGAGACCCGCTCCCACAGCTCCTGCACCCCTGAGGGGGAGGCGCTCATCACCTCACTGCCCTCAAGTCGCCCGTCACGGGCGTCGATGACACAGATGCAACCAAGCGGCTTTTGTCACTTGGTGCCCGATTTGCGTCATCGATGTCCACCGCCCAGCAACCGGCGGACCCAAGGGAGACAGCACACATGAAGACCACCGGCCGCACCATCCTCAAGCTAGCAGGACCGGCGCTGACCTGCGCGCTGGTCGTGTCCATGACCTCCGGCGCACTGTCCTCCGCCGATGCCGCTCCGCAGAGCGTGTCCGTCGCCCGGGCCTCGGCCGGCGCGGTGGACCTCCGGGTCGCCAGCTTCAACGTGCAGAGCGTCGGCGTCGACAAGACCCTGGGCGACCGCCGCCCGTGGAAGCAGCGTCGCGGGACCGTGATGGCGCAGATCCTCGGGGAGGGCACCGACGTGATCGGCCTCCAGGAGGTCAACCCGAGCAACACCTTCCGTCGCCGGCTCGTGGACGGGTCCAACCAGATGTTCGACCTGCGCAACGGCCTCAACAGGCGCGGTGGCCACTACGCGCTCAACAGCAACGCGGCCGTCGACTGCCTGAACCCCGCCACCGGCTACCACTGCAGGTACCGCAACCGCGGCGCGTCGTACAACGAGCGGATCCTCTACAACACGACCAAGCTGACACTGATGCACCGCGGCTTCGTGAAGTACACGCGTCAGAGCGCCCACATGAGGAACCTGGGCATGGCCTGGGTCATCCTCCGCTCGAAGGTGAACGGTCACTCCTTCCTCTTCACCAGCACCCACCTCGACCCGCCGAACCGCTCGGTCCGGGTGGCGCAGTGGAAGCAGATGATCTCCAACATCAGGCGGATCCGCGGCAGGCTCCCGGTCGTCAGCGTCGGTGACTTCAACACCCAGAAGTTCGACACCATCACCCGGACCATGCTCCCCGCCATGACACGCGCCGGGGTCGGCGACGTGCTCAACCAGCGGTTCCGCGTCAACCCGAGCACCGGTGTCCGCGCCGAGACACGGGTCAACGGCTGGATCAACTCCAACAACCGCGAAAGCCGCAACGTGCGGGGCTACAGCTACCCGGGCAACCACACCAAGACCGGGAACAGCATCGACTACATCTTCGCCTCGAACGCCACCCGGGTGAAGCAGTTCAAGATGGTCATCAACTACGACCCCCGCACCCTGCAGGTCAGGGGCACCCTGCCCTCGGACCACAACATGCTGGCCGCCACCGTGGTGCTCAACTAGAGGCCGGACCGCAGAACAGGACCACAGAACAGCACCTGAGGCGAGGCGCCGGGCAGATCCTGCCCGGCGCCTTTCGTCGCGCAGGGATGAACGTGCGCCGGGCCGGGTAAGACCCGCGCATGACAGACCAGCCGACCGTCGCCCTGCTGGGCACCGGGACCATGGGGGCCGGCATGGCCCGCACCATCGCCGCCGCCGGCCTGCCCCTGCGGGTGTGGAACCGCACCAGGTCCAAGGCCGAGCCGCTCGCCGACGTCGGCGCGACCGTCGCCCGGTCCCCGGCCGAGGCCGTGCGCGGCGCGGACATCGTGCTGACCATGCTGTTCGACACGGACTCGGTCCGCTCGGCGCTCGAGGATGCGAGGGACGGGCTCGCCGCGGGAGCCGGCACCGTGCTGCTCCAGCAGTCCACCGTCGGCGTCGACGGCACCGCTGAGCTCGCCGGGCTGGCCGACGAGCTCGGCCTGGTCTTCGTGGACGCCCCGGTCCTCGGCACCAAGAAGCCGGCGGAGGACGGGGCGCTGGTGGTTCTCGCCTCCGGCCCGCAGAGCGCCGAGCAGGTGGTGCGGCCGGTCCTGGACGCCATCGGCTCCCGCACGCTCTGGCTCGGGGAGGCCGGTCAGGGAACCCGCCTCAAGCTGGTGGCGAACTCCTGGGTGCTGACCGTCGTGGAGGGGATCGCCGAGTGCCTGAGCCTGGCCAGGTCCCTGGGGGTCGAGCCGGAACGCTTCCTCGACGTGGTCAAGGGCGGCGCGATGGATGCGCCGTACGTCCAGCTGAAGGGGAGCTCGATGCTCGCCGGCGACTTCACCCCGTCCTTCGGGCTGGACGGCGCCGCCAAGGACGCCTCCCTGATCCTGGATGCGGCGCGCGGTGCGGGCGCGGGCGTGGAGCTCGTCGAGGTCGTGCAGCGGCACTTCGCCCGAGCCCTCGAGGCCGGCCACGGCGACCTGGACCTGTCGGCGACATACCTGACCCACTGACCCTCACGACCGGGGCCGGGACCGCCAGTCCAGGGCCGGCCGGCTCGCTGACCGGTGCCTCCGCCACAGGCTGAGGGCGGTGGCCGACATCGGCCGACCGATGCCGAAGCCCTGGAGGAGGTGAGCGCCCAAGGAGGCGAGGGCGGTGGCCGTGGCCTCGTCCTCGACGCCTTCGGCGACCACCCGGATCCCCAGCAGGTTCGCCAGCTCGATGGTGCTCTCGACGATGTGGTGGGTGCGGGGGTCCGAACGCACCCGGCTCACGAACCCACGGTCCAGCTTGAGCTCGGTGACCGGCAGGGTCTGCAGCCAGGACAGCCCGGAGTATCCGGTCCCGAAGTCGTCGATGGACACCCCGATGCCGTGCCGAGCCAGCTCCTCGATGCTCGCCGTCGCCCGGTGGAGGTCGCTGATAAGCGCCTCCTCGGTGAGCTCGACGGTCACCAGCCCGGGGTCGAGGTGGTGCCGACCGACGGCCGCGAGCAGGGCGGGGACCCACTGGCCGCTCAACAGCTCCGGCGGGTCGACGTTGAGCGACAGCCTGAGCGGTGTGCCGAGCGCCGCCCAGCTGGCGGTCTGTGCCAGCGTGAGCCTGATCATCTCCAGGCTCAGCGGGAGCATCAGGCCGGCGGTGCGGGCCACGGGCAGGAACTCCACGGGTGCAAGAAGGCCACGCTCGGGGTGCTGCCAGCGCACCAGCGCCTCGACGCAGACGAACGCGCCGTCATCGGCGCGGACCTGGGGCTGGTAGTGCACACGGAGCTGGCCGGCTCCGATACCGACGCGCAGGTCCTCGACCAGGCGAAGGTTCGCTGTCGAGAAGGTGTCGGCCGCCTCGTCGTACCACTCGTAGCCGCCACCGGCGTCCTTCGCGCGGTACATCGCCACGTCGGCGCGCCGAAGGAGCTCCAGCCCCAGCGTGCGGCCGTGCACGTCGCTGGAGATGCCGATCGACAGACTGACGGTGACCTGGAGCCCCGCGACCGCCACCGGCCGGATCATCGCGCGCAGGAGAGACTCGACGCGCCGGCTCATCTCCGGCACGCTCGCGTCGCGGTAGACGACCGCGAACTCGTCGCCGCCGAGCCGAGCGACCACCCTCGCGTCGCCGACCACCTCCTGCAGGCGCTGGGCGACGCTGACCAGCACACGGTCCCCCTGCTGGTGTCCCAGGGTGTCGTTGACGGTCTTGAAGCTGTTGAGGTCGATGAGCACCAGGGACAGGGGCTGCCCGGCCGAGCTGGTCAGCTCGTCCATGACGGCTCGTCGGTTCCCCACTCCGGTGAGGTCGTCGGTCAGGGAGAGCCGGTGCGCTTCGACCCCGCGTCGGGCCTCGTCCAGGCTGCGCAGCAGGAGGCCCAGCAGCAGCAGGATGGTCAGGGTGGCCGGCACCTGTGTCACCCGCGCGGTGCCGGAGCGGGCTCCCAGCGTCAGCAGGAGCAACGCGCACAGCCCCGCGCCGACAGGCACTACCGATCCGATGCCCACGCGCCCGGCGCTCAGGGCCGAGGGACGGGTCGCGGCCTCGGCCAGGGCTGCCAGCGACATCGCCCACAAGAGGTCCTGCAGCGAGGAGAAGGCGTACCCGCTGCCCCCGAGACCGAAGGGGAGGGAGATGTCCACCGCAGCCAGGACGACCAGTCCGCCGAGCAGGACCAGGGTGCGTTGGTCGCGCGTACGACGGCCGGTGAGCATCTGGGTCAGCACCGTGGCGACCAGCACCACGTCGGCGACCGGGTAGGCCATCGCGACGAGCAGCGCCCCGCCGGTCAGTCCCAGGCTGGAGGCGGCCGGCACGAGCAGGGCGAAGAGGGCTGCGGAGATGATCCCGCCGGCGACCACCCCGGTCTCCAGCATGGTGCGCAGGTCGCGCACGCGACCACCGTTGGCGTCCAGCATGAGGAACCACACGAAGCACACGTAGGCCCCGCCGAACACGATCTCGACCGGGGACGGGAAGGGCAGTCCAGGGTCGAGCGCCAGCACCATCGACCCGGCGACGAAGCAGGTCAGACCGAGACCCATCACCAGGATCGGGGTGCGCCGAGCCGGAGCTGTTGAGCGTGCCGCCAGCGCCATCCGAGCGAGGGCCGCCACCAGGAACAAGCCGATAGCGGCCGGTCGCACCCAGGGCTCGTCCACCACCCGCGGCGCCACGGCGACGGCGACGGCGGCGGCCCACGGAGCGACGGGCAGCCATCGAGCCCACGTCGGCTGGTCCGGGGACGGCATCCACTCTCCTCGTCGGGCGCTGAGGGCCGCCGTGCTAGCCGGCGGCGGCCCGGGAACCCGACGCGGAGAGCCGGTCGGGAGCACCTGGACCCCGACCGTGGAAGACCTGCTGATGGACCTGCGGGAATCGGACCGCATGCTCGTCGTGGAGATCCGCAACCTGCCGGTAGACCGGTACGCTACTGGCCGACCCGAGGTATGGTGCGGCTTTCGCCCCGGGCAGCGCGAGCATCCGGATGCCCAGGCCCCTGAGGGCGCGCTCGGCGGTCGAGTCCATGATCGCCACGAAGCCGGCGACCGAGCTGTCCCGGAACGCGCCGAACATCACACTGAGCAGGGCCATGGCGACCCGGGGGTCCGCCCGCACGACGCTGGCGTCGACGGCGAAGGACGCCACGTCCCAGGTGTGCTCGAGGTCGAGACCCGCCGCCTCGAAGACCTCCGCGGAGGTGTTCCAGGGTGGCCGTGACGCGTCCCGTACGGTCTTGACGCCGTGGAGGCCGGGACGGATCAGCCGTACGGCGCCCACCGCGGTGCCATCAGGCCTCAGCACGGCACCGAAGGTGGTGAGCGGTTCGTACGGGCCGTACTCGCGCGCCAGGTCATGGGTGGTGTTCCCGAAGCGAGCACCGAGGACGACGTCCTCACATGTCCGGGCCGCTGCGAGGTCCCTGCCCGCACAGGGGTGGCAGGCCCGGAGCCCGTGCGGGGCGCCATACCTCCCACCGCGCTCAGAACGCACGGGAGACGGTCTCGGTCGCGCCGAAGAACTCCGAGGTGAAAGCCGTCACCTCGTCGGCGTCGAACGCCTTGCAGGTGTAGACGTCCACACTGAAGAACCGGTGAGGAGCGTCCCAGGCGTAGAAGTGCGCCCCGGAGGTCTCCCAGTGCACCCAGCCCGCCCAGCCGTACATCGGCGACTGGTGGGTGACCGGCTCGGTCAGCACCTCCATCTCGGTGACCTGGCCGAGCTCCCGGAGGTAGCGGACGATCGTCTCAGCGTCGATCGAGGTCGTCACCGTCCCCTCCACGACGAGGCGCTGACGGTGGATCATCGGGGCAAGATCACGCACGGGTTCCTCCAGAGCTGGGTGTCACAGGTCGTCACCTCGAACATCGGCGTGCGCGACACCGGTCTGAAGGGCGCTCGCACGACCACCGCTCGTGACGCGGCCACCCGACTAGTGTTAGCCTTCGCTTAGTTAGGACAGCCTTACTTCACCCCCAAGGACGTCTCCATGCTGGCGAACTACCTGATCGGGCTCCGCGAGGGGCTCGAGGCGACCCTCGTCGTGGTCATCCTCGTCGCCTACCTCGTGAAGTCGGATCGCCGTGAACTGCTCGGCAGGGTGTGGCTCGGGGTCGCGGTCGCGGTCGTCGTCTCCCTGGCCTTCGGAGCGCTGCTCACGTTCGGCCCGCGCGGCATGACCTTCACCGCCCAGGAGGCGCTCGGCGGGTCGCTGTCCATCCTGGCGGTGGCGTTCGTCACCGTGATGGTGATGTGGATGGCCCGCTCGGCGCGCAGCCTGTCCGGTGAGCTGAAGGGGGCCGTCGACAAGGCCGCGGCCGCCGGCGGGCTCAGCCTCGTGGTCGTCGCCATGCTGGCCGTGGGACGCGAGGGGCTGGAGACCGCCCTGTTCCTGTGGGCCGCCACCCAGGCCGCCGGCTCCACGTCGAGCTCGCTGGTCGGCGGGGCGCTCGGGCTGGCCACCGCGATCCTCCTCGGCTACCTGTTCTACCGCGGAGCGGTGAAGATCAACCTCGGCAGGTTCTTCACCTGGACCGGTGCCATCCTGGTCGTGGTGGCCGCCGGGGTGCTCTCCTACGGCGTCCACGACCTGCAGGAGGCAGGCATCCTGCCCGGGCTGAACAGCCTGGCCTTCGACCTGCGCGGGGTGTTCACCGAGGACACCTGGGTCGGCACGCTGCTCAAGGGCACCCTGAACCTCACCCCCGCCACCACCTGGCTGCAGGCGGTGGTGTGGGTCCTCTACGTCACCGTCACGATGACCGTGTTCTTCCGCGTCGTACGCCGCAGCCACGACCCGGCATCCGCGCCTCGAGTGCCCGCCGGCTCACGCTCCTGACGTCTCCCTCCCCTTCCTTCCCCTTCCTTCCCGACGAGGAATCACTGTGAAGCATGCCCGGACTGGCCATGACACTGGCGAGCGCTCTCGCCCTGCCCGCGCTGGCCGCCTGCACCGACAACACCACGAGCGCGGGCAAGGACGGGAACGACCGGACCATCACCGTCACGTCCACCGACGACTCGTGCACGCTCTCGACGGACCGGGCGCCGTCGGGGAACCTGGTGTACAAGATCAAGAACGCCGGCGACAAGGTCACCGAGTTCTACCTCTACGGCCACGACGGTCAGCGCATCGTCGGCGAGGTGGAGAACGTCGGCCCGGGGCTGTCCCGGGACCTGGTGATCAACGTTCCGGCCGGGAAGTACGTCCCGACCTGCAAGCCGGGCATGGTCGGCAAGGGCATCCGCAGCGACTTCACGGTCACCGACTCCGGCCAGGGCGGCGCCGTCGAGGGTGCCAGCCAGCAGCAGATCGCCACCGCCAACGCGCAGTACAAGGCCTATGTGCGGGACCAGACCGACCAGCTGCTGAGCGGGACGAGGAAGTTCGTGGCCGCCTACGTCGCCGGCGACGACGCGAAGGCACGGGCCCTCTACGCACCGACCCGGGTGCACTGGGAGCGCATCGAGCCGGTGGCCGAGTCCTTCGGTGACCTCGACCCGCGGATGGACCTGCGCGAGGCGGATCTCGAGCAGGGCCAGAGGTGGACCGGCTGGCACCGCATCGAGAAGGACCTCTGGCCGCCCAGCGGCGGCTACACGCCGCTGACCCAGGAGCAGCGCAGGACGTACGCCGAACGGCTGCTCGCCGACACGAAGACCCTGCACGCACGGGTCCAGAAGCTCAGCTTCACGGTGGACCAGATCGGCAACGGCGCCAAGGGCCTGCTCGACGAGGTCGCCAAGAGCAAGGTCACCGGCGAGGAGGAGGCCTGGTCCCACACCGACCTCTACGACTTCGCGGCCAACGTCGACGGCGCGCATGTCGCCTTCGAGGGGCTCCGCCCGGTGCTCTCGCAGAAGGACCCGCAGCTGGAGAAGCAGATCGACCGACGCTTCGCCGAGCTGCAGCGGCTCCTCGACCAGCACCGCAGCGGCTCCGGCTTCGTCAGCTACACGTCGCTGTCCACCCAGCAGGTCAAGCAGCTCTCCGACGCGGTCAACGCACTGTCCGAGCCGCTGTCCAAGCTGACGGCGGCGGTCACCCTGTGAGCAGGTCGTGGACGAGGTGACGGACCCGGCCGGCGGCCGGCCACCCCGTCGCGGGCTCAGCAGACGCCGGCTGCTGGGCTACGCCGGTGCGGGTGCCGCGGCGGGCGCGGCCGGGTTCGCCGGTGGCATCGGTGCCGTCCGGGCCAACGGCGCCGGCAGTGACGGCAGCGCCGGGACGACCGACCGCTACCCCTTCCACGGCCGTCACCAGGCAGGCATCGTCACCCCGGCGCAGGACCGCGTGCACTTCGCCGCCTTCGACGTGACGGCGACCTCGCGCGGGGAGCTGGTGACGCTGCTCCGCGCCTGGACCGAGGCCGCTGCCGCGATGACCCAGGGCCGGCCGGTGGGCGACGGCGCCGCTGTCCCCTACGCCGCTCCGCCCAGCGACACCGGGGAGGCCATCGGCCTCTCGCCGTCCAGGCTGACGCTGACCTTCGGCTTCGGGCCCACCCTGTTCCGCGACGGCGACGGCAACGACCGCTTCGGGCTCGCCGACCGCCGACCGGCGGCGCTGCGCCGGCTGCCGCACTTCCCCGCCGACATGCTGCGCGAGGGCCGCAGCGACGGCGACCTGTGCGTCCAGGCCTGCGCCGACGACCCGCAGGTGGCCGTGCACGCGATCCGCAACCTGTCGAGGATCGCGTTCGGCAGTGCGGCCCTGCGCTGGGCGCAGCTCGGCTTCGGGCGTACGTCGTCCACCTCGACGTCCCAGCAGACTCCCCGCAACCTGTTCGGCTTCAAGGACGGCACCGCCAACCTCAAGGCCGAGGAGCCCTCCCTGGTCGACGACTTCGTGTGGGTCGGCGAGGGCGACGACCCGCAGGCGTCCTGGCTCGCCGGCGGGTCCTACCTGGTGGCGCGCCGCATCAACATGACGATCGAGAACTGGGACCGCACCTCGCTCAGCGAGCAGGAGTCCCTCATCGGCAGGGACCGGGCCCATGGCGCACCGCTGTCCGGTGGACGTGAGTTCACCGCCCCGGACTTCTCGATGAGGGGGTCGGGCGACCAGCCGATCATCGCCCGCAACGCCCACGTGAGGCTGGCGCACCCGGACCAGAACAACGGCGTGCGGATCCTCCGGCGCGGCTACAACTTCACCGACGGCAACGACGCCCTGGGCCGTCTGGACGCCGGGCTGTTCTTCCTCGCCTACGTCCGCGACCCCGACAAGCAGTACATCCCGATGCAGACCAAGCTGTCCCGCGACGACGGGCTGATGGAGTACCTCACCCACACCGGGTCGGCACTGTTCGCCGTACCGCCCGGGGTCCCCAAGGGCGGCTTCGTCGGGGAGACGCTGTTCAGCCGAGCGTGAGGCCGACCACCACGAAGACGGGCACGCTCAGGTAGGTCAAGGTGACCGCCCGGGTGGGCGAGGCGACCAGCCCGTCGAGCTCCGCGGTCATCGGCTCGAGGAGACCGTCGCCGTCCCAGTCCGAGCCCCCGAGATCCCTCAGGTCCGCGGCGGTGAGCGGCACGGAGCCGATCGACCAGCCACCGGGCGCCGCCACCACGGGACCGTGCGCCGTGAGCGGTGCCGGGGCCACCGGAGTGGTCGGTGGGGGCGTCGGGGACGACGAGGGGGTGGCCGACGGCCGGGGGGTCGGATGAGGAGTCGGCCGGGGGGTCGGCCGGGGGGTCGGCCGGGGAGGCAGTGCCGGTCGCGAGCCGGGACCGGCGCTGGGGGCCGGCCCGGTGACCGGCCCGGCAACAGGCCCGGCGACAGGCTGAGGGTGCCGGTGGGTGTGCCCGGCGCGGGTCTGCGCCGCTGCCTGGCGCCGCGCCCGGGCCGCGGCCCGGCGTCGTGCGTCCCGGGCGCGGGCCTCCTGGCGGTACGCCGCCCGCGCCTGCGCCGCTGCGTGCGCCGCGCCGCTCGCACTGGCCACGCCGGTGAGATGCACGACGCCGTCCTGCACGCCGGCTGTGACCGGGGGCGACGGGATCACGAACCTGCCCGTCCGGTAGCCGTGTGCGAACGCCGTCACGAGGGCGACGTAGTAGTCCGCCGGGTTGTAGGCGAAGACCGCGGCGCGCACCTCGCCCGGACGGGACAGGTCCTGCCCGCCGCCGCAGAGGTACGCCGCAGCGGCCATCGACGCGTCGTCGATGTCGTTCGGCGAGGCCGCACCGTCGCCGTCGCCGTCCATGCCGGCGGCGCGCCAGACCGAGGGCAGGAACTGCATCGGTCCGACCGCCCGGTCCCACACCCGGTCGCCGTCGACGCGCCCGCCGTCGGTGTCGGGGACGGCTGCCACCGGCCCGGCTCCGTCCAGTGCCACCCCGACGATCGCGGGCCGGGGCACACCGTCGGCGCCGAGCACCGAACCGCCGTACCGCCCGTGGTCGGACTCGACCCGGCCGATGCCCGCCAGCAGGGTCCACGGCAGGTGGCAGCCCCGGTCGGCGACGTTGACGCGGGCGGCTGCGCGCTTGTAGGCGCGCATCGCTGCCGACGGCAGGTCGTGGCCGGCCAGCGCGCTCGCGCTCCAGGTGTGACGGCCCTTGATGCTGGCCAGGGAGATCCGGACCCGGCGCTCGGCGGCGGTGCGGAGCGCCAGCCGGCGGGAGAGGGTGACCTCCGGGGTGACGGTCCGCGGCTGGAGCGTGGCCGCGACGGAGCTGGCCGCGAGCTCGAGCCTCACACCGGCCCGGGACGAGACTCCCGTGCCGGACGCGTCGCCGACGGCGTGCACCGACGCCACGCCGAGCGGGACCGCGACGACGAGGGCGGCTGCGGACAGGCGGACGCGCAGCCGTGAGGCGGTGGCCAGCTGCACGTGCTTCTCCCAGGTTCCGGGACTGCGTCGGGTCCCAGGCTAGGGAGGCATCCGCTCGGGCGAGGCCGAACAGCGTTCCCGGGCGGTTGGGAGACTCAGACCTGCTCGGTGCGCACCACCGTGAACACCAGACCTGCGTCGACCAGGCGTCTGGTCAGGTTGTCGCCCATGGCCGTGGCGGGAGTGACCTGTCCGGCACAAGCCGGGTTGTCGTCGAACGCCAGCGAGAGCGCTGACTCCGCGAGCATCTTCGCGGTCTCGGTGTAGCCCGGGTCGCCTCCGCGGACCTCGGTGAGCACCCGTCGGTCCCCGCCCTCACCGATGAACCGCACCGAGAAGGAGGACCGGGCCCGCCGCTCCTCGTCCGGTCCCTGCCCCGACGGCAGTCGACCTGCGAGGAACCGGCGCAGCGGCGGGACCTGGGCAGCGGCCCCGAGCATCCCGGCGGCCGCCAGCGCGCCGACCACTGTCGGCAGCCGCTTGAGCGCCGCGTAGTGGGCGTAGGTGAAGTCCGGGCCGTAGCGCTCCAGGGCGGCCGCCGAGCGCAGCACCACCTGAGGGTCGATGGTGGGCAGCGGCACGAGCCAGTAGCCGGCCCGCTCGTCGAAGTGCGGAGGCTTCGTGACGCCGCGGACCCGGCGGCCCGTAGGCCTCCCCTCGACCCGCCGACGCTCGGCGTGCGCCGCCCGGGTCTGCGGGATCCGGGAGAGGGCCGTCAGCGCCGAGGCGAGGGTGCCGCCGGAGAACGTCCCGTTGCTGCGCACCATCCCGCGGACCCGCATCGGAAGACCCGCGGGCAGCTGCCGCACGGTGAACAGGGCTCCGAGGTCGTGCGGCACCGAGTCGAACCCACAGGCGTGCACGAGGCGAGCACCGGTCTCGACCGCCCGCTCGTGGTGGGCGAGGTACATCCGGTCCACGAACTCCGGCTCGCCGGTCAGGTCGGCGTAGTCCGTGCCCGCCTCCGCGCAGGCGGCGACCAGTGGCTCGCCGTGCTCGGCGTAGGGGCCGACGGTGGTGAGGAGGACCCTGGTGCGCGACGCGACGGCGGCCAGGGAGGCCCCGTCGGTGACATCCGCCTGCAGCAGCGTGAGGTCCCCCAGGCGGGGGTCGACCGCCGCCAGCCGGTCCCGCACCGCCTCGAGCCTGGGCGTGCTGCGGCCTGCGAGTGCCCACCGGCAGCCCTCGGGGACGTGTCCTGCCAGGTAGTCCGCCGTCAGCCCACCGGTGAAGCCGGTGGCCCCGAAGAGGACCAGGTCGAGATCCCGGCCGGTCCGCCGGGCCTCGTCATCGGGCAGGGGGTCCGGCACGTCGCTCCTCGACTCGGGTCTCGATGCGATCACTGTGCCAGAGCCGACCAAGGCGTCCCGCAGTGGAACCACGGGCCACGGGGATGCGTCCCACCACCGGACGCATCAGCGCCCGCACCAGCGGACGCACCAGCGCCCGCAACCGAGATCGGGGACCACGATGGGACGACGAGCTCTGGCCACCTTCGGCGTGGGCGTGACGGCAGGTGCCGCGGCGTACGCCGGCCTCACCACGGGGGTGCTGACCGGCGGCCTCCCGCCACTGACCCGGGTGGCCGGGGTGGCCGGCAGCCTCACCGGCCCCCCGGCGGCCGCCGCCGTGCGGCTGGACCGGTTCGACGGCTGCGAGGAGCTGCGCCGGTGGTACGTGCGCGCCGCGCTGCCCGAGGTCGGCCCCTGGGGGCTGGGGGTGCCCTCGGTGCTGGTCCCGATCCAGGTGCCCGCAGGCGAGAGGGCGACCACGGATGCCCGAACGAGCGCGGGAGCGGCTCCGGACCCGACCGGAGGGCGAGGCGGGACCAGCGGGACCGGCACCAACGTGCAGGACCGCGACGTCGACGAGTCCGACGTCGCGAAGACCGACGGCCGGATCCTCGCCCGGGTCACCGGCCGGACGCTGGTGGTCACCGACGTCTCCGGCAGCAGGCCGCGGGAGCTGTCCCGGACCACGGTCCCCGGCCCGGCGGTCGTGCACGCCGAGCTGCTGCTCCATGGCACGCGAGTGCTCGTCGTCGGCGACGAGGCGTCCTGGCCCTACCGGCGCCCGGTGCGGGACCCGCGGGTGGACGTCGGGGCGGGCGCCCGGGTCGGGGTCGGTCCCGGGCAGGCTCCGCCCGCCCGCACCCGGCTCGTCTCCCTGGACCTCACCGACGCCACCGCGCCTCGGGTCACCGACGACCGGACCGTCGACGGGTCCATGATCTCCACCCGGGAGTACGCCGACGGCACGGTGCGGCTGGTGCTGAGCAGCGACCAGGCCCGGCTCCACTTCGTGCAGCCCGGTCCGGGCCGCAGCCCCGCGAAGGCCCTGCAGGAGAACCGTCGGATCGTGAAGTCGGCACCGATCGACGCCTGGCTGCCCCAGGTGGCCCCCGAGGACGGTCCCTCGCGCCGGCTCGTCGGGTGCGCCGACGTCCGTCACCCCTCGCAGCCCTCGGGGTTCGGCACCCTCAGCGTGGTCGGCTTCCCCTTCGGTCACGCCGAGGACCTCGCCGCGACCGCCGTCACCGCCGCCGGCGACCTCGCCTACTCCTCCGCGGACCGGGTCTTCGTGGCCACCTCCGGCGACGGCTCGACCGAGGTGCACGCCTTCGCCCTGGACGGGGCCCGGACCCGCTACGTCGGCTCCGGGTCGGTGTCCGGCACCGTCGAGGACCGCTGGTCCCTCGACGAGTACGACGGGCACCTGCGCGTCGCAGCCACCGGCTCCGGTGCGGGCGCGACGGCGGTGACCGTCCTCGAGGAGCGCGGCGACCGGCTGGTCCGGGTCGGCAGCGTCGAGGGCCTGGGCAAGGGCGAGGAGCTCGAGTCGGTGCGGTGGCTGGGAAGGCTGGCGGTGCTGGTCACCTTCCACAACACCGACCCGCTCTACACCCTCGACCTCACCGACCCCGCGCGGCCTCGGGTGCTGGGAGTGCTGAAGGCCCCCGGCTTCTCCTCCTACCTGCACCCGGTCGGTCCCGACCTCCTGGTGGGACTGGGGCACGACGCGACGGCGACGGGAGCCGACCTCGGCGCGCAGGTCGCGACGTTCGACCTGCGCGACCTCCAGGACGTGCGCCGCACCGACACCCTGGCCCTCGGCCGGGACAGCGAGGTCGGTGCGGAACAGGACCCGCGTGCGTTCACCTACCTCCCCGACCAGCGCACGCTCATCACGCCGGTGCAGAGCCGGCGGACCGGCAGCGCCCGCTTCGTGGCCGTGCACGTCTCACCTGACGGCCGGCTCAGCGAGACGGGCTCCTGGGTGAGCGCGACGGCCCTCGGCGGCGACGTCCGGGCCCTGTCCCTCGGCGCGGGGCGGGTGGCCCTGGTCGACGACGAGGTGCGGGTGGTGCGGATCGGCTGAGGCCGGCCCGGGGGTCGGGCCCGCATATCCTGGCGGCATGTGCCGCAACATCAGGACTCTGCACAACTTCGAGCCGCCGGCCACCGTGGACGAGATCCACGCCGCCGCGCTCCAGTACGTCCGGAAGGTCAGCGGGTCCACGCATCCCTCCCAGGCCAACCAGGCGGCGTTCGACCGGGCCGTCGACGAGGTCACGCTCGCCACCCGCCGGCTGCTCGAGGAGCTGACCACCAGCGCCCCACCCAAGGACCGGGACGTCGAGGCGGCGAAGGCCCGGGCCCGCGCCGCCCCGCGCTACGCCTGAGCGCGGACGGCGACGGCGACGCGGCGACCCGGCGACCCGGCGACCCGGCGACCCGGCGACCCGGCGACCCGGCGACTATGGCGTCACGAACCCCCAGGCGCTGCTGTTGAGGGTGTTCTGCAGGCCGTGGAACCCCTCGTCGGGTGCGAACACGTCCTCGCCGAAGTTCACGTCGGTGTCGTCCGACGTACCCCCGATCCGGTCCGGGCCGACGCCGAAGAACCGTCGCGGGTTCCCGCCACCGGAGTCCATCAGGTTCACCCGGCTGTCGTGGTTGTTGGTGTGGAAGCTGCCGATCAGGTGTCCGGCCTCGTGGGCGACGACGTTGCCGAGCGCCTGGCCGATGAACGCGGCCCGGTTGCTGCTCGGCCGCAGGTAGGTGTTCAACGAGTCCACGGGTCCGTTCGGCCGGCTGAGCTCGTCGAGCAGCACCAGCGCGGTCTCCTCGTGGGCATAGTTCCCCGGGTCGATGGACTGGGCGATCCCGATGGTCGGAACCCCGGACTGCCTGATGGTGCCGCCGACCACGACCCTGGACACGTTCGGCTGCCCGAACGGGTCGGCGTCGTCACGGCTGTTCAGCACCCGCACGGAGAGGGTCTTGTTCAGGCCCCTGGCGCGCAGCGTCGAGTCGATGTTCTCGGTGACCGCGGCGTCGGTCGCCTCGATCACCGCGTCCAGCTGCCGGGCGGGCACGCGCCAGCGCGGCAGGAAGGTCCGCAGCGGCGAGAGCGTCACCACGCCGGCACCACCGAACAACATGCCGGTGTTGATCCGCGCCCCGTCGAAGTCCAGGAAGACGGTCTGCTGGCCGGCCCCGGCCGTGCCCGGAGGGTAGGTCTCCAGGAGCAGCCGGTAGTTCCCCGCGCCGACGCGGGCTGACACGGCGTACCAGCCCGGCTTCTCCGCGACGTAGGCGAACGTCGAGCCGCCGCCGGGCAGCGGGCTCTGGGTCGGGTAGACGGTCGAGGCGTCCTGTTCGGAGGCGACCATGCCGTGCCCGTCGGTGCGGACCACCTGCACGGAGTGGGCGGCACCGGTGAGGACGCCCCCCAGGAGGTCGCCGCTGCGCAGCCGGACACCGTAGAGGTCCCGGTCCACCCGGCGCGCGGTGATCCGCAGCCGGTAGTTGCCCTCGTCCCCCGCCTTCAGGCCGCTCCCGCTGCGGAACGGGTTCGCGGGCACCGAGCCCCCGGGCCCGAACCCGCCGACCATCACGAAGTAGTCACTGGTCCGGCGCACGTTGTACTGCAGCCTGCTGGTCAGCGAGATGCCGTCGCCCTGTACCTCCGCGTCGTCGTTGGCCGAGACGATGTGACCCGCGGGGTCGTAGACGACCAGCACCGTGTCCAGGTTGCTGCCCGCGGTGTCAGCGGCGATCGCCGACCCACGGAAGGCGTGCACCTTGAAGAAGTCGAAGTCGCCGTGACCGTCCCCGGCCTTGCCGTGCGGACCGTCCCCGATCCGGCTGTGCACGACGACCCGCGGGTGGGCGCGGCCGATACCGCTCGGTGTGGCGCGGTAGAGCGAGCCCTGGTCCTCATGGGTCGACCCGCGCCGGGCCCGCACCGGTGGCGCCGACAGGCGTCCCACCACGCGGGCCGCCTGGAACGGTCGGTCCACGCCGAGGTCGGTGAGGTGCTCCGAGGTCGTCGACCCGTCGTTGCTGCCGATGACACCCATCCGCTCCCGCTCACGGTAGACGAACGGCCTCGGCACCGCCCGCGCAGCCGCACCGGAGGGAGCGGCCGCCCGGGCGCGCATCCGAGCGAGCCCTGCTTGCATGCGATGCCGACGCCAGAAGAAGAGGTCGCTGGTGGTTCCGCTGAGCTGCTGGGAGACCATCGGGTCCGGGGCCGGGTAGCGCCGCCCTCCGACCGTCACCGTCGGGCGGGTCCGGTGCTTCGCGGCGAGCTGGATCCCGGCCTGCCGGGTCAGCCGCCGGACGGTGGCCCGCTCCGACGCGGGCCCGGACCGCACCGACCCGGGGGAGGTGGACGGCCGCGCCGGGACGGCCCGCCCCGGCGGGTCCACAGCCGCAACGGCGCCCGAGGCGGCGGCCGACACCGCGGTGACCACCACCAGGGCGGCCGCGGCGAGTGCTGTGGTGGGGCGCTGGGCTCGGATCAACTGGGACTCCCCCGCTCGAGAGTGCGGACCCGTCACCGGACCCGCACCAGATGTGACCGGACTGCTGGCCGCCGCAGCATCCAGGCGCGGCTCAACGAGCGAAGTCCACGACCTCCTGGTCGTCGTCGTTCCAATCGTCCACCAGGTCGACGAGATCGGCCACCGAATCGACGATATGGGTAGGTCGGTACGGATACCGCTCCACCTGACCTCGTTGGGTGGATCCCGTCATCACCAGGACGGTGCGCAGGCCGGCCTCCAGACCCGAGATGACATCGGTGTCCATCCGGTCCCCGACCATCACGGTGGTCTCCGAGTGGGCGTCGATCCGGTTCAGGGCCGATCGCATCATCAGCGGGTTCGGCTTGCCGACGAAGTAGGGGTTGATACCGGTCGCCTTGGTGATGAGGGCCGCCACCGACCCGGTCGCGGGGATCGGCCCGTTCAGGCTGGGACCGGAGACGTCGGGGTTCGTGGCGATGAACCGCGCGCCCTTGTCGACCAGCCGGATGGCGGTGGTGATCGCCTCGAACGAGTAGGTCCGGGTCTCCCCCAGCACCACGTAGTCCGGGTCGCGCTCGGTCATCACGTAGCCGATCTCGTGCATGGCGGTGGTGAGGCCGGCCTCGCCGATGACGTACGCCGTACCCCCGGGCCGCTGGTTGTCCAGGAACTGCGCGGTGGCCAGGGCACTGGTCCAGATCGCATCCTCCGGTACGTCGATCCCCGACCGGTGGAGGCGGGCCTTGAGGTCGCGCGGGGTGAAGATCGAGTTGTTTGTCAGCAACAGGAAGGGACGCCCTGTTCCGGTCAGCCGGGCGATGAAGTCCGCGGCTCCCGGGATGGGCTCCTCCTCGTGGACGAGCACCCCGTCCATGTCGGACAGCCAGGCGCGGACGGCTCGCTTGGGCGTGGGAAGTCGACCACTCATGCGGCCATGCTGTCATGCGCGGCGCCGGCGGGCGCGCACCACCGACTCAGGAAACCGGATGCGGCCGCTCGACGTTGCCCTGAGCGCGAGCCACGGAGGCGACGGCGATCCCGGTGAAGGCGGCCGCGAAGGCCATCAGCTGCAGCGCCACGGCCACTCTGCCGAGGTGCGGGGCGACGGGCAGCATCACCACGAACACGAGCAGCAGCAGAGGCACCCAGCGCGGTGTCGTGCGAGCCATCAGCAGGGCCACCGCGATCAGCAGCGCACCGCCGTAGAAGCAGACCACCCAGCCGGTCAGGAACACCGTGAGCCCTCGGTCGTGGGACACCTGCTGGAGCTGGCCACCCCGCAGCGCCCCGGTGACGACCAGGGCGCGCAGGAACACGGTCAGCATCGCGTAGCCGCAGGTGCCGATGGCCCCCACGGAGAACACCACCGCAGCCACCAGGGCGACCCCTCGGCCGCGCCGGTCGAACAGGGTCAGGACGGCCGGCAGGCCCAGGGTGAGGGTCACCGACGCGAAGGCGAACATCACCGCCATCGCCAGCCAGCGCTCGCCCTCCTGGGCGACCACGCCGAGCGTCTGCGCCGTCGACGCCCCGGGGTCGGCCGGGTCGAGCACGGACCCCAGGACCAGTGACATCGCACCTATCACCAGGGCGCTGGCCGAGAGCGGGACCCAGTCGGTGCGCATGGTCGAGGGTAGGTCCTCGCTCCCCTACGACGGCACGGCTGGGTGCGAACAGGGCCCGACCGTACGCTGGTCGATGATGACCTCACAGCCCGTCCCCGATCCCCCTGGCGTCCCACCGGTGCCGCCGCTGCGCCGCCGTGCGTGGCGCCGGTGGCGCCGGTGGCGCCGGTGGCTCCGGTGCCGCCGGTGCCGCCGGTGGCTCCGGTGGCCCGGTGGCGCCGGTGCCGCCGCTGCTGGCCGGGCGGGCGTTCGTGGCCCTGACCGGTGCGGGCGTCAGCACGGACTCCGGGATCCCCGACTACCGCGGCCCGGGAGCGCCGGCCAGGATGCCGATGACCTACGCGGAGTTCGTCTCCGGGCCGCAGGCCCAGCAGCGCTACTGGGCCCGCTCGCACCTGGGGTGGTCGCGGATGAGGCGGGCGGTCCCCAACGACGGGCACCGCGCACTGACCGCCCTGGAGGAGGCCGGCCGGCTGCGGATGCTGATCACCCAGAACGTGGACGGTCTGCACGAGGCAGCCGGCACCCGCTCGACGTGCGCGCTGCACGGCAGGATCGCCGACGTGGTCTGCCTCGGGTGCCGGACCGTGACCAGCCGCGCGTCGCTGCACGCCCGTCTCGGTGAGCTGAACCCCGGCTGGAGCGACGACCACGCCGACGTCGTGGTCCGGCCCGACGGCGACGTGGACCTCGAGGACACCGCCGGGTTCCGGGTGCCGGGATGCGACTCGTGCGGCGGCGTGCTCAAGCCGGACGTGGTCTTCTTCGGCGAGAACGTCCCCAAGGAACGGGTGGAGCGCTGCTACGCCGCCGTCGACGCCCTCGACCCGGACACGGAGGCGCTGGTGGTGCTCGGGTCCTCGCTGACCGTGATGTCCGGGTTCCGGTTCGTCCGCCGCGCCACCAAGCTCGGGGTGCCGGTCGTCGTGGTCAACCGGGGACCCACCCGCGCCGACGACCTGCCGGTCCTTCGGCTGCACCACGGCACCACCGAGTTCCTCCGTGGCTGGCTCGCCACCGAGCTGTCAGACGGTGACGTCGCCCTGGCCAGGTGAGCGCCTGACAGGTCGGGGCTGTGGCCGCTGCGCCTGCTGCAGGCCCGGGTGGGCGACTTCTGGTCACTCCGGGCCCCGGAACGGCCCTCGGAAGGCCCGGACTGACCACAACTCCGCGCGGGGCCGACCGGACTGACCACAACTCCGCGCGGGGAGGACCGGACTGACCACAACTCCGCGTGGGGCTCCGGGCTCAGAGGCGGTGCACGAACAGGTGCGAGGCCAGCTCCAGGTCGATCTCGGCGGTCTCACCGCCGCTGCCCACGAGCACCCCGCCGGCGCCGGCCGCAACGGTGACGACCTTGTCCGGGAGGGCGCCCACCCGGCGCAGGGCAGCCATCACCTGCTCGTCCTTCTGCATCTCCTCGCCGATCCGGCGCACCAGCACCCGGTGCTCGCCGCCGCCGCGGGCGACCACGTCCAGAGGCTCGACCCCGTCCATGAACCCGTCACCGGTGCTGGGCTCACCGAGCTCGGACAGCCCCGGGATGGGGTTGCCGTAGGGCGACTCGGTCGGGTGGCCGAGAAGCTCCACCAACCGCCGCTCGACGGTCTCGGACATCACGTGCTCCCAACGGCAGGCCTCCGCGTGCACGTGCTCCCACTCCAGGCCGATCACGTCGGTGAGCAGCCGCTCGGCGAGGCGGTGCTTGCGCATCACGCGCACGGCGAGGCGGTTGCCCTCCTCGGAGAGCTGGAGATGGCGGTCCCCCTCGACGGTGAGCAGCCCGTCGCGCTCCATCCTGGCCACCGTCTGGCTGACCGTCGGCCCGCTCTGGTGCAGCCGCTCGGCGATGCGGGCCCGCAGCGGGACGATGCCCTCCTCGACCAGCTCATAGATGGTCCGGAGGTACATCTCGGTGGTGTCGATCAGGTCGCTCACCGTCCCATTCTCCCCTACGCCACCGCGCGTCGGCCCAGGTGACCGGCCGCCGGCGCCACGGGCCGGACCGGGTCGACCGGACGGGGACGTGTCGGTGCAGGCTGGCAGAGTTGTCGATGTGCCGACGCCGACTGTGATGTGGTTCCGCCGCGACCTCCGCCTGGCCGACAACCCGGCGCTGCTGGACGCCTGCGACCCCGGCGAGGGAGCCGGGGAGGGCGGGGTGCTGCCGCTGTTCGTCCTCGACCCGGTGCTGTGGGGCCCGGCCGGCGTGTCCCGCCGGTGGTACCTCTCACGCTCCCTGACCGCCCTCGACGGCTCCTTGCGGGAGCAGGGCGGCGGTCTGACGGTGCGCCGGGGTGACCCGGTGCGCGAGGTGCTCACGGCCGCCCGGCAGGTGGGCGCGACCCGTGTGCACATCGCCGCCGACTACGGGCCCTACGGCCACCGCCGGGACCTCGACGTCGAGCGGGCGCTCGCGCAGGCGGGGGTCGACCTGGTGCGCACCGGGTCGCCGTACGCCGTGGCTCCGGACCGGGTCAGGAACGGGTCGGGCCGGCCCTACCAGGTCTTCACGCCGTTCTCCCGCGGCTGGCTGGAGCACGGGTGGCGGGACCCCGTCGACCCGCCGAAGGACGTCCGTTGGCTGTCGCCGGGCGACTCCGTGGACATCCCCGACCCGTCGCTGCCCGCCGGGCTGGAGCTCCCGGAGGCCGGTGAGGAGGCGGCGCGGCGGGCCTGGCGCGACTACGTCGAGGAGCGGCTGGAGGAGTACGACGCCCACCGGGACCGCCCCGACCTCGACGTCACGAGCCACATGTCCATGCGGCTGAAGTGGGGCGAGATCCACCCCCGGACGATGCTCGCCGACCTGCGCGACCGGCCCGGCAACGCGGCCGCGACCTACCGCAAGGAGCTCGCCTGGCGCGAGTTCTACGCCGACGTCCTGTTCCAGCGACCGCGGAGCGCCCGCGACTACCTCCGTGAGGAGTTCGCGCAGATGGACTACGACGAGCCGGGAGACCGGTTCACCGCCTGGTGCGAGGGCCGCACCGGGTTCCCGATCGTGGACGCCGGGATGCGCCAGCTGCGGTCGGTCGGCTGGATGCACAACCGGGTGCGGATGATCGTGGCCAGCTTCCTCGTCAAGGACCTGCACATCGAGTGGCAGCACGGTGCACGGCACTTCATGCACTGGCTGGTCGACGGGGACCTCGCCTCCAACCAGCACGGCTGGCAGTGGACGGCCGGCTGCGGCACCGACGCTGCGCCGTACTTCCGGGTCTTCAACCCGGTCACCCAGGGCGAGAAGTTCGACCCGCAGGGACGCTACATCCGGAGGTGGGTGACGGAGCTGGCCGACGTCGAGCAGAAGTTCCTGCACCAGCCGTGGACCCGGCCCGAGGGGCCCCCTGCGGGCTACCCGCAACCGATCGTGGACCACCGGGCCGAGCGGGCCGAGGCGCTGCGGCGCTACGAGCAGGTCAAGGGGTGAGCAGTCGCGTCGGGACGGGAAGGGACCCGTGACCCGCGGCAGGTGCTGTATCACGGCCGGGCGGCCCCGCTCATGAGTCGGTGACAGGGCCGTCGACTCGGGACACGGCATCTCGCGGCAGCGTGAGGACACTCCATGCCCACCGTGCTCGACCAGACCCGCTCGGCTCCTCTCCGACGCTCGGCCCCGTCGGCCCTCCAGCAGTCCGCTCCGACGCCGCGCCTCGACCTGGACGTCGCGGGCGCGGTCACCCGCTTCCGGCGGGTCTCGGCGACGCTGCCCGGAGCCGCGATCCACTACGCGGTCAAGGCGAACCCGCTGCCCGAGCTGCTGGCCGCGCTGGCCGCAGCCGGGTGCCGCTTCGACATCGCGAGCCCCGCCGAGGTCAGGGCGGCGCTGGACGCGGGCGCCGACCCTTCCGAGCTGGTCTACTCCAACCCGGTCAAGCGGCGCTCGGACATCGCGCTCGCGTTCGCGCGGGGCGTCCGGCTGTTCACCGTGGACTCGGTGGAGGAGACCCAGAAGGTGGCGGCGGTGGCCCCCGGGGCGGGGGTCCTGTGCCGCATCCACACCTCGGGCGACGGCGCCGACTGGTCGCTGTCCCGCAAGTTCGGCTGCTCGCCGCGCGAGGCGGGCCACCTGCTCCGCACCGCGGCCACCTCGGGGCTCGTCGCGGCGGGGATCGCCTTCCATGTCGGCTCCCAGCAGCACGACCCCGGCGCGTGGGACGCGCCCATCGGCGCGGCCGCCCGGGTCTTCGAAGCCCTCGGCGTGGAGGATCGCTCCCGGTTCCTGCTCGACCTGGGCGGCGGCTTCCCCGCCCATCTCGAGGACGAGTGCCCCCCGCTCCCGGCGTACGGCGCGGCGATCGAGCTGAGCCTGCGCCGACACTTCGGCAGCAACCGCCCGCAGCTGCTGGCGGAGCCCGGCCGGGCCGTCGTGGCTGATGCCGGGACGCTGGTGAGCACCGTCATCGGAGTCGTCCGTCGCGGCGGGACCCGCTGGGTGTTCCTGGACGCCGGTGTCTTCACCGGCCTCGTGGAGACGCTCGACGAGGCGATCCGCTACCGCCTGCGCACCAGTGTCGACGGCGGCCCCACCGGCCCGTGCGTGCTCGCCGGGCCGACCTGCGACAGCGTCGACGTGCTCTATGAGAACGTGCCGGTCCAGCTGCCGCTCGCTCTCGGGGAGGGCGACACCGTCCGGCTGATGTCCGCCGGCGCCTACACGACGTGCTACTCCACCGTCGGGTTCAACGGGTTCGACCCGCTGCCCACCCGCCTGGTGTGATGCCCGGCGCCGCGCGGCGCCTCCTGGTCAGCCACGCCCTGGCCTCGGTGGGGATGTCGCTGCCCTGGCCGCTGCTGCTGGTCCTCGTGTGGCAGCGGACCGGCGACGGACCGCACGGGGACCTGGTCCTCGGGCTGACCGCCGCCGCGCGGATGCTTCCCTACGTGCTGCTGTCCTGGGCCAGCGGGATGCTCGCCGACAGGTTCCGCCGCGACCGGCTGGTCCGGGTCACCCTGGCCGCGCGGGCCGTGCTGCTGACCGGGGTGGCGCTCGCCGTCTTGGAGGGCCGGCTGCTGGCCGCCGTGCTGATGGCCGCGCTCGCGGTCGCCTGCGGCACGCCGGCCTACCCTGCCCTGGCGGCGGCGATGCCCGCAGCGGCAGGGCCGGCGTGTCGACGGGCCACCGACCTGCTGGTGACGATCGAGGTGGCGTCCTTCGTGGTCGGTCCGGCGATCGGCGGGCTCCTGCTCACCGTGCCGAAGCCGTCCCTGGCGCCACTGCTCGGCGTGGCTCTCACCGTCCTCGCCGCAGCAGCCGTCAGCGGGGTGGTGCTCCCGCGGCCCGCGCCGGCTGCCACAGCGGGCGCGTCCGCGACGGGCTCACGGATCGGCTCCACCCTGCGGGCGTCGTCGTCGGCCCGTCGGGCGATCGGGGTGGCCGGGCTGCTCAACGCGGTGGACGCCGTGCTCCTTCTCGCCCTGCTCCCGGCGGCCGCGGACCTCTGGCACGACGCCGGCGCCGGCTATGGGCTCGCGACCGGCCTGTTCGGCTTCGGCGCGGTGGCCGCACCCCTGTTGTGGCGGCTCGGCTCGTCGGCACGCGGTCGGGCCAGGTGGGGCCTGATGCTCCTCGGCGGCTCGATCGCCGTGGTCCCGGCCGCCCCCACGGTGCTGTGGGCGGCGCTGCCCCTGGTGCTGGCCGGTGCTGCCACCGTGCACGTCGAGGGGGCCGTCACCGAGGCGATCCAGGACGCCGTACCGGATGCCCAGCGGGCCGGGGCGCTCGGCCTCACCGACAGCGTGATGGTCGGTGCCGCCCTGACCGGATCGCTGGTCGCTCCGTGGCTGACCTCGGCGACCGGTCCTGTGGTCGTTCTCCTGCTGCTGGCGGTGACCAGCGTGGCCACCGTCGCCCTCGTCGGGCCGCGTGCCCCCTCGGGAGCGGCGGCGACGGCGCGGGTCCCGGTGCAGCGGGCCGGGGACGGTCCGGTCCTCCCGACGCGGGACCCGACCGCCCTCGTGGATCCCGAGGGCTGAGCCTTCGCCGGGCGCTCAGCGCTCAACGAGCCACGGCGAGCTCCGGCGCACGGGCCGTGCGGACCTCGTCCGCCCTCTCGATGGTGGTGCGCAGCGGCACCTCGCGGATGAACAGCACGGCGACGAGCGCGACCAGGGCACACGGGGCCGCGATCATGAAGATGGTGCCGATCCCCTGCCCGTAGGCCGCCTCGAACACCGCACGCACGGGCGCCGGGAGGGTGGCCATGTTCGGGATCCCGCTCGATCCGGAGCCGGACCCGCTCTGCACCCCGAGCCGGGCGAGTCCGGCCGTGACGTCGGCGGTGACGTGGTGGCTGAGCACCGCACCGAGCGCCGACACCCCGATCGAGCCGCCCATCGACCTGAAGAACGCGACGAGGGAGCTGGCGGCGCCCATGTCCTTCTGCGCGGTGTTGTTCTGGACCGCCAGCACGAGGTTCTGCATCGTCGCGCCCAGGCCGAGACCGAGGACGGCCATGAAGAGCCCGACCCGCACCAGGCTGGTCGTGTCGTCGATGGAGCCGAGCAGGAACAGGCCCACCACGGTCAGCACCATGCCGCCGACGAGGTAGCGCTTCCAGCGGCCGAAGCGGCTGATGATCCGGCCCGTCGTGAGGCTCGAGACGACCAGGCCGCCGACCATCGCGACCGTCATCAGGCCGGCGTGCGTGGGGGTCATGCCCCGGGCGATCTGGAAGTACTGGGACAGGTAGACCGTGGAGCCGAACATCGCCACACCGACCATCACCGAGGCGAAGGTCGCCAGGCTCGTGGTCCGGTCCCGGAACAGCCGCAACGGGATGATGGGCTCGGCGGCGCGGAACTCCACGACCACCGCGGCGACCAGGAGCAGCACGCCAAGCACGACCATCCACGCGCTCGTGAACGAGGCCCAGCCGAAGCTGCTGCCGGCGAGCGACACCCAGATCAGCAGCGTGGACACACCACCGGTGATCAGCCCGGCGCCGAGGTAGTCGATGTTCACCTCGCGCCTGACGGTCGCGAGGTGCAGCGTCTTCTGGAGCACGACGAACGCGAGGGCTGCGACCGGGAGCCCGACGAAGAAGCAGCCCCTCCAGCCCAGGGAGGAGTCCACGATCACGCCGCCGATGAGCGGTCCGCTCACGGTGGCGAGGGCGAACACCGCTCCGATGTAGCCCGAGTAGCGGCCACGCTCACGCGGCGAGACGATCGAGGCGATCACCACCTGCACCAGCGCCGTCAGACCACCGACACCGAGCCCCTGCAGGGCGCGCGAGGCGATCAGGGACCCCATGTTCGGCGAGACGGCGGCTGCCAGGGAGCCGACCGAGTAGACGACGAGCGCCGTCTGCACCAGCATCTTCTTGCTGAACAGGTCCGACAGCTTGCCCCAGATGGGGGTCGAGGCGGTCATCGTCAGCAGCGTGGCCACCACCACCCAGGTGTAGCCGGACTCGCTGCCGTGCAGGTCGGCGACGATCCGCGGCAGGGCGTTGGACACGACGGTCGAGGACAGCATCGCGACGAACAGCCCGAGCAGCAGCCCGGACAGCGCCTCGAGGATCTCGCGGTGCGACATCTGTCCAGGCTCGGTCGCCTGCTCCGTGCGCACGGAGGTGGCGGCGTGCCGGCCCCCTCCCTGGCTGCTCGAGGAGTCCTCCGCCACGCGGGCGAGGTGCCGACCGGGTGCCAGGTGCTTGCCGGCGGGCGGGATGGTCTGGGTCATGAGCCTTCGGTTTCCTTCGGTGGTTGCGCAGGTTCTCGTCGCTGGCTGCCACGGTACCCTTTATTTGTGTGCTACAACCATCGTTTCTCGGGGGTTGTTCCGTGATGCCGGCCACGCCCTCGCCCACGGCCGGCCCGAGGTCGGACCGGCGGTTCAGGGGGTGGGGTGGCGGGCGTCGTACTCGAGGAACCGGCGGGACAGCGCGCTGGCGGTGAGCACCCCGACCACGCAGGCGAGACCCCCCACCAGGAGGGCGACCCGCTCGCCGACGGTGCTGGCCACCGACCCGGCCAGGAAGTCCCCCGCGCGAGGCCCGCCGGCGACCACGACGATGAAGACCCCCTGCAGCCGGCCGCGCAGCTGGTCGGGCGCGGCCACCTGCAGCATCGTGGAGCGGTAGGCGGCGCTCACCATGTCCGCCATCCCCGAGATCGCCAGGAACACCACCCCCACCCAGAGCACGTCCGTCAGACCGACACCACCGACGGCGGCGCCATAGATGACCACCGACACCACGACCGCCAGCCCCTGCAGGCGGACCCTGCCCACCCATCCCGAGAACAGGAAGGCCACCACCGCCCCGGCGGCCGGGGAGGCCTGGAGGACGCCCACGGCGCCGGCGCCACCGCCGTACACCTTGTAGGCCAGCGCCGGGAACAGTGCCCGTGGCTGCGCGAGCACCATCGCACAGAGGTCCACCACGAAGGTCATCCGCAGGTTCGGCGAGTGCCGCAGGAACCGCAGGCCGTCGACCACCGACCGGAATCCCGCCCGCGGGCTGTTCTCGAGGGGAGGCATCCTCGGCAGCCGGACGAGGGCGTAGTAGGCGGCCGAGAAGGTGAGGACGTCGATGGTGTACGCCGCCCCGAAGCCGTGCCAGGTGATCGCCATCGCCCCGATGACCGGTCCGAAGGTGAACCCGAGGTTGAAGGAGGCCATGTTCAGCGCCGACGCGGCGGGGATCAGCTCCTTGTCGAGCAGCCGCGGCATCATCGCGCTGCGTGCCGGGTTGTTGATCGCGTAGAAGCCGGACTGCACCGCGATGCATGCGTAGAGGACCCACACCGACCCGTTGCCCGCGAACGCCTGCAGGGCCAGGGCCAGGGACACAGCCCACAGGCCCGCGCTGGCGAACAGGGCGAGGGAGCGACGGTCGACCGCGTCGGCGATGGCGCCGCCGTAGAGGCCCAGCGCGACCAGCGGGACGAGCGCGAACACCCCGACGAGGCCGACGAAGAACGACGAGCCGGTGATGTCGTAGACCTGGATGGCGACAGCGACATTCGTCATCTGCTGGCCGAGCTGGGACACCGTGCTGCCGAGGAACAGCCGGCGGAAGGGCGGTGAGACCTGCAGCGGGCGTATGTCGGTGAGCACCGAGCGCAAACGGGGCCGCGGCCGCCCGGACTCTGTCTGCATGGGCCAACGTTCTCATCGTGACAAACCGCTTGTCCGGCGGCACGGCCGCGACGTACCGTGTTCGCACACGAGAGAGGAGGTGGTCCGAGAGTGCATTCTTCACGGATTCGTGAGGTGGCTGCTCGCTAGCAGCGCACCAACCAGCCACGCTGACTGCAGTGCGCGCTGGTAATACCCAGCAGTCACCCGGCCCGTGGGCGCTCCGGACATCATCCGACCGGAGAGCGGTCTCGCACCGCAACGCCCACGGGCTGTTCTCTTGTCCGGCCTCCCTGCGCCTCCTCCGTGCCGATCACCAGGTCGGTGGCTCGAGTCGGCGCGTCTGCACGGCTTGCCTCCTTCCATGTGCGGGAACGGTCGCGATCTCGCCACCCGAACAACCGTTGCCGTGCATATGTGCGGCAACGGCTCCGTTTCCGGCGCTGTGACAACCGTTGCCGTCCACCGAGTCCCAGCAGCGCGTCCGGCCGGGCACCCGGGCCCGTTTCGATCCGACCAAGCGTTACCTTTCGGTATGGCGTGCAGACGCCCCCACTCGGCACGGTCACGCCGTGCCGATGAGCCGCTCGGCGGCCCGCACCGCTCCCACGGATGTCTGGCGTATCCCATGCCCCAGGGGGAGTGCCGGATTGCCATGGGGAGCATCAAGCTTGACGGCGTACGGCGCGCACCCATCGTCGGACGGCCCGCACATCGTCGGCCCCACACGTAGCTCGCGGCGTGTCTGCACGGCGACGGCGCCCGAGTCGGCGCGTTCGCAGGGCGACGGCGCCCGAGTCGGCGCGTTCGCAGGGCTTGCCGCCTCCATGCGCGGGAACGGTCCGGATCTCGCCGTCCCCACAACCGTTGTCGTCCATGTGAGCGGTAACGGCTCCGTATCCGGCGCTGCGACGACCGTTGCCGTCCAGATGAGCGGCAACGGCTCCGTATCCGGCGCTGCGACGACCGTTGCCGTCCACTGGGTGCCGGCAGCGTCCGGCCGGGCACGCGTCCGCAGCGGTCCGACGAATCGTCACCCTTGCGCACGCCCTGCAGACGCGCCGACTCGACAGGGTCACGCCCTGCAGACGCGCCGACTCGACAGGGTCACGCCCTGCAGACGCGCCGACTCGACAGCATCGACAGCCTGCCTCGCCACGCCCCCGGGCCGGCCGGGCGGACGCCGCGGGTCAGACCAGGGCCTGGGCGAACTGGGAGTTGTACAGGGCGGCATAGGCTCCGTCGGCCAGGAGCAGCTCCTCGTGCGTGCCCTGCTCCACGATGGCGCCCGCCTGCATCACCAGGATCAGGTCGGCGTCGCGGATCGTGGACAGCCGGTGGGCGATCACGAAGCTGGTGCGGTCCGAGCGCAGGGCAGCCATCGCCTGCTGCACGAGGAGCTCGGTGCGGGTGTCCACCGAGCTGGTCGCCTCGTCGAGGATCAGCAGCGCGGGGTCGGCCAGGAAGGCGCGGGCGATGGTGACCAGCTGGCGCTCGCCGGCGCTGATGCTGCTGCCCTCCTCGTCGACGATCGTGTCGTAGCCCTCGGGCAGGTTGTGCACGAAGCGGTCCACGAAGGTGGCCTGGGCCGCCTGCATGATGTCCGCCTCGGACGCGTCGGGGCGACCGTAGGCGATGTTGTCGCGGATGGTGCCCTCGAACAGCCAGGTGTCCTGCAGCACCATCCCGGTCATCCCGCGCAGGTCGCTGCGCCGCATGCTGGCGATGTCGACCCCGTCCAGGGTGATCCTGCCCCCGTCGACGTCGTAGAACCGCATGATCAGGTTCACCAGCGTGGTCTTGCCGGCACCCGTCGGCCCGACGATCGCGATGGTCTGGCCGGGCGTGGCGACCAGCGACAGGTCGTCGATCAGGGGCTGGTCGTCCTCGTAGCGGAACGACACGTGCTCGAAGACCACCTCGCCCCGACCGCCGACGGCGAGCGGCTGCAGCTCCTCGACCGGCTCCTCCTCGGCGTCCAGCAGCTCGAAGACCCGCTCGGCCGAGGCCACTCCGGACTGCAGCAGGTTGACCATCGAGGCGACCTGGGTCAGCGGCTGGGTGAACTGGCGGGAGTACTGGATGAAGGCCTGCACGTCGCCGAGGCTCATCGTCCCGCTGGCCACCCGGAGGCCACCGAGCACGGCGATCACCACGTAGTTGACGTTGCCGATGAACATCATCATCGGCATGATCAGACCGGAGATGAACTGGGCCCCGAAGCTGGCCTCGAACAGCTCGTCGTTCTCGCGCTCGAAGACCTCCTGGACCTCCTGCTGACGGCCGAAGACCTTGACCAGCGCGTGCCCGCTGAAGGTCTCCTCGATGTGCGCGTTGAGCTGGCCGGTGCGCCGCCACTGGGAGATGAACTTGCCCTGCGATCGCTTCATGATCTGGCTGGTGACCAGCATGGACACCGGCACCGTCACCAGCGCCACGAGTGCCAGCGTCGGCGAGATGGAGATCATCATCGTGATCACCCCGACCACCGTGAGCAGGGAGACGAGCAGCTGGCTCATCGTCTGCTGGAGCGTCTGGCTGACGTTGTCGATGTCGTTGGTGACCCGGGACAGCAGCTCACCCCGCGGCTGCTTGTCGAAGTAGCTGAGCGGCAGGCTGTTGATCTTCTCCTCGACGTCGGCACGCATCCGGCGCACGGTGTTCTGCACGACGCCGTTGAGCACGAACCCCTGCAGCCACGCGAGGATCGACGCGGCGACGTACACCGCCAGCACCAGCAGCAGGACGTTGCGTACGGCGTCGAAGTCGACGCCCTGGCCGGGCACGACGTTCATCTGCGAGAGCATGTCCGCGAGCCGGCCGTCCCCCTTCGCGCGCAGCGACTCGACGGCCTGGGCCTTGGTGGTGCCGGCGAGCTGACGACCGAACAGGCCGGAGAAGATCAGGTCCGTGGCGTGCCCGAGGATCTTCGGACCGATCACGGTCAGCCCGACGCTGACGACCGCGAGCACCACCACCGCGAGGGCCCGGCTCCGCTCGGGGCGCATCCGGGCGACCAGGCGCCGCGCGGACGGGCCGAAGCTCATCGACTTCTGCCCGACCATGCCACCGCCCATCGGGCCGCCGCGTCCGGGTCCGCCGCCGACCTGGATGCGCTCGGTCTCCCGCATCCTGCCGCCGGGCTTCGTGGTGGTCATGCCGCCTCCTCCGCGGTCAGCTGGGACGCGACGATCTCTCGGTAGGTCTCACAGGTGGCGAGCAGCTCGTCGTGCCGTCCGCGTCCGACGACCTTCCCGTCGTCGAGGACCAGGATCTGGTCGGCACCGATGATCGTGGAGACCCGCTGGGCGACGATCACGACTGTGGAGTCCAACGTGGCCGGAGCCAGCGCGGCGCGCAGGCGGGCGTCGGTGGCCAGGTCCAGAGCAGAGAACGAGTCGTCGAAGAGGTAGATCTCCGGCCTGCGGATCAGCGCGCGGGCGATCGCGATCCGCTGACGCTGACCGCCGGAGACGTTCGTGCCGCCCTGGGAGATCGGCGCCTCGAGACCCTCGGGCATGGCCTCGACGAAGTCACGGCCCTGCGCGATCTCCAGGGCCTGCCACATCTCCTCCTCCGTGGCGTCCGGCTTGCCGTAGCGCAGGTTGCTCGCCACCGTCCCCGAGAACAGGAACGCCTTCTGCGGCACCAGCCCGATCCGGCTCCAGAGCAGCTGCGGGTCGATGCGGCGTACGTCGATCCCGTCGACGTGCACAGCGCCGCCGGTGACGTCGAACAGCCGCGGGACCAGGCCGACCATCGTGGTCTTGCCCGACCCCGTGGAGCCGATGATGGCGGTCGTCTCGCCGGGTCGCGCGGTGAACGACACGTCGCGGAGCACCGGCTCCTCCGCCCCGGGATAGGTGAACTCGACGCTGCGGAACTCCAGCTCCCCGTGGCCGACGAGCTCGGTGACCGCGTCGGCGGGAGGCACGACGGACGACTCCAGGTCGAGGACCTCGCCGATGCGGTCCGCGCACACCGACGCGCGGGGCACCATGACCAGCATGAAGGTCGCCATCATCACCGACATCAGGATCTGCACCAGGTAGGCCAGGAACGCGGTCAGGGCACCGATCTGCATGGCGCCCGAGTCGACGCGGTGCCCGCCGAACCACAGCACCGCGACGCTGGAGGCGTTCAGGATCAGCATCACGGCCGGGAACATGGTGGCCATCCACCGGCCGGTGGTGACGGCGACGGCGGTCAGGTCGTCGTTCGCGGTCCCGAAGCGGCGGGTCTCGAACGGCTCACGCACGAAGGCCCGGACCACCCGGATGCCGGTGATCTGCTCGCGCAGGATGCGGTTGACGCCGTCGATCCGCTTCTGCATGAGGCGGAAGCCGGGGATCATCTGGCTGATGATGAACCCGACCGTCGCCACGAGCACGGGAACGCAGACGGCCAGGAGCCAGGACAGCCCGATGTCCTCGCGCATCGCCATCAGCACGCCACCGACCATCATGATCGGCGCCGCGACCATCATGGTGCAGGTCATCAGCACGAGCATCTGCACCTGCTGCACGTCGTTGGTGTTGCGGGTGATCAGGGACGGCGCACCGATCTGGTGCACCTCGCGGCTGGAGAAGGTGCCGACGCGGTGGAAGAGGGCCGACCGGAGGTCGCGTCCGAAGCCCATGGCGGTGCGCGCACCGACGTACACAGCTGCGCAGCTGCACATGATCTGCAGCAGTGACACGCCGAGCATCACCATGCCGGTGTGGGTGATGTATCCGGTGTTGCCGCGGGCCACGCCGTTGTCGATGATGTCGGCGTTGAGGCTGGGCAGGTAGAGCGCAGCCATCGTGCCCACGAACTGGAGCAGCACCACGAGCCACAGCTGGGAGCGGTACGGCGCGAGGTGCTCGCGGAGGAGTCGCAGCAGCATGTCAGGCGTTCCCCTTCCGGATGCCGTCGAGCAGCACGTCGGCGATCTCCTCCGGAGCCAGCATCGGCTCCTGGTCGGCACCCGGGTGCCGCAGCCCGAGAGTCAGCGTCCGCAGCAGCAGCGCCGCCTTGCGCGGCGGCACGGCGAGCTCGTCGCGGTGCGGCTCGAAGACCGCGGTCAGCCGGTCCAGCAGCGCGCGGTGCGAGTCGATGACGAACTGCGGCGGGCCGGGTCGGTGGTCCCGGTGCCCGGACTCCGACGCCTGGCTCATCCACAGCCCGCGCAGCGCCATCATCACGGCCATCACCTTCTCGGACCGGTCCGCCAGGTGCCGGGCGGTGACCTTGACCCGCTCGTGCAGGTCGGTGACTCCGGCGAGCGCCGCGGACAGGTCGTCGCTGCCGCTCGAGGGGTTCATGGTCTCCTCGGCCGCCGCCATCAGCAGCGCGGACTTGTCCTCGAAGACCCGGAAGATGGTGCCCTCCGCGATGCCGGCCGCCTCGGCGATCTGCTTGGTGGTGACGGCGTGCCCGTGCTGGAGCAGGAGGGGTACGGCGACGTCGACGATCGCGCGACGGCGCTCGTCCGGCGCCATCGGGGCGGCCCGGCTGGTGCGGCGGGGCGAGGCGGATCGGGTCATCCGGCCAGAGTAAGTGAGTGAGTCCTCACTCACAAGTGGTTTTCGGGGGTGGGCTGCCTGCAGTCTCCCAGGGATGCAGGCGGTGAGCGGTAGCCCAGGCCGTCAGGGAGCCAGCCGCTCCACCCTCCAGCCGTCCGACCCGCTCTCCCGCTGGTACACCAGCCGGTCGTGCATCCGGCCCTTGCGGCCCTGCCAGAACTCCACCTCGCGGGGGGAGACCCGGTATCCGCCCCAGAACGGCGGGACGGGTACGACGTCCGCGTCGGCGAACCGGGCCAGCACCCCGCCGTACCTCTCGTCGAGGGCCGAGCGGGACCGGACCACCTCCGACTGCGGGGAGGCCCAGGCCCCGAGCTGGGACTCCAGCGGGCGGCTGGAGAAGTAGGCCTGGCTCTCCTCGACCGTGACCCGCGACGCGACGCCGTCCACCCGGACCTGACGCTGCAGGTCGTGCCAGGGGAACAGCAGCGACACGGCCGGGTTCGCCTCGATCTCGCGGCCCTTGCGCGACTCGTAGTTGGTGTAGAACACGAAGCCCTGCTCGTCGAGGCCCTTGAGCAGCACCAGCCGCGCCGAGGGGCGGCCGTCCGCGGAGACGCTCGCGACCACCATCGCGTTCGGCTCGTGCACGCCCGCCGCGACGGTGTCGTCGAACCAGCGGCGGAACATCGCGACCGGGTCGTCGGCCAGGTCGGGGGTGTCGAGCCCGCGGTCGCCGTACTCGCGGCGGAGCCTGCCGAGGTCCTGCTCGGGCGGTGCGGTCATCTCCCGAACCTAGCAACCGGCCCCCTGCTCGTGACGCGGATGCGACCGGGTGGGCATGATGGGCCAGCGTCTGGCGTGCGTCAGGCGGCTGCGTGACGAAGGAGTCGTCCATGGTCGAGGTCCACCACGGTCTTGAAGGCGTCGTCGCGTTCGCGAGCGAGATCGCCGAGCCGGACAAGGAGGGCTCCGCGCTGCGCTACCGCGGCGTGGACATCGAGGACCTCGTCGGCCGGGTCCCCTTCGAGAAGGTGTGGGGGCTGCTGATCGACGGCTGCTACGAGCCCGGGCTGCCGCCCGCCGAGCCCTACAACATCCCCGTGCACACGGGCGACATCCGTGTCGACGTGCAGGCCGCCGTCGCGATGCTCGCGCCCGCGTTCGGGATGCGCCAGACCTACGACATCTCCGACGAGCAGGCCCGCGAGGACCTGAGCCGGGTCGCGGTGATGGTGCTGTCCTACGCCGCCCAGGCCGCCCGGGGCCTCAACCTCCCGGTGGTCCCCCAGCGCGAGGTGGACCGCGCATCCAGCCTCGCGGAGCGGTTCATGATCCGCTGGAAGGGCGAGGCGGACCCCAAGCACGTCCAGGCGATCGACGCCTACTGGAGCTCCGCGGCCGAGCACGGCATGAACGCCTCCACCTTCACCGCACGCGTCATCACCTCGACCGGCGCCGACGTCGCGGCCGCGCTCTCCGGTGCGATCGGCGCGATGAGCGGACCGCTGCACGGCGGTGCGCCGGCCCGGGTGCTCGGCATGGTCGAGGCGGTGGAGAGGAGCGGCGACGCGCAGGGCTACGTCAAGGGCCTGCTGGACAGGGGTGAGCGGCTGATGGGGTTCGGGCACCGGGTCTACCGGGCCGAGGACCCGCGCGCCCGCGTCCTGCGGCGCACGGCGAAGGAGCTCGGCGCCCCCCGCTACGAGGTCGCCGAGGCCCTGGAGCAGGCCGCGCTCGCCGAGCTGAGGCAGCGCCGGCCGGACCGGGTCCTGGAGACGAACGTGGAGTTCTGGGCCGCCATCGTGCTCGACTACGCCGAGGTACCCCCGCCCATGTTCACCTCCCTGTTCACCTGCGCCCGCACCGGCGGCTGGTCCGCGCACATCCTGGAGCAGAAGCGCACCGGGCGGCTGATCCGGCCCTCGGCGGTCTACACGGGGCCGCCGAGCCGCAAGGCCGACGAGGTCGACGGCTGGAACCCCGCCTGGGCGTGAGGCGCCTCCGCGTGCGAACGCGGCGGTGGGGTGCGCCCCGCCCCTACAGCGGCCTGCCGAAGCACCGCGACTTCGGCGACCAGGAGTAGTAGCCGAAGTCCTCCACCAGGGAGTAGCCCGCCGCGAGGTACATCGCGATCGCCTCCGGCTGCTCGGTGCCGGTCTCCAGCACCATCACGTCCGCGCCAGCCTCGCGCGCGGTCCGCTCCAGGTGCTCGAGCACGAACCGCGCGTAGCCCCGTCGGCGGGCGGCGGGAGCGACGTACATCCTCTTCACCTCGGCGGCGCGCTCCAGCCCCCACGGGTGTACGTCGGACCGCATCCGCCACCCACCCATGGCCACGGCCAAACCGTCGACGTACGCCAGGAAGAACGCGCCCAGCGGTGGGTCGAACATGCTCTCCTCGAGCGGGGTGCTGTCCGGCTCGCCGTAGAGGACGGCGTACTCCGCCTGCACCTCGGCGACCAGCGCCTGCGCGTCCCGGTGGCTGAACCGGACCGGCTCGACGGACGGTGTGAGGTTGCCCATGATCTCCTGCGCGGACGCCCGGGTCGGCGGAACGGGTCGGTGCGGTGACAGACTAGGGCGGCAGCGAGCTGACGACGACGTCAGGTCGACCCGACTCCTTACGCGCACGAGGCAGGCTCCACCGTGACCGACCAGATCACCATCCCCGACCAGCTGCTCCCCGCCGACGGACGGTTCGGGGCCGGCCCCTCCAAGGTGCGGGTCGAGGCGCTCGACGCCCTGGCGGCGACCGGCACGTCGCTGCTCGGCACGTCGCACCGGCAGGCACCGGTGCGCAACCTCGTCGGCCGGGTGCGAGAGGGCGTCTCGGCGCTGTTCGCGCTCCCCGAGGGCTACGAGGTGGTGCTCGGCAACGGCGGGGCGACGGCGTTCTGGGACGTCGCCACCTTCGGGCTCATCCGTGAGCGGAGCCAGCACCTGTCCTTCGGGGAGTTCTCCGCCAAGTTCGCCACCGCGGCCCGGACGGCGCCGTTCCTCGCCGACCCGACCGTCGTCGAGTCCGCGCCGGGCACCCGTCCGGAGCCCCGGGCCGAGGCAGGCGTCGACGTCTACGCGTGGGCGCACAACGAGACCTCGACCGGGGTGATGGCCCCGGTGCGGCGGGTCGAGGGCGCCGACCCCGGGTCGCTGATGGTCGTCGACGCCACCTCCGGCGCGGGTGGGCTGCCGGTGGACATCAGCCAGGTCGACGCCTACTACTTCGCTCCGCAGAAGTCCTTCGCCTCCGACGGCGGGCTGTACCTCGCCGTGCTGAGCCCGGCCGCCCTCGACCGCGCAGCGGAGATCGCCGCGGCCGGCCGCTGGGTCCCGGCCTTCCTGGACCTGCCGACGGCCATCGACAACTCGGCCAAGAACCAGACCTTGAACACCCCGTCGGTCGCGACGCTGTTCCTGATGGCCGAGCAGCTCGACTGGCTCAACGGGAACGGTGGCCTGGACTTCGCGGTGTCCCGCACCTCCGACAGCTCCAGCCGGCTCTACACCTGGGCGGAGAAGACGACCTACACCTCGCCGTACGTCACCGACCCCGACGACCGCTCCCTGGTGGTCGGCACCATCGACTTCGACGAGAGCGTGGATGCCGCCGCGGTCGCCAGCACCCTGCGGAGCAACGGCATCGTCGACGTCGAGCCCTATCGCAAGCTCGGGCGCAACCAGCTGCGGGTGGCGATGTACCCCGCCGTCGACCCTGCGGACGTCGAGGCGCTCACCGGGTGCGTGGACTACGTGGTCGAGCGTCTCTGACGCACCGACGGGCCGCCTGTTGACAGGCCTCCACGGCGACGGGACCGTGGGCACAGAGGCGGGAGGGGCGTCGTGGACTGGTCGTTGATGCTCAAGCGGATGACGGTGTGCAAGGTGGCGAACCACAGGTGGGTGCCGATCACCTACCCCGGCAGCGAGGGCTCCGGCAGGTTCCTGCGGTGCCTGCGCTGCGGGAAGGAGGACCACCGGACCAGCGGACGGTCGGCCGGCGGGATGATCGTCTGAGAGGCTTGTCCGGTGTCCGATGACCCCTGGGCGGCCCTGAGCGACCCGTTCGTCGACGAGGCGTACGCAGGAGTGAAGGGCCGGGTCCGGACGTTCGTCCTGCACCGGCAGCTGCTCGACCACCTGCCGGAGCCGCCCGCCGAGGTGCTGGACGTCGGAGGCGGCGCGGCACACCAGTCCCTGCCGCTGGCCCGTCTCGGCTACCGGGTCACCGTCCTCGACCCGTCGGCGTCGATGCTGGGGAAGGCCGAGCAGCGGGTGAGCGCCGAGGCGCCGGCCGTGCGTGACCGCGTGCGACTCGTGCAGGCGGCGGGTGAGGACGCCCCCGCGGCGACCGGAGGCGAGAGGTTCGCAGCCGTGCTGTGCCACGGGGTCCTGATGTACCTCCCGGACCCCGGGCCGATGGTGGCCGCGCTGTGCGGCTGCGTCGCTCCCGGCGGCATCGTCTCGATCATGGCCCTGAACGCGGCGACGATGGCCGTCCGGCCGGCACTCGACCGCCGGTGGGCCGACGCGCTGGCGGCCTTCGACGCGACCCACGAACGCGGTGCTCTCGGCACCGACACGCGCGCCGACACCGTCGAGCAGCTCTCGCAAATCCTGCACGACGGGCGGGCTCCCGCGGAGGCGTGGTACGGCGTGTGGCTGTTCAGCGACTGGCTCGACCTGCCCCTCGCCACCACCGACGTCGCTGCGGTCGCCGAGGTCGAGCTGGAGGCCGGCCGGCGCGACCCCTACCGGGCGATGAGCCGGGTCTTCCACCTGGTCGGACGTCGATGAAGTACGCCGTCCTGGAGTCCGAGAGGCGCTACCTGGTCGGCTCCGTGCCTGCGGGCGTCACCGAGGTCTCCGACATCTCCGACCGCTACCTGGTCGGCACCCGGCTGCGGCTGCGTGAGGTCCGCAGGTCCGACGGCACGGTCACCCGCAAGCTGGGCCACAAGGTCCGGCTCGGTGGTGACCCGCGCCGGATCGCCTGCACGTCGGTCCGCCTCGACGACGCCGAGTGGGAGCTGCTGTCGGCCCTGCCTGCGCGGGAGCTGGTCAAGCGCCGGCACCACGTGGACCGCGACGGCGTCCGGCTGGCAGTGGACGAGCTCGCCGACGGCACGCTCCTCGCGGAGATCGACGACGGGGACGAGCCGGGCGAGCTCGTGCCGCCCTGGTTGGACGTGGTCCGCGACGTGACCCTCGAGGAGCGGTGGACCGGGGCCGGCCTCGCCGGTCTCGAGTCCCCCGACCGAGGCGACGGCCGGCGCGACCTCACTGTGCCCGATGGGACCGGGCGGTGGACAGGGTGAGATACCCGAGCCCGGCGACACCGAGCGCCACCAGGCCGATGCCCACCCAGTCCCCGAGGTCGCGCGGCGCGTCCTCGGCGCCGTCCACACGATCCGCTCGGCCGGCTCCGGCGGCGCGGTCCGAGGGCAACGGGGGCGGTGACGGGGCGGGGGCGCCGGAAGCACGGGGGGCGGTCAGCGCCGACGGCAGCCGGACCCGGAGCACGTCGGAGTGCACGCCCTCGGTGGACAGCAGCACCCGGCCGCTCGCGCCCACCGAGATGCCCTCCCCCTGGGGCTGGGACGGCAGCTGCACCGTGCCGACCAGACCGAAGGCGGGGAAGGTGTAGACCCTCGCCTGGCCGTAGGTCCGGAGCACGACGTGCTCACCGTCGGGGAAGAACGTCCCGTCGGTGACCAGCCCACGCACCTGTGCATACGCCCGCAGCTGGTTCGGCCGGCCGCCCGCGACGAGCCGACGGGGGGCGGCGTACACCGTGCCGCCGAGGGCCGACTTGGACACCACGAACACCCGCTGGGTGCCCGGCTGCACCAGCAGCGTCTCCGCGTCGTGCGGGCCGTCGGGGTAGGTGAGGACGTAGCGCTCGCCCGGCTGGTCGCCGTCCCGGGCCGTGACCCGGTAGACCGCGATGTCGTCGCGCCGCCGGCGGTTGTCCCCGGTGTCGCCGACCCACAGCGTTCCGTGCGCTCCGGGCGCGATCGCCTCCACGTCCTCCACGGAGTCGGCGTAGGTGGTGCGGCTCACGGTCCGTCCGGTCGCCGGGTCCACGCCGTAGACGACCGCGTCGTCACCGGAGTCGTTGATGGTGTAGACGACGTCGCCGCGGTCCACCAGCCCGCTGGACTCGAAGATCGCGTCGTCGGAGAAGGAGAACAGCGTCGTGCCGGGAACCACCGGCTGGTCGCCGTACGCCGTCGCCGTGGGCAGGAGAGGAAGAACCGCCAGCACCACGGCCCCGAGCGTCCGGCTACGCCAGCCGGTCATGCAGCAGCTCCGCGAGCCTCGGGTGCACGCTCCACGCCTCGGTCAGCTCCCGCAGCTCGGCGCCGACGTCCCCGCCAGAGGCCCCGGTGCGGACCGCGCGCAGCAGGGTGTTGCGCGGTGTGTGCCTGCTGTCCACGAAGTCGATGACGTCCACGCGGTAGCCCACCGTCCGGAGCACCGCGGCCCGCATCGCGTCGGTGAGCGTGTCGGCGAACCGCTCGCGCAGGATGCCGTTGCGGGTCAGCAGGGAGTACGGCGCCGGGGTCGGCGCCCGGCGCAGCTGGGCCGCGACGTCGTGGTGGCAGCAGGGCGCGGCGAGCACCACCGGGGCGTCCCAGGTGACCGCCCGGGCCAGCGCGTCGTCGGTGGCGGTGTCGCAGGCGTGCAGGGCCAGCACCACGTCGGGCGCCTGGTCGAGCTCGGCGGTGCCGATGTCGCTGTGCACGAAGGTCATCTGCGCGTCCAGGCCGAGGGAGCCGGCGAGGGCGCTGTTGTGGTCGCGGGACTGGGCCTTCACGTCCACCCCCGTGGTGTGCACCGGCAGCCCGCGCACCTGGGTCAGGAAGCGGTGCGCGACGAAGGTCAGGTAGGCGTTGCCGCAGCCGAGGTCCACCACCTGCAACGGCCGCTCGGGCGTCGGTCGGCGGACCCGCCCGGAGGCGAGCGCCGCGTCGACCACCGGCGCGAGCTCGCGCAGGAACGTCTCGACCTGGCGGTACTTCGCCTGCCGGCTGGGCTTGATGCGGCCGTGCTCGTCGGCGAGCCCCAGCGCCGCGAGGACCGGGTCGCCTTCGGGGAGCAGCCGCTCCTTGTGCCGGTCGTGCTCGCGCTCGGGCGGCTCGCTCCCCGGCTGCTGGCCCGCCTCCCGGGCGGACGTGTGCACCATCGCGTCGAGCCTGCGGGTCACCCGCAGCTGGTGGGTCTCGGTCGTGGTCTCCACGTGCCAGCTGCCGAACGGCTGGTCGAGCAGGTCGTCGACCGCCCGGGCCGCGGCGGCACCCGGCTCGTGGTTCGACGTGTGCGCCTGCGTCTGGTCGTAGGCGGTCACCTGCAGCCGGCGGCCCGCCTTGAGGTCGACGTACCGCATCTCCACCCGGCGCCACCGGGGGGCGGTGCCCTTCTGGCGGCCCGACGCGACGGCCCGGACCAGCCCCACGTCGTCCAGGACCAGCCCGCGCATCCGGGCCAGCGCGCGCAGCAGCGGCTCGGCCACCGGGTCAGCTCCTCAGCAGCGCGGCGACGACGACGATCAGGAACAGGGCGACGAGCGCACCAGGGATCACCAAGCGTCGGATGCGGGGGTTCACGGGGCCACCCTAGGCACACTCACCGAGTCTCACGCGCTGGCGACGCTCTCGCGACGTGAGCGCCGGACGAGCCGGCTCTGGTCGGCGTCCTCGCGCACCGGCCCGATCAGGCCCTTGGCCCGGCTGAACATCACGACCGCGAAGAGCGTGCCGAGGATGGTGGCCGCGCCGCCCCCGATCAGCGTCCACCGGGCACCGAACTCCTGCCCGACCCAGCCGACGATCGGCGCGCCGACGGGGGTGCCGCCCATGAACACCATCATGTACAGCGCCATCACCCGACCGCGCATCTCGGCGGCCACGCTCATCTGGAACGTCGCGTTCGCCGAGGTGATCATGGTCAGCGAGAACAGGCCGATCACCGGGGTCCAGATCGCGAACAGCAGGTAGGACGGCATCAGCCCCGCCACGATCTCGGAGAGCCCGAAGGTCACCGCGGCCAGGATCACCAGCCGGTGCCGGACCCGGATCCGGCGGGCCGCCAGCAGTGCCCCGGACAGCGAGCCGATCGCCAGGGTGGTGCCGAGCAGGCCGTACTCGCCGGCGCCCTTGTGGAACACCTCGGTGGCCATCAGCGCAGAGGTGATCTGGAAGTTCAGTCCGAAGGTGCCGGCGAAGAACACGATGGTCAGGATCAGCATCAGGTCGGGACGCGCGAGGGTGTAGCGGACCCCGTCGGCGATCATCCCCGGGTGGCGCTCCGTCGGCTTCGCGGGGTGCAGCTCGTGTCCCCGCATCCGTTGCAGGGAGAGGATGACGGCGCCGTAGCTGACCGCGTTGATGAGGATCACGGCACCCGTCGCGGGCACCCCGGAGCCGAGCGCGGCGATCAGCAGGCCCGCGAGGGCCGGGCCGATCATCCTGGCCAGGTTGAAGGATGCGGAGTTCAGGCCGACGGCGTTGGTGAGGTCCTCGGCCCCGACGATCTCGCTCACGAACGACTGCCGTGCCGGAGCGTCGAACGCCGACCCGACCCCGAAGAGGAGGGCCAGCACGTAGACGTGCCAGGTCTGCGCGACGCCGGTCACCGCGAGCAGGCCGAGCACCAGGGCCGGGACCGCGAGCATCAGCTGGGTCACCTGCAGCAGGCGCTGCTTGGGGAAGCGGTCGGCGATCAGCCCGGCGTACGGCGACAGCAGCAGGATCGGCAGGAACTGGAGGCCGGTGGTGATGCCGAGCGCGGTGCCGTTGTTGTGGGTCAGCTGGAGGACCAGCCAGTCCTGGGCGATCCTCTGCATCCAGGTGCCGACGTTGGAGACGACGGCCCCTGACGCGTACAGCCGGTAGTTGCGGACGGACAGGGAACGGAAGGTGGGACTCAAGTCTGGGCCAGTCTCTCGATGATGGGTGCTGCCGCTCGCAGCACGGTGCGTTCCTCCACGGAGAGCTCGCGCAGCCGCTGCGCGAGCCACGCGTCGCGGCGGCGCCGGTCCGCGGCCAGCGTCTCGACGCCCTTGGGCGAGAGCGCGACGACGACCTGGCGGCCGTCTGTCTCGCCCCGGCGACGTAGGACGTAGCCGCCCGACTCGAGTCCGGTGACGGTGCGCGTCATCGACGGCGGCTGCACGCGCTCGAGCGCGGCGAGCTCGCCGATGGTGCACTCGCCGTGGCGGAACAGCGACCCGAGCACGGAGAGCTGGCTCACCGGGAGCAGCTCGTTCTCCGGGTCACGCTCGCTGCGCAGGCGACGCGACAGCCGCGCCACGGAGATACGCAGCGCGGACGCGAGCCCGCTGTCGGTGCGGGCGACTCTCTCGACGGAAGGCATGTTGCTGAGGATAACTCATTACCCGTGCTAACTATTCCGCCTAGTGAGGGACAGCACGTCGTAGGTGGGGGCCGGCTCGGCGCGGCGGGCCCGGCAGGTGAGCAGGTGCTCCTGCGCGGTCCGCGAGCACCGCACCACCACGTCGTAGGTCGCACCGGCGACGTCGAGCCGCGCCGTCACCTCCTCGCCCTCCCGGGACGTCTGGAGCAGGCGTACGGCGTTCGTGCGCGTCTCCCCCAGCTCGCGGCGCACCGCGATCTCGGCGGCCTGGACGGCGAACCCGAAGCCGGACCGGCCGCGGAGCAGGTCGAGGTCCAGGTGACCGGCGAGGTGTCCGGCGGCCAGGGACGGAGCGGCCGCCGCCGAGACCCGCCCGTAGTAGAGGCCCTCGGGCAGCACCAGCACGTTGGCGGCGAACCGGTCACCGCCGATGTGCGAGACGTCCCAGGTCTCCTCCGGGTGCGAGGCGGTCAGCGCCATGGCCGTGGGGCGGCCCAGCACGGCACAGCAGCTGTCGTGCCGGCCGTGCGTGCACACGCAGAACACCGGCCGGTCGGTCCGGGTCAGCCCGGGTGACCGTCCGCGTCCGAGGGCGTCGAGGTCGAGGTCCAGCAGCGCCTCGGGCCGGTCCAGCACCGTCGTCTCCAGCCACGGGGAGGCGGCCTCGGCCCAGGCGGCGAAGACGCGCAGCCCGGCGCCGGACCCCACCCCCCGGTGCCGGCGGATCAGCAGCACCCGGACGCCGGAGCGGGCCGCGCGGGCGCGCAGACCCGCCTTCACCTCCTCGGGCAGCCGGGCGTCGCGGAGCGCGTCGACCCCCCACGGTCCGGAGTTCTCGACCAGCAGGAACGCCCGCACGGTGGAGGCGGAGCCGCGGGCGGGCTCGTCGCGCTCGAGGCTGGCCGCCGAGCAGCAGTAGGTCATCCTGCGACTTCGAGCAGACCCTCGCGGACCAGCCGTCGGCAGACCACCAGCCGGCTCTGCTCGTCGAGGTGCCCGGCCAGGTCGGCGGGCTGCAGCGTCGACGCGGCGCGGACGGTCTCCAGCGCCCCGCGGAGCCGGATCGGCATCACCAGCTGGCGGTCGCCGAGCAGCACGCGCAGGTGCTCACCGTCGGGCACCAGGACGCACGGGTGCCCGGGTCGCCGGCGCAGCACGCTCGTGTCGCACAGCTCCTCGGCCGCGACCCGGTCGCGCAGCCCGCCGCGCTGCCACAGGGTGCGGCCGGTCAGGAACCGGTGCACCTGGGCGTCGGCGGCCGCGTGCGGGTCGAGTGCCTGCAGGGCGCTCACCAGGGCGTCCACCCGCTCGGTGAGCCCGTCGGCGAGCAGGGACGGGTCGTCGAGGTAGCCCGCCGGAAGGTGCTGGGCGCCGGTGTCCTCGAGCGCCCCGGCCAGCGCCCGGTCCAGGAGGTGGCGCCAGGTCAGCTGGTTGATGCCGATCGTGACGTGCAGCGACACCGTCTCCTGGGCCCGGGCGGCGTGCGGGGTGCCGGTCGGGAGGTACATGCTGACCCCCGGCTCGAGCACCACGGTCTGCACGTCGCCGTCGGGGGCGTGCACCTCCCACACCTTGCTGCCGTGGGTCTGGAACACGAAGACGTCATGGGTGTCGGAGTGCACCGCGAACCCCTGGGCCCCCGGCGGGGTCAGGTAGGCGTTCGCCTGGCAGGGATGGCCCAGCGCCAGCTCGAGGTCGGCGACCAGCGCGCCGAGCGGCTCCCAGTAGCGGTGCAGTCCCTGCAGCACCACGGTCGCGCCGCCGTCGAAGAGCTCGAAGACCTTGCGCGGGTCCAGCAGCCCGGTCAGCGGCTGGCCGGCCAGGGTCGCGTGCCGGGTGTACGCCGAGGCCGGCAGGACGTTCCCGTCCCGGGCGATGCGCACGGCGGGGGTGCGGATCGCCGTACCCGTCAGCAGCCGGTCCACGTCGTCGAGGCTCAGCAGGCCGACGAGCCGACCGATCGACCCGGGGTCCTCGCGGTGGATGTGCGAGCGGGACGCCCAGACCTTCGCGAGGAAGGTCTGGGCGTCACCGCTGAGCAGCTCCAGGGCCGCGACCGGCGGGTGTGGCGGTGCGTCCGGACGTGGGTCTGGCAACAGCTCAGCCGTCGGTGCCGTCGGCGTCTCCGCCGTCGCTGGCGTCACCGTCGGTGGTGTCCGTGGCGTCGCCGTCGGTGCCGTCGGCGTCCGCCCCGTCGCTGGCGTCGCCGTCGGTGGTGTCGGTGGCGTCGCCGTCGGTGCCGTCGGCGTCGGCACCGTCCGTCCCGTCGGCGTCTCCGCCGCTGCTGTCGGTGACGCCCGTGGTGGTGATGTCCTCGTCGTTGACCGGCTCGCCGGGCGTGGTGGTCATGTGGTGCTCCCTTCGTCAGGCGGCGGGGATGCCGCGGTCGAGCATCTACCCCGGAGGGCTCCGAGACAAGCCCGGGTGCCCGAGGTCGGCGATACTCTCACGCGCCCAGCAGCTGCTTGACCGGCTGGATGAAGAAGTAGACCAGGAACAGCGCAGAGACCACCCACAGCAGCGGGTGCACGACCGCCGCCTTCCCGCGGACCACCTTGATGAGCACGTAGGCGAGGAAGCCGGCCCCGATCCCGACCGAGATCGAGTAGGTGAAGGGCATCAGCACGATGGTCAGGAAGGCCGGCAGCGCGATCTCCACGTCCTCCCATGCGATGTGCTTGACCTGCTGCATCATCAAGAAGCCGACCAGCACCAGCGCCGGGGTGGCTGCTTCGTTCGGGATGATCGCCACCAGGGGCGACAGCACGGTCGCGAGCAGGAACAGCACGCCGGTGACCACGCTGGCCAGACCGGTCCGGGCACCCTCGCCGACGCCGGAGGCGGACTCGATGTAGGAGGTGTTGCTCGACACCGACGCGAAGCCACCGGCCGCCGCCGCCACGGAGTCGACGACCAGGATGCGCTGGCTGTTCGGGGGGACCCCGTCCTCGTCGAGCAGGCCGGCCTCCGCGCCGATCGCGGTCATCGTGCCCATGGTGTCGAAGAAGTCGGCGAGCATCAGCGTGAAGACGAACAGCACCGCGGTCACCACGCCGACCCGCTCGAAGGCACCGAACAGCGACACCTGCCCCAGCAGCCCGAAGTCCGGGGTGTCGACGACCTTGTCCGGCAGCGCCGGGACGTTGAGGCTCCAGCCGTTCGGGTTCACCTTCTCCCCCGACACCGACGGCCCGACGTTCGCGACCGCCTCGACGACGACCGCGAGCACGGTGGCGGCGATGATCGACACGAGGATCGCGCCGCGCACCCTCAGCACGAACAGGGTCACCATCACGACGAGCCCGGCGGCGAAGACCAGCACCGGCCACCCGTCCAGGGAGCCGGTCGCCCCGAGCTGCACCGGGACGGTGGTGTTCGCCGCGTCCGGGATGCGGCGCACGAACCCGGCGTCGACCAGGCCGATCAGGGCGATGAACAGACCGATGCCGACGCTGATCGCGGTCTTCAGCTGCGCTGGTACGGCGTGGAACACCGCGCTCCGGAACCCGGTGAGCACCAGCACCAGGATCACCAGGCCCTCGAGGACCACCAGACCCATGGCGTCCTGCCACGACATCCCGGAGGCGATCGAGAAGGCGACGAAGGCGTTGAGCCCGAGCCCGGTGGCGAGAGCGAGCGGGTAGTTGGCGACCAGCCCCATCAGGATCGTCATCACGCCCGCCACCAGCGCCGTCGCGGCCGCGATCAGCGGCAGGTCCGGGCCGGCTCCTCCCCCGAGGTAGCGTCCGTCGGCGTCCTTCGCGAAGCCGAGGATCAGGGGGTTGAGCACGATGATGTAGGCCATCGTGAAGAAGGTCACGACCCCTCCGCGGACCTCGCGCCCGAGGGTCGAGCCGCGCTCGGTGATCTTGAAGAAGGTGTCCACGCGCGGATCATGGCAGAGCCGTGTAACGGCGAGGTTGCCCGGCCCCGGCCGCCGAGGCGTCCCGTACATTCGAGATGTGCAGCACTCCGACTACCCCGAGCAGCCCGTCGACGGCGTGGTCACGCACGAGATAGGCAACCGGACCTACGTCGTCGCCGACGTCGACCCGCTCGACCTGGACGGCACCTGGACGGTCGCCGTGGGGACCGGGATGTTCCTCCTCGCGTTCCTGGTGCTGCTGCCCTTCCACAGCCGGCTCGAGGCCGCCGGGCGCGGCTGGTGGCAGTGGACCTGCCTCACCGGCTTCGCGCTCGGCGTGTTCGGCTGGGAGTACTGCCGCCGGCGCAGGAACCGCCGCAGGGCCCGCGAGTCCCGCTAGCTAGTCCTCGGGTAGTCCAGCGCTAACTCCGCACAGGAGCCGTTGCCGCGCGCGGATCGGTCGGTACGTCGCGGTAACTCCGCACAGGCGCGAATGGCGCGCGGGCGCCGGTCGGACGTGCGCTCCTGCTGGCCTCCGGCGTCGCCGGTCTCACGCCCGGCGCCAGGCCACCGAGAACGACGGTCGCCGTTCCACGGCCCGGACGCGCCGCGAGGCGGCGCGGAGAACCTCGCCCTGGTGTACGTCGAGCGGGGAGTGCGCGTCCTCAGCCGGCGTGCCCGGCAAAGATCCGCTCGCTCAACGACTCCCTTGACACACCGCGCGGGAGCGAGACCTCCAGAAGACCTCAGGAGACCTCAGAACTTCTCCAGCTCGTCCCAGGACAGCGTGTCGAGGACCGGGTCGGGGAGCGGCTGCGGCCTGCTTCTCGTGCCCAGCTGCGCCTCGGAGTGCGCACCGCAGCCGTGGTCGCGGGAGACCACCCGGCCGTCGTCGTTGGCCTGGGCGTTCGCGCACACCCCGAACACCTGCGACAGCGGCCCGGCGAGCCGGACCAGGAACCCGCACGTGGCACAGGGTGCCGGAGCCGACTGCGCGAGCAGCGCCTCGGGACCATGGCTGCCGTCGTACCAGCGCTGCGCCGCCAGGTCCCGGCCCTCCAGCGAGAGCACCCGGGGACGACCCAGACCCAGCTCGAAGACCATCTCGCGCATGGTGTCCTGGTCGACGAGCTCGTCACCGGGGTCCCCGGCGAGGTAGCCGGGCACCAGCCGCGGGTCGTCCTCCTCGGTGGGCAGCAGGTCACCGGGGCTGAGGTCGCCGGCCTGGATGCGGTCGCGGTAGGGGACCCACTCCGGCGCGATCACGGCGTCGTCGCCGGGCAGCAGCACGACCTCGTCGACGGTGACGTACTTCAGCCTCGGCGCCCGGGCCACCGTCACCGCCCACCGCCACCCGCGGTAGCCGCGGCGCAGGCACTCGAAGTAGTGGGTCACCAGGCGATCGTCCTCGGCGGTCCAGCCGAGATGCCCGCCCACGTCGGCCTCGGCCACGAGGTCGAGGAGGGCGGTGCGGGCGGCGTCGACCGCGCGGACTCCGACGGTGTCCGGCTTGACGGACTTGGCTGCGGTGGTCACGAGCGACGATTGTTCCACGGATCCACAGGGTGACGCGCCGGACGCGGCAACGGCCGGGACGGACAGGCAAGATGGGGGCCATGCGGCCCGATGAGTCCAGCTCTGCGGAGGAGGCTCCGCCCGGCGACCCGGCCGACCAGCCGCCCGGCGGGCAGGGCGGCCAGGGCGGGCAGGGCGGGCAGGGCGAGGGACCGAACGGCCGAGCCCGGCGGGCCGCCGGTGCCACGGCGCGGCGGGCCCGGGCCGTGGGCTCCCTGTCCACGCGCGGCGCCAGACACGCCGGGTCGGCCACCGGCCGGGCGGTCGGCTACACCTACCGCCAGGCCCGTCGCGCGACACGCGCCGAGGGGGCCGGTGACAGCGGGCTGTCCCGGCTCATCGAGCTGCACGCCTTCAACGGTGCCGGCGACGCCGCCGTGGCCATCTCGCTGGCCGGCACGCTGTTCTTCCAGGTGCCGACCGACCAGGCCCGTGGTCAGGTCGCGCTCTTCCTCGGCCTGACGATGCTGCCGTTCGCAATCGTCGCGCCGCTGATCGGTCCGGCCCTGGACCGGTTCAGCCACGGCCGCCGCTGGGCGATCGGCGCCACCATGGCCCTGCGGGCGTTCCTGTGCTGGGTGCTGGCCGATGCCGTCGGCGGCGGCGACACGGTGGCGCTCTTCCCGGCCGCCCTCGGCTGCCTGGTGGCGTCGAAGGCGTACGGCGTGACCCGCGCCGCGGCCGTGCCCCGGCTGCTGCCGGGCCGGCTCACCCTGGTGCGGGCAAACTCGCGCATCTCGCTCGCCTCGGTCGCCGGGGCCGCCGTGTCCGGGCCGCTGGCGGTGGGGGCCTCGACCTTCGGCGCCCAGTGGTCGCTGCGCTACGCGTTCCTGCTGTTCGTGACCGGCACCGTGCTGGCGATCCTGCTTCCCGCCCGGGTGGACAGCGCGGCCGGCGAGGACAAGGCGTCGGTGGATGCGCTGGGCCGGCAGAGGCCTCGCCGGCCGCGGCTGCCGCACTCGGTGGCCATCGGGCTCCGCGCCAACACCGGGATGCGGGTCCTGAGCGGCTTCGCGCTGATGTTCATGGCCTTCCTGCTGCGGGAGGACCCGCTGCCGGGCTGGGAGGGCCGCCGCGAGCTGCTGCTCGCCCTGGTGGTCGGCTCGGCGGGTCTGGGGAGCACCGTGGGGATCGCCCTGGGCTCGGTCCTGCGGCGGATCCGCCCGGAGGTCACGGTGGTGGCCACCCTGCTCGCGGACGCGGCCGCGGTGGTCGTCGCGACGCTGTTCTACGGGCTCTCGACCGCCCTCCTCCTCGGGCTGACCGCCGGGCTCGCCCAGTCCCTGGGCAAGCTGTCCCTGGACGCGCTCATCCAGCGCGACATCCCCGACAGCCGGCGGTCCGCCACGTTCGCGCGCTCGGAGACCCTGCTGCAGCTCGGCTGGGTGGTCGGCGGCCTGGTCGGCATCGCCCTGCCCCTGGTGCCGCAGCTCGGGCTGGGCGTCGCCGCCGCCATCCTGGTGGCGTGGAGCCTCTGGACGGTGGCCGGGGTCCGGTCCCGCTGAGGCCGGGCTACAGCTCGAGCTCGTCGGCGAGCGCCCGCAGCACCTTCGCCGTCGGCCTGGCCACCTTCGCGTCCGGGTGCCGCCCGGCCCGGTAGGAGCCCTGGACCTTCTCCAGCAGCCCGTAGAGGTCCTCGATGATGTTCACCATGTCCGCGGGCTTCTTGCGGTTCGCCTTGGACACCGCCTTGGCCACCGAGGCGACCGGCTCCAGGAGCCGCACCTGCAGGGCCTGGTCACCCTTGCGGCCCTGCACCAGACCGAACTCCACCCGCGCACCCGCCTTGAGCCCGGCCGTTCCCGCAGGCAGGGCGTCGGCGCGCACGTAGACGTCGCCTCCCTCGTCCTTGGACAGGAAGCCGAAGCCCTTCTCGGCGTCGTACCACTTCACCTTGCCAGTCGGCACGGGTCGGACCTCTCTACTCGTCGGTGCTCGTTCGGTGCTCGGTCGGGGGCGCAAGCCTACGGCCCGGACCCGTCAGCGATCCACGCAGATCCCGGCGACCTCAGCGGTAGCGGTCCGGCTCGGTCAGCCGCTCGTTCATCGACCCGGACCGGAACCCGCGCCGGTCCACCTCCGCCTCGCCGAAGCCGGCCTCGTGCAGCGCGTCGAGGACGGCAGGCAGTCCGCGGGCGGTCGCTACGTGCTCGGCGTCCACCTCGAGTGAGGCCCGGTCACCGAGGTCGCGGACCCGCAGGTCGCGCACATCGACACCGGCGGCCCGCAGGACGGAGCGCGCGGCGGCCTCCGCCCGCTCCACACGCGCGAGCCGGAACGGGCTCACCTCCACACCGTAGGCGACCCGGCTGGACAGGCAAGCGGCCGCCGGCTTGTCCCAGGTCGAGAGTCCCCAGGCCCGGGACGCGGCGCGCACCTGCTCCTTGGACAGGCCCGCGTCCCGCAGCGGGACCCGGGCGCCACGCTCGGCGGCCGCGCGGATGCCGGGCCGGAAGCCGGTGACGGCGTCGTCGGCGTTCGTGCCGGTCGCCACGTGCGCGAAGCCGTGCTGGTCCGCGAGCGGCACCAGCACGTCGAGCAGCTCGGCCTTGCAGAAGTAGCACCGGTCCCCCGCGTTGGCGCGGTAACCCGCCCGCTCCATCTCGTGCGTCTGGGGGGTGAGCACCCGGACACCGAGCCGGTCGGCGAAGGCCAGGGCGGGTGGCCGCTCGCTGTGCGGGAGGGAGTCGGAGTAGGCCGTCGCCGCGCCGACGTGCTCGGCACCCAGGGCCCGCACGGCGGCCGCCAGCAGGAACGCGCTGTCGGCGCCGCCGCTGTAGGCGACCAGCACCGACCCCATGGCCCGCAGGTCCTCCTCGAGCGCCCGCAGGCGCAGCGCGAGGACGTGCTCGTCGAGCCACGCCGGGAACTGCGTGAGGTCGCCCAGCAGCACGTCCGTCCCGGCGTCGCGCAGCTCCTGCTCGGTGCACCCGCCGGTGAGGACCGAGACGCTGAGCGCCCCCGCCGCCCGAGCCCCCTCCACGTCGTAGACGTGGTCGCCGACGTAGACGGTGGCGCCGTGCGCGGTGAGGGCGGCTGCCTTTCCCGGGCCCCACACCCCGCCGACGAGCTCGTCGACGTCCAGCCCGAGGGCCTGCACGTGCAGGAGGGCGTTGGGGGGGTGCTTGCCGGTGACCAGGACGGTGCGGCCGGCGTGCCGGCGGACGGCCGCCAGCGCCTCGTGGGCACCGGAGAGGGCCGGGGTCCGGGGAACGGCGTGCTCGGGATAGTGCTCGCGGAAGGCGGCCACCAGCGGGCCGATCCGCTCGGCGGGGAAGTGCGGGGCGAGCAGCTGGTCCAGCGGAGGCCCGAGACGGCCGCTCATCTCCTCGACGTCCAGGCTGACACCGGTGTCCTGGGCGACCACCTCGAGGGTCGCCGCGAACCCGGGTCTCGTGTCGATGAGGGTCATGTCCAGGTCGAAGCCCACGACCAGCTGCTCGGGCGCCCGGGCGCTCAGGTCGGCAGGTCGGTCGGGGGTGGTGGGCATGTCCCCAGCCTAGGCCGCGGCCCCGGCGGGGCCTCGCCGGTTGAAGCGGGCCGCCACCCCTGCGACGATGGGGCTCCGCGAGACCTTCGCGGTCCCTACTCGGAAGGTCCGCCCGCTCGTGCCCTGCCGCCAGAAGACCGTGCCGGTGGCCGCCGCGCCCAGGTCGCTGCGGGCCCGGTCGCTGGTGACCCGCACCCCGCCGGTCGTCCTGGCCGTCGCCCTGCTGGTCTCCCTGCTGGCCACCCTGCTGCCCGCCCTGCTGGTCGGCGGCCCGGCGATCGCGGACGTCGGCGATCCCCCGGCGACCGACGTGGCCGGCGGGCCCGACCCGGCTCGGGCCATCGGCGCGGGCGTCTACGTGGTCACGCTCGCCGCGCCGCCCGCCGCCGCCTACACCGGCGGCCTGCGGGACCTGCCTGCGACGTCCCCGGTGCACGGCGAGCGCTTCGACCGCACCCGCCCCGCCGTCGCACGCTACGCGCGTCACCTCACCGCGGCCCAGGACCGGGTCCTCGAGCGGGTGGGTGGCCCGGTGGTGCTCTACCGCTACACCACCGCCCTGGACGGGTTCGCGGCCGCGCTGACCGGCTCCCAGGTGCGGGCCCTGCGCTCCGCCCCCGGCGTCCTGCGGGTCGAGCGCAGCACCAAGCAGCACCTCGACGCCACGACGCAGGCCGGGGCCGGTCCGACCCCCGACGTCGGCAGCAGCACCCGGACGCTGCTCGGCCTGACCGGCCCGCGTGGTGCCTGGGCGCGCCTCGGCGGTCCCGGCCGGGCCGGCGAGGGCGTCGTCGTGGGTGTCGTGGACAGTGGCATCTGGCCGGAGAACCCGAGCTTCTCCGGGCTGGCCGACAGCACGCCGGGGACCGCACCGGCACTGCCCGGCTTCCACGGGGAGTGCGCTCCTGCGGAGCGCTGGACGGTCGAGCACTGCACCGACAAGGTGGTGTCGGCGCAGTGGTTCGTGCGCGGCTTCGGGGCCGAGAACATCGCAGGCGCGGACTTCCTCTCGGCCCGGGACGGGACCGGTCACGGCTCGCACGCCGCGTCCGTCGCCGCCGGTGACGCCGGGGTCCGCGTCGAGGTGGACGGCCAGAGCTTCGGCACCACCTCGGGGATGGCGCCCGCGGCTCGGCTCGCGCTCTACAAGGCCTGCTGGACCGCCCCGGAGCCCGCTGAGGACGGCTGCACCACCGCCGACACCGTGGCCGCGGTCGACCGGGCGGTGGCCGACGGCGTCGACGTGCTCAGCGCCTCCGTGTCCGGGAGCCGGCGGCCCGACGACTCCGTGGAGCGGGCCTTCCTCGGCGCCGCCTCCGCCGGGGTGTTCGTCGCCGCCTCCGCCGGGAACGCCGGCCGGCCCGGATCCGTCGGTCACGTCGCCCCGTGGGTGAGCACGGTCGCCGCGAGCACCCACCACGACTTCGCGGGCGAGGTGCGGCTCGGCAACGGGAGGTCCTTGATGGGGGCCATGGTCCCGGGCCGGCGCGCCGGCCCGGCCGGGCTGGTGCTGGGAAGCGCGGTCGCGGCGCCCTCCGCCTCACCCACCTCGGCCGGCAGGTGTGCCACCGGGTCACTCGACGCCGCTCTCGTCGAGGGCAGGATCGTGGTGTGCGACCGCGGTGGCGGTGCCCGGGTGGACAAGTCGGCTGCCGTCGCGGCGGCCGGAGGCGTCGGCATGGTGCTGGGGAACACCGGCCCCGAGAGTGTCGACGCCGACGTCCACGCCGTACCCACCGTGCACCTCGACGCCGAGGCGGCCGCCGCGGTGCGCAGCTACACCCGGACCGCCGGCCCCGCCGCCACGGCGACGCTCGACCCGCAGGAGGACCGGGCCGGGCGGGTGCCGGCGGTCGCCGGGTTCTCCTCCCGCGGTCCGGCGGCCGGGTTCGGCGGCGAGGTGCTCAAACCCGACCTCACGGCTCCGGGCGTGAGCGTCCTGGGCGCCGTGGCGCCACCGTCGGACTCCGGTCGGTGGTGGGACCTCAGGTCGGGTACGTCGACCAGCGCCCCGCACGTGGCCGGCCTCGCCGCACTCCTCGCCGGGGCGCATCCCGACTGGTCGCCGGCGCGGGTCAGGTCCGCGATGATGACCACCGCGCGGGACCTCGTCGGCCGGCACGACCCGCTCGTCGAGGGTGCCGGCCAGGTGGACGCCCGCCGCCTCCTCGACCCGGGCCTGGTCTTCGACACCGGGCCGGCCGCATGGCGACGGGTGGCGGCCGGGGACGAGCGGGCCCGGGACGTGAACACCCCCTGGGTCGCGGTCGGGGACCTGGTCGGACCCACGACCGTGCTGCGCACCGTCACCAACGTGGGCAGAGCCACGGAGTCCTACGCGGTGCGGGTCCGGGGCCTGCGCGGCGTGGACGTCCAGGCGTTCCCGGCCACCGTCCGCCTCGCGCCGGGCCGCAGCCGCACGGTCCGGCTGCGGATCACACCCCGCCCCACCGCCCGGGCCGGCCGGGACGTGACCGGCTGGCTGGTGTGGAGGGGCAGCCGGCACCGCGTCCGGGTACCGGTCAGCGCGCGTCCGACCGTGGTGTCGGCACCGGAGGAGGTGCGGGGCACCGGCGACCGCGGCAGCGTGGTGGTGCGCGGCCGGTCCGGCAACGGACGGACCGTCAAGCTGCGCAGCAGCGGACTGGTGCCTGCGACGTCCACCCCGGTGGTGGTGACCCCGGGGCGGGCGAGTGACGTCCGCTCGGTGCGGGTGCCGCCCGGCACGGCCGTGGTCCGGTTCGCGGTGGCCCTGCCCGGTGAGGATCTCGCCGTGGGGGTCTACCGGGGCGACCAGCGGGTGGCGGGTGCCTCGCGGGCCACCGGTGCCTCCCCGGCCGTGGTGACGGTCCCGCGTCCGGTCGCGGGCACCTACCGCGTCCGGGTCGGCGTCGGCACGCCGGCAGGTGGCGCGCGCAGCGGCAGGCTGGACACCTGGGTCGTTCCCGAGCGCGGGGGATCCCCGGTCACCCTGAGCACGGATGCGGTGGGGTTCGCGCCGGGCCGGCGGTTCGGGTACTCCGCGTCGTGGACCGGCCTCGACCCCGCTCGGCGCTACCTCGGTGTGGTGGCCTACGGCGACTCCGGCCTGCGCACCCTCCTCGCCGTCGACGCATCCCGCTGAAGCGGGTCAGGGGAGGCGGGTCAGGGAGACGGGTCAGGGGAGGCGAGCGGTGACCACCCGGTCGAGGAGGCCCAGCGGCATCGGGCCGGAGTCGAGCACGGCGTCGTGGAACGCCTTGATGTCGAACGCGTCGCCACGGCGCTCCTCGGCGGCCCGGCGGATCCGCTGGATCTCCAGCCGGCCGATCATGTAGGACAGCGCCTGCCCGGGGGTCACGGCGTAGCGGTCCACCTCGGCCGCCACGTGTCCGGCCCGCATCGGCGAGTTGGCCAGCATGTAGTCGACCGCCCGCTGCCGGCTCCAGCCCAGCGCGTGCATCCCGGTGTCGACGACCAGCCGGCAGGCACGCATCGAGTCCGCGGACAGCATCCCCATCCGGTCCAGCGGCGAGGAGTAGAGCCCCATCTCGTCCGCGAGCCGCTCGCTGTAGAGCCCCCAGCCTTCGCCGTACGCCGCGATGAACACCCGCCTGCGGAACTCCGGGATGGCCTCCAGCTCGGCGGCGATGCCCAGCTGGAGGTGGTGGCCCGGGATGCCCTCGTGATAGCTCGTGTTCTCGATCTCGTAGCGCCCCCAGCCCTCCGGGTCCGAGACGTTCATGAAGAACACGCCACCGCGGCTTCCGTCGCGGGGAGGTGCGAAGTAGTAGGCGATCGCGCCGCTCGTCGTCGCCTCCACGTCGCACTCGGCGCGCGGCACCCGGCCGAACCAGTCGCCCGTCGCGGCGCGCGCCCTGGCCATCGCGGACTTCGACGCCGCCACGATCTCCTCGCCGCTGGTGTGGTGCAGTGCCGGGTCGTCACGCAGGGCAGCGAACACCGAGGGTACGTCGGAGGTGCCGACCACCTGCGGCCCGAGCGCGGCGTACTCCTCCGCCAGCGAGGCGACCTGTGCGAGCCCCACCTCGTGGATCTCCGCGGGCGACGTGTCGACCGTCGTGTAGAACGCGGCGGCCTTCGCATACACCGACTCCCCGTCCGGGAGGTGCACCAGTCCGCACCGCTCGTCGGGGCGGGAGTGCGGGGCGACCTCGTCGCGGAGCACGTCGCGGTAGTGCTCGACGGCCGGCCGAACCTGCTTCTGCACGACGGCCAGCAGCCGCTCGTGCCAGCGGGCGGCGTCCATGCCCGAGGGCGGGTCCTGCACGGCGAGCAGCCTGTCCTGGTTGACCGGGGTCGCCAGCCAGTCGTCGAGCTGGGAGACGGTCTGGGTCACCGCGAAGGCGGCCGGTGTGCGACCGGATGCGACGCCCTCGCGGTGCCGCTCGGCGAGGTCGTGGAAGTGGACCGCTACGTGCTCGAGCTTGCCGACCATCGCCTCGGCGACCTCGGTGTCCGGGACGGCCAGCTTCGGGATCTGGACGCCGAGGCCGGCCTGCACGCCGAAGATCGGGTTGGCCGCGAGCTCGGTGGTCCGCGAGTCCATCAGCCCGGCCCGCGACTGCGCGTCCCACCCGATGATCGAGCGGGTGAGCCGCTGCTGGTCGTCGAGCCCGGCCTCGGCCAGCGACGCGGCCCGCGCCGCGAACGCGCGTGACTCGTCCGCGGCCGTGTCCTCCGCGGTCCGGCTGACCTCCTCGAACCGGTCGGCGTAGCGGTAGTCCCCGATCAGGTGCGCCCACGTCGGGGACGTCCGCAGCCGGAAGTCCTGGTAGTCCTCCGCGAGCCGGTCGACATCGTCACCGTGCTGTGCCTGGTCGCTCACGCAGCTCCCCCTCCTCACCGGGCGTGGGGCCACCCTAGGCGAGCCCTGGGCCGGGGCTAACGCGGCTAACGCCGGGACGAGCGCTCGGCTGGCGCGGCTCGGGACGGGGGTGGTGGGCCACTCGCGGCAATCACGCCTGGGCGGAGTTGGCGCGACGTGCCGACCCGTTCCCGCGCGACAACGGCTCCTGTGCGTGGTTGGCGCTGGACCTCCCGCACGGGCTAACCCGCTAACCCCGCGTGAGGCGAAAACTCCGCGTGAGGCGGACCCTAGGCCGGGGGTCGGGGCTCCTCCACGCGCGCGAAGGTGAGGGTCTCACCGCGGGCGCCGCCCATCCACACGTCCTGGCACGCCGCGGCCATCTCCGGCAGCCCGTCGACGATCTCGCCGAGCACGTTTCCCGGGACCCAGCCCTGGTCGCCGTTGATGAGCAGGTTGTTGCGGCCGTAGAAGATCGCCAGGTCGACGATGCCGCTCATTGCCCGGTGCTGCTCCTGCGCCTCGTAGCCGTAGGCGGGGTTGCCGAGGTCGTCACCGGCGAACGAGAACCAGCAGACGTCTCCGGGGATGGGCGTGATCGTGGTGTTCTCCCTGCCCGGGTCGGTGCCGACGAACGCCGGGAAGAGGGCGTACACCTCGTTGCGGGCGTACTTCCCGTGGAACGCCGGCGCCGTGAGCGGGAGCGCCGCCCACAGCGCGTCGCAGGTCCGCGGCGCGGCGTCCTCGAGCAGCCTGGCGGTGCAGGACACCCCGCGCTGGTCGAGGGTGATCGAGATGTGCCGGGGCATGGGGGCCTCCTCGGGTCGCAGGGCGGCGCTCAGTCGGCGCGCAGCAGGGTCGGGACCGCCTGGTGCCACGTCGTCCTGCTCTCGTAGGCCCGGCCGACCCGCAGGACGAGCGCGTCCGCGTGCCGTGGGCCGACGATCTGCAGGCCCACGGGCCGGTGGTCGGCGGTCAGTCCGCAGGGCACCGAGAGGGCGGGCTGCTGGGTCATGTTGAAGGGATAGGTGTACGGCGTCCAGGAGGTCCACAGCTGGTCCGGCCACCCGTCGGGGGCCTGCTGCCCGACGGTGAAGGCCGGCACCGGCATGGTGGGGGTGAGCAGGACGTCGTAGTCGCGGTGGAAGGCACCCATCCGGCGGCCCAGATCCATCCGGACCGCTGTGGCGTCGAGGTAGTCCGACGCGGTGGCGCCCCGTCCGTAGCGATCGACGGCCGCACGCAGCCCCGGGTCGACCCGGTCGAGGGCGTCCTCGCCGTAGGCCTCGAGCACCTTCGCGGCTCCGGCGAACCAGAGCACGTGGAAGGCGTCCACTGGGTCGGTGATCCCCGGGTCGGTCTCCTTGACCACCGCCCCCGCGTCCGCGAGCACGTCGACGGCTGCCCGGACGGCCCGGTCCACCTCGGGGTCGTTGGGGACGTCGAAGCCGAGGGTCGGTGAGAACGCGACCCGCAGCCCCCGCACGCCGTCCTCGAGGCCTTCGGTGAACGAGCGCGCCGGCGGGGGCAGCGCCGACCAGTCGCGGTCGTCGGGGCGGGCCAGCAGGTCGAGCAGCACGGCTGCGTCGGTGACGCTGCGGGTCATCGGCCCGCCGTGCGCGAGCGTGCCGTAGGGGCTGGAGGGATACAACGGCACCAGCCCGTAGGTGCCCTTGAGGGCCACCGTGCCCGTGAACGCCGCCGGGATCCGGACCGAGCCGCCGCCGTCCGTCCCGACCGACCAGGTGCCCATGCCCAGGCCGACGGCGGCCGCGGCCCCGCCGCTGGAGCCGCCGGAGGTCAGCCCGGCGCCCCACGGGTTGCCGGTCGCGCCGTGCCGCAGCGAGTCGGTGACGCCCTTCCACCCGAACTCCGGGGTGGCGTTCTTGCCGAGCAGCACGCAGCCCGCCTCGCGCAGCCGGGCGACCGCCGGCGCGTCCTCGGTCCAGGGCCCGTCGCCCGGGACCAGGTTGCTGCCCCGCAGGGTGGGCCAGCCGCGGGTGAGCAGCAGGTCCTTGATCGTCGTGGGCACCCCGTCGCCGGGCCCGAGGGGACGCCGCTCCCGCCACCGCTGCTCCGAGGCGGCAGCGGACTCCAGGGCCGCGTCGCGGTCGACCAGCACCATCGCGTGCACGTCCGGGTCGTGACGCTCCACGGCGGCGAGCGCCGCCTCGGTGGCCTCGACGGGGCTGAGCTCGCCCGAGGCGAACCGGTCGGTGAGCTCGGTGACCGACAGCAGGGAGACCTCGGTGCTCACGCTGCCCCCCGCACGTAGCCGAGCCGCTTGTCCACCACGTTGACCAGATCCTCGCCGGCCAGCCACCGCAGGGCGTTGTCGACGAACTGCCGCGCCAGCGTGTCCTGCCAGCCCACGACGTCCCCGGACATGTGCGCCGAGACCACCACGCCTGGAGCGTCCCACAGGGGCGAGTCGGCCGGGAGCGGCTCGCGGTCGAAGACGTCGAGCGACGCGGCGCAGGGCCGGCCGGACTCCAGCGCAGCGACCAGGTCCGCCTCGACGACCGAGGGGCCTCGCCCGATGTTCACGAAGTGGGCGCCCGGCCGCATCGCGGCGAACACCCGGGCGTCGAAGAGGCCTCGCGTCGCGTCGGTCAGCGGGGTCGCGTTCACGACGTGGTCGGCCCACCCGACGTGCGCGGGCAGGTCGTCGCTGGGCAGCACCTGTCCGAAGTCGGGGTCGTGCGAGGCGGGTGACCGGCCAGCGCCCCTGACCTGCATCCCCACCGCACCCAGCAGCCGGGCGGTCTCCCTGGCGATGGCTCCGGTGCCGACCACCAGCGCGCGCGCACCTCGGACCTCGAGCGTCTCGCGGTGTCGCCAGAGGTGCTCACGCTGCAGGTCCCGGCTCTCGTGGAGCCGTTTGGCGCAGGCCAGCACCGAGGCGAGCACGAACTCCGCGATCGGGCGGTCGAAGGTGCCGCGGGCGTTGGTCACCGTGACCTCGGAGTCCCGCAGCGCGGGGAACAGCAGGGTGTCCACCCCGGCGGCAGCCACGTGGATCCACTCCAGGTCACCGCACCTGTCCCAGACGGCCCGGACAGCGGGCGAGAAGAAGTCCCACAGCAGCAGGCACTGGGCGCCGGCGACCGCCTCCGCGAGGCCGGCCTCGTCGACGAACCGCAGCTCGACCCGGCCCTGCAGGGCCTCCAGGCCGGGCGGTCGGTCGTCCTGGTCCCGGACCAGGACGGCGACGACCCGAGGGCGGGCGCTCACCCGGCACAACATAGAAGTGGATCCGCAGATTGTCAACAATCCTTCGGCAAGGCACGATGGGGGCGTGCTCCTCCACCGGGATCCCCTCGACGCAGGCCGGCCATGCCGGCCGGCCCGGCCATGCCGGCGAGCCCGCCCAGCGAGGGGTCGGCGTCGTGGCACCCTACGACTTCGCGCTCGACCGGGAGCTGTGGCGCTGGACGCCCGCCGCGGTCAGCCTGCACCTGACCCGGACACCGTTCGAGCCGCTGGAGGTGGGCGTGGCCCAGGCGCTCGCGATCGGCGACCGGGACGTGGTGTCCCGCTGCACCCGCGACCTGAGCGCCGTCGGACCCGAGGTCGTCGCCTACGCCTGCACCTCCGGGAGCTTCGCCTCCGGCCGCGACGGCGAGCGCGCCCTGACCGAGGCGATGCGGGACGGGGGCGCACCGGCCGCCGTGACCACCAGCGGGGCGTTGTCCGCGGCGGTCGCCGCCCTCGGCGTCCGCGCGCTCGCCGTCGCCACGCCGTACGACGAGCAGGTGGCGGCCCTGCTGCGCTCCTACCTCGGCGAGTCCGGGGTCGAGGTGACCCGGGTCGAGAACCTCGGCCTGCACGCACGGATCTGGACCGTCCCGGCCGCCGACACCGCCGAGCTGGTCCGGCGGGCCGCGGCCCCCGGCTCCGAGGCAGTGTTCGTCTCCTGCACGAACCTGCCCACCTACGACCTGGTCGCTCCCCTGGAGGCGGAGCTGGGGCTGCCGGTCCTCACCGCCAACCAGGTGACCATGTGGGCCGCCCTCGGCACCCTGGGGCTGGCGGCGGTCGGCCCCGGACAGCGGCTCCTCGACGTCGCCTACCGCCCCGGAGGAGGGCCGTGAACCCGTTCCCGCTCGAGGAGTACGCCACCCGCCTCGACGCGGTGCAGTCGGCGATGGCCGAGCGCGGCTGGGCCGCCCTGGTGGTGGTCGAGCCCGCCAACCTCTACTACCTGACCGGCTACGACGCCTGGTCGTTCTACACCCCGCAGTGCCTGGTGGTGCCGGCTTCCGGGCTCCCCCACCTCTTCGCGCGGGCCATGGACGCCGGCGGTGCGCACCACACGGCCTACCTGGACCGCGACCACATCCACGGCTATCCCGAGCACCACGTGCAGCGCCCCGACGTGCACCCGTGGGAGTGGATCACCCGCCACGCGGTCGGGCTGGGGCTGCTGCCGGCCTCGGAGGAGGTGGGCGTCGAGCTGGACGGCTACTACTTCTCCCCGCGCGCCTACCTGGCGCTGCAGCAGGGTGTCGACGGCACCCGGCTGGTGGACTGTCACGAGCTGGTCAACTGGGTGCGGGTGGTGAAGTCGCCGCGGGAGCAGGCACTGCTGCGGGAGGCGGGCACCGTGACCGACGCGGTGATGCGCACGGCCCTGGACGGGGTGGCCGCCGGGCGGCGGCAGTGCGACGTGGTCGCCGAGATCCTGGCCGCCCAGGCCCGCGGCGCCGGTGCGCTCGGTGGCGGCTACCCGGCGATCGTGCCGATGCTGCCCACCGGCGAGACCGCGGGCACCCCGCACCTGACCTGGTCCGACGCGGTCCTGGTCAGCGGTGAGGCGAGCACCGTGGAGCTGGCCGGTGTGCGGCACCGCTACCACGTGCCACTGGCCCGCACCGTCTCCCTGGGCCGACCTCCCCGGCGGCTCGTGGAGTGTGCCGCCGCGGTCGCCGAGGGACTCGACGCCGCCCTCGCCGCCTTCCGGCCCGGGGCGTCCGGCCACGACGTGCACGCCGCGTTCAACGCGGTCATCCGCCGGCACGGCCTGTCGAAGGAGTCGCGGGTCGGCTACTCGATCGGCATCGGCTACCCCCCGGACTGGGGGGAGCGCACCGTCAGCCTGCGGGCCGAGGACAAGACCGAGCTGGTCCCCGGCATGGCCTTCCACCTCATCCTGGGGATGTGGATGGACGGCTGGGGCTATGAGACCTCGGAGCCCGTGCTCGTCGTACCGAGCGGTGTCGAGCCGCTCACCCATGTGCCGCAAGGCCTCGTCGTCAAGGAGTGATTCCCTGTGTCCCAGCTGGACGCCGTACCCGCCGTGCTGCCCCTCGCCGGGCGCAGCAGCTGTCTGCTCGGGTCGGTGATCGACTCGAGCACGTCGCTGCTGGCCCGTCAGCGCCACGACATCGTCCGGTTCGCGATGGGCAGTCCCGCGGCCGAGGCCATCCCGACCGAGGTGCTCGCCGAGATCGGCACCACGGCGATCGGGGCCGGCGCCGCGGACGCCTTCGACTACGCGGCCACCGAGGGCGACCCGGCGCTGCGCGAGGCCCTCCTGGAGACCCTTGCGGGGACCTCGGACGCGTCCAGCCCGGAGAGGCTGATGATCACCGCCGGAGGGATGCAGGGCCTGGACCTGGTCAACAAGCTGTTCGTGGACCCCGGGGACCTGGTCGCGGTGGAGTCGCCGACCTACACCAACGGGAGCGCCACCGCCCTGTCCTACCAGGCGGAGCTGCTCGAGGTGCCGGTGGACGACGAGGGGATGCAGGTCGACGCCCTCGCCGAGCTGGTCGACCGGGCCGGTCGGCGGCCGAAGATGATCTACACGATCCCGACCTTCCAGAACCCGTCGGGCACGACGCTCTCGCTGGACCGTCGCCACCAGCTGCTCGAGCTGGCCCGGTCCTGGGGGTCGCTCGTCGTGGACGACGACCCCTACGGGCTGCTGCGGTTCGAGGGGGACGACCTCCCCACGCTGCTGGAGCTGGCGGAGGGTGACCCGCTGGTGTTCGCGGTGCGCACCTTCTCCAAGATCGTCGCGCCCGGACTGCGCGTGGGGTGGGTCGACGCGGACCCGTCGCTGCAGCAGCTGCTCGTGCACGCCAAGCAGGCGATGGACACCTGCACGAACCTGCCGGCCCAGCGGCTGCTCGCCGGGTTCCTCCGCGGCGGGCACCTCGACGCGCACCTGGCCTGGAGCCGGAGGGAGTATCGCCGGCGCAAGGAGGCCATGCAGGACGCGCTGGCCGAGCACTTCTCCGACATCGCCCACTGGACCGACCCCGAGGGCGGCTTCTTCTTGTGGGTGACCTTCACCGGCGGCGGGCCGGACGGCCCGGTGGACACCGAGCGGCTCTTCGAGACGGCGCTGGCCGAGGGGGTGGCCTACATCCCCGGCAACGCGTTCTCGCTGCAGCGGCGCTTCCCGCACGCCCTGCGGGTGTGCTTCGCCTCGACGCCGCCGGAACGGATCCGCGAAGGGGTCCTCCGGCTGCGGGCTGCCGTCGACCGGCTCCGCGACGTCGCCACCGCGCCCGCGTGAGCACCGGGTCCTCGTCGCTGTCCGCGGAGGAGGCCCGGGTCCTGGCCCTGCTCGAGGAGGACCTCGTGGTCTCCCTGACCCGGCGCCTGGTCCGGGCCCGCGGGGAGAACCCGCCGGGTCAGGAGGAGGCGACCGCAGCGGTCCTCGCCGAGCTGGCCGAGGAGCTCGGGCTCGCCCACTCCCGCACCGAGGTGGCTCCCGGACGACCGAACGTCACCGTCACGCTCCCCGGCGGGGCGGGACCGGGGCTGTTGATGCTCGGGCACACCGACGTGGTGCCGGTCGGTGACGGCTGGACCGTGGACCCGTTCGGAGCCGAGCTGCGGGACGGGCGGATCTACGGCCGGGGCAGCTGCGACATGAAGGGCGGCCTGGCCGCGACGCTGGCCGCGATGTCGACGATCGGCCGGGCCGGTGTGGGACTGACCGGCCCACTGCACCTGGCTGCGCTCGCCGACGAGGAACAGCTCGGCATCGGGGTCCGCCGGTGGGTCGCCGGGCCCGCTCCCGACGCCGCCGGCTGCATCGTCGTCGAGCCGACCGACCTCCAGACGGTGACCGCCGCACGCGGCGACTGCTACCTGGTGATCACCGTGCACGGCCGCGCGGCGCACGCCGGGCAGCCCGACGACGGGTGCAACGCGATCGCGGGCGCGGCCGTCGTGGTGGCCGACCTGGAGCGCTGGCACGCCGAGCTGGCCGCCAGCGCGCACCCGCTCGTCGGTGCCCCGACGATCAGCGTCGGGGTGATCAGCGGCGGGGTGGGCCCCTCCGTGGTGCCGGCGCAGTGCCGGCTGGAGGTGGACCGGCGGCTGCTGCCCGGCGAGCGGGCGGCCGACGTGGTCGCAGCGGTCCGGGCCCGGCTCGAGGGCCTGCGGCTCGAGGAGCGTGGCCTGGGCTGGGACGTCGAGGCGCCGATGGACATGCCCGGCTTCGAGACGGCGGCCACCGACCCCTTCGTCACCACCGTGGACCGGGCGCTCGCCGACGGCGGCGGCCCCGGCCGGCCCCTCGGCGGCTGGACCGCCGCCTGCGACGGGGGCTTCGTGGCGGCCGAGTGGAGGATGCCCGTCGTCGTGCTCGGGGCCGGCTCGGTGACCGAGCAGGCGCACCGGGCCGACGAGTCGGTGGCCGTCGAGGACCTGGTCGTGGCCGCCCGGGCCTACACGCTCGCCGCGCTTCGACTGCTCCGGTGAGCCTCCCCTGGTATTGTTGACAATCGACTGCACGGAGGAAGAACCATGGCGACTGTCGGCCTGCTCTACCCCGGCCACAGCGCCGAGGACGACTTCCCCGCCCTCGAGCGCCGGCTCGCCGGACTCCCCACGAAGCGCGAGATCCGGCTGCCCGTGGTGCACACCTCGGTCGGTGAGGACGCCCACCGGGTGGACGCGCTGCTCGACCTCGGCGGCCACGAACGGCTCGTTGCGGGCGCCCGCACACTGGCCTCGCAGCACCGGCCGGATGCGCTGATGTGGGCGTGCACCTCGGGCAGCTTCGTGTTCGGCTGGGCCGGCGCCCACGAGCAGGTGCGCCGGCTCGCCGACGACACCGGGCTGCCGGCGTCGTCGACGTCGCTCGCTTTCGTGAACGCCTGCCGGGTGCTGGGCCTCGAGCGCGTCGCCGTCGCAGCGTCGTACCCGCGCGACGTCGCCGAGCACTTCGTGAGGTTCCTGCGAGACGGCGGGGTCGAGGTGACGAGCATGGGCTCCCACGGCATCGTCACCGCCGCCGAGGTGGGGACGTTGGGACGGGACGACGTGCTGGCCCTCGTCGACGGCGTGGACCGGGGCGAGGCGCAGGCCGTCCTGGTGCCCGACACGGCGATGCACACCCTGGCCTGGCTGGACGACCTGGAGGCGGCCGCGGGTGTCCCGGTCCTGACGGCCAACCAGGTCACGGTCCACGAGGGGCTGGCCCTGCTCGGGCCGGTGCCCCCGCTGCCGGGGCTGGGCACGCTGTTCGCGTCCCCGCAGCAGGCGGCGACGCGATGAGCACGCACCCCGCTCACCGCATGCTCGCGCCCGTCGTGCAGGAGTCGACTCCCAGCATGATCGCTGCCCGGATCCGCGAGGCCATCGCCTCGGGAGCCATCCCGCCCGGCAGCCAGATCGGGGAGGCCGAGCACGCCCGGCAGCTCGGCGTCAGCCGCGGCCCGCTGCGCGAGGGCCTGCAACGGCTCACCCAGGAGGGCCTGCTGATCTCGCACCGCAACCGGGGTCTCTTCGTCATCGAGATGACGCGCGAGAACGTCACCGACGTCTACCTCGCCCGCGAGGCCGTCGAGCGGGCGGCGGCCGGCCGGATCCACCGGGACGGCCCGGAGCCGACGGCCCGGGCCCTGATGGCGGTGGTCGACACGATGGCCGCGGCCGCGCGGCGGCAGGACGTGAGCGCGATCAGTGTCGCGGACATCGACTTCCACCAGGTCCTGGTGACGCACGCCAACAGCCCGCGGCTGACCCGGGTCCACAACACCCTGCTGACCGAGACCCGGATGTGCATCCACGCTCTCGAGCCGACCTATGCCGTGGCCGAGACCCGCGTCGGGGAGCACCGGGCGATAGCCGAGTCGTTCGCGCAGGGCGACCCTGCCCTCACCGACCGGTTGCTCACCCTGCACATGAAGGACGCCATCCGGCGCCTGAGCGGTCCGCAGGCCGCGACCGGCCAGGCCGGCTGAGCCGAGGACCGTTCGTCAGGCCCGGCGGAGCGGGCCTACTCGGGCATCGCGATGGCGACGTACTTCACCTCGAGGAACTCCTCGATGCCCACGGACCCGCCCTCTCGGCCCAGGCCCGACTCCTTGATCCCACCGAAGGGCGCAGCGGGGTTCGACACGACCCCCTGGTTGAGCCCGACCATCCCCGTCTCGATCCGCTCGGCGACCCGCAGCGCCCGTTGCAGGTCGTTGGTGTAGACGTAGGAGACCAGGCCGTACGGCGTGTCGTTGGCCGCCGCGAGCACCTCCTCCTCGGTCCGGAAAGGTGTCAGCGGTGCCACCGGCCCGAAGATCTCCTCCCCGGCCATCCGCGCGTCCCGCGGGACCCCGGTGAGCACCGTGGGGGGATAGAACCAGCCCGGCCCGTCGGGGCGCCGGCCCCCGGTGAGGACGCCGGCGCCGCGGTCGACGGCGTCGTCGACGAGCTCGGCCACCTTGGTCCGGGCGGCTTCGTCGATCAGCGGACCCACGCGGACGCCGGGCTCGGTGCCGCGCCCCATGGGCAGCGCCGCCATCGCCTCGGCGAGCCGTCCGCCGAAGTCGTCGATCACCGACTCGTGCACGTAGACGCGGTTGGCAGCCGTGCAGGCCTCGCCCATGTTGCGCATCTTGGCAGCGAGGGCCCCCTCGACGGCGGCATCGAGGTCGGCGTCCTCGAAGACCAGGAACGGCGCGTTGCCACCCAGCTCCATCGAGGTCCGCAGCACCTTGTCCGCGCACTGCTCCAGCAGCACCTTGCCGATCCTGGTGGACCCCGTGAAGGACAGCTTGCGCGCCTTCCCGGAGCGGATCAGCGGCTCCATGACGGCCCCGGCGTCCAGGGTCGTCACCGCGTTGACCGCGCCGGCAGGCACGCCGACCTCCGCGAGGATGCCGACCAGCGCCAGCATCGACAGCGGCGTCTGGGGCGCGGGCTTGACCACACTCGTGCAGCCGGCGGCGATCGCCGGGGCCACCTTGCGGGTGCCCATCGCCATCGGGAAGTTCCACGGGGTGATGAGCAGGGAGGGTCCGACCGGCTGCTTGGTGACCAGGAAGCGGCCCCCGCCCTGGGGGGCCGTCTGGTAGCCGCCGTCGACGCGCACGGCCTCGGCGGCGAAGTGGCGCAGGAACTCAGCCGCGTAGGCGATCTCGCCGCGCGCCTCGGCCAACGGCTTGCCCATCTCGAGCGTCATCAGCAGCGCCAGGTCCTCCAGGCGCGCGTGCAGCAGGTCGTAGGCCGCCATCAGCCACTCCTGGCGCTGGCGCGGTGTGGTCCGGGAGAAGGACTCCTGGGCCGCGACCGCGGCGTCGAGCGCTCGCCGCCCGTCGGCGGGGCCCGCGTCGGCGACCGCGCACAGCTTCGCGCCGGTCGCCGGATCGAGGACGTCGAAGGTCGCCCCGGACTCCGCGTCGACCCACTTCCCGTCGACGTGCAGCTGGGTCGGCGCGGCCGCGACGACGCGCTGCTCGTCGGCCGACAGGTCGGGCCGGAGATCGGGGCCGGCCGGCGTGCTGCTGCGGGCATCGGTGGTGGTCATGGTCTCCCTCGAGGGGCTAAGGTCAGCAGAGTAGTATTGTCGACAATCTACTGGTACGCAAGCAACAAGGAGCGGTCATGGCAGAGCTGTCCCCCCTGCTCAGGCAGGCCACCGGAGTGGTCGCGGCCCGTGGAGAGGGCGTGCTCCTCTTCGACGAGGACGATCGCCGCTACCTCGACTTCACCGCGGGGATCGGCGTCACCAGCACCGGGCACAGCCACCCCCGGGTGGTCGCCGCCGCGCAGGAGCAGGTCGCCAAGATCATCCACGCGCAGTACACGACCGTGATGCACCGTCCGCTGCTCACCCTCGTCGACCGGATGTCGGAGGTGCTGCCCGCCGGCCTGGACGCGATGTTCTTCGTCAACTCCGGCTCGGAGGCGGTCGAGGCCGCACTGCGGCTGGCGCGCCAGGCCACCGGACGCCCCAACGTGGTGGTCTTCCACGGCGGCTTCCACGGCCGGACCGTCGGAGCCGCCTCCCTCACCACGTCCGGCACCAAGTTCCGCTCCGGCTTCGCTCCCCTGATGGCCGGGGTGACGGTCTCCCCGTTCCCGGACCCCACCCACTACGGGTGGAGCCAGGAGGAGGCGACGCGGTTCGCGCTGCGCGAGCTCGACTACACCCTGGCGACCCTGACCTCGCCGGACGACACCGCCGCGTTCCTGGTGGAGCCGGTGCTCGGGGAGGGCGGCTACGTCCCGGCCAGCACCGAGTTCCTGCACGGGCTTCGCGAGCGCGCGGACCGGCACGGGATCCTGCTCGTCCTCGACGAGGTGCAGACAGGCTTCGGTCGCACCGGCCGGTTCTGGGGCCACGAGCACTACGACGGCCGCCCGGACATCCTGGTCACCGCCAAGGGCATCGCGTCGGGCTTCCCGCTGTCCGCGATCGCCGCGTCGGAGGCCCTGATGAGCAAGGGCTGGCCGGGCTCACAGGGCGGCACGTACGGCGCCAACGCAGTGGCCTGCGCCGCCGCCGTGGCCACCCTCGACGTCATCGCGGAGGAGAAGCTGGTCGAGAACGCCGCGGACCGCGGCGCCCAGCTCCGGGCCGCCCTGGAGCAGGTCGCGGGCCGGCACGCTCAGATCACCGACGTGCGTGGTCTGGGGCTGATGATCGGCAACGAGTTCCGCGACGCCGACGGCGCCCCGGACGGCGCGACCGCGGCCCTCGCCCAGCAGGAGGCCGCCAGGAACGGGCTGCTGCTGCTCACCTGCGGGGCCTACGGGCAGGTGGTCCGGTTCATCCCCGCCCTGGTGGTCACCGAGGCGCAGGTCGACGAGGCAGCCGGCATCTGGGCCGACTCGGTCGCCGCCGTCATCTGACCTGACCCTCTGCGCGCGGGCACCACTCCCGAACGGCGTAGGCAGCCAGCTCGGCCAGCGTCTGCTGGCCGTCCTCGACCGCGTGGTACCTCTCGACCGCCTCGTCGCGGAGGTCGCGGGTGGGGAACACCGTGCGCATCTCGACCCGGGTGCACCAGCTCCCGTGGGGCGTTGGGCCGGACGGGTTCCCCAACTCGGGCGATCACGATCTCGCGGTCGGCGGCCGCGGACGACGCCGGCGCCTCTGGTCCCGTCGCACCCATCGCCTACTCCTCCCGCCTTCCCTGCTCGAGGTCCTGCACGTAGGCGTCCAGCCGGTCGAGGCTCTCGATCCAGAACCGCTCGAACCCCCCGGTCCACTCGTGGACCGGCCGCAGCCCGCGGCTGGGCCACACACGGACATATCCCTATATCGGCATGTGTGCGGTCAACACCGGTCGAGCAGGTGTTCCCGCACGCCGGCGGGGTCAGGCTCGGACGGATTGCTGGGCCAGCTGCGCCTCGCTGCCCGGAACCTCGGTGCCGCGCAACGAGCAGCCGCGGGTCTCGGTCATGAAGTACAGCGCCACCAGGCCGATGATGCACGCGCCCATCATGTAGTAGGCCGGGAAGATGTTGTTGCCGGTGACGTCGATGACCTTCTGGTTGACCGCACCCGCCGTGCCCCCGAACAGCGAGGTGGCCACGTTGTAGCCGATCGCCAGGCCGGCGTACCGGACGTGCGTGGGGAACATCGCGGGGAAGGTCGCCGAGATCGTCGCGAGCTGCGGGGTGTAGAGCAGCCCGAGGACGGCGAAGCCGATCATGGCCGCGGCGAAGCCCTGGGCCATCAGCATGTACATCGGCACCGCGAGGACGGTGATGCCGACCAGCGAGACCAGCCAGACCAGCTTGCGGCCGACGTGGTCCGACAGCGCGCCCACCGCCGGCAGGCAGGCCATCATCACGAACTGGCCGACGATCGGCACCCACAGCGACTGGGTGTCGGTGAGGTGGATGGTGTCCTCCAGGTAGGACGGCATGTAGGACAGCAGCGTGTAGTTGACCACGTTGAGCGCGATGACCAGCCCGCTGAGCATGAGCAGCTGGGGCAGGTAGTTGGTGAACAGGTCGTGGAAGACGCCCTTGACGTTCTCCTCGGACTCGTGCTTGGCCTCGAGCTCCTTGAAGCAGGGGGTGTCCTCCATCCGCGAGCGGAGGTACATCCCGATCAGCCCCAGCGGTCCGGCGATGAAGAACGGGATGCGCCAGCCCCAGCCGTCCATCTGCCCCGTGGTCAGCGTGCTGGTCAGGATCACCACGATCAGCGCACCGGCGTTGAAGCCGGACAGGGTGCCGAACTCCAGGAACGACCCCCAGAAGCCGCGCCGGCGGTCGGGGGCGTACTCCGCCATGAAGGTCGCCGCGCCGGCGTACTCGCCTCCGGTGGAGAAGCCCTGCAGCATCCGCAGCAGGTACAGGATCACCGGAGCGGCGATCCCGATGCTCTCGTAGGAGGGGATCAGGCCGACGCAGAACGTGGAGCCGGCCATCAGCAGGATCGTGGTGGCGAGCACCTTCTTGCGGCCCAGCCGGTCGCCCATCGGCCCCCAGAACATGCCGCCGAGCGGGCGGACCAGGAACGAGACGGCGAAGCCGATCAGGACGAAGAACAGGGCGTTGTCGCCCGAGGGGAACAGCACCTTGGCGATGGTGGTGGCGCCGTAGGCGTACACGCCGTAGTCGAACCACTCGACGGCGTTGCCGATCGCTGACGCACCGACGGCGCGGCGCAGCAGGCGGTTGTCGGGATCGTGCGTGGCGGGTGACGAAGCCTGGCTCATGCTGGCCCTCCGGGCGCCGTTGTATGTTTGTTGACAATGCACCCTAGTACCAGATGGCCGGTGTGGCCAGAGCCAACGGCTCAGCCGAGCCCCAGCTGGGCGGCGGTCTCCTCACGCATCTGCACCTTGCGGATCTTGCCCGTCACCGTCATCGGGAACTCGTCGACCACCATCACGTAGCGCGGGATCTTGTAGTGCGAGAGCCGGCCGGTGCAGAACTCGCGGACCGCCTTCTCGTCCAGTGGGTCGGCACCGCTCCGCAGCTTGACCCACGCGCACAGCTCCTCGCCGTACGTCTCGTCGGGGACGCCGATCACCTGCACGTCCTCGATGTCGGGATGCGAGTAGAGGAACTCCTCGATCTCGCGGGGGTAGATGTTCTCGCCGCCGCGGATCACCATGTCCTTGATCCGCCCGACGATGTTGCAGTAGCCGTCCTCGCGCATCACGGCCAGGTCACCGGTGTGCATCCAGCCGTCCGCGTCGATCGCCTCCGCGGTCTTCTCGGGCTCGTCCCAGTAGCCGATCATCACGCTGTAGCCGCGGGTGCACAGCTCGCCGGTCTCGCCGCGCTCGACGGTGTCACCGCCGACCGGGTCGATGATCTTCACCTCGACGTGCGGGTGCACCTTGCCGATCGTGGCGGTGCGCCGGTCCAGGTCGTCGTCGGAGAGGGTCTGGCAGGACACCGGCGAGGTCTCGGTCATGCCGTAGGCGATCGAGGCCTCGGCCATGTGCATGTCGCTGATGCAGCGCTTCATCACCTCGACGGGACAGATGGAGCCGGCCATGATCCCGGTCCGCAGCGTGGAGAGGTCGTAGGTGGCGAAGTCGGGAGCGTTCTGCATCGCGATGAACATCGTCGGGACGCCGTACACGCCGGTGCAGCGCTCGTCCTGCACCGCCCTCAGCGTGGCTGACGGGTCGAACCCTGGCGCCGGGATCACCATCGCGGCGCCGTGGGTGGTGCACCCGAGGTTGCCCATCACCATCCCGAAGCAGTGGTAGAAGGGCACCGGGATGCACAGCCGGTCCTGTTCGGTGAAGTTGATCGTCTCGGTCGTGAAGAAGCCGTTGTTGAGGATGTTGCGGTGCGAGAGCGTCGCACCCTTGGGGTAGCCGGTGGTGCCGGAGGTGTACTGGATGTTGATGGCGTCGCCCGGCTCGAGGGTGCTCATCCGCTGCTGTACGGCGTCCGCCGGCAGGTCGCGGCCGCCGGCGAGCAGCTCGTCCCAGTCGCCGGTGCCGAGGTAGACCACCTGCTCGAGGGCGTGCGTGTCCTTGCGCACGTCGGTGACCATCGACCGGTAGTCGCTGGACTTGAAGCTCTCCGCGGAGACCAGCATCCGCAGCCCGGACTGGTTCAGCGCGAAGGCGAGCTCGTGCGTCCGGTAGGCAGGGTTGACGTTGACGATGATGGCCCCGACCTTCGCGGTGGCGTACTGCACCAGCGTCCACTCCGCGCAGTTGGGCGCCCAGATGCCGACCCGGTCGCCCTTCTCGATGCCGGCCGCGATCAGCCCGCGGGCGAGCGTGTCCACGTCGGCGTCGAGCTCGGCGTAGGTCCACCGGCGGCCGGTCGCCACCTCGACGAGGGCCTCGCGCTCGGCATGCGTGGCCGCGATGCGGGCCAGATTGCCCCCGATCGTCTCCTCGATGAGCGGCGGACTGGTCGCACCTGCAGCGTAGGACTCCACGGCCCGAGGCTAGCCCTGCCCCGGCGCCGGCACGACCCCCCTGCCGCGCAGCCACCACAGCCCGAGAACCGGCAGCACCAGCGGCACGAAGCCGTAGCCCTCGCCGTAGACGGACCACACCGTCTGGTCCGGGAAGTCGCCCGGCCGCACCAGCGTGAAGGTGCCGACCGCGAGGACGCCCACCAGCTCGACCGTCATCGACACCGCGGCGACCCGGCGGGAGACCTGGTCGGGGCGCCGCAGCGCGATCGCCGCCACCAGGTAGACGACGGCCGCGGCCGCCGAGAGCAGGTAGGCCAGCGGCGCCTCGGAGAGACGGGTGGCCAGCTGCACCGCGGAGCGCGCGCCCGCCGCGATCGCCAGCACCGTGTACGCCGCCACCAGCACCCGGCCCGCGGTCGCCCGGCTGATCACGCGGGGCCGCTCACTGGTCTACCTTCATGGTGTCAGCGCTTCCCGATGAAGTGTTGATGCACCCGAGGTGCCACCAGGTCATCGCCCAGCTCGCTCGACGCGTTTGATGTCCAGCATGAGATCTGCGAGGTCTGGTGGTCGCCCGGGACGTGCGGACCGTCGACAGGGCTGAGCGCCAGGGCCAAGTGCTGCGAGCGCCGATCAGTGAGCGAACCGGCAGCAACGTCCCGGCACCAGCGGCACCACATGAAGGTGCCTCCCCACTGGGACTAGCAGCGAGGAGGCTGACGTGAAGTCTGCCAGCAACACCCTGCCCGAGACACCCCCCAACGACGTGACGGCCGGTATCGACTGGGCCCGCGACGACCATGCCGTGTGCATCGTCGACGGCCGCGGTCGCCAGCTCGCCGGCACCATGGTCGAGCACACCGCAGCCGGCCTGCGCGAGCTGGTCGGCTTCTTGGCCCGGCACGGCGTCGATGAGGTCGCGATCGAACGACCCGACGGGCCGGTCATCGACACCCTGCTCAGCCACGACCTGACCGTGGTGGTGATCAGCCCGAACCAGGTCAAGAACCTCCGCAGCCGCTACGGGTCGGCCGGCAACAAGGACGACCGGTTCGACGCGTTCGTCCTGGCCGACACCCTGCGCACCGACCGACACCGGCTGCGTCGCCTCGAACCCGACACCCCAGCCACGGTTGCGCTGCGCCGAGCCTGCCGAGCCCGCAAAGACCTCGTGTCCCACCGCGTCGCAGTCGCCAACCAGCTCCGCGCGCACCTGCGTAACGTCTTCCCCGGCGCGGTCGGCCTGTTCGCCGACATCGACTCCCCGATCAGCCTGGCGTTCCTGGCCCGGTTCACCACCCAAGACCGAGCCGACTGGCTCACCCCCAAACGCCTCGGAGACTGGCTGGCCAAAGTGGGCTATTCCGGCCGCACCAGCGCCGAGGACCTGCACAGCCGTCTGGTCGCCGCCCCACGGGGCATCACCGGCGACGACGCCAGCACCCACGCCCACATCACCCAGGCACTGCTCGCCGTCCTGACCACCCTGGTCGAGCAGATCAAGACCCTCTCGACCCAGATCAGCCGCCAACTCGACGCGCACACCGACCAACACATCTTCACCAGCCTGCCCAAAGCCGGTCGCGTCCGAGCCGCCCGACTGCTCGCCGAGATCGGCGACTGCCGAGCCAAGTTCCCCACCCCCGAGTCCCTGGCCTGCCTCGCCGGCGCCGCACCCTCGACCCGACAATCCGGCAAACTCCGTGCCGTCACCTTCCGCTGGGCCTGCGACAAACAACTCCGAGACGCCGTCACCGACTTCGCCGGCGACAGCCGACACACCAACCCCTGGGCCGCCGACCTCTACAACCGCGCACGCGACCGAGGCCACGACCACCCCCACGCCGTCCGCATCCTCGCCCGCGCCTGGCTCTTCGTCATCTGGCACTGCTGGCAAACCGGAGTCGCCTACAACCCCGAACGCCACCACGCACTCCAACGCATCCTCGCCGCCAACACCCAAGTGGCTTGACACAGGGCTTCTCATGCGGTCACCCGTTGCCGCCAGACCACGACCAGGACCGCAACGCAGGCCACCGACAGCACCAGCTGCCGGCCGCGCCGGTCGTCGTCGTCCGGGTCGTCGGCCAGCGGTCGCACCAGGAGCGGCAGCAGGACCACCGAGACCAGCACGTAGCCGAGGTGGACCGCCGGCTCGTCGGGCCGATGGCCTGCCGCGACCCGTGCCACGTCGAGCACCGCGGCGACGACGAGCAGCCCCTCCGCCACCAGGGCCCCGATCCTGGAGGCCCGGTCCAGCGGAGCCCCGGTGGCCGTCGCCAGCGCGAGACCGGCCTCGACCACCAGCGCCAGGACGACGAGGACCGTGAGGGCCGCGGTCACGCCGGGGCCGCTGTGCTCGTCATGGGTCATCCCTACGTCACGGAGCCGCCGGGGACAAGCCGGGGACAAGCCGGGGACGAGCCGGGGACGAGACGGGCGAGACGGGACGACGGGAACAAGAAGGCGCGGCGGCACCACGAGAGAGGCGGCCGGGAACGGGTCAGGCGGCCCGGCAGTCGGCTGGTCAGGCGGCTGGTCAGGCGGTCTGGTCGAGGCTGGCGGTGCCGGTGTGGTCGACGAGGTAGCGGCGTCCGGCCGGTGAGCGCCATAGGTAGATCCCGGGTTCGGGCATGGTGTAGGTCCAGCCGCCGTGGGTGCGGTAGCGGTGGTGGCGGCGGCAGGGGGAGCCGAGGAGGTGGGCGCCGGTCTGGGCGGGTGGTCCGCCGTCCTCGGGGGGGAGGTAGGGGATGAGGTGGTCCATGTCCTTGCGTCGGGACAGGTTCGAGCACCAGGGGAACGGGCAGCAGGGGTTGCGCAGCAGGACCGTCTCCCGTATCTCGGTCGGGGTCTCGTAGCCGTCCACGCAGACCCTGCTGTCCAGGTCCAGGACCGGTCGCAGGGTGATGTCGCTGCGGTGCAGCCAGTCGGCGACCGTGCCCATGGTGGCGGGGCCGAGTCCCTCGACCCGGGCGGTGCCGGTGCGGGCGGTCAGGGCGGTGTGGCTCAGGTGCACGTAGAGCACCACGCCCGGCCTGCCTCGCCCTCCGGTGCCCGACCCTCCGGTGCCGGGCCCTCCGGCGCCCGGCCCTCCGGCGCCCGGCCCTCCGGTGCGGCCGGTCTGCACCTCATCGGTCTGCGCCGGGTCGGTCTGCACCCCATCGGTCGGCCGGGCGTGCGCCGGGTCGGTCTGCACCTCATCGGTCTGCGTCGGGTCGGCCGGGTGGGCTGAATGGGTGTCGGCTGGTGGGTGGAGGAGGTCGAGGGTGCCTTGGGGGTCGGCGATGACACCGATCGCCTTGGCGCGGCGCAGGTCCAGGCGGTCGCGGTCCCCGAGTCGGGCCAGGGATTCGGCGATCTGGTCGAGGGTGTGGTCGAACAGCTGCACGTCGAGGGCGTCGGCCTCGATCCTGACCGCCATCGTGCCGTCGGTCATCTGCTCGCAGACCCAGACCCCGCGACCCTCGGCGCGGTCCCGCTCGCGACGCTCGGCGGCCTCGGGGTCGAACCGGCGCAGCGCCACCTCGACGAGGTCGAGGACCCGCTTGAGCCCGATCCGGTGGGCGAGCGGAGCCAGCTGGGCGTCCACGAACCTGGCCGCCTCCTGGCTCAGGTGCTTGGTGTTCGCCGCGACCTGCCGGGCCCGCCAGGCCTGCAGCTGCCCGCCCTGCACCCGCGCCCACAGCCGCGGCAGCCGGTGCCGCAGCTCCAGGGCGTCCCCGACCAGCAGCGACCCGGCATGCGAGGACAGGCCGAGCGCGGCCCCCAGCTCACCGGGCGCGAACTCCGCCACCTCCGGGGTGCCGTCCCCGGCCAGCGGCACCAGCTGCTCGACCCCCTCGACCAGGAACCCGCCCAGGCCGAACCCCGCCGCGGCCCCACCGGGCAGCACCGCATGCAGGTCCGCCCAGTGCGCGGCGACCGCGAGCAGGTCCGCCTCCGCCCGGTCAGCAGCCCGCCGGCACCCCACCGCAGCGCGCAGCGCACCCGCCGCATCCAGGTCCCCCACCTCACCCATGCCGCCCATGCCGCCCAGTCCCCCATGTCGTCCGCGCCACCCGGGTCCCCATCATGCCGTCCATGTGTTCGAATATAGGCCCGACCACCGACACTGGACCCGCGACCTCATCGAGTGATCTAGACCACCGCGCCGGAGCCACAGTCAGGCACATCCGCCGAGCCGGAGCCGGGCACTTCCGCCGAGCCGGAGCCTGCCGGACCGGCGGGCTCCCCAGCCCGTCACCGACCGTCAGGGCCGCTCGCTACGGGACCGGGCCGGGCCGGGCGCGGCGAGGGTGCGGAGGTAGTCCGCCGCCTGCTCCTCGTCCCAGCCGCGGGACTCGCGGAGTCCCTGGGCGACCACGGCGAGGTAGCTCTCGCGGGGCTCGGTGTGCGGCACGTGGTCCAGCCCGTGCGGCGAGGTGAAGGTCAGCAGCGGCAGCCCGTCGTACCGCCCCACCTCCAGGAGCGTCTCGTACCGTCCGGGACCGAGCTCGTGCCGGCCGCCGGCGAGCGGCTCACCCAGCAGCTGCTCGAGCGGGTCACCGTCGTGTGGCTCGCGGTACATCTCCTGCGCGGCGATGTCCGCGAACTGGCCGCGGGTCACCAGGTAGCCGCGGGCCGCGGTGAAGCCCGGCTCCGCATGGTCGTAGAACGCGACACCCCCACCCCACTGCGGTGACTCCCCTGCGAAGTACACGGTGCCGGGCAGGTCCACCGGGACGGTGCGGACCGGAGGCGTCCGGTCCCGGGCGCCGGGGTTCTCCCGGGAGCCGCCGGAGGGCCGGCCTCCGGAGATGTAGCACCCGAACCGTGCGGAGCTCATGTTGGAGCCGTAGCTGACATACCAGACGTGCGACATGGTCACGGCCACTCTAACGGCGTGAACGGCGTGAACGGCGTAGCGGTCAGACGCTGCTGATCCAGCCGTTCAGGTAGAAGTCAGGCGTCGCGTCGTCCACTGTGACGGTGAGCGTCCACCGACCGCTGCAACGCCGGTCGCTCCGCGTTGCCCTCGCCCGCCGGCTCGGCCGACTGTGCGAGAGGCTCTCGCGGGCCACCGGCCTCGGCTCGGGTGGAGTCATCGGTGGCCGCGTCCTCCTGGCGCTCGCGCCACAGGCGCCCCGTGAGCTGGCCCGGGACCGCGAGGTGGTGCTCGTCAGCGGAACCAACGGCAAGACGACCACGTCGACCTACCTCGCAGCCTGTCTGCGCACCCGCTCGCCGGTCGAGCACAATGCCGACGGTGCCAACACACCCGCCGGGATCGTCCGCACCCTCGCCGCCGGCTCCGCACCCGTGGTGGTGCTCGAGACGGACGAGGGCTGGCTGCCGTGGACGCTGCTGCAGACCCGGGCCCGGACGGCGGTGCTGCTGAACCTGTCGCGTGACCAGCTGCACCGCCACCACGAGGTCGCCGCGCTCGCGTCCCGCTGGCACAGCGCCTTCGCCGGACTCGACCACGCGGTGGCCAACTGCGACGACCCCGACGTGGTGTTCGGGGCGCTCGCCGCGAGCCGGCAGACCTGGGTCGCGGTGGGCATCCGGTGGACGCAGGACGCGCTGGTCTGTCCCCGGTGCGGCCACGAGTGCCGCCGGACCGCTGAGGAGTGGGGATGCCGGTGCGGGCTGCGGCGCCCCACCCCGCACTGGTGGCTGGAGGGCACCGACCTGGTCTGCGACAACCGGCGGGTGGGGCTGAGCGTCGGGCTTCCCGGACAGGTGAACCTCGCGAACGCGGCGATGGCCGTCGTGGCTGCCACGAGTCTCGGTGCGGACCCGCAGGCGGCTGCGGACGCTCTCGGCGGCATCCTCAGTGTGGCGGGCAGGTACGACGTCGTGGACCATGCCGGTCGACAGGCGCGGCTGGTGCTGGCCAAGAACCCTGCCGGCTGGGTCGAGGCGCTGGGGCTGGTCTCGGCGGGAACGGCTCCCCTGGTGCTCGCCTTCAGCTCCGACGGCGTGGACGGGCGCGACCCGTCCTGGCTGTTCGACGTGCCGTTCGCCGGCATCGCCGGCCGGCCGGTCGTCGTCACCGGGCGGCGTGCGACCGACATGGTCGTCCGCCTGGAGATGGCGGGTCTCACCGACGTGCGCCGGGCCCCGGACGTCTTGTCGGCTCTCGGGAAGCTGCCGGCGGGGCCGGTGGACGTGGTGGCCAACTACGTCGCGTTCCAGGACGCACGACGTCAGCTGAGACATGCGTCCTGACTCCGATGTCCGCGTGGTCCTGGTCTACCCCGAGGCGCTCGGCACGTACGGCGACCGGGGCAACGCCGTGGCCCTCGTGCACCGTGCACGCGCGCGTGACATCGACTGCGAGGTCGTCGAGGTGGGGCTGCACGACACGATCCCCCGACTGGGGGACGTGTACCTGCTCGGCGGAGGCGAGGACGCGTCGATGCTGCTGGCCTGGCGCCGGCTGGACGCCGACCGGCGGGTCGTCGATGCCGTCGACCGGGGGGCGGCCTGCTTCGGCGTGTGCGCCGGGTTCCAGCTGCTCGCGAGCGAGTTCACCGGTCCCGACGGCGAGCTCCGGGAAGGGCTGGGCCTCCTCGACGTACGGTGTGGCCGGCTTCCTGGTGCCCGGGCGGTCGGCGAGGTGCTGGCCGACAGCGTGGGTGTCCCCGGAGCAGGCTTCCTGACCGGCTTCGAGAACCACCAGGGCAGCGCGGTGCTCGGGCCCCGGGCCCGCCCCCTGGGACGACTGGAACGGGGCACCGGCAACGGCGACCGTCGCACCGAGGGCGCCGTGCAGGGTCGTGTGATCGGCACCTACATGCACGGCCCGGCCCTGGTCCGCAACGATCGCCTGGCGGACCACCTGCTGGAGCTCGTGGTCGGCGACCTGCCGCCCTTCGAGGACGAGTCGGTGCTCCGGCTCCGGGCCGAGCGGCGCGCCGAAGCCAGGTCCGCAGGGCGGGTGCGCCGGGCGGTCCGGCGGTGGGTCGCGCGAACCGGGCGCGCGGAGTCGCCCCGCTAGACCCCCGAGGCGGGCGAGCCCGCGCCGGCCGTCACCGCGACACCCGGGCCGTCAGCGTGCGGGCCTTCGACTCCCAGCGGCCGGGTCTGGTGACCACGACGACGTCCTGGAACCCGCTCGCCGTCTCCCCGCACCAGGAGCCGCGGTCCACCCGGCTGACCCGCAGACCGGCCTGCCGGACCATCCGGCGGACGTGCGACTCCTCGTAGCCGATGGCGCGAAGCGGGTCGTCGGCGTCGGAGAACCGCGCGGTCGCGCCCAGGGCGTACACCAGCCGGTGGGTCGCCTTCCGGGAGACCACCGCCGGCAGCCGGGCGTCGTCGAACAGCAGCCAGCTGGTGACGGCCCTTCCGCCCGGGACCAGCACGCGACGCAGCTCGGACAGGTAGTGCCTGATCTCCGGCTCGTACATGTGGGTGAAGACGCTGAACAGGGCGGCCATGTCCTTGCTCCCCGAGCCGACCGGGAACGGGGTCGTCGCCGGATCGCCCGTGCCGCTGGGGTTGTAGCGGTCGTTGCAGACGTCGATGTGCTTGAAGGCGTAGCGGGAGCTGACCGGGGTGAGGTTGCTGCGGCACCACCCGACGTGACGCTCCAGGATGTCGAAGCCGACATAGCGCCCCGCGAAGCCCGTGCTCATCAGCCCGAGCGCCAGACGCCCGTAGCCACAGCCGGCGTCGAGCAGCCGGTGGTCGCCGACCAGCCCGTGCCGGTAGAGCGTCCCGGCGAGCTCGGCACCCTGGGCGATCAGCCGCTCGTCGTCCTCACCCATGAACCGGAGGGCCTGCGGCGGGAGCGGGAGGCTCGCGGTGAGCGTCGGCATCCCTGCAGTTTACTTGACGAGCCGGGGTGCGAGTACGACGTGACCCGGGCGCGTCGTGCCGCTCAGGTGGCGGTCCAGCCTCCGTCCATCATGAAGGAGCTGCCGGTCACCGAGTCGGTGCCCGGTCCGCACAGGAAGCACACCAGGTCCGCCACCTCGGCCGGTTCGACGAGCCGCTTGACCGGCGTACGCGCCAGCAGGACCTTGTCCAGGACCTCGTCCTCGCCGATGCCGTGGCTGCGTGCCTGGTCGGCGATCTGCCCCTCGACCAGCGGGGTGCGGACGTATCCGGGGCACACGGTGTTGCTGGTGACGCCCCTGCCGGCCGCCTCGAGGGCGATCACCTTCGAGAGACCCTCGAGCCCGTGCTTGGCAGAGACGTAGGCGGACTTGAACGGCGACGCGCGGTGACCGTGCACCGAGGAGACGTGCACCAGCCGGCCCCAGCCGCGCTCGTACATCCCCGGCAGCAGCCCACGCGCCAGCCGGAACGGCGCCTCGAGCATCAGCCGTTGGATGAACGCGAACCTCTCGGGGTCGAAGTCCTCGACGGGCGCCACGTGCTGGATGCCGGCGTTGTTGACGAGGATGTCGGCGCCCAGGCCGGCCAGGCCGAGCGCGTCGATGGACGCTCCGTCGGACAGGTCCGCGACCAAGGGCTTCCCGCCGACCTCCTCGGCGACGGCGCGGGCGCCGTCCTCGTCCCGGTCCAGCACCAGCACCTGCGCGCCCCGCCGGGACAGCGCCGAGGACACCGCCCGGCCGATGCCGCTGGCGCCGCCGGTGACCAGGGCGGTGCGCCCGTCGAGGGACCGGTCGGGGCCGGCGGAGGGTGTGGACGTCGTCTCTGTCATCCCCCGACCTTAAAACCGCTGCTCGGCCGCCTCGCAGCCGGGTCAGGGGCACGAGCGCACGGGTCCGCGCGCCCGGCCGGTATCGTGGAGCGGATGTCCACTCCCCAGGGCACGGCGCCGCGCACCCTCGCCGACCAGCTCCGCAGCTGGTCCGACGAGCAGGTCGCCGCCCTGCTGACGGCCCGCCCCGACCTGGCCAGCCCGGTCCCGCAGGACAGCTCGCAGCTCGCGTCCCGCATCGGCACCCGGGCCTCGGTGCAGGCGGCCGTCGACCAGCTCACCCAGCTCGAGCTGACGGTGCTGGACGCGGTCGTCGCGCTCGGCGGTACGGCGTCCGCCGAGCTGCTGCGCGCACGCGTGAACGCCGCCCCCGAGAACGTGGACCGGGCCCTGGACCGGGTGCGCCGGATGGCCCTGGTCTGGGGTGCCGATGACGCGCTGCGGGCGCTGAGCAGCCTGAGCGACATCGTCGGCACCCGTCTCAGCAGGCTCGGCTCACCCGCGGCCGCGCTGCTCGCCGCCTACGGACCCGCACGGGTCACCCTGCTGGCCCGCGACCTCGGCGTGGCACCGAGCGGCAGCCGGCACCAGGACGTGGCGGCGGTGGCCGAGGCGCTCGCCGACTGCGCGACAGTGGACCGGCTGCTCGCCGAGGTGGACCCCCAGGCCCGCGCGATCCTCGAGCACCTGGACCGGGAGGGCAAGGACGGCTCCGTGGAGTCCACCGAGCGGTCCACCTCGCGCCCGGGCGGCGGGCCGGTCGAGCAGCTGCTGACCCGTGGGCTGCTCGTGGCGCGCGACAGCCGGCACGTCGCCGTACCCCGCGAGGTGGCGATCTGCCTGCGGGACGGACGCACCACGCGGCACCGCGCGGACGCCGAGCCGGCCCTGCTGACCGCCGACCGGGACCAGGCGCTGGTCGACCGCACGGCGGCCGGCGCGGCGTTCGAGCTGGTGCGCCACGTCGAGCTGCTGCTCGAGCACTGGGGCACCGCTCCCCCTGCGGCGCTGCGCACCGGAGGCCTGGGGGTGCGCGAGCTCAAGGCGGCCTCCGAGCTGTTGCACCTCGACGAGCGCACCGCTGCCCTGCACGTCGAGCTCGCCCTGGCGGCGGACCTGCTCGCCGTCGGGACCGCCAGGGACACGAGCACGGTCTGGCTGCCGACCGACGCCTTCGACCTGTGGTGCCTCGCCCCCGTCGCGGAACGGTGGGCCCGGCTCGCGACGGCCTGGCTGAGGAGCCCGCGACTGACCGGGCTGGTCGGCGCGCGCGAGGGCGGCAAGCCGGTGAACGCCCTGGTGCCCGATCTGGAGCGGACGTGGCTGCCGGAGACCCGGCACGCGGCCCTGGCCGAGATCGCCTCCCTGGCCCCCGGCTCGGTGCTGGCGCCCGGCACCGGGCTGCCGTCCCTGGTCGAGCGGCTGACGTGGCTGCGCCCCCGCCGCCCGCCCGCCCGGGCGCAGGCGGTGACCTGGGCGGTGCAGGAGTCGGCGGTGCTGGGACTGACCGCACTGGGCGGGATGGCAGCGCACGGGCGGGCGCTCCTGGGCGGTGACGACCCGGCGCGCGACGCACCGGCGGTGCTCACCCCGCTGCTGCCCGGGTACGTCGACCACGTGCTGCTCCAGGCGGACCTCACCGCCGTGGCTCCCGGTCCGCTCGAGCCCGACGTCTCCCGACGGCTCGCCACCGTCGCCGACATCGAGTCGCGCGGCGGGGCGACGGTCTACCGGTTCACCGAGTCCTCGGTCCGCCGGGCCTTCGACTCGGGCTGGTCCGCGGCGGAGGTGCACGACTTCCTCGCCGCGGCGTCCCGCACGCCGGTCCCGCAGGGGCTGACCTACCTCGTCGACGACGTGTCCCGCCGATTCGGCACGATCCGCGTGGGAGCCGTCGAGTCGTTCCTGCGCAGCGACGACGAGACGGCCCTCGCGGAGCTGGTCCACCACCCGCGGTCGGGTCCCCTCCGGCTGCGCCGGATCGCCCCGACGGTCGTGGTCAGCGACGTGCCGCTCGACGTGCTGCTCCCCCGGCTCCGCGAGCTCGGCTCGGCGCCGGTGGTCGAGGCGCCCGACGGCACCGTCCGGGTGGCCAGGCGGGAGGTGCTCCGGGCCCGCACCCCGCGCCGGCAGCCTCCGGTGAACGAGCCCTCCCCGGACCACCTGGGGGCCCAGGCCTCGGCCCGCCTCGCTGCCCGGATCTCCTCGACCGTGACCGCGCTGAGGGCAGGTGACCTGGCCGCCGCCACCCGTCCGGCGCCGGCACTGCTCGCCGCGGAGCCGCCCACCCCGGCCTCCACCCTCGCGGCGCTCCACGAGGCGGTCGAGTCCGGCCAGAGCGTCTGGATCGGCTACGTCGACAACCACGGCACGACGCTCGAGCGGGTGGTCGACCCGGTGAAGGTCGACGCCGGCTGGCTCTCGGCCTACGACCACCGGACCGAGGACGTCCGCTCCTTCGCCGTCCACCGGATCTCCGCGGTGCGCCGCCTCGACCCCTAGAGGACCGGGAAGAGGTGGGCATCGGGGGCCGTGCCGACCAGACTGCCGAAGGCCGTCGCCGTCATCGGGCGCCCCAGGTGGAAGCCCTGCACGCGGTCGCAGCCGAGGTGGCGCAGGGTCCTCAGGGTGGCTTCGGTCTCGACGCCCTCGGCGACCATCCGCAGCCCGAGGGCGTGGGTCAGCAGCACCGTGGAACGCACGATCTCGACGGACCGCAGCCCGCGGGACAGGTCCGCGGAGAACGCCCGGTCCAGCTTGATCTCGTCGACCGGCAGCTCGAGGAGGTACTGCAGCGAGCTGTAGCCGGTGCCGTAGTCGTCGACGGACAGCTCCACCCCCAGGTCGGCGAGGGCATGCATCACCCGCTGGGCCATCGCCGGGTCGCTCATCATCGCGGTCTCGGTGATCTCGACGGTGAGTGCCTCCGGCGGCACCTCGTGGGTGAGCAGGGCCTTCGCCACCACGTGCACGATGCTCTCGTCACGCAGGTCGGAGGCGGAGATGTTGACCGACGTGGTCAGGTGGGGGTCGCGCACCCGCCAGCGTGCCAGGTCCGACAGCGCGACGTCCAGGACGCGCTCGGCGATGACCTGGGTGAGCCGGTAGTGCTCGGCGGTCTCGATGAACTCGTCCGGGGACAGCCGTCCACGGGTCGGGTGGTCCCAGCGGACCAGTGCCTCGGCTGCCACCACTCTCCCGTCGGTGGCGCAGATCGGCTGGTAGGCCACTGTCAGCTCTCGCTTGTCCAGAGCGGTGAAGAGCTCCTCGGCCAACGCCAGCCGGGTACGCCGGTCGCCGACCCCGGCCGGGGCGTGCAGGCACACCGGCTCACCGGACGTCTTGGAGGCGTACATGGCCGCGTCGGCGGCGAAGAGGATGTCACTGCGGGTGTCCCCGTGCTGGGGAGACAAGGCCACGCCGACGCTGGCCCGGACGTGCAGAACCGCCGCGGGGAGCCGGACAGGCTCCGCCAGGCTCGCCTGCAGGGCCTGGCCCACCGCGACCGCCGCATCCGGGCGGCTCGTCTCGTCGAGCACGACCGCGAACTCGTCGCCACCGAGCCGGGCGAGCAGGTGCGGGGTCCCCAGGTCCTGCAGGGTGTCGCCGAAGCGGGCGCCGACCGCCTGCAGGAGCTCGTCGCCGACAGCGTGCCCGAGCGAGTCGTTGACCTCCTTGAACCGGTCGAGATCCACGAGCACCAGCGTGAACGGGTGGGGCAACGGCCCGTCGACGGCTCGGGACGCCTCGCCGCCGAGGAGCTCGCTCAGCCGTGCGTAGAGAGCACGACGGTTGGGCAGCCCGGTGAGGTCGTCGGTCATCGCCTGGTGACGGACGACCGTGAGCTCCCGGAGCTGGAGGAACCCGAGAGCGAAGCGGATGCCGCACAGTGCCAGGGTGACCAGTGCCAGCACCGAGGGCATCGGGGCGCTCACCAGGTCGTTGCTGGTCAGGACGCACACGGCCGCGACCGAGGCCAGCGCCACCACGGCGAGCGACCAGGCCGGGGACACATCCGACGCCGGGGTGCCGCAGCGGGTCGTCGCCCCGACGGCGATCAGGCACAGACCGATCACCCACAGGGTGTCGAGCCAGGTGCCGCCCCGGTAGGTGCCGAAGGCCAGCAGGTAGGCGTAGACGATGTCGGCCACCGTGAACACAAGCATGCCGAGCGCCCACACGGCGAAGTTGCGTCCCTGGGCGAGCCCGACGACGGCCATCGCCCCCAGTGACGCCGCCACCAGAAGGAGGTCGCCGAACACGAAGGCGAGCCCCCACGCGGTGCCCGAGGAACCGTCCCACACCCGTGCGACCAGTGGTGCGACAGCACCAGCGGTGACGGCAGCCCCGGCCATGGCACCGGTGAGCCCGTCCAGCCCGACACTCAGCCGCGCGTGCCGGAGGTGCCGGCCCAGGGCGAGCAGGACCCCGGCCAGCAGCAGGGGATAGACGGCCAGGTAGGCGACCTGGGTCACGACCGGACCGACGACGACGCCTGCAGGCGCGAGGAAGTAGAAGTCCATCCCCACGACGAAGAAGCAGATGCCGAGGCAGATCGGGACGACCCAGCGGCGCTCGGCCGGGTGCGTGAGGCAGCGGTGGCCCAGAAGGACCACGGACAGACCGAGGGGGATGTTGCTCATGGCGGGCGTCCCGGTCCAGCCCGGCAGCAGGCCGGCCGGAGACACGAACCCGACCACCAAGGTGACGAGGGAGACCAGCAGAGCCCATCGCAGAACCCGTGCTGTGCGCATCCTCGGCCTCCGCTCGCGACACTGTCCTCACGGGTCTTATCGGCCGCCCACCGGGCGATCTTGAGCCTCCGCCTGGCACGGTCGGGATGGGCAGCTGCCTCCGACCCGGCCGGGGACCGGGACTTGGCCGGGAAAGTAGGGTGTGGGGGTGGACTTTGTTGCTTACGCGGAGCGGGCGGCGGGACTGGTGAACGCCGACCTCGCCGACGCGGGCCGGCTGGCCGACCTGCTGCGGGACCGCTCGTGGCTGCAGCCCTCGGTGACCGAGAAGGACGCCGCGGCGCTGCGCCGGTTCGTGCGTGAGCTGCGCCCGGTGTTCGAGGCCTCGAACGACGGGCAGGCCGAGGTGGTGGTGGAGCGGTTGAACGCCCTGCTCGCCAAGCACCCGGTGACGCCGTCCATCGCCGCGCACGGCCCCGGTCACGGCCAGGCCCACGGCCAGGCCCACGGCCAGGCCCACGGCTCGGGCGCGAACCCGTGGCACCTGCACGTCGCGGACCGGCGCTCCTCGGTCGCCGAGCTGCTGGTCGGTGAGTCCCTGCTGGGACTGTCGCACCTGGTCTGCGACCTGGGCGCCACCCGGCTGGGGGTCTGCGACGCGTCCCGCTGCGCCGACGTCTTCGTGGACACCTCCCCGAACCAGTCACGGCGCTACTGCTCGGAGCGCTGCTCCTCGCGGGCCAACGTCGCGGCCTTCCGCGCCCGGCAGAGAGCGACGACCGGATGACGGACGGCCCGCTGATCGTCCAGTCCGACAAGACCCTCCTCCTCGAGATCGACCACGAGCGCAGCACCGAGTGCCGCAAGGCGATCGCGCCGTTCGCCGAGCTCGAGCGCTCGCCGGAGCACGTGCACACCTACCGGCTCACCCCGCTCGGCCTGTGGAACGCGCGCGCCGCCGGTCACGACGCCGAGCAGGTGGTCGACACGCTGCTCAGCTTCAGCCGGTACGCCGTCCCGCACGCCCTGCTCGTGGACATCGCCGAGACCATGTCCCGCTACGGCCGGCTGCGCCTCGACAAGCACCCCGTGCACGGCCTGGTGCTGACCAGCAGCGACCGGCCGGTGCTCGAGGAGGTGCTGCGGGCCAGGAAGATCAAGCCCATGGTCGGTGCGCGGCTCGACGCGGAGACGGTCGCCGTACACCCCTCCGAGCGGGGCAACCTCAAGCAGGCGCTGCTGAAGATCGGCTGGCCTGCCGAGGACTACGCCGGCTACGTCGACGGCGAGGCGCACGCCATCGAGCTCGACGAGACCGAGTGGACGCTGCGTCCCTACCAGCGGGAGGCGGCGGAGTCCTTCTGGCACGGGGGGTCCGGGGTCGTGGTGCTGCCGTGCGGCGCCGGCAAGACCCTGGTGGGTGCCGCCGCGATGGCGCAGGCCAAGGCGACCACGCTGATCCTGGTGACGAACACGGTGTCCGCCCGCCAGTGGAAGGACGAGCTGGTCCGGCGTACGACCCTGACCGCTGACGAGATCGGGGAGTACAGCGGCACCAAGAAGGAGGTCCGCCCGGTCACCATCGCGACCTACCAGGTGATGACCACGCGGCGGAAGGGCGTCTACGCACATCTCGAGCTCTTCGACGCCAAGGACTGGGGACTGGTCGTCTACGACGAGGTGCACCTGCTGCCGGCACCGATCTTCCGGATGACCGCGGACCTGCAGGCCCGCCGCCGCATCGGCCTGACCGCGACCCTCATCCGCGAGGACGGCCGGGAGGGCGACGTCTTCTCCCTGATCGGCCCGAAGCGCTACGACGCCCCGTGGAAGGACATCGAGGCGCAGGGCTACATCGCTCCCGCGGACTGCGTCGAGGTGCGCGTGTCCCTGCCGGAGGGTGAGCGGTTCGTCTACGCCACCGCGGAGCCCGACGAGCGCTACCGGCTGGCCTCCTGCACGTCGGCGAAGACCCGGCTCGTCGAGGAGCTCGTCGCCAAGCACCGGGGCGAGCCGACGCTGGTGATCGGCCAGTACCTCGACCAGCTCGACGAGCTCGGTGAGCGCCTGGGCGCACCGGTGGTCAAGGGCGAGACGAGGGTCAAGGAGCGCGAGCGGCTCTTCGACGCGTTCCGGCACGGCGAGCTCGACCTGCTCGTGGTCTCCAAGGTCGCGAACTTCTCCGTCGACCTGCCCTCCGCCGCGGTCGCCATCCAGGTGTCGGGGTCGTTCGGATCCCGTCAGGAGGAGGCACAGCGGCTCGGGCGGCTGCTGCGTCCCAAGGCGGACAGGAGCGCCGCCCGGTTCTACGCGATCGTGTCCCGCGACACCGTGGACGCCGACTTCGCCCAGCACCGCCAACGGTTCCTGGCCGAGCAGGGCTACGCCTACCGCATCGTCGACGCGGACGACATCGCCACCGCCTGACCCCGTTCAGGCGTGGGCGACGACGACCGTGCAGTGCGCCCGCTCGACCAGCTCCCGGCTCACCGAGCGCAGCAGCATCCGGACACCGGTGCGGCGGTGCGAGCCGACGACGACCATCCTCGCGGCCTGCGACATGGACACCAGCGTGTGCACCACGTCCCCCCGCGGCAGGTGCCGCACCACGGTCACGTCCGGGTGCCGCTCCTGGTAGCCGGCCAGCGACTCCGACAGCAGCCGCTCGTGCTCGTGCATGCTCGCCGCCCGCTGCTCGAGGTCCGCGAGCTCGGACTCCACCGACCACGCGTGTACGACGTGCAGCGGACGCCCCTCGACCGAGGCGAGCTCGAACGCCACGTCGAGGGCAGCGAAGGAGGTGGGGCCGGTGTCGGTGGCGACGACCACGGCGCCCTCGAGCCCCGCCGGATCCTCGGGGTCCGGCTCGGTCTCGTGTTCCGACGCCCGGACGACCGCGACCGGGCACGGGGCATGCGCAGCGACGGCCGTGCTGACCGAACCCAGCAGCAGCGCCCGGACCGGTCCGAAGCCACGGGTGCCGACCACCAGCATCGAGGCGTCCGCCGCCTGGTCGAGCAGGGCGGTGCGGGCGTCCTCCAGGAACGTCGACACGTCCAGCTCCAGGTCGGGCGCCAGGCGTTCCACCACCTCCCGTGCATGCCTCGCCACCCGGTGGCCCGCGTCGAGCGCCGGACCCGCTCCCACCATGGCGACCCACTCGGGACTCGCGGTCGGGTCGCCGGCGCCGTACACCGCCATCAGTCGACGGTGGCGTGCCGTGGCGTAGCGCACCGCCCATGCGAGGGCCGCGTCGCTGCCGGCGGAGCCGTCCACCCCCACGACCACCAAGCCCCTCGTCGCCTGCCTGGTCGTGGTGGTGGACATGGGGCAAGCATGGGCCGGGCCGGGCCCCGCCCGGCAGAGCAGTCCGTCCCGGTCGAGGAGGACCTTTGGCGGTCCTGCTCGGGCCCAAAGTCCCTGTCCGGGCGGGCGGCGCGTCCGTAGGTTGCAGGGGCCACCCCTCATTCGACCGGAAGGCCGCCCGTGGACGCCTTGGACCTTGCCCGCTGGCAGTTCGGCATCGTGACCGTCTATCACTTCCTGTTCGTTCCCATCACCATCGGGCTCTCGGGGCTGGTAGCGGTCTGCGAGACCCGCTGGGTGATGACCCGGCACGAGCACTGGCTGAGGCTGACGAAGTTCTTCGGCAAGCTGTTCCTGATCAACTTCGCCATCGGCGTCGCGACGGGCATCGTCCAGGAGTTCCAGTTCGGGATGAACTGGAGCGACTACTCGCGCTTCGTCGGCGACATCTTCGGCGCACCGCTGGCCGTCGAGGGACTGCTCGCGTTCTTCCTCGAGTCGACCTTCCTGGGCCTGTGGATCTTCGGCTGGGACCGGCTCTCGCCGAAGGTGCACGCGGCGTGCATCTGGGCGGTGCACGTCGGCACGCTGCTCTCGGCCTACTTCATCCTCGCCGCCAACTCCTGGATGCAGCACCCGGTGGGCTACCGCTTCAACCCGGACACCGGCCGCGCCGAGCTCAACGACTTCGCGGCGGTGCTGTTCAACAAGGTGCAGCTGGTGACCTTCCCGCACACCGTCCTGGCCGCCTACATGACCGGCGCCGGCTTCATGCTCGGCGTCGCACTGTGGCTGCAGATGCGCCGGCGCACCTCCGAGGGCGACCGCGCGATGTACGGCCTCGCGACCCGCCTGTCGGCCGTCGTGCTCCTGGTCGCCGGTCTGGGGGTGGCGATCTCCGGAGACCTGCAGGGCAAGGTGATGACCGAGGTGCAGCCGATGAAGATGGCGGCCGCCGAGGCGCTCTACAGCACCGAGAAGCCGGCCTCGTTCTCGCTCTTCACCATCGGGTCGCTCGACGGCACCCAGGAGAAGTTCGCGGTGAAGGTCCCAGGCGTGCTGTCGTTCCTGGCCACCGGGAGCTGGGACGGCAAGGTGGAAGGCATCGACGAGCTGCGGGCGAGGTATGAGAAGACCTACGGCGCTGACCCGGGAGCGACGTACTACTCGGCCGGCGGCTACACGCCGATCATCGCGGTCACCTACTGGTCCTTCCGGATCATGATCGGGCTCGGCCTGCTGGCCGCCGCCTTCGCAGCGCTGGTGCTGTGGGCCACGCGACGAGGACGGATCCCGCGCGGGCGCGCCTGGCTCTGGCTGTGCATCTCGCTGCCGCTGCTTCCCGTGCTCGCGAACTCGTTCGGCTGGATCTTCACCGAGATGGGCCGCCAGCCGTGGAGCGTCTTCGGCCTGATGACCACCGCCACCGCCGTGTCGCCAGGCGTCCCGGCGTGGCAGGTGCTCACCTCGCTGCTCTCCTTCACCCTGCTGTACGGCGTCCTGGCGGTCGTCGAGGTCGGGCTGATCCTGCGCACGGTGCGGGCCGGTGCCGCCGAGGCACCGGTCGACGACCCCTCGCTCGACCCGGCGGACCGTCCGCTCGTCCACGCCTACTGACCCGCTGCACGTCTTGATGAGGACATCGACATGGAACTGACCACGATCTGGTTCACCCTGATCGCCGTGCTGTGGATCGGCTACTTCTGCCTGGAGGGCTTCGACTTCGGGGTGGGCATGCTGTTCGGGATCCTCGCGCGCGACGACACCGAGCGGCGGGTCATGCTGAACACCATCGGCCCCGTCTGGGACGGCAACGAGGTCTGGGTGCTGGTCGCCGGCGGGGCGACGTTCGCGGCGTTCCCCGAGTGGTACGCGACACTGTTCAGCGGCTTCTACCTGCCCCTGCTGCTGATCCTGCTGGCCCTGATCGTGCGCAACCTGGCCATCGAGTATCGCAGCAAGAAGGACGACGCCACCTGGAAGCAGAGGTGGGACGTGCTCTTCATCGTCGGGTCGTTCGTCCCCGCCCTGCTGTGGGGCGTCGCCTTCGCGAACATCGTGCGAGGCGTGCCGATCGACGCCGACAAGGAGTTCACCGGCACCCTGCTCACCCTGCTGAACCCCTACGGCCTGCTCGGTGGCCTGACCACGCTGCTGCTGTTCCTCACGCACGGCGCGATCTTCGTGTCCCTGAAGACCGACGGGGACATCCGGCACCGGGCCCGCGGGCTCGCGGTCCGGGTCGGTCTGGTCACCGCCGTGGTCGCCGTCGCGTTCCTGGTGTGGACCCAGGTGCTCACGGGCAACGCCGGCTCGGCGGTGCTGTTCGTGGCGGCCGCAGGAGCCCTTGTCGCCGGTCTCGCGGCAGCGTGGCGGGGCCGGGAGGGGTGGGCCTTCACCGGCACCATGGTGACCATCGGCGCCGCCGTCGCCGGGCTGTTCGTCGCGCTGTTCCCCGACGTGATGCCCTCGACGACCGACGCGGCCTGGTCGCTCACCACGACCAACGCGTCGGCGACGCACTACACGCTGACGGTGATGACCTGGGTGGCGGTCATCTTCACACCGATCGTGCTCGTCTACGAGAGCTGGTCCTACTGGGTGTTCCGCAAGCGGATCTCCACGCACCACATCCCGGGCGGGCCGCCGCCGCCCACCGTGACAGCTCGGGTGGAGACGCCGAGCCCGACACGATGAGGCCGACCGACCCGCGGCTGGTGCAGCATCTGCGGCCGGCCGCGCCGGCCCTGACCGGGATGGTGGCCGCGGGCGTCGTCGGCTCCGGCCTGCTGGTCGCCCAGGTCCTCGCGGTCGCGAACCTGGTCGTGGTGATGGTGCACGGCGAGGTCGACCGGCTGCCCATGGCGGCCGGGCTGGCCGCGGCCGCGGTCGTGCTGCGGGCCCTGGCCGGGCTGGTCTCGGACCTCTGCGCGGCCAGCGCCTCGGCCACCGTGAGCCGACGGCTGCGCAGCCGGCTGGTGCACGCCATGCTCGAGCTGCCGGCCTCCCGGACCTCCCGGCAGCGGTCCGGGGAGCTGTCGTTGCTGGTCACCCGGGGCGTCCCCGCGATCGACCCCTACCTCACGAGATATCTTCCGGCCCTGCTGCTCGCCGTCGTCCTCCCGCCGCTGACCCTGGTCGCGATCGCCACCCAGGACCTGCTGGCTGCCGGGATCGTCGCCGTCACCCTGCCGCTGGTGCCGGTGTTCGCCATCCTGGTCGGGATGGCCACCCGTGACCGGGCGGACCGGCAGTGGGCGGCGCTCAGCGCCCTGGCCGGGCACTTCGTCGACGTCATGAAGGGCCTCCCGACGCTCGTCGTACACGGACGGGCGCGGGCGCAGTCGGCGACCATCCGCCGGGTCACCGACCAGCACCGCCGCACGACCCTGTCGACGCTGCGGCTCGCGTTCGCGTCCTCCGCGGTGCTCGAGCTGGTCGCCACCCTGTCCGTCGCCCTGGTCGCGGTCGTCGTCGGGCTCCGGCTGGCGGGTGGCTCGTTGGACCTGCGTACGGCGTTGGTGGTGCTGCTGCTCGCCCCCGAGGCCTACTGGCCGCTGCGGCGGGTGGGCGCGGAGTTCCACGCCGCTGCCGAGGGCACCGCCACCTTCGCGGCGGCCGAGGAGCTGCTCGCGGAGGTCGCTGCGGACCCCTCGAACCGCGGTGCCTCCACCGGTCCGTGGACCGGTGTGGCGGTCCGGGACCTCCGGGTCACCTACCCCGGCCGGACGGCGCCCGCCCTGGACCTTCCCGGGGTCGTGGACCTGCCGCCGCGGGCCCTGGTGGCGGTGGTCGGACCCTCGGGCAGCGGCAAGTCGACGTTCCTGTCCACGCTCGCCGGTGAGCTTGCCGTCGGGCACGGGACCGTGCAGGCGGGACCGGTCCGGCTCGGGCCGGAGGCGCTGGCCGACTGGCGCACCCGGGTCGCCTGGCTCCCCCAACGTCCCTGGCTGGAGGCGGGCACGGTCCGGGACAACCTCACCGTGGCCCGCCCGGACGCCGACGACGCCGAGCTGTGGGCCGCACTGGGCCGGGTCGGCCTCGCCGACGTGGTCGCCGGCCTCCCCGGCGGGCTCGACTCCCCGGTCGGCGAGGACGGCGGACGGCTGTCCGCGGGCCAGCGGGCCCGGCTGGCACTGGTCAGGGCGGTGCTCGCGGACCGGCCCCTGGTGCTCGTCGACGAGCCGTCGGCACACCTCGACGCCCTCAGCGAGAAGGTCGTCGTGGAGACCCTGACCTGGCTGGCACAACGGTCCACGGTCGTGGTGGTCACCCACTCGCCGGTCGTCCTCGCCGCAGCCGACCAGGTGGTCCGGCTGAGCCCGGCCGCCATACGCGCCGGGTCGGCAGGTCCACCCGCCGCCACCGCCGCCACACGCGCCGGGTCGGCAGGGCCCACCGCCGCCACACGCGCCGGGTCGGCAGGGCCCACTCGCCGCCCCGGCCACCGCCGCCACACGCGCCGGGTCGGCGGGGTCGGGTCGGCGCTGGCTGGTCGCGGTCCTCCTCGGCGTCCTCGCCTCGACGTCGGGCGTGGCCCTCACGGTCACCTCGGGCTGGCTGATCACCAGGGCCGCCGAGCATCCCCCGGTGATGTTCCTGCTGGTCGCCATCGTCGGCGTCCGGACGTTCGGCATCGGCCGGCCGCTGCTGCGCTACGCCGAGCGGCTGGTCGGCCACGACAGCGCCCTGCGGATGCTGGCCGAGCGGCGTGTCGAGGTCTACGAGTCGGTCGTCCCGCTCACCCCGGGCGCCCTGGGCCGCCGCCGCGGCGACGTGCTCGCCACCGTCGTGGACGACGTCGACGCGCTGCTCGACGACCGGCTCCGGGTCCGGTCCCCGCTGCTGGCCGTGGTCGGGGTGAGCGCGCTCGCCACCGCGTTCGCCGGCTGGGTGTCCCCCCTCGCCGGCCTGCTGGTCGCTGCCCTGGGCCTCACCGTGCTGCTGCTCGCGGCCACCGTCAGGTGGTCCGTCGCGCGAGCGGAGCGTGACGTGGTGCGGCTCCGCTCGCTGCTGTCCGCGCGCGTCCTGCAGGCCGTGCAGAGCGCCCGCGACCTGGCGCTGTGGCAGGCCACCTCGCGGGCGGAGACCTCGGTGGACGAAGCCGGCGCCGAGCTGGACGCGGCCCACCGGGCCTCCACGACCAGGGTCGCGCTGGGCCGGGCCGGCGTGACGGCCGCAGCCGGGGCCTGTCTCGCCGGCCTCGGCCTGATGCTGGGCGAGCAGCTGGGCCGGGACCCGGGCACCTCGGGCATCACCGCCCCGATGGCGGCCGCGGTGCTGCTCGTGCCCCTGGCCCTGCTCGACGTGCTCGGCGCGGCGCCCGACGCGGCCGCGACGTCCGTGCGGACCCGCGCGGCGAGGCGCCGGCTCGCCGAGCTGGCCGCAGCCACTCCGGCGGTCACCTCCCCCGCCGCGCCCACCACCCCGGTCGAGGCAGCACGCTCCGTAGGCGTGGAGGCCCTCGCCTGCGGCTGGGAGCGGACCGTGTTCGCGGGCCTGGACCTCGACGTCCCCGCGGGCCGCCGGCTCGGCGTGGTCGGGCCCTCGGGCTGCGGCAAGTCCACGCTCGCCGCGACCCTGGTCCGGTTCGTCGACCCCCTGCGGGGGGCGGTCACGCTCGACGGCACCGACCTGCGGCAGGTCAGCCTCGACGACGTGCACCGGCTGGTCGGGCTCGTGGACGACGACCCCTACGTGTTCTCCTCCAGCCTGTTCGAGAACCTTCGGCTGGCCCGCCCGCAGGCGAGCCCCGCGGAGGTCGTCGCAGCCCTGCGCTCGGTGTCGCTCGGACCGTGGCTGGACGGGCTCCCGCACGGGCTGGACACCCTGGTCGGTGAGGGCCACGACGCGGTCTCCGGAGGCGAGCGGGCGCGGCTGGGCCTCGCCCGGGCCCTGCTCGCCGACAACCCGGTCCTGGTCCTCGACGAGCCGACGGCCCACCTCGACGGCGACACGGCCCGGGCGGTGGCCGAGGACGTGCTGAACGCCACCGAGGGTCGCGCCGTCGTCTGGATGACGCACGACAGCGTCGGCCTCGACGCCATGGACCAGGTCGTCGACCTGGCGTCGTACGCCCCGGCCGAGCGCCACCGCCTGCCGGCGCTGGTGGGTTGACGTGCCGGGCCACGAACCGGATGCTGGAGGTCCAGCAAGGAGACCCATGCCCCCCGCACCCCGCCCGATCATGCTCGCCGTCCGGGACACCGATGCCTGCGGACCCTCCCTGCGGTTCGCCTGCGCGGCGGCACGACGCCTCGCGGCTCCCCTGCACCTCGTGCACGTCCTGCAGGAGCCGCGCTCCCAGGCCCATCTGCTTCTGGAGGCGGTCGCCGCCGATGCGGGCGAGCTCACCGGAGGAGAGGTGCCGGTGCACACCGTGCTGCGCACCGGTCCGGTGGTCAGCGAGCTGACCGAGCTGAGCCGCGGCGCGCAGCTCCTGGTCCTGCAGCGACGGCAGCTGTCCCGGCTCCAGCGGCTGGTCACCCAGTCGGTCAGTGCTCACGTCGGCGGCCGGGGGCACGCGCCGACGGTGTCCGTCCCGGGCGGGTGGGAGCCACGCCTCGGCGGCACCCGGCACGTCACCGTGGGTGTGGACGGCGTGGACAACGAGGAGGGCTGCCGGCTTCTCGAGCACGCCTTCGCCCGGGCCGCCGAGGCCGGCGCCGAGCTGACCGTCGTGCACGCGTGGCAGCTGCCCTCGGGCTACGACGACGCGGTGGTGGCGCAGCCGGAGGTCGAGGAGTGGCGCGAGCGCTACCTCCGGGTCCTGCACAGCCGGCTCGGCCCGTTGCGGGCCGTGCACCCCGACGTGCCGGTGTCCGTGGAGATCCGGCACCTGCACCCGGCCGAGGCCCTGGTCCAGGCGGCCAAGGACTCCGACCTGGTGGTGCTGGGCCGGGGTCGGCTGGAGCACCCCCTGGTGGAGCACCTGGGATCGGTGGCCCGGGCCGTCATGCGGGACGCCGACTGCCCGACCGAGGTGCTCTGCGACCCCTGAGGCACCGAGCCTCGAACCCACCGCCGCTCGCGGAGCCCAGGGGGGCCTCTCCGGCGGCGGAGGCCCGTCTCAGACCACTGACTCAGACCACTGGGCGGGCGTCCAGACGCTCCGCCAGCTCGGCCGCCAGCCGGACCCCCCACTGCCTGGCCCGCTCGAGCTCACCCGGGACGAGCGGTCCTTCGGTGTCGGCGACGAAGAAGCTCTCCTTGCCGGCCGCGGCGTAGCCGTGCCGACGCGCCAGCCGGGCCGCCTTGGTCGCGGCGGAGCCCGGCAGGTGCCGGACCTTCTCGACCCGGGTGTCGAACGCGGCCAGTCGCTCCGCGTGCGGACCCTGGGCGAGCTGTTCGAGCCACTCGCGCAGCCCGAGGTCCTTGCTGCCCTCGGTCGCTCCACGCGCCTGGGCCTCCGCCCTGGTGCTCGGCCTGCTCAGCGAGAACGCGTGCGTCGGCCCTCCCGCGACGATCAGGTCCCACAGGCCGGTGACCGGCGAGGGCGCCTGCGTCACGTCGCGGACGTCCACCTCGACCGGCTCGCTCACCTCGGTCGCCGCGAGCCCGTCGGCGACGGCGCGTGCGACCGCCTCGGTGTTGCCGAACATCGACTCGTAGACCACCAGCACCCGCATGACATCCTCCTCGGCTGACCGCCCGGGCCGCTGCCCGGTCTCACCTCTGAGGATCGTCGTCGGCGCCGCCGAGGGGCAGAGCCCCAGGACCTGCCCGGCAGGGACCAAAGACCCTCAGCCCGCCGGGGTGTTCAGCTCCGGCTGCTCGGTCTGCATCTCGGGTCCTGCGGTGGCCGACGACCACTGCCAGTGCCGGATCTCCGGCATGTCCTCACCGTGCGAGCGGACGTAGATGCGGTGCTCGACCAGCTTGTTCTTCAACGCCTCGCGTGCCGTTCCGGACGAGCCCTGCAACCGGCCCACCCGGTCGATGACGTCGATGGCCAGGTTGAACCGGTCGATCTGGTTGAGCACCGTCATGTCGAAGGGCGTGGTGGTGGTGCCCTCCTCCTTGTAGCCGCGGACGTGGAAGTTGGCGTGGTTGGTGCGCCGGTAGGTCAGCCGGTGCACCAGCCAGGGGTAGCCGTGGTAGGCGAAGATCACCGGCTTGTCCTTGGTGAACAGGGAGTCGAAGTCCGCGTCGGCCAGCCCGTGCGGGTGCTCCTTCTCGTCCTGCAGCCGCATGATGTCCACGACGTTGACGAAGCGGATGCGGATGTCGGGGAAGAAGCCGCGCAGCAGGTCGACGGCGGCCAGCGCCTCCATCGTCGGCACGTCCCCGGCGCAGCCGATCACGACGTCCGGCTCCTGGCCGTCGTCGGTGCTCGCCCAGTCCCAGATGCCGATGCCCTTGGTGGCGTGCACGACGGCCTGCTCCATCGTGAGGTACTGCAGGGCGGGCTGCTTGCCGGCCACGATCACGTTGACGTACTGGCGGCTGCGCAGGCAGTGGTCGGCGACCGAGAGCAGCGTGTTCGCGTCCGGCGGGAAGTAGGCCCGGACCACGTCGGCCTTCTTGTTCACCACGTGGTCGATGAACCCCGGGTCCTGGTGGGAGAACCCGTTGTGGTCCTGGCGCCACACGTGGGAGGTGAGCAGGTAGTTCAGCGACGCGATCGGCCGTCGCCACGGGATGTCGTCGGTGACCTTGAGCCACTTCGCGTGCTGGTTGAACATCGAGTCGACCACGTGGATGAACGCCTCGTAGCAGGAGAACAGCCCGTGCCGGCCGGTCAGCAGGTAGCCCTCGAGCCAGCCCTCGCAGGTGTGCTCGGACAGGATCTCCATGATGCGGCCGTCCACGGACAGGTGGTCGTCACCAGGGATCGTCTCGGCGTTCCAGGTGCGATCGGTGGCCTCCATGACGTCCTGCAGCCGGTTCGAGCTGTTCTCGTCGGGCGCGAACAGCCGGAAGCTCGTCATGTTCGCGCGCATCGTGTCGCGCAGGAACCCGCCGAGCACCTTGGTCGCCTCCACGGATCCGCTCCCCGGCGCCTCGACCTCGACGGCGTAGTCGCGGAAGTCCGGCAGCCTCAGGTCGCGCAGCAGCACCCCACCGTTGGCATGCGGGGACGCGCTCATCCGCCGCTCACCCGCGGGATGCAGGCTGGCGATGTCGGGAGCGGGTGCCCCGTCGTCGCCGAACAGCTCCTCGGGGATGTAGCTGCGCATCCAGGTCTCGAGGACCTCCCGGTGCCCGTCGTCGTCGCGAGCGTCGGCGAACGGCACCTGGTGCGAGCGCCAGCTCCCCTCCACCGCCTTGCCGTCGACCTCCGCGGGTCCGGTCCACCCCTTCGGCGAGCGCAGCACGACCATCGGCCACGAACGACGTTCCGCAGGCTGCCCGGTCGCCGCTCGGGCCTCCTGCTGGATGTCGCGGATCTCGTCCAGGCAGTGGTCCAGGGTGGCGGCGAACGCCTGGTGCATCTCGGTGGGGTCCGAGCCGGAGACGACGTACGGCGTGTAGCCGTAGCCGCGCATCAGCGAGAGCAGCTCCTCCTCGGGGATCCGGGCGAGCACCGTGGGGTTGGCGATCTTGTAGCCGTTGAGGTGCAGGATCGGCAGGACCGCGCCGTCGCGGCGCGGGTCGATGAACTTGTTCGAGTGCCAGCTGGTCGCCAGCGGCCCGGTCTCGGCCTCGCCGTCCCCGACGACGGCAGCGACGACCAGGTCCGGGTTGTCGAACGCGGCGCCGTAGGCGTGGGACAGCGCATAGCCCAGCTCACCGCCCTCGTGCACCGAGCCAGGCGTCTCGGGTGCGACATGGCTGGGGATCCCGCCGGGGAAGGAGAACTGCAGGAACAGCCGGCGCATCCCCTCGGCGTCCCTGGTGATGTTCGGGTAGACCTCTGAGTAGGTGCCCTCGAGCCAGGCGGACGCGACGAGGCCCGGGCCGCCGTGGCCCGGGCCGATGATGTACATCATCTCGAGGTCGCGGGCGACGATCGCCCGGTTGAGGTGCGCGTACATGAAGTTCAGGCCCGGCGTGGTGCCCCAGTGCCCGAGCAGCCGCGGCTTGACGTGCTCGGGGACCAGGGGCTCACGGAGCAGCGGGTTGGCCATCAGGTAGATCTGGCCGACCGAGAGGTAGTTGGCTGCCCGCCACCACCTGTCGATCCGACCGAGCTCCGCCTCGTCGAGCGGGCTCCCGGTCACCGTGCTGTGGGTGCTGGCGGGCTGGGCCATCTGGTGTCCTCCTGCGGGCTACTTGAGCCAGTTGTAGTGCTTGACCATCGGCAGCTGCTCCCAGGTCCTGCCCAGTCCCAGCGTCCGGCCTGCGCCGAGGGCGGCGAGGACCACGAGCATCATGGCGTAGATGAGGTGGTCGTCCATGAAGGGGTTGTTGTCGGGGGGCAGGACGGCGGTCCACATGAGGACCAGCAACAGCACACCGGAGCCGGCGGCGATGCGCATCGCGACCCCTGCCATCAGCGCGACACCGATGCCCAGGAGGCCCAGCATGAACAGGTAGTCGGCCCAGGTCTGGCCGGCGATGTTCTGGTAGATGTCCTTGAAGGGGCCCTTGGTGCCGAAGGCGAGGAACCCGTTGGTCGGGCTCCCGCCGCTGAACCACGCGTCCTTCGACGCCGTCCCGTGTCCGAGACCGAACGCCTTGTCCAGGAAGGCCCAGAGGAACACCCAGCCGAGGCTGAGGCGCGCGGCTGCACCGACGTAGCGGACCACCGTGCTGGCCTGCCGGCCCAGCACGAGCTCGTCGCTGGAGGCGTGCTCCGGGAGTCGGGATCCGTGACTGCGGGACTGGGTGCTGCTCATGATGATCTCCTCGAGCTGGTTGGTGCGGCTCGCGGGACACTCGCCCGCGGACACCTCGAGTCTCGCCCGGCCACGGCGCAGCGGTCAGAGGCCAAGGTCCCCGCCGAGGAGGACCTTGGTCCGTCAGCCCTGGAGGTGCTTGGTCGCGAACACGGCCGCCTGCGTGCGGCGCTCGAGGCCCAGCTTGGCCAGCATCGCCGAGACATAGTTCTTCACCGTCTTCTCGGCCAGGAACATGGCCTCGGCGATCTGCCGGTTGGTCATCCCCTCGCCGATCAGCTCGAGGATCCGCCGCTCCTGCGAGGTCAGCGGCGCCAGGGCCGGGTCCTCGGTCGGCCCCTTCCGGAGCCGGTCGAGCACCTGCTGGGTGACCGCGGGGTCGAGCGTGGACTGGCCGGCCGCCACCCGGCGTACGGTGTCGAGCAGGTCGTTGCCGCGCACCTGCTTGAGGACGTAGCCGGCCGCGCCCGCCATGATCGCCGAGAACAGGGCCTCGTCGTCGTCGTACGACGTCAGGATCAGCGTCGCGATCTCCGGGTGCTCGGACCGGATGTCGCGGCACACGTCGATGCCGGAGCCGTCCGGGAGCCGGCCGTCGAGCACGGCGACGTCCGGATGCAGCGCCGGGATGCGACGGACCGCCTCCTGGGCCAGCCCCGACTCGCCGACGACCTCGATGTCCCCCTCGCTCTCGAGCAGCTCGCGCAGCCCACGCCGGACGATCTCGTGGTCGTCGAGGAGGAACACGCGGATCTTCGGGGTCTGCTCGGGGTCCATGCCAAGACGCTACCCCGGAGGCCGGTGCGCCGGGACCTCCCAGCGCACGGTCGTGCCGGCACCCGGGCGTGACGTCACGGTGCAGGATCCCGCCAGGGACCTCGCCCGCTCGTCCATGTTCCTCAGGCCGCTGCGGGAGACCTCGGCGGGGAGGCCCCTGCCGTTGTCCTGCACGGTGAGGCACACGCGCTCCCCGTGGCCGGCGTCGAGCACGACGCGCACCTCGTCGGCCCCCGCGTGACGCACCACGTTCGACAGCGCCTCGCCGAGGACAGCGGTCAGGTGCGGGCTCACCTCCGGGGTCACCGCGGCGTTGACCGGGCCGAGGAGCTGCAGGGTGGGCCGGAACTTCAGCGTGCGGGCCGCCCGGTCCACCAGCTCGGTGACGGTGCGGCGCACGTCCTCGGAGCCGCCCGCCGCAGGCGCACCGGAGACCTGGCTGGCGCTCAGCGCGAAGATCGACCGCCGGATGTCCTTGATCGTCGAGTCCAGGTCGTCGACCGCCGTGGACACGCGTCCGGCCAGATCGGGCCGCTCGCCGAGCATCCGGGCGGTGTTCTCCAGTCCCAGGCCGATCGCGAAGAGCCGCTGGATGACCAGGTCGTGCAGGTCCCGACCGATCCTGTCGCGGTCCTCGAACACCGCGAGCCTCTCCTGGTCGTGCCGGGCCTCATCGACCTCCAGGGCGAGCGCGGCCTGCTCGGCGAAGCGCTGCGGAAGACGCACGTCGACCTCGTGGAAGTGACTCACCTCGTCCCGGGACCAGGCCAGGGTGAGCGCACCCTGGACGCCGCTCTTGGTGCGCAGCGGCACCACGATGGCGGGTCCGAGCACCGGCCAGTCGGCACGCCCCACCAGGTCCACGGCTCCCCGCGGGTCGGTCGCGACGTCGTCCACGACCAGCGACTCGCCGGTCGAGACGACCAGGCCGGCCAGGGAGCCCTCCACCGGGACCAGCGCGTCCTGCGACGTGCCGCGCGGCTGACCCGAGACGATCTGCAGCTCCAGCTCGGTCTCGGAGCGACGCAGCACCAGGCAGCCCAGGTCGGCACGAGCGATCTCGCGGGCCCGCTCCGCGACCGTGCGCAGCGCCTCGTCCCGGCTGCTGGAGGCGAGCAGGAGGCCGGTGATCTCCGCGGTGGCGGCCAGCCAGCGCTCACGGCGGGCCGCCTCCTCGTAGAGCCGGGCGTTCTCGATCACGACACCGACCGCTGCCGCGAGTGCGACCACGATCGCCTCGTCCTGCTCGGTGAAGTCGCCGCCACCTGCCTTCTCGGTGAGGTACAGGTTGCCGAAGACCTTCTCGCGGATGCGGATCGGGACGCCCAGGAACGAGTGCATCGGTGGATGGTTGGGGGGGAAGCCGTAGGACACCGGGTCGGCCGTGAGGTCACGCAGCCGCAGCGGCTCGGGACGGTCGATGATCAGGCCGAGCAGGCCGTGCCCGTGCGGGGGCTCGCCGATCCGGGCCCGCTGCTCGAGGCTGACGCCGTGGGTGACGAACGCGCGCAGCCGGTGCTGCGGTCCGACACCGAGAACCCCCAGGGCGACGTACCTCGCATCCGCGAGCCGGCTGGCCACCTCGACGATCCGGGCGAGCACGCTGTCCAGGTCGAGGTCCGCCGCGATCACCACGACCGCGTCCAGCAGCAGCCGCAGCCGCTCCTGGTCGGTGAGCACCTGCCCGACCCGCTGCAGGAGCTCGCGCAGCAGGTCCTCGAGCTGGGCGCCGGGCAGGGGGGTGAGCGCCGCCGAGGGCCTCTGCGCCGGAGGCTGCGGAGTGCCGTCGACTCCCGTCACGTCCCCTCCTCCGTGCCGCGTGATGTGACCTTGGTCCCTAGTCCTGGTGACCGGTGGCTCTGCTGGTGACCCTGACGTGGCGCCCATGGTGGTGGGACGTCGTTGCATCGTCTCGCGCTAGGAGCCGTCGTGGACACCGAGGTCAGCACATCACACCCTGCCAGGTCGAAGGAGTCGTCCGCGCCCATCCTCGTCGGCGTGGACGCCCGTGGCCGGAGCACGAGCGCCGTGGTGTGGGCCTCGGAGGAGGCCGAGCGCACGAAGAGTCCGCTGCGGCTGATCACCGTCCACGAGGGCGCAGCGGGCACCGAGGACCCTCAGGCGACACACGGCCTGGCCGCCCTGGCCCGCCGGCTGACGCTGTCCGACGTGCAGTACGTCGCGGCCGCGGGAAGCCCGACCGAGGTGCTCCTGGAGCAGGCACAAGGCGCCAGCATGCTGGTCGTGGGACGTCGCGGTCTCGTCCCGGCACAGCGCCTGCTGGTCGGCAGCACGTCACTCGCCCTCTCGGGCCGCTCGCCGGTCCCGGTGGTCGTCGTACCCGAGCCGTGGATCCAGCCCAGCCTGTCCTCCGCGCCGGTCCTGGTGGGCGTCACCGCCATCGACCTGACCCGTGACGACGACGAGGACCCCACCCGCGAGTCGGCGGTCCTCGCGTTCGCCGTCGAGCGTGCGGCGCGGCTGCGCGTCCCGCTGATCGTGGTGAGCGCGTGGGAGGTCCCCTCGCTGTACTCCTGGTCGCCCGCTGACGTGGCTGCCTGCCGCGAGCGCTACGACGACGCGCTGGAGCGGCTGATGGCACCGTGGCGCGAGCAGCACCCGGACCTGGAGGTCGTCACCCGCAGCGTCGCCGAGCCGCCCGCGCAGGCCCTCACCGAGGCCTCGAAGATCTGCCAGCTCGTCGTGGTGGGCCAGCACCTCGGGCCGCACCTGGGTCGGATCGGCGTGGGCAGCACCACCGCACACGTGCTGGACCACGCGACCCGGCCGGTGGCCGTGGTCCCGCTCGGGCTCCCCGCGGCGCCCCCGCGACCCGCGGACCGCCCGACCTGGGCGCCGACGTTCTGACCGGCTCCGCCGGTCCTGGAGAGGAGTGGAGGACATGACGCAGACCTGGAGCCACGGGCGGATGCACGAGCTGTCCGAGGACGAGTGCCTCGAGTTCCTGGACACCCGCCGCGTGGGTCGGCTGGTCTTCGTCGACGACGAGGGGCCGGTGGCGCTGCCGGTGAACTACGTGTCGCAGGGCGGCACCGTGCTCCTGCGGACCTCGCCCCACGGCCCGATCGCCCGGCACGTGCGGGACCGGACGGTCGGGTTCGAGGTCGACGGCATCGACGAGACCACCCGGTCCGGGTGGAGCGTGGTCGTGCGCGGCACGGCCAGCTTCGTGGACTCCGAGGACCTGCCGGGCGCCGTCGGCGCGCGCCCGCAGCCCTGGCCCGAGGGCGTGCGCTCGCTGCACGTGCGGATCAGGCACCAGTCGATCACCGGCCGCCGGCTGCTGGCGGCCGACTGAGCGACGACCTGCCGAGCCGGCGCATCTGCAGGCCCGGACCCTGCCGAGTCGGCGCATCTGCAGGCCCGGACCCTGCCGAGCCGGCGCATCTGCAGGCCCGGACCCTGCCGAGCCGGCGCATCTGCACGGATCTCGGGTGAGCCGGAGGCGGGCAGGCGAGGGCCAGGTGCGCCACTATCGGTCATGGTGACCGGATATGGCCCTGTCCTGACAGAGACGAGCGCCAGGATCGGTCACGGTGACCCGTTGTGGCGTCGGGAGGCCACGGGCGCCCTCGTGGCCGGTCCGGTACGTCGGACCTCCGGGCCCTCGTGCCGGTCGCGCGGCGGGCACCGATCCACGTCGTACCAGGCCACGACCCTGGCGAGGCGGCGATCGCGGAGGCGGCGATCGCGAGCTGTGGACCATCTCGGGCCCACATCAGCCGGGAGCGGGACAGAGACGTTCCGCAGCTCGCCACTGGCGAGCCTGCGGGGCGCTGCCCGCCAAGCGGAAGGGCCCGCCGGCCGGTCACCCGACGCGTCGCGAAGGCCCGTCACACCACCGGGAGCGTCACGCCGGATCTGTCGACGGGCTCGTCCACGGGGTGGGACGACCGGTCACCGCGGAGCCGCTTGAGCACCAGCTCCGCGCTGATCAGGCACATGGGCAGCCCTATCCCCGGGACCGTGCTGGAGCCGGCGTAGTAGAGCCCGGTCACCTTGCGCGACACGTTCCCGGTGCGCAGGAACGCGCTCTGCCTCAGTGTGTGCGCGGGTCCGAGGGCCCCGCCGGCCCAGGCGTTGAGGTCTCGCGCGAAGTCGGCGGGCCCGAACGTGCGGCGCACCACGACCCGCGACTGCAGGTCCTCGATCCCCGCCCAGGCAGCGACCTGGTCGATGGCGGCATCGGCGACCTTCTCCACGACCGGGTCGCCGGCGCCGTCGACACCGCCGCTGCCCAGGGACACGTCCGCGGGCACGGGGACCAGGATGAACACGTTCTCGCAGCCCGCGGGCGCCACGCTCGGGTCGGTCGCGGACGGCTTGGCGACGTAGACCGACGCCGGCTCCGGGACCCGCTGTCGGTCCCCGAAGATGTCGTCGAAGTTGCGCTGCCAGTCGGCGGTGAAGAACAGCGAGTGGTGCGGCAGCTCGGGGATCTCCCCCTCCACGCCGAGGCAGGCGAGCACCGCGCCCGGGCCGGGGTCGCGCTGGTCCCAGTAGGCCTGGGGGTAGGTCGCCAGCCGCGCGGGCAGCAGCTCGGTCTCCAGGTGGTGCAGGTCCGCCGCGCCCACGACCACGTCGGCGGCCAGCGTGTGCTCGTCGCCCGCGGCGTCCCGGTAGGCCACGCCGGTCACGGCGGCCCGGGACCTGAGCCCGCGGGCCGCGCGGGTGGTGATCGAGGTGACGGTGGCACCGGTGTGCAGGCGCGCCCCGGACCCCTCTGCGAGGTCGGCGACGGCCTCCGCGAGCCGCACGAAGCCGCCTCGGGGGTAGAGCACGCCGTCGGCGAGGTCGAGACGGCTCATCAGGTGGTAGATGCTCGGGGCCCGGTCCGGCGAGGTCCCGAGGAAGACGGCGGGATAGCCCAGGATCTGGGTCAGCCGCCGGTCGCTGAACCGCTCGGCGACGAAGTCCTGCAGCGACTCGGTCAGCAGCTTGAGCAGCCGCGGGGTGCGCACGGCGACGTCCCAGCGCAGCTGTGCGGCCACGGAGTCGAAGTTCGAGTAGAGGAACCGGCGCAGCGCCATGTCGTAGGCGTCCTCGGCGGAGGCCAGGTAGTCCTCCAGGGCACGGCCGGCGCCCGGCTCGATGCGCTCGAACGTGGCGACGTTGTGCCCACGGTCGGCGCGTACGTCGACGGGCTCGGCCTCGCCCTCGTAGAACACCCGGTATCCCGGGTCCAGCCGGGTCAGACCGAGCACGTCGGACGCCGAGACCCCGAACAGGGAGAAGAAGTGGTCGAACACCTGGGGCATGAGGTACCACGACGGTCCGGTGTCGAAGCGGAAGCCGTCGCACTCCCAGGACCCGATCCGGCCGCCGAGCGTGTCCTGCTGCTCGAGCAGGTCGACGTCGTAGCCGTCGCGGGCGAGCAGGGCGGCCGACGCCAGCCCGGCGATGCCCCCGCCGATCACGACGGCCCGCCTCGACGCGACGGCCGGCGTCGTCATCTCGCGCCTCCCCGGGCCAGCGCACGTGCCAGCAGCCGCACCTTGACCGCGGACGGGACACTGACCCGCTCCCGGCGGATCTGCTCGGCAGGTGTCTCCCGGAGCCGGTCGGCCAGCTCGGCGAACAGCGCGTGCGCCGCGGCCACGGCTCGCCTGCTGCTCGCCGGCAGCAGCGGGATGACCCGGGCCGCCGCGGCCAGGTCGGCGTCGATGTCGTCGAGGATCAGGTCGCGCCGGGCGATCGGTGAGGTCCTCGACCCGCAGCCCGGGGAAGTAGGTCCGTCCGAGCTCGTCGTGGTCCTGGGCGAGGTCGCGCAGGAAGTTCACCTTCTGGAAGGCCGCGCCCAGCCGACGCGCGCCGGGGGCGAGCTCGTCGTAGCCCACCGAGACCGCAGCCGGGTCGGTGAGGAACGCGCGCAGGCACATCAGCCCCACCACCTCCGCCGAGCCGTAGACGTAGCGCTCGAAGCTGGCGGCGTCGTGCTCGGTGACGTGCAGGTCGGTGCGCATGGAGGCGAAGAACGGCTCCACCAGGTCCATCCCGATGCCGCAGCTGCGGGCGGTGCCGGCGAAGGCGTGCACCACGAGGTTGGTGCTGCGGCCCTGCCGCAGGGCCCGCGCCGTGTCGTCCTCGAGCCGGTCCAGCAGCTCGGCGCGCTCCTCGGTGCTCATCGCACCCGGCCCCACCGCCACGTCGGGGTCGTCGACGATCTCGTCGGCGATCCGCACCAGGGCGTAGATGTTGCGCACGTGGGTGCGCACCGGCTGGGCGAGCAGCCGCGACGCCACCCCGAACGACGTGGAGTAGCCGCGGATCACCAGGGCCGCACTCTGGCTGGCCACCCGGTCGTAGGTCGGGAGCGGGCCCGCCGGCGCGGTCCGCAGGGACCCCAGGCCGGTCATGACATCCTCCCCAGCAGGCCGGCGGTCATGGTGCCGATCCAGGCGACCAGTGGCCCCGGCATCCCCATGTCCCGGGCGGCCACGACCGCTCCCTCAGCGTAGTCCTCGGCGAGGTCGAGCACGAAGCCGCGTGACCCGCTGAGGGTGAGCAGCTCGCGCGCCACCTCGGCCTCCGCCGCGGTGAGGTCCGCGCGTCCGACGTACCGCTCGATGTCCGGCCACAGCGTGGTGCTCCGCGCGTGCGCGACCAGCGGTGTCTGCTTGCCCGAGCGCAGGTCGCTGAGCACGCTCTTGCCGGTGGCGGCCGGGTCCCCGAACACTCCGAGCAGGTCGTCGACGAGCTGGTAGGCGATGCCCAGCTGGCGGCCGACCTCGCCCGCGCACTCGATGGTGTGCTCGGAGGCCTCGGCCAGCGCGGCACCGGCCTGGAGCGGCAGCGTGAAGGAGTAGGCACCGGTCTTGCGCTCCTCCGCCGCCAGGATCTCCGGGAGCGTCGGATGGTCCGTGCCCAGGCTCATCCAGACGTCCGCCAGCTCGCCGGCCGCCGTCGTGTGCAGCGCCCGGTCGAACAGGTCGAAGAGCCGCTGGACGGTCGGCTGGGGGGCCTGCACGAACGCGATGGTCCGCAGGGCCGCGGTGAGGGCCAGGTCCCCGGCGAGGATCCCGGCGGCTGCGGCGTACTCCCGCGCACGCTGGTCCGGTACGCCGGCCGAGCGGGCCTGCTCGTGGTGCGAGCCGGAGACGTTCAGCCGGCCGCGCCGGGTGTCGTCGCCGTCGATGACGTCGTCGTGGACCAGGAACGCCGTGTGCAGCAGCTCGATGGCCGCCCCGACGGACGCGGCCGCATGCGCGTCGGTGCCGCCCCACGCGCGGTAGGCGGAGGTGAACAGGCTCGAGCGGAACCGCTTCCCACCGTCCGTGGCGTCGGCGAGGCTGCCCCACAGCCGGCGGTAGCCGAACCCCATGGACGCCGAGGTCGCCGACCCCTCGTCGAGCACCTCGTTGATCGCGCCGTCGACGGTCGCCAGCCGCACGACCGGCGGTTGGGTCGCCCGCTCGTCGGTCAGCTCGGTGAACGCGTGCATGTCGGGCGGGTGGATGTCGCGACCCCGTGAGTCGGGTGTCACCGAAGAGTGCATGTGCGGGGTCTCCTGCCCGACGTTCGGCGCGTCTACAACCTCTGCATTAGCATGAAGAATACCTACTCACGGTGAGGAGACAACCATCGCAGAGGAGCCGTCGTCGCTCTCCATCGGGGACCTGGCGGAGAGGACCGGCGTGCCCGTGAGCACCCTGCGCACCTGGGAGACCCGCTACGGCCTGCCGGTGCCGCGACGGATGGCCGGCGGGCACCGCCGCTACGACGCCGACGACGTCGAGCTGGTCCTGGAGGCGGCGCGTCAGCGGGCCAGCGGCCTGAGCATGCCGCTGGCGCTGGAGCGGGCCCAGGAGCTGCTCGGCCGGCCCGAGTCGTCGGTGTTCGCCGGCGTCCGCCGCCGGCACCCGGAGCTGAGGACGCAGTCCCTGCCGAAGCCGGCGGTCCTCGCCCTGTGCCGGGCGATCGAGGACGAGTGCTGCGCGCAGGCGGAGCGGCCCCTGCTGCTGGCGAGCTTCCAGCAGGAGCGCTACTACCGGGCCTCCGAGCACCGCTGGACCGAGCTGAGCCGGACTGCGCGGGCGACTGTGGTCTTCGCCGACTTCCCGCGTCCGCGGGCCCGGCCGCAGCGACCGGTGGAGGTGCCGGTGCCCTTCGACGCGCCGCTGAACCGCGAGTGGGTGCTGGTCTGCGACGCGCCCGACTTCCCCGGCTGCGTGGTGGGATGGGAGCGTCCGGACGCGGTGGACCTGCCGGACCCGGAGCGTCGGTTCGAGACGTTCTGGTCCGTCGACCCCCGCGTCGTACGCCACGCCGCCCGGATCATCGCCCAGCTGGCCCGGCAGTACGGCGTCACCGACGCGGCCTGGCCGCAGCTCGAGGAGACACCCCCGGAGGCGTCGGCGGCGACCCGGCGGGCGAGCGACGTGCTGGACCGGATGCTGGCCTATCTGACCGCCCGGCTGGTCTGAGCCGCCAGCCATGACCGGGCGGTTGCGCGGACGTCCCCGGCGAGGAACAGTTGTCGCGCAGAGCCGCCCACCGAGCAGGAGCCCGTTGACAGAGACAGCGCCCTCTCGCCCCGCCATCGTCACCGTGGACGACGACCCCAGCGTGTCCCGGTCGATCGCCCGTGACCTGCGCCGCGAGTACGGCCAGGAGCACCGCATCATCCGCGGCGAGAGCGGTGAGCAGGCCCTCGAGGCGCTGCGGGAGCTGAAGCTGCGCGGGGAGCAGGTCGCCGTCATCCTCGCGGACTACCGGATGCCGCAGATGGACGGCATCGAGCTCCTCGAGCAGGCCATGGACATCTTCCCCTACGCCCGCCGGGTGCTGCTCACGGCGTACGCCGACACCGAGGCGGCGATCCGGGCCATCAACGTGGTGGACGTGGACCACTACATGCTCAAGCCGTGGGACCCGCCGGAGGAGAAGCTCTACCCGGTGGTGGGCAGGCTCCTCGAGGAGTGGCGGGCCTCCGCGCACGCCCCGGTGCCCGACACCAAGGTCGTCGGTCACCGCTGGTCGGCGCGGTCCTTCGAGGTGCGGGACTTCCTGGCCCGCAACCGGGTGCCCTACCGGTGGTATCCCTCGAACGAGCCCGAGGGCGAGCGGCTGCTCAAGGCGGCGGGACGTGACCACGACGAGACGACCCCGACGAGACTCCGGCAATCCCGGCGACCCCGACGACGCGATCCCGATGGTCGTCACCCCGAGCGGGGACACGCTGTTCGCGCCCACCGACGCCGAGCTGGCCTCGCGGGTGGGGCTGAGCACCGACCCGGCCCAGGACTTCTACGACGTCGTGGTCGTCGGCGGTGGGCCGGCCGGGCTCGGGGCCGCGGTGTACGCCGCCTCCGAGGGCCTGCGCACGGTGCTGGTCGAGCGGACCGCCACCGGAGGGCAGGCCGGGACCAGCGCCCGGATCGAGAACTACCTCGGCTTCCCCGACGGCATCTCCGGTGAGCAGCTCGCCGAGCGGGCCCGTCGGCAGGCGGTCAAGTTCGGCGCCGAGGTGGTCAGCGCCCGCGACGTCAGCAGCATCGAGATCGACGGATCCGCGCGCATCGTCCGCTTCGTGGACGGGGGCCGGGTCGAGGCGCACACCGCCATCCTCGCCACCGGCGTCTCCTACCGGCAGCTCGACGCCGTGGGTGCGCAGCCGCTGACCGGCCGGGGGGTGTTCTACGGGGCCGCCCTCACCGAGGCGATGAGCTGTGCGGAGCAGGACGTCTTCGTGGTCGGTGGTGCGAACTCCGCAGGGCAGGCGGCGCTGCACCTCGCGCTGCGGAGCAGGTCCGTGACGATCCTGGTGCGGGGCCCGTCGCTGCGCGCGTCGATGTCGTCCTACCTCGTCGACCAGATCGAGGCGACCCCGAACATCCAGGTCCGGACGCACACCACCGTCGCCGAGGCACACGGCACCGACCACCTCGAGGGGCTGACCCTGCTCGACGCGGTCACCGGCGACAAGGAACAAGTGGCCACCCACTGGCTGTTCATCTTCATAGGTGCGGAGCCACGCACCGGCTGGCTCGACCAGTCGGTGCTGCGCGACAGGCACGGGTTCGTCTTCGCCGGACCGGACCTCCTGACCGAGGGACGGCGACCGGCGGGGTGGACGCTGGAGCGCGACCCCTACCACCTGGAGACGAGCGTGCCGGGCGTCTTCGTCGCCGGTGACGTCCGCGCCGAGTCGGTCAAGCGGGTGGCGTCAGCGGTCGGCGAGGGAGCGATGGCCGTGATGCTCGTGCATCGTTATCTGCAGCGACTCTGAGCGGCTGGGAGCCCCACCTATGAACACTCCGGACTGCACGCCCGACCTGCTGCGCTCCTTGTTCCTCTTCGAGGCGCTGTCCCAGGAGCGCCTGGAGTTCCTGTGCGAGCGCGGCTCGGTGGTGCACGTCGAGCCCGGCTGGCTCTACCGCCAGGGCGAGGACGCCACCTGCTTCTACGTGCTCCTGGACGGGGCGCTGGTGATGTCGCGCAGGGTGGTCGACGAGGAGGTCGAGGTGAACCGGACCACCATGCGCGGCTCGTACGTCGGCGCCTGGAACGCCTACCTGGGCGACCTGGTGCCGCAGGTCTACGACCAGTCCGTGCGGGTGACCGAGCCGTCGACGTTCTTCCAGCTCGACGCGTCGGTGCTCCGCCAGGTGATGCTCGAGTGGTTCCCGATGGCCCAGCACCTGTTGAGCGGGCTGTTCCAGGGCTTCACCAACCGGCAGCGCACCGTCTCCCAGCGTGAGCGCCTGCTCGCCCTCGGGTCGCTGTCGGCGGGCCTGACCCACGAGCTGAACAACCCGGCCGCGGCAGCGGTGCGGGCCACCGCGACCCTCCAGCAGCGGGTGTCCAAGATGCGCGAGAAGCTCGCGGCGCTCGCCGGTGGCCACCTCGACGAGGCCGCGCTGCAGACCCTGATCAAGTTCCAGGACGACGCGGCCCAGCGGGTGGCCGAGGCGCCCACGCTGTCGGCGATCGAGTCCAGCGACCGGGAGGACGAGCTGAGCGACTGGCTCGAGGAGCACGGCGTCGGACGCGCCTACGAGCTGGCCCCGACGTTCGTCGCGGCGGGTGTGGACGCGGACTGGCTGGACCTGGTCGCGAACGCCGCGCCGCCCGACTCGCTGACCGGGGCGATCCACTGGCTCTACTACACCATCGACACCGAGCTGCTGATGAAGGAGATCACCGACTCGACGACCCGGATCTCCACGCTGGTCGAGGCGGCCAAGCAGTACTCCCAGATGGACAGGTCCCCGCACCAGACCGTCGACCTGCGCGAGCTCCTGGACAGCACGCTGGTGATGCTCGGCCGGAAGATCCCGCCCGGTGTCGGGGTCGTCAAGGACTACGACGAGTCGCTGCCCGCCGTACCAGCCTATGCGGCGGAGCTCAACCAGGTGTGGACCAACATCATCGACAACGCCCTGCAGGCCATGGGCGACACGGGGACGCTGACCCTGAGCACGCACGGCGACCAGGAGTACGCCACGGTGAAGATCAGCGACACCGGGCCCGGCATCCCTGCCGAGGTGCGGGACCGGATCTTCGAGCCCTTCTTCACCACCAAGCCGATCGGTCACGGCACCGGGCTCGGGCTGGACATCGCCTGGCGGATCGTGGTGAACAAGCACCGCGGCTACCTCAAGGTGGTCTCGGAGCCCGGCAGCACGACCTTCGTGGTGCGGCTGCCCCTGCAGGGGCCGCGGATAGGAGAGACGACATGACCGAGATCCCCGGGCGTCGAGCCGGACGCCCCGCCGAGCGGGACCGGCTGCGCCGAGTGCGACGCGGCCTCGCCGCCGGGCTGGTGGGTGCACCTGCGCCGCTGCACGCAGTGCGGCCACGTCGGGTGCTGTGACAGCTCGCCGGGGCAGCACGCGACCGCCCACGCACAGTCCACCGACCACCGCTACATCCAGAGCTTCGAGCCGGGTGAGGACTGGGTCTTCGACTACGTGACGGGCGAGCTCGTCGACGACGAGGTCACGAGCGGCACCGAGCTCGCTCCCCCGCACTCGCACCCCGAGGACCAGCCGGTGCCGGGCCCCGCGGGGCGGGTGCCCGGGGACTGGATGTCGCACATCCACTAGATGGCGGGCGCACTCAGGTCCGGGTCGCAACCTCTCTGCTCTGCTCCAGCTCCGCGGCGAGGGACTCGGCGTCGAAGGGTCCGACGTGCCGCCTCCCGGCCACGAAGAACGTCGGCGTGCCTCGCGCGCCACTGGCCTCGGCGCTGCCCACGTCGGTCCGCACCCGCTTGGCGGTCCGCTCCGAGTCGAGGTCGTCGACGAACGCCTCGAGGTCGAGGCCGAGGTCCTCGGCGTAGCCGATCAGGTCCTCCCGCTCCAGCCGGTCCTGGTGGGAGAACAGCAGGTCGTGCATCTCCCAGAACCGGCCCTGTCCCTCGGCGGCCACCGCGGCCTTGGCGGCGAGCTCCGCGTGCGGGTGCACGTCGTAGAGCGGCAGGTGCCGGAACACGTAGCGCAGCTCGTCGCCGAACCGCTGACGCAGCTCCCTGGTGGCTCCGGTGGCCTTGGCGCAGAAGGGGCACTCGAAGTCGCCGTACTCCACCAGGGTGAGCGGCGCGTCCACCGGGCCCCGGATGTGGTCCACTCCGACCTGGACGGGGCGGTCCAGGATGCGCGGGAGGTCCGCGTCGTCCTGGCCGCGGAACCGGGCGGCGGCCCAGAACAGCAGCCAGCCCACGGCCGTGGCCAGCACCGCTGCCAGCAGGATCCCGACCGTCGCCTCGTCCCGCAGCGTCACGTCGTCGAAGGCCAGGCCGACGATCAGCAGGGACACCGTGAAGCCGATCCCGCACAGCCCCGCGCCGCCGAGCACGTGACCGCTCGCGACCCCCTGCGGCAAGGTGCCGAGCCTCGCGCGAACGCCCAGGAACGTGCCCGCGGAGACGCCGACGAGCTTGCCGAGCACCAGGCCGACGACCACGGCCCAGGTCAGCCGGGACGACAGCGCCTCGCCCAGCACGCCGTGCCGGAGGTCGACACCCGCGTTGGCCAGGGCGAACAGCGGCACGACCACGAAGCTGGCCCACGGCGTCAGCGTCAGGCGGAGGCGCTCGTTGACGGAGATGGCCCGCAACAGCCCCCGGCTGGCCGAGCGGCCGACCGTGACGAGCGGCGACTGCTGGAAGCGGCGGAACCGGGAGGCGGCCCCCTCGACGCTCGCCCGGTCCGGCGGCCGGGCGGCGACGAGCAGGCCGCCGAGCATCCCGGCGATCGCGCCGTGCAGACCCGCCTCGACGGTGCAGACCCACAGGACCAGCAGCGTGACGACGTACGGCGCCGCCCGCCACACGCCCAGCCTGCTGAAGGCGGCGAGCACCAGCCCTGCGACCGCCATCGCCGCCAGCGGCCACAGCCGGATGTGGCCCGAGTAGACGACACCGATCACCGAGACGGCCACGATGTCGTCGACGACCGTGACCGTCAGCAGGAAGATCCGCAGCTGGGTCCCGAAGCGGGGACCGACCAGGGCCAGTGCCCCGAGCATGAACGCCGTGTCGGTGCCGATCACGACGCCCCAGCCGCCGGCTGCCTCGCCGGAGCCGTAGACCACCAGGAACAGCAGGGCCGGCACGACCATGCCGCCGAAGCCGGCCAGTGCCGGCAGCACGGTGCGGCGCGGGTCGGTGAGCTCGCCCATCGAGACCTCGCGGCGGACCTCGAGCCCGACGACGAAGAAGAACAGCGCCATCAGCCCGTCGTCGACCAGGTGGGCGAGGTCGCTGGAGAAGCCGAGCCCGCCCAGCCGGAGACTCGCCTCGGCGGCCCACAGCGACCGGTAGCTGCCGGACCACGGGGAGTTGGCCCACACCAGGGCGACCACCGTCGCCGCCAGCAGCAGGGCGGCGCTCCCCGACTCGGTCCTCAGCAGGTCCCGCAGCGGCACCGAGAGCTGACCCATCAGGTCCCGGGACCGGGCGGCGGTCTGCGAGACCGGCCCGGTCAGCCGGCGGCTCAACCGGCCACCCGGGGAAGGACGTGCTCGGCGAGCAGCTCCACCTGGCGGCGTTCCTCGCCGACCGGCCAGAAGTGCACCCGTCGGCACCCCGCCGCGGCGTAGCGCGACAGCAGGTCGACGCAGGACTCCGCGGGCCCGACACAGAGCAGGTCGCGAAGCCGTTCCTCGTCCTTGCCCAGCATCGGTCCCAGGACCTCGCTCAGGACCCGGTCCCTCTCGGCCGCGCTGTCCGTGACGTAGGTCCACATCGTCACCAGCGCGTGCGGGAACCCCTGCCCGGCCCGACCGACCTTCTCCAGCTCTGCGCCCAGCACACCGAGCCGGTCCGCGAAGTCCTCCGGCGTGCAGTTGTACGCCGACGCCAGCCATCCGTCCCCGAGCCGGGCCACCCGTGCCAACCCCGCCGGGGACCCCCAGCTTCCGAGCCACAGCGGGAGTGGCGACTGCACCGGGAGCGGCAACAGGGCCGACGCCGGCGCGGGGTAGTGCCGGCCGGCCTCCGGCGCGACGCCGTCGAGCAGCGCACGGACCATGCACACCGCCTCCTCGAAGCGTGACCACCGCTCGTCGAAGGGCACGCCGGCAGCCTCGTGGTCGGCCAGCGAGGACCCCGGTCCGAGACCCGCCACGAGCCGCCCATCGGTGAGCACGTCCAGGCCGGCGAGGGACTTCGCCGTTGCCACCGGTCCTCGCAGCGTCGCCAGGGACAGGGTGGTGGCGAGCTGCAGGTCACCGGAGCGCTCCACCACCGCGGCGAGCGCGGTCGGGCCGTCCAGCCACGGCGCCGGGAACAGCAGGCGGTCGTTGGCCGAGACCACGGCGAAGCCTGCCGACCGCGCGGCGTCCACGGCGTCGAAGAGCCGACCGCGGGACAGCCCCTCGCCCGCGAAGTCGATCAGCGGCAGATGCAGGCCGGCCTCCATGGCCAGCCATCCTCTCACCCCAGCGGCGCGCCGGTGCTCGCCAGCGGTGCGCCCGGGCCGGGCGGCGAGTCACATCCTGCGGGCCTGCCCGGTGTCGGTTCCTCTGCTGCCAGGCGACGACCACGGCCATGGCCATCACCCCGGTGCTGACGACCGCTGCGACCGTCCCGTGCGCCGCCGCGGTCGCGGAGGTGAGGTTGCGTCGGGACGCCCCTCACCGGTGCGGCCGGGCTCAGGCGACGTACGGGATGGTCTGCGGGCCCTCGGGCAGGACGCACACCCGCGACTCGGGGCCGGCCGCGTGCAGGGCCCGCACCACCGTGTCCGCGATGTCCTCGGTCTGGCTCAGGTGCGCCTCGGCGAGGTCGTGGTCGGAGAGGTAGGACGTGTGCATGACGACGTTGGCCAGCGCCTGCACCCGTGCCTGCACCTGGACCTGCCACTGGTCGGGGATCGTGCGCCTGCGCGCGGCGATGGCGGCGAGGAGCGCCTCGGGGGACGGCTGTGAGGAGAGCACCTCGCGGTAGGACCCGTGGTCGGGGAAGCCGTCGCGGCACTCGGCGGCGCACACGATGGTGCCGCCGGGCTTGACGACCGTCGCCCCGGCCGTCATCCCCTTCACCGCCTGGTAGAGGTTCTGGTCGAGCGGGTACCCCGCGTTCGTGGTCACCACCACGTCGAACCGTCCGGGCACCGGGCGCATGGCGAGCCGGGTGGCCGCCTCGCGCGCCGCGACGTGCATCGGGGTCAGGCTGCCGCCGAACGCCTCCACGATGCCCTGCTCGCGGTTGAGCACCACGTCGAGCGCGAAGTCCACCTTGCCGACCGCGTCGACGACCGCCCGGATGTCGTCGTGGACCGGGTTGCCCTCGCAGATCCCCCAGGTGGCGTGCGGGTCCCCGATCCGGTTCGCGTCGTGCAGCGTGAGCACGGTCTCCAGCCCCGCGACGCCCGGCGCGACCAGCTTGGGGCCTCCGCTGAACCCCGCGAAGAAGTGCGGCTCCACGAACCCCGTGGTGATGCGGACGTCGGCCTCGACCCACTCGCGGTTCAGGAAGACGGGTACGCCGGCACCGTGCACGCCGAGCGACACCAGCGTCGAGTCGTCACGTGCGTCGTGGTTGACCACGCGTACGGCGTCCGCGACCTCCTCGCCGATCATGGCGCGGATCTCCACGTCGGTGTTGCCGCGGTGGGTGCCGGTCGCGACCAGCACCACCACGTCGTCGAGGGGGACGATGCCCTCGAGCTCCTCGAGCACGGCCGGGATCATCAGGTGCCTCGGCTGAGGGCGGGTGCCGTCGCACATGGCGATCGCGACCCTCTGCCCCGGCTTGACGATCTCGCGCAGCGGGGCGCCGGCGACCGGCTGGCGCAGCGCCTGCCTGAGCACCTGGCGCTGGTCGTCCGCGGCGGCGACGTAGGTCGGCTCCACGACCGTCGTACGCGACTCGGGCAGGTCGACCTCCAGGCCGTGCTCGCCGTAGGCCAGGCGCACCCGCACTGTGCTCTCGGTCATCGAGGCTCCTCCGCATCGGGTCGGGTGGTGCTCTGCATCGTCGTACCCGAGGCGGGGCGCGGTCAATCCGGTCTCGTCAGCAGACCATTCCTGGGTATGATCGGCGGATGGCCCTCGGCACCGACTACGCCAACCAGGACTGCTCGCTCGCGAAGGCGCTCGAGCTCGTCGGCGAGCGCTGGACGATGCTGATCCTGCGCGACTGCTTCTTCGGGGTCCGGCGGTTCTCGGACTTCCGGACCCATCTCGACGTGTCCAAGGCCGTGCTCTCCCAGCGGCTCTCGCGGCTGGTGGGGGCCGGGCTGCTCGAACGTGCGCCGTCAGGTGGTCGCGACGAGTACGTCCTGACCGAGAGCGGCCGCGCGCTGTGGCCCGCCCTCTATGCGCTGACTCGGTGGGGGGACGCCCAGACGTCCCCCCGCGGGCCGCGCCGGATCTTCGCGCACGCGGAGTGTGGGACGGACCTCACGGTCAGCGGCCTCTGCCCGGCGTGCGGTCGAGTCCCGGGTCCCGAGGAGCTGGAGATGCGACCGGGCCCCGGGGTCCAGCCGCAGCCGCGTGCACATCCGGTGTCCGCGGCACTGCACCGGCCGCGCCGGGTGCTCGAGCCGCTGCGTCCCTGACCGCCGCACCCTGCCGACCCGGCGCGTCTGGCGCCCCGCAACCCGTCGACCCGTCGCATCTGCAGGCCGAGACCCTGCCGACCCGGCGCATCTGCAGGCCGAGACCCTGCCGACCCGGCGCATCTGCAGGCCGAGACCCTGCCGACCCGCGCGGACGCCCACCTCGGGCCGGCTCGTACGTCCGTCCGGGTGCGACTTGTTGCGACGCTCAGCCGGATAGCAGTCGGCCGTGCGTGGCGCACGGCCGCCACGATCGGTCACGGTGAACGGTTATGGCTCCACGACGGTGAGATCCGCGCTACAACCGGTCACCGTGACCGATGTTGGCGATGTTGGTGCCGGGCTGGGCCGCTTCATTCATGGCCCCTGCCGGCGCCCAGCAGGTCCGGCTCGTTCTTCGCCCACACACCCACACCGCCACCACAAGCGCCGGGTCGACACCCACACCGCCACCACAAGCGCCGGGTCGACACCCACACCGCCACCACACAGCGCCGGGTCGACACCCCGCCGCCGCCAAACGCGCCGACTCGTGGGCGTGGAATGGCCGGGGCTCCTATGGTTACGGTCAGGTGGCCGGCCGACCGCGGCGGCGACATGCGCACCACGTGGCTCGAGCCCCAGGAAGGCAAGGCGATGACGGCCCACACGAGCGAGCACACCGACGTCCACCAGGAGCTGGCCGAGGAGCTCTCGGCCGCCCTCGGCTCCGGGGCGGTGACCCGGCGGTCGATCGACCGGTTGAAGTACGCCCACGACGCCTCGCACTACCTCCTGGTCCCCCAGACGGTGGTCACCCCCAGCAGTGCCGAGCAGGTCGCGCAGGTGCTGCGGGCGTGCGACCGGGCGGGGGTCCCGCTGACGTTCCGGTCCGCGGGCACCAGCCTGTCGGGCCAGGGCCTCAGTGACAGCGTGCTGGTGGACACCCGCAGGATGTTCCAGGGCATCGAGGTGCTCGACGACGGCAGGCGGGTCCGGGTGCAGCCCGGGGTCACCGTCCGCGCCGTGAACACCGTGCTGGCGCCGTACGGCCACAAGCTCGGTCCGGACCCGGCCAGCGAGAGCGTCTGCACGATCGGCGGGGTGGTCGCCAACAACTCCTCGGGGATGCACTGCGGCACGCGGTTCAACACCTACCAGACCCTGGAGTCGATGACCTTCGTGCTGCCGAGCGGCACGCTCGTCGACTCCGCCGACCCGCAGGCCGGCCGCCGGCTCGCCGAGGCCGAGCCCGAGCTGCACGAGGGACTCGTCCGGCTGCGTCGCCGCATCCTCGACGACCCGGACTCGGTGGCCACCATCGAGCGGCAGTTCGCCATGAAGAACACGATGGGGTACGGCGTCAACTCCTTCCTCGACCACGAGGACCCGCTCGACATCCTCGTGCACCTGATGGTCGGCAGCGAGGGCACGCTCGGGTTCGTCGCGGAGGCGGTGTTCCGGACCGTCGAGCTCGTCCCGCACGTCGCGACGGGCCTGCTGGTGTTCACCGACGTCGAGACGGCCACGTCCGCCGTACCCGAGCTGATCGAGGCCGGCACCGTCACCGCCGAGCTGATGGACGCGGCGTCGCTCAAGGTCTCCGGCCGCGACCCGAAGTGCCCGGCCGTCATCCGCGAGCTGGACGTGGACCGGCACGCCGCGCTCCTCGTCGAGTTCGAGGCGGGCTCCGCGGAGGAGCTGGCCGAGCGGCGCGGCACCATCGAGCCGGCCCTGCAGGCACTCGGACGCGGTACGCCGTTCCGCCTCACGACCGACCCGGCCGAGCGTGGGACGCTGTGGCACATCCGCAAGGGCCTGTTCAGCGCCGTCGCCAGCGCCCGGCCGAGCGGCACCAACGCCCTGCTCGAGGACGTCGTCGTACCCGTGGCCCGGCTGGGTGGGACCTGCGCATCGCTGACGGAGCTGTTCGACAAGCACGACTACGAGGAGTCGGTGATCTTCGGGCACGCCCGCGACGGCAACGTGCACTTCCTGCTCAAGGAGCGCTTCGACGACGCCGACCACATGCGCCGCTACGAGGCCTTCACCGGCGACATGGTCGACCTGGTCCTCGGTCAGGGCGGCTCGCTGAAGGCGGAGCACGGCACCGGCCGGATCATGGCCTCGTTCGTCCGCAGGCAGTACGGCGACGAGCTGTACGACGTGATGTGGCAGCTCAAGCGCCTCGTCGACCCGCACGCCGTCCTCAACCCGGGTTCGGTGCTGTCGGACGACCCGCGGTCCTACCTGAACGACCTCAAGGCCGCCCCGAAGGTCGAGGAGGAGGTGGACCGCTGCGTCGAGTGCGGCTACTGCGAGCCGGTCTGCCCCAGCAAGGGCCTGACCACGACCCCGCGACAGCGCATCGTGCTCCGGCGCGAGATGGAGAGCGCCCGCCAGCGCGGGGACCTCGAGCTGCTCGCGGAGCTGGAGCGGGACTACGACTACGACGCCGTGCAGACCTGCGCGGTCGACGGGATGTGCCAGACGGCGTGCCCGGTGCAGATCAACACCGGCGACCTGACCAGGAGGCTCCGCGCCCAGGAGTCCGGCGCGGTCGCGAACCAGGTGTGGAGGACCGCGGCGGCCCACTGGGGGTGGGCGACGAAGGGCGCGGGGGCGGCCCTGACGGCAGCGGACGTGCTGCCGGCCGCCGTGCCCACCGCCGCCAGCATGCTGGGCCGAGGAGTCCTCGGGGCCGAGCAGGTGCCGCTCTACGACAGCCGGCTGCCTCGTGGCGGAACGGCGCGGCCGGTGCTGCAGGACGCCGACGCGGAGGCGGTGTTCTTCCCGTCCTGCCTGGGCACGATGTTCGGCTCGGAGGACGGGGGCCTCGGCGCCAACGAGGCGTTCGCCGTGCTGGCCCGCCGGGCCGGCATCGCGCTGCGCACCCCCGACGCGCTCGGCGACCTGTGCTGCGGGACGCCATGGAAGTCCAAGGGACACCGAGCCGGCTACGACGTGATGGCGGACAAGGTGCTGACCTCGGTGACCACGGCGAGCGACGGCGGCCGGCTGCCCGTGGTCGTCGACGCGTCGTCGTGCGCGCAGGGCCTGGTGACCATGGCCCGCAACGGGCCCTCGGACGGGCTGACGGTGCTGGACGCGATCGAGTTCGTGGCCACCCGCATCCTGCCCGGCCTCACGGTGACGGCGCCGGTCCCCTCGGTGGCGCTGCACCCGACCTGCTCGTCCACGGAGCTCGGGACCACGCGCCGCGTTGGGGACGATCGCCCGGTTCGTCTCGACCGACGTGCACGTGCCGCTGGCGTGGGGGTGCTGCGCCTTCGCCGGCGACCGCGGGCTGCTGCACCCGGAGCTGACCGCATCGGCCACCGCGCCCGAGGCTGCCGAGCTGGCCACCCGGACGTTCGCCGCCTACGCGTCGTCGAACCGCACGTGCGAGATCGGGATGAGCAGGGCGACCGGCAAGCCCTACGTGCACATCCTCGAGCTGCTGGAGAAGGCCACCCGCTGAGCCTTCACGACACCCAGTCGCCGCGGTGCAGGACCCGCAGCACGTCGAGCTCCTGGTCGAGCACGACGAGATCGGCCCGGTATCCCGGCCGCAGCGCGCCCACCTTCGTCAGCCCCAGCATCGCGGCGGGGCTGGCGGTGGCGGCCCGCACGACGTCCTCGATCGGCAGCCCGGCGACGCGGACCGCGAACCTCACCGCAGCCGCCATGGTGAGCGTCGAGCCCGCGATCGCGCCCTGGCCCGCGAGCCGGGCCACGCCGTCTCGCACCTGGACCGACAGGTCACCGAGGAGGTAGTCGCCGTCTCCTGCGCCCGCCGCTGCCATCGCGTCGGTGACCAGCACCGCCAGGTGCGGCTTGCGGGTCGCCGCGAGCCGCAGCACTGCGGGATGCAGGTGGACGCCGTCCGCGATCAGCTCGACGTAGGCGTCGGGGTGCTCGAGCAGCGCCGTCACCGGCCCGGGCTCGCGGTGGTGCAGGCCCCTCATGGCGTTGAAAAGGTGCGTGCCCACGCTCGCACCTGCGTCCAGCGCGGCCCGAGCCTGGTCGTACGTCGCGTCCGTGTGCCCGATCGCGGCCACCACGCCGTGCGCCGACAGCCGCCGTACGGCGTCCAGCCCACCCGGGAGCTCGGGGGCAAGCGTGACCATCCGGAGGTGACCGGCGGCCGCCTCGACCAGCTCGTCGACGGCCCGAGGGGTCGGATCCGTCAGCAGCGCAGGGTCGTGCGCCCCGGCGTGCAGCGGGCTCAGCCACGGTCCCTCCAGGTGCAGGCCGGCGAGCAGCCCGTCCTCGACCAGCGCTGACAATGTGCGCACCGAGCGGACCAGCGACGGGTGACGGTCGGTGACCAGGCTCGCGGTCATCGACGTGGTGCCGTGTCCCAGGTGGGTCCGGGCCACGACGGCGGCCTGCTCCGGATCGCCCGAGTCGAACGACGCGCCTCCGCCACCGTGCGCGTGGGCGTCGACATAGCCCGGGACGACGGTCGCGTCCGACAGCGCGACGTCGGCCGGCCGGGTCGGCTGTCCGGGCTGGACGTCGAGGACCCGGTCACCCTCCACCAGGACCCACCCCGGCGCGAAGACCCGCGCCGGGGTGACGACCCGCCCCGCGGAGATCAGCATGCTCACACCCGTGTGTCCGCCTCGATCGCCGAGTCCGCGTCGTCCTCGTCCTCGCGGCCCGGCGTGCGCAGGTTCCACTTCCGGATCACGAACCGGAACGCGAAGTAGTAGAGGACTGCGTAGCCGAGCCCGATCACCACCAGCCACAGCGGTCTGGTGGCGATGTTGAAGTTCAGCAGGTAGTCGAACAGGCCGGCGGAGAACCCGAACCCGTCCCTGATGTGCAGCGCGTTGACCAGCGCCAGCGAGGTGCCGGTCAGCACCGCGTGCATGAGGTACAGCGGCCAGGCGACGAACATGAACGCGAACTCGAGCGGCTCGGTGACACCGGTGAGGAAGGAGGTCAGTGCGGCGGACAGCATGATGCCGCCGACGGCCTTCTTGTGCGCCGGCTTGGCCTCGTGCCAGATCGCCAGTGCGGCGGCGGGGAGGGCGAACATCATGATCGGGAAGAAGCCGGTCATGAAGGCACCAGCGGTCGGGTCGTGGTGCAGGAACCGCGCGATGTCGCCGTGGTAGACGACTCCGTCGCTGCCCTTGTAGCTGCCGATGATGAACCAGGGCCCCGAGTTCAGGATGTGGTGGAGGCCGACCGGGATGAGAAGCCGGTTGAGCGTCCCGTAGACGAAGCCGCCGACGACCTCGTTGTGCGTGACCCAGGTGCCGACCGAGTTCAGCCCGCTGTTGAAGAGCTTGTAGACCAGGCTCAGCAGCACCGAGATCACGATGGCGGCGAACGAGGTGATGATCGGCACGAAGCGCCGGCCGCCGAAGAAGGCGAGGTACGGCGGCAGGCCGATGCGGTGGTAGCGCTGCCAGAGGTACGCCGCCGTCAGCCCCATCACGATGCCCCCCAGGACGCCGTAGTTGATGAGCTGCTGGTCCTCGCCCTTGCCGGGCAGGCCGAGGACGAACGGCGACATCGCGTCGCCCACTCCCTTGAAGACCAGGTAGCCGACGACAGCCGCGAGGGCCGTCGAGCCGTCCGCCTTCTTGGCCATCCCGATCGCCACCCCCAGTGCGAAGAGCAGAGGCAGGTTGGAGAAGATCGCGTTGCCTGCGGCGCCGATGACCGCTGCCACCTTCTCCCAGCCGAGGCCGTCCGCCCCGAGCAGGTCGGGCTGGCCCAGCCGCAGCAGCAGCGCTGCGACCGGGAGGGCGGCGATGGGGAGCATGAGGCTCCGCCCGAACTTCTGGAGCGGCGCGAGGTTGAGCCTGCGCTTCTCCTTGCCGACAGAGGCGTCTGCTGTGCTCACTGGTTCATCCCTTCGGTGATGCTTCGGTGGAGCCCTGGTTGGGCCGGGTCGGTGGGGCCGGGTCGGTTGCGTGGGCTGGGTCGCCGGGGTCGCCTGGCTCGCCACCCAGAGACATGTGGACCTGGTAGCGGTCGCCCCGGTAGCGGGAGACCACATGCTCGAGCGGGCGGCCGCGCGCGCAGGAGATGCGCCGGAAGACCAGCAGCGGAGTGTGCAGCGGGGCGTCCAGGCGGCGCGCGGTCGCCGCGTCCGCGGACTCGCCCCACAGGGTCTGCTCGGCCGAGTCGATGCCGAGCCCGTAGACGGACCGCAGGACCTCGTAGAGCGAGCCGCCCAGGTCCTGCCGGTCCAGGCCGGGAAGGGTCGCCTGCGGGTACCACCCGTTCTCCAGCGCGATCGGCTGGCTGTCCGCGAGCCGGACCCGGTCCAGCCTCCAGGCGAGGGCGCCGGCCTCGAGCTGCAGGGCGGCGGCGACCTCCGCGGGCGGCCGGTCCGGCTCGATGCCGAGCAGCACCGTCGACGGCGTCAGACCGCGCCGGCGCATGTCCTGGCTGAAGGACGCGAGGTGCAGCCGGCTCTCGAGTCGCGGACGGGCCACGAACGTGCCCTTCCCGTGCACCCGGTGCAGCAGGCCGTCCGCGACCAGGGTGTCGATCGCCTTGCGGACCGTGGAGCGGGAGACGCCGTAGGTCGACATCAGCACCCGCTCGGAGGGGATCGCGGCATCGGGCCCGAGCTCGTGGACGGCCAGCTCGGCCAGGGCGTCGCGCAGCTGCACGTGCTTGGAGCGGGGCCCGGCGTCGAACCCGGCCGGGGTGGGCTGGCTGGTCACTTCTCTCCTCTCGACGTCGGGCCGGCGGACTGGTACGGTCTGGTACGTACCAGTGAGGATGGACGCGATGACGACGGCTTGTCAAGCCCCAGGAGGACCCCCGTTGATGACCCAGACCACCCAGATGGCCCGCGAGGTGGCCCAGCAGCCGGACGCCGTACGACGCACCCTGGAGGCCGTGCTGCCGCAGCGCGAGGCCGTCCGGAAGCTCGCCCAGGGCCGCCGGCGGGTGCTGTTCGCGGCCCGCGGCTCCAGCGACAACGCGGCGATCTACGGCCGCTACCTGCTCGAGGTGCACGCCGGCGTGCAGGGCGGCCTGGTCTCGCCGAGCGTGGCCACCCACTACCGCGCCCGTCTCGACCTCTCCGACGCGCTGGTCGTGTCGGTGTCCCAGTCCGGGGCCACCGAGGAGATCGTCACCACCCAGGCGTGGGCGCGCGGCTGCGGTGCCGCGACGGTCGCGGTCGCCAATGTCGCCGACTCGCCGCTGGTGGACGCGGCGGACCTCGCCCTGGTGACGCAGGCCGGCCCCGAGGTCGCCGTACCCGCGACGAAGACCTACCTCACCCAGCTGGTGGCCCTCGCAGCGCTGGCGACCGCACTGGCGCCCGACCCGCACGCCCTGGACGGCGACCTGGACCGGGTCCCTGCCGAGATCGAGCGGATGCTCGCCGAGCGGGCCGGCGTGGACACCGCGGTGACAGCCCTGCTGGACGCCGACCACGCCGTCGTGTCGGGGCGTGGGCTGATGCTCGGCACCGCGCTGGAGACCGCCCTCAAGCTGGAGGAGACCTGCCTGCGACCGGTGCGCGGCTACTCCTACGCCGACCTGCGCCACGGACCGATCTCCGTGGTCACCGAGGGCGTGACGGCCGTGCTGGTGGCCGCGCCCGACGGACCGCTGCTCACCCCGATGACCGAGCTCGCCGGAGACCTGTCGGGCCGGGGCGCGGCGACGGTCGGGATCGGCGGCGACGAGGCGTTCGCGGCCGCCTGCGACGTCCACGTGCCGGGACCGGCACTGCCGGAGTCGGTGGCACCTCTGGGCACCATGGTCCCAGCACAGCTGGTCGTCGAGGCACTGGCCCGCGGGCTGGGCCTCGACCCGGACAACCCCCGCGGGCTGGCGAAGGTCACCAGCACGGACCCGACAGAACCCTCGAACGACTCCTGGAAGGAGCACAGATGAGCACGAAGGCAGAGCAGATCCTGTCCGGCCTGGGCGGCGCCGGCAACATCGTCGAGATCGAGGCCTGCATCACCCGGCTGCGGACCGAGGTGGAGGACGCGTCGCTGGTCGACCAGGCCGCCTTGAAGGCAGCCGGCGCGATGGGCGTCGTCGCCCAGGGCACCGTCATCCAGGTCGTCGTCGGCCCCGAGGCCGACAACCTGGCCGAGGACATCGAGGACCTGATGTGACGGAGCCGACCGTGCAGGCGCCGACCCGGGTCCTGGCACCCTGCCCGGGCCGGCTGCTGGCACTCTCGGACCTGCCGGACCCCGTCTTCGCCTCGGAGATGGTCGGGCCCGGGATCGCGATCGCCCCTGAGCCGGGCCAGGGCACCGTGGTGTCCCCGATCGGCGGCAAGGTCGTCAAGGTGCACCCGCACGCGTTCGTGGTCCTCGGACCGGACGGCGTGGGCATCCTGGTGCACCTGGGCATCAACACGGTCCGCCTGGAGGGCAAGGGCTTCGAGGTGCTGGCCACCCAGGGCAGCACCGTCGAGGCCGGTGCTCCCATGGTGTCCTGGGACCCGTCGACCATCCACGGTCCCGACCTCTCGACCGAGGTGGTCGTGGTGGCGATGGACCGGCCGAAGGGGTCGGTCCCCGCCCCTTCACCGGGGTCCGTGGCGACCGGCGACCTGCTCTTCACCGTCGGCTGAGCGGGCTCCTCACCAGGTCGTCACCGGGGCGTCACCGAGTCGTCATCACGTGAACGCGGCCAGCGCCGCCTCGGCCTCGCGCACCACCTGCTCGCAGATCTCGTGGGTGCGCAGGGCGTCGCGGGCCGAGAGCACCTGCCCGGACCTGACCGCGGCCAGGAAGGCGTCACACATCGCGGAGAACCCGCGCACGCGTCGGCACCGGCGTCCAGCTGTCCCGACCGGTCACGCGGACGTCACCGGCCTCGGCGTGCCACGTGTCGGAGAGGTCCACGACCCGGTGCTTGTAGCCGTCACCGAGCACCTCGACGGTCTCCTCCTCCGCGCCGCTCACCCGGTGCATCACGCCGAGGCCGGTCGTGCCGGGCACACGCAGGGCGAGGGTGACGGTGGTGAGCAGCCCATCTGCCACCGAGCACCACACGGTCGCCTGCTCGTCGGCTGCGGGCATCAGGAAGCGCACGGTGTCGACGACATGGACGAAGTCGTCGAAGACCAGCCCGCGCGGCTCCGCGGGCAGTGCAGACCGGTTCTTCTCCATCACCACGACCGCCGGGTCCAGGCCGGCCAGCGACGCGTACGCCGGGGCGAACCGGCGGTTGAACCCGACCGCCAACGAGACCTGCAGCCGCTCGGCGAGGTCCACCAGACGCGCCGCCTCGGCGAAGGTGGGGGCGAGCGGCTTGTCCACCAGCACCGGCACACCGGCCCTCAGCAGCCGCTCCACCAGCTCGGCGTGCGCCGGGGTGGAGGCGTGCACGAACGCGGCGTCGACACCGTCCTCGAGGAGGTGGTCGAGGCTCGTCGTGGTGCTGCCGGACGTCGTAGCGACGGCTGACCCGGGCGAGGCGCTCGGCATCGCGGGTCATCAGCCTCAGCGTGATGTCGTCACGCCCGGTGAGCACGGGCAGGTAGGCCTTCTGGGCGATGTCGCCGAGGCCGATCACCCCGACACGCAGCGGGGGCGGAGGCGGTGCGGACACCTGCGAACCATACGCGCGCAGGCGCGTGTGAGGATCCTGCCATGACGACACGACGCCTCGGCCCGTTCGACGTGCACCCGATCGGGCTCGGTGCGATGCCGCTGTCGATGGGCGACAACGAGCGTCCCAGCCCCGAGCAGGCCGTCGCCACCGTGCACGCCGCGCTGGACGCCGGGGTGACCTACATCGACACCGCCGACATCTATGCACCCAGCTGGGACACGATGAACCACAACGAGGAGGTCGTGGCCCGGGCCCTCGCGTCGTACGGCGGCAGCACCGAGCACGTGGTCGTCGGCACCAAGGGCGGGATCACCCGCGGACCCGGTGAGACCTGGGGACGGGACGGCTCGATCGGCTACCTGCGCAAGGCCGTCGAGGCATCCCTGCGGGCGCTGCGCAGGGACGTCATCGACCTCTACCAGTGGCACCGTCCCGACCGGTCGCTGGTCTACGGCGACGTGGTGTCGAGCCTCAAGACCCTGCAGGAGGAGGGAAAGATCCGCGCGATCGGCATCTCCAACGCCAACGTCGAGGAGATCGACGTGGCCGTCGAGGTGCTCGGACCGGGCGGGCTGGCCAGCGTGCAGAACGAGTTCTCGCCGAGGTTCCGGTGCTCACGCGACGAGCTCGACCACTGCGGAGAGCTGGGCGTCGCGTTCCTGCCGTGGAGCCCGCTCGGCGGCACCGGCGGCGCCGCGAAGGGCGTCGGCGAGAGGTACTCCGTGTTCGCCGAGGTCGCCACCGCGCTGAGTGTCAGCCCCCAGCAGGTGGTGCTCGCCTGGGAGCTGTCCCTGGGCGACCACGTGATCCCGATCCCCGGCGCGTCCCGCCCGGCCTCCGTCACCGACTCGGCGCGCGCCGTCGACCTGGTCCTCGGCGAGGACCACCTGGACCGGATCAACACCGCCACGGACCTGTGACCCCGGGCGATGCGTGTGTGACGACCGTCGCGTGATGCAGGTCGCGGTACTGAATCCTTGCCTGGGGCCCCGGACCTGTCACGGTTGAGGAGGACGCGTCGCAGGCGTCAACCACCGCGGTCAGCCGACCTCGGCACCCGCGACGCGGGACAAGGAACACCCGTGAACACCACTGCAGTCCTCACCGGCGGCCCCCCGGCCACCCAGGTGTCAGAAGCGCTCCTCGTGTGGGTCGAGTCGACCACCGTGGGCGCGACGCGCAAGCGCCTGACCGCCCAGCTGAACAAGACGCGCTCGGTCTTCGGCCGCTACGCCGAGACCTCCCAGCCCGGGGCCGCGAAGCTGGTCCGGGACCTCGCCGAGCTCACCGGCCAGCCGGACCAGGCGACCCTCATCCCCGTGCCGCACAGCTTCGGCACCACCCCGGCGTCCCACCTCCTCCCCCGCGGTGCCCGCGTCGTCGGCTGGCTCGACGCCGAGGGCTACCGCGGCGTGGCCGACGCCCCGCAGCCGTGCCCCGAGTGGCTCCAGGACAGGCGCGCAGAGCTGCGCTGAGCTCCTCCTCGGCCCGGGCCGGCTGCTGAGCCGGTCCGGCGCCTCAGCCTGCCCGCACGGCACCGGACCTCCCGCGTCCGTGCCCTCTCTCGACAAGGAACCCGAGACGGATGAACGACCTCTCGAACGACGCCGGCCCCCCTGGCGGGATGCGCACCGCCCTCACTGCACTGTTCGCACTCGGCGGCTTCGTGGTCGCCAGCTGGGCCGTCCGCATCCCTGACGTCAGCGCCCAGGTCGGGGCCAGCCACGAGGCGCTGGGCGCTGCGCTGCTGTGCGTCTCGCTGGGCGCCCTGGCCGCCATGCGCGTGACCGGGGCGCTGTGCGAACGCGTCGGACCCGGCCTGACGAGCGCGGTGGCCGCGGTGCTGATCTGCCTCACCGTGTCCCTCCCCGGCCTGGTGCACTCCGTCACCGGCCTCGGAGTGGCCCTGATCGCGTTCGGGGCGGCCACCGGCACCCTGAACGTCGCCATGAACAGCGTCGGGGTGCGTCTGGAGGCGATGAGCCGACGCCCCCTCCTGCCGTCCCTGCACGCCGCCTTCAGCTTCGGCGGGCTCGGCGGCAGCGTGGTCGGAGGACTGGCCGCGACCAGCCTCACGCCGGCTCAGCACCTGCTCGCCGTGGCCGGCGCCGGCCTGCTGTGCATCTCCGCGGTGGCCCGGCTGCTCGTCGCCAGCGACGCCGGCCTGCTGCGCGCGGCCCGCGGTCCCGGCACCCGTCCCGCCGGCCCCCTGGGGACCATGCGCTCCCAGGTCGTCGTGCTCGGTGCGATCGCCGGCTGCACGGCGTACGGCGAAGGCGCCCTGAGCGACTGGGCGGCCCTGCACCTGAGCACGGACCTGCATGCCACCCCGGTGCTGGCCGCGGCCGGCTACGCCACCTTCTCCCTGGCGATGGCCTGCGCCCGTCTCGGTGGTCCGGCGCTGCTCGACGTGCTGGGTGAGACCCGGCTGCTCGTCCGCGGCGCACTGCTGGCGGCGCTCGGCATGCTGCTCACCGCCCTCGCCTCCAGCGTCCCGGTCAGCCTCGTGGGCCTGGTGCTGGTCGGGCTGGGGCTCGCCAACGTCTTCCCGGTCGCCATCGCCCGCGCCGGCGTCCTCGCCGGGGCCCGTGGGGTCGGGCTCGCGTCCACGGTCGGCTACAGCGGGCTGCTGCTCGGCCCCGCGCTGATCGGGTTCCTGGCCGGGCGGGTCGGGCTGCCCACGGCGCTGACCACGGTGTCCGCGCTCGCGGTCGTCGCGGCCGGGCTGTCGCTGCGGGTGGCGGGCGAGGACCGGGTCGCCCCGGGGTTCCTGCCCTGGTCCCAGGCGGAGGTCCGTGCGCGGCTGAGCACCTCGCTGGCCCAGGTCGGCTCGGTGGTGTCCGACGCCTCACGCCGGCACGTCGGGTCGCTGTCGGCGCTCTCCCCCGAGCTGCTGGTCGAGGGGACCTTGCCGCGCGAGGAGCGCCGGGCCTCGCCGCTGCAGGACCTGGACTGGCTGCTGGGTCACCGCCGCTGACCCGGGCAGGGAGCGGTCAGGACCCGGTCAAGCCCCGTGCTGGAGGTGCCGGCCGATCCGGCTTCCGACCTGCTCGAGCAGGGCGGCGGCGTTGCGCATGCTGGTCTCCACGTCCGGCTCGAGCTCGGCGAGGGAGAACACCGCGTCGAAGCCGGCGCCTCGGGCCTCCTCGTCGGTGAGCAGCGTGCGACCGCACACCGCCAGCACCGTCGGCACGTGGTGCTCCCGGGCCCGACGGGCGACGCCCAGCGGGGTCTTCCCGCCCAGGCTCTGGCTGTCCAGGCTGCCCTCCCCCGTGATCACCACGTCCACGCCGGCCAGCCGGTCGTCCAGCGCGACCAGCTCGAGCACCACGTCGATGCCGGCGCGACGTCGCGCACCGAGCACGGCCAGCGCCGCGAAGCCGATCCCTCCCGCGGCCCCGGCGCCCTCGGCCTCGGCCCACCCGGCCACCTCGTCACCGAGCACGTCGGCGAGCAGCCGGACGAACCTGGCGAGCGACGCGTCGAGAAGGCGTACGTCGTCCGGGCCGGCCCCCTTCTGCGGCCCGAAGACGGCGGCGGCACCCGTAGGGCCGAGCAGGGGGTTAGCCACGTCGGAGGCGAGAACCACCTCGGTGGTGGCGAGCCGTGCGTCGAGCCCGGTGACGTCCACCGACTCGAGCGTGGCCAGGCCTCCGCCACCGGACGGCACGGGCCGGCCCGCGGCGTCCAGCAGCCGGATCCCGAGAGCGCTCAGCAACCCGGCGCCACCGTCGGTGCTGGCGCTGCCTCCCACCCCGAGCACGATGGTGCGACACCCGGCGTCCAGCGCGGCGGAGACCAGCTCCCCCGTCCCGTAGGTGCCGGCGCGCAGCGCGTCGTGCACCGGCCGGCCGTCCCGCACCGGCAGCACGTCGAGCCCGGAGGCGCGTGCCATCTCGATGACCGCCAGGTCCCCCTGGACCGCGAAGGTCGCCTCGACCGGGTCGCCCACCGGTCCGGACACGGTCGCCGTGACGGCGTCGTACCCGGCCGCGAGTGCCGCAGCGACCGTCCCCTCACCCCCGTCGGCGACCGGGACCAGGTCCACGGTGACGTCACCGAGGACCCTCTCGAGCCCCGCGGCAACGCTCGCCGCCACCTCGGGGGCCTCGAGCGAGCCCTTGAACTTGTCCGGAGCGATCAGCACGCGCATGGGGCCAGCCTGTCAGTTGCCGCCCGGGACGGGCGGCGGACGTCGGGCCGATCCCGACGACTGGGATCGGCGCCTGCGGGCACGGGCTGTCGAGGTCGCGCACGCGCGCGGGCGGCTCGCGCACCACAATGGCACGCGTCCAGCTCTCGACGAGAAGGAGATACGCCCATGACCAACCCCAGCCCCGGCCACTCGATCACCCTGCGGGTGGCGGTCAGCTCGAGCTACCGCGCCACGACGGAGCTCGCGTCCGCCGTCGCCGACACCGGTGCGGCCGTCACCGCCCTGGACATCGTCGAGTCCTCGCACGACAAGCTCATCATCGACGTCACCTGCAACGCCGAGGGGGACGAGCACGCCCAGCGGATCGCGGAGGACCTTGACGCACGGGAGGGCGTCGAGGTCCGCAAGGTCAGCGACCGGACGTTCCTGCTGCACCTGGGGGGCAAGCTGTCGGTGGAGCCGAAGGTCAGGCTACGCAACCGTGACGACCTGTCCCGCGCCTACACCCCGGGGGTCGCACGGGTCTGCATGGCGATCGCGGAGAACCCCGAGGACGCCCGACGGCTCACGATCAAGCGCAACACGGTCGCCGTCGTGACCGACGGCACGGCGGTCCTGGGCCTCGGTGACATCGGGCCTGCGGCGGCGCTGCCGGTGATGGAGGGCAAGGCGGCCCTGTTCAAGCAGTTCGCCGGCGTCGACGCCTGGCCGGTGTGCCTGGACACGACCGACACCGAGGAGATCATCTCGATCGTGAAGGCCTTGGCGCCCGTGTACGGCGGCGTCAACCTCGAGGACATCGCCGCTCCTCGCTGCTTCGAGATCGAGCGCCGGCTGCGCGAGGAGCTCGACATCCCGGTCTTCCACGACGACCAGCACGGCACCGCCATCGTGGTCCTCGCCGCCCTCGTGAACGCGATGCGGGTGGTCGGCAAGAGCATCGCGGACGCCAAGATCGTGATCAGCGGCGTCGGCGCGGCCGGGCACGCGATCATCACTCTGCTGCAGTCACCCGGCGCCACCAACATCATCGCGTGCGGCCGCTCGGGCGCCATCCACAAGGGCGAGGAGTACACCGACGAGCACCGCACCTGGATCGCCGAGAACACCAACCCCGACGGGTTCACCGGCAGCCTGCAGGAGGCCCTGGTGGGCGCCGACGTCTTCATCGGCGTCTCCGCGCCGAACATCCTGGAGGCCGAGCACGTCGCCACGATGGCCGACGATGCCGTCGTGCTGGCGCTGGCCAACCCGGACCCCGAGATCCACCCGGCGGAGGCCGCCAAGCACGCGGCCGTCGTGGCGACCGGACGCAGCGACTTCCCCAACCAGATCAACAACGTGCTGGCCTTCCCGGGACTCTTCCGCGGGCTCCTGGACGCCGGGGCCCGCGAGATCAGCACCCCGATGCTCGTCGCGGCCGCCGAGGCGATCGCCGGCTGCGTCACGCCCGACGAGCTCAACCCGAGCTTCATCGTGCCCAGCGTCTTCGACCCGGCCGTCGCCCCGGCGGTCGCCGAGGCGGTCCGGGTCGACGGTGCCCTCGAGTAAGGGGGTCTTCGTCTGAGCCGGCCTGTCCAACGCGCTCCAGGCACGACTGACCGACCGGGCCATGTCCGGGTGGCCGCAGGCCCGAGATAGCTTGCGGCGACGGGCGACGGGCGACGGGCTACGGGGTCTCGTGGGTGTTCGTGACCCTTGACGCGTCCAGGCTGGCGTTGGCGTTCCACTTCTGGCTCGTGGACCCGTCGCACCTGCTCACGGTCGCCTTGAGATACTGACCGAGATGGAGGTCGGTGCCGACCCCGGAGCCCAGACAGGACCCTTGCGAGTCGACGATGGTGAACTTCTGAGCGTAGGAGAGGTCGCTCCCACTCGTATCCCCTTGGGTCTGGTAGATGGTCCAGGAGGTTGCGCTGCCCGCCGTGGCGCTGACGGGGCAGGGCGTCACCCGAACGACGCCGCCGCCAGAGACCATCGGACTCGTGAGGCAGTACGACGTCGAGCCCTGTGTCGTCTTCAACAGGCGAACGTAGCTCGGCGTCGCCACCAAGCCGGGCACGGGAGTGAACTTCTGGTTCCAGGCGACGTTGACAGGATTTGGGTTCTGCTTGCAGGTGTAGAGAATCAAGTAGGCAGCGTTCGGGTCCTGTCCCGTCACATCGAGGCAGGTCGCGAACTGGCGGTAGTTGACCAGCTGGTTGTTCCCTGCACCGGCCATGCCTGCACCAGCAGTGGGTGCGGGCACCCAGGTCTGGTAGGGATCCTGCGTGCTGCCGGCGCAGCCGACCAGGGTGAGGGGTACCCCTTCCGTTTGGGAGGCTGCGTTGATGCAGTAGCCGTCAGTGTTGGACTTGTCCGTCGAGGCCCCCCTCAGGTGCGCGTTGTCGTCGACGCTCCACTGCTGGTTGTACGGCGAGCAGCTGCTGAGGTTGACACAGTCACCCGGGTTCACGATGCCGCAGGTCTTGAGAACCATGCCGACGCCGGCGGCATGGGCAGTCGGCTCGGTGTCGATGCACAGGCCACCGGGGGTCGCTGGCTTCACCGAGGAGACCAGCTGGATGCTGAGGTCGCTCCGATAGGCGAAGACCTGCTGTGCCAGTGGGGGTGTGGTGCTGCTGCAGGCCCTGATCACGATCCGCGTTCCTGGGTCCGGCACGAGCTTGTCGGCCTGCATGCACCACTTGTCGGACGAGCCCGCCAGCGGGTACAGCCGGATCTGACCGCCGGGAATGTTGGTGTCGTCCGTCTGGAAGACATAGGTCGAGATGACTGTGCGACCCTTGCTTCCGCTGTCGACCGTCCCGTCGGTGCCCGTCGAGGTGATGACTGCGTAACGAGGAGTGGCCGTCGCAGTGGCAAGGTCGTACGTCCCGTAGCCGGTTGAACAGATCATCGGCGAGCCGGAACCGCCAGGCGTTGTCGCCCAGTAGACGACCGATACGACGTACCTCCCGCTGCCGGTGCTGTTCGCCTGACCTGTGAGCGGGCTGCTCTGGGGGTAGCAAGGCAGACGCGCGGGAGCACCCCAGATATAGCCGCTGCTGTCAGCAGCGGTGCTGGCCCGGACCTGGCCCAGGACGACGTCGATGCCGGCCTGTGCCGCGTGAAGTGAGTGGATCCGGGTGATGTCGAACCGCGTGGAGCGATTCTGCGAGATGACCATCGGCAGCATGAGCCCTCCCAGCATCGCCGCAACGAGAATCGCCATCATGGCCATGGCGAGCGATCCGCGGTCATCACCAGCCCGACGCAGCCACGTGCCCAGCCATCTCGACCGGCGCCCCCCACAGGTCATGGTCGATACACCGCGCTCCCCGGTCGGAGGCACTTGGCGGCGTTCGTGGAGTCCACCGCCGCGCTGTTCAGGGCGGTGAACGTCGCGCTGGCGCGCGAGGTCGTGGGCGAGCTGGGTCCGGACGTTCCGGCAACGAGGGTGACCGTCAGCCGCTGATAGCTCGTGGTGGCCGCGTTCAGCTGTGCGGGCACGGTGAACGGTGCGTCACTCGAGGTGGCTGACGCCGACCCGTTGGTGACATTGTTCGCCAGCGTGCTCCAGGCCGACAGCTGGTAGTCGGTCGCGGGCGCGGTCGGAGGGATCCACGTCCTTGCCCGCAGCCGTCGACCACTGGTGTCGACCCAGAGCTGGGTGCACTGACGAACCTCCACCGGGGATCCGTACGAGACCGACTCGAGCTCGACGTACCAGTCCCCGCCGCTGCCGGTGCCCGGAGTGCCGACGGCCGTTGAGTATCGAACGAGCTTGTCGAGCCCCAGGAAGGCGTTGTTGACCTGGGAGGCAGAGCTCGTGATTGCCTCCACCTTGGTGGCGGTGTTGGCCATGCTGACCACGGCACCGGTGAAGATGGTCATGAAGATGCCCATCACCATCATGCCGACGATCAGCTCGGTCAAGGTGGTGCCGCTGTCGTCGTCGACCAGGGCGAAGCGGCTGAACGAAGTCCGCATCAGGACACCGTCCAGATGCCCGAACTGGTGACTGTGGTCGTGCCGTCAGTGATGCTCACCGTCACGAGGTAGTCGGAAGGGGCGATCGTGGAGTCGAACTTCCCGGTCAGGTAGATGGTGTCATCGTTCTTGTTGACGGTCAGCGTTCGTACGTTGTTGCTCGCAGCGCTTGTGTTGGTGTCGAGGCCGACACCTCCCGGAAGGCCAGACACCGTCACGGTGCAGGTGCCGAGGCAGGCATACGTGAGCGTCCGGACGACCTTGACGCCGCGGGCTGTCGAGATCGATCCCGGAGTCGAGATGGTCGGCTTCCTGTAGACCGTGTAGCTGGCATTGCTGACGGCCGAGCTCGAGGTGTTGGAGATCGTCAGCGTCAGGCCATAGGCCTGGGTCGTCGTTGAGTCGGCGAAAGCCGTCGACGAGACCAGTCCGGTTAGATACACCGTCCCGCTACCAGCGGTCACTTGTAGCGTCTTGGTCGCATTGGCGGTCGTGACCACAGAGGTCGAGCTCAGCCCGATGCCGACTGGAGTGGTGGACAGCGCTCCGGCCAGCGTGATGGTGCATGTCGCCGTCGGACAGGAATAGCTGAGGGGGTTCGATGGGGTTGTGGTGACGCCGATGCTGGTGGCGGCCAGGCCACTCAGGCTGAGCGTCCCCGCCGCCTGGACGTTCCACGTGAACGCGCCGCTTGTGGCGGAGATGCCACCCGCGTCGGTCACGGTGACGGTCACGTTCGAGTACTGCTGAGGAGTTCCTCCAACAGTGCCCTTGATCACGCCGGTGTTGTCGACGGACAGCCCGGAGGGACCGCCGCTCAACACATAGGTGCATGTTGTGTTCAGGCAGGTGGTCGTCAACGGGTAGCTCACCACGCTCCCGACGGTGCTTGTCTGGGCAAGGCCGGCGACCGTCGGTCGGTCCACCACATTGATGGTGAAGGCGCTGCTGGTCCCGGTGGCACCGTCCTTGTCCGTCACGGCGATCGTGACGGCTGAGTACGTCGTAGCGACGCCACCGACCGTCCCGGACAGGACGCCGGCGCTGGTGACGCTCAACCCGGACGGTCCCCCATTGACCGCGTAGCTGCAAGCCGAGTTGGGGCAGCTTGGTGCGAGGTTCCATGTGACCGACTGCCCCAGGGTGTAGGTCGCTGAGATGTAGGGCGCCGCCACTGACGGTCTGGGAAGGATCTTCCAGATGAACGCAACCGTCGCGCTGTGTCCGGCTGTGTCTCTGACCGTGAGCACCACGGACTTTCCCGGATCGGCCAGGGCCGTCGCCGAACCGGATATCAGGCCCGCAGGAGCGATCACGAGGCCGCTGGGAAGGGAATTGGACGGGTCGCTCCAGGAGTAGGGGCCCGATCCACCGGCAGCGGCAAGCTGCAACGGGCTGATCGTCGTGTTGATCGTGTTCACCTGGTCGAGGGGAGTGCTCGCAGCGAACGGAGGATCGGCCACTGTCCAGGTGAAGCTGGAGGTCGCAGAGCGGGTCCCGCTCACGTCGACGACCCTCACCTGGACGTTGTAGCTGCCGACCGTTGTCGGACTTCCGGAGATGACCCCCGACGTCAAGGTCATCCCGGGCGGCAAGGTGTTGTTGAGGATGGTGTAGGTGAACGGACCACCGTCGCCACCGGTGGCTGCCAAGGCCAAGCTGGCCGGCGAGTTCACGACAGTTGCCTGAGGTCCCGGGTCGGTCAGGGTCAGCGCCGGCTTCACGGTCCACGACAGGACCTTGGCGTCGGTGCGCAGGAAGGCGTCCGTCACCTGGATGGTCGCGCTGTAGGCACCCGCGGGACCTTGCACGGTTCCACTCACCAAGCCGGCTGCGCTCAAGGTCACACCATTAGGCAGTGAGCCGCCGGTCACCGCCCAAGTGAAGAGTGGGACGCCTGTGCCGCTCTGAACCGTCATCTGCACACTGATCCCGGTGTCGCCGAGCACGTTGGTCCGGGCGGACATCGCTGTGACGACGGGGGCGGCGTACGCTCCTGAGTTGATCCGGAAGGTGGGGTCGGCGCCGGTGCTGATCAGGGTGGACGTGACGTAGGAGCACGGCACAGCAGTCGGGTTGGCGGCGTCCGGACGAGCGCACCCCTGGCCTGTCCACGTGACGGCCACGACCGCCCGAAGGAACTTCGTCGACCCCGCGCCGGAGACGGCAAGTGTGTCACAGCTGGTCGAGAGGGACGGCTTGTAGCACCAGCCGAGATACTGGTTGACCGAGTAGGCGATCGGCATCGCGGGTGGCGTGACAGCCACGGTGGGGACCGCAGCGGCAGGCCCGGACGCCGAGGTCAAGCCGGAAGCGGGGTCGATTGCCTTGTCCATCTTGGCGAGCCACAGACCCACCTTGGGCGTTGCCGCGGTGAACTGCGTCGTGACGCTCGTCGAGTCGCGCCCTGTGACCAGGTCGCTCGGGTTCAGTGACCGGATCTGCTCCATGGTGGTGTCTGCCAGCTGCACCGCACCTTGCTGCGCGCGTTGCTGGCTCGCCGAGATCATCCCGCCGAGGAACTCCGCACCGACTGCGCTCATCACGATCGTGATCACCGTGATGGCGATCAACGACTCCAGCAGGATGAAGCCGCTGTCTTGTCCATGTCGCAGTCGGCGCAGGAGCCACCGGCGGGCAGCACCTGCTGCTCGGCCCACACGTCGGGACATCGCAGTCGTCAGTCCCCGAGGTCGCCGCGAAGCAGCTTGTTCAGCTGCCGGATCTGCGCCGGACTCTGCGGTGCGGAGAAGACGCTCAGCTGTGTCGTGAGGGAAGCAGCGCGGTCGATCCCGTTCGTCTTCGACCCGGTCCCCGGAGCCACCTGCGTCGCCGTGATGAGAGCACGACGTGGTCCTGTCTGCACCTCTTTCAGGAAGGCGAGCTGACGGCGCAACGGCCCGTTCGACTGGACGGTCACCTGCATGGCGAACGCAGCTTGCGCGCCCGTGGATGTGCTGGTCGACGGCGACGTTCCAGCTGTGGGCGTCGGTGCCACGGACGTCGCTGGCGCCACCGCCTCGATGGGGGTGACACCTGCGACGACCACGCTGGTGACCGTCACCTTGTTCGCTCGTGCCTGCCTGTTCAGCTGCCGGGTGAATGCGGGCAAGCCACTATCGTAGGGAACTGCGGCCAGGGCGGACCGCAGTGATGCGGTGTACTGAGGAAGCCTGGTGCTCTTGGCCTCGAGCGACCGGACCTGCGTCCGCAGCTGCTCGTTCGTCTGTCGCGTGGTTGCCGCCTGGGCACGCAGGTCGCCTGCTGACGCCAGTTGTGGACCGACGAACACGAACCAGCCCAGGGCGAAGATCACGAGGGCGAGGAGACCGCCACCCACCAGCCAGACACGCGGACTCTGCAGCCGCTCCACTACTTCGCACCGGGCTTGCCGAGGTCATAGCGATGCGTGTGGAGCAGATCGTTGAGGTCCATGGTGACGCTGAACTGCGCGAGTCCCTTGGTCACCTGGTTCGACGTGGGCAGCACGTTGACGATTCCCCGGACGGAGGCCAGTGCCTCGACGTAGGCCGGCAGGTCGTCCAGGCTCCGGCCGGCTCCGCTGACGCTCACGGTGCCGATCGTCGGACGGCCGGCTGCGTCCAGGGTCGGAGCGCCGTCGGCGGACGCAGCCGCCGCGAAGGTGATCGACATGTTCTGGATGGACATCGAACCGGGAAGCTCCCCCCGCAGCATGGCGATGACCCGGGCGACATCGACGTCGTCCTGCATCATCGTCGCCACTCGTGCGTCGAGGCTGCTCACCGTCGTCTCGATGCGGGTGATCCCTGCATACGTGGAGGCAGACCGTCGCAAGGCGGCGGTCTGGTCGGTCGCGGTCACGGCTTCCTCGTTGGCGAGGGAGCTTTGCCGAAGAGCGTAGGCGTAGCCCGCCGCGCACAACAGCACGACGAGCAGCAGCACGACCGCGATCCGCCGGCGGAGGACGCCCAGCCAACGACGCTTGACCAGCTCCGGCGGGGTCATGTCCGCGACGATGTCCCAGCCGGGTCTAGTGGCGTGTGAGCTCGGGCCTTCGAGCAGGGCGAACTCGGTCGTCACGCCGCCGCGCCCATCGCCAGGCCGATCGAGACCGCGGTGCTGCCCTCGCGGTCGTGACCTTGGCCGAGGGTCGGCGAGTCCCTGTTGTCCAGGTGCTGGGTGGGATCGACCACTTCTGTGGGCACACCGAGCTGCTCCTCGAGAAGGTCTGCGATCCCGCTCAACCGCGAACCACCGCCGGTCAGGGACATCCTGGTGAGCTGCTCCCCGGCGCTCGAGGCCCGGTAGTACTGCACCGAGGTGCGGATCTCCGCGACCAGTGGTCGCAACGCTTCCGCCAGCGTCCGTGTCAGCTCCGACGCCTCACCGTCGAGGCCCACCTCACGCTTGACCAACTCCGCCTCCTGCTCGTTGAGGCTCATCCGGTCCGAGATCTGCTCCGTGAGCTGCTGTCCGCCTCGAGCCAGAGTCCTGACCAGCCGCGGCACCCCCCGTTGGTGGATGAGCACCGTGGTGAGCTGTGCGCCGATGTCCACGATGGCCTCGACTGACGGCTCATCGGAGGCGATCGACCGGAGCGAGCCGAAGGAGGAGAGGTCGACGCGGGCCACCTTGAGACCCGCACGTTCCACGGCGCTCACCGCGTCCAGGATCGGTGCACGTGGTGTGGCAAGAAGCAGGCCCGTGACCAGGTTGGTCTCCGGGTCGGCGCTGCCGAGTTGGCAGAAGTCGAGCACCACCTGGTCGATGGGGAGCGCAACGATCTCCTGGGCCTGGAAGGGCAGTGCCTTGGCTCGCTGCTCGGGGTCGAGATCCGGGATCGTCAGCTGGCGGACCAACACCTGCTGGTTCGCGATGCCGAGGATGACACGACGGGCGGAGAACTTCCGCTCGTGCCACAGCTGCTTCAGGGCGGCGGTCAGGGCCCCCGGCTCCTGGACCACGCCGTTCACCACCACGCCGGGCGCGAGGTCGATCTTGCCGGTGCCCACCACGGTGACCGTTCGCCGACCCGAGACGGTCCGCGGCTCGAGAACGGTGGCGCGGACGGCGGTCGCGCCGATGTCGAGGCCGACTGTCTGCCCGTTGCTATTGATGACGCTTGTCGCCTTGGGTTGCGCCCGTCGTCGCTTCATGTGCTCGCCTCGATCGAAGTGGGTCAGGAGCTCTGGAGGAGATGGACGTAGGCAGAGGTCAGGGGTGCGCTGGCGAAGATCGCGACCAGTGCGCCGGCGACCATGGAGGGCCCGAACGGCACCGCGGTCTTGCGGTCCGCCCGCCGCAGCACCATCAGGGCGAGACCTCCGAGCCCCCCGATGACGAAGGCCGCGAACGCACCGACCACCACCGCCGGGTAGGACAGGAAGCCCAGGGCCGCCCCGATGACGCCGGCCAGCTTGACGTCGCCGAACCCCATCCCACCGGGGTAGGCGAGGACGAGCAGCAGGTAGAAGGCGAAGAGGGCGGCAGCTCCCAACGCTGCCCGGAGCAGGGGCTCGAGACTGCCCTCCAGCACGGAGGCTGCCGTCAGCAGCGCGGCAAGGACCACGTAGGTCGGATAGACGATGGCGTTGGGAAGCCGCTTCACGTCGAAGTCGATGGCAGTGAGGGCGATGCCGACCGCCCCGAAGAAGAGGTACGCGGGCAGCGCCTCCAGGAGTTCGAGCCGTTCGAGCTGGACGGTGATCGCCACGAAGAGCAGGGACGTGACCAGCTCCACCAACGGGTAGCGGACGCTGATCGGCGCGGCGCAGTCGGCGCACCGGCCACGGAGCAGAAGGTAGCTGAGGACCGGAACGTTGTGGCGGGCGCGCACGGCGCGAGTCGCACTGCGGGCAGTGGGAGCCGGGATGGACGCAGTGACTCGCCACGCGGAACCCGGTGGATCACCACGTTGAGGAAGGAGCCGACGGCCAGGCCGAGGACTGCGACGGTGCCAGATGAGGATCGGCATCACGATGTCCTCGTCTCTTTCTCGGGTGTTGTTGCGATGCAAGCGTGACGGTTCAGCGAGTGCGCGAGCCGCTCCACCGCCCGCCGGAGTCAACCCGGCGGGCAGTGCGGTGAGTCGCTTCATCCAGCCGGGTTCAGCAGGCGCCAGCGTAGGCACTGGGGTACGTGCCGGTCGTCGTCTGTTGACGATGGAGCCGCCTGTCGCGCTGGCATAGCAGTAGTAGTGGTGGTTTGCTGGACCCGTTCCGTTGCCGTTGTAGGCCTGCAAGAGGTAGCGTCGGAGGAACGGCTGTACCGCTTGTAGTACGTCAGTGTCGTGCCGGCGCTGAGCTTGATCGACTGGTTCGTGCATGTGGTGCGTGTCAAGCCGCACCGACGGCAACTCGCAGTCGCGGGATAGCTGGCTGTTGTCGGTGTTGCACTGCTCGAGCACGTTGATGGCGTTGCGCAGGTCGGACTGTGCCGACTTGTCGCTCGCGCCCTTCTTGTAGTTGAGGTAGACGGGGATGGCGATGGCGATCAGGATGCCGATGATCACCACGACCACCAGGAGCTCGATCAGGGTGAAGCCGTGCTCACCCGCGGCGCGCTTCTCGCGGAGCTTGGTCAGATTCATTGAGGGAGCCTCCTGGCTCTGGTACGGGGCTCGGCGGAGAAGTTGCCACCGTTACTCCATTGGACAGTAAAGATGCCGTTCCTACAGTCGATTGGCGATTTGTGCCACTTGCTGTCTTGCCCGGAGGACGACGAACGCCAACGGGATCACAGCCGATGATCACGAGAACCACCCGGAGCTCGATCAGGGCGGAGTCCTCATGCCCGGGCACGCCTATCGTGAGGCTGCGCCGGGCCAGCGGCGCGTCACCCGGAGATCTTTCCGTAGATGGAGAACATCGGCAGGTACAGGCAGAGCACCATGCCGCCGATCACGATCCCCAGCAGGACAACGAGAAGGGGCTCCATTGCGGACGTCAACGAGTCGGTCGCTGTCTCCACCTCGGTGTCGTAGTAGTCGGCGAGCTTGTCGAGCATGTCGGTGATCTGTCCGGTCTCCTCGCCGACCTTCATCATCTGGGTGACCATCGTCGGAAAGAGCGCATGTTGCTCCAGGGACGTGGACATCTGTCCGCCCTTGCGCACCGTCTCGCTGACGTCCTCCATCGCCTCGGTGATCGTGGCGTTGCCTGACGTCCCGCCCACCACGTCGAGGGCCTGGATGATCGGGACCCCGACGGCGAGAAGCGTGCCGAGGTTGCGGGCCCACCGGCTGATTGCCAGCTTCGCGAACAGGGACCCGAAGACGGGCAGCCGGAGCTTGAGGCGGTCCATCTTCAGGCGGAACGGCTTGCTCTTGTTCAGCGCCCTTGTGTAGGACCTCTGCGCGACGAGGCCGATCACCACTACGAGCGGGATGACCCAGATGGCGTTGTGGGACAGGGTCACCATGATCTGCGTCGGCAGCGGCAGCCCACCGCCGAGTTGCTTGAACATCTTCTCGAAGACCGGGACGATGAAGACGATCACGCCGGTGCCCAGGATCATCGAGAAGACCAGCACGATGACCGGATACGTCAGCGCCGACTTGATCTTCGCGCGCAGGCTCGCGTCCGCCTCGTACATCGTGGCCATCCGGGCGAGAGCGTCGTCGAGGAAGCCACCGGTCTCCCCCGCCTTGACCATGTTGATCATCAGCGGCGGGAAGTGCTCCGGGTGCTTGACCATGGACGTCGAGAGCGTGCCGCCGCCCTGCACGTCGGAGCGGATCTCGGCGATGGCCTGCTTCAGCTTGGGCTTCTGGGTCTGCTCCTCGAGGATACCGAGTGAGCGGAGGAGGGTCAGGCCCGATGACGTCATGGACGCGAACTGGCGGGAGAAGACGGCCAGGTCCTTCAGCGACGTCTTGCCTCCCAAGCCTGGGATCGCCACGTTCTTGTCGAGCCCGGTGCCGAGACCCGACACCTGCAACGGGATCAACCGTTGACTCGTCAGCATGCTCGCCGCGCCGCTGGGCGAGTCCGCCTCCAGCTTGCCCGTGACGACGGTGCCGGCGTTGTCGATGGCCTCGTAGTTGAAGGTCTTGGTTGCCACGGTCAGATCCTCGCCAGCGACCGGAACTCGTTCTGGTCATGCGCCAGCTCGAGCGCAGTGCTCTTGCTGATCAGCTGCTCGCCGTACCGCTGGGCGAGGTGCTGGTCGAAGCTGATCATTCCGAGGTCTGCCGACGACTGCAGGAACGTGGGGATCTGGTGGACCTTCCCCTCGCGGATCAGGTTGCGGATCGCGGGCGTGACGACCATGATCTCGCAGACCGCCGTGCGACCTGTGCCGTCCCGGGTCGGGACCAGGGCCTGGGTGATGACACCCTGCATGCAGTTGGCCAGCTGGGCTCGGATCTGCTGCTGCTGGTGGGCCGGGAAGATGTCGATCAGCCGGTCGATGGTCTGTGCCGCCGACTGCGTGTGCAGCGTGGCGAGCACCAGGTGGCCGGTCTCGGCAGCAGTGATCGCCACCGCCGTCGTCTCGAGGTCGCGCAGCTCGCCCACCAGGATCACATCGGGGTCCTGCCGGAGCACGTGACGCAGTGCGGTGGCGAAGTCCTCGGTATCCTCGCCCACCTCTCGCTGGTTGACCACACTCCGCTTGTGGGTGTGGAGATACTCGATCGGGTCCTCGATCGTCATGATGTGCGCGGAGCGGGTCTTGTTCGCGACGTCGAGCAGGCTGGCCAGGGTCGTCGACTTGCCAGAACCGGTAGGGCCGGTGACCAGCACCAGCCCACGGGGCAGGTGGGCGAACCGGTCGATGTCGGGGGGCAGCCCCAGCTCAGCGAGGTTGCGGATGTTGTGCGGGATGGTGCGCAGCACCGCGCCGACCGAACCGCGCTGCTGGTAGACGTTGACCCGGAACCTGCTGACGTCCTCGATGGAGTACGACGTGTCCAGCTCGTGCGTGCGCTCGAACCTCTCCCACTGCTCCCCGGTGAGGATCGACCCCATCATCGCGGCCGTGTCGACCGGTGACAGCATCTCGTAGCCCTCGATGGGCTCGAGTGACCCGTGCACCCTGATGCAGGGCGCGACCCCGGCCGTCAGGTGCAGGTCTGATGCGCCTCGTGCCACGGTCAGACGAAGGAGGTCTTCGACCGCAGTCTTGGGGTCCTCATGGATGGCCTGAAGCGGGCGTGACCGTCCGTAGCCGCCGTCGGTAGTGGATTCGATCGTCATGGCCATCTCATCTCTGTCGGCACATCAGACGGTGACACGCAGGATCTCCTCGACAGTCGTCAGGCCGGCTGCGGCCTTCGTGAGACCGTCCTCACGCAGGGTGACCATGCCTTCGGCGATAGCCACCCGACGTACGTCGGTCGAGGAGCTGCGCGTGACGGCCAGGAGCTCGATCTCCTCCGACACCGGCATCACCTCGTTGACGGCGACCCGTCCGCGGTAGCCCGTGTTGGTGCAGGACCGGCAGCCCGTGGGTCGGAAGAGCTTCTCCGGCATCTCGGTGCTCAGGGGCCACCCGATCGCTGTGAGCTCCTCACGGCTGGTGTCGTGGGGCTCCTTGCACCAGTCGCACAGCCGGCGGGCGAGCCGCTGCGCCAGAACGCAGTCCAGGGATGAGCCCACCAGGAAAGGCTCGATGCCCATCTCGATCAGTCGGGTGATGGCGCTGGGCGCGTCGTTGGTGTGCAGTGTGGAGAGCACCAGGTGGCCGGTGAGCGCGGCCTCGACGGCCAGCTGTGCGGTGGTCTTGTCGCGGATCTCCCCGATCAGCACGACGTCGGGGTCCGACCGGAGGATCGCGGGCAACACGGCCGCGAAGGTCAGGCCCGCCTTGGGGTTGACCTGCACCTGGTTGACGCCGGCCAGCCTGTACTCGACCGGGTCCTCGACGGTGATGATGTTGACCTCGGGCTTGCTGATCTCGGTCAACGTGGCATAGAGCGTGGTCGACTTGCCGGAGCCGGTCGGCCCGGTGACCAGCACCATGCCGTGCGGCTTGTGGAACGACCGTGCATAGCGCTCGTAGGTGGCCTCACTGAACCCGAGCTTCTTCAGATCGAGGTCCATCCCACCGGTGTCGAGGACCCGCAGGACGAGCTTCTCGCCCCAGACGGTGGGCAAGGTGGCCAGCCGCAGGTCCACCTTGTGCTTGGCGATCCGCACTGTGATCCGCCCGTTCTGCGGAACCCGGCGCTCGGTGATGTCCACCGACGCCATGATCTTCAGACGCGAGATGAGCGGGGACTGTACGGCGCTCTGGACGCGGTCCACCTCGTGCAGCACCCCGTCGATGCGGTAGCGCACGCGCAGGTCGAACTCGGTCGGCTCGAGGTGGATGTCGGAGGCCCGGTTCTGGATCGCTTGCTCGATCAGGGAGTTGACGTACTTGACGATCGGGGCGTCGCCCTGAGTGTCGAGCGCCGAGACGCTCCCTTCGACCTGCTCGGACGAGGCGGCCACGTCACCGAGGTCACTGTCCTCGCGCTTGAGGCGGTCGATCAGCTTGCGGAGCTCGGTGCGGGCGGCGACGACCGGGATGATGTGCATGCCGGTGGCCGACCGGACGTCGTCCAGCGCCATCACGTCGTGCGGGTCGCTCAGGGCGACGACGAGGTCGTTCCCGTTCATCGCGATGCCGAGCACGCGGTGCCGGATCACCAGGCTGAGCGGGATCTTCGCCATGGCGCCTGCGTCGATCGGGTAGCCGATCAGGTCGACGCCGCTGAAGCCCTGGGCCTCCGCGGATGCCTCCGTCAGCTGCATCTCGGTGACGACGTGCTCGTTGATCAGGACGTCGCGGATGGAGCGGCCGCTGCGGTCGGCTTCCTCGGTGGCCCGGCGGAGCGCTTCGGCGTCGACGCCACGGTCCATCAGCGCCTGGATGAGCGGGCGGTAGAACGCGGACACATGGGACGTGCCGGAGTCGTTCCCCACGACGGTGCGTGTCATTGTCATCCTTCAAGAACTGTGGCACACCGCGGTGTCCGGCGGCGCGGTATGCCACTTTTGACGGACTGGTCTCAAGAGATCATCGGCTGCCGGGACCCCTCGACTTGAGGGGCGAGCGCAGAAAGATCGTCAGGGAGCCGAGAAGACGTCCGTCCTGCCGTCGGCCCAGACCACATCAGCAGCACCTGCACGATCAACAGCACGGATGCGACCAGAGCGGCGAGCCGGCCCACCGACGTCAGGCCGCTCGCCCACCCGCCGAGGTCCCGGATGCCGCCGTCGAGCACCCACCAGTAGGTCACCAGCAGCAGGCCCAGCCACAGGGCCGAGCCGGCACCGTGCGGACCGTCCGGTCGAGCAGGTCCCGGCTGCCCAGCGGCGCCCGCGTTTCGCCGGAGGTCGTCGGCCTCGGAGCGAGCGCGGTCACGTGTCAAGTGTGCAGGGCGGCGATTCGGCTGATGCTGTGCACTGCCTGTGAACGCGGGCCTGGACGTCGTACGGCGGTGGGTGGCCGGTCGGCCGGCTGCGGGGTACCTTCTTGGCTCATGGCGTACGACGAGGAGCTGGCGGCGCGCCTGCGTGAGGTGCTGGCCGGCGAGCCCGGGCTGAGCGAGAAGCGGATGTTCGGCGGGCTGGGGTTCCTGCTCGACGGGACCCTGGCGGTGAGCGCCAGCAGCAAGGGTGGGCTCCTGCTGCGGGTGGACCCCGACGAGACGGAGAGCCTGCTGAGTGAGCCCTCGGTGCAGCCGTTCGAGATGCGCGGCCGGGAGATGACCGGGTGGCTGTGGGTGAGCGCCGAGGCCGTCCGGTCCGACGCCGAGCTTCGGCAGTGGGTGGAGCGCGGGGTGACCCGGGCCCGGTCCCTCACCACCGGCTGACCGGCTGACATCGTCCCGGCCTGCAGATGGGCCGACTCGGCAGGGTTCCGGCCTGCAGACGGGCCGACTGGGCAGGGTTCCGGCCTGCAGACGGGCCGACTCGGCAGGGTTCCGGCCTGCAGACGGGCCGACTCGGCAGGGTCTGAGACCGACAGCCCCTGCCGACGGGGGCAAGGGGGTGCCCAAGAGGGCCGGCCGCGGGGTCGTCCCGGACGAGGTGATCGACCGGACGAAGGGCTACTTCCCGGCGCCGGCGATCCGCCAGCTCGAGGGTCCCTACCTGCAGCGGGTCCGGGACGCACTGCTGGATCCGGCGGCCCGGCGGCGCGGGATCATCGACACCGCTACCGTGGACAGGATGCTCGCGGCGCCCAACGACACCCGCACGACCCTCGGATCGAACGCCCTGTGGCAGCTTGCGCTGCTGGAGATGTGGTCACAGGCCCACGGGGTCGCCTGACAGCACTGATAGCACTGACAGCACTGACAGCGCAGTCGACGACGAGAGGGCGCGAACCGGAGGTGGAAGCCCTGAACACGCAGACGATGGACGCCGTGGACACCCTGGTCGAGGACCTCACCGGGGCGTGGGGCAGCTGGGGCCCGAACATGACACCGAACGCCGACCGGGTGGCCTTCATCAGCGACCGGCTGGGCACCCCGCAGCTGTGGGTGCAGGACGTGGTGCTCGAGGGTCCGACACCGGAGCCGACGCCGATCACGCTCTCGCCCGATCCCGTCATCGCGGTGCGCTGGTCCGCGGACGCCTCCTGGCTGGCATGCTCGGTCGCCCTCGACGGCGGTGTGCGCACCCAGGTGTGGGTGGTGCGCCCCGACGGCACCGAGGCCCGACTCGTGGGTGGAGGGGGCACCGAGCACGCCGTGCTCGGCCCCTGGACCCGCAGCGGGCACCGCGTGGTGGTGACGGTCCCGTCGAACACGGCCGGCGAGCCCGCCCGGGCCTACCTCGTCACGCCCGCCACCGGAGCCCGCGAGCTCCTCGCCCGCGGCGACCTGGTCAGCGTGATGGACCTGTCCATCGAGGAGCGGCTGGTGATCCTGCGCGACGGGCGCCGAGGCGCGGAGTTCTGCGTCGTGCTGGACCGGGTGGGCGACCGTGACCACCCGCTGATGCCGCACTCCGGCACCGGTGCCACCGACGTGGCCCTGCTGCGTGGGGCCCCCGCGGACGACCCCGCGCCGATGGCCGCCTACCTGGTGACCGAGGTCGACCTCCCGCGTCGGCAGCTGGTGCGGATGCCCCTGGGGCCCGACGGGTGGCGCGGCGAGGCGGCCGTGCTGGCGGCGCGGGACGACGCGGAGCTCGAGGAGCTGGACGCCGACGACGCGGGCCGCCTGCTGCTGCTGCTGTGGAACGTCGGGGGGCGCAGCGAGCTCGAGCTGCTGGACACCGGCTCGGGGACCCGGTCGGTGATCGAGGGAATGCCGGGGCTGGTCGCCTCGAGTGCCGTGCTGAGCAGGACCGGCGACAGTGTGCTGGTGAGCGTCGAGGGCCCCGAGCGTCCACGGGAGCTGTGGCACGTGGACACGCCGAGCCACCGGTGGACCCGGGTCACCCAGGCGCCGGCGCCGATCCGGCATCCGCTCGTCGTACCCACGCTGGAGACGTTCCGGGCCCCGGACGGGCTGGAGCTGTCCGGGTGGCTGTACCCCTCGCTCGACCGCTCGTCGCGGGCTGCGGTGCTCTACCTGCACGGCGGGCCGGAGGGTCAGGAGCGGCCGCAGTTCAACCCTCAGCACCAGGCGCTGGTCGCCGCCGGCATCACGGTCTTCGCACCGAACATACGGGGCTCCTCCGGCTACGGCCGCGCGTTCGGGCACGCCGACGACCGGCACGGCCGCTTCGCCGCCTTCGAGGACGTCGAGGCAGCTGCGAGGTTCCTGGTCGACTCCGGGCTCGCCGACCCGGGCCGGCTGGGGGTGAGCGGCCGGTCGTACGGCGGCTACCTCACCCTGGCCGCACTGGCCTTCGCCGACGTCTTCGCGGCCGGTGTCGACGTCTGCGGCATGTCGGACCTGATGACGTTCTACCGCGACACCGAGCCCTGGATCGCGGCCGCAGCGGTCAGCAAGTACGGCGACCCGGTCACCGACCGCGAGCTGCTCGAGCGGATCTCGCCGATGAGCCGGGTCGACGCGATCACGGCACCCCTGCTGGTGGTGCACGGCGAGCTGGACACGAACGTCCCGGTCGGCGAGGCCCACCAGGTCGTGCTCGCGCTCCGCCGGCTCGGCCGCGAGGTGGACTACCTCGAGCTGCCCGGGGAGGGCCACGTCTACCGCCGACGCGAGAACGTCCGGACGCTCATCTCGCACACCGTCCGGTTCCTCACCGCGCAGCTGCGCTGACCTGCTGGAAGGCCAGCAGCTCCGGGCCGCAGGGCTGCACGGTGACCTTCAGCCAGTCCGCCTCCCCGAGGTCCGACCCGTCGACGGTCACCCGCTGCAGGTTGTCGGCCGAGTGCCTGATGCCGTAGAAGTCCAGCCAGCGCGAGCCGCGGGCGAGGGGACGGTCCACGTTGAACCGGTGGCTGTCCCCGTTGAACAGGTACACCGACCCACGGAACCTGGCTGACTCGTCCACGATCGCCTGCACGAGCGGGATGAACGCCGAGTAGTCGGCCAAGGAGGGGTCGGGAACGGTGGGGTCGAACATGTCGGCCTGCTGCTGGAGGACGACTCCGCGCAGGTGGTGTGCGCGTGCCTGGTGGAACGCCGCCCGCACGTTCGCGATCGCTGCTCGCATCCGGTGGTGCTCCTCGGCGACCTGCTGGTCGGTCGGCGCGGTGAGTCCCAGTCCGGACCAGGGAGCGAGGTCGTCGTTGCTGCCGACGACGTGCAGGGTCGCGAAGGACACGCCGGCGCGCTCGTAGCGCACGTTCTCCGGCACTCCGCGCCGGACCTGCGAGTGGACCGCGGCCGGCTCACCGAGGGTGACGCCCGGCTGGTCGAAGAACAGCGACCGCACCAACGCCTGCCTCTCGAGCGGCTGGTAGGAGCCGTTGTTGGCCCGGTGGCAGTCGGTCCACTCGTTGTCACCGGGCGTGTAGACCAGCGGGTCGGCGAACAGGTCGAAGTCGGCGCGGATGGTCCGGAACCGCTGGTCGTCGCAGGTGGTCGACCCGCTCTTGATGTCCCCGAGGTGGGTCACCATCCGCACGTCGGGGTCGGCGTTGATGTCGGCGATGAACTCGGGGAACTGCGCCTGGGCCGGCTCGCCGTAGGGCACGTCGCCGATCTCCGCGAACGTGTAGGGCTTCGGTGCGGACCCGTGCCGGCCCGCGGTGGCGGCAGGGTTCGCTGTGGCCGCGGTGGCCGCTGTGGTCGTGGTCGCGGGGCGCGCTCGCGTGAGGAGCCAGGACGATGGAGCCGAGCACGACGCCTGCTGCGAGCGACGAGATCGCTGACAGGGCTGGGGTTGGACGACGCATGGGGACTCCCGGAACAGTCAGGACGGAGATGACGCCAGCAACAGTCATCTGTCCCGGTGTATCCCTCGTGACGACCCGGTGAACGCGTGACGACGAGTCGAGGCGGGACGCGCACGGGGGCTCCACGAGCTCCTGGTGGGTGCCACCATGTCCGATGACCCATGTGCGAGCCGTTCAGTAGTGACTTGTAGCTATTTCTGCCCGAGGGGCGAGGATTGGGACAAAACGAGCGATACTACATGCAGCACCAGACGGTTCTCCTCATCGAGGGGACCGGCCGGGCACACGGTCTCCCGGGGGGAAGATGTCGAGCATCCGCGAAGCGGTGGAACCGCTGCGAGCCTCGGTCACGTCCGTGGCCAGGCCACCCGACACCACGTCCACGCCGACCCGGAGGTCACGATGGCAACCGCCGAGAACGTCAGGGAGTACTTCTCGCCCATGCTGGCCACCTCACGCTGTGACCGCTGCGGCGGCCAGGCGTATGTCGAGGTGACCCTCGTCAGTGGAACGTCACTCCTCTTCTGCGGCCACCATGCATCCGCCAACTGGGAGCGGCTGGTGACCATGGGGGCGAGGATCTCCGACCACCGCACGTTCCTGCTTGCCCAGGAGTCCCGGGTCGCCGCGGGTTGAAAGCACAACCGGGTTGGTGCCAAGAGAGGATCGCGTTCACCGTTCGTGGCTCTTCTCGCTTCACCGGCGACGCCGTACCCATGCCGTCACCACGGATATCGCCGCTATGGCTCGGACGCGTCGTTCACGTCCTACAGTCGGAGGGTGACGACCACCTTCGACACAGGCGTGGAAGGTCATCTGTCGACGGTGAGCACCAAGCGCGCCCTTCTGGTGGCGAGCCACGCGTTGGAGCGTGCGTTTGACGACGTCACCCGAGCCATCGGCACGCGCCGTCCTCCGCACGCGGCCGATCGCCCTGCCGGGGACGAGGGCCTGCTCATCGCCTTCTTCCAGAGACGTGAGTACTTCGACCTCGAGGCGTCGCGGTACGCCGCCCTCGCCGCACGCGGACACACCGTCATCGTCGCCTTCACCGGATCGGTCGACTCGCTCCCTGCCGGCATCACGGGTGTGAGTCTCGCGCCCGACGATGCGCGAGCCAACGACTGGGTGCTCACCATGGTGAGGGACGCGTTCGCGGCGACCCTGACAGCTCGAGACATCCACCAGCTCTCCCCCACCGAGGCCACGCTCGAAGCCGGCAGGCTCTTCATGGGCTGGTCGACGATGCGGCGCCACCTTGCTCTCGAGAACAGCAGGATCCATCTGGAGCACCTGGCGACCCGGCTGCCCCCTGCGGAGGTCGCGCGTGCTCACGCCCACATAGCTGCCAGCGCCCGTCTGCCTGTGTCGGATGTGGAGGACCGGTTGGCCGGCGCGGCCGATCACCTCCTCCGCTCCGTGGACGCGGGCTACCAGCACGCCGCGGCGCTGCGTCTTGAGCTCGAGTCGACGAAGTCGATGGCCGAACGTGACCAGCTGACCGGCCTCCACAACCGGCACTACCTCGAGCGATACCTCGGTCACGGCGACAGACCCGCGGACCTGCTGGCCCTGCTCGTCGACGTGGACGGCCTCAAACAGGTCAACGACGGCTTCGGGCACGAGGCCGGTGACGCACTTCTCCGTTGCGTGGCTGCGACGTTGCGGAGCAACACCAGGCCCGGAGACGTCCTCGTCCGCTGGGGTGGCGACGAGTTCCTCCTCCTCGTCCCGAGGCTCACTGCCCAGGCCGGCCTTGAGTACGGCGAGAGACTCGCTCTCGCCGTTGCCTCCGGAACGGTGGACCGGCCCTGGGCACACCTGGAGCCTTCCGCGTCCATCGGCGTGAGTCCCGCCCGCTCGACCCCGCTTCCCATGGCCCAGCTCGATGCTGCGCTCTACCGGGTCAAGCATGACCGAAGGGGTCATGCCGCGTTGCCTCCCGAACAGGATCCCGGCCTCGGCGCGACCTGACCCGCCTGCCGGAGCCAGGGAGCCCACGAGGCTGGGCTTGTCAGCGCCCCGAGCCGGCCAGCGGCCGTCGTACCTGAAGGTAGGTGAACCGTGTCGCGTCGGGGGCCGCCGACCGGGACCCCAGGAACATTCCACGAGCGCGGTAGCGCCCGACGCTCGGCGGATGGAACACGACCGTGGACCTTCCGTGGGACAGGCGCAGCCGGTAGGTGTGCAGGAACTGCCAGCCGTCGACCGGGTCGAACCGCTCGACCGACGTCTCTGTGCGGCCACGGACGGCGGGCCGCACGCGCAGGCTCAGTCTGGCGGTGGAGCCCGGACCGATGCTCGCCACGTGCCGGCCGTTGAAGGACACCGTGGCCACCGTGATCGTCCTCAGGGCGAGCCTCAGCGTGTAGCGCCCGGCCCCTTGGACGGCGACGAAGTAGCGACCCGGGGCGACGGTGCGGTCGACGAGACTGCCGCCCACAGGTCGTCCGTTGTCCCTCAGGAGTCTCAGTGCCGGCAGACCTGCGAGGGTCAGGGTCAGCGAGCTGCGGCGAGCGACGGCGAAGCGATACAGGTCCCTGGTGTCGATGCCGCCGTTCACGGATCCCCTGACCGTGGAGTGGTTGTGCAGCAGGACGCCGGGAGCAGTGTCATCACGGAGGGCTCGCGCGACCCGCAGCTTGTACGGCTGTCGACCTCGGCTGCGTCCGGCGCCGACGACGAGGAAGTGACGGCCACTCCCCGTCGGCGTGAACAACCGGTAGCCGCCACAGGAGAGCCGACTCACGGGCGGGTCGGAGAAGCTTCGTGTGCCGGGCCCGTACACCGTCAACGACGTGCACTGCCGGGTGCTGAGACTCAGACGCATGGTGCGGCCGGCACGCATCCTCGTCCAGTAGACGTCGCCGGAGTTCAACAGCCGGTCCACCGAGTTGCGTACGCCGACGTAGGGCAGGTGGCGACCAGGGGGTTCGGGGGGCGCTGTGGGGACCAGGACCCGCAGGACGAACTGGTCCGCCACCGAGCCGGGCTGGTTGCTGACCCGGATCGCGTAGCTCGCTCCCGGCTCCAGGCCATCGACGTCCAGCGTGGCGTTGCCCTGAGCATCGGTCGGGCGGCAGTCCACGGACTCCAGCCGTGAGCGCACCTGCCTGAAGAGGTCGACCGAGCCGTCCATCTCGCCGGCCGCGTCCAGCTGCACCACCACGGCGCCACGTGGAGGAGCAGTGAACCGGTACCACACGGAGGCGTTCGTCTGGGCGCACGTGCTGAAGTCGTTCGCGGCTTCCAGCGTCGCCTCGACCAGGCTCCCGTGCACCACCTGCGGGGGCCTCACCACGGTCGCGTTCCCGCGGTCGTCGTTGGACGGGGGCGCGCCCCAGGCTGCCGGTCCCGAGATGACCATCACGGTGGTCACCAACAGGACGCTGGAGAGGCAGAGCCCCACCTTGTGCGTGCACCGACCGAACACTCCCGGTCACCCCCTCTCGTGTCGCTCCACCCGGAGAGCGATCCACGGAACCGACCAGACCGATCGGCGCTGCCGTGCCTCGAGTCCGCCGGCGGCGAGGCTCAGGTAAATATTCCGGCAGATGCTGGACCCAGCCTCAGCCGGTTCCCCGGGGCTGGCAATAGCCCAAGCTAGTCATTCGAGCGCGACGCTTCCATGGCACCTCCCCTCGATCTCTTGTTTGGCGCGGGGATCGGGACCAATGACCCTTTCGAGCATCAGCCCGGGGCTGCTCTGCTGTGCGCCAGGGGTCGGCCAGAGCGGACTCGCGTTGTGACTCGGGGACGCCGTAGGCGTCGCAGTGGTGAGGAGGGGTCTGTCATGAGTCATCGGCAGCGTCGGGTGAGGGTCCGGTCCCAGCAGCAGCGAGCGGCGCGGCGGAAGGCGCAGCGCCGGCGTGCACGTCTGGCCGCGGCGAGGCCGGCTGTCGCGGCCGTCACGGCTGCCGCCCTCACGTGGGCCGGCGGAGGTCTTCCCACCGCATCAGCAGCCACCAGCGACGGCATGTCGGACCGCGCCGCTGCCGGTCCGGCCGTGAGCGGGATGCTGACGCCGTACGGCGGTGTCGGAGGCCGACCGGTCGGATGTGGCGACCCGCACACTCCAGGAAGCTACCCGGCCAGCCTCACCGTCGTCGGCGGGAAGGTGTTCTTCACCCTCGACGACGGCACCCACGGACGCGAGCTGTGGACCTCGGACGGCACGAGCGCGGGCACCGTCATGGTCAAGGACACCAAGCCGCGTGGCGTCCCGGACCAGGGCGACGGCCCCGACTCGCTGACCGCCGTGGGCGGGAAGCTCTTCTTCACGACCGACGACGGGGCCCACGGGCGTGAGCTGTGGACCTCCGACGGCACCAGAGCGGGCACCGTCCAGGTCAAGGACATCCGCCCCGGCAGGGCCTCCAGCGACCCCTCCTCGCTCGCCCAGGTCGGCGGGAAGCTGTTCTTCGACGCCGACGACGGCACCCACGGAGGCGAGCTGTGGACCTCCGACGGCACCAGAGCGGGCACCGTCCAGGTCAAGGACATCCGCCCCGGCAGGGCCTCCAGCGACCCCTCCCAACTCGCCGATGTGGGAGGGAGGCTGTTCTTCGACGCCGACGACGGCACCCACGGGAGCGAGCTGTGGACCTCCGACGGCACCGAGAGGGGAACCGTCCTGGTCAGGGACATTCGTCCGGGCTCCCCCGACGGCTATGACTACGGTCCCTCGAACCTGACCGGTGTGAGTGGGCGGCTGTTCTTCACCACTGACGACGGCACCCACGGGAACGAGCTGTGGACCTCCGACGGCACCAGAGTGGGCACCGTCCTGGTCAAGGACATCCACCCGGACGCCTACGACAGTGACCCCTCCTGGCTGACCGGTGTCGGAGGACGGCTGTTCTTCTCGGCGCGGGACGGGATCCGCGGCACTGAGCTGTGGAGGTCCGACGGCACCGAGGAGGGCACCGTCCTGGTCAAGGACATTCGTCCGGTGGCGCGATCCGCCGACCCGATGCTTCTGACACGCGTCGATGGACACCTGTTCTTCTTCGCCGACGACGGCACCCATGGCTCCGAGCTGTGGACCTCGGACGGCACTACAGGGGGCACCGTCCTGGTCAAGGACATCAACCCGGGCGCCGGCGACAGCGGCGACTACAGTGTCGTGCCCACCGTGGTGGACGGGAGGCTCTTCTTCACCGCCGACGACGGCATCCATGGCTCTGAGCTGTGGAGGTCGGACGGCACTGCGGGAGGCACCGTGCTGGTGAAGGACGTCAACCCCGGCTCCCCCGACTACGGCTATGTTCCCTCCGACCTCACCGCGGTGCGCGGCAGTGTGTTCTTCGCTGCGGAGGACGGCATCCACGGGGACGAGCCGTGGAGGTCGGACGGCAGCAGGGCGGGCACAGTCCTGGTCAAGGACGTCAACCGTGGTGGCGCGTTCACCGTCGCCCGGCGCGGGACGAGGACCTGGAGCAAAGGCATGCTGCGGCTGAAGGTCTCTGTTGCCGCGGCCGGGAGGCTGGTGGTCGGGCCCGTCGGTCGGCCCCTGATCAGGACGTCGCGTCAGGACCTTCGGCGCGCTGGTGCGACGAGGGTCACCTTGAGGCCGACCGAGGCGGGCATGAGCAGGCTGAGGGCCTCACTGCGTCGCGCGCATCGGAGCGGGGGGCACGTCGGCCAGCTCGGTGTTCGGGCCCGGTTCACCTTCACTCCGTGCGGCGGCAACCCCAGCAGCCTGGTGCGCCGGTACACCCTGAAGATCAAGTGAGCACGTCGGGCACCGAGGTCCACTTCCGGCACAGTGCCTCGTTGCCTCGCGTACTGTCCGAGGCCGGCTGCTCCTTGCTGATCTCGACCTACCAGGCCGGCCAGCTCGTTGCCGTGGGTGCCGTGGGGGAGCAGCTGACCTTCTCCTTCTGCAGGTTCGAGCGGCCCATGGGTGTGGCCGTCGGCGACGATCGGATCGCGGTCGCGAGCAAGGACCAGATCTGGTCGCTGCCCGACCACCCGGACATCGCCTCGGCGATTGCTCCTGCTGGACGGCACGACCGGTGCTGGCTGCCCCGCAGCACCACCGTCACTGGGGCGATCCAGTGTCACGAGATCGTCTGGGGAGCCAGGGAGAGCGGCGAGCCGGACCTGTGGATCGTCAACACCCTCTTCTCCTGCCTGGCCGGCCTCGACTCCCGCTACAGCTTCGTACCGCGCTGGCGGCCGCCGTTCATCACCGAGCTGGCGGCCCAGGACCGCTGTCATCTGAACGGCCTCGCGATGCGGGACGGGTCCCCCGCCTACGTCACCGTCCTGGCGGCGACCGACGTCCCCGGCGGGTGGCGTACGGCGCACCACGACAGCGGCAGCGTTCTCGACGTGGACTCAGGCGAGGCGGTGACGACCGGACTCGCGATGCCGCACTCCCCACGCTGGCACGACGGCACCCTGTTCGTGCTGAACTCCGGGATGGGCCGGCTCGAACGCGTCGACCTGGCCACCGGCCGCCGCGACGAGGTCGCCGCTCTCCCCGGATACGCTCGCGGACTGGCGTTCCACCACGATCTTGCCTTCGTCGGCCTGTCGAGGATCCGTGAGACCGTCATCTTCGGTCGGGTCCCCATCGCGGCGTACTCCGAGCGTCTCAGGTGCGGCATCGGAGTCGTCGACCTCCGCACCGGCGCGACCGTCGCGACGCTACAGTTCGCCGACGGCGTGGAGGAGATCTTCGACGTGCAGACGGTCCCGGACGCCCGCTGCCCCACTTTCGGCGACGGCGAGGAGGTCTGGCTGCTCCCGGCGCAGGAAGGCGTGATGGGCGGAGCCTGGTGAGCTCGGACCGGAGATCCCGGGCGGGTCAGTCGCTGCCGCGACGCCGCTTCTCGATCCGGACCAGCAGCTCACCGACCGAGCCGACCAGCATCCCCAGGCTGCCGATCACGAACAGCCAGATCGCCAGCGTCTTCACGCTCTCGAAGAAGAACATGATGCTGCCCACGAAGAAGAGCGTGTTGCCGGTGAGACCCAGACCCAGGTGCACCCACGGGAACTCGTGCAAGGCCGTCCCCACCCACCTGCTGCTCGTGGTGTGCTCCTGCTGTGTCGACGCCATCGGTGGTCACCTTTCGTCGCGGCCGGTGTTCCGACCATCCGGGCTCGGCCTCAGCGTGAGACCTGGAGCGAGAAGCGGTCACCGTTCCGACCGACGCGGACGGTGTAGGTGCCCACGGAGCTGAGCACGACGTTGGTCTCTCGCGACGTCCGCGAATCCGCGGTGACCGAGGACGTCTGTCGCCCATCGGGTCGGAGAACCATGAGACGGGCCGAGCGGTCGCTGCGGTTGTCGAGAGCGAAGGTCACCAGGTCCCCGGTCTTGGCTCGCAGGGGTGCCGGCGGGTCGACCACACCGTCCCGGCTCACGGTGAAACGGAAGGTCCGCGAGGGCCCGATGTCCTCCCGGGGCTTCGCTGCCCCGTTGACGCTGGTCCGGACGATCGCCGTCGGTGTGCGACCGGATGCGAGCAGGCACCTCACCTGGAACTGGCCCGCGCCGAGCTTTCCGCTCATGGTTGCCTCGTCCCCTGCTGCGACGTCACGGGCGGACATGACCAGGTCGGTGAACCTGCCGTCGTCGCCCTCGCGGCGCACTTCGTACGACGCGGGCTGCTTCCCCTTGTTCGTGATCTCGAACGTCACGGGCCCGGCCGAGACCTGCTCCTTCGCCACCACGCAGGACGTCTCGTCGGAGGTGAGCGAGGTGGTCACCTCGCCCGACCCGAACCGGTTGCACCCTCCGACCAGACCCATGAGGGCGACCAGGACTGACACAGTGCCGATGCGCAACAACGTGGAGGTGGGCATGTGATGGTAGGTTCCCTGGTTCGCGGCGACCATGCGCCTCTCACGCATCCTCCGTAGATCCCTCCGTTATCCGGTCACCGCATCGTCGCACAGCGTGCGCGAACATTGCGAGTGCACAAACATCGTCGGAGTCGAGAGGCGCACGGAAGGCCCGCCAGGATTGGGATGCGTCAATGCGACCCGACTAGGGTCGGACCGTGACGACCAGCTTCGTTAGCGCTACCGCAAGGGTGGCCCGAGTCATCGGTGACGCCGTACGCGTGGCCACCCTCCTCAGCGCGGTCGTGGTGGTGGTCTGGCTCCACGGCGACGGCGTGCCGTTCGTCATCCTCTTCCTGATCCTGCTCCCGCCCCGGTTGATGCAGATCGCAGCGCCGTTCGATGCAGCGGTCGCGGAATGGGGGCGACCCGGCGGTTCTCCCTGGCTCTGATGGTGACCTTCGTCGGGCTCGCTCTGGCCACGCTCTGGGAGATGTTCGAATGGGTCGAGAACCAGTACGCGCCTGCGAGCACGCACGTGGGATACGACGACACCATCTCCGACCTCGTTCTGGGCGGGACGGGCTCGCTCGTCGCGGGCCTGTGCCTGGTCTTCTGGTACCACCGCCGCGGAAGACGGGACAGCCAGCGGAACGCCTCAGCCGCAGGGCGGTCCGGCAGCGCGCATCAGGCGAGAAGGTAAAGTTCGCGGGGACGCGTCAGGGGACGATGACCAGCTTGCCGACGTGCCGACGCAGAGCCAGCTGGGCCTGCGCCTCGGGCACCTCCTCCAGGTCGTAGGTTGCGGCGATGACAGGCCGTACGGCGCCCTGGCGGGCGACCTCCACCAGCAGGTCGAAGATCCGCGGCGTGTGCATGGTCGAGCCGATGAGCGCGAGGTTGGCGAGATACAGCCGCCGAACGTCCAGGGCGACCGCCCAGCCGTCCAGCGCGCCGGCTATCACCCAGCGCCCACCACCGCGCAGCAGTCCCAGGCCCCGGCCGACCGTCTCGCCTGCGACGACGTCGAGAACGGCGTCGTAACCCGCGGGGGCGGCCTCGGCCGCCTCGGCAACGACCTGTCCGCGCCGGCGGTCCACCACGACGTCAGCACCGGCGGTGCGGACCGCGTCCCCCTTCTCTGCACTGCACACGGCAACGACGCGGGCTCCGCGAGCACGGGCCAGCTGGACCGCGGCGAGCCCCACACCACCGGAGGCACCGGTCACCAGCACCGTGTGACCCTCGGAGACCGAGCCGCGCTCGAGCATCCCCAGCGCGGTGCCGTAGGCGATGGGCAGTGCAGCCAGCTCCACGTCGCGCAGGGGCGACCCGTCGATGGAGTGGGCTCTGGCGGCCGGCACCACGACGTACTCGGCGAACCCACCGTCACGCTCACTGCCCAGCACGTCGACCGGCCGCGCGTCCGGTCCCGGCTCGTCATAGTTGGCCGGGTCCACCAGCACCCGGGACCCGACCAGGCCAGCGGCCGCGGCGTCGCCGGAGGTGACCACGGTGCCTGCGACGTCGCCACCCTGGATGCGGGGGAAGTCCAACGGACCGAGCCACCCCCCCTTCGCGTCCGGGTCGTCGTCAGTCGCCCCGTAGGCACCCTCGCGGGTCCACAGGTCGGTGTTGTTGCACCCGGCCGCGTCGACGCGGACCAGCACCTCACCGACCCCGGGACGGGGAACCGGCATCTCCCGCAGCTCGATCGCATCGAGCCCTCCGTGGCGGGTGGTCACCGCGGCCCGCATGGTGGACGGCAGCGGTGGCACCTGGGACGGTTCGGACGGGTCGAGGCTAGGCGGAGGCATGCCGGCAGCATCGCACGACCAGGATCGTCCCGGTCGGGCTCCGGCTCCCGGCGGACCTCACGAGGTCGCCTTGAGCAGGGCCACGCGGGTCAGCAGGAGAGTCAGGGTCTGGAGGGTGGGCGTGTGCCTTCCTGAAGGGACCGGCGCCGCAGGTCAGGAGTCGCGGGTGGCGACACCTGCGCGAAGGACCAGGGCGACCAGCACACAGTCGATCACCGTGAACACCAGGGCGGCGGACTCGTGGTAGTAGCCGAACTTGATCGCGTCGAAGACGAGCTCGGCGGCCATCGCCCAACGGGCGACCGCGACCCGTTGGCCGCGGGAGAGTCCCGGCGCGATCGCCACCACCAGGAAGACCAGGCTCAGGCCGATCTTCCAGAGCGTCACGAACAGGTCGAAGGGGTTGCTGATGCCCCCGTCGGCGGCATCGAGGACGAAGCCGAAGTAGCTGGCCGCGAAGACGCCGAACACACCGACGACCGCGAACAGGGCGCGCATCGCAACGTAGCTGACGGGCGCGCGACGTGAACCGGTGAGGTGGGCGGCGTCGGGAGCGGGCCGGGAGGTGGAGATGGACATCGGAGATTCCTCTCGTCGGGGTTGTTGGTGTCCACACCGTAGGAACCGGGGGTGAGAGTGCACATCGCCTCACGGGCGACACTTCTCTACGCCCTGGGGTTGACGCCGACACCGCCCATGGGGCCTAGATTCATCGCTGTGCCGGAGACACTCCACCCGTCGCGCCGTGACGTCGCGCTGATGCTGTTGTTCCTGGTGCCGAGCCTGGCCCAGGTGCTGCTGGTGCCGATCGCCCCGCGCCCGGTCGGCGTGCTCGTCGCGCTCATGTCGGTGGTGCCGCTCGCCTGGCGGCGTACCGCACCGGCAGCAGCCGCGGTCGTGGGCAGTGCAGCGTTCATGATCCCGACGGACGACGGCTACCTCGCCCTCGGCTACGTCGTCGCGGTGATCCTGTTCTTCTCGGTAGGCGCCTACGTCGTGAAGCTGCGCGATGTCCTGCTCGTCACCGCCTGGGCGGTGGCCGCCTCGGTGGAGACCGTCGTGTGGACCCACGACGCCATCGGCGTTCTCGGCTCGCTCCTCGTCGTGCTCGGGCCGGTGGCCGCCGGCCGGATCGTCGCCGGGCAACGGGCCCAGACGCACCGGCTGCAGGCGCTCACCGACCAGCTCGCCGTGGAGCAGGCACGTGCCGAGCACGCCGCCGTCGCCGAGGAACGGGCCCGCATCGCCCGCGAGCTGCACGACGTCGTGGGCCACGAGATGACGATGATCGCGATCCAGTCCGAGGCCGCCGCGTCGGCGTTGCGCACGGCCCCGGAGCGGGCGGCGCAGCCCGTGGAGGCGATCCGCGAGACCGCTCACCGGGCGACGGCCGAGATGCGCGCCATCCTCAAGGTGCTGGGGACCGACCAGGTCGACAGCGGCAGCTCCGTGCCCGGACCCGCCGACCTGGAGGCGCTCGTCGAGCGAGCCCGGCTGCTCGGGGTCGACGGGTCTCTGTCCGTCTCGGGCAGACCGTGGAGCGACGCGCCGAACACCTGGCTGGCGCTGGTGCGCATCGTCCAGGAGTCGCTGACCAACGCAGGCCGTCACGCACCCGGGTGCCCGGTGACGGTGACCATCGCCTGGGAGGAGACCCAGGTGTGCCTCGAGGTGTGCAACCCGCTCGGCTCGGCATCGGGCTCCGACGGCTCGGGCCTCGGGGTCCCCGGCATGGCGCAACGGACCAGGTTGCTGGGCGGCCGGTTCGAGGCCGGTCCGGACGGCGACGCGTTCCGCGTGACAGCCACCCTGCCTCGGCCCCTCGGAGCGCTGTCATGACGACCGTGGTCATCGTCGACGACCAGGCGATGGTCCGTCAGGGGCTGAGACTGATCCTCGAGCTCGCGGGCATCGACGTCCTCGGCGAGGCCGAGGACGGCGACCAGGGTGTCCGCGCCGTCCGGGAGCTCGAGCCGGACGTGGTGCTGATGGACATCCGGATGCCGCGCGTCGACGGCATCGAGGCGACCCGCCGCATCGTCGCGGCCGGGCTGCCCACCCGGGTGCTGGTGTTGACGACCTTCGACCTCGACCAGCACGTGTACGACGCCCTCCGGGCCGGGGCGGCCGGGTTCCTGCTCAAGGACGTCACCGCCGAGCGACTCGTCGCCGCCGTGCGGGAGACCGCAGCCGGGGAGACGCCGATGGCGAGCAGCGTGCTGCGCCGTGTCATCGACCAGTTCTTGCGACGCCTCCCGGACCCGGCTACGACCACCCGCGTGCAGGACCTCAGCGAGCGTGAGGCCGAGATCTTCGCGCTGATCGGCGCAGGCATGTCCAACCCGGAGATCGCCGAGCACCTGTTCATCTCGGTGGCGACGGTGAAGAGCCACGTGCGCCACATCCTTGCCAAGCTCGACCTCCGCGACCGCGTCCAGGCCGTCGTCCTCGCCCACGAGAGCGGGGCTGCGGCGGTGAACCCGGCGCCGCCCGAGCCGGGCATACTGGACGAGTGGCCGCGCACACGCTGATCCTCATGAGGCACTCCAAGTCGGACTGGTCCGGCGACGAGGCCGACCTCGACCGTCCGCTCACCGAACGCGGCCGGCGCCAGGCGCGGGAGGCCGGCCAGTGGCTCGCCACCCAGGTCGACCGGATCGACAGCGCGGTGGTGTCCCCCGCCGCGCGCGCCCGGGCCACCTGGGAGCTGGCCTCGGCCGAGCTGGGCGACCGGCCCGGGACGCGACAGGAGCAGGACGCGTACGCCGCCTCCGCGGACGAGCTCCTCGACCTGGTCCGCAGTCTCGACGAGGAGCTCACCACGGTCGTCCTGGTCAGCCACAACCCGGGACTCGAGGGCCTCACCGCCACCCTCGTCGGCGAGCGGGTCCCGATGCCGACCTCGGCGCTTGCGGTGATCGAGATCGACGGCCCGTGGGGAGCCGCCGGTCCGGCAGCCGGTCTGCTGCGCGCAGCCGGGCGCCCACCTGCCGGCTGACCCGGTCGCCCGCGTGGACGGGCGGCTTGGTGACGTCCCGGATGGCGGGGGCGGACCTACGCTGTGCGGGTGACCATCGACGAGGTGGCTCGGTACGCCGAGTCGCTGCCACAGGTCAAGCGCAAGGGAACCGAGTCGCGTCCTGCGTGGTACGTCCATGATCGCCTGGTGGTGCGCGTGCAGGACCAGAGCACCGTGGTGATCCGGGTCCCCCTCAGCCAGCGAGAGCTGCTGCTCGCGCGCTACCCGGACAGCTTCGGCGTGCCGCCTCGCATGGAGGCGCACCACAAGGTCGAGGCCTACCTCGACCGGGCAGAGCCTCGTGCGGTGCGCGCCGCCATCGACCTTGCCTGGGAGATGCAGCGACGCTGAGGCGGGCCCCCTACCGGCGTTCATGCACCGGTGTTCATGGGGAGATGCGGTCCCATCCGCGTCGGGGTCGATGGCTGCCGAGCTGGTCGTCGCGGCTGCGGTAGACGATGTAGGGCCGGGTGAGGTAGCCCACCGGTGCGCTGAACACGTGCACCAGGCGGGTGAAGGGCCACAGCGCGAAGAGTCCGAACGCGACCAGCCCGTGGAGCTGGAAGCCGATCGGGGCATCGGCCATCAGAGCGGCATCGGGCTGCAGGGCCAGGAAGGAGCGGAACCAGACCGAGACGCCCTCCCGGTAGTTGTACTCGCCGCCGAAGGACAGGATCGACCCGGCGATCGTGTTCCACATCCCGAGGACGATGACGACTGCCAGGAAGGCGTACATCACCTTGTCCATCACCGTGGTGGCGGAGAAGACCGGGCCGACGGTGCGGCGACGGTAGATCAGGATCACCATGCCGACGACGGCCATCACGCCGGCCACCATGCCGCCACCGACCGCCGCCACGTGGTAGGCCTCGTTGCTGATCCCCACCGCGTCGGTCCACGACTTCGGGACCAGGAGGCCGATGATGTGCCCGCCGACGACGCCGAGCATGCCGAAGTGGAACAGCGGCGAGCCGAGACGCAGCAGCCGGTCCTCGTAGAGCTGGGAGGACCGGGTGGTCCAGCCGAACTTGTCGTAGCGGTAGCGCCAGAAGTGCCCGACCACGAAGGTCGCCAGGCACAGGTAGGGGACGATCACCCACAAGAAGGTGTCCACGTCAACGGGCTCCTGGGAACGACGGCATCGGAAGCGGGACGGAGGCGTAGGGTCCCGCCGGACCCGGGTCGAAGCCGGGGGTGGCGTAGGGGGTCAGGCCGACCTCCTCCTCGGGAGGACCTTCGGCGGCGAGCCGGCGGACCGCCTCCGCCTCGTCGCCGCGCAGCGGCGGCAGCGTCCCGGTGACCGCCTCGACGACGCCTCCCCATGGCGAGCCCAGGTCGCGCAGCGACATGCGCAGCAGCTCCAGCCCGGCCCGGTGGTCGAGCATCAGCTGCCGGCCGGCTGCCCGGTCGCTGGTCGCGGCGAACTCCAGCACCACGCACAGGTGGTCGGGCAGCTCCTCGTCGGTCATCCCGTAGCCGGCACGGAGGTAGGCCTGCTTGAACCGCAGCAGCGCCATCCCCCGCTTGCGGGTGTCGCCGTACGCGAAGTAGGTGAGGAAGAGGTTGCAGCGGCGCCGGTTGTCGAACGTCTCGACGTAGTCCGCCTGGAGTCGGGCAGCGGGGTGCGCTGGACGTGGTCGACGAACCCGCGAAGGGGGTCCCCGATCCGTTCGGGCAGCGCCCGGGACGCCGAGTGGACCAGCGCGAGGTGGCCGAGGAGCTCCTCGGAGGGGTAGTCGAGGAGGAGCGAAGCGGACTGCCAGGCGATCGTGAGCTGCTCGGGTGTCAGCGCTGACATCCTCCGTGCTCGGACCCTCGGGGTCTTCACGGTCCGTCTCCCTGCTCGGAGTCCTTGGTCGGGAACAGCCCGGTCGGGGTGCCCTTGCCGTCCCAGTTGAGCAGGTTCATCCGCGCGGCCTTGTCCGCGGGTGAGGCGATGGTGTCGGAGGTCTGCCGGTCCTGGAGCATCCGGAAGTTCTCGACCGCGAGCGGGGTGAGGCTGCCGGAGCCCTCGCCGAAGATCTCGGGGTTCCCGCCGCCGTACTGCGACACGGAGCACTCGGTGGCGATCTCCTCGAGGGAGTGCGCCTGCTCGGCGTGGGCGGGCGGGATCACGTAGCGCTCGTCGTACTTCGCGATCGCCAGCAGCCGGTACATGTCGTACATCTCCTCCTCGCTCATCCCGACCCCCGCCGGGATGGAGGCGTCGGGCTCGCGGCCCAGGTTGATGTCGCGCATGTAGGAGCGCATCGCGGCGAGCTTCTTGAGCACCCCGTCGACGGGGACCGTGTCGCCGGCGGTGAACAGCTCGGCGAGGTACGCGACCGGGATCCGCAGTGCATCGATCGCCGCGAACAGGTTGCCGGTGTCCTCGGCGTCCTCGCCGGTGTCACGCACCACGTCGATGACCGGTGAGAGCGGTGGGATGTACCACACCATCGGCATCGTGCGGTACTCCGGGTGCAACGGCAGCGCGACCTTGTAGACGTTGATCAGAGCATGGATCGGTGAGCGCTGGGCGGCTGTGACCCAGTCTCGGGGGATGCCGTCGCGCTCGGCGGCACGCTGGACCTCCGGGTCGTGGGGGTCCAGCAGCACCGACCGCTGGGCCTCGTAGAGGTCGTGGTCATCGGGCACCGAGGCCGCCTCGAGCACCCGGTCGGCGTCGTAGAGCACCAGGCCGATGTAGCGGAGCCGGCCGACGCAGGTCTCCGCACACACGGTCGGCAGGCCCACCTCGATCCGCGGGAAGCAGAACGTGCACTTCTCGGCCTTGCCGGTGCGGTGGTTGAAGTAGACCTTCTTGTAGGGGCACCCCGACACGCACATCCGCCAGCCGCGGCAGCGGTCCTGGTCGACGAGCACGATGCCGTCCTCGGTGCGCTTGTAGATCGCACCGGACGGGCAGGACGCGGCGCACGACGGGTTCAGGCAGTGCTCGCAGATCCGCGGCAGGTAGAACATGAACGTCTGCTCGAACTCGAACTTCACCTTGTCGGCGATCTTCGCCAGCATCGGGTCGTGCCGCTCCGTCGCCGCGGACCCGCCGAGGTTGTCGTCCCAGTTGGCCGACCACTCGATCTTCATGTCCTTGCCGGAGATCAGGGACTTCGGCCTCGCGACCGGCGTGTGCTCCTGGGCGGGTGCGTCGGTGAGGGTGGCGTAGTCGTAGGTCCAGGGCTCGTAGTAGTCGTGGATGGAGGGCAGCTTCGGGTTCGAGAAGATCGTCGCGAGCTTGCGCAGCCTTCCACCCGCCTTGAGCTTCAGACGGCCGCGCCGATCGAGCGTCCAGCCGCCCTGCCACTCCTCCTGGTCCTCGTAGCGCCGCGGGTAGCCCTGTCCGGGTCGGGTCTCGACGTTGTTGAACCAGACATACTCCGTGCCGGTGCGGTTCGTCCACGCCTGCTTGCAGGTGACCGAGCAGGTGTGGCAGCCGATGCACTTGTCGAGGTTCATCACCATCGCCATCTGGGCCATGACCTTCATCAGTAGGTCACCTCCTGCGAGCGCTTCCGGATGACCGTGACCTCGTCGCGCTGGTTGCCGGTGGGACCGAGGTAGTTGAAGGCGAAGGAGAGCTGGGCGTAGCCGCCGATCAGGTGGCTCGGCTTGACCAGGATGCGGGTCAGCGAGTTATGGATGCCGCCGCGCTTGCCGGACGTCTCGGCGAGGGGTACGTCGATCAGCCGGTCCTGCGCGTGGTGCATGTAGACCGTTCCCTCAGGCATCCGGTGGGACACGATCGCCCGGGCCACCACCACCCCGTTGCGGTTGACAGCCTCGATCCAGTCGTTGTCCTCGACCCCGACCTTGGCGGCGTCCTTGTCGCTCATCCAGATCGTCTGCCCCCCGCGGGAGAGCGACAGCATGAACAGGTTGTCCTGGTACTCCGAGTGGATCGACCACTTGCTGTGCGGCGTGAGGTAGCGCACCGTCACGCTCGCATGCCCCTGGTCCTCACCCATCGCGCCGATGTCCGGCTCACTGAACAGCGCACCCATGTTCAGCGGTGGCCGGTAGACCGGCAGCCCCTCGCCGAGCTCCGTCATCCAGTCGTGGTCGAGGTAGAAGTGCTGGCGTCCGGTGAGCGTGTGCCAGGGCTTGAGACGCTCGACGTTGATCGTGAACGGCGAGTAGCGGCGGCCGCCGGTCTCCGAGCCGGACCACTCCGGTGAGGTGATGACCGGAACCGGTGCCGCCTGGGTGTCGGCGAACGTGATCTGCTTGCCCTCGTGCTCGGCCGCCAGGTCGTGCAGCATCGTCCCGGTGCGGGCCTCGAGGGTCTTGAACCCCTGGGTGGCCAGAGCCCCGTTGGTGGTGCCGGACAGTGCCAGGATCGCCTCGCAGGCGTGGATGTCGCGCACCAGCGAGGGTCTGCCGTCGGCGGCTCCCCCGCGGATCGTGCCGTTCTTGTGCCGGAGGTAGTCGACCGCGGCGGTGACGTCGTACGTCACGCCCTTGGTGGTCGTGCCGAGGCTCTCGAGCAGCGGGCCGAGAGCCTGCATCTGGGCACCCACGGCGGTGAAGTCGCGCTGGACCTCGACGATCCTGGGCATCGTCACCCCTGGCACGGGCTCGCACTCGCCGTGCTTCCAGTCCCGGACCACGCCGTGCGGGTTGGCCATCGCGTCCGGGGTGTCGTGCAGCAGCGGGACCGCGACGACGTCCTTGCGGGTGTCCAGGCGGCCGGCGGCGAGCTCGCTGAACTTCGTCGCGATCGTCTGCCAGGCGTCCCAGTCGGTGCGGGTCTGCCAGGGCGGCGCGATGGCCGGGTTGAACGAGTGCACGAACGGATGCATGTCCGTGGTGTTGAGGTCGTGCTTCTCGTACCAGGTCGCGGCCGGCAGCACGACATCGCTGAAGATCGTGGTGCTGGTCTGTCGGAAGTCGAGGGTCAGCAGCAGATCGAGCTTGCCCTCGGGCGCGTCCTCGTGCCACTCGACCTCCTGGGGACGCTGGCTCTCGGAGGCCTCGGTCGCTCGCAACGAGCTGTCGGTTCCGAGCAGGTGCTTGAGGAAGTACTCGTTGCCCTTGCCGGAGGAGCCGAGCAGGTTGGCCCGCCAGATGGCGAGCACCCGCGGGAAGTTCTCCGGGGAGTCGGGATCCTCGGCTGCGAAGCGCAGGTCACCTGACCTCAGCTGCTCCACGACGTGCTCGGCGACCGGCTTCCCGGCCGCGCCGGCCTCGTCGGCGAGGTCGAGCGGGTTGCGGTCGAAGGTCGGGTACGACGGCATCCAGCCCATCCGGGCGCTCTTCGCGATCACGTCGGCGGTGCTCATCCCGGCGAGCATGCCGCCGCCCGTCTTCGCGGAGACCGTGTCGGCGCCGAAGGTGTCGTAGCGGAACTGGTCGGTGTGGAGGTACCAGTACGCGGTGTGGATCATCTGACGCGGCGGACGCGCCCAGTCCAGGCCGAACGCCAGCTGCGCCCACCCGGTCACCGGGCGGCACTTCTCCTGCCCCACGTAGTGCGCCCAGCCCCCGCCGTTGACGCCCTGGCAGCCGGTCAGCGTGGTCAGCCCGAGGAACCCACGGTAGATCGTGTCCGAGTGGAACCAGTGGTTGGTGCCGGCGCCCATCAGGATCATCGAGCGGCCCCTCGACTCCTCGGCGTTCTGCGCGAACTCACGCGCGATCCGGGCGGCCGCGGAGGCGGGCACGCCGGTCACCACCTCCTGCCAGGCCGGGGTGTAGGGCGCGCTCGCGTCGTCGTACGACGTGGCGTAGTCGCCGCCGAGGCCGTCGCGGCCCACACCGTAGTGCGCCAGCATCAGGTCGAACACCGTCGTGACCAGGGTGTCGCCCACCCGACGTACGGGCACCTCGCGGGCCAGCGAGCCGGGGGTGCCGTCCACGTCGTCGAAGCGGGGCAGCTCGACCAGGACGGTCTCGACCCCGGGCTCCAGGAGCGTGAGCCGGGGGTCGACCTCGCCCAGGTCGAGGTTCCACCTGCCTGCCCCGGCGTCGCCGAAGCGATGACCCAGGGAGCCGTTCGGCACCAGGAGGTCACCGGTCCGGGAGTCCACCAGCACGGTCTTGAAGTGGGCGTTCTCCTCCCCGGCATGGTCGGGCAGGTCGGAGGCGGTGAGGAACTTGCCGGCCCGGTGGCCGCCGGCGTCGGTGGGGTCGAGCGCCACCAGGTAGGGGAGGTCGGTGTACTTCTTGGTGTAGTCGGCGAAGTAGTGCGCGTCCCGGTCGACGAAGAACTCCTTGAGGATGACGTGGCCCATCGCCATCGCCAGCGCCCCGTCGGTGCCGGGCGCGATCGCCAGCCACTCGTCGGCGAACTTCACGTTGTCGGCGTAGTCGGGGGCGACCACCACCACCTTCTGGCCCCGGTAGCGGGCCTCGGTCATCCAGTGCGCGTCCGGCGTGCGGGTGACCGGGACGTTCGAGCCCCACATGACCAGGTATCCCGCATCCCACCAGTCGCCGGACTCGGGGACGTCGGTCTGGTCGCCGAAGACCTGCGGCGAGGCGACCGGCAGGTCGGCGTACCAGTCGTAGAACGAGAGCATGGAGCCGCCGACCAGCGAGGTGAACCGGGCGCCCGAGGCATGGGAGACCATCGACATCGCCGGGATCGGAGAGAAGCCGGCGACCCGGTCGGGACCCCACTTCGCGATGGTGTGCACATAGGCGGCGGCCACCATCTCGGTCGCCTCTTCCCAGGTCGCCCGGACCAGTCCGCCCTTGCCGCGCGCGGACTTGTAGGCCTTGGCGCGCCGGGGGTTGTCGACGATGTGCGCCCACGCCTTCACCGGGTCGCCGTCGTGCTGCGACTTCGCCTCGCGGTACATCTGCAGCAGGATCCCGCGCACGTAGGGGTAGCGCACCCGGGTCGGCGAGTAGGTGTACCAGGAGAAGGCTGCCCCACGAGGACAGCCGCGGGGCTCGTACTCCGGCTTGTCGGGACCCACCGACGGGTAGTCGGTCTGCTGGGTCTCCCAGGTGATGATGCCGTCCTTGACGTAGACCTTCCACGAGCAGGAGCCCGTGCAGTTCACGCCATGGGTCGAGCGGACCACCTTGTCGTGGCTCCATCGGTCCCGGTAGAAGTCGTCGGCCTGACGGCCACCCTGCTTCGTGAGGGTTCGCAGGTCCTCGGACACCGTTCCCCTGGTGAAGTAGCGACGGGTGCGCACCAGGGCCTCACTCAACGGGCCGTCCATGCCCTGCCTGGCGGACTGTCCGTCGCGTCCGGTGGCGCTCACGAGCTGGCCAGCTCCTCGTCGTGTCGGCGCACCGTACGGCGCACCGTGGTCAGGGTCAGCAGCAGGGTCAGGGACGCCGTCACCGACAGCAGCACCAGGCCGATGGCGTAGGAGTCTGTGCGGCCGTAGACGTAGCCCATGATCAGCGGTGGGACGAAGCCGCCCAGCCCGCCGGCGGCACCGACAAGGCCGGTCACGCCGCCGACACGAGACCGGTCCGTCACCTTGGCTATCAGCGCGAAGGTGGCGCCGGTGCCGGAGCCCAGCGCCATGGCCATGGCCAGGAATGCGACGGCTCCCACGGGCTGGAGAACGGGTGTGGTGGAGGCGATCGCGGCACCGACCACCACGACGACGTACCCGCCGGCCAGGACCGGGATCGGCCCGAACCGGTCGGCCAGCCATCCACCGACCGGTCGCATGATGACCGCGAGGACCACGAAGCCGGCCATCCGGTTGGCCGCGTCGGCCGGCGTGAGGTCATAGGCGGTCTTGAGGTAGGCGGGCAGGTAGACCGAGAAGGCGACGTAGCCGCCGAAGGCGACCGCGTACAGGACGCAGGCCTGCCAGGTGATCGGGAGGCGTGCATTGGTCCTCAGTCGCGTCGCGAGCGACGAGGTGGGCGGCTGGTGCCCGGGTGCGTCCTCGAGCAGCAGCCAGGCCACGACCGCGAACACCGCCAGGGCACCGGCCGCGAACAGGAACGGGGCCTTGTCCCCGACGTCGGTGTAGAGCTTGACCGTGGTGAGCGCACTGATCGCGGTGCCGCCCATGCCGGCCCCGAAGACCCCCACGGCCAAGCCTCGTCGTTCCGGCGGGAACCAGGCGTTGACGAACGGGACACCCACGGCGAAGGAGGTTCCGGAGATGCCGAGGAAGAACCCGCCGATCAGCAGGGCCGTGTAGTTGGTCTGCCCGTAGAAGCCGATGAACAGGATCGGCACGATGGTCGCGAGCGAGACGATCACGAACATCTCCCGGCCGCCGTACTTGTCGGTCAGGGCTCCGACCGGGATCCGGCCGAGGGACCCCACGATGACCGGCAGGGCCACGATCAGGGAGACCCGCCACTCGCTGAGGGCGCCGAGGCTCCCGTTGTCGCGGAAGACCGGACCGAGCGGGCTGAGCAGGGCCCACGCCCAGAAGTTGATCGCGAAGCCCGTCGTGGCCAGGGCCAGCATCAGCCACGGCGACCTGACCCGGCGCGCCGCGTCAGCCGTCTCGATCGGGGTCGGTGGTGCAGTCGTCATGGGCTTCGTCCTCCGGAGCACGGCGTCGCGGCCTCCGCCTTGGTCGATCGGGCCGGGAGTGCCCATGGCGGTGTTCATGGTGTCTCCTCCAGGAACCGGCCACCCGAGCGGTGGCCCACCCCGCATGTTTACTACACTTTGCTCCGTGGAAAACAGTCGTCGTGGCAGCCGGCGGCGACTCGGCCCGAGGGCCGCGAGGGCCGCACCAGCGTTGTCGGCGCCGCGTGCGGCACTCATGGAGCGGCTCCGCCGGCAGCCGGAGCCGCTGAGCCTGGCCAGCCTGGTCGCGATCACGGGACTGCACGAGAACACGCTGCGTGAGCACCTCACCGCACTGGTGAGCCGCGGCCTGGTGCGGCGCCGCCTGGCCGAGCCATCGGGGCGCGGCCGACCGGCCTGGCTCTACGAGCTCACCGAGGACTCGGCCGGGTCGGAGTACGCCGGGCTGGCCGCCGCCCTGGCGGCCACCATCGCCCGCACCAGTGAGAACCCCGGTCGGGTCGCCACAGAGGCCGGGGAGGAGTGGGGCAGGGAGCTCGCCCGTGACCGCGGGGCCGTCCCGGTGTCACCCCTCGCAGCCCGCGACCAGGTGCTCCGGATCCTCGACGACCTGGGGTTCGCGCCCGAGGCCACGCCCGGGGACCCCGCCGTCGTCAGGCTGACACGGTGCCCGCTGCTGGAGGCCGCCTACCGGCACCGCGAAGTCGTGTGTGGCGTGCACCTGGGCGTCGTGCGCGGCGCTCTCGCCGAGTACGGCGCGGATCCGACCGGGAGCGTGCTCGAGCCCTTCGCCGAGCCGGGCGCCTGCCTGCTCGTCGTACCTCCGGTGGAGGGGAGAGCCACCTGAGGCGACGGCAACGTCACACCCGCGATCTCGTAGGCGTCGGCGACGAGAAGGCCGCTCGACGAGCCTTGGTCACGACAGCCACCGTCTCGGTGTCCGAGGTGACGGGGACGAAGTCGACGTACAGCGTCGCGGTCACCGTGCTGAGGTGCCTGCCCAGCTCGCCGGGCAGCGCAGCAGTGGCGTTGAAGGTCGCAAGCTGCGGAGAACCGGTGCAGGTGAAGGGACCGTTGGTCGGGGCCGTCATCGACCAGATCGGGCTGACCTGCATCTCACCGGTGGCGCCGGCTGGGCACACCACGGTCGCGGCGATCGGGAAGTACGGCTTCGACAACCGCCACTTCCTGATGGACGGCTCCCAGTAGCGGTCACCGAAGGCGGTGGCCCGGGTGGTGACGATGTCGATGGACGGGGTGACCTCTGCCTGAGCGGCGGTGGACATGAGAGGGAGCGGCAGAACGGCAACGGCGGCCAACGCAGCGACAGCGGTCTTCATGGCAGGAGCCTGACCCGCACGAGCGGCTGCGTGAAGGGACCTAAGAGGTTCCGCAGATAGGTGCGCGTCGCTGCACCGAAACAGGCACAAGCACTCGGAGGATCACGGGTTGTCGAGACTCGTTCTTCCCCACGAGGTGCTTGTGCCTGCTTTGCCATTGTCTGTCATCGAACCGCTGTGGCACCAGTTCGCCGCGTTACTGCCAGAACGCGAGGTGGTCCATCCGCTTGGCTGTCACCGACCACGTATCCCGGACCGTGTCGTGTTCGACAAGCTCGTCCAGGTGGTGGTGCTCGGTGCCGCCTACGAACGCATCGCGGATTCCAGTTGCTCGGCCGCCACGATCCGCAACCGACGCGACGAGTGGATCGAGGCCGGAGTGTTCGAGGCGCTGGAACAGACCTGCCTGGAAGCCTATGACCGCATCGTCGGTCTCGAGTTGGAGAACCTCACCGTGGACGGCTGCATCGTCAAGGCACCCTGCGGTGGCGAGATGGCCGGAAAGTCCCCCGTCGACAGGGGAAAGCAAGGAACCAAACGCTCCCTGCTCACCGACGGGGCCGGGATCCCGCTGGGCTGCGTCAGCGCACCCGCCAACCGTCACGACTCACCGCTGCTCCGGCCGACCCTGGAGAAACTGGCCCGGTTCGGGCTGGCCCTGCCCGAGCAGATCACGGTGCATCTCGATGCCGGCTACGACAGCGCGGTGACCCGCGCCCTGCTCGACGAGCTCGGCTGTCACGGAGTGATCAGCATCAGGGGCTTCCCGCTTCAAGCCGGTGCCCGCTGGGTCGTCGAACGCACCAACTCCTGGCACAACCGCGGATTCAGGAAGCTCGCCATCTGCACCGAACGCCGAGCCCGCGTGATCGACACCTTCATCGCCCTAGCCAACGCCGTGATCATCACCCGACGACTCCTCGCCGAGGCTTGGACCACCCACCGCTGGAACACCCGACCAAACCGCCGACCGTGACCTATCTGCGGAACCTCTAAGTCACTGGGGACTCGGGCGCACCTGCCTCAGAGGTCGACGGCGAGGTACTGGGTCTCGAGGAACTCGTGGATGCCGGCGAAACCACCCTCGCGACCCAGGCCGGACTCCTTCATGCCCCCGAAGGGTGCGGCCGGATCGGACGCGACGCCGCGGTTGACCGCGACCATGCCGGACTGCATCCGCCGCCCTACCCGGAGGCCTTCGCCGTTGTCCTTGGCGAACACGTACGAGATCAGCCCATAGTCGGTGTCGTTGGCCATCGAGATGGCCTCCTCGGTCGAGCGGCAGGCCACGATCGGCGCGACCGGCCCGAAGATCTCGTCACGGGTGAGCACGGATCCGTGCTCGACGTCACGGACGATGCGGGGCGCCAGGAACGCACCCCGGTCAGGAGCCTGCGACACCGTGACCGCGTGAGCACCGTCATCCTCGGCCCGGCTCACCAGATCGAGGATCTTGTCACGCTCCTTCATGCTCACCAACGCTCCGAGGTCGTTGCTCCTGTCGATCCCGGGACCGATCCTCAGGGAGGACAGGGCTGCTTGGAACTGCGCGCTGAACTCCTCAACCAGCGACTCGTGGACGTAGAACCGGTTCGCCGCGGTGCATGCGGACCCGCCGTTGCGCATCTTCGCGACCATGGCACCCTCGACGGCGAGCTCCACGTCCGCGCCCTCGAGCACCAGGAGCGGTGCGTTGCCGCCCAGCTCCATCGACGAGGGCAGCACCCGGTGTGCGGTCTGGGACAGCAGCAGCTTGCCGACGTACGTCGATCCGGTGAACGAGAGGGTGGCCACCCGCGGGTCGGCGAGCACCGCCTCGGAGACCGGGCCCGCCTCGGAGGTCGTGATCACGTTGACGACTCCCGCGGGAGCGCCGGCGCGCTGCATGATGTCAGCGACCCACAGCGCCGTGAGCGGGGTCTCCGCGGCAGGCTTCAGGATCGTGGTGCAGCCGGCCGCAACGGCCGGCGCGAGCTTCCGGGTCGCCATCGCCGCGGGGAAGTTCCACGGTGTGATCAGGTAGGCGACGCCCAGCGGACGATGGTCGACGACAATCGTCTTGTCGCCGGCCGGAGCCAGGCGGAAGTCGCCCGGCACCCGGCAGGCCTCCTCCGAGAACCAACGGAAGAACTCGGCGGCGTAGCGCGCCTCGCCCATGGCGTCGCTCCAGGCCTTGCCGTTCTCGAGCACGATCAGACGGGCGCAGTCCTCGATCTCGGCGGTCATGATCTCGAAGGAGCGACGGAGGACCTCCGCGCGCTCCCGGGGGGAGGTCGACGCCCAGGCGCCGGCGGCGCCGTGGGCGGCCCCCACCGCTTGCACAGCCTCCTCGACGGTGGCGTCCGCCACCTCGGAGAGCAGCTCGTCGGTCGCGGGGTTGTGGACCGGGAGCCGGTTCTGGGACGTGACCCACTCCCCCCCGATGAGCAACCCTGACGGAGCGTTGAGCGTGATGATGGCAGTTCCCTTTCATGAGCAGAGATGGAGGCCCTCACGGTGCTGGGTGAGGGCTAGGACCTCACTGGATGACCATGCCACCGTCGATCATGATCAGCTGGCCGGTCATGTAGTCGCTGTCGGCGCTGGCCAGGAAGGAGGCGGTTCCCACGACGTCCGTGGGGTAGGAGTACCGCTTCATCAGGATCATGTTCTCGGCCAGGGAGTCCATCGACTCGCCCGCGTTGGCGAACTTGCCGATCGCGACCAGGTCCTTGTCGAGCTGCTCCCACAGCTCGGTGCGGACGACGCCCGGACCGTAGCCGTTGACGGTGATGTTGTGCTCGATGAGCGCCTTGGCGCCACCCTTGATCATCGCCAGGACGGCGTGCTTGCTCGCGGAGTACACCACGACGTCGTCGAACACCTCACGGGACAAGATGGAGCCGACGTTGATGATCTTGTAGGGGTAGTCCTGCTTCCCCTGTTCCTTCATCTGCCGGGCTGCCGCCTGCATGCAGTTCAGCGTGCCCCAGGCGTTGACGTCCATGATCCGCTGCCAGTTGTCGCGGGTGATGTCGAGGAAGAACAGCGGCTTGTTGATCCCGGCGTTGTTGACCAGGACGTTGATGCTGCCGAACTGCTCGACCGTGTGCGCCACTGCGGCGGCGGCGTCCTCCTCGCTGGAGACGTCGAGCCTGACGTGGGTGGCCACTCCGCCCTTGCTGCGGATCTCCTCAGCGGTCTGCGCCGCTCCTTCGGTGTTGACGTCGCCCAGGCAGACCTTGGCGCCCTGTGCGGCGTAGTCGTGAGCCACCGCTGCACCCATGCCCTGGGCGGCGCCGGTGATCAGGATGTGCTTCCCTGCCAGTCGTGTGGAGTCCATGTACCTCACCATCCTTTGTCTCGTGTCTCTCTTGATCTTCAGTACTTGTTGGCGACGAACAGCTTCTGTGCGGGAAATCTGGTCAGAACCTCGGCGCCCTTGCCGGTGATGACGACCTCCTCCTCGATCCTGGCCGCGGACACGCCGTCGGACGCCGGGCAGTAGGTCTCGAGGGCGAAGACCATCCCGGCCTTGATCTCCACGGGGTTCGAGAGGCTGTTGAGCCGGGAGATGATCGGGCGCTCGTGCAGTCCGAGGCCGAGGCCGTGGCCGAACTGGAGCCCGAAGGCGTCCATCTCGCTGGCGAAGCCAAGATCGGTCGCCTTGGGCCAGAGCCGGGCGACTTCGTCGGTGCCGACCCCGTCGGCCACCTTGTCGATCGCAGCATCCATCCATTCCCGAGCACGGTCGTAGGCCTCGTGCTGGGGCGGGGTCGACGACCCTACGGAGAAGGTGCGGTAGTAGCAGGTCCGGTAGCCGTTGAAGGAGTGGATGATGTCGAAGAACGCCTGGTCGCCGGGCCGGATCAACCGATCGGTGAAGTTGTGCGGATGCGGGTTGCAGCGCTCCCCTGACACCGCGTTGATCGCCTCGACCTGGTCCGAGCCCATCTCGTAGAGTCGCTTGGCCGCGAGCCCGACGATCTCGTTCTCCCGGATGCCCGGCTTCAGCACGTCGACGATGTCCTGGTAGACCCCGTCGACCATGGCCGCGGCCTGGCTGAGCAGCATGATCTCGTCCACAGACTTGATCGACCTGGACTCGAGCATGTGTTGCTGGATGTCCACGACCCTCAGGCCTTGGGCCTGCATCTCGAACAGCAGTGCAGGCTCCACGAGGTCGACCCCGATGGGCTCGTTCACAACCCCCGCGTCGGTGAGCAGGCCTTTGATCGTGGTGACGGCGTCCTTGATCAGCCCCGCGTCCGGACTGATGGCCCCGCGGAGACCCAACATGCCCGCCCGGCAGCGGTCCTCATCGAGCCAGGGAGCGAAGAGCCGGTGGTGCTTCGCCGCCGATCCGAAGTCCCACAGGTACGGCTTGGCGTCCCCGGTCAGCAGGGCGTAGCGGGACATCTTGTCACCCAGCGCCCCGCCGATCCAGGTCTGCGTGACGTAGCGGATGTTGTAGAAGTCGAAGAGGAGGAAGGCCCCGCAGCCGCTCGACTGCAGCGCCTGCATCGCCCGACCGAGTCGGTACTCACGAAGGCGCGTGAAGTCGACGCGCGCCTCGAAGTCCACGGACATGTGCCCGTGTGCGGGAATCTGCCGCTGCCCGAAGTCGAGCGCGGGCGACGTGGGAACCGGCGTGGTGGTCTGCGTCATGGTCGCTTCTCCTGAGATGGCTCTGATGGAGGTGGGGTGGACAGGCTCCCGGCGTTTTGACCCACGGCCCCCTTCGTGCGGCACGTGGAGGCTCATGAGATGCCGGGGGCCGGTCACCACTCGGGGGCGTAGGCAGGGTCGGCGGCATTCTTCTTGGTCACCTTCACCGACGGCATGAGTAGGTCCTCAGTGGCCGTTCCCCCGGTGATCACGTCATTGGCCAGAATCACTGCGTGCTGACCGTCCCAGGAGGAGGACTGGAAGATGGTGCCGTCGAGGTCACCGGACTCCACGAGAGGATTGCCCAACTTGGTGTTGCCGATCGAGGTGATCAGGAGCGGCTTGGGGTCGATGCCCTGAGCCTTGAGGGCATCGATGGCGCCGGCCACCATCGTGTCGTCGGCGGCGAAGATGCCGTCCACCTTGGCGGCGCCCACGGACGTGAGCATCTCCGAGGTCACGGTCTGCGCGGTGTCCTTGTTCCAGTCGCCCGGTTGTTCGGCCACGATCTTGACGTTGGGACAGTCCTTCTTGACGGTGTCGGTGAAACCCGAGCGACGATTGATGGCGGTGGAGTTCCCGGTGAGGCCGTTGACCACGAGGATGTTGGTGGGCTTGCCCTTGGCGAGGTCGCACATCATCTCGGCCGAGGCAGCACCCTGGCCGTAGGTGTCGGGTCCGGAGAAGCCCCAGGTCAGGGACTGGTCCTTCGGATTCACGTTCGAGTTCGTGACCGTCACGGGGATGTTGGCTGCCTCCGCAGCGACCAGGCACGGTCTGACGGTGACATTGACCGCCGGCCACAAGATGATCAGGTCCGGCTCGGCGGCCACGGCCACCTGACAGTTGATGGACTGCCTGCTGGCGTCGTACTGCGAGTTGGTGACCGTCAACTCGATATCGTCCTCGGCCGCCTGCTTCTTCATCGCGGGCAGGTACGTCGTGCCGTAGGGCTGGTCGGTCCCTTGGGGTAAAAGTGCGAACACCCTCCGTGTTGAGCCGTCGGACGACCCTGCGTCGTTGGAGCAGCCCGCCCCGGCCATTCCGATCGCCACCACGATGGCTGCTCCTGCCACGATGCGGGAGATGCGCATGATGTTTCTCCTGTTCATTGGGTGGAAGCTCATTGGCGCAAGCCCCACGCGGTCGGTGAACTGATCTCAGTCATCGGTGTGGGGCCGGCGGCCTTGGAGCGAGGTGCGAAGGCTCCCTGCGACTGCGCGGAGGCTTGCCGGGTCGGTGATCACCGCGATGAAGAGCACCGCGCCGATGAAGATCGACTGGATCTCGGCCTGGATACCGTAGAGGGTCAGCCCGACAATGAGGATGCCCAGCGCGCCTGCCCCGATCAGCGTGCCCAGGACCGAGCCACGTCCACCGGTCAGGACGGTCCCACCGATGATGGCTGCGGCGAAACTCGTCAGCAGCGCCGTGGATCCGGCGGTGGGATCCGCCGCAGTGAGCTCGAGGGTGTTGATCACACCAGCCAGCGCAGCCACCGAACCCGAGATCATGAACCCGGTGAAGATTCGTCGTGAGACCGGGATGCCAGCGTCCCGGGCAGCCTGACGGTTGCCACCGACTGCGTAGAACTCCCGGCCGGCTCGGACTCGCGTGAGGAAGACATGGAGTGCGATGAACCCCAGCAGGAACAGGATGATCCGGGGAGTGATGGGTCCGAGCAGCGGCCTTCCGAAGCTGATCCCGGCATCGGCGTTGGTCAGCGCCACGGGCATCTCGTCGGAGAGTACGAAGGCGAGTCCACGCAGGGCGAAGAGCATCCCCAGGGTGGCGATGAACGAGTTGATCCCGACCTTGACGACGAAGAAGGCGTTCACGACTCCGATCAGCAGCCCGGCGACCAGGGCCAGCGCGATACCGAAGAAGACGTTCGGGACCATGGCCATGATCACGCCCGAGACAGCAAGGGTGCTCGCGACACTGAGGTCGAGCTCGCCCATCAGGATGACCGCGGTCAAGCCCAGCGCGATCAGGCCGATCAGGGCCACGAAACCGAGCGTCACCGGGTAGGCGGTGAAGACGGTGGGAGCGTAGATCAGGGCGCCGATCACGAGCAGCACCAGCAGGAGGACCCCGCGCCACTCGGTCCTTCGGCCGAGGGCCGCCCGGGCCCTCGCTGAGGCGCTGGTCGGGGCCTCGCCGAGGCTCATGGTCTGGGTCGTGGTCATCACTTGGACACCCTTCTGGCTAGGGCATCGACGGAGACGGCGACGACGATCAGTATCCCGATCGCGATCTGCTGCCAGCCAAAGCCGATGTTGGAGAGGACTAGCACGTTGGTCAAGACGCTGATGAAGACGACACCCAGCAGTGTGCGGAGGACGCTGCCTCGCCCACCGAAGACGCTCGTCCCTCCGATGATGATGGCCGCAAGGGCACGGAAGTCGAAGCCGTCGGACATGGTCGATACTGCGGTATTGGAGAACGCGGCCAGGAGGAAGCCCGCGATCATGGCGGCGAGGGCGGTGATCACGAATGCCCCGAGCACCACACGTGATGTAGGGACTCCCGCGAGTCGGGTGGCCTCCTTGTTGGAGCCGACGGAGCGGACCGTGAACCCGAAGTTGGTCCGGGTCAGGACGAAGGAGAGGGCTAGCGCCATGATGATAAACACGATCATCGAGAGCGGGAGCGTGGCGATCTTGATCTGGCCCATGGCCTTGACCGGACCATCGGATGGGCCAAAGAAGATCTTGCCGCCCGAGAGCCAGCGCAGGACCCCCAGGCCGATGTAGGTCGTGGACAGGGTCACGATCACCGCATTCGCGTTGAAGTACCCCACGGCCGCGCCGTTGACCGCGCCGTAGAGAAGTGCGACGAGCAGCGCGAGTCCCACAGCGGCTGGGATGTTGTAGGCGTTGCTGACGCCGATGAAGATCACGGCCGAGGTCGCGACCTGAGCCACCACGGACAGGTCGAGATAGTTGCCGCTGATGACCACGAAGGTCATCCCGACCGCGACGATGCCGATGGGCGCAGCTCGATAGAACACATCGGTGATGTTGACGGTCGAGGCAAAGCCGTCGACGAAGATGGCCGCGAGGACGATCAGCAAGGCGGTGAACAGGAAGATGCCTCGTTCGGCGATCCACCGCAGGATCGAGGCCTGGCGTTCGGCGGCTCCTGTTTCTGTGCGTGGCGCCTGAATCGGGGCTTCCGGGGGCGGGGCTGTCTTGCTCATGATGCGTCCACCAAACTTCCTCCTGCGGCGAGGGACATCACGGACTTCTCATCCGCGTCGTCGGCCGAGAGGGTGCCAGCGATCTGGCCGTCTCGGATGACATGAATCACGTCGGACAGATCCAGGAGCTCCGGTAGGTCGGAACTGACCACCAGGACGGCGGCACCGTTGTCTGCCAAGTCATAGATCAGCCGATGGATCTCGGCCTTGGCTCCGACGTCCACGCCTCGAGTCGGTTCGTCGAGCACGATCAGGTCGGGTTCTCTCCCGAGCCACTTGGCCAGCACCACCTTCTGCTGGTTGCCGCCGCTGTATTCACCGGCATCGCGAGTGATGTCGGGGGGCCGCAGACCCACGGAGTTGGCGAGGTTGGTCGCGAACTCGGCGATCATGGCAGTCTTCTGGACGCCGCCGGAGGAGAGTCGCGCCCGGTTCGGGAGTGCGATGTTGTCCGAGACTGACATGTTCACAGCCAGTCCGTCGGTGCGCCGCTCCTCCGGGACGTAGGCGACACCATTGCGGATGGCGGACTGGTAGGTGGTGATTCTCCTCGTCGTGCCGTCGGTTGTGATCGTCACCTCGCCGGCTGTCTTGAGATCGACTCCCAGGGCCGCGCGGACGAACTCGGTGCGACCCGCTCCGACCAGGCCGCCCAGGCCCACGATCTCTCCGGCCCGAACGTCGAGATCGATTCCCTTGACCCCTGGCGCGCGGACGCCATGCGCCGAGAAGACCACCTCGCCGGGGTTGCTCTCGCGGTGGTTCTCGAGTTCCTCCTTCAGCTCCCGACCGACCATCTTGTCAACGAGGCCGTTCGGCGTGGTCTCGCCGATGTCCATCGTCTCGATGAGATTGCCGTCGCGCAGCACCGCAACCCGCTTGCAGATGGCGAAGATCTCGGGGATTCGGTGGGAGATGTAGACGATGGAGAGGCCCTTGGCTGCCAGGCGCTGGAGCATCGCGAGCAGGTAGTCGGTCTCCGCCGGCGTCAGCGAGGCGGTCGGCTCGTCGAGAATGAGCACCTTGGGGCTCCGCGCGACGGCCCGCGCGATCTCGACGAACTGGCGAAGGGCCACCGAGAGCCGAACGACTGGCTCGTCCAGGTCGATCTGCACGCCGATCTCTTCGATAGCGTCGGTGGCGATCCTCTTCATGTCCTTGGAGCGGGTGAAACCGCCACTGGTGGGGAACACGCCCAGCATGACGTTCTCGGCACCGGTCATCTCCGGCACCAGGCTCAATTCCTGGTGCACAAGTGCAATGCCGGCTTCGAGGGCCGCCTTCGCGCCACCTTGGAGGGCTCGCCCCTCGACACGCACCTCCCCCTCGTCCGGGGTCAGGACTCCGGCAAGAACGCGCATCAACGTGGACTTGCCGGCGCCGTTCTCACCGACGAGTCCATAGATCTCGCCGGCGCGGACGGAGATGCTCACATCGTTGACCGCGACCGCTCCGCCGAAGCGCTTCACGATCGAGTCCGCCTCGATGACGACTGTTCCCGTCGCCTCGAACCTGCCCTGTTCCATCGTCCACAGCCTCCTTGCGTCGCAGCAGCGAGCCGCGAGCCTGTTCTCAGGTGTTCTCTAGAGTGTTCTCTCAGGTGTTCTCTGGCAGAGAACGTACACTGTGAATGCACAGCATGTGAAGCCCCTCACGCAAACTTTCTTGCCGAAAAGGGACGTCAGGAGAACAGCCACCAAGGGTGCGGCAGCCGTACGACGATCGGGGACCCCGCTGACCGGGCTTCAGCGGACCGGCCTGCGCTCGGGCGAACCTGAGAACGGCGACCTGCGTGCGGCATGCCAGTGCCGCTTGCGCTGGCGCGTCGTCAGGAGTCTCAGTGCCCCCGGTTGGGGCGGTCGGCGTCGACGGTACCGACGGCGTCGCCACCTGGTGAGGTGTCCGTGATGAACCAGATCGCCCGAACCTCGTCGGCTGTGTCGTTCCAGAACCGGTGCGGGATCACCGAGTCGAACGCGATGGAGTCACCGGCGTGGAGCACTGTCCGGTCGAATGCCACCTGGACCGTCAGCGAACCCTTCGTGACAACTCCGTACTCACGGCTGGGGTGCCGGATGAAGTCGTCCGGCGGAGCCGCACCGGGGTTGGGTGGGTACACGACCTCGATGAACTCGGCCGCGGTCTCGGGCTTCGGCGTCAGCCGCTCCCAACGAGTGCCACCTTCGAGGGGGATCGTGGGGCGGTTCCCTGCCCGCAGCACGACGAGTGAGTCCACGAGCGGGTCCGCCTCTCCCGGCTCCGTGGCGCTCTGAGGAGGAAGGGCTGCCAGTCCCACCGGCACCTTGCCCTCGTCGAAGAGGCTGTCTATCGAGATGTCCAGCACGCTGGCGACGTTGTAGAGCGCCCGCACACTGAAGGCGGCCAGACCCCGCTCGACCTGCGACACGTGGCTGGGGGACACGTTCATGCGCCGGGCCAGCTCGCGGACGCTGATGTGCGCCTCGGTCCTGGCCTCGCGGATGCGGGTCCCGATGCCGACCCACTCGGCAGGAGCGCCACTCGCATCTGCGCCGAATCCGGGCACGTGTTCCTCTCAACAGAACGTGTCGTCCACATGAGTGTAGACGTGCCTGCCAGCTGCGAACAGCAGGCGCATGACTGTTCTGTCGGGCGGCGAAGGCCCCGGCGAGCGCGGGCGACTCGTCGGGCGACCCTCAGGCCAGGATCTGCAGGGGCGACTCGAGCACTGCCAGGAAGGTCCGCATCCAGTCGGCGGCGACCGCGCCGTCCACAGGTCGATGGTCGACCGAGAGGACGAAGTGGAGCACCCTTCCGACCTTGAGCCTGCCCTTGCGCACGACGGGTTCCTCGCGGATCGCGCCGACGGAGAGGATGGCCGCCTGCGGAGGGTTGATGATGGCGGAGAACTCCTCGGTGCCGAACATGCCCAGGTTGCTGAGACTGAGGCAGCCACCCTCGAGCTCACGCTGCCTGAGCTTGCCCGCGTTCGCGCGTTCCACCAGGTCGCGGACCGTGCCGGCGACCTCGGTGATCGTCATCGTGTCGACCCCGTGGACGACAGGGGTCACCAGCCCGCGTTCGCTGGCGATCGCTACCGAGATGTCGACGTGGTCATAGCTGCGGACGGCCTCGTCGGTCCAGATGACGTTCATCTCCGGATGCTGGCGATGCGCCACCGCCGCCGCCTTGAGCAACAGGTCGTTGAAGGAGACCTTCACCGCCGTGAGGGAGTTGAGCTCCGTGCGCAGAGCCACGAGCGCCTCGACGTCAGCCGTCCCCCGCACATAGAAGTGCGGGACCGTCTGCTGGCTCTGCGAGAGCCGCGTGGCGACCGCACGCCGGAGGCGGCTGTGCGGCACCTCGGTGAACGCGCCTGCCGCTGGCTCTTTGTGCTCGGAGGAGGGCGGCGCGGCCGCCTCGGCCGGCGATGTGCTCCTCACGGCGGGTCCCTGCCCGGGCGCCGTCGGCCACTGCCGCCTCGACGTCCCGCTTGCGGACCCGACCGCGAGGGCCCGTCCCCGTGAGCTCCCTGGGGTCGAGGCCCGCTTCCTTCGCCAGCTTGCGGGCGAGCGGACTGATGAAGATCCGGGACTCGTCCCGCTCGGGCTCCGCGGACCGCTCAGGCTCGGCGGCCTGCTCAGGCTCCGCGGCCTGCTCGGGCTCCGCGGCCCGCTCAGGCTCCGCAGGCCGCTCAGGCTCCGCAGGCGGCGCGGGGGCGGTCTCCACGGAGTCCCCGCCGTCATCGTCGCCGTTCTCGACGCCCAGCTCGGCGATGAGGGCGTCCACGTCGGTGACGGCTTCCTCAGGATCGGCGACCACCGCGATGGGGGTGCCGACAGCGACACTGGAGCCGGCCGGGACGAGCGCCCGCAGGATCACTCCCGCCGACTCGGCCTCCACATCGACGACCGCCTTCTCGGTCTCGATCGTGGCCACGGTGTCCTCGGCGGAGAATGCCTCGTTCTCCGCCACGGACCACTCCTGGAGCACGGCCTCGGCCGAGTCCGCGGCCACTTCGGGCATACGGAGCAGACGCGCCATGATCAGTGACCTCCCTGCTGCTCGAGCTGCTCGAGCTTCGCGACGACCTCGTCGGACCGTGCGATCGCGGCTCGCTCGAGAACCTTGCTGATGCTGGGGGAGGCCTCGCCACCCGTGACGCGCTCGATGGGAGCGTCCAGCCAGTCGAAGAACCGGCGTTGGATCTCGTCGGCCAGCCAGCCGCCGTACGACGTGCCAACGGCACCCTGCTCGGCGATGAGGACGTTGTTCGTCTTCTTGATGCTCTCGCCGATGGTGTCCCAGTCCAAGCTCGCGCGGTCCAGCCAGCGTAGGTCGATCACATCGGCGTCGGAGCCGGTTGCCTCGACGGCGTCGAGGACGTAGCGGGTCATCGCGAGGTAGGTGATGATCGTCAGGTCATCGCCCTCGCGCCGCACGGCCGCCTTCCCGACCGGAAGACAGAAGTCGAGGTCCTCCACGGGCGTGTCCCCCATCGAGGTGTAGAGGTCGACATGCTCGAGGACCACAACAGGATCCTTGCAGCGCAGGGCGCTGTTGAAGAGACCGACATAGTCCAGCGGGGTCGACGGGGCGACGATCCGCCACCCCGGGGCGGTCACCATCACCCCCGCGGGATCCATCGAGTGCTGCGAGCCGTACCCGGTGCCCATCGCGACCTTGCTTCGCAGGACGACGGGCACGTCGTCGTCGCCACCGAACATGTGGCGGGCCTTGCCGATCTGGTTGAAGAGCTGGTCCGCGGCGACCCACATGAAATCGGCGTACATGAACTCGATGACCGGCTTGAACCGCCCGTCCAGGGCCATCCCGCCGGCGAGACCGGTGAAGGCGTTCTCGCTGATCGGGGTGCCGAGGATCCGGTCCGGGAACCGCTCGGTGAGGCCGCGGGTCGCACCGTTGGTGCCGCCCTTGAGCCGATGTACGTCCTCCCCCAGGACAACGACCGACTCATCCGTCTCCATGCGCCGCCCGAGCACAGCGGCGATCGAGTCGACGAACCGGCCCTGGGTGATGTCTGAGTCAGGGATCTCCTCGAGCAGGGGAGCGTCGTCGAACTCGCTGAGGTCGCCTCGAACGCCCACGTTCACGAAGTCGGGGTCGGGCCACTCCGCCGGCTTGATTCGGCGTTGACCGGGCTTCCCGTCGGGGAGCGGCTCCAGGAGCACCTCGCCGACATCCTCCATCAGGACACCCGCCGCCTTGACGAAGCCGTCGACGGACTCCTGGTCCAGGATGCCCCTGCGGACCAGGTGGCCGGTCACCTGGGCGATCGGGTCGCGGGCCCGCCAGGACTTCTCCTCCGCCTTGGTGCGGTAGCCGTAGCTGGACCCGGGAAAGCCACCGTTCTGGTGGAAGTAGCGGTACACGTCCAGCTCGACCACCGAAGGGCCACGGCCACTTCTCATGTGCTCCACTGCTTGTGACATCGCAAGGTACGTCGCCAGGGGATCCATGCCGTCGACCCTCCAGCTCGCGATCCCGAACCCCGGTCCGCGTGCCGAGAGCCGCGGCTCCCCGGTGGCCTCCTGGACGCTGGTGGACACGGCGTACTGGTTGTTCTCGATCGCGAAGCAGATCGGCAGCTTCCAGGCCGAGGCGAGGTTGAAGGTCTCCAGCGTCGAGCCGATGTTGGCAGCGCCGTCGCCGAAGTAGCTGACCGCGACCCGGTCGGTCCCGGAGCTCCGATGGGCCCAGGCCGAACCGGCCGCCAGTGGCACGCCGCCACCGACGATGGCATTGGTGCCGATCGCACCTGCCTCCTTCCACTGCAGGTGCATCGAGCCGCCTCGTCCGTGGCTGAAGCCGCGGTCGAGCCCACAGATCTCAGCGAGGCTGCGCAGCAGGACGGCGCGCAGCTGGTCGGAGAGCTCTGCGTCGACCGGGACGCCCTCGGGTGCCACATGCTGGATCACCTTGGCCAGGAACTGGTGGTGCCCACGGTGGGAGCCGTTGACGGTGTCTCCGGCGCCAAGGGCGAGGACCGTGCCCACGGCTCCCCCCTCCTGGCCGATGCTCGAATGTGCGGGCCCGTGGATCAGTCCCTCGGCAGCCAGCCCCAGGACGTACTCCTCGAAGGAGCGGATGAGCTGGAGCTGGGTGAACATCGTCAGCAGCAGCGACGGCTCCGCCGCGTCCCAGTCACCCTGGTCCGCCACGACCTCCGACCAGGGAGCGTCGGTCTCCAGAGGGCGAGTCTCGGCCATGGCTGTCTCCTCGGTTCGACGAGCACGATGAGCGCTCGTTCAGATAATGGATCCATTCGGTTCATTTCCTCGACACAAGTCCGAGGCATCCCCTAGATTAGACGCAAGATTGGATCCATTGCAAGGAGTGATATCGATGTCTTTCGTCCCGATCCCCACGATCACCCGCGTGGACCACATCGGCATCACCGTGCCGGACCTGGCGGAGGCGCACGCATTCTTCACCGTGGTCCTCGGCTGCGAGTACATGTACCGGCTCGGCCCCTTCGAGAGCTCCGGCCACTGGATGAGCGAGCATCTCAACGTCGACGATCGGGCCCGGATGCGTCGGCTGCACTTCTACCGGCTCGGCGGGCAGGCGATCTTCGAGGTCTTCGAGTACGAGGCGCCGGGCCAGGTGAGCAGCCCTCCGCGCAACAGCGACGTCGGCGGGCATCACGTCGCGCTCTACGTCGACGATCTCGACGCGGCGGTGGAAGCGCTGCACGACAACGGTCTGCGCGTGCTCGGCGAGCCGACCACGAGCCGCGGTGCCAGCGAGGGCCAGCGCTGGATATACTTCCTGTCACCGTGGGGCATGCAGTTCGAGCTGGTCTCCTACCCGCACGGCAAGGCCTTCGACAAGGTCCCCACTGCGTTCGAGTGAGCCGATCGGAGGCACCGTGAGCGACGTGAGCCCGATCACCGTCGGAGCACCGGTCGCCAGCCAGCGGATCGCGGCGGTGCTTGCCCAGCGGATCCTGTCCGGAGAGCTGGCGCCGGGCGCCAGGATCAAGCAGGACGAGGTCGCGGAGGAGCTGAGGTCCAGTCGCATCCCCGTCCGGGAGGCGCTGCGGATCCTGGCATCCCGGGGTCTGGTGACGCTGCGCGCCAACGCAGGCGCCTGGGTCTCTCAGATGCGGCTGCACGACCTCGAGGTCTCCTACAAGATCCGGGAGCGGATCGAGCCGCTGCTCCTCGAGGACAGCCTCCCCCGGCTGACCGAGACCCACCTCGCGCGGATGGTGTCCCTCCAGGAGCAGATCGAGGACACCGAGGACGTCGAGGAGTTCCTGGTCCTCGACCGCGACCTGCATTGGACGTCGTACGCCGAGCACCGCTCCCCCCACCTGGCGGAGACCATCGAGCGGCTGTGGGACACCACCCAGCACTACCGGCGCGCGTTCACCCGACTAGCCGGTCAGAGCCGATCCTGGATCATCAACGCCGAGCACCGGCTGCTGATCCAAGCCATCGCCGAGCGCGACGCCGAGGCGGCGTGCGGCATCCTCGCCCAGCACATCCGACGAACCCGTGTGGAGCTCGCCGAGCACGACGAGCTCTTCTCCGACGACCCGGATCGCTGAGTGAGCCCCGGCATCGCGACCGAGACGTCCTCGAACGAGGGCTCCTGGCGTTCACAGTGCCGGGGATGAGCGACTTTGTCGCCCGTCAACCATGAGCGCCCTCTGAGCAAGGGTCTCCAGCCTCGGTCAGGACCTGTCGGGTCCTGAAGGTTCAGGTGGTGACCCCGGTACTGGTCAAGCGCTCCTACCTGTACGCGCGTCACCTACCACGATGTGGCACACCAGCGGCGCCTCGACTGCGCCCCGAGCAGTGCGGTACGCCGACAGCGCGGCGACGCCGTCCCGGCGGATCCGAGCGTAGGTCGCCTCGTCGATCCGGTCGATCAGCGGCGAGCCCTCGACCTCGGTGGCGATCATCGCCTCCGGTGTCGGGAACGCCGCCGTGCCTGTCACGGTGCGCGACTGGACGTTCTCGACGCCCGACGCGCGGACGAGCGCGGTCAGCCACGTGAGGTCGCCGCACGACCACTAGGTCGCCATCAGCGAGGCACCATCCTCCCCCGCGTGCCGCGCAACCACCTCGGTGAGGGTGCCGTACGCTGGCTGCTTCCCAACGACGCCGGCACCAAGACCCCCACCGCGGCGCCGGGCGAGGGCCACCAGCCGCGGTGCCCACTCGGCGAAGATGCCGGGCACGAAGCGGTCCTCGTAGGACTGCGCCTGTTCAGGCGTGATCTGGAAGTCTTCGATTGCCTTGTTCATGATCTCCTCCTCCGACGGCGGGCTCTCCACAGTCCAGTCAGCGTCGCGACGTCGAACTTGCAGCGATCGAGGAGGCGATCACCAGTCCCCGCATCTGGCTCGTCCCCATCGGCGACGAACCGGGCATCGGCAAGTCCCGGCTCGCCGTGCAAGCAACAAGACGACTGTCGAAGCCGGGCACGATCGTGTGTCCGGGTCGGTGCGAGGAGAACTCGACCTCGGTACTGCAGCCGGTGCGCGATGCCATCGGGCACCTGTCGGCGGCGAGGCCCTCGGACGTCCGGGCCTGGGCGAGGGGCCTCGAAGGGCAGCTCGTGGCGCTGGTGCCCGCACTCGTCGGTCCTCGACGCCGAGCCGTTGCCCATTGACGGGTACGCCGCCCTCGACTCCCTGCTGACACTGGTCGGCCGGGCCGCCCAGCAGGGACCCCTGGTGATCATCATCGACGACCTCCACCTCGCGGACGAGCAGACACGTCGGGTGGAAGTCTCGGAGAAGGTCATGCAGAGCGCCGTGCTGCTGGGACTGGCCGGTGCCGTGACGATCGCGGCCTGGCGTCGAGCCGCCGCGACCACCGACCAGCCGGTGGCGCCAGGTGTCGCCAGGTGAAACCACTCTCGGGGGCGGACGGCAGATTGACCCGTCGCGACTGGGACACCACCTGTGCCTGTGACCCTTTCCGTGCCACCTCCTCATGGTCGAGCAGTCGCACCCAGCATCCGGGGACGCCGGGCACCGCCGCAAGGCGATGAGACCGCGAGGCGGACTCCCTTGATGCAAAGGGATTCCGTGTTGGTGACGTTCCGCTTGCCGATCCGCCTGCAGCTCGCTCCTCGTGCCGATCCCCCTGTGGTCGTCAGGCGCCGCCTCTGCCGCGAAGGTGCAGCGCGCAGGCGACCGTTCCTGCAGCCACCACGAAGGCAACGACGTTGGGGATCACGAGGGCGATGTCCGACGAGGCGATGCCGTAGGCGACCCAGAGCGCGAACCCGGGGAGCAGGATCAACAGGTACCCGATGGATACGTCGGCCGATGAGCGCCGTCGCAGCATCCGGCGGACCTGCAACAGCGGTGCCACGGCCATGAGTACGGCCCAACTGGCGGCGGCAACAGCGAAGAGGGTCACCACGAGCGATTGTCCTTCCGACAGGCGCTCGTGCCTTGGGATCGCGTCCACTGGCCGGAGCTGGTGGGGGCGCAAACGCGACCGCCGCCAATTCTATCGGGTGGCGCACGCTCGGTCCTCTCCGAGACGATCCGCTACCGTCGTACGGTGGTGGAGTCGATTGGGACCGTAGCCTCCATCCTGGTCCTAGCAGGCTTTCTTCGGGATCGGTTGTCGGATGCAGGGCTCTCCTTACAGGCAGGGTCTCTTGACGGGCTGAGCGCGAAGGACGTGGCTGTGGGAGAGCTGGGCGCGGATCTACCCGTCCTCGCTCACCTTCATGATGCCGTCGAGCAAGCTCGCCATGCTCTGCCCGATCGCGTCGGTCAGGCGCTGGCTCGATCCGCGCTGGACGCAGCGTGGACGCAGACCGAGGCCTACCTCGCCCGGCCACCTAGCCAAGAATTCCTCCATCGATACGCCCATGCAACCCTCGCGGGTCCCCCAGACGTGGCAGCAGGAACGCCGGCCAGGCAGCCATTGCCCAGTGCGCCGGCGTCCCAGAGCCGACCGCCGGTCGCCCTTGGGCTGCTCCTACTGGCGCCGTGGGTGCACTATCCGCACCATCAACATCCCGCTGATGAGGTCTACGTGCCGCTCACCGGGGCCAGATGGTCACACGGGCAGGACGAGCCGTTCGCCTACCAGCCCCCCGGCGCGCTCCTGCACCACCGCCCGGGTCAGGGCCACGCCATGGTCACAGACAGCACCCCGCTGCTCGCCCTCTACGTGTGGACAGGGGCCGTGACCGTGCCCGCCTCCTGGTGCTGATCGCGACTGCGCGACGACCCCGCACTGGTCACGCTCCGCGTGGCGATAGGGCTGGGGATCGTGGCACAGGAACCCCGTTGCGAACTGCCGGTGCCGGCGGGCCGCTAGGCCGGCCCGATCGAGATCACCGCACGACCCATGAGCCAGCGTTGGGTGTCGCTGTTGCGGCCGTCCCGGGCGACGACCGTGGCCGCAGGAGTGCCTCAGCACGAGTCAACCTCCGACGAAGCCGAGGAGGCCGCCTTCTGGCGGCGAGTCGTGCGCAAGGGTGGTATGAGGGTCGTTCCATCTGAACCGGCCTGGTTGCCCCCGGACTGGGAGCATCCCGTTCGGGTGGACCTGACCACCGGACACCATCTGCGACCGATCCGTGCAGATCTACGCCACAGCCGGCGTGGTCTGCTCCGGCATCGTGGTCGGCTGGTGCTTCGGACGCGAGTACGCCGACCGCACGGTTGTCTCCCTCGACGCCTCCGCGACCCCCTCCGTCGCCCGCGCCAAGCTGGTGCTCCTCGCGGCGTGGCCCATCGCCGTGGGCAACGGCATGACCGCTGCCGCCGCACTGGATCGGGACCGCCTCCGGCCGCGGCCTTCCCGGGGCAACCGACGGGCGCGTCCTCGCGCGGCTCGCGGCACTGGCGGTCCTGTCCGGACTCCTCGCGCTTCCCGTCGCCGTGCCTGCCAGCATCGGGCGCGGGTATCTCCCTGCCGTCGGCGGCCTCATGGTGCTCGTCGTCGTAGCCCAGGTCGCCGTCGTGGCCGGCGCGGGCACCTGGTGGCCCGCCACCGTGGCGTGGTGGCGGCGCACCGAGGTGGTCTGACCGGACTCAGCTCCCGGGGATGGGTAGAGCTACCGATGCCACCGCCGGCTCGGGACGCGACGCTGAGGTGACGACCACATCGATCGCGAAGGGATGATGACGATGGAAACCACGGCAGCACCCAGCGCCCGGCAGGCTGAGCTGGAGTTCATCAGCGTCAACGGAGTCCGGATCGCGTACGCCGACACCGCCGGCACGGGCATCCCGCTCGTGCTGGTCCACGGGTCCTGGGGATCGCACCACAACTGGGATCCGGTCCTTCCGGGATTGGCCGAGCACTTCCGGGTCGTCTCCTATGACCGGCGCGGCCACAGCGACAGCGAGAGCCCGCTCGGACAGGGACACTTCTCCGAGGACGTGGAGGACCTCGCCTCACTGATCGAGCAGCTCGACCTCGGCCCGGCGTGGGTGGTGGGCAGCTCCTCCGGAGCGGCCATGACGTTGAAGCTGGCCGCGGCCCGGCCGGGGCTTCTGGCCGGGCTGGTCGTGCACGAGCCGCCGCTGTTCGGTCTGCTCGAGGAGGGCAGTGCGGAGGCGCAGGCGGTAGCCGAGATCACAGCGGGCCCGCTCACCGAGGTCGGTCGACGCATCGCCGCCGGCGACCACGCCGGTGCTGCCGAGCAGTTCGTCGACCAGGTGGCGCTCGGGCCCGGTAGCTGGGTCCGGATGCCCGAGGTCACACGCACCGCGATGATCACCAACGCGCCGACCTACCTCGACGAGCTCAACGACGACGAGTGGCGGGTCGTCGACGAGACACGCCTGTCCCGATACGACGGTCCGGCGCTGCTGACCTGCTGGCGACCAGAGCCCGCCGTTCTTCCGGTGGATCGAGGACCGGATCGCCCGACTGCTGCCCTGGGTCGAGCAGATCACCTACGTCGGAGCCGGCCACGTCCCGCACCTGACGCACCCGGAGGAGTACGTCGCCGAAGTGGTGGCGTTCATCGAGTCGGCCACCGAGAACCGGCGATGACCGGGATCGGTTCCGCCGTCGTCGAACTCGTCGCGTGGGTCGGTCCTCACGCGTTGAGCAGGTCGTGCTCCATGGCGAACAGGGTCGCTGCAGCGCGGGTGGAGTGGCCGATCTTCGTGTAGATGTGCTGCACGTGGTGCTCGGCGGTACGCGGGGACGTGCCCAACCGCGTCGCGATCTGCCGGTTGGAGAGCCCGCGGGCCACCAGCCGCAGCACCTCGACCTCGCGGTCGCTGAGACCCGCGGGCCACGCGCGGCGTACCCGGGGGCGCTCCTGCCCCGCCACCTCGATCACGGCCGCCACGCACTCGGCGTCGAGACGGCCCGCGGACGCCTCCCTCATAAGCTGGTCGGCCGCCTGCCCCGCGGTGCGGGCGGGCCGGTGGGGACGATCCTGGGTGGCGGTCTGGAACGCGTCAGCGACCGCGAGGACGCGGGCGGACATCGGTAACGCGGGCCCTGACAATCCGTGGTGGTAGCCGCTGCCGTCGAGGCGTTCGTGGTGCAGGCCCGCGACCGGAGCCAGCGGCGCGAGGGTCGCCGAGCAGGCCAGAATCCGCTCGGTGTGATACGGATGCAGCCGGACCTGCTCCCACTCGCCGCGGGTGAGCAGACCCTTCTTGTCCCACACACCGCTCGAGACCCCCACCCTGCCGAGGTCGTGCAGCAGCGCCGCCCGCCTCAGGGTGACGACGCCGTGTTCCCTCAGACCGAGGGAGCGAGCGGCCGACTCTGACAGGTCGGCGACCTGACGGGAGTGGCCGACCGTGTATGGCGACTTCAGGTCGACCATGTCCGCAAAGCACCGCGCCACGCGATCGAGGTCGGACTCATCGATGCGCGAGACCGGCGGCGGCTCCGTCTCGAGCACGGCCCGCCACGGATCAGCAGCCTCGAGCTCCCTCATCAGGGCGGCCCCAGCCCGGCAGAAGGCGTTCGCAACCTCGGGGTCGAACCATCCCCCTGCCCTCCGCGCCGCCATGGCGATCGCCGCCTCCGGTCCCTCGGCGTGCAGGAACAGCACCGCCTGCGTAGCGACCTCGCTGACACGGGCCGGCAGGACGATCTCATCCTTCGCCATGCCGATCGGCCCCCGGCCGTCCCAGCGCTCGAACTGCTGCTCCAGACAGTCCTGAACGGCGTCCCCCAGCCCGAGCCGACGGGCCAGCATCGACGCCGCATCACAGACCGAGGTGAGGATCGCGGCCCCGTGCCGCATGTTGCCCACGACTCCCTTGGCCACCAGACCGGGCCTCTGAGCCCCGAACCTCGACCCGTGCCCAACGTCAGCCGCAGCATCTCGCGGGGACTGCCGAAGTCCGCCGGTTGGGCTTCCCGACGTGACACCAGCTCGTCGCCGCCATACAGGCGTGCCTCCACCGACGCGGTCGCGGTGCACCCGACGTGGCGCAGCAACGTGCACAAGCCGGAGTCGCGGACGTCGACCTCCCGGAGATCCATCGCCCGCGCCAGCCCCATCGCCAACAGGCTCGAACGCAGTGCCGTCTCCGGCGGTTGCCCCATACCCAGGTCCGTCGTGACGGACAACGCAGCCAGCAGGTCCCACAGTCGCAGGCGATGGTCGGTCACGGACACCATCGTGCCCACAGCGCAGGGTGAATCGCCACCACGACGTCAGCCATGCGCCGGCCTCCTAGCTAGCCCCTCACGCGGCCTATCGGGTGCAGCTGCGCGAGCTGGATGACGTGCCGTTGTCTGCGGCCCTGACCGAGTGATGAACTCGATTGCGGTCCTCTCCGACATCACACAGCGTCCTTCCCGTTCTGGAAGCGGTGCTGGCCGAGCCTGAGGTGCGCGCCGCCGATCTGGTCGTGGTCACGGTGACCATGCGTCCGCCCCCTGCCCTGTGAGGTTCACGGCCGACGGAACGCCGAAGGCGATCGGGTGCGGTCAGCTGTTGACGCAGGTGGGCGCCGGGCTGACACACCTCGGCGTCCTTGACGCCGACGCCGAGACGGGCGAGCCGGCGAAGTGGATCTTGCTGGCGCTGATCATCGCGATCACCGGCCTAGCGACGCTGTCCGTCGCCACGGGAGTCGACAAGGGCATCAGGATACTGTCGAACATCAACATGGGGCTGGCCGCGGCACTGCTGCTCGCGGTGCTGGCACTGGGTCCGACGGTGTTCCTGCTTAGCGACTTTGTGCAGTCCATTGGCTCTTACATCCAAGCCTTCTTCCGGCTGTCCTTCCAGACCCTCGCCTTCCAGGGCCAGGACGGAAAGGCATGGCTCTCGGGCTGGACGACGTTCTACTGGGGCTGGTGGATCAGTTGGGCACCCTTCGTGGGCGTGTTCATCGCGCGGATCTCACGCGGACGCACCATGCGCGAGTTTGTTGCCGGTGTGCTGCTGGTGCCGACCCTGGTCACCTTCCTGTGGTTCTCCGTGCTCGGCGGGAGCGCTCTTCACCGCCAGATATTCGGCGAGGGTGGCCTGATCGATCCCGAGAACGGGGTCAGCACCAACTCGGCGCTGTTCCAGCTGCTCGACGCGATGCCCGCCGGCACCCTTCTCTCGATCATCGCCATCTTCCTGATCGTGGTGTTCTTCGTGACCTCGTCGGACTCGGGGTCCTACGTCGTCGACATGCTCTCCAGCGGTGGCGACCCCAACCCGCCGGTGTGGAGCCGGGTCATGTGGGCGATGCTTGAAGGACTCGTCGCAGCGCGTTGCTGTTGGCCAGCGGCGCCACCGGACTTGGCGCGCTGCAAACGATGGCGATCCTGCTGACCGCGCCGTTCAGCATCGTGATGATCCTGATGATGTTCTCGATGGCGAAGGCGCTCCTGCACGAGCATCGCCTCCGCGAACGCACTGAGCGCAAGCTGCTCCTCGATGAGTTGGCCGGGGAGATCGTGCGACGTAGTGAACTCGGCCTGCGAAGGCCGGGTAGCCCCCCCAGTTGACGCGGAGGCATCCCCACGCGGTGGCTCGCCGCGAGGGTCCACCTTCCCATCTGAGGACCGGTAGGGCTAGAACAGCAGCACGCCGACAGCCAGTCGTGCTCGTGGGAGCTACTCCCCGTCGGTCACGTCAGCACCACCGCGGAGCTCCCGGCTCACCGAATCGTGTACTGCAGGCGGTAGTCCTTGCCCGGTGCGCGGACCTTGAAGTGCCCCGTCTCGGTGGCCCGGTGGACCTCCTCGAGGCGACTGACCCGGTCGTTCTCGTTGATATGAGCGCCGAACTTGTCGCGGATCACCCCGGCGATCTGGCGTGCCCGGGTGTCCGACGACGGATGGCTGACCTCGCTCGGCTGCACCGAGGTGGAGTGGCCCATGAGGTCGTGCACGGTGTCGGCCTCGAAACCTGAGCAGGAGACGACGAGGTCCTGGTCGCGGTCCAGATCGACGTTGACCGACCAGTTGAGAATCACGCTGTCGCCATGCTGGCTGCGCAGGTCTCGCCATCGCCCATTGACGCCGAGGTACATGTACCACTCGTCGTTGCCGATCGGGTCCAGGTTGGCGTCCATGAAGAGCTTCTCGACGGTGATGCGACGGCGGACGACACGGGCGGCTGCCGAGCCGGTCGGATCGCTCCATCCGACCGAGATGACCGCGCCGTACTCCTCCGGCTTCGGCCGCACCCCCTCGAGGGACACGTGGACCGTCGCCATGGTGGGCCGCCTCCCCGCCGGCGTGAACGTGACCCGCGGGCGAACCGGCAGCCGTCCGGTCATCGCCCGGATCCGCACCTTCGGGACGGCGCCCGCGGAGGGGCGCGGCGGCATCGCGAAGGAGAACTCGTAGTCCTGGTCGGTGATGTCGCTGTCCCAGTAGCCGCCGTGCGCCCCGATGTACAGGACGGCGCTGTTCACCGCCGTGGGCCCGCTGTTGCCTGGCATCCGCACCACGTCTGGGTGGAAGGTGGCCACAGCCCGTGGCGGATGGATCTCGGTGCGGTACTCATTGTGGTCGTCCGGGTGACCGCAGTCGAAGATCCACCGGCCGAGGACCCACACGCGGTGACGCCCCCACGGCCGGGCCCACGCCGGGAGGAAGTGCTCCTCCCACTCGCACTCGAGCAGGCCGCCGGCGCGCACGTTGGCCGTGCTGAGCAGGTTGCGGTAAGCCGGGTCGAGGCGGACGTGGAAGTTCCAGTCGTAGGACGTGTGCCACGGCGCGAGAGGAAAGTCCTCGCCGGAGATGTGGCTGCGCATCACCACCCCCTCCGCGACCCGCGGCCGGTCCCGGTGGTCGCGCACGCGCGGTGCACTCGTCGCCTGCACCCACGAGGGGATCACGCCACCGACGTCCTTCGCAGCGAGGCCGGGGATGCCGATGGCGATGCTGCCCGGGCGTCGGCAGCCCCGGGCACGACCGTCGCCGTCGATGGGCTGCGTGGCGGACTCGGTGGTCGGCGGCCTCAGCGGCGGGCGGTGCCGCACCGGCGGTCGCGGACCCGGCCGGATCGGGACTTCCTCGGTGCCGCCGGGCCGTGGCCTGAGTGTGCGGGGAGTTGCCAACGCACCTACCTCCTTGACCGACGGGTCACGACGCCGGGGCCAACCGGCGCGTCCACTCCAACCTCGCAAGGCTCCCCAGCGCAGCGCCGGCTCGATCCAGAACCGGGTTCGCGTAGGTCGTTGCATCGAAACGCCCTCCCCTCGACCCCTGGACGTGCAGCGAAGTCCGTGTCTGCACCGACCTGGGGGCGTAGTCGTCTTGTCATCTTCGTCTGGGACTCGTCCTGGCGTCAATGATTCGCCCGATGCGTGAGCGCGGTGCTCACGATGGCCGCGACGATCGCGACGTCGCGACCAGTCAAGCGTCCATGACGCAAGATCACACCACCTCGTCAACGTGTGCGGCCGACTACTCCCGAACCGCGTTCTTCGAGGCCTTTGCGGGAACTCAGCGAGATGTGAGCAGGGTGCCGCGGCGCCAGATCGCACGGGTGTTCAGGGTGTTGGAGATGTTGGTGGTGGGGTCGCCGTCCACCAGGAGTAGGTCAGCGCGCAGTCCGGCGGCGATGCGGCCGCGGTCGGTCAGACCGAAGCGCCGCGCCGTCGCGGACGTTGCCGAGTGCAACGCCTCGGCCGGGGTGAGGCCGGCTTGGACGAGATATTGCAGTTCGTGGTGAACACTGGCGCCATGGGCGAGTCCCCCGAGGAACGGCATCGGCATGGACACGTCCGTGCCGACCAGGATGTCGACGCCGGCGTCACGCAGCGCCTGGACTGAGCCCAGGACATGCGTGAGCTCTCCCTGGGGGTAGTGGTTGAAGCTGCTGCGCAGCGTCGCGGTCCAAGCATCGTCCAGGCGGGAGGCGACGCGTGGGTCGTCGGCCAGCTGGTTGCCGGTGATGCCCATCATCGAGGCGTTCAGCACGACGCAAGGCACGACGAACACCCCGGATTCTCGGATCTCGTCGATGATCTCCTTGGTGTGGGGGCCGTCCATGAACAGGTGGACCAGGCCATCTATGCCGGCCTCGATCGCCATCCGGGTCGCGTCGACCGTGAGGGCATGGGCGACTGTCAGCATGCCGTGCTTCTTGGCCTCGACGACCCCTGCATGCAGCGTTGCCTGGTCGAGCATCGGCAGGCCGGGGTGGCCCTCCACGGAGCCATCTTCGACCACGAACTTGATGTAGTCCGAACCGCGCTCCATCAGTTGCGGGATGAAAGCCACCGCTTGCTCGGGGGTGGTGGAGAACGGCATCAGTGGGGGCCGGCCGGGCGGCTTGGATCCAGCGGCCGCGCCGGGCGGCGGTCCGGGGCGGAGTCCTCGGGGAACAGCTCGCTGGGGTGCCCGCCGGGCGGGGTGACGGCCAACCCGGAGGAGCGGACATCGGCGACGGCATCGTTGCCGGTGATGTGGGCGCGGTTGTCGGAGGTGCACGTGCCCTGCATCTCCAGCTCGGTGGTCACCCCGAAGCGCAGTGCCAGGGTCAGGGAGGCCTCGTTGGTGTGTACGTGGGCGTCGATCAGGCCTGGCAGAAGGGTCGCGCCCGCGGCGTCGACGATGTCCGATCCGGCGGGGGCGTCCCCTCCGACTGCGGCGATCTGTTGCCCGTCAATCACGACAGTGGTCGCTTCCAGGGTCCGGTCCCCGTCGACAGCGCTCACCGCTGTTGCCTGGCACGGCAGAACCTGTGAGCGGCTGGCACGCGCCCTCAGACCTGAGCGCCGACCTTCTCACAGCATTGATCGGGACGAAGCGCGCAACGCCCGCAACCACAGACGTCTGCTGACGCCCCATGCAACGCTGCAATGCGTGCGACGGCGGAAGGCCTTAGCAGGAAACCTTGGTGTCCCCCGGCGTACCCCGCAGGGGACGCCGGAGGGACACGGTTCGATGTACACAGAAGAGCGTGTTGCGGAAAGCGCTTCGTGCTTTCGCTGGCGTGGGCGGAATGGTGTCGGTGGTGGGGCGAAGACGCCTTGGTGCTTGCGGAGAACCGTGGGGTGGGCGGAGGTCGCACGGTAGGGCCTGTGGTCAGGTGGCGAGAGCAGCGGCTCGGCGTGTCCACGGGGTCGCGTTGGGGTTGGTCAGGGTCTGGCGGTGGAGCTTGAGCAGATTGTGGGTGCCCATCAGCAGTTTCCACTCGCTTGCCGCGGCGGTCTTCCCGCGGCGCATGAACCGTCTGGCTCCGCGGGCGTCCTTGGTTTGACCGAAGACGGGCTCGATCATGTGCTGTCGCCTCTGGTAGATCGCTCGGCCGGCCTTCTTCGAGACCTTCCGGTCCATCTTGTCCACCAAGGTAGCGTCCGCGGGCAGCGGGCCACGGCGGCCACAACGCGGCTCGGGGTTGCGACGGATGTTGCGGGTCGCGATGAGGCAGTCCGGGTCCTGCTCGGTCAGGCCAGCGAGGTTGTCCTCGCTGCAGTAGCCGGCATCGGCGAGCAGCCGCTCGACGTCGGCGTCGAGGCCGGCGTCGGCCAGCGACTGGTTCGTGGCCGCGATCATGGGATGCAGCTGGGCCTGGTCGTTGTGCTCGTCGGTGACCTCGGCGGCCACCACGATCTGGTCCTCGGTAGCGACCGCCTGGGCGTTGTAGCCCTGCACGTAGCCGTCCTTGGTCTTCATGATCCGGCTGTCCGGGTCCGAGGTGTTCGCTTTCGCCTCGGCCGCCGGCCGGGGCGGCTTGGGTTTGCGACCGCGCAGCTTCTGTCCGCTGGCCTGCTCCTTCGCGGCTCGCTCGGCCAGATGCTGCTGATGAGCCGCCTGCACCTGGGCGGCGGCTGCGTCAAGCTGCGCCTTGGCTGCGGCGAACCGCTCCCGGCGGGCCTTCGCGCCCCGCAGTTGCGCAGGCGGCTCGTCCCCTCTCCCATCAGCGCCATGCCGGGCGTCCTCGGCCGCATCGACCGCAGCCGCCTCGGACAGCATCGCGGCCACCTGGTCATCGATGTGGCTCTTGCTGCGGTTGGCGGCCAACGCCGCCGGGCAGCCCATCTTGGTGCCGTCCACCGCGACCAGCCCCACCTTGACCATCCCGGCCCGGGCGCACAGCCGCAGCGACTCGGTGAACACCGAGGCCAGCGCCTGCTCGTGGCGTTGCCGGAAACGAGCGATCGTGGTGTGGTCTGGCATCTGGTTGGCCGCGACCACCCGGAACGCCACATCGATCCCACAGGCCCGCTCGATCGCCCGAGACGAACGCACCCCGATGCAGTAGGCGTACAACATCAGCGCGACCATCATCTCGGGGTCGTGCGCCGCGCGTCCCCATCCATCGGCGCGGTAGTCGGCGTGGAAGGCACTCAGGTCCATCTGCTCGACCGCGTCCAGCACGAACCAGGCCAGATGGTCCTCCTCGAGCCACTCGGTCAACGACGGCGGCATCAAGAACACCTGATCACGCTCGACAGACAAGAAGTTGTAGCCCACACCCCGCCCCTCAGATCCCTTACCCCACAAAGGATTCTCCCCGGACACGACCCGACGGCCCCGCAGACGCGCCGGGACTTTGTGCAACACGCTCAGAAGAGGCCAGGAAACGTTCATCCAGGCGTTGCGCAAGCCTGAGGTCCAAGTCATGCAATGCCTGAAACCACCTCGATTGCATTCCGGGGGTACGCCGGGGGTAAGCGGACTCGCCCCTACCCTCGCGGCTGTGCACTGTCGACCATCCTCGCCGTCGCGAGCGCCCACCGCCATAGTCGAATGCCATTGTGGAAGAAACCGTATGCAGGTAGTGTTATGTGCATACGGATACGACCAGCCAGGAGGTGGTGTGCCATGGAGACCCTGAAGCCCCGGCAGGCGGCCGACCTGGGCATGTCCGCGAGCGGTCTGTACCGTGCCGCCCGCGGTGGACGCTACGACAAGATCGCGCGAGGCATCTACCGCGATGCTGAAGCTCCCGCAGCGGACTGGGACTGGATCGAGGCCGCGATTCGACGTGCCGACGCGACGATCTGTTTGACATCGGCGCTTGCCCACTACGACCTGACGGACACCGTGCCGTCGGCCCTGGACATCGCCATCCCGCGTGGGTCTCGCGTCCCAGCCGGTGACTCGGCCATCGCGTGGCACCTGTTCGACCGAGCGACGTTCGCCCTGGGCCGCGACGAGATCGAGATCCCCGGGTCGACCTTGACCATCGGCATCTACTCCCCGGAACGGTGCATCGCTGACGCGTTCCGTCTCCGAGCGGGCGCCGGCTACGAGCTGGGGCGTGACGCTCTGCGGGAGTGGCTGCGACGGGGCGGCAAGCCCGCCCAGCTGATGGCGATCGCCGCACAGCTCCCGCGCGCCTCGGGACCGCTGCAGCGCACCCTCGAGGCGCTCACGTGACACGCGGTCAGGAGGTCTTCCACCAGATCCAGAAGAAGGCCCGCACCGACAGTTCCGCAGCACGAAGGCAGCCCCTCACGGCCGAGTACCTCACAAGACATGCGCTGGAGTCGTTCCTGGACCGCCTGACCCATACCGACCACGGGAACGACTTCGTGCTGAAGGGTGGCATCCTGCTCGCCGCCTACGGGGCCCGGCGACCCACCAAGGACGTTGATGCTGAGGCGATCAGCTCGACCGTCACGGCCGGCGCCATCGCCCGCATCCTCAGCGATGTCGCCGCGGTCCCCGCAGACGACGGTGTGGAGTTCGACTTGCGCAGCTTGGATGTCCAAGAGATCCGCGAGGAGGCCGAGTACCCGGGCCTACGGGTGCGGGTGAACATCTCGATCGGTTCCTTCACCGGGAAAGGTGGTCTGGGACATCTCCACCGGCGACCTCATCGTCCCGACACCGAAGATGGTCACCGTTCCCCGCGTCCTCGGCGACCACATCAAGATGCTGGGCTACGCCCCCGAGACAGTGCTCGCCGAGAAGGGAGTCACCATTCTGGAGCGGGGAACCACCAGCACCCGGTGGCGCGACTACGTCGACATCGTCCGCCTCGCCGCCATGTATGACATCGACGACGAGCTCCTGCTCGCATCGGCGCAGGCTGTGCGCGGACTACCGCGGCGTCGACCTCAGCGCAGTCGGTTCGATGCTCGCCGGCTACGGGAGCATCTCGCAGCCCAAGTGGGCGGCATGGCGACGCAAGGAAGGACTGGAGAACATCTGCGACGAGAGCCTCGACGTGCAGGTCGCCGCGGTCGCCGCCGTCCTCGACCCCGTCTTCACCCGCGGACGCTCAGCCGCCCCGAGCCCGGGGTAGCCCACTTCACCCAGAAAGCAGCACTCTCGCCGCACCGATGACAACAGGTCCCCAGTCAGATATCGTGTGATATCGAAGGTGGTGGTCCTGGGTGGCTGATGTGTTGATCCGTGACATTCCAGAGGCAGTCCTTGCAGGCGTTGACGCGCACGCAGCACGCTTGGGCCTCTCTCGCGCCGAGTACATCCGTCGACGTCTGGCCTCCGATGCGGCCACCTCAAGCGCGGACGTGTCTAGCCAGGACCTTCGCAAGTTCGCCGACAGGTTCGCTGACTTGGCCGATGACGAGGTGATGGACCCAGCGTGGCGGTGACCGACTGGCTGGTTGACAAGTCAGCCTTGGTGCGTCTGGGTGACAGCCCCGACGCCGAGGACTGGGCGAATCGAATCGAGCGAGGCCTGGTCCGGATCACCACCGTGACCAGACTCGAGATCGGCTACTCAGCGCGCAGTGCAGCTCATGCTCGTGCGGCGTTCAACACCCCGCCGATCTCGGCCATGCCGGTCGAGTACCTGACGCCCGACATCGAGGATCGAGCGCTCGAGGTTCAGCTGATGCTCACCGGCAAGGGCCAGCACCGCGCGCCGTCGATCCCTGACCTCCTGATCGCCGCCACCGCCGAGCTCGCCAACCTGGCCGTCCTCCACGTCGACAAGGACTTCGAACTGATCGCCAAGCTCACCGGACAGACGAGCCAGCGTCTCCGCATCTAACCGCCCTACGCACCCAGCGTCACACCGCCGCGAAGAGACCTCCGCTCTCGACAGGAAGTCGCGGATGTGCTCCATGACCATCCCGGTGGAACTGCCAGTTCGCCTCCAGCGACCGTCGACCGATCCGATCGGCGTGCGGCTACCTGATTCAGGAGGCATTCACGCGAGCGCGTCGCAGATGCCGGGTTCGATGAGGGCTTGGTCGACCCAGTCGTGCTGTCCGGCCAGGAAGCTCCAGGAGGTCTCGTCGAGGTTGTCATAGACGACTCGGCCGACCTCCTGGATGGTGATCCCGGATCCTGGTTGGTTCACGATGTACCGGAATCCGGTGACGGTGCGGTTGAACTCGTCGGTGCCGGGGATGCGCTCGTGGAACTGGGTGAAGTGGCCGCGGATGGTGATCGTGTTGCCGGTTTCGGTGTTGGTCCACACGTCGGCGGGTGCGGAGACGAACTCGGTGAAGCGAGCGACGTTGCCGTCGGCGTCGAAGTAGACGGTGAAGCGGTCCGAGAATGTACCCTCACCGGTGGCGAGGAAGCCTCCGCAGTCGATGCTGTAGGTCTGCGGCTCGTCGGTGGCGACCGTGAAGCGGTCCGGTGCGCTCGCCGCTGCCGGCAGCGCCGTGGCGAAGGCGGCGCCGGTGCTCACGCTCGCGAGCAGAGCGAGCCGGACGATTGATGTGGTTCTTGTGCTCATGATGCTCCCTTGGCTGGTGGGTCCTCGAGTCGACGGCTACGTGAAGGCGGCGAGGGTCGCCGTGCGACGCCGTCACGCGATGACAGCCGCCAGCCGGCCGCAGGGTTGACATCCCGGAGCCGTGGCATGGGGTGGACAAAATCTCGCGCCCGGGCGTCGCTGCGTGTCAACCTGGGGGCATGGTGGCGTCTGTCTCGGGATGAGGGCGGGCCAATCAGGGGCCCAGGCTGCTCCGGGAGTGCACGATGCGAGGCGAGGACCGAGCCGACTACGAGTGGCTGTTTCGTGCCGCCTTCCCACGGGTGCACCGCACGGTCACCTTGGTGCTGCGTGACTACGACGCGGCTCAGGAGATCACCCAGGAAGCGTTCTTGAAGCTGTTGGAGAACTGGCGGAAGGTGTCCGCCTACGAGCAGCCCGAGGCCTGGGTGCGTCGGGTCGCGATCCGAATGGCGGTGCGCTACGCCGGCCGGGAGAGCCAGCGCCTCGCTCGCGAGCGGGCCGCGCTCTGGCCGCCGCGCACGGTGGAGCCGGATGTCGACCTGGCGGAGGCGATCGCCGCGCTGGCCCCGCGCCAGCGCGCTGCGGTGGTGCTCCACTACTACGAGGACCTGCCGGTGCTCGAGGTCGCCCGGGTGCTCAACGTGTCGGATTCGACAATCAAGCAGCACCTGCACCGGGCGAGGGCACGGCTGGCGGAACTGCTCGGCGAGGAGGTCGGCCATGCTGATTGAGGACCGCATCCGCGCCGGCCTCTCACGCAACGCCGAGGTGCCGGGGCCGGCTGTAGAGCACCAGCTGGCAGTGGTCCAGCGTCGCCACCGTCGTCGTACCGTGGTCCGGCTCGCGGTCGCCGCTGCTGTGGTCGCCATCCTCGGAGCGGTCCCCTGGGCGGTGTTGACGATACTCGCCGACCGCGATCGGCAGCCGGCTCAGCCGAGCCCGCCGTCACTGCCTGGCAGTTACCGCGTAGTCATCGACGGCACGGCCACATCCGACCTGCGCGGGACATGGCGGGTCTCGCTCGCCAGGGACGGCGGGCTCAGGCTCACGCCGCCGCCCTCGTACCGGGGGGCGGTGCGCACGGGGGCAACCTACGAAGTGTCCGAGGGGAAGTTCACCACCAACGTCTTCATCGACTCGCCGGGTTGCCAACGTACCAACCCTTCGGTCGGGGTGTACCGCGTGACCGTCACCGAGGGCGGAGCCGCCTTCGCGCGTGTTCATGACTCCTGCCCGGCGCGAGTCGCGTTGTTCCAAGCATGGTGGGAGCGCTTGCCATGAGCATGCGCGCTGCATCTCGGTCGGTTCTGATCAGCCTGGTGACCTGCCTGCTGACCGCGACCGCCGGTTGCACGGCTACGTCGGACCACGAAGACCAGACGACGGGCGCCTCGTCGGTTGAGTACGCCAAACGGAAGTGTCCCGCCGATGTCGCTGCCGCGCTCCTCGGGACGGTCGAGTGCGGCACGTTGACGGTTCCGGAGAACCGGGAGGAGAACACCGGGACCGTGCGTCTGCTGGTGGCGTCTCTGACGCCACCCACCGTGACCGCCGACGACCCGATCGTCGTGATCGGCACCGACATCGCCACCCGCCCGAACTACGCCGGGATCGGTCCGCTGGCCGCCCTGACAAGACGCCGCGTGGTGTTCCTCGAGCAGCGCGGCACCAGCCACTCCGAGCCCTCGTTGTCCTGCCCGCAGTCGGCAGGCGCGCCAGCGGCGGTGAGCTGGTCCGACCGCACCGGATCACGCGCCTGGTTGCGCAAGGCCGAGCGGTCTGCCGCCCAGTGCTTCCGCAGACTCGAGCGCCGTGGCATCGATGTGGCGTCGTATGACGTGAAAGCGATGGCGGCCGATGTCGCCGACCTCATCACGGCTCTGCGCCTCGCGCCGGCCACCGTGGTCAGCTACGGGTCGGCCTCCCTGGTGGCGTTCGAGCTGATCCGCGCGCGCGCCGACGCGCTGCGAGCGGTCGTGCTCGACACGCCCGACGTCCCCGGGGTGGACCCCCGAGGCCTGGCCGCCGGTACGTCGAAGCGAGCCTTCATCCAGGTGCTGCGCTGGTGCGACCAGGACTCCGGCTGCCGCAGGAGGTACCCCGAGCCGACCACGTTGCTGCGACGCGCCCTCGCCACACTGGCCCGCCGGCCCCTGGCGATGTCGGTCAGCACGCAGGACGGCAGCCGACCCGTCGTGCTCGACCCGGCGCTGCTGGTCCGCGTCGCCCGCCAGAGCCTCACCGACGGGGGCAGTGCCGGCAGCTGGGGCCTTCCTGGCGCATTGCCCGCGCTGCTCGCTGCGGTTGCACACCGCGACCGGGGTCAGGTCGCGTCCGCGCTGTCGGAGCTGCTGGGCACCCAGGGGCCGATGTGCCCGGGCTACCGCGCCAAGTGCATGTCTGCCCACGTCGTGGACGAAGGCGTCTACAACACCGTCCTCTGCGAGGACATTGCCCCCTCGGCCACCCTGCGTGAGACGGCGGCACCGACAGACGAAGCCTTCCACCGGGCGTACGAGCGCAGTTGGTGGTGGCGCGTCTGTGACCACTGGCCCGTCGCGGCCAGCACCCCGGCCGCGGACCCGGTGCGCTCGGACGTCCACGTCCTGATCACGGTCGGCGGACTTGCTGCCTCGACACCGGAGAAGGCCGTTCGCGCGGCTCTGGCCGGCTTGCCCAACGCGTCCGTCGTGCGGGTGCCCACCGGTTCCCACAATGTGCTCGGAGGGCCCTGCCTGACTGACCTTCGCGATGCGTGGCTCGACCATCCGGGGCCGGTGCCCAGCAGTCCCCGCTGTGTCGAACGCAGATTGGACTGGTAAACGTGACCCGACCACGTAATGCCGTCCCGGCCGTCCTGGTTGCCATGTCACTCCTGGCAACCGCGGCCTGCACCACCGCGTCCAGGAGCAACAGCGGACCGGGCGCCGAGCCGGTCCCGGCTCACCCCAAGAGCGCCCTGAGCTCGCAGGCGGCAGGCGAGCTGCCCGCCGAACTCCGAGGGACCTGGCTTGTGAGACTCACGCGCGCGCAGATTCGACACGATCTGCGCCGGGCAGGATTCGGCACCTACACCGAGGACTTTCTGCGCGCCGAACGGCTCGGCCGACGCACCACCCTTGCGGTGACCTACGCCTCGCGGTCCTTCCAGATCGCCTGGCTGAACCCCGACGATACCTGGTACGTCGGCTGGTACGGGGCCGCGCAAGAGCATGACGGCGTCCTGACGGTCACGGACGCAGAAAGTCACGCCCACGACACCTACACCTGGACCGTTGCCCACCATGAGTTGACGCTTCACTTCCGCCGCACCACCACACCCGACCAGCACGGCATCCCGTTCGAGGCGTACTCCCGTGCCTACTTCACCCGACCCCTACAAGATGGCGACTGCACACCCGCCGACCTCGACAAATGCACATGAATCGCACAAGGACCGATCGGTATCAGGATATGACTCTCTGCGACGTGCACAGTTCTTGGCTGCCAGACGTGCACAGTCTTGGCTGCCAAACGAGAGGTCCACGCCAGAGATGAATCGTGCGTCCAACCCCCCAAGACCATCAGCCCGCCGGCGAACCCGACGAGCCGCTCACCCATGACCACCATCGAGAAACCAAGCCCTTGACACTCGACCCCATAGGCTGGTCATAACGCCGCGATCGACGCAGTCCTGCGCCGCCGGCCCCTGTTGCGATTGACTCCATAGGTGCAGTGGGCGGTCTTACCTGCAGCACGTCCGGGGTGCTTGATCACTGCGAGCTCGCCGTCCGCCTATCGAGAAACCTCAATAGCACCGCGGTTCGCGACCCCGTGACGCGACTCATTTCCTCACCGTCCCAGCTCATCAGTTCGACGGTGAGCCACGCTTCGGTCTCGTTGACTACTCGCCAGTGGCCGCCCCGGGTCTCCCACCGCGACAACACCGCGACCAGGCCGCCCGGGGGTCCAGTCTCGGGACGGCGATGCCCCTCGCGGGAGGCTCCGACGTCGATGCCTGGTGTTCGTCCATCCAGATCGATGCCTGATTCGACAGGACGGCCCGCTGATGTCCCCATCGGCTACACCTCTTCGTGCGGCAGGCCGCTGACGAGGGTTGTATCCACTCCGACCGCGCCAACCTTTGCCGCACCGCCGGGAGAACCCAGAGGTGCCGCGCGGCCGGCGAGGGTCTCGCTGAAGAAGGCGTCGTTATCTGCGAGGTATTGAGCCCAGGTGTCGGGCAGGTCGTCTTCGTAGTAGATCGCCTCCACCGGACACACGGGCTCACAGGCGCCGCAGTCGACGCACTCGTCCGGCTGGATGTACAGCGAACGCGCGCCCTCGTAGATGCAGTCGACCGGGCACTCGTCCACACACGCTCGATCCATCACGTCCACACACGGTTGTGCGATCACATATGTCACGCGCCATATTTTACACAAGATCCTCGGTAGAAACCAGGGCTCAGGAGGCTGAAGTCAGCGATAGAAACTAGTGCCAGGTCCTCAATCAAGGTCGGACGGCGAAGAGGCTCTCACAGCCGAAGTCTCCGAGCACAAGCTCATGCCTGATTGAGAGCAAGAGGGGGACGGCAAGAGGCACCCCTCAAGCACGTCACCCAAGACGCCGCCTCGGCCACTGGGGTTGGCGCCGGGACCATCAAGTGTTATAAACATGAGTGTGTTCATAACAAATGCAAGCACGGGTGCGCGATGACTTGGCGCCGGCAGCCCGCTGTGTCGGAGGTGCTCACCCATCAAATCGACGCCGCGCTGACGGCCGTGGACGACGCCCGGGCCGAGTTGACGCGTGTCGTTGCATTCACTGCAACAGTTCAGGCCCGGCGTGACGCGCATGCAAGTCTCGGCCGCACATTCGACGACGCCGACGCGCTGTTGCGCCAGGCGACCACCATGGCGAAGCAGCGGTCGTATGGCGAGTGGTCCAGGTGGCGGCACCGCCTTTCAAGCCTGGACACCGCGCGCCAGATCCACCTCCTCGCCGAGCAGGACGATCTTGGCCTGCTGCCGATCGGCAGCACCCGAGCCCTCGACACGGGAATGTCCGGGCCCGACATCGGGGACATGCGACACGGTCAGTCGTGTGCGCCCGGAGCCCTCCGGACCTACGGTCTGGACGTCGAAGCTCTTCTGAGGGCAAGGGAAGGCGTCGCTCGAACGACCGCAGCACACCTCCTCCACGCGACGGGCGAGCCTTCATCCGCAAGCCAGGCCGTAGAAGACGTTGTCGATCCTCGCACCGCTTCAGGGTGCGAGGCCGATGGTGGGGAGCCGTGAAGCCCGCACGAGGTGAGACACCGGGGTGCGGCGTGAACGTTGCCGCACTCCCATCGGAGCCGCCTGTGGCTTGGCACCGGGCCTGCCACCTGACCGCCCTCATGGACGGGGCGCCCCACGCGGTCGACCTGGGGGGCGTCGCGGTGTGCCTCGTGCGGCTCGGTGATGAGCTGTTCGCCGTCCACGACGAGTGCACGCACGAGGCGGTGCCCCTGTCTGAGGGCGATGTGGACGGATGCACGATCGAGTGCTGGCGTCACGGGTCCCGTTTCGATCTGCGCAACGGCACGGTCCTGGGTCCGCCCGCAGTGGAGCCGGTGCAGGTCTACGCCACCAGGCTGGACGGCGGCGAGGTCTTCGTGAGCCTGCCTGGGTAGCGTTCAGAACGGCGCGCGATCGGCCCCGCTCTGGGACGCGAGCCCACTGAAAGGCCGACCCGCGTCCAGGGCTCTACCCGCCTCTGTGTCGGCGATCGTTATCCACGAAAATATATGTGACAATGAGGTCATGCGCGGAGCAACACTCACAGATCCGCCGCCGGAGTTCCCGTCGGGCGCCCGGCGAACCGACGTGCTTGCCCTGTTGCGCCAGGCTGACCGGCCGCTGTCGGTGGCCGAGGTCGCAAACGCGATGGACGTGCACGTCAACACGGCCCGGTTCCACCTTGACGGGCTGGTCGACGAAGGACTGGCGGAGCGGACCAGCGAGCCGCGAGACACGCGCGGACGGCCGCGGATCCTGTACACCTCCGAAGGCGCTGCGCCGGGCCCCAGGAGCTACGAGCTCCTGGCCGAGATGCTCACGGGCCTGGTCTCCACCCTCGAGGAGGCTGGCTCCGCGACCGTTGAGCTAGGCAAGATGTGGGGTCGGCACCTGATCGAGCGCCCCGCACCCTCGGAGCGCCTCGAGAGCCGGGAGGCGGTCGTCCGGCTCGAGAGTTTGTTGGAGAAGGTTGGATTCCAGCCCGAAGCCGGCCCCTCCGGAGAGGACGTCGAAATTCGCCTGCACCACTGTCCGTTCCGAGAGGTCGCAGAAAAGCACACCGACATCGTGTGCGCGATCCATCTGGGTCTCATGCAGGGAGCGCTCGACCAGCTCGGTGCACCGATCGCAGCAACCTCGTTGAAACCGTTCGTCACTCCCCAGATGTGCGTCGCGCACCTGCAAGCGATCCAGGCACCCACCTGACCGCAGCGGCTTCCGGCATCGACGATGCGGCGGTGGCCGCCCCGATGGGGGATAACCGAGGCCGGGGGCCTGGCGCGAGTTCACCGCCGCAGCCACTGACGGTCACGCGCGGGAGACAGCGATGGTGCCGTTCTTCACCTCCTACTCGATGCTCGGCTTCCAGCGCACCGGCGACCTGATCTGGGCGCTGGCCGACGCACCCGGTCGTGGATTCCTCGCCGGTGCGACCGCCGGTCGCACGAACCTGGCCGGCGGTCGGGCCGCGGCACCCCGACGGGACATCACCGCAGCCGCCCTCACGGTCTGGAGCTGCCGCGCCTCCGACCCCGCGTTCCCCTACGAACCGCCGCCGTCGCAGCGGTCAGGGTCATCGCCACGATGAACGTCTGAAACCGACTGGCGGTCGGCCCCGACCAGCAGCTGTCCGATCCGCGCGGGCGCTCGCTGCAGTGCCTTCGCGAGGATCAGCCACGCGCGAAGAGGAGTCGCCAGGCCTCTGGACCACGCTCGAGGTAGCTGACCTCGAAGACGCCGGGGCTGCGCTGCTCGACCTGGGCCAGGAGCGGTAGCGGGTCGTGGGGCGCGATCAGCACCAGACCGGCACCGGGGCCGACCGCGTCGAGCGCGCCGAAGATCGTCGCGTGCCGGATGGCATGGGGCACCCCTCGGGCGTCGAGCTCCGGATAGCCGGGAGCGTCGACCTCGCCACAGCTGCACTGATGGCCGCCGCGGACCTCCACGTCTTCGGAGTGGTGTCCCTCTTCTCCCAACAGGTCGTGCATGCCGTCCAGCAGACCGGAAAGGTCCACGTTCGTCGCCTGGGCCAGCAACGGGAGAAGTTGGTCGTTCTCCTTGGACAGGTGGGTCTCGAAGAGGGCGCGTAGAGCGGCGGCTGTGCCGCCGGCGTGGACTCCGTCCGTGGCCCGGGCCAGGTCCTCGACCAACTGCGAGATGACGCCGTGCTCGGCCAGCATCGCGTCGACCAGCAACCGGGCTCGGTCGAAGTCCGCCGCAGCGGGGTAGAGGGTTCGCTCCTCGGCCTGCGCGTGTGGCACCAGGTCGCTGCGACACCAGGCCACCAGCCGATCCCGGATCGGCTGCCACGCCTGGCCCGCGTCCAGCAACCGTTCCACCTGGGTGGACAGGGTGCCGGCCAGCACCGCGTGGTGCTGTTCCACTGCCTCCACCGCTGTGGAGTCGGCCTCGCTCGATGCGAGCATCACGTCGTCCATCTCGTCCTCCTCCGTTGTGACCCCCGCACTCGCGGGATCCCGGCCAGTTTATTACACTGTGCATTGTGACAAATACGCGAGGGTGGCGCGCCCAGCCCGGCCCGCTCTGGACGGCGATCCTGCGCTCTCCCCTGCTGCTTGCCGGGTTGTCGATGCTGGTCGGGCTCGACGCGGCGCTGGTCCTGCTCGGCGTCCCGGCACCGGTCACCAACGACCGGCTCCCCGACGTGCACGGCATGGTGATGGTTCTCGGGTTCGTCGGCACGCTGGTCTGCCTTGAGCGTGCCGTCGCGCTTGCACGGCCCCTCGGCTACCTGGCGCCGGCCCTGTTGGGCGTCGGCAGCCTGTTGCTGCTCGGACGGATCCCGGTCACCGTCGGCCGCATCGCGCTGGTCCTCGGCATGCTCGGCATGTGCGTCCTCTACCTTCCGCTGTGGCGCCGCCAACGCGACGACGCCATCCTCGTGCAGGCCCTCGGCGCGGTCCTCGGTCTCGGGGCTGCCACGATGTGGCTGGGCGGACTCGACATCGCGCCGATGCTGCCATGGCTGGCCGGCTTCCTGGTGCTGACCATCGCCGGCGAGCGGTTGGAACTCGCCCGCCTCGCCATGGGCCCCTCGGCCGGCCCCACCCTGGTGCTGCTCGCCACCGGATTGCTCGCAGCGACCGTGGCCTCGCTGCTGTGGCCGATCGCGGGCTATCCCCTGTTCGGGCTCTCGCTGGTCGGGTTGACCGGCTGGCTGCTGTACCACGACGTGGCCCGGCGAACCGTCCGCAGCGTCGGCCTGACCCGGTTCATGGCCGCCGGCATGCTGGCCGGCTACTGCTGGGTCCTGGTCGCGGGGGCCACCTGGCTGCTGCACGGGGAGGCGCTCGAAGGCCGGGCGTACGACGTGGTCGTCCATGCCACGTTCCTCGGCTTCACCATCTCGATGATCATGGCCCACGCGCCGGTGATCCTGCCCGCGGTGCTACGTCGGCCCCTCCCTTACCGCAGGGCGCTGTGGGCGCCCCTGGTACTGCTGCACGCATCGCTGGTGCTGCGGCTGTGGCTCGGTGACGCACTGCACGCGCGGCTGGCCTGGCAGGTCGGCGGGGCGCTCAACGTGGCGGCTCTGCTGCTGTTCTTCGGGCTGGCGGCGGGTCTGGTTCTGGCCAACGCGGGCCAGCCCGGGAACCAATCGGTCCTGGAGAAGGCCGCCTGATGGCAAGCATCGGACACCGGTCCGCGCGACTCCGGCAGGCGCAAGGGCTTCTCACCGCTACGCGACCTTCCGGCCGCGCTGTGGTTGATGGCCGTCGTCCTGGTCGCGTTGGTGCACCGCGACGTGACGGCACCCAGGTGGCTGCTGTTCCACCTGTTGCTGCTCGGCGCGGTCACGCACTCGATCCTGGTGTGGAGCCAGCACTTCGCGGACGCCCTCCTGCACGGCGCAGCAACGGGAGCGACGTACCGCAACCGCGCCATGCGGCTGCTCTTGTGCAACGGCGGCGCGGTGCTCGTGATCACCGGGGTGCTCGCCGACCAGTGGCAGTTGGCGGCCGCCGGAGGGTCGGCCGTCGCCTTGGCCGTCGGATGGCACGCCTCATCGCTGGTCGCCCAGCTGCGACGCGCACTCGGCTCCCGGTTCGCGTGCACGGTCCGCTACTACGTCGCGTCGGCGGCACTGCTCCCGCTCGGCGTCCTCTTCGGTGTGCTCATGGTGCGCGGCCTGCCGGGCGACTGGCACGAGCGGGTGCTGGTGGCGCACGTCGCGGTCAACGTGCTGGGGTGGATGGGGATCACCGTGCTCGGCACCCTGGTCACGCTGTGGCCCACGATGCTGCGCACCCGGATCGCCGAGGGCGCGGAGCGGACGGCTCGCCGTGCGCTGCCGGGGCTGCTCGCCGGCATCCTGCTCGTCGTCGCCGGCTGCCTGGTCGGGCTGCGGCCCCTCACCGGCATCGGCTTCTTGCTGTACGCCGGCGCCGTGGGCCTCCTGGCCGGGCCGGTGGTGAGCGCTGCCCGGACCAGGCCGCCGCTGCACTTCCCCGCGTGGTCGGTGGCCGCGGCCGTGGCGTGGCTCGTCGGACTCGTCACGGTCCTCGGTATCGGCACACTCGTCGCTCCGAGCTGGATGGATGCCCATGAGCTGGCCAAGTCGCTCACCCCGGGCCTGGCCGCTGGGTTCGGGGCCCAGGTGCTGATCGGCGCGATGTCCTACCTGGTTCCGGTCGTCGCCGGCGGGGGGCCGGCGGGCGCCCGCGCCGCCAACCTCGAGCTGGACCGCGGAGGTGCGCTTCGCGTCGCGGTGACCAATGCCGGCGTCCTCGTGTTCCTGCTGCCCGCACCCAGCTCGGTCAGGGTCGGGGTGTCGGCCCTCGTCCTCGGGGCGTTGGCGGCCTTCCTGCCCTTGATGTTCCGCGCGCTGTGGGCCGCGCGCCGGACCCAGCAGGCCATGCCACGCTCGGTGTCCAAGGGGCGGCGGAGCGGGCCGGCTCCGGTCGCCGCGGACCGGCCGAAGGGCCAGCGCACCGGCCTGGCCGCCACCGGGATCGCGCTGGTGGTCCTCGCCGTCTCCTGCGGGGTGGCGCTCGATCCGAGTGCCCTGGCCGGTGTGCGACACGCGTCCTCCGCCGACGGGACCACCCCGACCGGCCGGACCACCCGCGTCGCAGTCAACGCGCAGGACATGCGGTTCACTCCCGACACGGTCCAGGTGCCGGTCGGCAACCGCCTGGTGATCGACCTGAAGAACACCGACAGCACCTCTGTGCACGATCTCGTGCTCGAGTCCGGGGCCGACAGTGGTCGACTGGCACCCGGCCAGAGCACCGAACTCCATGTCGGCGTGGTCGGCCGCGACATCGAAGGCTGGTGCTCGATCATCGGGCACCGGCAGATGGGAATGGTCTTCCACGTTCACGTCACCGGGCTGCCCCCGAGCGAGCACGATCCGGGGGCGGGCGTGGCCGGATTGCACCCAGTGGCTGGAACGGACAGGTCGTACGGCGCAGGCTTCCGACCTGGACCTCGAGGCCTCGCCACGGGCCGGCTTCCGGGCGCACGACCCGTTGCTGTCGCCGGTCGGGACCTCCCGAGTGCATCGTCGGACCTTCCGGGTCTCCGACGTGCAGACCGACGTGTCTCCCGGCGTCAGCCAGCAGCTGTGGACCTACAACGGAACCATGCCGGGTCCCACCCTGCACGGACGCGTCGGCGACCGCTTCGTGATCCGGCTGGTCAACGACACCCAGATGGGTCACTCGATCGACTTCCACGCCGGCCAGGTCGCCCCTGACCGGGCCATGCGCACCATCGCACCCGGCCAGTCCCTCACCTACCGGTTCACCGCTCGCCACTCGGGCATCTGGCTCTACCACTGCTCGACGATGCCGTTGTCGATGCACATCGCCAACGGCATGTTCGGTGCCGTGGTGATCGATCCCCCCGACCTGTCGAAGGTCGCCAAGAGCTATCTTCTGGTGCAGTCAGAGCTCTACCTCGGCACGCAGGGGGGGCCGGCCGACGCGACGAAGGTGATGACGGAGGAGCCCGACGCGGTGGTCTTCAACGGTTACGTCAACCAGTACGACCACACTCAGCTCACCGCGCGGGTCGGTCAGAGGATCCGGATCTGGGTCCTCGACGCGGGACCGAACCGGCCCTCGGAGTTCCACGTCGTCGGCGGCCAGTTCGAGACGGTGTTCCACGAGGGCGCCTACCTGCTGCGCCGCGACAACCCCGAACACGGCGCGAGCCAGGTGTTGTCCCTTGGGCCTGCCCAGGGCGGCTTCGTCGAATTGTCGTTACGCCAGCCTGGGCGCTACCCGTTCGTGTCGCACCTCATGGTCGACGCGGAGCGGGGCGCGCATGGGATCATCCGGGTCACCCGATGACCCTGGCGCAGGAGACCGTCGCGCACGCGCAACCGGTGCGCCAGGACACGATGGGCCGACGGCCAGCCCGAAGAAGCAGATGACGCGGCAGCTGTGCCACCCCGACCTCCCGAGGAGCACTGCCGTCGCGAGGAGCCGGCCCCGGGGATCCACGACGCATTCGCCGACTTCATCAAGGCGGTCACCTTGGTCGTGGCGACGATGGACCGCTGAGGGTCACCCGAGCTCATCGGCCAGGACCGTCGCCTGGCTCAGCGACAGGTCCTTGGTGGCGGTCAACAGCGTCACCGGCGACTCCTCCAGCAGAGTGCGGAGCTGGGTCAGCGCTGCGGCGGGGGCGCCTCGGCCCAGCTCGGCATGGTAGCGGCGCACGAACTCCTGATGCTTCGCCGGGTCGTGTCCATACCACTGGCGCAGCTCCTTCGAGGGCGCGATGTCCTTCAGCCACACGTCCACATGGGCCCGGTCCTTGCTGAGGCCCCGCGGCCACAGTCGGTCGACCAGTACCCGGGTGCCCTCGTCGGGCCGTGGCTCGTCGTAGACCCGCGCGGTCCGGACAGGGTGCACGCCCATGCGTGACAGTCTGTCACCGCTGGGAGCAGCTGGCGCAGACCGTTCGGAGCGTCGCCTCTCCCGGGGCTCTGGTGCTCGGCCGGCTCCGCGCCGGCGCGTGGCGACACCACTGTCTGGCGGAGCATCCGCTTCTCATGCCCGCCGAAGACCGTGACCGCGGCGCGTCCACTCCTTGCCTTCGACGGATGTGGGTCAGTTCGGTGGGCTCGGCCTCAAGGCTGAACTGCCCGTCCGAAGGGCTCGTGTCGACGGCCCGACCGAGCTCCGCGTTCGGCTCGAGCCCGAGTTGGGCGGCCCGGGAGCGTGTCGCCGGCGGTGAACAGGTGGGCGAGGTACTCGATCGGGTTCCGCAGCGAGTCGATGGTGGCGAACACCTTGTCGGGGTCGGCCTCGTCGTAGCCCGCCGCATGCACGATGTCGGCCACGGGCGAGAGCGGCGGGATGTACCAGACCATCGGCATGGTGCGGTACTCCGGTGCAGCGGCAGCGCCACCCTGTGGCGTTTGGCGAGGCGTACGTCGGTGACCGGCGCGCAGCCTCCATCCAGTCATCGGCGATGCCTTGTCGGGCGGCCTCGACAGCCACGACGGGGTCCTCGCGGTCGAGCATCACCTCGAGCTGCGCTCCGTAGAGGACGTGCGGGTCCGGGGTGGCTGCGGCCTACAGCACCATGTCGGCGTCGTACCCGACACGCCGAGGTGGCGCAGCCGTCCCACGCACGTTTCCGAGCAGGCAGTCGGCTGCCCGATCTTGATCCGCGGTGGGCACAGCGTGCACTTCTCGGCCTTGCCGGTGCGGTGGTTGAAGTAGACCTTCTTGTAGGGGCAGCCGGAGACGGAGAAGCCGCGGCAGGGTCGCCCAGTTGCGCCCCACCCCATGTCCATGTCGCGGCCGCTGAGCGCGGAGATCGAGTGCGCGCAGGGGGTTCTGCGTGCCCAGTGGAGCGGCGATCAGCTTCTGGTAGTCATGGGTCCACGGCTCGCCGTAGTCGTCGATGCTGGGCAGGTCCGGGTTGTAGAAGCTCGGGCCCTGCCTCTGCCGGGAGCTCTGGCGAGGGTGCTCGAATCATTGGCCAGGACTTCGGCGAGCACCTCGTACCGACTCTCCTCGGTCTCGGTGCAGCACTCGAGAGTTCTGTGTCCCTCACCGATACCGCGGCATAGACCCAACGTGGTCGTCCGCCGCCCGTCGCGACGCTCTCGACGTCGCGTAGCCAGGTCTGACCTCGACGGGCTGATCCAGGTGTAGCCGGTCGTGTCCGGATGCAGATTCCACGTGTGCCGCGATCTCGACGGCGCCCAGAACCTTGTCTTTTTCACTGATCATCCTGTAAAAATAAAGACTCGATTGGAACAAATATCGGAGGTTCCGATGACCGCAACCCTCGACGCGCCTCGCGACGTGGCGCGTCCCAGACTGGGGCAGCAGGTCGTCCGGGTGCTGACCAGCACCGACCACAAGATCATCGGGAAGCTCTACCTCGTCACGTCGTTCAGCTGGTTCCTGATCGGTGGGGTCATGGCGATGCTGATCCGGTCGGAGCTCGCGTTCCCGGGTCAGCAGCTCGTCAACGACGAGCTCTACAACCAGCTGTTCACGATGCACGGCACGATCATGCTGCTGCTCTTCGCGACCCCGCTGTTCTTCGGCTTCGGCAACGTGATCATGCCCCTCCAGATCGGGTCGCCCGACGTGGCGTTCCCGCGGCTGAACATGTTCAGCTACTGGCTGTTCCTGGTCGGCGGGCTGATCGCCGCCTCCGGCTTCCTCACCCCCCAGGGCGCCGCCGACTTCGGCTGGACCGCCTACACGCCGCTCTCCGACGGGGTCCGCAGTCCCGGCGCCGGCGGGGACCTGTGGGTGATGGGGCTGTGGATGGCCGGCCTGGGCACGATCCTCGGCGCCGTCAACTTCACCACCACCATCATCTGCATGCGCGCGCCCGGGATGACGATGTTCCGGATGCCGATCTTCGTCTGGAACACCCTGGTCACCAGCCTGCTGGTGCTGATCGCGTTCCCGATCCTGGCCGGCGCCCTCCTCTCCCTGGAGGCCGACCGCATCCTCGGAGCGCACATCTTCGACCCGGCCAACGGCGGGCCGATCCTGTGGCAGCACCTGTTCTGGTTCTTCGGCCACCCCGAGGTCTACATCATCGCGCTGCCGTTCTTCGGCATCATCACCGAGATCCTGCCGGTGTTCAGCCGCAAGCCGGTCTTCGGCTACGTCGGCCTGGTGGCCGCCACGATGTCGATCGCCCTACTCTCGGTCTCCGTGTGGGCGCACCACATGTTCGCCACCGGCGCCGTGAACCTCCCGTTCTTCTCCGGCATGAGCTTCCTGATCGCCGTACCCACCGGGATCAAGTTCTTCAACTGGATCGGCACCATGTGGGGGGGATCTCTGTCCTTCGACACCCCGATGCTGTGGTCCGTCGGCTTCCTGGTGACGTTCCTGTTCGGAGGTCTGACCGGCATCATCCTGGCCAGCCCGCCGCTGGACTTCCACGTCACCGACTCCTACTTCGTGGTCGCCCACTTCCACTACGTCGTGTTCGGCACCGTGGTGTTCGCGATGTTCGCCGGGTTCTACTTCTGGTGGCCGAAGATGACCGGCCGGATGCTGGACGAGCGGCTCGGCAAGGTGCACTTCTGGCTGCTGTTCGTCGGCTTCCACACCACGTTCCTCGTGCAGCACTGGCTGGGCGTGGAGGGCATGCCGCGCCGCTACGCGGACTACCTGCCCTCGGACGGGTTCACCACCCTGAACCAGGTCTCCACGATCGGCGCCTTCCTGCTGGGCGCCTCGACCCTGCCGTTCCTGCTCAACGTCTACAAGTCCGCCCGAACGGAGCCGGTCGGAGTCGACGACCCGTGGGGCTGGGGCCGGTCCCTGGAGTGGGCCACCTCGTCCCCACCGCCCCGGCACAACTTCGAGAGCATCCCGCGGATCCGCTCCGAGTCCCCGGCCTTCGACCTGCACCACCCCGAGGTCGCAGCCATGGAGATGACAGACAACAGCCTGGCCCACGAGTCCGATCTTGCCGACGCGCCCACCGTCAAAGGCCGACGTAGCCATCTCCAAGAGGAGCTGAGAGACGGTCCCGACGAGTGCGAACGGCCAGGATGAGAGCGAGAGAGACTGACCACGGGGTCGGGGCGACGGCGAGTCACCTCCTCTTGAAGAGGATTCCCGCCCGAACCGCGGAGACGGACCAAGCGGTTTGCGAGTCCCGTCCAATGGCCCTTGGGGGGCGCGCGTGCTTCTTCGGTGTCGGTCCTCGACATGTGCGGTGGACGCTGGCATGCTCGGACCGATACTCGCCTCGCCTGGTCCTCGCGAGGGTAGTAGTCGTCCACTCGGTGGTCGGTCATGGATCGGGTGGTGACGGGCAGCCGGTGGTCGACGCCGGTTGCGGCCTTGGTTTCGATCTCGACGAGCCCCGATGCTGGAGGACCTGGCCATGAGAGCTTCTGGCTCGTTGCTGAAGACTCACCCCGACCCGAACGAGGTGGTCTCTCGTGCCTGGGTGCAGGTGACGGCGCTGGTGCTGCTGTTCGGCATGGCGGTTCTGGGGTTCCTCGGTTTCCGGGCCTACACGGCCGACCCGCCGATTGCCGCCCGGGTGCTCGCCGATCCGTCGGGCCAGGTGGTGTTCACGGGTGCCGATGTGACCGCAGGCCAGAAGCTGTTCCTGCGGCACGGCTTGATGGAGTACGGCTCGATCTTCGGGCACGGCGCCTATCTGGGTCCCGACTTCACCTCGGACTACCTGCATCGGGCGGGAGAGATCGTGACGCGCGAGTACGGCGGTGACGCGTCGAGCACGGCACGCGACAAGGTGGTCTCGGACTTCAAGACCAACCGTTACGACGCGAAGGCCGACACGGTGACCTATACCGCGGCGCAGGCAACGGCGTTCCGGGAGCTGGTCGGGCACTACCAGCGGTACTTCGGTCCGGACAGTGCCTCGAAGGGGCTGCTGCCCGAGGCGATCACCGACCCGGGCGAGGTCAGGCAGCTGACGGCGTACTTCGCATGGTCGGCATGGGCGGCGTCGACGCTGCGCCCGGGCAAGGACTACTCCTACACGAACAACTGGCCGCCCGAGGAGCTGGTCGACAACACGGTGACCGCCGACGTGGTGGTCTGGAGCGTGCTGTCCCTGATCGTCTTGTTGGCGGGGATCGGTGTGCTGTTCGCTGCCTTCGGTCGGTGGGGTGAGCGACTGGGTTGGCGGGGTCGCCAGGCAGACACCATCTCGTTCCGCCGGCCCGGAGACGTGGCGGTCACGCCCACCCAACGAGCCTGCGCCTACTTCTTCCTGGTCGTTGGTCTGCTCTTCCTCATCCAGGTGCTGGTGGGTGCGGCCAGTGAGCACTACCGCGCCGACCTGTCCAGCTTCTTCGGGTTCGACCTGGCCCGGTGGCTGCCGTACAACCTGGTTCGGACCTGGCACGTCCAGCTGTCGATCTTCTGGACCGCCACCTCGTTCCTGGCGACCGGTCTGTTCCTGGCGCCGATGATCTCGGGGCGGGAGCCGCGTCGCCAGTCGATGCTGGCCTACGGTCTGCTGGGGGCGCTGGCCGTCGTCGTGTTCGGAAGCATGATCGGGGAGCTCCTCGACATTCACGGGTGGCTGACGCCGGCTCTGCATGCGCTCGGGATGCAGGGCTGGGAGTACCTGGACCTGGGACGGCTGTGGCAGGTGCTGCTCACTGCGGGCCTCTTCTTCTGGGCCTTCATGCTCTACCGGGGGCTTCGCGGCGCGATGCGCGGCCAGTCCCGGTTCAACCTGCCCTGGCTCTTCTTCCTCACCGGCCTCGCCATTCCGGCGTTCTACGCTGTGGGGCTCCTGACCAGCGCCGAGTCCTCGTACACGGTGGCGGACTTCTGGCGGTTCATGGTCGTCCACCTGTGGGTCGAGGACTTCCTCGAGATCTTCACCACCGTGCTGGTGGCCTACCTGTTCGTGATCCTGGGTGTCATCCGTCCCAAGGTCGCCATGACGATCATCTACCTCGACATCATCTTGTACTCCGTCGGTGGCGTGGTCGGCACCATGCATCACCTGTACTTCTCCGGCACCGCGGCCGAGACGATGGCGCTGGGCGCGTTCTTCTCGGCGGCGGAGGTGCTCCCGCTGACGTTCCTCACCGTCGAGGCGTGGTCGTTCCTGCAGCTCGGGTCCCGGCAGGAGCGGTCCTCCGCGACGCCCTTCCCGCACCGGTGGGCGGTGATGTTCCTGGTGGCGGTCGGCTTCTGGAACTTCCTGGGTGCGGGCATCTTCGGGTTCCTGGTCAACCTGCCGGTCGTCTCCTACTACGAGATGGGCACCGCTCTGACCGCCAACCACGCCCACGCGGCGATGATGGGCGTCTACGGGATGCTGGCCATCGGCCTGGCGCTGTTCTGCCTGCGGTACCTCATCCCCGACGAGCGGTGGCCCGACACGCTGGCGAAGATCTCGTTCTGGTCGACCAACATCGGGCTGGCATGGATGTCGTTCGCGACTCTCCTCCCGCTCGGCATCCTCCAGCTGTACAAGTCGGTCAACGACGGCTACTTCGCCGCCCGGCAGCTCGAGTTCCTCACCAACCCCAGCAACACCCTTCTGGAGTGGATGCGGCTGCCCGGTGACGTGGTGTTCATCGTCGGCGGCGCGCTGCCGTTCCTGTGGATCTGCTGGCTCGGGGTCCGCTACCGGGTCGGCAACCAGGTCGTCGTGGAGCCCGAGGACATCCTCTTCACCGAGATCCACCAGCCGGCCGAGGTGGCCGCAGGAGACCCGGGCCGGTGACAGTCGTCCCCGTCGAGGTGCTCGCCTTCACCGGGTATTCCTGCGGGCTGCTCCTGGCCGCCTGTGGGTTGGACCGCCTGGCCAGGCACAGCCACGCCCGGTCCGACCGCTACCGCACCGCCGGGTTCCGCTACCACCAGGAGCACGACGCCTGGGTGTGCCCCCAGGACCAGATGCTGTGGCCGACCGGGTACGACGAGCAGGCCCGGCTGATGCGCTACCGAGCCAAGCCCACGGTCTGCAACAGCTGCCCCGTCAAGAGCAGCTGCACCAGCTCCCCCCACGGCCGCGAGATCACCCGTGAGACCGAGCCGTGGCCGCACTCCGAGGCAGCACGGTTCCACCGAGGGCTGGTCCTGGTCCTGGTCGGACTCGCGGGACTGCTGCTGGTGGTGGTCCTCGTCCGGCATCACCGGGCCCCCGACCTCGCCGTGGTCGCGGCGCCGCTGCTCGCCTCGGTCGCCCTCGCACACCGGTTCACCGACCACTTCCGACGTACCCCTGCCGGCTTCCCTGCTGCCACGCCCAGCAGCGGGCTTCGCGTCACACCACCGAGTCGGACCCACTGGGCATCAGACAACCGGAAGGACCCCCGTTGACCGCCGCCGTCGTCGTTATCGCCCTTCTCATCGTCATGGCAGCCTCGATGCTGCTCAGCGTCCGGGTGCTGCGCGAGTACGAGCGAGGCGTCTGCTTCCGGATGGGCCGGCTCCGGCCCCTGGTCGGACCGGGGCTGGTGTTCCTGCTTCCCTTCGTGGACCGGTTGATCCGCGTCGACCTCCGCACGGTCACCCTCACCATCCCGCCTCAAGAGGTCATCACCCGCGACAACGTGCCGGCCAGGGTCAACGCCGTGGCCTACTTCCGTGTCGTGAAGCCCGATCTGGCGGTCTGTGAGGTGGAGGCCTACCCCGTCGCCACCTCCCAGATCGCCCAGACCACACTGCGCTCGGTGCTGGGCCGAGCCGATCTCGACACTTTGCTGTCGGAACGCGACGAGCTCAACGACAGCCTGCGCCGCATCATCGACGACCAGACCGAGCCCTGGGGCATCAAGGTCACCACCGTCGAGATCAAGGACGTCGAGATCCCCGAAGCGATGCAACGAGCGATGGCACGAGCAGCCGAGGCCGAACGGGAACGACGCGCCAAGATCATCTCCGCCGAAGGCGAGTTCCAGGCATCACAGAAGCTGTTCGAGGCCTCGGAGGTCCTCAGCGGCAACCCCGCTGCCATGCAGCTGCGCTACCAGCAGACGCTTGTCGAGCTGGGAGGCGACAAGTCCACCATCGTCTTCCCCCTGCCGCTCGACCTCATCGCACCGTTCCTCGCCCAGGCAGGCTCAGCCCCCGCCCAGCCACCAGAGACCGGTGAAGGGTCTCCTCACGGGCTATCCGTGTCGCATGCCGGTCCGGTCAATCGCGTGAACCGTCCCTCCAGGAAGGGGTTGTCGTGAACAAGACCTCGCTGACAGCGATCGCCCGGGCCCAGCTGAAGGCGGCTCTCCACACGTCCAGCGGGCGTGCGGCGACGACGGTCTACGGTGGCCACGAGCATGCGCTGCGGCAGACGGTGATCGCGCTGGCTGGTGGGCAACAGCTCGACGAGCACGAGAACCCGGGTGAGGCCACCGTCCAGGTGCTCCAGGGACGGGTCGAGCTGCGAGCCGGAGACGTGGTCTGGAACGGGTCCCCGGGCGATCTGCTGGTCGTCCCGGACAGCCGGCACTCACTGGCGGCGATCGAGGACAGCGTCATCCTGCTCACCGTCGCCAAGCTCACCGACCCCGCCACCACACCCCGCCCGGACGAGAGCGCCTGAACCGAGGTGTGCCACTACTGCGGCTGCCGCCACGTGTCGCTGATCCGGGACTACATCGCCGAGCACGAACGTGTCACCGACCTCGGCGCAGACGCGGTTCGAGCCATCGACGCCGTGGACACGGACAAGGCACGAGCCTGCGTCCAGGAGATGGCCGATCTGCTCGATGCGCACTGGCGAGGAGAGGAGAACGGCATCTTCCGCGTCATGCAACGTGAGGAGGAGTTCGCCGGCTACATCGCTCCTCTCATCGAGGAGCACCGCGAGCTCGCCCACCTGCTCGCCACTGTTGACGTCGCTGACCCGACCGACCAGCAACGGATCCGTACGGCGGTCACCGAGCTGCTCGAGCACATCAGCAAGGAGGAGGACGGCCTGTTCCCCGCCTCGCTGACCGCCCTGTCAGGAGACGACTGGGACGAGGCGATGGCGGCCTGGTATCAAGCCCACCCCGGGGAAGAGATGATCAGCGACTGAGCTGCCAGGCGATCGTCGAGGATGACCCCAAGATCCGGGGACTCCTCGACTTTGTGTGGGTCGTCTTTCGAGGACGATTCGCCCGAACCAGCGATGTCGTCACGGTCTGCGTGGGGGTCGGAGTCGCCAGCACCACAAGGGCCTCTGGCGGGCGCGTCCGTTGCAGGGCTGGGGATCGCGCGTCGTGCGCGGCGGCCTTGGGCCTGCCGACGCTTGCTGCGCCAGGGGCCGCAGAGGCTCCGAGCTCAAGGGCGGCCGTAGGCCGTCGCGCGCACGCGATGCGCAGCACCCTTGAACTTGGAGAGGCGGTCCCGTAAGCAGCGCGATCCCCAGCTCTGCAACGGGATCTTCCGCCCAGCGCCCGGCTGCGTGCCCACTATGTGCCGGTTCGAGGACCCACGGAAACCCGAGGAGAACCCAAAATCCGAGCAATAGAGACAAGCGGGGTCAGTGACGCAGGTGCTCCACTACTCGCTCGCCCACTGTGGTGGTCTTCTCCGCTGCGAAGACACAGCCGCCGATGAGGTGCACCAAGACGCCCTCCAGCGGACCTGTGCTCAATGTCCCAAGACCGATGACTGCGCCACCAGCTCGTTGCCGAGGAACCGATCACGCGGCGGCAGCAACCGTCCACAGGTGGCTCACGGTTGGGGGATGGAGCAGTCGGTCGATCGCCCCCCATCCGGCCTCCCTGAGTTACAACTCATGCAGTCCCTGAAACACCTGAATTTCGTTCCGGGGTAAGCACGCAGGCACATCGATGGAGCTTGACCCCGCCGCCGTCTCACGTCTCGCCAGGCGGGTTGCTGCTAGCAAGGGCGTCGCCGTCAAATTACAGCGCTACTGGGACGACGGACGGCTCGTCCGCGATGTCGGCGAGCTCGCGTCCCGCTGTCACCCGCTGCTCACGGTTCGACGTGACGTGGGTGGGCTTCTCTCGGTCGAGCGGGATGGGCTGGTAGGGGTCCGGCTCCTCCTCGGGGAACAGCGCCGTGGGGCCGAAGATCCAGTCGGTGAAGGAGTAGTCGTGGGTGTCCCGGGCGCGGAGGATCGCGTTGCGCTGCTCGCTTGCCAGGCCGTCGAGGTGCCACAGCTCGCCCCAGGCCCGAGCGGCCAGCACCACGCGGCGGCAGTGCTCGGGCCGCACCGCGTCGTAGGCCGCCAGGGCGGCGTCCCAGTCCACGCCGGATCCGTCGGCGCGTCCGGCCCGCGGCCTGGCGGCCGACGTGCTCGGCGAGCACCCAGCCGTCCTCGATGCGCCATGACCGCGCCCTGGGCCATGTACTGCAGGGGCGGGTGCGCGGCGTCGCCGAGCAGCGCGATCCGGCCGTGCACCCAGTTCATGATCGGGTCGCGGTCGAACATCCGCCACCAGCGGTCGCGCCACATCAGCGGGCAGGCCCTGCTGCACCTGCGCGCAGGTGCCCGCGAAGGCGGCGTCGAGCTCGTCCGGCGTGCCCCAGTCCTCCTCGCCGGCGCAGCGCCTTGGGCGACTCGAAGACGGCGACCTGGTTGAACATCTCGCCGCCGCGCAGCGGGTACTGCACGAAGTGGCACCGCGGCCCGACGTAGACGACGACGTCGGTCTCGGAGATGTCGTTGTCGCGGACCTGCTCGATCGGGACGGCGCCGCGGTAGGCGACGTAGGCGCGAGTTGACCGGCTCGTCGTCGACGAGACAGCGCGCGGGCGACCGAGTGCAGCCCGTCGGCGGCGATGACCACCTCGGCCTCCTCGGTGTGGCCGTCGGCGAGGATGACGCGCGCGCCCCGGCCGGTGTTCTCGTAGCCGACGACGTGCTGGTCGTTGAGCAGGTCCACCCCGGCCCGCTGGCAGGCCCGCAGCAGGATGCCGTGCAGGTCGCTGCGGTGGATGACCATGTAGGGGAAGCCGTAGTGCCGCTCGACGTCGCCGAGGTCCAGCCGGGTCAGCTCGGATGCCGTCGACGGCGTCCTTCATCACCATGCTCTCGGGCAGCACGCCGAGCTGCGCGCCTCGTCGAGGAGGCCGTAGTCGTGCGAGGATGCGGGTGCAGTTCGGGGCGATCTGCAGCCCGGCGCCGACCTCCCCGAACTCCTCGGCGCGCTCGAGCACGCGGACCCGGAGCCCTTTGCGGGCAGGGCGAAGGCGGCGCCGAGGCCGCCGATGCCGCCGCCGACGACGATGGCGTCGGGGGCCGGGCCCGAGGTGGGTGGAGTGGGTGGCGTTGTCTGCGTGTTCATGCTGGTCTCCTTCTTCTCGCTCAGAGCCAGGGGGGCAGGGTGGGGGCTTCGGTGCAGGTCGTGCGGGCGACCGGTGAGCCAGGCGGCGCGCTGGTCCGGCGGGGCGTCGACCTGCGGGCGACGCGGCTCCCCGCTTGGCGATGACGTCGTCGCACAGCGCGGCCAGGAACTCCGCCGGCAGGTCCGCGAAGGCGGCGCCGGTGCCGAGGTCGACGGCGTGCACCATCACCTCGCGTGCGCGCATCCACGGGGTCTCCGTCGCGGGCACGGTGCGTCCCTGAGCGGTGACGACCTCGGTGCGCCACTGCTCGGGGGTCAGGGCGCCCATCGCCTCGGCAAGCCGCGCGGCCGAGGCGTCGAACCAGGCCGCGCAGCTCGCTCGCCGGTGCGGCGTGCTGCCGGCCTCGATGTCGGCGTCGCGCTGCTCGGGCGAGGAGTACATCGGGGTGCGTCCCCGGTGGCCGCCCAGTGCACCAGGTTGCCGACCGCGTCGGCGTTCGCCGCGAGGTGGGCGACCAGGTGCTTGCGGCGTCCAGCCGGGCAGGGCGCTCGGCGCGTCGAACGCCGTCTCGTCCAGCCCGGCGATCGCCTCGGTGGACGAGCTTGGTGCCGGCTTCGACCCAGGCCAGCGGCAGCCCAGATGCTCTCGGGGGCGGCGTCGGAGGCGGCGGCGGTGCGGTCATCAGCGGACGCCGTCCTTGACGACGAGGTTCTCGCAGACGGCCGATGCCCTCGATCTCGGCGACCACGGTCTCGCCGCCGACGAGGTAGCGCTTCGGGTTGCGGGCGTGGCCCGACGCCGCCGGGGGTGCCGGTGGCGATGAGGTCGCCGGGGTTGAGCCGGACCATCGTGGAGACGTACTCCACCAGGGCGACCGGGTCGAAGAGCAGGTCGCCGGTGGTGTCGGACTGCATCACCTCGCCGTCGACGGTCAGCGCGCACGTCGAGCTCGGGGCGTACGCCGCCGGGCAGCTCGTCGGGGGTGACGAGGTAGGGGCCGACCGGGGTGGTGGAGTCCCAGTTCTTGCCCTGCAGCCACTCACGGGTGCGGAACTGCCAGTCGCGGCAGGTGATGTCGTTGAGCACCGTGAAGCCGGCGATCGCCGCCTCGGCCTCCTCGGCGCGTGGCGCGGCGGACCGGCGTGCCGATGACGACCGCGAGCTCGACCTCCCAGTCGAAGGCGTCGGTCTCGTGCGGGCGGACGATGTCGTCGCTGGCGCCGATCAGGGTGTCGGCGAACTTCGAGAACAGCGTCGGGAACTGCGGCAGGTCGCGGCCCATCTCCTGGATGTGGGTGCTGTAGTTGAGGCCGACGCAGACGACCTTGGAGGGCTGCGGGACGAGGGTGGCAGGTCGGCCGACGCCGGCGTCGTACCGGGTGGCGGCGCTGTCGCGGACCGCGGCTGCGGCCTGCTCGGCCAGTCCGGCTGGGCCAGCAAGCGCACCGAGGTCGGCGAGCCGAGGTCGACGAGGGTGTCGCCCGTCGAGCGCTGACGGCGCGGGTGGCGGCTCGGCGGTGCTGGGCCTGGTGCTGGGGCTGGTGCGCGAGGGTGGCGAGCTTCATGGGGGGGTTCCTTCGCGACCTGCAGGCGGTGCAGGTGCAGGGCCTCGAAGACGGGGGTGTCGCTGAAGCGGAACAGGTCGAGCGCGCCGGAGTCGGAGTCGGTGGCGCCGGCCTCGGAGCGGATGGTGAACGGCTGCCAGGACGGGCACGACGAACAGGTCGCCGCGGGTGACGGTCCAGGGCTCCGACGCCGACGCGTGACGGTGCCGGAGCCGTCGAAGACCTGGTAGACCGACGAGCCGACCTCGCGGACGGGCGGCGGTCTCGGCGCCGCGGCGGACGCGGTGCATCTCGGTGCGGATGGTGGGCAGCACGTCCGCGCCGGTGCGCGGGTCGGTGAAGCGGACGGCGGCGTGGCCGGGCTCGACGACGCCGGCGTACCCCTCGGCCTCGAGCTCCAGCTGGTCGGCCAGCGCGCGGTCGGTGTGCTCCCACCGGTAGGCGAGCAGCGGGCTGCCGGGGCCGCGGCCGGGGCGCCGACGGGCGTCAGGCCGGGGTGGCCCCACGAGCCGCTCGGAGCGCGAGCGGGCCGGGGTGATGCGCTCCTCGTCGCTGATCTCGTCGCGGCCGAACTCGAAGAACTGCGACTCCGCGGCGTACTGGAACGGGATGTCGAGCCCGTCGATCCAGGCCATCGGCTTGTCGGTGGCGTTGTGGTGGGCGTGCCAGTTCCAGCCGGCCTGCGGCAGGAAGTCGCCGCGGCTCATCGGCGACCGGGTCGCGGCCGACGACGGTCCAGACGCCCTTCGCCCTCGACCACGAAGCGGAAGGCGTGCTGGGTGTGCCGGTGCTCGGGGGCGTCCTCGCCGGGCATCAGGTACTGGATCGCGGCCCACAGGGTGGGGGAGACGAAGGGCCGGCCGCCCAGCGACGGGTTGGCCAGCGCGATCGCGCGGCGCTCGCCGCCGCGACCGACGGGCACCAGCTGGCCGGCCTCGCTCGGCCAGTGGCAGCAGGGTCTCCCAGCGCCACAGGTGCGGCGCGCCTTGGACTGCGGGTGCGCCGGCATCAGGTCGCCGATCTCGGTCCACAGCGGGACCAGCAGCTCCTTCTCGAAGCCGCGGTAGAGCTCCTCGAGCTCCGCGGTGGGCGTGGGCTGGTCAGGAGCATCCTCGGCGACGATCCGGACCGGGGAGTCGACCTGTGAGGTGGTCATGCGTTTCTCCTTCGGTGGGATGGGTCTCTGGTTCAGTGGGCGAGCTCACCGACCACCGTGATGGTCGAGGCGGGCCGGGTGGCGAGGTGGGTGACGAGCAGCAGGACGGCCGAGACAGGCTGCCGCTGCGGCGAAGAGCAGGAAGTTGGAGCCGACCCCCAGCCCGGCGCCCAGCAGCCAGCCGCCGAGCTGGGGGGCGGCGACGGCGCCGATCCGGCCGGCGCCGAGGGCGAACCGAGCGAGGTGCCGCGCAGCTGAGCCGGGTAGTGGCGTGGCGACCGCCGAGATGATCAGGCACTGGGTGCCGTGGGTGCCGACACCGGCGAGGATCAGAGCGGCGTAGACCAGGGTCGACCGAGGACGGGTAGGTGACCAGGAAGGCCAGGCCGGCAGCGGCGACGGCCGCTGCGAGGACGGCGCTGGGCAGCGGGCCGATCCGGGTCGCGGCCTAGGCGGTGACGGACGGATCCGGCGACGGCACCGAGGTTGAGGGCGAGCAGGAACGTGAGCGGGTCGCTGCCGAGGTCGAAGCGTGCGTCACCGGACATCAGCTTGGGCAGCCAGGTGCCCAGGCCGTACCACGCGAGCAGGGTGGCGACCGAGGCGAGCGCGAAGAGCACGGTGGCACCGACGAACGGAGGCTTGAGGATCGTGCGGATGCCCGGGTGGTGCTCGGCGCCGGTGCGGTCGCCCACCGCCACGCCGAAGCGCTGCTCGACGGCGAGAGCCTCCTGAATCCGTCCGTGCGCACGCAACCAGCGTGGGTGACTCCGGGAGCAGCACGACGATCAGCGCCAGCAGGACGAAGCCGCTGAAGCGCGAACAGGTACATCGAGTGCCAGCCCAGGCTGCGGGATCGCGTGGATCCCCACGACAGCGGCCATGGAGCCACCGATCGGGACGCCGGACATCATCATCGGTCGAGATCGACCGAGCGCCGGCGTGTGGAGACGAACTCTGAGGTCAGGGCGTTGGCCGACGGCACCAGGCCGCCCAGCCCCAGACCGGCCAGGAAGCGCAGCCCTCCGAACATCTCGGGGGACGCGGCCAGACCGCACAGACCGGTGAAGACGCTGAACCAGGCGACGCAGCCGATGATCGTGCGCCGCCTGCCCAGGCGGTCCGCGAGACTGCCAGCGGTCAGCGCGCCGACGAGCATGCCGACGAACGCCAGGCTGCCGATGGTGCCTGCCGTGCCCGGGGTGAGGTGCCAGCCCGGCTCGGCGAGGAGGGACGGGATGGTGGTCCCGTAGACGATGAGGTCATAGCCGTCGAAGACGACGATCAGCCAGCACAGGGCGATGACCAGCGCCGCGGACCGTCGAGCGGTCGACTGGACGCCGGGGGATGTGGGGGTGGTTGTGGTCATGAGACAACCATCGAGGTGTAGCGTTGTGAAGAACAGGAGATTCTGCAAGACAGAAAGGCTGGCGAATGGCTCATGAGATGCGGACCCGGCCGTCGTACGCCATCTCGAGCGTGGACCACGCCCTGCACATCGCCACCATGCTGCAGCTCGAGGGACGCCTCACGGTGTCCGAGGCTGCGCAGCGGCTCGGCATCGCACGCTCGACCGCGCACCGGCTGCTGACGATGCTCGTCTACCGCGACTTCGCGGTCCAGGACGAGAGCCGCGTCTACCACGCCGGCCCGGTGCTCGAGCTGGCCGCCCACTCCCCCTCGGAGGCCTCACGGCTGCGCGCGATCGCCCTTCCGCACCTGCAGCGTGTCGTCGACGTGCTCGAGGAGTCTGCCAACCTGATCGCCCGCACCGGCGACACCGCGCGGTTCGTCGCGTCTGTCGAGTGCAGCCAGGTCCTGCGCGTCGGGAACCGGGAGGGCATGGTGTTCCCCGCCCACCAGGTCACCGGCGGGCTGGTCCTGCTCGCCGAGCTGTCCGAGACCGAGGTGGACGCCCTCTACGACCCGGAGCGCTACCGGAACCGTCCGGGCGAGCGGCCAGCGATGGCCCAGCTGCGCAAGGACCTCGCGCACATCCGCCGGCAGGGCTTCGCGGTCAACGACGGCCGTTCCGAGCGTGGCGTGGTGGCAGTGGGCAGACCCGTACGACGTCCCGACGGCTCGGCGGCCGCGGGACTCTCGATCTCCATGCCCAGCGTCCGCTACGACCCGCACCGCCTCAAGTCGTACGTCGCGACGCTCGGCATGGCCGCCTCAGCCGTCGAGGCCGAGCTACGAAAGACGAAATGAGCCACTCAGCCAGATCAAGGCCGCCAGCCGGATCGCCCGGCGAGCGTGGAAGATGCAATCGCCAGCGCCGTGAACCGGCTGCGCGCACACATCTGGTCGGAGCAGCACACGGCGCTCCGGTCAGTCATCCCCAGCCCGGCGTGACGGTCACCTCTCAACATTCGATGACGTTGACGGCGAGACCTCCGCGGGAGGTCTCCTTGTACTTGATCTTCATGTCGGCGCCGGTCTCGCGCATCGTCTTGATGGCCTGGTCGAGGGTCACCTTGTGGCTCCCGTCGCCGTGGCGTGAGAGCCGGGCGGCGTTGATGGCCTTGACCGAGGCGATGGCGTTCCGTTCGATGCACGGGATCTGCACGAGGCCACCGACGGGGTCGCAGGTGAGCCCGAGGTTGTGCTCGATGCCGATCTCCGCGGCGTTCTCGACCTGCTCCGGGGTGGCGCCGAGCACAGCGGCCAGACCTCCGGCCGCCATCGAGCACGCCGAACCGACCTCGCCCTGGCACCCCACCTCGGCGCCCGAGATGGACGCGCCGAGCTTGAAGAGGATGCCGATCGCCGCCGCCGTGAGCAGGAACTCGACGACCTTGTCGTCGTCGGCCCCGTCGACGAAGCGGGTGTAGAAGTGCAGGACTGCCGGGATGATGCCGGCGGCGCCGTTGGTGGGCGCGGTGACGATGCGGCCGCCGGAGGCGTTCTCCTCGTTGACCGCGAGCGCGTAGAGGTTGACCCACTCCATCGCCCACAGCGGGTCGAGCTTCGCGGCACCGCCAGCCGCCGCCGCCTCCTGCTCGCGCAACCGGATCCGCAGCTCGGGGGCCCGTCGGCGCACCTTCAGGCCCCCGGGCAGGGTCGTCTCGGTTCGGGTGCAGCCGGTCTCCACACACTCCTGCATGACCTTCCAGAGGTGGAGCAGCTGGGATCGCACCTGCGCTTCGGTGCGCCACGACAGCTCGTTGGCCATCATCACCTCGGCGATCGACAGGCCGTGTGCTCTGCAGTGCATGAGCAGCTCGTTCCCCGTCTCGAAGGGATGCTGGACCGGGGTCTCGTCCATCACGACCCGGTCGCTGCCGGTCGCCCGCTCGTCGACCACGAACCCGCCTCCGACGGAGTAGTAGGTGCGGTGGAGCAGCGAGACGCCACCCGCGTCGAAGGCCTCGAATGTCATCCCGTTCGGGTGTGCGGGCAGCGACCGGCGCCGGTGCATCGTGAGGTCCTCGTGGGTGTCGAAGCCGATGTCGCGCATTCCTCCCAGGTGCAGCCGTCCGCTCGCGTGCACCTGGTCGACCCGTTCCATCGCCCGGTCGGTGTCGACGGTCTCGGGGTCCTCCCCCTCCAGGCCGAGCAGCACCGCGCGGTCGGAGCCGTGCCCGTGACCGGTGGCCCCGAGCGACCCGTAGAGCTGGGCCTCCACCCGGGTGGTCACATCGAGCAGATGCAGCTCGCCGAGGGCCAGGGTGAACCGACGGGCCGCGCGCATCGGGCCGACCGTGTGCGACGAGGACGGCCCGATGCCCACGGAGAAGAGGTCGAGAGCGCTGAGGGCCATCAGGCGAACTCCCGCATCCCGTCAGCCAACCACAGCACGACGTGCTCGGTGAAGGACGCCCGCGGCATCAGCTGCCAGGTGGCCTCGGCGGTCCGCCAGAGGATGACGGCGACCGACTCCATCTGCGTCGCGACAGCTCGGCCGATCGGGAACTCACGGGGGTGCAGGTCGAGCTCGATCGTCTTGTCGAGCACCTCGCGCGCCTTCGGGCCCGACAGCTCGAGGGTCGCGCGGTTCGCCGACACGTCCACGACCTGACCCCGACGCTCCCCCAGCGCCACGGTCAGCGACTCGACGACGGCGGTGCCGGCCACCCCGGTCTCGGCCTCGTCGCCGAGCACGGCGAGCCACTCGTCGGGCGAGAGCCAGACGGCCGCCACTGGGCCCGGCCAGCGCTGCTCACCGTGGGTCACCTCTCCCACCGCACGAGGCAGGGTCACGCCGAGGGCGCCGCCCAGCGCCGCTACGGCCTGGGGCGAAGCGGCGCGGATCGTGATCTGGGTGAGGAACGGCACCTCGCGCAGGCGCACCTGCTTCCCGCTCGCTCGGTCCATGAGCACCGCGAGGTGATGGGCGGGGCTGCGGCGGTAGCCGAGCACTGCGGCTTCCCGCCTGGTCGGCGCTACCGGGGTTTCCGGCGCCAGTGTCATCTGCTCAGCCATCTCGGCGAGCTCCTTCCTTGTCGTAGAGCACGGGTTCGCGGACCTCGACCTCGGTGAACCGGCCACCGAACGAGGCGAGCAGTGTCTGACCGACCCGGCTGGGTCCGTCCTTGACGAGGGCGAGCGCGAAGCTGCGGCCCAACGCCTGGCTGTGGTAGCTCGAGGTGACCAATCCCAGCATCGCGATGGGCGCTCTCGGCAGCCCGTCGCCGGTGTAGTCACCGAGGGCGTCGGGCTCGATGAGCTGCGCCCCCTCCGGCAGACGCAGGGAGTGGTCGAGCGGCAACACGCTGACGAGCTGCTTGCGGCCCGGCTGGGTGTGGGCCGCCCGCGAGAACGACCGCTTGCCGATGAACTCCTTGGTCTTGGAGACGACCCAGTCCATGCCGAGGTCGTGCGGGGTGATGGTGCCGTCGGTGTCCTGTCCGACGATGGGGTAGGCCTTCTCCGCACGCAGCACGTGCATCGTCTCGGTGCCGTACGGCGTGATGTCGAACTCCTCGCCCGCGGCCGCGACGTCCTCCCAGACCTTCAGCCCGTACCAGCGCGGCACGTTGATCTCGTAGGCGAGCTCGCCCGAGAAGGTGATGCGGCAGACCCGCGCGTCGATGCCGGAGGCGAGTGTCGTCTCCCGGAACTCCATGAAGCCGAACCCCTCCTTGGACACGTCGAGGTCGGGGGCGAGCTTGGCGACGACGTCGCGGGACCGCGGACCCACGACGGCGACGGTCGACCACTGCTCGGTCACCGAGGTGAGGGTGACGTCGAGCTCCGGCCACTCGGTCTGGCTCCACTCCTCGAGCCAGTCGAGCACCTTGGCCGCTCCACCGGTGGTCGTGGTCATGAAGAAGCGGTCGTCGTCAAGACGCAGCGTGACGCCGTCGTCGAGCACCATCCCGGAGACCGTGCACATGACGCCGTAGCGACCCTTGCCCACGGGGAGCTTGAGGAACGGGTTGGTGTAGATGCGGTTGAGGAACTCGGGAGCATCGGCGCCCCGGATCTCGATCTTGCCCAGGGTGGTCGCGTCCATGAAGGCCACCCCCTCGCGAGCCGCCCGGCACTCCCGGGCCACGGCGGCATCCATGTCCTCCCCGACGCGGGGGTAGAACCACGGGCGCTTCCACTGGCCGACGTCCTCGAAACGCGCGCCGTGCTCGACGTGCCACGGGTGGGCGGGGCTGGTGCGGGCGGCGTCGAACATGGCACCGCGGCCGCGACCGGCCAGTGCGGTGAACGCCACGGGGGTGAACGGGGCCCGGAAGGTCGTCGTGCCGATGGTGCCCGGCGTGGGCCGGTGGGCAGGCTGACCTGAGGTGGTCGTCTCCACCGGGTCCTGGCCGGGCTGTCCTGCCGGGATCGACTTGGTGTCGTTGCCCGAGAGCAGCTGGGTGAGCAGCCCGATGGTGTTGACACCTCCGATCCTGCCCTGGTCGATCCCGGTGCTGATGGAGGTGTAGCGCTTGACGTGCTCGACCGAGCGCATGCCCGCCGACGTGGCGCGGAGCACGTCGGCGGCGGTGTTGTCGCGATGTGGGTCGACGAAGTGGGTGTCGAGCGAGCCGTCGAGGGCGGGCACGGCCCAGACCTGACGGACCACGCCGACGGCGCGGTGCTGACGGGCAGTCCTGACCTCGGCGCTTTCGGCGACGTGCCCGCCGCGACCTGAACCGGGGAAGCCCGCCTGGTGGGCGGCAGCTCGTCCGGCACGGGCGCCCTCGGTCAGGCACTCGGTCGTGTCGTAGGTGCCGCTGCCGGCGCCGACCACGAACTGGTCCTTGACGCGGGCGGTCGGCACGAAGCCGGCGAGGACGTCGTCCCAGGCGAGCCGGCCCTGACGTTGGCTGTGCAGGCTGACGTTGGGGGTCCAACCGCCCGAGACCGCGACGAGGTCGCAGGCGAGCAGATGCGCGTCTCCGACCAGCTGGCCGGCGGCGTCGATCGTCGCCACGAACGCGCCGGTCACACGGTCGCTGCCCTCGACCCCCACGACGGCGGAGGCCGTGTGCACGGTGAGGCCGGCCCGCCGGGCACCCTCCTGCGCGGAGGCCGCGGCCCCGACCTCCGGGCGCGCGTCGACGATCGTGACCTTCGCTCCGGCCCTCTTCAGGGATGCGGCCGTCTCGTAGGCGGAGTCGTTGGTCGTGAACATCACGACGTCGCGGCCGGGGAGAGCAGCCCAGCGCTCGACGTAGGCGCGCACCGCGGAGGCCAGCATGACGCCGGGGACGTCGTTGTCGCTGAACACGATCGGACGCTCGAAGGCACCGACCGCGAGCACGACCTGCGCGGCGGTGACGTGCCACAGCCGCTGTCGTGAGACGCCGTCGCGGGCCGGCGACGCGCCGTCGCGCTTCTCGAGCGCGACCAGGAAGTTGTTGTCGTAGCTGCCGAAGACGCTCGTGCGCGTCAGCACGGTGACCTCGGGGGCGGCCTCGAGCTCGGCCCGGACGCCGGCGACGTAGTCCGAGGCCGGCTGGCCCGCGACGGTCGCGAAGGTGTCGGCCAGCAGGGAGCCTCCGAGCTCGACGTCCTGCTCGAAGAGCACCACCCGGGCTCCCGTGGCCGCCGCCTCCCTGGCGGCGGCGAGACCCGCCGGGCCGGCGCCGACGACAGCCACGTCCGTGTGCACGTGCATCTTGTCGTACTCGCTGCGGTCGGGGCGCTCGTCGAGCACGCCGATGCCGTCGAGGAAGGTGACGTCGAGGCCGTCGCGCAGCTCGAGGGTGGTGGCGGGGAGCATCGACTCGTTGTGGTCGCCGTTGACGCGCACGAAGGCGTTGGGCTCCTCGACGCCCGCGCTGACGATGCCGCGCGGGCGACGCAGGTAGATCGAGTCTCCCACGCGCAGCCGCCGGTTCGCGACCAGCGCGGAGGTGAGCGTGTCCCCGGCGTAGCCCGTCAGGGTCGTGCCGTCGACCGTGAACCTGATCGGTCGGTCGCGGTCCAGACGCCCACCGGCGTCGAGCCGGCCGACCTGGTTGCTGCTCTGGTGTTGGGTCATGCTCCGACCTCCTGTGTCGCGGATGGCGCCTGGGGCAGCCCGTCGGGGCGGGCCTGGTCGAGGCGGTAGACGTGGGTGATCTCGTAGGTGTGCGTGTCGCGGACGGCGTTGAACCACTTGCGGCATCCGGCCGAGTGCTGCCAGCGCTCGGCGTAGCTGCCCCGGGGGTTGTCGCGGTAGAACAGGAACTGCGCCCACTCCTCGTCGGTGAGGGAGTGGGGGTCGTCGGGGTAGGCCACGTGCGCCTGACCGCCGTATGCGTACTCGGTCTCGTTGCGTGGCCCGCAGAACGGGCAGGGGATGATCATCATGGCTGGGGACTCCTTGCCGTCAGTGGGCAACGGCGGCAGCGCCGTGCTCGTCGATGAGGGCGCCGGTGACGAATCGGTCCAGACCGTAGGCACGGTTGAGCGGATGCGGTTCGTCGTGGGCGATGGTGTGGGCGTAGGCGAGCCCGGCGGCAGGCACGGCCTTGAAGCCGCCGGTGCCCCAGCCACAGTTGACGTACATCTGGTCGACGGGGGAGAGCCCCATGACCGGTGAGGCGTCGAGCGTGACGTCGACGACTCCACCCCAGGTGCGCAGCAGGTGGGCGCGGGCGAAGATCGGGAAGAGCTCGACGGCCGCCGCCATCTGCTGCTCGATGACGTGGAACGAGCCGCGCTGGCCGTAGCCGTTGTAGGCATCGACCCCGGCGCCCATCACCAGCTCGCCCTTGTGGGCCTGCGAGACGTAGACGTGCACGTGGTTGGACATGACCACCGTGGGGTGGACGATCTCGTGCAGCTCGGAGACCAGCGCCTGCAAGGGGTGGGACTGGATCGGCACCCGGAACCCGGCGAGGTCGGCGAGCACGGAGGTGTACCCCGCAGCGCACAGGGCGACCTTGCCGGCCTGGATCCGACCCCGGTTCGTCTCGACTCCGACCACCCGGTCGCCGTCCTTGACGAAGCCGGTGACCTCGCAGTTCTGGATGAGGTCGACGCCCATGTCGTTGGCGCGTCGGGCGTAGCCCCAGGCGACCCAGTCGTGCTTGGCGATACCGGCCCTCGGCTGGAAGGTGCCGCCCCTCACCGGGTAGCGGATGTCATCGTTGGTGTTGATGATCGGGCACAGCTCCTTGACCTGCTGCGGGGTGACCCACTCCGCGTCAACCCCGTTGAGACGGTTCGCCTCGACTCGACGTACCGAGTCGCGCTCGTCCTGCAGCGTGTGCGCCAGGTTGAGCACGCCGCGCTGGCTGAAGAACACGTCATAGCCGAGGTCCTCCTCCATGGTCTCCCACAGCTTGAGGGAGGTCTCATAGATGGCCGCTGACTCGTCCCAGAGATAGTTCGACCTGATGATGGTGGTGTTGCGGGCCATGTTGCCGCCGGCGAGCCAGCCCTTCTCGAGCACGGCGACGTTCGTGATGCCGTGGTTCTTGGCCAGGTTGTAGGCGGTGGCGAGCCCGTGGCCGCCGCCGCCGACGATGACGACGTCGTAGCTCTTCTTCGGGTCGGGGTTGGTCCACAGGAAGTCTGGGTGCTGGGGCAGCTCGCGCTGGTTCATGCCAGACCTCCCTGGACAGCCGGGTACAGCGGGAAGCGGTCGGTCAGTGCCGCGACGCGGGACCGAAGGCCGGCCACGTCGGCGGTGCCGGTCTCGGCCGCGAGGGCCGAGGCGATGATGTCGGCCACCTCGGCGAACGCCTTCGCGTCGAGCCCGCGGGTGGCCAGGGCGGGTGTGCCGATGCGCAGGCCCGAGCTGACCATCGGCGGCCGCGGGTCGAAGGGCACCGCGTTGCGGTTGACGGTGATGCCGATCGAGTGCAGCAGATCCTCGCCTTGCTGGCCGTCGAGCTCGGAGTGGCGCAGGTCCACGAGCACGAGGTGTACGTCGGTGCCGCCGGTGAGCACGCTGATGCCCCGGGCGGCGACATCGGGTTGCTGGAGCCGTTCGGCGAGGATGCGGGCTCCCTCGAGCGTTCGCGCCTGTCGGTCGGCGAACGTCTCCGTGGCCGCGAGCTTGAATGCGACGGCCTTTCCTGCGATGACGTGCTCGAGCGGGCCGCCCTGCTGACCGGGGAAGACGGCGGAGTTGATCTTCTTCGCGATCGCGGCGTCGTTGGTGAGGATGATCCCTCCCCGGGGACCGCCCAGGGTCTTGTGTGTCGTCGAGGTCACGACGTGCGCGTGCGGGACCGGGGATGGGTGCAGGCCCGCGGCGACCAGACCGGCGAAGTGCGCCATGTCGACGAAGAGGTAGGCGCCGACGGCATCCGCGATGCGGCGGAACTCGGCGAAGTCGAGCTGGCGGGGGTAGGCGGACCAGCCGGCGATGATCATCTTGGGCTGGTGCTCACGGGCGAGCCGCTCCACGTCGGCCATGTCGATGAGGTGGGTGTCCTTACGGACGCCGTAGGCGGCGACCTCGTAGAGCCGGCCGGAGAAGTTGATCCGCATTCCGTGCGTGAGGTGCCCGCCGTGGGCCAGCTCGAGACCGAGGATGGTATCGCCCGGACGGAGTAGGGCGTGCATGACGGCGGCGTTGGCCTGGGCGCCAGAGTGTGGCTGCACGTTGGCGAACTCGGCACCGAAGAGCGCCTTGACGCGGTCGATGGCAAGCGACTCGACGACGTCGACGTGCTCGCAGCCGCCGTAGTAGCGCCGCCCTGGGTAGCCCTCGGCGTACTTGTTCGTCAGCACCGATCCCTGGGCCTGCATGACAGCGACCGGTGCGAAGTTCTCCGAGGCGATCATCTCGAGGGTGTCCTGCTGGCGGTCCAGCTCGAGGCCGATCGCGCTCGCCACCTCCGGGTCGAGCACCTGGAGCGCCTCGTCGAGGCTCGAGTGGCTGGCGCTCGTCTGCGCGGTGAGCGTCTGGGTTGTCATGGCACTCCTGAAATTCGTTGTGTCGACGTCTGATATATCAATGTCATCGTTACGATATGCTGGCGATGTCCATTCGTCAATGGCCAGCAGAGACGAGTCCGTCGCACCGACAGCGCGGAGGAGCCCCAATGAGCATCGAGAGCCCGACGTTCGGACCGGTCGGCGGCAAGGACGGCTACGCCTCGATGGCGGAACAGGCCTACCACGCGATCCGCGACCAGCTGATCATGCTCGACATCGCGCCGGGAGCCCCGATCAACGAACAGGCTCTAGCACTTCAGCTCGGCATGGGACGGACCCCAGTGCGCGAAAGCCTGAAGAAGCTGGAGCTGGACCACCTCGTGGTCTCCTACCCGCGGCGCGGCACCTTCGCCACCCAGGTCGACATCACCGACCTGGCGACCGTGTCGGAGATGCGGGTCGTGCTCGAGCCGCTCGCAGCCCGACGCGCGGCGCTCTCGCGTCCCGAAAGCCGAGCCGCCCTCTCGGACAAAGCCGACCAGATCGCCGAGATGGATCTGGCGAGGGTGGGCAACCGGGCACTGATGGAGTACGACATCGACGTCCACCGACTCATCTACGGCGCGACCGGCAACCAGCACCTCGAAGAGACGCTCGTACGACTGGACAACCTGGCCACCCGCATCTGGTGCCTCGTGCTCGACCGGCTACCCACCATCGGCGACCACGTGCAGGAGCACGTGAGCCTGCTGCGTGCCATCGCCGAGGGCCTCCCCGACAGGGCAGCGGAACTGGCCCTGGCACACACAACGCACTTCGAGCAGTCGGTGCGGGAGGTGCTCTGAGTCAGGTCACCTCGCCGATGTCCTCGTCCCAGATCTGCGGATAGCGCTCCTGGAACTCTCGCATCAGCACACTGCAGCGCTGATCGTCCAGCACGACGACCTCGACACCGCGTGAGCGGAGCAACTGCAGCTCACCCGCGAACGTGCTCTGCTCGCCGACCACGACCAGCGGGATGCGGAACTGGATGATCGCGCCGGCGCACATCGCGCACGGTGCGAGGGTGGTGTACAGGATCGCCGATCGGTACGACGCACGCCGGCCCGCCCGTCGAAGGCAGGAGATCTCACCGTGAGCCGTCGGATCCCCCTGTTGCACACGCAGGTTACGGCCGGTGGCGACGAGCTCTCCGTCAAGGTCCAGGGCGCCGCCCACCGGAACGCCTCCCTCGTCGAGTCCGGCTCGGGCCTCTCGAACGGCCGCGTCGAAGCTCGTGATCTGCCAGCTCGGGCCGTCACCTGTGTTCGTCATCGACTCCGCCTCACCCCGGGACCGCAGGGTACTACCGCGGTCGTCGTGGGGATCCCTGCACTGCGCGAGCCGAACCGGCAAGCTGCCGGCGCGCCACCTCGAGCTCGACCGCCACGGTGATGGCTGCCCACCGGCTGCTCGCCGGCTCCGGTCGCCCGAGGACCCTCATCACACGGTCGAGGCGCTGGTACAGACTCTGTCGCTGGAGGTGCAGCGCGGCGGCCGTCTCGGTCTTGTTGCACGAGTGCCGCAGATAAGTCGTCAGGGTGTCGAACAGACGTGTCCCGCGCTGCTCGTCACCCGTGATCAGCTCACCGATCTGCTCGTCGATGAACAGGGACACCCGATCGTTGCGGTCGAGTGCGACAACGAGTCGGGAAACACCGAGGGCCACGGAATCCGCGACGGCGTGGTGCGACCCGTCGACCAGGTCGATGGTGATCAGCGCCTGTTCGAGACAGTGACTGACTCGCCGGAGCGTGCGGGTGCCTGGCCCGACGGCGAGGGTCACATGAGACGGGAGGGCTACCGCCCGCAGGTCACGAAGGATGTCCTGGCGGGCCACCGCGAGGGTCGTGCCAGACGTGCGCAGGGCGACGATGCAGGTGTGCAGCTCCTGGTCTATCTCACCGACCACGGTTCGGCCAGGCCGCCCGAGGGCCGACTCGATCCCTGAGGTCAGCGCCTGTCCTGGGCCGATGCGGGCGACGATAGTTACCCAGGCGTCATGGCCACCGATGCCGAGCCGGGTCGCCACCTCCGTGAACCGTCGAGCGGACGCAGGGGCGCCGGAACGCGCCAGCGCGAACAGCTCGTGGGTGTCGCGTTCCACGCGGGACAAGGGCCGCGAGCGCAGCAGCGCCAGGCCTAAGGACTCCGGTGCCCGGTCGAGAGCGGCATCGAGCAACAGGAGGTTCGTCCCGGGCCGGGGGGTCAGGGTCAGCAGCGCCACGGTCACGCCCCCACTGCTGACGGGGGCCGTCACGGGCTGGCCGGTCTCCCGGGTCGGCGAAGGCTCGTCGGGGACTAGCTGCGCCTCGGCGAGCACCTCTCCGCTGGGTGCGGTCAGCTTCGTGTCGGCGTGGGCCTCGGCGGCCAGGATCCGCATGAGGTCGGGCAGCTGGGCACCGTTGGACAGGCCCACCGCGAGGGCGTGCGAGACTCCGGCCGCAAGCTCCAGCCGCCGGACCGACTCGTTGACGAGGAGCCCGTTGACGGCCTGGGTCACTTCGACGAACCGCACGACGCGCCTCAGCTCCACGAGGGGGAAGTCCAGTCGGGCGGCCTCCTCGACCATCTCATCCGGGACCGCGGTCAGATAGCTGCCGGTCTCGATGGCGATGCCGGCGACGCCGCGGGCGGCGAGACCGCGGACGTAGTCCACTCGTTGCTCGCGGCTGGCGGTCGCGAGGCTGACGCCGCCGACGAGCACCAGCTCACCGCCTTGCAGAAGTTCGGCGATGTCGAGGACCTCGCTCGTGTGCACCCACCTGACCAAGCGTGACAACTGCGACTCGCCGGCCAAGACCAGCGGGTCGGCATCGACCAGCGTTGGATCGGAAAGCACGTCCTCGAGGGGGACAGGCATGACACTCCGTCAATTAATGGAGGCTAGTGACTGACGGATTGTATCTTGTGGTCTCCATCACCGGCAGCCACTCTGGTGGGACCAAACCCTATGGACGGAGGCGCAGATGAGCTCTGCGGACCAGTCGCACATGATTCTCGAGGTGGAGCAGGTGCTCCAGCCGGTTCCCGAAGCGGCCCGCACGACTAGTGTTTCTGGCCAGTTCTGGATCTGGTGTGGCGCGAACATCGCGCCCATCAACTGGATCCTCGGTGCGCTCGGCGTCAGCCTCGGACTCGGCCTCGCGGACACCCTCATCGTGCTGGTGCTCGGCAACCTGATCGGCATGGCGCTCTTCGGCATCTTCGTGCTGATCGGCCAGCAGACCGGCGTCACCGGCATGGTGCTCTCCCGGGCGGCGTTCGGCCGGCGCGGTGCCTACGTGCCCGCCGCCATCCAGGCCTGCCTGGCCGTGGGATGGTGCGCCGTCAACACCTGGATCATCCTCGACCTCGTCATAGCCCTGTTCGGCAAGATCGGCCTCGTGGATCCGGCCGCCAACAACTACGGCGCGAAGATCGCGGTCGCCGCCTTCATCATGACGATCCAGGTAGCCATCTCGTGGGCCGGTTACCGCACCATCGCCGCATTCGAGCGTTGGACGGTCCCCCCGACCATCGCCGTGCTCGTCGCCATGTCGGTGGTGGCCTGGTTCTTCCTCGACATCAACTGGGGCTACGCCGGACCTCCGGGAGCCATCCTCAGCGGCAGCGACCGTCTGGTCGTCATGTCGGGCGTCATGACCGCGATCGGGATCGGGTGGGGCATCACCTGGTTCACCTACGCCGCCGACTACTCACGATTTGTCAGCCGGTCGGTGCCCCGCCGCAAGGTCTATGTCGCAAGCGTGCTCGGCCAGTTCATCCCGGTCGTCTGGCTGGGCGTGCTCGGCGCAACCCTGGCCACCAAGAACGGCAAGGTTGACCCAGGCTCCCTCATCGTCGACAACTACGGCGCCCTCGCCATCCCCGTGCTTCTGCTCGTCGTGCACGGGCCGATCGCCACGAACATCCTCAACATCTACACGTTCTCGGTGGCCGCGCAGGCACTCGACATCAAGATCAAGCGGCGCACACTGAGCGTCGTCGTGGGTGTCTTTGCGATGGCCGCGGTCATCTTCTTCATTTTCAACTCCGACCTCGGCGGCGTCCTGGACACGTGGCTCATCGGCATCGTCGCCTGGATCGCCGCCTGGGCCGGGATCATGCTCGTCCACTACTTCAAGTTCGCCAAGCGCCACATCGACGCCGACGTGCTCTTCGAGCCGGTCGGCAGCAAGCGGCTGCCAGACGTCAACTGGGCCACGATGGTGTCCTTCCTCGTCGGAGTGTTCGCCACCTGGCTGTTCCTCTACGGCCTCACCCCCGCCCTCCAGGGCTTCGCCTCCCGGGCGCTTGGTGGTCTCGACCTGTCATGGCTGGCCGGCGGCCTCGCGGCTGCTGGAACCTACGCGCTGCTCGGCGGACGCGTCTATGAGAGGTACGCGATGTACACCGAGGGTTCGGCTCCTGAAGAGGACCAGCCCGCGCCGGTGTCCCCCGCAGTGGGACGGTCCGCGACGATCGCTCCGGTGGCGACACTCGAGGCGAAGCAGTGAGCCCGGACGCACGCCCGGTCGGCGTGTTCCCGTGGCCCGCAGGCAAGCAAGCTGCCGCATCGTTCACATTCGACGTCGACGCAGAGTCCTGCGTGCTGGCGCACGACCCGACAGCAGCCGATCGCATGTCGCTCATGTCGCATCAGTCCTACGGGCCGCGGGTCGCCGTACCGAAGCTGTTGGCCATCCTCGAACGACAGGATGTCCGCGCAACGTTCTTCGTGCCCGGGTTCACGGCCGAGTGTCATCCCGACACGGTCAGAGCAATCGTTGACGCCGGTCATGAGGTCGGTCATCACGGCTACCTCCACGAGCAGATGCAAGGCATCAACCGCGAGACCGAGGCTCGCTACCTCGACCGCGGTCTCGAGGCCCTGCTGCGGGTGGCCGGGGTGGTTCCGGTCGGCTACCGCGCCCCGTGGTGGGAGCTCAACTGGCAGTCTCCAGCGCTGCTGGCCGACCGCGGCTTCCTCTACGACTCCAGCCTGCTCGACGGCGACGCACCCTACCGTTTCGCCGTCGAGCCGGGCTCCGAGCAGACGCTCGTCGAGATCCCGGTGGACTGGGCGCTCGACGACTGGGAGCAGTACGCGTTCTACCCCGGCTGGACGGGAAGCGGCGTGATCGAGAGCCCGAACAAGGCCCGCGAGATGTGGCAGCTCGAGGCCGATGCGCAGCACGAACAGGGAGGCTGCTGGGTGCTGACCAACCACCCGTTCATCTCAGGGCGGCCCTCGCGCGCGCGGGCCCTCGAGCAGCTCATCGAGGGGGTCAAGGCCCTCGACGGCATGTGGGTGACGACGTTGGTGGAGATCGCTCGTCACGCGGAACGCGTCGTCGCCGAGACGCGGACGCACGTGCGCTACGACGTGCCGGCCTTCCCGGTCAGCCCGATCTTGCGCAACGGCGTTCGCGTCGGGTCATGACCCTCCTCCTTCCCAACAACCACCGAAGAGGCAACGACGCCAACCACTGACAGCCAACACCGTTGCTACAAACACACATCGAATCGCCCAGAAAGGCATTTCCCATGACCGTCACCACCGCCCCCGCCAGCTCTGTCGCTGATCTCGAGCGGCTCAAGGTGCTGCACAACGGGTCGAAGTCCCCGCTCACCTTCTCCGACACCGAGTTCGAACGCCGCCTCGGTGGACTTCGGACCATCATGGCTGAGAAGTCACTCGACGCCGTGGTCCTGACCTCCTACCAAGGCATCAAGTACTACTCCGACTTCCTCTTCACCTACTTCGGACGCTCCTACGCTCTGGTCGTGACCCCCCACGACCAAGTCACCGTCACCGCCAACATCGACGCCGGAATGCCATGGCGCCGCAGCTACGGCGAGAACATCGTCTACACCGACTGGCAGCGCGACAACTTCCAGTTCGGCGTCAGCGAGGCCCTGCGCCAGCGCGGCATCACCCCGAAGCGGCTGGGCGTCGAGTTCGACACCCTCTCCCTCGACGCCCACGCCAAGCTCCAAGGCGTCTTCGCAGGGGCCGCACTCGTCGACGTCGCCCAGGACTCCATGCGCCAAAGGATGCTCAAGTCGGCCGAGGAGATCGAGGTCATCAAGCACGGCGCCCGCATCGGTGATCTCGGTGGGGAAGCCATCCGGGCCGCGATCCGCGAGGGCATCACCGAGTACGAGGTCGCCCTGATCGGCACCGAGGCAATGGTCCACGAGATCGCGGCCACCTTCCCCGACAGCGAGATCCGCGACACGTGGGTGTGGTTCCAGTCCGGCATCAACACCGACGGCGCACACAACTGGGCCACCACGCGCAAGCTTCAGCGAGGCGACATCCTCTCGCTCAACTGCTTCCCGATGACCTCGGGTTACTACACGGCACTGGAGCGCACGCTCTTCCTCGGGCAGCCCGACCAGCGCTCCCTCGAGCTCTGGAACGTCAACGTCGAGGTGCACCGTCGCGGGCTCGAGCTCATCAAGCCCGGAGCGGTCTGCAAGGACATCGCCGCCGAGCTCAACGAGATCTACGTCGGGCACGGGCTGCTGCCCAACCGCACCTTCGGCTACGGGCACTCCTTCGGAGTGCTCTCGCACTACTACGGCCGCGAGGCCGGCCTCGAGCTGCGCGAGGACATCGACACCGTGCTCGAGCCCGGCATGGTCGTGTCCATGGAACCGATGATCACCGTCGCCGACGGCCAGCCCGGAGCCGGCGGCTACCGCGAGCACGACATCCTCGTGGTCAACGAGGGCGGCGCGGAGAACATCACCAAGTTTCCGTTCGGCCCCGACCACAACATCGTCGACTGATCGGGTGCGCGAACGCGGTGCGGCAGGCGAAGACCGCACCGCGATCGCGTCACCGGCACACTGAGCAGATGGCCGCAGCCAGCACCCCTGCAGTGCGAGGACGCAGGGGTGGGCAACTTGAAACGGGCCCTCCTCGGCGTCGGTAGAGGTGCGGATACTGGGTGCAGGACCGTCCCTTGACCCATTCGCGGTCGGTCACCTCGTGGGCGAGAACGTCGGCTCCGTCGCCAGCTCGACCAGGTTGGGCGTGCTCCGGTGTCTCTGGAGAAGAGCACGTCCCGTGGTTAGTCTCGAAGCGGACCCGAGATCGGGAACTCCGGCGCTTGCTGGACCAGCTGGCCGAGGCTCGAACACAACCGACCTCGAAGAGCATCACGGATGCGCGCGGAGCGCAGGAGCGCCATCGAGATCGGCTACGCGGTGCTGGATGGTTCGTCACAGGCTACGAACAGCTGCTACGTCTGGCTTTCGGTCGTCACAGGCGCGGTCGTAGTCGTCGGTGACGAACGTCCGGACCGTCCGATCAACCAACTCGCGTCCCTGGAGTCGGTTGATGGGGGGCGCCACCACCGGTTGGGCACCGTCGGCCTCTGCAGCCACTGTAGAGGCCCTCGATGAGGACATTGTTCACGTCGACGACGTGTCACGTCGGCTGAGGCCAACGGTGGGCGCGTTGCCGCCCTTGTCGGACTGTCGACGCGGACTGTCGCGTCGAGAAACGCGACGGGAGGTTGGAGTTCGTGGCCCGAGGACGAGTACCCCGCGCAAGGTTCCGCGCGAGCTACGGGAGGAATTCAGGGTAGACCGTGCGGGTGGCGACTGAAGCTTCCGTGTTGTTGGTGCTGGACCTGGTGGGCACCTTCGCGTTCGCGTTGAACGGTGCCCTGACCGCTGTGCGAGCGGCGCATGTGGACATCGTGGGCGTGATCACGCTAGGCATCATCACCGCGCTGGGCGGCGGCATCATCCGCGACATCCTGCTGGACGCGCTACCGCCGGCCACGTTCGTGGACTGGCGCTACCTTGCGGTAGCGGGTGGCGGGGGGCTGATCGTGTTCTTGTTCAGCCGGCCACTGAGCCGAGTCACCACCTCCATCGACGTGCTGGACGCAGCCGGGCTGAGCCTGTTCGCGGTGACTGGAGCGAGCAAGGCGCTCGAACTGGGCCTCGGACCGGTTCAAGCTGTCATCCTCGGGACGGTGACCGCTGTAGGTGGGGGCACGGTCCGCGACGTGTTGATCCGGGAGGTCCCCAGCGTGCTGAGCAGCGGTCTGTACGCGATTCCGGCCCTGGTCGGCGCAGCGCTCGCGGTGGCCGCCACCGGCACTGGCGTGGTTCAGGTGCTCGGGGCACCGGCAGCCTTGGGCGCCGCGGGCGCCTGCTTCGTGATCCGGGTCCTCGGTCTGTACTTCCGGTTGGACGCTCCAAGACCGCCCGGTAGCGGAGCGGCCGGACCAGCCCGCTCCGACGACGGTGGTTAGTCGGCGAGCCACGCCAGGGCAGCGACTGTGAGGGCCTGGGTCCCGGTGTCCAGGGTGGGTTGTAGGACGGGCGCGAACGCGGCGGAGTGGTTGACCGGGATGTCCTGGGCGACCCGACCCGCCTCCTCCGCGCCGCGATAGAGGTCGGGGTCGACGCCCCCGACGCACCAGTACGTGTAGGGCACTCCCAGCGCATTCGGGATGTCACTGAAGTCCTCACTCGCCGACTGCTGGCCGATCTCACCCGCACGGTCACCGAAGAAGTCCCCGAAGGCTGCGGCGACCCGAGCACTGGTCTCCACGTCGTTGTCGGTGAGAGGAAACCGGTCGAACAGCTCGAAGTCCGGGTCCCGCGGCGACCCCGAGGCCTGACACTCGGCGGTCACGATCCGCTGGATCGCCTCGAGCATCAGCGATCGGGTCGAATCGCTGTAGCTGCGCAGGTTGAGCTGCAGGACGGCGCGGTCGGGGATGACGTTGCTCTTGGTTCCGGCCTGGATGCTGCCCACGGTGAGCACCGCGGTCTCGGTGGGCGGCACCTCCCGGGCAACGACGGTCTGCAACCGAACCACGATCGTCGCAGCCAGCACCACCGGGTCGACCGCCGCCTGCGGCATCGATCCATGTGCTCCACGGCCGTGCACGGTGATCCGCATGCTGTCCGCCGCAGAGAGGACCGGCCCGGGCCGAGTCCCGACCCGGCCCGCCGCGAACGGCATCACGTGCTGAGCCAACGCCACATCAACGCCCGCCACGACGGTGGCCAGGTCGTCCTCGACCATGCCGCGGGCACCGTCCCCGGCTTCCTCAGCCGGCTGGAACAACGCCACCAGCGTCCCCCGCCAGGCGTCGCGGGTGTCGGCCAAGAGCTGGGCGGCGCCCAGGAGGCAGGTCACGTGCACGTCGTGGCCGCAGGCATGCATCACCGGAACCTCGTTGCCGTCGGCATCCGTGCTGGTGGCGCTGCTCGCATAGGTCAGGCCGGTCTCCTCCCGCACCGGAAGGGCGTCCATGTCCGCTCGCAGCAGCACTGTGGGGCCTTCGCCGTTGACCAGCAGCCCCACCACCCCATGACCGCCGATCCCTTCGTGCACCTCCAAGCCGGCCCGCCGCAGCCGCCCGGCGATGACCGCTGCGGTGTGCTGCTCCTGGTGAGACAGCTCCGGGTTCTCGTGCAAGGCGCGGTACAGGTCCTCCTGCGAATCACGAAGGTCATCCAGGCCGGCCAACACAGCTACCACGGATGATGATGCGGACATTGTGTCTCCTCGCCCGAAGTGGAACTGAGGCCAGCCTAGGCCTAGGGCGGCCATGGGTGACCGTCAGAAGCCGCCACGAGGCCACGCCTCACTCAGTGAAGGAGCACCACACCATGGCCGACCCAACCGCGGGCCCACTCGTCGGCTCCGGCCCGCACACCAAGCCGTTGACGGCCATGGAAAGACTACTGACGCCTGAGGACGTCTCGGACCTCCTCGGCATCCCGGCCAAGACACTGGCGAACTGGCGCTCGGAGCGGGTCGGGCCGTTGCCACTGCGCATCGGGTGCCATGTCCGCTACCGGGCTTCGGACCTGAGCGCCTGGCTGGAGGAGAGGGTCGAGACTGCACGGAACTGGATGGCCCACTGATGGCTCGACCCCGGCTCAACATTGGCGAGCACGGCGACGTGCGCATCTGGCAGCGTCAGGACGGTCGGTGGCAGGCGCGGGTCCAGGTCAGGGACGCAGACGGCCGCTTGCGTCAGGTCGCTTCTCTCGGGCCGTCGAAAGGGGCAGCGAGGCGTGCCCTCCAGCGCCGCCTCGACCTACGCCGTGATCCCAGTGTCGACGGAGTGCACGTACATATGACGGTCTCGGACTTGGCGGCGTACTGGCTCGCGCACCGAGCGGCGCACGGCAAGTCCCGGGGTCACGGAGAGCTCGCGCCACAGACCTTGGCCGCGTACGACGACGCGATCACCTACAGCATCGCTCCTGCGCTGGGCGGTGTCCGTCTCAACGATGTGAAGGTCAGCCTCCTCGACGCCGCACTGGCCCGAATCGAATCGAGTCAGGAGCGGACGGAGGGATCTCGCGTGATCGCCAACCCGGACGGTCCACCGCACAGGCCCGAACGGTGCTCAAGCAGATGTTCGACCTTGCGGTCCGTCACGGCGCCATGCTCGCGAATCCGATGTCGATCGTCGAGCCGACATCGAGGGAGCCACGGCACGGGCTTGAGGTCGATCACCTGACCGTGCCCGAGGTTCTGCTTCTTCGACACCTCGTTCGACGGGAGGTGACGCGGACCCCGGGCCGACGGATGCCCAATCTCGACCTCCAAGAGTGGACGGACTTCGTTCTCGGCACCGGGTGTCGGGACGGCGAAGCGCTGGCCACACGATGGTGCGATCTTGACCTTGATTCCGACACCCCTACTGTGCACGTCTGCGGAACGGTCATCGAGCCCCGCGACAGCTACGTCGCACACCTGCACCGGCAGGCCACCAGCAAGTCACGTTCGGACCGAACGCTGATCCTGTCGGACCATGTGGCAACCCTGCTGCAGGCCCGCGCCAGAAAGATCATCGAGGGCGCGTCCGGAAGCCCCGGTGTTCGCCACCGCCGTGGGGAACTTCGGGCCGTCGCCGACGACGAGCTGCTGCGCGGGACCTCACCTCACACACTGCGCCGAAGCGTCGGCACTCTGATAGCCCACCCAGACGGCCTCGACGCCGCCCGCGACCAGCTCGGCCACTCCGACCCATCGGTGACGTTCCGCCACTACGTCGGACGGCGCCACCTCGCCCCCGACCTCCGGGAGACGCTGGACCAGTTCTTCGGACCGCTGCCGGCCACTGATCCGATGAACTCCGCGACTCCCGGCTGAAGCCCATGAGTGCCCACACGGCCCGCATCCAAAGTTGTGAATAAAACGTGACTTGGCGGGTCTGCGGCCACAAGTGGGACCGGGCTTCACCACGTTTCCGCAGGTCAACGAGCCACAACGGAGCCGCCTGTCGGAATCGAACCGACGACCTTCTCATTACGAGTGAGACGCTCTACCGACTGAGCTAAGGCGGCGCAGCGCCTGACCACGCAGCCAGGCACGCCGGACGAGTATAGGAGAAGCCTTCGATATCGACCGAATCGGTCGGCAGCGCTGCGTCGTCGGGATCATGACACGGTTGTCCTCACCAACGGTTCGACGGTTCGACGGTTCGACAAAGAAGACCCGATGAGCCTCGAGGCAGGACCACCCCGGCACAGAGCCGGTCTCGAGGTCGCTCCATCGACTACGGCCTGGCGTGGACACTGTTCTCCGACGCCCGGGTGCAGGCGGTCACGGCCGCCTACGAGCGCGTGGCGCCCTGGCCGCTGCGATGACCGCTCAGTGCAGCCACCGGGTCGCGGCGGCCACCTCGTCGTCCGTCGCGCCGTCGAAGAGCTCCAGCTCCGACTCGCGAACGGCCACGATCGCGTCGACCAGAGGCTGGCCGAACGCCTCACGCAGCACCTCGTCGGCCGCGAACAGGTCGACCGCGTCGCGCAGGTTCGTGGGCAACCGCGCGATCCCCCGCTGTCCAAGGACCTCCTCGGGCAGGGCGGCCGGGTCCACGTCGACCGGATCCGGGAGGCGGGTGTCCGCGGCGATCCCAGCGGCACCGGTGGCGAGCAGGCCGGCCAGCACCAGGTAGGGGTTGGCCAGCAGGTCGAAGCACTTGACCTCCATGTTGGCGGCCCAGTCGCTGCTGCCGGTCGAGCCGGTCACCATCCGCATCGCCGCCTCCCGGTTCTCCAGACCCCAGCAGGCGAAGGCGCCTGCCCAGTGCTGCGGCACCAGCCGGAGGTATGACGCGACGCCCGGCGCCCCGACGGCCAGCAGGGCCGGCAGGTGCTCCAGGACTCCCGCGCTGAACGCCGTACCGGTGTCGGAGAGCCCGAACGGTCCGTCCCCGCCGGCCATCAGGTTCTCACCGTCGCGCCACAGGCTGAGGTGCACGTGGCCGCCGTTGCCGACGCCGGCGGTGTCCACCTTCGGCGAGAACGACGTGCGCAGCCCATGGGTCTCCCCGACCGCACGGATGGTCGTCCGGACGAGCACGGAGGTGTCGGCGGCCGCGACCGCGGCCTCGGGTGCGACGGACACCTCGAACTGGCCGGCGGCGTACTCGGGATGGAACTTGCTCGACGACGACGCCCTGCTCGGTCAGCGCCGTGACCACGTCCCGGCAGTAGTCCGAGAGCTCCACCAGCCTGGACATCCCGTAGCCGGACCCTCCGGTCGCGGCGGTGAAGTCGTCGCCGTCGCCACGCGACAGGGCCCACTCCACCTCGAACGCGGCCCGGGCCTCGATGCCCTGGCCGGCGAGGCTCTCGACCTGGCGGCGCAGGAGCAGGCGGCTGCACTTGTCGTGCGGCTCACCGGTCTGTGACCACCGCTCTCCTGGTGCCCACGCCCAGCCCGGCTGCGCCGACAAGGTCACCACCCGGTCGAGGTCGGGGATGATCCGCTGGTCACCGACGGGGCCCTCGCCGCTGGCCGGCGCGGCCACCCAGTCGTCGAAGCGGAAGTAGTCGAAGGCCGTGGAGAACCCGACCCCCCAGCCGGCCAGCTGCGGAAGCCGGCTCAGCGGCACCGCCTTCACCCGGGCGATACCCGAGTTGTCCACGAAGGTGGTGGCGAGGGCCACCACGCCCTGGCCCGCCAGGGGGGCCAGCATGCTCTCGGCCCGCTTGCTGCGGATGCTCCGCTCGACGGCGTCCACCGCTACTCCTCGTCCGCTCAGGGGGTGCAGCACGCGTTTGTCGGTGCTGGGCAGCACACTATGGTCCTCGCACCTCGCAGCACCGCTCCGCCCACCGTCCGGCATCGACACAGATCGAGACCGCGGAAGACAGGGAGTCCGTCCATGGCCACACCCGCCGCCACCCGGCGCGGCACGCTGCGTCCCAGTCTGTCCGTGTGGCAGGCAGTCGGCATCTCGGTGGCCCTGATGGCGCCGAGCATGGCCGCCAACATCAACCCCCAGGGCACGGCCGGGCTGGTCGGCCGGGCCACGCCGCTCGCGTTCTTCCTCGCCGCTGTCGCCGTGCTGCTGATCGCCTACGTGTTCGTGCGGCTCTGCCAGCACTACCGACACGCGGGCTCGGTCTACGTCTTCGCGGGCGCGACACTGGGACCCCGGGCCGGCGCGGTGGCCGGGCTCGGCCTGATGGGCACCTACGTCTTCTACGGACTGGTCACCGCGTCGGCGGCCGGCATCTTCGGCGCGTCGTTCCTGGACTCGATCGGTCTGTGGAACGGCCAGCCGTGGTGGGCCGGGTTCGTCGTCGGGGCCGTCGCACTGGGGCTGGCGCTCGCCCTGACGGTGCTGCCTGCCCGGCGCGCCACCTCCATCCTGCTCAGCGTCGAGGGGATCACCGTGCTGCTGATCCTGGCGATCGCGGCCGTCGTCCTGCTCCGGATGCTGGCCGGCACCGCCCCGGGGGGCGCCACCTTCACCCTCGACGTGTTCAAGGTCGCGCCGGGCACCGACTCCTCGACGCTCTTCCTGGGCATCGTGTTCGGGCTGCTCTCCTTCGCGGGCTTCGAGGCGGCCGCCACCCTCGGTGAGGAGGCGCACAACCCGCGCCGCGACATCCCCCGCGCCATCCTCGGCACCGCGATCTTCGGCGGCGTCTACTTCACCTTCGTGACCGCCGTCGAGACGATGGCGTTCGGCACCGACAAGGCCGGGATCGAGAGGTTCATCGCGTCGCCAGCGCTGATGGGCGACCTGGGCACGTCGTACATCGGAGCGTGGGTGGGGGACCTGATCACCCTGGGCGCCAGCGTCAGCGCGTTCGCATGCTGCCTCGCCTGCGTCGTCGGCGCCTCCCGCCTCCTCTTCGCGCTGGTCCGGGACCTGGCGCCGGGCAACGCGCTGGCCGGCACCGGCCGCAACGGCACGCCCGCAGCGGCGGCGGTCGTGATCACCCTCCTGATCGCCGTGATCGCCGCCGTCTGCGCGGTCCTCTTCGACGCCGAGCCGTTCGACACCTTCTTGTGGAGCGGCACCATCGGCACCCTGATCCTGCTCGTGGCCTACGTCCTGGCGACCATCGGCTGCATCAAGCTGATCTTCGTCGACCGCAAGATGGACGTCCCGGCCTGGGAGGTGGTCATCCCGGTCCTCGCGTTGCTGATGCTCGGCTACACGATCTACCGCAACGTGTGGCCCTACCCCACCGAGGGACCCGCACGGTGGTTCCCGGTCGTCGCGTTCGGCTGGCTGGCGCTGGTCACCGTGGTGATGCTCGCCCTGCCCGGTGTCGCCCGCAGGCTCGCAGCGAGCATGGACGACCTCGACGACTCCCAGCAGGAGCGTGTGTAGTGGCCCACCCCACCGGGTCCGTCCACCACGCGGACAGCCCTCCGGTGCCGGACCTCGGCATCGGGCCGCTCGTCGACCACCACTGCCACGGTCTGGTCGAGGAGGAGCTCGACCGGGCCGGGTTCGAGTCGCTGATGAACGAGGCGGACGGACCCTCCCCGCTGGGGACCACGCTGTTCGACTCGATGCTCGGCCTGGCGGTGCGGCGCTGGTGCGCGCCGGTGCTCGACCTGGAGCCCCACGTGCCGGCCCAGGACTACCTCCGCAGGCGTCACCAGCTGGGTGCCGACGAGGTGCACCGACGGTTCCTCACCGCCGCCGGGATCTCGATGTTCCTCGTGGACACCGGGCTGGGCGCCGACCGGCTCACGACTCCCGGGGAGCTCGCTGCTGCCTGCGGTGGGTCCGGCCACGAGGTCCTCCGGCTGGAGGCGGTGGGCCAGCAGGTGCTCGCCGCCGGCACACCGGCAGCCGGCTTCGCCGAGGCGGTGCGGGAGCGGCTGCAGACGTCGGGGGCGGTGGGCGCCAAGAGCATCGCCGCCTACCGCGTCGGGCTGTCCCTGCCGGCGCGGCGGCCCACCGACGACGAGCTGGTCACCGCGCTCTCCGACGTGCGGCCCGATGCCCGTGGTGGCTACCGGATCGCCCAGCCGGTGGTGAACGCCTGGCTGGCGTGGACCGCGGTCGACGTCGGGATGCCGCTGCAGCTCCACGTCGGCTACGGCGACAACGACGTGGACCTCGCCGAGTGCGACCCGCTCCGGCTGACCGGTTTCCTGCGAGCCACCCGGGAGCGCGGCGTCCCGGTGCTGCTGCTGCACAACTACCCGTTCCACCGTCACGCCGCCTACCTCGCGCAGGTCTTCGACCACGTCTTCATGGACCTCGGGCTGGCCACCCACAACACCGGCGCCCTGTCGGTCGGGCTGCTGCGCGAGACGCTCGAGCTGGTGCCGTTCGGCAAGCTGCTGTTCTCCTCCGACGCCTACGGGCTCGCCGAGCTCTTCTACCTGGGCGCGCTGCTGTTCCGACGCGGGCTTTCATCGGTCCTCGGCGGGCTGGTCGAGGACGGTGACATGACCGACGCGGACGCGGAGCACGTCGCGGAGCTGGTCGCGCGAGGGAACGCCGGCCGCGTCTATCGTCTCGGCGGTGCCCATGTCGCTGGCTGAGGCATGGCAGGCGGCGGTACGCCGGGAGCTCGGCGTCGCGGTCGCCCTGCGCCACGAGCTGCACGAGACCCCACGGCTGTCCGCCGACGAGACGGACACCGCGGAGCGGGTCAGCGCGGCCATCGGCCACGGACCGGGCCGGGTGGTGGCGGGGACCGGGCGGCTCATCGAGGTCGCCGGCCACGGACCCGGAGCGGTCGCCCTGCGCACCGAGCTCGACGCCCTGCCGGTCCTCGAGCGCACCGGGGTCCCGTGGGCCTCCCGCACCGGAGTGATGCATGCCTGCGGGCACGACGTGCACATGGCCGCGGTGGTCGCAGTGGCCCGCGCCGCGGCCGCCGTACGCCTCCCGGTGCCGCTGCTCGCCCTGCTCCAGCCGCGGGAGGAGGGCGCCGACTCAGGGGCGCTCGACATCGTGCGGCAGCGCGCCCTGGACCAGGTGGACGCGATCGTCGCGGCGCACGTGCAGCCGCGGCTGCCCGCCGGGACGATCGGGGTGACGCCGGGGCCGGTGAACGCGGCGATCGACGAGTTCACCGTCACGGTCAGCGGCCAGGGCGGGCACTCCGGCTATCCCCACACGGTCACCGACTCGGTGCTGGCGCTCGCCTCGATCGTGGTGTCCCTGCAGCAGCTGGGCGCGCGGCGCGTCGACCCGGTCGTCGGGATCGCCTGCATGGTCAACCAGCTGCGCGCCGGCAGCGCGAACAACGTGGTGCCGGAACGCGCCGTCGGGTCGGGCACCGTCCGGACGATGCGCGAGGAGGACCGGCGCCAGGCCCGGGTGGCGATCCAGGAGATCGCCGGCAACGTCGCCGCCGCCCACGGCTGCACCGCGCAGGTGCGGATCGCCGACGGTGGTCCGGCTCTGGTCAACGACGAGCACCTCGCCACCCGCGCCTACCTCCTCCTGGAGGAGATGGGCCACCAGGTCACCGCTGACTTCCGCTCCTTCGGCTCAGACGACTTCGCGCACTACTGCGCCGACACCCGGGGACTGATGATGTTCGTGGGCACCGGCGCGACCGCGGGCGGCCTGCACGACGCGACGTTCCTGCCCGGTGACGACTACATCGCCACCGTCGCGGACGCGCTGGTGGCCGGCTACTGCGCGGCGGCAGCCGGCTGACCGCGCCGGTCAGGAGCAGCGCACGTCCGTGGACGGCACGATGCCGGAGACGAGGTAGCGCTCGACGGTGTCGTCGGTGCAGCGGCTGCCCTGTCCGTAGCCGGTGTGCCCGTCGCCGTCGCGGGTGACCAGCACGCCCTTCGGCAGCTGCCGGGCCAGGGCGCGGGCCCACACCAGCGGGGTCGCCGGGTCCCGGGTGGTGCCGACGACCAGGATCGGCGGGGTCCCGGGCGCCCGCACCGGCTCCGGCTCCCGGCCACTGTGCACCGGCCACACCGTGCACACCGACAGGGAGGCTGCGAACGCCGCCCCGAACGTGGGTGACGCCTTCTCGAAGCGCGGCAGATAGCGCGGGATGGCGGAGCTGGGCACACCGTCGTCGCGATCGAGGCAGTTGATCGCGTTGAAGACCTCGAAGGTGTTGTCCTTGAACCTGCCCGAGCTGTCACGGTCGAGGTAGTAGTCGGCGAGCGCCATCAGCACGCTGCCGTCGCCCGAGAACCCGCCCTGCAGCGCCTTGTCGAGGACCGGCCACAAAGACTTGGAGTAGAGCGGCTGCCAGACGCCGTACATCGCGTCGCCGCCGGTCAGCCTGCGCCCCGACGACGTCGGCAGGGGCGTCACCTCGGTCTGCTGCAGGAAGGCCCCGATCCTGCGGACCCCCGCGTCGACGGTCGTCCCGAGGAAGCATCCGTCCCTCGAGACGCAGGCACCGACATAGGCGCGCAGGGCCCGCTCGAACCCGTGCGCCTGCACGAGGTTCACCTCGAGCGTCGAGGACGCGGGGTCCAGTGCGCCGTCGAGGACCATCCTGCCGACGCGCTGGGGGAACAGCTGGGCGTACGTCGACCCGATAAACGTGCCGTAGGAGGCCCCGAAGTAGGTCAGGGTGGTGTCCCCGACCGCTGCACGGAGGATGTCCATGTCCTTCGCTACCTCGACCGTGGACACGTGCCGGGCGAGCGCACCGCTGTCGCGCAGACACCGTTCGCCGAGGGCGCGCACGAGTCGGTCGGCGTGCCTGCGCTCAGCCGCCGTGTCCGGGTCCGGGTCGCTCTGCACCAGGGCGTTCAGCTGCGCATCGCTGCCACACGTCACCGGAGTGCTCCGGGCCACACCCCGCGGGTCGAAGCCGACGATGTCGTAGGCCTTGCGCAGGGCCTTCCCGTAGACCGTCGTCGCCGCGGCGGCGTAGTCGACGCCGCTGGCCCCCGGCCCGCCGGGATTCACCACCATGGACCCGAGCCGCTGCTTCTTGTCCAGAGCGGGGACCTTGAGCACCGAGATGCTGATCGCGCGACCCGTCGGCCTGGCGTAGTCCAGCGGCACCTTGAGGTTCGCGCACCGGTCCCCGCCGCGGCACGCGCGCCAGGTGAGGGTCTGCCCGTAGTAGGACGCGAGCCCGGGCGCGGGTGGTGCAGCGGCAGCTGCCGACGGCGCCGGGCTCGGGGTCAGGGCCGGCGAGGCGCTGGGGTCCGAGGAGCCGGTGGCGCCCGAGGAGCCGGTGGCGTCCGAGGAGGACCCGAACACCCCGCAGCCGCTGAGGAGCAGGGCCAGGACCGCGGTGAGCACGGCGGCCGGGGCAGCGGCACGGCGGGGCTGGGGGGTCACCCGGACCATCGTAGGTCGGGCGGCTCACGTAATCCGGAGAGCCACCATCATCGACTCCAGCGCCAGCAGAGGAGTGGTGTTGAACTCCATCATCTGCTCCCGGGCGGCGAACACCGCGTCGATGCGGCGGATGTTCTCCTCGGGCGTGGAACGCCGGGCGATGTCGGCGACCATCGGGCGGACCTCCTCGTTGACCAGGGCACCGGTGGCGCCGGTCTGCAGCACGATCGCGTCGCGGTAGACCGACATGATGTCCATCAGGCTCCGGTCGACCACGTCCATCACCCGGCGCTTCTCCCGCTGCCGCTGGCTGTGCTGGAGCTCTCGCAGGCTGGCGCGGTAGGAGCGGGACGCCTTGGACCTGCGGTCGTCGCCGTAGAGCGCCTCGAGGTCCGCGAGGTCGCGCGCGTTGCTCTGCTCGGTCAGGACCGCCGTCTCGTCCTTGGCGATGTCGACGAGGTTCGCCGCCGCGTTCAGGCAGGCGGACAGGGAGGTCAGGCCGGCGGGGAGGGCGACCACCTCACGGCGGCGGTTGCGGAACCTCTCGTCCGAGGCGAGGGCCTTCGCGCGACCGATGTGACCCTGGCTGGCCCGGGCGGCGAAGGCGGCCACCGACTCGGAGACACCGTGCCGCTCCACGAGGAACCGGGTGACCTGCGCGGGCGACGGGGTCGCCAGGGAGACGTTGCGGCACCGGGAGCGGATCGTGGGCAGGACGTCCTCCGTGGTCGGTGCGCACAGCACCCAGACGGTCTTGGGGGTGGGCTCCTCGATCGCCTTGAGCAGAGTGTTCCCGGTGCGGCCGACCGCGTCGCCCAGGCGGTCGGCGTCCTCGATGATCATCACCTGGTGGCGGCGCTCGACGGGCGCCAGCGCCGACCGGTGGACCAGGTCCCGCATGTCCTTGATGTAGAGCATCGAGGTCTCGGAGCGGGTGACGCTCACATCCGGGTGGGTGCCGCCGAGCGCGGTGCGGCAGGCGTGGCAGTCCCCGCACCCGAAGCCGCGCTCGCACTGCAGGGCGGCCGCGAACGCGATGGCCGCGTTCGACCGGCCCGATCCCGGGGGACCCGTGAACAGCCAGGCGTGCGTCATCCCGTGGCCGTCGACGGCCCGTCGCAGGGTGGCGATCGCCTCGTCCTGCCCGACCAAGGTGGCCCACACGCCCGTGTGCAGGACGTCGTCGACCGTGGCTTCGGTCATCCGTCTGCCCCCCGGGTCGGCGCCAGGTCCGCGGGGCTCCGCGCCGCCTGCCCGAGCAGCGGCCGCAGCCTGGCGAGGATCGCGCCGGTGACCTCCGGGACCGGGCGACGGGCGTCGATCACCAGGTAGTGCTCCGGTAAGCCGCCGGCGAGCCGCAGGAACATCTCGCGCACCCGCTCGTGGAAGTCGACGGGCTCCTCCTCGATGCGGTCCCGCCCCTCGAAGCGGGTCAGGCCCTGCTGCGGAGGCAGGTCCAGCAGCACTGTGAGGTGCGGTCGCAGGTCGGCGGTGGCCCAGCGCGCGACCCGCTCGACCTCCCGGTCCACGAGGTCGCGGCCCGCGCCCTGGTAGGCCAGCGTCGAGTCGACGTAGCGGTCGGTGACCACCACCGCGCCGCGCGCCAGGGCCGGGGCGATCACCCGGTCCACGTGCTCGGCCTTGTCCGCGGCATAGAGGAGCGCCTCCGTGCGGTGCGACATCCTGCCGGTCGCCGGGTCCAGGACGATCCGCCTCAGCTGCCGGCCGACCGGGGTGTCCCCCGGCTCGTGGGTGAGCAGGACGTCGTACCCGTCGGCGAGGAGCTGGTCACGGAGCAGTCGTGCCTGGGTGGACTTGCCGGCGCCCTCGCCGCCCTCGAGCGCGAGGAAGCACCCGGTCGCGGCGTAGACGCCGACCGAGTCGGTGAAGGCATGACGCAGGTCGCTCAGGAGACGGGTCCCCTTCCGGTCGTCCATCTGACGATAGGACGTCACGCCGACAACGGTCATCAGCACGGCCGCCAGCAGGAACGTGAAGGCGGCCCCGTTGTACACCACGAACGGGTCGCCGTTCGCGTCGACCGGCCCGATGTCGTGGGTGCCGATGAGTCCCGCGAGCAGCGGCGCCACCGCCAGCACCAGGGCGAGTGCCAGCCGGATCATCGAGGCGACGAAGGCGAGCGTGCGACCCCGGAGCTCGTCCGGGACCTCGAGGCCGAGCATGGTGTTCCCGGTGATCCAGCCGACTCCCGCGAAGAAGCCCAGGACCGCGGTGAGCCCGACCACGACCGGCAGCTGCTGGACCAGCGCGAGCGGGAACAGCAGCAGCCCCGTCAGCGTGAGGGAGATGCCGAACAGGCGACGTCTCGAGAGCCCGGGGACCAGCCGCGGTCCCTGCCACATCCCCAGTCCGAGCCCGGCGAACACGGTGCCGAACAGCAGGCCGTAGCCGGAGTCGCCGCCCCCGAGGTCGGACACGAAGGTCCGGGCCAGGCCGATGACGACGCCGCCGGCGGCGAAGGCCCCGACGATGCCGATGACCAGGCCGCGTACGACGGGGGTGGTGCCGACGTACCTCCAGCCGTCGAGCACCACCCTCCACACCGTCGCCTCCCCGCTGACGTCCGCGGGGCCGCGGGGGATGGTGCGCAGCCGGGCGATGACGATCCCGGACACCACGAAGGAGAGCGCGTTGAAGTAGAGCGCCAGGTCGACCGGGCCGCCGCCGAGCCCGGCGAAGGCCTGCCGGTACAGCTTGTCCAGCAGCGTCAGCCCGGCGAAGATCGCGGCGGCGGGAAGGGCCGAGCCGTACGTCGTCGCCAGGCTCACCTGGTTGGCCGCCTCCAGGCGGTGCGGCGGCACGAGGTTCGGCACCGTGGCGTCCTTGGCCGGGCCCCAGACGAGGCTGACCGCCTCCACGAGCACCGTGACGACGAAGATCCACCACAGCGTGCCGACGATCGGGATGGTCAGGAACAGCGCGCCCCGCAGGAAGTCGCCCCAGATCAGCACGACCCGGCGGTCCAGCCGGTCCGCGACGTACCCCGCGAGCGGGCTCATCACCAGCGCCGGGAGGACCCGCAGGAACAGGACGGTCGCGATCGCGTAGTTCTTGCCCGCGTAGGAGTCGGCGCTCGCGTTGGCCAGCGCGGTCAGTGCCAGCAGCCCCATCCAGTCCCCGAGGCTGGACAGGCCGAGCCCGATCCAGAGGTTCCGGAAGTCTCGGATCCGGAGGACGGCAGGGACCGAGTGCTCGGGCGCGTGCTGCAGGTCGTCCGCGGCCGACACCGCGGACGCGATGCTGTCACCGCCTGGCTGCTCGGCCGACTCCTCACGCACCCCGTCAGCCTACGGTTCGGGGGTGGCGTCCGGTCCCGTCCCTGCCGAGTCGGCCCATCTGCAGGCCGTAACCCTGCCGAGCGGAACCTGTCAACCTGTTTGGAGTCGGCCCATCTGCAGGCCGTAACCCTGCCGAGTCGGCGCATCTGCAGGCCGTAACCCTGCCGAGTCGGTACGTCTGCAGGCCCGTGACCCTGCCGAGTCGACCCGTCGCGCTAACCCCGCACAAGAGCCGTTGCCGGGCGAGAACCGATCGGTACGTCGCGCCAACTCCGCCCAGGCGTGATCGCCGCGCGGGCACCCGTCGGATCGTCGCGCCAACTCCGCACAGGAGCGGTTGCCGCGGCGCCCACCACACCGCGTCCCGACCCGCGCTGACTCAGCGCCCAATCCTCGGTCAGTCCTCGGTCGGTCCCTCTTGGCGGCGGGCCGATCGACGGGGGACCCGGCGGCTGCAACCGCCGCCAGCTCTTGCAGGACCTGGCCCTGGATCTCGGCGAGGGGCCAGTCCTCGCCCTCGGCGATCCACTTCGAGATCCAACGGAATCGCTGATGCCCTGCCATGGGCAGCAGGCACAGGTGGACGGCAACGGTTGTCAGAGCGCCCCAAACGGAGCCGTTGCCGCTCACATGGACGACAACGGTTGTTCAGGTGGCGAGATCGGCACCGTTCTCACGCAGGGGGGAAGGCGAGCCGTGCAGGCACGCCGACTCAACCAAAGACGCCGCCTGGAGCACCGCCCTCAACCAAAGACGCCGCCTCGACGGTCAGGGAGTGGGGTTGGCCGCCTCCGCCCTCTTGGCCGCCGCCTTCTTGGCCGCCGCCTTCTTGGCGGCGGCCTTCTTGGCGGCCGTCGTGGTGCCAGTGGTGGCACCCTTCCGGGCGGGCGCCGTGCCGGACTTCTTCGCCGGCGCCTTCGTGGTGGCCTTGGCCGCCTTGGTGGTCTTCTTCGCGCCCTTCTTTGCCGACTTCTTGGCGGGGCCCTTCGCGCGGCGCTCCTCGAGCAGCTCGGCGGCCCGCTCGATCGTCAGGCCGGCGGGGTCGTCACCCTCACGCAGCGTCGCGTTGTACTCGCCGTCGGTGACGTAGGTCCCGAACCGGCCGCTCTTCAGCAGCACGGGGTTGCCGCTCACCGGGTCCTGGCCGATCTCCTTGCCCGGGTCGGCAGCGGCGCGCCCCCGCTGCTTGGGCTGGGCGTAGATCGCCTGCGCCTCCTCGAGCGTGATGGTCAGGAGCTTCTCCTCGGAGTCGATCGACCGGGAGTCCGTGCCCTTCTTGAGGTAGGGACCGTAGCGGCCGTTCTGGGCGGTGATCTCGTCCCCGGTCTCCGGGTCGACCCCCACCACCCGCGGCAGCGTCAGCAGCCTGAGCGCGTCGTCGAGGGTGACCGTGTCCAGGCTCATCGACTTGAACAGCGAGCCGGTGCGGGGCTTGCGCGTCTTCGGGGCGTCCTCGGGCAGCAGCTCGGTGACGTAGGGACCGTAGCGTCCGTTCTTCGCCACGATCGTCAACCCTGTCTCGGGATTCTCTCCCAGCACGGTCTCCTCACCGGCCGGGTTGGCCAGCAGCTCCTTGGCCTTCTCGAGGGTCAGCTCGTCGGGCGGCAGGTCGTCGGGAACGTTGGCCCGCGTCCCCTCGGGGGTCTCGATGTAGGGCCCGTAGCGGCCGACCCGCAGGTCGACCCCCTCCGCGATCGGGAACGTCGCCAGCTCCCGGGCGTCGATATCGCCGAGCTCGCTGACCAGCTTCTTGAGCCCGTCCACGTCGCCGTCGCCGAAGTAGAACTCCGCGAGCTCGGTGTTGCGGTCCCGTCGCCCGCCCGCGATCTCGTCGAGCACCTCCTCCATGCCGGCGGTGAACTCGTAGTTCACCAGCCGGGAGAAGTGCTCCTCCAGCAGGCGTACGACGGAGAACGCCAGCCAGGCCGGCACCAGGGCGGTGCCCTTCTTGTAGACGTAGCCACGGTTCAGGATGGTGCCGATGATGGAGGCGTACGTCGAGGGACGACCGATGTCGCGTGCCTCGAGCTCACTGATCAAGGTGGCCTCGGTGTAGCGCGAGGGCGGCTTGGTCTGGTGGCCCGAGGCGTTGATGCTGGCCGCGCTGACGGAGTCGCCCTCCTCGACGTTCGGGAGCCGGGTCTCGCGGTCGTCGGGCCCGCCGGCGTCCGAGTCGCCGTCGTCGTCGCGCCCCTCGACGTAGGCCTTGAGGAAGCCGTGGAACGTGATCACCCGGCCGGAGGCGGAGAAGACCACGTCCTCACCCGAGGCAGCCGCACCGCCGAGGCGCACCGTGACGCTGCGGCCCTCCGCGTCCTTCATCTGCGAGGCGACGGTCCGCATCCAGATCAGCTCGTAGAGCCGGAACTCGTCTCCGCGCAGGCCGGTCTGCGCCGGCGTGCGGAAGTTCTCACCGGCCGGACGGATCGCCTCGTGCGCCTCCTGGGCGTTCTTGACCTTGGAGGCGTAGGTGCGCGGCTGGTCCGGGAGGTACTCCGCGCCGTACAGCTCCCGGGCCTGCTCCCGCGCGGCGCTGACCGCGGTCCCCGACAGCGTCACCGAGTCGGTGCGCATGTAGGTGATGAAGCCGTTCTCATACAGCCGCTGGGCGATCGACATCGTCCGGGACGCGCCCCACCCGATCTTGCGGGACGCCTCCTGCTGCAGCGTCGTGGTCCGGAACGGTGCGTAGGGCTGGCGCCGGTAGGGCTTCGCCTCCACCGACCGGATGTCGAACCTGGTCTCCGACAGCCCCGCTGCCAGTGCCTCGGCCCGGGCCCGGTCCAGGTGCACGACCCCCTGCGCACCGCCGGCACCCGGCTTGAGCTCACCCACCGACGTGAAGTCGCTGCCGCGGGCGACCCGGCGGGCGTCGACGGAGTACAGCTTGGCCGGGAACATCCGGTCGGCGTGCTTGGCGCCGGCGTCGAAGGTGCCCTCGAGGTCCCAGTACGACGCGCTGCGGAACGCCATCCGCTCCCGCTCACGGTCCACGACGAGCCGGGTCGCGACGGACTGCACACGCCCCGCCGAGAGACCCGACATCACCTTCTTCCACAGCACGGGTGAGACCTCGTAGCCGTAGAGCCGGTCCAGGATCCGCCGGGCCTCCTGCGCCTCGACGAGGTCCATGTCGATGTCGCGGGGGTTGTCGACGGCGGCGCTGATCGCCTGCTGGGTGATCTCGTGGAACACCATCCGCCGGACCGGCACCTTGGGCTTCAGCTCGTCGAGCAGGTGCCAGGCGATGGCCTCGCCCTCGCGGTCCTCGTCGGTGGCCAGGAACAGCTCGGAGGCGTCCTTGAGCAGCCCCTTGAGCTTGGTCATGTGGGCCTTCTTGTCCCGCGAGACCACGTAGTACGGCGTGAAGTCGTGGTCCACGTCCACGCCGAGACGTGCCCACGGCTCCCCCTTGATCTTCGCCGGCACGTCGGCAGCGCTCTGGGGCAGGTCGCGGATGTGTCCGATCGAGGACTCCACGACGTAGCCGTTGCCCAGGTAGCCGGCGATCGTCTTCGCCTTGGCAGGCGACTCGACGATGACCAGCTTGCGACCGGCACCGGTCGTCGTGCCCGCTTGCTTCGCCAACTTTGTTGTGCTCCCTCTATTGCTTGTTCGGCGTGGACACGGTAACGCCTCCCGTCAACCGACCGGACCAGAAGCCCCTCCGGCGCTCCCGGCCGGCACCTGCGGCCACGTGGTCCGGATGTGCGGTCAGCCAGGAAGCAGGAAGCCGTCGGTGACCAGCTCACGGACGGCGTCGAGGCGGCCCGAGCGCAGCGGTGGCCGCACTGTCGCCGAGCAGGACGGCGAGCGCGTCGAGGATCTGCCCGACGCTCAGCTCCCCGTCGCAGGCCCCCACCAGGCCCGCCTCGACGGTGTCCACCTGCCGGGCGCGGCGCATCCCCCGCTGCTGACGCAGGAAGACGCTCTCCGGGTCCGTCGCCCCGGGGTCACCCGCCGTCTCCTGACGTACGTCGACCCGGCTCGTGAGCCTGGCGCCCAGCAGCTCCTCGTCGGAGGTGCCGGCCAGGAAGTCCAGGCGACGGGCCCGGTCGGCGACCTCCGCGCCGAGCGGCTGCTCGATCTCGTAGGGCCACTCCTCGAGGTGCAGCACCGGCTCCCGGTCCACCCGGCGCAGGTGCAGCCACCCGAATCCCACGGCCTCGATGTCCTGGCCCTCGAACCAGGCCAGCCAGGCGTCGTACCGGCGGGTGTAGTCGGGCCGGCCGTGCATCCCCGCGTCCCGGAGCCACAGCTCGACGTACTCCGCCAGGTCGGCCGCCTCCCGCTGGACCACCCAGGCGTCGCACCCGGTGCCCTTCAGCCAGCCCGCCACCCGCTCCTGCCACGGCTCGCCGCGCCGGTGCACCCAGTTGGCGAGCACCTGGCACCAGCCTCCGGGAGCGAGGTGTCGCGGGGCGTGGGAGACCACCCGGCGCACCACCTCGTCGCCGGGCAGGCCGGAGTCGCGGTAGACCAGCCGCTCGCCGGTGCCCGGGGACACCACGAAGGGCGGGTTGGTGACGACCAGGTCGAACAGCTCGCCGGCGACCGGCTCGAACAGGCTGCCCTCCCGGACCTCGACATCGACCTCGTTCAGGGTGGCGTTCAGCCGGGTCATCGCCAGGGCGCGCACGTTCACATCGGTGGCGACCACGTGGCCGACGTGCCCGGCCAGGTGCAGCGCCTGCACGCCGCAGCCCGTGCCCAGGTCCAGCGCGCGGCCGACCGGCTCACGCACCGTCAGCTGGACCAGCGACGTGGAGGCCGAGGAGATCCCCAGGACGTGGTCACCGGCGACGTCGACCGGGGCGCCGTCCAGCCCGGGCGTCAGGTCGCTGACGACCCACCACCCCCGTCCGCTGGTCCGGCCGCACCGTCGGTGGCATAGGGGCGTACGTCGACCAGGGCGCGGGCCTCGTCACCCGAGAGCTCGAGCAGACCGGCCGCGGCGAGCGGCTCGACGAGACCGGGAAGCGCCCGGTCCGCCTCGCGGCGGGACACCGGTGCCTGCAGCGGCCACAGGCGGACCAGTGTCTCGAGCGGGGACCCGCCACTGGTGACCCGCAGGCCCGGCGTCGTCTCGTTGCGGGAGAGGGCGGCGTGGGCGGTCGGCCCGAGCAGGCCGACCACGCCGTCGTACCCGAAGCCTCCGGCGCGCAACGCCTCGCGCAGCCGGGCCACCACGTCGGGTGGGAGGAGGTCCATGCCCCTCAGGCGACCACCTTCTGCTCGGCGCCGGTGTCCAGGGCGATCGGACGGCGCTTCGAGACGTAGACCGCCCCGGCGATGATGGCGGCGGCGACCAGCGCGATGGCGATGCGCAGGACGTCGTTCTCGTGGGTGCCGACGGACAGGTCCACGATCGCGGCTGCGATCAGCAGCGACACGAGGTTCATCACCTTGATCAGCGGGTTGATGGCCGGCCCGGCGGTGTCCTTGAACGGGTCCCCGACGGTGTCACCGATGATCGTCGCCTCGTGGGCCGCGGATCCCTTGCCGCCGTGGTAGCCGTCCTCGACGAGCTTCTTGGAGTTGTCCCACGCCCCACCGGAGTTCGCCAGGAACACGGCCATCAGGGTGCCCGTGCCGATGGCGCCCGCGAGGTAGCCGGCCAGCGGTCCCACGCCCAGGCCGAACCCGACCGCGATCGGAGCCATGATGGCCAGCACACCGGGGGTGGCGAGCTCACGCAGCGAGTCGCGGGTGCAGATGTCGACGACCTTGCCGTACTCCGGGCGGCCGGTGCCCTCCATGATCCCGGGGATCTCCGCGAACTGGCGCCGCACCTCGTAGACCACCGCGCCGGCCGCCCGGCCGACGGCGCTGATCAGCAGGCCGGAGAACAGGAACACCACGGCCGCACCGATGATCAGGCCGACCAGCACGTTGGGGCTGTAGACCGCGGTGATGAAGGAGTCACCCGGGTTCACCGCGCCCGAGGCGTTGCGCAGCGCGTCGGTGATCGCTCCGGTGTAGGAACCGAAGAGCGCGGTCGCCGCCAGCACGGCGGTGGCGATGGCGATGCCCTTGGTGACCGCCTTGGTGGTGTTGCCGACCGCGTCCAGCTCGGTGAGGATCTGGGCGCCCTCCTCGTCGACGTCCCCGGACATCTCGGCGATGCCCTGGGCGTTGTCGGAGACCGGACCGAACGTGTCCATCGCGACGATCACGCCGACGGTGGTGAGCAGCCCGCAGCCGGCCAGCGCCACCGCGAAGAGCGCGACCGTGACGACCCCGGACCCGAGCAGGAACGCCGCGTAGACGGCGGCCGCGATCACCAGGCTGGTGAACACCGCGGACTCGAAGCCGACCGAGAGGCCGGCGAGGATCACCGTGGCGGCCCCGGTCATGGAGGTCTTGCCGATGTCCCTGACCGGCCGGTGCTCGGTGCCGGTGTAGTAGCCGGTGAGGGCCAGGATGACGGTCGCCAGCACGATGCCGATCAGGACGGCGACGGTGGCGATGACCCGCGGGTCGCCGGTGGCGTCCGCGCCGGAGGCTCCGACCAGGTCGGTGAAGGAGCTCGGCAGGTAGACGAAGGCCGCGATCGTGGACAGCACAGCTGACACCGCGGCGGAGATGTAGAAGGCGCGGTTGATGGTCTTCAGGCCGCCCTCGCCCGCACGCGGCTTGCAGAGGTAGACGCCCAGGATCGCGGTCATGGCACCGATGGCCGGCACGATCAACGGGTAGACCAGGCCCTTGTCGCCGAAGGCTGCGGAGCCCAGGATCAGCGCGGCGACCAGGGTGACGGCGTAGGACTCGAACAGGTCGGCCGCCATGCCGGCGCAGTCGCCGACGTTGTCCCCGACGTTGTCGGCGATGGTGGCCGCGTTGCGCGGGTCGTCCTCGGGGATGTTCTGCTCGACCTTCCCGACGAGGTCGGCGCCGACGTCCGCAGCCTTGGTGAAGATGCCGCCGCCGACGCGCATGAACATGGCCAGCAGGGCGGCTCCGAAGCCGAAGCCCTCCAGGACCGTGGGGGCGTCACCCTTGAACCAGAACACCACCACCGAGGCGCCGAGGAGACCGAGCCCGACGGTCGCCATCCCGACCGTCCCACCGGTCCGGAAGGCGACCCGCATGGCGGGGTCACGGCCCTGGCTCCGGTCGGCGGCCGCCGCGGCGACCCGGAGGTTGGCCCGGACGGCGAGCGACATGCCCATGTAGCCGATGGTCGCGGAGAAGGCCGCGCCCACGACGAAGAACACCGACCTGCCGATCCTGACGTCGAGGCCGCCGTTGGCCGGCAGCAGGAACAGGAGCAGGAACGCGATCACGACGAAGGCGGCCAACGTCCGGAACTGCCGGGTGAGGTACGCCGCGGCCCCCTCCTGCACCGCCCGCGCGATGTTCTGCATGTTCGTCGTGCCCTCGCCGGCACTGAGCACCTGCTGACGGAACATCACTCCCATGCCCAGGGCCACGAGGGCGACGAGCCCGACGAGCCCGACGAGCGTCAGGTTCCCGCCCGACAGATGCGCGCTCGTCTCCCCAGCGGCAAGCGTGTGACCAGTCATTGTTCTCCTCCGAAGGGCGCGCGGGCCCCGTGAATGCGTCGCACCCCCGTCGAAGCGGTCTCGCGGGCGTGGGCAGGTGTGTGACCTGCTCGTCACAGAATGAGCCGGAGTCTACTGAGCAGCGGGCCCTCCCGGGCCCGGGGGGCCCGGGACACGCCCACTTCTCCGTCGTGCGAGCCGTCCGCGGGAGGGCTCAGCCGGGTTCAGGTCAGCGGCCAGGACATCGACAGCGTGGTGCCGGAGGGGCCCCGGCGGATCGTGAAGTCCTCGATCAGGCCGCGCAGCAGGGCCCACGGCTCCACCCCGTCGATGTCTCCGGTGGGCGCGTCGTGGAGGGTGACCTCACCGGCAGCCCTGACCTCGACGCGCAGCCGGTCCTCCAGGCGCATGGTGACCTCGACGGGCCCCGCGGAAGGCCCGTCCAGAGGTCCGGCAGGACCGCCCGGCTCAGCGCCGGCCCCGACCAGGAGGGCGCATGCCTCCCCCACGGCCAGCCGGATCTCCTCTACGACGTCCTCGTTGCGCGTGGTGCGGCGGGCGACGGCGGCGGCGACCAGCCGGACCGTCCGGACGAGGGCCGGGTCCCGGGTGATGGAGACGGTGATCGCCGTGGCGGTGGTGGTTGCGGCCGGGCGCGCGCCGGGCTCCACGGCTACCGCTCGGCGAGCGCGTCGGCTTGTGAGCCGTGGATCGCGAACACCTTGGCCAGACCCGTGATCCGGAAGATCTTGAGGAGTCGTTCCTGGTTGCAGATCAGCCGCATCGAGCCGTCGTGGGCGCGGACCTTCTTCAGCCCCCCGACCAGGACCCCGAGGCCCGTGGAGTCGAGGAAGTCGACCTTCTCCATGTCGATGACGAGGTGGTAGTCACCGTTGGCCACCAGCTCGGTGATCTTGTCCCGCAGCTTGGGGGCGGTGTAGACGTCGATCTCCCCGCCGACCTCGATGATCGTGTGACCATCTTCGTGGCGCGTCTCGAGTGACAGATCCACCGTTGTCTCCTCACCGAGGTCGATTGCGCTCATCGGGGCAGCAGCGGCCGACCCCGGTCGTTATCCACTCATTCAACCATGGGTGTCCTGACGCCTGTCGCCGTCCCTCGCATTCGCCCGGGCACGACCGGACCCCCTGTGTCCGCGAGCAGGGTCCGGACCGGCTGTCACGTCGAGGGTCCGGGCTCGGGGGGTGCGTCCTGAGAGACTCGCTGCATGCGGAGCAGCCCTGGCAGCAGCCCTGACAGCGGGCCTGACAGCAGCCCTGACAGCGGGCCGGGGAGCCGGCCTGACCACGGGCCGGGGAGCCGGCCGAGGAACGGGCCGGGGGGCCAGGTGCCGGCCGGTGTGCTGCACAGGCTGACGGTCCCGACCGCGGAAGAGGAGCGCCTCACGCACGTGGAGGTGCTGCCGGCGCGGGCGGGCGAGCGGACGGGGTGGCCCTCCTGGGTGCCCGGGGTGCTGGTGGACGCCTGGACCGCGGTCGGGATCAGTGAGCCGTGGCGTCACCAGGTCGAGGCCGCCCAGGCCGCCCGGGACGGGGAGCACGTCGTGCTCTCGACCGGCACCGCCTCGGGCAAGTCGCTGGGCTACCTGATGCCGGCGCTCAGCACCATCGAGACCTCGCGCGACCACAGCGGCAGGCGCGGGGCCACCACGCTCTACCTCTCCCCGACCAAGGCACTCGCCCAGGACCAGCTCCAGGCGCTGCGCGCCCTCGGCCTCGGGTCCCTGCGGGCCTGCACCCACGACGGCGACTCCTCCCGGGAGGAGCGGGACTGGGCGCGCGACCACGCGGAGTACGTCCTGACCAACCCGGACATGCTGCACCACTCGCTGCTGCCCGGTCATCCTCGCTGGGCGCGCTTCCTGGGCCGGCTCCGCTACGTCGTCATCGACGAGTGCCACCACTACCGCGGCGTCTTCGGTGCCCACGTGGCCCAGGTCGTGCGGCGGCTGCGCCGGGTGTGCGCGGCCTACGGCGCGTCCCCGACGTTCGTGCTCTCCTCGGCGACCGTCGCCGAGCCCCAGGTCTCCGCCGGGCGGCTGACCGGCCTCCCGGTGCGTGCCGTCACGGCCGACTGCTCGGCCCGCGGACAGGTCTCCCTCGCCCTGTGGGAGCCACCCTTCGTCTCCTACGCCGGCGAGCACGGCGCGCCGGTGCGCCGCTCCGTCCTGGCCGAGGTCGCCGACCTTCTCACCGACCTGGTCGTGGAGGACGTCCGCACGCTGGCGTTCATCCGGTCCCGTCGCGGCGCCGAGTCCGTCGCGCTGAGCGTGCGGCGTAACCTCCGCGAGGTGGCGCCCGAGCTCGGTGGCCGGGTGGCGGCCTACCGGGGCGGGTATCTCCCCGAGGACCGCAGGAAGGTCGAGCGGGCACTCCGCGACGGCAGCCTCGTCGGTCTGGCTGCCACCAACGCCCTCGAGCTCGGCATCGACATCGCCGGCCTCGACGCCGTGGTGATGGCCGGCTTCCCCGGCACCCGTGCCGCCCTGTGGCAGCAGGTGGGTCGGGCCGGACGCGGAGGGCAGGACGCGGTGGGGGTGCTGGTGGCCCGTGACGACCCCCTCGACACCTATCTCGTCAACCATCCCGAGGCGCTGGTCGGGGCACCGGTCGAGGCCAACGTCTTCGATCCCGACAACCCCCACGTGCTCGGGCCGCACCTGTGCGCGGCGGCCGCGGAGCTGCCGCTCACCGAGGCCGACCTGGGCCTGTTCGGCGTCCGAGCGCGTGAGGGCGTCGACGCGTTGACCGACGCCGGGCTCCTCCGACGGCGTCACCAGGGCTGGTTCTGGACCGACCGCCGACGGGCCAGCGACCTGGCCGACATCAGGTCCAGCGGTGGACCACCGGTGCGGCTCGTCGAGGCTGTCACCGGCCGTCTGGTGGGCACCGTGGATGCCGGGTCCGCGCACGGCACCGTGCACGCGGGGGCCGTCTACCTGCACCAGGGCGAGACCTACCTGGTGCGCAGCCTGGACCTCGAGGACCACGTCGCGGTGCTGGAGCAGGCGAACCCCTTCTACAGCACCACGGCCCGGGAGGTGACGGACATCGCGATCACCGGCGAGCTGCGGCACCTCAGCTGGGGCGAGGCACGGGTCAGCCTCGGCGAGGTGCGCGTCACCCACCAGGTGGTCTCCTTCATGCGGCGGCAGGTGCCGGGCGGCGAGGTCCTCGGGGACGAGCCCCTCGACCTGCCCGAGCGCACCCTGGGGACCACCGCCGTGTGGTGGACGCTGCCCGCGGCCCTCCTCGACGACGCGGGGCTCGCGGTCACCGACCTCCCCGGCGCCGCCCACGCCGCAGAGCACGCGTCGATCGGGCTCCTGCCCCTGTTCGCGACCTGCGACCGCTGGGACATCGGCGGGGTGTCCACGGCTCTGCATCCCGACACCGGCCGGTTGACCGTCTTCGTGTACGACGGGCACCCGGGTGGCGCCGGGTTCTCCGAACGGGGCTTCGAAGCGGCCAGGAGCTGGCTCACCGCGACCCGCGACCTGGTCTCTGCCTGCGGGTGCGAGCAGGGCTGCCCGTCCTGCGTCCAGTCACCCAAGTGCGGCAACGGCAACCAGCCGCTGGACAAGGCGGGTGCCCTCACCCTCCTCACCGCGCTCCTGGAGACGGGCTGAGGGGCCGGCCCTGGCCCGGGACGTGAGGGTGAACCGCAGCCCCAGGACCGGTCGCGTGCCTCGGGCGGCCTGCACGGTGACGGTGCTGTCCACCGCCGAGCACGACGTGACCCGCGCCCGGTTGCGGACGACCATCGCCGCCGCCGCCGCACAGCCGTCCTCCCCACGCTGGGCTGCGGCTGCACCGGCGAGCGCCCCGAGGTCGACCGCGGACTCGACCCGGCGCTTGTCGACGACCGCGCCACCGACCACGGCCACCAGTGTCACCGCGACCGCCAGCAGGCCGACCAGCACCGTCGCGAGCACCGTCGCGGAGCCCCGCTCGGCCGCGGCGCCCGCCGACCGCGGAGCCCGCTGGCCGGCTGCCTGCCACCTGGCCGCAGCTCATCCCTGCTCCCTGGAGGCGACCGCGTCGGCGTCGACGTCGACGCCGGGCAGGAAGGTGAGCAGGCCGCCGGGACCCCGCACCCGGGCCAGCACGTGTGCCACCACCGTGTCACCCTGCACGTCGACGGTGATCACCGAGCCGGCCGGGGCGACCCGCCGGCCGAGCGACAGAGCCTGCGTGGGGCTCTCGTCCCGGGCGGCCGCCCGGGCCACCTCCCGCGCCGCGTCCACCACCCGCACCTGCGTCGAGGCCAGCGCCAACAGCCAGGCCAGTCCCAGCGCGACTGCGACGAGCACCGGCAGCACCATCACCGTCTCGGCGGTCACCGCGCCGCGCGCGGCCCGGGCCCCGGCTCCTCGGCCGACGCGAGAGCAGCGCCGGGGCGGTGCGACGTACAGCGGGGGGACACGCCGTGCAGGGCGTGTCCCCTTCGCCGCCGAGGGGGGTCGGTCGGACACTCTCAGATCCCGAGGACCGTCATGATCATGTCGAACAGGGTCTTCAGCAGCGCCTGCCCCCAGTCACTTGTCAGCAGCTTGATCAGCACGGATGCGAAGCCGCAGCCGGCCGCCGTGACGACGGCGTACTCCGCCGTGGTGACTCCTCGTTCATTGCGCAGCCGGGCTACGGGGGACTCGGTCATGGCGACCTCCTGGTTTCTGCGCCCACCGGGTGGGCGTCGGTTGGTTGTGGCGCCGACTCTGGTCGCGCGGACGCCTCTTCACGACCTGCAGATCCCGGGCTGGGGACCAGTGCGGCGCGTCGGTCGCTGTGGAGGGGAACTGGTGCGGGGCCTCATGGGCCGAAGAGCACCGAGACGGACCCGGCCACGAGGGGCACGACGCCGACCAGGATGAAGGCGGGAAGCAGGCACACCCCCAGGGGCAGGGCCGCCTTGACGCCCACGGCCCGGGCGCGGCCCTCCACCTCGGCGTGGCTGCGGCGTCGCAGGTCCTCGGCGAGACGCAGCATGGCGTCGGCGACCGAGGCGCCGCTCTCCACGGCGCGCAGCACGGCGCGCCCGAGACCGCCGAGCTCGGGGTGGCGGGCCAGGTCGCGCCACACGGTGACCGGGTCGACGCCCATCCGCAGCCGCGATGTCAGCCGGGCGAGCTCGTCGGCCAGAGGAGGGTCGGCGACCTCGGTGATCTGCTCGAGGGCTGCGCCCGGCGAGAGGCCGACGGCGAGGGCAGCGGCGAGCAGGTCGACCGCGTGCGGCACCGAGGCGGCGAGGCGCTCACGACGACGCCGCACCGACGGCGGCTCCATCCTGCCGGTGGCCCACCAGCACGCCATGGCCGCGACGAGGGCGGCGACGCTCCCGACCGTCCCTCCGACGAAGAACAGCACGCCGGCCGCCACCGACACGGTGCCCACGAGCCGGAGCACGGGGGTGTCCTCCCGGCCGGCGGCGGGACCGGTCGGCGCGGGCGCCTCGGTCAGATCCAGGCGTCGCGTGCCCGGGGCGGCCAGAGCCACTGCGGCAGCGGATGCGGCCATCGCCAGCAGTGCCGGCGCCAGCGACCCGGTCACGGCAGATCACCCACGCAGCACCCCGGCCGCGATCCGGTCGATCCACAACAGTCCTGCGAAGGCGAGCATCAACCCGAGGCCCAGGCACACCAGGCCCGGAGCGGTGGCCAGCAGGAAGTGCCAGGGGTCCCCGCCGATGCTCGCCGACATCGCCAGGGAGACGACCGGAAGGCCCGCGACCAGGCGTGCCGTGGCCTGCGCCGAGGCCAGCTCTCCCCGCACGAGCTGCCGGGTCGCCTGCCGTGCCCGGGCGGTGTCGGCGACCTGGGAGAGCGCGGTCGCCAGCCCGGCGCCCGACCGCTCGGAGACCTGCCAGGCAGACGCGACCTCCCTGAGTCCCTCGGCGCCGGGCCGCTGCGCCAGGCGTCGCAGGGCGGAGGGGACGTCGGCGCCCAGCCGGGCGGCCGACACGACGGTCCCGATCTCCGGCCACACCTCGACGCAGTGCTCGAGGCTGGTGACCGGGGGCTGCCCCGCACGGAGCTCACCGGCGAGGGCCTCGGCCACCTCGAGGACCTTCGACTGTCGCCGGTCCGCGGAGGTGGCCCGCCGCGAGCGGGCCACGAGGAGCGCGACCCCGGCTGCGGAGGCCAGCACGACCAGGGCGAGGGCCAGCCGCAGGCCGTCGACGGTGACCACGACGGCGCTGCCGACCATCGCCAGCAGGACGGCCACCCAGCTGCCGGGACGGAGCCCCCGCGCCCGCTGGCCGGGGCCGGGCACGAGCAGGCCGGGCGAGCAGGGGGACCGGCGGAGGCACCAGCAGCCCAGCCGCTGCCGCGGCGAGCAGCACGGCGAGCAGCGTCATCGCTGCAGCCGCAGTCTCAGCAGCTCCGCGGCCGGATGCTCCCGGGTGCCGCCGTCGGCCGGGAACGTCACCGCGGGGTCCGCCGTGACCAGCCCGGTCGGGCCGCGGGTGAGCACGGCGATCTCGACCACCCGGCGCCGGCCGGCAGGTCCGCGCTCCACGTGCACCACGGCGTCCACGGCCGAGGCGAGCTGGCTGTGCACGGCCGCCTGCGGCATGCCGGTGGCCATCGCCAGTGCCTCGATGCGGGCCGGCACGTCACCGGCCGAGTTCGCGTGCACGGTGCCACACCCTCCCTCGTGTCCCGTGTTCAGGGCTGCCAGCAGGTCGGTCACCTCGGCGCCGCGGACCTCGCCCACGACCAGCCGGTCCGGTCGCATCCGCAGCGCCTGCCGGACCAGGACCCGCATCGGCACCTCACCGGCTCCCTCGACGTTGGCGGGCCGGGACTCGAGACCGACGACGTGCGGGTGGTCGGGCCGCAGCTCGCTGGCGTCCTCGACGACCACCATCCGCTGGCGGGGGTCGACCAGGGAGAGGAGTGCAGAGAGCAGGGTCGTCTTTCCCGAGCCGGTGCCCCCGCTGACGAGGAACGCCAGCCGGGCGGTCACCAGCCGGCGCAGCAGCGCGGCGCCGTCCTGGTTGACGGTCTCCCGCTGCACCAGCTCCTCGAGGGTGAACACGCGGGCCCGGGGGACCCGCAGGGAGATCACCGTGCCCGGCCGCGACAGCGGCGCCAGGACGGCGTGCAGTCGGGTGCCGTCGGGGAGCCTCAGGTCGACGTACGGCGTTGCGTCGTCGAGGCGCCGGCCCCCCGAGCTCGCCAGCCGCTGCGCCAGCCGGCGCACCGCACCGTCGTCCGGGAACCGGGTCGAGGTCAGCTCGAGGCCCTCGCCCCGGTCGACGTAGACGGCTGCGGCGCCGTTGACGAGGACGTCGGTGACGCCGGGCAGCCGGAGCAGCGGCTCGAGAGGACCCGCGCCCAGGACGTCCTGCCGGAGCAGGTCGTGCACCGCCAGGACGGTCGCGTCGCCGACCGGTCGGCCACGGTCCCGCAGGGCCGAGGCGACCACCGCCGGGGTCAGGTCTGCGCCGCTGCGGGCGAGGTGCTCGCGGACCTCGTCGACGACGTCGGAGGGCCGGGGCTCCGTCGAGGACGGCAGTGACCTCATGCGGGCAGCCGAGCCGACAGGAGGTCCGTCTCCACCAGGACCGCCGGGTCGTGACCGCCGGCCGGCGGGTCGGGACAGGCGGCCAGCGCAGTGCGAGCCGCCCGGGCCAGGGAGGAACGGCGTGCGTGCACCGGTCCCAGCCCCAGGTCGACCTGCTCGGCCAGCCGTCTCTGCACGGGCACCTCCACCACGAGGGGGACCCGCAGGGCCGCGGCCACGTGGGCTGCAGGGAGGGCGCCCCGCCCGCTCCGGACGGCCAGGCCGACGCCGGTGGTGAGCCCCTGCAGGAGGGAGACGACCTTGGCGGCGGCAGTCACCCCGGCCACCGATGCCTCGGTGACCACCAGCAGCAGGTCGCAGCGGGTGACGACCTCCGCCGTGAGGTCGTCGACGGTGCGCGGCAGGTCGACCACCACCACGTCGTTCCCACGCTGGGCGGCCGAGAGCGCCTCCCGGACCGAGGCCGAGTCGAGGTCGATGGTGGGGCCGGGTGACCAGGTGAGCACCGCCAGGCCGTTCTTGCGCGGAAGGGCCGCGCGCAGCGAGCGCGACCCGAGCCGTCCGCGCGAGGACGTCAGCACGTCCCATCGGGCGCCCTCTCCCCCATCCAGCCCCACCACCCGGTCGACACCGGGTCCGAGCGGGTCGAGGTCAACGAGCACGGCGGTCTCGGTCAGCGCCGCGGTCAGCGCGAGCGCGCAGGCGAACGTCGTGGCCCCGGCTCCTCCCGAGCCGGCGACGACGCCGATGGTGCGCGCCCTCCCGCCGCGCCCCCCGTCCACGGCGTCGGCCGCGTCGGTCAGCACCTCGACCAGCCAGGCGTCCGCGGCCGGCAGCTCCACCACGTCGAGCGCACCGGCTCCGAGCGCGCTGCGGAACACCGGGTCGGCCAGCGGGCCGTGGCCGACGACGTGCACGTGGTCACGCCGGGGTGGGTGCGCGTGCGCCACCTCGGCGACCAGGTCCTCCCCGAGGAGCACGACGGACGCTGCGGACCAGGCCCGGAGACCAGCCGTCGCGTCCCGGGCCACGTCGGGGGCCAGACCTGCGGCGGCCGACAGCCGGAGCAGGTCCTCGAGGAGCAGCCGGTCGCGGGTGATGACCAGGGCGGCGGGGGCGGACGACATGGTCCGAGGGTCGTGGGGCTGCGGGTCGGGCGCCAGGACCGCCGTACGGCCTGTGGACGAACGGGGTCGGGCGGGTGGCTGTGGACGAGCGTTGTGCGCGGCGTCGCCGTAGCAGCCGTAGGAGGGGACGGCACACAAGAAGCGGTCCCTGGCCGGGGGGATGACCAGGGACCGCGTGGTCCGCGTCCGGGAACCGGAGGTCGGACCGAGCCAGCGGCCGGGGGGTAGTGCCGCTGGGTCCTCGCTCGAACCGTAGTGCACGGCCGAGAGACTTGCGTGGAGACTCGAACAGCCTGGGCTGCCGGCCTTGCTGGACCCAATGTAGCGCGCCCTCGTGGTGAACCCGAGCCACTACGCTGAGAATAGCGAGAGTGGCTGCGCCCTGACAACGAAAGGATCCCCCCGCATGACCGGGATCACGGCCGGCTCGGACACCGAGCCGGGGCGGACGCCCGGTCGGTCAGCCGCCTTCTTCGACCTGGACAAGACGATCATCGCCAAGTCGAGCACCCTGGCGTTCAGCAAGCCGTTCCAGGCGGGTGGTCTGATCTCGCGCCGGGCAGTGCTTCGCAGCGCCTACGCTCAGTTCGTATACCACGTCGGAGGCGCCGACCACGACCAGATGGAGAAGATGCGGCAGTTCCTGTCCGACCTCTGTGCGGGCTGGGACGTGCAGACGGTGCGCGACATCGTCGCGGAGACGCTGCACAACGTCGTCGACCCGCTCGTCTACGACGAGGCGGTCTCGCTGATCGAGGAGCACCAGCTCGCCGGCCGCGACGTGATCATCGTGTCCGCCTCCGGCGCGGAGGTGGTCGAGCCGATCGGCGAGATGCTGGGCGCCGATGGCGTGGTGGCGACACAGATGCGCATCCTGGACGGTCGCTACACCGGGGAGATCGACTACTACGCGTACGGCGAGAACAAGGCCGCAGCCCTGCAGGGACTGGCTGTCGAGCACGGCTACGACCTGTCTCGCAGCTACGCCTACAGCGACTCCGTGACCGACGTGCACATGCTGGAGGTGGTGGGCCATCCCTACGTCGTGAACCCCGACCGGGAGCTGCGCAGGGAGGCCCTGGCCCGCGGCTGGCCGGTCCTGGTGTTCACCCGTCCGGTCGCCCTGCGGAGCCGGATGCGGCTCCCTCAGGGACGCCCGACCCTCACCACGGTGGCGCTGTGCACGGCCGCGGTGCTGGGCGCAACGGCGTACGTCGTGGCTCGTCGCCGGTTGCCGCGTGGGAGCTAGACCAGGCCACGAGGCTCTTGTCCAGCTCTCGGGGCAGGCGTAGAAAGGGAGCAGTAACTGAAGACAGCACGTGAGTCAGGTACCCACGCGGCGAGCTACCCTTCCTAATTGGGCGTTGACGTCGGGTTCACCCGGCCCAACATGTCATGGTGCACGCTTGGTAGCCCTCGGCTCACGTGTCAGCGACGGCGCTTCGGGTCCCGACCCGCGGCGCCGTCTGCTTGCGGTGGCGCTTCTGCTGCCCCGGCCCGGCCGGTGCTCAGCGGACTGGCCTCGGCGCCCCGCGTGTAGGCCTCGGCGGCATAGAGCAGCCAGGAGTGCACTCCCGCCGCACCGCCGTCGCGGTAGCCGCGCAGGTTCGACTCGTACTCCGCTCGCAGCGCCAGGTGCCCCGCCTCCGGCACCACGAGCGAGAGCGGGTCGACGCCTCTGGCCGCCAGCACCAGTCGCTCGGCCGCCCGCGCCACCAGCCCGTTGTGGGACACGAACGGCTCCGCCGCGACCAGGTCCGCGTGCACCACGGCCGCGACCACCAGCGCGGGTGCCGTCGTGGGAGCGACCAGGAGCCGGGCCAGGGAGTGCAGCCGGGCTGCGGAGTCGGGACCGTGGGGCCTGCCGAGGTCCTCCTCGGCCGTCAGCCCCTTGCCCGCCAGGGTGTGCAGGCGGGCGAGGGCCTGCAGCGGGGACCGGGACAGCGTCGGCAGCAGGCCGAGCAGCTCGATGCTGACCCGCAGGGACGCCCCGGCCGTGGGGTCACCCTGGCCGGCCCGCACCGAGGCCAGGGAGCTGCTCGATCCGGAGAGCACCGCGCTCGCGTGGGCGCCCCGCAGCAGCGACTCGGCCGTCAGGTCCGGGGTCGTGCGTCGCAGCCCACGGTCCCGGAGCAGGGCGTCGATGCCGTCGCGGCAGGCGGCCATCGCGGAGCCGACCCCGTCGAGAGCGGCCAGCCTGGCCAGCGGGTCAGCGGATCCGTCGGGGTCGGGGTCGGGGTCGGGCACGGTCGCAGGCTAGTCGGTGCATGTTCCACTGGCCGTGCCTGCGGCTACCGCTCGACTCGTGCGCAGCTGTCACCACCGGCCCCGACGAGGCCGACGCCCACGCGCAACGACCGAAGACAGCCAGGTCAGAGCCGACTCGCGCCACGGCCCGGCCGGCGACCGTTGTCGCGCATATGGACGGCAACGGTGGCGGTCGTCACTGATCCAGGACCGTTGCCACGCACGAGGACGGCAACGGCTCGAGGGGAAGCCTGAGCAGCGCCGGTGGTCGCAGAACGGGACCCCTGGCGGCCCACCTGACGGACCGGTCCACCTGCCGGACCGGTCCACCGGACGGACCGGTCCAGCCGGCCGGACCGGTCCACCGGCCGGACCGGTCAGCCGGCCGGGCCGATCAGTGCCGGCTGGCCGGCGTCGTCATCGCCGTCGCCGTCGCCGTCGCCTGCGGAAGCCTGCTTGAGCTCGACGAAGATCGTGTGGGTCTCGGAGTCGCCGATGTTGACGCCCCGGTGCTCCTGGGCGGGCAGCCAGCTGACCGTCCCGGCGGGGATCTCGACCTCGCGCTGCTGGTCCCCGTGCAGCAGCCGGCGCCGGAACGACGAGAGCGTGACCATCACGCTGTCCGGGTGCCGGTGGTCGGTCGTGGCGTCACCGGGGGCGTCGGTGTACTCCAGGACCCGCACCCGGTCGTTCTCGAAGACGACGCTGTAGTGCTCCGGGTTCGACTGCACCGGGTCATGACTCATGCCGGTCAGTCTCGACCGGCCCGGCGACCCCGGCAATAGCCCGACCGGGCCGGTCCGGCCCCTCCGGTCAGTCCGGAGCAGAGCCTCAGGCTCAGGCGCCCGGCCCCCGGTCGCGTACGGCGGCCACGGTGCTCATCGCCTCCCGGAGCGAGGAGAGCCAGTCGTCCTCGTGCTGGCCGACCAGCCGCACGCACCAGCCGAGCGCCTCGGACCGCGAACGGGCCACCCCGGCGTCGACGAGGGTGTCCAGCACCTGCCGCTGCGGCTGGCGGAGCCGGGTCATCACCGGAGCCGCGACGTGGGTGAAGAGCTCCGTGCGGTCGCCGAGGGTGACCTGCCAGGACACCTTGCGGTCGAAGCGGTGCTCGGCCTCCCGGGCGATCTCCATCCGCCGGGTGCGGGTGTCCTCCCGGAAGGCCTTGGTGCGGCCGGCCCGGGCCTCGTCGGTCGCGGCCGCCGAGGTGTCGTCCGGGAGATCCACGTCGGGGAGGGTCAGCCGGACGCTGATCTCCTCCCGGTCCACGACCACGTCGACGGGGGCGTGCTGCCACTCCTGGGGGACCCGGCCGGTGAACCAGCCACGGACCCGCTCCTGCGCTTCTGAAGTAATCATGTAATCAAGATTACGTCGCCGCGCGCAGGTCCTCAACCCGTTGATAGCCTCGGTCGCGATGGCCGAGAACCCCTCTCCCGCGCAGGCGCCGGAGCCACCTGCGCCGGCCCTGTCCTTCGGCGCGGTGGCCGACGCCTACGACCGCGCGCGTCCGACGTACCCGCCGGAGGCTGCGGCCTGGCTGGTCGGGAGCGACTTCGCGCACGTCCTGGAGCTCGGCGCTGGCACGGGCAAGCTCACCGAGCAGCTGGACGCGCTGGGGCACCGGGTCGTCGCCACCGACCCGCTCGAGCCGATGCTGCGCCACCTCGTGCAGCGCCTGCCGCGCCCGAAGGTCGTGCTGTCCACCGCCGAGCAGATCCCGCTGCGGTCCCGGTCGATGGACGTTGTGGTCGTCGCGCAGGCCTTCCACTGGTTCGACCTGGAGCGTGCACTGCCCGAGACCGCCCGGGTGCTGCGCCCGGGAGGGCATCTCGGGCTGGTCTGGAACCTGCGGGACGAGCGGATCCCGTGGGTGCGCCGCCTGGGGACGCTGATCGGCGACCCCCCGCACGCCGACGACCCCACCCACGCGCTGCTGTCCTCGCACCTGTTCGGCTACGTGGAGACCTCGAGCTACCGCTTCTGGCAGCCGCTGGACCGGCCGCGTCTGCACGACCTGGTGCGGTCGCGCTCGAACGTCGCACTGATGTCGGAGGTCGAGCGCGACCGGGTGCTGCGCAAGGTCGACGAGCTCTACGACTCCTACGGTCGCGGTCCGGACGGCATGCTGATGCCCTACGTGACTCACTGCTACCGCGCGGTCGTCCGGCCTCCGGCACTGGTCGAGGAGCGCGAACCGCCGCCGGACGACGGCGACGCGGGTGCCCTGCTGATCGACCTCGGGTAGGCGTCCTCGGGACTCTCTGCGCCCCGAGACCGTAGACGTCTCTGCGCCACACGTGCGGAACCCGTGCCCAGCCCGCGCGGAAACCGTAGAAATCGGACCCTGTTGCGTGGTTGCGCACGTTGTCGACGGTCTAGCCTGCTGTGTGACAGGACACTCGCACCCACCAACGGAGGAAACGCATGGCCACTCATGCCGCCGACACGTCAGACGACTCGACCGGGTTCGCACCCGGCGCCCACATCGCGGACCCGGCTCCTCTGGGCCTGGCCGCGTTCGCCCTGACCACCTTCTTCCTGAGCTTCGTCAACGCCGGCTGGGTGCCCTCGAGCGTCGAGCCGGTCGTCTTCGGGCTGGCACTGGCCTACGGCGGAGCGGCCCAGTTCGCGGCGGGGATGTGGGAGTTCGCGAAGGGCAACACCTTCGGCGCCACCGCGTTCACCTCCTACGGCGCGTTCTGGCTGTCCTTCTGGTGGCTGACGGGGCACCTGGCCGGCTACGGGATCCCCGCCTCCGACGTCGGCAAGGGCGTCGGTCTCTACCTCATCGCCTGGGGCATCTTCACGGCGTACATGGCGGTCGCCGCCTCCCGGGTCAGCGGCGCGGTCCTCACCGTGTTCGTGCTCCTGACGATCACCTTCTTCCTGCTCGGCATCGGCGACTGGTCGGGCACCGAGGGCATCTCGAAGACCGGTGGGTACGTCGGGATCCTGACCGCGCTCGCGGCGTGGTACGCCTCGTTCGCCGGCGTCACCGCCTTCACGTTCAAGAGGTCGCTCCTCCCCACGGGACCCCGCTGAGCCTCCCCGGGCGGCAACCGCCGTTCCGCGGGTTCACCGCCCGTCCCTCACGGCCTAGGGTGGCCGAGTGAGCACCATCACCAACGAAGGAGCAGCACGTGACCGAGCAGGGACTGTCCAATCTGATGCACGAGGAACGTCACTTCGACCCCCCCGAGGCGCTCGCGAAGAACGCGAACGTCACCGCTGAGGCCTACGCGGAGGCGGATGCGGACCGGCTTGCCTTCTGGAGCAAGGCGGCTGAACGCATCACCTGGGCCGAGCCGTTCAGCGAGGTGCTCGACTGGAGCAACCCCCCGTTCGCCAAGTGGTTCGTCGGCGGCAAGCTGAACGCGTCGTACAACTGCGTCGACCGGCACGTCGAGGCGGGCAACGGCGAGAAGGTGGCGTTCCACTGGGTCGGAGAGCCGGAGGGGGACACCCGCGACGTCACCTACGCCGCGCTCAAGGACGAGGTGTGCCAGGCGGCGAACGCCCTGACCGAGCTCGGGGTCCAGACCGGCGACCGGGTGGCGATCTACATGCCGATGATCCCCGAGACGGTGGTGGCGATGCTGGCCTGCGCCCGCATCGGGGCGCCGCACACCGTGGTGTTCGGCGGCTTCTCCTCCCAGGCCCTCGTGGACCGGATCCAGGACTGCGACGCACGGGTGGTGATCACCGCTGACGGCGGCTACCGGCGCGGCGCCGCGTCGGGGCTCAAGTCTGCCGTCGACGAGGCGGTCGAGCGCTGCCCCGACGTGCGCAGCGTCCTGGTGGTCAAGCGCACCGGACAGGAGGTCGACTGGACCGAGGGTCGCGACGTCTGGTGGGAGGACGCGGTCGGCCGGCAGAGCACAGAGCACACCCCCGAGGCGTTCGACACCGAGCACCCGCTCTACGTGATGTACACCTCCGGCACCACCGGCAAGCCCAAGGGCATCCTGCACACCACCGGCGGCTATCTGGTCGGCACCTCCTACAGCCACTGGGCCGTCTTCGACCTCAAGGACGACGACGTGTTCTGGACCGCGGCCGACATCGGCTGGGTGACCGGGCACTCCTACATCGTCTACGGGCCGCTGGCCAACGGCGCCACCTCGGTGATGTTCGAGGGCACCCCCGGCAGCCCGCACAAGGCGATCTGGTGGGAGATCATCGAGAAGTACAAGGTGACCATCCTCTACTGCGCGCCCACCGCGATCCGGACCTTCATGAAGTGGGGCAACGAGTTCCCGGAGAAGGCGGACCTTTCCTCCCTGCGGCTGCTCGGCTCGGTCGGCGAGTCGATCAACCCCGAGGCCTACATGTGGTACCGCGAGGTGATCGGCGGCAGCAGGTGCCCGATCGTGGACACCTGGTGGCAGACCGAGACCGGCCAGATCCTGATCAGCCCCCTGCCAGGGGTGACCTCCGGCAAGCCCGGCTCGGCGATGAAGGCGCTGCCGGGCATCTCGGCCCGGGTGGTCGACGACGTCGGCGAGCCGGTCGGCAACGGCGAGGGCGGCTATCTCGTGCTGACCGAGCCGTGGCCGGCGATGCTGCGCACGATCTACGGCGACGACGAGCGGTTCAAGGACACCTACTGGTCGCGGTTCGAGGGCAAGTACTTCGCCGGCGACGGGGCCAAGCTGGACGAGGACGGCGACATCTGGCTGCTCGGCCGCGTCGACGACGTGATGAACGTGTCCGGCCACCGGCTGTCCACCACCGAGATCGAGTCCGCCCTGGTGTCCCACCCGAAGGTCGCCGAGGCGGCCGTCGTGGGCGCGAAGGACGCGGACACCGGCCAGGCGGTCTGTGCGTTCGTGATCCTGCGTGACGCGGCCGGTGACGGCGGCGAGGACATCGTCGAGGAGCTGCGCGCCCACGTGGCCAAGGAGATCGGCAAGATCGCCCGCCCCCGCCAGATCATGGTGGTGCCCGAGCTGCCCAAGACCCGCTCGGGGAAGATCATGCGCCGGCTGCTGAAGGACGTCGCGGAGCACCGCGAGGTCGGTGACGTCACCACACTCGCCGACTCGACGGTGATGAACATGATCTCGGAGAACCTCAAGGAGGACTCGTCCGCCGGCGACGACTGAGGCCGGCGAGCCGGGAGGGTTCGGACCGGTAGTGTCTGGGCACGAAGGAGGCACCATGAGCCACGCACACGTTCCCCAGACCGCCGACCGTCCCGAGGTCCCCGACCTCCCGGGCAAGGACGACCCGACGATCGGCAAGCTGGTCGCCGACGCCACGCGGGACGTCTCCACCCTGGTGCGCTCGGAGATCGCACTCGCCAAGACCGAGCTGAAGGTCAGCGTCAAGGCGGGAGGGCTCGGCATCGGGCTGTTCGCCGCGGCCGCGTTCATCGGGGTACTGGCGATCATCATGCTCTCGGTGGCCATCGCCTACTTCCTCCACATGACCGGTCTCGACCTGGCGTACTGCTTCCTGATCGTGTTCGGGCTCTACCTGCTGCTGGCCGGTCTGCTGGCCTTCGTCGGGCTGCGGAAGGTCAAGCAGGTCAAGGCTCCCGAGCGGGCCATCCACCAGGCACAGGAGATGAAGAACATCCGCACGCGTGGTTGACCGCCCGACGGCAGACAGCCCGGCAGACAGCTGGGTCGAGCTCGTCGAGATACCGGGCCCCTGGACGCACCGCTACGTCGCTGCGAACGGGGCCCGGTTCCATGTGGCGCAGTCGGGGCCGTCGGAGGGTCCTGCGGTGCTCCTGCTGCACGGCTTCCCGGAGCTGTGGTGGGCCTGGCGCGCGCAGCTGCCCGCGCTCGCCGCGGCGGGCTACCGCGCTGTCGCGATGGACCTGCGCGGCTACGGCGGCTCCGACAAGACGCCCAACGGCTACGACCCCGTGACCCTGGCCCAGGACGTCTCGGGAGTGGTCAAGGCCCTGGGGGCCCGGACAGCGGTCGTCATCGGGCACGGCTGGGGCGGGTACGTCGGCTGGGCGGCCGCCGTGCTGCACCCACGGGAGGTCACGGCGCTGTGCGCGGTCGCGGCAGTGCACCCGCGCAGGATCCGCAACGGGAGCGCCGCCGCAGCGCGTCACCTGCTCGCCATGCAGCTGCCGTTGCTCCCCGAACGCCGGCTGGCGAACGCATCCTCCGGGTTCCTGGAACACCACCTGCGCTCGTGGAGCGCACCCGGGTCGGGGTTCCCGGACGACGAGGTGCTGGCGACGTACCAGCGTGCCATCAGCATCTGGCCGGCCTCGCACTGTGCGCTGGAGTACCACCGCTGGCTGGTCCGGTCCCGGCTGCGCTCGGACGGCCGGCGCTTCGGCTCCGCGATGCGGGCACCTCTGGACCGCCCGGTCTGCTCGGTCTGGGGTGCCGAGGACCCGCTGGCCCCCCGGTTCCCGGGCACCGGGTCGGTGGCGGCCGGTGGCCTGAGCGAGCACCGCATGGCCGGAGTCGGGCACTTCCCGCACGAGGAGGACCCGGCCGGCTTCAACCGGCTGCTGCTGGCCTGGCTGGCCGGGCTCTAGGGACCGGGTCCCTCAGGCGCAGTCGCCGGTGCCGACCGCGGTGGACGAGCTCAGCCCGCCCGCGGCCGCGGCCGAGACCTGACGGGCGGTGAGCGCGTAGCCGGTGTCGCTGTCGGTCACGGACGCGGCGAAGATGACCCCGAGGACGGTCCCCGCGGACGAGACCAGCGGACCTCCGGAGTTGCCCGGCCGCACCCGCGAGCGCAGGGAGAAGACCTCGCGGACCACGGTGCCGGTGCCGTAGATGTCCGCGCTGCGGAGCCGCTGCCGGCCACGGATCCTGGCCGCCTGCACGTCGAACGGGCCGTCCTGCGGGTAGCCGAGCACCGCCGCGCCCTGGCGGGGCCGACCTCCCCGGTCGAACCGCAGCTGCGCCGCGTGCAGCCCTGCGACCGACAGGACGGCGATGTCGGTCTCGGGGTTGTAGTAGACGACCTTCGCCCGGACCTCGCGGTCCCCGACGAGGATGCCCGGCGAGCCGACCCCGGCCACCACGTGTGCGTTCGTCATCACCCGGCCCGGACCGTAGAGGAAGCCGGTGCCCTCCACTCCCCGCCCGCAGGAGTTCTGTCCGCGGATCTTGTACACGCTCCGCTCGGCGCGCGTGACGTCCGGATCGCGGGCGATGCCCGACGGCGGTCGCTGCACGGTCGCGATCCGCTCCGGGGCGAACGGCTCCAGGTAGCGGGGGAAGAAGCTCGAGCCGACCACGTCGTTGAACTCGTTGAGCACCGCCACGGCGCTCGTGGGCATGACCCTGTTCACCCGCTGCAGGACCAGCGACGCCCGGACCTCCTGGCTGACCCACGGCAGCTTCGCGCCGCTGACCGCCACGCCCAGCGCCCACGCCACGACGAGCACCGCGGCCATGCTCAGCGCCGCGCCTCCGATGGCGTCCAGGGCGCGCGCCGGCTGCCACCGGACCCCGGAGCGGATCCGGGCACCGGTGAACTGCAGCACCGCCTGGCCGAAGGAGGCACTGACCAGCACCACCAGCAGTGCGGCCAGCGACACCCACAGCGACGGGCTCACGTCGCCGAGCAGGACCGGCGCGAGCTTGATGCCGAAGAACCCGCCGATCAGCAGCCCAGCGGTCGCGAAGGCCCCGGCGATGAAGCCCTGCCAGTAGCCGGAGATGGCATAGGCCAGCACCAGCACCACGAGCAGCCAGTCGAGGCCGTTCACGTCTGCTCAGGACGGAGGACCTGCTGGGCCCGCTGGATCTCGGCTGTGGCGGTCAGCATGTGCTCCGGCAGGTCCCGCAGGACCCCGGCGTCCCACGGACGCGTCCAGCCGAGGAAGTCGAACAGCCGGGAGATGATCCCGGCGGTGAACCCCCACAGCACCAGCTCCCTGTCCTCACCGATCAGGAACGCCGGTCCGACCCACCCGGACGGGTGCCGCACCGAGACACGGTGCTCCGGGTCGAGCAGCTCCTCGACCGGGACCCGGTAGAGCGCGTGCACCTCGGCCGGCTCCACGACCCGCACGGGGCTCTCCGAGCGCCACCAGCCCAGCACCGGGGTGACCGCGAAGTTGCTGGGCGGCAGCCACAGCTCGGGAAGCGTCCCGAACACGTCGACCCCGTCGGGCTCGAGGCCTATCTCCTCCTGCGCCTCACGCAGCGCGGTGTGCACCGGCCCCTCGTCGTCCGCGTCCACCGACCCTCCGGGGAAGGACACCTGTCCCGGGTGCGACCGCATGGTGTGCGCGCGCTCGGTGAGCAGCAGGTCGGCTCCGCGAGGTCCCTCCGAGAACAGCATGAGCACGGCGCCGCGGCGGGTCTGCGCACCCTCCGGCGGCGCGAACTGGGTCAGGTCCCCAGCGGTCAGCGCGCCGGCTGCACGTCGTACCGGCTCCAGCCAGGGGGGCAGCTGGACAGACGGGTGCTCGGACACGACGTGAGCCTACCCAGCGGTTCAGCAGCTCAGGCGGGCACACTGACGCCGAGGCCCCGCTGCACGAAGGCGCGCAGCTCGGCGTAGGACCGGAACACCCGGAACTCCACGTCGACGACCTTGCCGTCGGCGTCGACGAGGACCACCCCGGGCAGACCGCGGATCCGGAGGTCGGAGCGCAGGGCGCCGGAGGGGTCGGCGACCAGGGGGTAGGTGACGCCGGTGTCGCGGGCCAGCTGCAGCGCCTGGCCCGGCTGGGTGTCCAGGTAGTCGATGCCCAGCACCCGCACGGTGTCCTTGGCCCGCCTGTGCAGCCGCTGGAAGTAGGGCAGCTCGCCCCGGCAGGGGCCGCACCACTGCGCGAACAGGTTGACCACCATCGGCCCTCGCAGCCTGGCCAGGTCCACGCTCCGGCCGCCGCCCAGGCAGGGCAGCGTCACCTGCGGCAGCTGGTTGCTGGCGTCGCCGCGGGGGCACTGCTGCACGCCGGCCTTCGCCTTGAGGGCCCGCAGGGCCGGCGTGTCGACGTCGACGTGGCCCTCGGAGACCTGCGTGCTGGTCCGTCCGGCGGCCGGCGCCGGCTGGTCCGGGGTGCAGGACGCCAGCAGCAGGCACGCCGCGACGGCCGCCACGGCTCGTGCGGGTCCGCGCAGCCTCATGCACGTCCCTCGGTGCGCACCAGGGCGGCGGCCCGCACGGGGTCGGTCGGCCCCTCGCCGTACGACGGGCACCAGCGCGCGACCGGACACACGCCGCAGGCGGGGTTCTTCGCGTGGCACATCCGGCGGCCGTGCCAGATCAGGTGGTGCGAGAGCATCGTCCAGTCCTTCTTCGGGAACAGCGCACCGATCTCGTGCTCCGCCTTGACCGCGTCGGTCTGCTGCGTCCAGCCGAACCGCCGGGCCAGCCGCCCCACGTGCGTGTCGACCGTGATCCCGGGGATGCCGAACGCGTTGCCGAGCACCACGTTGGCGGTCTTGCGACCCACTCCCGGCAGCTTGACCAGGTCCTCCAGCCGTGGCGGGACCTCGCCGTCGTGGCGCTCGACCAGCGCCTGCGAGAGCTTCAGCAGGGACTCGGTCTTGGCGCGGAAGAAGCCGGTGCTCGCGATGATCTGCTCCAGCTTGTCCCGCTCTGCGCCTGCCATCGAACGGGCGTCCGGGTAGGCCGCGAACAGGGTCGGGCTGACGGCGTTGACCCGCCGGTCGGTGGTCTGGGCCGACAGCACCGTCACCACGAGCAGCTCGAACGGGTCGTGGAAGTCCAGCTCGATGCGCGCGTCGGGGTAGGTCTCGGCGAGCACCCTGTCGATCTTGCGGGCGCGTCGGACCAGCGAGGTGTCGGGCACGCCGCCACCCTATTCCGCGGGCGCGGACCGGGTGTGCGTGGCATCGGGGCGGGGTAGTACGACAGACTGGAGGCTCGGAGGACGCCGGGCGGCTGCCCGCTGTCCCTCGTTCGGCCCTGACCGACACCCGTTCGACCCCCGGAGAGGAGCACTCGTGGACAACGACGTGCTGCGCCAGGCCCCGCTGTTCAGCGCCCTGGACGACGAGGCGGCCAACGCGCTGCGATCGTCGATGACCGACAACCGGTTGCGGCGCGGCGACGTGCTGTTCCACGAGGGGGACGAGGGCGACAAGCTCTACGTCGTCACCGAGGGCAAGGTCAAGCTGGGCAAGACGTCCGCGGACGGCCGTGAGAACCTCCTCGCCATCCTCGGCCCGGGCCAGATGTTCGGTGAGCTCTCCCTCTTCGACCCGGGGCCGCGCTCCGCGACCGTCACCGCCGTCACCGACACCACGTTCTCCTCGCTCTCCCACGAGGACCTGCTGCGCTGGCTCGAGGGCCGCCCGGCGGTGGCCCGCGGCCTGCTCACCCAGCTGGCCGGCCGGCTGCGCCGCGCCAACGACGTGGTCGCCGACCTGGTGTTCTCCGACGTCCCCGGACGGGTCGCCAAGGCGCTGCTGGACCTGGCCGACCGGTTCGGCCGCACCGCCGACGACGGCGTGCACGTGCACCACGACCTGACCCAGGAGGAGCTCGCCCAGCTCGTCGGCGCCTCCCGCGAGACGGTCAACAAGGCGCTGGCCGACTTCGCCTCCCGCGGCTGGCTGCGCCTGGAGCCCCGGTCGGTCGTCATCATGGACGTCGAGCGGATGTCCCGCCGGGCCCGCTGACCCGTCCCCTGCCGGTCCTGCCGGTCAGCCCTTGGCCGGTCAGGCCTGGCCGGTCTACCGGCAGACCTCAGCCACGCAGGTAGTCGATCTGCGCCCGGACGCTGAGCTCCGCAGCGCCCCAGAGCACCGGGTCGACGTCGGCGTACACCACCTCCACCACCTGGCGCGGCAGCTCGCCGGGTTCCACCGAGGCCTCCTCGAGGGAGCGGAGCGCCTCGCGGACCTGCTCCAGACGCTCCTTGCGGTGCGCCAGGTAGAGGTCCAGCGTCGCCAGCGCGTCGTCGAGGACGGGGCCGTGACCCGGCCACACGGCGGTGGCCTGCTGCGCCTCGGCGACCGCGCGCAGCCGCGCCAGGGAGCCCAGGTAGGCGCCGAGCCGGCCGTCGGGGTGCGCCACCACCGTCGTGCCCCGCCCGAGCACCGTGTCCCCGGTCAGCACCGCCCGCTCGGCAGGGACCAGGAAGGAGAGGGAGTCCGAGGTGTGGCCCGGGGTGGCGAGCACCCGGATCTCCAGCCCGTCGACCTCGACGACGTCGCCGTCGCCCAGCCCCTCCTCACCGAGCCGGTGTCGGGGATCCAGGGCCCGGACCCCGCAGTGCATCCGCTCGGCGAACGTCCGGGCCGCCTCGGAGTGGTCCAGGTGACCGTGCGTCAGCAGCACCAGGCGTACGTCGCCCGCCACCTCGGCCACGGCGTCGAGGTGCTCGGGCATCTCGGGGCCCGGGTCGATGACCACCGAGCGCTGCGAACCGGGCTCACGCAGCACCCAGGTGTTCGTGCCGTCCAGGGTCATCACGTTCGGGTTCGGGGCCAGCACGCACCGCGCACGCTCCCCGAAGCTCCCACCGGCCCAGGTCATCGGAGCATCCTGGCGGCGACGTCCCGCGACAGCTCCACCAGCCGCTCCGGGACCGACAGGTAGGCGCCGTCCTCGCTGACCAGCGCCTCCGGCTCGACCACCGTCGGCTCGCGGTCCTCTGCGGCGGCGAGCACCTCGGCCGGATCGGTGAAGGCGTAGAGCTCCAGGCAGGTGCAGTACGTCGGGGGCAGCATCAGCATCCGGTGGTCGTCCACGGCCCGGATCGCGTCCCGGACCGGGAGCCACACGACCTGGTCGGACTCCCCGGAGACGTCCCGGGTGACCTGGCCGGCGGGCAGCTCCGCGACGAAGAACCGGGCGTGGAACCGGCGCGGCTCGAACACCGGCGTCACCCAGGAGCCCCACAGCCGCAGCAGGTCGGTGCGCAGCCTGAGCCCGCGGCGCTCCAGGAACGCGGTGAAGGACACCTCCCGTTGCTCCAGGCGACGCCGGTCGGCCTCCCAGTCCTCGCCGGTGGTGTCCCCGACGACCGTGTCGGCGGTAGGCCCGGCGAGCAGCACCCCGGACTCCTCGAAGGTCTCCCGCACGGCTGCGCAGACCAGGGCACGGGCGAGCGCCTCGTCGGTGCCGAGCAGGCCGGCCCACCGGTCCGGGGCCGGACCCACCCAGCCGATGTCCGCGTCGAAGTCGCGCCTGTCCACGCCGCCACCGGGGAACACGCACATCCCGGCGGCGAAGGCCATGTCCACGTGCCGGCGGAGCAGGTAGACCTCCAGCCCTCCCGGCGCGCCGTCGCCGGCCCGCACCAGCACCACCGTCGAGGCGTCCCGCGCCTGGACCGGCACCTGGCCCCCCTCGGCGAACGCCTGCGCGCGGTGGGCGAGGTCCTCGGGCAGCAGCCGGCCGGGGTCCGTCAAGTCCTCAGACCTCGACGACCAGCTCGACCTCGACCGGCGCGTCCAGCGGCAGCACCGCGACCCCGACGGCACTGCGCGCGTGCTGCCCGACGTCGCCGAACGCCTTGCCGAGCAGCTCCGAGGCGCCGTTGGCCACGCCGGGCTGCCCGGTGAAGTCGGGTGCCGAGGCGACGTACACGACGACCTTGACGATCCGCCTGACGGCCGACAGGTCGCCCACGACGGAGCTGACGGCCGCCAGGGCGTTGAGGGCACACTGCTGCGCGCACTCGACCGCCTGCTCGGCGCTCACCTGGGCGCCGACCTTGCCGCTGGTGACGAGCTCACCGTCGCGCATCGGCAGCTGGCCCGAGGTGTAGACGTGGTTGCCGCTGCGCAGCGCGGGCACGTAGGACGCCACCGGAGTGGGCACCGTGGGCACCGTCAGCCCCAGCTCGGCCATCCGCTGCTCGGGAGTCATCGAGGCGCTCACTGCACGGGCCGCTTGAAGTAGGCGACCAGGTTCTCGGGGTTCATACCCGGCACCATCTGCACCAGCTCCCAGCCGTCCTGGCCGAAGTTGTCGAGGATCTGCTTCGTGGCGTGCACCAGCACCGGCGCCGTCATGTATTCCCATCTCGTCATCCCGCGAGCCTAGGGGGCGACCCGCGGGGTGGCTAGCGTGGCCCCTGTGAAGCATCGCGACCCCGATGAGGTCTTGTCACGCGGCTCCGAGCCGCCCGACGCGGTGCTGCGCTACGCCGGGCACGACGACGGGCTGGTCGACGTACACCTGCCTGCGGGTCCTCCGGAGCCGCGGCCCCTCGTGTTCCTGGTGCACGGGGGGTTCTGGCGCCAGGAGTACGACCGCCGACACGCGCGCCCGATGGCGAACGCGCTGGCGGAGGAGGGGTGGGTCGTCGCGGTGCCGGAGTACCGCCGCGTCGGGGGCTCCGGCGGATGGCCCACCACCGCCGAGGACGTCGACACGGCGCTCACCGCCACTCCCCGGCTGCTGGCAGGGATCGGCGTCCCGACCACCACCACGACACTGGTCGGCCACTCCGCGGGCGGTCATCTCGTCCTGTGGCTGGCGAACCAGCCCGGTCACCACCCGCACCGGGTCGTCGCGCTGGCCCCGGTCGGGAGCCTGCGCAAGGCGGCCGAGTGGGGCATGGGCTCCGGCGCGGTGGTCGACCTTCTGGGTGGGACGCCCGAGCAGGTCCCCGAGGCGTACGACGCCGCGGACCCGGCCACCCGGATGCGGACCAGGCCGCCCTGCGACGTGGTCGTGGTGCACGGCGATGCGGACGAGTCCGTGCCGGTGCAGAGCAGCCGAGGGCTGAAGGGGCGATTCGGCTGGCTGGACTACCGCGAGATCGCCGGCGCCGACCACTTCGCGGTGATCGACCCGCTGTCGGAGGCCTGGCCGGAGGTCCTCCGCGCGATCGGGCCCCACCGTGGCTGAGGTGCCCCCTGCGGGCATCGCCCTGGTCGTCGCGGAGGTCGCCGGCGTTCGACCTCGCGTTGACCGCGACCGGCCTGCTGCGTGGTCGTCCTCGCCGTCGGTCCTGGTGGCAGGTCCGAGGTCGTGCTGAGCCTGGTCCAGATCCTCCCGCTCGCCATCCGCCGCGTGCGGCCCACGCTGAGCTTCGCCCTCGTGGCCACGGCCATGGCGGTGCAGGTCTTCGTCACCGACCTGCCTGTGTGGGGACAGGTGGCGATGCCGGTCCCGGTCTACTCGGTCGCGGCGTACGCCCCACGGGTCCAGGCGCGGGCCGCGTTCGTCGTCGCCTGGTCGGCGGTGCCGTCGGGCCGGTCGACTGGCTGGTGCCGCTGCCGCCTAGCGAAGCTCCCACCACGCTGTTCTTCGGCACCCTCGTCGCCACCGAGCTCCTGGTGATCGCCCCGTGGGCACTCGGCAGCCTGACCCGCACCCGCCGGGCGTACGTCGCCGAGCTGGTCGACCGCGGGCACCGGCTGGAGCGGGAGGCCACCCAGCGAGCAGAGCTGGCCTCGGTCGAGGAGCGGGCCCGGATCGCCCGGGAGATGCACGACGTCGTCGCCCACGGGCTGTCGGTGATGATCGTCCAGGCCGACGGCGCGAGCTATCCGCACCGACGCCCACATCGCCTGCCTCATGCCTGGGACGTCCTGGACACCCGCCAGCTCGCGGACGGCAGGCAGGTGGTCGTCCGCGTCCGGGGCCACGAACGACGGCTGGCGATGCGGGGCGCCGACGGCATCGGCCAGGTCGGCGTGGTCTCGCCCACCACGCTGCGGGAGCTGGCCGGCTCAGTGACCTCGACCCAGGCGGTGTGGGCCCGGACCGCGAAGAGCGCCGACGCCTCCGCCGTGCGCAGCGCCGATCGACTGGGCGTCCCACGCCGATGCCGGGGGCGGGCTCGAGGGCTGACGGCTCGTGGACCTGCAGCTCGAGGTGATGCTGCGTGGGGTGATCACCCTGCTGACGATCGGGATCGTGATCGCGCTGGTCGGGATCGGCAACAGCCTGGGGCTGTCCGTGCTCGGCAGCGCGAGCATGCAGTGCTCCGGGCGCTCGGGCTGACGCGGAGACAGCTGGCCGGCACGGCTCGCGGTCGAGGCGGTCCTGCTGGCGACGGTGGCCGGAGTGCTCGGCGCGGGTGGCCCCGGCGCAGGGCCTCACCGCCGACTGAGCGCCCGATGACGGCCGGGTGAGAGGCTGGGGCCATGTCCTCCACGCACCGACGGGTCGCGGTCGTCGGCGCAGGACCCTCGGGCACGGCGCTCGCGGTCGGTCTGCTGCGGCAGGGATACCAGGTCACGCTGTTCTCCGAGCGCACGCCCGCGGAGATCCGCTCCGGCTCGGTGATGTCCAGCCAGGTCACGTTCGAGTCGGCGCTGGAGGCGGAGGCGGCCCTGGGCATCACCGAGCTGCTTCCCACGCCTCCCCCGGTCGGGCGGATGTCCTACGCCGTCGAGCGCGTGGACGGGTCGGCAGCCGCCTTCGCGACCGTCTCCCTGCCCCCGCGAGGTCGCTGGACCAGCGGGTGCGGCTGCCGCTGCTGCTGGAGGAGATCGAGCGGAGCGGCGGCAAGGTGGTCACCGGTCTCGCCTCCGTCGACGACCTCGAGGACCTGGCCGTCGACCACGACCTCGTCGTGGTGTCCACCGGGCGTGGCGGGCTCGCGTCTCTGTTCCCGGTCGACGCCGGCCGGACGCCGTACTCGTCGCCGCAGCGGGTGGCGACGCTGACCTACCTGCACGGTGTGGCACCCGATCCCGCGGGGCCGACGCTGAGGTACCAAGCGGTGGAGGGCGTCGGTGAGTGCTTCACCTGCCCGGCGCTGACCGTCGACGGGCCGTGCGACATCTTCGTCGTCGAGGGGGTTCCCGGCGGCCCGCTGGACGCGTGGGACGACGTGCGGACCCCCGCCGAGCACCTGGACCGGCTGCACGAGGTCCTGGCGCGGCACTTCCCGTCCGAGGCGACGCGCGTCCGCGGGGCGCGGCTGGTCGACGACGGGTCCGTGCTGCACGGCCGGTTCTCGCCCGTCGTACGCCATGCCCGCGGGGGTCCTGCCGTCCGGTGCCGTCGTCCTCGGGATGGCCGACGTCGTGGTCCTCAACGACCCGCTGACCAGCCAGGGCGCCAACAACGCGATCAAGTCGGCGGCGTTCTACCTCGACGCGATCACCTCGCACCAGGGGCCACTGGACGCCGCGTGGATGGAGCAGACGTTCGAGAACTTCTGGCGCGGCTGGGCGCAGTGGGCGACTCAGTGGACGAACTCCTGGCTGCAGCCGGCGCGTCCGCACCAGCGTGCCGTCCTGGACGCCGCCGCCCGTCATCCGGCGGTGGCAGAGCGGATCGCGGCCGGCTTCGACGACGCACGGCTGTTCGCGCCCTGGTGGTTCGACCCGGCCGAGGCCCGGGCGTTCCTCGCAGACCTTCGGCTCGTGGAGACCTGGCGCTTCGACGCCCGGGACCTGCGGCGCGCCCTGGGCCAGTACGCCACCGGCGTCACCGTCGTCACCACCGTTGACGCCGACGGTGAGCCGTTCGGGATGACCGCGAACTCCTTCACCTCCGTGTCGATCAACCCACCCCTGGTGCTCTGGGCGGCCGCCAAGTCCTCCCCGTCCCTGCCCGCGTTCGAGGCAAGCGACCGGTTCGCCGTCAACGTCCTCGCCTCCGACCAGCACCACCTCTCCCGGCAGTTCGCGACCTCGGGAGCCGACAAGTTCGACGGGGTCCGCGTGATGGACGGCGACCTCCCGCTGCTCGAGGGCACGGTCGCCCACTTCGTCTGCCGCCGCCTGCCCGGCCGGAGTGGCCGCGCTGGACGCCGGTGACCACGTGCTGTTCCTGGGCGAGATCGAGTCCTACGAGGCACCCGGTGGCGAGCCTCTGGTGTTCCACTCGGGCTTCTACCGCGTGGCCACCAAGCACCCCGACCTCTGAGCGCCGCCGCGGCGACCACTGGAACAGGCACTCGCGCTCGGTTCACCGTCGGACCACGCTCAGCCGGCCTGCGGATGCCCGTCGAGTGCCTGTCCGAGTGGTCGCGAGTCACGACGACCGGGTGATCAGGTGCTCCGTCCGGCAACGGGGATGGACGCGCGGCCCGGCACGCACACGTTCAGCGATCTCTGGTCCGCCGACAAGGAGCGGCCATCGAGGCAGCCAGGGCGGCACCCGGGGCCTGGAGGACTCAGGCCAGCGTCGGCTCGGTCTTGTCGCGGACCTCGTCCTCGGTGACGCCGGGGGCCAGCTCGACCAGGCGCAGGCCGCCGCCCTCGCCGGTGACCGGGTCCCGGGGGTCGATGTCGATGACGCACAGGTCGGTGATGATCCGCTGCACGACGCCCTTGCCGGTGTAGGGCAGGGAGCAGTCCTTGACGATCTTGTAGGACCCGTCCTTGGCGACGTGCTCCATCAACACGATGACCCGCTTCGCACCGTGGACGAGGTCCATCGCCCCGCCCATGCCCTTGACCATCTTGCCGGGGATCATCCAGTTGGCGATGTCACCGGCCTCGGAGACCTGCATGGCCCCCAGGATCGCCGCGTCGATCTTGCCGCCCCGGATCATCCCGAACGACAGCGCGGAGTCGAAGAACGAGGCACCGTGGCGCAGCGTCACCGTCTCCTTGCCCGCATTGATGAGGTCTGGGTCCTCCTCACCCTCGAACGGGTAGGCGCCCACGCCGAGGATGCCGTTCTCGGACTGCAGGACCAGCTCGACACCCTCGTGGACGTAGTTCGGCACCATCGTCGGCAGACCGATGCCCAGGTTGACGTACGACCCGTCCTCGAGCTCCGAGGCCGCCCGGGCCGCCATCTCCTCACGTGACCAGCTCATGACGACGCTCCTTCGACGGCCGGACGCGGCCGGGTGGTCCTCTTCTCGATCTGCTTGGCCGCGACCTGCTCCTCGGTCAGCGGCACGACGCGCTGCACGAACACGCCGGGGGTGTGGACGTCATCGGGGTCGATCTCACCGGGGTCCACGAGGTGCTCGACCTCGGCGATCGTGGTCCGCCCCGACATCGCCGCCAGCGGGTTGAAGTTGCGCGCGGACCGGCGGTAGACGAGGTTGCCGTGCCGGTCGCCCTTCCAGGCCCGCACCAGGCCGAAGTCGGCGACGATCGACTGCTCGAGCACGAACTCCTTCTCGCCCTCGGCGGTGTGGAACCTGCGCACCTCCTTGGCCGGCGACGCCACGGTCACGTTGCCCTCCGTGTCGTACTTCCACGGGAGGCCGCCCTCGGCGACCTGGGTGCCGACCCCGGTCGCGGTGAAGAACGCCGGGATCCCGGTGCCACCGGCGCGCAGCCGCTCGGCGAGCGTCCCCTGGGGAGTCAGCTCCAGCTCGAGCTCGCCGTGGAGGTACTGGCGCGCGAACTCCTTGTTCTCCCCGACGTACGACGCGATCACCCGCCGGATCCGGTGCGCGAACAGCAGCTTGCCCAGGCCCCACTCGTCGACGCCGCAGTTGTTCGACACCGCCTGCAGGTCCGTCGCGCCCTGCTCCAGCAGTGCGTCGATGAGCACCGTCGGGATCCCGCACAGCCCGAAGCCGCCCACCGCGATCGTCGACCCGCTGGCGACGTCGGCGACCGCCTCGGTGGCCGTCTCGACTACCTTGTCCACTCCTCGACCTCCACGCCCTCTCGGCACCGCGACCGCGGCGACCCACGGCGACAACCCTAGCCAGCGCGTCCGGTCCGTCGTCACCGCCCGGGCTGCTCTCCCGCCAGGCATGACCGGGCCGCCAGGCATGACCGGCTAGGGTCCTGGTCGTGCCCACGAGCTCCTCGCGCCCGGCGACCGACTGGGAGGGCGTGCGCCTGCACGTCGTGACCGGCAAGGGCGGCACCGGCAAGTCCACGGTCTCCGCCGCACTCGCGCTCGCCCTCGCCTCCCGGGGCAAGCAGGTGCTGCTGTGCGAGGTGGAGGGCCGCCAGGGCATCGCCCAGCTGTTCGACGTGCCTCCCCTGCCCTACGAGGAGCGCCGGATCGTCGCCGGCCCGGACGAGGGCGGCGACCTCTACGCGCTCGCCATCGACACCGAGGCAGCCCTGCTGGAGTACCTCGCGATGTACTACCGCCTCGGCCGGGCCGGCAAGGCGCTCGACCGGTTCGGGGTCGTCGACTTCGCCACCACCGTCGCCCCCGGGGTGCGTGACGTGCTCCTGACCGGCAAGGTCTACGAGGCGGTGCACCGCAACCGGCGCACGAGGCACGCCCGGCAGTACGACGCGGTGGTGCTCGACGCGCCTCCGACCGGCCGGATCGCCCAGTTCCTCAACGTGAACGGGGAGCTGGCCGGACTGGCGAAGGTGGGACCGATCCGCTCCCAGGCCGACAACGTGATGTCGCTGCTGCACTCCGCGCTCACCCGGGTGCACGTGGTCACCGTGCTGGAGGACATGCCCGTGCAGGAGACCGCCGACGGCATCGAGGAGCTCCGACGCGACGACCTGCCCGTCGGCGGGGTAGTGGTGAACCTGGCCCGGCCGGCCGAGCTCGACGAGGAGGAGCGGGACCAGGCGATGTCGGGCCGGCTCGCCGCGGACGCGCTGAAGGCGGACCTCGAGCGCGTCGGCGTGCCCACCAGCCGCCCACTGCTGGAGGGCCTCCTGGAGGAGGCCCGTGAGCACGCCGAGCGGCGCGAGCTGGAGGACGAGCAGCGCAAGCGGATCCAGGCCCTCGGGGTCCCGACCTACGAGCTGTCCCGGCTTCCGGACGGGATCGACCTCGGCGGGCTCTACGAGCTCGCCGGGGAGCTCCGCAGGCAGGGGATGGCGTGAGCACGCGGGCGAAGGGCCGGGTCGGCCCGCTCGTGGCCCGGGCCGGGGAGGCTCCGCACCTCGACGTGGACGCGCTGCTCGAGGACCGCTCGACGCGCATCATCGTGTGCTGCGGGTCGGGCGGGGTGGGCAAGACGACCACGTCGGCCGCCCTCGCGCTGCGGGCCGCCGAGCACGGCCGCAAGGTGGTGGTCCTGACCATCGACCCCGCCCGTCGGCTCGCCCAGTCGATGGGGATCGAGAAGCTCGACAACGTCCCCCGCCCGGTTCCGGGTGTGGTGCCCTCGGCGCACGGCGACGGCGACGGCGACGGGTCCCTGGACGCGATGATGCTGGACATGAAGCGGACCTTCGACGAGGTCGTCGAGAGCCAGGCCAGCCCGGAGAAGGCCGCCCAGATCCTCTCCAACCCGTTCTACGTGGCGCTGTCCAGCTCCTTCGCGGGCACCCAGGAGTACATGGCGATGGAGAAGCTCGGTCAGCTGCACAGCCAAGGCCGCTCGACCGGCCGCTGGGACCTGATCGTCGTCGACACGCCACCGTCCCGCTCCGCGCTGGACTTCCTCGACGCTCCCGAGCGGCTCTCCAGCTTCCTGGACGGGCGCTTCATCCGGTTGCTGCTGGCGCCCGCGAAGGGCCCGGCCCGGCTGATGACGGCGGGCCTGGGCATGATCACCGGCGCGTTGAGCAAGATCCTCGGGGCCTCGATGCTGCGCGACGTGCAGACCTTCGTGGCGGCGCTGGACACCCTGTTCGGCGGCTTCCGGCAGCGGGCCCAGCGGACCTACCGGCTCCTCCAGGCAGACGGTACGGCGTTCGTGGTGATCGCCGCCCCGGAGCCGGACGCCCTGCGGGAGGCGGCCTACTTCGTGGAGCGCCTCAACGAGGAGCGGATGCCACTCGCCGGGCTGGTGGTGAACCGCGCCAGCGCGATGCCCCGCGGGCGGCTGTCCGCACAGCAGGCACTGGCCGCCGCCGAACGGCTCGACGAGAGTGCCGCCGCGTCCGAGGACGGGTCGCCCGGCGGGTCAGCCAGCCCCACCGCGGCACTCACGGCCGGGCTGCTGCGGCTGCACGCTGACCGCAACCGCATCGTGGCCCGCGAGACCAGGCTGAGGGCCCGCTTCTCGATGGCGCACCCGGACGTGGCGACGGCCGTGGTGCCGGCGCTCTCCACCGACGTGCACGACCTCGAGGGCCTCCGACTGGTCGGTGACCTGCTCGCCCGAACCCCGTGACACGAACCCCGTGACCCGGACCCGTGACCCGGACCCGGACCGTGACCGAAGGGCGGTCAGGCCGAGACGGGCTCCGCGCCGGCGGCCGCGGCGTCGTGGTCCTCCATGGCGGTCTGCAGAAGCCGGCGCCATGAGGTCACGTTCGGCCGGCGGCGAAGCAGCGCCCGCCGCTCACGCTCGGTCATCCCGCCCCACACACCCCACTCGATCTCGTTGTCGAGGGCCTCGCCCAGGCACTCGGAGCGCACCGGGCAGCCGGCGCACATCTGCTTGGCCCGGTTCTGCGCGGCTCCGCGCACGAACAGCTCGTCCGGTCGGGTCTCGTTGCACAGCGCTTTGCTGGCCCAGTCGTCGTTCCACATCGCCCTAGTCCCTTCGCAGGGCCCGCCTGCTGGCGAGCCTCCGAGTCAATCCCCACCCATAAGGTAAAGACTGCGGCGCCAATCGGACAGACACAGAGGGATGAACTTACATAGTCCGTTCGGACTACACGGTTCACCCGTTCAGGGCTCAAGTCGGCGTTCAAAGCGGTCAAACCGGGCGAACCAGGCCAGGTGCTAGCCTCGAACTCCCAGACGGGCTGGTCCGCATAGTCCGTTCGGGCTAGCCCGCTGGCTCTCGTCGAACACACCTGGGGAAGCCGGTGGACGAGCCTCACGGGCTCGCGGGCCGTTCGCCGGCGTCACGTAACCTGGGCGGCATGTCCCGCCGCAGAACCGACCGTCTCACGCCCTTCAGCGTGCTGTCCCATCTCGGCGTCATGGTGGCCGTCGCCGTGGTGACGGGCCTCCTGGTCGCCGGTCTCGCACTGCCCTTCGCCGCAGTGACGGGCCTCTCGACACGCTCGCTGGCAGCCGGCATGGACGAGCTGCCCACGGACCTGGCGGCCACTCCGCTGCCCCAGCGCACCCGGATCGTCGGCCGGGACGGCGCGCTGATCGCCACCCTCTACGACCAGAACCGGGTGAACGTCCCGCTGTCCCGGGTGGCCCCGGTGATGCGCAAGGCCATCATCGCCATCGAGGACTACCGCTACTACCAGCACGGCGCCCTGGACCTGCGCGGAACACTGCGCGCCTTCGTCACCAACCAGGCCAACAACGGCACCACGCAGGGCGGCTCCTCGATCACCCAGCAGATGGTCAAGATGACACTGGTCAACCAGGCCAAGACCAAGGCCGCCCGGCTGGCGGCCACAGCCGACACCTACCAGCGCAAGATCAAGGAGCTTCGCTACGCGATCGCGTTCGAGGACAAGTACTCCAAGGACTGGATCCTGCAGCGCTACCTCAACATCGCCTACTTCGGGGACGGCGCCTACGGCATCGAGGCCGCGTCCCGCCACTACTTCTCCAAGCCGGCCTCCCGGCTGAACCTGCGCGAAGCGGCGCTGCTGGCCGGACTGGTCAAGAACCCCACCGGATACGACCCCACCAACTTCCCCGGCCGGGCCAAGGACCGACGCGACACCGTGCTGGCCCGGATGGCCGAGCTCAACGTGATCTCACCCACGCAGGCGCGGCGGGCGGAGTCGGCCGGGCTCGGCCTGAAGGTCAAGGCGGTGAGCAACGGCTGCGTGTCCTCCAAGGCACCCTTCTTCTGCGACTACGCCATCTCCTACCTCCTGGCCGACAAGAGCCTGGGCAAGACGACCGAGGACCGCCGACGGCTTCTCTACAACGGTGGCCTGACCATCAAGACCACGGTCGACCTGCGGTTCCAGCGCGCTGCTGAGAAGTCCGTCTCACACCACGTCTTCCCCAAGGACCGGGCCATCGGCGGTCTCGCCATGGTGAAGCCGGGCTCGGGTGAGGTGCGCGCCCTGGCGCAGTCGCGGCCGATGGGCGGGAACGCGAAGAAGGGTGAGACCTACCTCAACTACGTCGTACCCCGCCGGTACGGCGACGCGAACGGCTTCCAGGCCGGCTCGACCTTCAAGGTCTTCGTGCTCGCCGCCGCGATCAGCCAGGGCATCCCGCTGTCCACGCAGATCAACTCTCCTCAGACGGTCGACATCCCCAAGAGCACGCTGCGCACCTGCAAGGGACACCTCCGCGGCAACGACGACTGGAGGCCGCAGAACTCCACCGGCACCGGCACGTTCAACCTCTACACCGGCACGCAGCTCTCGGTGAACACCTTCTTCGCCCAGCTTGAGCAGCGCACCGGCCTCTGCCAGCCGGTCAAGCTCGCTCGGAAGATGGGGGTGACCGTCCCCTCGCAGGACGTCGTGGGCCCGTTCACGCTCGGCGTCACCGACACCGACCCGCTGACCATGGCAGGGGTCTACGCGACGTTCGCGGCACGGGGCGAGTTCTGCGAACCGCACCCGGTGACCGCGGTGCTCAACAGCGCCGGCAAGGCCATCGAGGACTACCCGCCGAAGTGCAGCCAGGTGCTGCGCTCCGACGTTGCCGACGCGGTCAACGACATCCTCAAGGGCGTCCAGACCGGGAACGGCTTCGGAGCGTCGGCGGGCCTGGCGCTGAACCAGGAGTCGGCCGGAAAGACCGGGACGATCGACAACAACATGGCCGTCTGGTTCGACGGCTACACGCCGAACCTCGCGGCCTCCGCGATGATCGCCGGCGCCAACTCCAAGGGCCACCACATCACCCTGAACGGCCAGAACATCGGTGGCGTCTACGTCTCCGGCGCTCACGGCTCGACGACGGCCGGACCGGTCTGGGGCGATGCGATGAAGGCCGTCGAGAAGTACCTCCCGAACGCCACGTTCCACCAGCCCGACCCGACCACGATCAAGGGCCAGAGCGTCACCGTCCCCTCGCTCTACGGGAAGAGCCCCGAGGAGGCCGCGCGCGTGCTGCGCAAGGCCGGCTTCTCCCCGGTGATCGGTCCGATGGTGGACAGCGCCAACTCCCGCGGCACGGTCGCCTACCTCAGTCCCAGCTCGGGCTCGCAGGCGCCGACCGGCAACACCGTCACGATCTACGTCTCCGACGGCACTCCGTACGTCCCACCCAAGCCGCAGCCCAAGCCGAAGCCGAAGCCGAAGCCGAAGCCGAAGCAGAGCACACCGCCGAAGCCGGGCAACCAGTCCGGGGGGCCGACCGCCAAGCCGGGAGCCGGCCAGGGCAACGGCAACGGCAACGGACAGGGGAAGCCCGGCAACGGCAACGGACAGGGGAAGCCCGGCAACGGCAACGGCAACGGCAACGGCAACGGCAAGCCGGGCGGCGGCTGACAGGGAGGGGTGCAGCGCTGAGCTGCCCCGAGCCGGCCTACGAGCCGAGCTGGCGGCGCACCTCCGCGGCGACGACACCGCCGTCCGCCCGCCCGCGCAGCTGTGGCTGCAGCGCGCCCATCACGCGGCCCATCGCCCGCATGCCCTCATCCGCCACTCCCAGGGACGCGATCGTCGAGGTCACCAGCGCCCCGAGCTGCTCGTCGTCGAGCTGCTCGGGGAGGTAGCCGGCGATGATCTCCGCCTCCGCGCGCTCCTTGGCGGCGCTGTCCGGCCGGCCGGCCTCGTCGTAGGCCGAAGCCGCCTCCCGGCGCCTCTTCGCCTCGGTGCTCAGCACCCCGACGACGTCCTCGTCGCTGAGCTGGCGCTGCTGCTTGCCGGCCACCTCCGCGTTGGTCACCGAGGTCAGCAGCATCCGCAGGGTCGAGGACCGCAGGCTGTCGCGCGCCTTCATCGAGGCGGTCAGGTCGCTGCGCAGCCGGTCCTTGAGCTCACTCATCGGTCCAGTCTGACAGCCGACCCGGCGCATCCGCAGGGCCCGATGCTGCCGACCCGGCGCATCCGCAGGCCCCGATGCTGCCGACCCGGCGCATCCGCAGGGGCCTCGGCGGTCCGGTCGTCGCGACCACCTCCGTCCTTCGCCCGCTCGTAACGGTGCGGCGACCGTGTGACAACCTTGACCAGTGTCGACGCCCCCGCACCCGCCGCGCTCGCTCGTGGCCACTGCCGGCCGGGTCACCGCAGCAGGCGCCGCGGCGGGCGCGATCGGCCTGGCCTACTCGGCCGGGGTCGAGGTCCGCTGGTTCGCGCTCCGCCGCGCCACGCTGCCGGTGCTGCCACCGGGTCGTGAGGGCCTGCGGGTCCTGCACCTGTCCGACCTGCATCTGACCCCCTCCCAGCACCGCAAGCAGCGCTGGGTGCGTCGACTCGCCGAGCTGGAGCCGGACCTGGTGGTCGACACCGGCGACAACCTGGGACACCAGGGCGCGGTGCCCTTCGTGCTGCACGCGCTCGGCGACCTCCTCGATGTTCCGGGGGTCTTCGTCCTCGGCTCGAACGACTACTTCGCCCCGTCGCTGCGCAACCCGGTCCGCTACCTGCTGCCCGACGACGGCCAGCGCAACACCCATACGCCCCGCCTGCCCACCGAGGCCCTGCGGGCCGGGCTGACAGCACGGGGGTGGCTCGACCTGAGCAACCGACGGGCCGCCCTCACCGTGAAGGACACGACCTTCGCCTTCGCGGGGGTCGACGACCCGCACCTCGGGTACGACGACCTGGGTGCCGTGGCCGGGCCGGCGGACGAGTCGGTCGACGTACGGATGGGGGTCACGCACGCGCCGTACCTGCGCGTGCTAGACCAGTTGTCCTCCGACGGCTACGAGACGGTGCTCGCCGGCCACACCCACGGCGGCCAGCTGTGCCTGCCCTGGCACGGAGCCCTGGTCACCAACTGCGACCTGGACACCGGCCGCGCGAAGGGACTGCACCGGCACCCCGCGCATGCCCCCGTCGGTGCTCCGGGAGCCTCCTGGCTCCATGTCTCCGCCGGGCTGGGCACCTCACCGTTCGCACCGGTGCGGTTCTGCTGCCGCCCGGAGGCAACCCTTCTGACGTTGACGAGCCGCCCCGACTGACCGGTTTCGTGACGGGGCGACGGGTCGGTTAGAGTGACTCCGCCCTCGGGCTGTGGCGCAGCTTGGTAGCGCGCCTCGTTCGGGACGAGGAGGCCGCAGGTTCAAATCCTGTCAGCCCGACCACGAGGGAAGCCAAGGACCCCCGGGCGCTTCAGCGGCCGGGGGTCCTGGCATGTCCGGCCGCGGGGGCGACCGGCTCGCCGCGCAGTCTTTACCGGGGGGATGGTAAGAGCAAGGGGCGAGGTACTTACAATGGTACTTACAGTTTTGTCGATGTAAATACCCTGGGAGTAAACATGCGCTACCTCACTCGCACCCTGCTGGCCGGCCTCGTCAGCGTTCTCTGCCTCGCGGTTGCACCGCAGGCGGTCGACGCTGCAGGCTCGGTCACCCCGATGATCAACTACGGCTGCTGCCGCTGACCTGCTGGACGGGCCCCGGGCAAACCGCCCAGAACCTCTCTCGCGCCACTGGTCTCATCGTCGGGCTTGACAAGCGTTCACTACTTTTCAGTAAAGCGCGCTAACATCTTGTCGTATGAGCACCATCGGTATGCGCGTCCGTGAGATCAGGACGTCCAAAGGCCTCAGCCAGCAGTCGCTGGCCGGGGACGGCATCAGCGCCGGCTACGTCTCCCTGATCGAGTCGGGCAAGCGGACGCCGTCGCGGGCGACCGCCGAGCGGCTCGCCGAGCGCCTGGGGGTGCCGGTCGAGCAGCTGGTCCAGGACGACCGGCCGCCGGCCTCGGAGCACGCGCGCCTGGAGGCGAACTTCGCACGCCTCGCCCTGGCCAACGGCAACCCGGCCGAGGCGGTGCGCTGCCTGGGCGCGATCAGGTTCCACGAGCTGGACAGCCGCACCGCAGGCGACGCCTCGCTGGTGCTGGCCGAGGCGCTCCACGAGACCGGCGACCTCGACCGCGCCGTGGGGGTGCTCGAAGCGCTCATGGAGCGCTCCCGGCGCGAGCAGTCCTGGCTGGTGCTGGCCTCCGCCGCGACAGCGCTCACGGCCATGTACATCGAGTCCGGCGACACCGCACGCGGCGCGGCGACGGCCGAGCAGGCGCTGGCCGAGATCCGCTCCGCCGGCCTCGAGGGCACCGACGACCACATCCGTCTCGGCTCCACCTACGTCTGGGCGCTCGTCGAGGGCGGCGACCTGCTCTTCGCCGCACGTCGCGCCGAGGAGCTCGTCGACGTGGCTGAGCGGCTGGGCAGCCTCCGGGCCCGCGGGTCCATCTACTGGAACGCTGCCGTGGTGGCCCACGAGCGAGGACGCGTCGCGGACGCGATCCGGCTGACGGACCGCGCGGTGGCGATGCTCGGCGAGCAGGACGAGGGTCGCGACCTGCCGCGGCTGCGCATGCACTACGCCTGGGTCCTGCTGAACCACCCCGATCCGCGCGCCGCCGAGGCGCTCCGGCAGCTGGACCGGGCCGAGGCCGAGGACGCCCTGGCCGGGTCGAAGCTGGACCGGGGCAGCGTGGCCACCCTGCGTGGCCGGGCCTACCTCCTGCTCGGTGAGCTGGACACCGCCGCAGAACAGGCCGCGATGGCGCTGACGCTGCTCGGGGCGTCTGCGCACATCGACCGGCTGTCGGCGCTGATGCTGCTCGGGGACGTGGAGGTCGTGCGCCAGGACCGGGAGGTCGCGCTCGAGTGCTATCGCGAGGCCGCGCAGGTGCTCGGCCCGATGGCGCCCTCACGCGCGGTCGCTCGGCTCTGGCGCGAGCTCGGCGACTCCTGGCGCAGTGTCGGCTGAGCTCGACCGGGCCGTCGAGGCCTACGACCGCTCCTTGGCGATGGCCGGTTTGGCGCCCCGGCCGTTCGCCGGCCGGTCGAAGGCTCGGACGACGTCCCAGGAGCACGTGCCCGCGACGTAGCCGCGTCCGCCCTTCCCTCGGACGGCCCAGGACGTCAGCCCAGATCGGCGGCGAGCAGCTCGGCGATCTGGATGGTGTTCAGCGCAGCGCCCTTGCGCAGGTTGTCGTTGCTGACGAACAACGCCAGCCCCCGCTCGCCGTCGACGCCGGGGTCCTGCCGGACCCGGCCCACGAAGCTGGGGTCGCGTCCCGCGGCCTCGAGAGGGGTGGGTACGTCGGACAGGGTGACCCCGGGAGCGTCCGCCAGGATCTCCACGGCCCGCTTCGCCGGCAGCGCGGACGCGAACTCGGCGTTGACCGAGAGGGAGTGTCCGGTGAACACCGGCACCCGGACGCAGGTGCCGGAGACCCGGAGCTCGGGAATGCCGAGGATCTTCCGGCTCTCGTTGCGCAGCTTCTGCTCCTCGTCCGTCTCGAGACTGCCGTCGTCGACGACGGACCCGGCCAACGGGAGGACGTTGAAGGCGATCGGGCGAACGTACGTCGACGGAGACGGCATCGTCACCGCGGACCCGTCGTGGGCGAGCAGTGGCCCCTGGTCACCGACCGCGGCCACCTGGCCGGCCAGCTCCCGGACGCCGGCGACGCCGCTGCCGGAGACCGCCTGGTAGGTGCTGGTCACCAGCCGCACCAGACCCGCCTCCTGGTGCAGCGGCATGAGCACAGGCATGGCAGCCATCGTGGTGCAGTTGGGGTTGGCGATGATGCCCTTGCGCGCCTCCCGCAGCGCGTCCGGGTTGACCTCGCTGACGACCAGCGGCACGTCCGGGTCCATCCGCCATGCCGAGGAGTTGTCCACGACCAGCGCACCTGCCTCCGCGAACCGGGGCGCAAGCGCCCGCGAGGTCGTCGCTCCCGCCGAGAACAGCGCGATGTCGATGCCGGCCGGGTCCGCGGTCGACGCGTCCTCCACGACCACGTCGCGTCCCCCCCACGTGAGCGTGGAGCCTGCGGACCGCGCCGAGGCGAGCAGCCGGATGTCCCGGATCGGGAAGCCCCGCTCGAGCAGCAGCCGCAGCATCACGGCCCCGACCTGACCGGTGGCGCCGACGACGGCGAGCCGCACGTCCCGGCTCATCGGCCGGTCCCGCCGTACACGACCGCCTCCACCTCGTGGGAGTCCAGCTCGAAGGCGGTGTGGGTGGCGGCGACGGCGTCGTCGACCTGTCCCTCGTCGACGATGACCGAGATGCGGATCTCCGAGGTGGAGATCATCTCGATGTTCACCCCCGCCGAGGCCAGGGACGCAAAGAAGCGGGCGGTGATCCCCGGGTGCGAGCGCATGCCCGCGCCGATCAGCGAGACCTTGCCGATCTGGTCGTCGTACAGGAGGGAGTCGTAGCCGACCGCGTCCTTGATCCGGGCCAGTGCGGCCATCGCCCGCTGCCCGTCCTCGCGGGGAAGGGTGAAGGAGATGTCGGTGAGGTTCGTCGCCGCGGCGGAGACGTTCTGGACGATCATGTCCAGGTTGATCTCCGCCTCGGCCAGGGTCTCGAAGATGCGGGCCGCCTCACCGACCTTGTCCGGAACCGCGACGACCGTGATCTTGGCCTCGCTGCGGTCGTGCGCGACCCCGGCGATGATGGCCTGCTCCATGGAGCCCTCCTCTGCTTCCGGAACGATCCAGGTGCCCTGCTTCTGGCTGAACGAGGAGCGCACGTGGATGGGCATGTTGTAGCGGCGGGCGTACTCCACGCACCGCAGGTGCAGGATCTTCGCCCCGCTGGCCGCCATCTCCAGCATCACCTCGGTGGAGACCCGGTCCAGCTTGCGAGCGGTGGGCACGATCCGCGGGTCCGCAGTGAACACCCCGTCCACGTCGCTGTAGATCTCGCAGACCTCGGCATCCAGGGCCGCCGCGAGAGCCACCGCGGTCGTGTCGGAGGCCCCCCGCCCGAGGGTGGTGATGTCCTTGGTGTCCTGGGACACGCCCTGGAAGCCGGCGACGATGGCGATGTGCCGCTCCTCGATGGCCTTCTGGATGCGCCCCGGGGTGATGTCGATGATCTTGGCGCGGCCGTGGACGCTGTCGGTGATCACGCCGGCCTGGCTGCCAGTGAAGGACCGCGCCGCCTGACCGAGGTTGGCGATGGCCATCGCCACCAGTGCCATCGAGATCCGCTCCCCGGCGGTCAGCAGCATGTCGAGCTCGCGCGGCGGCGGCAACGGGCTCACCTGCTGGGCGAGGTCACGCAGCTCGTCGGTGGTGTCCCCCATCGCGGACACCACCACGACGACGTCCTTGCCCGACTTCTTGGTGGCGACGATGCGCTGGGCGACCCGCTTGATGCCCTCGGCGTCGGCGACCGACGAGCCGCCGTACTTCTGCACGACAATGCCCACGGGTCTCCTCAGTCTCTGCACCGGTCTGTCAAGGTCGCGCCGGGGCGGCGCCGGCACACCGGATTCTACCGACGAGGACCCGTGACCGTCCGGGGCGCCTCGGATGGCAAGACGCTACGGGTTGGCGGGGTCCAGCAGCTCGTCCGCGGCGGCAACCTGGTCGGCCTCGCTCTCGAACTCCGCGTCGAGGCGGTCATGGGCCACCACGGACTGGAGCGCCCGGAGCACGCCACTGGCCTCGCTCCCCCAGGTCGACACGTAGGAGAACTGCCACCACCACAGCGCCTCGCTGACCCGGCCGGCCCGGTAGTGGGCCAGGCCGTGGGCGAGCGCGGTGGCGATGCTGGTGAGGTCGTCCGAGAGCAGCGAGGACATCAGCTCGGGCGGGTCGACGTACGGGTCGAACACCTCGCTGTAGGCGTCGACGCTCTCCAGGAGCACCGCCAGCCTCAGGCGCATCGCGTCCAGGTCCGGGTCCGGGCCGGCGTCGGGCTCGTACTCGTCGGCGGGGCGGAAGTCGCTGTGCACCCCGAGGCGGCCGCCGGCCAGCAGCACCTGGCTCACCTCCAGCAGCAGCAGCGAGATCGCGATCGAGCCGTCCGCCTCCCCCCGCGAGATCGCCCGCAGGGCCAGCAGGAAGCTCTCCACCTGGTCCGCGATCTGCTGCGCGAAGTCCTCCAGGTCGCTGTCGACCCCGTCACGCGCCGGCTTGTCGGGTGCCGGAAGCCCCGTGTCTTCGCTCATTCGACCGATCGTCTCCCTTCGAAAGCGCGTCCGAGGGTGACCTCGTCGGCGTACTCCAGGTCTCCTCCCACCGGGAGTCCACTCGCAAGTCGGGTCACGCGCAAGCCCATCGGCCTCAGCAGTCGCGTGAGATAGGTCGCGGTGGCCTCGCCCTCGAGGTTCGGGTCGGTCGCCAAGATGACCTCCAGCACCGTCCCGTCGGCCAGCCGGGGCAGCAGCTCGCGGATCCTCAGCTCGTCGGGACCGATACCGTCGATCGGCGAGATCGCCCCGCCGAGAACATGGTAACGCCCGCGATACTCCCTGGTCCGCTCGATCGCGACCACGTCCTTGGGCTCCTCGACCACGCACAGCACTGCCGGGTCGCGCCGGGTGTCGCGACAGATCCGGCAGGTCTCCTCCTCCGCGACGTTGCCGCACACCGAGCAGAACCTCACCCGGTCCTTGACCTCGACCAGCACCTGCGCGAGACGGCGTACGTCGACCGCGTCGGCAGCCAGCAGGTGGAAGGCGATCCGCTGCGCGCTCTTCGGTCCGACGCCGGGGAGCCGCCCGAGCTCGTCGATCAGGTCCTGGACGACGCCTTCGTACATCAGAACCCGAGCTGGCCCGGGACCGCTCCTGGCCCTTCCTCGCCAGCAGGGCCGCCCAGGCCTCCACCCAGCGCGCCGGCGAGCGGGCCCAGCTTCTCCGCCGCCAGCGCCTCGGCCCTGCCCTTGGCGTCCCGGTAGGCGGCGACGATCAGGTCCTCGAGATCCTCGGTGTCGGCCGGGTCGAAGGAGTCCTTGCGGATCTTCACCGAGACGAGGTCCCCGGTGCCGTCCACGGTGACCGTGACCAGACCGTCGCCCACCGTGCCCTCGATCGTCGTGTCCGCCAGCTCCTGCTGGGCGGACATCATCTGCTCCTGCATCTGCTGGGCCTGCTGAAGCAGGGCGTTCATGTCGAATCCGGCATCGCCGAAGGGGTTCTGGCTCTCTGTCATGGCAGTTCTCTCTCGGTCTGGGGACTGGGGCGGATCTCGGGGTTCTCGCGGTCGTTCTGAGGGAGGCTCGAGCAGGCTGTCGGTGGGCGTCGGGGGTGGGCGTCGAGGGTGGGCGTCGGGGTGGTGACTAGTCGTGCCTGATCTCCTCGATGACACTCGCTCCCAGCTCCCGCTCCAGGAGCTCGGCGCCGGCGAGGGCATGGTCCTCGGCATCCGGGTCGTCGCGGTCGGCATCCTCGTCGGAGACGTCCTGCCTCCGGGAGGCGCCCGCACCACCCGAGGGACGGGTGCCCTGGATGGCACTGCGTGCGTCGGCCAGCCTCGCGGGGTCGGGCTCGGGCTGGGGACCAGGCTCGGTCCCGGCATCGGCATCGGGACCGGCCTCAACGTCGCGCGCCGGGTCTGGGTCGCCCGGGGACGGCGGAGGAGCCGATGCCGGGACCGACGCCGGAGGGGTCGGCTGCTCGGACACCGCGGGACGCACCACCTTGAGGCGGGGCTCCGAGCCGGGCTGGGCGGACGGGTCGACGATCGACTCGATGCGCCAGTCGTGCCCGATGACGTCGATCGCGGCCTGGCGCAGGATCTCCTCGCTCCCCCCGCTGGTGAAGGAGCTGCGGGCGCCGGCGTTGACCAGCGCGACCGTCAGCGTCCGGTCGTCGACATCGGCGACCTGGGCGTTCTGGCTCAGCAGGATCCAGGTGAAGCGGCGCTTGAGCTTGACCGCCTCGAGGAGGTCCGGCCACAGCCGGCGGACCTCGACCAGGCTCAGCCCCCCTGCCGGCCCGCCGGCGGGACCTCGCGGCTCCTCGGCCCCGGGTGGCGACCCGACGCTGGCCCCTCCCGTGGTGCCTGTGCTGCCTGTGCCGCCTGCGTTGCCTGTGCTGCCTGTGTTGCCTGTGCCGCCTGGGGCGCTGACGTCGGAGGCGGCTGCCGCAACGGCACCGCGAGACTCAGCCGGTGGATGGTCGACCTGCCCGGCAGGCGTCACCGGGGCCGCGACCTGGGTCGCTGCCGACGCCGAGGCGCCCTCGGGTGCGGCGGCCGCACTCGGCATGCCCTCGATCGACATCCTCTTCTCGATCCGGTCCAGCCGCGCCATGACCCCCTCGGTCCCGTGGTCGGCCCCGGGCAGCAGGACCCGCGCACAGATCAGCTCGAGCAGCAGTCGGGGAGCTGTCGCCCCCTTGAGCTCTGTCAGCCCGTCCGCGACCAGCTCGGCTGCGCGGCTCAGCTCCGCCCGTCCGAACCGGGCCGTCTGGGCGACGAGCCGCTCGCCCTGGTCCTGGGCGACATCGATGAGCCCCGTGGCGGGGGCGTCCGGGACCGCTGCGATGATCACCAGGTCACGGAGCCGCCGCAGCAGGTCCTCGGTGAACCGTCGGGGGTCCTGCCCGGTCTCGATGACCTTGTCGACGACACCGAACACGGTGCGGCCGTCCCCGGCCGCGAACGCGTCGACGACCTCGTCCAGCAAGGCGTCGGGCGTGTAGCCGAGGAGTCCGGTCGCCAGCTCGTAGGTCACTCCCTCGGGTCCGGCACCGCCCATCAGCTGGTCGAGCACCGACAGGCTGTCCCTCGCCGAGCCGGCGCCGGCCCGCACCACCAGCGGCAGTGCCGCGGGCTCGATCGCCACGCCTTCCTTGGTGCACAGCTCACGGAGATAGTCCGACAGGGTGCGCGGCGGGATGAGCCGGAACGGGTAGTGGTGCGTCCGGGACCGGATGGTCCCGATCACCTTGTCCGGCTCGGTGGTGGCGAACACGAACTTCAGGTGTCCGGGTGGTTCCTCGACCAGCTTCAGCAGGGCGTTGAAGCCCTGCGGGCTCACCATGTGGGCCTCGTCGATGATGTAGACCTTGTAGCGGCTGTTCACCGGCGCGAAGAACGCACGCTCGCGAAGGTCCCGGGCATCCTCCACACCGCCGTGGCTGGCGGCGTCGATCTCGATCACGTCGATGGAGCCGGGGCCGCCCCTGGCGAGGTCGGTGCACGACTGGCACCGACCGCACGGCTCGTCGGTGGGGCCCTTCTCGCAGTTGAGGCATCGCGCCAGGATGCGGGCGCTCGTGGTCTTTCCGCAGCCCCGGGGCCCTGAGAAGAGGTAGGCGTGGTGCACCCGGTTGTGGTTGAGGGCAGCCCGCAGCGGAGCCGTCACGTGGTCCTGCCCGATGACCTCGGCGAAGGTCTCGGGCCGGTAGCGCCGGTAGAGCGCGAGGGGTGCTTCCACGTCTGCACCCTAGCCAGCGGCACCGACAACCACCACGCGAGGACAGCCGTCGGCCGACGTACCAGGCGCCAGGAGGCTCAGAAGGCCCCCCGCGCACCCGAAAGAGCTCGCTGACCCTTGCTGCCTTCCGGCCCTGGGGGAGTTGGGCGGGGTATCGCCGCGCGGGGGGTTGCCCTGATTCTAGGGGGAGCAGGGGGATCGGCCCAAGTCGGTCCGGCGCCGGGCGGCCGACCGCCGATTTCATCAACGTGTCGTTCGCCCGGTAGCCTCTCGGGCGGAGGATTCGCCTAGTGGCCTATGGCGCTCGCTTGGAAAGCGGGTTGGGTTAACAGCCCTCAGGGGTTCGAATCCCCTATCCTCCGCCAACGTCTGTGCAGGGGCCGGCCGGCTGCCACGACTGCGATGACCATGGCCCGGCGTTCGCCGCCCCGGACGCGGCAGACTGACATGGTCGCCGTCTGGGCACTGAGGGGTCCCACTGCTGTCCGAACGGGAGAGATGCGTGAAGGCATTGCTGACCTCGGCTCTCGTGCTGGCACTCTGCCTGCTTGGCGCCTGCACGGTCACCCGGAGCCCCAGCACACCGTCCGCGAAGGCTCCCCCTCGTTCCTCGGACTCCTCGGGTGCCGGGAACGGCTACACCTTCCTCCACACCCGGGACGGCGGTCAGCCGGTGCGGTGGAGCACCTGCCGGCCGATCCGGTACGTCGTACGCACCAAGAACCAGCCCAGCGGCGCCGACGACGTGCTGCGCGAGAGCATCGACCGGATCTCGAAGGCGACCGGACTGCGGTTCTCCTACCAAGGCACCACCTCGGAGGCGCCGAGCAACAAGCGGGAGCTGTACCAACCGGACCGGTACGGCGACCGGTGGGCCCCGGTGCTGATCGCCTACTCGGGACCCGACGAGTACGCACCCCTGAAGGGCGCCGCCGCCGGGTACGGCGGAGCAGCGGCGCTCAGGGTGACGGGCAAGGCGCCGCGTTATGTCAGCGGGATGGCGGTCTTCGACACCGACCAGATGACCTCTCTCGGTGGGCAGGAACAGATGCGCGCGGTGATGCTGCACGAGCTCGGCCACGTGGTCGGGCTCGGTCACGTCCAGGACCGGAGCCAGCTGATGAACCCGGTCAGGTACGGCCGCGGGGTCACCACGCTGCAGTCGGGAGACCTGCGTGGCCTGAAGATCCTCGGCAACGGCGGCTGCTACGACCCGATCCAGCCACGCAGCTTCCGTGGGTAGCGAGCCTGTCGCCGGGCCGACTACCGACTCCGACGGGTCAGTGGTGCTGGTCGTTCTGCGGTCGCCACGGCTCGTGCTCGTGCGAGAGCCACACCTCCGCCGGGTCGAGCGCGCGGATCAGCCGCTGGCCCTCGGTGCGTGGCTCGTCGAGCTCGGCGAAGAAGACCGCCGTGTCGCCGGCGACGACGACTGAGCGCCCGTCCGTCTCGACGACGACCACCTGCGAGCCCGGCGTGTGGCCCGGCGCCGGGAGGAGGCGGAGCCCCGGCAGCAGCTCGAGCGGGCCGTCGACGGGCACGTACTGGACGCCGGGAGCGTCGACCCACTCGCGGATCGTGTAGTCGTCCTGGCTGCGGGCGTCGTCGAGCTCCCGGCGTTGGACATAGATCGGCCTGCCGGTGAAGAGGTGGTTGCCGCCGCAGTGGTCGAAGTGAAGGTGGGTGTTGACGACCACATCGATGCCGGCGATGTCGAAGTCGTCGTGCACGCTCAGTGGCATCCAGGCGTGGATCCATGTCGGCAACCGCCGGGTGCAGCTGCGTCATGCCGGTGTCGACGAGCACGCGCGCATCCGGATGGTCGATGACGTGCACGTAGACCGGCATCCGCTCGCCCCCGGCGAGCAGCTCGGCCACGCGAACCGGGGTGACGGTCGTTGGCGAGACCTCGCCTCCCGCGCTGTCACCCTTCCGGGAGTGTGCCTCACGCATCGGGGACGACCCGAGAGGTTGTCGTGTACCCGGCGGGTTCGCCGTCCCCGACGGTCACGATGGTGATGAAGGTAGCCATGCTCGCTCGTTTCCCTCGGTGTGGGTGCGCCCCTGGGCGGCGCGCCTGCTGGGGACTACGACCTCGTGGCTGCCCGGAAGTCATCGGTCGTGGAGCGCCGACCGATGAGAGAACCGGTGGCTCACACAGCTGAACCGAGCGACGCCTGGGTAGCCTGCCACACGTGACCATCAGACTCGAGAACGTCGGCATCGCCGTCCGCGACCTCGAAGCGGCGATCGCCTTCTTCACCGACCTCGGTCTGACCGTCCTCGGCCGCGACACGGTCAGCGGAGAATGGACCGACACCGCCGTCGGCCTCGACGGCAACCACGCCGACATCGCCATGCTGCAGACGCCGGACGGCCATGGTCGCCTCGAGCTCTTCGAGTACATCCACCCCGACGCGATAGAGACGACGCCCACCAGGCCCAACGAGATCGGCATGCACCGCGTCGCCTTCTCGGTCGACGACATCGACGAGGCCCTCCAGATCGCCGCCAGGCACGGCTGCCACCCGCTGCGCGGGGTTGCCACCTACCAGGACATCTACAGGCTCACCTATGTGCGCGGCCCCAGCGGCATCATCGTGATGCTCGCCGAGGAGCTCAAGAAGAGCTGACCTACTGCTCCGCCGCAGGCATCGGCGTCTGCTGGTAGAGCGCCAGCTTCCATGCGCCGTCAGCTCGGACGTAGACGCTCGACATCAGGCCGCTGAAGGCCGGCGCATCGTCATCCCGGTAGGCAAGGCCGGTGTACACGAGGATCGCGCTGTCGGTGCCGCCCCCGATCACGCGCGGGTCCTTGATCTCATACGTCCGCCACGGCGGTGCATCGCTGAGGGAGGCCACCACAGCCTCCCGGTCCAAGGCGAACCCGTGCGCGAGGACCATCACTGCGTCCTCGGTCATGAGTGAGCCGTAGAAGTCCGCGCCCGTGCTGTCGCATAGAGAGTCCCAGCCCCGATGCTCCAGGTCGAGCAACTCGGTGAGCAGCTCCGCGTCATTCATACGCCATACCAATCGGACACGTGTGTCGGCCGGTGTGGGACCAACACTAGCCCGACCCTGTACGGCGTTCAGGGCCGGTGGCGAACGGTGGCCAGGACGTCGCGGCCTCAACTGACGTAGGAGAGCTTCGCGGACACCGCGCCATCGCGCACCTTGAAGATGTCGACGCCCCGGACATGTCCCTCACCCCAGTCGTAGCGCCACTGTTGCACGACGGAACCCTCCGCTAGCCAGGGGTGTCCTCGACCGTGAACCGGGCATCCGGGTCGGCGAAGACGGGTGCCCAGGCCTCGCGGATCGCGCCCGGACCGACGACCCGGGTGCCGTCCGGAGCCGGCGAGGTCGCCTCGAACACACAATGCTCGGTCAGCATCTCGACCGCGCGCGGCCGGTCCACCTCCGGGGTCACCACTGTTGGTCTGCCGGGACGGTGGACGAACGCCGGCTGAGTGTCGTGGTCACGTCGACCGGCGCAGTGACCGTGTCGAAGACGGGCGACAGCGTCCGTGTCGCCTCCAGGATCTCCTGCAGCGTCTCGTCATCGGCAGCCGCGTCCACTCGGTAGGTGAGGACGACATCGCGCAGCCCGGGCCGGACGGGTCGGAGTCCGAAGAAGCCACTGAGTCGATGGTGCACTCCAGCGTCGAATGGGCGGGTCTGGCGGCGCCCTGGTCTACGCGCCGCTGCCCGCGCGCTGGTCACCTGTCCGCCGACGTGCCGGAGAACAGGAGGCTCTCGCACCGGGAGGCACGCTGGGCCGGTTCCAAGGGAGAGTCTCCTGTCCTTCGGCACGCCTGGCGGGGCGTCGGCGTCGACCCGGCGGGTCTGGCGGGCTGGGGGCATCGACCCCCAGCTGAGCCACCTCGAGCCGGACATGCCAGAGCGACCCTTCGAGGTCCGCATCGCCGCCCCGACCCGTTCCGACGCAGTGGGGACCGAAGGCCTTCGAGTCCAAGCCCATTGCGCCTGCGACGACATCGACCACACCGATATCGCGATCGTCCCACTCATGGCAGTCACGGGGGACACGTGGACGCCGGGACGGTACCCCGCCGCGATCGACTGGCTTCGGCGACAGCACGAGTCGGGAGCCATCCTGGCCTCCGCGTGCACGGGGGTCCTGCTCCTGGCGGAGACCGGGGTCCTCGACGGGCGGGAGGCGACCATCCACTGGGCGTTCGCCGACCTTTTCAGTCGCACGCACCCACAGGTGCCGCTGCGCCCCGAGGAGGTGCTCGTCACCGCCGGGAGGCGCGAGGAGCTCATCGTGACAGGTGGCGTCATGTCCCGGCACGACCTCGCACTGCACCTGGTGGCCCGTTTCGTCGGACCGACAGCCGCCGCCGCCCTCGGCCGGATGCTGATGCTCGAGTGGCACGGTGAGGGTCAGGCGCCGTACATGGAATTCACTCCCCGCCAGGACCACGACGACGGAGTCGTCTCGTCCTTGCAGAGGTGGCTCGAGCGCAACCTCGACCGCGTCCACCCGGTCGAGGCCATGACCGAGCAGACCGGGATGACGCGGCGCACCCTGGAGCGGCGGTTCCTCGCCGCGACCGGCTACCCACCCATCGCCTACGTCCAGCAGCTGCGGGTCGCCCAGGCCCGGCGACTCCTCGAGCGGACGACGATGCCCGTCGACGAGGTCGGGTTCGCGGTGGGCCACCAGAACACGGCGCACTTTCGGCGGCTGTTCCGGCGCACCACCCATCTCAGCCCGGGGGTGTACCGACGCAAGCTCGGCCGACGGCACTTCGGACCGGCCGCGTGGCCCGAGGGACCTCGAACGGGTTGACCACATGGGGGTCGTCGGCGTGAGGACGGCATGGCGTCTACTCAGGCCTGGTCCCGACCGGTGGGCCCGGCTCCGGAGTGCAGGAGCCGCTCACCGACCGCGTAGACGAGCGCGTGATAGACGACCGACACGGCGAGGAGAGTCCACGCCCACAGGGGCTGGTCGACGGCGAGGAGCGCCCAGGTGGCGAGCCCGGAGATGAGGAGCTCCTGCACGAGCCGCAGCGGCTCGGCGAGCTGGCCTGCCTGGTGGAAGTCGACGGCGCCCCAGACTCCGAACCCCACGGCGGGCGCGAGAACCGCGAGGACGATACCGAGCCCGCCCCCTCCCCCGGTGTCGTATCCCCACCACGCGAAGGCGGCGACGATTCCGGTCTCCAACGTCACCCGAGCGGCCAGCAGGACCGTCTGCGCGGGGGTCACGGACGCCGCCCGGGCTTGTGCTCGAGCCTGTCGGCGTCATCCGTCGTCGCATGCGCAGGGAGCGTCGTGGCGGGGCTCGGAGCCCCCGGGACGCGGGCGGCTCCGAAGGCCAGCAGGACCAGGCCGGGGATGACGCCGGCGAAGACGGCGACCGCAGCCGGGGTCGCGCCCGAGCCGACCAGGTTGAAGGCGACGGTCGCCGAGCTGCTGATGAGCAGGCCGAGCCACAGGTAGGTTCGTTTGTGGAATAGCTTCACGAAGGCGAAGAAGTGCAGCCCGATCACCAGGCTCAGCCAGGGAACCACATCTCGTGGCTCGTCCAGCGGTCCCACGATGAGGGCGCGGCCGCCGAAGATGAGGACGATCTCGACGGCCACAATCGTCCAGTAGCCGACGCCGAAGCCGGCACGACCGGCTCGGGCCTGCGGAGAGGCTGTTCGCCACCGCCATGCCCGGGCGAGGATCCAGACAAGCGCGGCGACGGCGAGGACCCGCAGCGCCGCCACGGTCGGCTCCCCGAGCGGAGAGACGTTGATGACGACATACGCGGCTCCGAAGATCCCACCGATGACCGAGGCGATGGCCCGCAGTCGGATCCCCTGCCTGTTGTGTTCCATCGACATGACGTGCCTCCTCCGTCCACGGATTCAGGGCTCGGTCACGAGTGGCTCGGCGCGCTGCGCGGCGAACGGCCAGCGTCCACGGCGCCGCCCGCCAGGAGCACGCAGCCGACCATCATGAGCGCGCCGTGAAGCACGCGAACCCAGTGCGGACCGGTGAACTGGGGCAGGTAGAGGACCAGCCCCACGGCAAGCGGTATGCCGCTCCAGCGCGCCCAGCCCACGGTGGATGCCCAGGCTGCCGACGCGGCGAGGCTGCTGCCGAGGGCGAGCAGGACGAGGCCGCCGACGATGAACCAGATCCCCGGCCCCCAGCGAACCCCGTCCGTCAGGGTCGTGAACAGATCCGCATCGTTGCGTTCGAGGGAGGTGCCGCCGATGGCGTGAAGACCGAAGACCTCGGCGCCGTAGTAGGGCAGGACCATGCCGGCCCCCACGACGGTGAGGAACAGGGCCCAGCGCGAGCGACTCTCCGCCGCGCGGGCGAGCCGCAGGTAGGGCCCCAGCATGCCCGTCGCGAGCAGCGTGAAGGCGGCTATCCCCAGGGAGTGCGCAATGACCCACTGCGTCGAAGCGAAGGCATGGGCACCGGCCAGGGTGGTCTCGTCGGAGAAGGGCCGCAGTGCGGGGTAGAGAAGGAAGCACACGCCGGATCCGACGAGGGCGAGGGACGCGAGACGCGTGGTCGGATCGGCTCTCGTGGTGCCGGCTCCGACGCCGGAGCCACGATCGATCTGGCTTGACTGGCTGGCCATGCGAGCTCCTCCGGATCGGGAGGGCGTTCTGCTCATCACCTCGGTGGACCGAGATGCCGTGGACCGGCGAGCCGCGGACCGACCTGGCCCGAGAGCCACGACATGACGCTGTGCAACAGGAGACACGGAGGGTGACCCTGGGTGCCCCCTGTCCGAGCAGGACTCCCACACATGTATCGCTACGACACGTAGCGTACCTTTCGATCGGAACGGGAGCAAGGGGGTATCCGTTCCACTGATCAGTGCCCTGGCTACTGATCCGCGCCCTGGCTACAGTGCCGGCGCCAGCCGAGGAAGGGAGACAGGCGTGCCCGGAGCCGCTCGTGGGCGCGCGGACACGCGCGACGCCATCCTCGTTGCTGCGCGCGAGATACTCGCGACCTCGGGGGTGCGAGGACTGACGATCGAAGGCGCAGCCGCAAGGAGCGGGGTCGCGAAGACCACCATCTACCGCCGCTACCGCTCCAAGCAGGATCTTGCCTTGGCCGTGGTGCTCGACATGACCCGGGAGGTCGTAGCGAGCGAGCGGGAGGGTGACACCCGAGCCCAGCTGACCGGGCTCGTCGACACAGCGGTGGGCCTGCTCCGCGACACCATCATGGGCAGGGTCATGCAGGGCCTGGCCTCGGACATAGCAACCGACCCGACGTTGTCTGCGGCGTTCAGGGAGCAGGTCGTGAGCCTTCGGATCCGCCGTGTCGCCGACATCGTGCAGCTTGGCATCGAGAGGGCAGAGCTCGGTGCGGACACCGACCCGGCCTTCCTCCAGGAGCTGCTGTTCGGGCCCGTCTACCACCGCCTGCTGCTGTCGGGGGGACCGCTCGAGGCGGACCTCGGGCGGCGGATCGTGGACGCCGTCCTGCCCGCGTTCGTGCCGAAGCCCCCGGTCGTGCGCGACTGAGGGGTACGACGCCCGTCTCCGCCTCGACAAGGCACCATGGCCAGGAGCTGGCTCGGTGCGCACAGGCTCACGTCATGCTCACCCACGGTCCGCAGTCTCGACGGGCAGGTCCAGGTTGCTCCACTGAGACCAGGAGCCGGCGTAGAGCGTCCCGTGGATGCCGGCGATGGCCAGGGCGGCCAGCTCGTGGGCGGCCGTGACGCCCGACCCGCAGTAGACCGCGACAGGGTCTCCGTCGCCCGCCCCGAGCGCGGCGAACCGCTCGGCCAGCTCGGCGGCCGACCGGAACCGACCGTCGGCGGCCAGGTTGTCACTGGTCGGTGCGCTGACCGCGCCCGGGATGTGGCCCGCCTTCGGGTCGATCGGCTCGGTCTCGCCGCGGTAGCGCTCCGCGGCGCGGGCGTCCAGCAGCACTCCCTGCTCCGGCCAGCCTGCTGCCTGCTCGACGGTGAGCGTCGGCAGGCTGCCGGCCCGCACCCGTGCCGTCCCGGGAGCCGGCCGCACGTCGTCCACGTCGAGACGGCCACCGGCGGCCACCCAGGCCGGGAGGGCTCCGTCGAGCATGCGTACGTCGCTCAGGCCCGCCCAGCGCAGCAGCCACCAGGCACGCGCCGCAGCCAGGTTGCCCGCACCGTCGTAGACGACCACGCGGTCACCGTCGTGCAGGCCCCAACGACGCATCGAGGCCTGCAGGTCGGCGGCCGACGGCAGCGGGTGGCGTCCGTCCGACGGGTCGCCGTGCCGGGCGAGCTCGCTGTCCAGGTCGACGTACACCGCACCCGGGAGGTGCCCGGTCAGGTAGACGCCGTGCCCGGGCGGTCCCCCCAGTGTCCACCGCACGTCCAGCACGACGGGGGGACGTTCGCCGGCGAGCTCCTCGGCGAGGGCGGCGGCGCCAACCAGGACTGGCTGGTCGGGCACTCGGGCTCCTGGACTGGTGGCGGTCACATCCCCACCGTTGCTCAGGCGGCCCAGGAGGGGCAAGGCGGGCTCCTCGAACCCCCAGGAACACCTCGAGCGAGTCCCTGGCGCCACGTCAGGGACGGGCTCAGACGCATCGTCGCAGGATCCGGGTGGTCGGCTCCCCGGCCAGGACGGACGAGGCGGCAGAGGCGGACCACACCTCACGGCGCAGGAAGGCCAGGGAGCCCTCGGCGCCGTTCGCCTCGTCGAAGTCGAGCGCTCCAGGGCGACGAAGCGCTCGTCGTCGGTGGGTCGCTCGTTGCGGTGTGCTCGCACACCGCCTCGGCCCGTGCGCTGTCGAAGCGCTCGAACGCGGCACGCCCCCGCCGCGACCTCTTCGCGGTCGGCGTCCCGCGCGCACGTCTGGCTTCTCACGGACCCCGATACCGGCGTGGGCAACTCTCCGCACGCCCCCGTGCCGAACCTGCACGACCTTCCTCGGCTGATCCGGCTGAGGTACCTCGAGCACGGGTGGACGATGCAACCGGCCCGGCGCTGTGACGTCCTGGACGCATGGGCCCCCTCGACACGACCGCGAGGCCGCCTGGCGCGCGCGTGGCTCGAGACGTACGACGTCACGTCGTCCGTTCCCCGCGACGACCCCGGCTGCCGGGGCCTCCTGGACCTGTGGCGCTTCGGCCGGCCGTTCAGGCCCGACGAGCTGGACCTTCTCAGCCACGCGCTGTCAGCGGTGCCGGCGGGTGTACGACGCTGCGCGCAGCTCGGCTCCTCACGGACCCGGAGGGAACCACCTCCGGAGACATCGCCGTGACCATCGAGCGCGCCTCCCCCGCGAGCGGATCGACCTGTTCGCGCTTGTCCATGGTCCCAGCCCACGCGAGGCCGAGGTCCTGTGCGACTACACGGTCCACCTGCATCTCACCTCCATCTTCGACAAGACGGGGGAGCGCGGCCGCTCGGTCCTCCTCGCGCGGGCCGGGGGCTGACCGGGGGCTGACCCCGAGTGAGCGCTGAGGCAGCGCGGCTCGGGACGGGTGTGGTGGGTGGGCCGGGCGCGGCAAGCGCTCCCGTGCGGAGTTGGCGCGGCAATCCGACCGGCGCCCGCGCGGCAAGCGTGCCTGTGCGGAGCTGGCGCGACGTACCCACCGATCCGCGCGCGGCAACGGCTCCTGTGCGGAGTTATCGCGACCAGGGACGGGTCTGGTGAGCCGGTCACGACGCCCGCGCGGCAATCGCGCCTGGGCGGAGCTGCCGCGACGTACCCACCGATCCGCGCGCGGCAACGGCGCCTGTGCGCAGTTGGCGCGCTGGACTAATCGCGGCGTCGGCGCTGTTGGCCCCTCACCGGGGCGTCGCCGCCCACAGTCGCGATCGCGAAGGAGCACACCACCGATGGCCACCATCGTCGTCTTCGGAGGCACCGGCTACACCGGCCACAACATCGTCACGGAGGCCGCGTCGCGTGGTCACCAGGTCGTCTCCGTGAGCCGCTCCCAGCCCGGGCAACCGGTCGCCGGGGTCCGCTACGAGACCGGCTCGGCCGAGGAGGTCGCCCAGCGGGTCGTCCCCGGCGCCGACGCGGTCGTGGCCGCCCTCTCCCCGCGCGGTGACATGGCCGGTCGCCTGGTCGAGGTCTACGCCCAGCTGGCCCGGGCCGCGGCCGAGGCGGGGGCGCGCTACCTGCAGATCGGCGGGTTCAGCTCGCTGCGCCCTGCGCCCGGCGCGCCACGGTTCGCCGAGGGCGAGCTCGCGGAGCAGTTCCGCGCGGAGGCCCTGGAGGGCGAGGCAACCCGAGCCGTGCTTGCGGACAGCGCACCCGAGGACCTGGACTGGGTCTTCGTCAGCCCGGCCGGGACGTACGGCGCCTGGGCGGCCGGCGAGCGGACCGGCGGCTACCGGATCGGAGGCGAGGTCGCGCTCTTCGACGCCGAGGGCGGCTCGAGCATCTCCGGCGCGGACTTCGCGCTCGCGGTCGTCGACGAGATCGAGACCCCGGCGCGCCACCGCGAGCACATCGGCGTGGCCTCCTGAGGACGTGACGTGACGTGACGGGCCGCCGGGCGGCGGGGCGTCGCGGCTCGGCCGGGTGCTGCACGCGCCCGGGCCCACTTCGACCGAAGGCCGACACGCCGAGCGAGCATGTGGTTCCCTGGATGGAGGCCCCCCACCGCGACGGCCCGTTGTCCATCGAACTTGCGCACGGGAGGGCCGGATGCCCGAACCCGGTCGCACCCTCCACGGAGCCGGCCCTGCGGCATCCGCACCGGCATCGGTCCTGCTCCTCGAGGCGGACCCGGGCGACGCACGCCGGCTGCTGCAGGCCCTCGGGGAGTTCAAGGGCCAGTTCAGCACCGAGTGGGTCCAGAGCCTGCAGTCCGCGGTCGTGGCCCTGGTGGGACGGGACTTCGACTGCCTGATCATCGGGCTGGGCCTCCCGGAGGCCGTCGGGCTGGAGGTGGTCGAGGTGCTCCGCGATGTGGCCGACCGCGCAGCCCTCGTCGTCCTCGCCGACCGCGACGATGCACTGTCCGGCTTCCGCGCGATCCAGGGAGGCGTCGACGGCTACTTCGTCAGGAGCGAGCTGGCCGCACGCGACCCGCACGACCTGTGCCTGGCGGTGCAGTACGCCGTCGAGCGGTCACGGCTGGCGTGCGACCTGCATGCGGCCGAGGACTCGGCTCGCGCCCTGTCGGCCATCGTCGAGTCGACCGCGGACGCGGTCCTCACCAAGAACGCGAAGGGCATCATCCGGACCTGGAACCGCGGAGCCGAGGAGCTCTACGGCTACTCCTCCACGGAGGTCGTGGGACGGCACGTGGACCTGCTGCACCCGTGGGACGAGACGGAGTCGACGCGGATCCTCTGCACCGTCGGCGAGGGCCAGACCGTGCGCGGCCTCGAGACCGTCCACCGGACCAAGGGCGGCGAGCTCGTGCCCGTGTCGTTGACCGTCTCCCCGCTGACCGGACCTCGCAAGGAGCACCTGGGGGCCTCCGTCATCGCCCGTGACATCAGCGACCGCCGGCTGCTCGAGGAGAAGCTCACCCGGCAGGCGATGCACGACGGGCTGACCGGACTCCCGAACCGGGCCCTGCTGCTGGACCGGCTCGAGCAGGCACTCGCCGACGCCGCTCGCAGCGGTCACCCGCTCGCGGTCCTGTTCCTCGACCTGGACCACTTCAAGGCGGTGAACGACTGCGGCGGCCACCGGGCCGGGGACCTCCTCCTGACCGAGGTGGCCGGCCTGCTGCTGGGCGCCGTACGACCGGCCGACACGGTCGCCAGGCTGGGAGGTGACGAGTTCGTGATCGTCTGCCGCAACACCGACTCCCCGGCCGCCGAGGAGGTGGCACGACGCGTCAAGGGGGTGCTCGCCGGGTCCGTCCGCGTCGACGGCCGGCCGGTCGCCGTGACCGCCAGCATCGGCATCGCGGTCACCCCTCCGGTCGACCCCGACGCCGAGCTGCTGCTGCTGCACTCCGATGCCGCGATGTACGAGGCGAAGGCCCGCGGCAGGAACGGTGCCCACGTCTTCGACGTGGCGCTGCCCGCCCACTCCTACCGACGCCAGGACCTGGTCGACGACCTGCGGATCGCGCTGCGGGAGGACCAGCTCGAGCTGCACTACCAGCCGATCGTCGACCTCGCCACCGGTCGGCTCACAGGCGTCGAGGCGCTCGCTCGCTGGTCCCACCCCAGCCGCGGACCGGTGCCTCCTGCACTCTTCGTGCCGCTGGCCGAGGAGGCTGGCCTGGTGGGACGGCTGGACACCTGGGTGCTCGAGCGCGCCTGTCGGGATGCCGACCGGCTGCGGCACTCGGGGCTGCTCGTCGGCGACGCACAGATGGCGGTCAACGTGTCCGCCCACACGGTGGGGGACCCGCAGCTCGGCACGTCGGTGCGCGACCTCACCGCGGCGCACCACCTGCCCCCCGAGGCACTGGTCCTCGAGGTGACCGAGACGGCGGTGATGCAGGACCCGGCGGCGGCCCGGAGCTCGCTGACGAGGTTGCGGAGCCTGGGGGTCGGGGTCGCGCTCGACGACTTCGGCACCGGCTACTCCTCGCTGACCTACCTGCGACAGATGCCGGTCAGCCACCTCAAGATAGACCGGTCCTTCGTCTCGCACATCGCCGCCGAGGCGCACGACCGGGCCATCACCGGGTGCATCATCGACCTCGGACGCAAGCTCGGGATGCAGGTCGTCGCCGAGGGCGTGGAGACCGCTCAGCAGCTGGCGGTCCTCCGCAGGCTGGGCTGCACGACCGGCCAGGGATACCACTGGAGCCGGCCCGTTCCGGTGTCGCAGCTCCCCGGCTCGGCAGCACGGTGCTCGAGCTCGCCCTCGCGGTCTGCCCACGCCTGAGCACCGCTGTTGAAGATGACAACCGTTCTCCTCTATGCTTGAGCCAGCGCCCGCCGGGACTCCCCGGGCGCGCCGAGACACCTGGCACACCACGCACACCGACACCGGGCATGGGGCGAGCAGATGCGGCACAGACCCTCGACCCGTCTCTGGGTGACGATGGTCGGGGCGACGCTCCTGAGCGTGCTGCTCGCCGCGTGCGGCCCGACCCAGGAGCCGGGCGACTCGGGCAGCTCGACCCTCAAGGTCGTGGCCTCGACCGACGTGTGGGGTGACGTGGCCACGACCGTCGGTGGGGACGCCGTCACGGTGACGTCCCTGATCTCCCGGCCCTCGCAGGACCCGCACTCGTTCGAGCCGAGCGCCACGACGCTGCTCGCGGTCTCGAAGGCCGACGTGGTGATCGAGAACGGCGGCGGCTACGACGACTTCATGGAGCGCCTGGTGGAGACGAGCGGCTCGAAGGCCGTGGTCCTGAACGCGGTCGCGATCTCGGGGCGGGGCGCGGACGCGGGCTCCGAGCCCAACGAGCACGTGTGGTTCGACCTGCCGACGGTCCAGAGGCTGGCGGGCGAGCTCGCGCAGAAGCTCGGCGAGCAGAGGCCGGACCAGGCCGACCGGTTCGCCGCCCGTGCCGCCGGCCTCCGGACGCGGATCAGCCGGCTCGCCACCCGGGAGCGGCAGCTGAGGGTGCGGGTCGCCGGTGAGCGGATCGCGGTCACCGAGTCGCTCCCGCTCTACCTGACGCAGGCCGTCGGGCTGGTCAACGCGACCCCTGCAGCGTTCAGCAAGGCCGTGGAGAACGGGGACGACGTCTCCCCGCGCGTGCTGCAGGACACCCTCGACCTCCTCTCACGCAGGAAGGTGGTGGCCCTCGTCTACAACGAGCAGACCACCGGGCCGGTCACCGAGAGGGTCCTCGACGCCGCCCGCGGAGCCGGCATCCCGGTCGTCCCGCTGACCGAGACCCTGCCGTCCGGGCTCGGCTACGTCACCTGGGTGCAGCAGACCCTGACCTCGCTCGCCAAGGCCGTGGCGGCCTGATGACCCGGGCACCCGTGGTGGAGCTGGAGGGAGCCGGGCTCTCCTTCGGTGCTCGGACGCTGTGGTCGGGGCTCGACCTGCGCATCGAGCCGGGCCAGTTCGTGGCGGTGCTGGGACCCAACGGCTCGGGCAAGTCGAGCCTGCTGAAGGTGATGCTCGGGCTGGTGCCGCTGACCCACGGTCGAGTCCTGGTCGACGGCCGGCCGGTCACCCGGGGAAGCCGCAGCATCGGCTACGTCCCCCAGCACCGGGGGTTCTCCCCCGACGTACCCCTGCGCGGAGCAGACCTGGTGCAGATGGGCCTGGACGGCGCACGATGGGGACTGCCCGCCCCCCGGAAGTACCGCCGGCAGGTCGCGGAGGCGCTCGCCCAGGTCGACGGCACGCAGCTGGCCGGTCAGCCGGTGGGGTCGATGTCGGGTGGGGAGCAGCAGCGCCTGCGGATCGCGCAGGCGCTGGCGACCGACCCGGGTGTCCTGCTCTGTGACGAGCCGCTGCTCTCACTCGACCTGAGACACCAGCATCGGGTGGTCGAGCTGATCGAGAAGCGGCGCCGCGAGCACGGCACGTCGGTCCTGTTCGTGACCCACGAGATCAACCCGATCCTGTCCGTGACCGACACGATCCTCTACATGATGGACGGCGCGTTCCGGGTCGGCACTCCCGAGCAGGTGATGCGCAGCGAGGTGCTCAGCGAGCTCTACCAGTCGCCGATCGAGGTGATCCGCCGCCCCGGGCAGATCATCGTCCTCGGCGCGGAGACCGCAGTCGGCTCCCACCACGACGACCCCGACCACCACGCCGCGGACCAGCACGGGCCGGACCTCGGACCCCGCCCCCCGAGCCGGGTGGGCCGCTCGTGACGCTGCTGTTCGCCTGGCACGACCTGGTCAACTTCCAGGACTACGGCCAGCTCCTGCCGCTGGTGCGCAACTCGCTGTACGCCGGGGCGGCCCTCGGCCTCGTCGGGGGGCTCGTCGGCGTGTTCGTGATCGCCAGGGACCTGCCCTTCGCCGTGCACGGCATCAGCGAGCTGTCCTTCGCCGGTGCGTCGGCGGCTCTGCTGCTGGGGACCAGCGTCGTGACGGGGTCCTTCGTCGGCTCGCTCGTCGCCGCGCTGCTGATCGCCTGGCTCGGCGGGCGTGCCCGGGGGGCGAACTCCATCATCGGCGTCCTGATGCCGTTCGGGCTCGGCCTCGGCATCCTGTTCCTGTCGCTCTACCAGGGACGGACCGCCAACAAGTTCGGACTGCTGACCGGCCAGATCGTGGCCATCGACAACACCTCGCTGACCACCCTTCTCGTGACGTCGCTCGCCGTCCTCGCCGTCCTGGCCGTGGTCTGGCGCCCGTTGATGTTCGCCAGCGTGGACGCAGAGATGGCCAGCGCCCGGGGGGTGCCGGTCACGCTGCTGCACGGCGGCTTCATGCTGGTCCTGGGCTGCACGGTCGCGATCTCGGTGCAGGTGGTCGGAGCCCTGCTGGTGCTGGCACTGCTGAACACTCCCGCCGCGGCCGCCATCCGGATCACCACCTCCCCGGTGTGGATGCCCGCCCTGTCCGTCCTCATCGCGCTGACGTCCATGCTGGGCGGCATCCTGCTGGCGCTGGGCACGTCCGTGCCGATCAGCCCCTACGTGACCACGATCTCGTTCCTGTGGTACGTCGCCTGCCGGCTGGCCGGTGGCCGACCGGGACGGGTCGTCCGCCCTCAGCCGTCCGTGTGACAGGTGCCGCAGGTGCCGAACAGCTCGATGGTGTGGCTCACGTCGTGATAGCCGTGGTCGGCGGCGATCGCGTCGGCCCACCGCTCGACGGCCGGGCCCTTGACCTCGACGGTCCGCCCGCAGGACCGGCACACCAGGTGATGGTGGTGTGAGGGGCTGCACTGTCGGTAGACGGCCTCCCCGGTGTGCGTCTTGACCACGTCCACGTCCCCGCTGTCAGCCAGCGACTGAAGGGCGCGGTAGACGGTGGCAAGGCCGATCTTCTCGCCGCCGCGTCGCAGCAGGTCGTGGATCTCCTGCGCGCTCCGGAAGTCGTCCGAGGCGCTGAGCGCCGCGCTGATCGCACGGCGTTGGCGGGTCGGTCTCGTCCCGGGACGAGTGTCCAGACCGTCCGAGCTCATCGATCCTCCAGTTGGTCGCCGACGCCGAGGTCGCGAGCGACGCGGATGTGCGGGGTTCCCAACCTACCCGGCCGGGCGAGCCCGCACCCGATCCACGGTCGACGTCACACGGCGTCACACACCGACCCCGAGGCCGCGCAGCAGGACCATCCCGACCGGTCCGGGCCGAAGGTCGGCCGACGCACCCGGAGACGCCGGGCTCACACCAGCCACGGGGCCTCCTGCACGTGATCGGGCCGGGACCCCCGAAGGAGGCCCCGGCCCGGTTGATCAGGTGTGGCTCAGCAGGTGCGACAGGCTCAGGCGGAGACGGAGTCGTCAGCGAGCTCGGTGAGTCGCTTCTGCGCTGCGGTGGACACGCCCTTGCGGTCCTTGTGCGCGTGCTCGTAGGCCAGCACCACCCGCAGGTCGTCAGCGTCGTCGAGACCGTTGATGGCGCTGATCGCGTCCTGGCCGGACAGCTCGTCGTAGTCCTGGATCGGGAGGTCGTCGGCGTCGACGGTCCCCAGGTCCTCACGGGTCTTGTGAGCGGCCCTGCGCACGTCGGCTGAGGGAGCGACCTCCTCGGCGCGCTTCACCGCAGCGTCACGACCGGCGCTGAGGACCTCCTCGGTCGCCTCGGTGGCCTCGCGGGCCTTGTCCACCGTGGAGACGAACGTCTGCTGGACGCTGACCCGGCCGCGGTGCAGCACGTCAGCGGCCCGGTTGAACAGGGCAGCGCTCTGCCGCGACGGCAGCGTCGCGAAGCGGGCAACGACGCCGACGGCGGCCTGGGCGGGCGTCGGGGCCAGGGCGACGGGACCGCCCTGCGCGAGCTCGGCGAGGCGGACGCGGATCCACGTCGATGGTCTCGGTGTGCGCCTCCTCGAGGTCGTGCATCAGGTCGACGACGTCGGACTCGTCGAGCGCCTCGGCGAGCACGCGGGTGAAGATCACGCGGTCGCGGAGCTGGTGCTCGAGGGCGAGGTCGCCCAGGAGACCCTCGGAGAAGGGCTGGACCTGCTCGGCGGTCACCTTGGTCAGCGCGGCGACCCGGCCGACGGTGTCGGCGAGGACGTCGGGCGCCCCACCGAGACGGCGGAGGGCGTCCTGGATGCGGGCCGCGCGGGCGTCGGCCTCGCTGGCGTTGGCCTCGAGCTCGCGACGGATCTCGTCACGGCGGGCCTGGGAGACGCGCGTGCGGGCGATCTGGGCCTCGACGCGGGTGAGGCGGAGAAGAGCGACGAGCTCGTTCAGAAGGGCATGGGAGTCGGTGCTTGATCTGGTCATGTCCTCCACACTGACACATGCCATCGCTGCTAACAAATGGCTGGCGCCACTCGGGACGGTGACCTGCGCCACCCCGCAGCGCTCGGTCGGCCGCACGGGTCACCGACGGTGTTGCCGAGTGATCCTTCACACGAAGAAGCCCTAGCCAGAACGGGTTTAGACAACAGTCGTGATCTTCGCAGATGCGTCAGAGCAGCTCACCCAGGGACGCTTGAAAGGTGCTTGCCACAGCTAGCGGTCGCCGGGGATGACACCTCCTTGACACGTTCTGGACACCTCCCGTGAGCCGACGGCCCCGCGGCGACGACCAGATGTCCCCAAGACTTCAACCAGCCGTCACATGAGGAAACCGGCCCGACTCATGACTTTGCGAGGCTGGCAGCCAGACCGCCCCTCCACGCACCTGGGAGCACGAGATGACCGCATCGATCGACGAGACCTTGGAGTCGACCACGGCGGCGCCCCGCACACCGAGGGCCCGCATGCAGCCACCCGAGAGGGATGCCGAGGTGACCGACCTCGAGAAGGTCCGGACCGACCGCCGGACGTCGGGCCAGCAGCGGAGGGCCGCTGCGCGGACCCGGGACCTGACAGCCCTTCTGCGCGAGCGCCCCGACCTCGCCGGCGTGCACGCGCCGGCCGACTTCGCCGTCGACTCCGTCCGTTGGTGCGTATGACGGACCACGATGCCCCGGCGGCCCCGGCGGCCCCGGCGGCCCCGGCGGCCCCGGCGGCCCCGGACTGGGGAGTCGCCTGACACGCTGACGAAGGCGCGCGGCATCTGCACCTTATGATCTCCCCGTGATCTTCAAGCGCGTGGGCGACGGGCGGCCCTACCCCGACCATCAGCTCGGGCCGCGCGACTGGGCCGCCCTGCCCCCACGTCAGGTCCGCCTCGACGAGCTCGTGACCACCAAGGACACCCTGCAGCTCGCTGCCCTGCTGGACGAGGACTCGACCTTCTTCGGCGACCTCTTCGCGCACGTCGTGGAGTGGCGTGGCGACCTCTACCTCGAGGACGGCCTGCACCGGGCCCTGAGAGCGGCCCTCCAGCAGCGGCACATGCTCCACGCCCGGGTCTACGCGGTTGCGGGGTAGGCGGCGCATGCGTGGACGTCACCTGACCACCGCGGTCACCTTGCTGGTGCTCCTCGCCATCCTCGCCGCCGCCGCGCTGTGGGGTGCCCGGGCGTTGTTCGCCCCGCTGCCCAGTGCCGACCCGACGGCGCAGCCCTCGCCGAGCTGTGTGACGAAGTCGGTCCGGAAGGGCCAGAGGATCAAGGCGACCCAGGTCCAGGTGAGCGTGTTCAACGCCGGGAACCGAGCCGGTCTGGCGGAAGAGACACTGGCCTCGCTGACCCGGCGCGGCTTCAAGCGGGGCAGGATCGGCAACGCTCCCGAGACCAGCCGGGTCAAGAAGGCACAGGTGTGGACCACCGAGCCCAACGACACGGCCGCCAAGCTCGTCGCTCGACAGTTCGGGCCGAGGACCAAGGTGCGCCGGGTGAAGGTCGACCTCGGCCCGGGAGTGGACGTCGTGGTCGGCAACGGCCTCGGGAAGCTCGCCAAGGCGAAGCGCTCGATCGTCGCCACCAAGGCGTCGTCGGTCTGCCTGCCGGCCCGCTCCGGCAGCTGACCGCTCTCAGCCGCCGCTCGACCCGTCCAGCCAGTCGGCCAGCCTGCCGCGTGTGGACACCGCGTGCAGCCGCTCCTCGGTCGCCTCCCGCACCCGGCGCGGGGCCACCACGAGCACGTCGTCGCCGTGGCGCAGCACGGTGCGCCCTTCGGGCACCAGCGGCCGCCCGTCCCGGACCAGCAGGGACACCGAGGCGCCCGTGGGCAGCCGCAGCTCGCCGACCTCCACCCCGTGCAGCCGGGACCGGTCGGTGATCCTGATCTGCAGCAGGTCGGCCGCGATCCGCTCCAGCGGCGCGGCCTCCACGTCGATGTCCCGGGTCTCGTCCGGCACCGTGACTCCCAGTCGGGCCGCCACCCAGGGCAGGGTCGGCCCGGTGAGCAGGGTGTAGATCACGACCATCACGAACACGATGTCGAAGAGCTTCTCGCTGCCTGGGACGTCCTCGGCCAGCGGGATCGTCGTCAGCACGATCGGCACGGCACCGCGAAGCCCGGCCCAGGAGACGAACATCTGCTCCGGCAGCGACAGCCGGTGGGCCCAGAAGCAGGCGAGAACCGACAGCGGCCGCGCCACCACGGTCAGCAGCAGCCCGGCGAGCACCGCGGTGACCACGTGCCCCACCGAGACGCGGCCGGGGGACGCGAGCAGCCCGAGCATCACGAACAGGCCGATCTGCGCGATCCAGGCGATCCCCTCGCTGAAGGACCGGGTCGCGGCGCGGTGCGGCAGCTCGCTGTTGCCGAGAACGAGCGCGCCGGTGTAGACGGCGGCGAACCCCGACGCGTGCAGGGCCGTCGTGCCGGCGTACGCCAGGATCGTCAGCGACAGCACCGCCAACGGGTAGAGACCCGACGAGGGCAGGGCGACCCGTCGCATCATCCATGCGCCGCCGAGCCCCACCGCGAGACCCAGGACGACTCCGGTGAGGAGCTCGTAGGCGACGATCCCCACGAAGCCGAGCACCCCGTGGTCGAGGGCGGCGCCGGTGCTGACCAGCGACACCAGGAGCACCGTGGGCGCGTCGTTGAGCCCGGACTCGGCCTCCAGGGCGCCGGTGAGGCCTCGCGGCAGCGGCACCCGTCGCAGCACCGAGAACACCGCTGCCGCGTCGGTGGGCGAGGCCACCGCACCGAGCAGGACAGCCAGCTGCCAGTCCAGGCCGAAGAGGTAGTGGGCTCCCACGGCCATCACGGTCACGCTCACCGCGACGCCGAGCGTCGCGAGGGAGACGCCGAGCCGCATCGCCGGCCGGATCTCCGACCACTGGGTGGTGAGACCACCCTCGGCCAGGATGAGCACCAGGGCCGCGAAGCCCAGCGCGTGCGCGACGTTGGCGTCCTCGAAGCCGATGCCGAGGCCCTTCTCACCGAGCAGGACACCCATCAGCAGGTAGACGAGCAGGCTGGGCAGGCCGACCCGCACCGACAGTCGCACGGCCAGGATGGCGACCAGCATGACCACGGCGCCGACCAGGAGAACGGTGTCCATCTGGTCCGCGTCGAAGCTCATGGTTCACCTCGGCGTCGTCAGGGCTCGGGACCACATCCTAAGGGGCGCCCGGTCTCCCGACGGGTCTCCCGGGAGCGGCGGCCCGGATCTCCTCACCCCCAGGAGACACCCACTACCGTGTGCTCCATGGCGCTCCCGTCCGACCTGTTCACCGTGGCCAGCCGGGCAGCCGTCCCGCCGTTCCACGTCATGGACCTGCTCGCGGCTGCGGCCGAGCGGGCCCGCAGCCACGGGGACGTGGTGAACCTGGTGGCGGGACAGCCGTCCACGCCCGCGCCGGTGGCGGTCCGCGAAGCCGCGCGACGGGCGCTGGACGAGCAGGTCCTCGGCTACACGGTGGCGCTGGGCATCCCCCAGCTGCGGGCGGCGATCGCCGCACACCACCAGCGGTTCCACGCTCTCACGGTGGCGCCGGAGGACGTGGTGGTGACCACGGGGTCCTCCGGCGGCTTCCTGCTCGCCTTCCTGGCGGCCTTCGAGGCCGGCGACCGGGTCGCGATCGCCCGGCCCGGCTACCCGTGCTACCGCAACGTGCTCACGGCGCTGGGCTGCGAGGTGGTCGAGCTGCCTGCAGGCGCGGAGTCCCGGTTCCAGCCGACCGTCGCGATGCTGGAGGCGCTGGAGACCCCCGTGCAGGGCCTGGTCGTGGCGAGCCCTGCCAACCCCACCGGGACGATGCTCGCGGCGTCGGAGCTGGCGGCCCTGGCGGACTGGTGCGAGCGGCACGGGGTGCAGCTGATCAGCGACGAGATCTACCACGGGATCACCTACCCCGGTGGCGACGAGCCCGCGGCGGGCCCGCGGCCGAACAGCTCCGCGTGGGCGACGTCCCGGGAGGCGGTGGTGTTCAGCTCGTTCTCGAAGTACTTCTCGATGACCGGGTGGCGGATCGGCTGGATGCTGGTGCCTGAGCGGCTTCGGCGACCGGTCGACATCCTGACCGGCAACTTCACCATCTGTCCGCCGGTGCTGTCCCAGTACGCCGCGCTCGAGGCGTTCAGCGACTCGTCGTACGCCGAGTGCGACGGGCATGTGGCGAGGTACGCCGAGAACCGCAGGCTGCTGCTCGACGGTCTGCCGAAGCTGGGCATCGACCGTCTCGCCCCCGCGGACGGGGCCTTCTACGTCTATGCCGACGTCTCGCACCTGACCGACGACTCGATGGCGTTCTGCCACCGCCTGCTCGCCGAGACCGGCGTCGCAACGGCTCCGGGCATCGACTTCGACACCGCCGTGGGCAACCGCTTCCTGCGAATGTCGTTCGCCGGCCACCCCCATGAGGTCAGGGAGGCGCTGGAGAGGATCGGGGACTGGCTGGGATGAGCGCTCCTGCACCGGGCCGGGCCGGTGAACGGCGGGGTCTCGACGATCCCCGCACCCGTGGACCCGATGAGAGGGCTACGGGCGGACCGTGAGGGCGCGCAGCTCCCGCCAGTCGCTGTCGGACACCTCGGCACCCTGAACGGCGCCGGGGCGCAGCCAGCCGCGACACAGCGCCACGGTGCGTTCGAGGAGGTCCACCAGCAGGTCGTCGGGGCACGGCACGGCGGCAGCCGCGATACCGGAGACCGCGGAGTGCACGATCGCCGGGGCGCTGCGCTTGGCGAAGCTGCCCGCAGAGCCCCAGCCGAGGGCAGTGAAGCCGCGAGCCCAGTCGCGCGCGTGAGGCACGGCGTCCAGAGCCGCGGCCGTCCGGGCGTCGACGTGGTGCCGCTCGCGGCCCTCGATCTGGTTGAGCATCCGCTCGCAGCGAAGCAGCCCGACGGCGGCGACGCCCTGACGCTCCGAGGCCGTCACGGGCAGTGCGGCCAGGGCCGCCTCCCGGGCGATCCACGCGTCGACCCGGGGGTCGTTGCCCTTCAGGCCGATCACCTCGGGGATGTGCGGAGCCAGCCGGCTGCGGGCGTAGTCACCCACGTGGTCGTTGATGTCACGGGCCAGGGACGCCAGCAGCGGATGCGTGCAGGACGGATGGTCGGACCACGGTTCGCCGGCCAGGTACGACGCGAGCTCCATGAAGCACGCGCCCTTCTTCGGGTTGCGGTGCTTGCCCCGGGACAGGACAGGCATCATGTCTGGAGTGTGGGGGGTCCTCTGCGTCATCGCGACCAGCTCCGTGGGTGCAGTTCTCCCTGCGCACCCGAGACGTCGTGCGCAGCCGTGCGGAACAGTCTGCGCCGATCGCCGCCGGGTCACAAGACCCTCGACGGGTCGGCAGCCGACCGAGCACCTCGTGGCCCCGGCGGACCCGCACCCGTCCGGTCAGGCGCTGCGCGGCCGCGGGAAAGCCTGCGGCAGCCGACGGGTGTGGGCGCACTCGACGGCGATGTCGTAGAGCTTGCGGTTCTGGGCCTGGGAGCACCGTCGCAGATAGGCGAACGCCTCGTCCTGGCTGAACCCGAACCGCTCCATCAGCATGCCCAGGGCGATCCCGATCACGGTCCGGTGCTCGACCGCCTCGGTCAGCTGCTCGATCCGCTCCAGGTGCGCGTCCATGCCGATGTCATTCCCGTCGAGGTCTGGGCGAAAACCATTGCCTGTCAGGTTTCTCGACGGACTTCCGAGGCGAGGGGCGGGCCGCCCCGGCGAGACGCAACGATGCCGGGGCGGCCCTGAGTGAGCAGAGGCCGCCCCTGTCTTCTCAAGGTCGCCAGCTGACACCCGGCCTGGTGGGTGCCCGAATCGGGCCGCGCCATGCGACGGCTCGCTGGCACCGGCAGCGATGGGCGGTGCGGCTCAGTCGCTGCGGGAGGAGAACACCTGGCGCACCGCCCGGGCGGCCTGGCCCTCGGTGATGCCGGCGCGGGCCGCGGCCTGGCGCAGCCGCTCCTGGGCGGTCGGGATGTCGATGTCCTGGCTGGCCGCGATGATGCCGAGCGCGATGTCGACGTCGTCCTGGTCGGCCAGCCGGGCCGGCGCCTGCACGGCCTCGAGCCGGGTGCTGAAGGACAGGTCGGCGTTCACGATGGCGTTGCGCGCCGTCGCCCCGAGCGCTTGGCCCAGCTCCTCGTGGTGCCCCTCGAAGGCGTGCAGGGTGGCGGCGTACATGTTGATGCTGCCGACCACCCGGCCGCCGCGCTCGATGGGGAGCGTCAGGCTGCTGGCCACCCCGGCTGCCGCGGTGGCCTGGGCGTAGAGCCGCCAGCCGAGCTCGCCGGTGACGTCGTTCTGGTCGAAGTTGATGATCTCGCCCGAGTGGGCGGCGTCCACGCACGGCCCGCCGTCGAGGTACTGGACGGCGTCCAGCTTCGCGATCTCGCTGCTGGTCGCGACCAGGGTGAAGGTGAGCCCGTCGTCGAGGAGCGCAAGACTCAGCCCGATGCACTCCGGGATGATCTCCTGGGCCTTGCGGCCCATGGCGAGCAGGGTCGACGCGATCTCGACATCCCCCTGGTGGATCAGCTCTTCGAGGACCTCCCGGGTCTCGGGGACCGGCTCCATGGTTCGGCATCCTCCTACGGTCGAGCAATCATCCGGTATACCCACTTCGGGCTCCACCCATGCCGTGCTCCACCGTCGTCCGCCGCGGAGGCGGGACGACGATGGCGCACCCGGAGGGCCCGTCCAAGGTCGGATCCGCAGCGGTGGCGGTGGGATTTGAACCCACGGAGGTCGGAGACCTCACACGCTTTCGAGGCGTGCTCCTTCGGCCGCTCGGACACGCCACCGCGCACGAGGGTACCGGACCGCAGCGTCGCCCCCGTCATCGGGCGAGCCGGATCCGGGCAGCCGACGGACATCAGGCCGGACCGGCCCGGTGGCCGGCGAAGAAGTCCAGGACCAGAGCCGCGGACTCCCCGGCGAGGACGCCGGAGACCACCTCGGGGCGGTGGTTCAGCCGGCGGTCGCGCACGACGTCCCACAGCGACCCGACCGCCCCGGCCCTCTCGTCGAACGCCCCGAACACCAGCCGGTCCAGACGCGCCAGCACGACCGCGCCGGCGCACATCGTGCACGGCTCGAGCGTCACCACCAGCGTGCAGCCGGCCAGTCGCCACTCCCCCCGCGCGGCTGCGGCCTCCCGGAGCGCGAGCATCTCCGCATGGGCAGTCGGGTCACCGTCCGCCTCGCGCCGGTTGCGGCCCCGCCCGACGACGTCGCCCGACGGCCCGAGCACCACCGCCCCGACCGGTACGTCGGAGGTGGCGACCGCCGCGCGCGCCTGCTCCAGGGCCGACCGCATCGCGTCGTCCCACCGGTGCGACACGTCACCGGCCGGCCGGAGCGTCACGGGCCGTCCGGCGGGTCACAGGGTGGTCGGAACACCGGCCAGCTTGTCGTAGAGCCGCCCGAACCCGATCTTGGCCGCGATGTCGGACAGCATCTCGTCGGGGTAGAGGTCTTCGTCGTCGAGCAGGGCGCCCATGTCCATCGCGCCGAGGCCGAGGTCCGCGACGATGCCGAGGTCACCGGCCGGCTCGGGGTCCTCCTCGTCGTCGGGCAACGGCAGCTGGAGACGGTCCACCACCGAGCGGGCGAGCGGCCAGTCGGTCGCGGCCGTCACGTCCGAGAGCAGGAGCCGGGTCTGCTCGCCGAGCACCCGCACCAGCAGGAAGAAGTCCTCGTCCACGGACACCAGCCCGAGCGAGCCACCGTCGCCGGGATAGCGCCTCAGCTGGAAGGCGAGGTCGTCGAGGTCCGCGGCGAGCTCCCTCCCGAGATCCTCGACCCGCCACACGCCTTCCTCGCGGTAGGCGACCAGGGCGAAGTCCACACCCTCGGCACCGGCCTGGGTCTCCTGCGACATGACGCCTCCATCGGTCGACGGGTCTCTGCTTGCCCCTCGATCTTCCTCACCGATGGTGACAGGTCGAGCGCGCTCGCACCAGGGATTCCTGGCCGGGTGCGGGGGTCGGCCGGCGGCCTCCTCATGTGGCAGCGCTCCTGCGCCGTACGGGCACGCCAAGCACTAGGTTGACGGTCATGCGCATCCATGTCGCCGACCATCCGCTCGTGGCGCACAAGCTGACCGCCCTGCGGGACCAGGAGACCGCCTCGCCGACCTTCCGGCTGCTGGCCGACGAGCTGGTGACGCTGCTGGCCTACGAGGCGACCCGTGACGTCCGGGTCGCCGAGGTCACCGTGCGCACCCCGGTGGCCGACGCGCAGGGGGTGAGGCTGGCGGCCCCCAAGCCGCTCGTGGTCCCGATCCTGCGCGCCGGCCTGGGGATGCTGGACGGCATGATGCGGCTGCTGCCGACGGCCGAGGTCGGCTTCCTCGGGATGGTCCGCAACGAGACCACGCTGCAGGCCTCGACGTACGCCGAGCGGCTGCCCGAGGACCTGTCCGGCCGCCAGTGCTACGTGCTGGACCCGATGCTGGCGACCGGCGGCACGCTGGCCGCCGCGATCCGGTTCCTGGTCGACCGGGGCGCCGACGACATCACCGCGATCTGTCTGCTCACCGCCCCGGAGGGGTGTGCGCGCCTGGAGAAGGGCCTCGAAGGGCTCGGCGTGCCCGTCACCGTGGTCACCGCCGCGATGGACGAGCGGCTCAACGAGAAGGGCTACATCGTCCCGGGGCTCGGGGACGCCGGGGACCGGCTCTACGGCGTCGTCGGCTGAGTCGTGGCCGGACCGGGTTGTGGTCACTGCGGCCCTCGGTGCGGCGTCATACCAGCCCGGACTGACCACAAACCCGCACGACCGGCTCTGGCGAGCTAGGCCGGCAGCCCTGCCAGCGCGGAGGAGGCGTGGGCGATCGCGCCGCGCAGACGCGCCAGGCCTGGGTCGGCCGACGAGGTCGAGCGTGCGGCCAGGAAGAGGTGCCGGTTGACGGGGTGCTCGAGCGCGAGCAGCTCGACACCCTCCGGCAGGTGGTGGTTGATGGCGAGCTCGGGAACCAGCGCCACTCCGGCTCCCACGCCGACCAAGGCCAGGAGCACCGAGAAGTCGGTCGCCTCGGCGGTGACGCGAGGGGCGAAACCGGCGGCTCCGCAGGCACGGAGGACCATGTCGTAGCAGCTGGTCTCCCGCCTCGGGACGAGCCAGTCCTCGGCCGCGAGCCGTTGCAGGTCCACGGGCGCAGCCAGTCCGCGGGCCGTCGGAACCGCGAGCCACACGGGCTCGACCCGAAGGGGCCAGACCGACAGGCCGCGTGAGTCGATCGGCTCCAGCGAGGAGTAGGTGTGGGTGATCGCCACGTCGACGTCGCCCGCGCGCAGCGCCGAGGATGACTCATCGGGTTCCATCTCGACGAGCTCGATGCGCAGCGAGTCCCGCCCGGAGGTGAGGAGAGTCGCCCAGGTCGCTGCCACGATCGTGCGCGCAGCCGAGGGGAAGGCCGCCAGCCGGTAGGTGCCGGCGCCGCCGTCGCGCAGTGCGTGGACTGGTCGCTGCGGTCGCATTGCTGGTCCTTGCCCCGGCCCTGGGACTGCGCCTGCCCGCTCGGCGCGACCTCCCCCTGGTCATCAGCTGCGGCTTCTTCGGGATGGCCGCCTACCAGGTGCTGCTCAACTGGGGGCGAGCTCCGCGTGCCGGCCGGTACGGCGAGCATCATCGTCGCTGCCGCTCCGCTGGTGAGCGTCGCCATCGCCGGTGTGGCGCTGGTGGGCACCTCCAGGTCCAACGCCTCGGTGACCTCCACGATCTGGATCGTGATCGCGGCCGCGATCGTGCAGGGCATCTATCACCCGTTGACCAAGCCCCTGCTGCGCCGCTACACCGGACTGGAGGTGGCGACGTACGGCATGGTCGTCGGCGTGGTCCTGACCCTGCCCTTCATCGGCTTCGCCTGGACGGACCTGAGCTCGGCGAGCACCAGCGCATGGTCGGCCGCGGTCTACCTGGGCGTGGTGCCCTCCGCGGTCGGGTTCCTCATGTGGGGCTACACCGTGGCCAGGGTGCCCGTGGCCACCTCGACCTCACTGCTCTACCTGGTGCCGGCGGCGGCCATCGTGATCGCCTACCTGTGGCTCGGCGAGAAGCCGATCCTGGCCGAGCTGTTCGGAGGCATCGTCGTCATCGCCGGCGTCGCCGCCGTCACCCTGGCCGAGCCTGTCCACTCCTGGATCCAACGACACCGGGCCCCCAGCCCAGATCGACCCCAGATGCCCCACCGCGCCGGGAGATCCTGATGACCACCCCGAACCTGGTCGCTCAAGGCGCGACGGGCGGCGGCCACCACGTCTTGGCCTTCTCGAACCCGTGCAACTGCGGTCACTTCGCGCCGTCGTTCGAGGTGGAGGGTATGCCCTTACGCAGTAAGTCGTGTATGACAGCATCGCTGGCATGCCTGAGCAGAACCTGTCCGCACTGCTGGCCGCGGCGGCCCGCGATCTGGGTTCGGAGGATGTCGAGCGCACCCTGGAGAAGTCGATTCACTTCGCTGTCGAGCTGATTGACGGCTGTGACGAGTGCGCGATCACTCTGGTGCGCCGGGGCACCGCTCTGGAGACGCCGGTCTCCACCGGCGACCTGCCCAAGCGAGGGGACGCTTTGCAGTATGAGCTCGACGAGGGTCCCTGCATTGATGCTGTCTGGGAGCATGAGGTGGTCATCAGCGCCGACTTGGCGCAGGAGAAGCGCTGGCCGACGTGGGGCCCCCGAGTGGTGGCTGAGCTTGGCGCCAGAAGCATGATGTGCATCCGGTTGTTCGCCAACGAGCAGACTCTCGGAGCCCTGAACATGTACTCACTGAAGGTCCACGCGTTCGCTGAGCACTCCGACCAGGCGGTCGGCCAGGCACTGGCCGCCCATGTCGCCGTCGCCTTCGCGGCAGCCGAGAAGATTGAGGGCCTGAACACTGCCCTGGTCAACCGGACGATCATCGGCCAGGCCGAGGGGATCCTGATGGAACGCTTCGGGATCAGCGGCGAGCGCGCGTTCCAGGTGCTTCGGCGAGTGTCCTCCCACACCAACCTCAAGCTCCACCGGGTAGCCAATCAGCTGATCGAGACCAGACAGATTCCCACGCCGTAGCACGTGCTGGCGGGCACAGAGCCGCCCCCGGCATACGAGTGGCCGGGGGCCGGGTGCGTCGCGGACCCGGTGGGCCCGCTTCTTGAGCTCCGCCCGTTCGCGAACACAACCAGTGTACTGGGGCAGATAGGACTTATCGGACCGAGTCTGGCCGGACGTCGGTCCTGACGGAATCGTCTAACAGCCTGCATGTGAGGCGGATGCGCGACCATGGCGAGGATCCCACTGCCAGAACGGCCGCGCCTCTGACACGGCGGCCCGCGCACGGGCCGATCGGCGCTGCTCGGCGCAAAACGAGACCGCCTCGGCGCTCCGCCTGGTCGCCTACGGGCGCAGTGGTGACAGAGTCGGGGCGGTCCTCGTTCCGGCGAGCGCTGGGGGGCCTCTCTGCGTAAGAAAAGGCCGGTGGAACATCAGCGCCTCGGTTTCGAACATACGCCCTGCATCTCTGCTTGAGTGCAGTTGAGCGTCATCTTCCTCCGATGAGCTCGGTGAGCGGGTGCGGGTCGGTGTCGACGGCTTGCTGGAGCAGCCGGTAGAAGAGCAGGCCGCGTGCGCGGGAGTTGCGGCGGTTGAACCGGAAGGTGAACTCGTCGAGGTAGTAGGGCAGGTGGCGGTGGCTGACCCGGTAGTGCAGGGTGCCGGCGGTCCATCGTTTGAGGAGCGAGGAGACCAGGTGAGGTCCGGGCATCACTGCGTCGGGGTCCTCGACCTGGTAGCTGTTCTTGGTGCTCGGTGTCGCCTGGTGGGTGTAGCCGAGGTCGGTGAGGCGGGCGAACATCCGGGCGCCGTCGGTGTGGATGGTGGCGGCGGGGGTGATGACCTCGGTGGCGAAGTCGATCATGTCCAGACCGCCGACCTGGTCAGCGACCTCGAGCCGGACCCGGCCCAGGCGGCCGCGGGCGGTGCGTTCCACGGCGATCGTGATCGGGACCTTGCCGCTGGACCCGCCTTGTTTGCCGGTGCTCTTCCCGCCCAGGAAGCTCTGGTCGAGCTCCACGACGCCGTCAAGTAGCTCACGGTCCGGGCGCACCATCGTGCGGCGCAGCTTGTGCAGCCACGCCCAGGCCGTCTCATAGGAGCCGAACCCCAACGCGTCCTGCAGACCCTTGGCCGACACGCCGTTCTTCTGCGAGGTCACGAACCACACCGCAGCGAACCACGTCGACAACGGGGTGTGCGAGCGGTGGAAGATCGTGCCCGCCGTGGCCGAGGTCTTCAGACCGCACTCGGCGCACATCCACAGCCCGGCGCCGGTCCGCCAGGAGCTGCCAGACCCGCACCGAGGACACGAGAAGCCTTCCGACCAGCGCAGCCGACCCAGGTACTCCCGACAGGCCGCCTCATCGGGAAACCAGGACCGGAACTCCTGGTAGGTCCGCGGATAGTCCAGACCCCCGACCGGGCGCCGCTCGTCCGACATGCCAGCACCCTACTGCACTCAAGCAGAGATGCAGGACATACGCACTATCGCCTGCAAAGCCAAATGTCCGTCGAGAGTTCGTGCGTGACGCGCACGTGAGGGGTACGACGAGTCATGGCCACGCGTTCGTCGGCTCGAGGCGGGACATCACGTCGGACCCGCTATCGCCGTACGGATCCGCTTCGTGGTGGTTTGTATGAGGACTTAGGGCCATTCCAGCCGCCGCTTCCAACGGTCATGCTGGGTGACAGGCCGCCGAGTCAGTCCCCACACTATTCGGCGCTGCTTCCCCGCCTCCCGCGGTCCGACCTTCCCAGGCGGTCCGCGGGAGCGGGCGAGGATACGACCGGCCACCACATGGTGTGCGTTGCCCTCGGTGCAGCGATGGCGAACCCCACACGTCGACGCGCGATGGCTCCCCGTCCGACTCCCAGTGCTCGGACGGGGAGATGGTCCGTCCTCACGGGCAGCGAGGTCGGTGGTCTCGATGCACGCAGGACGAGCCGACGAAGAAGCCGCACGGGCCGAGCAGGTGAGCCGTGGGCAGGCTTCCGCGCTGATCGTCTTGGCACGGGTGCCGAATGCCAGGGCGACCGAACCATTAGAGCGGCTTTCACATCTCAGCGAGGAACAATCGCCTTCTCTGCCGCGGTTGACTAGCCACACCGGGGGCCTGCCCTGGTGGGGGTGCTGTACTGATGTGTTGGCGCACCCAGACCCTGTGCGACACGGCTGGCAATCCTGACAAGTGATGGCCGGCCGGTCCGTACCGGGACAGGAGTCAAGCAGCGGCGCTCACCTGGTGCGGATCGGCACACCCACCGAGAAGACCCGAACACCCTGGGAGTGCCGCATGCCAGTCTCGATCACCGTGCGCATCGGGCGCGACGGATCATCCGCGAGCTGTGGCAACCTCCCAGGCGAGGTCATGATGATCCTGGCACGCCTTCGTCCGACGGACATCGGCGAGCGCCTCAAGCTCCCGGACGGCTCACTCGCCCAGGTCATGACCACCGTCGAACGCTCAGACGCTGCCGGCATCACCCAATCGGTGTTCGTCACACGTCTCTGACGGCTCAGGCTGGGGCCACCCGACGCCCTAGCAGGCAGGGAAGACGGCCCGCGATGCGCGCCCGGCATCCGCGACCGCGCACCGCCGCCGACCTGCACGACCGCGTTGGCTGGCCTTGGTCGCGACCGGACGCCATTGGTCCTCCTGCCACGCATTGGCCATGCACGAACGCGTCATCGGCGCGCCTCCGGATCGCCAGGGTCCTCGCCGAAACGAAACGTCGAGCGATGTCAGCCGACGCCACATTGGTGATCCAGTCGTCGGGCTCATCGAGTTGCCGTTCGGCTTCGGGACTGAAGTTGATCCAGCCCGTCATGAACCGGGCGGACCACTTGTCCTCGAAGCGCTCTCGGACATCCTCAGCAGGCGTCGCGCGGGACGGGTCGGCATCGATGCGCTACCGCCGAAGTGTCAGAGGTCAATGGACCGGCTGCGCGCCCGGGGCGGATGAGTCTCGGACTGGCCCGACGCACGCAAGGGGCCCGAAACTGGGGCCGAGAGTCCCTCCTCAGTATCGGGGCGTGGGATGAAATATCACGCCCCCGGTGCCGCGACGACCCGGTTCCGGCCGGTCGCTTTGGCTTGGTACAACGCGACATCCGCGGCTTTGAGGAGTTCGCTGAAGGCGACCGCCCTGCCGGAGGCGGCGCCGATGCTCGCGCTGACGGCGAGCAGACGTGGGGCCCCGACCTGGAGGGAGCTCGAGCCGACCGCTGACCGAAGACGCTCGGCGTGAGCGACTACATCGTCCGGTCCACAGTGGGGCGTCAGCACTACGAACTCCTCGCCGCCCCATCGAGCAACCGTGCTCGAACTGTCGCAGGCGGAGAGCAGGCGAGCCGCCACTGTGAGAACGGCGTCGCCCACCGCGTGCCCCTCGTTGTCGTCGACGCGCTTGAAGTGGTCGAGGTCGACGAGCAGCACGCCGATCCGACAATCGCTGTCGAGGCTCGCCAGAACCTGTTCGAGCCCGCGCCGGTTGGTCAACCGGGTGAGGGTGTCCGTGGTGCTCAGCCCGGCCAGCTCCAGCGCCTCGGACGCGAGCCGCTTCTCGCGGGCTCGTTGGCGAAGTGCGGCAGAAACCCGGGCGAGCAGCTCGGCTTGCTCCCACGGCTTCTTCAGGTAGTCGTAGGCGCCCAGGTTCAGGCCACGGGCGGCGTCGGCACCGCTGGTGCGTGCGGTGAGGAACAGCACGGGAAGGGATCGGAGGTCGGGATCCGCCTGCATCTGTTCCAGGGTCGCGAGCCCGTTGAGCACGGGCATGTCGACGTCTAGCAGCACCAGGTGGGGCTTCACCTCCCGGCATGCCGACAGGGCCAGCTCTCCGTCGGGCGCCTCCCTCACGGTGTAGCCGGCCGCCTCGAGGTCGCGTCGCAGGATGCGCCGAATCGTCCGTGAGTCGTCGCATGACGCAACGCCTCCGGATACTCGGGCCGGGCGACGGCGACGCTATTAGGAATCGGCAGCCGAGTCGAAGCTTCCACGCAGCTGCCCGCGGTCGTCGATCATGGCCCAAGCATCTCGCCCCCTGATGGCGCGTAGAAGGTGAGCACCCGGTCCCGTTCGTCGATCCCGTTGTGGCACCCTCCGCGTGCCGATCCCGCACGGACCGGGGCGGTAGCCCGAACGTCGGTCGCACGGCGGCCTTGTCCCTTGACGTCTGAGCGGCGGCAAGTATGCAACTCGAGGCGCGTGGAGCGGCGAACAGCCCCACAGCGAACCCTTTCCGCCCGCACGGTCTGACATCCCGAGCCGGCCCCATCACTCGGCCGTCGGCTGCGCGAGGATAGCGAAATGCAAATCATGGATGCTCTGGTGCGCGCACAGGAGGCCGCCGCTCCCGAAGTGGGTCGCGGCCGGCTGGCTGACTACATTCCTACGCTAGCGGCGGTGGATCCGCACCAGTTCGGGATGGTGATCGCCTCTTGCGACGGGCAGGTACACGTCATCGGTGACGCCGATGTGCGTTTCTCGGTGCAGAGCATCAGCAAAGTCTTCACACTCGCGCTTGTAGTCGCCGCCGAGGGAGAAGTCATCTGGCAGCGGGTGTCCCGCGAACCGTCGGGCAACCCGTTCAACTCCCTGCTCCAGCTCGACCAGGAGGCGGGGCGTCCGCGCAACCCGTTCATCAACGCCGGCGCACTCGTGGTCACCGACCGGTTGCATTCGCTGACCGGCAACGCGTGCGGCGCGCTCCGCGACCTGATGCGCCGGGAGAGCGGACGCGCCGACGTGGGCAGCGACCCAGAGGTGGCCCGTTCAGAGCTCGAGGCCGGCCACCGCACATCGGCAATCGCACACCTGCTTGCCAGCTACGGGAACCTCGAATGTCCCGTGGACCAGGTGATCAACCAGTACGTCGCGCAGTGCGCTCTCTCAATGAGCTGTCGCGAGCTGGCGCTCGCCGGGCTCTTCCTCGCCCGCGACGGCGTTCTCTGCGACGCAACGCGGCTGCTCAGCGCGCGGCAGACAAAGAGGGTCAACGCCGTGATGCTCACCTGCGGCACATACGACTCGGCCGGCGAATTCGCGTACCGAGTTGGGCTGCCGGCGAAGAGCGGCGTCGGTGGCGGCATCCTGGCCGTCATCCCCGACCGCGGTGTCGCCTGCGTATGGAGTCCCGCACTCGGCCCCTCCGGCAGCTCAGCAGCCGGACTGGCCGCGCTGGACGCGTTCACCACATACTCCGACTGGACCGTCTTCTAAGGATCGACCAGCCATGAGCGGCGAACTACACCTGATGCTGGTCGCCCTCAGCCCTAACGCCGCGAGCAGTAGCGCGGCGGTGAGGACACGTTCTTCGGCGAGCCGGGTGCTTGTGCAGCGGTTCCCGTACTCCTTCGAGGCTAGCTCGATGCGCGTGCACCTCGGTCATGCATGAACCCTGCCTCATACGCGGTGATCGTCAGCTGGACGCGGTCGCGTGCGTCCAGCTTGGCCAGCAGGCTGCCCCCGTGGTCTTCGTCGGGAACAGCGAGATGTGATGTTGGGTGGCGATCTCGGCGTTGGTCAAGCCACGGGCCACGAACAGGAGCAGCTGTGTCTCGCGGGCGGTGAGCCGCTCGATGCTGCGCCGGCTCGTCGCGTCGGGTGGCGTCGGCTGGCTGTAGTGGTCGATCAGGCGCCGGGTGATTCGAGAGATAACAGGGCCTCTCCGGCCGCGATGACCTGACAGCGTTGAGTAGGTCCACAGGCCCCACCGGTAGGACAGGACCTCGAGCATCAGCAAACGGTCGAGGTCCTAGCGGGAGTTTCCTCGCTGTTTGATTGAGGCGCTTGTTTCCCGTGTTGTTACTGGGGTTCTGGTGTCCGATCCTGTATTACCTATATATGGCGTCGATCGTGGGGAAGAAGCAGGGCGGGCAGACGTACTACTACCTGGTGGAGTCGGCCCGGGTGAACGGCAAGCCACGGATCGTGTCTCAGCAGTACCTGGGCAGTGCTGCTGAGGTGGCCGCGAAGCTGTCCGGCACCGTGACCGGTGAACCGGTGCGCACCCAGCACAAGGGCTTCGGGGACTGGCCGCGGTGTGGTCGATGCTGGAGCGTCTCGACGTGGCCGGCGTGGTCGACCAGGTGGTACCGCGGCGCAGTGACGCGGCGGCGTCGGTGGGCACCTATATCGCGTTGGCGACCGCGAACCGGATCGTGGCGCCGTGCTCCAAGCTCGGCTTCGCTGACTGGTGGGACACCACCGCGGGCCCGCGGTGGACCCGGCTACGCGGGCGGCGTTGGACCATCGCCGGTTCTGGACCGCGATGGACCGCCTCGAGGAGCCCGCGCTGGCCGCGATCGAGTCCGAGCTGGGCCGTCGGATCGTGGCCGAGTTCGACCTGGACCTGTCCGGGCTGGTGCTGGACATGACCAACTTCGCCACCTTCATCGACACCACCAACGCCAGGGCGCCGATCGCGCAACGCGGCAAGGCCAAACAGAAGCGCCTGGACCTGCGGCTGGTCGGGCTGGCGCTGGTGGTCACCCGTGACGGCGCGATCCCGTTGCTCTCCCACGCCTATCCGGGCGACCGGCCCGACGTCACCCAGTTCGGTGCGGTGATCGACCAGCTCCTCGCGCGCTACCGCGAGCTGGCCCAGGGCGTGGAGTCGTTGACCGTGGTCTACGACGCCGGCCAGAACTCCGCGGGTAACCATGAGCTGGTCGAGAACGCCCAGATCGGGTTCGTCGGGTCCCTACCGCCCTCGGACCACCCCGACCTCCTGAGGATCCCGGCCCGTGCCTACCGCGACGTCGACCCCGAGACCTATCCCGGGCTGAGGTGTGTCGACACCCACGTCACCGCCCTGGGCGTGACCCGCCGCGCGGTGCTGACCCACTCCCCGACCCTGCACGCCGCCCAGTCCCGCGGCCTCGACCAGACCCTGGCCAAGGCCCGCCGCCGCTTGAGCGAACTGCAGGCCCGGCTGGCCCGCGGCAAGACCCGCCGGGACCGGGCCGCGGTCGAGACCGAGATCGCCGCGATCACCAAACCCCGCTGGGTCCGCGAGGTCATCACCACCACCCTGGTCGGCGACGAGCCCGCCGAGCTGCGGCTGACCTGGCGCACCGACACCCGCGCACGGACCCGCCTGGAGAACCGGATCTTCGGCAAACGGATCCTGTTCACCAACCGCGACCAATGGACGACCGCCCAGGTGGTGGCCGCCTACCGCTCCCAATCCGAGGTCGAGTCCTCCTTCCGGCAAATGAAGGACCCACACGTGGTCTCCTTCGGACCGATGCACCACTGGACCGACTCCAAGATCCGGGTCCACGTCTTCTACTGCGTCCTGGCGCTGACCATCGCACACCTGATGCGCCGCGAAGCCGAACTCACCGGACACCACCTCTCCGTACGCGAACTACTCGCCACCCTGGCCGGCATCGAGGAGACCGTGCTGCTCTACCACCCAGGCGGCAAGGGCCGCCCCCGCGCCCGCCGAATGCTCACCGAACAAAACCCCCTCCAGCAACACCTCGCCGAACTGTTCGACATCGACCGCTACGCACCCACCCGCTGACCCCGCCAACCCGGTTAGGTAGATACACCCGGCCACACCAAAAACCACCCCTGACCAGCACAAACACCGGCCACCACCGAACTACCGAGGAAACTCCCGCTAGAGGTCGGAGATGAGGACAAGGCCGCCGTGCGACCGACGTTCGGGCCACAGCCCCGTCCCGTGCGTCGATCGGCCCGCGCAGTGTGCCAGTGCGGGATCGCTCCATGGCTCCGGAAAAGTCACGGCGATCCCACTGCCAGACTACTCAGGCGGCATTGTTGAAGTTCCTGTCATACTTCTGGGGTCCGATCCCGTGGATGACCGAGATCGCGGTGGTCTTGTCGGCGTGGCGAGGCACTGGCCGGACTTCTTCATCATCTTGGTGCTGCTGGTGGCCAACGGGGTCGTCGGGTTCTGGGAGGAACACCAGGCGGGGAACGCGATCGACGCGTTGAAAGGCGAAGCTGGCGATCACGGTCCGCGTGCGGCGGGACGGGGCGTGGATCACGCCGCCGGCGCGTGACCTGGTTCCCGGTGATGTGATCCGGTTGCGGCTGGGCGACATCGTGCCGGCGCATGCGCGGCTGCTGGAGGGTGACCCGGGAGAGGTGGAACAATCTGCGCTGACCGGGGAGTCGCTGCCGGCCACCCGGGAACCGGGTGAGGCGGTGTTCTCAGGTTCCATCATCCGGCGCGGTGAGATCGGGGCGTTGGTGTATGCCACCGGGGCGCACACCTACTTCGGCACGACCGCAGAACTGGTTCAAGACGCGCACCGCTGACCTATGCGACCATCAACGGGTGAGCAGCCGCCCACCAACGCGCACACGCAGATGGGAAGGCAATGAAGGCCGCCTGCCAACCGGCCTCGCAGAATCGCCAAGCGAGCGTCACGGAGGAGACCGAAGGAGAACGCGAGACCGCGGTTCGCGTGCCCGAGAAACCGGATGACACATGCGGGTCTTCAAGTCGGGCGCATCTCCCTGATCTCACCGACGTGGGTCCCCCGGCAGTCAGCGCCTGTCGTCGGTGGCGGGCTTGTTCCGCGCGAAGACGAGCCACAGCGCTCCTATGCCGACCAGGCAGCCGGCGATGAGCGCCAAGGTCGAGGGTTCGTGGACGGCGAGCTGGGCAAGGACCACGGCGACGGCGATGGCGCAGGCGGCGGCACCGAGGTGTCCCAGCACCCGCTCGTGGGCGCGGTCGGTGGTGCGTGCGTGGAGATGGTTGATCAGTCCGAACACGCCGAGGAACGTGACCGATCCGAATGCGAGGAGCTGGTTGACGGCGGGCAGCATCGCGAAGGCTGCGCCGAGCAGGGACAGCAGCCACATGGCATTGGCGGGCACACCTGCGGGTGCCCGGCCGAGGAAGGACGGCAGTTCGCCAGCGTCGCTGAGATCGCGGACGAGCCTCGCGGTGGAGAACAAGGTGGCGTTGATGGCCGAGGAGGTGGCGAGCACAGCAGCGCCGGCTGCCAACCATAGACCAACGGTGCCGAGTGCCTGCTCGCCGACGGTTGCGAAGGCCACCTCGCGCTGGGCGATGAGGACCTGGTCCGAAACGAGCATCTGGGAGCCCAGTGTCACAGCGACGTAGACGGCGATGACCACCAGCACTGACAGGTACAGCGCCCTGGGCAGCGTTCGCGCCGGCTGGGCGATGGCGTCGTAGTCGTAGGAGAGCAGCTCGAAGCCCTCGTAGGCGATGAAGATCGAGGCGGCGCCCACGAACACCCCGAGGTAGCCGCTGTCGGCGAGCGGGCTGAGCCGGTCCGGTGCCCACGCGAACAGCCCGATACCGGCGATGGCCGCGAGAATGACGATCTTGGTCAACACCACGGAGTCCTCGGTGATGCGCGACGCACCGACGCCGCGCATGTTGATCACCAGGAAAGCCCCGAGCACGACTATGGAGACGACTCTGGAGACGAGGTCCCCGACGTCGATCACACGGGCGACGTAGTGGCCGAAGGTGAAGGCGTAGACAGCCAGCGCGAGCACGTAGCCGAAGACGAGATACCAACTCGTGATCGCCGCGAACTGTGGGTGGCCTGCCTCGCGCAGGTAGGCGTACGGTCCGCCCGAGCGGCCCGCTCGCCGGGCCAGCCCCGCATAGCTGTGTGCGGTGACCAGCGCCACCGCACCCGCGAGTACGAAGCACACGAACGCGAGATGGCCCGCGAGCTGGACGGTGACTCCCAGCACCGAGAAGATGCCGCCGCCGATCATCCCGCCGATGGCCATGGCTGAGGCGTCTCGCAGCCGCAGGAGACCATGCCCGCGGCGCTGATGACGCTCAGTCCGCGGATGGTAGGGGCCGCCCCGGCGATCGGCGTCCTCACCCCCCTGCGCACCCTCGGTCACGGAGACCCCGAACATAGCTGCGCTGTTCGCCCGGGTCGGCGGTGTGGAAGTGGTTGGTGGCATCCCCCGGTGGCGTGACGGTCGAGTCGACGCTCTCCCCCGGCTCGGGCAGCATGTCGCCGACCGCGCGGATGGTCCCTGGGGTCGGCGTCGCGGGACGCCCACCGGTGCGGCGCGGACAGCGGGTCGCGACCAGCCCCACAGGACCTCTCATGCATCAACACCCGGCGAGGTCTGACCTTTCCCGAGGCGCCGCACCGCTGATCGGAATCCTGACCGCCGGTCGAGGTGCACGCAGGATCGATCGTGATGTCAGCCAACACCACGGATGACAGTGAGGGAACAGCAGACGCACCCCACGATGGCTTCACGGTCAGATCTTCCCAGCATGCGGCTGCTCAATGGAACGTCCTCTTCACCGCCTGTCACTGTCAAGAACTCACGCAGCACCACTCCCGGACGTCGGCACCCAGCCCGACCACGCGATCGTCGTACCAGTCGATGCGGTCCGTCTTCCGCGCCGCCGTCGCCGTCGCCGACAGGGTGATCGCTACCGACCCCAGCATCGGCGTGGCGCTTCCCCGGCGCCGCAAGGCCGAGGCTGCGATGTGGATCCCGTCGGTCGAAGAGGTCGGACGCCTGCTCGCCACGCAGACAGCAACCGTGTCTCGACCCGCAAGGGATTCCGGGCGTACGTCGCGCTCTGCGCCTTCGCCGGACTTCGCAAGGGCGAGGCCGCCGCCGTCCAGGCGGCGACATCGACTTCCTGCGCCGACAGCTCGCCGTCTCGCGACCGTTGCAGCGAGACGCCAGCGACTACGCGATTTCACGATCCTCAGTGAGCACGTCGCCAACCACCTCGACGACGCAGAACCGAGGCAATGGCTCTTCACGTCGACGACGAACCGATGTACGACAACGCGGTCACCTGGCGCTGGCGTGCCACCCGCACCGCGGCCAGGCTTCCTCACGTCCGGCTCCACGACCTCCGGCACTTCTAGGACTCAGGCCTGATCGCCGCCGGCTGCGATGTTGTCACCGTACAGCGCGCGCTCGGGCACTCGAGTGCCACGACGACACTCGGTACCCACAGCCACCTGTGGCCAACCGCCGAGGACCGCACTCGCAAGGCCGCCAGTGGTCTGATGCGTCAGGCGCTCCGCGCCGCGTCAAGCCCTGTCTGTCAGTCCGAGGGCCGGAGGTAGATCTCGACCCGGTCCGTGGTCCACGTGGGCACTCCCGCGCGGTGGGAGTCGTAGGCGTCTCCCGGGACCGGGTGGACCGTACGACGAAGCTCCTTCAGAACCAGAAGGGCCTGCGCCGCCGCCGCGTCGCTTCCTCCCCTCTTCACGACGATGCTCGGCAGGTATTGCCGGGCATCGTCGAACGCCACCTCCGGGGCGAAGAATGAAGCGTGCGGGGCGTTGTCTTCGATGATCCGGCGGACGCGGCGCCCGAGCACTGCACGGATGAGGATGTTGGCGTCCAGAATCAGTTGACGCTCGTCGACCACTACACCTTCTTCTTCGCCCGGCGGCGCATCTGCCTGAAGTCCTCAACGGCGGCGTCCACATCGGACTCGTCCAACCGCAAGAGCTCGTCCAGCTTCGCGGCCGCGGACTTGAGCGCAGCCACGTCCGCCTGCCGGTCACTCTTGGTCGGGATGAAGTACCCCACCGTCTGTCCGTGCCGAGTCACTGCAACCGGTGCGTCGGCGTCGATGTAGTCCGCTAGACCGGCTCGGAACTCGCGGATGCCCACCTTCGTTGCGGTCACCAATCCTCCTGGGCGTTGTGTACCTGTGTGTACGCACTTACAGGTTGGAGGGACCCATAGGTGGAGCAGAACTTGAATTCAGTGCGGGCTGTGCGCGGACTGCAGGGGCTACACCCCCTCGGAACTGCGCGAACGCGCCTATTCAGTAGTACCACGGGAACGGCGACCAGTCGGGCTCACGCTTCTGCAGGAAGGAGTCGCGCCCTTCGACGGCCTCGTCGGTCATGTACGCCAGCCGGGTCGTCTCGCCCGCGAACAGCTGCTGGCCGACGAGCCCGTCGTCGATGAGGTTGAACGAGTACTTCAGCATCCGCTGCGCCGTGGGCGACTTGCCGTTGATCCGGCGGCCCCACTCGAGCGCCTCCCGCTCCAGGTCGGCGTGGGCGACGACCCGGTTGACCATGCCCATCCGGTGCGCGTCCTCGGCGGTGTAGGTCTCCCCGAGGAAGAAGATCTCGCGGGCGAACTTCTGCCCCACCTGGCGGGCGAGGTACGCCGAGCCGAAGCCGCCGTCGAACGACCCGACGTCGGCATCGGTCTGCTTGAACCGCGCATGCTCACGCGAGGCGATCGTGAGGTCGGACACGACATGCAGGCTGTGTCCTCCGCCCGCGGCCCAGCCGGGCACCACGCAGAGCACCACCTTCGGCATGAACCGGATCAGCCGCTGGCACTCCAGGATGTGCAGCCGGCCCAGCTTCGCGCGGTCCACGGACTCCTGGGTGTCACCCGACGCGTACTGGTAGCCCGCCCGACCCCGGATCCGCTGGTCACCTCCGGAGCAGAACGCCCATCCGCCGTCGGTGGGCGAGGGGCCGTTGCCGGTCAGGATCACGCAGCCGACGTCGCTGCTGGCCCGTGCATGCTCGAGCACCTGCAGCAGCTCGTCGACGGTGCCGGGCCTGAACGCGTTGCGGACCTCCGGCCGGTCGAACGCGACGCGCACGGTGCCGTGGTCGATTGCCCGGTGGTAGGTGAGGTCCTCGAGACCTTCGAAGCCCGGCACCACCCGCCAGGCCGAGGGGTCGAAGATCTCCGAGACACCGTTCTGCGCCATGCCCGGGAGGCTACCCGTCGGGTTGTCAGGCCCGTGACGTCGCTGTGGCGCCGTCACCACCTGCAGGCTCGGGCAGAATGGCGGCATGACGTTGACCGGTGAGTACGAGCCGAGCCCGGAGCAGTGGGTGCGCGACCAGGTGGCGACCTTCGAAGCCACTCACGGAGGGGAGGGCAACACGCTGCGTGGCGTCCCCGTCGTCGTGGTGACCTCCCTGGGGGCCCGGAGCGGCAAGATCCGCAAGAACCCGGTGATGCGCGTCGAGCACGACGGCTGCTACGCCCTGGTCGCCTCGAAGGGCGGAGCGCCGAGCCACCCGACGTGGTACCACAACCTGGTCGCGCATCCCACGATCGAGCTGCAGGACGGCCCCGAGCCCCGCGACTTCACGGTGCGCATCGCCCAGGGCGACGAGCGGGCCGAGTGGTGGGAGCGGGCGGTCGCCGTGTGGCCGGACTATGCGTCGTACCAGACCAAGACCGACCGGGAGATCCCGGTGTTCGTCGCCGAGCCTGCCTGAGGCGACCCCGACCGCAGGGCCGGGGTCCGAGGTCGCGCACCCACCTCTCGGCACTCGGACCGTCCCCGGCGTGGCGTCGTCACGAGCCTGTCGTCGTCGCGTGCGCGGGGCCGCTGCCGGCCTGCAGGCCGGTGCTCGACGCCGTGCCGCTTCCGGACGTGGACGCTGCGCCCGTCGATGAGGAGGACGAGCCCGTGCTCACCGACGTGGTGCCGGTGCCGGATGACGACGTCTGGTCGACGGCGGTGACACCGACCGCGCCGGCGAACACGAGGGAGGCCACGACCGCGCCGCCGACGACCGCCCGTCGCCGCCGACCCGCACGCCTCAAGGACCGCTCTCGGTCGCCGCTGCTGGTGGGAGGGATTGACATGCTCATGGTCCCACTGTGCGGAGCCTTCCTGTGCCTTCCCTGGGTGGCCGCGACGGCCTGCCTGTGCAGTTGCCGGTCAGCGGGTCCGGACCGGTTCGCGTGGCGCGGGTGCCCCCTCCTGACGACGTACGGCGGCCGGCTGCGTCGCGAGGTAGCCCAGGAAGCCGAGCGCCAGGGCGACCGGGACGCCGAGGTTGGCGTAGGCCCAGGCGCCGTCGCGACCACCGAGCCCCAGCGGGCCGAGGAGGAAGCCCAGCCAGGACAGCCCCTTGCCGGCGCCGGTGGTGTCGATGACCAGGCCCCAGCCGACGAGGGTGGCCAGCGCCATCAGCACCACGGAGACCACGTTCACCGACCCGTATCCGGCCGAGGAGTGGTCGAACAGCTTGAGCTCGTCGTAGTCGCGCCGGCGCAGCAGCAGGTCCGCCAGGAAGATCCCGCACCACGCCGCCATCGGCACTCCGAAGGACACGGTGCCCGGCAAGGCGTTGCCGAACCTGCCGAAGGCCGCCCGGGAGAGCACCAGGGTGGGGGCCGACCCCCGCTTGCCGGCGATGGAGACCGGCCGACCAGCAGGAACGACAGCACCGCACCGAACACGGAGGCGACCAGCGCTTGTGTGAGGTCGAGGCCGAAGCCGAGCACGAACGCGCCGTAGGAGACCGCGAGGACCGACACGTTCGAGGCGCACCACGCCCAGAAGAGCTGCCTCGGGGTGCCCTTCCGCTCGGACTCGTCGATCACGTCGATGCCGTTGGCCTCGATGACGGGGCCGGGTGACCTCACCGTCGGTTGCGTGACGCTCATCAGGGGCGCCCCTTTCGTCGGAGGCATCCTTCCACTATGGTCTGCGTCACACGGATAAGTTCTGGCCCCCAACATATTGACAGCTTGGAGCATCTCATGCCGTCCACCCCCACCCCTGCAGATCGGTTCACCTTCGGACTCTGGACCGTGGGCTGGCAGGGCCGCGACCCCTTCGGTGACGCCAGCCGCCCGGCCCTCGACCCCGTCGAGTCGGTGCACCAGCTGGCGCAGCGCGGCGCCTACGGCGTCACCTTCCACGACGACGACCTGATCCCGTTCGGCGCGACCGACAGCGAGCGCGACAAGCACATCTCGCGGTTCAAGGACGCCCTCGCCGAGACCGGCATGAAGGTGCCGATGATGACCACCAACCTGTTCACCCACCCGGTGTTCAAGGACGGCGGGTTCACCAGCAACGACCGGTCGGTGCGCCGGTTCGCGCTGCGCAAGGTGGCGCGCAACATCGACCTCGCCGCCGAGCTGGGCGCCGGGACCTACGTCTTCTGGGGCGGCCGCGAGGGAGCGGAGTACGACGGGGCCAAGGACGTGCGCGCGGCGCTGGACCGCTACCGAGAGGGCATCGACGGCCTGGCAGGCTACGTGCAGGAGCAGGGCTACGACATGCGTTTCGCCATCGAGCCCAAGCCCAACGAGCCGCGCGGTGACATCCTGCTGCCGACCGTCGGGCACGCCCTCGCGTTCATCGCCGAGCTCGAGCACTCCGACATGGTGGGGCTGAACCCCGAGGTCGGCCACGAGCAGATGGCCGGCCTGAACTTCGCCGCCGGCATCGCCCAGGCACTGTGGGCCGGGAAGCTGTTCCACATCGACCTCAACGGGCAGCGTTCCATCAAGTTCGACCAGGACCTCGTGTTCGGTCACGGCGACCTGCTCAACGCGTTCTTCCTCGTCGACCTGCTCGAGCACGGTGCCGACGGAGGTCCGGCGTACGACGGACCACGCCACTTCGACTACAAGCCGTCGCGCACCGAGGACATGGACGGGGTGTGGGCCTCCGCGGAGGCGTGCATGTCGACGTACCTCCTGCTCAAGGAGCGCGCAGTCGCCTACCGCGCCGACCCGGAGGTGCAGGCGGCCCTCGAGGCTTCCGGGGTCGACTCGCTGCGGACGCCGACCCTCGACCCGGGCGAGAGCCTCGCGGACCTGCGGACGGACCGCAGTGCCTACGAGGACTTCGACGTCGAGACGGCAGCCCGGCACGGGTTCGGGTTCGTCCGGCTCAACCAGCTGGGCCTCGAGCACCTGCTCGGCGCCCGCTGAGTGGTGCCCCCGGTCACGGTTGATCTTTTTGCATAACGAATTGGTGTCGAGAGGGCGTGTAACGGCCATCACAGCGATATGTTCGCGCCCACAACAATCATTTCCCGGAGCTGGCGCGGGTTCGCCGGAAACAGCTCCTCCATCGAAAGGGCTACAGCGCATGCGCAAGACCAGTGTGTCGCTCGCGGTGCTCGGGGTCGCTGCGGCGATGACCCTCACCGCCTGCGGGTCGTCGAACGACGACAACTCGAGCTCGAGCAGCTCCAGCTCGCCGTCCGCCGCGGAGTCGAGCTCGTCAGCGGGCGGGGCGATCGACGGCAAGGGCGCCAAGGTCGGCATCATCCTGCCCGACACCACCTCCTCGCCGCGGTGGGTCACCGCCGACCCCGAGGCGCTGAAGGCCAACTGCAAGACCTACAACCTGGACTGCAACATCCAGAACGCCGGCGGCTCGGCGGCGAAGATGCAGACCATCGCGCGCCAGATGACGGCCGACAAGATCAAGGTCCTGATGATCGTGGACCTCGACGCCGCCTCCGGCGCGAAGATCGAGCAGGAGGCCGCCAAGAACGGCGTCATCCCCGTGGACTACGACCGGCTCACCCCGGGCGGCGGCGCGGCGCTCTACGTCTCCTTCGACAACGTCAAGGTCGGGAAGCTGCAGGGCAAGACCCTCACCCAGTGCCCGCAGGTCAAGGGCCAGAAGAGCGTCAAGTACGTCGACATCGACGGTGCCCCCACCGACAACAACGCCACCTTGTTCAAGCAGGGCTACGACAGCGTGCTGTCGAAGACCCCGGGGTGGAAGAAGGTCGGGAACCAGACCGGCAACTGGGACGCCCCCACCGCGGGACGGGTGTTCAGCTCGATGCTCGGCAAGAACCCGGACATCAAGGCCGCGATGGTCGCCAACGACACGATGGCCGGCGCCGTGGTCACCGACCTCAAGCGTCAGAGCCTGAACGGCAAGGTCGCGGTCTCCGGCCAGGACGCCAGCGCGGAGGGCCTGCAGCACATCATGGACGGCGACCAGTGCTTCACCATCTACAAGCCGTCCACGGCTGAGGCGGCACCGGCGGTCAAGGCGATCGCCCAGCTGGCAAACGGCGACGTGCCCGACACCAAGGGTGTGACGATCACGGACCCGCAGACCAAGAAGAAGGTCCCGTCAATCCTCGCCACCCCGGTCGCGATCACGATCGACAACGTCGCGGACCCGATCAACGACAAGTACACCCCGAAGAACAGCGTGTGCACCGGCAAGTACGCCGCCAAGTGCACCAAGGCCGGCGTCAACTGACACAGGCCCGGACAGCGGTCCGCCAGGTCCGTGAGGTGGCCGTCGTCGCGATCACAGCGACGGCGGCCACCCTCACGGCAAGAGAAGCAGGCACGGCAGCAGGCACGGCAGGCATACCAGGCACATCGGCGACACCAGCGGAAGGGAGCGCGCCGGCTCATGAGTGACCAGCCCATCCTCGAGATGCGCGACATCAAGAAGAGCTTCGGCCCGGTCGACGTCCTCAAGGAGGTCGACTTCTCGGCGCACGCGGGCGAGGTGACGGCGCTCGTCGGCGACAACGGCGCCGGCAAGTCCACGCTGGTCAAGTGCATCAGCGGCACCTACTCGATCGACGACGGTGAGTACCTCTACGAGGGGCGGCCGGTCGTGGTGCACTCACCCCGCGACGCCAGCGCCCTCGGCATCGAGATCGTCTACCAGGACCTCGCGCTGTGCGACAACCTGGACATCGTGCAGAACATGTTCCTCGGCCGTGAACGGGTCAGCGGCCTGGTGCTCGACGAGTCCAGCATGGAGCAGGCAGCGGAGGAGACGCTCCGCTCGCTGTCGGTGCGCACCGTGAAGTCCGTGCGCCAGCGGGTGTCCAGCCTGTCCGGTGGCCAGCGGCAGACCGTGGCCATCGCCAAGGCGGTGCTGTGGAACTCCAAGGTCGTGGTGCTCGACGAGCCCACCGCCGCCCTCGGCGTCGCGCAGACCGCCCAGGTCCTGAGCCTGGTCCGCCGGCTCGCGGACCGGGGTCTGGCCGTGGTGCTCATCTCCCACAACATGAACGAGGTCCTCCAGGTCGCGGACCGGATCGCGGTCCTCTACCTCGGCCAGATGGCCGCCCAGGTGGAGCGCGCGGACGTCAACCAGCAGCAGCTCGTCGAGCTGATCACCACCGGCAGTCTCGAGGGCAGTGACGTCGCCGGCGTCGCGAAGGGGGCGATCGCATGAGCAGCGGTGACGGCAGCGGCACCGACCCGGGCGCCATGGGCGCCTCCTCGGTCGGTACGACGGACCCGGCGACCGACCCGGCACCCGCCGACGGCTCCGGCGCCGACACGAGCAGCCGGCCGGCCGAGAACTCTGCTCGCGAGTACTTCCACAGCTACGTCCAGAGGGTCCGGGGTGGCGACATGGGGTCGCTGCCGGCGGTCGCTGGGCTCGTCGGCCTGGTGATCCTCTTCTCCGCCATCCAGCCGACGTTCCGCGGCCTCTACAACTTCGGCAACATGCTCACCGAGGGTTCAGGCCCGGTGCTGCTGGCGATGGGGCTGGTCTTCGTCCTGCTGCTCGGTGAGATCGACCTGTCCGCCGGGTTCGCCGGCGGCGTGTGCGCCGCCGTGATGGTGCGACTGATGGTCGGCTACAACATGCCGTGGCCGGTGAGCATCGGCGCGGCGCTCGTCACCGGCATGGTGATCGGTTTGCTGATCGGGTTCCTGCGGGCCAAGGTGCGGATCCCGTCCTTCGTGGTGACCCTCGCGTTCTTCCTCGCCTTCCAGGGCGTCGCGCTCTTCATCGTCAACAACGGCAAGGGCGCGCACGGCGACGTCCGGATCACCGACAGCGTGGTGCTGGCCTTCGAGAACTCCCAGATGCCGAAGTGGGCCGGGTGGCTGCTGGCCGTCGTCCTCATCGCGGGCTATGCCTACATCAGGCTCTCCGCACAGCGTGCGCGCCAGCGTCAGGGCCTGGTCGGCGAGCCCACCGTGGTGCTGGCGGCCAAGATCGGCGGCGTGGCCGTCGGGCTGCTCGTGTTCGTCTACCTGCTCAACCAGAACCGCAACGTGAACAGCAAGCCGATCGCCACGAACGTCGACGGAGTGATCAAGTTCGTCCGTCCGCCGGCCGTCGAGGGGGTGCCGTGGGTGGTGCTCGTGCTGGTGGGCTTCTTCGTGCTGTGGACGTTCGTGCTGTCCCGCACCCGCTACGGCCGGCACGTCTACGCGGTCGGGGGCAACGAGGAGGCCTCCCGCCGCGCCGGCATAGCCGTGGACCGGGTCCGCATCTCCGTCTTCGTGATCTGCTCGTTCATGGCTGCGGTGGGAGGCATCATGATCGGCTCGAACGTCGCGGCGGTCAGCGTGCAGAACTACTCGGGCAACACGCTGCTGCTCGCCGTCGGCGCGGCCGTGATCGGCGGCACCAGCCTGTTCGGTGGGAAGGGCCGGGTCATCGACGCCCTCATCGGTGGTGCGGTCGTCGAGGTCATCCAGAACGGCATGTCGAACCTCGTTCAGGGCAACAACGGCTCGTCGGTGCAGTACATCGTGACCGGGGTCGTGCTGATGCTCGCCGCCGCGATCGACGCGCTCTCCCGGCGTCGCGCGGGAGCCACGGGTCTGGGGTGACCAGGACCGACGCGCCCGGCGGTGCTGGCACCGCCGGCGGTGTGGCCTCCTCCCCCGCCAGGCCGGACGCCATCCGCCGGCACAACCTGGCGCTCATCCTGGGACACGTGCACCGGGACGGGGCACTGACCCGGGCCGAGCTCACCTCGAGGCTCGGCGTCAGCCGCTCCACCATCGGCGCGCTGGTGGCCGACCTGACCTCGCTCGGCCTGGTCGAGGAGTCGGTACCCACCGGAGGTGAGCGGGTCGGCCGTCCCTCGCACGTCGTGGGACCGCACTCGAAGGGACCGTTCGTTGTCGGTGTCGACGTCGACATCACCCACGTCACGGTGGCAGGAGTGGCCATCGGGGGCGGAGTGCTGGAGCGGCGCAGCGTGCCCACCGGGGCCGGGCCGCCCACCCCGGTGGAGGTGGCGGACCTGGTCACGACGGCCGTGTCGGAGCTGGGGCGAGGCTCCGGTCGGACTGTGCTGGGGGTCGGGATCAGCGTGCCGGGGACCGTCGAGCACCGCCCCCGGACCGTCGGCGTCGCGCCCAACCTGGGCTGGCGCGAAGTGCGTCTCGGCGACCTGCTGAGCGACCGGCTGGGCGCCGACCTGCCGGTCACCGTCGGCAACGACGCCGACCTCGCGGTGCTGGCCGAGCTCAGCCGCGGTAACGCCCGCGGCTGCGGTGACGTCGTCTACCTGATCGGGCGGACCGGGGTCGGCGCCGGCATCGTGGCCAACGGCTCGCCTGTGCACGGACGGGACGGCCGGGCCGGGGAGATCGGGCACAACGTGGTGGACACCACCGGGCCGGAGTGCCACTGCGGCAAGCGCGGCTGCCTCGAGACGTTCATCGGCGACACCGCTCTGATGAGGCTCGCGGGTCGCGACGTCCCTCCCACCGAGGACAACGTGGCGGCCGTGTTCCGCGACGCCGGCGAGGGGGACGAGCAGGCGCTGACCGCCGTACGCTCCGTCGCGCAGTGGGTGGGCCAGGCCCTCGGCACCCTGGTCAACATGCTGAACCCACAGCGGGTGATCCTCGGCGGCTCGCTGTCGCAGGTGCTGGAGCTGGCCCGGACCGAGATCGAGCACGCCCTCGAGCAGTACGCCTTCGACCCCGGGCACCCGGTCGAGCTGAGCCTGCCCCGCTTCGGCACCGACTCGGCGCTCCTGGGGGCGGCGGAGCTGGCCTTCGCCGAGCTCCTCGACGACCCGTTCTCGGTCAGCCAGGGCTAGCCGGCCCCACTCCGCGCCCGGGTGACCCCTCGGGCGACCAGCTCGGCCAGCAGCCGCGGCCACTCCGCCTCCGCCCAGGTCTCGTAGTGGGGTCCCGGCAGCCAGGCGTAGACCCCCTCGACGAACCGCCAGGCGTGCGCCGGCAGCGGGCGGCGGTCCGCAGCCCCGTGGACCACCGGGTCGAGGCCGTGCCCCTCGTAGCGGTGCGTGCGCCCGAGCAGCACCAGCGTGCTCACGGCTCCGGACCGGTAGGACCGGATCTCCCCCGGGTGTCCCGGCGCGACCGGGGCGCGGAACCCGGGCGCGTCGGTCATCGCCAGGGTCGGCCCACGGCTCCCCGAAGGCCGCGGCCGCCGGCCCCAGCCCGAGCCGAGCACCACGAGGGCGTCGTGGACCGGCGATAGGACCGGTCAGCTCCGCGAGCCGGGCGGCCGCCTGCTCCGCGAGCGCGTAGGGGTCGCTCTCGATCAGCCCGTCCTCGCGATGGACGCTGCGAGAGCCGCGAGATGACCGAGACGGGCCAGCTCGGAGTCGAGCACGTCGGGGCCGCCGCGACGACCGAACAGCAGGAGGTCGTCCTCGTCGCCCAGCGGCGCTCCGGCGACCAGGGTGCCGTCGTTGGCGCGCTCCCAGTCCGGCGGCAGCTCCAGCCGGCGGGCCTGCTTGGCGGGGAACCAGTCGGGGTGCCCCCGGGTGGAGTGCGGTGCGGCCGACGTGCGGTGCAGGACCGTCAGGGTGTCCCCGGAACGGTGCAGCCGCATCGCCCAGTCCGCCCGGAAGGTGATCGGGAGCAGGTCCACCAGCTCGTCGCAGGCCCGGCGCGGGCTCTGGGTGAGTGCCTCCACGGCCTCCAGGTCAAGGAACAGCTGGCCTCCGGCGCCGTACCGGGAGATCCACAGCACGTGGACGCCGGCGAGCTGGTTGCACGCCGACACCAGGGAGTCGGGCATCACCCCGGGCGCGGTCTCCAGGAGCACGTCGTCGACCGCGCTGCCGTCGCGTCGGTGCTCGACGATCTCGATGGCCTCGATGTCGCCGCCGGCCTCGCCGATGGCGCTGGCGACCCGGCCCAGCGACCCGGGGACGTCGGGGAGCTCGACGCGCAGGAGGTACGGCACGGCACTCAGCCCCTCTCCACGGTGTCGCCGACGACGACCCGGCCGGGTCTGGTGACCGTGGCGTCCACCCCGAACAGGATCTCCCCGTGCACGCGCCGGTAGCCCGCCATCGCGCGCAGCACCCGGGCTTGGCGACGGCCGGTGACGGGGTCCAGGTCGACCACGGCGCACCGGGGGATGGCGTCCTGCACCGTGACCTCGGCCGCACCCACTCGTAGACGCCTTCCGACCCAGGCGTCCTCCAGGTCTGCCGGCTCCTCCTCGCTGGCCACGGTGAAGGTGGCCCGCAGCTGCGCCTGGTCCACCCGGCAGCCGAGCTCGGCGCCCAGGTGCTCCAGGGCGGAGGTGGTCACCAGGCTGACGGGGTTGCCGTAGACCACGTCCCCCGGCCGGGGGGCCCTGGTCAGCAGCACGTCGAAGCCGAGGAAGTCGGAGTAGGCGCGCGCCCATGGGCCGTCGAGCACCTCGAGCGGCACCGTGCGGCCCCAGTAGTCGACCTCGAGCACCTCACCGCGGGGCGCAGGGACGTCCTCGACGGTGCCCGCCGGCAGGATGGTGCTCAGCACGCCCTCCTCGAAGCGGGCCTGCGTCGAGACCAGGGTGGGGTTCTCGACGGTCCGTACGACGCGCCGGCGCGACCGGTCGACCAGGCAGAACACCCGGTCCCCCACCGGACCGCCGTCCTGGAGCTCGACGGACGGCCGGTCGGCGTGCCGGGTGCCCTTGAGCGGCGTGAGACCGATGCGCGAGACATGCACGAGGTCCACCCTCCCATGTCCTCGTTTCCCGGTGGTTTCGCCCGCGCCCACCGGACACCGGCCGGTCCGGCTCAGGCACGCGGGTCCCCGGCCCGGTCCGACGAGCGGGTCAGCGCCAGGCCGTCCAGCACCTCGTAGCGGGGCCGCCTGCGGGGACCCTCCCCGAGGTGCGAGGCGACCAGGGTGATCTCCGTGGCCGTCCAGGACGGGCCGCGGTAGGCGTCCAGCACCCGCAGCCACCGGGTCGCCTCGACCGGCCGGCCGATGCGGGCCAGGGTCACGTGGGGGTGGAACCTGCCACCGCCCACCTCGGTGCCCGCCCTGGTCGCGGCTGCTCGGACACCGGTGGCGAGACGTCCCAGCTCCACGGTGCCGACCTCCTCGGTCCGCACACCGGCGTACAGCACCTTCGCGCGGGCCGGGCCGGGGAACGCGCCGGCGCCGGCGAGGCTCATCGTGAACGGCGTACGGCGACCAGCAGCCCGGCCGAGCCGCTCCCGGAGGTCGTCGAGGTGCCGGTCGGCGACCGACGGCATGAAGGCGAGCGTCACGTGCCACTGCTCGGGCACCGTCCACCGGAAGCCGGGCTCGGCCTCCTGCCGAGGGGCCAGGAACTCCTCGAGGTGCTCCACGGCATCGGTCGGGGGGACCAGCGCGACGAACATCCGCATCCTGCGACGGTAGCCGGTGCGGCGGGGTCGACCGGCTCGCGGTCAGGGCTCGACGGTCACCTTGATCGCCTCGCCGTTCTTCACGATCGTGAAGGCGTCCAGGACGCGCTCGAGCGGGATGCGCTCGGTGATCAGGTCCTTGACGGGGACCTGGCCGGTGGAGATGTACTCCAGCGCCTTCTTGTTGTGCTCGGGCGCGGAGCCGTTGGCCCCGTGGATGTGGAGCTGGCGGTAGTGGACGAGGTTCGAGTCGCACTTGATGAACGGGTTCGTCTTGGGCAGGCCGCCGAAGAACGAGATCCGTCCGTTGCGCGCGGCCATCGAGATCGCCTGCTCCTGGGTGATGTTGGCCGCTGTCGCGGTGATGACGACGTCGGCGCCGCGACCCCCGGTGAGCTCGAGGACCCGTTCCACGACGTCGACCTCGGAGCCGTCGATGGTCTCCTCGGGCTGGACGGCGTCGGCCGACATCTTCAGCCGCTCGGCGTTCACGTCCACCAGGTAGACGGGTCCGCACTTGTGGACCCCGCGGGCGATCCGGATGTGCATGCAGCCGATCGGGCCCGCCCCGAACACGACGACGGTGTCGCCCTCCTCGATCCCGAGGAGCTCCTGGGCGTTGATGGCGCACGCGAACGGCTCGGCGGCGGACGCCTCGTCGTACCCCACGTTCTCGGGGATGCGGTTGAGACCGTCGACCTTGAGCACCTCGCGGGGGACGATCATGAACTCCGCGAAGCCCCCGTCGTACTGGTAGCCGACGGAGGTCTGGTTCTGGCAGACCGCCATCCATCCCTTGCGGCACTCGTAGCACTCCCCACAGGGGACGGCTGCGATGACCTGGGCCCGGTCCCCCACGCTCCAGCCGGACACGTTCTGACCCACCTCGACCACCTCGCCGGCGATCTCGTGCCCGATGGTGCGCGGCGGGCTCAGGTTCTGGTGGCCGTTGTAGAAGATCTTCACGTCCGTGCCGCAGGTCGAGCAGTTCCTCACCCGGAGCTTCACCTCGTCGGGGCCGCAGTCCGGCTCGGGCACGTCCTCCAGCCGAACGTCCTCCGGTGCGTAGAAGCGAAGCGCCTTCATACAGATCCTCCTGACGTGGCCGGCGCAGCCGCGGGACGGTAGACCCGACCGCTCGGCCTGTGTAGGTTTCAACCTAGACCGGGCTCCTCCCGGTGGTCTACACGTCCCAGCAGGAGTCTCGTCTCACTCCGGTCACAGGACCCGGACAGCGGGCCTCCGGTCTGACGCTCAGAGGAGTAGGCATGTCGACAGCCCCCGAGACGCAGGCGTCGCGAACGTCGGTTCGTGTCCACGTGCAGAAGTTCGGCACCTTCTTGTCGAACATGATCATGCCCAACATCGCGGCGATCATCGCCTGGGGCCTGGTCACGGCGTTCTTCATCCCTGACGGGTGGACGCCGAACGAGAAGATCGCGACGATGGTCGGCCCGACGATCACCTACCTGCTGCCGATCCTGATCGCCTACACCGGCGGCAAGATCGTCTACGACGTCCGCGGCGGTGTGGTCGGGGCGTTCGCGGTCATGGGCGTCATCATGGCCACGAGCGACCCGGTGTTCATCGGCAACGACCCGGGTGCACCGATGTTCCTCGGTGCCATGATCATGGGGCCGCTCACCGCCTGGGTGATGAAGCGCGCGGACGCGATGTGGCACCACCTGATCAAGCCCGGGTTCGAGATGCTGGTCAACAACTTCTCGGCCGGGATCCTCTCGGCCGTGATGGCGGTCCTGGGCATGTTCGTGCTCGCACCCATCGTCCTGAAGATCACCGAGGGACTGGGCTCCGTGGTGCAGTTCCTGGTCGACCACGACCTGCTGCCGCTGACGTCGGTGTTCATCGAGCCGGCCAAGATCTTCTTCCTCAACAACGCCATCAACCACGGCGTGCTCACCCCGCTGGGCATCGCCCAGGCGGCCAAGACCGGGAAGTCGATCCTCTTCCTGCTCGAGGCCAACCCCGGGCCCGGGCTCGGGCATCCTGCTCGCCTTCATGGTCTTCGGCAAGGGCGTCGCGAAGGCCTCGGCCCCCGGCGCGGCGATCATCCACTTCTTCGGCGGCATCCACGAGATCTACTTCCCCTACGTGCTGATGAAGCCGAAGCTGATCCTCGCGGTCGTCTGCGGTGGGGCCACGGGTGTGCTGGTCAACGTCATCTTCCACGTCGGGCTGCGGGCGCCGGCGGCGCCGGGGTCGATCATCGCGATCTACCTGCAGACCGCCAGCGGCGACTATCTCGGTGTGACGCTCGCCGTGGCCGCAGCGGCCGGCGTGACGTTCGCCGTGGCCGGGGTCCTGCTCAAGGCCGAGCGCGGCGACGACGAGGGAGACCTCGGCGCCGCCACGGCCAGCATGGAGTCGATGAAGGGCAAGAAGTCGGTCGCCTCGAGCACCCTCGCATCGGGCGAGACCCCCGACCGCGAGATCCACGACATCGTCTTCGCCTGCGACGCCGGCATGGGGTCCTCGGCGATGGGCGCCTCGGTCCTGCGGCGCAAGGTCCAGGACGCGGGGTTCAGTGACGTGACCGTGGTCAACAAGGCGATCTCCAGCCTCAGCGACAACCACGACCTGGTGGTCACGCACCAGGACCTCACCGACCGCGCCCGCCAGCGGACGGGGTCGGCCATCCACGTCTCCGTGGACAACTTCATGGGCAGCCCCCGCTACGACGAGATCGTCGAGCTTCTCCAGCGCACCAACAACGGCGGGGGGGCGTCGGAGGCCGCGCCGGCGGAGGAGGAGGCCGAGGCCGAGACGCCCGACCTGCTGGCCGAGGACTCGGTGGTCCTGCAGGGGAGGGCCCGGACCCGCGACGACGCGATCACCGAGGCGGGCCAGCTGCTGGTCGCCTGCGGCGCGGTCGACGAGGCGTACGTCGACTCCATGCACGAGCGTGAGAAGTCGGTGTCCACCCACATGGGCAACGGCCTGGCGATCCCGCACGGGACGAACGACGCCAAGTCGTCGATCCGGCGCACCGCCATCTCGTTCGTCCGCTACTCCGACGGCATCGACTGGAAGGGCAAGGAGGCTCGGTTCGTGGTCGGCATCGCGGGAGCCGGGGACGACCACCTCAAGCTGCTCGGTCGGCTCGGCCGTGTCTTCGTCGACGCTGACCGGGTGGCCGAGCTCGAGGCGGCGGACTCCGTCGACGAGGTCCGCAGGATCCTCGGGGTGTCCAGCGCGACCTCGACCCGCTGAGGTTCCCGGCCACGGAGTCGACCGTCGGCGGCTCGTGAACCCCAGCACCGTGTCGGCACGCCTCGACGACGCGCTCGTCGAGCGTGCGCGGCAGCTGATGTCGCACGGCCGGGCGGTGCTGGGCATCTGCGGAATGCCGGGGGCGGGCAAGTCGACCCTGTCCACGCGCCTGGCGGCCGAGCTGGGCGACCAGGCGGTGGTCGTGCCGATGGACGGCTTCCACCTGCACGACGACGAGCTGGCACGGCTCGGGCTGTCGGACCGCAAGGGGGCTCCCGAGACGTTCGACGTGCCGGGCTACCTGGCGCTGCTGCGGCGGATTCGCACCGAGACCACGCACACCGTCTACGCACCCGAGTTCGTCCGGTCCCGGGAGGAGTCGGTCGCCGGGGCGATCGCCGTACGCCCCGAGCACCGGCTGGTGGTCACCGAGGGCAACTACCTGCTCCTGGACGGGCCCGGCTGGTCCGAGGTGCTGTCCCTGCTGGACGAGGCGTGGTACGTCGAGACCGACGAGGAGCTGCGGCTGTCGCGGCTCGTCCAGCGCCACATCGACCACGGCAAGCCCCCGGAGGTCGCGCACCGGTGGGCGACCGTGTCCGACCAGGCCAACGCGGACCTCGTCGCGCAGGCCAGGTCCGCTGCGGACGTGCTCGTCCACCTCGACTGACGAGCCGCGCCCCGGTCCGGTCGCGGCAACCACGCACGGGCGCGCTTGGCGCGCCGTTCTCAGCTGACTGTGCGCGGCAACCACGCACAGGCGCGCTTGGCGCGGGCCCGCCATCCCCAGTCCCCGGGGCGTGGCTCGTGCGAGGTGGCGGGACTGTCGTCCCCGAAGGCCGAGCAACCCGACCGGGCCGGTTGACCGGCCGGGCCGGGTGTCAGCCCAGGGTCACTGCGGCACGTAGTTGAACGTGTCGGGGTCAGGGCCGGTCCGCTCGCCCTTGTCGAGGCCGGTGATGTCGGCCATGTCCTCGGTCGACAGCTCGAAGCCGAAGACGTCGAAGTTCTCCTCGACACGAGCGCGCGTCACCGACTTGGGGAAGACGATGTCGCCGCGCTGGATGTGCCAACGCAGCGTCACCTGCGCGGGCGACCTGCCGAGGTTCTCCGCGATCCGCACGATCGTCGGGTCCTTCAGGACGGTGCCCTTGGCGATCGGGGACCAGGCCTCGGTGGCGATGCCGTGCTCGGCGTCGAAGGCGCGCACCTCGTCGTTGACGAGGTAGGGGTGGATCTCGACCTGGTTCACCGCCGGCGTCACGCTGGTCTCGCCGTGGATGCGGCGCAGGTGGTGCGGCTGGAAGTTGGAGACGCCGATCGCCTTCACGCGACCGCCTTCGTAGATCTTCTCCATGGCCTTCCAGGTCTCGACGAAGTCACCCACCTCGGGAAGCGGCCAGTGCACCAGGAAGAGGTCCAGGTAGTCGATGTCGAGGGCCTTCATGGTTCCCTCGAACGCGTCCAGCGCCGCGTCGTAGGCGTGGAACCCGTTGTTCAGCTTGCTGGTCACGAAGATCTCGCTGCGGTCGATCCCGGACGCGCGGACCGCCTCGCCGACCTCCTTCTCGTTGCCGTACATCTGCGCGGTGTCGATGTGGCGGTAGCCGACCTCGAGAGCCGCAAGCGTCGCGTCCTTGGTCTGCTCCGGCTCGATCTGGAAGACACCGAACCCCAGCTGCGGGATCTCGACACCGTTGTTGAGGGTGATGGTCGGTACGGCGGTCATCTGGCTCCTTCGTCTCGTCTCGTCACGTGCACCTCCAGGAGTACCCACAAGGCGTGGCACGACACCGCAACAGCACCCGGAAGTGGATACTGGGGACGTGTCGCTCACCACGTCTCGGACCTGCCGGCTGGTCGGGCTTGCCCTGGTCGCGCTGACCGTCGGCGGCTGCGGATCCGGCGGCGACGGCGGTCAGCCGGCGAGCCCGTCGGCCGGGGTCTCCCCCACCGCGTCCGCGAGCACCTCTACCGGCACGTCCGCGAGCACGTCCACCGGCACGTCCGCCAGCCAGCCAGTCCACCAGCCAGTCGGCCAGCCCCTCGGCCGCACCGGCCTGCTCGACACCCGACCTGCGGGCCTCGATCTCGCAGGGAGAGGGAGCGGCCGGCAGCACGTACTACTCGCTGCGGCTGACCAACACGTCCGAGCAGCCGTGCCGCACCGGCGGCTTCGGGGGTGTCTCGCTGGTCAGCAGCCCGCACGGCGACCCGATCGGAGCTCCGGCCGACCGCGTCAAGAAGGGCCAGGCGAAGCCGCTGACCCTGCCACCGGGTGGACATGCCGAGGCCGTCCTGCAGGTGGTGAACGCCGGCAACTTCCCCCGGCGCAGGTGCCGACCGATCGCCGCGAAGGGCCTGCGGGTCTACCCGCCGAACGAGACGAGGTCACTCTTCGTGCCACTCACCACGACGGCCTGCCGGTTGCAGCAGGCTCACCTGCTCTCCCTCTCGCCGTACAGCAGGAACGGGTGAGCACCCCAGGGATTCCCGGGCGCCGTCAGGCAGCGTGAGGTAGACAGAGGCATGCGCTTCCCCCTCAGCCGTGTGATGTCCGCGGCCACCGCGTCCTACGGCGTCTTCGCCCTCGTCAAGCCGCGCCACCTCGGCAACGCGCTGACCAGCGACCCGGTGCGTCAGGCGGACTACGACGCCTTGGGACTGACCTACGGCGTGCGGGACCTGACCATCAGCTCGTTGGCGCTGCTCGGCCGCACCGACCGCACCGTCACCACGGCGATGGCGATGCGCATCCTGTGCGACGTGACGGACGCTGCCGTGCTGGGCACCCGGGCCGAGGACCAGAGGTCCCGGCGGATGGTCCTGGGGGTGACGCTCGGATGGGCGGCGCTCAACGCGGTCGCGCTGCTCCTGGACCGGCGCGCCGCCCCCGTCCCGGGCTGATCCTCCCGCTAGGACGCTTCCGGCGAGCCGCCGTCCTGGGTCGAGAGCCATCGACGGACGGACTCGCCGTTCGCATCGAGCGTCGGTGGGGCGGCGTGCCGGGTCCTGGTGACCTCCTCACCGGCGCGGTCGAAGAACCGCAGCGGCGGCCCGGGCAGGGTGAGCGGGCCGAGCGTCTCGTGGTCCACGGAGATCTTCAGGCCCTGGCTCTCGAGCTGCTCCCAGGCGTAGACCTCGTCCATCGCGCGCACCTTGCCGGCCGGGACGCCGATCTCGGCGAGGTGAGCCAGCAGGTCGAGCGCGTCCCACGACTCGAACACCCCCTCGACGACCTCGATGGTGCGCTCCCGGTGGGCTACCCGCTCCTCGTTGGTCGCGAGCCCGGGGGCGTCGGGATCGAGGTCGAAGGCGGCGCAGAAGCGGCGCCACAGGCTCTCGCTGCCGAGGGCGATCTGCACGAACCCGTCGGCGCAGTGGAACAGGCCGTACGGCGCGATCGACGGATGGTGGTTGCCCTGCGCCCGGCCGACCTGCCCGGCGACGGTCCAGCGCGTGCCCTGATAGGCGTGCACCCCGACGCTCGCGGCGAGCAGCGAGGTCCGCACCACCCGTCCCTCGCCGGTGCGCTCACGCTCGAGGAGGGCGGCGAGGACCCCGGAGGCGCCGTACATCCCGGACAGCAGGTCCGCGATAGGCACCCCGACCTTCTGCGGGTCGTCGGGACCGGAGCCGGTCAGGGACATCAGTCCGGCCTCGCCCTGGGCGATCTGGTCGTAGCCGGCCCGGCCGCCCTCCGGCCCGTCGTGCCCGAAGCCGGTGATCGAGAGGATCACCAGCCGGGGGTTGACCTCCTGCAGGTGCTCGAAGCCCAGGCCGAGCCGGTCCAGAACGCCGGTCCGGAAGTTCTCCACGAGCACGTCAGCGCGACGGACCAGGTCCACGAGCAGCTGCCTGTCGGCGTCCGCCCTGAGGTCGAGGGTGACGGACTCCTTGTTGCGGTTGGTGGACAGGAAGTACGTCGACTCGCGGCTCTTCCCCGGCACGGCACCGGGTGGCTCGACGAACGGCGGACCCCAGCCGCGGGTGTCGTCCCCGGTGCCGGGGGCCTCCACCTTGATGACCCGGGCACCGAGGTCCCCGAGCATCATCGTGGCGTGCGGACCGGCGAGCGCCCGGGACAGGTCGACGACGAGGATCCCGTCGAGGGGACCGCTGGCGGAGTCCGACATCCCGCTCACCCTACGACCTTCGGCACGGCCGCGCCCCACCCGGCCAGCGGCATGGGGTCAGCGGGCGTGCGCAGGCTCGGCACGGTGCTTGCCACCCTTGGGCCGGGCCGGTGCGCTCTCGGCGGCCGCCCCCTCGGCACCCACGAAGTCGCGGGCCCGGATCAGGAACAGGCAGCAGATGCCGGCCACCAGCGCGATCACGGCGGCGATCGTGGTGATGTGGTTGAGCGCGTCGACGAAGCTGCCGGTCGCGGCGGCCTCGATGTTGGCGCGCGCAGAGGCGGGCGCCTGGGCGATGACCGCACTGATCTGCCCGTTCGTCACCGCGGCCGCGACCCGGGACGCCTGGCCTGCGGCCGGGGTGCCGGCGAGGGCGCTGCTGATCCCGCTCGACACCTGGTGGCTGAAGATGGAGCCGAGTGCGGCGATGCCGGTGGCGATCCCGACCTGGCGGAAGGTCGAGTTGACCCCCGAGGCCATCCCGGACCGCTCCGGAGCGACGACCCCCACCGCAGTGGAGGCGAGCGGCACGTTGATCAGTCCGATGCCGAGCCCCGCGATCACCAGCCCGGGGATCAGGTGGGTCCACTCGGACTGGTCGGTGCTCGCGGCGATGCCACGGATCAGGAACAGTCCGAGGGCGGCCAGGAAGAACCCGGGAGAGATCAGCCACTTGGTAGGGACATGGCTGGTCAGCCGACCGGCGATGATCGCGGCGATGAACGACATACCGGACAGGAAGAGGAACCGCACACCGGACTGGATCGCGGAGTAGCCCAGCACGTTCTGCACGTAGATGATCAGGTAGGTCAGCAGGGAGAAGACCGAGGCGGACACGCCGACCGCGGCGATCAGCCCGCCCACGAACGTGGGCTTGCGCAGCAGACCGAGGTCGAACATCGGGGACCTCTGCAACAGCTGGCTGACGACGAAGCCGACCAGCAGGACGCCGGAGCCGACGAAGCTGCCGACCACCAGGCTGTGCCCCCAGCCGTCGACACCACCGCGGATGAGCCCGAGCACCAGAAGCCCGAGGCCGGTGCTGAAGGTGGCGAACCCGACCCAGTCAGGTGAGCCGGCGCGCGGGTTGCGGCTCTCCTCGACCCTGGTCAGCGTGACCGCGAGCGCGAAGACGCAGATGGGGATGTTGACCAGGAAGATCCAGTGCCAGGACAGGCCGCTGGTCAGCAGCCCGCCCAGCACCGGGCCGACCGCGACCGCGACACCGGTCGTCGCACCGAAGTAGGCGAAGGCGGTGCCGCGTTCCTTGCCGCTGAAGGCACCCGAGAGCAGCGCGAGTGCCGTCGCGAACATGATCGCCCCACCGATGCCCTGGCCGGCACGGGCGAGGGTCAGGAACATGATCGTGGGCGCGAGCCCGCACAGCAGCGACCCGAGAGTGAACACGAGGGTGCCGATCGCGAACAGCCTCTTGCGGCCGTAGCGGTCGGCCAGCGAGCCGGCGGTCAGCTGCAGCGCCGCCAGGGTCAGTGCGTAGGCGTCGATCACCCACTGCAGGTCCGACAGGGACGCGTCCAGGTCCCGCTGGATGTCCGGCAGCGCGACGTTCACGATCGTGATGTCGAGAAGCAGCATGAACACGCCCGTGCACACCGCCACGAGGGTCCACCACTTGGTAGCCACTGAGCTCTCCTCAATTCGTCAAGCCATGAATCATCAAGCACTGAACGTTTATCTGATGTACGGTAACCCTCGATGGACGAGACCACAAGGCAGGCCGCCCTCTCGGACCTCTACGCCCTGCCGGGCCATCTCCTGTGGCGGGCCGCGGCGCGGGTGTCCGTCGAGCTGGACCGCATCCTTCCCGGTGCCATCGACATCCACGCCTACGCGGCGCTGCTCGCCCTCGCTGACGAGGAGCCGCAGTCCCAGCGCAGCCTGGCCAGGCTCATCGGCGTCAGCGGCACCACCCTCACCTCCGTCGCCCACACCCTGCAGCGGGACGGCCTGGTCGAACGAGTCCGCAACCCCGCGGACCGGCGGTCCTATTCCCTGACGCGTACGGCGTCCGGCCGATCCGCCGTACGGCGCTGGGCTCCGCACGTCCAACGGCTCGAGGAGCGGCTCACCGCCGCGCTCACGGCCGAGGACGCCGTACGACTCAGGGAGGTGCTGGTCCGGGTGATCGGGGACCAGCTCGACGAACGCACCCCCCGCGCCCTGCTGGAGAGCACCGGGTTCCTGGTGAGCCGGGCCCACCAGCAGGCGCACCGCGAGTTCGCACCAGCCCTCGCGCCCCTCGGCATCGAGCCACGGCACTTCGGCACCCTGCGGGCACTCCGGATCGTCGAGCCGGCCACCCAGGGCGAGCTGGCGGCCCTGCTCGACGTCAGCCCGGCCACGGTCGTGCAGCTCGCCGACCACCTCGAGAGCCGTGGCCTGCTCTCCCGCCAGCGGGACGCCAGCGACCGTCGGGTGCAGCGACTGCACGTGACCGCCCAGGCCGTCGACGTCGTCGAGGCGGCGACCGCCCTCTCCTCGCAGCTCCTCGAGAGCCGGCTGGGCGGCCCTGGCAGCCGGGACCGCGAGGACCTCGTCCGGTTGCTGAGCCGGCTGCTCACCGGTCTGGTCCCCCGCTGAGGCTGCCGATTTCATCGGTCCGCCGCGGCACGTTAGACTCGGCGGGCCCGGCGCTCGTAGCTCAACGGATAGAGCATCTGACTACGGATCAGAAGGTTGGGGGTTCGAATCCCTCCGAGCGCGCCTTGCATAACGCTGTGACCTGCGGAAACGCAAGTCAAGGCCGCTCCTCGTTACCGAGAGTTCTTGGACCGTGGCCCAACAACTCTGCGACTGAGCCTCCAACCGGGTCGACGGAGTCGTGCGCTGTCGCCCTGAGTCGCGTCCGGGCGAGCCAAGCTTCTGATCATCCGGGTCAAACGATTCGGGACCATTCATTGAGCCCGTCAGGCGGCCCTCACCGGCGAAGCCATCCATCCGACCGCGGGTCTCACGATTGACCGGGCCGACGGCACGCTGTAATCGAGCTCGCGCCGACGCGTGGCAGACGCGGGTCACGCTCAACCGCCGGATGCTGCTGTCGCTATGTCCTTAAATAAGTGACAGCCGGCCCTGCAACGGGCTAGGCTTGTCGCTAAATAAAGGACATAGTGACATGGCGACTCTCTTCAACATCCCCGACCTCGACCTCGTGGACCAGCAGGTCATCGAGGAGATCCACGACATCCGTGCTTCCCTCGCGGATGTCCTCCGCGTGCCCCGTCGCTGGAACGGCTTGCTGCGTCGAACCGCAGCCGCACGGGCAATCCAAGGCTCCAACACCATCGAGGGATACACCGTCACCGACGAGGACGCCGTCGCTGCCGTCGACGACGAGCCGCCGCTCAGCGCGGACGAGGCGACGTGGGCAGAGATTGTTGCCTACCGCCGCGTGCTGACCTACGTCCTCAACGTCGCCACCGAGCCAGGCTTCGTCATCGACGAGACGGTCCTGCGTTCCATGCACTTCATGCTTCTCGAGCACGACCTCACCAAGTCACCTGGCCGGTATCGGACCAGCGGCGTCTACGTCCGCGACGACCGCGACCAGACCACCGTGTACGAAGGCCCAGACCCCACGACCGTCCAAAGCCTCATGCGCGCGCTCTCAGCGTCACTCACGGCTCGCCTTGGCGACGAACCGCTCGTTCGCGCCGCGATGGCGCATCTGAACCTCGTCATGATCCACCCGTTCCGCGATGGCAACGGCCGGATGGCGCGGGCGCTGCAGACCATGGTGCTCGCTCAAGACCGGGTCGTCGAGCCCACGTTCTCGAGCATCGAAGAGTGGTTGGGAAACAACACGCGGCAGTACTACGACGTCCTCGCCACGGTGGGCCGCGGCTCATGGCAGCCGAAGAACGACGCGACGCTGTGGGTGAAGTTCAACCTGCGTGCACATCACATGCAGGCCCAGACAATGCGACGTCGCTTCCAGGAGGCCGAGACGCAGTGGACACACATCGACCAGCTGATCTCAAGACACCGACTCCCCGACCGACTCGGAAACGCACTGTTCGACGCGCTGCTGGGATTGCGGGTCACCCGCCCGTCCTACCTGAAGCTCACCGACGTAGACGAACGCACCGGCACCCGCGACCTAGTCGCCGCAGCAGAGCGGGGGCTACTCGAAGCCAAAGGGGAGCGCCGCGGACGCTACTACGTCGCCGGTCCACCCCTGCAGACGATCCGCAAACAACTGCGCGAGGCCCGTCACCCGCTCAACGACCCGTACCCAACCCTGACGACAGAAATCAGGCGAGCTCATCCGTAACCAAATGGACACTAAGCCCTGCCAACCCGCCATCAGCGGACCCCGACCCGCACTGACGATGCGGGCCGCGCCACGGATTCACACGCGGTGGCGGTGCCGCCGCCGATCCGGAGCGGCCTACAGGCCGGACTTCCGCAGACGATGGGCACACGTCGGCCGGAAAGTGGCGGGTGACCTGCGGAAACGCGGAATCGGCGTTCGAGGGTCGTGTTACTACACGGCCTGCTGTTGGGGCCGTGCGTGCCGGGTCAGCGGGCGTCGGGCACGGTGAAGTCGAAGAACCGTGGCGGCTCGGGCAGCTCGAGGGCGGCCAGGATGGCCTTGTGCCCGGGGGTGGTGGCCGAGCGTTGCGCGAGGTGGCCGTCGGCGTGGCGAGGGTGACCAGGTGCATCCGGTCGAGCTCGTGGCGGGTGTTGCGCCAGGTGTCGCGGGTCGCGTTCTCGACCACCCGGATCAGGAGAAGCGCGAGCCAGCAGAGTTGGACGTGGCAACGCCGCCACCGTGGTCCGGGTCTGGTCCAGGCTCCGTCGACGGGTGTCGCCGACCCGGGCACAGAACTCATCGAGGCTGGCTTGGGCCCCGACCACGGTGAGGTCGTCGGGCAGGGTGCGCCACCAGCGTTGCGCCAGGGAGTGGTTGCCCTTCTCCACCACACCCTTGCGGTTGCCGTGTCGAGAGGGACAGATCTTGATGGTGACCCCGTAGAACTTCGCGACCGGGCCGAACGTCGCGGTGATCCGTCCCGTCGCCGGGTGACACACGGTGGTCATCCGGTCAAAGCGCCACGACTTGGTGCACCCGCCGAGGCGACGTACGACCTGATCGATGGCCTCGACCAGGTGGGGCTGGTCCTCGGACTCGGCCAGCACCGCGCGCCACTTGCTGGAGTGCGACAACGCACCGACGAACAGGTGCGCGGTCGAACCCCATCCCCAACCAATGTGACGCGTCACGCGTGACGGCCGCCCGGACGCGGCAGCTTCGGCCGGTCGACTGCGGCGTCGCATCGAGCGGACGGCCCGCCGGCACTCTCACCGGCACCCCTGAGGGCGGCAGAGCAGGTCAGGTGCTGCAGGAGACGCAGTCATCCGACTGAAGCCGCTCGAGCACCGGGCGCCCTAGCCTCTGGAGGCACCGCGGTGCGTCCGGCACCCGGGTAGACCAAGGGGAAAGACTGTGACGACACCTGTGCTGTTCATCCACGGGCTCTGGCTGCACGCGACGTCGTGGGACCAGTGGCTGACACTCTTCCGCGACGAGGGATACGACCCCCAGGCACCGGGCTGGCCCGGCGACCGCGAGACCGTGGAGGCCTCGCGCAGCAACGCGGAGGCGATCGGCGACCATGGCATAGACGACGTCGTAGCGCACTTCGCCGAGATCATCGAGGACCTTCCCGAGCCTCCCGTTCTCGTCGGGCACTCCTTCGGCGGGATGATCGCCCAGAAGCTGCTCGGCCAGGACCGAGCCAGGGCCGCCATCGCCATCGACGCCGCGCAGATCAAGGGCGTGCTCCCGCTGCCGCTCTCGGCACTGCGAGCCACGCTGCCGGTTTTCAAGAACCCGGCCAACAAGCACCGTGCGGTCTCGCTGTCGAGCGACCAGTTCCGGTACGCCTTCGGCAACGCGATCTCCGTGGAGGAGTCGGACCGGCTCTACGAGCAGTGGAGCATCCCGGCTCCCGGTCGGCCGCTGTTCGAGGCGGCGGCGGCCAACTTCAACCCGCACTCTCCCGCCAAGGTGGACACGGGCAACGCGAGTCGGGGGCCGCTCCTGCTGATCGCCAGCGGGAAGGACCACACCGTCCCCGAGTCGGTGACCCGCGCGACCCTCAAGCAGTACCGGCACTCCGAGGCCGTCACCGACCTGACGACGTTCTCGGATCGCGGCCACTCCCTGATCATCGACTCCGGGTGGGCGGAGGTTGCGAAGACCTGCCTGACCTGGTTGCGCGGGCAGTCCCTGTGAGGCTCGACCTCGCCGGGAAGACCGCCATGGTGACCGGCGCCAGCAAGGGCATCGGCCTGGCGGTCACCCGCGCTCTGCTGGGCGAGGGAGCGACGGTCGCTGCCGGCGCCCTCACCGGGTCGCCCGAGCTCACGGAGCTGGCCGGGGACGGTCAGGTCGCCGTGGTGCTCGGCGACCTCACCACGGCCGACGGCTGTCACACGTGTCCGCGGCCGATGGCGCCCGACCTGCTCGTCGACCTCCCAGGACGGGACCCGATCGCCATCATCGGTCACGGTGACCCGACATGGTCACCGGTTGCCGGAACCGGACGCCATCTTCGGTCACCGTGACCGAAGATGGCGACTGTGGCTGGCACGGGTGCCGTAGACCGCTTGCGGAGGCCCCTCGGAGCGCAACTCCAGATCCCGCTCGCACCCGGCCTTCCCGTACTTCTGCCACTGCGCGTTCGTGCACGCACCGGGGAGACGGGTCGCGGCCACCGCCGTGAAGGCCGGGCTGGCGACGGCGACCACGAGCAGCGGCACCAGCCAGGTGAACCGGTGGTTGCGCAGCCACAGCACGAGGGCGAGCAGCCACAGCACGCCACCCGCGGCGACCAGCACGGTGATGCGGGGCTGCCCGAGCCCCCCGTCGGAGCAGATCAGCCGGCCCTGGGGTGAGCGCGGGGCAAGGATCGTGCCCTCGTCGTCGTAGCCCGGACAGTGCATGCTGAGCCGATACCAGGCCAGCGCCAGTGTGGTCACGATCCCCACCGCGGCCAGCGTCAGCAGCGCACCGGCCGTGAGATCGCGTCTCATCCGGGCCGCTCGCCGCGCAGGCGGGCGAGGTAGCGGTCCGCCGAACGACGTACGGCGGCGGCTCCGTCCTCGATCACCACCCGTCCCCACCAGCCGCCGTAGATCCGGTCGAACTCGAAGCGTTCGACCCGGTGGGCGATGTCCTCGATGGTGGCCGGGTCCAGGGGGATGAGGTTGGGATAGCTCCACATGAAGCTGACCCAGTCGCGGTCCTGGACCACGGTGATGGTGTCCCCGGTCAGCAGGGCGCCCCGGCCCTCGGACCCGGCCGGCCAGTGCAGCACGGCGGCACCGTCGAAGTGCCCGCCGATCCGGGCCACGGTCACACCGGGGACTGGCTCGATGAGTTCGTCGAAGTACTCGATGCGTGGTGAGGGCCGTTGCACCCACGCACGGTCGGCGTGGGGGACCAGGATCCGAGCGTCGAAGGCGTCAGCGATCTCGACGTTCGCGCCGTAGAAGTGCGGGTGGGACATCGCGATCGCGGTGATGCCGCCGAGGTCCGCGATGCGCGCCTGCGCGGGTACGTCGAGCAGGGAGATGCAGTCCCACAGCACGTTGCCGGCCGGGGTGCGGACCAGAAGGGCGCGTTGCCCGATCCCGAACGACGGGGTGACGCCGACACCGATCAGGTCTGGCTCCTCCTCACGCACGTCGTTGGCGTGGTCGCGCGCGAGCTCGGGCATGGTGGTCCACCGTTGACCGTCCCAGCCGACGTACTGCCGCTCGTCGGAGCAGATCGGGCAGCCGGACGGTGGCTGCTCGGTGTCGGGGTGCTGCACCCCGCACGTGGCGCAGATCCAGGCGCTCATCGCCGACTCCCTCCATGCCTCCCGCCGCGGTCCGACGCCTCAGCCGCAGGTCCGCACGTATCGGCACGCCACCACGCGCGGCGTCTCCACGGGTGCACCCGCGTCGATGCTGCGGGCCAGGCGGATGAACTGTGCGTGCGTCCACGCCAGCGGTGTGGCGGAGAACGTGTTCTCACCCGGACGGAAGGCAGGGTCGCCGGTGTTGGCGGGGGCCCGGTGGTCCCACACCTGCTCGGCGAGGAAATGCGTGGAGTCGTCGGCGGAGCGGGCCATCGTGTCCAGGTAGGCCTGGGCGTCCTGTCCGCGGGTGGCAACGAGCCCCGCCAGCCAGCGTCGAGGGCGGAGCAGCAAGAACGAGTATCGGCCCATGTCACACCTCCAGGTCGCTGGCGTCACGCGGCGTTCCGGGGCGCCCACTGGCCACCCCGGCGACGTACCCATGCGGGACGCCGCCTCCAGCCGGCGAGGGCTGGGTCAGGGGGCCTCACCGAGCTCCTCCTCCTCGACCGCTGCTTCCTTCCTGGATTGCTCGATGTGCTCCTGGACGGTCTCGGTGCTCAGGCAGACCATGTTCGCGATGACGTAGACCAGCACCGACAGGCCGGCCAGGATCAGCGCGGACCACTCGAAGTTGAGCAGGCCCAGGTTCCCGGCCCCTGCGGACTTCTCCGGGAAGTTGCCCAGGTAGGAGATGAGTGCCAGTCCACCCAGCCAGGGGAACAACCAGGCGACGCCCTGCCAGAAGTGGAACGCGCCCTGTCGGACCCCGCCGAAGGCCTTGAAGATGGCGAGCAGCACGAATCCCAGCAGCACCGCGATGTAGAGCTTCCATCCGGTCAGCCACCCGGACCAGTACACGATCAGGTTGGAGGCCCAGAAGGCCAGGAGGGGGATCACGTGACCGCCGGGCAGCCGGAACGGCCGTGGCTGGTCCGGGACCCTCTTGCGGAGCGCGGAGAGCACCAGCGGTCCGGACGCGAAGGAGAGCACCGTCGCCGAGGTGATGAAGCCGACCAGCTGCTGCCAGCTCGGGAAGGGCAGGAACACGATGAGGCCGACCACGAAGGTCACGATCAGGCTGAACAGTGGGACCCCTCGGTCTGTCGTCTTCGCCAGCCGCTGCGGGGCATTGCCGTTGCGGGCCATCGCGTAGGACAAGCGCGAGGTCAAGGTGGTGTAGATCAGGCCGGTGTCACCGGGTGAGACGATCGCGTCGATGTAGAGCAGGACGGCCAACCAGCCCAGTCCGAGGGCGGTGGCAACGGCCGCCAAGGGCCCGAAGCTGTTCTTGAAGTCCAGGTTGCTCCACGCGTCGGACCCCGACAGCAGGCTGGGGTCCAGGGCCCCGATGAAGGCGATCTGCAGGGCGATGTAGATGACTGCCGTGATCAGCACCGAGCCGATCACTGCGATGGGCACGTTCCTCTTGGGGTTGTCGGTCTCGCCGGCCAGCTCGACGCCCTGACGGAAACCGAGATAGGAGAACACGATGCCCGAGGTGGCGATCGCGCTGAAGACGCCGTGCCAGCCTTGCGGCTTGAAGCCGTGGTCACTGAAGTTCCCACCATGGAACGCGGCGAAGAAGAACGCCACGATGACCAGCACGATGATGAAGAGCTTCCACCACACCAGCACGTTGTTGATGCGGGCGAACCAGCGGATGCCGAAGTAGTTGACGACCACGAAGAGCGCCATCAGGACCACGGCGGTGCCGTAGCCCAGAGTGGTCAACGTGTGCACGGTCTGTCCGCCGACCTGCTTCTCGACCGTGAAGGGCGCGTACTTGGTGGCGTACTGCAGCGAGGCCAGCACCTCGATCGGGGCCGTCGTGCTGGCGCCGACCCAGGTGATCCAGCCGGCCGTGTAGCTGGCCAGCGAGCCGAACGCGAGATGCGGGTAGCGGATCACTCCCCCCGACAGGGGGAACATCACCCCCAGCTCGGCGTAGACGAGCGCGATGGCCATGACCATGACAGCCCCGAGCGACCACGAGATCACTGCCGCGGGACCAGCCTCCTTGGAGGCATTCAGAGCTCCGAACAACCAGCCGGACCCGATGATCGAGCCGATGCTGGCGAACAGCAGTCCGACGATTCCGATGTGGCGTTTGAGCTGGGGTTCGTCGATCGAGGTGGTGGAGGTATCGCTCGCCATGGGGGATCCCTTTCGCCGGTGGTCCGGGCCTCCCTGGTGGACAGACTCGGTGCGAAGCACCCCACCAATACCCGTTTCGCCGGGACTTGATCAAGCGGGAACGGTCACGTGTCGGTGACAATGCGGAAGCAACGGGACTCTAGGCTGGTCCGACACCGCCTCGAGCTCGAGGGTGCCGGCGGCCGGCAGACGAGTGCGGCAGCCGCGTCCGGAAAGGACGATGGACCCTGTACGTACCAGGCCACCTTGGGCAAGGATCGAGACAACCAAGATGTGGAGGTGCCCGGTGCACGAAAAGTTCATCACGGTTGGCGTTGACGGCTCGAGGGCGTCGACGGCAGCCCTCCAGTTCGCGCTCGACGAGGCGAAGCTGCGTGGGGCCGAGGTCCGCGCCGTCACCGCCTGGGAGGCTGATACCGTCTACGCGGCTCGCGGCTTCCCACTGCTGGACGAGGAGCGCGCAGCGCACGTGAAGTCGGCGACCGCGGTGCAGGAGAAGGGAGTCCAAGCCGCCCTGCGCGCAGTGGAGGACGCACCCCCGATCCAGCGCAAGATCGTCCGTGGACGACCCGGGCACGCACTCGTGGAGCTCTCTGCCGACGCCGTCATGCTGGTCGTCGGCACCGAGCACAAGGGCGCTCTCAAACGCGTCGTGGTGGGTTCGACCAGCGCTCACTGCGCGAAGTACTCACGAGTGCCCGTGGTGGTGGTCCCGTACGTCGACCCGGACCTCTACCTCGGCGAGGACTGAGCTCTCGTGCCAGCCGACCCGTGAGTGTGCCTGGTGCCGAAGATCGCACCGAACGCGCCTCGAACACGGCGGTCCTTGCCCTCACCGAGGCCCTGCGCCCCTCGGACGGCGAAGATCCCGCACTCCTCGGAGGCCGGTCGCTCAGCCAGGACCGAACACCTCGACGTCGACGATGTGCGGAGCGGCGTGGTCGCGGTCTCCAGCCAGCCTCTGCCGAACAGGCTCAGCACTCGGTCCGCCGGTCAGCACCTCGATCAGACAGGAGGCGTCAACGACCAGCATCGGGCCACGGGCCGCGCTGCTCGTCGAGCGCATCCAGGACCTAGGCGCGGTCCAGGTCCGAGGAACGCTGCCGGGTGCGGCGCAACCACTCCTGGACGCTGGGTCGTGCCGCCAGGCGTGCGGCCTCCGTGCGAAGAAGCTCCGGGACGCTGATCCCCTCCTCAGCCGCGCGCCGGACCAGGCCGGCGTACACCTCGTCGTCGAGGTCCCGGATCTGCACGGTCTTCGGCATGAGCCCAGGCTGGCTGCAGATCCGCACCGCGACATGCACCTTTGCACCACGAGCTCGTATCGCCGACGGCGTTCGGCGGCGGCAGGTTTGCCGGCCCGCCCGACCGGATACCACGGTCCGTGGCCCCCGAGCGCAGCGGCGCGGCACAGGAGGCGCCCTCGCGGACGTGGGCGCAGGGGCTCTACACCTCCGCCACCGGCAACGCCCAGGCCTTCGGCTTCTCCATCACGGTGACGGTCACCTTCGGGGCGGTGTCGACGACCGTCGGGCCTCCGTCGAAGGTCGACCTGATGGCCTTCTCGTTCGCCGCGGTCGCGGCGTTCTCCCTCCTCAACGCAGCCCTGGCGCTGGCCTTCGACGTGGGCCAGCCCGCACGGGAGTCGACGCGCGTGGTGCTGCTCGCGACCGCGACCGACTTCGTCGCAGTGGGCGCGGGGGTCGGCTCGGCCCTGGGGTGGGCCGCGCTGCTGCACGGCTGGGCGGCGTGGGTGGTCGCTCCGTTCTCCGCCGGGCTGCTCTACGTCCTGGTCCAGGCCGTGGAGCTCGCCGCCGGGCGACGCAGGGAGATGGCGAGGAGAAGGGACGCGTGAGACCTGGTCGTGTCGCAGGACGAGGGCGGGGTAAGGACCGGGCATGAAGCCGCGGAGGACGTTGACCAGACGGTTCCCCGGTGCCATGGCCCACTGGCCCACCGGGATCCCCCCGAGGGGATGGAAGCAGGTGGCGAGGCGCGTCTGGGAGGAGACCCAGGTCGACCAGGTGCCGCTGCTCGCCGCCGGCGTCGCTTTCTGGAGCTTCATCTCCTGGTTCCCGGCGATGCTTGCGGCGGTCGCACTCTATGGGTTGGTGTCGGACCCGGACACGGTCACCCAGCAGGCCGAGGCAGTCACCAACGCCCTCCCCCGGGACGCCGCCTCACTGATCGTCGGCCAGATGAGGACGATCAGCTCCCAGTCCAGGCACGCGCTGAACCTCAGCCTGGTGATCTCGGTGCTGCTCGCCCTGTGGACGGCCTCGGCGGCGATCAGCAACATGATGTCGGCGGTCAACACCGCCTATGACGAGGAGGAGACCAGGAGCTTCGTCCGTCGCAAGGCCGTCTCCCTGCTCCTGAGCCTGGGGGCGGTCGTGTTCGTGGTCATCTCGGTCGCCCTCATCGCGGTCGCTCCCGTCGTGCTGAACAAGCTCGTGCCAGCTGGGACGACGAGGACGCTCCTCCAGGCCGGGCGGTGGGCCGGACTGGTCCTCGCGGTGATGGCCGGCATGGCGATCCTCTACAAGGTGGCTCCGGACCGGGACAGCCCGCGGCTGCGGTGGGTGTCCGTCGGCTCAGTCTTCGCGACCGCCGTGTGGCTGGCCGCATCGCTCGGGTTCTCGCTGTACGTCGACAACTTCGGCCGGTACACCCGCACGTACGGCGCGCTGGCCGGTGTCGCGGTCTTCATGCTGTGGCTGTGGATCACCGCGCTCATCGTCCTGGTGGGCGCCGAGATCAACGCGGAGGCCGAGCAGCAGACGATCAGGGACACGACCGTCGGGGAGCCTCGGCCCATGGGTGAGCGTGACGCGGTCAAGGCCGATGCCTGGCCCGACACCGAGCACCGGGAACGCAAGCGCACCTAGCGAGTCCGCCAACCGCCGAGGGCGCCTGGGCGGGGTCGTGCGGCAACCGCTTTTTGATTCTGCCTGGTGTGAAGACCGCCACACCGGGTAGTGAGGAGCGTCGCTGACCCGAAAGGATGCCGATGTCCACCTCTGCAGGGGTCGAGGACAGACCCACCAAGAGCATGATCCCGGCCCGCATGCATGACATGCCGTGGTCGAGGTTCCACTGGATGGTCATCTTCGGTCTGGGGACCGCCTGGATCCTCGACGGCCTGGAGATCCAGATCGTCGCGGCCGGCGGCTTCGAGAAGACCTTGGACATGACCGCGGCCGACGTCGGCCTGGCCGGCACGGTCTACCTCCTGGGCGAGGTGGTCGGGGCCCTGGTGTTCGGCCGGCTCACCGACACGCTCGGCCGCAAGAAGATGTTCACCCTGACCCTGGTCGTGTACCTGGTGGGCGCGGCACTCGCGGGCCTGGCGCCCAGCATGTGGGTGTTCCTGGTGTTCCGCTTCATCTCCGGCATGGGCATCGGCGGTGAGTACTCCGCGGTCAACTCGGCCATCGACGAGCTGATCCCGGGCAAGCACCGCGGCCGGGTGGACCTCGCGATCAACGGGACCTACTGGGCCGGTGCCGCTCTCGGTGCCGTCGCCAGCTCGATCCTGCTGGACACCGACCGTTTCGGTCAGGACATCGGCTGGCGGATCGCCTTCTTCATCGGCCCCGTGCTCGGCCTCGGGATCATCTACCTGCGCCGGCACATCCCCGAGAGCCCCCGCTGGATGGTCACCCACGGTCACGCCGACGAGGCCGAGCAGATCGTGGACTGGATCGAGGACCAGGTCGAGGACTCCGGGCGGGAGCTTCCGGACCACGACGAGTCCGAGGCACGCTGGATCAAGGCCGGCTCGAGCCTCACCCCCAAGCAGCTGGTCTACGTCTTCTTCAAGCTCTACCCGACCCGGACGGTCCTCGGCCTGGTGCTGATGGTGACCCAGAGCTTCCTGTACAACGCCATCTTCTTCACCTACGCACTGGTGCTGAAGAACTTCTACGGCCTCAGCTCCGCGGAAGCCGCGCTGTACTTCTTCCCCTTCGCGGTCGGCAACCTCCTCGGGCCTCTGCTGCTGGGTCCGCTGTTCGACACCGTCGGACGCCGGAAGATGATCGGCGGCTGCTACGCGATCAGCGGCGTCGTGCTGGGGGCCTCGGCGGTCCTCTTCCAGGCCGACGCCCTCAACCCGACCACGCACACGGCCTTCTGGTGCGTCTCGTTCTTCTTCGCCTCCGCCGGGGCGTCGGCCGGCTACCTCACCGTCTCGGAGATCTTCCCCCAGGAGGTCCGCGGTCAGGCGATCTCCTACTTCTTCGCCATCGCGCAGTGCTTCGGCGCTCTCGGTCCGGTGCTGTACGGCGCGCTGATCGGTGACGGCACGAGCCGCACGCCGATGTTCTGGGGCTACCTGCTGGCTACCGCCGTGATGGTGTTCGGTGCCCTGGTGGCGGCGGTGTGGGGCGTCGACGCCGAGGGGAAGTCGCTGGAGGAGGTCGCTCCGCCACTGACGGAGTACACCGAGGACGGCGAACAGATCACCCACCTGCCAGTGTGAGCGGACGACCGGGCAAGACAGCAGAGGAGCGGCCATGAGCGAGCCGGAGAAGCCCTACACCGTCATCGTCGGTGTCAGCGCCACGTCGAAGTCCCCCACCGCGCTGGTGTGGGGCAAGGCGTTGGCCGAGGCCAACCGCGGACGGCTGATCGCCGTCCGCGTGCACCCCATGCCCCACCCCGGGCAGCGAGCTCCGGGAACCTCCTCCCGGAGCGAACCGCAGACCCACCAGCTGCTCGACCAGCAGCAGGCGGAGCTGCAGCGGGATGTGGCCGACGTGCTGGGCGAGGACCACGGCGCCGAGATCCGCGTGATCCACGGCAGCAAGCGCCGCGGCCTGATCAACGAGTCCCACGAGGCCGACGTGCTCGTCATCGACGCGCCTCGGGCACCGTCGATGTCACCGTTGCTGGCCCAGCGGATCGTCTACGCCGCCGCCTGCCCCGTCGTCGTCATGCCCCCGTCGATCTCAGGCCTTCCCGAGTCCTCGCTGACCCGTTCGGCCCGCGCCGTCGGGCGGGCCGCTCTCCGATCGGCCGGCACCAGCGGCCGGGCCGGCTATCGCCCGCCCGTCAACCCGGACGACTGAGCGACCATCGGTCGTGGCGGCGGCCTGGTCCGCGTGTCGGGTCAGGCCTCGGCGACGGGTCGTCCGACGACCATGGACGCGAGGGTGTCGGGGGCGAAGGTGTCCGCGGTCTGGACGTCGAGTCGTGCCCCCAACCCGTCCAGGACGCTCGTGAAGAACGACCGGGCCGCGGCGGCGAAGACGACGTCGGCGACGTCCGCGTCGGTGAGCCCGAGCTCGCGCAGCGCGTCGACGTCGCTCTGCTGGACCGACGACGCGTCGACAGCGACCTGGGCTGCGAACCGGTAGACCGCACGGTCCTGCTCACCGAGGGTCGCACCGCTCGGGTCCTCCGCGATCGCGGTCATGGTGGCCTCGTCGCCGCAGTCGTCGCGCAGGAACTTCGAGTGCGCGGCGGTGCAGTACGTCGAGCGCAGGGCGCGAGCGGCACCGATCGTGGCGATCTCGAAACGCCGCCGGTCCATCCCCTCCCGGACGGTCCTGTTCAGCGCCGTCCAGGCCTTCGCCACCTCCGGACGATGCGCGAAGGCCTGGCGCGAAGTTCGGAAGGAACCCCCACGCGGCCTGCTGCTGCCGGTAGTAGTCGGCGAGGGCCTCCGAAGCAGGCTCCTGAGCGGCAGTGTCGATGAACATGTCCGTCATCCTCTTCCCCTGGGGTGATGTGCCCGCTACCGGCCGTCGGCCGGCGCGACGAGCCCCTGCCTCAGAGCGTAGAGGCTCGCGCCCACCCGGTTGGTGGCGCCGATCTTGGCGTAGGTGCGTTCGACGTGGTTGCGCACGGTCTTCTCGCTGAGCACCAGGTGGCTCGCGATCTCGCGGTTGGAGAGGCCGCGCGCCACGAGCCCGAGGATCTCGGTCTCCCGTGCCGTGAGGGTGTCGTCGCGGTGCAGCCTCGTCCTCGGGTGCCCGGCCACGGCGAGGACGGCGTCCACGCCGTCCGCGTCCAGGGCTCCACAGGTCACGCGCTCCTTGAGCCGCGCCGCGGCGTCGCCGGGGGACAGGGCTGTGCGGTAGGGCCGGGGCTCCAGCGCGGACTGGTAGCCGACCGCGGCGGCGAGCAGCCGCTCGGGCCTGCCGAGCGCCGGACCCGCCAGACCCAGCGGGTAGCCGGAACCGTCCAGGTGCTCGTGGTGCGCGCGGGCGATGGCCGCCACGTGCGCGAGGCCGGGGATGCGGGTCAGCACCCGGTCCGTCAGGTAGGGGTGCATCCGCACCCGCTCCCACTCGGTGCCGGTCAGCTCGGCCGGCTTCGACCACACCTGGTTCGACACGCCGATGCGTCCGACGTCGTGGAGGTGACCGGCTCGTCGTACGGCGGTGACGTCGTCGGCCGGTAGCCCGAGCTGGACGGCTGCCGCCTCGGCGAGCGCGGCCACGTTGCGGGAGTGCCCGAGCGTGAACGGGCACTTGAGGTCGACGAAGTCGCCCACGGCGGTCAACAGGTCGTCGATGCGGGACGGGTCCAGCGGGGCCTCGGAGTCCGGTGCGATCGACACCGCCAGCTCCCACGGGTCGTCGTCCGCCCCCGGGAAGAGCAGCTCGGCATCGGTCCTGAACGCGTCGACGACGACCGGGTCGAGGTGGCCACCGCGCCGGCTGCCGGCCATCGCGACCGCGCCCTGGACGCCGTACATGCGCTGGTGCACCTCGGCCACGTCGGCCAGGTGGGCCACCCGCATCTCGATCGGGATGTCCTCACCGGACGCGCCGGCCGGGAGCCCCCCGCCGTCGTACCGCTCGAAGGTGTAGGCCAGCGTCGCCTCGACCTCGGGGGCGAGTCCCAGGTGCCGGGCCAGGGCGGCCGCCGACGTGCAGTGGGAGTGGATCAGGCTGGCGAGATGGCCGCGGGCGTCCCGCATCAAGGTGGCCAGCACCCGCACCCGCTGGCTCATCGGCTCACCGCGGGCGACGTTGCCCAGGAGGAACCGCAGGTAGGGCAGCCCGGACCAGTCGACCAGGTAGGAGTCGTGACGGACCGAGATGTCGTCGCCGAACCAGCGGGCGTACTCCTGGGAGTCCGCGTGACAGCCGATCCACATCACCAGCGTCGTGTAGTAGACCGTGGCCTTCTGCTCCCGACTGAGACCGAGCCGGTCGGCCAGCCCGCAGGCGATGACGGCGGACCGGAGCATGTGCTCGGCCGGCTGACCCAGCCCGAGGTCGATGGCCACCGACAGCCCGGCGAGCACCTCGACCCGGCGAGGCGCCGACGGCGGTGCGGTCATGTCCCCATTCTGGTGCCCACGGTGCTCATCCTCGGCTCGACCCGCTCCTCCACCGGGGTGAAGCGTGCCCGGCCGACGAAGAAGACGCCGCGCTGCGGGAGCCAGACGTCGCCCAGGTGGGTCTGCTGGGCGAGCGGCGCCGGTTCACCGAGGTCCTCACCGCGGTAGGACGCAGTGGCGGCGACGATGCGCCAGATCCTCAGTGGCGCCATCTTGAACCGGGGGCCGTTGGGGGTCGTGCCGCGCAGCCGGATCCTGCCGGTCCGGAGCACCGTGCGCGCCATCGGCTCCATGGAGCGCAGGACGGCGTTGCTGTTCCAGCCCGCTTCGGGGAGCATCCCGCCCATCCCGGTCATCGCCCGGGTGGCGGAGGTCGCCCGCAGCTCGATCCGCCAGGTCAGGTCGGCGTCGAGGCTCACCTCGAGCGTGTGGTCATCCGGCCAGGACACCGAGATGCTCGAGGCCGGAGCGGTCGCTGTCACGGACCCGAAGTACCGCGGACAGGTCAGCTCGGCGGGCCCGGTGGTGTGCATGGTCCAGCGTCCTTCCGGGTCGCGGTGCCAGATGGCGCGGTACGGCGGCCCGATGGAGCTGGCCACCATGTCGCGGAACGCGAGGTAGTGGCCGCTCGCGAAGGGCAGCCCCATGACGCCGTACCCGGTGAAGCGCTCGTCGTCGCCCTGGGGCAGGCGGGGTCGTTCCTGCAGCATCTGCACAGCCTGGCGTGGTGTCGTCGTCGTCATGGGTTCATCGTCGGGTCGCCGGCCGGTCGGGCGCGTGGGGCATCCGCCTCAACTGCCGCGGGATCGCCTGCCTCGAGGTCAGGTCGGCAGGCTGATCCGGACCCGGCGGAAGCCTCTGCCCTTGTTCTCCACCTTCACGACCCGCACCTCGCCGATCTGCCGGGTGGAGGCGACGTGGGTTCCACCGTCGGCCTGCTTGTCGAGCCCGTCGACGTCGATGACCCGGATCTCCTGGACCTCCGGCGGGATCAGGCTCTGTGCGGTCCGCATCACGTCGGGGTCGCCGAGCGCCTCCTCCCGGGTCACCACGCGGTCGAGGATGGAGCGGTCCCGGGCGACCTCCTCGTTGACCACGCGCTCCAGATCGTCCTTGAACCCGGGTGGCACCTCGGGGAGGTTGAAGTCCATGCGTCCCACCAGCGGCTCCATGTGGGAGCCGGTCACCAGCGCGCCGAAGTCGCGGTAGACCACCCCGCACAGCACGTGCAGCCCCGAGTGCGTGCGCATCAGCCGGCGGCGCCGGACGTCGTCGAGACGGGCGTGGACGGTCGTCCCGACCGCGGGCAGCGGGTCGCCCTCCTCCGGCACCAGACCCGCGGCGGACACGCCACCGATGCGCGTGAACACCCCGTCCCACTCGAGCTGCCCCACGTCCGCCGGCTGGCCCCCGCCTCCGGGGAAGAACGCGGACTCGTCGAGGACGATGCCCTCCGGTGACGAGGCGAGCACGGAGGCGGTCCAGGTCATCAGCGACTGGTCGCGCCAGTAGAGCGGAAGGGCCATGGTCCACCCAAGCGTGGCGGCTCGCCGCCGTGCAAGTCAGGAGGGCTCGGGTCCTGCTCCCACCGGGTCATTGCAGCGTGACACGTTAGGACCATGTTCTTTACCTTGACTGGCTGCCACAGTGTGCACGACGGGTCCGGAGCCCGCGGGGGAGGAGTTGACATGCAACAGAGGGTTCACCGCTCACGACCTGCACGTCTTGCCGCCTTCGCGGCGGTGGCGGGCACGCTGGTCGCGACCATGGGTCTGACCGCCGGGCCGGCTCGCTCGGCTCCGAGCACCCAGTGTCCGGACGCCTATCCGGTGACCGGCCTGGCTGTCGGCGCGCCGGTCACCGGGCTCACCGTCAGCACCGGCACCACCCCGGAAGGCTTCACCGGTCAGGTGCTCGGGGTGCTCGAGGACGGGATCTCGCCCGGCGTCGACATGGTGATGGTGGACCTCCACTCGCCCACCATCGACAAGGCGGGAATCTGGGAGGGGATGTCCGGCTCCCCGGTCTACGCGGCCGACGGGAGACTGGTCGGGGCCGTCGCCTACGGGCTGAGCTTCGGGCCGTCCACCGTGGCCGGCCTGACGCCGGCGACCGAGATGCGCAAGCTGCTGAGCGGCACCACGTCGGCGCGGTCGGTGCCGCGCAGGCGGGTGGGCCTGCCCCCGTCGCTGGCTGCCCGTGTGGTGCGGTCCGGTGCCGCGACCGCGCCGCAGGTCAGCCGGGGGATGCGTCAGCTCCCCGTGCCGTTCGGTGTCTCAGGTCTGAGCGGTGCGCAGCTGAGGAAGGTGGCCCCGTTGCTCGACTTCGGCGACGTGCACCTGGTGGACAGTCCGACCGGTCCGGCCTCCACGGAGCGCATCGGCGTCACGGCCGGAGGCAACATGGCGGCCTCCCTGTCCTACGGCGTGGTGACGGCAGGCGCGCTCGGCACCGCGACCATGGTGTGTGGTGACCAGGTGGTCGGCTTCGGCCACCCGTTCACCTTCTCGGGTGCCTCGACGACGAGCCTGCACGGGGCGCGGGCCCTCTTCGTGCAGGACGACCCGACCTTTCCCGGCTTCAAGGTGGCCAACCTGGGGGCGCCGATCGGCACCGTCGACGGCGACCACCTGGTCGGCGTGCACGCCGTCACGCCGGCCCTTCCGGCTCGGTGGGACGTGACCTCCGTGGCGACGAAGGGAAGCACCCGCGTCTCCGGCACCACGCACGTCACCGTGCCCCGGTTCTTCCCCGACATCGGCTTCCTGAACCTGATGTCCATCCAGCAGAAGGCGCTCGACCAGGTGGGCCCCGGCACCGTGTCCGCGGCGTGGACCATCACCGGGCGGCGCAAGAAGGGGACACCGTTCAGGTTCACCCGCCATGACGTGTACGCCGACTCCGAGGACGTCTCAGCGGCCACCGCGAACGCCCTCGGCGAAGACCTGTCGGCCATCCTGGACAACGAGGCAGAGGTGGTCGAGGTCACCTCTCTGCACAGCGTCTCCCGCGTGGGCGCTCCCTATGTGACCTATGCGATCAGCAAGGTCCAGGCTCGGATGTCCGGCAGATGGGTCCCGATGAGCAGCCGTCACCCGGCCGCCGTGCGCGCCGGCACCGTGGCGAGGCTCAAGGTCTTCCTCACCTCCCGGGAAGGGTCGCCCCGCACCGTGGTCGTCAGGGTCTTCGTGCCCAGCCACGCTGCTGGTCGCCGGGGCAGCCTGCACGTCATCGGTGGGAACAACGACGCCGAGAGCTCCGAGGACCTCTTCGAGGAAGGGGGCGGCTTCGGCGGTCCCACGGCACCGGCAGCGTCGACCTTCCCGCAGGTCCTCAAGGCCCTCACCGCCGCACCACAGCACAACCAGGTGGTCGCCACGCTCCGGTTCCGCCACGCTCCGGGAACCGCCAGCCGTCCGCGCGTGGGCAGGCAGACCCTGCGTCGTGTCGTCAGCGGCGACCTGACGGTGCCGGTGGTCGCCGTGCCCTGAGACCTCCCGAGCGCAACGGCCCGGCTCACTGCGACGGCGTCACCGAGTGGGCAGGTCCTGGCGGCGTCGCCTCGCCTGGGCGAGCAGGACCACGACGACCAGCAGCGCCCAGACGGGGAGCGGGGACCCTGTCGACGAGCCCCCGACCGGGTCGGCCGGTGCGGGAGCATCGCGCGGCGCCTGCGGGTCTTCGACCACCATCGGCGCGCGGCGGCGAGCCACCAGGTAGGCGACCAGCGCGACCAGGAGGATCGCCGCGCACAGCAGCAGCCACCTGCCGAGGAACGGCTCCTGGGTCTGGCCGGTGGCGCGGGTGTAGGCCGCCGATCCTTGCCGGATGATCCCGGGGAGGAACATCAGGGTGACCAGGCCACAGGCCAGCAGCGGCACCCGGAGGTAGTTGACGACCGGGACGGTGGGCGCGCGTCGTCCCCGTCGCGCGAGCCTCGCGCTCAGGGCCGACAGGACGCGGTCCGCGCCGGCGTACACCGGGAACAGCACCAGGTCGTGCGCCACGGCGGCACCCACGAACCAGACGGCGATGGACTTCCACCAGGTGTCGGGGTTCCACAGGGCAGGCAGGCCCACGAGGTGCAGGGCGTAGCCGGCCACGACGAAGCAGGCCACCAGCAGCGCGAGCTGCGCCGGGTGCGCGCCGTACAGCCGTCTGGTGCGAGCTGCCAGAGGGGTCACCGCGTCAGCCCGCCCTGAACTCGATCGAGGCGACCCACTTGGTGCAGTGCACACCCGGCAGGGCCGGTACGACGATCCGCGCGGGGAAGCCGTGGTCCAGGGACAGGTCCTCGCCGTTGACCTTCAGCGCCAGCAACGAGTCGAGGTCGAGGACCTGGCTGCCCTGCAGGGTGGCGGCCCGGAAGGCCCCGCTGCCCTGGATCGACACGACGTGCGCCGAGCCGGGCTCGGGGAGGCCGGCCAGCCGGGCCAGGTCCCGCAGTCGTACGCCGGTCCAGGTCTGGGTGGACGACCAGCCCTCCACGCACGCGATCGGCAGCACCGCCGTGTGCTGGGGCAGCGAGAGCAGCGCGGCTCGGCTGAAGGCCACCTGCCGTGGGCCACCGGTCAGGGTGACCCGCCACCCCTCCACGTCGGTCGCCCGGACGGCCGCTGCCTGCGCGGTCTTGTTGACCGGGAAGGTCCCCTCGGGCTCGCGGCCGCGCGGCAGCAGCAGCGCGGTGCGGCGGGCCACGCCTCCGATCGTCTGACCGGCGGTCAGGACGAGGACGAGCAGCGTGCCCCCACCGACCAGGGCCAGCGCTCCGCGCCGGCTCATGCTCGCCGGCTCGGGATCCTCGGCGACGAGTCCGTAGCCGGGTCCCGTCTCGGGTCGGGTCTGCTCCCGCCCGGTCCGCAGCACCTCGCGCAGGGAGCGGCTGCGGAGGGAGACGGTCATCGTGCGGAGCCTCAGCGGCACGTGCACCACGAAGCCGGCGATGAACACCCACGCGCCGTAGTAGTGCGCGGTGTAGAAGCTGAAGCCGAAGACGTAGTCGTACTGGATGTTCAGCACGCCGGTGACGATCTCGAACAGCATCCCGCCGACCAGCATCAGCAGCGAGACCCGCTCGAGGACCTGCGCGACCGAGCGGGCGGGGGGCCACGCGAACAGCTTGGGGATCACCGACCACAGCTTCGCCAGCACCACCGGGACGACCACCAGCCCCAGCCCCACGTGCAGTCCCTGCGTGAGCCGGTAGAGCCATGCCGGGCGGGTCGGCCAGTCGAAGCCCGGCAGCCGCAGCAGGCCGACGTGACCCGGGTAGGCCTGCCCGAACTGCGGGCCGTAGGCGATGTAGGACAGCAGCCCGGTGACGATGATGACGGGCAGCACCAGCAGCAGGACGGCCCCGAAGACCGACGTCAGCCACGGCCCACGCAGGGGGCTGCGCCACCTCGGGTCGGCCCCGGGTGGCTTCAGGCGCGCGATCGTGCGCCACAGACCCGCCGGGAACCCGAAGTCGGGATCGGGGTCCGCGCGGTCGAGGTCCTCGGGATGACTCGTCATCCTCTCCCTTCGTCCCCCGGACGTGTCCTCCGGTCGCGTGCGGCCCATTCTCACCCGCCTGTCCGGCGCGCAGGCCGCAATCGACGGATGCGTGCTGTGGTGGTCGGTTCCACGGACACGCCCTCCTCCTTCCGTCCGGTACGTCGAGCGACGATCCGCTCCTTGGTGAGAGGAGACAGGCGGCCCTCCCGTTACGGCGACCCGCGGCGCGGATGGTCTCCACCCCGGGCGTGCGGCACGATGACGTCGTGGGCTTCGACGAGCGCGTCGACCGCGCGCGAGCGGCGTTCGGCCGGCGTGCGTGGTCGGTGGCGCGCTCGGCATACGCGGAGGCCGACGGCAGCGGCTCCCTGGGCCCGGGCGACCTGGAGTCGTGGGGACTGGCCGCAATGCTCACGGGCCGGGACCCGGAGTCCGACGCCGCCCGCGAGCGTGCGCACTCGGCCTACGTCGAGGCCGGTGAGCGGCACGGGGCGGCCCGGGTGGCCTTCTGGCTCGGCCTCTCGCTGTTCATGCGCGGCGAGCCCGCGAAGGCCATGGGATGGTTCGGCAGGGTGCGCAGTGTCCTCGGCGACTCCTTCGCGGACTCGGTGTGGCTCGGCTATGCGAGGGCCAACGAGGGCATGACCGCGCTGTTCGCCCACGACTACGAGTGCAGCCTCGCGCTGCTTGGCGAGGCCGGTGCGATCGCCGACCGCCACGATGACGACGACCTGCGCCTGCTGGCGGGCAACGGACACGGGCAGGCGCTGCTCGCCCTGGGCCGCTCGCGGGAGGGGATGGCCGAGCTGGACGAGGTGATGGTGCTGGCCACCACGGGCGCGGCCAACCCCCAGGCGGTCGGCCAGGTCTACTGTGCGGTGATCGCGGTGTGCCGGTCCTGCCTGGACGTCAGCCGCAGCGCGGAGTGGACCGAGGTGCTGAACCGCTGGTGTGCGGACCAGCCCGACCTGGTGCCGTACCGCGGGCAGTGCCTGGTGCATCGCTCCGAGGTGCTGCAGCTGCGCGGCCGGTGGGACGACGCGGTCGACGAGGTCGAGACGGTGATCGCGCGTCTGGGGTCCCACCCCGGCGACCTGGCCGGTGGCATGGCGCACTACCAGCGCGGGGAGCTGCACCGGCTCCGTGGGGCCTTCGACCGGGCGGAGCAGGCCTACCGGGACGCCGTGGCCTGTGGGTGCGACCCGCAGCCGGGACTGGCGTTGCTGCGCCTGGCCCAGGGCCGGCCCGAGACCGCGCTGCTGTCACTGCGGCGGGCGCTGGAGGAGGGCCGGCCGGCGTTCACGCGGGCTCAGCTGCTTCCGGCAGCGGTCGAGGTCGCCCTCGCTGCCGGCGACCCGGAGCTGGCTGCCTCGGCTGCAGCCGACCTGCAGGAGGAGGCACACCGGTCGGACTCTGTCTACCTCCAGGCCGCCGCCGGCGCGGCCCAGGGCATGGTCGCCCTGTCTCGTGATGACCACCGCGAGGCGCTGGGGAGCCTCCGTCGGGCGCTCGAGCTGTGGTCCGGTCTCGGCGTGCCCTACGAGGCGGCCCGCACCCGGGTCCTGCTGGCCCGAGCCTGCCGGGCGGTGGGTGACGCCGACACCGCCGACCTCCAGCTCGACGCGGCCCGCCGTACGTTCACCGATCTCGACGCCCGGTTCGACCTCGGGCTGCTCGGCGGCAGGATGCCTGCGGCCCCAGCGCACCGGGAGGCCTCACGCCCCGCGAGGTCGAGGTGCTCAGGCTGGTGGCCACCGGCGCGAGCAACCGCGACGTCGCCGACCGGCTGGTGCTCTCCGAGCGCACCGTCGCCCGCCACGTCGCCAACATCTTCGTCAAGATCGGCGTCTCGTCCCGCGCGGCGGCCACGGCGTACGCCTACGACCACGGCCTGGCCTGAGCCCGGCGCCGAGCCCGACCGACCTACACACCGACCTGCACAGTTCTGCCGATGCCGTCCTCCGCGGCACGCTCCTAGCGTGGCGTCCTCATCGAGAGGCACAAGAGAGGTGGACGGGCCATGCAGGCACTCGTCGCCGGTGGTGGACCCATCGGCATCTTCACCGCCATCGCGCTGGCGCGCCGGGGTCACGAGGTGACCCTGGTCGACCGGGATCCCGGACCGCGCGCGGACGGCAGCTGGAAGCGGGCCGGGGTGATGCAGTTCGAGCACGCCCACGGCTGGCGGCCCCAGGTCGTGGACGCCCTGCGAGCCGAGATGCCGGACGTCTACGACGCGCTGCACGACGCCGGGGCGCTGCTGATGCATCCCCCGGGCCTCCCCCAGATGGAGGCGATGGCCTGCCGCCGGCCAGTCGTCGAGCGGGTGCTGCGTGCCTGCGCGGCGCGGCAGCCGGGCCTGACCTGGGTGACCGGCCACGTCGACGACATCCTGGTGGAGAACGGTGTCGCCACCGGCCTGGTCGTGGACGCCGCACCGTCGAGGAGCGACATCGTCGTCGTCGCCACCGGCCGCGCGAGCCGTCTCGGCGAGAGGCTCCGGGGGCCGGTCGAGGGTGGCCCGTGCGGCTTCTCCTACGTCACCCGCGTCTACCGGGCCCGGGACGGGCACGTCGGCTACGACCGGTTCTTCCCCTCCTTCGAGACCGGGCCCGGCTACGTCTCGCTGGTCATGGGACACGACGCCGGCACGCACTCGGTGGTGATCGCCTACCCCACCGACGCCGCGGAGCTCGCGATGCTGCGCACCAACGCCGGGCAGGACCGGGCGTGCCGGGTCATCCCCCACCTGGTCCCCTGGACCGACCCCGAGCGGTTCGAGCCGCTCACCGACGCGCTCGTCGGCGGGCACCTCACCAACACCTACCGGCTCCAGGGACCCGCGCTGGGGCTCCCGCCGGCCCGTGGCCTGTACTTCCTCGGCGACGCGGTGATGACGACCAACCCGGCCGCCGGTCGCAACCTCGCGCTGCTCCTGGGACACGCACGCCACTTCCTGGCCTCGGTGGACGACCCCGAGCAGGACCTCGACGACGCCTCCCTGGCACTCGACGCCTGGTCCGAGCAGCACCTGCGGGGGTGGTACCTCGACCACGTCCACTGGGACCGCACGCTGCTGCGCCGCTTCGCCGGCGACGACATCGACCTGGAGGACCGGATCCCCTCCGACGTGATCTGCGCGGCGGCCGAGGATCGACGAGAGCCTCAAGCCCTCTGTCGCGATGTACTCCGGCATGGTGGCCGGGCCGGAGATCCTCGACCTCGTCGAGGACCGGGTGCGCGAGCTGCTGCGCGGCGGGTGGCGGCCCACGGTCCCGGGTCCCACGGGGGCCGAGCTCGCCGAGGCGGTGGGCTGGACCCCGGACCCGTCCCTCGGGGCGAGGGTAGCGGCCGCCACGTAGCACCGAGTCTTGCGCACCACTGAACATGCGTTTAGCATACTGTCCATGAGTTCAGCCCCGGACGAGCGTGACCTGACCGCGCGGGCGAGCATCCGCAACGCCGCACTGCGGCTGTTCGCCCAGCGCGGCCACGACGCGGTGACGGTGCGCGAGATCGCCACGGCCGCCGGGGTCTCGCCCGGGCTGGTGGTGCACCACTTCGGGAGCAAGGACGGTCTGCGGGCAGCGGTGGACGCCCATGCGAGCGAGTCGTTCGACGCGCTCTTCGCCGAGCTCGACAGCGGGAACCTCGCCGAGATGTTCGCCTCCGGCGAGGTCACCACGTCGATCGCCGAGGCGTTCAGCCGCGCGTTCCCCCACGGTTCCCCCCTGCCGGCGTACCTGCGCCGACTGCTGCTGTCCGACGACCCTGCGGGAGCCGCGCTCTTCGGCCGGTGGTACGCCGCCACCCGTCGGGTCTGGGACACCATGGTCGACCTGGGTGCGGCGGAGCCCAGCGAGGACCCGGCCGTCCGGGCGGCGTTCCTGCTGGTCAACGACCTCGCCCTGATCCTGCTGCGCAACCAGGTCGCCGCCGTCATCGGCGACGACCCGCTGACGCCCTCGGGGCTGGACCGCTGGGCCAAGGAGGCCACGCGCGTCTACATGGAAGGGGCGTTCCTCGCCCCGGGGAAGGAGAACCCGTCATGACCAGCGCTCCCGTGATCCGCACCGAGCGCCTCACCAAGGTCTTCGGACACGTCCGGGCCCTCGACGGCCTGGACCTCGCCGTGCAGGAGGGGGAGGTGCACGGCTTCCTCGGCCCCAACGGCGCCGGCAAGTCGACCACGATCCGGGTGCTGCTCGGACTGATGAAGCCCACCTCCGGCCGCGCCGAGCTGTTCGGTGGGGACCCCTGGCGCGACGCGCCACGCCTGCACCGCAGGCTCGCCTACGTCGCCGGCGACGTCGCACTGTGGCCGGGCCTGACCGGAGGGCAGTGTCTGGACATCCTGGGCGCCGTCCACGGCGGCGTGCACGAGCGGCGACGAGACGACCTCGTCGAGCGGTTCGAGCTGGACCCCACGAAGCGGGTCCGGGACTACTCCAAGGGGAACAGGCAGAAGGTGGCACTCGTCGCCGCCCTGGCCGCCGACGCCGAGCTGCTGGTCCTCGACGAGCCGACCTCCGGTCTCGACCCGCTCATGGAGCAGGTCTTCCAGCGGTGCGTCCGCGAGCGGCGGGACGCCGGCGCGACGATGCTGCTCTCCAGCCACATCATGGGCGAGGTCGAGGCGCTGGCGGACCGGGTGAGCATCATCCGCCGAGGCCGCACCGTCTCCAGCGGCACGCTCGCCGAGCTGCGCCGGCACAGCCGGACCGCCGTCCGCGCCGTCACCGTGGACGAGCCGGCAGGACTGGCCTCCGCTGACGGCGTCGCCGAGCACCAGAGCGAACGGCTCGACGGCTTCGTGGAGAGCCGGTTCACCATCGACCCGGAGCATCTGGACGCCGTCATCGGACGGCTCCACGCGGCGAGCATCCACACCCTCACGGTCACGCCGCCCAGCCTGGACGAGCTCTTCCTGCGGACCTACGACACCGTCGGTGGTCCCGCCGAGGGCCCGGTCCTCGACGGGACCGGCGACGGGCAGGACCTCCTGGAGAGCGCTCGATGAGCGGCCGACACCTGGCCGTGGGGCGCGGTCCTCACCCCCTTGCCGGGGCACTCGGGACCACCCTTGCGACGACGCTGGGAACGACCCTGGGCATCGTCGCCCGGATCCACCGGCGCACCGCCCTGGTGTGGGTGCTCGTGCTCGGCGCGAGCATGGTCGGCACCGCCACCAGCATCGCCGGGCTCTACGACACCCCCGCCAAGATCCACAGCTATGCCGCCGCCGTCACGGCGGGCAACGCCCTGCTCGCCATCAACGGCAAGGTGGAGGGGATCGACTCCCTCGGTGGCGTGATCCAGGACGAGTTCGGGTTCATGGCAGCGTTCCTGATGCCACTGCTCGGGATCAGCCTGGTGGCCCGGGCGACGCGGCGCGAGGAGGAGTCGGGGCGGATCGAGGTGCTCCTGGGCGGTCGCATCGCCCGCAGCGGACCGACGCTCGCGGCGCTCCTGCTGGCGACCGCCGCCATCCTCGCCACCGCAGCCGTGTTCGTCGGGGGGCTGGCGGCCGGTGGCGTCCCGGTCACCGGGTCGGTGCTCTACGCGCTCTCCCTGGGGATGCTCGCCTTCGTGTTCGCCGGGCTCGCGGCCCTGCTCGCCCAGCTCGCCCTGCACAGCCGCGACGTCTACGCCTGGAGCCTGATCGTGCTCGCCGCGTCGTACGTCCTGCGGGGTGTGGGTGACGTGACCGGCACCTGGCTCACCTGGCTGTCCCCACTCGGCTGGGCGGAGAAGACGGCGCCGTTCGGGGACCAGCGGTGGTGGGTGCTGGCAGTCCCGCTCGCTGCCGGCCTCGCCCTGGGTGCCGCAGCCCTGCGGCTGGCGGCCGAGCGTGACCTGGGCAGCGCCCTGGTCCGCGGCGGCCCCGGACCGGAGCGGGCGGGGACCGCGCTGAGCAGCCCCCTCGGGCTCGCGGTCCGGCTGCACCGGCCCGGCCTCCTCGGCTGGCTCGCCGGTGGCGTGATCCTCGGGGCGACGATGGGCGCCCTCTCCCAGCAGCTGCTCGACGCCATGTCGGGCAATCCCGCTCTCTCCGTGGCGATGGGCATCGCCGACGCCCGGCCGATGGCCGGCTTCGTCGCGGCCACCCAGCTCTACCTGGCCGTCATCGCGGCGGGGTACGTCGTCTCGGCCATCGGCGTCCTGCGTTCCGAGGAGTCGGAGGGCCGGCTGGAGGCGCGGCTGTCCGGCACGCTGTCCCGGACCCGCTGGCTGGTCGCGCACGCCTCGGTGGTCCTGGCCGGCCTGGTGACGCTCGTGCTCGGCTCGTCGCTGGTCCTGGGACTGGCCACCGCGCTGTCGGTAGGGAACACGGCCGAGCTCGGCGCGATCCTCCGGTCGGGGCTGGCCTACCTGCCGGCCGAGCTGGTGCTCGCCGGGTTCGCTCTTGCGGTGTACGGGCTGCGCCCCCGGCTGTTCTGGCTCGCCTGGGCGGGCTATGCGGTGATGACCTTCGTCGCCGTCCTGGGCCCGGGCCTGAGGCTCCAGCAGTGGATCCTTGACCTCTCGCCGACCACGCACGTGGGGAACCCGCCGGTGGGCACCGTCGGGGTCGTCGCGCTCGCGGTGATGGTCGGCGTCGCCGCGTGCCTGGCGGCTGGAGGGGTCGCTGCCTTCCGCCGGCGCGGCATCCCGCAGGGCTAGCGACCCGAAGGTGGACGCGGCTAGCTAGCCGTGGAAGACCTTCACGACGGCCGCGACCGCGTCGACCTTTCGGCGGTCGTGCACCGAGAGGCCACGGACCGTGAACGCCCGGTGACTGCCTGTCCTGGCTCCCGTGACCTTGGTGACCCTGACGGTCAGCACCACCGCCCGACCGGGTCGCAGGGAGCCGCTCCGGTATCTCCCGGCCAGCACCCGGGCGGTGACGTTCGTGCGCCCCTGCAGATAGGCCACCCTGAACTGGGCACTCCCACGGGTGGCCCGGATCGTGATCCGGTCCATGACGTTGCCACGGTTGCGCAGCCGGACCGAGAAGCCCACGGTGCGCGCGCGATGGCCGTTCAGCCCGGACGTCACCCGCTGGCGCGACAGGCTGTAGACGCCCCGGCCCACGAAGGCGTGTCCGGCCAGACGGATCTCGGCGTCCGGGCGGTACTGCGCGGCGGCCGGCGGGGTGACCGGTGGAGTGACCGGCGGGGTGACCCGGGGTGACCCGGCCGACGGTGAGTGCCTGGGTGATGCTGCCCGTGTTGCCTGCGGCATCGGTGATGGAGGCCAGCACGTCGTACGTGCCGGAGGCGAGGGTCTGGGCGCTCACGCCCCACGTGCCACCCGGCTGCACGGTCGCGGTGAGGTGCTGTCCCCCGACCCCGACGTTCACGATCGTGCCGGCCTGCTCGGCTGTGGTGCCGTAGGTCCAGGGCGAGGTGTCGGACGTCGACCGAGCCGGACCTCCGTCGATCGTCAGGACCGGCACCGTGACGTCGACGGTGAGGACCTGGCTGTCCCTGCCGGTGTTCCCGGCGGCGTCCTCCACCGAGGCCTGCACGCTGTGCGACGTCTCGCTCAGCACGGCCGCGTGCACGGACCAGGCGCCGCCCGGGTCTGCCGTGGTGGTCAGGGTCTGGCTGCCGACGGTCACGACCACGGCGGCGTTCCCGCCTCATCGGTCGTTCCCGAGATGGTCGGGGTGGTGTCGTTGGTCGCCATGGTCGGGCCACCGGTGAGGGTGACTGCGGGTGCGGAGGTGTCGACGGTGAGCACCTGGGTGGCGGTGCCGGTGTTATGGGAGGGGTCGGTCACGGAGGCGACCACGGTGTGCGGCCCGGTGCTCAGAGCGTCGGCACTCAGCGTCCAGACGCCGTCGACGGCGGTCCCGGTCAGCACCTGCGACCCGATGGTGACCGTCACGACGGGGCTTCCGGGCTCGTCGGTGGTGCCCGACACGGACGGCGTGGTGTCGTTGGTGGACCGTGCGGAGCCACCGTCGATGGCCACCACCGGTGCCACCAGGTCGTCGATGGGCTTGACGATGGGGTTGTTGGACAGGGCCATCGTGCTCGAGGTGAGGGCACGGCCCTTGAGTGATGCGCCGTCCCCGAAGGAGATGACGCCTGCTCCGAGCAGCGTCCCGACGAACTTGACGTTGGCGCCGAAGGCGACCGCGCCGACGACCTGCCAGTAGACGTTGTTCGCAAGGGCGCCGTGGGCCAGGACGACCTTGGTGGCGGCCGCGGAGCTCAGCGCGGCACCGATCTGGAACACGAAGACCGCGTTCGGGTCCCCGCCGGCGTCCAGGGTGATCGTGCCGGTGTTCGTGATCGCCGCCGCGGCGGAGTAGAGGCCGGGTGCGTAGGTCTTGCCCGCCAGGTCACCGGCGATGGCCGTGCCGCCGGTCCGGGCCACCACCTCGTCGTACGCCGTCTGCCGGTCGTCCTGGGCCGTCGCCACCACGTCGTCGGCGATGTGGGTGTCACCGGTCACCGTGCCGGGGGGAAACCCGGCGAGCGTGCCGGTGACTCCGAGGTCGAGCGCCAGCACGGTGCCGGCGCCGGTGTCGGCGATACTGGGCCCGGCAAGCACCGAGAACCCGGCCGCGGACCCCAGGTCGACCGCCGCAGCGGGCGGCACGGGCAACGCCTCGGCGGGCGACAGCCCGGCAAGAGGGGTCAGGACCAGCAGCGCACACGCTCCCAGTGCCACCCGGACCCTTCCGGACCTGGCGACGCTCTGGCGGAAGGACCGGGCTCGACTCATCACGTGGCGCCTTCGGTTGAGGCACTGACGTCATCCGGGCGGTGCTTCGCGCGGGCGGTCCCAGCAGTTGCCTTCACCCGACAATAGGCGCGAATCGACGTCTCGCAGGGGAACGGCGGATCAGCACGGGCCCCTGCCGCCGTCGCGCCCCAGGCATGCAGCCCGCCGAGACGCGTCTGGCGCTCACGTGCGAGACGCCGGGATACGGCAGCATCGCGCGGTGACCACCCCGAGGCGGCTATACCCGGACCCTGCCACCTCGACGGGCACCCGTCGACAAGACACTGACGTCACTCCTCGCCGATGGCGACCTGGCGCACGCTGCAGTGCGCCGCGACAGCGCTGTCCACGTCCACCGCCGGGCCTCGACCTGCCACACCGGCCCGGGCGCGCCGGGGGCGCTTCCGACCCCCCGACTATCCTGCCACCGGAGACGACTGGCTCACCATCACCCCGGGTCGCGGAGGCAGAAGGCCTCGAGCAGGTTGTGGTCGCTCGGGGCTCGTGAGACGGCGCGCCCGGCGGCCGCAGTGACCACAACCCGGGACGGGCCCGGCCGCAGTGACCACAACCCGGGACGGGCCCGGCCGCAGTGACCACAACCCGGGACGGGCCCGGCCGCAGTGACCAGAACCCTGCGCGGCGCGGCCGCAGTGACCACAACCCATGCGCGGCCGGCCGAAGTGACCACAACCCTGCGACGCGGGTCGGTCGCCGAGGATGAGACCTGCACGAGCGCGATGTCGTCGAGGGTGCCGGGCTCGGATGCCGACTCGACCCCAGGGGTCAGCTCTCGACGAACGCCAGCAGGTCCGCGTTGAACTCGTCCTCGTGGGAGCCGGGAGGCCGTGCGGCGCGCCGGGGTAGACCTTCAGGGTCGCGTTCGTGACGAGCTTGGCCGACTTGAGGCCGGCCGACGGCGATCGGGACGATCTGGTCGTCGTCGCCATGGAGGATCAGCGTCGGGACGTCGAACTGCTTGAGGTCCTCGGTGAGGTCGGTCTCGGAGAACGCCTTGATGCAGTCGTAGGCGCCTTTGAGCCCGCCATCATCGCCCTGCAGCCAGAACGCGTCGCTCGCCCTGCGAGACCTTGCGCCCGGCCGGTTGGAGCCGTAGAACGGCATCGGCGAGGTCCTGGTAGAACTGGGAGCGGTCGGCGGCGACGCCGGCCCGGATCTCGTCGAAGACCTCGATCGGCGTGCCCTCGGGGTTGGCGTCGGTCTTCAGCATCAGCGGCGGGATGGCGCTGATCAGCACGGCCTTGGCGACCCGCGCGGTGCCGTGCCGGCCGATGTAGCGGGTGACCTCGCCGCCGCCGGTGGAGTGGCCGACGAGGACGGCGTCGCGCAGGTCGAGCGTGCTCGATGAGCTCGGCGAGGTCGTCGGCGTAGGTGTCCATGTCGTTGCCGTCCCAGGTCTGGCTCGAGCGGCCGTGGCCGCGGCGGTCGTGGGCGATGACGCGGTAGCCGTGCGCGGCGAGGAAGCAGCATCTGGTCCTCCCAGGCGTCCGCGGTCAGCGGCCAGCCGTGGCTGAAGACGACCGGCTGCCCGGAGCCCCAGTCCTTGTAGTAGATCTGGGCGCTGTCGGAGGTGGAGACGAATGGCATGTTTTTTTTTTTTTTTTTTTTTTTTTTTTTTTTTTTTTTTTTTTTTTTTTTTTTTTTTTTTTTTTTTTTTTTTTTTTTTTTTTTTTTTTTTTTTTTTTTTTTTTTTTTTTTTTTTTTTTTTTTTTTTTTTTTTTTTTTTTTTTTTTTTTTTTTTTTTTTTTTTTTTTTTTTTTTTTTTTTTTTTTTTTTTTTTTTTTTTTTTTTTTTTTTTTTTTTTTTTTTTTTTTTTTTTTTTTTTTTTTTTTTTTTTTTTTTTTTTTTTTTTTTTTTTTTTTTTTTTTTTTTTTTTTTTTTTTTTTTTTTTTTTTTTTTTTTTTTTTTTTTTTTTTTTTTTTTTTTTTTTTTTTTTTTTTTTTTTTTTTTTTTTTTTTTTTTTTTTTTTTTTTTTTTTTTTTTTTTTTTTTTTTTTTTTTTTTTTTTTTTTTTTTTTTTTTTTTTTTTTTTTTTTTTTTTTTTTTTTTTTTTTTTTTTTTTTTTTTTTTTTTTTTTTTTTTTTTTTTTTTTTTTTTTTTTTTTTTTTTTTTTTTTTTTTTTTTTTTTTTTTTTTTTTTTTTTTTTTTTTTTTTTTTTTTTTTTTTTTTTTTTTTTTTTTTTTTTTTTTTTTTTTTTTTTTTTTTTTTTTTTTTTTTTTTTTTTTTTTTTTTTTTTTTTTTTTTTTTTTTTTTTTTTTTTTTTTTTTTTTTTTTTTTTTTTTTTTTTTTTTTTTTTTTTTTTTTTTTTTTTTTTTTTTTTTTTTTTTTTTTTTTTTTTTTTTTTTTTTTTTTTTTTTTTTTTTTTTTTTTTTTTTTTTTTTTTTTTTTTTTTTTTTTTTTTTTTTTTTTTTTTTTTTTTTTTTTTTTTTTTTTTTTTTTTTTTTTTTTTTTTTTTTTTTTTTTTTTTTTTTTTTTTTTTTTTTTTTTTTTTTTTTTTTTTTTTTTTTTTTTTTTTTTTTTTTTTTTTTTTTTTTTTTTTTTTTTTTTTTTTTTTTTTTTTTTTTTTTTTTTTTTTTTTTTTTTTTTTTTTTTTTTTTTTTTTTTTTTTTTTTTTTTTTTTTTTTTTTTTTTTTTTTTTTTTTTTTTTTTTTTTTTTTTTTTTTTTTTTTTTTTTTTTTTTTTTTTTTTTTTTTTTTTTTTTTTTTTTTTTTTTTTTTTTTTTTTTTTTTTTTTTTTTTTTTTTTTTTTTTTTTTTTTTTTTTTTTTTTTTTTTAGGGGTTCTACCGCCACCTCGACCCCCACCCGTCGACAAGACACTGACGTCACTCCTCGCCGATGGCGACCTGGCCACGCTGCAGTGCGCAAAAAAAAAAAAAAAAAAAAAGCGTTCTCCCGGTTCGACAGACCCTCAGCCGCAACTGCAGCGATCTCGAGGACACGCTGTTCACGTCCACCGCGGCCTCGTCCCGCAAAAGGGCCAGCGGTCGACCTGGCGCAGTCCGAGTGCGTGCTCGAACCGGTCCACGGCCTCCGAGTCGGGCGCTGTGATGGCGGCGGCAGCGGCGGTCCGAAGAGCCAGGCGACACTCGCGCTATGCCGGACCGGACGAAGCGTTCGCGTGAGCTCTGGCCTCCGCCATCCGCCCCGTGCTCGCCGCCGCCTCGACGAGATCGAGCGAAGCCCACACCGCCAGGGGCGTGGAACCGAGCAGGGTGCCAGGCGGGCTGATCGAGACGGCGTGCTCGTAGGCAGCCTCGAAATCGCCGACTCCCAGGGCGGCCAGGGCACGCGCGTGGGCGCAGTGCTGCTCGACCAGCAGCGCACCCCGTGCCGTGGCCCAGTCGAACGTCCGCCCGTCAGCGCCTCGACCTGCTCCTGCTTCCCCCGCATGGCCGCGACCAGCGCCAGGCACAGCTCGAAGGGCCACGCATGCTCGTGATGGCCGATCGTGCCGGAGATGTGGAGCCCCTCCTCGGCCAGCTGGGCAGCGCGGGCCAGCTGCCGGTGAGACAGTCGTCCAGGCTCAACCTGAGCATCGCCTGGGGCACCCGAGCTCAGAACGCCCGTGCCGGGCCTCGTCAGCCAGTAGAAGCGCAGCACGACGCTCAGCAAGCCGGTCAACGTGGAAGGCGCCGATGCCGACCTGATGACCACGCCAGGGTCGGCGGCGGGAGCCAGCTCGGCGACCACCACATGGAGCTCCCTGACCGTCGACGCGGTCACCCGGGTGAGGTCGGGCAGGACACGGTCGAGAAGTGCCAGGGTGGGATCCCGCCAGGGACGGCGTCTGTCCACGAGCCGGCGGTACGCCGCGTCATGCCTGGCGCCCCTCCAACAGGCACAGGAAGAACAGCAGCTGGAACGCCGCCTGGACGGCCGGCTCCTCATCGACGGTGGGCGCACCGGCAGGGGGCGAGGGCCGCGCGGGCCCGTCGTTGTCGAGGGCCTGGACGAGGAGCCTTCTGATGCAGTGAGATGAGCGTCCTGGGCCACCATAGCTGAGCGGTTGCACCGCGCCGTCCAGCGACGACGCTGCGGCGGCGTCGACGCTGGAGGCACCCGTCATCAGCTCGGCCGCGGCACCCAGGTCACCGGACATGCTGGCCTGGAGCTGAGCTGCAGCCGCCAACCGGGCACCACGCCGCATCGGGTCGTCGGACAGCTCAGCCGCACGGACCATCGCTGTCACCGCGCCGTCGACATCACCTCGGGCCACCGCACGATATGCGACGTGCTCCAGCTCTCGGCTGAGTCCGCAGTGTCGTGGCACGCGCGCGGCCAGGAAGCAAGACGCCGGGCAGCTGTTGACGAGTGCATCCGAGCACGGGAATGCGCGTGCTGCACGCGTTCTCGGCCCACACCGCTGATCACCGCGCTGCGGAGGAGGGGATCGCGGAACTGGACACGGCGGCCTGCTGCGCTCATCGTAGGCGGAAACCGCTTTCCTCCGCCTCCCTCAAGGCTGTCGAGCCCCGGCACCGTCCAGCCCGCGAATCCGAGTCGAGCGGTCGCGGGTCCGGCGGCCAGCAACGCCTCCAGGTCGCCCGCCGCGCCACCGCTGCATGACGAGAAGCTCGAGGGTGGGCGCACCCAGCCCGTGAAGAGACTCCTCGTAGACGGCACTCAGCCGGTCACTCAACGGGAGCACCGTGGGGAGCGGATCCACTCCACGACGCTGCCGGGTTGTCAACGCCGCCGGCAGCTCGACGATCGCGAGAGGACACCCGCGGGGCATCGGCGAAAACCCGCTCGGCGACCCCCTGCGCGAGGTCGGGAAAGCGACGTTCACCAGTTCCGCCGAGCCCTCGGCCGGGAGGCGCTTCCCCGACTTCCACCTCCGGAGAGCCCGTGACGGTGCAGGCCGCCGGCCACGGACGGACGCGTTGACAGCAACAGCCCAGCGCGCGTCGTGGAGAGCCGACGCCCCACGAAGGCGAGCACTGAGATGCTGTCCTGGTCTCGGCGGTCCACGTCGTCGACGACCATCAGGAGGGGTCCTTCGCTCGAGGCCGCGGTGAGGCGGACGAAGCAACCGGTTCGACGCTGAACACCGTCGCCCGACCTGAGCCAGTGTTCACCGCTCAGCGACCTGAGGTGGGTCTCGAGACTCGACGCGCTTGTCCCTGCCTGGGCGAGCCAACAGGAAGCACCCGGATCCCGACCGCCGGGGCCAGGCGCGAGCTTCCTGGATCAGGGCGGTCTTGCCCATGCCACGTTCACCAGGCCCGCGACGAGGGCTTCCCCGCTCTCCCGTATGGCGCGCAGGAAAGCCGCCATCGCCCGTACTCAAGCGGTCCGGCCGACCAGCATCCGAGACAGACCTGCGTGGTCGGTCATGGTCGTCACCTGTCACATGCGGACCTGTCACATGCGGGTCCAGCGTCCTCCACCGTAAACTCTCAGGGCCGAGACGCGAACCCCTTGACGGAACAGATCGGGACGGGAAGGAAAGCCTCTCCAGCCCGTAGAGAAGCACCTGGCGGCATGGTGGACTGATGGCATGGTGCACCTTGACGATGTGCCCGCCGGGCTCGTCGGTCGCACCGAGGAAGTGTCTCGCCTCGACGCGTTCGTCCGACGGGCTCGCGCCGGCAGCGCTCAGCTCCTCCTGACTGGCGAACCGGGTGTCGGCAAGTCGTCCCTCCTTCGCGCCGCCATGAGCATGGCGGCGGCGGAGCACACCACGATCTTGGCCGCGACGGCCGTCGAGTTCGAGTCACACGTGGGATATGCGGCTCTGCACGGATGCTCGGGCCTCTTGACGCGGTCGTCTCACAGCTCGAGCCTCGACATCGGGAGGCTCTGTGGTGCTGCCTCGGCGGGAGCGACGGGCCACCGCCGCGGCGGTCTGCCGTTGCCAGCGCAACGGTCGGCCTGCTGGGGCGGATCGCTGCGGACACGCCCGTCCTGATCGTCGTCGACGACCTTCAATGGTTGGACCGAGGAAGCGCATCCGTGCTCACCACCGTGACCGCGAGCCTGGCCCGCCTTCGCGTCAGTCTGCTCGGCGCCATGAGGCAGGGGGAAGGGTCCTTCTTCGACTACGGGACGATGCCGGTGCAGCCTCTTCGCCCGCTGACGCGCGACGCCGCCATCGAGCTGCTGGAGAGTCGCGGTGAACCGATGAGCGCACGCGAGCGCGAACGACTGCTGACGCAGGCTCGCGGCAACCCCCTCGCGCTTCTCCACCTGCCGGTCACCGACGGCTCCCAGGACCCACGATCGAGCCACCACCCGACGATCCCTCGACGCCTGCAAGGGCTGTTCGCGCCCAGGATAGAGAAGCTGCCGGCAACGACGAGACACTTCCTTCTGCTGGCCGCGCTGGACACCAGCACCCAGCTGTCCGTCATCCTGGCCGCGGGGGGCAGGCGAGTGACCCATGCCGACGTCTCGTCGGCCGTCCAGCACGGACTCGTCGACATCGACTCTCAGCTCGGCACACTCCAGTTCGTCCACCCCCTGGCTCGGTCGACCGTGGTGGACCTGGCCGTGCCCGCGGAACGTCGTGAGGCGCATCAGGCGTTGGGGCACGTCGAGCACGACCACGTCTCGCGACGGGCTCAGCACCTGGCGCAAGGCCTGGTCGGGCTCGACGAGACAACCGCCGCCCTGCTGGAGCAGAGCGCCACCGACCTGCTGCGGCACGGGGATCCGAGCGGGGCCGTGGCCGCACTTCTGAGGTCCGCCGACCTCAGCGAACAGCCACGACACCGTGCCCGCAGGCTGGGGCTGGCAGCCTATGTCGGAGCCGACGTCACCGGTGACCTGGATCGGGTGGCCGGGCTGCTCGCTGACGCTCGGCGCGGGGCTGAGGGCGAGACGGAGACTCTCGACACCGCGGTGGCCGCCGCCTACCTGCTGCTGAACGGCGACGGTGACGTCGACACGGCATACCGGCTGCTCGAGGGGGCGTTGAGCAGCTCAGTGGACCTCGACGACCTCTCTCCCCGGTCGTTGGACAACGCCTTCTCGACGCTGCTGGCCGTCTGCTTCTTCGCAGGACGTCCAGAGCTGTGGGGAGCTTTCACCTCTCAGCTCCAGCGACTGCGAGTAGTCCCGACGGCCCTGCGGTTGAGCGCCCACACCTTCGCGTCCCCCGTGTGCATCGGCGCAGGAGTTCTCGACGAGCTCCGCTCGGTGATAGCCGACCTGCAGAACGAGACCGACATGAGCCACATCGTCGCCATCGGCAAGGCGGCGTTCTACGTCGACGAGCTCGAGGGCTGTCGGCCGGCGCTGTGGAAAGTGGTGACGAATGGGCTGGCGAGAGGGTCGCTCACCTCGGCCATCAACGCCTGGATGCTGCTCGCGTTCGACGCCTTCCTCGACGGTCGGTGGACAGACGCGTGCAGCTACGCCGGCCAGGGGCTGACGCTGTGCGAGAGCCAGGGATACCAGCTGCTCGCCTGGCCGGGACGGTACTGCCTCGCGCTGGTCGCGGCCGCCCGAGGTGATGACGAGGTCAGCGCCGCCCTGAGCGACGAGATGCTTCGCTGGGCGCAGCCCCGCGGCGTGCGGGCCGTGATGGCCTACGCCCGTCATACCGCGGCGCTTTCCGCACTCGGCCGCAGCGACTTCGAGAGCGCCTACCGTCACGCCACCGCGGTCAGCCCGCCGGGGGTCCTGGTCCCCGCTGTCTCACACGCCCTGTGGTTGACGATGGACCTGGTGGAGGCCGCGGTCCACACCGAGCGCCATCGTCAGGCCGTCGCCCACGTTGCGGAGATGCGAGCCCATGACGTCGGCGCGCTCTCGTCTCGTCACGCCCTGGTGCTGACCGGCTGCGAGGCGATGGTGGCCACCGCCGGCGCGACCGCTCTCTTCGACCAGGCCCTGGCCCTTCCGGGGGTGGACCGGTGGCCCTTCGAGCTCGCACGCGTGCAGCTCGCCTATGGCGAGTGCCTGCACCGGCTGCGTCTCGACTCCCGGGCAAGCCGACAGTTCCAGGCGGCAGCTGACGGCTTCGAGCTCCTGCAGGCACACCCGTGGGCGGCGAGGGCGCGCAGCGGGCTGGCGGCCAGCAGCCGTGGCAGAGGCTCCGCTGCTGGAGCGGGGAGCGCCCTGACGCCCCGGGAGCATGAAGTCGCCGCGCTTGCCGCGTCGGGCTTGTCGAACACCCTGATCGCAGCTCGGCTCGGCACCTCCCCCCGCACCGTGTCCGCACATGTGAGCCACATCCTGGCCAAGCTCTCGTTGCGCTCCCGTGCAGGCCTGCGCGACGCGCTGTCGACAGTCCCCCACGAGCGGGTCGTGGGCGACGGGTCATCAGTCGGAGAACCATGACCCCACACCGAGAACGACCCGACACCGAGACGCCTTCGCCGCGCCCTCGAGGTCACGGAACGGCTGTCCCGGCCGCGACGGCGGCGGTAGGAGGCGGCCGCGGCAGGAAGGTCCGCCGGCGAAGACCGACGACGGTGCGGACAGCCAGCGCACCAGTGCCCAGACTGATGGACCCGAGCAGCACGTAGGCCACCGCCTGACGTGCCTCGACCTGTTCGGCGACGACCCAGCGAATGCTCACTGACACGGCCGCGGCGTAGGAGAAGCAGTAGGCCCACACTCCAGCCACGAACGGCACCTGCACGAACACCTGGAGCAACCGGATCTGGACGGTGACCATCAGCACCGCGTACCCGGCCAGCAGGAAGGCCACCGTGTCCGGTCGGCCGCCGTTCATCGCGAACCAGGCGTTGCCCGCCACCACCGGCGGCGCCAGCTCGATCGCCAACGTGGGGACCAGCGCGATGGGCAGTGAGGAGCGGGTGAAGAGCCGGAGGAAGATGATCGGACCCAGCACGAGCCAGCAGATCAGGCCGTAGCCGAGCATCAGCCGGGCCAGTCCGTCCAGGCCCCGGGACGCGCATCCTGCAGCCGCCAGGAGCGGTCCGGCGACCGTCGGCAGGAAGTAGCCGGGGTGCCACAGCTCCAGCGGCATGTCCGCGATGATCCACTGACCCGTCATCCAGCCGCCGTAGACGGCGACGAGGAGGACGAACACCAGGAAGACCGCCGTTCCGGTCTGCGGCGCAGACCTGGCGAGCGCCAGAGCCAGCAGCATCGGCAGGATGAGGATCAGCGCTGTGAAGGGGCCGAAGGTCCGGTCACCCGCTTCGGTGCGCGCCCGACCCGTGCTCAGGACGTTCCTGAGGTAGAGCACCAGGAGAGCGAGGTAGGTCAGTCCGGTGACCACCCACAGGAGCTGACCCGGCCAGGCCGCCACAGCAACGAGGTCGTGTGCGGTGTACCAGCACTGGGCCAGGCCGGCGAGCCCGAACGGGATGCCGAACAGGTTCGCCGTGAGGAGAACGGTCGGGCTCCGGCTCAAGGCGTCGCGACGCTGGAGATCGGCTCCCCGATCTCGACGATGTAGGTGGACAGCATCTGTCCGGTGTCCGGGCCGAGGTCGAGGGCGTTGTGCGGGATGTGAGGGGGATCAGGAACCCTTCCCCTGCACGCAGGGTGAGGGTGGGCTGGTCCTTGATCTCCATCTGCACCGTCCCGGCGACGATGTAGCCGACCTCCTCCCCCGGGTGCGTGTGCCATCCCGACGCGACGCCGGCTGGGATCTCGGTCCGGACCTGGACGATCTCGCGGCCGGCGATGGAGGACGAACGATGCTGGATCTCGGTGCGCTCGAGCCTGGTGGAGAGCGCGTCCGACGAATCGGTCTTCGGGGCTGAGCCGGCTGGCATGTCAAGCCTTCCTGAGGATGGTGACGGAGGTTCTCGGTCTAGATCGCTCGTGTGGGTTCCAGGAACGCGGCCAGGGCTTCGGCAGTCAGCTCGGGCTCGTCCTCGACCAGGAAATGACTGGCGTCCAGACCGGACCCGCTGACCTCCCGGGCCCAGGGCCGCCAGACGTCGAGCACGTCGCCGTACAGACGCGGAAGTGCACCGCCGGCGCTCCACAGAGCCAGCACAGGGCACTCGATCCGACGATGACCGCGGTCGGCGTCGTCGTGTGCGCGGTCCACGGTGGCCCCCGCGCGGTAGTCCTCGCAGATCGCCTCCACCGTGCCGGCATCGTCGAGGAGTGCCCGGTAGCCCGCCAACAGCTCGGGGGGGTACCGGTCAACCGCCCGCCCGAGCCCGAGCATGCGCACGTGGAAGTCGAAGAAGGCGTCCGGGTCGGCTCCGATCAGCCTTTCGGGCAGCGGCGCGGGTTGGGCGAGGAACGCCCAGTGCCAGTACAGCAGAGCCAGTTGGGCGTCGGCGCGGCCCCACACGTCCCCGGTCGGAACCACGTCGAGGACGGCGACCGCGGCAACCCGGTCGGGATGGTCGAGCGCCATCCGGTAGGCCACCCGTCCTCCCCGGTCATGTCCGGCGACCGAGAACCGCTCGTGCCCGAGCCGGCTCATGGCCTGCACGAAGTCCTCGGCCAGCGCCCTCTTCGAGTGCGGCGCATGATCGGTCGCGGGCGACGGCCGGAACGACCGTCCGTAACCCGGAAGGTCAGCCGCGACCACCGTGAAGCGGTCAGCAAGCAGGGCCGCGGTCTGCCGCCACATGACGTGCGTCTGCGGGTAGCCGTGCAGCAGGAGCAGGGGCGGACCCGACCCACCGACACGCGCGAACACGTTGCCCCGATCGGTCGCCACCTGGTGCTCGGCGAACGAGCCGAACATCTCGACGCCTTCCGCGTCGAGCATCTCTCGATTGGTGGCCATCCGTGGCGCTGTCAGGCGTTCGCGCCGGCGCGGACCGGCTGCTTCAAAAACGCCAGGAGGGCCTCGTTGACCTCGTGCGCGTGGCTGACGCACATCACGTGCGGGCCCCCGTCTATCTCGACCAGCTGGCTGTCCGGCAGAGCGGCGTGCAGGCGTCGGCCCTGCCCCTCGATGGACAGGATCCGGTCGGCGGTCCCGTGCAGGACCAGGGTGGGCACATCGACCCGCTTGATGTCGTCCCGGTAGTCGTCGAGCCAGGTGCGCACGCACGCCCAGGTCGCGTACGGCGACGCCTCCGCGCCGGCGTTCCAGAGGTTGCGCACCGTCTCCTCGCTCACCCGGCTGCCCTGGTAGTCGTCCAGGTTGAGGAAGTCGGAGAGCAACCCGGTCAGCCAAGCCGGTCGATCGTCGAGTATCGCCTGCTGGACCGCGGCCACCGCGGCCTCGTCGACCCCCGCGGGGTTGTCGTCGGACTTGACGAAGGACGGCGCGAGGCTCTCGATGAACACACAGCTCCTGAGCCGGTCCGTGCCTCGGGTGCCGATGTAGCGAGCCATCTCACCGGTGCCCAGGGAGAAGCCGACCAGGGTGACGTCGTGCAGGTCGAGCTCACACAGCAGGACATCGAGGTCGTCGGCCAACGTGTTGAAGTCATAGCCCGTGGTGGGTCGACTGGAACGACCGAACCCCCGCCGATCGTAGGTGACCACCCGGTGCCCGGCTGCCAGCAGCGGATGCAGCTGCGGCTCCCACGACCGGCTGTCGACCGGCCATCCGTGAACCAGCAGGACGGTGGGGCCACTGCCATGGTCCTCGTAGTACAGCTCGATCGCCGTGGAGTTCTCCACCCCGACTTTGATGGTGCTCATGGCTCTCCTTAGGCAGATGATGCCTCGGTGGCGGTTGTGTGAACCAGGGTTGGCCCTGTCGACATGCAAGCACCTCAGCCGAGGTACGACATCGGTCAACTGACCACTGCGCCGGTCACACCGCCGGGGGCGAGGTCACCTGCTGGTGCCGGTCAGGCGTCGACAAGCTCGACGGCTACGGCTGCCTCCAGGATCATCTGCGCCACCTCGTCAGGGTGGGAGACCGACAAGGCGTGGGCAGCACCGGGAACCTGCACCACACTCCTGGGGTTGGCGCGTTCAGCCATGAAGACGTGTGCGCCGGCCGGGATGTTGCGGTCCAGCTCGCCATACACGAACCAGCTGGGAACGTCCTTCCACAACGGGTCGGCGCCGCCGGCGTCTGTGAGCCCCGCCTCGGTCACCGGTCGTTGCGTGACCGCCATCCGTGCGGCGACGTCTGCGGGTGAGTCGGCGGTGAACTGTTGGTGGTAGGACTCCTGGGCGATGTAGAGGTCGCGACCACCGTCCGTGAGCTCCACCGTCGTCAGCGTCTCACCCAGGGTGCCGCCGGGAGCCTTCTCCGACAGCTCGGCGCAGCTCTCGCCCTCGTCGGGTGCGAACCCGCACACGTAGACCAGTCCCCGGATGTCGCCGGCGCTCCGGTCTGCGAACGTCATCACCGCCCCACCGTAGGAGTGGCCCACCAGAAGGACGGGACCCTGGACCGAGCGGATGAGGTCACTCAGTGCACGAGCGTCGACGTCGACGCCGCGCAGTGGATTCGCTGCCGCCACAGCGTCGTAGCCGCTCGAGAGCAGCCTGTCCACCACGGAGTCCCAGCTCGAGGACTCCGCGAATGCGCCGTGGACCAGGACGATGGTCGGTTTCATGACTGTTCCTTCCGGTCAGGTCAGGGTTTCCTGTCGCCGGAGAGCCAAACACCTCCGGTGGTCCGGCGACATCGGTCAACTGACCCATCGGACGGAGCGGTGCCCCTGCGCGCGACGGCGACGGCGACGGCGACGGCGATCAAGCCTGGGAGCTGATGATGGCGGCCAGCTGGATGCGTGAGGTGATGTCGAGCTGGGAAGAGTTGCGCCTCAGGTGAGCGCCGACGGTGCGATGGGACATGGACAGGCGCTCAGCGATCTCCCCGTTCGACAGACCCTCAGCCGCACGTGCAGCGCGCAGCTCTGACCGGGCGCGCCCCACCCTGGTCTCGGCTCCGATCCCCTGAAGCGTTCCCTGGGCGGATCGAAGCGGCGCCCGCGCCTCGTGGGGCCGTCGCTGGCGTCGCAGCCAGGATCCGTAGGCGAGCTCGAGCCGTGCTCTCACCAGCGGCCACCGGACCAGGTCGTGCTCGAGAGCCGAGAGATACATCCGCTCCGCTCCTCGGCGCCGGCCAGCACGGCTCGCGCATGCAGGCGGTGGATGAGAATCACCGAACGGACTCTGCAACGCCGTCTCCTCCAGGTGCTCGACACGAACGCGCCGCCCCCGACTCCGTCGGCTCGGTCCTCGACCCGGCGGGAGTGGCGTGGCCGAGCGCATGGTGACCGCCGCCCGGCTTGGCGAGCTCCGGTGGCCGCGGTCCGGGTTTGTGGTCACTTCAGACGGGTACGACGGCGCGCCGGGCGGCCGCAGTGACCACAACCCCGCCGGCACCGCTGCCTCCACCGAGCGCAACACCCGCCCGGCGCCGGCCCAGGGGACCAGGCACAGGGACCCGGGAGGCGGCACCGCCGCGCATCAGCCCGTCGGCATCGCCGGGATGTTGTACGGCGTCACGATGTGGATCGGGGACCGGTGGGACTCGAGGGGACCGTCGATGGCGCCCTGGGCCGCCATGATGAGGTGGCAGGCGAGCCGCATGTCGTAGCTGAGGTCGTGGTGCAGCACGGCGGTCAGCCGCTCGTCGTGGAGGAGCTGCAGGTTGTCCCGGTCGAGGTCGTGCCCGACGAAGACCTGGCACCGTCGGCCGGCCGCGTCGAAGGCCTCCAGGATCGCCTGGTTGCCGCCGCCGATGGAGTAGACGGCACTGATGCCGGGGTTGCGCCGGAGCGTCTGCAGGGTCGACTCCCTGACTGCTGCGTCGAGCCCGTCGGTGTCGGTCTGCTCGACCAGCGGCCGGTCGGCCGACCGGCGCCTCATCGTGGCGCGGAACCCGATCTCGCGCTCCTCCTCGCCGCGGAAAGCGGTGCGGCTCAGCGCCATCAGCACGCCTCCCGGGTCGTCGCCGAGGAGACGGTCGACCAGGTATGCCGCAGTGGAGCCGGCGGCGCGGTTGTCGATCCCCACGTAGGCGACTCGCCGGCTCAGCGGGATGTCCGTGACGAGGGTGACGACCGGGATGCCGGCCCTGTCGAGACTCGCGATGGCATCGGCGATCTCGGGCACGTCCGGAGCCTTCAGCACGACCCCCATGGACCCGCGGCGGCGGATGCCGTCCAGCACCTTGACGATGTCGGCGGGGCGGCCCGTCTCGCGGAAGTCGAAGCGGGACCTGACCACGGCCGGTCGCAGCGACGGGCAGCACGCCCTCCAGTGCGGACTTGACCGCCGAGGAGAACCGGTCCGGCGTCTGCATGACCACGTCGACCAGGAAGGTCCGACCGTTGACCCGCAGCTGGCTGCGCTGCCGGTCCAGGTCGGTGATGGCTTGGCGCACGTTGCTCACCGTGCTGGCACGCACGCCCGGCCGGTTGTTGAGGACCCGGTCGACGGTGGCCTCACTGAGTCCCGCCTGACGGGCGATCTCGCGGATCGGGTAGGGATGTCCCACGAAACTCATGCTGATGGATCGATGATGGTGCGGTCAAGAAGTGCGGAGGTCTGTCCACCACTCAGATAGACGAGAATCATCCAATGAATGAGGGCTTCTTGAAGTTCCGAAACGGTTGACCCAGGGGCCTGCAAGCAGCAGGCTGAAGGCACGCGGCCACCGGACCCAGCCTCGTCCCCGGACTGCCCGCGTCCTCAACGTCGATTGGACGGGTCACCCATGGAGCTTCTGATCGGTGGGCAGTGGACCGCCTCACGGTCGGGTCGCGAGGAGGAGGTGACCTCCCCCTTCGACGGTGCCGGCGCCGGGTCCGTCCCGGTCGCCGGGGTGGCCGATGTCGACGCGGCCCTGACCGCGGCGGTCGCGGGCGCGAAGGCATGGCGCAACACCCCCGGGCACGAGGGTATGCGGATCCAGATGCAGGCGGCCGCCGTTGGGCTCGGAGGCGTGGACGTAGCCGTTGGAGAACTCAGCACGCTCATCGCCCTGTCCTCGCGGTTCAGGAAGGACCTGGCCGGCAGCGGCGCCCTCGGCGACCTCCTCAGCCACGTCGTGGACCTCGTCCAGTACGTCGTCGGGCCGTCACCGACGTCACCGCGCTCCTCTCGACGGTCCACCAGCAGCGCCCGCTGCTGCCCATGGGCTCGGGCACGCACTTCGCCGTGATCGAGAACGGCGAGCTCGGTGACGTCGAGGTCATCACCCTCCACCTGCCACTGACCCCGGACACCCACCACCTGATCGGCACCGAGACGCTCGCGCTGACCCGACCCGGGGCTATCCTCGTCAACTGCGGCCGCGGTGCCCTGATCGACAACGACGCGGCGTTCCAGGCACTGGTCGCAGGCCGGATCGCCGGGATCGGACTGGACGTGTTCGACCCGGAGCCGCCGGAGCACCACCCGCTGTTCGACCACCCGGACGTCGTGCTCAGCCCGCACCTGATGGGGCTGAGCACCCAGGCCACGGCTGCGGCAGCCGCCCCGTCCGCCGGTCGCGGAGGAGGGCCGTCGTGAAGGACCTGCTAGCCGGGAAGGTCGTCCTGGTCACCGGCGGGACCCAGGGTCTCGGTGCCGGCATCGCCCGGGCCGCCGCCCGGGAGGGCGCCACCCTGGTGGTCGCCGGCCGCAACGCCGGCCACGGTGAGCAGGTCGTCGCCGAGCTCGCCGCGGCGGGTGCCGAGGCGAGCTACGTGCAGGCGGACCTCAGCGACGTGAGCCAGGCGGTCGCGGCGGTCGCGGCCACGGTGGAGCGGCACGGGCGGATCGACTCGCTGGTCAGCTCCGCGGGACTGACGACCCGCGGCACGCTGCTCGACACCACCGAGGAGCTCTTCGACCAGCACATCGCCGTCAACCTCCGGGCCCCCTTCTTCCTGATGCAGGCGGCGGTCGCCGACATGAAGGCGCGCGGTGCCGGCGGCACCATCGTCAACATCATCTCCATCGACTCCCACGGCGGTCAGTCGTTCCTCGCGCCGTACGTCGCCGCCAAGGCCGGTCTCGCCGGGCTCACCCGCAACGCGGCGCACGCGCACCGGTGGGACCGGATCCGGGTCAACGGGCTGAACATCGGCTGGACCGCCACCGACGGGGAGGACCGGACCCAGCGGCAGTCCCCCGGCGTGGACGCGGACTGGCAGCAACGGGCCGCGGCCGCGCTGCCGATGGGCAAGCTCGGCCAGGTCGACGAGATCGCCGACTTCGTCGCCTTCCTGCTCTCCGAGCGCAGCGGCGTCGTCACCGGGTCCGTCATCGACTGGGACCAGAACGTCATCGGCGGCCTCGGTGACTGAGCAACCACCTCCCTACGACCTCTGCCCGCATCGATGCCTGGAAAGGAGACCGTCATGCGTCTCGGCCTGATCGGACTCGGCCGGATCGGCGCGTTCCACGCCGACACCCTGTCCCACCTCGACGGGGTCGACTCGCTCGTCGTCACCGACGCGGTGCCCGCCGTCACCGCAGCCGTCGCCGAACGGGTCGGCGCCGAACGCGCCGACTCGCCCGAGGCGCTGATCAGCAGCGGCGTCGACGGGATCGTGATCGCGGCAGCGACCGACGCGCACACCGCGCTGATCAGGGCCGGTGTCGACGCGGACATCCCGGTGTTCTGCGAGAAGCCGCTGTCCGGCGTCGTCGCGGAGGCCGTCGCCATCGCCGCCCACGTCAGCTCCAGTGGGGTGCCGGTGCAGGTCGGCTACCCCCGCCGCTTCGACCCGGCGTATCTGGCGGCCCGCGACGCGGTGGCCGCGGGTGACCTCGGCTGGGTGCACACCGTCCGGTCGACGACCCTGGACCCGGCACCGCCGCCCCGCGGATACATCGCCGTCTCCGGGGGGATCTTCCGCGACTGCTCGGTCCACGACTTCGACACCGTTCGGTGGGTGACCGGCCGGGAGGTCGTCGAGGTCTACGCCACCGGCAGCGCCCGCGGTGAGGACTTCTTCGCCGAGCTGGGCGACGTCGCCACCGCGCAGATCCTGCTCACCCTCGACGACGGTGCCACCGCCGTCGTCTCCAACACCCGCTACAACCCGCGCGGGTACGACGTACGCCTCGAGCTGCACGGCACCGTGGACAGTGTCGCCGCCGGCTGGACGGAGCGGACCCCACTGCTCAACCTCGAACGGGACGCCGGCTGGCCGTCCGGGCAGCCCTGGACGTTCTTCATGGACCGGCTCGCCGACGCGTTCCGCGCCGAGCTGACCGCCTTCACCGAGGTCGTCGCCGGACGACGACCAACCCCCTGCACAGTCGACGACGCGCTCGCCGTGGCGTGGATCGCCGAGGCCGCCACCCTCTCCCTCCAACAGCACCGACCGGTGCGGACAGCCGAGGTCCAGTCATGACCCCACCATCACCCAGCACCCCATCGACCAGCACCTCCGACGGACCCACACCACCGACCGGCGCTCAGTCACGGATCGCCGGCGCCCGATCTCCTGGGGGGTCTGCGAGGTCCCGGCTGGGGTACCAGCTCCGCCGAGCCGGGTGCTCGAGGAGATGCGCGAGGTCGGGCTCGCCGCCACCGAGCTCGGCCCGGAGGGGTTCCTGCCCGCCGAGCCGACGAGATGGCCGGAGTCCTCGCGGCCCACGGCTGACCGCCGTCGGCGGCTTCACCGGTGGTCATGCACGTCCCGGCCGGGACCCGCTCCCGGCGATCGACGGGTCCTGGAGCAGTACGAGCCACACGGCCGAGGTCCTGGTGCTGTCCGCGACGTCCGGGCTCGACGGCTACGACACCCGCCCCACCCTGGACGAGGAGGGCTGGCGTCTGCTGCTGAGCAACCTGGGCCGGATCAGCGCCGTGCCGCCGAGTCGGTGTGCGCGCGGTGCTGCACCCCCACGTGGGCACGATGGTCGAGAACGGCGAGGAGGTGCAACGGGTGCTCAGCGGCTCCTCCGTCTCGTTGTGCCTGGACACCGGTCACCTGCTGATCGGCGGCACCGACCCGGCGGACCTGACCCGGCAGGCCCCCGACCGCATCGCGCACACCCACCTCAAGGACGTCGACAGCCGGGTCGCGGACAAGGTGCGCGCGGGTCGGCTGAGCTACACAGAAGGCGTGGCCGGGGGGATGTATCGACCGCTGGGCACCGGTGACGTCGACGTCGCCACCATCGTGAACACGTTGCAGGACAACGGATACACCGGCTGGTACACCCTCGAGCAGGACACCATCCTCACCGAGGAGCCTCGCGGCGAGGGGCCCGTGGGCGACGTACGGACCAGCGCCGACCATGTCCGCAGCCTGCTCACCGCCAGCACCGCCGGTGCCGCCGCAGCAGGGGGCACCCGTTGACCGGACCCGCGGAACCGCTGCGCATGGGAGTGCTCGGAGCGGCCCGCATCAGCGAGCTGTCCATCGTCGGCCCCGCCGAGGCCACCGGGACTCGGCTCGTCGCGGTCGCGGCACGTGACCGGGGCCGAGCCGAGGCCTTCGCCGAGAGGCACGGGATCGAGCGGGTCCACGCGTCGTACGCGGACGTGATCGCCGACCCCGAGGTCGAGGCGGTCTACAACCCGCTCGCCAACAGCCTCCACGCGCCGTGGAACGAGGCGGCGATCCGCGCGGGGAAGCACGTCCTGACGGAGAAGCCGTTCGCCAGCAACAGCACCGAGGCGGCCCGGGTGCGGGACCTGGCGCGGGGGAGCGGGCTGGTGCTGTTCGAGGGGTTCCACTACCTCTACCACCCGCTGATGAGGCGGCTGCTGTCACTCCTCGCCGACGGCGAGCTGGGCACGCTGCAGCGTGTCGAGAGCACCATGTTCATGCCCGCCCCGGCCGCGGACGACCCGAGATGGTCACTCGCTCTGGCCGGCGGCGCCCTGATGGACCTCGGCTGCTACGCGCTGCACACCCAGCGGGTCCTCGGGGACTTCGCCGGCGGAGAGCCCCGCCTCGTCGGTGCCACCGGCGCCGAGCGGGCGGGCGCTCCCGGGGTCGACGAGTGGGCCGAGGCGCGCCTGGAGTTTCCCTCCGGTGCGACCGGTCTCGCCCGGTGCAGCATGACCAGCGAGGACTGGGACATGTCGCTGCGGGTGGTGGGCAGCGCGGGTGAGGCGATGATCCCCGACCTCCTCTACCAGCGGTACGACGACCGCCTCGTCCTCACCTCCGGCGCGGGGAGGCGCACCGAGCACTGCGGCGACGCCACCAGCTACACCTACCAGCTCCGGGCGTTCATCGCCGCCGTCCGTGAGGGCGCGCCCTTCCGCACCGACGCCGACGACGCGGTCGCGACCATGTCGCTGATCGACTCGTGCTACCGCGCCCTCGGGCTCGAGCCTCGCCCGGGGCACCAGTGAGGGCCGGCGTCCGGCTGCGGTGACCGTCGTACGGGTCGGTGCGCCCGCCGCGCCGGGTTGTGGTCACTGCGGGCTCGTACGACGGCCCGCCCGGCGCCGCAGTGACCACAACCCCGGCCGGCACGTCCGCAGTGACCACAACCCCGGGGCCACGGGCACGACCCTCACGACGACCCCTCTCCCTTTGAGGGGTTCTTGAGGGCTCGCTGAGGTTCCCATGCCCACACCGGTCTCGTAGGCTGGGGCTGTCCACTGACCCGAAGGAAGTCACGACCATGACCGCGTCCACCGCTCCCCGCACCACCGGCCGGCTCAGCGCCGCTGACTGCTCGATCGACGACTTCGCGGCGCTCGTCGAGCAGCGGACGCAGCTGTCGGACTACCCGTTCGCCGACACCGTCGAGCACAACGTCCTCGTCTACGGCGAGAAGCTGCGCCCAGCCGTCCGGGACACCTCCGACCGGGCCGCGCTGCAGACCGAGCTGATGAGGGCGCTGACCGACGGCCCCGGCGTCGTGGTGTTCAAGAGGGCCTTCGACGACCTCTCTGTCGTCGACGCCGCCACCGAGGCGTTCCTGGCCCGGATCGCCGCCGAGAAGGCGGCCGGGATCGCGGGTGGCGACCACTTCGCGAAGCCGGGAGCGAACGACCGGGTCTGGGGCGCGCTGGACAAGCTGGCCGTCGCCGAGCCCGCGGTGTTCGCCGACTACTACGCCAACGACGTCATCGCGCTCGTCAGCGAGGCCTGGCTCGGGCCCGGCTACCAGGTCACCTCGCAGGTCAACGTGGTCAACCCCGGCGGCCAGGCGCAGACCCCGCACCGCGACTACCACCTCGGCTTCATGGACGCAGAGGCAGCCGCCCGCTTCCCCGCGCACGCCCACCGGCTGACGCCCGCGCTGACGCTGCAGGGCGCGGTCGCGCACTGCGACATGCCCGTCGAGACCGGGCCGACGCTCTACCTGCCCTACTCACACCAGTACGAGCTCGGCTACCTCGCCTTCCACCTCCCCGAGTTCACCGAGTGCTTCCAGAAGAGCTACACCCAGCTGCCGCTGGACAAGGGCGACGCCGCGTTCTTCAACCCCGCGCTGTTCCACGGCGCCGGCACGAACGTGTCGACCGACGTACGGCGGATGGCGAACCTGCTGCAGGTGTCCTCACCGTTCGGCCGCGCCATGGAGACGGTCGACCGGGAGGCCATGTGCCGGGCCCTGTTCCCGGTGCTGGTCGAGAGGAAGGCGGCCGGCGCGTCCGAGGCCTACCTGGACAACGTCATCGCCGCGTCCGCGGAGGGATACCCCTTCCCGACGAACCTCGACCGCGACCAGCCGGTCGACGGCATCGCACCCCAGACCCAGGCGGACCTGTTCCGCCGCGCCGTTGCCGAGGAGTGGACCCAGGATGCGTTCGAGTCCGCCCTGGACGGGCAGGCCGAGCGCACCCGACCCGGCCATGGCTGAGGCCGGTCCGATGCCTCCGGAGCTGCTCGCCACCTGCTGGACCCACGCCGGTGACGCGTTGCCGGTGGCCGGTCGCCAGCTGAGTCCGGTGGACCTCCGCGACAGGGCGGAGGCCGTGGCCGCCGCCGGCTTCACCGGGATCGGGTTCACGATCGACGACCTCGAGGCAGCCGGGAGCACCCACAGCCTGCGGCAGGTCAGACGGATCTGCGAGGACCTCGGGCTGGTCCACCTCGAGGTCGAGCTGCTCGAGGAGTGGTGGACCACCGGCGTACGGCGTCGCGAGTCGGACCGGACCCGCACCGCGCTGCTGAACGCGGCGGAGGCTCTCGGCGCTCGGCAGGTCAAGATCGGGCCCGACGTCGACGGCACGGTCCCCCCACTGACCGACGTCACCCACTGGGCCGCCGAGCTGCACGAGCTGGCCGGGCAGGCCGCCGACGTCGGCACCCGCGTGGCGCTGGAACCCCTGCCCTTCTCCAACATCACCGACTTCCGGCTGGCCGCGGAGCTCGTCACTGCCGCCGACCACCCGGGAGCCGGTCTGGTGGTCGACATCTGGCACCTGGAGCGCGGACCCTCCACGTTGGCCGACCTCGCCCGGGTGCCCGGCGACAAGGTGTTCGTCGTCGAGCTCAACGACGCGCCGTCACCGCAGTCCACCGACCTGTTCCACGACACCATCCACCACCGGGTGATGTGCGGCTCGGGGACGTTCGATGTCCGAGGCTTCATCGAGACCCTGCACCGCAACGGCTTCGACGGACCCTGGGGGGTGGAGATCATCTCGGACAGGCACCGCAGCCGGCCCCTGCAGGAGGGCCTGGTGGACGCCTACCGCACCACGATGGCGCAGCTCGAGAGTCTCGGCGTCGGCGCCGCAACCCCGTCAGAGGTCTAGCACCAGGTCAGCTGTCGGCCGGGCCGAGCAGATCAGCAGCTCGTCCTCACCGGGTGCCTCCAGCGGTGGCGTCTCATATGACGCCTCCCCCGACAGCACCCCCGTCACGCAGGTGTGGCAGACGCCGGTGCGACACGACCACTGCGTGGGCACGTCGCACGCCTCGGCGAGCTCGAGCACCGACGCGTAGCCGTCCGCCCAGGCGGCCGTCAGCCCGGAGCGGGCGAAGGTCACGCGCGGGCCGGTGCCGGGCGGGCCCGGCGGCTGGTGGGGAGGTGGCGCGTCGACCGCGACGACGCCCGGGTTGACCGGTGACCTCGACCCGAACCGCTCGGTGTGGATGCGGGCCGGGTCGATGCCCACGCCGGTGAGGGCCGTCACGACGTCGTCCATGAACGCCTGCGGCCCGCAGACGTACGCGTCGGCGTCGAGCGGCAGGTCCAGGCCGGCGACCACCTCCGCGGTGACCCGCCCCGCCCGGACCGCTGGGTCGGGTGCGAGCGGCTGCGCCGGAGCCGTGTAGTAGACCAGGGAGTGCACGGACGGCAGCCGGCCGAGCAGGTCGGCGGCCTCGGCGGAGAAGGCATGGCTGTCCGCGTCCCGCGTGGTGTGGATCCACCACACCTCACGCCCGGTGGGCTCGCTCGCGAGTCGGTGCAGCATCGCCAGCAGAGGTGTCTGGCCGATGCCGGCGGAGACGAGCAGCACCGGCCCGGAGCCCTCGTCGAGCACGAAGTCCCCCCGGGGTGCCGCCGCCTCGATCCGGTCGCCTCGGTGCAGGTGCGCATGGAGGTCCGAGCTGACCAGGCCGTGCGACTCACGCTTGACGCTGATGCGGTAGACCCCCTCCTCCGGGTCGCCGGACAGGGAGTAGGTCCGCACCGGGGCGGGGCTGCCCGCGCTCGGCACGCGCAGGGTGAGGAACTGTCCCGGCTGGTACGTCGGCAGCGGCCCGTCGTCGGCGAGACGGAACGACGTCACCCAGGCGCTCTCGGCGACGACGTCGGCGACCGTGAGGGTGCGGAAGCCCGGCCAGGCGGGTGGAGGTGCGACGGCGACACCGGCCGGACGGGCCTCCGCGTGGTTCGCCAGCATGCTCCGGAACGACTCGCGCCAGCCCGGGCTCAGGGCCGGGATGTCCAGGGCCGCTGACAGCCGCTCAGCGTCGTGCCCGGGCAGGTACAGCAGCGCGTCGACTTCGGCCACGCTCAGGGCGTGCGGCCCCTGCGCCGTACGCACGATCTCGTCGCCCGCGCTCACCCGGCCCTCGGTCAGGACCCGGAGGTAGAACCCCGGGCGGTGGTGGGCGACCAGGAGCGAGGGCAGCTGCGGCTCCCCCATCCGCATCCCCACCCGGAAGCAGGTCACGCGGGGCTGGGTGACCTCGAACTCCGCCTCCCCGATCCGGTAGCGGTCCCCGACGCAGACCGCGTCGTCCTCGAGGCCCTCGGTCGTGAAGTTCTCACCGAAGGCGCCGGGCTCCAGGTCGTCGCGACCCAGATGCTTCTGCCAGTGCCGGTAGGACTCGACCTGGTAGACGAGCACGGCGCGCTGCTCGCCGCCGTGCCCGGCCAGGTCGCCCTGCCCGTCCCCGTCGATGTTCAGTCGACGCACCAAGCGCGGCCCGGTGACCGGGCTCTTCCACACGGCCGTGTGCACGGTCCGGCCTCGCCACGACACGTCCTGGGGCATCCCGACGTTGACCGACAGGAGGGTAGCCATCGCCTTCCACCTCTCCGCAGTGACCGGGGACCCCGGGCGTGTGTGCGCCTCACGATCCCAGCGCCGGCCTCAGGGGGCAACCGGGCGCCTCGAGCGACGACACCGGCGTGCTCTCGGTGCCGGACTGGCGCGCGTCAGCCGAGCAGCTCGACCTCACCGGTGCTGGTGTGCACCAGCGCCGTCCGGGTCCACACCACGCTCAGCGGCAGGACCTCGTTGACGTTCGCGGCGACGGGAGGCAGCTGGGCCAGGGTGAGCCGTGGAGCGAGCGTCACGTGCGGAACCCACTCCCCGGGCCGGTAGTGCGGGTGTACGTCGGCGCCGGACAGCACAGCCTGGTCGACCACGGACCTCTGGCGCTCCAGCAGGGTGCTCGTCGCCGCCGGAGCCAGCCACACCCGGCTGCGGCGGAACATCCCGAGCGCGTCGACGCGGGTCGTCACCGGCTCCGAGGCGGGAAGGGCGGTGAGCGCCTGTCGCAGAGCGGCCAGGTCGCAGGAGGTCAGCGACGCGAGAGTCAGGTGCGGCACGTGCCGGCCGTGGGTGTGGCTTTGCAGGGTCGGCACCCCCGCCTCCTCCAGGCGGTGCCACAGCCGGCGTACGACGCGCTCGGTGGACGCGTCGGGCAGCAGGCAGACCGAGAGTGCCATCCGTCCATCCTGACCCAGGCCGGTGGCGAGGGCTCAGTGCGTCCGGCACATGTCGGTGGCGAGGGCTCAGTGCGTCCGGCACCTGTCGGTGGCGACCGGGAGGCGCCCGGGCGGGGTCGGGGCGGGGGTCGGGGCGGAGGACCTCGGTGGCGACGGGGACGCGACCAGACGGCCCGGGTGGGTACGTGCACCTCCCGACACCGAGCCTCCGGTTGTGGTCACCGCGGTCCGCCCTTCAGGGATTCTGGTCACTGGGGCCGCCGGGCGTGCCGTCGTACCAGTCCGGAGTGACCACAAACCCACCCCACCGGGCCCCGAGCGACCACAACCCGCACCCCCGACCCGCACCCCCGACCCGCACCCCCGACCCGCACCCCCGACCCGCGCCGCACTGCCCCCGTGACAACAGGCGGCTGCAGATCAGCGCCGGTCACCTCACCAGCTGGTCAAGTGCCGTGCCCGGGTCGCGCAGCGCGGCCAGGTCGACACCCCCGTCGTCGACCTGGCCGCTGGTGCCGGCCTCGACGATGGCACGCATCGGGTCGGTGGCGTCCCAGTCGTTGGCCTGCATCGCCGCGACCACGCGCCCGCCGGTCACCCAGAAGGCGGTGAACGCGCCGTCGCTCTCGGGTTCGCCGCGCACGACGAGCTCGTCGTAGCCGTCGGGGCCGACGTGCCCGACGTACTCCATGCCGAGGTCGTACTGGTCGGTGAAGAAGTACGGCAGCCGGTCGTAGTCCTCCTGATGCCCGAGGATGTTGCGCGCCGCGGTGTCGCCCTGGGCCTGGGCGTTGTCCCAGTGCTCCACGCGCAGCCGTCGACCCAGCTTCGGGTGCAGGGCGTTCGCGATGTCGCCCGCGACGAACACGTCGGGGTGCGAGGTCCGCAGCCGCTCGTCGGCCAGCACTCCGTCCTCCACCTCCAGCCCGGCGCCTCTGGCCAGCTCGACGTTCGGGGTCGCGCCGATGCCGACGAGCAGCAGGTCCGCGACCACCGTGGAGCCGTCGTCGAGCTGGACCGTGCCCTGAGCGTCACCGGCGGGAGCGGGGCGGCCCTGGATCGAGGTGACGTTCGTCGACGTGCGCACGTCCACCCCGTGCCGGCGGTGGAGGGCGGCGAAGGCCGCTCCGAGCCTCGGCCCGAGGACCCGAAGGAGCGGCTGGTCGAGCGGCTCGACGACCACCACGTCGCAGCCGGCCGTCCGGGCCGCTGCGGCGACCTCGAGGCCGATCCAGCCGCCGCCCAGGATCACGAGTCGGCGCCCGGGGCGGAGCGCGGCCTTGATCCGGTCGGAGTCCTCGACGGTGCGCAGGTAGGCGACGGCGGCGCCGCTGTCGTCCGCGAGCGGGAGCCGCCGTGCGGACGAGCCGGTGGCCAGCAGCAGCCTGGCGTAGCCGAGCCTCTCGGCCCCGACGGTGACGGTGTGCGCGTCGAGGTCGATGCCGGTGGCCGGTGCCCCGAGACGCAGGGTGACGTCGTGGCTGTCGTAGAACTCCTTCGGGTGCACGATCGCCTCGTCGAAGGCGCTGTCGCCGGCGAGGTAGCTCTTGGACAGGGGAGGACGCTCGTAGGGCAGGTGCTGCTCGCCGCTGACGAGCACCACGGAGCCGGTGAAGCCGGCCTCCCGCAGGGTGCCGGCTGCGCTCGCGGCCGCCAGCCCGCCGCCGACGATCACGACCGGGCCCTCGGGACCCTCCGCTGCTGGGCTCATCACGCGGCTCCGGTCCGACAGGTCATGCGAGCCTCCTTGGCTCTAACGGTGTATCTTGTTGACGTTAGAACTCGGGACGCCTGTCGTCAATGGTCGTCGCTTCGAGAAGGTGATGGGTGGTGGCCCACCTCGGCGAGCAGCTCCGACCGCTGGGGGCGTTGGGCGAGCCGACCCGCCGGTCGCTCTACGAGTACGTCGTGAGCCAGCCGTCTCCGGTCAGCCGGGAGCAGGTCGCCGACGCGGCCGCCTTGCCGCTGCACGCGGTCAGGTTCCACCTCGAGAAGCTGGTCGACGCGGGCCTGCTGGAGGTCGAGCACCGCCGGCTCAGCGGGCGGAGCGGACCCGGCGCAGGGCGTCCCTCGAAGCTGTACCGCCGCTCGTCACACCCGATCTCGGTCTCGCTGCCACCCCGCAGCTATGACCTCGCCGCCCGGCTGTTGGCGGCGGCCATCGAGCGGGCCGGCGACGGCATCCCGGTCCGGGACACGCTCCGCGTGGTCGCCCGCGAGGAGGGTGTCCGCCTGGCAGCCGAGGCGTCCCCCGGCTCCCCGGTGCCGGGCTCGTCGGTCGAGGGGTCCTCGGTCGACGGCCTCGGCCGGGTCGCGGCGGTGCTGGCCGGGCAGGGCTTCGAGCCGCAGGTCACAGGTGACGGTGCCACCCTGGCGAACTGTCCGTTCGAGCTGCTGGCGACCGAGCACCCCGAGCTGGTGTGCGGCATGAACCTCTCCCTGGTCGGTGGCATCCTCGACGGCCTGGGCCTCACGTCGCTGGAGGCTCGGCTGGCACCCGCGCCGGGGCGCTGCTGCGTCGCACTGTCACCGGCTGCGTCGAAGAGCCCGGTGCGGTAGGCCAGGACGATCACCTGCCCCGGTCCCGCCGGTCGAGCTTCTGCAGCAGCGCGGCGCGACGCGCCGGGTATGCGTGGTCGCTCGGGGGAGGAGGCCGGCGCGGGCTCAACCGGTGGCCTCACGGTGCCGGGCGGCCAGCTCGACGTACTCCTCGGCGTTGCGACGGAGTCCCTCCTGCTCCTCCTCGCTGAGGGGACGGCGCACCTTCGCCGGCAGTCCCGCGACCAGCGAGCCGGGCGGGACCCGGGTGCCCTCGAGCACCACGCTCCCGGCGGCGACGAGGCTCCCGGCTCCGATGTGCGCGCCGTTGAGCACCATCGCACCCATGCCGATCAGCGAGTCGTCCTCGACGGTGCAGCCGTGCAGCACCGCCCGGTGCCCCACCGTCACGCCCGCCCCGACGGTGACCGGAAGGCCCGGGTCGGCATGCATGACGCACCCGTCCTGCACGTTGCTCCTCGGTCCGATGGTGATGCGGTCGTGGTCGGCTCGCAGCACCGTGGCATACCACACGCTCGCGTCAGCGCCGAGGGTGACTGCGCCAACGAGCGTGGCCGACGGCGCCACCCAGGCGCCCTCGAGAGCCGGGGTGGCGTCACCGAGGCTCACCAGCCGGGGGTCCTGCATGGTCGTGCCGCCTTCCTGTCGGTACCCGGGTCAGCAGCCGGACGGTGGCGACCGGGTCGAGCATCGAGCCTGTCGCATCCGGCACTCTGAGGGAAGCGCGACGAAGAGGAAGTCGTGGCCCCAGTGCCGAGGGATCTGCGCGAGGACGACGGACTCGAGATCGCGTTCTCCGACCAGCAGCAGCCGCGTGCACCGGCGGCGGTGTTCACGCGCCTGCCAGGTTCCGGCCACCGGCCGAGACACTCCGCCGAGCCGGCGTGAGTGGCGACCACCGCCACAACCGGTCACCGTGACCTGTTGTGGCGCTCGTCGCCGCCACGACCGCGCCCTGATCGGTCACTGTGACCGATCACGGCGAACCCGACCCGGTCGGACCGCTGACGCCTGGCGTGAGGCACCCCCGAGCGGTACGACGGCCGGACCGCGGGCCGACTTGGCCCCCCGCGACGACGACGACGGTAAGCGATGACCGAACCCACCGGCCAGGACCCCCTCGAGGTCCCCGAGCGGGCGTTCGATCTCGGTCGCGCGTCGGGCCGGCGGTCCGGACACCGTGACGACGTCGACATCCGGCCCGGCGTCACATGACCGAGCCAGGGCGTGCGGTCACCAGCCGTCGGTGTACTTGTCGATCGTCTGACGCATGAAGACCGTCGACTCCCGCGCCCGGTCCTCCCAGGCGAACACGCACGCGGTCATGATGTTGCGGTCGCTGTCACCGAAGTCGAGCCTCTTCAGGGTGGCGAAGAAGGTGTCCCAGTCGACCTCTCCCTGGCCGATGTCGAGGTGCTGGTGCACACGGGCGGTCGATCCCGGCGGGTTCACGATGTAGCGCAGCCCCGAGGACGCGGTGTGGTCGAAGGCGTCCGCCAGGTGCAGCTGGGTCATCAGCGGGCCGGCGTACTCCATGATCTCCACCATGTTGCCGCCCATGTGGAACGTGTGCGGCGCGCAGTACAGGAAGGAGACCAGCGGGCTGTCGAGGCCGCGGACCATGTCGACGGCGACCAGGCCGTCCTCGACGAAGTCGTCGGGATGCGGTTCCAGGCGCAGCTCCATGCCCTCGCGCTCGAAGACCGGGAGGAGCTCCTCCATGGACCTCCAGAACATGCCCTCGCTGCGGCTGGCCTGCTCGGGGCGGCCGTTGAACTCCGAGTTCATCACGTGGCAGTCGAGGTCGACGGTGATCTGGATGGCGCGCTTCCAGTAGCGCACCGCCGCCTGGCGCTCGTCCTCGTCGGGACCGGACCAGCGGTAGAGCGGCAGGTGGGCGGCCACCTTCACCCCGGCCGCGTCCAGGGCCTTCTTGAACGCCGCGACCCCCGCGTCGTCGATGCGCGGGTGCAGGAAGAACGGCGTGAGGTCCTCACGGGGCGAGAGCTCGATGTACTCATACCCCAGGTCGGCGACGAGACCCGGCAGCTCCAGCAGCGGCGTGCTGCGGAACATGTAGGGGTCGAGGGCGATCTTCATGACACGCCTTCCTGTGCTGGATCGAGTCGGGTCAGCTGTAGAGAGCGGGCTTGTCGCCGAGGTCGATGCCGACCCGCGCACCGCTGTAGAGCGCCTCCACGCCGGCGTCGCAGACCACCTGGGCGGCGTAGCCGTCCCACGCGCTCGGACCCGTGGCGCCCTCGCCCGCGGTGACCGCGTGCACCCACTCCTGGAGCTCGACGTCGTAGGCCGCGATGAACCGCTGCCGCCAGTCCTCGGGCACCGAGACGCCGGCCTGGTGCTCGCTGCGCAGCACGACCAGGCCGCGGTCCGCGAGGGCGGCGGTCCCGGTCTCTCCCACCACCTCGCCCCGGATGTCGTAGCCGTAGCGGATGTTGACCGAGGTCTCGACGGTCACCACCACCCCGGACTCGGTCTGCAGGATCATCAGGAGCGGGTCGGAGAGCTCGCCCCCGAGGCTGTTGGGCTTGGCTGCCAGCACCTGGATCGAGGACAGCTCCTCGCCGAGCAGCCAGCGGGTCACGTCGAAGTCGTGCACGGCGGTGTCGACGATCGCCATGTCCTTGGTGTAGTGCTCGGGGACGGAGGCGTTGCGGTGACCTGAGAAGTACATCAGGGGCGCACCGATCCGCCCGGCGTCGATCACCTCCTTGAGCGCCCGGTAGGAGTCGTCGTAGCGCCGCATGAACCCGACCTGGACGAGCCGGCTGCCGTGGGTCGTCTCGGCCTCGATGATGTTCCGGCAGGCCTCCGTCGTGGTGGCCAGTGGCTTCTCGCAGAACACCGGCTTGCCCGCGGCGATCGCGGCCAGCACGTAGGTCTCGTGGGTGGGGCCCCACGAGCAGACGATGACCGCATCGACCCGCTCGTCGCCGACCAGGTCCTCGCCGGACGCGTGCACCCGTGCGTCCGGGAGCCCTGAGGCGACCTCCTTGGCCACCTGCTCGTTGGCGTCCGACACCGCGACCACCTCGGCGCCGGACACCACCTGGGTGAGCCGACGGATGTGGTCCTGCCCGATCATGCCCGTGCCGATGACTCCGACTCGCAGCGTCACTTCCTGCTCTCCTTCTGCTCTGCTGTGGATGTGCGTGGTCCGTGCGTACGACGCCGGGTCAGTAGGGCCATCGACGGACCGGACCGAGTCCGCATCCGACGTAGTAGCCCGCGGTCCGCGCCCCGATCGGCAGCGGGATGTCCGGCTCGACGGGGTAGAGGTCCTGCTCGATGACCGCGAAGATCTCCCGGTCGAGCCTCCCGAGCGCATCGAGGAGCGGTGGCATGTCCGGCTCGCCGTACGGCGGCTCGCACATCACGCCGAGCTTCACCGCCTCGGCGAGGGAGATGCTCTGCGCCCTCACCCGGGCCCGGACCGCCGGGTCCACGGACTTGAGGTGGACGTAGGTGATCCGCTCGGGGAACGCCTCGACGATCGCGATGTTGTCACCGTCGCAGTAGGACACGTGCCCGGTGTCCAGGCAGAGGTTGACCAGCTGGGGGTCGGTGTCGGACAGGAAGCGCTCGATGCGGTCCTGGGTGTCGACGTGCGTGTCGGCGTGCGGGTGGAAGACGAGCTTCACGCCGTGCTCCTCGAGCAGGAACCGCGCGAGCTCGTCGGTCCCCGTCACCAGGTTCTTCCACTGCTCGGGCTCGATGTCGGCACCCTGGGTGGCCTGACCGGTGTGCTGGTCGGTGTACTGCTCCGGCAGGTGCACGAGATACTCCGCGCCCACCGCGGCCAGCAGCCTCGCCTCCCGGCCGAAGTCCTCCTTCGCCTGCTGGAGCGCGTCCGCGCCCTTGTGCAGGCCCGCGAAGACCGTGCCTCCGCAGACCGTCAGGCCGCGTGCGGCGAGCTCCTCGCGCAGCTGCTGGGGGTCCTGGGGCATGAAGCCCTGGGGCCCCAGCTCGGTGTACACGTAGCCCGCCCGGGCTATCTCGTCGAGGTAGACGTCCCAGGTCACCTGGTGCGGGTCGGACGCGAACCACACCCCCCAGGAGTCGGGGGCGGTGCCGAGGCGGAGCTGTGAGAGGTCAGACATCGGGGTGGTGGCCTTTCGGTCGGCTACTTCGAGGTGGGGAAGTGGAAGCTGGCCTCGCTGGCGTGGCTGGCGCGAGGCCACCGGGCGGTGACGACCTTGGCCCGGGTGTAGAAGCTGACGCCCTCGGGGCCGTGCACGTGCTTGTCGCCGAACAGCGAGTCCTTCCAGCCGCCGAAGGAGTAGAACGCCATCGGCACCGGGACGGGCACGTTGATGCCGATCATGCCCACGTTCACGCCGCGCTGGAACCGGCGTGCCGCCTCGCCGCTGGAGGTGAAGATGGCGGTGCCGTTGCCGTAGGGGTTGCTGTTGATCAGCGCGATGGCCGCGTCGACGTCGTCGACCCGGACCACCGACAGGACAGGCCCGAAGATCTCCTGGGTGTAGACGTCCATGTCCGTGGTGACGTTGTCGATCACCGTCGGGCCGACGAAGAAGCCGTCCTCGTGACCTTCGACGACATAGCCGCGACCGTCCACGGTGACGCTCGCACCCTGGTTCTCGCCCGTGTCGATGAGACCGAGGATCCGCTGCTGGGCCTCGCGGGTGACGACCGGTCCCATCTCGCTGTCCCGGTCCCGACCCGAGCCCACCTTGACCGCGCGGGCCCGGTCGTTGACCGCCGCGACGATCGAGTCGGCCGCGCCGCCCACCGCCACCGCGGCGGAGATGGCCATGCACCGCTCGCCGGCGGACCCGAAGGCAGCCGCGGCCAGGTGGTCGGCAGCGAAGTCGACGTCCGCGTCCGGGAGGATGATCGCGTGGTTCTTGGCGCCGCCCAGGGCCTGGACGCGCTTGCCGTTCGCGGTGCCCCGCTCATGGATGTAGCGGGCGATCGGGGTGGACCCGACGAACGAGACGGCTGCCACGTCGGGGGAGTCCAGGATGGTGTCGACCGCCAGCTTGTCACCGTGCACGACGTTGAAGACGCCGTCCGGAAGGCCCGCCTCCTGCCACAGCTCCGCGATCCGCACGGACGCGGACGGGTCGCGCTCGCTGGGCTTGAGGACGAAGGTGTTGCCGCAGGCGATCGCGACCGGGAACATCCACATCGGGACCATGGCCGGGAAGTTGAACGGCGTGATGCCGGCGACCACACCGAGCGGCTCCCGGAAGGAGAAGGTGTCGACGTCGTTGGACACCTGGTCGGAGAAGTCGCCCTTGAGCAGCGTCGGGATCCCGCAGGCGAACTCGACGACCTCCAGGCCGCGCTGCACCTCCCCCATCGCGTCGGAGAGGACCTTGCCGTGCTCGTCGGTGATCAGCTCGGCGATCTCGCCCGCATGGGCGTTGACCAGCTCGCGGAAGCTGAACAGCACCTTGGTGCGCTTGCTCAGGGAGGTCTGGGACCACTCGGCGAAGGCGTCGGAGGCGCCCGCGATGGCTGCCTCGACGTCTGCTGCCGAACCCAGGCAGACCTCAGCCTGCTGCTGCCCGGTCGCCGGGTTGAACACGGCACCCGTGCGGTCGCTGTTGCCGGTCGTGCGCTTGCCGGCGATCCAGTGCTCGATAGTCCTCAACGTGCGTCTCTTCTCTCAATCGGCTGTTCGGTGGAGTGGTTCGGTGCGTGGTTCGGTCAGGGGTTCAGGATGCCTTCACGACGAGGATCGGGAGGTCGGCCTCGAGGATCAGTGTCTGCGTCACACTGCCCAGCAGCGCCTTGCCGACGGGGGAGCGGTGCCTGGCTCCGATCACCAGGAGGTCGGGCCGGACGGACCGGACCAGCTCGAGCAGGGCACCGGCCAGGTCGGGACCGGCCGTCGTGAGGTGGAGCTGCCACGGGACCGCCGGGTCCTCGCCGATGACCTTCTCGATCTCGTCGGAGACACCGAGCCGGTAGGCCTCCTGACGGTCGGGGTCGATGGAGTCGACCACGTGGAGCACTGCCAGGTCGGTGGCCCGCAGCTTCGCCTCCTGCATCGCCTGGACGAGGGCCTTCCGGCTGGTCGGGGAGACCTGGTGGGCCACGGCGACAGTCATCGGCCCCACCCGTCGCTCGTCGTCACTCCTTGCTCCGCTGGAGCTCGTGGGACAGCTCGGTGAGCTCGTCGCCGCCGGCCATCTGGCGGGTCAGCTCGTCGAGCGACACCTGGTCGCGCCTCTTGTCGAGGACCGCCTGGCCCAGCTTGAGGATCACGAAGTGGTCGGCGACGAGGTGGGCGTGGTGGGGGTTGTGGGTGATGAACACGACACCGAGCCCCGCATCCCGGGCCGCCGCGGTGTACTTCAGCACCACTCCGGACTGCTTGACGCCGAGGGCGGCCGTGGGCTCGTCCAGGATGAGGACCCGGGCGCCGAAGTAGACGGCGCGGGCGATCGCGACGCACTGTCGCTGGCCGCCGGACAGCTCACCGATGGGCTGGTCGATGTCCTTGACCACGATGCCCATCTTGCGCAGCTCCTCGTCCGCGATGCGCTTCATGTCCCGCACCTTGAGGCTGGCCAGCGGGTACTTCCCGTTCGTCATCTCCGAGCCGAGGAAGAAGTTGCGCCAGACCTCCATCAGCGAGACCACGGCGAGGTCCTGGTAGACCGTCGCGATCCCGTGGGCCAGGGAGTCCCGTGGTGAGGAGAAGGAGACCGGCTTCCCGTCCACGAGCAGCTCACCCTCGTTGTGGGGGTGCAGGCCCGAGATGATCTTGATCAGGGTCGACTTCCCGGCGCCGTTGTCGCCCAGGACCCCGGTCACCTCCCCTGCGTTGACCCGCAGGTTGATGCCTCGAAGCGCCCGGATGGCTCCGTAGGCCTTGCCGACGTTGACCATCTCCACCAGGGTCTCGCCCCGGTGCAGCTGCGGATCGGCGTGCTCGTGCAGTGTGTCGGTCATGGCTAGCCCACCTTCCGGGTGGTCGAGAGCTTCTTGACGTAGAGGTTCACCACGACCGCGAGCAGCAGCATCACGCCCAGGAACGCCTTGAACCAGTTGGGGTCCCAGCCGGCGTAGACGATGCACAGGTTCGTCATACCGAAGATGAACGCGCCGATCGCGACACCGAAGGCGTTGCCGTAGCCACCGGTCAGCAGCGTGCCACCCACGACCGCGGCGATGATGTAGAGGAACTCGTTGCCCACCCCGTTGCCGGCCTGCAGGACGTTGAAGTTGTAGAGGTAGTGCATGCCGGTGAACCAGCCGAGGAACGCCACCGTCATGAACAGGCCGACCTTGACCCTCAGCACCGGGACACCCACCGCGCGGGCGCTGTCCGCGTTGCCGCCCACGGCGTAGATCCAGTTCCCGATCCTGGTCCGCTTCAGGACGTAGCCCGACAACGTGGCGAACAACAGCCACCAGATCACCGTGATCGGCAGGGTCACCCCGAAGACGCGGAAATCGTGTGCGAACACCCAGGACAAGAAGGTGTAGCCGTCCATCTGGTTGATGTTCGGGCTCGACACGGAACCGGTCACCAGCTTGGTGACGCCCAGGTTCGCGCCCTGCAGGATGAAGAACATGCCGAGGGTGATCAGGAAGCTCGGGATGCCCGTCTTCATCACCAGGTAGCCGTTGATGAAGCCCACCAGGAGGCAGAAGACCAGGGCGAGGGCTGCTCCGACGACCAGGTTGATGCCCAGCTCGTAGCAGAACATCGAGGCCACCAGCCCAGCGGCGGTCACGTTGACCCCGGCGGACAGGTCGAACTCGCCACCGATCATCAGCATCCCGACGCCCACCGCCACGATCCCGATGGTCGAGGCCTGGTAGAGCACCGTGAAGAACGAGTCGGCCGACCGGAACGCCGGCGCGACGACGAGGAAGAAGATGAAGATCACGATCGCGGCGACCAGGGCGCCCACCTCGGGGCGGCCGAGCAGCCGGTTGGACAACCCGAGGGTCACCCGGTTCGACGACTCCGCCGGCGCCGACGGCGGGGCGGTGTTAGTGGTTTGGCTCATTGTCTGCTCCGATGACTGATCCACCGGGTGGCCGGCAGGTCTGCCGGCCACCCCCCTGTGGAAGTGCGGACTAGCGGGTGTTCTTCTTGATGAAGGGCAGGACGGTGTCGACGTTGGTCTTGTCGACGAAGGACGGACCGGTCAGCACGGCCTTGCCGCCGCCCATGACGTTGCCGTTCCTCTTGTACAGGTACAGCTGGGTGATCGCCAGGTAGCCCTGCAGGTAGGGCTGCTGGTCGATGCAGAACTGGAGCTTGCCGTCCTGCACCGCCTGGGCCGCTTGGATGTTCAGGTCGAACGTGCCGACCTTGGCCTTGCTGCCTGCCGCGGGGATGGCCTTGATGGCGTCGATGGCCTGCGCGGCGCCGAGAGTGACGATCCAGTTGATGGTCTTGTCCTGGGTGAGCTTGGCCTGCAGGGCGGAGGTGACCGCGGAGTCGTCCGCGCCGTTCACCTGGATGTTCGTCGTGTTCGGGAAGGTGTCCTTGACGCCCCTGCACCGGTCCTCCAGGGCGACCGACCCGGACTGCTGGATCACGCACAGCACCTTCTTGGCTCCGGCGGCCTTGGCTCGCTGCCCGGCCTGCTGACCGGCCAGGAACTCGTCGGAGGAGAAGTGGACGAGGGAGCCGGCCTTCTGGAAGAAGTCAGTCCCGGAGTTGAAGCTGTCCACGGGGATGCCGGCGGCGACTGCTCGCTTGACGGTCGGGATCAGCGCGGCGGGGGTGACCAGCGTGGTCGCGATCCCGTCGACGTGTGAGTCGATCGCGTTCTGGATGAGGACCGCCTGCTTCGTCGCGTCGGGGTCCGCGGAGTACTTCAGCGTCGAGCCGGTGTCCTTCGCCGCCTGGTTCGCGCCCGCCTTGATCCGGTCCCAGAACGTGTCGCCCGGAGTCTCGTGGGTGACCATCGCGAAGGTGTAGCCGGAGTTCCCGCCGCCCCCTCCGCTGCTGCCGGTGTCGCTGGTCTTCGGGGCGCCTCCCCCGCTGCAGGCCGAGGTGATGAGGGCCAGGGTCGCGACGAGAGCCGCAGCGCCGCCCTTCCGGACGTGGGGCAGTTTCATCATGGTTCCTTTCGTTGGGCGGCGGTGCCACCGACGTGGTCAGGAGGCGGCCAGCGAGATGCGCCAAGCCTTGCTGTGACGCCTATCTCCTGTCAAGCCTTTGTCCTAACATATTGAACTCAAATGTTCAGCCGTCTGTGACACCGGCGGTGGTGGGGGCCAGGTAGTGGCGTTGGCCGGCCTGGTGGTCGAGGTAGCGGGTGTAGGCGTCGCGGGTCGAGTCGAGGTCGGCGACCTGGCTGACCGGGACGTCCCACCAGGCATGGCTGTCGGGTGCGTAGATCGTCGGGTCCGTGGAGACGTGGATGACGATGGGTCCCGCGTCGTCGGGTGCCTGCTTGGCCACCAGGACCGCATTCTCCAGCTCCTCGCGCGATGCGACCTCGATGACGTGCACGCCGAGGCTGCGGGCGTTCGCGGCCAGGTCGACGGGCAGCAGCTCCCCGTCCAGCCGGCCCTCGGCACCCCGGTAGCGGTAGCGGGTGCCGAACCGCTGCGAGCCGAGCTCCTCGGACAGGGAGCCGATCGAGTGGAAGCCGTGGTTCTGAACCAGGACCACGATCACCTTGATCCGCTCCTGCACGGCGGTGACCAGCTCGGTGGGCATCATCAGGTAGCCGCCGTCGCCGACCATCGCGAACACGTCCCGGGTCTCATCAGCGAGCCGGATCCCCAAGGAGGCGGGCACCTCGTAGCCCATGCACGAGTAGCCGTACTCGACGTGGTAGCCCTTGCGGTCCCGCACCCGCCACAGCTTGTGCAGGTCACCGGGCATCGACCCGGCAGCGCACAGCACCACATCCCGTGGAGCACTGGTCTCGTTGACCAGGCCCAGCACCTCCCCCTGGGTGAGGAGTCCCGGCGCCAGCCGTTCGGTGACCTCGGCGGGTGGGTGGTAGGCGGCCTCCACCGCGGTGTCCCACTCCGCCCAGAGCCGGGCTTGCTCTTCCCCGTAGTCCTCGTCCACGACGTGGTCGCCCAGAGCCTCCCGCAGAGCAGTCAGCGCCTCCCGCGCGTCCGCGACCACCGACAGCCCGGACTGCTTGCCGGCGTCGTAGTCGGCGATGTTGATGTTCACGAACCGGACATCGGGGTTCGCGAACACCGTCCTCGACGCGGTCGTGAAGTCGCTCCACCGGGTGCCGACCCCGACCACCAGGTCCGCCTCACGCGCCAGCGCGTTCGCGGCCGTCGTACCCGTGGAGCCGACCGCCCCCATCAGCCGGGGATTCCCGTGCAGCAGCGACCCCTTGCCAGCCTGGGTCTCCCCCACCGGGATCCCCGTCGCCGCGCACAGCGCCTCCAGCGCCGCCTCCGCACCCGAGTAGTGCACCCCACCCCCGGCCACCACCATCGGCCGCCGCGCACCCCGGACCAGCTCCGCGGCCGCGGCGACACGCGCCGACTCGGCCGGCGGCCGCGCCACGTGCCAGACCCGCTCCGCGAACAGCTCCACCGGCCAGTCGTGCGCCTCTGCCTGCACGTCCTGCGGCAACGCCAACGTCACCGCACCCGTCTCGGCCGGGTTGGTGAGCACCCGCATCGCCGCCAGCAACGCAGCCGGCAGCTGCTCGGCCCGCGTCACCCGGTCGAAGAACCGCGACACCGGCCGGAACGCGTCGTTGACGCTCACATCCCCGGCGTACGGCGCCTCCAGCTCCTGCAGCACCGGCGCCGAGCGGCGGGTCGCGAACGTGTCCGAGGCCAACAACAGCACCGGCAGCCGGTTGATCGTCGCCAACGCCGCACCCGTCACCATGTTCGTCGACCCCGGACCCACCGACGCCGTGCACACCCACGTCTGCAGGCGGTCCCTCTGTCGCGCGTAGGCGACCGACGAGTGCACCATCGCCTGCTCGTTGCGGGCCAGCACATACGGCAACCCCGGACGCCTCCCCGCCGCCAGCGCCTGCGTCTCATGCTGCAACAACGCCTGCCCCACCCCGGCCACGTTGCCGTGCCCGAAGATCCCGAAGCAGCCGGCGAACAGCCTCTGCCGCACCCCGTCGCGCTCGGACAGCTGGGCGGCCAGGAACTCCACCGTCGCCTGGGCGACGGTCAGCCGGATCGTCTCGGTCATCGGATCGTCTCCATCATCGGGAGGTCCCTCCCAGGGGAAGTCGGGGGTCGACGGCGAGCCCTTCCCAGGTCTGCCGGACCCAGCCGTGGCTCGGGTCGTCACAGATCAACCAGGCCCGGGTCTCCCCCGGACCGGCCATCACGTTCAGGTAGTAGAGGTCGTAGCCGGGCGCCGCCATCGACGGGCCGTGCCAGCCGTGCGGCACCAGCACCACGTCGCCCGTGCGCACCTCGGCGAACACCTCGATCGGCCGGTCGGGCGTCCCGTAGACCCGCTGGTAGCCCACCGGGTCCACCTCACCGGCACCCGCGGCCCGATCGGCGCCCGCGGTCACCTGCGTCTCGAAGTAGTAGATCTCCTCGAGCTCGGTCTCGACCCCCTCCCGCTCCTCGTCGTGCTTGTGCGGCGGGTAGGAGCTCCAGTTGCCGGCCGGAGTGAGCACCTCGCACGCGATCATCGAGTCCGCGTCCAGCACGGCGGGGACGGCGAAGTTCCGGACCTCCCGCGAGCAGCTCCCCGCCCCGCGGAGCTCGACCGGCACCTCGTCCGCGGCCACGTGCCGGAACGGCGCCTGCCCCCGATCGCCGGTCACGCGCGCGGAGCAGACGGCGATGCGTGACCGGTCCACGGAGCCGGTCACGGTCAGCCCCGACCCTGCGGGAGCGAAGGCGACGTCGGTGGGGCCGGCGAACACGGACGTCCTTCCGGACAGCTGCGCCTCGTGCTTCCTGCCGCTCGCGTCGGTGCAGCTGACCGAGGCCGCGCCGGACAGCGGGAGCACCACGTGCTCCCAGTCCTCGGCGTCCCTCGACCAGGTCTGACCGGCATCGAGGACGAGCACCCGCAGCCCGGTGTGCTCCCAGCCGGGCAGCGAGTCGTCGACCAGCACGTCGCACCCCTCACGTCGGGTCGAGCCGTGGGGAAGGAACCACTGCGGTTCCTGCCGGGTCATCGGGTCCCCGGGTTGAGACCGTGCACCAGCTCTGCTGCGGTGTCCACCGCCGCTGCCACGTCCCCGTCGGGCGGGAACAGCAGCGCGCGACCGATCACCAGGCCACGCACCGCAGGCAGCTCGAGCGCCTTGCCCCACGAGGCATAGGTGTGCTCCGGGTCTCCCTGGGGGTCGCCTCCGAGAAGGAGGGTCGGCATGGTGGTCGCCTCCATCACCCGTGCCAGCTCGTTGACGACCGGCAGCTTGAGCCAGGTGTGCGCGCTGCTCGCTCCGAGGCCGGCGGCGATGTGGATGGATCGGATGGTGTTGTCCGCATCGAGGAGGTTCGTCACCCGGCCCCCGTGCACCACTGACATGAAGGGCTCCACCATGGCCATCAGCCGGTGCCGGGCCAGCTCGCTCACGGCCCGGCCGGTGCTCTCGAGCGTCTCGACGGTGCCGGGGTCGGACAGGCAGATGCGGGTGAGCATCTTTCCTCCGTCGAGGCCACGGGCGGCGATCTCCTCGGCCGTGTAGGCGGTGAACCGGTCGTCGAGCTCGAAGGTCGCGCCCTGCAAGCCCCCACGATTCATCGAGCCGATGACCAGCTTGTCCTCCAGCACCCCCATCAGCAGCAGGTCGTCCAGGATGTCCGGGGTCCCCAGGACACCGTCCACGCCCGGGCGCGACAGCGCGGTCGCGAGCCGCTCGAGCAGGGCGGGACGGCTGGCCATCGCCATGCTCTCGCCCCGGACGCCCAGCGCCCCCCGTGCCGGATGGTCAGCCGCCACGATCAGCAGCCGCCCGTCCGGGCCGAGGAGGCCGCGCCGCGTGCGCGCCTGCCAGCCCTCCGCGATCCGCTGCGGCTCGCGGGCCCGGATCTCGGTGATGTCGAGCATCGCTGTCATGACTTCCTCTCAACGGTGAGGCCGGCGAGGGCACTCCCGACCTCTGCCTGGTCCGGCATGGCGGTGGAGCACTCGAGGCGGCTGGCGACCAGGGCGCCGGCCACGTTCGCGAACTCCAGGACGCGTCGCAGGTCCCAGCCCGCGAGCAGCCCGTGCACGAGTGCTCCGCCGAAGGCGTCACCGGCTCCGAGCCCGTTGACGACCTGGACCCAGAACGGAGGCACCTCCACCCGCTCGTCCACGGTCGCGGCCAGCACGCCCTTGGGGCCCTGCTTGACGATCGCGATCTCGAGGCCACGCTCCAGAAGGGCGTCGGCGGCGCGCTGGGGGTCGGTCTCTCCGACGGCGACCTGGCACTCCTCCCGGTTGCCGACGGCAACGGTGACCTGCTCGAGCGCCTTGCCCACCTGCGTGGTCGCCTCCGCCGGGTCGCTCCAGAACATCGGCCGGTAGTCGAGGTCGAGGATGGTGTGCCGGCGCCGCGCGCGCTGCTCCCAGGCCGCGAAGTGCGCGGCACGGGACGGCTCCTGGGACAGGCCGGTGACGGTCGCCCAGAACACCCCGGCGTCACGGATCGCGTCCATCGGCAGGTCGGCGGTCGTGATCTGCAGGTCCGGCGCCGTGGGGTAGCGGTAGAAGTACAGGGGGAAGTCGTCGGGTGGGAACACCTCGCAGAAGGTGACCGGGGTCGGCGGCCCCTCCCCTGACGTGATGAACCCGGGGTCCACGCCGAGACGCTCGGCCTCGAGCCGCACGTAGCGTCCGAAGGGGTCGGCCCCCGTGCGGGTCACCAGCGCCGAGCTCCGGCCGTAGCGGGCGGCGGCGACGGCGACGTTGGTCGCGCTGCCGCCCAGGAACTTCTGGAACGTGGTGACGTCCTCCAGACCGACGCCGTGGTCGAGGGGGTAGATGTCGACGCCGGTGCGTCCGATCGAGACGAGGTCGAAGTGCGTCATGCCGCACCCCCGATCTCGCTGAGTGCCACCGGACGTCCGGTCGCTCGCGACACCTCGCAGGCCTCCGCCACCCGGAACGCCTCGAGGGCGTCGGCCACCGTGCAGGGCGAGTCGGTGCGCCCGGCCACCACGTCGCAGAACGCGGACAGCTCGGTGCGGTAGGCGGGGAGGAAGCGCTCCATGAAGGACCACTTCTGCGGCCCCCGGGGGTAGTCGACGTCGGGCTCGGCCGACCGGACCGCCAGCGAGTCGTCGTACCCGACACCGAGGGTGCCCTCGGAGCCCATCAGCTCCATCCGCACGTCGTGACCGCCTCCGTTGTAGCGGGTCGCAGAGGCCGTGACCAGCGTCCCGTCGTCCAGGGTGAGCACGGCCGCACCGGTGTCGATGTCACCGCCCTCGGTGAAGAAGCTCGCTCCCTTGTTGGCTCCCACGGCGTAGACGCTGGCGACCTCTCGGCCGGTGACGAACCGCAGGATGTCGAAGTCGTGGACGCCGCAGTCGCGGAACAGCCCACCGCTCGTCGGGATGTAGGCGGCCGGCGGGGGTGACTGGTCATGGGTGTTGACCCGGACCGTGTGCAGGAAGCCCAGCTCGCCGCTGACGACGGCCTCGCGAGCGCGCCGGTAGCCGGCATCGAACCGCCGCTGAAACCCCACCTGCACGGGGACGTCGCTCTCGCCGACAAGCTCCACCAGCTCGATCGTCTCGGCCAGGCCGGCAGCCACCGGCTTCTCGCAGAAGGTCGGCACCTTGGCGGCGAGAGCCGACCTCAGGGCCGGGGCATGCCCGTCGGTCGACGTGGTGATGACGAGTGCGTCGACGCGCGACAGCAGGTCGTCGAGGTCGGCGGAGAGCTCGTAGCCCTTCTCCTCCGCCAGCCGGGCTGCCTGCCCGGGGAGGACGTCGGTGAGGACGACCTGCTCGACCTCCTCGAGCGCGGCGAGGGTCGAGGCGTGGAAGGCCCCGATCCGCCCCGCGCCTGCCAGTCCGATCCGCATGTGGCCGGTTCCCGTCTCTCGCTTGAGTGACCTCGTCCGACGGCCACGACAGATAGGATGCCGGGAGGCGACTCAATGAGTCAATAGTTTGTCCTGACGTTATTACTTGACCACGCGATCATGTCGGTCCGCTACCATCGGGTGCGTGGACGCCCTCCAGGTCAAGGTGACGATCGACAGGCAGTCCCCCGTGCCGCTCTACCACCAGCTGGCCGAGCAGCTCACGCGCGCGATCACCGACGGACGGCTGCAGCCGGGCGACCCCTTCGAGAACGAGATCGCCGTCGCCGAACGGCTCCAGGTCTCCAGGCCGACGGTGCGACGCGCCATCCAGGAGCTCGTGGACCAGGGGCTCCTGGTGCGTCGCCGAGGCCTCGGCACCACGGTGGCGAACAGCAAGGTGCACCGCAAGTTCGAGCTGACGAGCCTGTACGACGACCTGCTGCGCGACGGCCGCGAACCACTCACGGTCGTGCTCACCCACGAGGTCACCACGAACGAGCGAGCAGCGGCGGCACTCGACCTCCCGGCCGACACCCCGCTCCTGCACATCGCCCGCGTCCGCTGCGCCGGCGAGACACCGCTGGCCCTGATGAGGAACTGGCTGCCACCCCATCTCGCCGACGTCACCCGCGAGGACCTCGAGGCCCGCGGTCTCTACGCGGTGCTGCGCGACCGTGGGGTGCGGCCGGTCGTGGCCCGGCAGAGCATCGGCGCCAGGATGCCCAGCGCCCTGGAGCGCAGGCATCTGCAGATCAGGGGCTCCCAGCCGGTGCTGACGATGACCCGGATGGCCTTCGACGCCTCCGGCGTCGCCGTGGAGTTCGGCGACCACAGCTACCGCGCCTCCGACTACACCATCGAGCTGATGGTCGACGAGCGCTGAGAGGCGAGCCCTACACTTCGGCGGGTGAGCCAACGATCGGCACAACGCACGCGCCTGGGCCGCTGGGACCCGCTGACGGTCGGGATCGACGTCGGGGGGACGAAGGTCCTCGCCGGCGTCGTGGACTCCTTCGGCCGGGTCCTGTCCCGCGAGCGCCGGGTCACCCCGGGCCACGACCCGCGGGCCGTCGAGGACACCATCGTCGGGCTCATCGAGTCCTTCGCCGCCCAGCACGACGTGGCGGCCGTGGGCATCGGCGCAGCAGGGTTCGTCGACGCCTCGCGGTCCCGGGTGATGTTCGCTCCGCACCTGAACTGGCGCGACGAGCCCCTCCGCGACGAGGTGGCGCGCCGGGTGCACCTGCCGGTCGTGGTCGACAACGACGCGAACGCAGCCGCCCATGCCGAGTCCCGTTTCGGTGCCGGCAGCGGGCACCGGCTCGTGCTGTGCATCACCTTGGGCACCGGCATCGGCGGGGCGCTGGTCATCGACCAGCGGGTCTTCCGCGGCAGCAACGGGATGGCCGGCGAGTTCGGCCACATCCAGGTGGTGCCGGACGGACACCGGTGTCCCTGCGGGAACCGGGGGTGCTGGGAGCAGTACGCCTCCGGCAACGCCCTGGTGCGGGACGCCCGCGAGCTCATCGAGGCCGACTCGCCGGTCGCGCACCGGCTGCGTCAGATCATCCAGGGTGACGCGTCCAAGCTGACCGGTCCCCACGTGACACGTGCCGCGCTGGACGGGGACCCGCTGGCCAACGAGCTGCTCGGCGAGATCGGCACCTGGCTCGGCATCGGCCTCGCCGGGATGGCGGCTGCCTTCGACCCCGACTGCATCGTCGTGGGCGGGGGGGTCTCCGCTGCCGGCGAGCTGCTGCTCACCCCGACCCGGCTCGCCTTCTCCCGCCACCTCGTCGGTCGCGGTCACCGCACGCAGCCGCCGATCCTCGAGGCCGCCCTGGGCCGGGACGCGAGCTTCATCGGGGCCGCCGACATGGCCCGGTCGGCCGCCCGCCGGTCCCGGCGGACCCGTCGCCGGGGCCGGGTCCGGGACCCCGTGCTGCGCAGGCGCAGGCTCCGCGCCTTCGAGGACGAGTGACCACGGTCCTCCAGGACGAGTGACCACAGGGGGAGACCCTCCGGCCTCATCGTGACCTCGGCGCCCCCTCGGCGCTCTCGTCCCACTCCTGCACGCCGGCGCGCACCAGCTCCCGCACCTCCGCGGCGTCGCGCAGCACGAGCGCCTTCTCGGCCAGCTCGGCGCATCGTGCGACATCGAGCTCCCGGAGCGCGGCCTTGACCCGGGGTACGGCGGGCGGCGACACGCTCAGCTCGCTCACACCCAGACCTACGAGCACCGGAAGGGCCTGCTCGTCGGCGGCCGCCTCACCGCACACGGCCACGTCCATGCGCCCTCGGGCCGCCCGGCACACGAGGTCGACCAGCCGCAGGACCCCGGGGTCCAGGGGGTCGGAGAGCGCGGCGACGGCGCCGTTGCCGCGTTCGGCCGCCAGGGTGTACTGGGTCAGGTCGTTGGTGCCGATGCTCACGAAGTCCACGAAGGGCAGGAACGCCTCGATCTTCAGTGCCGCGGAGGGGACCTCGATCATGGTCCCGAGCTGCAGTCCCTCCGGGACCCCCTCCGGGCCGGCCGCTTCGCGGAGGATCGTGCGCGCCTCGGCCATCTCCCCCGGCGTCGAGACCATCGGGACCATCACCCTGGTGGGGAACCTTCGCGCCGTCGCGCAGATCGCGGCCATCTGGTCGTGCAGCAGGTCCCGGTGCTCGAGGCTCAGCCGGATGCCGCGCTGACCGAGGAACGGGTTGGCCTCGGTGGGCATGGGCAGGTAGGCCAGTGGCTTGTCCCCTCCGACGTCCAGCGTGCGCAGGGTCACCGTCCGGCCGCCCATGGCGTCGGCGATCTCGTCGTACACCCGTCGCTGCTCGTCGACGTCGGGAGCGGCGCCCCGGTCCAGGAAGAGGAACTCGGTGCGCACCAGCCCGGCGGCGTCAGCGCCGGAAGCCCGCGCGGAGCGGGCGTCGGTCACCGACCCGAGGTTGGCGGCCACCACGAACCTCGTGCCGTCCCGGGAGACCGCCAGCCGCCCCGCGGCCTCCAGCTGGCGTGCGCGCTGCTGCTCGGCGGCCGCGGCACGGCGACGATAGTCCTCGACCAGCTCCGGCCCAGGGTCGAGGTGCAGCTCGCCGCGGCCACCGTCGAGGACCACCAGGGTCCCTTCGGGCAGGTCCAGCACCTCCGCTCCGGCGGCCACGACGACCGGGATGCCGCGGCTCCTCGCGAGGATCGCTGCGTGCGACGTCGGGCTGCCCTGTGCCAGCACCACGCCGGTCACCATCGCGAGGTCCAGGCCGGCCGTCTCGGCGGGTGTCAGGTCGTCGGCCACCAGCACCCCCGCGCCGGTCATCCGGCGGCCGGCGGCTCCGGTGAGGGCCCGGAGGACCTGGTCGGCGACCGCGCGCACGTCTGCCGCCCGCTCCCGCAGGTAGGGGTCGGGGAGCCTCGCCCAGTCCCCCTCGACGTCCGCCAGACAGTCCGTCCAGGCGGCGACGGCGCCGGCGCCAGCGTCGACGCGGGCCTTGACGTCGGCGAGGAGCTCGGTGTCGGCGAGCAGGGACAGGTGCGCGTCGAAGATGCCTGCCCGCTCGGTCCCCGCCTCCCGTGCGGTGGCTGCGCGGACGTCCTCGACCTGACGACGTACGGCGGCCACCGCGTCCTCCACACGCTGCCACTCCTCTGGGGGGCTGCCCGGCGGCTCGTCGCCGGACTCGACCGGTGCGGCGCTCAGCCGGCGGAGCGGACCGATCGCCACGCCGGGTGAGGCGGGCAGTTGACCGCGCGTCGTCGCGGCGTCCCGCGGCGCGTCGGCCCCCTCGTCGGCCCGATCGCGGGTCGCGGGGGCGGCAGCCGACGCGGGCTTCTCGACCGTTCCGTCGGTCTCGTCGAAGCGGCGCTCCGCCAGTGCGACGAGCCGCTCCACCGCCTCTCGTGCCTGCGGACCGGATGCTCGCACCTCGACCTCGTGACCCTGGAGCGCCGCCAGGGTCGCGACCCGGGTCAGGCTCCCGCCCGGGACCGACGGACCCTCCGCGGAGAGGTTGCGCAGCCGGACGTCCGCGTCGAGAGCCCGGACCTCAGCGACCAGCCGAGCGGCCGGCCGGGCATGCAGCCCATGAGGGTTCGCCACGACGAACACGCCGGTGACCTCCTCGGCATCGCCACCGCCGCTGTCCGGGGCCGACTCCTTGTCCGGCGGGGACAGCTGCTCCGACTTGGCCAGCAGCGCGTCGCCCGCCTCGGTCGCGACCTCCTCCCGGGAAGCCCCACCGGCAGCCGCGACGGCGGCCACGACCAGGCCCTCGACCAGCGGTGCCGGCGAGAGGACCACCCGGTCCCGCAGGCCGGGGTCCTCGAGCAGGTCGAGCGCCAGCTCCGCACTCAGCACGGCGGAGCCCAGATCCATCAGCACCACGACGCCCGCCGGACCGTCCGCGCGCTGGATCGCCTCCGCGATGGCGACGGCGTCGGTCCCGAAGGTCGTGTCGTCCAGCCCGGCAGCGACCTCGACCCGCACCGGGCGGCCCTGCACCATCTCGGCCGCGAGCGCGACCGCCCCCTCGGCGAGCGACCGGCTGTGGGAGACCACGACCAGGCCGACCAGCTCGGGCTCGGGCTCGGTCTCGGCCTCCGGCTGGGCTCGGGCTCGGGCTCCGACGCAGCCGCCCCGTCGCTCACGAGCCGAGCTGGGCGGCTGCGTCGAGCAGGAGGGCCACCGTCGTCGCGCCGGGGTCCTGATGGCCGGCGCTGCGTTCACCGAGATAGCTGGCCCGGCCCTTGCGCGCCACCATCGGCGTGGTCGCGTCCCGGCCCTCGGCAGCGGCCTCCCGGGCGCTCTCCAGGGCAGCCCCCAGCGGCTGGTCCTTCTCCAGCGCCGCGTCCAGGGCGTCGACCGCCGGCGCGAGCGCGTCGACGATCGTCTTGTCCCCCGTCTCGGCCTTGCCCCGGTCCACGACGCCACCGAGCCCGGCCCGGAGGGCCCCGGCGAGCTCGGTCGCGGAGAAGGAGTCGGCCTCTCCCAGCGCGACTCCCATCCGCAGGAAGAAGGTGCCGAACAACGGACCGCTGGCGCCCCCGACCTTCGAGACGAGGGTCATGCCCACCTTCTTCAGAAGTGCGCCCGGTGCCCCAGGCGGGTTCTCGTCGAGTGCGGCGAGGACGGCCTGCAGCCCTCGGTGCATGTTCGACCCGTGGTCGGCGTCGCCGATGGCCGCGTCGAGCTCGGTCAGGTGGTCGCGGTTCTCGGCGACCAGCTCGGCGAACCGGCGCACCCACCGGTCGAGGGCCGCCGTGTCCAGCGTGTCACCCATGCGTCACCTGCCCCAGCGCAGCGCCGACGTGCTCACCGGGGCGTCCCAGAGCTCCAGGAGCTCGTCGTCGACCTTGAGCAGCGTGACCGAGGCACCGGCCATCTCCAGGGAGGTGATGAAGGGGCCCACCAGCGACCGGGCGACCTGCACGCCGTGCCCGGCCAGGATCCTGTCGACCTCGTTGTAGAGCACGTAGAGCTCGATCAGGGGGGTGCCCCCGAGCCCGTTGACGAACGCTATGACCGGGTCGCCGCTGCGGAACGGCAGGTCCGCGAGGATCGGCTCGAGCAGCATCCCGGCGACCTCGCTGGCAGGTGCCAGCGGCAGGCGCTCGCGGCCCGGCTCCCCGTGGATGCCGACCCCGAGCTCCATCTCTCCCTCACCGAGCTCGAAGGTCGGCTTGCCGGCGGCCGGCACGGTGCAGGAGGTGAGCGCCACCCCCATGCTGCGTCCGTTCGCGTTGACCTTGCGGGCCACCTCGGCGACCGCGTCGAGGTCTCGCCCCTGCTCGGCCGCGGCACCGGCGATCTTCTCCAGCAGGACGGTGACGCCCACACCGCGACGTCCCGCGGTGTAGGTGCTGTCCTGGACGGCTACGTCGTCGTCGGTCACCACCGACAGCACCCGGGCACCGGTCTCGGCGGCCGCCAGCTCCGCGGCCATCTCGAAGTTCATCACGTCGCCCGTGTAGTTCTTCACCACGTGCAGGACCCCTGCGCCGCCGTCGACCAGCCGGGTGGCAGCCATCACCTGGTCGGGCACCGGGGAGGTGAACATCTCACCGGCGCAGGCGGCGTCGAGCATCCCGGGCCCGACGAACCCGCCGTGCAGCGGCTCGTGGCCCGAGCCCCCGCCGGAGACGATCCCCACCTTGTCCTTGACGGGCGCGTCGGCCCGGTAGATCACCTTGTTCTCGTAGTCGACCCGCACCTCGGGATGCGCCGCGTCGATGCCGTGCAGTGCTTCGACCACCACGTCGTCGGGGTCGTTGATCAGCTTCTTCATGGGAGACCTTCCTGGGTGTCGGTCGGACCTGCGGCCACCGGTCCGAAGTCTGATGCACAGGACCCCGGTGCGCCAGAGCGACCCGACGCGAACACCGAACGGCGGGAAAGCACATCGTCTCGACCCTAGGGTCGGGACGTGGACCTGCGTTACCGGCTTGCCGTCGTCACCGGCGCCGGCGACGGGTCCGGTCGCGCGATCGCCGTCGCGCTGTCACGGCTGGGAGCCGCGGTCCTCTCGGCGGACCCGGACCTCTGCGCCGCCGAGGACACCGCGTCCCTCGTCCGAGAGGCCCGGGTGCGTGCCTGGGCGCTCGAGGTGGACCTCGAGGTCGATACCGACGTGGCGCTGCTGGCCGCGCGTGCCCAGGACCTCGGCGGCATGGACCTACTGGTCGTCGGCTCCAGCACCCTGCCCGCCCGGATCCGGCTCACACAGATCTTCCTCGACGGGCTGGGCCAGCGTCGTGGCCGGCGCGACGGGACACCAGCGGTGGTGAACCTCTGTCCTCCGGTCGCCGACCTGCACGGCGCGACCGCCTCACCCGACGGTGGTGCGACAGCAGCGGCCGGGGTCGTCCGCTTCACCAGGAGCCTGGCCCACTCCGACGCGTCCACGGGGGCGAGGGTGATGGCCGTTGTGCCCGGCACGCGCTGGCCGGACCGGGCAGGCGTGACCACCCCGAGCGAGGTGGCACGGGTGGTGGTCGGCCTGCTGTCCCGAGGAGCCCCCGGCCAGGTAGTCGAGCTCGGACAGGCACCAGGAGGCCTTCGCTCCAAGCCCGGCGGCTGACCCACCGGCGCCCACAGGTCAGGCTCCGGCTCGGCGGATGTGCCTGACTGTGGCTCCGGCGCGGTGGTCTAGATCACTCGATGACGTCGCGGGTCCAGTGTCGGTGGTCGGGCCTATATTCGAACACATGGACGGCATGAGGGACCCGGGTGGCGCGGACGACAAGGGGGACCGGGGCGGCATGGGCGGCATGGGTGAGGTGGGGGACCTGGATGCGGCGGGTGCGCTGCGCGCTGCGGTGGGGTGCCGGCGGGCTGCTGACCGGGCGGAGGCGGACCTGCTCGCGGTCGCCGCGCACTGGGCGGACCTGCATGCGGTGCTGCCCGGTGGGGCCGCGGCGGGGTTCGGCCTGGGCGGGTTCCTGGTCGAGGGGGTCGAGCAGCTGGTGCCGCTGGCCGGGGACGGCACCCCGGAGGTGGCGGAGTTCGCGCCCGGTGAGCTGGGGGCCGCGCTCGGCCTGTCCTCGCATGCCGGGTCGCTGCTGGTCGGGGACGCCCTGGAGCTGCGGCACCGGCTGCCGCGGCTGTGGGCGCGGGTGCAGGGCGGGCAGCTGCAGGCCTGGCGGGCCCGGCAGGTCGCGGCGAACACCAAGCACCTGAGCCAGGAGGCGGCCAGGTTCGTGGACGCCCAGCTGGCTCCGCTCGCCCACCGGATCGGGCTCAAGCGGGTCCTCGACCTCGTCGAGGTGGCGCTGCGCCGGTTCGACCCCGAGGCCGCCGAGCGTCGCGAGCGGGACCGCGCCGAGGGTCGCGGGGTCTGGGTCTGCGAGCAGATGACCGACGGCACGATGGCGGTCAGGATCGAGGCCGACGCCCTCGACGTGCAGCTGTTCGACCACACCCTCGACCAGATCGCCGAATCCCTGGCCCGACTCGGGGACCGCGACCGCCTGGACCTGCGCCGCGCCAAGGCGATCGGTGTCATCGCCGACCCCCAAGGCACCCTCGACCTCCTCCACCCACCAGCCGACACCCATTCAGCCCACCCGGCCGACCCGACGCAGACCGATGAGGTGCAGACCGACCCGGCGCAGGCCGATGGGGTGCAGGCCGGCCGCGCCGGAGGGCCGGGCACCGGAGGGCCCGGCGCCGGAGGGCCCGGCACCGCAGGGTCGCGGCACCGGAGGGCGAGGCAGGCCGGGCGTGGTGCTCTACGTGCACCTGAGCCACACCGCCCTGACCGCCCGCACCGGCACCGCCCGGGTCGAGGGACTCGGCCCCGCCACCATGGGCACGGTCGCCGACTGGCTGCACCGCAGCGACATCACCCTGCGACCGGTCCTGGACCTGGACAGCAGGGTCTGCGTGGACGGCTACGAGACCCCGACCGAGATACGGGAGACGGTCCTGCTGCGCAACCCCTGCTGCCCGTTCCCCTGGTGCTCGAACCTGTCCCGACGCAAGGACATGGACCACCTCATCCCCTACCTCCCCCCCGAGGACGGCGGACCACCCGCCCAGACCGGCGCCCACCTCCTCGGCTCCCCCTGCCGCCGCCACCACCGCTACCGCACCCACGGCGGCTGGACCTACACCATGCCCGAACCCGGGATCTACCTATGGCGCTCACCGGCCGGACGCCGCTACCTCGTCGACCACACCGGCACCGCCAGCCTCGACCAGACCGCCTGACCAGCCGCCTGCCGGCCGCCTGACCGGACCGCGTGCCGGGCCTGCGGCCGTGTGCCGGGCCTGCGGCCGAGCCGCTGCCGAGTGCCGTGGTGCCGCGCCGCTGATGTCTCTCAGCGCGGAAAGACCAGCAGACACGTGTTGATCGACTGGTCAGCACCGCGTCCGGTGAGCCGCGCCCGGAGTTGGCGGCCTCCTCCTCCCGTCCGGGGTCGGCTCGTGCGCCGCTTCGCGAACCAGGAGCACCCGACCCGCGTGATGCGGGCCTGGCTCGACACGGCCCGGGCGCGGTGCGCGCATCCCTGCGCTGAGGTCCGCTCACTCCTGCTCGGCGAAGCTGTTCGTGTGCGTGCGTCCGCCCAGGACGACGGCTGCGATGAGCGCCGCGACCAGCGCCGCGATCCCGCACACCAGGAAGCCGATCGCGTAGGCGTTTGACAGCGCGTGGAACGCGACGTCCTTGAGGGGGTTGAACGGCACGACCTGGCCGTCGGGGAGCGTGATGGTCGCGGGCACCCCGTTGGCGCCCAGCGGGCCCGAGTTGACCGCGTGCACGGCGCCCTCGACGGCGGGCCGCTCCGCAGCGGGGGCCTTGGCCGGGGACTCGTTGAACGCCTGCAGCGCAGCCGCCAGCTTCGGGGACGCCGCGACCTTCGCGGAGATCTCGTTGGCCGCGCGGCTCAGCGCGATGGCACCGACCACGGCCGGGCCCAGCGTCAGACCGAAGTCACGCAGCATGCTGGTGGCGCCGCTGGCCATCCCGGTCTTGTCGGTGGGCACGCTGTTGACCGCCACCACGGTGATGGAGGTGACCGCGAGCTTGAAGCCGGCGCCGACGATCAGCAGCGGCACCGCGATGGCAGCGATCGACAGGTTGGTCGCCGGGATGGCTGCCAGCCACAGGTCGCCGATCCCGATCGCGGCCATGCCGGCCGCCAGCGTCCAGCCGGGGTTGTGCTTCTCGATCATCCGGGCGCTGACCGGGAACAGCACCACGCCCATGATGTTGAGGCAGACGAAGCCGATGGAGGTCTTCAGCGGGGAGTAGCCCTGGATCACCGAGAGCCGGATGCTGGTGGAGTACGCCGTCCCCAGGTAGGCGAACATGCCGATCACGGTGACGACCGCACTGCCGACGAACATGCGGTTGTTGAAGAGGTCCAGCTGCAGCAGCGGCGCCTCGGAGCGACGCTCGACGACCACGAAGGCCGTGAAGAACACCGCGGAGAGCACGAAGGAGCCGATCACCTCGGCGCTGCCCCAGCCGTCCTCCGAGCCCTGGATCACGCCGAACAGCAGCGCGAACAGTGCGACGGCGACGGTGACCTGTCCAGGCCAGTCCAGCGAGCGGCCGTACGGCGCTGAGGAGCTCGTCGCCAGCAGCAGGGTGATGGCCGTGCTGACCAGCCCCAGCGCAGCCAGGGCGAGGAACGCCCAGCGCCAGCTCGCGTCCGGTCCGCCCGAGTGGGACACGCGTGCCAGCGCTCCACTCATCACCGGGGAGATGAAGCCGGCACCGGTGAGCGCGGCCGCCCACACCGAGATCGCCCGCGAGCGGTCCCGGACGTTGTGGGTGCCGGCCGCCAGCATCGCGATGGTGGTGGGGAAGATGGCCGCGGCGCCGAGCCCGGCCAACGCCTGCCCGGTGAGGAGCGTGGCCACCCGGATCCCGTGGCTGGAGTCCGGGCCGGGGGTGAGGAAGGACAGCAGCGCACCGGCCGTCATCAGCAGCGACCCGGCGGCGAGCAGCCGCTTGCGCCCGAACAGGTCGCCCACGACCCCGAACGTCAGCTCGAACAGGGTGATCGGCACCAGGAACGCGTCCGAGACCCAGGTCAGCTGGGTGGACGTGGTGCCCAGGTCCAGCTGGAACAGGCCGTTCAGCACCGCGGGGATCGACACCCCGATCTGGGCGAGCGCCACGGCGAAGGCGGAGGCGACCAGGGTCCCGGTCGTGAGCTGGTGGCGGGTTCCGGCCGTCTGCGGACGGCTCTCGAGTGACTTGCTCATGGGCCGGTAGCCAACCACAGGGGCACCCTCGATGTACAGGTTTCCTGATGGTTATTTTCTCAGGAAACCTGAGCTTCGGGGTCGGCGGCACGCCGGCCGAGCGCCTCACGGCAGGACAGCATGGCCTCGCGCAGCGACCGCGCCTCGTCCGGGGACAGGCCGGAGAGCATCTCAGCCTCGAGGTCCGCGACCGGCTGCCGGTAGTCGTCGAGAAGGGCCCTGCCTGCGTCGGTCAGGGACAGGACGAGCCGGCGTCTGTCGACGGGGTCGCGGTGCCGGTCGACCAGTTGCCGCGACCGCAGCGAGCTGACCATGTCCGCCATGGTCTGCGCGGTCACGAACGAGTGCCGGGCCAGGTGTGCCGAGGTGAGGTTCGGATGCCGTTCGAGCACGGTCAGTGCGGTGTACTGCAGGGCGGTGAGGCCGGCCGGACGGACCAGCTCGTCGAGCCTGGCCCGCACCGCGAGCTCGACCTGCTTCATCAGGTAGAGCAGGCTCGGTGGCGCGGGGGCCCCGACCGCGGGTCGTCGCCTGCTCACGCGCGCATCCTACGTCGCACCGCCCCGCCTCCGTCCTGCTTCCCTCACAGCCCGAGCAGCCGGGCCGCGTTGTCCTTGAGGATCCCGGCCCGCAGCTCGTCGGCGATGTCCAGCTGCTCGAAGTCCTCGATCCAGCGCTCCGGGGTGATCAGCGGGTAGTCGCTGCCGAACAGCACCTTCGCGGCCAGGAGACCGCCGGCGGCCCGGACCAGCTCGGGTGGGAAGTACTTCGGGCGCCAGCCGGACAGGTCGATGTGCACGTTGGCCTTGTGGGTCGCCATCGAGATCGCCTCCGCCTGCCACGGCACCGACGGGTGGGCCAGGATGACGGTCAGGCCCGGGAAGTCGGCTGCCACGTCGTCGAGCAGGATCGGGTTGGAGAAGCGCAGCTTGATCCCCCGGCCGCCCGGAAGGCCGGCGCCGATGCCGTTCTGGCCCGTGTGGAACAGGGCCGGGACGCCGAGCTCCTCGAGCGTCGCCCACAGCGGCCGGAACACCGGGTCGTCCGGGGAGAACCCCTGCAGGCTGGGATGGAACTTGAAGCCCCGCACGCCGTACTCCGTGACCAGCCGGCGCGCCCGTCGTACCGCCTCGGCGCCCTGGTGCGGGTCCACCGAGCCGAACGGGACGAGCACGTCCGCGTGCTCGGCCGCCTGGGTCGCGATGTCCTCGCTGGAGAGGGCCGGATGCCCGGTGTTGGTGGTCGCGTCCACGGTGAACACCACGGCCGCCATCCCGGCGCTGCGGTAGCGCTCGGCGAGGTCGGCCACCGTGGGTGTCCTGTTGTCCGAGGCCCTGAAGTAGGCCGCCGAGGCGTCCATCAGCTCCTCGTCCAGCGACAGGTGTCCGTGCTCGTCCTGCTCGACGTGGACGTGTACGTCGATCGCCTGCACGGACCCGACGTCGACACGGGGGACATAGGCGGTCATGGCTGCATCTCCTTGAGTCGCGACTTGACCAGCTTCCCCGAGGCGTTGTGGGGCAGCTCGGCGACGAAGAGCACGGACCTGGGGACCTTGTAGCGGGCCAGCCGGCCCTCGAGGTGGCTCAGCAGCTCCGCCTCGGTGAGCTCGGCGCCCTCCCGCAGGGTCACCACGGCGCGGCCCACCTCTCCCCACCGCTCGTCGGGCACGCCGACGACGGCACACTCCGCGACCGCGGGATGGGCGTGGATCGCCTGCTCGACCTCGGCCGGGTAGACGTTCTCCCCACCGGAGATGTACATGTCCTTGAGCCGGTCCACGATCCTCAGGTAGCCCTCGTCGTCCACGACCGCGATGTCGCCGGTGCGCAGCCAGCCGTCCACGAACGCGTCCTCGGTGGCGCGCGGGTCCTGCCAGTAGCCAGCCGTCACGTTGGGTCCCCGCACCTGCACCTCCCCCGGCTGGCCGACCCCGACCGGGTCGAGGGTCGGCGTCACCACGCGGACGTCGGTGAAGAAGCAGGCGGTGCCGGCCGACCCCAGCTTGCGGACGCCGTCGGCCGCCCGGAGCATCGTCGCGCCCGGTGAGGACTCGGTGAGCCCGTAGCCCTGGGTGATCATCAGGCCCCGGTCGAGCCAGGTGCGGAGCAGCGACTCGGGGATCGGGGCGCCACCGCTCAGCGCACTGCGCAGGCTGCTGAGGTCGGCCTCGGCGAACCTCGGTGCCGAGGCGAGCGCGAGATACATCGTCGTCACCCCGAACAGCAGCGTCACGCCCTCGCTCTCGATCAGGTCGATCGCCCGGTCGGGGTCGAAGCGCGCCTCGATGAGGGCGGTGCCGCCCTTGAGGACGGTCGGGAACAGCACCTGGTTGAGTGCCGCGGTGTGGAACAGCGGTGCCGTGACCAGCGCGACCTCGTCGCTGCCGAGGTCGACGTCGACCATCAGGTTGAAGACGTTCCAGACGATGTTGGCGTGGCTGAGCCGGACCCCCTTGGGGCGGCCGCTGGTGCCGGAGGTGTACTGGATCATGAACAGGTCCTCCAGGGCGACCGGCTCGTCGAGGGCCTCGTCGTCGGGGCCGTAGAGCTCCGCCAGGCCGGTGCCCGCGGCGTCCACGGCCGGGATCCGCACCCGGTGCAGGTCCAGCCCGGCGACCTCCGGCGACTCCACGCCGGACTCGAAGCCGTCGGCCCAGATGAGCAGCCGGGCTCCGCTGTCGGCCAGGACGTGGTGCAGCTCGGGCGGCGCCAGCCGCGTGTTGACGGGCAGGAACACGGCGCCGAGCTTGGCCGCCGCGAACATCGTCTCGACCAGCTCGACGGAGTTCAGGCCCAGGAACGCCACCCGGTCACCACGGGTCACCCCCCGCACCCGCAGGCCGAGCGCCAGCCGGGTCGCGCGCTGCTCCAGCTCGGCGTACGTCGTCACCCGCCCGCCCTGCACGAGCGCCGGCTTGTGCGGGGTCATCCGGGCCCGCCGCGCGGTCCACGACCCCAGACCCTGGTCCCTCATCGCGCATCCTCCGACCGTTTCTCAGGCTCCTGGTGCTCGGGTCCCGGACGGCCGGTGTCCAGACCGAGTCGCTGCTTGGTGGCGAGCAGCTCGCGCAGCGCCCGGTCACGCGCCGCCGTCACCGCCTCCTCCCGGCCGCCCAGCTCCTCGCGGACGCCGGCCACCAGGGTGCTGACGAGCTCGGGGGTCAGCTCCGGCGACCCGAGGTCGTCCCACCACTCCACCATCGGCGGGCCGAGGTGCTCCAGCACGTGCTCGAGCCCACCGGGGCCGCCGGAGAGGTGCTGGGTGGCGAACGGCCCGAGCAGCGCCCAGCGGAGCCCCGGGCCAGAGGAGATGGCCAGGTCGACGTCGCTCACCGACACCACACCCTCCCCGACCAGGTGGTAGGCCTCGCGCCACAGGGCAGCCTGCAGCCGGTTGGCCACGTGCCCCGGGAGCTCGCGGCGCAGCCGCACCGGCTGCTTGCCCAGGTGCCGCATCACGGCCATCGCGGAGTCGACGGCCTCCGCGGAGGTCTGCTCGCCGCCCACCACCTCGACCAGCGGGACCAGGTGCGGCGGGTTGAAGGGATGGGTCACCACCACCCGCTCCGGATGGCGGCAGGCCACCTGGAAGGAGCTCGGTCCCAGCCCCGAGGAGCTGCTGGCCAGGAGCACTTCGGGAGGCGCGGCGGCGTCCAGCACCTCGAACAGCTGCCGCTTCAGCTCCAGCCGCTCCGGTCCGCTCTCCAGCACCAGGTCCGCCGAGGCGACGGCCTCGGCCGGGTCGGTGACGAAGCGGATCCGCTCGGGACCGGCGCCGACCCCCAGCTCCTCGAGGCGGACGCGCACGGTGTCGCGGAGCCGCTCCTCGGCACCGGGCGCCGGGTCGGTGGCCATCACGTCGAGCCCGCGGCCGAGGACGAGTGCCGCCCAGCTCGCCCCGATGGACCCGGCGCCGACGATCGCGACGGTGCGGATGTCCTCCGGCGGGACCATCGTGGTCATGCGGTGCCGTCCTGCCGCTGCCTGGCCAGCTCGACGAACGCGTCGAGCGAGGCGGGCACCGCGAGGGCGTCCCGGCTGGCCACGTCCTCGAGCGGGGACCCCTGCAGGATCCTCTTCACGGGCAGCTCCAGCTTCTTGCCCGTCAGGTTCCGCGGGACCGCCGGCACCACGTGCACGGCGTCCGGCACGTGCCGCGGTGAGAGGGCGGTGCGCAGCTCGCCCCGGATCCGGGCGACCAGTGCGTCGTCCAGCGTGGCCCCCGCCTCGAGGGTCACGAACAGCAGCAGCTCGCCGTTGCCGCCGGCCGGGTCCTCGAGGTGCACCACCAGGCTGTCGCGGACCTGCTCCAGCTCCTCGACGACGCGGTAGAACTCCGCCGTGCCGAGCCGCACCCCACCCCGGTTCAGGGTCGCGTCCGAGCGTCCGGTCACCACGCAGCTGCCGTCGGCGTCGAAGACGATCCAGTCGCCGTGACGCCATACCCCGGGGAAGTGGTCGAAGTACGCCGCGCGCAGCCGCTTCCCGTCCTCGTCGCCCCAGAAGCCGACGGGCATCGACGGCATCGGTGAGGTCAGCACCAGCTCACCCGGCTCGCCGACCACCTCCTTGCCGTCCTCGTCGAACGCGTGCACGTCGACCCCGAGCGCACGCCCGGAGATCTTGCCGGCCAGCACCGGCAGCAGCGGGTTGTTCTGCACCAGCCCGCTGCAGACGTCGGTGCCACCACTGCCGACGTTGAGCAGGACCTCCGGACCGAGCTGCTCGAGGATCCACGCATAGCCCTCGGGTGGCAGCGGGGACCCGGCCGACCCGACCACCCGGATCGAGAGGTCGTAGCCCGTGCGCAGGTCGACCCCCGCGGCCCGGCAGGCCATCACGAAACCGGGGCTGGCGCCCATCAGCGTCGCACCCGTCTCCTCGGCGAGCCGCCACTGCCAGGTCAGGTCGGGGTGGGCCGGGTCGCCGTCGACCATCACGATCGAGCAGCCGACCAGCAGCGAGGACACCAGCGCGTTCCACATCATCCAGGCGGTGGTGGTGAACCACAGCATCCGGTCCTCCGGCCCGAGGTCCCAGGAGAGGGCGTGGTTCTTCAGGTGCTCGAGCAGGATCCCGCCGTGGCCGTGCACGATGGCCTTGGGCTGGCCCGTCGTACCGGAGGAGAACAGCACCATCAGCGGGTGGTCGAACGGCACCGGCTCGAAGGCGAGCACGGGGTGCTGCACCGCCGCGAGCAGGTCCGGCCAGGACCCGGCGTCCTCGACCCGGTGGTCGCCGTACTCGATGTCCAGGACGTGACGGATCCCCGGCAGGGCGGCCCGGATCTCGCGCACCTGCTCGGTGCGGTCGACGTCCTTGGCGCCGTAGCGGTAGCCACCGGCCACCAGCAGCACGGCGGGCTCGATCTGCGCGAACCTGTCGACCACCGACCGGGGGCCGAACTCGGTCGCGCAGCTCGCCCAGGTCGCCCCCAGGCTCGCCGTCGCGAGGAAGGCGACCAGTGCCTCGGGCACGTTCGGGACGTAGCCCGCGACCCGGTCGCCGGGACGCACGCCCAGCCCGGCCAGCACGGTGCGCGCCCGGGCCACCTGGTCACGCAGGTCGGCGAACGTCAGGTCGACGTCGGGCCGCGTCTGGGAACGGCCGAGGACGGCCACCCGGTCGGAGTCGGCGGGACCGCCCAGTGCGTGCTCGGCGTAGTTCAGCAGCGCGCCTGGGAACCACTCGGCGCCGGGCATGTCGCGGCGTCCCAGGACCCGGGTGTACGGCGCGTGCGCGACCACCCCGAAGTAGTCCCACACCGCCGACCAGAAGCCGGCCAGGTCGTCGACCGACCAGCGCCACAGCTCCTCGTGCGTGGACATCCGCAGGCCCCGGCGCTCGTCGAGCCAGGCCAGGAAGTGTCCGACCCTGCTGTGCTCCAGCACGTCATCGGGCGGCGTCGACAGCACCTGCCCGACCTCGACGCCCGCCGGGGCGCGGCCGTCCGCTCGGTGCGCGCTCACCGGTCCGTGACCTTCGAGCTGCGGCCCTCGAGGAACTCCTGCATCCGCAGCTTCGCGTCGTCGGTGCCCTGGGAGATCGCGGCCATCAGGGACTCCATCAGGTAGCCCTCGCGGGGGTTGGCCTCGGCGATCCGGGGCAGCGCCTGGACCACCGCGAAGTTCGTCTGGGGCGCGTTGCCGGCGATCCGCTCCGCCAGCTCCAGCGCCGTGGCCAGGCCGGAGCCGTTCTCGACGACGTACTGGCTGAGGCCGGCCGAGGCCCCCTCCTCGGCGTCGTAGCGCCGCCCGGTCAGCATCAGGTCGACCATCCGGGCCACGCCGATCAGCCGGGGGACCCGCACCGCCGCGCCGCCCCCCACGAACAGTCCCCGCTGTCCCTCCGGGAGGGCGTAGAAGGTGGACCGCTCGGCCACCCGGATGTGCGCCGCTGCCGCCAGCTCCAGACCGCCCCCGACGACGGCGCCCTTGAGTGCGGCGACGACCGGGACGGACCCGCTCTCGACGAGGTCGAAGACCCGGTGCCACATCCGGGAGTGCCGGACGCCCGACAACGTGTCCCGTGAGCCCATCTCGGCGAGGTCCAGCCCGGCCGAGAAGTGGTCCCCGTCCGCGGCGACCACCACGGCGTGCACCTCCGGATCGAGTCCGGTGAAGAAGCGCTCGATCCCCAGGATGGTCTCGTCGCTGAGCGCGTTGCGCTTCTCCGGCCGAGCCAGCGTCAGCACGGCGACGGCACCCCGCCGCTCCGCGCGAAGCGTGGGGGGAAGGTGCGGCCCGCTCGGCTGCGGGGTCGGCTGGGAGGGCGGCTGGGAGGGCGGCTGCGGGGTCGGCTGGGAGGGCGAAGCGGGACTCTCGGTCACAGGGCGGGCTCCAAGGGCAGCGACGGGTCGGCGGGCGACGAGGAAGGAACAGCGCAACAATGGACAGGTTTCCTGACGATTATGGTCCGTCTTCGCGGCTGGGCGCAACCCTCCGACCCGCCGACCCGGCCCGTCCGCAGGCCCAGACCCTGCCGACCCGGCCCGTCCGCAGGCCCGGACCCGCCGAGTCGGCCGGTCTGCAGGCCCGGACCTCGCCAGCCGGCCGGTCTGCAGGCCCGGACCTCGCCAGCCGGCCCGGTCTACTAGGGGTGCGGGGGCGCGGCCGACAGCGTCGAGACGAGGCGCAACGCGTGCAACGGATGTGGTGAGACCTGGAAGCCGACGGAAGCGGCGACCGATCGCTCGTCCGCGCTCTCGCCCACGAAGATGCATCGGTGCGCCGGAAGGCCGGAGCGCTGCCTGGCCAGGTCGAAGAAGGCCGACTGGGTCTTGTCAAGCCCTTCCACCGAGCTGAACAGGCAGAGACCGCCGTCCACGAGAGGAAGCAGCCCAGCCTCGACGAGCAGCTGTTGCAGCCTTGCCGCAGTCTCGTCGCCGGTGTTCGATATCAAGCCCACGGCCACTGGCATCCCCGCACCGGCCGTGCGGATCGCGGTCAGGATCTCCGGCACGAAACGGTAGGTCTCCAGGCCAGCCAGCCGCCCACCCTCGAACACGCCGGCCGCGAGCGTGTCGCCGATGTCGAAGAACACAGCCAGCCCGTCCATCACTCCTCCTCCTCTGCCAACCCTGACCCTCTCACCGTCCGTACGGCGCAGCCGGGGACGGCCCCGGGGCAGCCGAGGGGTGAGGCGGGCCGACCGGTGCATGCGCCGAGGCATCTGGCGTGAGCCAGAGGGCGACATGGAGCATCATGCCCGAGACGAGCAGCACAGTGACGGCAACGGCCTCGGGCAGGGCAACCCGTGCTTCGTGGCCCCGAGTCGGCGGCACCCCGGCGCTGCCGAGGACCCGCACCGCTCTCGACGCTCCCCGCGGACGCGACCAGCGAGACGCACGGGCGTGCGGACCTGTCAGGGCTCTCACGACGACCGTCGACGTGGCCCGACCGACGGGAACGGTGCGGACCGAGCGCACGGCATGGACGCGAGTCCTCCCGGACATCGCCCGGGGTGGTGCCGGCGTAGAACGAGAGTTGGTGACAGTCCGGATCGTGGCACCCGACCGCCGGTCGCCAGCGGTTCCGCGACCTCGTGGACTTGTCCCGACCCGGGAGAGAAGCTGTCGCTGCTGGCTGACGGGGTCTCCCAGCGCCCGATGGGTGACCCGCGCCGCCAGGTTCCCCGCCGGCAGACGCGCCGGGTCGACGGGTTCCCGGCCGGCAGACGCGCCGGGTCGGCAGGTTCTCGGCCTGCGGATGCGCCGGGTCGACGGGTTCTCGGCCTGCGGATGCGCCGGGTCGGCAGGGGTCAGGCGTGCGCGCCGACGGAGGTGCTCCGGCCCAGCTCAGCGGTGACGCGCTCGGCGAGCCGGACGCTCAGGGCGAGGAGGGTCAGGGTGGGGTTGGCGTAGCCGAGGCTCGTGGTGAACACCGAGCCGCCGGCGACGTACAGGTTCGAGACCCCGTGCACGCGGCAGCTCTCGTCGACCACCCCGACCCGCGGGTCGGCGTGCATGCGGGTGCCGCCCATCGGGTGGTGCAGCCCATGGCTGATCGGTCGGGTCTCACCGGTGAACTCGACCCACCGCTGGAAGGCGCCGAGCCCCGCCCCGGCGATCTCCGCTGCGAAGGCGGTCATGGTGCGCAGCAGGTTCTCGCGGTCCGAGCCCGACCAGCCCAGCGTCAGCTTGACCTGTCGGCGGCCCAGGGCGTCCAGGACGCCGGTCAGCTGCAGCCGGTTGTCGCGCTCGGGGGTCTGCTCGGTCGCCACGTGCACCTCGAGGACCGGCAGCCGGCTGCGGTCGATGCCCGGACGCGACCATCCCCCGCGGTGCCAGACATAGCCGTCCTTGTAGTCGCGCCCGCGGCGGTGCCGCTCGAGCAGCCGGCCGCGCAGCACGGCCGCGCTGTCTCGGGGGCTGGCGAGCACGGAGCGCAGGTGGGACATGGCATCGGGGGGCACCCGCCCGGCTCCGATCGGACGCAGTGACCTGATGGCCCGCTCCGCCGTCGTCCCGAACCCGGCCGGCTGCGGCAGCAGCACCGCAGCCATGTTCAGCAGCCCTTCCTCACGCTTGAAGTCCTGGTCGAAGGTGAGCAGACCGCTCACCAGGCTGTCGTCCACGTGGTGCATGTCGTAGAGGCCGATCCGCTCGACCAGGTCGCGGTCCGCCGGGAGGATCGTGCCCATCAGGAACTCGGGGTGGTCGGTGACGTAGCGGCCCACGTTGTCGTGCCGGTTGCCCACCGCCCCGGGCCGCGTCGCCTCGGAGTGGAGCAGCGTCTGGACGTTCTCCACAGTGCCGCCGGCCATCACGAAGACCTGGGCCTCGACGAAGTACGTCGACCCGTCCGCCCGTCGCACCCGGGCCCGCTTGATCGTCGAGCCGGGACGGTCCGACTCCAGCTCGACGACCGTGCTGTCCACGCGCACCCGGACGTTCTCGCTGGCGAAGATCTCGTCGCGGTAGCGACAGGTGAACACGTCGTTGGCGCCGTACTGGGCCATCTTGGTCCTCAGCGGACCGTCCCCCAGCGGGAGCGGCGGCCGGTCCGGCCGGCTCCAGGTGCCCGGGTCGTTGTCGACCGGGCGTCCTATCCACACTCGCGCGACACGGTCGTAGTACGGCGCGAGGTCAGCCACACCGAGAGGCCAGCCACCCGTGGGCTGCCAGCCGCGAGCCTCGAGATCGACGGCCTCCGCCGGCAGGGCGCGGGCGTAGACCCGTCCGTCGTCGGGCCTGGTCACGTGGGACCAGATGTTCGCCGTGCCGCCGAACTGTCGACGCCGCCCCAGGGACAGGGCGCCGGGCTCGTAGTACGGCGACTCGACCAGCGGGCTGCGCAGGGTCTGTGCGTGCTCGTCCCAGGCGTACCGGCCGCCCTCGAGCACGAGAACGCCGAACGGGCTGCCGATGCACTCGCGTGCGAAGGTCAGACCCGCCGGGCCGGCTCCCACCACGCAGACGTCGGTGACGACGGTGCTCGACGGTGCCTCGCGGGACTGGGTCATGGCCAGAGAAAAATACCCCACAGTAGCGACGGGAACCGCTTGGACTCCCAAAGCACCTCGGACACGGACGAAGAATGCCTGACCGGAGCGCCTCCGCAGAGGTGGACACGCACATTCTTTGCCGGCCGTCTCAGATGGTGATTCGTGGTATTGCGGCGTATGTCCTGTACGTTATAGCCGGGGCATTACCACGAGCGGGGGAAGATTGTCATGAACGACTCGGAGCCGATACCTGTCTACCGGCCGTACCTGGGGCCTGAGGTGCAGGCCGCCGCTCGAGACGCGCTCGAGGCCGGCTGGCTCGGCATGGGCCGGCTCAGCCGGGAGTTCGAGGAGCAGCTGAGCAGCTATCTCGGCCTCGAGGACCGCAGCCTGGTGTCCACGAACTCGTGCACCGAGGCACTGCACATCGCCGCCCGCCTGATCGGCCTCGGTCCGGGGGACGAGGTCATCTGTCCCTCGTTCACCTACGTCGCCGGACACCAGGCGATGACCAGGACCGGGGCGGCGGTGGTGTTCGCCGACGTGGAGCCCACGAACCTCAGCATCGACCCGTCCGCGGTCCGGGCGCTGGTCACCGACCGCACCCGCGCGATCCTCGCCGTCGACTACCTCGGTCTCCCCTGCCAGCTCGACGACCTCCTGGCGATCGCCGCCGAGCACGACCTGCGCGTCATCGAGGACGCGGCGCACGCGTTCGGCACGCTGAGCGACGGCCGCCCGGTCGGGTCGTTCGGTGACCTCACCTGCTTCAGCTTCGGCCCGGTGAAGACCATCACCACCCTGGAGGGCGGGGCGGTCATCACCCCGGACCCGGCCGACACCCAGACCCTGCACGAGCTGCGGCACCTGGGGATCGACTCCGACACGGACGCGCGCTACCAGAACCGGCGCAACTGGGAGTTCGACGTCGTCCGCCAGGGCTACCGCTGCCACCTCGGCTCGGTTCCGGCGGCGATCGGGCTCTCCCAGCTCCGGATGGTCGACGAGTTCATCGCCAACCGCCAGAGCTACTGCCGGTTCTACGACGACGCCTTCGGCCCACTGGACGGGGTGGAGCTGTTCAAGACCAGCTGGGACGGCATCGCCCCCTACATCTACGTGATCCGGGTGCGGGACAGCGACCGTCGCGGTGCCCTCATCGAGCACCTCAAGAAGCGGGGCATCGCCACCGGGATCCACTTCATGGGGGCCCACGACTTCTCCTTCTACGAGAACAGCCGCCGTGGGGATCTCACGGTCACCGAGATAGCGACCAGGCAGGTGCTGACGCTGCCGCTGCACTCCTACATGGACACCAGCACGCTGGAGCGCGTCACCGCCGGGGTCATCGACTTCTTCACCCCGTAGTCCGGCCCTCGGCCGCGTCGTGCGGCGCCGGCGGCAGGCCCGGGCGGCCGGTGCTGAAGTCGCGCAGGGCCGCCGCCCAGCCGGCCGCCATCGCGCGGCCGTCGAAGGTGTCGGCATGGCCCGGCCCCAGCCGGGCCCGCTCCCGAAGGCGGCCGGGGTCGGCGAGGTGCCGCGCCAGCGCAGCCGCCAGGGCGTCGACGTCCCCGACCGGCACCAGCTCACCCACCCGGCCCTGGTCGAGTGCGTCCCGCACGCCGTCCGAGCAGTCGGCCGCGATCACCGGGGCACCGAGCACCAGCGCCTCCAGCAGGGCCAGCGGCAGGCCTTCGTGACGGCTCGGCAGGCAGAACAGGTCCGCCTCGGCCACACTCGGGAGCGGGGCGGACACAGCGCCCGCGAACTCCACCGACCCCGTGACGCCCAGTGACTGCGCCAGGGCCTGCAGGGACGCGGCCTCCGGGCCGTCGTTGAGGACCAGCAGGCGGTGCGGGAGGTCGCGGACCACCCGGGCATGGGCTTCCAGCAGCAGGTCGTAGCCCTTCTGCCGGGCCAGCCTGCCGCTGGCCACGACCACAGGCAGGTCACCGCTCACCAGGCTGCCGGGGCCCTCGGCAGCACGGCGCACGGCGGCGGGGTCGATGCCGTTGCGGACCACCCGCACCCGCTCCGGCGGCAGCCCGTTGCGGACCAGCGGGGCGGCCAGCGCGGGCGCCACGCAGACCGCCCCGTCCGCGTGCCGGTGCACCCAGTAGAACAATCCGTGCAGCCGGCGAGGGACCCACTCCCGCAGCGCCTCGTCCAGGTCGGCGTGCACCCCGATCACGAACGCCCTCCGTGCGACCCGGGCCGCGAGGTACCCCACGACCAGCTCGACGCCGATCTCGGAGCCGACCACCACCACGTCCGCCCGGCGGGCCTCGGCGACCAGCCGCGGGAAGCCCACCAGCAGCGCCAGCCTCAGCCGGGTCGGGCGCCGGGTGAGGTGGACGATCCGCACCTCGGGCGGAGGGGTCACGACCTGCCCGTCGAAGGGGCGCACCAGCACGGCGAGGCCGGCGCCGTACGGCGCCCAGCGGCGGGCCAGCTCGAGGGTGAGGTGCACCGCTCCGTTCTTGCGCAGTGCATTGACCAGGAGCACGACCTTCGGGGGCTGCGCAGCGGCGCCTTCCACCCGGTCCTCTCCTCCTGACCACGCTCCGACACGCGGGTCCCGTCGCCCGAGAGTTCGGAGCCTGACCCGCAGCCTAGTCGTTCCCCTCGGCCGTCAACGTGGAACCGGCAGGTCCGCGGGCCACCATCGGCTCGACCTCGTGCCCACACACCCGGGGCGCGGGACGCGGCTAGCGTGCTGGAGGGTACGGCGCACCCGGCGGCCGCCCCAGCGAGGAGACCACGATGAGCATCAGTGCGGCACGGCCCACCCACCCGGCGTTCGCCGCCCTCCAGGTCAAGCGCGCCCAGGACCTGCAGCTGCGGATCGCCGACGCGGTGACGGCGTTCGCCGGCTCCATGCTGTTCGTCTACCTCCACGTCGCGGTGTTCGCCGTCTGGATGCTCGCCGTCGAGTCGAGCCCATGGCCGACGCTGACCCTGGTCGTCTCCCTGGAGGCCATCTTCTTGTCCACCTTCGTGATGATCGGCCAGAACCGGCAGTCCGCCTACCAGCAGGCGAAGGCCGACCACGACTTCGTGGAGCAGGAGCTCGAGCTGAAGACGAACACCGAGCTGACCCGTCAGGTGCAGCAGATCGTGGAGGAGCTCGAGCACCGGCTGCACTGAGCGGGCGACGCCCGCCGCCCGGGTGTCGCCACCGGTGTTCAGACCGGGGTCCGGGATGCCGAGACTATGAGAGCAGACAACCAGGTCCGCGCGACACCGGAACGGATGGGTGAGGACCGGTGACCAGCCCCCTCCTGCTCGGCCTCCTCCTCGGCCACACCGTCGGCTGGCGCTCCGGTCGCGGCCACACCGTCGGCGGGCGCTCCGGCGGCCCGCGCTCCCGTGGAGGCTACCTGTCCGGTCTCCAGCGGGCCGTCACCCCGGCCCGCACCCGCCCTGGTCGAGGTCCGGGCGACGAGGTCGAGACCTGCGCGCCGACCTCGAGGCGGCCCGCGCCGAGCTGAGGGCCCGGGACAGCTTCCTGACCGCGCTGCTGGAGACCGTCGACGTCGGCATCATCTCCTGCGGACCGGACGGCTCCGACTGGGCCCGCAACCGGGCCGGACGGGACATCCTGGGGCTGGACGCGGAGACCGGCAAGGGGCTGGACCCCCAGGCGGCTGCTCCCCGGCTCGACGTGCTGGACGCCGAGGGGAACGCGGTGCTGGTCGACGACTACCCGCTGGTGCGGGCGCTGCGCGGCGACCAGGTGGGAGCCGTCGAGCTGCTGGTGGGGCCTGCCGGCGGCCCTCATCGTGAGGTCGTCTCCCTGAACAGGCAGATCCTCGACGCCCGGGGCGTGGTCCTCGGAGCCGTCTCCGCGCTCACCGACGTCACCGCCGAGAGGACGGCGGTCCGAACGGCCGGGGAGCAGAGCCGGATGCTCCTCGAGGCCCAGCGGATCGGTCAGATCGGCAGCTTCGAGCACGACCTGGCGAGTGGTCGCTGGACCTACTCCGACGAGCTGCTGGCCCTGTGGGGCCTCACCCGGGCGGACGCGGACGGATCCACCGAGGCGCTCGGCATCCAGCACATCCACCCTGATGACCGCGAGACCACCCGAGCAGCCTGGAGGCAGGCCTGCCGTCAGGGGGGCCAGCTGGTCTGGGAGCACAGGATCGTGCGTCCCGACGGGAAGGAGCGCCGGGTCCGGGCCACCGTCGAGGCGGAGCTCGCGCCGGACGGCGTCGCGACCCGCGTGCGGGGCACCAACCTGGACATCACGGAGCTGACGGCCGCCCAGACGGCCGCCCAGGAGGCCAGCGACTTCATCCACGCCGTGCTCACCGCCTCCCCCGACTACACGTTCGTGACCGACCTGGCGACCGGCGCCGTCGTCTACGGCTCACGCGGGAAGGACATCCTCGGTCTCAGCTTCGAGGAGCTTGCCGCACTCGGCCCCGACCTGATGGCCAAGCTGGTGCACCCCGACGACGTCGCGAAGCTGCGGGCCCTGAACCTCGAGGCCGCAACGCTCGCGGACGGCGTCGTACGACACATGAGATACCGGGCACGGCACGCCAACGGGCAGTGGCGCTGGATCAGCCGCCGGGTCACGCCGTTCACCCGGGACTCCGAGGGCGCCGCGGTCCAGGTGGTCGGTGTGATGCGCGACATCACCGAGACCGTCCTGGTCGAGGAGCGGCTCGAGCACGGCGCGACACACGACGGTCTCACCGGACTGCCGAACCGCACGCTGCTGATGCAACGGCTCCAGGACGCCCTGGACCGCTCCGCCCTGCACGGTGGTGAGGTGTCGGTGCTGTTCTGTGACCTCGACGGGTTCAAGCTGGTCAACGACTCCGCCGGGCATGCGACCGGCGACGCGGTGCTCCGGGTGACCGGGCGACGCATCGCGGCGATCCTGCGCGAGGGTGACACCGTGGCCCGCGTCGGGGGCGACGAGTTCGTGATCGTCCTCGAGCCCGGCTCCCGCTCCCTGACCTCGCTGGGCGGTGCGCCGACCCAGGACTCCCGCGACCGGGAGCGGGCGGCGGCCCTGCAGATCGCGAACCGGATCAGTGCCGCCGTCCGCCGCTCCATCCGGCACGACGACGGCGTCCACGGCGTGACGGCGAGCATCGGGATGACGTTCGCCAGCGTGTCCGAAGCGGAGGGCGCCGACCCGGTGACCGCGGACACCGTGCTCAGGCGCGCCGACGACCTGATGTACCGAGCCAAGGCTCGCGGCAAGGACCGGGTCGAGGTCATCACCGCCTCCGCCTGAGGACCCCGGGGCGGCGATGACCACCCCAGATGGCCCGGATGAGCGGTTGACGACCGTGCCTAACATCGAGAACCGTGGGAGCGTGTTCCGGCCAGCAAGCAGCTCCCGCAGTCCGTCCAGCCGTGAGGTGTCGTCGAGGTGCGTCTAGCCAGCGAGGATCCGGTCAGCAGGGGCCGGGTCCGCAGGGGCCGCGTCCGCAGGAGCCCGAGCGGCCGAGGATCCCTCAGCCCGTTCGCCAGGATCGCGATGCTCGTCTCCGGCCGGCGGTCGAAGTGGGTGGTCCTGGGCTTCTGGCTGGTCGTCCTGGTGCTGGCCGTCTCGCCGGCCGGCAAGCTGACCGGCGCCCAGACGAACGACTCGGTCGCCTGGCTGCCGGGCGACGCCGAGTCCACCGCCGTGCTGAAGGAGAGCGACCGCTTCCAGAACAGCGAGGAGGTCCCGGCCGTCATCGTCTACGAGCGCCGCGGGGGCGCCACGACCGATGACATCGCCGCGGTCGCCGGACAGGTCGACCGGTTGCGGGACGTCGAGCACGTGAACGGCCAGGAGGTGGCCGGCCCCCTGCCGTCGCAGGACCGGCAGGCCCTGGAGGTGCTGGTGCCGATCGACCCCGGCAGCGACGGCTGGATGGCGATCGGCTCGACCGTCGACGCGATCCGGGACGTCACCGCGGACACGCCGCCGGGCATGTCGGTGCACGTCACCGGGCCGGCCGGCTACGCGGCCGACTCGTCCAAGGCGTTCGACGGGATCGACGGCAAGCTGCTCTACTCGGCGGTGGCTGTCGTCGTGGTGATCCTGCTGATCACCTACCGGAGCCCGCTGCTGTGGATGCTGCCTGTCTTCTCGGCCGTGGTGTCGCTGTTCGTGGCCCAGGCGGCGGTCTACTTCCTGGCGGCCAAGGCCGGCCTGACGGTGAACGCTCAGAGCGCCGGCATCCTCACCGTCCTCGTCTTCGGTGCGGGGACCGACTACGCCCTGCTGCTCGTGGCGCGCTACCGGGAGGAGCTCCGTCGCCACGAGGACCGGCACGAGGCGATGGCGTCCGCCCTGCAGCGATGCGGTCCGGCGATCCTGGCCAGCGGCTCGACGGTCATCGCCGGGATGCTCTGCCTCCTGCTGGCCAGCATGAACTCCACCCAGGGCCTCGGGCCCGTCGCCGCCGTCGGTGTCGCGCTCACCCTGATGGTGATGCTGACCCTGCTGCCGGCCCTGCTGGTGATCTGCGGTCGCTGGTTCTTCTGGCCCGTGCATCCGACGTACGGCTCGCCCGACAGCACCACCACGGGAGTCTGGGCGAAGGTGGGCGGTCGCATCGCGCGTCGGCCGCGGACCACCTGGGTGGTCACGACGCTGGTGCTGGCAGTCGCGTCCGCAGGGCTGCTGCAGCTCGACGCGCACGGGCTGAAGAACGCGGACTCGTTCTACGGGACCCCGGACTCCGTGGTCGGCGAGAAGGTCCTCGCCCGGCACTTCCCGGCCGGGTCAGGCCAGCCGGTCGTCGTCATCGCGAACGCGGACCAGGCGGGGGCGGTGCGGACCGCGCTGCGCGACGTCCAGGGCGTCGACCAGGTCACCCCGCCGGTGACCAAGGGCGACCGCTCGTTCCTGCAGGGCACCCTGAGCGACCCTCCGGACAGCCAGGCCGCGAAGGACACCGTCGACCGGGTGCGAGAGGTCCTGCACCGGCTGCCCGGTGCGGACGCCGAGGTGGGCGGCGGCACGGCGATCGTCCTGGACACGCTGCGGGCGTCCTCGGCCGACAACCGGCTGATCATCCCCGTGGTGCTGCTGGTGGTCTTCGTGATCCTGATGATGCTGCTGCGCGCACTGGTGGCGCCGCTGGTCCTCATTGCCACCGTGGTGCTGTCCTTCTCGGCGGCGCTGGGGCTGAGCGCCCTGCTGTTCAAGCACGTGTTCGGGTTCGCGGGTGCGGACTCGTCCCTGCCGCTGTTCGTCTTCGTGTTCCTCGTCGCGCTCGGGATCGACTACAACATCTTCCTGATGACCCGGGTGCACGAGGAGGCACGGGTGCTCGGGACCCGCCGTGGTGCCCTGGTCGGGCTGGCCGCGACCGGCGGCGTGATCACCTCGGCCGGACTGGTGCTCGCCGGCACCTTCGCGGTGCTGGCTACGCTCCCCGTGGTGGCGTTCGCCGAGATAGGCGTCGCGGTCGCGCTCGGGGTGCTCCTGGACACGATCGTGGTCCGGGCCGTCCTCGTCACGGCCCTGAACCTCGAGCTGGACCGACGGATGTGGTGGCCGAGCAACCTCTCCAAGGCCCCCGAGCAGCTGCGCGGGAAGCACCGGGCACTCCCGGAGAACGTGCCGGTGGGCTAGCCCGGAGGACCCTCCCGGCGGCCCGAGTGCCGCACCGCCGAGTGGGTAGAGGGCACCCATGGACTCGAGGACTCTGGGCAGGACCGGGCGCACCGTCTCGGTCGTCGGGCTGGGCACGTGGCAGCTGGGCGCGGACTGGGGTGACGTCCCCGAGGCGGACGCCCGGGCCGTGCTCGACGCGGCGGTCGAGGAGGGGGTGACGTTCTTCGACACCGCCGACGTCTACGGCGACGGACGCAGCGAGTCCCTGATCGGCGGCTACCTCGCGGACCGTCCCGACGCCGCGGTCACCGTGGCCACCAAGATGGGCCGGCGCCTGGACCAGGTGCCCGAGAACTACGTGCTGGACAACTTCCGGTCCTGGACCGAGCGCTCCCGCCGCAACCTCGGCGTGGAAACGCTCGACCTGGTCCAGCTGCACTGCCCTCCCACCGCGGTCTACACCGACGACGAGCTCTACGACGCGCTGGACACCCTCGTCGACGAGGGCGCCGTCGCCGCCTACGGCGTGAGCGTCGAGAAGGTCGAGGAGGCGCTCGCCGCGATCGCCCACCCGCACGTCGCGACCGTGCAGATCATCGCGAACGCGTTCCGGCTCAAGCCCATCGACGAGGTGCTCCCCGTTGCATCCGAGGCCGGCGTCGGGATCATCGTCCGGGTGCCGCTCGCCTCCGGCCTGCTCTCGGGGAAGTACGACGCCAGCACCACGTTCGCCGACGACGACCACCGGAGCTTCAACCGCGACGGCAGCGCCTTCGACGTCGGCGAGACGTTCTCCGGGGTGGACTACGAGACCGGGCTGGTCGCGGCCAAGGAGTTCGGGGACCTGGTCAGGGCGCAGGCGCCCGAGGGCATCACGTCGGCACAGGCCGCGATCGCGTGGCTCTGGCAGCACGAGGGCGTCTCCAGCGTCATCCCCGGCGCCCGCAACGTCGACCAGGCCCGCAGCAACGCCGCAGCCGGGCGCGTCCCTCCCCTGGGGGCGGCCTTCGACGAGGGCGTCCGCCGGATCTACGACACGCACCTGCGGGCCGCGATCCACCCGCGCTGGTAGCCGCGCTGCTTTGACCGATCCAATAGCCGGACCGCTGGGGAGTGAGTACATTCACCGCACACCCTCCGGTGGGACGGGCCTGCAGTCCGGTTCGCCAGGTGGGTGGCCAGCTCCCCCCGCAACGACGCGGCGGGCTCAGTTCGCCGCTCGGCCCGAGCGCAGGTCACGCACCGGCTCGGGGCCCGAGCCCCAGACCAGACACGCCCATCGACAGCACTGATGCCGACCACACCCGTGCCATCGCGGCATCGTGGTGGCCGTCCGTCGTTCTCGGCCCACCGGGTGGAACCTCCCTCGGGCGCCCGGACGGCGACGGGAACGCGCCGAGAGGACCCGGGGACCATGACCGCCACGAGCGAGCGACCACAGACAGCACCCACGAGGCCCACGAGCCACCAGGGGATCCTCTCCTGGGTCGAAGAGGTCGCGGAGCTCACGCAGCCCGACAGCGTGCACTGGTGCACCGGCTCGGACGCGGAGTGGACCGAGCTGACCGACGCCCTGGTCGCCACCGGCACGTTCACCCGGCTGGACCCGGCGAAGAAGCCCAACTCGTTCCACGCGGCCTCCGACCCCACCGACGTGGCGCGCGTCGAGGACCGCACCTTCATCTGCAGCGTCGAGGAGAAGGACGCCGGGCCGACCAACAACTGGATGGACCCGGGCGAGATGAAGGCCCTGATGACCGACCTCTACCGCGGCTGCATGCGGGGCCGGACGATGTACGTCATCCCGTTCGTGATGGGCCACCTCGAGTCCGAGCACCCGATGTTCGGCGTGGAGATCACCGACTCGGCGTACGTCGTGGCCTCGATGAGGGTGATGGCCCGGATGGGCACCCACGTGCTGAGGCGGATGGAGGAGCTGGACGCCGCCGGCACCGACGTGCACTGGGTGCCCGCGCTGCACTCGGTCGGGATGCCGCTGGAGCCGGGCCAGGCCGACGTCCCCTGGCCGTGCAGCGACACGAAGTACATCGTGCAGTTCCCCGAGGAGCGGATGATCTGGTCCTACGGCTCGGGCTACGGCGGCAACGCGCTGCTCGGCAAGAAGTGCTATGCGCTGCGGATCGCCAGCGTGATGGCCCGCGACGAGGGCTGGCTCGCCGAGCACATGCTGATCCTCAAGCTGACCAGCCCGCAGGGGGTCACCAAGTACATCGCCGCAGCCTTCCCCAGCGCCTGCGGCAAGACCAACCTGGCGATGCTCGCGCCCGACCATCCCCGGCTGGGAGGTGCAGACCCTCGGCGACGACATCGCCTGGATGCGGATCGGCGAGGACGGCCGGCTCTACGCCGTCAACCCCGAGTTCGGCTTCTTCGGCGTCGCACCCGGCACCAACGAGCAGACCAACCCGAACGCGATGCGCACCATCGACATCGGCAACTCGGTGTTCACCAACGTCGCGCTCACCGACGACGGGGACATCTGGTGGGAGGGCCTGGAGAACATGCCCGACGCACGCCACGTCCTGGAAGGGCGAGGACTGGACCCCCGACTCCGACGAGCTCTCGAGCCACCCGAACAGCCGCTACTGCACGCCGATCAAGCAGTGCCCCATCCTCGCTCCCGAGTACGACGACCCGCGCGGCGTCCCCATCGACGCGATCCTGTTCGGCGGCCGCCGGAAGACGACCGTGCCGCTGGTGACCGAGGCCCGCGACTGGGTGCACGGCACCTTCATGGGTGCGACGCTCAGCCTCGGAGACGACCGCCGCGGCGGTCGGTCAGGTGGGCGTGGTGCGCCGTGACCCGATGGCGATGCTGCCCTTCATCGGCTACGACGCCGGCGACTACTTCAACCACTGGATCACCGTCGGCAAGGACAACGACGCCTCGAAGCTGCCGAGGATCTTCTACGTCAACTGGTTCCGGCGAAACGAGGACGGTGGCTTTCTGTGGCCCGGCTTCGGCGAGAACAGCCGGGTGCTCAAGTGGGTCGTCGAGCGGATCGAGGGACGGGCCGAGGCGCTCGAGACCCCGATCGGTCACGTCCCGACCCCTGGGGCGCTCGACGTCGAGGGGCTGGACCTGTCGGAGTCCGACCTCGCCGCCGTCCTCGCCGTGGACCTCGAGGAGTGGAAGGCCGAGATCCCGCAGATCACCGAGTGGTTCGAGAAGTTCGGCGACACGCTGCCGGCCGTGCTGTGGACCGAGCTGGACGGCCTGAGGGCGCGCCTGGGCGCCTGAGCCCGCATGCGTCCTACCAGGTGGACCCGAAGGTCATGAACGGAGCCACCTGGCCGTTCCCCTCTGCCACGGCGAGCGCGTCGGCGAGGGCCTGGGCGCTGTGCGTGCCCGCCGCCATCGACGCGTGCACCTGAGCCATCACCTGGGCGGCGACGTCGTCACGGACGCGCGCGACGGCGGCCAGCACCGAGCGGGACCCGAGGTGCAGCAGCACGTTGGTCAGCCCCAGGCCCTCGTCGCCGGGGCGCACGGTGGCGAGCCCCGCCTCGCACGCGGACAGCACGACGCAGGGCGCCGACCCGCCGTCGGCATCGAGCTCGTAGGCGTACAGCGGCCCGTCCACCAGCCGGAGCGAGGAGAACAGCGGGCTCTCCTGCTGGTGGGTGCCGTGCCCGGCGACGTGCACCACGTCGGCGGTGGCCAGCGCCTTCCGCACCTCCTCGGTGGTGGCCTCGGGCCCGGTGAGCAGCTCGGCGCCCGGCCAGCTGGCCCGCACCTGCTCGGCCTCTCCCACGGCGCGATGGAGGCCCGGTCCGGCGACCGCCACGACCCGGGGACGAGCACGGCGGCCACGCGGCCCGGTCCGCAGCCACGCGGTGGCGCTCGGGGTCACCACGACCGGCACCCGCCGCCGCGACGGCAGCAGGCTCCAGGGAGCCAGTGCCAGGTTCATGCTGCAGGAGACGACCACGGGTGAGCCGTCCAGCCCCAGCGGCGCGAGCAGGAGGGCGTCGAGGCGGTGCAGACCGGCGTCGAGCGAGCGTCGTACGGCGTCGGAGAGCGGGGCGGGGAGCATCGGCATCGCCAGCGCGTCGAGGTCGGCGCGGACGCGGTGCACGAGCTCGACGACCTCCGCCTCGGCGGCCAGGTCGAACATCCGGGGCCGCCGGCCGCTGGCCACCACGGCCCGCCAGCGCCCCGCGTGCACGACGTAGCTGACGAAGGCGGTGCCCCGCACGCGCGTCGCCGCCGCGATGTCGGTGACCCGGGCGCTCGTGGCGACGGAGCGCTCGGCCTGCCCCTCAAGCTCCCAGGCGCGGGCCCGGATCTCCCGCTGCAGCCGGGCCGCGCGGTTCCGCAGCGTGGCCGCCCGGTCTGCGGAGCGCGCGTCCCCCTCCAGCCCGCGGGCCTCCTCCTGGGTGCGCCGCAGCTCGGTGAGCAGCTCGGCGGTGCGCTCGTCGGTCGGCGGGCCGACCGGCGCGAGCCGGGTGGAGATCGCCCGGCCCCTCTCGACCGCAGCGAAGAAGTCCGCGGCGCTGCCGCGTCGGTCCGCGATCTCGAGCCCCAGCCGGGCCAGCGGCAGGCCGTGCACGGCGCTGGCCGTGCGGAGGTCCAGCGACCCGAAGCTGCCCTGGTAGGAGCCCAGCTCGCCCAGCCCGTGCCGGACCTCGGAGGCAGCCCGGACCCGGTCGCCGCGGTGCAGAGCGACCAGCGCCCGGACCTCACGCGTGTGCAGGCGCGCCTGCAGAGGGTCCCCGGACCGCATCTGGGGAGGGGTGAGGTCCTCGGCCGCCGTTCCCGCCCGCAGCTCGCACTCGAGCGCGAGGAGGACTGCCCCACGGGCGAGATCGGCACGCTGCTCCGCCCGGCAGTCCTCGGCCAGCTGCCGGGCGCGGGCCGCGAGGCGACGGAGCGCGGGGCGGCGCTTGCCCGGGGTGCGTACGTCGACCGCCTGCCGGTCGCAGCGCAGCAGGAACAGCTGGGCCCGGCGCTGCCACTGCAGGTTCTCCCGGCGTGCGAACAGCCGCTCCGCCCGGCGAGCCAGCAGCCGGGCCCGGTCGACCTCCCCCTCGACCAGGGCACACTCGGCTCGGGCCAGCTGGGTCTCCGCCAGGTCCTGCAGGAGCCTCGCCTTCTCGAAGTCCTCGGCCGCGCGGGCCAGCAGCAGGTCCGCCTCGCTGACCAGTCCTGCCTCACGGAGTACCCTGGCCCGGTCCAGCAGCCCGATCGACGGCGGGTCGCCGCCCAGTGCGCGCTCCGCGGCCTCCATCGCCGCCAGCGCACGGGGGATCCTGCCGGCGAGGAAGTCGACGAAGGCGAGGTTGTGGCGGGCCTTCCAGACCAGGAGTGCGTCGCTCGCCCCGGTGAGATGCGTCAGGCAGTCGGTGAAGTCCCGTGCAGCCTGGTCGAGCGAGCCGATGTCCAGGTGCAGGACCCCGCGGTTGAGCAGGATCCGGGTCCGGTCGTAGGGATCCGCCTGGTCGCCGACCGCGGCCGCGGTGTCGAAGGCGCGAAGTGCCTCACGGCGACGTCCGCTGCGGAGCAGCAGCAGCCCGCGCTGCCCGCGGACGGAGGCGAGAAGGGCTGCGCTGTCTGCGCCGGTCACCGCCTCGGCCTGAGCCAGCAGGGACATGGCCTGGCCCAACCTGCCAGAGAGCTCGAACTGCGCCGCCGCCAGTCCCAGGAGCACGCGAGCCTGTTGGGCCCGGACCTCGGCGCGGGCGTCCCCCGAGCGCTCGATCCGCCGGCGAAGCGAGCGGTAGCGTGCCATCGCGAGCGCGGGTTGACCGTGCTGGGAGTGCTCCCGGGCCGCCTCGACCTCCACGCGCAGGGCGTCCGGGTCAAGGGCGATGGCCACCAACCGAACCTATAGCTGGAACAGCGGGGTCACCACCGAGTTCTCAGATCCCTCGCTCGCCGCGTCACCCGGCTCGACGTCGGCCGGACCGTGGAGGGGATGGAAGCTCAGCTGGCCGAAGCCCTCCTCCAGCTCGTCGAAGCTGAACCTCCCGTGGGCGTCGGCGAGGACCTCGCGGTCCGCACGACCCTGGATCCGGAGGCGGACCTCGCACGGCTCCGCAGGGGCGATCCAGCCGTCCAGCCTCAGCTTCCCCAACGACACCCGGTTGACGGTGACCATGGCCGTCAGTCTCTCGGCGGAGAAGGTCAGCGTCTCGGTGCGGGTCTCCTGTGCGGGGTCGCTGCGGGTCGCCAACGCGTCCTGCGGGACCCTTGTCATGCGGGCGACCTCGTCGAACATCTCGTCAAGCGCCAGCGAGAACCTGACCCGCTCCACCAGGTCTGCGGGCACCGGGTCCGCCTCGTCGTACACCGCACGGACCCTCTCCAGAGTCGCGGTGTCGACGTCGTCGAGCGGCTCGGCGGCCAGCTCGGCGAGGGCGTGGTCGTCGTCCATCACGACTCACTTCCTTCCCACGTGGGGTCTGCCGCCAGCTCTTGGCGCAGCTTGGCCAGGCACCTGCCCCGGGTGGGCCCGATGCTTCCGACGGGCATGCCGAGGGACTCGGCGATCAGAGCGTAGTCCGGGCGGTCCGCGAAGGCGATCACCCTCATCAGCTCGCGGCAGCGGGGCGAGAGTGCCTGCACATGCCCCCAGAGCTGTCGCTGGCGGTCCTCACTGAACACCAGCTCCTCGGGTGTCTTCTCACGCTGAAGCGGGATGGAGGCCAGCTCCTCGCCCTCCTCCCCGAACAGTGACGCGGTCTTGACGAGGTCGGCCCGTGCCCGGTTGCTCACCCGCCACGCCTCCCGGCGGGCGGCCGTGAGCAGCCACTTCACCACCGTCTGCGGATCTCGGATCGAGGCGCTGCTGTGCAGCAGCCGCATCCAGATGGTCTGTACGACGTCCTCGGCGGCAACCTGGTCGATGCCCTGGCCGCGCACGGTGTGCCAGAGCAGGGGCGTCAACAGGGTCACCAGCTCGTCGAAGGCCGCGCGGTCGCCCTGCCGGAACGAGGTGAAGGCTGTGGACGCCCGGTTGCAGAGCGTCTCGCCGCTCGGCTCGGTCTCGATCATGAGCGGCCGCCCCTCATGGGGCCTCCCACGGGCGGAAGGTCCGCCAGCGCCTGACGGGCCCGCTGGACGGCTGTCTCTTCGGGCAGGTTCTCGTCCCTGCGGCGTCCCAGGAGCTCCGCGGCGAGCTGGCCCGCGAGGAACGGGGCTGCGAAGGAGGTGCCGCTCCACACCGCGAAGCCGGCGGTGAAGTCGTCGGGGTCGAGCGCTGCCCGGGTCTCCCCTCGCTGTCCGACGAGGATGCTGCGTGCCTGCTCGGACCCGTCGAAGGTGGTGGGCAGGGTGCTGACCAAGCACGCACCGGGCCGCCAGAACCGCACCCAGGGCCCGTCGTTGCTGAAGAGCGCCACCGTGCCGTCGGGGTTGAGCGCGCCCACCGCCACGACCGGGACCGTGTCGTCCTCACCCAGGCCGCCGTCCTGGGGAGCGAAGGCCGCCGGGTAGTTCTTCCGGTTGGTCGCGTCGTTGCCCGCTGAGGCGACCACGCAGATTCCGTAGCGGCCCATCAGCCGGAGGATGCTGCGCAGGAGGGAGTCGAAAGACTCGTCCTCCGGTGTCTCGTGGTAGTAGCCCAACGACAGAGAGACGACGTCCAGGGGACGGTTCTCCCTCCCGTGGTCGTGCCCTCGTCCCTCCAGTGCCAGCAGGTGACGAAGGGCGAGCAGCTGCAGCGTCTGCAGCATGTCCGCGTCTGTGACCTCGCCGTCTCCCCGGAACAGCCGGATCCCCAGGATGTGCGCGTCCGGGCACGCCTGACGCACGAGTCCGGCGATGAAGGTGCCGTGGCCGGCATCGGGTTCCAGCTCACCTGTGAAAAGGTCGCTCGCGCCTGTGACCTCGGCGCTGCCTGGGCCGGCCGGGATCCCGATCAGGGTTCCCAGGACCTTGGGGTCGCGCGTGACGTCCTTGCGCGTCAGCCACGGGTGCGTGCCGATGGCGGAGTCCAGCACGGCGACCTGGGGTCGCAGGGGGGACTTGGGCTTGAGCCGACGCCTGGGTGCGGGTCCCAGCCAGTTGACCGGCTGCCGGCCGCCCCATCCCGGCTCGGAGTAGAGGGCGAGCCCGTCCCCGTGCGGGGCCGTGGCCGGGTGCGGCGCGGTCGCCGGGTGCGGGGCGGTGGCCGGATGCGGGGCCGTCGCCGGGTGCGGGGCGGTGGCCGGGTTGGGGTGCGCCCCCCGGGAGACCGGGTGCTCAAGACCGACGTCCTGCATCCGCTCGGGGTCTGCGGCGACCCGGGCACGGTAGCTCTGCAGCAGACGCCAGGTGTCCAGCGGGCGGAACACGTCCTCCGGCCGGTTCGGGTTCGCCACCAGCGTGATCCGTTCGACCCAGATGGCGGCCAGCTCAGCGTGCTGCTCGGGTGCCAGGTTCGCGAGGTCCAGGAGGTGGCGCCCGAGGCGGTCCTCAGCACCGATGACGAATCCTGCGTCGTCGATGGCGGCGCGCAGCGCCTCCCACGTGTCGTGGTTCCGGCCGCGCACGAGCAGCGTCCCGCTGACGAACGTCGTCGGACGCACGTGCGCGGGCTGCTTGGTCCGGTATGCAGTGGTCGGGTCCAGGAGCAGCACGTCATTGGGGCCGCTGGGGTCGCCGCCATGCGTTGGCGGCTCGGGGGGCAGGGTCGTTCCTCCGCGGGGCCCCGCCGGTCTGCTCACCATGTGACTCGTCCTTCGCCTGGACATCGACTGGTCATGTTCGGTTTGCCGCCTCTGGGGAGCATAGGGAGCCTGAGCCGTACAGTCACTGGTCCATCTGGTCCATCTGTCACATCTGTTCCATCTGGGCGGAAGTGGGGCCACCCGGTCGTCCCGGTCCGCCCCCGGTGCCGTTCGCTGGACAACCGGCTGGCCCCACCCTCCTTCTTGTGGCGCTGACGCCCCCCGAGCGACGCACCGTGTGCAACACCCCTGTCGTCGCACACACACGAGGAGCCGTCGGCCGACCGCCTGATACGTCGCGGCCGAACTTCTTTCAGAAGCGAGCGCGCCCGCCGAGCCAACCCCTGCCCGCAGGCGATAAGGAGCGCCGCATGGCGCTGCTGCACACCATCTCGGCAACCTGGACCCGACTCTGCCCGCGTGGCCAGACGCGAGGCTCCTCATCCGGCGAAGTCCTCTCCAGGGTCCGGCTCGCCGATTTCTGGTCGCTCAACCACTCGAAAGTGGCCCTGTGAGCCTCAGCGGTGACCACAACCGCGGGGCGGCCCCGCAGGAGTGACCACAACCTGGCCCTGCCGGGAAAGCGGGGACCCTCGACTCCGTGAGGAGGGCCCTTTCCCGCGAACGCCGACGCGGCCCCCACCGGGGAGGTGGGGGCCGCTTCGGTCCGGCTGCACAGGTCGATGTCAGCGTCCGCGGGGAACAGCTGGCATCTGACGGCGGAGGTGGCGGGATTTGAACCCGCGAGAGGGGGTAACCCTCAACCCGCTTAGCAGGCGGGCGCCATAGGCCACTAGGCGACACCTCCAGAGCAGCCAGCACAGGGTACCGGCAGGCCGCTGGCCGGGGCGAATCGGCTCTTCGGCCTCCGGCAGCCTGGTGCAGGCTAGCCGCGGACCTCGGGCAGAGGACGGTAGCCGTGCCCGCGGTTGAGGTGCTGCTGCAGGTCGCGGACGAAGTCGTCGGGGTTGCCGGCCAGCACGCCCACCGGCACGGTCGACGTACGCCCGTCCCGGAGGTGGAGCACGACGCAGCGCTCACCGGCGATCGTCGCCGCGTCGGCATCCTCGACCTGGGACCAGGGGGCCTGTCGCACCCCCGCCCCGCGGACGTGCCGGATCCGGTAGCCGGCCTCGTCGAGGCTGACCACCACCGGTCGCCGGCCGGCCACCAGCGCCACCGCCAGCACCGCGACGGTGGCGAGGACGACTCCGGTCCCCAGCACCGCCGCCGGGAGGGAGAGGAGGGCGACCAGCGCGACCAGCAGGAGCAGCGCGACGGCCACCGCGACCAGGCTCAGGCCGAGCACGCGGAGGACGAAGGGGCCGGAGAACCGGTAGCGCGAGGACACCTGACGATTACACCAACGCGCACCGTCAGGTCCAAACCAGTGGAGGGCCGGGCTTGTCTCCTGGTGCGATGCAAGTCACACTCGGAAGTCCCCCCACGGCGAGGGAGCCCCCCGCATGACTGGTCTCGAGCACGCCATTGTCGCACTTCGCCAGGCTCTGGAGTCCCCACGGCGCCATCATGTCTGGCGGTGGCTGGTGCGGCAGCGGATGGCGGGGGTCAAGGAGGCGCTGACCCGCGAGACCGACCGCGAGTCCGATGCGTGGCTGGCGGCCCGCGAGCAGACGCTGCGCGCGGAGCGCACCGTCCTGCTACGGCGCCTCGCCACCCTGGGCCCGCTGGTCCTCGAGGCGTCCGACGTGGAGGCCGTGCGCAGGGACCTCGACCGGCTGGTGGTGGACCTCGAGCACCACCGGCAACGCCTCAACGACCTCGTCTACGACTCGGTGTCCCTGGAGCTCGGCGGCTCCGAGTAGGCATCCGCTGGCCCTCCGACGGCGGCAGAGGGGGCGGGATTCGAACCCGCGGCTGACATCTCTGCCAGCGACCGCTTTCAAGGCGGTTCCGATCGGCCACTCCGGCACCCCTCCTCGTGGACCGACCGCGGCCGTCCCACGAGCGCGCAGTCTACGAGTCAGAGGTCCAGCGCGACCAGCACGTCGCCCTCCTGGACGACGTCGCCGCTGGTGACCAGCACCGCCGTGACGGTCCCCGGGTGCTCGGCGAGCACCGGGATCTCCATCTTCATCGACTCCAGGAGCACCAGGGTGTCCCCGGCCGCCACCCGCTCCCCGACCGCCACGGTCACGCTCATCACGTTGGCGACCATCTCCGCGACGACCTCGACGCTCTTGGGTGGGCGGGGCATGCCCGTGACGCTACTCCCAGCAGCACCAGCGCGTCAGAACCGGCGGTTGAGCAGCGACGGGTTCGCGGCCCGCGCCTCCTCCACCTGCTCGGTGGCGATCGACGCGGTGAGCACGTGGTCCCCGTCGCCGAGCTCGGCGACCACCTGTCCCGCCGGGCCGACCACCAGCGAGTGTCCGGTGTAGCGGGGGCCGGGCTGCCCGACGGCGGCGACGTAGGCGGTGTTCTCGATCGCCCGCGCCATCGCCAGCGTGCGCCAGTGCTGCACCTTGGCTGGACCTGCCACCCACGCGGACGGTACGACGAGCAGCTCGGCGCCGCGACGCACCAGCTCCCGGGCCAGCTCGGGGAACCGCAGGTCGTAGCACGTCATCAGCCCGACGCTGACCCCGCCCACGTCCACGAGCACGGGCTCGACGGGCCCCGCCGTCAGCCGGTCCGACTCCTTGTAGCCGAAGGAGTCGTAGAGGTGGATCTTGCGGTACGACGCCCGCAGCCCCTCCGGGCCCACCACTGCGAGGGTGTTGAACGGACGGCCCGGGTCGTCGCTGGTCTCGAACATCCCGGCGACCACCGTGGTGTCGTGCTCGGCCGCGAGCTCGGTCAGCCGGGCGACGAACGGGCCGTCCAGCGGCTCGGCGAACTCGCCGACGTCCGAGCCCGGCGTCCCGAAGTCGCGCATGTACGCCTCGGGCAGCAGCACCAGCCCGGTGCCCGGCTCGATCTTCCCCCCGATCACCGAGAGGTTCTCGCGGTTCTCCTGCGCGTCGAGGGACGCGGTCTGCTGGGCCAGGGCAAGACGGAGTTCGCTCACCCCCCAAGCCTGCCAGACTGGGCCGGTGCCGGCACCCGGGGAGCCCCTGCGCGTGGCCGCCGTCGTGCTGGCCGGCGGCACCGGTGCCCGGCTGGGCGGCGTGGACAAGGGCTCGATCGAGGTGGACGGCGTCTCCCTCCTCGAACGCGCCCTCACCGCCACCGTGACAGCGACCGAGGTGGTCGTGGTGGGCGCCGAGGTGCCGACGTCGCGACCGGTCAGCTGGGCCCTCGAGGACCCTCCGCTGGGAGGTCCGGCCGCCGGTCTGCTGAGCGGGCTGGACCGGCTCAGGACCGCGCCGGACCTGGTCGCGGTCCTCGCCGTCGACATGCCCCGGGTCGGCGCCGCGACGCTGGCCCGGCTGACCTGGGCGGTCGAGGCGGACCCCGCCGTCGACGGGGCCGTCCTCGTGGATGCGGCGGGACGCCGCCAGACGCTCGCGGCGGTCTACCGCCGCAGCGCCCTGCTCGCCGCCCGACCGGCGGACCGGGGTCGGGAGCACGGCCTGCCGATGCGGCGGCTGGTCGAGGGGATGCGGCTGGTCGAGGTCCCGACGCTCGGCGACGAGGCCCGGGACGTCGACACCTGGTCCGACGTCGGCGACCTCGGTTCGCCGTGAGGCATCCGCCTCCCCCGGCCTGGCCCCCTTCCGGTCTGGACGGCTCAGCGCCCTCCTTCGCCGAGGCGTCGCGTTCGACGAGCGTCCCGGTTGCCTAATCGACGGCCGCGTACCACTCTGGAGGCGTGAACCTGCACGACTGGATAGACGAGCTCTGCGACGCCCTCGACATCGACGTGGAGATCGACGAGGCGCTGGTCCTCGACCTCGCCCGCGACGCCGCGCACAACGTGGAGCGTCCGGCGGCCCCCATCACGACGTACCTCCTGGGCTACGCCGCAGGGCTGCAGCAGGCGGACCCCGAGGAGGTGGAGCGGCTCGCCGCCGCCGCCACCGACCTCGCCGAGAAGTGGGACGGGGGCAAGCCGGTCGACGAGGACGTCATCGACAACATCGAGGACGTCGACGAGGCGCTGGTGGACGTCGACTGAGGGCTCCGCGACCCACCGAGGGTGGCCGCGCCTAGGGTGAGGCGCATGCGCGCTGTCATCGCCCCCGAGCCGGGCGGCCCCGAGGCCCTCGTCGTCACCGATCGCCCCGACCCGACCCCCGGACCGGGCGAGGTGGTCATCGACATGACCGCGACGGCGGTCAACCGGGCGGACACGATGCAGCGCCAGGGCTTCTACCCTCCTCCGCCGGGAGCCTCCGACGTGCTCGGGCTGGAGTGCTCCGGTGTGGTCGGCGCCGTGGGGTCCGACGTCACCGACTGGGCCGTGGGCGACGAGGTGTGCGCGCTGCTCGCCGGCGGAGGGTACGCCGAGAAGGTGCTCGTCCCGGCCGGCCAGGTGATGCCCGTGCCCGCGGGCGTGGACCTGGTGAGGGCGGGGGCACTGCCCGAGGTGGCCTGCACGGTCTGGTCCAACATCTTCATGGTGGCCGGGCTGCAGCCCGAGGAGACCCTGCTCGTGCACGGTGGCGGCGGCGGGATCGGCACCTTCGCCATCCAGCTGGCCCACGCCCTGGGCGCCCGGGTGGTCACCACCGCCGGCTCGGCGGAGAAGCTCGAGGTCTGCCTGTCCCTCGGGGCCGACGTGGCGGTCAACTACCGCGAGCAGGACTTCGTCGAGGAGGTGAAGGCGGCCACCGACGGGAGGGGTGCCGACGTCATCCTCGACAACATGGGCGCGTCGTACCTCTCCCGCAACGTGGACGCCCTGGCCACCGAGGGCCGCCTGGTCGTCATCGGCCTGCAGGGTGGCAGCAGGGCCGAGCTGGACCTCGGCGTCCTGCTGCGCAAGCGCGGCGCCGTGATCGCCACCACGCTGCGGGCCCGCCCGGCCGCCGAGAAGGCCGCCATCTGCGCAGCCGTCGTGGAGCACGTCTGGCCGCTGGTCGCCGACGGCTCGGTGAGCACCCTCGTGCACACCACGCTGCCGCTCGAGGAGGCGGCCGAGGGGCACCGGATCATGGAGGCGAGCGACCACATCGGCAAGATCGTGCTCACTGCCTCTGCGTAAGGTTGTCCAATGACCTCCTCGCACCCCGACGACCGGATCGCCCACGGCTCCACGCGCGACGAAGACGCCGCCCAGGTGCTCATCGGCCCCGACGGGATGCCGACGACCGCGGCCCCGGCCGACGACGACGAGCCGGACGGGGAGCGCAACGTCACCGAGCTCGTCGAGCAGCCCGCCAAGGTGATGCGGATCGGCGGGATGATCCGTCAGCTCCTCGAGGAGGTGAAGTCCGCGCCGCTCGACGAGGCCAGCCGCACCCGCCTGGCCAGCATCTACGAGTCCTCCATCAAGGAGCTCGAGGTCGGGCTCGCGCCGGAGCTGGTCCAGGAGCTGGAGCGGCTGTCGCTGCCGTTCAGCTCCGACACCCCCTCGGAGGCGGAGCTGCGGATCGCCCAGGCCCAGCTGGTCGGCTGGCTGGAGGGCCTGTTCCACGGCATCCAGACCGCGATCTACGCCCAGCAGGTGGCCGCCCGGGCGCAGCTGGAGCAGATGCGCCGCGCCCTGCCGCCGGGCATGGTCCCTGACGAGGGGCAGGGCCAGCACCCCGGCCGGCCGCAGCAGCCCGGCCAGCCGGGCCCCGACGAGCACGGCAACCGCGGCGGCATGTACCTCTGAGGCGGAGCCGCCCGACCGATCCCCGCGCGGCAACCGCGCCCGTGCGGAGTTAACGCGACGACCCGACCGAACCCGGCGCGCCAACCGCGCCTGTGCGGAGTTAGCGCGACGACCCGGCTGATCCCCGCGCAGGAACCGCACCTGTGCGGACTTAGCGCGACCACCCGACCGATCCGCGCACTAGCCGCGCCTGGGCGGAGTTAGCGCGACGACCCGGCCGATCCGCGCACGGCAACCGCGCCTGTGCGGAGTCAGCGCGACCCGGGACGGGTGTGAGTGGTGGGCCGGCGGGCCAACGGCGCCTGTGCGGAGCCGCCGCGCCGTACAGACCTGATCCCGGCGCGGGAACGCACCTGTGCGGACTTAGCGCGACCCGGGACGGGGGGATGGTGGGCCGGTCGCGACAACCGCGCCTGGGCGGAGTTAGCGCGACGACCCGGCCGATCCGCGCACGGCAACCGCGCCTGTGCGGAGTTGCCGTGACCCGGGTCGGGTGTGGGCGAGGGACCGCCTAGAGCTCGTCGCGCCCGTCGTTGTCCTTGTTGCGGACACCGATCTTGGCGCCCAGCCAGGTGACCGGGTCGAACTTGCGGTCCACGACCCGCTCCTTCATGGGGATGATCGCGTTGTCGGTGATGTGGATGCCCTCGGGGCAGACCTCGGTGCAGCACTTGGTGATGTTGCACATCCCCAGGCCCGCCGCGTCCTGGGCCAGCTTGCGGCGGTCGTGGGTGTCCAGGGGGTGCATGTCCAGCTCGGCGTAGCGCAGGAAGTGCCGGGGGCCGGCGAAGGCCTCCTTGTTCTCCTCGTGGTCGCGTACGACGTGGCAGACGTTCTGGCACAGGAAGCACTCGATGCACTTGCGGAACTCCTGGCCGCGCTCGACGTCGACCTGCATCATCCGGCGCTTCCCGTCGGGGTCGCGCGGGGTCAGCTTGACCGCCGGGACCTCCTTGGCCTTCTCGTAGTTGAAGGACACATCGGTCACCAGGTCCCGGATCACCGGGAAGGTGCGCACCGGGGTGACGGTGATCGTCTCGGTCTCCTCGAAGTCGGAGAGACGGGTCATGCACATCAGCCGCGGGCGGCCGTTGATCTCGGCGCTGCACGACCCGCACTTGCCGGCCTTGCAGTTCCAGCGCACCGCGAGGTCACCGGCCTGGGTGGCCTGCAGCCGGTGGATCGCGTCGAGGACCACCTCGCCCTCCTCGACCGGGACGCTGTAGTCGCCCAGCTGACCCCCGCTGCGGTCGCCGCGCCAGACGCGGAGGTTCAGGTCGTAGCCCATCAGTGGTGCTCCATCCGGGTGCTCGGTGTCGTCGGCAGGGTCAGGGGGGTGCGGGTCACTGGTCGAACAGCTCCCTGAGGTCCTCAGGCATCTGCGGCAGCGGCTGGTGCTCGAGGTGGACGGGCGCGGAGTAGTCCCCGCCGTCCAGCGTGAGCACCAGGTTGAGCCGGCCCCAGGCGTCGTCCGGGCCCGGGTAGTCGTCGCGGGTGTGCCCACCCCGCGACTCCTTGCGCTCGAGCGCGGCCTTGGCGATGCACTCGCACACGATCAGCATGTTGGTGAGGTCGATCGCCAGGTGCCAGCCGGGGTTGTACTGCCGGTGCCCCTCGACCGAGAGCCGGGTGGCCCGGTCCTTGAGCTTCTGGATCTGCTCGAGGGACTCCTCCAGCTCCTCGGCCTTGCGGATGATCCCGACCAGCCGTTGCATGACCTCCTGCAGGTCCTTCTGGATCGTGTAGGGGTTCTCGCCGCCGTTCTCGATCTCGAAGGGCGCCAGCGCCGACCGGGCAGCGGTCCTGACGTGGTCCTCGTCGATCCGGGGCCGCTCGTCCCGGAGCCCGTGGGCGTAGGCGGCCGCGCTCTCACCGGCCCGGCGGCCGAACACCAGCAGGTCCGAGAGGGAGTTCCCGCCGAGCCGGTTCGAGCCGTGCATGCCACCCGCTACCTCGCCGGCGGCGTACAGGCCGGGGACCCGGCTCTGCTCGGTGTCGGCGTCCACCTCGACGCCGCCCATCACGTAGTGGCAGGTGGGTCCGACCTCCATCGGCTCCGCGGTGATGTCGACGTCGGCGAGCTCCTTGAACTGGTGGTACATCGAGGGCAGCCGCCGGCGGATGAACTCCGCGTCCCGACGGGACGCGATGTCCAGGAAGACGCCGCCGTGCGGTGACCCGCGGCCCGCCTTGATCTCGGAGTTGATCGCACGGGCCACCTCGTCGCGCGGCAGCAGCTCGGGAGGCCGGCGGTTGTTCTTCTTGTCGGCGTACCAGCCCTCGGCCTCCTCGATCGAGTCGGCGGTCTCCGCCTTGAAGTACTCCGGGATGTAGTCGAACATGAACCGCTCGCCCTCGGAGTTCTTCAGCGCCCCACCGTCACCGCGCACCGACTCGGTGACCAGGATGCCCTTCACCGACGGCGGCCAGACCATGCCGGTCGGGTGGAACTGGACGAACTCCATGTTGATCAGCGAGGCGCCGGTCTTCATCGCCAGCGCGTGGCCGTCGCCGGTGTACTCCCAGGAGTTCGAGGTCACCTGGTAGGACTTGCCGATGCCGCCGGTGGCGAGCACGACGGCCGGCGAGTCGAAGACCACGAAGCGTCCGGTCTCGCGCCAGTAGCCGAACGCGCCCGAGACCGCGCCACCATCCTTGAAGATGTCGGTGACCGTGCACTCCATGAACACGTCGATGCCGAGCGAGACGGCGTGCTGCTGCAGGGTCCGGATCATCTCCAGACCGGTCCGGTCACCGACGTGCGCGAGCCGGGCGTACTTGTGGCCGCCGAAGTCCCGCTGCGAGATCAGGCCCTCCGGGGTGCGGTCGAACAGCGCACCCCACTCCTCCAGCTCGAGCACCCGCTCAGGGGCCTCCTGCGCGTGCAGCTGCGCCATCCGCCAGTTGTTCAGCATCTTGCCGCCGCGCATCGTGTCGCGGAAGTGCACACGCCAGTTGTCGTCGGGGTAGACGTTGCCCATCGAGGCCGCGATGCCACCCTCGGCCATCACGGTGTGTGCCTTGCCCAGCAGGGACTTGCACACGATCGCGACCCGCGACCCGGCGTCGTGCGCGGCGATCGCGGCCCGGAGCCCGGCGCCTCCCGCGCCGATCACCACGACGTCGTACTCGTGGCGCTCGAAGCCCCCCTCCGACCCTGGTGCGGCCGCAGCGGAGTCCATCCGGTTGCCCGTCATCGGGTGACGCTCATCGGGCGGCTGAGTGGCGTGGGACATCAGAAGAACCTCGGGTCGGAGAAGGCGCCAACGGCGAGCAGGTAGACGTAGAGGTCGGCGAGTGCGACCGAGAACAGCGACAGCCACGCGTAGCGGGCGTGGTTGGCGTTGAGCTTGGAGACCAGCGTCCAGGCCTTGTAGCGCACCGGATGCTTGGAGAAGTGTCGCAGGCGACCGCCGACGGCGTGCCGGCAGGAGTGGCAGCCCAGGGTGTACGCCCAGATCAGCGCCACGTTGACGAGCAGGACCAGTGTCCCCAGCCCCATGTGGCCCCAGCGGCCGTTCTCGTCGCGGAAGCCGAGGATGGCGTCGTAGGTGAGCACCAGCGAGACGAGCACCGCGGCGTAGAAGAAGTAGCGGTGGATGTTGTTGAGGATCAGGGGGAAGCGGGACTCACCGGTGTACTTCGTGTGCGGCTCGGCGACCCCGCACGCCGGCGGGCTCAGCCAGAACGACCGGTAGTAGGCCTTGCGGTAGTAGTAGCAGCTCATCCGGAAGCCCAGCGGGAAGATCAGCACGATCAGCGCCGGGGAGAGCTGCCACCAGCTGAACGGCTGACCGAAGTCCGAGGATCCCTCGACGCAGCTGCCCAGGCAGGGCGAGTAGAACGGCGACAGGTAGGGCTCGGAGTAGTAGTCGTGGCCGGAGAACGCCCGCCAGGTGGCGTAGACGATGAACGCCGTGAAGACGGTGAAGGTGACGGCGGGGTAGAGCCACCACCGGTCCTGGCGCAGCGTCTTCTGCTCGATCTGGACGCGGCCAGGGCTACGGACGCCATAGGACATGGGTGCGACTACCTACTTTCTCGGTGCGAGCGCTGCGACGTCCCGGGCGGCCGCGCCGGCTCTCACCGCACAGGTCACATCATGGCGCACCTTACTGCCCGAGCTGGGTCTCTGACTGTGCGTCACGCCACATGCTCTCGTCGTAGGCGTCGTCGGGGATCACGATCATGTCCTCGACGCGGACCGGGGGCTGGTGCCCGGGCTGGGGTTCTCCGAGCTGGTCGAGCGCCTCGGAGAGCCGGTCGACGTCGGAGGAGAGGCGTCGGACGCCGAGCGTGTCGCCGTACTCGTTGCGGATCTCGAGCACGGCCGCGGCGAGGGCGGTGAGCGCCTCGCGCGTGGCTCGGACCGCGTCCTGCGCTGTCATCCACGGACCTCCGGTGTCGGCTCGGCGAGCGGCGGGCCGACGTGCGGGGCCGCCGATGGTGCCGAGTCTTGCGCGGAAAGCGCGTTTCCGGAAGAGGACGCGGCCGCCGTCAGAGGCCGAAGAGGCCCTCGAGCACCGCGGCGACGCCGTCGTCCTCGTTGGCCGGGGCCGAGCCGTCGGCCAGCTCCCGCACGCTGGGGTGCGCGTTGGCCATCGCGTAGGAGCTGCCGGCCCACTCCAGCATCGGCAGGTCGTTCGGCATGTCCCCGAACGCCACCACCTCGTGGGGCTGCACGCCCAGCTCCTCGCACAGCAGCGCCAGGGTGCTGGCCTTGGTGACCCCCTCGGCGCTGATCTCGACGAGCGCCCCGACCGAGGACCAGGTGGTGGTGGCCAGATGCCCGACGACGCGCTCGGTCTCCGCCCAGAACGCCTCGGGCTCCCGGTCCTCGTGGCGCGCCAGCAGCTTGACCGTGTCGTCGCCGAGGAGGTCGGGCAGCGCGCCCACCTCCACGTCGGGTACGGCGTTGCGCTGCATGAACCCGGGCTCCCGGCCGAAGCCGCTGACCCTCTCCACCGCGAACGTCGTGCCCGGGACCGCCGCCCGCAGCAGGTCCGCGGCCCGCAGGCCCACGTCATACGGGATGGCGCGGGCGCTGCGGACCGCGCGGGCCCGGACGTCGTAGACGATGCCCCCGTTGGAGCAGATCGCCAGGCCGTGCTCACCGACGTGCTCCCACAGCTCCAGCATCCAGCGGACCGGCCGCCCGGTCACGAACACGACCGTCACGCCCAGCTCCTCCACCGCGGTCAGTGCCGCCCGCGTGCGCTCGGTGACGGTGCCGTCGACGTGCAGCAGGGTGCCGTCCAGGTCCGTCGCCACCAGCCGTGGAGGGGTCTGCTGGACGGGGCGACTCGGCACGGTCAGCCGAACCAATGGCCCAGCTCGTGGGCGACACCGTCGTTGACGACCGTCTCGGTCACGTCGTCGGCGGCCTCCTGGACCTCCAGGGGCGCCTGACCCATCGCCACCCCGCGCCCGGCCCAGCGGAGCATCTCGATGTCGTTGCGGCCGTCCCCGATGGCGAGCACGTCACGCTGGTGGACGCCGAGCCGCTCCGCCACGCCCTGCCAGCGCCGAGGCCTTGGAGACCCCCTCGGGGGCGATGTCGAGCCAGGCCGTCCAGCCGATGAAGTAGTTCGTGCCGTGCAGGCCGAGCTTCTCCGCCAGCTCCAGGAACTCCTCCTCCGAGGAGTGCGGGTCCCGGATGATCACGCGGGTCACCGGCTCGGCGACCAGCTCCTCGAGGCTCTGGAGCACCATCCGGCCGGTGATCTCCCCGTCCGGGAAGGGCCGGTTGATCCGGTAGCCGACCCCGATCTCCTCCACCGCGACCGCCGCGTTCGGGACGTGCTCGAGGAGCATCGCGACGATCTCGCTGGCGTCGAAGGTCACCGCGGACAGCACCTCGACGGGCGGGTAGCGGAACGTCACCGACCCGTTGCTCGCCACCGACAGCACGTCCCGACCCGGCTCGGGCAGCCCGAGCAGGTCCCAGACGTGGGCGATCCCGAACGTGGACCTGCCGGTGGCGAGCACGACGTGGGCGCCGGCGTCGTACGCCCGGCGGACCGCCCGCCGGACCGGCGCGCTGACCGTCTCCTCGACGACGCCGGTCGAGGGCACGTTGCTGAACAGCGTGCCGTCGATGTCCAGCGCCACCAGCCGCGGCGCGAACGTCACCGGGAGATCACCGGGACAGTCACCGGGCCAGTCACCGGGCCAGTCACCGGGTCGCCGTCGGCTCGAGGACCTCGCGACCCTGCAGGTAGGGCTGCAGGGCCGCGGGGACCCGGACCGAGCCGTCCGCCTGCTGGTGGGTCTCGAGGATCGCCACGATGGTGCGCGGGATGGCCACCAGGGTGCCGTTGAGGGTGGCGACCGGACGCACCCCGCCGCCGTCGCCGTCGCGCGCGGGGAACCGGCCCCGGATGTCGAGCCGGCGGGACTGGAAGTCGGTGCAGTTGGAGGTGGAGGTGAGCTCGCGGTACCTGCCCTGCGTCGGGATCCACGCCTCGCAGTCGAACTTGCGCTGCGCGGACAGGCCGAGGTCCCCGGCGGCCGTGTCGATGACCCGGTAGGCCAGCTCGAGCTTGGCCAGCCACTCCTTCTCCCAGCCGAGCAGCCGCAGGTGCTCGTCGGCCGCGTCCTCGAGCGTCGTGTAGGAGAACATCTCCACCTTGTCGAACCAGTGCACCCGGATGATGCCGCGCGTGTCCTTGCCGTAGGAGCCTGCCTCCTTGCGGAAGCACGGGCTGAACGCGGCGTAGCGACGCGGCAAAGACTCGGCGTCCAGGATCTCGTCGGAGTGGTACGCCGCCAGGGGCACCTCCGAGGTGCCGACGAGGTACATGTCCTCGCCCTCGACGCGGTAGACGTCGTCGGCGGCCTGGCCCAGGAACCCGGTGCCCTCCATGGCCCGCGGCTTGACCAGCGTCGGCGGGATCATCGTGGTGAAGCCGGTGGCGCGGGCCTGGTCCATCGCCATGCTCACCAGCGCCATCTCGAGATCCGCACCAGGGCCGGTCAGGTAGTAGAAGCGGGCCCCCGAGACCTTCGCACCGCGGTCGATGTCGATGGCCCCCAGCAGCTTCCCGAGCTCCACGTGGTCACGGGGCTCGAAGCCCTCGGCCCCGAAGTCCCGCGGCTCGCCGACGTGCTCGAGCACCACGTAGTCGTCCTCGCCGCCCGCCGGCGCCTCCTCGGCGGCCGGGTTCGGGATCCGCATCACCACCGCGCGGTAGGCCTCGTCGGCCTCGGCCTGGGTGACCTCGGCCTTCTTCACCTGCTCGGACAGCGTCCTGGTCCGGTCCAGGAGCGCCTGCTTCTCCTCGCCGGCGGCCCGGGCGATCTGCCGGCCCAGGGTCTTCTGCTCGCCGCGCAGCCGCTCGAAGTCCACGATCGCCGAGCGGCGGCGCGCGTCGGCTGCCAGCGCCTCGTCGACCACGTCCGCGGACAGGCCTCGCTTGGCCTGGGCAGCACGGATGCGGTCGGGGTCCTCTCGCAGCACCTTCGGGTCTATCACCGCCTCAGCCTAACGGCCGAGCACCCGTCGGGCGGTCGCAGGCAGACGCAGGAGGCTGCCGCCGGCACCGGCATACTGGACCGACCTCGTCCGCCGCCGTGGCTCCGCCGCGCCTCCCGTCGGGAACCCCGTGCCGATCACCTCGACCCGCTCGCGCATGCTCGGGTGCGCGCTCCTCTGCCTGCTGGTCGTGGTCGGGCTCGCGGTGCTCTACAAGACCGACGTGCGTCAGCTGAACACCGTCGACGGCGAGCTCGGCGCGTGGCCGGAGCGGTGGACCTCCCGGCACCAAGGCGCCCAGCAGTTCTTCCTCCTGGTCCAGGCCGTGTTCGCCACCGGGCCGATGAGCGTCTACACGGTCCTCACAGCCGGCCTGCTGGCCTACCGCCGGCACGTGCGGGCCGCGGTGTGGACGGTCGGGGTGATGCTGGCCGCTTCGCTGACGACGTACTTCCTCAAGGGCCTCCTGCGACGGAGCAGACCCGTCTGGGACCAGCCGGTGACCACCCTGACCAGCTTCTCCTTCCCCTCCGGGCACGCCACCGGCATCGGGGCCGCGGCCGGGGTCGTGGTGGTGCTGAGCCTGCTGCTGGTGCGGCGGCGCGGCCTGCGGCGGGTGCTGTACGCCGTGACGCTCGGCGTCGCCCTCCTGGTCGGCCTGGACCGGGTGTTCCTCGGGGTGCACAACGTCTCCGACGTGCTCGCCGGCTGGGCGATCGGTGGCTTCTGGGTCTTCGTCGGGCTGGTGGTCTACCCGCCGGGGAGGCGACCGCCGCCCCCCGAGGACTTCAGCACCCCGGTGCCGACGACCAAGCAGCTCGCGGTGGTGCTCAACCCGGTCAAGGTCGAGGACGTCGACGCCTTCCGGGCGATGGTCGAGCGCAGCGCGGCCGAGGGCGGCTGGGGTGCCCCGACGTGGTACACCACCACCGTCGAGGACCCGGGCCGCTCGATGGCCGAGGAGGCGGCCATCTCCGGTGCCGAGCTGGTGCTCGTCTGCGGCGGCGACGGCACCGTCCGGACCGTCTGCGCGGAGCTCGCCGGCACCGGCGTGTCGGTGGGCGTGGTGCCGGCCGGCACCGGGAACCTGCTGGCGCGCAACCTCGGCATCCCGCTGTTCCTGCAGGGGGCGGTGGACGTCGCACTGCACGGCCAGGATCGGGCGATCGACCTCGCGAAGGTGTCCGGGGACGGCCTCGGCCCCGGGGAGCACTTCATGGTGATGGCCGGCATGGGCCTGGACGCCGCCCTGATGGAGGGCGCCAACGAGAACATCAAGGCCCGGGTGGGTTGGCTGGCCTACGTCGTGTCGGGGGTGCGGAACATGATGTACCCCGCCGTACGGGTCGACGTGTCGATCGACGACGGCGAGTGGACGCGGCACCGGGCGCGCACGGTGCTGATCGGCAACGTCGGCTACCTGCAGGCGGGCATGCCGCTGCTCCCGGACGCCGCGATCGACGACGGGGTCCTCGACGTGGTGCTGCTGCATCCCAGCCGGTTCCTCAGCTGGATCCCGCTGGCGGTGCGGGTGCTCCGCCGGGGCCGGCGCAGCGACGAGCTGGTCAACCGGATGACGGGCCGGACGATCAGCGTGCGCGCCCACGCCGACACCCCACGGCAGCTCGACGGCGACCCGATCGGCGCCGGGCGGGAGCTGCACGCGGTGTGCCTGCACGGGACCCTGCTGGTCCGCGTCCCCCGCTGAGGCCCCCTGCTGTGGGGCTGCGCGGGGGTTACGGTGGAGAGGATGACCACCGCCTTCACCTCGTCCGTCCTGCCGCCGCACGAGCGGGGCGTCGAGCTCGGCGGGCGCTTCCCCCGCGAGGTCGCCGCGACCGTGGCCGGCTATCGCCGGCTGTTCGAGACCGTGGCTGCGGGTCCCTTCGACGTGGACCTGTGGTCCCGGCGGGCCTGGGAGACGATCCAGCGGGTCGCCCCCGAGCACGCCGAGGAGATCGCCGGGATCGCCGTCGGCGCCGGCCTGAGCGCCGAGCAGGTCGCCTCCGTCAACGCCCGCACCGAGATCCTGGTCGCCGCCAGCCCGATGGGAGCCACCGAGTGCTCGACGGTCGTGTCGCTGCCGCCGGGGCGGCCGCCGGTCGCCGTGCAGACGTGGGACTGGTACGACGCGATGTCCGAGGGCTGGTTCACCTGGACGGTCCCGCACCCCGACGGACGGGTCGTGCGGACCGTCACCGAGTTCGGGATGCTGGCCAAGATCGGCGTGAACGACCGGGGCGTGGCGGTGCTGCTGAACATGCTGCACCACGCCGCCGACGCAGCCGCCGTGGCGACCGGGGAGGTCGGCCACCCGGTGCACCTGCTGAGCCGGGAGATCCTGGACCGCGCCGCGACGACCCGGCAGGCGGTGGGCATCGCCTCGGCGGCGAGCACCTCGGCCGCGACGTCGCTGACGGTCGTGGACGGCGCGGGGGACGCCTGCTCGGTCGAGCTGTTCCCCGGTGGGCCGGGGCTGGTCGATCCGACCGACGGCCTGCTGGTGCGCACCAACCACTTCGTCTCGGCCGCCGGCCGCGACGGCTGCCTGGCGAGCACCATCGGGGTGAGCACCGAGCTGCGCCGCGACCACCTCCTCGAGACGTTCACCGGGCGTGTCCCGGGGTCGACGACCGACGTGCTCGAGGCGATGCACCACCACCTCCCCGACGGCGGCGTGTGCCGGCACCCGAACACCGACACCGACCCGGTGCTCTGGCACCGGACGCTCGCCACGGTGGCCATCGACGTCCGCAACGGATCCCTGGACGTGCGCCCCGACGGGCCGTGCGGGTGCCGGATGCTGCCCCTCGGGCAGCCCGCCTGAGGCCGCTCGCCGCAGCCGGTCCGTCAGGCCGCCCGGGCCGCGGTGACCGCCTCCGCCTCCTCCGGTGACAGCTGCTGCTCGCAGGACCAGCCGGCGATGCTCTTGGCGTAGGTGCGGGCCTCGCTGCGCCCGTGGATGGAGGTCAGCACCACCCCGTTGCCCGCCTCGTCGAGCAGCGCGAGTGACCAGGACAGCCGCCCGCCCATGTCGCCGAACGCGTCGTAGCGGACCACGGCCAGGTGCCGCAGCGCCTCGGCGGCCTCGACGCGCAGCGCCTGCACCTCGCCGCGCAGGCCCTCCAGGTCGCCCGGCACCGTGGCCGGGTTCCGCCGGGAGACGCGGCGGGCGTGGCGCGTCGTACGACGCAGGGCGACGACCGCCAGGACCAGGGCCAGGACGCTGAGGACGAGCAGCGCGAGGACGAGTGCGGCGAGCAGCGATTCATCCATCGCCGCCGAGCCTAGGCAAGCGGTCAGGCTCCGTTGCGGAGGCGCGCGAGCCAGGCCGCCGCGTCCTGGAACTCCCGGTCCGTCGTCCCCGCCCGGATGTCCGGGGCGACCCCGTCGTGGCGCTCGTAGGAGCCGAGGAAGCGCACGTCGGCGCACACCCGACGCAGCCCCATCAGGGCCTCCCCCACCCGGGCGTCGTCGACGTGGCCCTCGCAGTCGATGGAGAAGCAGTAGTTCCCGAGCGCTGCGCCGGTCGGCCGGGACTCGATGCGGCTGAGGTTCACCCCGCGCATGGTGAGCTGGTCCAGGATCTCCAGCAGCGCGCCGGGATGGTCCTCGCGCATGAACGCGACCAGCGAGGTCTTGTCACGGCCCGTCGCGGGGGGCGGCGGCCCGGGTCGGGAGACCAGCACGAACCGGGTCAGGGCGTCCGGGTTGTCGCCGATGCCGTCGGCCAGTGTCGCGAGCCGGTAGTGCTGGGCCGCCACCGGCGCGGAGATCGCCGCGTCCCAGCCGGGGTCGGGCCGGGTGAGCATGTACGCCGCGTGCGCGGTCGACGTCGTGTGGACCACCTCCGCGCCGGGCAGGTGCACCGCGCACCAGCGGCGGGTCTGGGCGGCGGCGTGCGGGTGGGTCGCGACCCGCCGTACGTCCTCGGCCCGGACGCCTGGCCGGGCCAGCAGGCTGAACGCGACCGGCACGGTCATCTCGCGGGTGATCATCAGCGGCTCGCCGGTGGCGAGCTCGTCGAGGGTGACCGGCACCGAGCCCTCGACGGAGTTCTCGATGGGTACGACGGCGCCGTCGGCCTCACCGGTGCGCACCGCGTCCAGGGCGACGGTGACCGTGGCGCAGGGCTGCAGCTCGGCCTTCGTGGCCGCGGGCACCGTGCGCAGCGCCTGCTCGGTGAAGGTGCCCTCGGGCCCCAGGTAGGCGTAGCGGGCAGGCGGGACTCCGGGCACGGGCCCAGGGTACGCACCGATAGATTCGCGTCCATGACCGACGACGCGATCACCGGTGTGGGCGGGTACGCCCGCCTGGACACGGGGCGCGCCTCCCGGACCGGGGACCCGGAAGTGGTCCTCGGTGCCGGCAAGTCCCCGCAGCAGGTGGTGGAGATCCTGGGGGTGCTGCACGAGGCCCACCCCGACCGGGCCGTGCTGGCCACCCGGCTGGCCGAGGAGGCCGTCGACGCCGTCGTGACGGCGCACCCCGGCGCCGTCGTGGAGCCGGTCGCCCGGGCGGTGACGCTGGGCCCGCTGCCGGTGGCGCGAGGCAACGTCACCGTGGTGTCCGCCGGGACCTCGGACGCGCCGGTGGCGTCCGAGGCCGCACTGACCGCCCGGGTCCACGGCGCGGGAGTCCACGTCATCACCGACGTGGGCGTCGCCGGCCTGCACCGGCTGCTGGCCGTGCGCGACGACCTGCTCGCCGCGGACTGCCTGGTGGTGGTGGCCGGCATGGAGGGGGCCCTGCCCAGCGTGGTCGGCGGCCTGGTCGGCGTGCCGGTCGTCGCGGTCCCGACCAGCGTCGGCTACGGCGCCTCGTTCGGGGGGCTGGCGGCGCTGCTGGGGATGCTGAACTCCTGCGCGCCCGGCGTCAGCGTGGTCAACATCGACAACGGCTTCGGCGCCGGCGTCTTCGCGGCCCGGGTGGCCCGCAGCGCCTCGCCCCGGGAGCCCGGGTGATCGGCTGGGTGGACGCCTCGGCCGGGGCCAGCGGGGACATGCTGCTCGGTGCCCTGCTGGGGGCCGGCGCGCCGCTGGAGGTGATTTCGGAGGCGGTGGCGGCGGTCGCCCCCGAGCACGTGTCGCTGCGGGCCGAGGCCGTGCTGCGCGACGGCTTCGCCGCCACCCGCTGCCACGTGGTCGTCGCGGACAGCAGCACGCACCGGGCCTGGCCGGACGTCTCCGACCTGCTGACGGCGGCCGACCTGCCCGAGCCGGTCCGGGACCGGGCGCTCAGGGTGTTCGAGCGGCTCGCCGTGGCCGAGGCGGCCGTGCACGGCAGTGCTCCCGCCGACGTGCACTTCCACGAGGTGGGTGCCCTGGACGCGATCGCCGACGTGGTGGGGGTGTGCGCCGGCATCGAGCACCTCGGTCTCTCCCGGCTGGTGGTGTCCCCGGTGGCCGTCGGCTCCGGGCGGGTGCGGGGAGCGCACGGCGACCTGCCGGTCCCTCCCCCGGCGGTCGCCGAGCTGCTGCGCGGCGTCCCGTCCCTCGCCGGGCCGGGCGGGGACGTCGGGGAGCTGTGCACACCCACGGGTGCGGCGCTGCTGAGCACGCTGGCGACGTCGTACGGCGGCCAGCCGGCGATGTCCGTGACGACCGTCGGCGTCGGTGCCGGCGGCCGGGACCCGGCAGGCCGCGCGAACGTGCTGCGGCTGCTCGTGGGCGAGGCCGTGGACCTGGTGGCGGCGAGCGGGGCGGCGCCGCTTCTGCTCGAGGCGAACATCGACGACCTCGACCCGCGGCTGTGGCCCGAGGTGCTCGCGGCCCTCCTGCTGGCGGGGGCCTCCGACGCCTGGCTCACGCCGATCCTGATGAAGAAGGGCCGGCCGGCGCACACGCTGTCCGCCCTCGTCGCGGCCGGCCGGGCGGACGCCGTACGCACCGCCATGTTCGAGCAGACCTCCACGATCGGGCTCCGCGAGATCGCGATCGGCAAGACGGCGCTCGAGCGCTGCACCCGGACGGTCGAGGTCGACGGGTTCGAGGTGCGCGTGAAGCTCGCCCTGCACGAGGGCCGCGTGGTGAACTCCCAGCCGGAGTACGACGACGTGGCCCGCGCCGCGAAGGCGTCCGGAAGGCCGACCCGGGACGTGCTCGCCGATGCGTCCGCCGCCAGCCGGGGCTTCCTGAGCCTCCCACCGTCAGCCCACTGAAAGGCCCCATGGACCTCGCCATCATCGCCGCCACGTTCGGCGCGATCTTCATCGTCGAGCTGCCGGACAAGACGTTCATCGCGGCGCTGGTGCTGTCCACGCGCTACCGGCCGCTCGCGGTGTGGCTCGGCGTCGGCCTGGCCTTCGGGGTCCAGACCCTGGTCGCGGTCACCATCGGGGCGCTCGCCACCCTGCTTCCCGACGTGGTCGTCAAGAGCGTCGCGATCCTGATCTTCCTGGCGGGCGCGGTGGTCCTGGTGCGCACGGCGCCGGGCGCGGACGCGGCGGAGAAGGAGCAGGAGGAGGAGTACGCAGCCAAGTCCAGCGAGCCCAAGTCGTTCCTCAAGGCCGCCGTCGCGTCGTTCCTGGTGCTGTTCGCCGCCGAGTGGGGCGACCTGTCGCAGCTGCTGACGATCAGCTTCGTGACCCGCTACCACAACCACGTCAGCGTCTTCGTCGGCGCCTGGGCCGCCCTGCTGACGGTGTCCGGGCTGGCGGTGCTCGCCGGCCGGGTGCTCCTGCGGTACATGCGGCTCTCGCTCCTGCACTACATCGGCGCCGCGGTCTGCCTGCTGCTGGCGGTCGTCACCCTGGTCGAGGTCGTCGCCACCTGAGCCGACCCGGCGTGTCTGGCGGCCCACAGGTGGCCGACCCGGCGTGTCTGGCGGCCCACAGGTGGCCGACCCGGCGTATCTGGCGCAGGACAACACGCTGCAGGCCTGACTTCTCCGGTGTATCCGGAGGAGGTCCACCTCTCGCCGCGTCACCCACGTGGGTGAAACCAAGTCGACGGAGGATCGTCGATCCAATCGCCAGCATCGTTCATGGTGACCGATCTTGGCGAGGTTGTCGCGACCTCGCGGGCTCCAACAGGTCACCGTGACCGGTTGTGGCGGTTCGATCCCCGCTCATGGTCGAGGTGGAGCAGCGTGCAAACCGACAGTGCAGGGAATGTCTCGACCACAGCCAGCCCTCAGTCCACCAAAGCCGCCGGGTCGACAGGACGCGGCCCGCCAAAGCCGCCGGGTCGACAGGACGCGGCCCGCCAAAGCCGCCGGGTCGACAGGACGCGGCCCGCCAAAGCCGCCGGGTCGGCAGATCGCCACTACGCTTCCCGCTATGACGAACCTGGGCACCGAAACCCACGAGGACGGGCACCACGGGACCGGCCGAGCGCGCGGTGCCGACACCCGGGCGCACGGTGCGGACAGTGAGGTGGGGCGGCTGCGGACCGTGATGCTGCACCGCCCCGGCCCGGAGCTGAAGCGGCTGACCCCCCGCAACAACGACAAGCTGCTCTTCGACGGCATCCCCTGGGTGAGCCGCGCCCGGGACGAGCACGACGCCTTCGCCCACGCCCTGCGGGAGCGTGACGTGGAGGTGCTGTACCTCACCGACCTGCTCACCGAGACCCTCCAGACCCAGGCCGCCCGCGAGCACGCCATCACCGGCGCGATGTCCAGCCTGCACCTCGGGGACACGCTGCGCTCCTACCTCGACAGCGCGCTGCACGACCAGGCGCCCGACGAGCTGTCCCAGTTCCTGACCGCCGGGGTCCGCAACGACGAGGTGCGGGGCGGGCACGGCCTGGTCACCAGCCTGCTGGCGCACGACGACTTCCTGATCGACCCCCTGCCGAACCTGCTGTTCACCCGCGACTCGAGCGTCTGGATCCGGGACCGGGTCGCGATCACCTCCCTGGCGATGCCGGCCCGCGAGCGCGAGACCCAGCTGACCGAGCTGATCTACACCGAGCATCCCCGGTTCAAGGGCACCGGGACGATCCACGGCTGGCAGCGCGAGCACGTCGAGGGCGGGGACGTGCTCCTGCTGGCGCCGGGCGTCATCGCGGTCGGCGTCGGGGAGCGTACGACGCCCGCCGGTGCCGAACGCCTGGCGCGCCAGGTGTTCGGCGCGCAGCTGGCGCACACGGTGCTCGCCGTTCCGATCGCCCAGGAGCGAGCGACCATGCACCTCGACACCGTCTGCACGATGGTCGACGTGGACAAGATCGTGATGTACCCCAACGTCGCGGACAGCCTCACGGCGTACGCCGTCACCGTGGCCGACCGCACCGGCGACGGGGACGGGGACCTGGTGCTGGAGGTGGCCGAGGCCCAGCCGTTCCTGGTGGCGGCCGCCAAGGCGATGAGCATCGACACCCTGCACCAGATCGACACCGGCCTGGACCCGGTGACCGCCGAGCGCGAGCAGTGGGACGACGGCAACAACACCCTGGCGATCTCCCCGCGGGTCGCCGTCGCCTACGAGCGCAACGTCGAGACCAACACACGCCTCGAGGAGGCCGGCATCGAGGTGGTGGCGATCTCCGGCTCGGAGCTGGGGTCCGGACGCGGCGGCCCGCGCTGCATGTCCTGCCCGGTCTCCCGCGACCCGCTCGGGTCCGCCTCGGACGGCTGAGCGCTCAGGGCACCCCGAGGAGCCGGAGGAGGGCCGTCGTACCCGCCGCTGCCAGCACGACCACCGGGAACGGTGCCCGTCGCAGGGCCGCCAGCGCCGCGACCGTGACTCCCGCCGGCCGGGCCCAGCCGGCGAGCACCTGGCCGTCGAGGAGGGCCGAGGTCGCCACCAGCGCGACCAGCAGCACCGTCGCCGCGTCGCCGAGCAGACGCTCGACCTGCGGCGGGACGCGGAGCCGGCGGCGCAACGCGGGGCCGGTGATCCGGAAGGCGTAGGTGCCGACGGCGAGGACCAGGACCGCGAGCAGGGGCATCAGCCGCGCTCCTTCGCCGCCGGCGCCCTCACCAGGGCGACCAGCCCGAGCAGCCCGACCAGCACGGGCAGACCGGGAGGCAGCCACGGCGCCGACGCCACGGCCAGCACGGCCCCCAGCAGTGCCGCGTCGCGGGTGCGGCGGTTCGCGAGGGACGGCACCACCAGAGCCAGGAGTACGGCGGGGAAGGCGGCGTCCAGCCCGAAGGCGTCGGTGTCCCTGACGGCGCCACCGGCGACCGCTCCGGCCAGCACCGCCAGGTTCCAGCAGCCGAAGAGGGCCAGCCCGCACGCCCAGAACACCGCGCGCCGCCGACCGGGGTCCTCCTGGCGCAGCGTGAAGGCGACCGTCTCGTCGGTGACCAGATGTGCCCCGAGCAGCCGCCGCGGCCACCGGTCGCCCAGCGCGTCCGCCACGGCGGTGCCGAACGGCAGCAGGCGCGCGTTCAGCACCAGACCCGCGAGCACCCCGGCGGCGGCCCCGCCACCGGCGAGCACCGCACCCACGGCGGCGAACTGGGCGCCGCCCGCGAACACCACCAGCGACATGGTCACGGGCAGCCACACCGGCAGGCCGCCCGAGACCGTGACAGCACCGAACGACAGACCGACCAGGACGTCCGCCAGGCACACCAGCGCGATGTCGGTCCAGAGCCGGCGGTCCAGGACACCCGCCGCCGGTCGCAGGGTTGTTCGCCATAACGAACGCATGACCAATATCCTGGACACTGCGCGGCACGCCGGCAAGTCGCACGGCTGCCAGGAGTGCGCGAACATCGGCCATCGCGCCGGCCCAGGCGCCCCACGAACCGGAGGGCAGCATGCCGAGACCCCCGTCGTCACGGACACCTGTCGCGGCCATCGCGGCCGCGATCCGCCGCGAGCGGCAGCACAACGGTCTCACCCTGACCGAGCTGGCCCGACGGGCCGGGATCGCCAAGTCCACGCTCTCCCAGCTGGAGTCCGGCACCGGCAACCCGAGCCTGGAGACGCTGTGGGCGCTCGGCGTCGCCCTCGACGTGCCGTTCAGCCGGCTGGTGGACACGCCGACGCGGGAGGTGCGGGTGGTGCGGGCGGACGAGGGTCCGGTCGCCTACGCGGAGCAGGCGCGCTACGCCGCGACGCTGCTGGCGGCCTGCCCGGCGAACGCCCGCCGGGACCTCTACCGGATCCAGGTCGAGCCGGGTCCGCCCAGGCGCTCGGATCCCCATCAGCCGGGAACCGCGGAGCACGTCGTGCTGACCTCGGGTCGGGCCCGGGTCGGCCCGGTGGAGGCGCCCCACGACCTCGGCGTCGGCGACTACGTGAGCTACCCGGGCGACGTACCGCACCTCTTCGAGGCCCTGGCCCCCGGCACGTCGGCGGTGCTGCTCATGGAGCACGTCTGACCTGCCTCGGCGCCAGGACGACGAGCACCCCGAGGACATGGATGCCCGGCCGTTGCTGACGGGGGATACAACAACGGCCGGGCAGGCGCCAATCTAGGGGTGATTGATCTTTTGATCAACTCCAGGAGACACGCGACACACCGGGGGTCGCCGGAAGCTGGCCTACTGGCGGATCGTCAGCTGGCGGTTCGCGAGGCCGCTGCGTGCCGAGCGTTGCGGTCCGGTGAGCGGCGTGTCGTCGGCGAGAGCGGCCTCGAGGGCGGAGGCGAACCGTGCTGCCGGCTCCTCCAGGACGGTCGCGCCGGTGCCCGCAGGCAGGTCCCACACCGGCACCAGCCGGCCGTGGGCCCGGAACATCCCGACGAAGCGCGACGCCTCCCCCACGCCGTCCGCGCCCGCGGCATGCAGCCTGGCGAGCGCGTCGAGGAGCAGCTCCTCGTCGTGCGGCATCACCCAGCGCAGGTGCTCCCGGGTGCCCACGTCGGTCCAGTAGGCCGCCTCCACCGAGGTCAGCCGGCTGCTCGGGCTGGCCGCCGCGTTCGCCTCCTCCAGGGACGCGGCCACCGACCCGGTCGGGTCGTCCACGTCGGCGATCCAGAAGCCGAACCCGTCGTGCACGGTCACCTCGAGGGGCGTGTCGGTGAGCAGGTCCTGCAGCCGCGGTCCGTCGCCGGGGGCGTCGGTGAGCCCGACGACACCGTCACCGGGCGGGGCCGCCAGCGCCTTGAGGAGTGCGGCGGCCAGGTCCCGGCTGGGGTCACCGAACCCGTGCTGCACCTGCAGGCCGAGCCAGACGCTTCCGTCGGCACGCGACAGTGCCGGCGCCGCCATCGGCAGCAGGGAGCACAGCTGCACCACACGACCGTCGGCGACCCCCGGACGCAGCGACAGCGGAGCCGTCGCGGCAGCGACGATCTCGCGCATCGCGATCAGGTCGCACTCACCGGCGACCCCCTCGAAGGGCCGGGCGACATAGGTCGCGACCGGACCGGCCGCGCCGCCGTGGCAGGCACGGTAGCGGCGCCCCGAGCCGCACGGGCACGGCCGTCGCGACGAGATGACCCCCTCGCCGTCCTGGTCGCTGTCGACGAGCCGGCCGGCTGCACGTGCCTTGACGCGAGACTTCTTGCCCATCCCCGGAGCCTACGCACGGCCACCCCCGGGACGGGGCTAGACGCTCAGCTGGGCGTGCACGGTGGAGCGGGACCTGCCGGCCTCGGTCCACCACTCCTTCGCGAGGGCGTCCACGATGGCCATCCCGCGACCGGCGAGGGCGGTCGGGGGGGCGTGCACGTTCCGGGGGCGGGTGCTTGCGCCGCCGTCGGTCACCGACATCTCGACACCGTCGCCGTCCAGGCCCCAGGTGACCAGCAGGCTTCCGTCCGCGAGCGGGCGGGCGTGGCGTACGGCGTTGGCGACCAGCTCGGAGATGATGATGCGCGCGTCCTCGACCGCCTCCGGTGAGCCGCCGACACCCAGCATCCAGGACCTGAGCCGCTGGCGGGCCACGGAGACCGACGAGGCGGCGAAGGGCAGGCGCAGCGTGACGGGAGCGCTCACGGTGCTGGCCACGACTTCCTCACAGTGCGTCGACGGTTCGCGGGTCATTCGCGGGTCACCGGTGATCGTGCCCGATGTCCTCGCGGCCAAACACCTGCGGCGACCCGCCGACCCCGGCGCAGGCCTCGGCGCAGACCCCGGCGCAGGCCCGGCGCAGACCCCAGGGTCACGGCAGGGACCGGGTCGATCCGGCGAGGTGGGCGAGTGCCGCACGCGGGTCGTCGGTGATGACCGCCTCGACTCCCAGGGACACACAGAGGTCGAGGTCCTCGGGCTCGTTGACCGTCCACACGTGCATGCGCCGGCCCCCGCGGCGCAGCCGTCTGCCAGCTTGGGGCTCTCCCGCAGCAGCTCGATCCCCGGGCCGGCGATCCATCCCGGGCCGAGGACGCCGGTGGCGACCTTCCAGGACAGCCGGCCGTCGATCAGGAGCACCACCTCGAGCTCGGGCGCCAGCCTCTCCACCCGGCTGAGCGCCACCGGTGAGAAGCTCATCACCCGCGCCGGCGAGTCGGCGCCGGCCCACCCCACCGAGTCGAGAAGGTCGACCAGGCGCCGCTCCACCAGGCCGGCGTACCGCGTCGGGTGCTTGGTCTCGATGGCCAGGTCCACGGGACGGGGGTAGTCGCGGACGGTCTCCACCAGCCGCCGCAGGGTCAGCACCCGGCGGGTGTCCTCGGCGATCTCGGGCGCCTCGTCGTCGAGGTCGGCCCACGGGTTCTTCCAGGACGCGAAGTCCAGCTCGTCGAGCTGTGCGAGCTCCATCGTGGAGACCACGCCGCGGCCGTCGGTGGTGCGGTCCACCGTGCGGTCGTGAACACAGACCAGGTGCCCGTCGGCGGTCAGGCGTACGTCGCACTCCAGCGCCTCCGCCCCGGCGTCGAGGGCGGCGACGTAGGCACCCAGGGTGTGCTCGGGGTTGTCATGGCTGGCACCGCGATGGGCGACCACCTGCGGGCGTCCCTGCACGCGATGCATGCCTCATCCTGCACCCGCCCGGGCGATTCGTGCCAACCCACTGCGAACCGGGCGTGTAGCGGCCGGCGTTCAGCCCTGCTGACGGAGGAACCGGCCGAAGTGCGGCACCGTGAACGCCACCGTGCCCCGCTCGCTCGAGTAGACCAGCCCCTTCTTGATCAGCCCGTCCCGGGCCGGCGACAGGCTCTGCGGCCGGCGGGCCAGCTCCCGGGCGATGTCGGCGGTGCTCACCGCACCGTCGCCGGTGTGCACGGCCAGGTCCGCCATCGCGCGCATGTAGTCGCGCTCGGCAGGCGTCGCGCGGTCGTAGCGGGCGCCGAAGAACCCGACCGCCAGCTCGCCCTCGGCCTCCGGCGCCGCCGCGTGTACGTCGGACGCCCGGATCGGGCTGCCCGGTGCGCTGTCCCAGGTCACCTTCCCGTAGGCCTGCACGAAGTAGGGGTAGCCGTCGGTCAGGCGGTAGAGCTCGTCGAGGGCGGACGGCTCGAAGTCCACGCCCTCCGTCGCGGCCGGCACCAGCAGCGCCCGGTCCGACATCCCGCGCGGCAGCCGGTCCACGACGACGTAGTGGAACAGCCGCTCCGCGTAGGACTTCGACGCGGCCAGCGCCACCGGCAGGTGCGGCAGCCCGGCGCCGACCACCAGGAGCGGAGCGCCCTGCTGGCTGATCTCGTGGCAGGCGCCGCAGAGCGCGGCGAGCTCGGAGCCGGAGAGGTCCTGCATCTCGTCGACGAAGACCGCGATGCCCACACCGAGGTCCCGGGCCAGGTCCGCGACATCGGTGAACAGCTCGACCAGGTCGAGCTCGAGGTCTCCGGAGTCGGCGCGCCCGCGGGTCGCCGGGACGTCGATCGAGGAGCCGGGCTGCCAGCGGACCCCCTTGCGGTCCGGCAGCGGCGTGCGCAGCGCGAAGGACTTCAGCACCCCGGCGACCGCGTCCACCCGGTCGGGGTCGCGGTGCCGGTGGGCGACCTCGCGGACCGCTGCGTGCACCGCCTGGGCGAGCGGCAGCCGCATGGACTGGTCGGGGCGCGCCTCGAGCTTGCCGGTGCCCCAGGCGCGCTGCACCGCCTGCCCCCGCAGCGCGTTGAGCAGCACCGTCTTGCCGACCCCTCGCAGGCCGGAGAGCACCATCGAGCGCTCCGGCCGACCGGCCGCGACGCGTTGCAGGGTGACCTCGAACTGGCTCAGCTGCCGGTCCCGGCCCGCGAGCTCGGGCGGGCGCTGGCCCGCACCCGGGGCGTAGGGGTTCCGGACGGGGTCCACGATCGGAGGTTATCGCGGCGTCTAGCGAATTGCCTAGAGTGTCGTAGCGAGTCGTAGCCCGCGTCGTGGCCGGGTCGTGGCCGCGTCCCGGGCCGGGTCGTGGCGGCGTGCGGTCCTCAGCCGGTCATCCCGCGCCCGGGACCGGCCGCACCGGCCGCACCGGCGTCGTCCCGCCGGGCGTCGAAGGACCGTGCCAGCCCGTCGCGGAGCGCGTCGACGAGGTCCGGGACGTCCTGCACGGCGAGCCGGAAGGTGCCCGTGCAGGTGCTGCCGTTCCACAGCGACAGGACCACCAGGTCGCCCTCCCCGGGGACCAGGTGGTGCCAGGACACCCGGAGCGCGCGACCCGACCCGCGGGTGTCGAGGAAGACCTCACCCGCGGCGGGCAACGGCGTGACCGGCATCACCCCTCCAGTGTGCCCGGCGCCGCGGCGCCCCCCAAGCGACCGGCGCCGCGGCGCCCCCCAAGCGACGGCGCCGCGGCCTGGACAGGCCGGCTCCGCCGGCCCCTTCTGCACCGGTCCTTCCTACACTGGTCGCGTGCCGGAGCTGCCCGAGGTCGAAGGTCTCGCGCTGGACCTGCGCGGCCGGCTCGCCGGCCGGGCCGTGACCCGCGTGGACATCGCCGCCTTCAGCGCCCTGAAGACCTTCGACCCGCCGCTGAGCGCGCTGGCCGGCAGCCTCGTCGACGACGTCACCCGGCACGGCAAGTTCATCGACATCGACGCCTCCGGCCTGCACCTGGTGATGCACCTCGCGCGCGGCGGCTGGGTGCGCTGGCGTGCCGAGGTCCCGCAGCTGCCCCCCAAGCCCAGCAACAGGTCCCCGATGGCCGCGCGCGTGCACCTCGACGACGGCTCCGGGCTCGACATCACCGAGGCGGGGACGAAGAAGCGGCTGGCCCTGTACGTCGTACGCGACCCGCTCGAGGTGCCCGGCATCGCCAGCCTGGGACCGGACCCGCTCGACGACTCGTTCACCATCGAGGTGCTCGGCGGCATCCTGCAGGCCGCCGGCCGCGCGCAGGTCAAGGGGGTGCTGCGCCACCAGGGCACCATCGCGGGCATCGGGAACGCCTACTCCGACGAGCTGCTGCACGCGGCGAGGCTGTCGCCGTTCAAGCCGGCCTCGTCCATCGTGGGCGAGGACCTGCAGACGCTGTACGACGCGGTCCGCACCGTCCTCGGCGACGCGGTCGAACGCTCCCGGGGGCTGGCCGCGGCCGACCTCAAGGGTGAGAAGAAGAGCAACCTCGCGGTGCACGGGCGGACCGGGCTGCCGTGCCCGGTGTGCGGCGACACCGTGCGCGAGGTGTCCTTCGCCGACTCGTCCCTGCAGTACTGCCCGACCTGCCAGACCGGCGGGAAGCCGCTCGCGGACCGCCGGATGTCCCGTCTGCTGAAGTGACCGGCGAGGTGGCTCCAGGTGACTACGGTGGCGCGATGAGCTTCGGCAGCAGTGCCCCGGTCCCGACGGTCGCCGTGTCCGGCGTGCCCGACCCGCTCCCCGACGGGCTGGGGGTCCTGGACGTGCGCGAGGAGGTCGAGTGGGTCCACGGTCACATCGCCGGCGCCATCCACATCCCGCTCAGCGACCTGCCGGCCCGCCTCTCCGAGGTGCCCGAGGGCCAGGTCCTCGTGGTGTGCAAGGTCGGCGCCCGGTCCGCCCAGGCCGTCGGCTACCTGGCGCACCACGGCCACGACGTGGTCAACCTCCACGGCGGGATGCTCGACTGGCAGGCCGCCGGGCGCGCCATGGTCAGCGAGACCGGCCGGCCCCCGCAGGTCGTCTGACCAGTCCGGAGCTGCCGCTAGCGGAACGCCCGGGGCAGCGGCACGTCCTGGGCCCGGGCCAGCATCCGGAGGTACTCCGGGCGGGACACCGTGACCACGCCGAGGCGGGCGAGGTGCTCGGTGCGCCACTGCACGTCGAGGACCCGCCGATCGGCGTACTCGTCGCGGAGCAGGTCCACCAGCGCGACCAGGGCCACCTTGGAGGCGTCGGTGGCCCGGTGGAACATCGACTCGCCCGCGAACAGCCCGTCCACGGCGACGCCGTACAGGCCGCCGACCAGCTCACCGTCGCGCCAGGCCTCCACGGAGTGCGCCCAGCCGAGCTGGTGCAGCCGGGTGTAGGCGGCGATCACCCGGCCGTCGATCCAGGACCCGTCACGCCTCGGGTCGGCACAGGCCGCGACCACGTCGGCGAAGGCGGTGTCCACCCGCACCTCCATGCGCCTGACCGACTGCCGCAGCGACCGGGAGACCCGCAGCCCGTCCAGGGGCAGCACCCCCCGCTCGACCGGCGACCACCACAGCAGCGCCGCCTGACGCCGACGCCGGTCCCGGGCGGCCGGCATCGGGAACAGGCCCTGCCGGTACGCCGCCAGCAGGGTCCCCGGCTCCAGGTCGGCACCCGCACCGACCAGGTCGTCGGCGTGCCGGTCGGCCGGCAGCAGCCCCACGTCGGGGAACACCCAGCCGGTGGCGGGAGGCTCGGTGGGCATGGCCCCATCCAACCAGGGCACTGGCCCCGGAGGCCGCGACCACGGTCCCGCTCAGGAGGGCGTGGATAGGGTCGAGACGCACATCGACGCGCACGTGGAGGAGCAGCACATGGGGATCGGCAGCTCGTTGGGCAGGAACATGGCGCCCCGGATGGCTCGGATGGCCCCCCAGGTGAGCTCACACTTCGTGCACGAGGCGATGCGCCGCGCGGTCGAGGGCGTCGGACCGCTTCCCGGGGCCGCCGAGAGCGCCGAGAAGCAGCTCGCCGAGAAGAAGGGCGACCTCGAGCAGGCCATCCACGAGGTGATCGAGGACCACGTGCGCTATGCGGGCATGCAGGGCTTCGCCACCAACATCGGCGGGCTGGTCACCGCCGCGTTCACGATCCCCGCCAACATCGCCGGGCTCTCGTTGATCCAGTGCCGGATGGTGGCCTCCATCGTGCACCTCCGCGGCTACGACCTGGACGACAAGCGGGTCCGCAACGCCGTCCTGGCCTGCATCCTGGGCGAGGACACCGTCACGGGCCTGGTCCGCCAGAAGCGGCTCCCGAGCACCCCGATGGGCATCGCCACCGCCCCCACCTACGACCCGCACCTGGACACGGTGATCGCCGCCGAGGTGACCTCGGAGCTGCTCACCAAGGTCGCCGGCAAGCGCATCGCCACCACGGTCGGCCGTCGGGTGCCGGTCGTCGGCGGCATGGTGGGGGCCGGCACCGACGCCTACTCCAGCTGGCAGATCGGGCGCTACGCGGACCGGGAGATGCGGCCCCGGATGCTGCGGTAGGCCCCGAGCCCCAGGGCGGCCACCCGATGGCGGTCCGCCTCGAGGACCAGTCGACGCCTGGCCCGGAACCACAGGCTGCGGGAGCGCTCCAGCTCCTGGTAGACCGACTCCAGGCGCTCCGCGAGCGTGCGCTCGCTCTCCCGGAGCCGGGCGTCGTCGTCGAGCAGCGCGACCACCGCCGCCACCGCTGCGTCGGCCACGTCGTGCTCGTCGGGGTGGTCGGGGTCGCTGAACTCGCCGGCGGCGGTGGCGTCGTCGGCGGGACGGAGCTCCTCCAGGCTGCCTCGCACGTCGTAGCCCCGCTTCGCGATCAGCTCCACCCACTGCTCGGAGAGGTCCACCGCCCAGGAGCGTACGTCGGCCGGCAGCCCGAGGCGCGCGGACGCGGTGCGCAGTGACAGGGTCCGGTGCACCAGCAGCTCGCGGACCAGCTCGCGGTAGTCCTCGTTCCTGAGCACGCCGTTGTTGACCTGCTTGTTGATCCTCCGGACCAGCGCCGTCTCCGGGACCCCGAGGGACGCGTTGGACCGGTTCGTCTCCGGCTCGAGGGCGGCCTCGTCGAGCCCGAGCACCGAGGAGAACCGCTCCCACAGCAGCCCGCGCGGCTGGCCGGGCTTGGGCACCGTGACCAGGTGGACGCGCTCGGCGGACAGGGTGCTGCCCCACCGGTCCAGGATGTCGGGCACCTCCTGCACCCCCCAGAACCACGACGCCAGCTCACCGCAGCGCTGCGGGTCGGTGACCCGGTCCAGGAACTCCCGGTAGCCAAGTGTCCGTCGGTGCTTGAGGTTCTCCTGCCACTCGGCGGGGATCTGGCGGACCAGGTCGCGCGCGGAGAGCACGACGTGCACCTCCGCGTCACCGAAGGAGTCGAGTGCCCGTCGTACCTGCTGGCGGGTGGCGGTCGCCAGGATCTCGTGGGAGACGATCGAGGTGCCCGGCCAGTCGCGGACCCGCTGCGCGAGCCGGTCCCAGGCGCCCACGGCCTGCTTCTCCAGCCCTCCCCAGGACAGCTCGAGCAGGTCCAGGGCGGCCAGGAAGTGCTCGTCGAACCGGTCCGCGGGATAGAGGATGCCCCGCTCTGCGAGGGGCCCGCGGTTCAGCCAGAGCACGTCCTGCACGAACGACGTGCCGGTCTTCGGCGCCCCGACGTGCACCAGGACCCGTCGTGGACCGGGAGGGCCCTGCCCTGCTGCGTCGCTCACACTGCCTCACTGCTCCTTCGACTGCGGGTGCCGGCCGCTCGGCAGCACCTGCGTGAGGCACGCCGTGACGACCTCGAGGGCGTCCTCGCGGCGAGGGTGGGTCGCCAGGTCGCCGAAGCGCGGGAGGAAACGGTCCACGGACCCGTGCACAGGGTAGCCGCCCGCGCTGAGTGCCCCGACCTGCTGCTCGGCCCGGTCCTGGGCCCACCGCCGGGCCGGCTCCGGGACCGTCAGCAGGTGCTCGGAGCCGGGCGGCCGGGGCAGGTCGCACCGCTCGAGGAGCTCCACCAGCCGGCGCAGCACGACCCGATGACGGTCCGGCGGGACCCGCACGCCGAGCACCGCGTTGACCCGGCGGGCCACGTCGACCGCCGCGGGGGACAGGTCCAGGACGCCCGTCGGGGTGGCTGACGGCGGGGCCGGCGGGCGCGGGTCGGGACCGAGCACCTCGGCGACCACGCCGGCGGCGGCGACCCCCGAGCCGGAAGGGTCGGCGGCGACGAGGTGGACGCGTCCGGGCCCCACCCGGGCCGCCCAGCCGCCGGCGACGGCGGTCAGGTCGAGCGAGGGCGGCAGCTCCCGGCGGCCGGACCACCGCTGCACGAAGCCGTGCCAGCGCACCGGCGCCCCGTGCTGGACGCGCGCGGACCACACCTGGGCGAGGGCCCGGTCGAAGGGCTCGACCAGCACGAACACCTGCGGTGACCGGCCGCCCTCGCGATGACCGGCCGCCTCCAGGGTCCGTCGTACCAGCGCGGTCGTGACCGGCGCACCCGCCAGCACGAACGAGGGTCGCCTCCGCCGGCCGCTGGTCCAGCGCCCGCGGACCGGCTGCCGCCGGACCGGTGACGGCTCCGCCGGGGCGGGCGTCTGGAGCAGCAGCTCGGTGAGGGCGCCGGTGCCGACCCGCACCAGCTCCTCGGCGGGCACCTCGGCCGGGTCGACCGGCGGCGCCCCGGTCCTGGCTCGCCCGGGCTCCGGCGCGGTCCCCCGCGGTCCCCGGTCCGGCCGGAGGAGGGGAAGCTGCCCGAGCCCCCGACCGGGTCCCGAGCGGCTCGTCACCAGGTCCGCGAGCCGGACGGTCGCCTCCCCGGACAGCCCGCCCCTCGCGGCGACGCGTCGCAGCAGCTCCAGCTGGGCCGCCCCCGGGGGTGTCCAGCCCGCGGGCACCGGCTCGCCGGGAGCAGCCGCACCGTCGGTGAGCCACTCCCGCCACGGCGTGCTGCCCCCGGCGGCCAGGTGCCGGTGCCAGGACCAGACGGCCTCCTCGTAGGTCGCCGCCTCAGCCATGTCCCGGCACCACGGGTCTCATCGGGGACGGAGCCGGCGTGCGGCGCGGGTGATCTTCGCGGTGAGCTGCTCGTCGGGGTCGGGACGACGAGCCGCCTCGAGCGCCAGCGCGACCAGGGCGTCGACGGCGGCGTCCACCATCTCCGGACGGCGCGGCCGGTCCGGGTCGACCCAGCGGTGGTCGGCCGGCGGGACCGGTCGGAGGTCGTCGAGGTCGCCGATCACGTCGATGCCCGAGGCGCGCACCCACTGGACCCACTCCTCGGCCACCTCGACAGCCCACGGGAACGCGGCCGGCGGCAGGGTCACCTTGGTCATGCTCGGGCGCTTGGCCAGTGTCTGGTGCACCACCAGCTCGCGGATCAGCCGGCGGTAGTCCTCCGAGGGCAGCCCCGCCTGGCGGAGCCGCCGGTTGAGCTTGCGGAGCAGGTAGGTCTCCGCCGCCCCGACGGAGACGTTGACGCGCTCGCTCTCCCGGGGGGCCCAGGACGGGTCGATGGCGAACGCCCGGCAGTAGCGTTCCCACAGCAGGTCCCGAGGAGCCCCGTCCTGGGGCACGGTCACCAGGTGCACCCGCTCCGGCGGAAGTCCCCGCGACCAGCGGGTCAGCACGTCCGGCAGGCTCTGCACCCGCCAGAACCACAAGGTGGGCTTGTCCCGCCTGGAGGCGCGCACCTGCCGCAGGAACCCGGCGTAGCTGACCTTGCGCTGGTGCTTGACCCCCTCCTGCCACTCGGCGGGGATCTGCCGGGCCAGGTCCCTCGCCGACAGCACCAGGTGCACCTCGCTGTCGGCGAGGCCGGCCATCACCCGGCGTACCTGGGCAGGCTTCGCGGCCGCCAGGATCTCGTGCGAGATGACCACCGTGCCGCTGAGCCGGCGGACCCGGGCCGTCAGCGCGTCCCACTCGCCGTCCACGTCCTCCTGCAGCCCGCCCCACGACATCTGCAGGACGTCCAGCGCGGGACGGAACTGGCTGGCGTGCAGGGCGAGCGGGTAGTGCACGCGGTGCCGGGCCAGGGGACCCCGGTTGAGCGCGAGCCGGTCCTGGAGGTACGTCGTGCCCGTCTTCGGCGCCCCGACGTGCAGGTAGACGACGCGGCGGCTCATGCCCGGCAGTCTGCCCTACGCTCCCGCGCCCGGGGTGAGCGCCTTGACCACCGACGAGGGGCTGGGCCGGCCCAGCTGCGAGGCCATCCAGGCGGAGGTCGCGACCAGCTTGTCGAGGTCCACCCCGTGCTCGATCCCGAGCCCGGTGAGCATCCACACCAGGTCCTCGGTGGCCAGGTTGCCGGTGGCGCTCTTCGCGTAGGGGCAGCCGCCCAGCCCACCCGCGGACGCGTCGAAGGTGGTCACACCGCAGCGCAGCGCCGCCCCGGCGTTGGACAGGGCCTGGCCGTAGGTGTCGTGGAAGTGCATCGCCAGCGACCCGTTCGGCAGGCCGGCCTCGTTGAAGGCGGAGAGCAGGGCGGTCACGTGGCCCGCCGTGCCCACGCCGATCGTGTCACCCAGCGACAGCTCGGAGGCGCCGAGGTCGAAGAGCCGGCGACCGACCGCGACCACCTGCTCGAGGGGTACGGCGCCCTCCCACGGGTCGCCGAAGCACATCGAGACGTAGGCACGGACGTCGAGGCCGGCGTCCCGGGCGCGCCGCACCGTGGGCTCGAACATCGCGAACTGCTCGTCCAGGCTGCGGTTCAGGTTGCGCCGGGCGAACGTCTCGGTCGCGCTGCCGAAGATGGCGACGTGCCGCAGGCCCTTCTCGAGGGCCCGGTCCAGGCCGCGCTCGTTGGGCACCAGCACCGGCATGTCCCGCGCCGTGTCCCCGAGGTCCTCGACCAGCGCGTCCACGAGCTCGGCTGCGTCGGCCAGCTGCGGGACCCACCGGGGGTGCACGAAGCTGGTCGACTCGACCACCGGCAGCCCGGCCTCGACCAGCCGCCCGATGAACGCCGCCTTGGTCGGCGTCGCCACGAGGGCCGACTCGTTCTGCAGACCGTCGCGGGGACCCACCTCATAGATCCGGACCCGCTCGGGCAGGGCCGGGTCGCGCACCACCTGCGGCAGCCCGAGCCCGGTCATCGCGCGCCCCCGGCCTCGTCGTCAGGGGCGGGCGTGACCACGAACAGGGTCGCCCCGAGGGCCACCTGGTCACCGGGCTCGGCTCCGACGGTGCTGACCGTGCCCGTCACCGGCGCGGTGAGGGACAGCTCCATCTTCATCGCCTCCAGGATGCCGAGCACCTCGCCCACCTCCACGGTCTGACCCTCGGTGACCGCGACCGACAGCACGGTGCCGGGCATCGGGGCGGAGACGGACCCGTCCCCGCCGGCGGAGACGGGCTCGGCGAACACGTCCGGGCGCCGGAAGACGTGCCGCTGGCCCTGGTGGACCACCTCCACCGTGTGCGCCTGGGCGTTCACGACCGCCCGTGCCCAGTGGCCGTCGATGCTGAGCACCGCGACGTGGTGCTCGGCCGCGAGCTGACGCACCTCGACGCCGTCGACGCGGCCCGTGCCGTCACCGTTGCGGTGCACGAGGACCGGCCGGTCGAGCTCGACGAGGATCGGCGCGCTGGGGCCGCCGAGCCGCCAGCCGTCGCCCCGGAACGGGTGTCCGGGGTCGGCCTCGGCGGCCAGCATCGCCTGCACCCACGCCGCGAACACCCGGGCGACGTCGTCGTCGGGGGCCTCGAGGGAGGTCCGGTCGAGCCAGGCGGTGTCGATGGTGGCGTCGCGGAACTCCGGGCTCGCGGCGAGAGCCCGCAGGAAGCCGACGTTGGTGGTGAGCCCGAGCACCGCGGTGTCGTCGAGCGCGTCGACGAGGCCGCGACGGGCGGTCTCCCGGTCGGGACCGTGCACGATCACCTTGCCGAGCATCGGGTCGTAGGCCGTCGAGACCTCCTGCCCGCTCTCCAGGGCGGCATCGACCCGGGCCTGCGCGGGCCACCGGACCAGCACCGCCGCGCCCGCCTGCGGGAGGAACCCCGCGAACGGGTCCTCGGCGTAGACCCGGGCCTCGATGGCGTGCCCGGACACGGTCACGTCGTCCTGGGTGAAGGGCAGCGGCTCGCCGGCGGCGACCAGCAGCTGCAGGGCCACCAGGTCCAGGTCGGCCCCCTTCACCTTCACGGCCAGCTCGGTCACCGGGTGCTCGACCTGGAGCCGGGTGTTCATCTCCAGGAAGTACACGCCCGGGGACCCCTCAGCGGCGACATCGGCGTCGAGCAGGAACTCCACGGTGCCGGCGTTCTGGTAGCCCACCTGGCGGGCCAGCGCCACCGCGGAGCTGGTGACCAGGTCCCGCACCTCGGCGGAGATGGTCGGCGCCGGGGCCTCCTCGATCACCTTCTGGTGACGTCGCTGGGTGGAGCAGTCCCGCTCGAAGAGGTGCACCACGTTGCCGTGCGCGTCGGCGAGCACCTGCACCTCGATGTGCCGGCCGTGCTCGACGTACCGCTCCAGCAGGAGGGTGTCGTCCCCGAACGCGCTGAGCGCCTCCCGCCGGGCCGACGCCAGTGCCGCCTCGAGGTCCCGGGGCTCGCGGACCACCCGCATGCCCTTCCCGCCACCCCCCGCGGCCGCCTTGACCAGCAGCGGGTAGCCGACGCCGGGACCCGCGCTGTCGGACGCCGGGTCGGCCAGCACCGACCGAGGGTCCGGCGCGCCGGCCCCGGAGGTCGCCAGCTCCGCCGAGGGTACGACCGGCACCCCCGCCTTCCTCGCGATCTCCCGGGCCACGTCCTTGCGGCCCATCTGGTCCATCACGTCCGCGGAGGGGCCGACGAACACCAGGCCCGCCTCGGTGACGGCGCGCGCGAAGGCGGCCCGCTCGGACAGGAAGCCGTAGCCGGGGTGGACAGCGTCGGCGCCGGTGCGTCGCGCCGCGTCGAGGATCGCCTCGATGTGCAGGTAGGACTCGTTCGCCGGCGTCGGGCCGATCCGCACCGCCACGTCGGCGGCGCGCACGTGCGGAGCCTCCCGGTCGGCGTCGGAGTACACCGCTACCGTGCGCAGGCCCGCTGCCCGGGCGCTGCGGATCACCCGCACCGCGATCTCGCCCCGGTTCGCCACCAGGACTCGCGCCCCCCCCGGAGCGGCTTCGCCGCCCCCTCCTGGAGCGGCTTCGCCGCCCCCTCCTGGAGCGGCTTCGCCGCCCCCTCCTGGAGCGGCTTCGCCGCGCTGCCTGATGTTCCGTGGAATCCAGGCTCGTTCCTCGCGGATTCCACGGTCACATCCTCCATATCCCGTAGGACGGCTCGGGGACCGGCGCGTTGGCGGCGGCCGCGAGGCCCATGCCCAGGACCCGGCGGGTGTCGACCGGGTCGATCACGCCGTCGTCCCACAGCCGCGCGGTGGAGTAGTACGGCGACCCCTGGTGCTCGTACTGGTCGCGGACCGGCGCCTTGAAGGCCTCCTCGTCCTCGGCTGACCAGTCCTCACCGCGCGCCTCGAACCCCTCCCGGCGGACCGTCGCGAGCACCGCTGCGGCCTGCTCGCCACCCATCACCGAGATCCGGGCGTTCGGCCACATCCACAGGAACCGGGGGTCGTAGGCCCGGCCGCACATGCCGTAGTTGCCGGCCCCGAACGACCCTCCGATCACCACCGTGAACTTCGGCACCACCGAACAGGCGACGGCGGTCACCAGCTTGGCGCCGTCTCGTGCGATGCCGCCGTTCTCGGCGTCCCGGCCGACCATGAACCCGGTGATGTTCTGCAGGAACACCAGTGGGACCCCGCGCTGGTTGCAGAGCTCGATGAAGTGCGCGCCCTTCAGCGACGAGGAGGAGAACAGGATGCCGTTGTTCGCGACGATGCCGACCGGGTAGCCCCACACCCGTGCGAACCCGCACACCAGCGTCTCGCCGTACAGCGCCTTGAACTCGTGGAACCGGCTGCCGTCCACGATCCTGCGCACCACCTCGCGGACGTCGTACGGCGTGCGGGAGTCGGCGGGCACCACGTCGTAGAGGCCGGCGGGGTCCTCGGCCGGCTCCTCGGGCTCGTGCGCGACCAACGAGGGGGGCGGGCGGCGCTCGAAGGTGGCGACGATGGACCGGACGATCGCGAGCGCCTCCGCGTCGTCGTTGGCGAGATGGTCGACGACCCCGGACCGGCGCGCGTGCACGTCGCCGCCGCCGAGCTCCTCGGCGGTCACCACCTCGCCGGTCGCGGCCTTCACGAGCGGCGGACCGCCCAGGAAGATGGTGCCCTCCCCCTTGACGATGACGCTCTCGTCCGACATCGCCGGGACATAGGCGCCGCCCGCGGTGCACGACCCCATCACCGCGGCGACCTGGGGGATCCCCTGGGCGGACAGGTTGGCCTGGTTGAAGAAGATCCGGCCGAAGTGCTCCTTGTCGGGGAACACCTCGTCCTGCATCGGCAGGAACGCTCCGCCGGAGTCCACCAGGTAGACGCACGGCAGCCTGTTCGCCCGGGCCACCTCCTGCGCACGCAGGTGCTTCTTGACCGTCATCGGGTAGTAGGTGCCGCCCTTGACCGTGGCGTCGTTGGCGACCACCACGCACTCGCGGCCACTGATCCGGCCGACCCCGGTCACGATCCCGGCCGACGGCACCGCGTCCGGACCGCCGGTGCCGCCCGTGCTGCCGACCGGGGAGTACATCCCGGTCGCCGCCAACGGACTGAGCTCCAGGAACGGGCTGCCCGGGTCGAGGAGCCGGTCGACGCGGTCCCGCACCAGCAGCTTGTCCCGGCCGACGTGCCGCTCCCGGGCGGATCGGCTGCCACCCGCACCGTCCTGCCGCACCGCAGCGAGCCGCTCCCGGAGCTCCCGCACGTGCGGGCGCAGGTCAGTGGTCACCGGGCCAGGCTATCGACCGCCGTCGGCTCGGCCGACCCGGGCGGGAGCCGGTCGTCTCATGCCACGGACGCCGCCCCACACCGGTCCGGCTGAGGTCATGCTCAGGGCACGACCTAGTCGCACCCGTCGAGCCCCCACCCGAAGCCGGAGCCAGCCCATGACGCATCGTCCCGAGACCCTCGCCGTGCACGCCGGACAGGAGGAGGCCGACCCGGCCACCAACGCACGGGCCGTGCCGATCTACCAGACCACGTCCTACGTCTTCGACGACACCGAGCACGCCGCGAACCTGTTCTCGCTGGCCGAGCCGGGCAACATCTACACCCGGATCATGAACCCGACCCAGGCGGTCTTCGAGGACCGCGTCAACCAGCTCGAGGGCGGTGTCGGGGCGCTCGCCGTGGCGTCGGGCTCGTCGGCGACGTTCTACTCGGTGCTCAACCTGACCTACGCGGGCGACAACATCGTCGCGATCTCCACCCTGTACGGCGGCACCTACGCACTGTTCGCGCACACCCTGCCGCAGTTCGGCATCGAGGTCCGCTTCGTCGACCCGAACAGGCCCGAGGAGCTGGCCGCATCCGTCGACGAGAGGACCAAGCTGGTCTTCGCGGAGACGGTCGGCAACCCCAAGATCAACGTCGTCGACATCGCGGCCTGGGCGGAGGCGGCGCACGCCCAGGGCCTGCCCCTGGTCGTGGACAACACCACGCCGACGCCGTACCTCGCGAGGCCCTTCGACCACGGCGCGGACGTCGTCGTGCACTCGGCGACCAAGTACATCGGCGGCCACGGCACCTCCATCGGCGGTGTCATCGTCGACTCCGGGAAGTTCGACTGGGCCGCGCACGCGGAGCGCTACCCGGGGCTGACGACACCGGACCCGGCCTACCACGGCGCGGTGTGGACCGAGGCGGCCGGCGAGCTGGCCTACATCATCCGGGCCCGCACCGTGCTGCTGCGCAACACCGGCGCCGCGATCACCCCGATGAACTCCTGGCTGTTCCTGCAGGGCCTCGAGACGCTGCACCTGCGGATGGAGCGGCACAGCTCGAACGCGCTGACCGTCGCGCAGCACCTGAAGGGACACGAGTCGGTGGCCTGGGTGAGCTACCCCGGCCTCGAGGGCGACCCGAGCAAGGAGGTCGCCGACCGCATCTTCACCGGCCGCGGCTACGGCGGGCTGGTCAGCTTCGGCGTGCGGTCCGGTCGCGACGGCGGCAGGCGGTTCGTCGAGGCGCTGCAGCTGTTCAGCCACCTCGCCAACATCGGCGACGCCAAGTCGCTGGCGATCCACAACGCGACGACGACCCACTCGCAGCTGACCCCCGAGGAGCTCGACAACGCCGGTGTCCCCGAGGACCTGGTGCGGCTCTCGGTCGGCATCGAGCACGTCGAGGACCTGGTCGCGGACCTCGACCAGGCGCTCACCGCTGCCAAGTGAGATGAGCGCCGGGGTCGGGCTCGTCGAGACCCGGCGGGCGGTCCTCTTCTCCGAGCCCGACCCGCTGGTGCTCGCGTCCGGCGCGGTGCTCGGGCCGGTCGAGGTCGCCTTCGAGACGTACGGCGTGCTGGCGCCCGCGCGCGACAACGTGGTGGTGGTCTGCCACGCCCTGACCGGGGACGCGCACGCTGCGGGCCACCACGGCGACCCGTCGCGCGTCGGCTGGTGGGACAACCTCATCGGCCCGGGCCGCGCGCTCGACACCGACCGGTTCTACGTGGTCTGCACCAACCTGCTCGGCGGCTGCCAGGGCACGACCGGCCCGCTGTCGAGGGACCCGGCCACGGGTGCGCCGTACGGCCTGGGGTTCCCGATGCTCGCGATGACCGACCTGGTCACGGTGCAGCGTGTGCTGCTGGCGCACCTGGGCGTCGAACGGGTGCACGCCGTCGTCGGCGGCTCGCTGGGCGGGATGCAGATCCTGCAGTGGGCCATCGACGCGCCGGACCAGCTCGACCGGGCGGTGCTCGTCGGCGCCTCCTCGCGGCTGACCGCCCAGAACATCGCGTTCTCCACGGTGGCGCGGCAGGCGATCATGCGGGACCCGGGCTTCCTGGGGGGCCGCTACCCGGGCACCGGCCGGCGACCGGACGGGGGCCTCGGCGTCGCCCGGATGATGGCCCACATCACCTACCTGTCGGAGGAGTCGCTCGAGGCGAAGTTCGGACGTGAGCGTCGCGACGACGGCCCGCCCCGGCTGGGGACGCACTTCGAGGTCGAGTCCTACCTCGACCACCAGGCGGAGGTGTTCCTGGGCCGCTTCGACGCGCTGACCTACCTCTACCTGACCCGCGTCATGGACTACTTCGACCCGTTCGCCGACACGGGGGCTGCCGGCCGGATCGCTGCCGGCACCGCCCGGTTCCTGATGCTCTCCTTCGACAGCGACTGGCGGTTCCCCACCCCGCACTCCGAGCGGATCCACCAGCATCTGGTGGCAGCCGGCGTGCCCAGCCGGCACGAGGAGCTGCACTCCCCGTGGGGACACGACTCGTTCCTGCTCCAGCCGCCCGGCTACCACGACCGGATCGCTGCCTTCCTCGCCTAGGGTGTCGCGCATGGCTCTGGTGTCCTTCAAGGACCTGTGCATGGACGCGGTCGACCCGGTCGCACTGGCGACCTTCTGGGGCGCCACCCTGGGCCTCGACGTCGAGACGCCGACAGCTTCGCCTGGACGCTGATGGCCGACCCCGAGGGCGGCGAGTTCTGTGCCTTCACCCCCTGAGGAGAGGTGACGGAGGGCCTGCGGATGCGCCGACTCGACGCGGGTGCGAAAAGCCGTACCATTACCGGCCCCCCTCATCGGGTCATACCGGACCAAAGCCGAATCTGTGACACTGGCCTTCGGTCCTGCAGCGCGGGGCCGGGGGGATCCACAGGGGGCACACCGGATGATGACGCCATCCACGGGGGACGAGTATGACCACGACCGGCCCCGGGGCGAGCGCGACCGTTCGGCGCGGGAGCGGGACGAGACGGCCTCCGCCCGGGACCGGGCGGGCGACCACCGCGACGAGGTCGCGGACGAGCGGGACCGGGCCGCGGGCCTCCGTGACCTCGCGGGGGACCGGCGCGACGACGCTGCCGCGAGACGCGAGGCGGCCGCCGACGAGCGGGACCGGGACGCGGAGCGTCGGGACCGTGACGCGGAGCGCCTCCAGGAGTCGGCACCCCTGCCGACCACCGAGGAGGCACTGACCCGGCTGCGCCTCGGCCGGCTGGAGGCCGCCACCGACAGACGGGCCTCCGCCGAGGACCGGCGCCTGGGCGCCGAGGACCGAGGTCGGGGCACCGCGGACCGGGCGAGGGCCGACCAGGACCGGGGTGCGGCAGCAGAGGACCGGGAGGTCGGCAGGTTCGAGCGCGGCAACGCCGAGGCGGACCGCGCAGCCGCCGGTGTCGACCGCGACGTGTCGGCGACCGACCGGGAGGCGGCGCACCTCGACGACCTCACCGGCGCCTACCGCCGCGGCTCCGGCTTCCGGGAGCTGGAGCGCGAGATGCTGCGTGCCGCGAGGGAGCGGCAGCCGCTCGCGGTCGCCTTCGTGGACGTGGACCACCTCAAGCGCGTCAACGACCGCCACGGCCATGCTGCCGGCGACCGCCTCCTCCAGCACGTCGCCGCCGCGCTGCGCGCCAAGCTGCGTGCCTACGACATGGTGATCCGCTACGGCGGCGACGAGTTCGTCGCCGTGATGACGGGGCTGACGGCCGAGGGGGCGTCCTCCCGGCTCCGGTCCGTCAACTCGGTGCTGTGCACCATGTCCAGCGGCGCGTCGATGAGCGTCGGCGTCTCCGAGCTGTGGCCCGGCGACTCGCCGGCGGACCTGGTACGCCGTGCCGACGAGGCGCTCTACCGGGCCCGGGACGGCCGCGACTGAGCGGCGGGTCGAACCCCCTCACCCGCCTGCGGACGGTTCCATGAAGTCCGCGACCAGCCGCCCGAGGTCGTGTCCGGCGTCCTCCTGCAGGAAGTGGCCGGCGCCTGCCACCACCGGATGCTCGCGGCCCTGCGCGCCCTTCATCGCCCGCTTCAGGACCGGCGCCATGCCGGCGGTGATCGGGTCGCTGTCGGAGAAGGCGACCAGGAACGGCAGGTCCAGGTGGGTGAGGGTGTCCCAGGCCGCACGGTTCGCCTCGGTGGCGGGGTCGTCGGGGGCCGTCGGCACCAGCAGCGGCATCGCCCGCGGCCCGGCCTTGAGGCTCTCCTCCGGGTACGGCGCGTCGTAGGCCGCCCGCACCTCGTCGGTCATCGGCTGCACGCAGCCCGAGGCGACCAGCCGACCCACGTCGAGCACCGGAGCCTTCTCGACGGCCTGCCGGAACCGCCACCACACGTCCGGCATCCTGCCGTCGCCGGTGGGCAGTCCGGTGTTGGAGGCCACCACGCGGGCGAACCGGTCCGGGTGCTCGGCGACCAGGCGCAGGCCGAGCAGCCCGCCCCAGTCCTGGCCGACGAGGGTGATGTCGCGCAGGTCCAGGACGTCGAACACCAGGGCACGCACCCACTCCACGTGCCGGGCGTAGGAGTGGTCCTCGACGCGGGCCGGCTTGTCGGAGCGGCCGAATCCGACCAGGTCCGGCGCAACGGCCCGCACGCCCGCCGCAGCCAGCTCGGCCATCACGTGGCGGTAGAGGAACGACCAGCTCGGCTCGCCGTGCAGCAGCAGAGCGACCGGCCCGTCCGCCGGTCCCGCCTCGACGTACGCCATCCGCAGGGTGCCGCCCTCGCCGTCGGGCACCTCGGCGTACGACGGTGCGTGGTCGAAGCCGGGCAGGTCCGAGAACCGGTCGTCGGGGGTGCGCAGCGTGTCCATGGTGGGTGAGTCTGGCACCTCGGAACGGGAGGCCGGGCCTGTCGGCTCGCCGGCCGGACCGCCGCCTGCGTGTAGGGCGCGCCGCAGCACGCCCCGGACCCATCCGGAGCGCAGAGTCGCTGCGACGCACCGTCGAACAGGAAGCTCTGCGCGGAACCGGCTGTTCACCGGCGTGGCGGGCCGAGCTTCCTGTCCGGCGGCACAGGTTCGGCGCGACCGGGCCCGAGGAGGCGCCGAGTCGATGGCCAGCTGGGGCGGCCGGGTGGGAACGTCAGATCCGGGTGGCACCGACCTTGTCGGCGACTCGCGCATGGCGGCAGGGGTGCGTGACCGCTCAGACCCCGTGCGCGCTGCGCCCGCGCTGTGGCAGGTCGACCCGGGTGACCACACCGGCGCTGGGCTGGCGACGTACCCACGACGACGGCGACCCGAGCCGGATCGCCACGTTCTGGGAGCAGGCGCTGGGGAGGTCGACGTCGTGCTCCTCGGCATGGTGTACGGCGCGCGTCACGACCGTGCGCGGGTCCAGGAGGCCGCCTTGTGGGTGTGGAACGGGAGCTGCCGCACGAACAGGTCCGGCTCGACGAGCACCATCAGCGTCCCCGGTCCGGCCTCGAGGTGCTCGGTGAACAGCTGGTGGGGGAAGACGATGCGGGCGGACGCCATACGGGCTGGTGCCTCGCGGCTGTCACTTCACCTCGGCGCGGAGCACCCGGACCACGCCGATCACGAAGGGCAGCACCACCCAGATCAGGGTGCCGGTGGTCAGCTGCCACCACTGCTCGGCGGAGAGGCTCTCGCCGCCGAACAGCGGCTGCTGGGAGGTGCCGAGGTCGATCCAGGGGGCCGCGTCCTTCAGGGCGCCCCAGAGGCTGGCGACGATCGAGAAGGCGGTGGGCAGCACGAAGAAGGTCACGATCGCAGCGGCGGAGCTGAGGAACAGCAGGCCGAAGGCGAGGCCCTGCATGACGCCGGAGACCTGGAGCAGGCAGAACTTCGCGATGTCGTCGACACCGATGTTGGCCCACGGCTTGTCGCCGCCTCCGGCCAGCGTGGCGACCGCGGCGATCGCCATGGCGAGGACGATGGCGGCGACGCCGGCGATCAGGGCGGCGAGCACCTTCGCCAGCAGCACCCGCCCACGCACCGGCATCAGGGTGAAGGTCACCAGGGCGGTGCGCTGCGACCACTCACTGGTCACCAGCAGGATGCCCAGCACCGGGAGCAGGAAGCCCTGCGGGGTGGCGGTGACGCCCATGAAGTTGGTGAAGGTGCGGTCCGACGCGCTCGCGTTGATGAAGAAGATCACGATGATCAGTGCCGTGATGGCCGCGATGGCGATCAGCAGCCAGCGGCTCGCGCGGGTGTCGGCCAGCTTGCGCAGCTCCACGCGGGTCAGCCGGGACAGCGGGATCCGCGGGGTCCCGGAGACGTCGAGGGTGGTGGGGTCGACGGTGGCGGTGCTCATGCCACTGCTCCTTCGGTGGGTACGGCGGCTGAGGTGGTGTCGCGCTGGGACTCGGCGGTGAGCTCGAGGAAGAGCTCCTCGAGGCCGGAGCCGTCGGCCGGGCGGAGCTCGACGAGGGTGATGTTGTTCGTGGCGGCGACCTTGCCGATCTGGACCGCCTCCGCGTCGCTGCGCAGCCCGTCGCCGGAGGGCACGGCTGTGATGCCCTCGCGCTGCAGGGCGTCGAGCAGCTGCTCGTGCTCGACGGCCTTCACGTAGGCGCCGCGCGCGTGCAGCAGCTCGTGCTTCGTGCCCTGGGCGACGATCCTGCCGTGCCCGATCAGGATCAGCTCGTCGGCGATCCTCTCCACCTCGTGGAGCAGGTGCGAGGACAGGCAGACGGTGCCCCCGTGCTCGGCGTACTCCCGGAGCAGCCCGCGCATCCAGTGGATGCCGGCCGGGTCCAGGCCGTTGGCGGGCTCGTCGAGGATCAGGATGGACGGGTCACCGAGCAGCGCGTGCGCGATGCCGAGCCGCTGCCGCATCCCGAGGGAGTAGTTCTTGACCCGGCGCTTGGCCTCGCTGGGTGACAGCGAGACCAGCTCCAGCATCTCGTCGACCCGGGACATCGGAAGGCCCATGGTGACCGCGCCGATGGTCAGCACCTCCCGGCCGGTGCGGCCGGCGTGCTGGGCGGACGCGTCGAGCAGGACGCCGACGTGCCGCCCCGGGTTCGGGAGGTCGGTGTAGCGGTGTCCGCCGATGGTGACCTTGCCGCGGGTCGCCGGTGTCAGCCCGACCATGATGCGCATGGTGGTGGACTTGCCGGCCCCGTTGGGCCCGAGGAACCCGGTGACCTGTCCTGGCCGGCACGTGAAGGACACGTCATCGACGGCCAGGAAGGCGCCGTACGTCTTGGTGACGCCGTCAACGGTGATCATGCCCCCCAGCCAACCGGATCCGGCGGCGGACCGCATCTGTCTGCGGGCTGGACATGCCGAGACTTAAGGAGGGGGTCGAGCCGACTCCGGGTCCTGCGCAGGCGGGCTGCCTCCTCCTACGCTGAGGGGATGCACGAGCCGACGCCGGAGCAGTACAACCCGCCCCTGACCTGGCGTGCTCATGCCTGGCGGACGGCGCTGGCGGTCGCGATCAGCGCTGCGCTGTGGCCCAGCACGGCGGTCCTCGAGTGGCGCCACGCCCGTCCTCTGTTCTGGCTGGACCTCGCCGTCGCCCTCGTGTGCCTCGTGCTCTCGTTCTACCGACGTCGCTGGCCGCTGACCGTCGCGCTGGTGACGAACGCAGCCGCGGTCGTGTCGTTCGCCTCCGCGGGGCCGGGCACGCTGGCCGCCGTCTCGCTGGCCACCCGGCGCGTGGTGTGGCAGGTGGTGCTCGTCGGCGTGGTCGGCCTCGGCGCCGGGCTGGTGTTCCCCCTCGGGTGGCCCAGGCTGGACCACGACCCGCTGTGGGTCACCTTCGCCGTCGGGCTCGCCTTCACCGTCGCGATGCTCATGTGGGGCATGTACGTCGGGTCGCGCCGCGAGCTGCTGTGGACCCTGCGCGACCGTGCCGAGCGCGCGGAGGCCGAGCAGGAGCTGAGGGTCAGGCAGAGCCGCTCCAACGAGAGGGCCCGCATCGCGCGCGAGATGCACGACGTGCTGGCCCACCGGATCTCCCTGATCAGCATGCACGCCGGCGCGCTGGCCTACCGCAGGGACCTGACGGCGGAGGAGATGCGGGAGACCGCCGAGCTGATCCAGGCCAAGTCGCACGAGGCCCTCACCGACCTCCGGCACGTGCTGGGCGTGCTGCGCAGCGAGGACGGTGCCTCGACGAAGCTCGAGGCCCCGCAGCCGACGTTCAAGGACCTCTCCGCGCTCATCCTGGAGGCGCGGGAGTCGGGGATGCGGATCAGCTACGACGAGCGCGTGCACGACGAGCCGGCGATGCCCGACCGGGTCGGCCGGACGACGTACCGGATCGTCCAGGAGGGCCTCACGAACGCCCGCAAGCATGCCCCCGACACCGCCGTGCTGGTGACGCTCGCGGGGTCCGTGCAGGACGGGGTGGAGATCACGATCCGCAACCCCGCTCGGAGCCTGCACTCACCGCTCACCGGTGCGGACAGCGGCTCGGGGACCAGCTGGGGGATGGGCGCCGCCCCGACGGGCAACGGGTCGGCCACTCCCGGCGCCGGCCTGGGGCTGGTCGGTCTGGGCGAGCGCGCGAAGCTGGCCGGCGGCCGCCTGGACGCCCGCCGCCAGGGCGACATGTTCGAGCTGCACGGCTGGCTGCCGTGGACGGGATGACCATGCCCCCGACGCCCCCGACGCCCCCGACGCCCCCGACGCCCCCGACGCCCTCGAGCGATGCGGAGCGGATCCGGGTGCTGGTCGTCGACGACGACGCGCTGGTGCGCTCCGGGCTGGCGATGATCCTGGGCGGCGCACCCGACATCGACATCGTCGGCCAGGCGGTCGACGGCCGCGACGGCGTGCGACTCGCCCGCGAGCAGCAGCCCGACGTCGTCCTCATGGACATCCGGATGCCGCTGATGAGCGGGCTCGAGGCCACCGAGCACATCCAGTCCTGGACCACCCCACCCAAGGTGATCGTGCTGACCACGTTCGACGCGGACGACTACGTCACCCGGGCGCTCGGTGCGGGCGCGAGCGGGTTCCTGCTCAAGGACACGGCCCCGGCCGCCATCATCGAGGCGATCCGGAGGGTCGCGGACGGCGACCCGATGCTGTCCCCCAGCGTCACCGCCCGGCTGATCGCCCAGCTGCGCGAGGGCGCGGCGCCGGACCGGGCCCGCAGCGCCAAGGAGCGGCTGGCGCGGCTCACCGAGCGCGAGCACGAGGTCGCCCACGCGGTGGGCCAGGGACTCACGAACGCGGAGATCGCTGCCCGGCTGCACCTCTCCGTGCCGACCGTGAAGGCGCACATCGGTCGGCTGTTCGCCAAGCTGGCGTGCGACAACCGGGTCCAGATCGCGATCTGCGTCCACGACGCCGGGCTGACCGGCTGAGCCCTCGCGCCGGCAGGGCCGGCGACGTTCTAGCCTGGAGGCATGCCTGCCATCGACGTACCCATCGCCCGGCTCGACGGAACCCCCGCCACCCTCGGCGAGATCACCGGCGGCCGGCCCGCACTCGTGGTGAACGTCGCGTCCAGGTGTGGCCTGACCCCGCAGTACTCCGCGCTCGAGGCGCTGCACGAGCAGTACGCCGACCGCGGGTTCACCGTCGTCGGCGTGCCCTCCAACCAGTTCGGTGGCCAGGAGCCGGGGACGGCCGAGGAGATCGCGGAGTTCTGCTCGTCGACGTACGGCGTCAGCTTCCCGATGACCGAGAAGGTCGACGTCAACGGTGAGCACCGGCATCCGCTGTACGCCGAGCTGGTGCAGGCCCCCTACCACGCAGGCCGAGACCTGGCCGGGTCGGACCTGGCCGGGTCGACCGGTGACGTCGCCTGGAACTTCGAGAAGTTCCTGGTCGACGGGTCGGGTGCGGTGGTGGCCCGGTTCGCGTCGGGGGTGCTGCCCGACGACCCGCGGGTCACCGCTGCGGTGGAGGCCGTCCTGGCGTGAGCGTCGAAGGCGCTGACGGCCCCTGTGCGGCGCCGAAGCGGGCGACCGAGCCCACGAAAGGTCGGGTCAGGTGGTGTGCGACGGTCGTCTAGACCACGTGCTGGCCTCCGGCCAGAACTGTCGGTGCGCCCTGGTGGAGTGTGTTCATGACCGCTCAGCTGATCGATCCGGATCCGGTGCTGGGTCCCATCCTGGGCCCGATGCTCGATCCGATCCCCGGTCACATGCAGACGGTTCGCGCGTGCGCCGCCGCGGTCCGGGAGGCGTTGGACGCGTTGCCGAAAGGGCCACTGGCAGCAGACGGTGACCCGGTCGACTCCTTGATCGGGGACGTCGTGGAGCAGGAGCGTCGGCTGGCCGAGCTGAGGCTGCGGTTGATGCAGGTGGCCGCGGAACAGCGTGAGGCCGACAAGGTCGCCGCGTCCGGGACTGATGCGTGGCTGTCTGCGCTCACCGGCTCGTCGCGGGTGGCGATGGCCGGCGGGCTGTGGTTGGCGCGGCTGCTCGACGAGCGGTATCCCCTGGTGCGGACAGCGTTCGCCCGTGGAGATCTCGCCGAGGAGCAGGTGCGGGTGATCGTCCGAGCCGCCGAGCAGATCCCCGACGGGGTCTGCGACGCCGATCGGGACCGGGCCGTTGCCGGGCTCGTGGAGAGGGCGGTGCGCGAGCGCCTGGACCCGGCACGGCTGCGGCGGGTCGCGCGCCGGATGTTGGACACCGTGTCGCCGCCGGCCGCGGACGCGCACCAGAAGAAGCTGCTCGAGGACGAGGAGCGTCGAGCCCGGGCCGAGACCTGGATGACCCTGCACGACAACGGCGACGGCACCTGGGCGGGGCGGTTCGTCATCCCTGACCTGCACGCACACCTGCTGCGCACCGTGCTCGAGCACCTGTCCTCGCCTCGACGGCTCAGCCGGCGCACCGCGCAGAACGGGCAGGGTGACCAGAGCTGCGAGGGAGGCCAGGGCGGGCAGGAAGGCGAGGGAGGCGTGAGCGTCGTCGACGAGTCGGTGCCCTGTGACCTCAACTGGTCCGAGCGCCTCGGGCAGGCGTTCACCGAGCTGGTCGAGCACCTTCCCAGCGACGGTCTCGCCAACCACGGCAGGGTCGGTGCGACAGTCATGGTGCACCTCGACCGCCAGCACCTCCTCGACGGGCTGGCTGCCGCCCGCCTCGACAGCGGCACCGAGATCAGCGCGGGCGAGGCCCGCCGGCTGGCCTGCAACGCAGGGATCATCCCCGCCGTCCTCGGCGGGTCACCGGTGCCCCTCGACGTCGGCCGCGAGAGCCGGCTGCACACGAAGGCCCAGAGAGCCGCGCTGTCCGCCACCTACGACACCTGTGCGGCCGAAGGATGCCGAAGACCGTTCGCCTGGACCGAGGTCCACCATCGGCTGCCCTGGTCACAGGGTGGTCGCACCGACCTCGACAACGCCATCCCGGTCTGCGGATGGCACCACCAACGGGCCCACGACCCCGACTATGCGCACACGATCCTGCCCACCGGCGAGATCCGGTATCGACGAGCGACGACCGCCGCGCGAAGCGCCTCACCGGAACGACGAGACGAACCGTCACGCCGGTCGCGGGGCGGAGCGGGGCGCCGCTCGGAAACCGACGTGCGGGTCTCAGGCTTCCTGCCTAGGCTTGGCGCGTGACGACCCAGACGCCCCCGCGCCACCGGCTGGACAAGCGCCAGCGCCCGGCCAAGCCACCCGCTGACTCCGAGAAGCTCGACGCGCAGGTGCTGCTGGTCGCCGGCGTGGTCGTCCTCGGCGCGATCATGTCCATCCTGGACATCACGGTCGTCAGCGTCGCGCAACCGACCTTCCAGCGGGTGTTCGACTCCTCGCCCGCCACCGTGGCCTGGACGATGACCGGCTACACACTGGCGCTGGCGTCGGTGATCCCGCTCACCGGCTGGGCCGCCGACCGGTTCGGCACGAAACGGCTGTACATGCTGGCGGTCGGGCTGTTCACGGCCGGCTCGGTGCTCTGCGCTGCGGCGAGCAGCATCGAGATGCTGGTGGCCTTCCGGGTGCTCCAGGGCCTGGGCGGAGGGATGCTGATGCCGCTGGGCATGACGATCATGACCCGCGCCGCCGGTCCCGAGCGGATCGGGCGGGTGATGGCGGTGCTCGGCGTGCCGATGCTGCTCGGCCCCATCTTCGGTCCGATCCTGGGCGGCTGGCTGATCGACGTCGCCAGCTGGCACTGGATCTTCCTGATCAACCTGCCGATCGGAGCGGGGGCGCTCGTCTACGCCGCCGTCGTGCTGGCCCCGGACAACCCGACACCCTCGGAGAGCTTCGACTTCGTCGGCATGCTGCTGGTCTCCCCGGGGCTGGCGCTGTTCCTGTTCGGTGTCTCCTCGATCCCCGAGGAGGGCACCGTCTGGTCCACCCGGGTGCTGGCGTCCGCCGTCGTCGGGCTCGCGCTGGTGGCCCTCTTCGTGCTGCGCACCCTCTTCCGCTCACCCGAGCACCCACTGATGGACCTCCGGCTGTTCCGGCACCGCGCCCTGAGCATCGCGGTGGTCGCCCTGGCGCTGTTCGCGATCGCGTTCTTCGGTGCCAGCCTGCTGTTCCCGTCCTACTTCCTGCAGGTCCGCGGCGAGTCCACCCTGGACGCGGGGCTGCTGCTCGCACCGCAGGGCGTCGGGGCGATGCTGACCATGCCGGCCGCGGGCGTCTTCACCGACAAGATCGGTCCGGGCAAGATCGTGATGGCCGGCATCAGCACCATCGTGGTGGGGATGGCGATGTTCACCCAGGTGGGCGTGGACACCTCCTACCTCTACCTGCTGACGGCGCTGTTCGTGATGGGCCTCGGGATGGGCGGCACGATGATGCCGATCATGACCTCGGCCCTGCAGTCGCTGCAGGACCACGAGATCGCCCGCGGGTCGACGCTGATGAACATCACCCAGCAGGTGGCCGCGTCCATCGGGACGGCGCTGTTCTCGGTGCTGCTGACCAACGGCTTCAATTCCAGCGCCGCCGTCGGGCAGCTGCGAGCCGCCCAGCAGGCGGGTCGGGCCCTGCCGGACCCGGCGGTCGTCGCGACGGCGCTCAAGGACATGGCCGACGCGTTCGGTGGCGCCTTCGTGGTGGCCGCGGTGCTCATCGCCCTGTGCCTGGTGCCGGCCTACCTGCTGCCTCGGCAGAAGACCTCCCGCCCGGCCGAGAACGACGCCGCGGCGGGTGTCACGCTCGTGCACTGACCGGAGCGGCCGCCGCGGAGGGTCTACCAGATGCGGACCCGGTCCTGCGGATCGAGCCACAGCCCGTCGCCGGGGCGGGTGCCGAAGGCCTCGTGGAACTCGTCGAGGTTGCGCACGATGTTGGCGCGGAACTCGGCGGGGCTGTGCGGGTCGACGGTCAGCAGCTGGAGCATCTGCTCCTTGCGACGCTTGCCGCGCCAGATGTTGGCGAAGCTCAGGAAGACCCGCTGCACGCCGCTGACCCCGTCGACCACCGGTGCGTCCTGCTTCTGCAGGCTGAGCAGGTAGGCCTTCAGCGCGATCGTGACGCCGCCGAGGTCGCCGATGTTCTCCCCGACGGTGAGTGCACCGTTGACGTGCTCCCCGGGCAGCTCGGTCGGCTCGAAGCCGTTGTACTGCTCGATCAGCTTGTCGGCCCTGGCCTGGAACGCCTCGCGGTCCGCGGTCGTCCACCAGTTCTCCATGTTGCCGAGCTCGTCGTACTGCGAGCCCTGGTCGTCGAAGCCGTGGCCGATCTCGTGGCCGATCACCGCCCCGATCCCGCCGTAGTTCTCGGCCGGGTCGGCGTCGGCGTCGAAGAACGGCGGCTGCAGGATGCCGGCCGGGAAGCAGATCTCGTTCATGCCGGGGTTGTAGTAGGCGTTGACGTGCTGGGGCAGCATGAACCACTCGTCGCGGTCGACCGGGGAGCCGATCTTGCGCAGCTCACGGTCGGTGTCGAACGCGGCGACGGCCCGGACGTTGCCGAGCAGGTCCTCGGGTGAGACCTCGAGGGCGGAGTAGTCGCGGAACCTGTCCGGGTAGCCGATCTTGGGACGGAACGTCTCCAGCTTGCGGTAGGCCCGCTGCTTGGTCTCCTCGGTCATCCAGTCCAGCGCCTCGATGCTGCGGCGGTAGGCCTCGAGCAGGTTCGCGACCAGGTCGATCATCAGCTCCTTGGAGCGCGGCGGGAAGTGCTCGGCGACGTACTCCTCCCCGACCGCCTCCCCGACCGAGCCCTCGACGAAGGACACCCCGCGCTTCCACCGGGCCCGCAGCTCGGGCGTGCCCTGCAGGGTCCGGCCGTAGAACTCGAAGTTCTCCTCGACGAAGGCGGCCGAGAGGTACGGCGACGGCCGCCCGGACCACCCGGATGGCCAGCCACGCCTTCCAGTCCTCGAGCGAGATCTCCTCGAGGGTCTCCGAGAGGTGCTGGAGGTAGGACGGCTGCGCGACGATCGTCTCTGCCAGCGTCTGCTCGGTCGCACCCAGCGCCTCGGCCCACGGCTCCCACGCGAGGTTCGGCGCCAGCTCGTGCAGGCCCTCGAAGGTGGTCAGGTTGTAGGCCTTGATGACGTCGCGCGTCTCGGCGCGCTCCCAGTGGCCCTTCGCCAGCCGGGTCTCGACGTCCATCACCTGCTGCGCCGAGGCGGCCGGCTCCGCCCAGCCGGCGAGGGTGAGCATCTTCTCCAGGTGCGCCACGTAGGCGGTGCGGATGTCGGCGAACTTGTCCTCGCGGTAGTAGGACTCGTCGGGCAGACCCAGCCCGCCCTGCACGAGGGTGACCAGGTAGCGCTCGGAGTTGCGGTCGTCGGTGTTCACGTAGGCGCCGAAGAAGCCGCCACCGCCTCGCCTCTCGAGCCCGCCGACGAACCGCGCCAGGGCGGTCATGTCGGGCAGCGCGGCCACGGCCTCCAGGTCCGCGCGCACCGGCTCGGCGCCGAGCGCCTCGATGCGGTCCTCGTCCATGAAGCTGGTGAACAGGTCGCCGATCTTCTGGGCGTTCGAACCGTGCTCGTGTGCGCCCTCCTCGCCGGCCCGGGCCAGCCTCTCGATGATCGCCCGGACCCGCGCCTCGGACTGCTCCGCAAGCTCGACGAACGAGCCCCACGCGGACCGGTCGGCGGGGATCTCGGTGGTCTCCAGCCAGCGACCGTTCATGTGCCGGAACAGGTCGTCCTGAGGGCGGATGTCGGGGTCCATGCCCGCACGGGCGTCGTCGAGGATCGTCACGCGCGCCAGCGTACAGCCGGCCTCCCCCGGTCTCCCTCGTCGTCAGGGGCTTCGCTGCCGTGGCACGATCGACCCATGAGCGAGACGTCCCCGACGCCCCAGCTGACCGTGCGCGACAACCCCGAGGACGACCGGTTCGAGGCCGTCGACGAGAGCGGCGTGGTCGCGGGCTTCGCGGCCTACCGCCGCAGCGAGGGCGCGATCACCTTCACCCACACCGTCGTCGACGACGCCTTCGAGGGCCACGGCGCCGGCTCCACCCTGGTCGGCGCGGCCCTGGACGCCGTGCGCGGCGAGGGGCTGCGGGTGGTGGCGCAGTGCCCGTTCGTGGCCAGCTACGTCGAGCGCCACCCGGAGTACGCCGACCTCCTGGACTGAACGCCGACCGGTTGGTCGGTCGGGTCCGGGTCAGCGCCGGTCGGGTCCGGGTCAGCGCCGGGCCAGGGTCAGCGGAGGGCCAGGGTCAGCGGAAGGTCAGGACGGTCTTCCCGAGCACCCGGCGCCGGTCCATGTCCTCGAGCGCCCGGGACACCTGCTCGACCGGGTACGTCGTGGCGACCGGCGGGTCCACCACACCCGAGGAGATCATCGGCAGCAGCGACTCCCATTGCGCTCGCATGAAACCGGGCCGGGCCATGGCGTAGGCGCCCCAGCCCACGCCACGCACGTCGGTGTTGTTGAGCAGCAGCCTGTTCACCCTGACCTCCGGGATCGTGCCCCCGGTGAACCCCACGACCAGCAGCCGGCCCAGCGGAGCCAGGGCCCGCAGGGAGTCGGTGAACAGGTCCCCGCCGACCACGTCGACCACGACGTCCACCCCGACCCCGTCGGTGAGCTCCTTGACCGCGCCCAGGAACCCCTCGGCGAGCACCGCGTGGTCGGCTCCGAGCCGGCGCACGAAGTCGGCCTTCTCCTGCGTGGAGACCACGGCGACCGTCCGCGCGCCGAGGCCGCGCGCCACCTGCAGCGAGGCGGTGCCCACGCCGCCGGCCGCGCCGTGCACCAGCACGGTCTCGCTCTCGTGGAGCCCCGCCCGCGTCTCCAGGGCGAACTGAGCGGTGAGGTAGTTCATCGGCAGGGCCGCGGCCTTCGTGAGGCTGACGTCGTCGGGGAGGGGGAACAGGCTGTCGGCCGGTGCTGCGACCAGGTCGGCCCCACCGCCGTACGGCAGGCAGCCGGCCACCCGGTCCCCGGCTGCCGGACCCGAGCCCGCCGGCGCCTCCACCACGACCCCGGCGAAGTCCACGCCGAGCTGGAAGGGCGGCTCGGGCTTCAGCTGGTACTGCCCGCGGCTCTGGAGCAGGTCGGGCCAGCTGACCCCGAGCGCGTGCACCTCCACCAGGACCTGGTCCGGCCCGCGCGTGGGCTCGGGGGCCTGGACCACCTCGACGCCGGAGGGACCCTCGAGCCGGACGACCTGGACCGAACGCATGCACTCTCCCTCGACGGCTGGACGGCGTCGACTGCGGATCGACGGCGACTTGCGGGAGCATGCCACAATGGCGCGGCATCCTGATACGCCAGGGGGCCGTGCGCCGGGGGAGGACCGAGGCCATGACCGATGAGCTGCGACCGGCCCTCGTCGAGGCCTTCGACGAGCAGTCCTCGAGCGCGCTCCCGTCGAGCTCCGAGGTCTTCCGGAGCCTGGCGGAGATCGTCTACGTCAGCGACGACTTCACCGGCGTCTACCAGTCGATCGTGTCTGCGGCGCCGACCCTGGTGGAGGGGTGTGACCATGCCAGCCTGATGCTGCGCCGCGACGGCCGGTTCTTCACCGTGGCCTCCAGCGACGAGGTGGCCCGGTCCGTCGACGCCCACGAGCGGGAGATCGGCGAGGGCCCGTGCCTGGACGCCATCGTCGACGAGTCCATCTACCACGACGCCGACCTCAACGACGGGTCTCCGTGGCCCCGGCTGGCCGAGCGGGTGCTCGCGGAGACTCCGGTGCGGAGCATGGCCGGCTTCCGGATCCGCACCGGGGAGGACATGAGCGGTGCGCTCAACCTGTTCTCCGACACACCCGGTGGTCTGACCGAGCGGGCCGTCGACCAGGGGATCGTGCTGGCGTCGTTCATCAGCGTCGCGCTGGTGGCCTCCCACGAGCGCCGGTCCGCCCAGACGCTGCGGGCCGGCCTGGAGACCAACCGTGAGATCGGCAAGGCGATGGGCCTGATGATGGCCTTCCACAAGGTCAGCGACGACGAGGCGTTCAGGATGCTCAGACGCGCCTCCCAGGACCTGAACATCAAGCTCAGCGAGGTGGCGCGTCAGGTCGTGGACCACCACAACAAGCGCTGACCCGGCACCGTCCGGCCGCCGAGGACCCGGTCGTGGCTCAGTGGACCTTGACGACGCGGTTCATCTCGAAGTGCATGGGGTCGGTGTAGCTCCAGGTCCCGCCCCAGGCGAACCCCCACCTCTCGAAGATCGCCACCACCCGGCGGTCCATCTGCCCGACGCTCCCGCGCAGGTTGCCCGGCACGTTGAGGTCGCACGCCATCCCCCAGGAGTGCAGCGAGAGGCCCAGGGCCGGGTCGTGCCCGATGAACCGCGGCACGTAGCACCCGCCGAACTCGGCCGGGTGGATCGACGACGCCAGGCCCCGTCGAACGACCTCCTCGAGCGCGGCCCGCAGCTGCGGCAGCATCCCCTTGTTGCCGGTCACCGGGCCGATGATCGGCATCGTCTCCCGGCGGATGTAGGCGCGCACCCAACGGGCGTCCGGGGTGACCGTGCCGTCGGGGTGCGAGGTGTAGTTGAAGGTGCCGACGGCCCTGGACACCGACCCTCCGGAGAGTACGGCGGTCGCGAGCACGTCGGGGTCGAACTCCAGGGCCAGCGTGGACATCGTCGGGCCGGGCCCGAGGACCTTCCGGAGGGCGCCGGTGACCGCTGAGGGGGTCGACGTGCCTGTCGACACGACGAGCGCGTTCGAGTGCGGCATCCCCAGCTGCCGGCCGCGTGCGGGGTTGACGACCGCGGAGATCTGCCGGACCAGGGGGGCGTAGGCGCCTATGTGCACGGCGGGGGCGTGCTTCGACGTACCGAGCCGCAGATAGCCCCTTCGGTCCGCCAGCCGCGGCGGAAGCGACGGGTCGACCGCGACCTCCCCGTCGGCCACCCGGCTCCACACGGCGTCGGAGACCGCCGTGTCGTACTGGGTGAACCGGCGGAACCGGGCGGGGTCCGCGGCGGCGATGCTCAGGGTGCGGCCGTTGGCCGAGAGCGAGGCCAGGGAGATCGCGACCGTCCCTGCGACTCCCGGCACCGCGTCCACCCGACGGCGGACGGACCCGGGGATGGTCCTCGTGCTGGTCACCAGGATGTCGGCGGTGCGCAGCGGCGTGCGGAGCCGACCGGGCGCGGGGACGGCGTAGCGGGACCTGCCCGCCTGGTCGCCGCTCGCACGGCCCGGTCCCCGAGATCCCGGTCCCCGGGGGCCGGGGCCGGCGGCGGTCATCCGCGACGAGTCCTGGTCCGGGGGGCGCTGGTCGGCGGCGGTGGGCCTGATCGGGGCAGCGGTCGACGAGCAGCCGGCGAGTGCCAGCACCAGGCCGGCGGCGAGCCCGGCGGCCCGCACGCCCGTGCCGAGTCTCCGCATGTCCCTCCCCCGGTCCACCGACGACGACTCGTCGAGTCCCAGGATAGGGGGACCGGCCACCGCACATCCGATGTCGTAAAGATTGTGGTCGACACGAACCCATCCGCGCACCGGGCCGCTGCGAACCCCCTCCATGCCCCAGACCACGCTCGTCTCGCACCGACCGTCCGGCGAGCAGCCGGCTCCGCCCACCTCGCGCCGCTGGATCGCCGGCGGGTTCGCCGGGCTCCTCGCCGGTGCTGCGGCGGTGGCGGTCTCCGAGGCGGTCGCCGCCCTGCTCACCGGGGTCACGTCACCCTTGCTGGCGGTCGGCAACCGGGCGGTCGACGAGACGCCGCGGCCGCTGAAGGAGTTCGCGATCAAGACCTTCGGCGAGCACGACAAGCCGGTCCTGATCGGCAGCGTGATCGCCACCGTCGCGCTCCTCGCCGTGGTCGCCGGCGTGGTCGGGGTACGGCGTCCGCGGGTGGCCCTGGGCGCCTTCGTGGCGCTCTGCGTGGTCGCGACGGCCGCAGCTGTGACCGACCGGGCGGCCTCCGCCGGCGTCGCCCTGCGCCTCCTGCCTGCCGTGGCCCTCGTCGTCGTGGGCGTGGTCGCGCTCCTGATGCTGCTGCGGACCCTTCGGACGGCCACCGGCTTGCACAACGGGGGTGTGCAAGCCGGTGGTGCACCCACGGGACGCGAAGGGTCCGCAGCGAACAGGCCGGCAGGCCGGGGTGGCCGGGGTGGCCGGGGTGGCCGGGGTGGAGAGCGTCGAGGACGGCAAGCCTCGGCTGCTGATCCGCGACCTGCTTCCCCCGCACGTCGAGGGAGACGACCTGCCGCCCGGCTTCGACCGTCGTGGCTTCCTGCAGGCGGCCACCGCCGTGGGCGCGGTCGCGGCCGTCGGCGCAGGCGTGCGCCAGGTCTTCAGCGGGTCGGCCGCCGCGTCCGAGCGGACCGACGTGATGCTGCCCCAGCCCGGGACCGCTGCACCGGCGCTCGCCCGCGGGACCAGCCTCGACGTGCCGGGGATCTCCCCGTTCCTGACCTCCAACCGGGAGTTCTACCGCGTGGACACAGCCCTGAGCGTTCCCGACGTGCCGATCGAGGGCTACTCGCTGCGCATCCACGGGATGGTCGACCGGGAGATCGAGCTGACCTACCAGGACCTGCTGGAGCGACGGATGGTCGAGCGCCGCATCACGCTGACCTGCGTGTCGAACCCGGTGGGCGGCAAGTACGTCGGCAACGCCACCTGGCTCGGCGTCCCGGTGCGCGACCTCCTGAAGGAGGCCGGCGTGCAGTCCGGCGCGGACGCGGTCAAGTCCACCAGCGCCGACGACATGACCATCGGCACTCCCCTGCAGGCCCTCGACGACCCGCTGCGCGACGCGCTGATCGCCGTCGGCATGAACGGCCAGCCGCTGCCCCTCAAGCACGGGTTCCCGGTCCGGATGGTCGTCCCCGGCCTCTACGGCTACGTGTCGGCCACCAAGTGGCTCGTCGACCTGGAGGTCACCCGGTTCGCCGACTTCAAGGCCTACTGGTCCACCCGCGGCTACTCGGTGAAGGCGCCGATCAAGACGTCGTCGCGGATCGACGTACCCCGGTCCTTCGCGCAGGTGAAGACGGGCGCGAAGGTCCCGGTCGCGGGCGTCGCGTGGTCCCAGGACCGCGGGATCAAGGCGGTCGAGGTGCGGGTGGACGGCGGAAAGTGGCAGGAGGCGGAGCTCGCGGCCCAGGACAACATCGACACCTGGCGCCAGTGGGTGTGGATGTGGACCCCCGAGTCCGGCAACCACAAGATCGAGGTCCGCGCCACCGACGACACCGGCTACACCCAGACCGACAAGCGCGTCCCCATCGCCCCCAACGGCTCCACCGGCTGGCACAGCGTCAACGTCACCGCCGGTTGACCTTTCTTGACCAACCACCCATCCGGGTCCGCCACCACGGCGAACCACCTGCACAGAGCAAGGCACCTCGCCGAAGCCGACGAAAGGTTCAGCACATGAGCACCATGAAGAGAATTGCCGCCGCCACCGCGGTCGTGTCCGCGCTCACCATGACCGCCGCCTGTGGCAGCGACTCGAGCAACGCCGACTCGAGCAGCGCCGACTCGAGCAGCAGCGACACCGCCACCAGCGCCTCGCCCAGCCCGGAGGCACCGAGCAGCAGCGCCGCCGCGGGCAACGCCGTGACCGCCAACCTGGCCGGCCCCGGGTGCGCCGCCTACGCCAAGGCCGTCCCGAAGGGCACCGGATCCGTCGCCGGCATGGCCGCCGACCCGGTCGCCGTGGCCGCCGGCAACAACCCGCTGCTCAAGACCCTCACCGCTGCCGTCTCCGGCAAGCTGAACCCGAAGGTGGACCTGGTCGACACGCTCAACGGCAGCGAGTTCACGGTCTTCGCACCGGTCGACGCCGCGTTCGCCAAGCTGCCGAAGTCCACCGTCACGGCGTTGGCCAGCCCGGCCGGTGCGGACAAGCTGACCAAGATCCTCACCTACCACGTGGTGGCCGGTCAGATGACGCCGAAGCAGATCGCCGGCAAGACGCTGAAGACCGTCGAGGGCGAGAAGCTCAAGATCTCCGGCAGCCCCGACAACCTCAAGGCGCAGAAGGCGAACGTCATCTGTGGTGGGGTCAAGACCGCGAACGCCACGGTCTACCTGATCGACGGTGTGATGACACCCCCCAGCATGGCCAAGTGACCCACACCTGAACCCGCAGCACCCGCAGCACCCGCAGCACCCGCAGCACCGTCAGCGGCCTCGACCTCCGGGTCGGGGCCGCTGACGTGGCCGCCGACGCGGTCGTGTGCGCCTCGCGGACGGACCGGTGGCGAGTGGTCAGCCCGGCTGCCCGACCTCGGGTGGACCGCCAGGGGCAGCCTGGGCGCCCTGGGGCCCGTCGCCGTCCGGGTCGGCGTCCGGCGCCTGGGCCATCGGGTTCTTGTCCGGCTGCAGGTCCTCGGGGAGCTGCTCGTCGCTGATCAGGCCCTGCTCGGGGGGCTCCTGCGTGGGGCCGGACTCGTTCTCGGGCGTGGAGTCAGTCATGGTCCGGTCGTACCCCACCGGCCGCCCGCCACGCCCGGCCGGTCAGGAGTTCTCCTTGCGGAAGGTCGCGGTGCCCCACCAGACGGCGAGCCCGAAGAGGAGGACCGCCCAGGCCGTCCCCCACACCAGCCCCGACCCGCCGTAGTCGCCGCGGAACGCGCCCCGGACGCCGTCCACGATGTGCCGGATCGGCATGAAGCTGCTCGCCTTCTCCAGCCAGGCCGGCCCGATCGTCATCGGGAGCAGGATGCCCGAGAGGAGCAGGACGGGCATCATCACCATGTTGATGACCGGTGCCATCACGTCCTCGGACTTGGTGGTCAGCGCCAGCGCGTTCGAGGCCGCCGCGCACGCACCCCCGATCAGCAGCGTCAGCAGGGTCCCGATCACGATGCCGGCCAGCGGAGCGTCCATCCCGAGCGCGAAGCCCAGGCCGATCAGGATCAGCGCCTGCACCAGCAGCTGCAGCAGGTCCCGGTAGAGCCGACCGACCAGCAGTGCGGTGCGGCTGGCCGGGGTCACCCGCTCGGCCTCGATGACCCCCTCCCGCCACTCCCCGATCAGGCTGAAGCCGGCGAAGAAGGCACCGAAGATGCCGAGCTGCACCAGCATGCCGGGCACGAAGAACGTGTAGGCGTTCGTGGCCCCGAACCGGCTGATCAGCGGCTTGAGCAGCGGACCGAAGAGCAGCAGGTAGAGCACCGGCTGCAGCATCCCGATGATCACCCACGCCGGGTTGCGCAGGTTCATCCTCAGCTGGCGCCGGAACACGATGTAGCTCTCGCGCGCGAACCTCACTTGAACGCCTCCTCGGGTGTGTCGGTGGTGACGGGCCCGGCCGGCGACCCTGCCAGGGGCGCGGCGGACGGGGTCGCGGTGTCGGGGGTCCCCGGCTCGTCCCCAGGACCGTCGCGGTCGCCGGTCTCGGCGTCCCGCAGCGACCGTCCGGTGAGCGCCAGGAACACGTCGTCGAGCGTCGGCCGGTGCACGGCGATGGAGTCCAGGTCGATGCCGGACCGGTCCAGGTCGCGGATCAGCCCCTGCACGGACCGGCCCGCGCGAGGCACCCGGCCGCGGACGTGGCGCTCCTCCACCTGCACGTCGCCGGCCTCGGTCAGGGTGGACAGCTTGGAGGCGGCCTCGGACACGTGCGCGGGGTCCAGGACCTCGAGGTCGACGAGGTCGCCGGCGACCTGGGACTTGAGGTTGTCCGCGGTGTCGGCCGCGACGATCCGTCCCTGGTCGATGATCAGGATGCGGTCGGACAGCACGTCGGCCTCGTCGAGGTAGTGCGTGGTCAGGAACACCGTCGCGCCCCGCCGGTCGCGGAGGTCGCGGATGTGCTCCCACAGGTTGGCTCGGGCCTGCGGGTCCAGACCGGTGGTCGGCTCGTCGAGGAAGACCAGCCGGGGCTCGTGGATCAGGCCCATCACGATGTCGAGCCGGCGCTTCTGGCCGCCGGACATGTTCTTGGGCATCCGCTGCCAGAGCCCGCGCAGGTCCATCTGCTCGAAGAGCTCCTTGCCGCGCCTCTCGACGACCTGCTTCCTCAGGCCGTAGAGCATCCCGTGGTCCATCACCTCGTCGCCGGCACGCGCGCCGCTGAAGGCCCCGCCGGCCTGGGAGACGTAGCCGATGCTGCGGCGTACGTCCTCGGAGTTGGTGACCACGTCGTACCCGGCGACGGTGGCCGTCCCGGCCGTCGGCTTGAGCAGCGTGGTGAGCATCCGCAGCGTGGTCGTCTTGCCCGCGCCGTTGGGGCCGAGGAAGCCGACGACCTCCCCCTCGGCCACGTCCAGGTCGACGCCGTCGACGGCCCGGACCTCGGTCCGGGCACGGCCCTGCTTGGTGCTGAAGGTCTGCACCAGACCTCGTGCATGGATCACGCGCGGTCCCTTCTCCCTCTGGTCAGCCCGCGGTCGAGCCAGCCTGTTCAAACTTGAATAGACGGTATCGTGGCTCTCTGCGAACCGTGATGTCAACCGCAATTCACCAGTACAGACCCGACCACCGACAGGAAGTCATCTGCACCCGTCCCCGAGGCCCGGGGAAGCCTCAGTCGAGGCCCAGCAGCACCCGGTAGCGGTCCCGGTCACCGGCCATCTGCCAGCCCGGGTCGTCCGGCAGGGGCTGCCAGCCCAACGGCTCGCCGGCGAAGCCGTAGGCCCCCGCCCGGAGCTCCGCGACCATCTCGCGCACCCAGGACCGCTCCACCTCGGACTGTGAGACCAGCAGGTCCAGGACCCGCGCCAGGTGCGGCGGGACCCCCCCGGCCATGGTCGCCGCGTGCCGGGCCCGCAGGCCCGCGAGGTGCTCCTCGAGAGCCACCAGACGCCTGCTCAGGTGACGCACCACGGTCTCGCGGTCGAACATCGTGCACATGCTCATCGCGGTGTGCAGCGGGAGCGGGTCGAGGACCTCGACGGTCTCCAGGGCCCGCCCGAACAGCAGGTCCAGCTCGGTGCGCCCGGTGTCCGTGGTCGTGTAGACGGCCACCTCCCGAGCACCCTCGAGCAGGTCGTGCCGGTGCAGGTGCCCTTGCTTGGTCAGCGTGCCCAGGGAGGAGTAGATCGAGCCCGGGTTGATGTGGGCCCACTTGTCGACCTCCCACGACATCAGCTCGCGGCGGATCTGGTAGCCGTTGACGGGCTCGAACAGCGCCACCGCACCCAGCACCAGGAGGCGCGTCTCGTTCGCCGGCATACGCGGAAGTCTAGGTTCTCGGCCCGGTCGCCCGGCGGGCCGGCGGTCGACCAGAACAGTCGACCGGAACAGTCGACCGGAACAGTCGACCGGAATAGCCGCGCCGGCGCGCAGGTTGGACGCACGTGCGCCGACTTCCCCGCCGAGTGACCCAGCTGATGCTCGGGCTCGCCCTGTACGGCGTGAGCCTGGCCTTCGTGCTGCGAGCCGGGCTCGGACTCGCCCCGTGGGACGTGCTGCACCAGGGCATCGCCGAGCGCACCGGCGTGTCCATCGGCGTGGTGCTGGTGGTGGTGAGCTTCGTGGTCCTGCTGGCCTGGGTCCCGCTGCGGCTCCGCCCGGGCTTCGGGACGGTCGCGAACGCCGTGCTCGTCGGGGTGTTCGTCGACCTCACCCTCGCGGTGCTCGACGACGCCCACAACTGGGCGCTGCGGGTGCTGCTGCTGGTCTCCGGAGTGGTCCTCAACGGCCTCGCCACCGCTCTCTACATCGGGGCGTCCCTCGGTGCCGGTCCCCGGGACGGGTTGATGACCGGCCTGGTCCGACGTACCGGCCGGTCGGTGCGGGTGGTGCGCACCGCCCTCGAGCTGAGCGTGCTGGCGGTGGGCTTCCTGCTGGGCGGAACGGTCGGGGTCGGCACGGTGCTCTACGCACTCGCCATCGGCCCGATCGCGCACCTGCTGCTGCCGATGCTCACCGTGGACGGACAGCGCCAGCGCGTGAGTCCACAGACATCACCCCGGGCATCTTCCGGCGTCGCATAGAGTCCGGGCATGACCAAGCGGGACCGCAGCGGCACGACCCGCAAGTCGAGGCCGCTCCCCGTGTGGGCCGAGACCGTCCTGCTCCTGGTGCTGGCGCTGGTCGTCTCGGCGGTCATCAAGACGTTCTTCGTGCAGATGTTCTTCGTGCCCTCCGGGTCGATGAACCCGCTGTTCGTCGACGACGACCGGATCCTCGTGCAGAAGATCTCCTACTGGGCGGGCTCGGTCCAGCGCGGGGACGTCGTGGTGTTCGACGACCCGGGTGGGCGGTGGCTGGGCTCGGAGGGGGTCCCGCGGCTGACGCCCCTGCAGAAGGCACTCTCCGAGATCGGGCTCTACCCCACCGGCGGGCACCTGGTGAAGCGGGTGATCGGCATCGGCGGCGACCACGTCGCCTGCTGTGACCGCTCGGGCCGGGTCACCGTCAACGGCGTGCCGCTGAACGAGAGGTCCTACATCATGGCGGGGTCGGCGCCCTCGGCCCGGCGCTTCGACGTCACGGTGCCGAAGGGCCGGCTGTGGGTGATGGGTGACAACCGCGGCAACAGCGAGGACTCCCGCTTCCACCGCGACCTGCCCGGTGGGGGCACCGTGCCCGTCCAGGACGTGGTCGGCAAGGTCTGGGCGATCGTGTGGCCGTTGGGGCGCGCCCACCTGCTGCACGAGCCGACGACCTTCGAGAACCCGAAGCTCGCGGCGGGTCACTGAGGTCCCAGATCCCGGATCCTCCGCCCGCCGAGGACGCGCGGTGTGCCAGCCTGGCGGACATGCAGCACGCCTACACCCACGGCCACCACGAGTCGGTGCTGCGGTCGCACCGATGGCGTACGGCGGAGAACTCGGCCGGCTACCTGCTGCCCCTCCTCGAGCCCGGGATGCGGGTGCTCGACGTGGGCTGCGGGCCCGGGACGATCACCATGGACCTCTGCGAGATCGTCGGCGCGACCGGTCGGGTGACCGCGCTAGAGCGCACCGAGGACGCACTCGCCCTGGCTCGCGATGAGGCCGGCCGACGCGGGGTCACGAACCTCGACCTCACCGTCGGCGACGTGACCGCCCTCGAGCTGCCCGACGACGCCTTCGACGTGGTGCACGCCCACCAGGTGCTCCAGCACGTCGACCAGCCGGTGCAGTCGCTCCGCGAGATGCGGCGGGTGTGCCGCCCCGGAGGGGTGGTGGCTGCCCGGGACAGTGACTACGGCGCCTTCGTGTGGCACCCGCAGGTCGCGGAGCTCGACCGCTGGCTCGAGGTCTACGAGCAGGTGGCCAGGTCGAACCTCGCCGAGCCCCAGGCCGGTCGCCGGCTGCTGTCCTGGGCGCTGGAGGCCGGGTTCACCGATGTCACCGCCGGGTCCAGCACCTGGTGCTTCGCGACGGCCGAGGACCGGGCCTGGTGGGGAGGGCTCTGGGCGGACCGGGTCGTCGGCTCCGACCTGGCGCGGCAGGCGGTGGCCGCCGGGATCGCCACCGAGGACGACCTGGCCCAGATCTCCGCGGGCTGGCGACGCTGGGCCGAGCAACGGGACGGCTGGTTCAGCGTCCTGCACGGCGAGATCCTGGCCCGCGCCTGACCGGGCCGGCTGACCAGCCGCGGCCGGTCAGCCGTCCAGCACCGAGAGGAGTGCCCGGGCGTAGGCCCGCTCGGCGTCGATGTCCACGTGCCGCTCCTCGCCGGTGCCCGGCCCGTCCGCCCCGGTGTCGGTCACCAGCACGACCGCGTAGCCGCCCGTCTCGGCACCCAGACGCTCGAGCCGCAGGAACCGGTGGCCGAGGACGCCGCGCATCTGGTCCTCACGGGGCAGCCACACCACCTCGGTCTGGGCGATGCTGTCCAGGGCCCACTCGACGGTCCCGTTGAACCGCATCTCGGTGCCGGAGGGCAGGTCGGAGACCTCGATCGACATCCCGCTGACCACGAAGACCTCGTCGTCGAGGTCCCGGTCCGGGACGTAGAACCGGTCGCCGCTCGACGGCTGCCAGGGCAGCCCCCGCCGGGCCAGCTCCAGGGCGAGCTCGCGGGTGATCACCGGCCGGCCCGGGCCGGAGCGGCCGACCGCTGCCCGGCGAGCCGCCTGCGCAGCCGGGCGTTGTCGTCCTCGAGCGCCAGCACGAGCGCGATGCCCGCGAGGTTCAGGCCCTCGGCCAGAAGCGTCAGGATGCGCCGGATCCGCACCAGGTCCTCCTCGCTGTAGCGGCGGGTGCCTCCGTGGGTGCGGCTCGGCTCGAGAAGCCCGTGCCTCTCGTAGACCCGGAGGTTCTGGACGGCGGTGCCGGTCAGCTCGGCGGCCACCGAGATCGCGTAGACCGCGCGGGCCCGGCGCGACGTGGTCTCGGACTGTGCCATCACGCTCCTCCTCTCCGCTCGGTCCACCAGTGCCCCGGACCTGTCTGGCCATCGTCCGACCCTGTCCGGCCACCTTGTCCGGCCACCTTGTTTGGGCACGCTACAGGGAGTATAAAAAACCTCATACGGTTGGTACAGATCCAAGGTCCCGACCGAACCGCCCCACCGAGACGACTGGAGGTACACAGCGATGGCAATGCTGATGCGCACCGACCCCTTCCGTGACTTCGACCGTCTGGCCCAGCAGGTGTTCGGCGCCGGCACCACCTCTCGCCCCGCGGTGATGCCGATGGACGCCTGGCGCGAGGGCGACACGTTCGTGATCGAGTTCGACCTGCCGGGGGTGAGCCCCGAGAGCGTCGACATCGACGTCGAGCGCAACGTCCTCACCCTCAAGGCCGAGCGGCCGCCGCGCAACGGCGACCGCGAGATGCTCGCCGCCGAGCGCCCCACCGGCGTGTTCAGCCGTCAGCTTGTCCTCGGTGACAACCTCGACCTGGACCGGGTCACCGCGAGCTACGACGGCGGCGTGCTCCGGCTGCAGGTGCCGGTCGCGGAGAAGGCCAAGCCGCGCAAGATCGAGGTCACCGGGGCCGGCGAGTCGCAGGGCGCGATCTCGGTCTGAGCCGGCGACCCGGCGGCGGGTCAGAGCTCGGCGCTCAGCCACACCGCTGCGTACGGCGCCAGCTGCACCGCCTCGTCGCGGACCTCCGGCCGGCTCCCACCGATGTGGTCGACGACCGCCGCCGGGTCGAGGCCGAGCTCGGTCAGGACCGCGAGCGGGACGTGCCGGGGCTCGGGCGTCACGTTGTAGGCACCGAGCATCCGGCCCAGCGGATGGCGCCGGGAGACCAGCAGCACGCCGTCGTCGCGCGGGTCGAGCACCTCCGCGGCCGCCGCGGCGTGCAGGTGCGGCAGGGACGCCCGGGCCAGCACCAGGTGCCGGATGCCCTCGGTGATGCCGTGCTCGTCGGCAGGCACCGGCCACGGGAACCGGGGCCGGTGCACCCACCGGTTGTCGGGACGCTCACCGGGCCGCTCAGGGGTCGGTGCGGAAGCCTCCCAGTCCGGGTCGTTGACCAGCCCGAGCTCGTCGCCCATCCAGATCACCGGCAGGCCGCCGAAGCCGAGGACCAGCGCATGCACCAGCAGGATCCGGCGCACCGCCCACGGGTCACCGGCCTCCAGGCCCGCCAGCGAGGCCAGCGACCCGGAGATCCGGCGGTCTCCCGTCGCCGGGTTCTCCTGGAACACCAGGCCACGTGCCCAGGACCCGGGGAACATCCCGGAGTAGAAGTCGGACAGGAACGACCGGTGAGCGGGACCGGAGAGCCCCACCGCACCGGCGTCCCCGTCGTCGATCGCCCAGCCGATGTCGTCGTGGCCGCGGGCGTAGGTCACCCACGCCGTCGTCGGGGGCGGTGCGGGCAGCTGCTGGAGGGCCCGGGAGGCCAGTCGCACCTCCCGGCTGGCGAGCATGGACCAGATCTGCACCATCAGGCCGTTGTGGTAGGCGAGGTCGCTGACCTTCCCCCAGTGCCGCCCGGTGCCCAGGTAGGCGGGCAGGTCCCTCGGCCCGACGATCGCCTCCGCCTTGAAGGCCACCGCCGGGCAGGCGATCCGGGCGACCGTGCGCAGCGCCTGGGTGAGCGCGTGCACCTCCGGCTGGTTCTGGCAGTCGGTGCCGAGCCGCTTCCAGATGAACGCGATGGCATCGAGCCGGAGCACCTCGACGCCGTGGTTGGCGAGGTTCATCACGATGTCGGCGAACTCGCAGAGCACGTCCGGGTTGGCCCAGTTGAGGTCCCACTGGTAGGCGTTGAAGGTCGTCCACACCCACCCGTCGAGCTCGTCGTCCCAGCTGAAGCTGCCCGGCGCGAAGTCCGGGAACACCTCCGGGAGGGTGCGCTCGAACGCGTCCGGCATCGTTCGGTCGCGGTAGACGAAGAAGTAGTCGCGGTAGCGCTGCTCACCCGCCCGCGCCCGGCGCGCCCACTCGTGCTCGCGCGCCACGTGGTTGACCACCAGGTCCAGGCACAGGCTGATCCCCTCCCCGCGCAACGTCCCGGCCAGGGCTCCCAGGTCCTGCATCGTCCCCAGGTCCGGACGGATCCTGCGGAAGTCCGCGACCGCGTAGCCACCGTCGTTGGGCTGCGGCCTCGGCTCGAGCAGCGGCATCAGGTGCAGGTAACGGATCCCCAGCCCGGTGAGGTACGGCGCCCGCTCGGCCACCCCGGACAGCGTTCCGGCGAACCGCTCGGCGTAGGCCGCGTAGCCGACCATCTCCGGCCGCTGGAACCAGTCGGGCTGCAGCGAGCGGCGCAGGTCGAGGTGGTGCAGATCCTCGGCGCGCGCCGCGTAGGCCACCGCGGCCAGGGTGACGAGCCGGGCCGCGACCTCGTCGGGGTCGACGTACAGCTCCCGCAGCGCGTCGAGCAGGTCGGGGAGCCACCGCTCCAGCCGCGCCTCGAAGACCTCCTTGCGCAGCCGGGGCAGGGTTTGCAGGGCGTCGGTAGCATCGAGCGGCAGCACCGGGACAGTATGGCGGCCGGAGCCACCGAACGGCGGCTGTCGCCCGTCCCGGACGTCAGAGCAGGACACACTGGGGACCAGCATCCCCGCTGGCAGGCCCAGGAGCCCCGATGAGCAGCGCGTTCCGCATCGACCCCGAGGAGCACCGGGACGGCTCCAGCGACTCCTCCAGCGGTGCCCTCGGGGGCGTGGCGCCGGCTCCGTCCGGCTCGTTCCGGGCCCGGATGCGGGCCAACCCTGCGACCCGCCAGGTGTGGCGGGTCAGCGTGTTCGTGGTCGGCCTGCTGTGCATCGCGGGCGGCGGTGCGCTGGTCGTCCTCCCGGGGCCGCTGACCATCCCGCCGATCGTGCTCGGCCTGTGGATCTGGTCCACGGAGTTCGCATGGGCGCACCGGTTCTTCGCCCCCGCGAAGAAGAAGGGCAAGGAGGCCTGGGCGCAGGCGAAGCTGCACCCGGTCAGCTCCTCGGCGGTCACGCTCGGCGGCCTGGTGATGGCCGGGGTGGTCGTCTGGGCGGTCTACCACTTCGACCTCATCGAGCAGGGCAAGAAGCTCGTCGGGCTGGGCTGACCGGGTCGGGCGCGCGGCCTCCCGATGACGTACGTCGACGAGCACCGCGCCACAGCGCACGTCTCCCCGGACCGGGCCTGGCAGGTCGTCAGCCGTCTCGGTGGCGACCGGGGCCTCTACGTGCCCCGACTGGTGTGGCGGGCGAGAGGTCTCGCGGACCGGGCCGCGGGTGGTCCGGGGCTCCGCATCGGGGGCACCGGCCGGCCACTGCGGCCAGGAGACCCGATGGACTTCTGGGAGGTCCTCGAGACCCGGCCACCGACCCGGCTGCTTCTGCGCGCCCTGACCCGGATGCCCGGCACCGCCACCCTCGAGATCGTGGTCGCCGCCGATCCCGCCGGCGGAGGGACCGGGACGCTGCTGAGGTTGCGCACCTCCTTCGAGCCCTCCGGTGCCGCCGGCCACGCCTACTGGTGGCTGAATCTCCCCCTGCACACGGTCACGTTCGCCCTCATGACGCATCGGCTCGCGCGCACGGTCGCCCACCGCGGTCGGCGGGGTCCGCCCGACTTGAGATCTCCTGGGCGCGAACTAAACTGAACGGACAGTTCACTTTGGTTGCCGATCCACAGGAGAGTGCATGACCACGACGCAGACCACCTCGCAGAACCTCGCCGCCCCCTCGGGCACGTTCCGGCTCGGCGGTGACCTCCCCGTCGTACGCCTCGGCTACGGCACCATGCAGCTGCCCGGTGAGGGCGTGTGGGGAGCGCCGAAGGACAGGCACAGCGCGCTGGCGGTGCTGCGCCGCGCCTCGGAGATCGGCGTGACCTTCTTCGACACCGCGGACTCCTACGGCCCGGAGGTGGCCGAGGACCTGCTGCGGGAGGCGCTGCACCCCTACGCCGACGACCTCGTCATCGCCACCAAGGCCGGCCTGACGCGGCAGGGCCCGGGCGAGTGGACCCCCGTGGGGCGTCCCGCCTACCTCCGCCAGCAGGTCGAGCTGTCCCTGCGCCGGCTCGGGCTCGAGCGGATCGACCTGTTCCAGCTGCACCGCATCGACCCGGAGGTCCCCCTCGAGGACCAGGTCGGCGAGCTCAAGGCCCTCCAGGACGAGGGCAAGGTGCGACACATCGGTCTGTCCGAGGTCAGCGTCGACCAGCTCCAGGAGGCGCAGAAGACGGCCACCATCGTCTCGGTCCAGAACCTGTTCAACCTCGCCAACCGCGACGCGGAGCCGCTTCTGGAGCACTGCACCGCCGAGGGCATCGGCTTCATCCCGTGGTTCCCGCTGGCCACCGGCGAGCTCTCCAAGGAGGACGGGCCGCTCGCCGAGGCCGCGAAGCGGCACGACGCGACCCCGTCGCAGCTCGCTCTGGCGTGGCTGCTGAAGCGGTCGCCGGTGATGCTCCCGATCCCCGGGACCTCCAGCATCGACCACCTCGAGTCGAACACGGCAGCAGCGGGCATCGAGCTGACCGACGACGAGTTCGAGGCCCTGACCGCGGCGGTCTGATGCAGCCCGATCCCGGCCCCGGTCGCGGCCCGGATCCCGGCCCGGATCCCAGCGAGCGGACCGGCCTGCTCCTGCACCCGCAGACCCCCCGCAGTCTGCGGGTGCGCCGCAGTGCCCTCCAGGCGACCCGCGAGCTGCTCCGCGAGGGCGGCCTGGCCGCGGCGTCCATCGACGCCATCGCCGGCCGCTCCGGGGTCAGCAAGGCGACGCTCTACAAGCACTGGCCCTCGCGCATCGCCATCGCCGCCGAGGCGTTCGGCACCGACATGGCCGAGGCGGTGCCCGCCTCCGACTCGGGCACCACGGTCGGCGACCTGCGTGAGCAGGTGCGGCGCACCAGCGCGTTCTACGCCAGCCCGGAGGGCCAGGTCTACCGCGAGCTGGTGGCCGCGTGCGTCCAGGACGCCGGCGGGGCGGCGTACTTCCGGGCCTACTTCCTCGCCGGCCGGCGACGCGCGTTCGCGCGCCTGTGGGCCCGAGGCGTCGAGCGGGGCGACGTACGCCCGGACGTGGACGTGGACACCGCCACGGACCTGCTGTTCGGTCCGCTGCTGTTCCGGCTGATGACCGGGCACCGGCCGCTGACCGAGGACGCCGCGGACGCCGATCACCGACGCGGCACTGCACGGGCTGCTGCCCGCGGCCCACTGATCATCACCATCGGCAACACCACCGGCACCATCAGGAGAGGAACCGACATGAGGTACGTCAAGCTGGGCCACACCGGGCTGGAGGTCTCCGCCCTGACCCTGGGCTGCATGAGCTGGGGGGACGCGTCCCTCGGCGGGCACCCGTGGGTGCTGGACGAGGAGTCGGCCCGGGTGGTCATCAAGGACGCGCTGGAGGCGGGCGTCAACTTCTTCGACACCGCGAACGTCTACTCCCACGGCAGCAGCGAGGAGTTCACCGGACGGGCGCTCAAGGACTTCGCCGCCCGCGAGGAGGTGGTGCTCGCCACCAAGCTGCACGGCCGGATGCACGAGGGACCGAACGGCGCAGGCCTGTCCCGCAAGGCGGTCATGCAGGAGATCGACGCGTCGCTGCGCCGGCTCGGCACCGACTACGTCGACCTCTACCAGATCCACCGGTGGGACGCCGGCACGCCGATCGAGGAGACGATGGAGGCGCTGCACGACGTGGTGAAGGCCGGCAAGGCCCGCTACATCGGCGCGTCCTCGATGTATGCCTGGCAGTTCGCGAAGGCCCAGCACGTCGCCGAGCTGCACGGTTGGACGAAGTTCGTGTCCATGCAGAACCACTACAACCTGCTCTACCGCGAGGAGGAGCGGGAGATGCTGCCGCTGTGCCAGGACATGGGCGTCGGCGTCATCCCGTGGAGCCCGCTGGCGCGTGGCCGGCTGACCCGTGACTGGGACACCGAGACGGCGCGCACCGAGACCGACGAGTTCGGCACCAGGCTGTACGGCGAGCAGGACCGGGCCACCGTCGAGAAGGTGGCCGCCGTGGCCGAGCGACGGGGCGTGCCCCGCGCACAGGTCGCGCTCGCGTGGCTGCTGGCCCAGCCTGCCGTCACCGCGCCGATCGTCGGTGTCACCAAGCCGCAGCACCTCTCCGACGCCGTGGCCGCCGTGGACCTCGAGCTCTCCGCGGACGAGGTCGAGGAGCTCGGCGCAGGCTACGTGCCGCACGCGATCGCCGGCCACCAGTGAGGCCCCGGCTCCCGTGAGGCCCCCGCAGTGAGGCCCCGGCTCACGTGAGGCCCGGCCACCAGTGGGGCCCGGCCGCCCCGTGTGAGCGGTGGCGCGTCGGTCCGCACCGGCTGCACACTGGGCCGGTGGCAGTCGACGAACGAGCAGCCTTCGACGCGGCAACCGGCCTGTTCCTCCGCATCGCCGGCCAGGTCGGGGACCGGTGGGAGGCGCCCGGACTCGGTGAGTGGACGGTGCGGGACCTGGTCGGGCACGCCAGTCGCTCGCTGGTCACCGTGGAGGACTACCTCGACGCCGAGCCCGGAGAGGTCACCATCCCCACGGCGCTGGACTACTACCTCGCCGTGCGAGAGGCCGCGCGCGCACCCGGGGTCGCCGAGCGGGGCCGCCAGGCCGGGGCGGCGATGGGCGACGACCCGGTCGACTTCCTGTCAGCACTGGCGGAACGAGTCCTGATCAAGGTCGCCGCGACCGCCGACGACGCGTTCGTCGCGACGATCGCCGGTGGCATGCGGCTGGTGGACTACCTGCCCACGCGGACCTTCGAGCTGGTCGTCCACTCCGCCGACCTCGGCGTCGCCCTCGGCGTGCCGGCCGACCCCCCGGTCGGGGCCGCGGACTCCGCTCTGCAGCTGGCCGGCGCGCTGGTCCGCGAGCAGGGCTCGACGGCCGACGTGCTGCTCGCGCTCACCGGCCGGCGGCCGCTGCCCGAGGGGTTCACGCTGCTCTGAGCCGGTGGTCGGGCCACGTCGACGACCGCTCGGACAGGCACTCAACTGCGCCGGTCGGGCCGCGGAGCCTGTGAACTCCGCGTGCTCCCCTCGAGTGCCTGTCCGAGCGGCTGCAGGTCAGAGCCGGCCCGAGCCGCCACCGGCACTTCGCCGACGACGGCACTGTCGATCCCGCCGCGGTGGTGCGGGCTGGCGGTCGGTGGTGTGAGCCAGCATGAGCAGCATGCCGCCTCGGGTCACGATCGGTCATGAGTCGGTCGTCGGAGCGAGTGCCGTGGTGGCCACGGACGTGCCGCCCATGACGGACATGACCGGCGCAGGTCACGTTGAGCGCAGACACCGGGAAGCCGCGCCCCAGCGACGGTGTCGGACAGGACGGTGAAGTCGCCGCCTGCCGCCGCCATCTCGGCCCCGAACTGCTCGGGAGTCAGCCGCACCGGCATCGTCACGTGTGCGACCACGTGGCGCACCAGCCACTTCTCGCACGGGCACGCTCCGCTGACGGATGACGACTGCGGTCGTCCCGTCGCCGAGGTCGTCGAGCGTGCAGATGGTGTGCATTCCGGTGGCCGACTCGACCCAGGCGAGCCGTTCGGGCGCCACGACCTCGGTGAAGATCGCGACCGTCCGGTGGCTGCCGTGCTCACCGACCATCAGGGTCTCGAACCGGCCACCGGGGTGGAGCTCGACGACGATGCCGTCGAGATGCTGCTGGCCGTCAACGATGCCGAGGCGCTCGACCATCGCTGTGGCCACCGGCTCCCGCTGGTCAGGAGGTGTAAGGCCCAGGAACGCACGGAGCCCCAGGTCAGACCTGGGGCTCCGGTGGTGCGCGAGGGGGGAGTTGAACCCCCACGCCCTTTCGGGCACACGGACCTGAACCGTGCGCGTCTGCCTATTCCGCCACTCGCGCCAGAAGCCCGCTCAGGGTAACCCACCGTCTCGACCCGCCCCAAACGCGGTCAGCGCGGCGGGAGGTTCGCCCCCGGGCGCTGGTCCGGTGCCGGTTACGATGCGGGTACGCCGGGCTCAACCGCCGGGGGCCGTGCGTGTGCGTCCTGTGCGGAGCCAGGTGCCCGGACGCGAGGCGGGCTCGGACGACGACACGGAAGGGAGGCATGGCATGGGGTTCCTCCAGCGGTTCGAGAGCCGTCTCGAGCAGGCGGTCTCCGGGGTGTTCGCCAAGGCCTTCCGCAGCGCCGTCCAGCCGGTCGAGGTGGCCGCGGCCCTGCAGCGCGAGGTGGACAACTCCGCGCAGATCCTGTCCCGCAACCGCCGCCTCGTGCCCAACCAGTTCCACGTCGAGCTCTCGCCCGCTGACTACGAGCGGTTGGCGCCGTACTCCTCCACGCTCGCGAACGAGCTCACCACGATGCTCCACGAGCACGCCGACGAGCAGTCCTACGTCTTCACCGGCCCGGTCAGGATCAACTTCGACGAGCACGACGAGCTGTCCACCGGCCGCTTCCGGGTCCGCAGCTCGGCCCTCGCGGAGGTCACCCCGGCCTCCGAGCAGTCGGTCACCGACACCGCCGTACGACGGGCGCAGGTCATCCTCGAGGTCAACGGCATGCGCCATCCCCTCGAGCCACCGGGTATCGTCATCGGCCGGGGCGCCGAGGCCGACCTCCGCATCAACGACCCGGGCATCTCGCGCCGGCACATCGAGATCCGGGTGCAGGCCGTGCCCCCGGGCCCGATGGCAGGACCAGGCGGCACAGGTGTCAGCGTGGTCGACCTGGGGTCCACGAACGGCATGCTGGTCGACGGGGCCCGGGTCCAGGAGGCCACGCTCCACGACGGCGCGACGGTCAGGATCGGGAACACGACGATGACGGTGCGCCTCGTCGCACATGACGGTGACGAGGGCGGCGACGACGGCTACGGCGCCCGTGACGGCTACGGGGGCTACCAGGGCAACGAGGGCTACGAGGGCTGGGGAGGCAGCGGTGTCTGAGCTCACGCTGATGCTGATCCGGTTCGCCTATCTCGCGATCCTGTGGATCTTCGTCCTCTCGGCCATCTCGGTGGTCCGCTCGGACATGTTCGGCGCCCGTGTCGACTCCACGCCCCGCGCCGACCGCAAGGCCCAGAAGCAGGCGCGCAAGCAGGGCCGTGCCGGACCGGGCCCGACCCGGGCCAGGGCGGCGAAGCGACCGCGTGGCGCACCGACGCACGTGGCGGTCGTCGAGGGAGCGAACGCCGGGCAGACCGTGTCACTGGACGACGCGCCGATCCTGATCGGGCGCGGTGCCGACGCGGCCATCCGCCTCGACGACGACTACGTCTCCACGCGGCACGCGCGGATCGCGAGCTCGGGGGACCAGTGGTTCATCGAGGACCTCGGGTCGACGAACGGCACCTACATCGGCACCCACCGGCTCACGCAGCCCACGACCCTCCAGCTGGGCAGCGCGGTCCGGATCGGGAAGACCACCCTCGAGCTGAGGAAGTAGGGCCTGTCCCGCTCCCATGGACCACACGGACCCGAACGCCCATACCGGTGACCAGACCGGTGACCAGACCGGTGACCAGACCGGTGACGCCACCCGTGAGCGGGGACGCCTGGGCCTTCGCTACGCCGCGCTCTCGGATGTCGGCAGGGTGCGCAAGGACAACCAGGACTCGGCCTTCGCCAGCGAGCGGCTCCTCGTCATCGCCGACGGTGTGGGTGGGGCGGCCCGCGGCGACCTGGCCAGCAGCACGGTGGTGCAGACGCTGCGACGTCTCGACGCGCCGGTGTCCGGTGACCTGCTGGAGGAGCTGGCCGGGGCCATCCACCGCGCCCATGACCGGATCGCCGAGCTGGTGGAGCACGACCCGGGGCTGGAGGGCACCAGCACCACGGTGACCGTCGCGCTGTTCGACGGGAACCGGATCGGGGTGGCGCACATCGGGGACAGCCGCGGCTACCTGCTGCGCGACGGCACCCTGTCCCAGCTGACCCGCGACCACACGTTCGTGCAGGGCCTGGTCGACGAGGGCCGGATCACCGAGGAGGAGTCCCGCTCGCACCCCAACCGCAACCTCATCCTGCGTGCTGTGGACGGGGTGCACGAGACCGACCCGGACCTGTTCTACATCGAGCTGGCTCCCGGTGACCGGCTGCTGCTGTGCAGCGACGGCGCGTCGGGGGTGCTCGACGAGCACCGGCTCGCCGACATCCTGGGCACCGGGTCGGTGGACTACGCGGTCGTCGAGCTGGTGCGCGCCTCGCTGGAGGAGGGCAGCTCCGACAACGTGACCTGCGTCGTCGCCGACGTGCTGGACCTGGCCGCCCCGGACGTCGAGGAGTCCCTGACCACCGGGCCGATCGTGGTGGGCGCTGCTGCGGACCAGGCGCGGCAGGCCGGGTCCCGGGGCCTGTTCCGGGGTCACCGCGGCGGCGACACCGGCGAGATCGAGCCGGTTCCGGGCGAGGACGGGTCACCGGATGCCGACCCCGAGGAGCTGCGCTACGCCCCGCGCCCCCCTCGCCGCGACCGGTGGGTGCGCCGCATCGCCGTGCTCCTGGCGCTGCTGCTGGTGCTCGGGGTCGCCGGGTTCGTGGGCTACCGCTGGAGCCAGAGCCAGTACTTCGTCGCCGGGCACGACGGCAAGGTCGCCATCTTCCGGGGCGTGCAGGCCGACATCCCCGGGATCGAGCTGAGCACGGTGGAGGAGGAGACCGACGTGACGATCGCGGCCCTGCCGGACTACCCGACCGAGCAGGTCGCGGCCGGCATCACCGCGGACTCCCTGAGCGACGCACGCAGCATCGTCGCCCGGCTGACCGGTCTGGCCCGGGTCTGCCCGTCGACCGCCCGGCCCAGCAGCCGGCCCAGCAGCCGGCCCAGCGCCAGCGCCAGCCCGGGCGCGGCGACCTCGGCCCCGCCATCGCCTTCCGCAGCCCCGTCCCCGACCGGCACAGCCTCCCCGGGAGCGACCCCGAGCCGATCCCCCGGCTCCAGCCCCAGCGCCACGCTGGCCCCACCGGACTGCATCGAGGCCACCCCGTGAGCGCGCTGGACTCGCCCTCGGGCGCCCGGCGCTACCCGGCGTTCGTGCACCGACGCCGTCGCGGTGCCGAGCTGTTCCTCCTGGTGCTCAGCCTGGTCGTGGGGGTCGGTGCCTACGCCGCCGTCGGTCTCGGCACCGAGGGCAAGGTGCCCGCCGACATCGTCGGGTACGGCGGCTGGCTGGCCGCCCTGTGCCTGCTGTGCCACGTGGTGGTCCGGCTCGTCGCGCCGTACGCCGACCCGGTCCTGCTGCCGATCGTCGCCGCGCTCAACGGCCTGGGCCTGGCGATGATCCACCGCATCGACCTCGGCTACCAGGAGAGTGGGTCCTCGATCGGGCCCTTCGCGCGCGACCAGCTGGTGTGGATGACCATCGGCGTCGGGCTGTTCGTGCTGGTGCTCGTCGTGCTGCGGGACCACCGTCGGCTGCAGGCGTTCACCTTCACCGCCGGGTTCGCGGCGATCGTGCTGCTGCTGACGCCGCTGCTGCCGGTGATCGGCAGCACCGTGAACGGCTCCCGGATCTGGGTCCGCATGGGGCCGCTCGGGTTCCAGCCGGGCGAGGTCGCCAAGGTCCTGCTGGTGGTGTTCTTCGCCGGCTACCTGGTGCTGCACCGCGACGCGCTCGCGCTCGCGGGCCGCCGCTTCGCCGGCATCGACTTCCCCCGCGGTCGGGACCTGGGGCCGATCCTCACCATGTGGCTCATCAGCCTCGGCGTGCTGGTGTTCCAGCGCGACCTCGGCTCGTCCCTGCTGTTCTTCGGGCTCTTCCTGGTGATGCTCTACGTCGCCACCGAGCGGCCGGGGTGGCTGGTGGTCGGGGCCGCCATGTTCGCCGCCGGCGCCTATGCCGCCTATCTCGCCCTCGGTCACGTCCAGGCCCGCGTCGACGCGTGGCTGCATCCGTTCGACCCGGCCAACAACACCTACCAGCTGGTGCAGGGGATGTACGGCATGGCCTGGGGTGGGCTGATCGGCCGGGGCCTCGGCCAGGGCGACCCCACCATCACCCCGCTCGGCTTCTCCGACTTCATCATCGCCTCGATCGGCGAGGAGCTCGGACTGACCGGCGTGATGGCCGTCCTGCTGCTCTACGGCCTGATCGTCGAGCGGGCGCTGCGCACGGCGCTCGTGTGTCGCGACGGGTTCGGCAAGCTGATGGCGGTCGGCCTCGGCGTGGTCTTCGCGCTGCAGGTCTTCGTGGTCGTCGGCGGCGTCACCCGGCTGATCCCGCTCACCGGCCTGACCACGCCGTTCCTGTCCTACGGCGGCTCGTCGCTGGTGGCGAACTGGGTGATCGTCGCGCTGCTGCTGCGCATCTCCGACCAGGCCCGGCGGCCGCTGCCCGACCTGACGGATCCCGAGGACGACGCCACCCAGGTGGTGCAGCTGAGGTGAGCCACAACCGATGAACAAGCCGATCCGGGCCATGTCGATCTTCTGCATGCTGCTGTTCGCGGCGCTGCTGCTGAACGCCACCTACCTGCAGTACGTCGACGCGGGCAGCCTGAACAACCGGTCCGACAACAAGCGGGTCCGCGACGCGGAGTTCTCCCGCAAGCGCGGTGCGATCGTCGCCGGAGGCACGTCGATCGCCGAGAGCCGCAAGTCCGAGGACCAGTACGTCTACCAACGGGTCTACAAGCAGCCGCTGAAGGACGCCCACGTCACCGGCTACTACTCCTACATCTACGGCCGGTCCGCTGTCGAGGCGAGCGAGAACGAGATCCTCTCCGGCAGCGACCCGCGGCTGTTCGTGAACCGGGTCGTGGACCTGCTCGGCAACAGCCAGCCGACCGGGGGCTCGGTCTCCCTGACCATCGACCCCAAGGCGCAGACCGCGGCGTTCGAGGGGCTGCGCGCTCTCGGCAAGAACGTGCAGGGAGCCGTCGTCGCCCTCGAGCCGTCGACCGGCAAGATCCTCGCGATGGTCAGCAACCCGACCTATGACCCGAACCTGCTCGCCTCGCACCAGTTCAGCAAGGTGATGCGCACCTGGGCCGCCCTGAACAAGGACCCGGACCGCCCGCTGCTGAACCGCACGATCCAGGAGGTCTACCCGCCCGGGTCGACGTTCAAGCTGGTCACCGCCGCAGCCGCCCTCTCCAGCGGGCAGTACACCCCCGACAGCAAGGTCAAGGGTGGCGCCAGCCTGGACCTGCCGCAGACGTCGACGGACCTGGTCAACGAGAACGGCAGCAACTGCGGAGGCGACCCCATCACGCTCACCCGGGCGCTCGAGGTCTCCTGCAACGTGTCCTTCGGCGACATCGGCCTGCGGCTCGGGGCCGCCGCCCTGCGGGAGCAGGCCCAGAAGTTCGGGTTCGGCCAGACCTATCTCAACGACCTGCCCGGTCAGGTTCCCAGCCGCTTCCCGGCCGACCCCGACGAGCCGCAGACCGCCCTGTCGGCGATCGGCCAGTTCGACGTGGCGGCCACCCCTCTGCAGATGGCGATGGTGGCCGCGGGGATCGCCAACGGCGGCACGGTGATGCGGCCCTACGTCGTGGACGAGGTGCGCGCGCCCGACCTCTCCGTGCTCGACAAGACCAGCCCGGAGGCCTTCCGCAGCAACGCGGTCTCCTCCGCGGTGGCACGCCAGCTCACCTCGATGATGGTCGAGGTCGTCGACCAGGGCACCGCCACCACGGCCCAGATCCCCGGGATCAAGGTCGCCGGCAAGACCGGGACCGCGCAGAGCTCACCCTCGCGGCCGCCGTACGCCTGGTTCGTGTCGTTCGCGCCCGCCGACAACCCGAAGGTCGCGGTCGCGGTGCTCGTCGAGGACGCCGGCGTGGCCCGCGACGCGATCTCCGGCAGCGGGCTGGCCGCACCGATCGCCAAGCGGGTCATGGAGGCGGTGATCGGCAAGTGAGCGACACGATCCCGCCGGTCGACCCGGGCCCTGACGAGCGCTACCGCCTGGAGACCCGCATCGCGACCGGCGGCATGGGCGAGGTATGGCGAGCCACCGACACCGTCCTGGGGCGCGAGGTGGCCGTCAAGGTGCTCAAGAGCGAGTACGCCGGCGACCCGACCTTCCGCAGCAGGTTCCAGACCGAGGCCCGCAACGCGGCCGCGCTGCACCACCCGAACGTCGCCTCGGTGTTCGACTTCGGGGAGCTGCCGGCCCGAGGCGGCGAGACGACCGGCCGGGTCTTCCTGGTCATGGAGCTCGTGCGGGGTGAGCCGTTGTCGGCGCTCCTGCGAGACGGCGAGCGGATGCCGGCCAGCACCGCCGCCGACCTCGTCGCCCAGGTCGCCGACGGCCTCGCCGCGGCCCACGACCTCGGCATCGTGCACCGCGACATCAAGCCCGGCAACCTCCTGGTCACGCCGCACCGCACCGTGAAGATCACCGACTTCGGGATCGCCCGCGCCGCCAACGCGGTCGCCCTCACCCAGACCGGCCAGGTGATCGGCACTCCGCAGTACCTCTCCCCCGAGCAGGCCGAGGGCCGGTCGGCGACCGCCGCGAGCGACATCTACTCCCTCGGCGTGGTGCTCTACGAGTGCCTGGCCGGGCGGAGGCCGTTCACCGGCGACTCGGCGATCGCGACCGCACTGGCGCACCTCCGGGAGGAGCCTCCGCCTCTGCCCGACGACGTGCCGGCCGCGATGCGCGAGACCGTGCGGATCGCCCTCGCCAAGAACCCCGCGGACCGGTTCGCCTCCGTCCGCGACTTCGCGGACGCCCTGCGCAGCGGGGAGCTGCCGGCCGGTGTGGTGCCTCCGGGGTCGACCTCCCCCGCCGTCGTCTCGCCGTCGACCGAGGAGAGCGACGCCCCGACCCGCGTGGTCACGCGGGTGCCCGTGCCCGCCGGTGCCGACCCGGACGGGATCTCGGACGCCGGCTCCGACGAGGTCTCGGCAGGAGGTCCCGGCCAGGTCTCGGGGAGCGGCTCGGCCGGCGGGGGCGGGCGGTCAGGGCTGCCGGGCTGGCTGCCCTGGGTGGTGGCGGGCCTCGCCGCGGTGCTGGCTCTGGTGCTGTTCCTGACCCTGCGCGGGGGGGGCGGCGGGGCGACCGACGAGCCGGGTTCCGGGTCCTCGTCCCCGACCTCCTCGCCCAGCCCGAGCGAGACCACCAGCACGGCTCCGACCAGCAGCGCGAGCCCGTCGGGCGCCGGCCAGGTGACCCTCGACGAGGGCGACTACCTCGGTCTGCCCCGGGCCCAGGCGCGGTCGCAGCTCCAGGCCCTCGGCCTGAAGGTCACCGAGCGAGCAGTGCCGAACCCCGGCGGTGAGCAGGAGGGCACGGTGGCGGGGGTCTCCCCCTCCGGCACGGTGCAGGCCGGCTCGACCGTCACGCTGTCCTACTTCGAGGCGGCAGCGACCGCGTCGCCGAGCGCGACCACGCCGACGGGGACACCGACCAGCCCCAGTGCGACGCCGTCCGGCACGCCGAGCGGCTCCCCCACCCCCGGCAACAGCTCAGGCAACAACTCCAGGCAACCGAGCTCGGCCAACGGCTCGGGCAACAGCTCGGCCAACGGCTCGGGCAAGCAGAAGCCGAGGATCGGCGCGGCCTCGGCCGGGGGAGCCAGTGACAGGGGCGGGAGCGGATGAGCAACGACCAGCCCAGCATCCAGCGCCCGCGCGTGGGGGGCCGCTACGAGCTCGGCGAGCTGCTCGGGCGCGGCGGGATGGCCGAGGTCCGCAAGGGCACCGACGTGCGCCTGGGTCGGGTCGTGGCCATCAAGCGGCTGCGCACCGACCTCGCCAGCGACCCCACCTTCCAGGCCCGGTTCCGGCGCGAGGCGCAGAGCTCGGCGTCGCTGAACCACCACTCGATCGTCTCCGTCTACGACACCGGCCAGGAGCTGTCGGCGGACGGGGTCCCGCAGCCCTACATCGTCATGGAGTACATCGCCGGGCGCACGCTGCGCGACATCCTCCGCGAGGGGCGCAAGATCCTCCCCGAGCGTGCCCTGGAGATCACCTCGGGGGTGCTGGCGGCCCTGGACTACAGCCACCGCGCCGGCATCGTGCACCGCGACATCAAGCCCGCCAACGTGATGCTGACGCCGAGCGGAGACGTGAAGGTGATGGACTTCGGCATCGCCCGGGCGATCGCCGACTCGTCCTCGACGATGACCCAGACCGCGGCCGTCGTGGGCACGGCCCAGTACCTCTCCCCCGAGCAGGCGCGGGGCGAGAGCGTGGACTCGCGCAGCGACGTCTACTCCACCGGCTGCCTGCTCTACGAGCTGCTGACCGGGCGGCCTCCGTTCGTCGGGGAGAGCCCCGTGTCGGTGGCCTACCAGCACGTGCGCGAGCAGGCCCCGCCGCCCTCGTTCCTGGACCCGGAGCTGCCGCCCGAGGTCGACGCGATCGTGATGAAGGCGCTGACCAAGAGCGTCGAGGACCGCTACCAGAGTGCTGCCGCGATGCGCGCCGACATCGAGCGGTTCCTGGCCGGGAAGCCGGTGGTGGCGCCCGTCGTACCCCAGGACGGTTCGGCGGCCGGCGACCCGCCCACGGCCATCTTCCACCCCGTCCCGGCCACCGACCGGGTGCCGGAGCGCCGGAAGCGGTGGCCGCTGATCGTGGCCCTGGTCTCGACCCTCGTGCTGATCGCGCTCGCGGTGGTGCTCGGTCAGCTGCTGCTCAGCTCCTCGCCGAAGGAGAAGACCGTCCCGCAAGTGGTCAACATGACCCAGGCGCAGGCCCAGAAGCTGATCACCGATGCCGGCCTCAAGGTGGGCACCATCAGCCGGGCCACCTCCGACGACGTGCCGAAGGGACGGGTGATCGCCCAGGACCCCGACGCGCTGAGCACCCTGACGGTGGGCGGCGCGGTGGACCTGACGGTGTCGACAGGGCGACCCGATGTCGTGGTCCCCTACGTGATCGGCGACGACAAGGACTCCGCGCGCCGGACGCTGCTCGACGCCGGCCTCAAGGTGAAGCTGGTCAAGGAGAAGTCCGACGAGCCCCCGGACACGGTGATCCGCACCTCACCCAACGCCGCGGACAGCGTGTCCGCCGGCAGCCTCGTCCGGGTGTACTACTCGGCCGGCCCCCACCGGGTGCCGAGCGTGGTCGGGCTCACCGAGACCGAGGCGCGCAAGCGGCTCCAGGGCGCCGGCTTCACGGTGGAGTCGTTCGTGGACACGACCACGGTCGCCGAGAAGGGCACGGTCCTCAAGCAGAGCCCCGAGGCCTTCACCGCGCAGCCGCAGGGCACCACCGTGGTGATCACCGTGTCCGGCTACGTCGAGCCGACCCCGACGCCCACGCCGACCCCGACGCCCACTCCGACGCCGACCCCGACCCCCACGCCCGCCCCCACCCCGGAGGTGACGACGTCTCCGGAGGCTCCCTCCCCCAGCGGCTAGGCCCGCCCGGCGGCGAGGCCCTCCAGCGCCCTAGCCGCTCCCGCTGCTGGCCGGGCGTGCGTGGTCCAGCTCGATCGACCCGTCGTACCCCTTCATGGCGATCTTCGGGTCCACCTTCACGTCCCAGCCGAGGCCCTTGTCGACCTGCTCGAGGTAGAGCGCGATGTAGGGGCTCTGGTTGACCGCCGCCAGCATCTGGCCGACCGGTCCGATCGCCGAGATGCGGTACGGCGGGGAGTACGGCACGCCGTGCAGCACCACGGTGTTCCCGACGCACTTGATGCCGGTGGTGGCGATGACCCGCTGGCCCTGCAGGGTCATCGCCTCGGCGCCCCCGGCCCACAGCGCGTTGGCCACCGCCTGGATGTCCTGCTGGTGGACGAGCAGATCGCTGACGTCGCTGCCGGCGCGCTCGAGGGCGTCGTCGGGCGCGTCGTCGAGGGTGATGGTCAGGCCGGGGCCGTGCACGGGGCTGAGCCCGGCCGGACCCATCAGCGCATCGACCCGCTTCTGCTCGGACTTCGAGGCGCTGCTGCCCAGGTCCTTGCTGAGCCGCTGGACCTCGGCGTTCAGGGTCGCCGTGCGCGCCCGCAGACGCTCGAGCTGGTGCGCCTCGGCGTTGGCGAGGCCGTCCAGGTCGTCGTACCGCCCGGCCCGGAGGTCGGTCCCCTGCGAGCTGACCATGCTGGTGACGAACAGCAGCCCGGCCAGCACGAACACCGCCGGCGCCAGCAGCCGCCAGCCCGAAGACCTGCTGCGCCGGGTGCGGACCCGGGCCTGGGCGGCCGCCGACAGCCGGTCCCGCCAGCTCGCTCGAGCGGGGTGCGGGGACATCGCGGACTTCTCCAGCGGGTTCAGCGGGCCAGAGGCTCGGGGGTCGGGCAGCGGCCGCGGTGCTTTGCGAGATGGCCGGGGGGACGGCGACTAGGCTAGCCGAGTCGTCAGCATCCAGGAGTTGAGTGTGTCCGATTCACGAACGTCCCGCACCGGCAACAGCCGGCTGGGCGGCCCACCGGTCCGGCGCATCTCGGTGGTGCGGACGGCGGTCTGCGCCCTGCTGGTGCTGGCGGGGATCGCCTGGCTGGTCGTCTACGTCACGGTCGCCGGTCCGGACACCGACGGGACCAAGCTGACCGCGATGGGCGACCTGGGCCGGTGGAACTACCTGATCGGCTTCGGCCTGCTCTTCCTCGGGCTCGGGATGGCCGCCCATCCGTCCACGCCGCTCGGCCGTGGCCGCGGGGTGGTGGTCGGGATGCTGGGCAGCTTCCTGCTGGGGCTGATCTGGATCGTCGTCTACTACATCACCAGCCAGAGCGCGTCCGTGCCGCTGCTCACCGACCTCAGCCAGTACAACCTCGTGGTCGGGATCGGCTTCATGGCCGTCGGCTTCATCTACGCGACGCACTGGGAGTAGCCGCTCCCGGCGCGGGGTCGAGCACCTCGCCCAGAGACACGTCGGCCCAGGGGAAATCACACCGGTGGAATTCCATCCACAGGAGTTATGCACAGTGTGGACAAGCGCAGCGGGCGCGCGGGCCCACCGGGTCGGTGACCCGTCAGGAGCCGTTGACACCTGGGCGCGTACAGCTGTCTGGACCACCGCAGCGGTGTCCGGGGGCGGTCAGGACAGCTGAGCGACCCGCAGCACGGTGGCCAGCGCGACCGCGACCGCGACCGCGCCCGCGCCGGTCGCCTGCCACACCGCTCGATGCTGCCGGGGGGCGTAGACGACCGCGGCGCCCACCAGCAGCCCGCCCACGAAACCGCCGAGGTGCCCCTGCCAGGAGATGTTCGGGACCAGGAAGGTGATCACGAAGTTGATGCCGATCCAGGTGGCGATCCCGCGCACGTCGCCGCGCACCTTGACCGCGATCAGCAGCAGCGCCCCGAGGATCCCGAAGATCGCGCCGGACGCGCCGAGCGTGGAGCCGTGCACGGGGGACAGCCACATCACCGCGGCACTCCCGGCGAGCCCGGAGATGAGGTAGATCGCCAGGAACCGGATCCGGCCCACCGCCAGCTCGAGCTGGGGTCCCAGCGTCCACAGCACCAGCATGTTGAACCCGATGTGCAGGACCCCGACGTGGGTGAACATCGACGTGAGCAGCTGCCAGGGCGCCCCGTGGGCCACTCCGGGAACCAGCGTGGGGAATCCGTTCACCAATCTGGCGGTCTCTGACGGCGTCAGGGCCAGCCTGGCGACCAGGGAGCTCCGCGACCCTCCGGTGGCCAGGATCAGCACCCACACCACCACGTTGATGGCGACCAGCACCTGCGAGGTCAGCGCCGGGTTGCCGGTCCGCTGCCCGCCGTACGGCGTCCGCGCCGACCTGGTGGTGCGCGAGCCCTCGCGCACGCACTCGGGGCACTGGAAGCCGACCGAGGCCGGCTGCATGCAGTCGGGGCAGATCGGCCGCTCACAGCGCTGGCACCGGATGTGTGCCTCGCGGTCGGGGTGCCGGTAGCAGACCGGGACCCCCTGCTCGGAGGCCCCGGTCGCGGGCGTCTCTGGGTTGCTCATCGGTCCTGGATCAGTCCTGCCTCGGTCCCGCTCGGGTCACGTCGCGGAGCCCGTCTCGGGGCTCATCTGGAGCCCTCAGCGTCGCTCGACCTCGACGGACTCGATGACCACCGGCTCGACCGGCCGGTCACCGGGACCGGTCGGCGTGCTGTTGATGGCGTCGACCACGGCGCGGCTCTTCTCGTCCTCGACCTCGCCGAAGATCGTGTGCTTGTTGTTCAGGTGCGGGGTCAGCGTGGTGGTGATGAAGAACTGCGAGCCGTTGGTGCCGGGACCGGCGTTGGCCATCGCGAGGAGGTACTTGCGGTCGAACTGCAGCTCGGGGTGGAACTCGTCCTTGAAGGTGTAGCCGGGGCCGCCGGTGCCGGTGCCCAGCGGGTCGCCGCCCTGGATCATGAAGTCCTCGATCACCCGGTGGAAGATGACCCCGTCGTAGAACGGCTCCGGGGACCTCTTGGCGGTCTGCGGCACCGAGTAGTCCTTGGTGCCCTCCGCGAGCCCGACGAAGTTCTCGACGGTCTTGGGCGCATGGTTGTCGAACAGATGGATGACGATGTCGCCCTTGTTGGTCTTCAACGTCGCGTAGGTCTCGGACACCACGGTGCCTTTCCTCGTCATGCGCCGCTCAGGCGCTGTGTCGTTTCGGTGCAGGGTTCGGTGTGCACGGCCGGCTGTGCACGGTCGGCTGTGCTCCGTCGATCCTCCCACGCAGGCCAACCCGGTGTTCCACCGCTGGGGGCCGGCAGGCATGATCGAGGTTCGAAGGGGCAAGACCCTGGCGCGTCCCCGGTGCGCACGAGCCGACGCAGACCACGACCGTCGCGCCCGCGATCCAAGAGAGAGGACCCTCCCCCATGGGCAGCAAGAAGAGGCAGCGTCACGCCAGCCACCTCAGCGAGAGCATCTCCGAGGCCGTGTCCGACTACGTCGGGAGCGCGCGGGACAAGACCGGCCCCGTGCTCGCCGACGCCAAGGACCGCGCCGTGCCGGTGCTGGTCGACGCCCGCGACAAGGCGGCTCCGGTGCTGGTGATGGCCCGGGACAAGGCGGCGCCGTACTTCTCCGAGGCCCGGGACAAGGCCGGCCCGGTGCTGTCCTCCGCCCGCGACAACGCGGCCCCGGTGCTCGACAGGGCGGCTCCGGTCCTCTCGGACGCCAAGGAGCGGTTCACCGCCGAGGTCCTCCCCGTCGTCACTGCCGCCATCTCGGCACTGGAGAGTGCCACCGAGGACGCCCGGGGCGAGGCCGGCAAGCGCACCAAGGCTCTCGGCGCCGCCCTGAAGGGCGAGGTCGCACCGCCACCGAAGAAGCACACCGGCCGCAACATCCTCCTCGTGCTCGGCCTGGGCGGCGCCGCGTTCGCGGTGGCCAAGAAGCTGACCAGCAAGCAGCCGACGACGAGCTGGCAGTCCTCCTACACCCCCCCACCCGTGCCGACACCGTCCTCGACCGGGGGACCGGTCACCGACGTCGGCGCCCACCGTGCCGACACCCCGACCGACACCGCCGCAGCCGGCCCCGGTGAGGCCGTCGCCGACGCCGCCGAGGCGCCGCACGACGCGACCACCCCGGACAACCCGGCCACCGAGGTCGACGTCGACCCCTCCGCCAAGGACTGAGGGGCCCGAGCCGGCTCACCTGGACCTGTCAGACCCCGGACCTGTCGACCCGGCTGCCGGGCGGCAGGTCCTTCGGCCGGTGGGTGGCGACCCACGCGTCGATCCGCTCCCACCACGAGAACAGCCAGTCGATGCGCTCCTCGCGGCCCTCGGGGATCTCGCTGCGCGGCACCCGCCACCAGCGCATGATGATCTGCTTGTCCATCGGCAGCTCCCGCCAGATGTCCGCGGCGGTCAGCAGGTGGTCCAGGCCCGTGTGCGCGACCAGCAGCACATCGGCGTCCGGAGCGGCGTCCAGCGCCGCGACCAGGCCCCCGGGCCGCGGGGCGAGGACGTTCTGCATCCCCTCGGCGCGCCGGGCCATCGCTTCGAGCCCGAGCTGGCGCAGCCGGTCGATCTGGCGCTGCCGCCGGGCCGGGGTGAAGTTGCCGCCCTCGGGGAAGATCACGAACGCGTCGTTGTCGTCGAGTCCGGTGGCCAGCTGCCCGACCTCCGTCTCCAGGTCGGTGCGCCGGGAGGGCTTCGCGGAGATGAACCTGTGCGGCAACCGGCTCAGCAGCACGCCGACCGCCGGGTCCCACGCGACCGTCTCCTTCAGCACGACGCGCGGCTCCCGGCCGTACCAGTGCATCAGCGCGTACATCAGCGTGAACGAGTCCGCCGGGCCCGCGTGCCGGCAGCAGACGAGCAGCGGGGCACCGGGGAAGGCGTCCGGGGCCTCGCCCTCGGTGACGATCTGCAGGCGGGTCACCCGGCGCGCCTCGCGGAAGAAGACCGCCAGGTAGGCCGCGACGATGTCGTAGTGGATCCGCTGGAAGAACGGGCGCCTGATGAAGAAGCCGAGGCCCGACGCGATCCAGAGCCCGAACAGCTCGACCAGGATGATGCTCTCCAGCGTCAGGTGCAGCACCAGCAGGGACAGCAGCCGCAACGGCCGCAACCGACCCGGTACGACGGGCGAGAGCACCATCGCGGCCAGCAGCCACAGCGGGATCGTGGTCCACAGCGCCACGGTCAGCGCGATCAGGGCGGGGGCCAGGACCAGCCGCCGGAACCAGCCGCTCACAGGTGCTCGCGCAGGTAGGCCGAGGACGCCTCGTAGGCCGCGTCGATCCGCCGGGTGACGGCCGTGAAGTCCCGGTAGGCGAGCAGCGAGTCGTCGCGGGCCGACCCACCCCCGGTGGGCAGCACGTGTGCGGTGACGTGGTCGGGAAGGGTCGCCATCTCGCGCACGAAGCGGTGCCGGCGGGCGATCTCGAAGGAGACCCGCGCGACCTCCCAGGGCCGGCGCGGCGGCTTCAGCGGCCGGTCCACCCGGCCCACCTGGAGCACGAAGACCCGCACCGCGCCGCACTCGACGGCCCGCCCGACCGGCACGGAGTTCACGATCCCGCCGTCGAGGTAGTGCTCGCCGTCGACCTCCGCCGGGCTCAGCAGGCCCGGCACGGCGGCCGAGGCCATCACCGCGTCCACGACCCGCCCCTGGGTGAACCAGTGCTCGGCGGCCCTCTCGATGCTGGCGGCGCAGCACTGGAAGGGCACGGCCAGCTCGGCGAAGGACAGGTCGCCGAGCTCCTGGGCGAGCCGGTCGCGCAGCGGCTCGCTGGAGTGCAGGTGGGTCCCGGTGCGGACCACACGACGCACCTGCCGGACCGCCCCGTCGCCGTACACCTCCCGGCCGGCCACCGCGCTGTGCCACAGCTCCACCAGCCGCTCGATCACCCCCGGTCCGGGGTCGGCGGCGACCAGGGCGCCGTTCAGTGCTCCCACGGACGTCCCGAGGATCAGGTCCGGTCGGACGCCGGCCTCGAACAGCGCGCGCAGCATCCCGACCTCGACCGCGCCGAGGAGCCCACCCCCGCCGAGGACGAAGGCCGTCTCGCCCGCCGTCGGCTCGCTCACCCGGCTCAGGTGGTGACCGGGTCGTGGGGCCGGCCGGGCTCGGCCAGCAGGCCCTGCACCTGCCGCACGGCCCGTCTCTCGGCCCAGAACGAGAGGAAGGGGACCGTGCCGCACAGCAGCGTCACGAGCGTGAACGTGATCGACCACCTGGCCATCCGGGAGAGCACGAACGCCACGAACAGGAAGCCCATGTAGATGAACCCGTGGGCGGTGCCGAGATATGTGCTGATGTCGTCCCCGAGCTGCTGGCCGGTGCTGCCGACGGGGAGGATCCCCGAGGAGACGTCGTGCAGGTTGTTCAGAGGCAGGCCCACGACGACCAGCAGGATGATCGAGATGCCGACGACGGTGGCCAGCACGCGATACCAGGTGAGAACGGTCTTCACGCCTTCGAAGGTACTCCGGTGACCCGGCTCACCTCGTCGCGGCACCAGCGCCACCAGACGTAGACGGCGAACCCGCCGAAGAACCACCACTCGATGGCGTACAGCAGGTTGCGGACCGAGGTGAACGCCGACGCCTGTGGCAGGGCGGCCGGCGTCACCGGGTCGAGACCCTCGGAGGTCGGCGTGGTCGTCCGGGCGATCACGTAGCCACTGTAGAGATCCTGCCGGACCAGCTGCAGCGCGTCGGCGACCCGCAGCTGGCCGAACACGTTGTCGCGGGGGTGGGGGTCCGGGCCGTCGCTGCCCTCGCCGGGCTGCAACCAGCCGGTGACCCGCACCGGCCCGGTCGGCGGGGGAGGTGCTGCCTGCACGGAGGCGGCCCACCCGCGTACGACGAGGATGGCCGGTGCCCTCGCGCAGCGGGCGGCGTCACCGGAGCAGACCGCGACGGGCGTCACCGCCCACACCCCGTCCCGGCCGTGCAGGACCCGGCCCGAGACGTACATCGTCGAGCGTGGCAACCACCGCCCGGACAGGCTGACGGGCTCCCCGACGCCGGTGCGCGGGAAGGCCTGGTCCGAGGTCATCACCGCGTCCAGGGCGACCGGCCGGGCGTCGACCCGCGAGGCCGTCCGATCGTGGCGGCCGTCCTGCCAGACGCCGTACTGCCAGAGCCCCAGAAGGACCGCCGCCACTGTGGCCAGCACCGCGAACGCGTGCAGCGCCAGCATGCGCGGCGCGAGCAGCGGACGGATCACCCGGTCAGGCTACGTGCGGCCCCCATGGCCCCCCGGAGCCGAGGGCACGCAGGTCTGCCGGGCGGCCCGCGGGGAGTTGTGGTCAGTCCGGGCGCCCGCGGAGTTGTGGTCAGTCCGGTCGGCCCGCGGAGTTGTGGTCAGTCCGGTCGGCCCCGCGGGGAGTTGTGGTCAGTCCGGTCGGCCCCGCGGGCAGTTGTGGTCAGTCCGGTCGGCCCCGCGGGGAGTTGTGGTCAGTCCGGGCCTGCCGAGGGCCGTTCCGAGGCCCGCAGTGACCAGAAGTCGTCCACATGGATCGCCCAAGAACTCGAGCGGCAGATAGCTGTGCTCCGGCACCACACTTGTGACCAGGCGACCAGGGAGCAGCCAGACGTCGACCGGGCCGTTGTGGCGAAGGCGTCGCATCGCTCGCAGGGTGTTGAACTCCAGGTCGACCGGCTCCTTCCCGGGCACGATCGTGGTGAGCACCATGACCGTGAGGCCGATCAGGGCCAGCGCGTCGACGCACGGCTGCCCGGCCCTCATCCGAGGCCGGTGGCTGGACCAGAGGATGTAGCCGAGCAGCCCGACGGTGACCATCAGCTGGACCACGGCGACGACCAGCATGGTGAGCCGGTCGCGGCGCGGAAGGACCTGCTGGTCCCTCACCGTGTCTCCGGACGGCCGCAGCGGGCCGGCGACCTGCGGGGAGTCCCGGCCGTAGAGCATGGCCGGCTGGCGCCGGTCGTCAGGTGTGGGCTCGTGCAGGGAGGGCTGAGCGGTCGTGCTCATGATGGGTCCCGTGGGCAGTCGTGCAGCCACTGACAGCGGTCCCGTGGCGCTGACCCTCAGTCGCTGCCGGGGACCGGGCGCCCGGAGCGCCCCAGGCGAGCGGCTCGGACCCGGTTGTCGGGCGACTTCGGCGGCACGTCGACCGCGACAGCGCCCTTCTCGGCCACCCGGCGCGCGACGTCGCGCAGCTTGGTGTTGGTGGCGTTGGAATGCCGGCGCAGGAGCTGGAAGGCCCTGTCCATGTCCAGCCCGTAGCGCGCCATCAGGATGCCCTGGGCGACCCCGATGGTGTGCCGCGTCTCGACGGCGTGCGTGAACCCGGTCGCCTGCCGCGCGGCGAACAGTGCGACGGACGCGTGGGTGGCGTAGGAGAACGCGAGGGAGATCGCGGCCGGGTCGAACGCGTTCGGGTGGCTGCTGTAGAAGCTGAGACTGCCCGGCATCTGGGACCCGGCGGCCAGCCGGACCGCGAGCACCGACGACATGCCGAGCTCGGCCATCCGTCGCCCGAGGACCGGCCACCTGTCGTCCTTGGCGGCCTCCCCGAGGAGCGCCACCTCCGTGTTCCACATCACGTCGACGCACGGTCCCTCGTTGCGGCGGTGCTGGAGCACGTCGCACGCCTCCGCGATGCCGGACGTGGAGGCCCGCGTGACGAGTCGGCCGGCAGAGCGCTGGCTCACCACCGCGAACTCGCACGCGTCGACCGCCTCGACAGCCTTCTCCACGATGCTGCGCAGGGCCACCTCCTCGTTCGGCAGCCCGAGCAGCTCACGGCTGACCCGTGCCAGCCGCACAGCAGCGTCCACTCCGTGCTCCACATGCCCCCCTCGGCTCGTAGGAACGGCGTCCGGTCGTCGCACTCCGGACCGGGGTGTCCCCACGGCTGGGGGGCACCCACGCCGTCAGCGTGTCCGGCAGGTCTCCCTTTACCTGGTTTCCCCACTTTTACACGGGTGTCCTGCGCCGGTTCCGGCTGCGTCCTGCACTCAGTCATCTTCGATCAGTCCCTTGACCCCGCACGGACGCAGCCGCGCGTCCTGCCAGTCCCACTTGAGGTACGCCGCCACCCGGGCCCGGCCATGCGCCCGGCTCTCGTAGGTCCCGTCCACGACGAGTGGCTGGGCCTCGCCCGCCCCGAGGCGTCCGGGTCGGGCGACCTGGGGATGCCACGGGTGCCCGTTGACGACGATCCCGACGCCGGTGACCCGGATCGGGCTGTTGGTCTCGTTCACGACCGACCCGTGCAGGATGATGCGATAGGTGCCCGGCACCATCTGGGTCCCGCCGGCCAGCCTGGGGCTGAACGACGCCTGCTCGATGTCCACGGTCGGCGCTGCCCCCTTCGGGCAGGTGACACGCCGACCTGACCCGGAGAGGACCGTCGCTGCTGTCAGGGGCGGCCCCTGCAGGGTCGACCCGGAATGTGTCGCCGGGGCGGCTTCGGGCGTCGTACGGCGTCCGAGTCCTTCCCATCCGACCACGACTGCGGCCACCACGAGCACCGCGACGACGCACGCGACCCCCAGCCGCCTCATCGGGCTCAGTGACATGATGCGCTCCCGGAGTCCGTCGCGGTCGACCCGGCGACCGGCACGAAGCGCCAGTCGTAGCTGCCCGCGTGCAGCGCCATCTGCAGCACCCCGAAGGTGTTGGCGATGCGGGCCTCGCTGTTGGCGGCGGGTGTGGCGCGGACCGCGAAGAAGCTGCGTCCCCCGGTTCCGACCAGGAACTCGCGGATCCCGCGGGCCTGGTCGGCCGTCCCGCTGGCGTCCTGCGGCCCGAACCGCTCGTAGAAGTGGGCGTGGCCGGTGAGCACCACGTCCGCCCCCTTGTCGTAGAGGAGCTTGTAGATGCTCTGCATGTCCGGCTGGTGGTCCTGGCTGGAGGAGAACAGCGGGATGTGCCAGTACGCCATCGTGCAGGTGTTCGAGTGCGAGTTCAGGTCGTTGAGCAGCCACTGGTACTGCGCGTTGCCCGGGTTGCAGCCTCCGACGACCCCGCACTGGCTGTCCAGAGCGATGAGGTGCCAGGCGCCGACGTCGTAGGAGTACCACGACGTGCAGCCGGTGGTGCAGTTCGGCTGCAGCGGGTGCGAGCGGTCCCCGAAGTAGCCGAAGTAGCCGGCGCCCCCGGTCGGCTCGACAGCCGTCCCGATGTAGCCGTACTCGTGGTTGCCAGGGACGGGACGGGCGATGGAGTCCAGCCTTCCCCACGTGGGTCCGTACATCTTCTGGTAGTCGTCGAGGCCACCGAGCTCGTACTGGTTGTCACCGAGCGGGAGGAGTGCCGTGGGGTTCAGGGCGACGGCGAGGTCCGAGGTCGCCTTCTGCTGGCAGGACGTCGACGTGGGGGTCTTCGACTGGGGGCAGGCGATGTCACCTGCCGTCACGATCGTCGGGTCACCGCTGGTCGGGCTGGCCGTGGCAGTGCCGGTCGGGCTCCCCGTCGGGCTAGCGGTCGGGCTCGCCGTCGGGCTGGCCGTGGCAGTGCCGGTCGGGCTGGCCGTCGGGCCGGCCGTCGGACCGGCCGTCGACGTGGTCACGACCAGCCGGGGCCGGTTCGCGCCCGACTCCCGGCTGGCGACCTTGTTCGCGGTGGTGCGCGCGGTGGAGACCACGAACGAGTAGGTCCCGTTCCCGGTCACCGCGGAGGTGACGTTCGCGGACGCCCAGGTGTTCAGGGTGATCGGTCTGGCGGTTCCGACCGTGGCGCCCGGGGCTGGTGCGTTGGCCCAGGTGACGCCGGTCTCCGTCCAGTCGTTGCCCGTGGTGGCCACGTCGAAACCGTCGGTGGAGGTCGACGAGCTGTACATCTCCAGGACTGCCGAGGTGACCGTCCCGCTCAGCCCGGCAGCCGTCACCTTGACGTAGCTCCGTTGGGTGGGGCCGGTGCTGGAACCGGCCTGGGCGTACAGCATGTAGGCGGCGCCCGCGTTCGACGTCGGCCGGTCGTCGCGCACGGTCGCATCTGCGTTGACCGCGAACGTCGTCGTGGTGCCGGGCGATCCTGTGGGTGTGGCTGTCGCGGTGGCTGTCGGGCTCGACGTGGGCGTCGCGGTCGTCGTCCCGGTCGGGCTCGACGTGGGCGTCGCGGTGGCTGTCGCGGTCGTCGTCGCGGTCGGGCTCGACGTGGGCGTCGCGGTCGTCGTCGCGGTCGGGCTCGACGTGGGCGTCGCGGTCGTCGTCCCGGTCGGGCTCGACGTGGGCGTCGCGGTGGCCGCCGGGTCGATGACGAGCTGGGGCGACGTGGCACTCGACTCACGGCTGGCCATCTGCTGGTTCGCCGCTCTCGTCGTCGTCACGGCGAAGGTGTAGGTCCCGTCCCCGGGGATGGCCTGCGACACGTCCAGCTCAGACCAGGCGCCCGTGGTGATGTTGCGCATCGACCCGATCGGCGTGTCGACGCCCGGGGCGTTCGCGTAGGTGATGCCGGACTCCGACCAGGAGCTCGCGGCCGTGGACACGTCGAAGCCGGCCGTGCTCTTGGCATAGCTGTACAGCCGCAGGGTGGCGTGCGCCGGCGCGCCGGACAGACCCTTGACCTCGAACTTGACATAGCTCGTCGTGGTCGGGGTGGTCGCCGACTGCGCAGACGCCACCAGGACGTACTTCGTCCCGTAGTTGGCGTCCGGCGTGTCGGACCTCACGTAGCTGTCCGCGGACGCCTTGAACGTCAGCGCCGCAGCATTCGCGGGCGCGGACAGCAGGGCGGGGACGAGCGCGACGACGAGCAGGGCCAGGACGGCCAGCATCGCCGAGCGTTTGCGCGAGGGCCTCGTGTGCGAGGGGGAGCTCGTCATCGTTTGCTACCTTCGTTCTTCGTGGTCGAGGAGCAGGCGCTGTGGAACCCGGCTCGGCGGGCGCGGCGGGTCTCCTCGGTGAACGTCCTGCCGTACTCACCGGTGTGGTCGGCGTCGAAGTACTGGTGGGCCTCGTAGCGCACCTGCCCGGCCGGGTCACGGACCCAGGCGCGGGGGTGGTAGACCGGCCACTGGCTCGGGGAGGCACCGCCGTAGCCGGAGACGAACACGGTGCGCCGGTCCCCGGTGGCCCGGATCGCGTCGAGGGCGACCTGCGAGGCGCTCTGCCACCGGCGCGCACCGACCATCGGGTCGGAGGCCATCTTCATCGGCTCGTTCATCAGGCCGTACCCCAGGACGGACGGGGAGCCGCGCAGCGCGATCGCCAGGCGTCGCCACAGGTCCCCGAGCGAGGCCGCGGGCAGCTCGTCCGTGCCGAGTCGCAGCCGGCGGTGACCCGCGCGGGTCGACACCCAGTAGTCGCCGTAGCCGTGCAGGTCGAGCACGACGCCGAGTCCGGCGGACTGGGCCGCCCGCAGTGAGGAGCGGACCCGCGCCACCTCGCGCGCGTCGAGGGGACCCCCGAGGCGATGCTGGAGGCGTTCCCAGGTGACCGAGAGCCGCACGATCGCGGCACCCGTCCCGGCTATCGCCCGGTAGTCGGCGGCGTCCTCGTAGTAGTAGGCGACGCCGTACCGCCCGGGTCGGGTCGCGCTGTAGCCGGCCGGCCCGTCCCGGCCGGCGGAGAAGGCGCCGGACGGCAGGTCGACCCCTCGCAGCACCGCCGGGTTGTCGTTATGGGCCTGGACCACAGCGGCCTGGCTGCCGGAGGTCGGCGGCTCGTCGCGTCCACTGGTCCTGTAGATCGCCAGCCGGTACGACGAGGGCCACCACCGGCCCGCCGCCCAGGCCGTCACCCAGAGCCCGTCCCGGTCCGCGGCATCGAACCAGTGCGAGGCGACCTCGTTCCAGTCCTCGCATCCGGTCCGGACGGCCACCCGACCTCGCCGATGTAGCCCTTGGCCCGGTTCGAGTGCAGCCAGTCGACGTAGCCGCCGAGCTCGGCCAGCGCCCGCGCGCCGACCGGGGAGACGGTCGTGCACTGGTCGGAGGTGATCCCCCTCTCCACGGCGTACGTCGCCCCGGCGAGCACGCACGCGGTCACACCGGCTGCCGCCAGCCGGTGCAGACGCGAACGGCGCCGTCGCCGCGGGGTCGCCGCGACGGCGCTCGGGGCGCTCTCGACCTCCTGCTCGGTCAACGGGACGCCTGGTGCAGCGACGGCGAGATGCGCCAGATCAGTGCCCGGTCCTGCGGCTCACCGAAGCTGGCCACCAGGCGGCTGTGGTCGAGGGCCCTGCCGATCGTCGGGAACTGGGCCCGGGTGTCCGGGCTGGGCGTCAGGTCGTCGTTCAGGTGCAGCGACAAGGTGTCCTGACGGTCCAGGAGCAGGTAGTCGATCCGCCGCCAGGCCCCCTTCACCGGCAGCGCGACGTCCTTGTCGACGTCGAGCTTGGTGAACCAGATGACCTTCGAGCGCGGGTGGCCGTGCCGGACGAGGTCCACCCAGAACGCGTCGTCGACGACCAGCGTGTCCTGGGGACGGGTGTTGCTCTCCAGCCACGACAGGGCACTCGCCTTGCCGCTGTCCCGGTCGTGGGTCCACAGGTCCTGCAGCGCGTAGCGCCACGGGCCGGCCATCATCAGCGCGGCCACGACCAGCCCCACGGCCAACGCCATGCCGGTCGCGGACCTGGCCCCGGCAGCGACCAGGCTCTCCGGTGCGCGCCGGACGACGGTGCGGAAGCTCCGCGTGGACAGCCGCTGCGACATCCGCGACCACTTCCAGACGACGTCGACCACGCCCGCGAACGTGAGGACCGCGAAGGGGATCATGGCGATGACGAACGGGTAGGGCAGGTAGCCACTGCGAAGCAGGCTGGTCACCTGGATCGTGAACGCCAGTGCCACGGCCCGGGTCCGCTTGAACAGCAGGCCCGGCACGATCGCCAGCAGGCACAGGAGGCACGACCAGCGGTCGAGGTCGAGCCAGGTGACGACCACGTGGTGGGCGGTGCTCCCCGGGTCGAAGATGCTGCCGCTGCCGGTCCTGTTGAACAGCTGCCACTGGATCGCCCCCTGGAGGCTGACGTGCCCGGGACCGGCCCAGAGCTCGTTCTTGATCAGGGCGTAGAGCGGGTAGAGAAGGCCCATCAGTGAGACGACGGCCATGAACATCGTCAGTGTGAACTTGCGGTTGCGGCGGTCGGTGCGCTGCCAGAACAGCAGCAGGACCGCAGGCATGAACAGGAGCGCGGTCTCCTTCGTGAGCACCGCCACGGCGAAGCAGGCCGCGCTTCCGGCGGCAGCCCAGATCGAGCGTCGCGGAGAGGCGGCGAAGAAGAAGGCCAGCAGCAGCCACGGGGTGACCAGGTTGTCCAGCAGCGCGGTCCGGCCGAAGTAGACCGCCAGGGGGCTGAGGGAGAACATCACCGTGGCGAGCACGGCGGTGAGCATGCTGTAGTCCAGGCGCCGGGCCAGCCTGAACATCACCACGACCGAGACCAGCTTGCAGACGAACGCCAGCTCGCGACCGGTGGCGACCGCGTAAGGCAGCCGCGCGAACGAGTCGGTCACGATGTTGTACAGCGCCATCTGCAGCTGTCCCAGCGGAGGGTGCGCGTACCAGTAGGTGTAGTGGGCGAGCTTGTGCAGGTGCTGCACGGACCAGGCGTACGTCGTGTAGGTGCCCTCGTCGTCGAACCGTGCAGGCGAGTCGTACATGCCCCGGGCGTGCACCACGGCGGCCACCAGGACCAGCACCGAGACGACGGACAGGTCACGCCAGTTCCGGCGCAGCCACGCCTGGGCGCGCTCACGCAGATGTCCGAGACGCTCGGCCGGGGTGGGTGCGAGTGCCCGTTCGAGAGCCTCGAGGTCGAGGTCCAGGTCGAGCGGGGGCAGCTCCGTGTGGTTGCTCACAGCACGGACTCCTGTGGGTCGTTGGCGTCGGTGGGCCGGTGCGCGCCGACGTGGCTGGTCTTCTCCCAGGTGCGGTCGCCCCGCAGCTCGCGCCGGGTGGCGCGCACCGCCGCCGCGGCGAGGATCAGCTGGTAGGGCAGGGTTCCGGCGACCAGCTTGAGGTAGTCGACGAGCCTCACCTTCTCGTCGAAGGCACGGCCGAACTCGTGGAGCCCCACGGCTTCGATCGCCACGGTCGCGAGGGTGGGCAGAAGAGGTGCGAAGGTGGCCATCACGACCAGGTCGGGCGCCTTGAGCAGGAGCATCGAGAGGATCGCGACGGGAACCATGACGCCGGAGAACGCCTGGATGAACGGCATCGTGAGCAGGTAGACCGCCATCAGCCGCTGCCGACGGGTCGGCAGCCGACGCCACTCACCCTTGCGCAGCACCTGCAGGAAGCCCTGGCTCCACCGGCAGCGCTGCTTGAACAGGCCCCGCAGCGTGGGCGGTGTCTCCTCGCGGGTGGTGAGCGCGGGACTGTAGGCGACCGCGACCCGGGCGCCCCAGCTCGAGAGGCGAACGCCCAGCTCGCAGTCCTCGGCCAGGCAGTTCGGGTCCCAGCCCTGGGCCTGCCGGAGCAGGTCCGTGCGCACGAACACAGTGTTGCCACCGAGCGGGATGAACCGCTTGCGGGCGTGCAGGTGCAGGCGGGACGAGAACCAGAAGAAGTACTCCAGGACGTTGCGCAGCGACCACCACGAGCTCCGGAAGTTCATCAGCTGGACGCCACCCTGCACCACGTGCGCCTGGGTGCTGCGGAAGCAGGTGTCCACGTGACGCAGCAGGGACGGAGCCACCTCGTCCTCCGCGTCGAAGACACCGACGACATCTCCTCGGCACAGCGGAAGAGCCGTGTTGAGCGCCTTCGGCTTGTTCTTGACGGGATGTTCGTCCACGGCCACCTGCACCCGGGGGTCGGAGGAGGCGAGCCGCTCGGCGACTCCGGCAGTGCCCGGGTCGTCGTCGCCCACGATGATGATCACCTCGAAGTCGGGATGGTCCGACTCGAGGAGCCGCGACACGGTGTGCGGGAGCACCTGCTCCTCGTCGCGGGCGGGGACCAGCAACGAGAAGGACAGCCGTGGCCGGTCGGGTGAGGGGAACCTGGTCAGGGCGATCGACTCGGGGGTTCGCCACGAGTCGACCATCCAGACCAGGGTGCTCAGCGCCACCACGAGCAGCAGGACCGTCGCTGCCAGGTAGGCGGTGAGGAGGACCGAGAGAATCACCGGCGTTCAGACCCCGAGGACCGTCGGGATGCGATCCGCCCAGTCGAAGCAGTCCGAGGTCATCCGCCGCACCCGGACCCTGGTGAGCACCGAGTCCAGGACGGCGCGCTCCCGCGCGCGCAACCGGTCCTCCTCCTCGCCACCGATCACCAGGACCGGTGCCAGGTAGCGGAAGGGAGGGAAGCCGTAGGCGTCCTCGGTGTTCTCCAGCAGCTCGACGCGTGCCTGCTCGAGGGGTACGTCGGTCAGGGACGGCTCTCCACGCTCGATGACGAAGACCTCGGAGATGCCGACGCGCTCGATGAGCTCGCACGGGACCAGCCGGTCGGCACGGTACTTCGGCGGCGGCACGACCATCTGGGTGAGCGCGTTCGCCGTCATGATCGGCAGGTTCATGTCCCCCATCGCCAGACCGACCCCGCGGCCGGCCTTGGAGTGGATCCGGCTCTGCACGCTCAGTCGGGCCCACTCCGCCCGGGTCAGGTCGCCGGGGTCGACCGCGCGCAACGTGTGGCTGCTGATCGTCAGCGGCTTGGGGAAGCAGAACGCCGTGCCGTCGGGGGACACGATGGTCATGTCGTCGGAGAGGAACCGGGCGCCCTTCTCACGCAGCAGTCGCAGCACGGTCCCGGTCTTCCCGGTGTCCGTGCGTGCGGAGAGCATCACCCCGCGGCCGTCGAGCTCCACGCAGGCCGAGTGCAGCAGCATGTGTCCCTTCGACGCGATCACGAATCGCAGCAGGGCCTCGATGACGTTGGTGTAGGCCACGTGCGGCGACCGGGCCAGCAGGGAGCTGAGGGTCACGTGGATCCGGTCGCCGAGGTCGATGGCGAAGTTGGCGGCGAGCCGCCCGAAGTGCTCCTCGTAGCGCACGCCGACGGGCTGGTCGAAACGGAGCAGCCGGGCCCGCGACTTCCACGAGCTCCTGCCCACCTTCCCGACACGGATCTCGATGTCGAGGTCCTTGCCGAGGCGGGGCTCGCGGAAGAAGTCCAGCTCGTGCAGCGCCACCTGGCTGCCGATGGTGACCAGTCCGCCGACCGCGTAGCGGTAGGGAAGGTAGCCCGTTCCTCGGGGGCTGACCCGGCGCTCACGGTAGCTGGCGGTCGAGTGGTGTGCCTCGTCGAACAGCACGTCGACCGGGGGTCGCACGGGCACGGTGGTCCGGACGACCGGGGCCACCGCGTCGGCCACCTGCCCAGGAGTGCTGGGACTGGTGCCGAGGAGCCGGGCGGACCTTTCGGGTGCTCTGGTTCCGTTGACGCGCACGTCGAGATCGGTCATGACAGGTCCTCCGAGAGGGTCAGTCGCTCCTGGGAGCGAAAACGAACGAGATAGCCGAGCAGCAGGGTCAGGGCGTTGGCCATCAGGTAGTGGATGCCGAGAATGCTGACGAGGAGTGCGAGGAAGGGGATCCTGAGCAGCAGCACGGTGTTGCTCATGATCAGGAAGCCGAGATAGCGGCTCAGCTTGGTGAGTCTCTTCGGCCCTCGGTAGACGAGGGCGTCCACGAGGAAGAAGTTCCAGCTCGAGGAGATCTGCGTGGTGAGCACGGCGGCCACCAGGTAGTAGAGGTGCAGCGTGCTGGGATCGGCGAGGAGCCACATCACGAGCATGTTGACCAGCAGACCGGTCAGGCCCACAGCAGCGAACCCTGCGCCGCGCTGCAGGACACCGGTTCCGACGGCCTGTGACACCGTCTCGGAGAGCCTCAGCCGCATCAGCTGCTTGAGGAAGATCAGTCCCTCGCGCACCGACGCCTTGCTGTCGCCGGCATGGCGCTCGCCGAACGTGAACGGGACCTCGGTCTTGGTGACCTGCCGCTCACGGGCCAGCATCTCCAGCAGGATCTTGAATCCCTGTGGACGCAGGGTGTCCAGGTCGAACGCATCCAGCCGTACGGCGAAGAAGCCGCTCATCGGGTCCGAGATCCCCCGCAGGTTCCGAGGGAAGACGAGCTTGCTCAGCACCGTCGAGCTGCTCGAGACGACCGAGCGCTGAGGGTGGCGAGCCCGCTCGCCGAGCCACCGGGGACACGTCGGCTGGCGACGACGACCTCGGCATGCCGGCGCATCCCTGCGGCGACCAGCTCGGGGACGAGCTCGGGTGGGTGCTGGAGGTCACCGTCCATGACGACCGCCCACGGCGACCTCGTCGCTCGCAGACCCTCGAGGACGGCCCCGCCGAGACCGCCGTACCGGGCGCCGGGCTCACGGTGGACGAGGTCGACCGGGATGTGGGACAGGGCAGCGACCCGGGTGACCTCCAACGGTGTCGCGTCGTCGCTGTCGTCGACGAACAGGATGCGGGCGTTCTGCCCCTGCAGCGCCACGGCGAGGCGTTCCACCAGGACCGCGATGTTGCCTTCCTCGTTGCGGGTCGGGACGACGACGGTGACGGCGCTCGCCACCCGCAGGCTGTAGATGTCGGCCCGGTCGACCAGGTGGTCCGGTGTCAGCAGCTCCTCCAGCGACGGTGCTGGCAGCGGCACCAGCCTGTTGAGGAAGGCGACGGCCTCCTCACGACCGACCGGGTCCCCAGGCTCGGCGTCGAAACGAGCAGTGGTCATGTTCCCTTCTTCCCTTCACTCTCCAGGAGGGAGGAACGCGTCCAGCGGTCAGGCAAGACCGACCTCCGGGCTCGGTGCCCGGAGCGGTCATGGTGAGGCGAGAGCGTGCGCTCACGACCTTCGGCCTGCCGCCGACATGCGCCCCCCGGCGCAGAAAGTGGAACTCTCCGAAGTGGTGGGACGGAGGTGTGCCATCCGGTCCCAGCTGTGTACACAGACGCTGCCGCTGGATTGACGCGTCTCTTCTATGGGCGAAACTCGGAGCGCCGCTTGGTTGAAGCCCCCTGCGATGAACAACTCGCTGAGGAAATTAGAAACTGCAAGCGACCATTACGTCAAGTCTGGGTGAACGGGAGACGTCGGACAGTCCTCCCAAGGGCGACCATCGGCGCTGTTCGGGTGCGCCCCGACCTTGCGACCCCGGTCGACGTCATGCTTAGATCTGCGCCTTCCCCCCGTCCAGGCTCGGCGGCGGGGGCAGACAAGGCGCCGGCCTCAGTGCTCGGCCGCCCATGCACCGTGTCGGATCCTGCTGCTGGACCAGCCGTCGTGGCCGTCCAGGCCCAGCCGGGTCGCACGGGCGAGGGGAACACCCCGGAGGGGGATCATGAAGCATCTCGACCATCTCGACCACGAGGATCGGCCCTGGGGGTCCTGGCACGTCATCGACGTGAACACGGGCTACAAGATCAAGCGCATCCACGTGCACCCGGGGTGCCGGCTGTCCTACCAGACGCACCGGCACCGCTCGGAGCACTGGATCGTCATCGCCGGGCTGGCCACGTGCACCCTCGACGACGTGGACTTCGTCGCGGGACCCGGCGAGTCGGTGGACGTTCCTGTCGGCTCCAAGCACCGCTTGGCGAACCTGGGCAGCGAGACCCTCGTGATCGTCGAGGTGCAGCGCGGCATGTACACCGGCGAGGACGACATCGAGCGGCTGGAGGACGACTACGGCCGGTGCGCGACCCTGGTGTGAGCCTCGTGACTCGTGACGTCACGGGCTCCGATGAGCCAGGTAGTAGCTCCTGACACCCACCCCGTAGGCGGTCGGTGTGCCGGCGTTGTCGGAGACCAGTCCAGGACCGCCGCTGCACGAGTAGGACGCGTTGAAGGTCCAGGGTGAGTATCCGTCCCCACCGTTGGCATCCGACCAGGCGAAGAGCCTGTCGACGAATGCGTGCGCACAGTCGTTCTCGCCCATCTCGGTGATCAGGAAGGGGACCTGGGCGGCGACAGGCTTGTAGTCGGCGTCCCAGCAGGAGACGCTGACGCAAGCGTTGAAGTTGTACACGTGCGCGCCCGCGACCAGCCGGCCGGCCGGGTCGACCGGCCTGTGCGCGAGCCAGCCGCTCAGGTCGTTGCCCCACTCCATGCCGTTGGCGACCACCCAGTTGGTCGCACCGGTGGAACGCACCGCGCCGATCAGGTCGTCCATCCCGGCCCAGGTGGTGTCTCCGTTCTTCCACTGTGACCAGCTGATGCCGAAGGGCTCGTTGAACAGGTCGAAGAGCACGCCCGAGGAGTCCGGCTTGTAGGTGTCCGCGACACTCCTCCAGAAGGCGAGCGAGTGGTCCATGTCGGCCATCTGCGCCTGCTTGGTCGCCAACGTCGAGCCGGGAGCGGACCAGTGCAGGTCCAGGACGACGTACATGCCGTTCGCCCGCAGCAGATCCGTCCAGGACTTCACCGCGCTCCGGTAGGCGGTGCCGGAGTACGCCGCGCGGGAGCCGTTGATGCCCAGCCAGCAGTCCTCGTTCAGGGGGACGCGGACGGCGTTCACGCTCCAGGACCTCATCGTGGTGACCATCGCCTGGTCGTGCGGTCCGTCGAAGACGCCCCAGCCCTGGACGCAGGCGTACTCGGTGCCGGCCTTGTTGACGGCGTGCAGCGCAGGCAGCGACCCGAGCCGGGGGTTCTCCGCTCGGCGACGGGCTCGGCGACAGGGTGGGGCTCGGGGTGGGCGACGCCGCGCCGGTCGCGAGGCCGAAGGCGTCGGCCATCGGCGGCGCGTTGGCGGCGTTCCTCAACCGCGGCGCCCCGATCACATCGTCATAGAATGCGGTCAGGGAGTAGTGCGTGAGCGGGCTCGAGACGACCTTGTGCGCCCCGTCCAGGGAAGGATGGAGGACCGTCGTCAGGACCTTGTTGCCAGAGTTGCGGTCGTCCTCGTCGGCGGTGACCACGACGGCGAGGTTCCCGCTCTTGAAGTCGGCCCCAGCCATGATCTTCGGCAGCCAGCCCTTCAGCCACGTGTCAGCGGTCGCCAGTGAGCAGTCGTGCGCGTCGTTGCAGATGTTCGGCACAACCATGCCCACATTCGGCAGCGTCCCGGCGTTCACGTCATCCAGCAGCGCACCGCTGGTCGTCGTCCCCGAGGGCACATCACGGGTGGCGCAGCCAGACGTTGCCGGCGTGGCCTCGAACGGCCACGGGTTGTGCTTGACGTAGTACGGGGAGCTGTTGCTCGTCTTGCAGTTCGACGGCATCGACTCCGCGTACACCTTCGCGGTGTGCCCAGAGTTGATGGCCTGGGAGAACACAGTGGGCCCGGGGTAGGACTGGGCGGTGGAGTGGTCGCTGGTGTCACCCATCGTGTCCCCGAACGCGATCGCTAGGTAGTTCGGTTCGGATGGGTGGGCGATTGCCGTGTAGTCGGTGGCGTAGGCGTACTGCTTGGCGAGTCCATACAGGTACGGCATCCCGGATTGCATCTGAGTCAGGGAGTGGTTCTCCTCGATGATGGTGAGGACCTTCGTCACCTGTCCACCGGTCGGGGTCGGCGTCGGGGTGGGAGTGGGAGTGGGTGACGGGCTCGGTGACAGGCTCGGTGGCGGGCTCGGTGACGGGCTCGGTGTGGGTGTCGTGTCCCCCGTGGTGAGGGTCAGGTCATCGACGTACAGCATCGAGCCGGCCGATGCGGTAGCCGACTCCGAGACCACGCAGACCTTGCTGCCCGCGCTGGTGCCCTGCGTCCATCGTGCGGTGAGCTGGGTCCAGACGGCCCCGGCCGGCGCCACGGACGGCTGGGTGGTCGAGCTCACCCGGAGCTGGGCCGTGACGTCGCCGCGGACCCACACCGACAGGGTGTAGGCGGTGCCCGGGGCCAGCGCCGTCGCGTAGCAGGTCCCGGTGTGCGACCCGGCGGTCATCACCGGCAGTCGCACGCCGAGCGCGTGCGCGCCGCTGTGCACCGGGCTGGACACCACCGACAGGGCCGGCCAGGTCGGGCCGTTCCCGGTCCACGGGGCCAGCACGCCCAGCTCGAGGCCGCCGTTGGTCAGCGCCGCCGCACCGGCCGCGGCGGCCGGCGCCGCACGCAGCCCGGTCAAACCGGTGACCGCCAGGCCCACCGCCGCGAGGGTGGCCGCAAGGGCTGTGAGCCCGCGCACGGCGGAGTGGGGGATGAGGGCCATGCGGGCGTCGCCTTCGAGGTCGGAGGGTGGCCGCCCGTACGAGGTCGCGAGCAGCACTGCCTCCACGGTGCCGCCAGAGGGCCCACCCGCGTGGAGGAACCCGTGCATCGCCCGGCAGGTCTAGTCCCGAGCCACGGCCCCCCGGTCAGGGACAGATCGGGGTAAGCCCCGATTTCTCGGGGCGACCCTCCGAGGCACACTGGAGAGAGCGTCAGCAGCTTCGCCGTCGGCAACCAGATGGCGACCACCGACCGAAGGAACAACAACCATGATCGGTTTCATCATCGCCGGCCTCGTGATCGGCGCGCTCGCCCGCCTCATCAAGCCCGGCAAGCAGGACCTCGGCATCGGGATGACCCTGCTGCTCGGTCTGGCGGGGTCCGTCATCGGCGGAGTCGTCGCCAGCATCCTGGGCACCGGCAGCGTGTGGGAGCTGAACATCCTCGGCTTCATCGTCGCCGTGATCTCCTCGGTGGCTCTGGTGGGGGTGTTCGAGGGCTCGTCCCGGCGCCGCGCCATCAGCGGACGCCGCTCCTGAGCGCGAGCCCGTCAATGGTCCGGGACGAGTCCGGACCCGGAGGCATCGGTCTCCTGGTGTAGCTGTTCCCTGCCGTAGCGAGCGAGCGTCGTGAAGATCGCGAGCACCGGTACGGCGAGGAACGCCCCCATCACCCCGAAGAGGGAGCTGCCGGCGGTCACCGCCAGGATCACCAGACCCGGGTGCAGGCGCAGCGTCCGCCCCATCAGCATCGGGGACAGCACGTTGCTCTCCAGCTGCTGCACGAGGACCACGAGCCCGACCACCACGAGTGCGGTGGTCACGCCGTTGGTCACGAGAGCGACGAGGACCGCGAGAGCGCCGGTCACGAAGGCTCCGATGATGGGGATGAAGGCGCCCGCGAAGGTGAGCACGGCCAGGGGGATGGCCAACGGCACCCCCAGGGCGAGCAGCCCCAGGCCGATGCCGATGCCGTCGGCGAGACCCACCGCGGCCTGGGCCCGGATGAACCCGCCCAGCACACCCCAGATGCGCGTCGACATCTCGGCCGTGTGGTGTGCCGCCCGGTCCGGGAGCCACTGCGAGAGCCAGGGCAGGTAGGCCGGGCCGTCCTTGAGGAAGAAGAAGCAGATGACCACGGCCAGGACCGCCGTCACGGTGAGGGAGCCGGCCGTCGTGATGCCGGACAGCGTCCACGCTGCGATGTCCTGGGCATGGTCCTGCAGCTGGTTCGTGGTGCGGTCGATGAGCGCGCCGAGCTGGTCGTCGCCCAGGTCCAGCGGCGGGCCGGTGGTCCAGTCCTGGAGATCCTCGAGACCCTCCACCACGGCCTGGACGAGGTCGTCGGTCTGGGCGGTCACCAGCGCCACCAGCGTCGCGGCGACGGCGCCCAGCGCGGCGACGCCGACGAGGATCACGGAGATCGCGGCAGCGGCCGGCGGCAGCACCCGACGCAGGGACCGCGTCGCCGGCCAGAGGATCGTGGCCAGGATCAGCCCGAGGCACGCGGGCAGGATGGCCGTCCACAGACGTCCCACCACGTAGAAGGACAGCACCGCCGCAGCCGCGATGACCAGCAACCGCAGGCTCCACAAGGCGACCCGCGCCACGGCGGACTCCACCAGCCGGACCGGCTCCGCCTGCTGCTGGGACGGTGGCGGGCCGTCTGCGTCGTGACCGTCCTGGCGGCTCGGCGGTGGACGTCCTGTCGCGTCGCGCGCGGGCGCCGGGGAAGCTGCAGTCGCATGATCCGCCGTACCCGCATCGCAGAGTCCTGCACGCGTGTTGATGAGCGCTGCTACCCGGTCGGGTCGCGCTCCTCGGCCCTCCGCTCGGGAGTCTGCTCATCCGGAGTCACCGTGGCCCCCAGCTCGGAGGCACGCTCGCGCACCGCCTGGTCGATGACACGCAGGTGGGTGGCGACACTGGTCAGTCTTGTCTTCGCAGGGTCCTCCACCTCTGCCGCCGCCTGTTCGAGGTCGTCGATGAGCCGGTCAGCCGCAACCATCGTGACGTCCGGAGCCCGACTGCCCACCGCTTCGGCCAACGCGTCGACGTTGGCCCGCACCCCCTGGGTCGCCTGGTCGAGCGCGCGGCGGGTCGACGGGGACGCCGCGGTTCCGGCTGCGGCATCTGCGAGACGGGACAGCATCCGGCCGTGATGCTCGCACGCACCGAGCATCTGCATCGTGAGCCGCGAGCCCGACCGCCCCGAGACCCCGGCCAAGCCGTCGGTCAGCGGCTTCGTGGTGGCCCGCAGATCGTTGAGGCTGTCACGCAGGTGGCGCGCAGTGACCACGGCCGGCGGGGCTCCCCCGGCAGCGCCGGTCAGGGTGTCAGCCGCCCGGGTGAGCAGCTCCCCCAGGTCCTCCAGGAAGGCAGTGACACCTTCGCGGGCCGCCCCCCGGGTGCTCGAGGGGAACAGCACGAACGAGACCAGGACGCCGATCAGCGCCCCGGCTGCTGTCTCCTCCAGACGGACCACGAGGAGACCCACGCTGAACATGCCGAGCAGGCCGTAGAGCAGGGCCAGCATCGTGGTGATGAAGAACATCATCACGGCCAACGACACCGGCATCAGGTAGATCGCGAGGAACAGGCACACGGCGACCAGCACGACCGTGATGACGGTGTGCCCACCCACCGCGGTGGCGACCAGCACACCGACGACCACGCCTGCGGTCGTGCCGAGCACCCGCTGCCAACCCTTGCTCAGGATCTGACCGAAGGTGCTGGTGCCGATGTACACGACGAACGCAGAGATCACCGCCCAGAACCACCGGCTCGGGGACAGCTGGTTGCCGACGAGGATCGCCAGGGCCGAGGCCACGCCGACCTGGGTGGCCTCGCGGGCGGAGTCGCCGAGACGGCTGCTCGGCGCGTCGTCCTCCGGCTTTCCCCCGTCGCCGTCCCCGTCCCCGCCGTCGTCGTCGTCCCCGTCGATCGCCTTCGTCGCTTCGGCACCGGTGATGGCGTCCCCGTCGTCGGGGCCCGGCTCGACGACGCGGCGCCAGGCCTCCACGCTCGCTCTCAGTGCACGATGCAGCGACCCCCCGCCGGTGCCGATGCCGGTGCCGGTGCCGGTGCCGGTGCCGGCGTGGTCCGGTCGCACCTCGGCGGCAGCGCGGTCGGGCGCCTGGTGCCGCGCCGGGTCGGCGAAGAAGTCACCTGCCCGCCTCAGCCCCGCAGCCAGCTCTGCCCTGACGAGGCCGTCGGGGACGTCGTGGACGTCGTGGACGTCGTGGACGTCGTGCCTCAGTGTCTGCGACGCTGCGCTGACGAGGTTCTCCACCGCGAGCTGGAAGTCGAAGACACGCACCTCCAGGGCGTCGTTGGCGACCGTGGCGAGCAGTCGCGTGTCCGCGCCTGCCACGAGCTGCTCGACCGCCACCGCAGTGTCCGCTGCCCGCCGCACCCGCAGCCGCAGCCGCCGGCGTGCCTGCTCGCTGACCACTCCCTGCTCGACCGTCGTCGCCAGCAGGTCGAGCACGTCGCCGGCGCGGACACCCAACGCACCGAGCATCCGGTGCAGCTGCCGGTCCTGACGCCCCGGCTGGAGCAGATGTTTGGTCAGCACGCTGACGACAGCGGCCACGACGAGGCTCGCGGCGACGACGGGCAGCTGCGTGACCCTGATCGCGACGAAGAGCGCCAGGAAGTAGGAGATGAAGGCCACCATCCCGACCGGAGTCCCGCGCGGGCCGAGCAGCCGCAGGAAGACTGCTCCGACAGCGACGGCGACGAAGGCTCCGTCCGCGAGTGGTTGGCTGCCGCTGAGCAGCGAGGCCAGGCCGATCGCCACCAGGGCCGACGGCACCATCAGCGCTATCGTCACGGCTCCCGGGCCCGGGACGGGCTCCAGCACGGCGATCGACGCGAGCATCGCCAGCACGACGCCGGGGACGGCTGACGTGACGGGCTGGCTCCACAGGCTGACCCCCGCGAACAGGAGGAGCGCGGTCGCCGCCACCGTCCCGGTCGCGGTGACGGCGACCCGCAGCCGCACCAGACCGGGATCGGTTGCGCTGAGCGTGAGCCAGAGGCCACGCACCGAGGGTGCCTGCATGTCCGTCTCCTGCAGAGGATGTGGGTGCTGCCGATGATGTGCCAGTGCCCCGTCGCTCCCTCAAGATGTCCGCCGCAGCCCCTGCGGCTTCGCACGAGGTTCGGCTTCGGTCGGCAGGTCCACCGGGTTGAGTCAACAATCTGGGAGATGCGCGTCAGGGTGCAGGATGCTCCCGCAGCCACGTCGCCCTCCGGCGAGGCGACGCGCGTGACAGCCAGGCCTCCTGCACGACCTCGGCCAGCTCGTCGTAACCGATCTCCGGGACCCGGCTGCCACGCAGCAGCACCGACAGGTGCCCGTCGAAGTGCGGCGTCGTGAAGAACGGTGAGGACTCGTCGTGCACCATCGCGAGCTTGTCCCCCTCGGTGGGGACCCAGAAGACGATGACGTCGTCGTACCGCTCGCCGGTGTCCGGATCGACGGCGTCCGGGCGCGGGCTGCGGAAGAAGACGAACGACCGGCCGCCGACCTGGTAGACGGGCTTGTGCTCGGTTCCCGGGTAGACCGTGACGTGCGGCATCCCCAGGGCCAGCGCGTGCACGTCGCCCACCCGGGCCGCTCGGAAGCCTCGTCGGGTCACGTCCACAGGCTAGGTATGTCGGACTCCGCGACCAAGACGACCGAGCGCCTACCGGTCCGGCCGCACCCAGGCGCAGCCCCACGGCCCCAGCACGAGAGGGTCGACGACCGAGCCGGTGAGCACGTCGGTCCCGCGGACCGTCATCGGCACCTCGTCGCCGGTCACGTTCGTGACGCAGAGCAGCTCGTCGGGGGTCCCCTCCCCGCGCCGCACGGTGAAGACGCGGTCGTCGAGGCGCTCGACCCGTTGGGTGCCGAACGGTGAGAAGGCCTCGTGCCGGCGGCGTACGTCGAGCAGGTGACCCAGCCCGGCCAGCACTCCGCGACGGCGCGGGTCGTCCCGCAGCTCGTCGTCGAGCCGGTCGGCGTCCAGGATGGCGCGGTTGATCCGTCGGTTGATGCGGCTCGTCACCATGCCCTCGAGGTCGGGAGGTGAGCCCACGAGCGAGTGCAGATAGACGGCGGGCACGCCGAGGACCGTGAGCAGGATGCTGTGCGCGGCCAGGGTCTTCGCCACCAGGACGTCCGGGTCACGGGCCTCCTGGGGCGTGCACAGTGCGTCGAGGTAGCTCAGGTTGAGCTCGTAGACCGACGGCGGACCGTCGGGCCGGGTCACCCAGGAGACCTCGCCGCCGTGCGAGCGAGTGCGCGCCACGAGCGCATCTCGTTCAGCGTCGTCGAGGATGCCCTCGGTCGCGCGGAGCCCGATGCCGTCGTGGCTGGCCAGGAAGTTGAACCAGGTCGCCGTGTCGCTCACCGGGCCGACGTCCGCCGCCCACGCGCTGAGCCGGGCCGTGGAGCCGACCACGAACGAGTGCAGCACCAGGGGCGGCAGGGCGAACTGGTAGACGAGGTGCGCCTCGTCGCCCCCGTCGCCGAAGTAGGAGATGTTCTCCGCGTGCGGGACGTTGGTCTCGGTCAGCAGGCGCGTGCCTGGCACCACGTGCTCCACCAACGCCCGCCAGGTCTTGATCACCGCGTGGGTCTGCGGCAGGTGCAGGCAGGTGGTGCCCGACGCCTTCCACAAGAAGCCGATCGCGTCGAGCCGCACCGCGGACGCGCCCCGCTCGACGTAGCCGAGCAGCACGTCGGTCAGCTCCTCGAGGGTCCGAGGGTCTCGGACGTCGACGTCGACCTGGTCGGGCCCGAACGTCGTCCAGGCGTCCACCTCGCCTCCGTGCGGACGTCGGAAGGAGTGGAACAGCGGGGACGTCCGGGGGCGCACCACCCGGGACACGTCGAAGGCGGGGTCCCGCTCGAGGTAGAAGCCGGCACGGGCCGGGTCACCGGCGAGCCAGTCCCGGAACCACGGGCTGTGGCTGGAGGTGTGGTTGGCGACGAAGTCGAGCATCACCCCGCGTTCGGCGGCCAGGTCGCCCACGTCGTCCCAGGTGCCGAGTGCTGGACTCACCAGCCGGTGGTCGACCACGGCGAAGCCGTCGTCAGACGTCCACGGGAAGATCGGCAGCAGGTGGACGTCGCTGAGCAGGTCACCGACGTGCCTGTGCAGGAAGGCGGCCAGGGTGTGCAGGGGCGCCTCGCCGCGACGGCGGATGCCGTCGCCGTAGGTGATCAGGTAGCCCGTCCGGTGGGTCGGCGGCTCGACCACCCGCGGTCGCGACCGCGCGGCGTAGGACTCGGCCAGCGCGACCAGTCGCCCGGTCACCTCGGCGTGGTCGAGCGGGTAGCAGAGCTCGAGGTACGGCGCGATGCGCGCGGCGAGCTGGTCGGGTCCGCCGCTCAACGGGTCCCCTCCGCCTGGGCGAGCGCGGCGGCCGAGGCGAGCTCGACGGCCCCGAAGGGCTGCGTGCGGCCGCCGGCGGCCACGAGGTCGCTCACCGTGGCCAGGCCCCACGGGTCCAGGTCGGCCAGCCGGTCCGAGAACGAGCGCAGCCCGCCGAGCCGCCGAGCGGCCGCGGCCCAGCGCTCGCGCCGGGAGTACGACGGTCGGGCCACGACGCAGTCGGGGTCGTTGACCCACAGCCGGCCCTGCTGCCACGCGCGGGCGGCCAGCGGCATCAGCCCCCGCAGACCGGTCGAGCCGTCCTCACCGCCCTCGTGGAAGGTGTCCGGTGAGACGCGCATGGCGTCGACGAGACCGATGCTCGGCAGGATCGGTGCCCCGCACCCGAGGAGATACACGTCGGGTCCGACGACCTCGCGGACCAGCGCCAGACCCGCCCGGTAGGCGGCCAGCTCGTCGATGTCCGCGTGGCGCCGCCCGGGCACCGCTCCGGCGTACAGGAAGTCGAGCTTGAGGTAGTCCACGCCCAGGTCGAGGAGCCGGCGCAGCCCGTCGACCAGCAGCTCCTGGACACCCGGGTGGGTCAGGTCGAGGCCCACCAGGGCCTGCCCCCAGTTCCGGCCAGCCGGTCCGACGAGCCAGTCCGGGTGGTCGCGGGCCAGGGTCGTGTCGGCACCGACGACGAACGGCGCCAGCCAGACGCCGGCCCGGCGGCGCGAGGACCGCACCTCGTCCACCACGCGGGCCAGCGACCCGAACCGGTCCGCCGTCCGCAGTCCCTCGCCGATGCCGTCGCTCCACCCGTCGTCCACCTGCACGACGTCGACGCCGATGCCGTGCGCGTCCAGGTCGTGCACGGCCTCCAGGACGTCGTCGGCCGTGACCTGCTCGAAGTAGCGATACCAGGAACACCACACCGTGGGGGGCGGCAGCGTCCGCGGCACCGTCGCGGCCAGCTTCTCCCCGTGGGCCGCGAGCGCACTCACCCCGTCCCGGTGCTCGGTGCGGTCGACGGGACCCGTGCTGCGCACGACCAGGCGGTCCCCCTCGGCCAGTGTCGCCCGGATGGTGGGCACGGCGACCGGGTCCGTGGTGCCGTAGCAACGGGCCGGCGCACCACCGCCGGGGTCGACGACGAGCAGCCCCTCTCCCTGCAGGCCGTCGGTGACGACCGGCGTGCCGGGCCGGAAGCGCATGAGGTGCTCCCACGTCTCCACCGGGGCCGGTCCGGTCGCTGCGGCGGCGTGCCAGGTCGTGGGGCTCCAGCTCTGCCAGCCCTCGGCGTAGACCCGGGCCGTGGCCGGGTCCACGGGAACCTCGTCGACGACGTCGTCGGTGTCCACCGCGCCGGCGCTCACTGGTCGACCTCGACCGGGATTCCGTCGCGCTCCGCGGACACCCGGGCCGCCAGCACCAGCCGGGTGGACTTCGCGGCGTCGGCCGCGGAGTTCTCCGGCTCGCGGTCCTCAGCGACAGCGGACATGAGCTCACCGAGGGTGGCCGCGAAGCCGTCGACGAACCATGCGCCGTCCAGCGGTACGGCGCTGCGCCTCCGCCCGTCGTCGGCCTCGAGGCGGTCGGACTCCATCAGCACGCTGCCTCGCAGGCTCCCGCCGGTGCCGTGCACCCAGAACGGGCAGCCAGGCTCGGAGGAGACGACGTTGCCGGCTATCCGCAGGACCGCGGTGGCGCCGACGGCGGTCGTCATCGACAGCGTCGCGGCCCACGGGTTGCGGGCCTCGACCGGCTGGTTCGGCACGCGCGAGTCGGTGGCCTGCACGGACACGACCCGACCCGCTCCTCCGTCGACCAGCCACGTGCGGGTGATGTCGACCCAGTGCAGGAGGTAGTCGGTCAGCAGCATGTGCGGCACGTCGTCGAAGGGTGTGCCGGCCAGCGGCGGGAGCGGCTTGTCGTGGAGGTGGGTGACCCCGACGACGTCCCCCACCCGGCCGTCGCGGATCAGCAGGGTCGCCGCACGCCACGGCGGTGCCCACCGGCCGTTGTGGTTCACGGCGATCCGCACGCCGGCTGCGGCCGCGCGGGCGAGCAGCGCGGGCAGCCGGTCGAGGTCGGCTGCGCTCAGCGTCAACGGCTTCTGGGCCAGGACGTGCTTGCCCGCCGCGACCGCGGCTTCGATCCACTCCAGGCGCCCCTCGGGCCCGGTGGCCAGGTCGACGTAGCGGACCTCGGGGTCGGACAGCAGCTCCTCGGCGCTGGCGTAGACGCGTCCCACGAACGGGAAGCGGTCCTTGATCGTCGAGGTGGTGGCCGGGGTCCGGCTCCACACCCCGGTCACCCCGACGCCGTACCGGCCGTAGGCGGGCAGGTGGGCCGACTGCGCGATCGTCCCTGCGCCCAGGATCGCGACGCCGCCGCGGTCGTGGGGGAACCGCGGCCCGGTGTGGAGAGAAGTGAGGCTCACCGATCCCTCACCGGTCCTGCGGAGCCGCCGGGAACCGAAGGACCGCCTGCAGGATCTCGGGGTCACCCCGGTCCAGTCGCTCGAAGACGCTCGCGACGTCGGCGGCGTCGACCACATCGGTCACCAGTGTCTGCGGGCGGATTCCTCCGCGCCGGACCTGGCCCATGAAGGTCCGCACCAGACGGGGCTGGTCCCAGCGGGGGCCGAGCGCGACGGGGGTGCCGCCGATCTGGCTCGCGACGATCCGGACCCGGTTGTGGTGGAACTCCTCGCCGAGCCGCAGGTGGCCGGCTCCACCCTGGTAGAACCCGGACGCCGCCACCGTGCCGTCCACCACCACCGAACGGACGGCCTCGTGCAGCGCCCGGTCGCTGCCGCTGAGCTCGATCGCGGAGTCGACGCCGTCCCCTCCGGACCAGGCCCGGACCGCGGCCCCGGCGCCGCCCGCCTCGTCCACCCGGACCACGTGCGCAGCTCCCATGGCCAGCGCGGCCTCGAGCCGCGTCTCGACCGCATCGACCGCCACCACCTCGGCGCCGGCGAGGACGGCGAGCCTCGTGGCGAGCAGGCCGATCACGCCCTGGCCGAACACCGCGACGCGGTCACCGAGCCGCGCGTCCGCCGCGAGCAGGGCGTTCAGGGCGATCGACCCCACCCGGGCGAAGGTCCCCGACAGCGGGTCCTGACCCGTCCACAGGCGCTCGGCCAGCGCGAGGCCGGGCAGCACAGCCTCGCTCCGGTGGCCCCAGATGCCGTGCACCACGTCGCCCACGGCCGGGCGGCTCACCTCCTCGGACACCTCCACGACCTCACCGACCTCCGAGTAGCCCCAGCCCTGCACCGGGTAGGCGAAGCTGGGTTCGCCCTCGACGAAGAGCCGGCGTGCGCCGTCCCACGTCCGGGTGAGATAGGGGTTCGAGCCGCGGTAGGCGGTCAGCTCGGTGCCCGCCGAGATCCCGGAGTACCACGTGCGCACCCGCACGGTGCCTGGCAGCAGCGGCTGCGCGTCGACGGTCACCAGGCGCACGTCGTACGGCGACTGGAAGGACACGACCTCAGGCATCGGACCGGTCCCTGTGCAGCACGGTGCCTAACCCTTCTCGGCGCCGGCGGTGAGGCCACCGGCCAGCCAGCGCTCGCTGAGGAAGAACAGCACGATGATCGGCACGGTCAGGATCACCGAGCCCGCCATCAGGACCGTCGTGGGGACCTCGATGCTCCCGGCGAGCTGGGACAGGCCCAGCGACACCGTCCATCTCGACCGGTTCTCGACGAGGAAGAGCAGCGCGAAGAGGAACTCGTTCCACGCGATCATGAACACGAACAGCGCGTTCGAGGCGACCGCCGGCAGCGCGAGTGGCAGGCTGACGTGCCGCATGGTCTGCAGCCGCGTGCACCCGTCGATCGCGGCGGCCTCCTCGAGGCTCGCCGGGATGGTGTCGAAGTAGTTGCGCAGCATGTAGATCGACACCGCCGCCACCTGCGCGACATAGACGACGACAAGGCCGCTCAACGTGCCGCGCTGGCCGATGCGGGTGAAGAACACGAACAGCGGGATGGCCAGCAGGATCGCTGGGAAGAAGTAGACGCCGAGGAACACCGCGGAGATCTGGCGGCGTCCGAAGAAGTCGAGCCGGCTCACGGCGTAGGCACCCGGGATCGACACCAGCAGGGTGAGCACCACCGTCCCCACGGCGACGACCGTGCTGTTGCGGATGAAGGTCAGGAACCCCTGGCCACCGCTCTCGGTGGAGGACAGGACGTCCTTGTAGGTGCCGAAGTCGATGTCGCCGGCTTTCGGCCAGAGGGCGCCCGGGTCCTGCAGGACGGCGTCGAGCGGCCGGAACGACAGCATCGCCATGTAGTAGAAGGGGAAGAGGCAGACCAGGAGGAGCGCCACGATGACGACGGGCCGGAGCAGGCCGAACACCCGCCGCTCCACCTTGTCGCGCAGGACGGCACTCATGCGACGTCCTCGGACCGGCCGAAGAGCTTGAGGTAGGCGGTGACGAGGACCGCGAGGATCGCGGCCAGGACGAGCGCCTGCGCCGCAGCCGCGCCGATGTCGCCCCGGTTGATGAGGTAGTCGTAGACCCGCACCGCAACCACCTGGGTGCCGGATCCGCCGCCGGTGAGCAGGTAGATGTCGTCGAAGTTGTTGAAGGTCCAGATGAAGCGCAGCACCGTCAGGACGGCCAGCGTGGGCAGGAGCTGCGGCAGCACGATGTGGCCGAACCGCTGGGTGGGCGTGGCCCCGTCGACGGTCGCGGCCTCCTCCAGGGAGTCCGGGATGGCCTGCAGCCGCGCGGTGATGAACAGGAAGGCGAAGGGGAACGACCGCCACCCCTCGAAGACCACCACCGTGAGCAGGGAGGTGCTGACGTGCAGGTCGATGCCGAACGGCGACACCGGCGACGCCGAGCTCAGGAACGCGATCGGCTCGTTCCAGCCCAACAGCGTGGCGCCGTAGTGGTTCACCACGCCGAACTGGGCGTTCAGCATCGTCTTCCAGACGAACGTGGCGGCGACGACGGGTGCGACGTACGGGATGAGCATGCAGGCACGGACCAGCCCGCGGCCCCGGAACGGCGCCCGCAGCGCGAGGGCGGCCGCCAGTCCCCCGCCGATCGCGCAGGCGGTGCCGCAGACGGAGTAGACCATCGTGGTCACCAGCGCGTCGAGGAAGCCGGGTGAGGTGAGCACCTCGGTGAAGTTGTCCAGGCTGTAGTCCCCGATGACCCCGGTGCTGCGCAGGTTGAGCAGCCGGACGTCCTGGAACGCCAGCGACACCGTCCAGAGGATGGGCAGCACGACCATCACGAACACGATCAGCGCGGTCGGCGAGATCAGCAGGTAGCCGGCCCGCCGGTCCTCACGGACCCGCGCGGACCGTGAGCGGCGTCGCCTGTCCCGCCGTCGCGGGTCGGGCGCCCGCACGGTGGAGTCCGCGGGGCTGGTCGGCCCGCTGACGGTCATCGCTACTGAGCCGCCTTGATCGCCTGGGCCGCCGCCTTGGCTGCCTCGGCGGCGCTGGTGCCGTTGGAGACCTTGTTCACCGCCCCGGCCACGGGCTGCGTGCCCTGGATGGCGCCGAGCAGGTCGCCCTGGCCCTGCGGGATGGCCCAGCGCGACAGGTTGTCCGCGCCGCTGGTGAGGGCGTCGATGACATCGGCGCTGTAGAACTTCGACAGCGGGGCCTTGGTGTCCACGCCGACCTTCATCTTCGACCAGGCGTCGGAGTTCGCCGTGGATCCCGGCTTGTCACCGGTGCGGACCGGGATCTTGCCCTCGGGCGCGATCCTGATCCAGGGCAGGTAGCCGTCAGTCATCATGTAGTCGATGAACTTCTGGGCCGACGCGGTCGCCGAGCTGGTCGGGATGGTCCAGGACGTGACCTCGCCGAAGGTGGCCGGCTTCGAGCCGGACGGCCCCTGGATCGAGGTGACCACGCCGCTGTTCTTGGCGAGGAACGCGGGAGCGGACTTGCACTGGGGGCAGGTCGGCAGGGCGTCCTTCCGCAGACCGGCCATCTCGTCGAGGATGAAGCTCGACCAGATCAGCATCGCGCCCTTCCCCGCGAAGTACGCCGCCCGCGTCGTGTCGACGTCCTGGGCGCCGGCCAGGGAGTAGTCCCTCTGCAGCTTGCCGTAGAAGTCCAGGGCCTGCACGCACTGCGCGCTGTCGAAGGTCACCTTGCCGCTGTCGTCGACGAGCTGGCAGTCGTTGCCCAGACCGATCTCCTCGAAGGTCTGCTCGGTGAAGGCGTCGCCTGCGACGTTGGCGCCGACGAAGCCGGCCATGTCGGGGGAGTCGAGCTTCTTCGCGGCGGCCAGCACGTCGTCGTACGTCGAGGGGGTGCTGAGGCCGGCCTTGTCGAAGAGGTCCTTGCGGTAGACCAGCAGCTGCACCCACGACTCGCTGGGCACCGCCAGCTGGTCCTTGCCGTCAGCGGTGAGCTCGAGGGAGCTCTTCGTGAAGGTGCCCCGGTCCAGGTCGTCCACCACCTTGCCGACCGCTTCGGTGTCGATGAGCTTGTTGGAGGACAGCGTCCGGACCTGGCCCAGCGGGAGGCCTCCGATCACGTCCGGGAGCTTGCCCGCCGCCGCGTTCGAGGTCAGGATCTGGTTGAACTGGTCCTCGGCGACGGCGACGAGCTTGACCTTGACCCCGGTCTTCTTGGTGAAGTCCGCGACGATCCGCTTCGTGGCCGCCACCCGGTCGGGCAGGTCCTCCTCGATCCACACCGTGATGTTCTTGGCGTTGCTGCCGCCGCCGCCGCTGTCGTTGCCTCCCCCGCCGCACGCGGTCAGCGAGCCGAGCACAGCGGTCATCAGCGCTGCGACTGCCGTGGCGCGATGCGTGCGACGAGTGAACATGGAAGCCTCCCGATCAGTGCGCTTTTGTCTGAACCTCGTCCTCAGACGTACAAATGTCAAGCGGTAGTTGTCTGATTGTTATGCTTAAGCCCCTGCGATCTGCAGGAGGAGGTGCGCGCGTGCCGACTGGACCCGGCGACATCCTCGACCTCATCCGGCACGGACGGGCGAGCACCCGAGGTGACGTGCTCGAGGCCACCGGGCTGTCCCGGATGACCGTCAGTCAGCGCCTCGACGCCCTGCTCACGGCCGGGATGATCGTGGAGGGCCAGACCAGTGAGGTCACCGGAGGGCGGCGCCCTCGCAAGCTGGCCTTCAACACCTCCCAGGCCCACGTCCTCGCGGTCGCCGTCGAGACCACCCACACCCGGATCGCGGTGACGGACCTGGGCGGAGCCGTCCTCGTCGAAGACTCCATCGACGTCCCGGTCAGCGCCGGCCCGTCCGAGGTGCTCGACCGGATCGCGCTCGCCATGCTCGCCGTGCTGGGCAAGCGGGGCCTCGACGCGGACGACCTGTGCGGCCTCGGTCTCAGCCTCCCCGGGCCGGTCGACCCGGTCTCGGGCCGGCCCAGCCAGCCGCCGATGCTGCCCGGGTGGGACGCCTACCCGGTCGCCGAGCACCTGCAGGCGGCCCTTCCGGACGTCCCGGTGCTGACCGCCAACGACGCGGACGCCGCCGCGATGGGTGAGTACGCCGCGGGCAACACCCACGTGAGCTCGTTGTGCCTGGTCAAGGTCTCGACCGGCATCGGCACCGGCATCGTGATCGGCGGGCGCTCCTACACCGGCGTCGACGGCGGCGCCGGCGACATCGGACACGTGCGGGTGTCTCCCCGGTCGGACGCCCCCTGCAGCTGCGGCATGCTGGGCTGCCTGGCAGCCGTGGCCAGCGGACGTGCCGTGGCCGCCGAGCTGCGGTCCCTCGGCTTCGACACCGCCTCGGGCCGTGAGGTGCGCGCACTGCTGCAGGCCGGGGAGCCGGAGGCAGCGCGGCTGACCCAGGCGGCCGGGCGGCGGATCGGTGAGGTCCTGGCGACGATGGTCTGCCTGCTCAACCCGGAGCTCGTGCTCGTGGGTGGCGCGCTGGCCTCAGCGCCCCTGCTCGCCGGCATGCGCGAGACGCTCTATCGCCAGGCGCTCCCGCGGGCGACCCGCCACATGGCCCTGCACATGGGCAGCCTGGGCGAGGACGCCGCAGTGGCTGGGATGACCCGACTGGTCGTGGACCAGGAGTTCTCCCCCGCGACCGTCAACGCCCGCCTTCGCGCCTGATCGCCGCCCCGTCTGCCGCTCACGCGGGGAACGTCATTGCCTGCCGCGCAGCGGGTCGGCCAGCTTGGCGTAGCCCTGGTCCACGCCGACCCATGGTGCTCGCGGCCGCTTCGGCTCTGCTCCGCTCATTCCGCCGGAGGCGGCAGGAGTACCGCCGCGAGTGTGTCGTGCAGCCACGAGGCGTAGGTCTGCTGGTCCCAGCCGAGCTGCTCGGTGACCTGCTGGTGGGTTGCCGGGCTGCAGATCAACCAGACGGTCGCAGCGCCCTGCTCGACGGTGAACCCTTGCCGCAGGGGGCCGGCCTCGGCGAGCCACCTCACGAACTGAGTGATGTTCCGCAGGCGGGTGCGGTGCATGGAGACGTACTTGACGGCCATCTCGGCATCCACCTCGCGCGCTGAGCGCATGACGTCGTCGACCGGCCGTGCCCGAGCTATCCGGTCGGCGATGTCCGAGGCGAACATCGCCAGCTTCTTCCGCTGATCGGGCTCGGCCCTGACCTCCTGCGGGCCCTCCTGGTCGAGCACGCGCGGGCTGTCGGCCTGGCCGGTGACCGCGAAGTTGAGCACCTCGACGAGCAGCCCGCGCTTGTTGCTGAACAACTTGTAGACCAGGTCCTCACTCACGCTCGCGTCCTCCGCGATGCGGGCGATCGAGGTGGCGGCGTACCCATCGTCGAGAAAGCGGCGATAGGCCGCGGCGAGGATCGCCACCCGGTTCTCCCGGGCACGTTCCTCGCGCACGGCGGAGCGGTAACTCCGCTTGCCCTTGACAGCCTCTGCCACGAGGTTCACTCTAGAATGACATTCGGTCAGGTAGTACTAGAACGTATGGGAACGGGTCATGACCCTCGGTTGGAAGCTCGCCTACCGTCTCGGCCTCACCCCCTGGGAACGCGCTGCTGAGAGTGGCCAGGAACAGCTGGAGGCCCTGCTCGACAAGGTCGAGAGCGACCGCACTCCGCCGTTCGGCCGCGCACTCGACATCGGTTGCGGGACCGGCAGGCACACGCACGACCTCGCCAGCCGCGGTTGGGACGCCACCGGCGTCGACTTCGTCCCGCAGGCCATCGAGAAGGCCCGCGCGCGCGGTGGCGGTGCCGCTTTCGTGTGCGGAGACGTGACCGACTTGGCCTCGCTAGGTCTGGAGCCGTTCGACTTCTTCCTCGACCTCGGCTGCCTCCACGTCTTCGACCGTGCGCGACGCGCGGCCGTCTCCCGTCAGGTCACCGGCCTCGCCCGTCCCGGCGCCCAGATGCTGCTGCTCGCGTTCCAGCCGAACACACTCCCGTTCGTCCCCGACGGAGTCAGCCAAGAGGAGATCGCGGAGACGTTTGCCGACTGGGACCTCGTTGCCAGCGAACCGGCCGACGTCCGCGGCATGCCCAAACCGATCAGAAGGACCGCACCCCGGTTCTACACCCTGCACCTCCGGTGACAGCCAGTCCGAAGCCACCGACCCGAGGCCCGCCCTTGACCCAGTCAGCGTCGTGATCTGTGAACCCAACCACCGGGTCCATACCAGCGACTATGCACCGCGCGACAAAGGCCCTCGGCGTCGAGCCCTTCTCGGGCAACTGGGTCTGTCACAGCTCCACGATGTCTACGAGGTCTTCGAGTCCGGTGAAGTCCGCGCCGTTGCGGCGTACGCTTCCGGTGCGACTCGGTCACACCTCCACCGCTTCTCGCAGCACTCGATCGCGGACCGGCCCCTTGAGAGTGTCCGCAGCGACGACGTCGACGTCGACGCGGAGAAGGTCAGCAAGTGCGAGCCGGAGGCCGATCTCGTCGAGCAGCGATGCTTCGTCGGTGAAGTCGACGAGGAGGTCGACGTCAGATCCGGCCTCGTCGTCTCCTCGAGCGATGGACCCGAAGATCCGGGGCGAGACGGCGTGGTGTTCGGCCACCAGTGCCCGGATCGACTCCCGGTGCTGTTCGACCCTCGCGGACGGTCGTACCGCCAGCGCACGCTTGATTCGGTCGAACACCTCAGGAGAAGGAACCCGGCGGCCGTTCTCGTACGCAGACAGGTTCGGTTGGGGCACTCCGGCCGCCCGACCCAGCTGGGACTGGCTCAGACCTGCGGCCCGCCGCTCCCCTCGAATGTCCACCCACACAGCGTATCCAGGGGTTATCGCGATCGATATGACATCGTTCCGACTCCTGGCTTGCGATGCTGTGGCGGCGCCCCGCGTCTCACCGGCCGTATGCGGTGAGTGTCATCGCGTGCCGCGCAGCGGATCGCGACCGATGAAGCCGAGCAGGCGGGTCTGCACGTCGGCGCCGTCCGGAACCGGCACCGCAGGACCGTACTGTCCCGAGGACCGCAGCAGCTCCTCGATGGTCGCCATCCCGGCGAGCAGGTCGGCGCAGGTCTCCGCGTCGAGCCGCTCGTCCTGGCCGGTGGCGCGAGCGAGGTCCCAGGTGTGCAGGAACACGTCCGTGGTGTAGAACCGGTCGACCGCCTCCGGCAACGGCATCTCCCCCACCATCGGGTGCCGGAAGGGGGTGGACGCCTCCGGCCCGTCGAGCAGCCGCTGTACGGCGTCGGTGTGCACCTGCCAGGCAGCCACCGGGTCCTCCTTCGGCGACGGGCCATGGTCGAGCACCAGGCCGGTCGCTGTCTCCAGGAAGTCCGGGAACCATTCGACCAGGTGGGCGACCACGTCCCGGGCGCACCAGACGGCCACCGGGGCCGGCGCATCCCAGTCCGACGCGCCCGTCACCCGGGCCGTGAACCCGGCCGCCACTGCTCGATGCCGCTCGGCCGGGTCTGGGGGAAGCGTCATGCCGGGGTTCCTTCCGCGGTCCGACTGACCTCACCCTGCATCTCTCCGGTGTGGTCATCGCCGATGTCTCCGGCGGCTAGCAGGGCGTCCAGCTTGGCGTAGCCCTGGTCCATCCCGACCTCCATCCCGCTGCGCAGCCAGGTGTCCCGGTCCTCGAAGCTGTCGCACAGCGACTGGGCGTGCAGCCGGGTGCGGCCGCCGCCGAGGTCCTCGAAGGTGAGCGTCTCCAGGGCGACTCCGTCCGGGTCGCCCTCCCAGGTGAAGGTCTGCACGATCCGGTCCGGCCGGACCTCGTGGAAGCAGCCGTGGAACCCGAACTCCCTCCCGTCCCGGGTGGCCACATAGCGCCAGCTGCCGCCGGTGGTGGCGTCCCAGCGGTCCACCGTGGTGGTCATGCCGTCCGGGCCGACCCACCGGGCGAACAGCTCCGGGTCGGTGTGCGCCCTGAACAGCTGGGCCGCGGTGGCCGCGAAGTCCCGGGTGATGCGGATGAGGGGGACCGCCGGGTCTGCCTCGACCGTGGCGGTCGTGCTGGTCGTCGTGGTGTTCATGCTGTCTCCTCCTCGTGCGTCGGGCGATCCCCGGGCTCCTCATGGTCATCCATCTCGGCCAGCACCGCGTCCAGCCGCTGGTAGCGCGCCTCGGCCCGCTGCCGGTAGCGCTCCAGCCACTTCGTCATCAGGTCGAAGACCTCGGCCTCCAGGTGCACCGGGCTGCGGTGTCCCTGTTCGGAGCGGCTGACCAGGCCGGCCTGCTCGAGCACCTTCAGGTGCTTGGAGACGGCCTGCACGCTCACCTGGTACGGCGCCGCCAGCTGCCCCACGGTGGCGTCGCCGTCGGTCAGCCGCGCGACCAGGTCACGCCTGGTCGGATCGGCCAGTGCCGCGAACACCTGGGACAGCGGGTCAGTCATTTCGGGCCTCAACTCTCAACCGGTTGGTTGACGAAACGCTACCCCTCTCCTGACCGTGATGTCAACCGATTGGTTGACGCGCGTGTCAGTACCTCATGCGGCCGAGAAGTTGTCTGGCGACATATGTCGTCTGGGGACAGCCCCGAACCCACAAGAGCCAGG
>CAWIPS010000005.1:0-716919 GCA_963837995.1 uncultured Actinomycetota bacterium
TAGGTGGGTGGTGTTTTTCGCGTGGCGGTGACCCGTGTGTGGCTCGGTCTAAGGAGATGGTAGCCAGTCTTTCGGGGAGTTTTCGATGACGCTGGGTCTGGCGCCCGCGCAGGGTGACTGTTGCGGTCCACGGTGAGTTACTGCGAGGGCCGGGTCGCGGCGGACTCGATCTACGGGGTGTTGCACCGGGAGTGCTTCGGCCTGTTCCCGGATGAGATGTTCGCGGACTTGTTCACCGATGTGGGGCGCCGTGTCGGTGCCGCCGATGATCGTGGCGGTGGTGATGGTGTTGCAGCGGATCGAGGGCTGCTCGGATCGGGAGGCGGTGGACCGGTTCGCGTTTGACGCGCGGTGGAAGTACGCCGCCGGCGGCCTGGACTTCGACTACCCGGGGTTCGTGCACACGGTGCTGGTCGACATGCGGGCCCGGCTGGCGGCCTCGGAGCGGCCGGACCGGATCTTCGAGGTGGCTTGGAGGCGGCCGGGCGGCGGGGCTGGTCGGGCGGCGGCGGGTGCTGGACTCGACCCCGCTCTATGACGCGGTGGCCACGATGGACACGGTCACGCTGGTCCGCTCGGCGATCCGCGGGCTGCTCGCGGGCCGCCGACACGGAGCTGGAGGCCGAGCTGCGGGCGGTGCTGCGCCGCGAGGACGACTACGCCGGCGCGGGCAAGCCGGTCTGTGACTACGACGACCCGGCGGCCCGCGAGGCGCTGGTCGACGCGCTGGCCAGGGACGCGCAGGCGCTGCTGGCGGCGCTGGATGGCCGCGAGCTGGCGACGGCGGTGCGGCAGGCGGCGGCGCTGCTGGCGACGGTGGTCGGCCAGGACCTCGACGAGGACGAGGACGGGGTGTTCCGGATCGCCCGGCGGGTCGCCAAGGACCGGGTCATCTCCACCGTCGACCCGCAGGCCCGGCACGGCCACAAGACCGCGGCGCGCGGCTTCGACGGCTACAAGGGCCACGTCGCGGTCGACCCGGACCGCGAGATCATCACCGCCACGGCGGTCACCGCCGGCAACGCGGCGACGCCGGGCCGCCGCCGACCTGCTCGCCGACGACCTGCCGCCGAGGACCCGACCCAGCAGACCGCCGACACCGAGGCCGAACGAGCTGCCGACAGGCTGAGGACGCGGCCGAACAGGCCGACGAGCGAGGAGCGCGCTGGCGGTCTACGGGGACGCCGCCTACGGCGCCGGCGAGCTGCTGGACGCTGGAGCGCGGCCGGCGCGGAGATCATGTGCAAGGTCCAGCCGCCGACCGCGCCCGGCGGCCGGTTCGCCAAGGACGAGTTCGACATCGACCTGACGGCCGGCACCGTCACCTGCCCCGGCGGGCACACGACGCCGATCCGGCGGACCAGCGCACGGCGGCGGCACCGCCCACTTCGGCACGGCCTGCGCGGCTGCCCGCTGGCCGCCCGGTGCACCACCTCGCCCGGCGGGCGCACATCCGCATCGGCGCCACGAGGCGCAGCTGGCCCGCGCCCGCGCCACGCCAGACCGACCCGGCCTGGCGGGCCGACTACAGCGCCACCCGCCCCAAGGTCGAACGCAAGATCGGTCACCTGATGCGCCGCAAGCCACGGCGGCCGCCGCGCCCGCGTGCGCGGCCAGACCAAGGTCGCCGCCGACTTCGCCCTGCTCGCCGCCGCTGTCAACCTCGCGCGCCTCGCCGTGCTCGGACTCGCCTCGACCGGCCCCGGAAACTGGGTCGCAGCCAGAAGCTCAGCCCACCGGGCAGCGGCCCCGTCCCTCGCCGCCGGGCCACAGAGTCCCCACAACGGCCGCACGATCGCTCAAAACAGAGAACTCGAAACGTAGCCAGGTAACGAGAAAACGGTTCAACCGCAGGCGACCGCAAGCCCCGACTCCAGGGACTCCGCCGATTCACCTGACCTCACAGACCCCCGTTCGACACCGCCCACCTAGGCGACCGTTGCGCCGAGCTCCTGCCTGCGGCCCCGTCGGAGGAGGAGCATGTCCAAGCGTCCAGCTCGGCGTGAGGGAGCCTCCGCCGAACCGGTGACCCTGCGCGAGCGGCCGGACTCGCGGCACGGCCCCGTGGCGCAGCTGCTGATCGCAATAGTCCCCGCTCAGCCTCATCCTGGTCGTCTACGCCGCTGCCCAGTGGGTCTAGCGCCCCGCGGGAGCCTCACGGCTACGTCTGCTGCCTCGGCAACTGGCTCGGGTTCCCCCTCCACGTCCCCAGGGTCCCGTCCGGGCCGACCGGGGGGACTTCGGATCCGGTGCCGTCGGTCTGGCTGCAGGCGCACCTGGTCGACGGGTCCCCGCACTGGTACGACGCAGGGGCCGCACTGGTCTCACAGCCACCCACTTCGTCGCGATCCCCCTCTCACGGGTGGCTGCCTGGTTCCTGGGTGCGGGACCGGTTCCTCGTCCTGGGTCGTCTGCCGTCCTCGGGTTCGCGACGCTCGGCATTGTGCGGCGACGTCGCCTACCCGGCAGCGCCCCCCTGGCTGGCCTCCGACCGGGGCGCGATCGGCACGGTCGAGCGCATCTCCCACTCCGGCTGGGACTACCTGCACCTGGACGTGATCGGGACGCTGACCGTCTCCGGCCAGGGGGACAGCAACCCGGTGGCGGCGATGCCGTCCCTGCACGCGGGAGCGCGATGCTGGTCGCGCTGTTCCTGTGGCCGCTGGTCGGGGCCGGGTGGCGGGCGTTGGCCGGCGACGTGCTGCTGATGGCCGCGGCGCTGGTGTACACCGGGGAGCACTACGTGGTCGACGCCGCCGCCGGCTGGCTGACGGCGGGGGCCGGTGCGGGGGTCGTGGAGCGGTGGGGTTGACGTCAGCCGGCGAGGACCGGCCACAGGGCGCCGCGGCGACGCCGACGCCCACGCTGAGGACCGCGGCGGTGCGCCGCGGCCGACGCCCAGGGGCGGGCCGAAGGCGCCGGCGGCGGTCCGCTCGACCGCGTCCTGTGGGCTGAAGACGGCCACGACCCAGCGGAGGTAGTAGAAGAGGCTGATCAGCTGTGTTGAGGGAGCAACCACGACGGTCAGCCAGGCGAAGCCGCCGTCCCACGCGGCGGTGGCGGTGGTGAGCTTGCCGACGAAGACGGCGGTCGGCGGGTGCCGACCAGCCCGAGCAGGACCACCAGCAACGAGCCGGCCAGGTAGGGGCTCGAGCGCGACAGGCCACGGTAGGACGTCGAGGTCGCGACGCCCGGGAAACGCCGCGACGACGGCGAAGGCGCCGATGTTGGTCACCGCGTAGCCGGCCAGGAACAGCAGCAGCGACGGCAGCGCCAGCCGGGGTGCTGCCGGCGACCGCGACCGGCACGAGCGGCGTAGCCGACCTGACTGACCGTCGACCAGCCCAACAGCCGACGCGGGTCGGTCTGCGTGTAGGCGGCCAGGTTGCCCAGCGTCATGCTCGCCGTGGCCAGCACGGCCACCAGCCAGCCCCACGGCTGCGCACCCGGCAGCACGTCGACCAGCCGGAACACGGCCACCAGCGCACCCACCTTGGGCACCGTGGTCAGGTAGGCCGCGGCCACATCCCGGAGCTGCCCTGCGCCGCGTCCGGCACCCAGTAGTGCGCAGGGACGCCTCCGGCCTCGAACATCAGGCCCATCAGGACCAGGGACCACCCCGAGGGCCACTGCCGCCGAAGGAGCCCCCGGTGAGCGTCGGTGAGCAAGGCGACGGTAGGTCTGTCTCGCCCGCCTACGCCGTACAGCACCACGACCCCGAGCAGCAGCAGGATCCCGAACAGGGCGCCCATCAGGTAGGTCTTCAGGGCGGCCTCGGCGGAGCCGGCGCGGCTGACCGCGCCGATCAGGCCGTACAGCGGGATGCTGGCCAGCAGGAAGCCGACCGCCAGCAGGGGTCAGGTCCGAGGCGCCGGCGAGCACGAGGGACACCGGTGGTGGAGAGCAGCATGGAGCACGTGGGACCTCGCTCTCCCGGGGCGTGGTGGCGCACCTCGTCGCCGGCCAGCACGACGACCAGCAAGGTGGCCGACGCGGCGACGATCCGGGCGATGCCGGTGGCGTTGTCCACGACGAAGGTCCCCTCGAAGGCGCTGCGGGCCTCACCCCCCAGGTCGACCGCGGCGACGACCCCGGCAGCGACCAGCCCCGCGGCGGTCAGGGCGCGTCCCGGCCACTGGCGGGTCCGCGCCGAGAACGACCCGGCCACCAGCACCACCAGGGCGGTGGCCAGCAGCAGGGTCTCCGGCAGCAGGGCGCGTACGTCGCTCAGCACGCCGGCCTCACCGGGCGGTCAGCGCGACGACCGCGCGCGCGGCGGGCTCGACCACGTCGAGAAGCGGCCGCGGCAGCACGCCCACCAGCAGGGACAGCAGCATCAGGCCGCCCGCGGACCACAGCTCCGCGGGTCGCAGGTCGGTGAACCCGGCCGAGCGGCCTCGGGTGGTGCCGGTGAACACCCGCTGGAGCGCCCGCAGGAACAGGGCCGCTGTCACCAGGAGCCCAAGCAGGGCGACGGCGGTGACCGGCAACGACCGCGATGCTGCCGGTGAAGACCTGGAACTCGGCGATGAAGCCGGAGAACGCGGGCAGCCCCAGGGACGCGAAGGCGGCCACCCCGAACAGGCCGGCGTAGCGCGGTGCGGTCGCCGCCAGTCCGCCGTACTCCTCCATGTCGTAGCTGCCGCCGCGGTCGTGCATCACCCCGGCGAGCAGGAACAGCGCCCCGGTGATCAGCGCGTGGCTGACCATCTGGGTGACGGCTCCGGTGACCGCGACGGCCCGCGCCTGCGCGGAGCCGCTGGAAGATCACCCCGGCGACACCCACGGCCACCACGACGTAGCCCATGTGGTTGACCGAGGTGTAGGCCACCATTCGCTTGAGGTCACGCTGGGCCAGGGCCACCAGCGCGCCGTACAGCACCGAGATCACGCCGACGGTGATGATCACCGGCGCCCACGCCCGCCACGCTCCGGGCAGCATCGGCATCGCGATCCGCACGAAGCCGTAGGTGCCCATCTTCAGCAGCACGCCGGCCAGCACCGCCGACCCGATCGCGGGAGCGTCGGTGTGGGCGGGCGGCAGCCAGGTGTGGAAGGGGAACGTCGGCGTCTTCACCGCGAGCCCGAGCAGGATCGCCCCCAGCACCAGCCCGCCGCCCAGCGGGCCGGCCCCGCTCACCGGATGCCGCGTCAGCTCCACCATGTCGAACGTGTGCGGGCGCGAGGCCACGTAGAGGCCGATGAACCCGGCCAGCAGCGCGAGCGAGCCGAGGAAGGTGTAGAGGAAGAACTTCATCGCCGAGCGGGCGCGCTCGCCGTGGCCCCAGCCGGCGATGGAGAAGTACATGCCGACGATCGACAGGTCGAAGAACACGAAGAAGACGATCAGGTCCGCGGACACGAACAGGCCCAGTGAGACGCACTCCAGGAACAGGAACAGGGCCGCCTGCAGCCGGGCGCGGTCACGCTCGCGCAGCGCGTAGACGGCCGCGGCCGCGAACACCACCGTGGTCATCGCCACCAGCGGGAGCGAGAGGCCGTCCACGCCGACGTGGTAGCTGGTGCCCACCGCAGGGATCCACTGCACCTGCTGCTCGTAGGCCAGCCGCCCGCCGCGCGGTGTGGTGTAGCCCGCCCAGAGCAGACCCACCAGCCCCAGCTCGACGAGCGTCGCCGACATGAAAGACCCACCGGGCGCCGCGGTCGCCCACGGCCGGGACGACCAGCAGCCCGACGGCCACCAGCAGCGGCAGGAACACGATCACCGAAAGCACGCTCACCTCACCACGACGAGGACGACGACGGCCGCGAACACCAGGGGACACGGCTTGGATGTAGTACTGGTGCAGCAGGCCGGTCTGGGGTCTGCGGGCCAGCCGTCCGAGCCGCCGGACCTCGGCGGCGAGGGCCTCGACCGCTCCGTCGACACCACGGACGTCCACGGCCCCCAGCCGGCGGGCCAGTGCGAGGGTCGCGCTGCCGGTGCGTACGACGCCCCCGTCGAGGACCCCGTCGAAGGCGGCGAGCCGTCCCGCGAGCCACAGCGTGGGGCGCACCACGCCGTGCTGCGCGAGCGTCTCGAGGCCGAGCCACCCGGCCAGGACCCGGGACCGCTCCAGGGGCGCCAGGACGCGGGTGCGGGCGACCAGGACCAGGACCGCGACCGCCAGCACCGCCGACAGCGCGAGCTCCCACCCTGCCGGGGCCGGCTCGGCGGTCCGCCCGACCAGGTCCCGGACCCGGCCCTCCAGCGGCGGCAGCGCCAGGACCTCGAGGCTCAGCGCGCCCAGCGCAAGGGGGACGAGCGGCACCTTCAGCAGCGGCCCGACGGTGCCGCTCCCCCGCTGCTCCCCGTCGTCGTCACCGGACGCGGCACCGGAGTCCGGAGGCTGCCAGAGCACCACCAGCACCTTGGCGGCGTAGGCCGCCGACAGCACCGCGCCGACCAGGCCCGCGACGTACAGCGCCGACGACTCGTGCCGTGCGGCTGCCAGGACGGAGTCCTTGGTCGCCCACAGCGCCAGCGGCGGCACCCCGGCCAGGGACAGCGCCCCGACGGCCGCCGCGACACCCACGCCGCGCCACCGCCGGGCGACGCCCCGAAGAGCAGGCAGCTGCTTGGTGCCCAGCGCGCTGAGCCACGCGCCGGCCGCCAGGAACAGCAGCGCCTTGGTCGCCGCGTGCGCGACGAGCTGCGTCGCTCCGCCGGCGATCCCGGACACACCTGCGGCCAGGACCACGAACCCCAGCTGCGCCGAGGTGGAGGCGGCGAGCAGCTGCTTCAGGTCGTCCTGGGCGACCGCGACCGCACCGAGCAGCACCGCGGTCAGCACGCCGACCCAGGCGACCACGGGTCCGGCCCAGGCCGTGGCCTGGAGCAGCGGCGCGGTGCGAAGCAGCAGGTAGCCGCCCATCGCCACCATCGCCGCCGAGTGCAGCAGCGCGCTCACCGGGCTGGGACCGTCCATGGCCCGCGACAGCCAGAAGGAGAACGGCAGCTGCGCGGCCTTGCCCAGCGCCGCGGCCACCACTCCCGCGGCCACCACGTCGCGCCAGCCGCTGCTCCCCCGGGCCAGGTCGGCGAGCCCCAGACCGGCTCCGGCGGCCAGGGCCGCGCCCGCCGCCAGGTAGAGGCCGAGGTCACCGGCGCGGGTGGTGACGAAGGCGACCAGCCCCGAGGTGACCCGTCGCTCCTCCTGCCACCAGAAGCCGATGAGGGCGTAGGAGGTCGCACCCATCACCTCCCAGGCGAACAGCAGCGTGGGCAGCGTGGTGGCGGTGACCGTGGTCAGCGCCGCCGCGGCGAACACCAGCATCAGCCCGTGGAAGCGGGGCTGCGCCTCGCGCACGTCCCCGGCCGCGAACACCAGCACCAGCAGGGTGACGGCGGCGACGGTCGGGACCAGCAGCGCCGACAGGCCGTCCACGGCGAGCCCGAACGACGACCCGGCCACGAACGGCGCCGCCACCCTCGGGCGCCCGGCGGCGACCACACCGGAGAGGACCACCACGACGGTGGCGACGGCGAGACCGGCGATGGCCGCGGCTCGCCCGGTGCGGGCCGGCAGCACGGCCAGCGCACCTCCCGCCACCGCGGGGACCAGGACGAGCGCCCACAACGCCGCGGTCACCGCTCGAGGTCCGTTGCCATGTCGGTCATGTCCGCCCCGCGCTCCCGGTGCAGCAGGGTGGCCACCGCGAAGCCCGTCGCCATCTCCACGGTCATTGCCGCGATCACCACCAGCAGCAGCACCTGCCCCGACGGATCCGGCGCCAGGAACCACCAGAAGCCACCCGCCGCGAGGATCACGGCATTGATCATCAGCTCCAGCCCCATCATCACCATCACGACGACCTGCTGGGAGATGGCGCCGTAGAGGCCGACGCCGAACAGCGCCGACGCCACCAGCAGCACGCTCTGCAGAGTCACCGGCCCACCCCACCCGGCTGCGGGTCGTCGGCCGGCCGCCGCGACAGGTCGTCGCCCAGCCGGTCGTAGCGGGTGCGCCCGGACGCCAGCACCACCCCCGCCACGATGGTGGCGACCATGACCGGGCTGACCGCGACCATCACCAGCATCTTCGAGCCCATCAGCGCCTCCCCCAGCGCCGCCGTGACGTCCGGGGCGGGGGCTCCGCGGCGGGTCGGCCACGGCACGAGCAGCGCACCGGCGCCCAGCAGGAGGAAGGCTCCCGCGCCGATCGCGAGGGCGGTGCGGTTCGAGTGCACCATGCTCATCGGCATCAGCGCCGGGTTCATGCCCATGTACATGACCATGTAGACCGCCATCACGGCCATCTCCATGACCATCATCAACACGGTCACCACGCCGACGTACCCCTGGTGCAGGACCAGGAGGATGCCTCCGACGGCGACGAAGGACAGCGCCAGGGCGTACGTCGCCCGGGCCATCGAGTCCACGTAGAACACCGCGGCGCCCGTGAGCACGGCGACCACGCCGAGCACCCAGAAGACGACGTCCGCGACCATCTCAGCTCCTTCCCACGGCGACGACCGCCACCACGAGGTCCTGTGCGAGCACCAGGGGCAGCAGCACCACCCACGCCGCCTCGACCAGCTTGTCCGGGCGCAGAGCCGGCAGCACCCTGCGCACCGCCACCAGGGCCGCGACGACCACCAGCGACTTGACCAGCACCCACGCCCACGACGGCAGGACCGGCCCAGCCCCTCCGCCGAGGAACAGCGGCACGGCGAACGCCGACCCCGCAGCCAGCAGCGCGTAGCGCCCGGCCAGGAACAGCAGCCGGTCGACGCCGCTGAGCTCGGCGAGCACCCCGCCGGCGAGGTCCGTGCCGGCCGGGACCGAGAACGGTCCCCAGACCGAGAACGCCACCACGCCCAGGCAGTGGACGGCGAACGCGACCGGCATCCACACGACGTACCAGAGGCCGGACTGCGCCGCCGCCAGGTCACCGACCCGCAGGCTCCCGGCCGCGACCGCCGGCGCGACCAGTGCGAACATCAGCGGCAGCTCGTAGCCGAGCGCCAGCGCCAGGAACCGGTAGCCGCCGACCAGCCCGAAGACGGCGTTGGGTCCCCATCCGGCGAGCCAGACGAGCGCCCACACCATCACGTCGAGCGCGTTGAACCAGACCACGCCCACCGGACTGTCGAAGAGCACCCGGGACCCGAACGGCACCAGCGTCACCATCAGCATCGCGACCGGCACCAGGCCGAGGGTGGCCGTCCGCCACAGCAGCAGGTCGGCGGCGACGGTCCGCCGGCGTCGCTGGCGCAGCAGCCGGGCGCCCTCGAGGAACGGCGCCGTCGCGCCGCGGACCCGGTCCCCCGGGTCGGCGAGGACGCCGTCCAGGACCGCTGCGGCCAGAGCCACCAGCGCAAGCAGACCGGCGGCCGGGAGCACCCACCAGGCCTGGGCGACGCCCGGTGAGACCAGGAGAGTCTCAGGCACGGGCCGGCTCCTCGACCGGGGCCAGGAACGGCCCGAGGCTGGCCACGACCAGCCGCACGGAGGCGAGCTCGAGACCTTCCAGCAGCTCGGGAAGCAGCCCGCCGGCGTCGTACGGCGCGGACTCCGCGCGTTCGCCGCGCAGCAGCCCGTGGGCGTCGTCGAGCAGCCCCAGCAGCCGGTCGCGGACGTCACCGCCGAGGGTTCGCCGCAGGTGAGCCGGCACGTCGCCCGGGTCGATGGTGCCGATGCCGCGGAGCATCCAGCGCAGCAGCCGGGCACCGGCCACCAGCCGCCGCAGCTGCTCCACGGCCGCGTCGGCGGACGGATCCCCTGCGAGGCAGAGGTCCCGGGCCCGCCTAGCCGCGGCGGCTCCCCGCTCCCACCCGGCAAGAGCCAGCACGCAGACGACGGCGTCGAGCCGGCGACCCGCCGCCTCGGCAGCCGAAGCGGGCTCCTCGCGCGCGGCCGGCTCGCCCGACGTGGTCGACCTCGACCTCGGCGACCACGTCGCCGTGCAGGACGCAGCGCACGACGAGCCCCGCCGGCCAGTGCGGCAGCACCGGGCCCAGCGGCAGGTGCAGGACGTCCATCTCGAGACCGTCCCGGTCCTCGGCTCCCCCGGCAAGCGAGATCCCCGCCGGCGCCATCTCCATGTCGCCGTGGTCGCCGTGGTCGCCGTGGTCGCCGTGGTCGCCGTGGTCGCCGTGGTCGCTCGTGGTCCATGTCGCCGTCGTCGTCGGTGTCGTCGGCCCTGACCCGCTCCTGCGCCTCGGCATCCTGCGCCGACACGTCGAGCAGCTGCGCCCGGGCGGAGTCGAGGGCTGCCGGCACACCGTCCGGGTGGCGCACCTCGGTGCGCGCCCGAGGCCCGGGGAGCTGGCCGAAGACCGCGTCCAGCCGTTCCGCGAGGCCCGGTGTGGGGGTGCCGCAGACGGCGAGCATGTCGGCCTCCGCCGGCGACCGGGCGGCCACCCAGCCGCGAGCCGCAAGCTCGCTCTCCAGGGTGACCCGGGTGCGGAACCCACCGGGCACCTCCGCGACCAGCACGTGGACACGACGCGCCGCGGCGCGCGCCGCCAGGTCCCTCAGGCCCATCGGAAGGCTCCTTCCCGACGGGCCCAGAGCACAGCGACGAGGAGGACCGCGAGGAACACGAACATCTCGACCACGGCGCCGGCGCCCAGCCGGGCCACGACGACGGCCCACGGGTACATGAAGAGCATCTCGACGTCGAAGGCCAGGAACACCAGCGTGGTCAGGTACCACCTCACGTGGAAGCGGGACAGAGCATGCTCCTCCGGGTCCCAGCCGGACAGGAACGGCAGGGACTCCAGCACGTCCCTCGACACCGCCGTGACACGCGCGAGCAGCCACACGGACACGACCGCCAGCACGGCCAGCCCGGCCATCGCAGCGAACCCGACGTACATGGTGCCGCCTCCCTCCCCTGGCTGGCCCTGAGCACCGACGAAGTCCCGCATACCCGAACCGTCGTACGGGTATGCACCCGTCGAGCGACTGACGGCGACAGGTGGGACAGGTGGCTGACTCGGATCACAACCATCCGGTGGACGAGAAGGCGGTCGAGCGCGCCCGCGCCCGTCTCCCGTCCCTCGACGAGGCCCAGCGGGTGACCAGCGTGGTCACGCTGATGGCCGACCCGACCCGACTGCGGGTGCTGTACGCGCTGGACGTCGTCGAGGAGCTCTGTGTCGGCGACCTCGCACTCACGCTCGCCACCAGCGAGGACGCCGTCGGCTACGCCCTGCGCCTGCTGCGCACGGCGGGACTGGTCAGCCGACGCAAGCAGGGCCGGGTGGTGTTCTACCGGCTCGCCGCCGACTTCCCCGAACCACTGCGCCAGCACTGCCTGGTGCGGCTCGCGGAGCTCGCGCGGAACCCCTCAGAGGCCTGAGAACCAACCCTCCGCGGGCCGGAGACAGCGGGCCGCGGCCACCCGGACAGCCCTCCGAGGTCTTCCCGCTGGGTCGCCGCCCGCACTCTCGCCGCTTGCGCTGCTCGCCCGAACCATGATCGTCCACATGGTGGACCGCCGCCACGGCCGGTGTGCGCAGATCAATCCAGTCATGATCCGACCGCTTGCGGCGCCGGCGGTCGGGCGAGGAGGATCACCCCGTCCGCCCAGAAGGGAAGGTGACTCTTGCGCGCGTCCCTCGCATGCAGAGCCGAGACCCGCCATCCCTCGTGACAGGCTCCTGATGCTCGTCGACCGGGTGAGGGAGACACAGCTGCTCCACGAGCTCGTCGACGGCGTGGGCGAGGTCGGAGCAGCGACCGTCGTGTCCGGCCCTGCCGGGATCGGCAAGTCCGCCCTGCTGCAGGTGGCCGTCGGGCATGCGACCGGTCGGGGGATGCGTCTCCTGCGGGCCACCGGTGTGCAGTCGGAGGCACACCTCGCCTTCGCCGGACTGCACCAGCTGCTTCGTCCGCTCCTGGACCGCGTCGGCGACCTGCCGCCTCGACAGGCCGAGGCGCTCCGCGCCGCGTTCGGGATGGCCGAGTCGACAGCACCTGAGCAGTTCCTCATCAGCCTGGCCGCGCTCGAGCTGCTCTCGGACACAGCCGTGGAGTCTCCGGTCCTGGTCGTGGTCGAGGACGCCCACTGGCTGGACCGGGCGAGCGCCGACGTGCTGGCATTCGTGGCCCGCAGACTGGGCTCGGAACCGGTCCTCCTGCTCGCCGCTCTCCGGGAGGGGTACGACACACCGCTGTCCGGGCTTGCCGAGCTCCGCCTCGGCCCGCTCGACACGGAGGCCTCCAGGGAGCTCCTCGATCTCCGCGCCCCCGAGCTGACGGACCTTCGGAGGTCCCAGGTGCTGAGGGAGGCCGCAGGCACGCCGTTGGCCCTCGTCGAGCTGCCACGGGTCGCCGCTCAGAGCGGGGTCTCCGAGGTGGAGCTGCCACGGGTGCCGGCGATGACCGCCCGGCTCGAACAGGCCTACGTCTCACGCCTCCGCGACCTTCCGGCACTGACGAGCAGGCTGCTGCTGATCGCCGCGGCCGACGACGAGGACAGCGTCAGCGAGGTCCTCCGGGCCGCGGACGTGCTGCTTCCCGGCCAGGGCGCCTCCATCTCCACGCTCGAGCCGGCCGCACAGGCGGGCCTCCTTGCGCTGGACCCCCGACGTCTCGAGTTCCGGCATCCCCTGGTCCGTTCCGCGATCTACCAGGCCGCCTCGCTGCAGGACCGGCAGGACGCCCATGCCGCGCTGGCGCAGGTGCTCGCCCAGCAACCGGACCGTCGCGCATGGCATCGGGCCGCTGCCACGACGCATCCGGACGAGGACGTCGCCGCCGATGTGGAGCGGACCGCCCTCCGTGCCCAGGCCAGAGGAGCGGGCACCGCGGCCCTGACGGCCCTGGCCCGCTCAGCGACCCTCACCCCTGACCCGGTGCGCAAGGGCGACCGGTTGCTGCGGGCAGGTGAGCTCGCGGTGACCCTCGGTGAACCGGCACAGGCGAGACGCCTGCTCTCCGAGGCAGACAGCCTGCTCGAGGATTCGATCGACCGGGCGCGGATGACCCTCCTGCGTCAAGCCATCGATCCCGGCACGCCGGGTGACGCCTTCCGAGTCCACGCCCTGGTGACGAAGGCCGAGGAGCTCAGCTCCGCGGGGCACGACGATCTCGCCCTCGGCTTCCTGCGGGCAGCCGCGATGCTGTCGTGGTGGGCCGATCCTGGGGCCGTGGTCCGGGCCCGGGTGGTGTCCGCCGCGTTGGCTCTCCCGGTGTCGGAGGCGGACCCGCAGGTGCTGTCGATCCTGGGCTTCACCGATCCCGGCGGACACGGCGGCTTCGTCATCGAGCAGGCGAGGGACCTGCCGCCCACGACGTTCGACCCGGAGACCGCTCAGCTGCTCGGCTCCGCACTGAACCTCGCGGGCGCGTTCGACCTGTCGGCGGCATTCGTCGACCACGCCGTCGCGGGCCTCCGCGAGGCGGGCCGGCTCGGCATGCTGCCCGGCGTGCTCACCCAGCAGGCATGGACCGCGATCTCGATGATGAATCTCGCCGTCGCGGTGCCCGCGGCGGACGAGGCGGTCCGGCTGGGCCACGAGACCCGCCAGCCCCTGTGGGTCGCTGCGGCACAGACCGGCCAGGCCATGATCGCGGGACTGCGTGGAGACCTCGGTTCGACGGAGCAGCTGCTGGCGCAGGTGAGCGCCATCGCACTGCCCCTGGGTGCGAGCGCCGTCCTCTGCGGTGCCCAGCTGGCCAGAGGGGTCGCTGCCATCGGCGCAGGCCGATATGCCGAGGCGTTCGACCAGCTGCTCCGGCTCTACGACCCGAGTGATCCGTCGTACCACCACTTCCAGAGCTCGTGGGGCATCGGAGACCTTGCGGACGCTGCCGCCCACAGTGGCCAGGCGGAGTCCGCCCGTCGGATCGTCGACCGGTACGAGTCGGTGGCCGGGTCGGGTCCCAACCCGTGGCTGCACGTCGGGCTGCTCTACGCTCGACCTCTGCTGGCCGACGACGAGCACGCCGAAGGCCTGTTCCGCGAGGGTCTCGGGGCGCCCGTGCTCGCGAGATGGCCGCTGTACCGGGCCCGGATGCTCCTGGAGTACGGCACCTGGCTGCGCCGCAGGCGTCGGGTCGCGGAGTCGCGGGGGCCGCTCCGTGCGGCCCTCGACGCCCTCGACGCGCTCGGGGTGGTCGCCTGGGCGGAACGGGCGCGCCAGGAGCTGAGAGCCTCGGGGGAGGTGAGTCGCCCCCGCACGCTCGACAGCTGGTCGGGTCTCTCACCCCAGGAGCTGCAGATCGCCCAGATGGCGGCCTGCGGGCTGTCCAACCGGGAGATCGGCCAGCGGTTGTTCCTCTCGCACCGGACCGTGGGCTCACACCTCTATCGGATCTTCCCCAAGCTGGGCATCACTGCTCGGGCCCAGCTGAACACCGCGATCCGGGGATGGGGCATCGACCCCTCGGTGGATCTTCGGGCAGTGGACGGCCGCGCCGCCTCTGAGTGACGGCCAACCCCTGATCCGGCACCTGATTGCGTCAGATGACGCAAGCGGCGACAGGTGTGCGGTCCCTAGCGTGCTTGTCGAACGGTCAGCCACGATCCGACGGAGGAACCATGACGACAACGCTGGGCCAGCCGGTGCCCGACACCCATCAGGCCGACGCCTTCCAGAGCGTCATCGACAACCTCGACGCGAACTTCGGGGTGGCTCCGCGCCGACGGGCCGCCCACGCCACGGGCGTCGTGCTCACCGGCACCTTCACCGGCGCGCCTGGTGCGGCGAGCATCACGCGTGCGGCGCACCTCGCCGGGGCCCCGGTCGCGGTGGTGGCACGGTTCTCCAGCTTCCCCGGCGGCGCCTCGCACCCCGACGCCGCACCGGAGTGCAACCCCCGCGGCCTCGCCGTCCAGTTCCGGCTCGACGACGGATCGAGCACCGACCTCCTCGCCCACTCGATCAACGGCTTCCCGGGGCGCGTCGTGGAGGACTTCGTCGACTTCCTGGGCGCCATCGCGCCCGGCGGCCCGGGGCCGGAGGGCTACCTGGCCGAGCATCCGTCCGCAGCGCGAGTTCGTCGCGGCGATCGGGACCCATGGTGTGCCGGCCAGCTTCGCAACCCTGAGCTACTGGCCCGTCAACGCCTTCCGCTTCCACACCGCGGACGACAGGGAGTCCATCGGTCGCTACGTGTGGACTCCGGTCGCCGGTCACGAGGTCCTCCCCGAGGACGACGCCGCCACCAGGTCCGAGCGCTTCCTCACCGAGGAGCTGGCTGACAGGCTCGCCCGAGGAGCGGTCTCGTTCGTGCTGGAGCTGCAGGTGGGCGAGCCCGGTGACATCACCGACGATGCCAACGCACAGTGGCCGGCCCACCGGCGCAGGGTGGAGCTCGGCACGCTTGAGCTGACCCAGCTGGTCCCCGACAGCGAGCACGCCGAGCAAGGACTGTTCTTCGACCCGGTGCGGCTCATCGACGGCATCACCTTGTCCGACGACCCCTTGCTCGTCGGCCGCACGCGGACCTACCCGCTCTCCCTCGCCCGTCGTCACAGCGGTCGGAGGACCTGCTCGGCCGAGCGCAGCGAGGCCGCCGCCTCCCGTGCGTAGATCTCCTCGGGCACGCTGACCGGCGCGCCGATCCGGTCCGACATCCAGCCGGCGTCGCGCTCGGCGCCACCCTGGCCGGCGTCCATGCTCCCGCTGGCAGTCAGGTTGGAGGCGAAGATGCCCGCTGCCGAGCGCGGCAGGAAGTCCTCGTAGACGATCGGGTCGGCGCGCAGCACGCCGGTCCGGACCAGAGCGGTCACGTCGCCGCTCTCGAGTGCTGAGGACTGCTCGAGCGACACGTCTCCCGCGGCCACCTGCTCGTCGACGCTGAAGGTGAAGAAGCCCAGTCCCTCCAGGCACAGCCCGAGCTCGGTGGCCGGCAGTCCCCCGCTCCACACCTCCGGTGCGACGTCCGAGCGGACGGAGCCCGGACGCTCGACCAGACGGCGGTCCACCTCCGCGACCAGCTCGTCGAAGCGGGTCCGGCCGGCGGGGGTGAGTGCGATGCCACGCGCCTCGACCTCACCGAAGCGGACCCGCAGCGTCCCCTCGCTCACCGTCCCGTCCGGGTCGCGGAAGGTGCGCGGCTCGGCCAGCGCCCGGAAGGAGGTCTGGCGCAGCAGGACGTCCGGGCCGTCCCACCGGGGCGGTCCCTGGATCTCCTCGATCATCTCGATGCCCCGCGCCTGCATCGAGACGTACAGGTCGTCGATGTCGAGCACCCGCGGCGTCAGGTGGTTGATGTGCGTGCTCCTCACCCCGCCGATGTCGGCTGCCACCGCCGAGACGCGTTCCAGCTCGGTGTACCACGCCCGGTCCACCGGTTCGGCGGACAGGGCGAAGCAGCCGGCGGCCAGGTCGAGGAACACCTCGGCATCCGGCGCCGGCAGCCCGCCGTGCTCGACCGCCACGTCCGCCAGGGTGATCAGCTCGGGCGGGAACAGCTCGCGGGCGTCCAGGAAGCGCCGCAGCCGGCCCTCGAGCTCGGTGTCGAAGAAGCGCCGGTCCTCGGGGACCAGCAGGGACGTGAACACCCGGAAGGGGTTCGCCGCCAGCTCGTCGCGGTCGACGGGCCGGAACGCTGTGGACACCACGGGTATCGGTGCCGGCGCCGCGTCGCGCAGGTCGTAGAAGCCGCACGGGACCATGCCGAGTGCCGCGAACACCCGGGCCACCTGCGCGAGCTCCCGCGGCGACCCGACCCGGATCGCGCCGTGCCGTTCGGCGGTCACCCGGTCGATGCTGCCGAGGCGCTCGGCGTCGGGTCCCTCCCGCGCCAGCACCCGCTCGTTGACCTGTTGCGAGACCTCGACGAGGGTCGTGTACGCCGGCACCTCCGCGCCGTACAGGCTCGAGAGCCGCGCGGCGAACCGACTGCGCAGCTGCGTGCTGCTGATGGTCGTCGTGGTCGTCATACGGTGAAGTCCACGCCCTGGGCCAGGGGCAGCTCACCGGAGTAGTTGATGGTGTTGGTCGCCCGGCGCATGTAGGCGCGCCACGCGTCGGAGCCGGACTCGCGGCCTCCGCCGGTCTCCTTCTCGCCCCCGAACGCGCCGCCGATCTCCGCGCCGGACGTGCCGATGTTGACGTTGACGATGCCGCAGTCGGAGCCCTCTGCGGACAGGAACCGCTCGGCCTCTGCCTGGTCGGAGGTGAAGACGCTCGACGACAGCCCCTGCGGGACCGCGTTGTTCAGCGCGATGGCCTCGTCGAAGTCCTCGTAGGGCAGCACGTAGAGCAGCGGGGCGAACGTCTCCTGCTCCACCACCGCCGTCTGCTGGTCGAGCCGGACGATCGAGGGCCTGGCGTAGTAGGCGTCCGGGGCGGCGTCCTCGAGCTCCCGGCTCCCGCCGACCACCAGCTTCCCGCCCTCGCTCGCGGCCTGCTCGATCGCCCGCTCCATCCCCTCGTAGGCCGCCTTGCCGATCAGCGGCCCCACGAGCGTGCCGTCCGCCATCGGGTTGCCGACCGGCAGCCGGGCGTACGCCGACACCAGACGGTCGGTCAGCTCGTCGACGACGCTGCTGTGCGCGATGACGCGGCGCATCGTCGTACACCGCTGCCCGGCTGTGCCCGCGGCGGAGAACACCACGCCGCGGGTGGTCAGGTCCAGGTCGGCGGTCGCGCTCACGACGGCGGCGTTGTTGCCGCCGAGCTCGAGCAGCGACCGGCCGAAGCGGTCCGCGACCCGCGGTCCGACCGCCCGGCCCATCCGGGTGGAGCCGGTCGCGCTCAGCAGCGCGACGCCCTGGTGGGCGACCAGCGACTCACCGAGGTCAGCGCCGCCGACCAGCACCTGACCGAGGTCGGCCGGCGCCCCGCACTCGGCCGCGGCTCGGGTGAGGATGGCGTTGCCGGCAAGGGCTGTCAGCGGTGCGAGCTCCGACGGCTTCCAGATGACCGGGTCACCACACACGAGGGCGACAGCGGTGTTCCAGGACCACACGGCGGCCGGGAAGTTGAACGCGCTGATCACCCCGACCACACCCAGCGGGTGCCACGTCTCCATCAGCCGGTGGCCCGGCCGCTCGGAGGTCATGGTCCGGCCGTAGAGCTGACGGGAGAGGCCGACTGCGAAGTCGCAGATGTCGATCATCTCCTGGACCTCGCCCCGCGCCTCGGAGGTGATCTTGCCGACCTCGAGGCTGATCAGGGTGGCCAGGTCGTCCTTGTGCACGGCGAGCAGCTCTCCCAGCCGCTTGACCAGGGCTCCACGGACCGGAGCAGGCGTCCCGCGCCACTGCACGAACGCAGCCTGCGCACGCGCGACGGCGTCGTCGACAGCGGCTTCGACCGCCGGACCGGCCGCCCATCCGACGTCGACGAGGCGCTCGCCGTTGACCGGCGAGCGGTTCACCACGTCACCGGTCACGGACTCCATGTCGACTCCGCAGCGGCGGGCCGTCTCGTGCGCGAGCCGGCTCAGGGTCGAGCCGCTGGGAAGCTGCTGGCTGGCGGTGGTCATGGTGCTCCTTGCGTGGGTGCCGATCTCTGGTCCGTACGTCGCAGCGGCCGCTGCGTTGCCCTACACGATGTTCAGCTCGGGTCGCAGGCCGGTGCCGGCGAACCGCGCAGCCGTCAGCGAGGTGACGTCGACGACGGGCGGCCGGCGAAGATACAGGTCGCGCATCACCTCTCCGATGGCCGGGCCCATCAGGAAGCCGTGACCCGAGAACCCGGTGGCGTAGAGGAACCGGGAGACCTCGCCGGCCTCGCCGACCAGCGCGTTGTGGTCCGGTGTCATCTCGTACAGCCCGGCCCAGCCGGACGCGATGCCCACCTCGGTCAGCGCCGGGGCACGACGCTCGACGACCTCGCCGAGTCCCTCGAGCCACGCCTCGGACCCGCTGAGCTTGAACCCCGGTGTCTCGTTCGGGTCCGACATGCCCAGCAGCAGGCCCGGGCCCTCACCGTGGAAGTAGAAGGAGCTGGAGAAGTCGATGGTGAAGGGGGTGTGGGGATCCAGCCCGGGGATGGGCTCGGTGGTGAGGATCTGGCGGCGAAGCGGCTCCACCGGCAGGTCGACGCCCACCATCGCACCGACGGCCCGCGACCACGCACCTGCAGTGCAGATGACTGTGTCGGTGGCGATCGTGCCCTTCTCGGTCACCACCTCGGTGACCACTCCCCCGCTCGAGCCGATCGCCGTGACCGCGCAGCCACTGACCAGGCACGCACCGGCTTGCCGGGCGGCTCGCGCGTAGCCGGCGACGACACTCTCCGGGGTGCAGTGTCCGTCCGTCGGGGAGTACGCGGCCGCGAGCAGCCCGTCGGTGCGGACCAGCGGCGAGAGCGACCGGACCTCGGCGGTCTCCAGCATCCGGCTCGGGACGCCGATCTCGTTCTGCAGCGCGACGTTCCGCTCGAACGCCTCGACGTCCTCCGGCCGGTCCAGAAGGAACAGGTAGCCGACCTGGTGCAGGTCGATCTCCTGGGAGAAGGTGTCCTCGAAGCGCTCGAACGTGTGCAGGCTCCGCAGCCCGAGCTCGATGTTCACCGCGTCGGAGAACTGCGCGCGGACTCCTCCGGCGGCCTTGCACGTCGAGCCGGAGCCGAGCTGACCCTGCTCCACCAGGACGACGCCGGGCACCCCGGCGTCAGCGAGGTGGAAGGCGGTGCTGAGTCCCATGATCCCGCCGCCCACGACGACGACACCGGCTCGGGAGGGAAGCTCCAGCGACACCCTTCGGCCTCATCTCGACACTGCATCGTTCGCGATCGTTCGCGCGGGACGGGTCCAGCACACCCGATCTGACCCGCTATGACAAGCGCGGGGCCCTCGCTCATCCGGGCACAGCCTGGAGTCGGCGCGACCGAGCCGGGCGCACGGCGCCTGCACGACCGCTCGGACAGGCAGTCGAACCACCTGCGGGGGGTTGCGGAGCGTGGCCGGGGGGAGGATCCGCGGCGAGTGCCTGTCCGAGCGGTGGCGCGCAGCTCGTCGCGGCTCAGCCCTCCTCGAAGACGATCTGCTCGGGCGGCAGGGTCAGTCTCAGGGTCTGTCCCCTGCGTGCCACCAGGGTGTCCAGGGTGGTGGCCTGGCCCGCGGGGACGGTGAAGAGCCGATCGCCGTGGGCGGCGAGGAACGCCGGGAACCCGGCCAGGCTGACCGTGCCCGTCTCGTCGAGGGCGAGGTACTCCGCGAGCCGGCGGAACAGCTTGGGCAGGATCACCAGCTCGTCGGTCAGCTGAGCCCGGGTGCGCAGCCGGAACCCGGTCAGGGTCGCGTCCTGCTCCCAGACACCCCGGCGGGCCTCGCGGGCCGCCACCGTGGTTGCCGCGAGATCGGCTCGCAGGTCGACGTACAGCTTGGAGTAGAACGTCGGGTACACCCAGCCGTCGACCAGCAGCCGGTAGTTCACCGACCTGTGCATCTCGCCGACGTCGAGGAAGACCGAGCCGCCGTCGGCCGCACGGCCGGGCCGGCCACCGGCGAAGGCCATCGCGACGGCGCGGCCGTACTTGTCGGCGAAGCGGGTCAAGAGGTAGCCGGGCGCCTGGGTGGGCGTCGCGGAGGAGACGACGCCGGACTCGTCGCGGACCACGTCGCTGAACCCGAGCAGGTCCAGCACCCTGGATGCTGCACCCTGCCCGAGCGCGGTGGGCTGACGCCACGGCTTGGAGGCGTGCGGTGGGGTGTAGTGCGTCTCGAGGGCATCGATCGCGTCCAGACGCAGCTGCACCCCGCCACCGGCGTTGGCACGCACCGCGATCCCGGCCGCATCCCACACGTGAGGGTCGGCGGCGTAGAACCGGACCGAGTCACCGTCCGGCGACGCGCCCACGACCCGGTAGCACCCCTTGACCAGAGTCATCGGCATGAGGCAAGCGTGACAGCACCACCCACGCTCGCGAAAGAGCCGGAACCACACTCCTCGACGACGTGCGCGCCATCGCCGTCACGCTCTTCGATGCCGTCCTCGACCGACCATGGCCGGCTGCCTCCTTCCAGGCCGGACGCTGAGCCTCGCCCCCCGCGGCTGACTACGCAGCACGGTCCGTACGTCGGCCGGCCTCTGCGTCGCCGGTCCTCCACCGCTCGCCGCGAGCGAGCACGAACCCACTGACCACGTGCCGCCACGGGACGACCGCGATGATGACCACGACGTACAGGACCGCACTCGCCTGATCGCGTGTCGCTCCGGTGAGGTTGCCGTCGAGCCAGAGCGGAAGCGCGACGATCCCGAGCCAGATCAGCTTCCAGCCGACTTCGAACAGCAGGATCGGCAGCATCCGCTGGGGGTAGCGGAGCCCGAGGAGCGCGAGCACCGACATCGCCACGAGCATCGTCACGACGGTGCCCTCCTTCAGCTCCCACGAGCCGTGGTCGAGGAGCTGTGGCCACTTGGTGACCGCCAGCCCCACCACCATGAACAGGTAGCCCACGCGCATGGTGTTGAGCCGCCAAGTCGGGAGGGACGCCGAGCCGGGCGCGGCGCCGTCCGGGGCTGCCGGGTGGACCGACGGGGTGAGTTCCTGGTGCTGCACTGTGTTCATGACGGGCCCCTTCGAGGGATCGGTGTGACGACCCGGCTTCGCTGCCGGTGCTCCGAGACTGGTCCTGCGGGCCGGTTGCGCACATCGCCCACCCGACTACGCCGGCCCGCCGAAGGGCGACACGACGATCGCCGAGACAACCGTCTTCCGGCGCGACCGTCTCGACCTTCGTCGATGTCCCTCGCGTGCATCCAGGACTACGGTGAGGTCGTGTCCCTGTCGCACTCGTCGTGGGCCGCGCCGGCGAGTCCGGCCGCGGCGTCCGAGGACGCGCCCCGGCCGCATCCGACCCGGAGCCACCCTCGACGTGAGCGGGCGGCCGACGCTCTCGCGTTCCTTCTCGCCCTCGTTCTCGGCGGGCTGTTCCTGAGCCCGCAGCTGCACGACAGACCCGACCCGCTCACGACCACCCGCATCGCGGTCGACGTGGCCGCCGGCCTCCTCGCCTGCGGTTCGCTGTGGTGGCGGGGCCGCTGGCCGGTGGGTGTCGCGCTCGCGTGTCTTGTGCTCGGGACGGTCTCCAGCTCAGCGACCCCTGCCGGGCTCCTCGCGCTGGCGTCGCTGGCGGTGCATCGTCCGGCCCGGCCCACGGTGGTGGTCACCTTGTTGTGGGTCCCGTCGGTGCTCGCCTTCGCGATCTACAGCCCGACGACCGGTCCCGTCTCCGTGGTGGCGTTCGTGATGCCGTTGGCGCTCGCCGCCAGCGGCTGGGGGATGTTCGTCCGGGCCCGCCGGCAGCTGCTGGAGTCCTTGCGGGAGCGTGCCCTCCGAGCAGAGGCCCAGCAGGAGCTGCACGAGCAGCGCGTCCGGGTGGCCGAACGGACCCGGATCGCCCGGGAGATGCACGACGTGCTCGCTCACCGGATCTCCTTGCTGGCGCTGCATGCGGGTGGGCTCGAGGTGCGTCCGGACCTCCCACCGGACCAGGTCCGGGAGACGGCTGCCCTCCTGCGCAGCACCGCGCGCCAGGCCCTCGAGGAGCTGCGCAACGTGATCGGGGTGCTGCGGGAGGACGCGGGGGGCGAGGCGGCCCCGGCCACCCCGCAGCCGACACTGCGAGCCATCACCCGCCTCGTCGAGGAGAGCCGGGGCGCCGGCACCGAGATCGACTTCGAGATGCGTGTCGCCCACCTCGACGAGGCGCCGGCAGCCCTGGGACGCGACGCCTACCGCATCGTGCAGGAGGCACTGACAAATGTCGCCAAGCACGCCCACGGCACCGCGGCCCGGGTGCGTGTCATCGGTGGCCCCGAGGCCGGTCTGCACATCAGTGTCCGCAACCGCCAGCCCGTCCCGGCGTACACGACTCCGGGCCTGCCGGGCTCGGGTGCGGGCCTGCTCGGGCTGCAGGAGCGCGTCACGCTGGCCGGAGGAACCCTGGTGCTGGGCCCCGACGGTTCGGGTGACTTCGTCGTGGAGGCGCAGCTGACATGGCGACGGTGAAGGTGCTGCTGGTCGACGACGACGCCCTGGTGCGAGCCGGGCTGCGGCTCATCCTGTCCTCGGCCGAGGACATCGAGGTCGTCGGCGAGACCGACGACGGTGCCGGCGCGGTGACCGCCGTCCAGCACGACCGTCCGGACGTCGTCCTGATGGACATCCGGATGCTGCAGATGGACGGGATCACGGCGACCTCGGCGATCCGCCGCCTCGACCGGCCACCGCAGGTCATCGTGCTGACCACCTTCCAGGCCGACGAGCACGTGGTGGCCGCACTCCGGGCCGGGGCCAGTGGGTTCCTGGTCAAGGACACGCCGCCTGCCGACATCATCAACGCGGTCCGCCTCGTGGCCGCCGGTGACGCGATCGTGTCGCCGTCGGTGACCCGCACCCTGCTGTCCCACTTCGGGACCACCGAGGCGTCCGAGCGGCACCGGGCGGCGGCCCAGCGGCTTGCCGCCCTCACCGACCGGGAGCGGGAGGTGGCGGCCGCGGTCGGCGCGGGTGCCTCCAACGCCGAGATCGCCGCGTCGATCTTCATGAGCGAGGCGACCGTCAAAGCACATGTGTCGCGGCTGCTCAGCAAGCTCGACGTCGGCAACCGCGTGCAGATTGCGATCCTCGTGCACGACGCCGCCCTGGCCTGAGGCGGCGGTCGACGCAGCTGCTTCGGGTGATGGTCTCGGAGACCTACGGCGCCGAGGTCCCGAGAACGGCGATCCAGTCGTCGAGCTGCCGCGCCGCCTCGGGACCGAGCCGCTTCTCGCTGTCCGCGTTCACGCGCGCCCACGCGCCGTTGGCCCGTGCGAGCTGAGCAGTCCCCGCCTCGGTGATCGTGAAGGACATCGAGCGGCCCGTCCCGGAGCGCTCAGCGGTCCGGACCCAGCCGCGGTCCTCCAGCGCGGCGAGCTTGCGGCTCATGGCCGATCGTCCGACCGCCAGGCTCTGGCCCATCTCGCTCGGAGCCACCGGCACACCCCTCATCACCAGCATGGAGAGGATCTCGACCTGAGGCAGGGTCAACCCGACCTCCGCGAGCGCCTGGTCGTATCGCAGCGCGACCAAGCGGTGAAGTCGGGTGATCCTCGAGCCCAGGCAGCGAGCCGCGACCTTCCCCGCCAACGCTCTCGCTCGCTTGTCGTCCACCGATGCTCCCTGGTCACTCACGGAGCTGAGCGAGGCGATGGTGCTCCGCAACGCCGGCGGCCGGGTCACCGAGCGGGTGATCGCCGACATCTCCTTCACCACCTTCATGGGCCAGCTGATGTCCGACGGCGCCGGGATCGAGCTGGCCGTGATCCACCACACGCGCTGCGGCCCCGGCCCGTCTGAACGTTGGTCCGGGTGACAGGGCGACAGGGCGCGTCGACCCGGGCCTCGGCCGCTGCATGCGGTAGACCCTTGGCATGGCCGAACCGCCCGTCCTCCTGGCGCTGGACCTCGCGGGCACGTTCGCGTTCGCGCTGAACGGTGCGCTGACCGCCGTACGCGTGGCCCATGTGGATATCGTCGGGGTGCTCACGCTCGGCATGACGACCGCACTGGGCGGCGGCATCATCCGGGACATCCTGCTGGGCGCGTTGCCCCCGGCCACCTTCGTCGACTGGCGCTACCTCGCGGTGGCGGCCACCGGAGGGCTGGTCGCCTTCCTGTTCAGCCGGACGCTGGGCCGGTTCACCACCTCCATCGACGTGCTCGACGCCGCCGGGCTGAGCCTGTTCGCGGTGACCGGGGCGAGCAAGGCGCTCGAGCTGGGCCTCGGCCCGGTGCAGGCGGTCATCCTCGGGACGGTCACGGGCGTCGGGGGCGGCACGGTCCGAGACGTGCTGGTCCGGGAGATCCCGACCGTGCTGAGCAGCGGCCTCTACGCCATCCCCGCCCTGGTCGGAGCGGCGCTGGCCGTGGCCGCCACCGGCACGGGCGTGGACCAGGTGCTCGGAGCGCCGGCTGCCCTGGGCGCCGCCGGCACCTGCTTCGTGATCCGGCTGCTCGGGATGCGCTTCGGGCTCGACGCACCCAGACCCCCCGGAAGCGCCACCGGCACAGGTGACGGCTGACGGCGGGCCGGCGCACGATGACGGGCAGGGCCCGTCGCCGTACCGTTCGCTCATCGCGACGCCGGAAGAGCTGGCGGCAGCTGCGGTCGCCGCGGGCGACTGCGCCGCGGCGCGTCGTGCCTTCGAGGCGTTGTCCGCGGGCGACCCCACGCCGGAGACGCCAGCCATTCTGGGTGATGTCGGAGGGCCGGACCGCCGAGCTCGACCACGCGATGCAGTGGATCCGGGCGCCCGACGACATCGGACGGAGGTTCGGGAACCCGCATCTGCACACCGCCTGCCGGACCTGTCTAGGCGCGGTCCTCTTCACCTAGGGGACTGGGAGGGGGCGCGGCGCACGAGCTGTGCGCGGCCCCGGACATCGGCGCCTGCGCCGAGCCCGCGGTGTGCTCGGAGTCGGTCGGCCAGCTCGTCGAGCTGCTGCTGACCCAAGGGCGGCTCGAGCAGGCCGAGCGGCTGCCGGTTGCCGGTCCCGCGCCGGCCGCCTCGGGCGATGACCCGGTGAAGGGAGCCGGGGCAACCGTGCCGGCCCCTGGCACAGCGCGCCGGCCCCTGGCACTGAGGGAGATCCTCACCGGGACCAGTTGGGCGCTGGATCAGTTCCAGTCTGCTCCTGCCGGGGCCCGGAGCAGCACAGGGGAACTGATCCACGAACATCCCGCCGCGCGAACTGGTCGGGCGTCAGGTCGTGCGACCGCTCCGGGCTGGGCTGGATCCTCTGCCATCAGCGAGGTCGTGCATGCTCCTGGTGAGAGCACGGATGGTCTCGCAGGCGCCCAAGAGGCTGGCGGCGTCCAGGGCCGGAGCGACCAAGAGCCTCCGCACGACATGCCAGCACTGGTGGCCCACAGTCGCTCGCGGAGCGACCGGCCTGCTGCAGCTGAACGGCGACGTGCACCCGTCCGGGTTGGCGGTCGTGGTGGTCACCAGCGTCGCTGTGGGAGCAACGGCACTCAACGCAGTCTCGTGGATCTGGGGGTCTCGCGACTGGTGACCGATCCGGCCGCAAGCAGCCACCATGGCGAGCACGCGTGGCGGCAGCCGCAGAGGTGTCACACCTCGGTTCCTTCTCCCGTCCGGTCGGGGTGCGATGGCGGGGTCGGTGAGCTTGGCGACGGTGAGCAGGATGACGCTGTCCTCGATCGCCGCCAGTGAGTGCCGGCTGTCCGGGACGACCAGCAGATCGCCCGGGGACCCGTTCCAGACCACGTCCGCGGCTCGCAGCTCGACCCGTCCCTGGAGGACCTGGACGGTGGCCTCGCCCGGGTTCTCGTGCTCGTCGAGCTGTCGCCCACCGGCCAGTGCGATCACCGTCTGCCGGGATGCCGGATCGGGCTTACGACGCCGGTTCGCTCGCTCGAGGGGCGGCACCGACGTCTGGAACCGCCTGCTGGGTGCCGTCGAGTCCTCGGGCTCCGCTCCCCCTTGGCCGGGGCACTGCAGGTGTCACCCGAGGGCTGCGGCGGTGACGTGCCGTTCCCAACCCGCCGGACCCGCGGACCCCTGTTGCGCCCGCGCACCGGTCCAGCTCCACCGAGATGAACTCCGAAGGACTCGTGGTCACTACGCTGGAGGACGTGTTGACCCCAACCCTGCTCAACGAGTCGGCGACGGAGAAGTTCATGGAGGAGATCGTGACATCCCTGCGCGCTGCCCCGGACTCCTACGACACCATCCGGTTCGTCGACGCGGGCAACGTGGCCCCCGCGGAGGAAGAGATCGGCGTCCTGGACGTCGCCCGCAACCAGTGCGCCGCTTCCACCTCGCAGGCCTGAGCCGATGCCTCGCTCCCTCCGTCGTTCCGGACGCACCCCGGTGCATGAGGTCGGTGAGGCGCCCGACTACCGCTTCACGCTCGCCAACGAGCGAACGTTCCTCGCCTGGGTGCGCACCGCCCTCGCGATGATGGCGGCCGGTGTGGCGGTAGTGCAGTTCGTCCCCGGGCTGGGCGTCGTACGACACGTCCTCGGGATCCTGCTGGTCAGCCTGGGCGGCCTGCTCGCCGGGGTGTCCTACACCCACTGGGAGCGCAACGAGCGGGCGATGCGCCTCGGCGAGCAGCTGCCCCGCTCGCAGATCCCCCTCCTGGTCGCGGGGGCGCTCACCCTGACCGCCATCGCCGCCCTGGTGCTCATCGTGATCGACCTGGGCGGAGGCTGAGCACGGTGGACCCGGGCCTCCAAGCCGAACGTACGGCGATGGCATGGCAGCGCACGGCGTTGGGGATCGGGGGCGTCTCCGCGCTGCTGCTGCACCACGCCGAAGGCGCGATCCTGCCCTCACTCCCCGGTGCGGTCGGGCTCCTGGGCGCTCTCGGTCTGCTCGTGGTCGTCGAGGCCCGCTACCTCCACAACAGCCGCCATGGTCACGCCGGCAACTCCCCGATGGGAAGACGGATGGTCCGGGCGGTCGCGGTCGGAGTGGTGCTCCTCGCGGTGACGACCCTGCTCCTGATCGCCACGGCACCGTGAGCCCGAGCCGGAGGAGCTGCGCCGGCGCACCTACCGTGGGGACGTGTTCATGACCCGAGCTTGCTGTCGATCCAGCGCAGCATCTCGCTGATCACCTCGTCGCGGTTGACCTCGTTGAAGACCTCGTGCCTCGCCGCCGGCCAGGTGACCAGGGTGACGTCATCGATGCCCGCGCTCTCCAGGCGGTCGACCAGGGCGGTGACCAGCGCTCCCCCAGCGTTGACGGGGTCGTGCTCTCCGACACTGATGTAGACGGGCAGGTCCCTGCGGATGCCACCCAGGCGCGAGGGGTCAGCGACGTCGCGGGCGGCGAGGAACATCTGCTTCCCGGCTTCGGCGTCGAGCCCGAAGCCGCAGTGCGGATCGGCGATGTAGCTGTCCACCTCGGTCGCGTCACGGCTGAGCCAGTCGTAGTCCGTGCGCGCCGGCGCGAACGGCGCGTTGAAGGCCGACAGGTCGATCGGCTGGTCGAGGTCGAGCGCCGGCTCGAGCAGGTCGATGACGGCGGTGCCGGTGAGGACGAGTGCGTCGATGTCGCGGCTGTGGTCGAGGACGTACTGCTGCGCGGCGAACGACCCCATGCTGTGCCCGATCAGCACGAGCGGCAGCCCCGGATGGGCCTTCCTGGCCAGCTCACTGAGCTGCCCCAGGTCCGCAACGAGCTCCGTCCAGCCCTCTGCGCCGATCACGCCCAGCTCGTCGTCCGAGGCGGCGGTCCTGCCGTGCCCACGATGGTCCTGCGCGTAGACGACATAGCCAGCCCCGGTGAGCGCGTCGGCGACACGCGCATAGCGAAGCGCGTGCTCGCCCATCCCGTGCGTGATCTGCGCGATGCCGCGCGGCTCCCCCTCCGGGTCCCAGCGGTACGCCGCGATGCTGACGTCTCCGCTCTGGAAGTCGACCCGGGTCGGCTCGGTGATCATCGTCTCTCCCTCTGCAGCGGACAACGCAGTGACCTCATGCCTCATCGCCACCACCACGGCCCATCGGTGGCCGGGCTCGCGCCGCCGTCAGCCGAGCTTGTCGAGAGATGTGGTGCCGGGCAGGACGTCGTGCTCCAAGACATCGTGGCCCCGGCTGGGTTCCTCGAGCAGGGGGCTGTGTGCGGAATGCTCGAAGAGGTAGAACTTCTTGACCGGGGCACGGAGCTTCCCAAGGTAGTCGCGTGCCAACGACGTGACGGCCGTGTAGTCGTACTTCCCCTCCAGAAGGTACACGGGGACCTGCAGCTCCGGGACCGTCTCGCGCAGGTCGATGCGGATCAGCTGCTCCCAGAGCCCGAAGCCCCGGGAGAACCGGCGTCCCCGCCACAGGGCGATCTTCTCGCCCGCTGTGTAACCGCGGAAACGCAGGGAGCGCAGGAAGATGCCGGAGATCACCGATCCCATGTCATGGGTGGTGCCGACGCCGAGCCGATGCATCGCGGCGTCGCGCACGTTGAGGTAGCTCTGCGGAGTCCCGCCGGTCATGGTCACTGGCGCGGCCTCGAGCTTTCGGACCATCTTGGCGTCACCGCGTTCGCGGTACGCAGCGAGCATGTGGTCGTAGGCCAGCTTCTCCGACTCGAGCTGGTGGACCACCTGCGCCATGCCGAGGTAGGCGGCGTATCGCTTCGGTGACCGAGCGGCAGCCTGTACGGCGATCAGACTGCCCCAGGAGTGACCCAGGAGGTAGATCCTGTCCTGGCCGAACCGGTCGCGCAGGTAGTCGGTGACCGACAGGGTGTCCTCGACGTACTGGTCGATGGTCATGGAGTCCGCCGGGATGCCGGAGTGGTACGACAGTCCAGCTCCGCGTTGGTCCCACCACACGATGGTGAGGAGGTCCTCCAGGCCTGTCGGGTAGTCCTGGGTCAGGAAGTAGTCCGGCATCCCGGGCCCGCCGTGCACCCAGAGGAGCACGGGGTTCGACACGTCTCGACCGCGGATGACCATGCCCTGATCGACTCCGTTGACCCGGATCCTCACCTTCTCGGAGAGGCTGCCGGGACCGAGCGAGGTCAGCACGAGGATCCCTCCGATCCGGACGGCACGCGGACTCCCACCACGATGAGCCCTGGCCCGGGGGCGCTGGCAGGGGCGAAGGACCCTTGTCGGGTTGCGCGTGCGCCCCACCGCGCGGCGATGGGCCCCGGCACCCTGACCGGTGTGATCGAGGACATGTCAACCGAAGGCCGTTCGGCCCTGATAGCTGCCCGTTGCCAGGGGCCATGGTGAAGGTGCCCCCGCGAGCGAGGCGTCCCGATCCGAGGAGGGAACATGGTTCCGCTGCTGGTAGAGCATCTGAGCAAGTCGTACGGATCCCAGGTCGTCCTGGAAGACCTGACCTTCACGGTCCTGCCGGGACGAGTGACTGGTTTCCTGGGACCGAACGGGGCGGGGAAGTCCACCACGATGAAGATCCTGCTCGACCTGGCCTCTGCTGACGCCGGGTCCGCCACGATCGGGGATCGGCGCTACCGTGAGCTCGACGACCCGGTTCGCACCGTCGGTGTCGTGCTCGAGCCGAACGCGTTCCATCCGGGCCGCAGCGGCCGGAACCACCTGCGGGTGCTGGCCGATGCAGCTGGACTTCCACTTCGACGGGTCGACGAGGTGCTGGACACGGTCGGCCTGGGCGACGCGGCTCACCGTCGGGTCGGCGCCTACTCGCTGGGCATGCGGCAACGCCTCAGCCTGGCCGCTGCCCTGCTGGGTGACCCACCCGTGCTCGTCCTCGATGAGCCGGGCAACGGGCTCGACCCGCAGGGCATCCACGACCTGCGCAGCCTGCTGCGTGAGCGTGCGGCGCTGGGGCACACGATCTTCGTCTCCAGCCACCTGCTCTCCGAGGTCGAGCACCTCGCCGACGACGTCGTGGTGCTCAACCACGGACGCCTGGTGACCACCGGTGCGTTGGCGGACCTTCAGCAGGACAGCGTCACCGTCCGCACCCCGCGGGCCCCGGAGCTCGCCGCGCTCCTCCTCGGAGCCGGTGCCGTGGTCGACCGGACGGGGACCGAGACCCTGCAGGTGCGGGGCCTTGGAGCGGCCTTCGTCGGTGACCTCGCGGCCGGCGCCGCCATCCCCCTGCACGGCCTGACCGCAGCAACCGGGTCCCTGGAGGACCTGTTCCTGCGCTGGACCAGCGACGAGCCGCCGGCGCCTGCCCGCGGACACGTCCCCGCCCAGCGCTCCACCGAGGACCAGAAGGAGGTCGTTCAGTCATGACGTGGCTGCGAGTGGTACGAAGTGAGATCCGCAAGATCACCACCACCAGGATGCCGCTGGCCTTCCTCGGGGTCATCGCCCTCCTGGCCGGCGTCACGGGAGCGGCGGTCGTGTGGGGCACCGACATGGATGGCTCCAAGGGCTTCATCGCGACCGCAGCTGACCAGCAGTCATTGATGGCGTTCGCTGGCAACGCCCTCATGGGCGCCGCCCTCTTCGGTGCCGTGGCCGTGGCCCGCGAGTACGCGCACAACACCGTCGTGCCGACGTACCTGGTCTCCCCGAGGCGCGTGCGGACCGTCACCGCCCAGCTGGTCGCGGTCATGCTCGGCGGTACGGCGCTCAGCATCGTCGGCGCCCTGCTCATCGGTGCCACCATCGCCATCGGTCTGCAGTTCACCGACTACGCGTTCCTGGTCTCGGCAGGTGGCGTGCTCCGGGTGGTCGCTGCCTCCGCGCTCTGCGGTGCCGCCGGAGCAGCGCTCGGAGCCGGGCTGGGTGCCCTGATCCGCAACACCGGGGGCGCAGTCACCGCAGTCGTCGGGTTGCTGTTCATCGTCCCGCCGGTCCTGGTGCAGCTGACACCGGACATGGCCGACTGGGTGCCCACCACCATGGCCTGGTCGATCTCAGGAGTGGTTTCCGAGCCCACCGTCGCCATGGCCGTCCTCGGCGTAGCCCTCTGGGCGCTGATCCCGGTAGTGGCCGGGCTCGCCTCGGTGCTGCGGCGCGACGTGGTCTGAGCAGGTGAACCTCACCTCGAAGGAGGCCGACATGAACGGGTCACTCCCCGCTCGCCGGATCCGGTCGTGGGTCTTGGTCGGTGCCCTGCTCGCCGGCATCGCGTTGCTGCCGCTGGCCGCGACCGCTGACACCGCCCCAGCCCACGACGACGTCACCGCGGTCCTCGCGGACCAGCTCCACGCAGCCGGCATTCCCGGTGGCGCGTACGTGGTCGCCACCGCGGACGGCACGATCACCGCCCGTGGGACCGGCACGACCGGCGACGGTGACGCCGTCACGCCGGACACGCCGTTCGTCATCGGCTCGACCACCAAGTCGTTCACCGCTCTGGCGGTGATGCAGCTCGTCGACGCCGGGAAGGTCAGCCTCGACGCACCCGTCACCCGGTATGTGCCCGAGCTCAAGCTGGCCGACGGCGAACCGGTCGGCGCGATCACCGTGCGGCAGCTGCTGCAGCAGACGAGCGGTCTCGACGACCTCACCGGCGGACCGATCCTGGCCTCAGCCAGGGAAGGATCCGCACGCGCAGCGGTCGCTGAGCTCCGCTCCGCCCGGCTGGTCTCGACCCCGGGCACGACCTGGCGCTACGCCAACGTCAACTACGTGCTCGCCGGGATGGTCGTGGAACGGGCCTCCGGACGCACCTACGCCGACTACCTGCAGCACGCGGTCCTGAACCCGCTCGGCATGACCCACACGCACATCGTCGCCGACCCCGCGGTCGCCCCGGGCCACCAGTACTGGTTCGGCTTCACCTTCCCCGCCGGACCCGTCCACCGGAACGGCGTCGTGGCAGCGGGCTACCTCGCCTCCACCGCCGGCGACCTCGGCACGTACCTCACCATGTATCTACGCAACGGTCGGGCGCCCGACGGCACCCGGATCGTGTCGGCGGACGGGATCCGGACGCTCACTGCACCGGGGCCACGGGCACACCTCGGTGCTTGGGCAGACGGCGCCGACGCCCGCTACGCCATGGGGTGGTTCGTCGGTGGCCCATGGGAGCAGCCGACCGTGTTCCACCCCGGCAACAGTCCCGACTCCTCGGCGATGATCGCTCTCTTCCCGGACCGTGGACTGGCAGCAGCGACCCTGGTTCCGGCGAGCCAGGAGCTGCCACTGCCTGGCAACCCGTCACTGCCCGACCGGATCTCCAGCAACACGCTGCATGCCGTGCTCGGTGAGCCGGTCCCGGCCGCCACGAGTCGGTGGGGCTTCTACGCCGTCTTCGACCTCGCCGGAGTCGGGCTGCTGGCACTCGGCGCATGGTCGCTCGCCCGGGCTGCGAAAGCACGGCGCCTCCACCGCGGGCCGCTGCGTCGCTGGCTGCAACCGCTGCCATCCCTGACAGCTGCCTTGGGCATCGCAGTGCTTCCCCGGCTGTCCGGCTACGGCTGGGCAGGTGTCTGGACCTGGGCGCCGGACCTCGCCCTCCTGCTGTTGGTGCTGGCAGCGCTCGCCGCAGTCACCGCTGCACTCCGTCTGCTGAACGCCGTCGGGTGGGGTGCGCGGGACGGGGGGCTGTCGGTGCCGGACCGTCGGCGACCGTCGCCCGCGCCTGTGGAGCAACTTCCTCGTCGTACGACGGCGTGAGCATCCTGGGTCCATCGATCAACCTGACCGGCGATCTGGCCTACCTGGAGGCGCTCAGGTGGGCGCAGCGGTTCGCCTACCTGAACCGTGAGGAGATGATGCACCGCGTCGTCGACGCCTTCGTGGCCTGGGCCAACCTGCCGAGGCTCACTCCGACCGAGGCCATCAACTGCCATCACAACTACACGGCCCGCGAGAAGCACTTCGGCAAGGAGGTGTGGCTCTCACGCAAGGGTGCGATCGACGCGGCCGACGGTGTGCGTGGTCTGATTCCCGGCTCGATGGGTGCGGCGTCGTGAGTGGTGACGGGCAAGGGCAACCGCCTCGCCCTGAGCTCCTCGCCACGCGGAGCCGGCCGCAACCACTCACGCTCCGCAGCCAAGCGCCTGTTCACCCGTGAGGACCTGGACAAGCGGATGGGCGGCATCACCTGGGGCGAGTCGGATGCGTTCCTCGATGAGCACCCGGACGCCTACAAGGACATCGACGTCGTGATGCAGGACGCGGCCGACCTGGTGACGGTGGATCACACGCTCAGGCAGATCATCAACGTCAAGGGCGACTGACCCCCACGCCCTCACGACAGAACGCCCGAACAAGCCCGCCGGATCGTCCTGCAAGCGCTTCGACTAGAGCGCGGACAAGCCGGGCACCACATGCTCGCCCAGAGCCTGGACGAACGTGGCTGGATCATTGCTCGGCGGCATCACGTGGACCTCGTCGATGCCGATGTCAGCGAAGGCCCGCATCTGCTCAACGAAGTCAGCGCCGTCTGCTGCAGGATCAGCCGGCGCCATGCACGTGATCGTCTTGCGCAGACGGTCGTAGGACGTGCCTTCGCTCTGGCAGTGCGCGCGCAGGACCTCCAGCTTGTGGACCGTCCCGGACGCATCTGCCGGATCGCCGAAGAGGTTGCAGGCATCGGCGTACTTCGCCACGAACCGAAGAGTCTTCTTCTCACCGTTCCCACCGACCATGATCGGCGGCGTGCGGATCGGTTGCGGACGATTCAGAGTGCGGCCGAGCTGATAGTGCACGCCGTCGTACGGCCCGTCGTCCTCGCTCCACATCTGGCGCACGATCTGGAGAGTCTCCTCCAGCCGTTCGAACCGCTCCTTCATCGAAGGGAACGGTACGCCGAGTCCAACCGCCTCCTCCTCGTACCAGGCTGCGCCGATGCCCAGCAGTGCGCGCCCTCCGGAGAGCACGTCGAGGGTCGTGATGATCTTGGCCAGCAGACCGGGGTGGCGGTACGTCGTCCCGGTGACCAGCAGCTGCAGCTCTGCCGACCTCGTGTGCGCTGCCAGGAAGCCGAGGGTCGTGTAGCCCTCCAGCATGTTCAGGTCCGGCCCACCGACCATCTCCATCTGCCAGTAGTGGTCCATGACAGAGACGTTGTCGATGCCGGCTTCCTCGACCGCCGTGCCCGTCGCCGCCAACATCGGCGCGATGGCCGGCGGGCCGCCCTCGAAGTCGTAGGTCACCAGGTGCACTCCGAGCCTCATGACTCGAAGCTACAGTGCCGCCCCGCCCCTGGGTGTCGGCGTGGTCGACCGGCCGCCGGAAGTGGTGCTAGCACCACCCGATCACTTGAGGGGTGTGCACCCTGGGTGGGCGCGCCCGGAGACGGGATCGTTTCTGCTGTCGGAAGACACCGACAACCACTCAGCGAGAGCCTCTCGCTCCACGAAAGGATCCGTCATGTTCAACGCCAAGCACTCCGCCCGCGCCGCCCTCCTCACCGTCACCGCCGGCACCATCCTGGCCGCGTCGCTCAACGGTGTCGGTGCAGCCCAGGCCAGCGAAGTCTCGGCACGGGGCTTCTCCAGCGTCGAGTCCTGCACGGGGCTGAGCGGCTCGATCGCCTGGCACCCCGGTCTGCTGAGGAAGGCTGTCAGGACCGAGCACGCCGTCCTCACCGGCACGCTCACCGGGTGCTCCGGCTTCAACGGTGCGCAGGCCGGAACCGGCACGGTGACCGCGGTGCTGAGCGGCAGGTCCTCGGCCGCCTCCATCGCCGAGAGTGGCACGATGACGGTCAACTGGCCGACTGCCTCCGGCCTGAACCCGTCGACCGGCACCGTCACCGTGCGGCGTGCCGCGGGCGACCAGCCCTTCACGGTCTCCGGCTCGGTGACCTCGGGTGCGTTCACGGGTGCCGCTCTCTCGACCAGCCTGGTCCGCACCACGCAGGCCGGCAACGGTTCGAGACTGCACCCGGTCGTGCGCCAGCACTTCGTCAACACGCTGCCTTTCGCGGCCCGCGTGAACCTGGGCTGAGACCAGCCGACCGACCAGGAGGCCCGGTGACCCGAGGGGGGTCCCCGGGCCTTCCCGCGTCCCGCGACGGCTCGGTCAGGAGACGCCGATCAGCTCCGCCAGCACGTGCGGGTCGAGGTCCTCCTTCTGCAGGAAGCCGACCGCGCCGCACTCGAGCAGGTCCGCGGGGAGATCCCAGCGGCGCACCGTGGAGAGCAGCACCACTCTGGTCCGGGGCGCGCGGGCCAGGATGCGTCGGGTCGCCTCGATGCCGTTGATCCCCGGGAGCCGCACGTCCATCAGCACGACGTCCGGCCGCAACCGCAGCGCCAGGTCCACCGCCTCCTGGCCGTCGGCCGCCTCGGCGAGGATCGTGTAGGCGGGCTCGGCATCCAGCACCGACCGGACCGCCAGCCGGAACGCGCGATGGTCGTCGACGAGCATGACGCTGCGTCCCGTCCCCGCCCCGGGGCCGACATCCCGTGACCCGTTCACGCGACACTGCCCGAGAGATAGAGGAGGACCGCACGCACCCGGGGGTGGGAGGCGCCCCCGAGCCCGACCCCCAGCTTGGAGAAGATGGAGTTGATGTGCTTCTCGACGGCTCGCTGGCTGATGAACAACGACGCGGCGATGGTGGCGTTGTTGTGCCCGCGGGACATCTCGGCCAGGACCTCCAGCTCGCGCGCGCTCAGCCGACCGACGTTGCTGTTCCCGCGACTCACTCCGGCCTTGACCAGGTGCTCGACGACCTGAGGGTCGACGACCGATCCACCTCTCGCCACGGCAGCAACCGCCGTCACGAGCTCGTCCACGTCGGAGACCCGCTCCTTGAGCAGGTAGCCCCGCCCGGCCGATCCGCTCTCCAGCAGTGAGCGCACGTAGCCCGGGTCGACGTACTGGCTGAGCAGGATCACCCCGGTCGAGGGATGACGGGCCCGGCAGTGCCGAGCCACCTGCACGCCTTCGTCGGTCCAGGTGGGCGGCATGCGGATGTCGGTCAGCACCACGTCCGGTTCCAGCTCGTCGATGCTGTCGAGGATGCTGTCCAGGTCCGCGCAGCTCGCGACGACCTCGAGGCCCTCCTCGGACGACAGCATGCCTCGCATCCCCTCACGCAGCAGGGCGTTGTCCTCGCCGAGCACCAGGCGGGTCGTCATCGCGCGACCGTTTCCCAACCGAGTGTCAGCACGTGCTCAGGGCCGGTCGGTCCTGCGACGGTGCGACGGTCGAGCGCCCCGCGGGTTGCCTCCACCCGGTCCTGTAGCAGCTCGATCGTGGCAGCACTCGCGGAGCCCTCCGAGGCGAGCTCGACCCGCAGCGCGTCCTCGCGCTGCTCGATGTCGACCCGCACCATCCCTCCGCCGGCGCCTGCACGGTCGTCGATGACGCGCGTCGAGCAGAAGTAGGCAGCCGTCTCGACCGGCGCCGGCAGTCGATCCCCAGGTCCCCGGCGGGAGACATGCACCCGCCCGTCGTACCGCAGCGCGAAGGTCTCGAGCGCCACCTGCAGCCCGTTCTCTGCCAAGGTGGGCGGGAAGACGCCGGCCGCGATGTCCCGGAGGGACTCGAGTGCCGCAGTCGCCTCCACCACCGCGCTCTCCAAGCCGGACGGATCACCGTTCGACACCCGCTCGAGAGCCTCATCCGCATTGCTCAGCCGGCTCAGCACCTGTACGTCGACCTGGTCGGCGAAGCGTGCGGTCTGCTCCGACGCGGCGTCCACCAGACGTTGCCGTGAGCGCTGCAGACGATCCGCCAGCTCGCGCGAGTCGGCGATCCGGTGACGCAGGTCGTAGGCGAGCCGGACATTGGCCAGCGCGAGGCCCGCCGTGCCCGCCAGCCGGTCGAGCAGCGCCTTCGTGTTCGCGGTCATCTCGGCGGTGTCCGCCGCGACGCCGAGGACACCCACCTGCTCGCCGCGCCGTTGGAGCGGCACCTTGACCATCTCGGTGGCCGCCGTCTCAGGCACGACCGGCCAGGCCCCTCGCAGCTCAGCCCCGTCCGGCAGCCACAGCCGAACCTCGCCCGCGGAGCCGTGCGCCGCCTGGGTCACGGTCTGCGCCACCCGCGGCAGGACGTCGTCGACGGCTACCGTCGCGGAGATCCTCTGCACGAACGCGGACAGAGCGAAGTAGGGATCACCGTCCGGGCCATACGCGATGCGATCCGCCAGCCGCTTGACCGAGGATCGGGACGCGATCACCGCAACAGCCACGAGAACCGTCGCCCCGAGCCAGAGCCAGCCCGGGCCGTCCGCCGACGATCCGGGGCCGCCGACGAGCAGTGCGGCACCTCCGACGACCAGGACACAGGCGGCCCTCGCCGCGGTCAGCACCGACAGGTGCCGGAGTCCGACCCACGTCGCGTCGCTCACGGCGTCGGCAGTCCGGTCAGAGCGTCTGCAGCCGGAGCGTGATGGCCCGCTCGGGGAACCGGCAACCAGCCGCGGACCGTCGTTCCCGCGCCGGGCGAGGACTCGACCGTGACATGGCCGCCGAACGGAAGCACCCGGGAGAGGAGGTTGCCCAGTCCCGAGCCGTGCTGGGCATCGCTCGGGTCGAAGCCTGCACCGTCGTCGATGACGCCGAACGTGAGCGTGTCGCCGTCAGAGGTCAAGGAGATGACGATGTGGGTGGCCGCTGCGTGCTTGACCGCGTTGAGCATGGCTTCGACGCAGCAGAAGTAGACCGCGGCGTCGGACTCGACACTGCCCTGCCACTCTCCCTGCGTGCGCACGTCGACCGCGGGGCCGACCCGGCGGACCCCGTCGGCGGCCTCCTGGAGCGCGGCCTGGAGTCCCGCCTCGACAAGCACGGTGGGCGCTCCTCCACGCGCCAGACGGGAGAGGGTGTCGCGCGACTCCTCGAGCACGGAGCGTAGGTCGTCGACGTACGTGCCGGTCGGGCCGCCGGCGTCACGGCGCCGCAGACGGCCGCGAAGCATCACCAGCAGCGCCACGAGCTGCTGCTGGGCACCGTCGTGGATGTCACGCTCGAGCCGGCGACGCTGCCGGTCCTGCGCCACGACGACCGCCTGCCGCGACCTGTCCAGCTGCGCTGCCCGGGCGGACACGACCTCGAGCTCCCGCTCGAGATCGACGGTGAGCTGGGCGTTCCGCACCAGCAGACCGGCATGATGGGACAGGTCGACGAGCAACCGGGTCTCTTTGGCGGTCAGCGACGTCCCCCGTGGAGTGGACACGGCGAGCACCGCGAGCAGGTCACCCTCGAAGCGCACCGGCCACGAGCGCGCAGGAGCCAACGCCTGCGCGCAAGCCGTCATCGTGAGCGCCGGCAGCGCCACGCGCGTCGGCGCGGAGGGATCACCGGGGTCGCGCGCCAACAGGACCAGCTCGGTGGGGGCAACGAGCCAGATCTCGGTCCGGGAGGCGCGCGTGCTCGCCACCACGACCCGGGTCAGCTCGGTGAGCTCGTCGACATCTCCGATGCCTGAGAACCGGTCGACCAGCGACCGGATCGCATCCCGTGGTGACATCCTCTGACCGAACACGAGCCGGTTGCACCAGGCGCGGCATCGCTCACGGATCGGCTCCGCGACACACGCGACGATGACCAGCGGGACGAGGGCCGTCCAGCCAGAGCCACGCAGCAGCACACCCGTCAGCGCCACCACACCGACGTACAGACCACTGACGATGCTCAGCAGGCACCCGATCAGGAGGGCCCGGCTGACGACGAGGTCGATGTCCCACAGCTGGTGGCGCACGATCGCCACGAACAGCATCACCGGCACGACCGCGAAGACGGCCGGGAAAGCCATGTCGACAGCGGCCGCGACCCTCAAGCCCCCCTCCCCGCCCACGACGGCGAGGCCGTGCCCGGCGACCCACGTCAGCGCGACCGCGAGCGCCGGCAGGAGCGCCGCCCTCAACAGCCGGGACTGGTCGGCGCTGCGCGCATCACGGCTGTGCCGCAGGTGCAGCGACTGTGCCGCTATCCCGACGACCGGGATCAGGACACCGAAGAAGACGACGAAGAACGGGGGGTGCGAGATGAAGCTGCTGCGCCAGCAGACCACCACGACGGCCGCCGTCAGGCAGCTCGCGAAGATCCGCCGCACCCGCAGGCTCGCCCTGCGGACGAGGGGCAGTCGGCCATGCGGGAACAGCACCACCGCGAGAAGGTATGCGCTCCCCGACACCACGTGGAACGCGAAGTGAACGACCTTGACCACCGGCGGCTCACCGAGCAGGTGGAAGACGGCATGGCTGGGCCCGTTGAACGTGGCAGCCGTGCCCATGAAGGCCAGCGCCAGGAGTCGCGGCACGAGGTCGCCCGGACGCTTGACCATCAGCAGCACGCCCAGGGCCAGGTTCAGCAGGCTGAACAGATAGGCCACGGCCACCACGGCAACCGGCGCGGCCATCATGCCCGAGCGGCCCACCAGCGGGACCAGTCCGAGCACGAGCCACACGACGAGCCCTGCCAGGTACACGCTCACCAGCATCTGGAAGGCACCCGTCGCCGCTCGGCGCTGTGCCCACGGCCCATGGACCATGGGAAAGTTGTACAGCAAACGAGAAGGGTCCGGGAAGCGGTCGACGCTGTCCCGAGGAGCCGCACGATGACCGTGTCGTCGACGACAGCAGCGGCAACCCCTCGAACTCCGCGCCAGGCCCCAGTATCCTTGAGACATGATGTGGGCGTTGCTGGTCCTGTTCCTCGTCGTGTTCATCGTCCTGCCGCTGATCGGGCTGGCTGCGTGGGCATTGATCAGTGCGGTCGTCGCTGGACTGATCATCGGTGCGTTGGCCAGGTTGGTCGTCCCGGGCACCCGCGGGCTCGGCATCGTCCCGACGGTGCTCCTGGGGATGGTGGGCTCGATCATCGGCGGGTTCATCGGGAACCACCTGCTCCAGGTGGGCGGCCTTCTCACCGTGGTCCTCGAGATCGCTGTCGCCGCCGTCGCCGTGGCCCTGTTCGCCAACCGCCGCCGTGAGGTGACGGGGGGCGACGGAAGATACGCCATCGGCCCGCGGTAGCCATCACTGTACGGGACGCCGACACCGCGGCGCTGCGGGTCGCGCTCGGCACCCTCGGACCCGTTCGCGGCCAGCGCCATCCCAGGTGGGGGCCGGACTCAGCCTGCGGTGTGGGGCTCACGGTAGGAGGGACGGCTGTGCACGAGTCCGGTGACCAGCCCGAGAGACATGAGCGCGCCTGTGGCGAAGGTGAACACCGCTACGAGGCCGGCACTGTGTCGCAGCGTCGTCAGCGAGTCGACCATCACCGCGATGCTCACCGTCCGTTCGCCGGATGCTGACGCGGACTGCTCACTGAGCGACAACAGTGAGAGAGCCGCCACGACGCCGACCAGGTACATGACGGCTTCAATGGTCCGGAAGACGACCGCGCCTGTCGCCAGGGCGTGATCGACCCTGCGCAGAACCGGATACAGGCTGATGGCGATGCCTACGCTGGCGTCGGCCGCGACGATCCGCAACAGAACAGACGTGGCCAGCAGATGAGGATGCCCGGCCATGGCTGAGAACTCCGGTTCCACGGCATCCGCCGCGATCACCGTGGCGGTCGCCAGAATCAGCAGCAGGCCAGCGCTGGCGGCGACACCACGGTCCGGTGTCGCCACTGCGTCTCCTTCGGCCGGATCACCCGCAGGCCCGGAACCACGCCAGGTCGCGTTCACCGTGGTCTCCTCGCACTCACTCACAACCGTCGGCCCGGTCGGGACAACGGCTCCTCAGCCGAGCCTGCGCGCGCGTGACGCGGGTCGCCCGGGTCCAAGGTCCTGTGCGCACACGTGGCGGTAGTCGCTTGCCGCCATATCCCCAGGGTCCAGCAAGGCTCCGGACGTGAGCTCTGTGTGTGTGACCTTGGACTCTGGAGGCCGGATGACGCCGCGAGCAGACTCCAGACATGAGCACACAGTCCAGCATTCGCCACGAGATTCGAGGGTGGCCGGAATCCCGAGTCGGACGGCGCGCGGTCACCCTTGCCGCGTTGAGCGTCGTAGGCGTCGGGCTGCTCGTGCTGTCCTTCGCGCTCGGCATCGTCGAGCCAGCCGAGAGCTACACCGACAGCTGGGGCCAGCTCGTCTGGGGACCGGGCATCTGGGCGTGCTGCATCGGCGGCCGTCATCACCGGTTTCGTCGCGATGAGCGGACGTCACGAGCGCTCCTGGATGGTCGTGCTGGCCACCGCTGTGGGACTTCTTCCCTGGTCCTGCTGCTCGGCGAGATCGCGCTGGGCAAGTTCTGACCTCGCACTCCATCCCGCGAAAGGAGCAACCCATGGCCATGACGGACACCCGGACCGGATCCGCGCCTGAGCCGATCAGGCCGACCTTCGCCGTACGGCACGCACGACCGGCCTGCTGTATCTCGGACTGGCGATCACCGGAGCGCTGGGGTTCCAGTTCGTCCGTGGCCAGCTCTACGTCGACGACGACCCCGGCGGCACGTTGTCCAACCTGGTCGACCACACGGCGATGGCGCGCCTCGGCATCGTGCTGGAGCTCGGCATCGTGTTGACCCAGGCCCTGGCGGCCGTGTGGTTCTACCGCCTGTTCCGCAGCGTCGACACGTTCGCCGCTGGGTTGATCGCGGTGTTCGGGACGGTCAACGCCGTGGTGATCCTGGGGAGCGCCGCGCTGCTGGGCACGGCCCTCGACGTGGCCGACGACAGGTCGTTGGCCGTGTCCGGCGGCGCGGCTGCCACCGCTCAGTTGTTGTACGTCATCAGCGGGCATCTGTGGGGAGTCGCAGGCTCTTCTTCGGGCTGTGGCTGATCCCCATGGGCTGGCTCGTCGTACGCTCAGGGTGGATGCCGCGATTCCTGGGCTAGGTCTTGATGGTTGGTGGCGCGGGTTACGTGCTCAGCACCTTCGTCAGCTACACGTTCACGAATGCGGGGCTCGTGGCCGGGTTGCTGACCGTCCCGGCGACAATCGGCGAACTGTGGATCGTCGGATACCTGATCGTCTTCGGAGTCCGGGAGCACCGCCAAGACTCGTGAACGCCCAGGTCGAAGCGGACAGCACCTTCCGGTCACGCCGGGACCTACGCCCCTGTGGGGATGGGAAGCCCAGGAGAAGGCTTCGCCGCGAAGCGGGAGAGCCGCCAGGTCCGCCATGGAGCCACCCGCCCGCATCAGATCCCTTGGAGGCCAACATGCCCACCTCGACCGTCTGCGAGGACTACCGGATCAACCCCCGGATCGAGATCGCCGCACTGTGGACATCCATGATGGCAGCTCAGTCGCTGATCATCTCCGCGCCCGGGTGGGCTTCATGCCAGGCTTCCATCGCCTCGTCCCAGTCGCTTCCTGACAGGGCGGTCAGAGAGGCTGGGAACAGGCCGTCCTCCTCCTTGCTGATGTGCTGGATCACGCGGAAGATGCCGTTCTCCTCTCCTCTCCTCGCCAGTGCGCATCGAGCAGATCGGCCATCTCCTGGATGCAGGCTCGTGCCTTGTCCGTGTCCGCGGCGTCGATGGCTCGAACGGCGTCTGCGCCGAGGTCGGTGACACTTTCGTGCTCGGCGATGTAGTCCCGGATCAGCGACACGTGGCGGCAGCCGCAGTAGTGGCACACCTCGGTTCAGGCGCTCCCGTCCGGGCGGGGTGTGGTGGCGGGGTCGGTGAGCTTGGCGACGGTGAGCAGGACGACGCTGTCCTCGATCGCCGCCAGTGAGTGCCGGCTGTCCGGGACGACCAGCAGATCGCCCGGGGACCCGTTCCAGACCACCTCTCCGGCTCGCAGCTCGACCCGTCCCTGGAGGACCTGGACGGTAGCCTCGCCCGGGTTCTCGTGCTCGTCGAGCTGTTGCCCACCAGCCAGCGCGATCACCGTCTGCCGCAGCGCATGCTCGTGGCCACCGTAGACCGTTGTCGCCGCACGCCCGCTCGACGCGTGGAGAGCCGCCTTCAGCTGGGCTCTGGCGATCGCTGTGAGCGAGGTCTTGTTCACGACAACCCCTTCCTGGGGGACGGTTCACACGTGTGCTGGACCCAGCATGCAACACGACCGTGACCTCTTCCGCGGCGTCCACGAGCGGCAGCGTCCGCTGGACCGCGTAGCCGCATCGGCCCGCTCATCGGTCGACCTCCACCGAGATGAACTCTGAGAAGCTCGTGGTCACTACGCTGGAGGACGTGTTCACCGCAACCCTGACCGACGAGAAGGCGATGGAGCAGCTCGTGGAGGAGATCGTGACCTCCCTGCCGGCCGCACCGGACCCCCACGACACCATCCGGCTCGTCAACGCCGGCGACGCGGCCCCCGCAGAGGACGAGATCGACGACCTCGGCCCCGGCCGCCGCCCGTGCGCCGCTGCCACCTCGCTGGCCTGAGTCGATGCCTCCCTCCCTCGGTCGTTCCGGACGCACCCCCCTGCATGAGGTCGGTGAGGCGCCCGACTACCGCTTCACGCTCGCCAACGAGCGGACCTTCCTCGCCTGGGTGCGCACCGCCCTCGCGATGATGGCCGCCGGTGTGGCGGTGGTGCAGTTCGTCCCCGGGCTGGGTGTCGTCAGACACGTCCTCGGGATCCTGCTGGTGAGCCTGGGTGGCCTGCTCGCCGGGGTGTCCTACACCCACTGGCAGCGCAACGAGCGGGCGATGCGACTCGGGGAGCAGCTGCCCCGCTCGCCGATCCCCCTCCTGGTCGCGGGCGTGCTCAGCGTGACCGCCATCGCCGCCCTGGTGCTGATCGTGATCGACCTGGGCGGAGGCTGAGCACGGTGGACCCGGGCCTTCAAGCCGAACGTACGGCGATGGCATGGCAGCGCACGGCGTTGGGGATCGGGGGCGTCTCCGCGCTGCTGCTGCACCACGCCGAAGGCGCGATCCTGCCGTCACTCCCCGGGGCGGTCGGGCTCCTGGGCGCTGTCGGGCTGCTCGTGGTCGTCGAGGCCCGCTACCTCCACAACAGCCGCCACGGTGACGCCGGCAACTCCCCGATGGGAAGACGGATGGTCCGGGCGGTCGCGGTCGGGGTGGTGCTCCTCGCGGTGACGACCCTGCTCCTGATAGCCACGGCACCGTGAGCCTGGACAGGCCACGCCGAACCGGCTCACCTCCGCCCAGCTGCCGCGGCCGGCCAGTAGCTGCTCCAGGACGTCGTGGCCCCGACCGGGCTCCTCGAGCAGAGGGCTGTGTGCGGAATGCTCGAAGAGATGGAGCTCCTTGACCGGGGCACGGAGCTTCTCGAGGTAGTCGCGTGCCAGCGACGTGATGGCGGTGTAGTCGTGCTTTCCCTCCAGGAGGTGGACGGGCACCTGCAGCTCGGGGACCGTCTCGCGCAGGTCGATGCGGATCAGCTGCTCCCAGAGGCCGAGGCCCCGGGAGAACCGGCGTCCTCGCCACAGGGCGAGCTTCTCCCCCGGGGTGTACCCGCGGAAACGCAGGGAGCGCACGAAGATGGCGGAGATCACCGATCCCATGTCATGGGTGGTGCCGATGCCGAGCCGATGCATCGCGGCGTCGCGCACCTTGAGGTACCTCCGCGGAGTCCCGCCGGTCATGGTCACTGGCGTGGCCTCGAGCCTGTGGACCATCCTGGCGTCACCGCGTTGGCGGTAGGCAGCGAGCATGTGGTCGTAGGCGAGCTTCTCCGACTCGAGCTGGTGGACGACCTGCGCCATGCCGAGGTAGGCGGCGTATCGCTTCGGTGAGCGAGCGGCAGCCTGTACGGCGATGAGGCTGCCCCAGGAGTGACCCAGGAGGTAGATCCTGTCCTGGCCGAACCCGTCGCGCAGGTAGTCGGTGACCGACAGGGTGTCTCGACGTACTGCTCGATGGTCATGGACTCGGCCGGGATGTCGGACGTGGAAGGACAGCCCGGCTCCGCGTTGGTCCCACCACACGATGGTGAAGAGGTCCTCCAGGCCAGTCGGGTAGTCCTGGGTCAGGAAGTAGTCCGGCATCCCGGGCCCGCCGTGCACCCAGAGGAGCACAGGGTTCGACTCGTCTTGACCGCGGATGACCATGCCCTGCTCGACTCCGGTGACCCGGATCCTCACCTTCTCGGAGAGGCTCCCGGCGAGCGGGTGGCCACGGCCGTCCAGGAAGGGTTCGGGGACACCGGCGCTGCACCACCGCAGGGCGCCGAGACCGAGCGAGGTCAGCATGATGATCCCTTCGATCCGGACGGCACACAGGCTCCTACCACGATGAACCTCGGCCCGGTGGCGCTGTCAGGGGCGAAAGACCCTTGCCGGCTGCGCGTGCGCTCCACCGCGCGGCGATGGGTCCCGACACCGTGACCGGTGTGATCGAGGACATGTCGACCAGGGGCCGTTCGACCCTGATACCAGCCCGTTACGGGGGCCATGGTGAAGGTGCCCCGCGAGTGAGGCGTCCCGATCCGAGGAGGGAACATGGTTCCGCTGCTGGTAGAGCATCTGAGCAAGTCGTACGGGTCCCACGTCGTCCTGGAAGACCTGACCTTCAAGGTCCTGCCGGGACGAGTGACAGGTTTCCTGGGACCGAACGGGGCGGGGAAGTCCACCACGATGAAGATCCTGCTCGACCTGGCCTCTGCTGACGCCGGGTCCGCCACGATCGGGGATCGGCGCTACCGCGAGCTCGACGACCCCGTCCGCACCGTCGGTGTCGTGCTCGAGCCGAACGCGTTCCACCCGGGTCGCAGCGGCCGGAACCACCTGCGGGTGCTGGCCGATGCAGCGGGACTTCCACTTCGACGCGTCGACGAGGTGCTGGACATGGTCGGCCTGGGCGACGCGGCCCACCGACGGGTCGGCGCCTACTCACTGGGCATGCGGCAACGCCTCAGCCTGGCCGCTGCCCTGCTGGGTGACCCACCCGTGCTCGTCCTTGATGAGCCGGGCAACGGGCTCGACCCGCAGGGCATCCACGACCTGCGCAGCCTGCTGCGGGAGCGTGCCGCGCTGGGGCACACGATCTTCGTCTCCAGCCACCTGCTCTCCGAGGTCGAGCACCTCGCCGACGACGTCGTGGTGCTCAACCACGGGCGGCTGGTGACCACCGGTGCGTTGGCGGACCTTCAGCAGGACAGCGTCACCGTCCGCACCCCGCGGGCACCGGAGCTCGCCGCGCTCCTCGTCGGAGCCGGTGCCGTGGTCGACCGGACGGGGCCCGAGACCCTGCAGGTGCGGGGCCGTGGAGCGGCCGTCGTCGGTGACCTCGCGGCCGGCGCCGGCATCCCCCTGCACGACCTGACCGCGGCAACCGGGGCGCTGGAGGACCTGTTCCTGCGCTGGACCAGCGACGAGCCGACGGCGCCTGCCCGCGGACACGTCCCCGCCCAGCGCTCCACCGAGGACCAGAAGGAGGTCGTTCAGTCATGACGTGGCTGCGAGTGGTACGAAGCGAGATCCGCAAGATCACCACCACCAGGATGCCATTGGCCTTCCTCGGCGTCATCGTCCTTCTGGCCGGCGTCACGGGCGCCGCGGTCGTGTGGGGCACCGACATGGATGGCTCCAAGGGCTTCATCGCCACCGCAGGCGACCAGCAGTCACTGATGGCCTTCGCTGGCAACGCTCTCATGGGCGCAGCCCTCTTCGGTGCCGTGGCCGTGGCCCGCGAATACGCGCACAACACCGTCGTGCCGACGTACCTGGTGTCCCCGAGGCGCGTGCGGACCGTCACCGCCCAGCTGGTCGCCGTCATGCTCGGCGGTGCGGTGCTCAGCATCGTCGGCGCCCTGCTCATCGGTGCCACCATCGCCATCGGTCTGCAGTTCACCGACTACGCCTTCCTGGTCTCGGCAGGTGGCGTGCTGCGGGTGGTCGCTGCCTCCGCCCTCTGCGGTGCCGCGGGAGCAGCGCTGGGAGCCGGGCTGGGTGCCCTGATCCGCAACACCGGAGGCGCGGTCACCGCAGTCGTCGGGTTGCTGTTCATCGTCCCGCCGGTCCTGGTGCAGCTGACACCGGACATGGCCGACTGGGTGCCCACCACCATGGCCTGGTCCATCTCGGGAGTGGTGAGCGAGCCCACCGTCGCGATGGCCGTCCTCGGCATAGCCCTCTGGGCGCTGATTCCGGTAGTGGCGGGGCTCGCCTCGGTGCTGCGGCGCGACGTGGTCTGAGCAGGTGCCCGTCGCCCCGAAGGAGGCCGTCATGAACGGGTCGCTCCCGGCTCGCCGGATCCGGTCCTGGGTGGTGGTCGGCGCCCTGCTGGCGGGCTTCGCGTTGCTGCCGCTGGCCGCGACCGCGGACACCGGCCCAGCCGTCGACGATGTCACCGCGGTCCTCGCGGACCAGCTCCACGCAGCCGGCATTCCCGGCGGCGCCTACGTGGTCGCCACCGCGGACGGCACGGTCACCGCCCGCGGGACCGGCACGACCGGCGTGGGTGACGCCGTCACGCCGGACACGCCGTTCGTCATCGGCTCGACCACCAAGTCGTTCACCGCTCTGGCGGTGATGCAGCTCGTCGACGCCGGGAAGGTCAGCCTCGACGCACCGGTCACCCGGTACGTGCCCGACCTCAGGCTGGCCGACGGCGAACCGGTCGGTGCGATCACCGTGCGGCAGGTGCTGCAGCAGACGAGCGGTCTCGACGACCTGACCGGCGGCCCCATCCTGGCCTCGGCCAGGGAGGGATCCGCACGCGCAGCGGTCGCGGAGCTCCGCTCCGCCCGGCTGGTGTCCACCCCGGGCAGGACCTGGCGCTACGCCAACGCCAACTACGTGCTCGCCGGGCTGGTCGTGGAACGCGCCTCCGGGGACGCACCTACGCGGACTACCTGCAGCACGCCCGGTCCTGAACCCGCTCGGCATGACTCCCACACGCACGTGGTCGCCCACTCCCGCGGTGGCCCCGGGCCACCAGTACTGGTTCGGCCTCACCTTCCCCGCGGGCCCCGTCCACCGCAACGGCGTGGTGGCAGCGGGCTACCTCGCCTCCACCGCCGGTGACCTCGGCACGTACCTCACCATGTATCTGCCGGAACGGTCGGGCGCCCGATGGCACCCGGATCGTGTCGGCGAAACGGCATCCGGGACCCTCACTGCACCGGGGCCGCGTGGCACACCTCGTGGTTGGGCGGACGGCGCCGACGCCCGCTACGCCATGGGTTGGTCTGCTCGGTGGTCCTTGGGAGCAGCCGACCGTGTTCCACCCCGGCAACAGCCCCGGACTCCTCGGCGATGATCGCTCTTTCCCGGGACGTGGACTGGCAGCAGCGACGCTGGTTCCGGCGAGCCAAGAGCTCCTCTGCCTGGCAACCCGTCACTGCCCGACCGGATCTCCAGCAACACGCTGCGTGCGGTGCTCGGTGAGCCGGTCCCGGCCGCCACGAGCCGGTGGGGCTTCTACACCGACTTCGACCTTGCCGCAGTCGCGCTGCTCGCACTCGGCGCATGGTCGCTCGCCCGGAGCTGCGAAGGCACGGCGCCTCCGCCGCGGGCCGCTGCGTCGCTGGCTGCAACCCCTGCCATCCCTGACAGCTGCCCTCAGCATCGCAGTGCTTCCCCGGCTGTCCGGCTACGGCTGGGCAGGTGTGTGGACGTGGGCGCCGGACCTCGCCCTCCTGCTGATGGTGCTGGCAGCGCTGGCCGCAGCCACCGCTGCACTCCGTCTGATGAACGCCGTCGGGTGGGGTGCGCGGGACGGGGGGCCGTCGGTGCCGGACCGTCGGCGACTGGCGATCTCGGCGTCGACGGTGACCAGGACAAACCAGTGGCCGCCCCTCACCACAACCTCGAAGATGGGGCCATGGAGAAGGTCAGCAAGCGACTCATGAACTGGGCGTCGATCCTTGACGAGGGGGCCCGCAAGCAAGCGGTCGTCACCAGCGGCATGCCGTTCATCCACCCACACGTGGCCCTGATGCCCGACGCCCACCTTGGGAAGGGCGCGACGGTCGGGTCCGTCATCCCCACCCTGCGGAGCGATCATGCCTGCTGCGGTGGGTGTGGACATCGGGTGCGGGATGATGGCGCTGCGACCGGCGTCGCCGCCGAGGAGCTGCGAAGCGGACCGGGCCTCGCTCACGCGGCAATCGGTGCCGCCGTTCCCCTGTCGGCCGGGAGGTACAACAGCGTCATGTACTCCGACGAGACGCTGGAACGGGTCGCAGCGCTGGAGGCGCTGCCGGGTTTCGAGCAGGCGGAGGCCATCGCCCCGAACTGGCGGCAGCAACTGGGCTCCCTCGGGTCGGGCAACCACTTCATCGAGGTCAGCCTCGACGAGCACGATGACGTGTGGCTGTTCCTCCACTCCGGCTCCAGGGGTGTGGGAAACAAGCTCGCGATGAAGCACATCAAGGTGGCTCAGCAGCAGTGCGAGAGGCGCTGGATCAGCCTCCCTGACCGCGACCTCGCCTACCTTGTCGAGGGCGAGCCTGAGTTCTGGTCCTACCTGGAGGCGCTCAGGTGGGCGCAGCGGTTCGCCTACCTGAACCGTGAGGAGATGATGCACCGCGTCGTCGACGCCTTCGTGGCCTGGGCCGATCTCCCAGGCTCAATCCGACCGAGGCCATCAACTGCCATCACAACTACACGGCCCGCGAAAGCACTTCCGCAGGAGGTGTGGCTCTCACGCAAGGGTGCGATCGAACGCGGCCGACGGTGTGCGTGGTCTGATCCCGGCTCGATGGGTGCGGCCTCGTACGTGGTCGGCAGGCACGGGCAACCGCCTCGCCTTGAACTCCTCGCCGCACGGGGCCGGCCGCAACCACTCACGCTCCGCAGCCAAGCGCCTGTTCACCCGTGAGGACCTGGACAAGCGGATGGGCGGCATCACGTGGGGCGAGTCGGATGCGTTCCTCGATGAGCACCCGGACGCCTACAAGGACATCGACGTCGTGATGCAGGAGACGCGGCTGACCTGGTGGCCGTGGATCACACGCTCAGACAGATCATCAACGTCAAGGGCGACTGACCGCACGCCTGACACGACAGAACGCCGGACCACCCCTCGCTCCTCCGGCATGTTAGGTCCGGGCTGCCCCCACCACCTCGCTCCCTTGCTGGCCGCTTGCTCCGAACACGGCAACGGGTTGTTGCGGTGCGAAGGCATGGATCCTCCGGAATGTCGGTGTTGCTGTAAGTGGACGTTTCCTTCCGTTCTGTCAGGATGGACCAGGCGATCCGAGACCGTCGAGGTAGGTGGAGAGGATCCGCTTGCAGGTCGCGTCCCACCCGGGGCCGTGCGATCGCGGTTGGGCGAGCATCGCCCCGAGCGCGACGATGTCGCGCGGGCTGACATCGGTCTTGATCGTGCCCTCATGCCGGCCACGGTCGAGCAGGTGTCCCCGTCGAGCTGCACCTGCACCCAGGAGTGCCACACGAATACGACGCCATCGCCTTCGACTCCGACGTCGCCCGCCGAGCACACGCTGACCGCGAGCGGATACTTCGCGGCCTCTGACGGCACCACCGACGAGCTCGTGCCCGCCTGGAGGACCCGGGGCCTGTCTCGCCGGGCCCGATCTCGATCTCGACGGGCTCTACGTGTCCTTGACGCCTGGGACAGGCTGTCAGTGAGGTGTCAGCGGATCGCCTGTGGAGTGGCAGCGGCGGTTGGTGAACTGGTAGTCCGCTGGAGATCCCGGCGCTTTGACACCAAGGGGAAACCATGTCGAGCAAGGACCTGACCCGACTCTCGTCGGAGATCCTGCAGCTGGAGTCGGACACCTTCGAGGTCTCCGACTACGCCGAGACGAACGACCTGTTCATGATCTCGAGCACCTGCTCGAGCACCACGAGCACGACCAGCTGCTCCGCCTGAGACCACAGCCGCGCGCCCGCCGCCCCGAGGGGGTGGATGGCCCCGACCGCCTGGAAGGAGGTGGACCATGAGCACCACCAAGCTCGACTCACTCACGCGAGAGATCTCGCAGCTGGAGTCGGAGACCTTCGAGATCGCCGACTACGCCGACGCGAACGACCTGTTCGCAGTGAGCGCCTGCAGCACCAGCAGCACGTCCAGCACCACCAGCAGCACGTGCGCCTGACCCGCGGCGAGAGGCGCGGAGGTCCGGGGAAGCTCCCGGACCTCCGCGCCTCACGTCGTTTGCTCCGGAGGTCGCGGACCGGCCGTGCGGTCAGCCTGGTTCGGCGACAAGCCAGGCCGCGGCGGCCGCACCCATCGCCACGACTCCCGTGCGCAGCGTCAGTCCCGGGGACGGCGCGAACCGTGAAGAATGGTTGGGCGGAAGCGCCGCCATCTTCTCCGCGGCCGAGCCCCCAGGGCGGGTCGCGTTCCACTGCTGCGGCCCGGTGCTCCCGAGCATCCAGTACACGAGGGGCAGCGGCGGCCCGCCGGTAGGCGTAGCGAGCCAGCCGGCGTCCTCGCTCGCCATGGACGGAGGCCACCCCGTCACCCGGACCGGTCCGAGGGTTGCGCGGTGCGCAACAAGCACGGTGGCTGCGGCGTCCGGGTCCGACACGAGCGGACGGGAGCGGCTCAGCTCAACCACGTCGGGAGGGCGCTCACAGCCGGACGCGGCGGCCTCCGCGGCGACGACTCGGCGCACGGCCTCCTCGGTGCGTGCCAACGAAGCGTCCGACAGCGCGCGGACAGTGACGTCGAGCTCGGCGTCGTCGGCCACCACGTTGCCCACGGCCCCTGCGCGCAGGCGGCCCACGGATACGACGACCTGGTCGGCCGGCGAGACCTCCCGCGCCACGATCGTCTGCAGCCGCATCACCACCGCCGCGGCTGCGACGACCGGGTCGACGTTCGTGTGCGGGGTCGCCGCGTGGCCACCACGCCCGTGCAGCACCACCCGCAAGGTGACGCTGCCTGCGAGCACTGCCCCCGAGCCGTGCGCGACCATGCCGGCCGGGAGCGGCGCGAGGTGCTGCGCGAGGATGACGGTCGGCAGGCCGAAGCGCTCGTAGAGACCGTCCTGGACCATCGCACGCGCGCCGGTCAGGGTCTCCTCGGCGGGTTGCCCAACCACCATCACCGCGCCTCGCCAGGCCTTCCGCGTCCTGGCCAGCAGGCGCGCCGCCCCGGCAGTCGCCGCCACATGCAGGTCGTGGCCGCAGGCGTGCATCACCGGGGTCGGGCCGTCCGGGCCAGGCACCCTCACCTCGCTCGCGTAGGCCAACCCGGTGTCCTCGGGGACCGGCAGCGCGTCGAGCTCGCAGCGCAGCAGCACCGTCGGACCGGGCCCGTTGCGCAGCAGTCCGACGACACCGTGGCCGCCGACACCCGTGGTCACCGCGAACCCGTCCTCGCGCAGCCACGCTGCGAGGCGACCGGCCGTGCGTCGCTCCTCGCCGGAGAGCTCGGGGTGCCGGTGCAGGTCGACGTACAACGCGGCCGCCGGTGCCATCACAGCCTCGGCGCCAGCCAGCAGTGCGGTGCTCGTGGTGGTCCCCGCTCCCGCGGTGTCGAGCTGGGGGCCGCTCATGGGAACGGGATGCGGGACCCGGTGCAGGGCCGCGTCGGCGAGGTCGGCGGGGACGAGGTCGGCACGCCGGTGCGCCGTACGCAGCCGCGGCATCGCCAGCGCGCGCTGCCGGCCCCACCCGAAGTCGATCGGCAGCAGTCCCGGCGCCAGGGTGCGGACGGTGCGGAGCCCCAGCCGGGCCTGCTCGGGCGTGGTCTGGTCGACCAGGATCACGTCGCAGCCCGCCGAGGCCACCTGCTCCACGAGGTTGCGGAGGTCATCGAGCAGGTCGTCCCGTTGTCGCGCCTCGCCATACGCCTCGTCGAAGGTCACCCGCCGCGCGGGCGCGAGGTAGCGCCCTGCGTGCTCGACGGACGACGGATGCGTGAAGAGCAGCGCATGGTCGCGCAGGTCGACGACACGGTCGAAGTCGGCGACCATCGCTTCGAGATCGTCCTGGCGCAGCCGCGCTTCGTGACGCAGATGCGGAAGGTAGGTGAGCGCCTCACCGAGCGCCGCCGCCGCTGCACGGGCCGGGTCCACTGCGGCGCCCGCGGCGAAGGCCAGTGTGCCGGGCCCACCGTCGCGGCGGACCGCGAGCGCGGTGGCGACCGGCGTCGGCAGGTCGACCCGGCTGTCGAACACGTGTACGTCGTAGCCATGCAGGTCGGCCCGGTCCAGCAGCGGCCGCACGCCGGGCACGGTGGCGAGCTCGATCTCGGTCGCCGGCGCACCGGAGTACCACCCCAGGAGGAACGCGTCACGCTCGACGAGCTCGAGCAGCCCGAACAGGGCAGCCTCCTCCAGGCAGCTGCCGGTGGCGCAGCCGTTCGAGCACTCGAAGACGAAGTCAACATCGGCCGAGCCGATGCTGTAGTACGCCGATCGCTCGGGGACGAGCACCGGACGGTCGTCGCGCAGCGAGTGGCCCCACACCCAGCGCAGGGTCTCCTCCGGCGAGAACCGTCGCAGACTCGGGTCGCGAGCGTACGTCGCAGCTGGGTACTCACCGCAGTCGCGCGGGTCGAGCGCGACACCTCGGAGGTCGGCCAGGGAGCCCAGGACCACGGACCGGTCGCCGCGCGGCCTGGTGCCGGCGTAGCGCTCCAGCCCCTCGAGGAAGGCGAGGTCCCGGCTTGCCGCGAAGGAGTCCGCCTTGCCGCTCCAGCCGATGTCGTGCAGGCCGTTGCGCGCCCGCTCGAAGTAGTGCCCGCTCACGGCCGCCGTCGTCGGCGCGAAGAGGTCCTCGGCGACCGCCGGTCCGAGCACACCGCAGACCGGGTTGGCGAGGGCGTCCCCGGGGAGGTCGTAGTCGGCGGCCGACCGCAACCGGTCTGCGTCTGGCGCGGGCTTGGGTCGTCGGGCGATCCGGATGGCGGGAGGTGGCTGGTGAGGTGACCGGTCAGGTGGTGGGCCGGCGTGCCCCGGGCACAGCGGCTCGGGCAGAAGCTCGGCCGTCCGGCACCGCAGGGTGGCCAGGTCGAGCCGGGTCACCCGCGCCGGCCCACGATCAGCCCGCCGCCGTGTCGCGTCGAGAACCGCCCGTGCAGCGTCCTGCACGAAGGCGGTGGGCAGCGGCCAGGGAGCCGCACGTCGCACCGTTCCTCCGAGCTCCAGGGCGTCGCGCTCCGAGGCGGTGCCCAGCCGTTGCCACCGGATCGCCAGACACCGACCGCAGGGCGCGTCGTCCGGGTCCGCGCCGCCCCACGGACCCAGCAGCACGGCGTTCGCGGTGAGGTGCACCCGGGCAGCGGACCGGTGCTCCGCGGCCCCGTCGTCTGCGGTGCGCCCGTCGGAGAGGTTGGCCGCGCCGAGCGGGACCACGGTTTCGCCCAGGGCCTGCGCCAGTGCCAGCGCCTCAGAGGCGAGCGGGCGCTCCGCCTCGGACGCCGTCTCGGGATCGAGCGTCGCCGTCACGGCCGCACGCTCCACCGGAACACCCGCATCAGCACGAGCGACCCGAGCACCGCGAAGCCGAGCAGCACTGCCGACGAGACCAGCCACCGTCGACGATGCGTCCTGGCCGCTCAGGGCGGCCCGCGCGGCGTCGGTGAGGTAGCGAAGCGGCAGCACGCGGGACAGCTGCTGGATGACGTCGGGCATCGACTGCAGCGGCACGAACGACCCGGACAGGAAGGCCATCGGCACCATCAGCAGGTTCGACACCGCTGCGGCGGCCTCGGGGGTGTCGGTGACGCAACCGATGAGCGCACCGACCGCGAGGAACGCGGCGACACCGGCGACGAGCACCGGCAGCAGCAGCACCACGTCGGCACTCGGACGCAGCCCGAAGAACGGCAGCATCGCGACCGCCACGAACAGGCCCACCTGGCAGAGCGCGATCGCGAGCGTGACCAGCATCCGCGAGGCGAGCACCGAGATCAGCCGGGTCGGCGTCAGCCGGATCAGCCGCAGGAGGTCGTCGCGGCGCCACTGCATCAGCGTGAACGCCGTGCCGAACACTGCCGCGTTGGCGACGCCCCACGCGAGCACCCCGCTTGCGACGTACTGGATGTAGGGCTGCTCACCCAGCAGCTGGTCGGCGTAGATCGCGCCGAACAGCACGAGGAACACCAACGGGAACGCAAAGGTGAAGAACAGCGAGGACTTGTCGCGCAGGTACGCCCGTGAGCTGGACAGGGTCAGGGCAACGGTGGCGCTCATCGCGCACGCTCCGATCGGGTGCGGTCGAGGTAGACGTCCTCCAGGGTCGGGGTCCGCGTCTGCACCCCACGCAGGCCGGCCAGCCGGTCGAGCCCCGCGAGGACCGCAGCACTGTCGTGGGTCTCCAGGACGACCGACGGGCCCTCGGCACTGGCCCTGGTGACCCCGGGCAGGGCGAGCGCGGCGTCCAGGGAGAGGGCGGTGCCGGGGACGACGACTCGGGTCGGCAGCCCCGCCGAGTCGATGAGGTCGTACGGCGCACCGGAGGCGACCACCGATCCGGCGGACATGATCGCCACCCTCGTGCACAGGGCCTCGGCCTCGTCGATGTGGTGCGTCGTGTAGACGATCGTGCGGCCGCCGGCGTGCAGGTCGCGCAGCACCGACCACAGCTCGCGACGCGCCTGGGGGTCCAGGCTCGCCGTCGGCTCGTCGAGGAAGATCAGCTCGGGATCGTGCACCAGCGCGGCCGCGATTGCCAGCCGTTGCTGCTGGCCACCGGAGAGCCGCTCGGCGCGGGTCCCGCCGTGCCGACCCAGACCGACCAGGTGGAGCGCGCTCCTCCGCGGCGTCCGGGCCGAGCCCGTAGAGCGCAGCGACGGTGCGCAGGTGCTCGCGTGCGGTGAGCCGGACGAAGAACGCCGCGGACTGGGTCTGCACCCCGATCCTGCGCAGCACCGACGTGCGGCGAGGCCACGGGCACTCGCCCAGCACCGAGACCGTGCCCGCGTCGGCCCGGCGTAGACCTACGGCGATCTCGACCAGCGTGGTCTTGCCGGCGCCGTTGGGACCGAGCAGCCCGAGGAACTCCCCCTTGTCGACCTCGAGCCGGACGCCGTCGACGGCCCGCCGGCCGCCGTACTCCTTGACGATGCCCTCAAGCACCAGCGCGGGCGGACCGGAGGGATCACGCGGGTCGCTCGCGGTGACGATAGGTGCGGACCGGGGCGAGGGCCGGCGGCTCGTCGGGCACGCGGGCGGCGCGTCCGCGTGACGGGAGGGCCGCCGGCTGCGTCGGCCCGGGCTGCTCGGCAGCCTCGACGGGCCGCTGTGCCGATCGGGCGAAGGCGGCTGCGCGTCGTCTGGTCGCCCGCAGCCCGACCAGCGAGAGTGCCGCCGCGGCGAGCGCGAGGGCCCCTGCCGTGGCCGCCAGGCCGGCCCGCCGAGCCAGGTGTACGCCGCCCAGAGCAGCATCCCGGTGGGCGCGACGACGGTCGCGACCAGGACCACCGCGTAGACGAGGTACGCGACCCTGGCCCGCCGGGGGTACGCGGCGACGCGCGGGTCACGACGAGCCCACAGGGTCAGGTAGATCCCCGTCTGCCGGGCGTAGTCGGTGACACCGAACGCGTGGCTGAGCAGGCGGTACCCGTCCAGCGGCGGCACCGGGACCAGGTTGAGGAGCGCGTGCGCGCTGCCGCAGAGCACGAGGGCGGCCAGGGCGTCGGACGTCGTCCCGGGCGGTCCCCACCACCACACGGCGAACGCCGGCAGCAGCAGCGCCAGCTCGACGAGCACGCCGGCGCCCGCGATCACGGCCTGGGACCGACGCTTCGGCAGGTGGAGATAGCCGTCGGTGCGGCAGTAGGGCATCACCAGCGGCGGCAGCCAGCGCACCCCGATCTCGAGCACTGGTACGGCGTACCTGCGTGCGGCGACGCCATGCGCGAGCTCGTGGATCGCCGCGACCAGCCAGGACGCCAGGCCGGCGAGGACCAGCGGGCCCGGCTGCCCGAGCAGCCTGACCGTCTGGCCACCCAGGTCGCCCAGTCGGATCGCCACGAGCACCTGCATCGCCAGCACAGCCACCAGCAGCGGACCGGCCAGCCAGGGCGAGAAGGCCGCGCGGGTGACCCGCAGCAGGCCGTCGAGCAGCGGGCCGGGGGTCCGGACCATGGGAAGGGCGCGGGGTCGGCCGGCCGGGCGAGGCAGGCGCAGGGCGTGCCGCCCGCCGCGGACCCGGGGCCTCGGCGCCGCCGGCGCCTCACCCGGCACCGCGAGGAGACCGGTCCGGTGCAGCGACCCGAGGACCTGTCCCCAGTAGGGCGGCGTCAGCACCGCCCCGAACTCGTGCTCGTAGGCAGCGCTGATCTCCCCCAGGGTCAGGCTGCCGTCCAGGCGGACCATCACGAAGCGCTCCTTGACGCCGATCTCGAGGGTCTGGCCCGTCCCGCCCACACGCAGGCAGTGCACGCGGAGCGGGCCGCGGTGCTGGACCGAACCGAACACCACGTCGGGCCGCAGCCGAGGCCGGGCGGCCATCAGGTCCTCGGCGTGCGGGGTGGGCCGCTCGGTCCCTGACGCGGCGGCCGCCCGTGTGACCGGTCGGGCGGCCGCGTTCGACGGGGAAGCCATGGCGGTCATGGCGCCGTCCCGAGGTCCATCGGGGCGTGGCCGCCCGGGAGGCTGCGCGCGAGCAGGGCCGAGAGGTATGCCTCGTCCCGGATGGTGATGTGCAGCCGGTTGTTCGTCATGTGCAGGTAGGGCGAGAGCAGGCGGATCTGGGCCTCGACGCGATCGGTCACGAGCTCGTCGCGGGCTCCGTCCCAGGACCGGAACACCAGGCCCTCGTCCACTGCCAGAGAGGTGACGCGGTCCCGCAGCTCGCAGCAGTGCCGGGCCCACGACGAGAGCATCCGCGGCAGCCGGTCGAGCTCGCCGGTGGCGACCGCGTCGCGGATCAGAGCGAAGCGCTCCGGCAGCCCGGCCGCGGGTGCACCGTCCTCGCCGTAGTCGCGCTCCCCCACCAGGTCGGTTCCGGCGAAGGTGCGGTGCCAGAACACGTGATAGCGACGGAGGTAGGCCGTCAGGGCGTCCGTCTCGGTGATGAAGGTGGATGCCATCACCATCATCAGCTGGGCGGCGATGCCGAGCGTGACGGTGCGCAGGTGCACGTTGAGGCTCCGCATCGCCTCGAGCACCAGGTCGCTGGAGTGCCGGAAGTGCCACTCCGCGAGCTCGACGCCGGCAGGGCCGCCGTACTTGCCGTACTCCGGCTGGTAGGGCAGGTAGGCGAAGCTGTTGTTCGGGCGGACCTTCATCCGGCCGTCCGGGCCGATGTGCTCGGCGCGCTCGATGTCGTCGAGCTCGAGGTCGAAGAGCGTGTTGTACAGCTCGGACAGGAAGCCGCGCTGCACGTTGTAGAGCGCCGGCCGGCGGCCTAGGAACGCCGTCACCGCCTCCTCGGCGCGGCGCCGCACCTCGGGCTCCAGCTCGGCGGCGGCCGGCCGCAGGCGCAGCCGCACGTGCGGACCCTCGAGCCAGTAGTTGATGAAGAAGTGGTCCGCGAGCAGCCCGTCGCGGTGCAGGTCGTCGAGCAAGGGGGCCACGCACTGGGTGAGCAGCGGCTGCGGGCTGGCGGCGTAGTAGATGTGCATGGCCATCCACTCGCCCGTCCTCGTGCCACGGGTCAGCGGCTGGGTGGTCGATGCGGTCACGGTGAGACCCTCCTGCTGGTGGGAACGGTGTGGGTGCTCCTGCCCGGACGGTCGAGAGTGTCGAGGTCCTGCTCTCGGGAGCCTGACGTCTCCATCGCGAGCTCGGCGACGTGGGCGCCGTCGGCGGAGCGGACGTGCAGCTGGTCGGGGGACGGCAGCATCTCCGTGAGCTCGACAGCGGCGTCGGGCCGGGTCAGCCCGTCCCGGAACGCGCCGACCGACAGGGGGCTGCCGAAGTCGAGCAGCTGCGGCTTGGGCCGCGGTCCGGCCGCGCCGGTTCCGCGTGGGGGTCGGACGGTGGCGAACACCCGCTCCGGGAGGCCGTGCCGGCGTCGCCAGCGCTGCCAGGCCAGCATCTCCTCGGCCTCACGGTCCGCACCGACAGGCGGCCCGGCCGGTCGTGATGCCAGGCCCGACAGCTCGGCTGCCGGGACCGTCCAGGTGCGTCGCCTCAGCACCAGCGGCCCGAGCCGGACCCGTGGACGGTGCGCGACCCCGTCGCGCACCGGCGCGGCGGGAGCGCCGACCCACGGGTCGAGCCAGTACGTCGCCGACGGCGACAGCAGCAACAGGGTGCGCGACATCGCGGGCAGGGCCTGCGGGACGAGGTAGCCCAGGTAGACCGGGACCACCTCGCGGCCCGTCGTCATGGACCGGAGCAGCAGCCGGTCGGTCGCGATGTCGTGCTCCAGCACCAGGTCCGCGAGCGGGATGCGGTGCTGGGCGGCTGGCCGGGGCGGCCTCCCCCGGGCAGACGATCTGATGGTCGGTGAGGCTGGCGTGGAGGTTCAGGTTCGTGGTTGCGGCACCCCCGGTCACCTCGGCCAGGACTGCGCCCGCGGGGGCTATCTGCCTGGCCCGCTCCCGGAGCCGCCGGCCGAGCTCGTCGTCGTACCAGTGCGTGAACCGGCTGAAGGGGAAGGCGACGCCGCCGTAGGCACTGTTGTGCACCACGAGGTCACCGGCTCGCTGCAGGAAGTGCGTCGTCGCGGTGAAGCGGGGCCTGGCACTCCCGATCTCGTCGGAGACGGCGTCGAGCAGGTCGTCGCCGACCTCCACCTCGGCCGCCGTCGGGGTCGGCGGCGACCTGGCGGCCCAGCCCTTCGGCGAACAGGCGCCGAGCTGAGTCGAGTGCCTCGATGGTCTCGCTCGACAGCCAGTTCGGGTCGCCGACCAACGTGCCGTCGTCGTCGGTGCGGTGGGTGCGGGCGGAGTAGGACTGGTACTCGTCGTAGATGTCCTCGTGGAAGTCGTGCACCAGGCTGACGAGGTCCTCGCAGCGGCCGCCGGGGCCGAACCGCGCCAGGAAGAACGCGTGCAGGGTCTCCCGGTGCCGCAGGGTCTGGTCGAAGGCGGGCAGCACCCGCTCCAGCGACCGCAACGGCCACTCGACCCGGTGCCGCCATGCCGCTGCGTCGAGGCGCAGCGGTTCCTCCCCGACCTGGGCGTCCTCGTAGAGCAGCGTGCTGGGCAGGAGCGAGGCCGGCGCTCCGAGCTGCTCCATCGCCGTGCCCAGGGCGCGCCGCAGCTCGCCGAGCAGCCTGCGACGCTGTGCAGGACCGGCGCCGACGTAGGCGTCCAGGCTGTGCACCGCTCCGTCCAGGACCCGCGCGAGCTCGTCGGCCCACGGCCGGTCCAGGTCGGTCAGGGCGGCGCAGAAGGCTCGCAGCGGGTCTGCTGTGTGCACGTCGGTCGTGAGCGCGGGGACCTGGAGCAGGCCGAGATCGAGGAGGGCACCGAGGTAGTGCTCGCAGTCCTCGGGCTCGGCGGCCAGTCGGTCGGCGAGCCAGCCGGCCACCTCGCGGCCCAGCGGGGCGGGCTCCTGCGACGCCACGTCCAGGAGGTCCTCGAGGATGTCACTGCGGCGCAGGAAGAACAGCTGGTCCCGCGCGGCATCCAGCGTCACGGTCGCCGTGGTGTCGCCGCCACGCAGTGAGCGGCGCACGTAGCGGATGCGATCGGCGTCGCGGCCCCAGCCGGAGGCGGGTACGACGGGCAGGTCGGCGCGGCGTGCCGGGTCGGCGAGCACCGCGTCGGCGAGCCGGCTGAGCGCCACGACGCTGACCCGCACCCGGCTGCTCCACCCGGAGGGGACGTTCTGGGAGTCGTCGGCGCCGCCGTCGACGAACCGGCCCGGGACGACGCCGGTGAACGTGCTGAACGGGCTCGGCTTCGCGGCAGCGCGGTGGACGTAGCGCACCGCCGACCTCTCGATCTTCCGGGCCTTCTTGGCCGGGAGCGACGACGTCGCCCCGACGTACCCGTCGATGTGGGCCTCCAGGTCCGAGGACGCGAGCAGCAGCCCACTGCGCATCCGGGGGTCGTCGACGAGCTCCTGGAGGCGGTGCCGCGCCCGCGCCAGCTCGGGGCCGAGCACGTCGCCACCTCGCGAGCGCAGGTCCAGGAGGTGGTCGTGCTCGGCGAGCCATGCGGCCAGGCCGGCCTCGGAGTTGGGGGCGGTGCGGGCGACGAGCCCGAGCGCTGCTGTCGGCGCGCTCGGGCGACGGACATTGTGGAGGTCGCGGCGCAGCCGGAGCAGGTCACGGCGGTCGTGCCGATCGTCGAGGTGGTGGATCCTGCGCGAGAGCTCGTCGCTCAGGCGCTCGCCCAGGGTCGCGAGAGCCTCCTCCGCGGCCAGCACCTCGTCGGCCCAGGCCAGCCCGTCAGGGCAGCGCAGCTCGTCGAGCACCCGCACGGGCAGCCCGGCGATCCGCACCATGAAGTCGGCGGAGAGCGACCAGCGGTCGCGGCGGAGCGGAAGGTCATGGTCATGGCGCTCACACCAGCGGGTAGCTGTAGTCGGCGGACCCGGGACGCTCGGCGCCGAGCATCATGATCAGGAGCGGGGCCTCGCCGTCGGTCAGCCCGAGCTGCTCGACGTACGACATGTTGTCGAAGCCCAGCGCCACGCCGCAGCCGATCCCGAGGGCGGCACTCGCGACGTAGACGTTCTGGGCGACGGCGCCGACGGTCGCGTTGACGAGGCGGTAGCCACGGTCGCCGACGGCGTCGAGGACGGCGCCCGTGCGCAGGGTGGGCACCACGACCGCGCCCGCACGTTCGAGGTTGTAGTTGGCGAGGAAGTAGCTGCGCTGGAGGAACCCGCCCGGCGGCTGGGCGTCGACCCGGCGCAGGAGTCCGGCATCGAAGACGTAGGTGCCGGCCGGGATGCCCTCGACGTGGTTGGCGTAGACGAACAACCCGACGAGCCCGTCGGCACCGAGCGTGTCCCGCGCCGCGGCGGAGGCAGCCGCGAGGGTGGTGGCCAGCTCTTCGGCGGTCAACGGAGTGTGCGGGTCGAAGCGCCCGAAGCTGCTCCGACGCGAGAGCAGCGTCTCGCGCAGTGGGTGCGCGAGGGCCCGTGGGGACGGCAGCACGACCGGTGGCGAGCCGTCGGCGACCGCGGTCCGGGGGCGCAGAGCCGCGGCGGTCAGGGCGTCGTGCGCCGGGCGGCCCGGGCCGTCCTGCCGGGTGGCGCGCTGCATCTCCTCGACCCGTTCGAAGGTCAGCACGCGGCGGGACCGTTCGCGCTCACGCCGGGAGACCCGGGCGGTGTGCTGGGAGACCGGGTTCGGCTGGTGTGTGATGTCGCCGATCGGCAGGACCGCGAAGACGCCCTCGCTGTCGTCCAGCCCGAGGAGGTGGGCGAGCCGTGCCTCGTCGAAGAACCACACGGGGTCCGCCGAGAGCCCGGCCGAGCGTGCCCACGTCCGCAGCGCCTGGGCCGCGGCGCCGACGTCCATGCTGACGGCGTGAAAGCAGAAGCTGTTGTACTTGAAGGCGTTCTGCCAGTACTTCACGCCGAGCACCAGGAAGCCGTCGCCGACCTCGACCCCGAGCGCGGCGCGCACCTCCCCGGTCACGTCACCGGTCAGCAGCGGCCGCAGGGCGTGCTGGTGCGGCGCATAGTGGTAGACCCCTGGTAGCACGGGCGCGCTCGGGCCGGCCACCCAGTAGGCCGTCACCGGGTAGAGCCCGCCGCCCGACGCGGCGCCGCGGTGCCAGTTCGCCTTCGGGTACGCCGGCAGCGCAGCGACGTCGGTGTTCGCCTGGATCGCCAGCCGCCGGCCGACCAGCCCGTAGGTGTCGCGCAGCATCCCGCCCAGGGCAGGCAGGGTGAACGCCGCGCCCGGTCCGACATCCCTTCGGCCGGCGTCGTCGCTGAGGGCGAGCCCGTCAGCCACCGTCCCCGTGTCCGCGTCCGGAAGCGGGACGGACTCGAGACCCGCGTAGTGCTTCCACTTGCGCGGCCGGTCGGCCCAGTCAGGGGTGAAGGTCGCGGGCTCCATCGGGACCCGGCCGCGCCACTGGATCGCGTCCGCATAGGCGCGGGCGGCGGTGGGTCCGGTCTGCTGTTCCAGGTCGGCTGGTCATTGGTCCGCTCACGGGAAGGGATGGGGGACCCGGTGCAGGTCCGCGTCGGTCAGGTCGTGGTCGAGCAGTCCGGCTGCGTGCGGTGCGGTGCGCACCCGGGGGTGATCCAGGGCGCGCTGGCGGTCCCAGCCGAAGTCGATGGGCACCAGGCCGGGCACCGTCACGTTCACGGTCGCCAGCCCGAGCCGGCGCTGCTCCGGCAGCGTCTGGTCGACGACGACCACGTCGAAGCCCTGAGAGGTCACCTCGGCCAGGCACCACGCCAGGTCGTCACGCAGGTCGGTCGAGAGCGGCGGGAGGTCGACGCCGTACGTCGTCGCCAACGGGAGCGGCTCGGTGCGGGCCGTCAGGAGGCGGCTCGCGTGCACAGCCATCTCCGGCACTCCGAAGGCGAGGGGGTGGTCATGGAGCTCGGCGACGAGGTCGAAGTCCAGGCTCATCGCACGCAGCCGTGCCTCGTCCTTGAGGGTGCGCTGGCGCAGGTTCACCGCGTCGGTCGCGATCTCGCAGAGGGCGCCGGCCACAGCGGCCTCCGGGTCGAGGCCGGCGCCGGCGCCGACAGCGAGAGTGCCCAGTCCGCCGTCGCGGCGCACGGCGACGCCGGTGACGACCGGGATCCGGAAGCCGATGCGGGTATCGAAGAAGCGCGCGTCGTAGCCGTACATCGCGAGTCGTTCCACCATCGTCCGCGTCTGCGGGCGGGTGCTCTCGCGGACGTCGATCTCGGGCAGGGAGAGGCCGGCGTACCACGCCACCAGGAACGCGTCGCGCTCCACCTCCTCCATCAGGCCGTGGTAGACCGCCTCCTCGAGGCACCCTCCCGTGGCACATCCGCTGGAGGTCGACTGCACGAACCGCTTCCGCTGGTCCGGGGTCTGGTAGTGCGCGAGCACCTGCGGCACCCACAGCGGCCGGTCGTCGCGCAGGGACCAGCCCTCGACCCAGCCGATCGGGCGGGCCGGATCGAAGGGGTCGACCTCTTGGTGCTCGTCGTAGAACCCAGGCGGGTAGAGCCCGCACGCGCGCGGGTCGAGGGCGCTGTCGCCGAGGTCGTCGTAGGAGGCGTACGTCGTCCGGATCCCAGACCTGACCCGCACCCCGGCGTACCGCTCCAGTCCTTCGAGCACTCCGATCCGGACGCTGGCGGCGTAGGAGCCGGCATGTCCACCCCACATCGTCTGCCGGAGGTAGCTGCCTGAGCGGGTGGTGAACGACCCCACCGTCGCGGCCGTGGAGACCGAGGTGAGGTCCGTGACGACGCCGGCCCCGACCGCTCCGCACACCGGGTTGGTGAGCGCGTCCAGAGGGAGGTCGAGGTCGAGGAGATCGGTGACGCGGAAGTCGTCCGGATGGCGCTTCGGCGTCGGCCGGAGTCTCATCGGACGATCTCCGCCGGGCGGAGCCGCGCAGCTCGGGCACTCGGGGTCCGGGAGCAGACTGTGATGCAGCACGAGCAGCCGATCCAGGTCGACGCGGTAGACGGACGCCGCCCCGGCTGTGACGGTGTGTGCGGCGACGACCGCCGCGAGGTGGTCGGCGACGAAAGAGGTGGCGACCGCGGGCTCACCCGCAGCACGTGACGGGCCACCCAGCTCCAGCGCGTCCCGCAGCTCTCGCGGACGCAGCGCCTGCCACCTCCGCGCGAGGCATCGTGAGCAGGCGTGACCTTCGTCCCCGACGAGCGGACCGACCACGGCCTCGTGGCCGGTGAGGTGGACGATGAGGGCTGCGGAGTCGGCCGGGGCCTCGTCACCGCGCCGAGCGTCCGATGCGTGCTCGTCGGCCGCGCCCAGCGCGCGGACCTCGACCGACCGAGGACCGCCGAACGCCGCGAGGCCGCCCGCGACCAGCGTCGCGAGCTCGTCGCGGGCCCGCTGCCACACCGGCACGGTGGCGGCGGGCCGGAGCAGGAGGTCAGCGCTCACTGGGCTCACACCTGCGCCGGGCGAGCAGCACCCGGGCCACCGACAGTCCCGCGGCGGCCAGGTCGGCCGCAGTGCGGTGCACCACCAGCGGCTCGATTCCCTCGCCGCGCATCCGGTCCAGCACTCGCGGCAGCGCGACTGCGCGGTCGCTCCACGGCCGGTCGGCCGAGACGGCGAGGATGCGCGGGTCCAGGTCAGCGACCAGTGGGTCGCCGAGGTCGACGGGCTCGCCAGCGGGCAGCGCTGCGCCGAGCTGGACGTGGCCGAGCAGGTCACGCAGCGCCACGACCGTGGCGGCCCGACGCGTGGTGTCCGCGGCGACGGTCCACACGGCGGAGCCGTCCCGCGGGTCGACTGCGCGAACCACGACGACCGGCGCCGGCAGGTCCTCGCCGAGGTCGAGCACCTCCGGCTGCACCTGGAGGTGGCTGGCCGTGCGCACGAGGAACGTCAGCACCGGGTCGTCGTCCCGCTCCCCCAGCTCCAGCCGGTTCAGCGCACGCCGGCCACGCAGCGCCTCGACGAGCGCGTCATGTGCCAGCGCTGACAGCAGCGCCGCCCCGCGGGCGCCTGCGGCACTGGGGTCGACGCCCGTCCCCGCCGGCCCGGGGGTGAACACCCGGCCTCCGTTGTGGTCGCCGTACGGCGCGACGGCGGCCGCCGGCACGAGCACCTGGCGCTCCTCGGTCAGCGACGACGCGCGGACCCATGCCGTGACGGTGGTCCCCTCAGGGTCGACGCCACTGTCCGTGGACAGCTCCGCCGGGGAGACGACCGGCAGCGAAGCGCGTGCGGCCTCAGCGGCCCTGCCCGTGAGCACTCCGGTGAGCGGAACCGTGCGGTCGGCGTACACACCGGCGGCGGTCGCTAGAGCGCTCAGCCTGGCACCCGCGACGTTGTGGACATCGACGGCGGCGACGCGGCGGCGCCGCCCGTGCCCCAGTGCGGCGTGCACGGTGGTCACACGCAGAGGCGTCTGTGGGAGCAGGTCGTCGTCGAAGCCGGTGACCACGCCGAGCCGGCTCCCGACCAGCGCCATCCGGTCCCGGAGGGTGGCGAGCTGGCTCTCCGCCTCGGGGCCGCCGGGCTCGGGCATCGGCTTCCAGGACTGGGGACTCGCGTCCGGCTCGGCGACCTCGGCGATGCTGCCTGGCACGTCCGGGCCGGGGCCGTCCTCGGGTTCCGCGCACAGGCCGCAGGCCGGATGTGGCAGCAGCGGTTCGACGACTGCGTCGAGCGAGTCCTGGTCCTGGACCACCACGGTGCCGTCTGTCTCGCCGGGGAGAGCGCCGGTGGTGAGCCTGAAGATCTCGTAGGCGAGCAGGTTGCCGACCATCGCGGCGAGCGGACCGGCGGGCCGGCGGGCGCCCTGGGCGCGGTGCCCGGCGAGGCCGGACCAGAGGTCGGCAGCGGATCCCGGGTCGCCGCTGGCGCCGGCCCGGAGCGCCGCGCACATCCAGCAGCCGACGGTGCCCGCGCGCATGCTCGGTCCGACCAGCACGTCGTCGCCCGCCTGCCAGCAGGGCAGCAGAACGACGCCCCGCGGCAGGCCGGCCTGGAGGAGGTCCAGCAGCGTGCGGGCCGCCCGGGCCGACGGAGTGACGACCACGACGTCGTCCCCGTCGAGGTGGTCCCAGGTCGGTGACCCGGCCAGCGCGTCGTCGGCGCGGACCTCGACCGGGCAGCCGGCCACCCGCAGCTCTGCGGCCTCGCGCTCGAGCCCCGCGTCCAAGATGCCCGGTGCGACGCGAACCTCGGCGGCACCATTGCGCACCAGGCTGCGCGCAGCCCAGCCGGCGACCTCGTCATCTCCCACGACCGCGACCCTGGAGTAGCGGAAGGCCGCGAACCTCTGGTCGGCGGCGTCGACGTGGTGGTCTATGTAGGCGACCTGGGCGTCGAAGCGTCGTCGTACGGCGTCCGCCAGGACCGGCTCCTCCAGCGGCGTCGAGGGGGCGGCAGAGCGTGCGAAGCCGCGGCGATACAGCGTGCGCACGAGGTTCACCACCATGTCGCCATGCTGCTCGCCGAGCTGCGCGCACAAGTCGGAGACGCTGGTGGTGCCGTCGAGGACGGGAACCACCAGGGTGGCGAAGCGGTACGCCGACCGGCCGTGGATGCGGAAGCCGCTGGTCGCGTCGTGGAACAGCACCCCCTCGGGCACCTCGGTGAACAATATGTCGCGTCGCACCCGCGGGCGGCTGGCGAGCAGGTCGTCGTCGAGCTTCGGCGTCGTGGCCTGCTCGGTGGTCATCGGGATTCCTCCATGGTCGGGGCAGGGATGTCGGTCGTGGCGGTGCTGATGGCGAAGCGACGCAGCAGCGTGTGCATGCCGAAGTGGCCCGGGTGCTCCTCCTCGAGGAAGCCGGCGTCGGCGAGGCGGTGCAGGACATCCTCGGAGCCGAGGACGCTGCCTGGGGGTGACTGGGCGACATCTCGGAACGCGTCGGCGAGCTCGGGCTCCAGCCGGTCCAGCGCGGCGCCGAGCACCGAGCTGACCGAGAACCGGTTGTCGACGCCGAGCGAGAGCCGCTGGATCGGGTTCGCCGCCAGCCACGTGGTGTAGTCGTCCAGCGACAGCAGCGGACGGGTGAGCAGGCGGGTCGATGCGATCCGCAGCGCCAGCGGGTAGTGGTCGCAGAGCGCTGCCAAGCGGACTGCTGCGTTTCCTTCCCGGGCGATCCGGTCGGCCCCGAGAACCTCCACCAGGAACGCGTAGGCCTCAGCCGGGTCGAGGAGTCCGACCCGTCGCACGTGCGTCCTGCGTCGGGTGGCGGCGAGGTCGGCGAGACTGAGCCGGCTGGTCACGACGGTGGCGTCGCGCGGACCTTCCGGCGCCACGAGCGATGCGAGGTCGGCGTCCACGACGTCGTCGAGGATCACCAGCCGGGGCCGGTTCCGGTCGGTCGAGGCGGCGAGCTCCGCCGCGACGTCGTCGACCGGCCGTGGGGACCCGTCAGGGTGGGTCATCCGGACGGCGACCTGGCCGCCCGGGAAGCGGGCCCGCACCCCCTCGCCAACGTGCAGGGCGAGGGCGGTCTTGCCGATCCCGGGCGGACCGGAGAGCACGATCGTCTGGCCGGACCCGGTATCGGCCGTCAGGACCGCGGCGAGGTCGGCGCAGAGGTCGGCGCGGCCGACGAAGCTGGGCGCTGCCAGAGGGGGTCGGGGAAGCGCCGGTGGCGTAGGGCGCGTCGGCTCCCGGACCGTGACCGGGGAGAGGGACGGCGCAGCGGGCGCCAGGTGGTCGCCCCGCAGGATCGTGAGCTCCAGCTTCTGGAGGGCGTGGCCGGGGTCGACTCCGAGCTCGTCGCGGAGGTGGCCCTTCACGTCGCGGTACTGCGCCAGCGCCTCGGACTGCCGACCGGTCCGGTAGAGCGCCTCGATCAGCTGCTCCCAGAACCGCTCCCGGTCCGGGTACGCGCGAGTGAGCTCCCAGAGCTCGGGCAGCGCCTCGCGACATCGGCCGAGTGCGAGCTCGAGGTCGACCGCCCGCTCCTGGGCGCCGAGCCGCTCCTCAAGCAGCCACGGCACCTCCTCGCGGTGCACGACGTCGGAGGCGACGTTGGACAGCAAGACGCCCCGCCACTCGTGGAGCGCCTCGCGCAGCAACGTCAGCTCGGCGTGCGGGTCGTCCTCGGTCCGCGCCGAGGCGACACGTCCGCGGAAGCGGGTCAGGTCCAGGGCGTCGGAGGCCACCGTGATCCGATAGCCGCCCGCCTCTGCCCGCACGACGTCGCCGGTCACCCCGTGCCGGACGAGCAGGTGCCGCAACCGCCGTACGCCGGTGTGCAGGGCTGTGTTCCCCTCCCCCTGCTGGCCCCAGACCGCGGCCTTGAGGCGCTTGGCTGGGACAACGACGTTGGGACGCAGCAGCAGGCAGGCAAGCAGCGTGGTCGGCTTGCCGGCAGGCAGGACAGCGGCGTTGTCGAGACCACCGATCGTGACGGGGCCGAGCACGCCGAACCCGATGGCGACGGCCGGACTGAGAGGCGCGGCCTCGAAGGAGAGCCCAGGAGACGGGAGGGCGAGGACGGAGGAGTGGCTCATCCCCGGAACCTGTCCATATGCCGCTCCGATCCGCCGCGTCCCTCTGACACCACAGTTGGGGCATTCCATCCCCGCCCGTGGATAGGAAGAGTTCGTTAGGCGTGAGCAGATACAACTGGTGCCGGTCGAGCATGCTGAGGGCAGTGGCGTGCTCGGGCAGAAACCGGGATGGCCGCCCTTGAGCCTCTCGAGCGAGACGCCGCGACCAGAGCCAACAGACGCCAGTCGCCGCAGCCAGTTGCTCACGAGAGCAACGAGATCCGACTGAGCCGGCGAGTCGCCTTCCGATGTGCGCCCCCTGGACCGAGGACATCGGAATAGTCGTTGGTCCCGGGCTGCCCCAAGGAACAACCCGGACGAGCGTCACGCTCGGCAAGCTCTGATCGTTGACCGGCTCTCCGCCGAATGCGTCACTCCCCGTTGTCGCTGGGCACCAGTCGTCCAAGCCGCGCTGCCAGGTCCGGAGCGCGCCTCGTCGAGACTTCCCGGACGAGCTCGTCGTCGATCACCGCGTAGCCGTGGACGAGCACGTTTCGAGAGGCGACGATCCGTGGCAAGTCAGAGATCTCCGCGGCGGTTGCTGGGTCAAGGCGGCTGAGCTTGTTGAGTGCATCGCTGATGATCTGGAACTGTCGCTCGACCGCCGAACGAAGCATCGGGTCGCTCTCGTAGTCCTGCCAGGTGCGGTTCGCGACGAAGTCTGCGATCAGCCCAGCGGCCTTGCGGGCGTCCTGAGCAGGCCGGCGGCTTCAGGCTGCATAGAGCTCGAGACCGTTCTCCTCGACCGACGCCGCGAAGTAGGGATTCTCGAGTGCAACCCGCGAGACGAGATCCACCGGGCGGCCCAGTAGCGCTTCGAGCGACTCCTTGAGCCCGAAGTACGCGTCGAACCGGCTGGCGAGGTCGTCGCGGAACTCCACCATGAAGTCGACATCGCTGCTCGACTCGTCGAAGGAGTCACTGACAGCAGAGCCGAAGACGACCAGGCGCTTGACGCCGTACCGGTCGCACGAGGCGGAGATAGCGTCGCGATCCAGAGCCAGTGGTCCAGCCATGACGATCTCCCTCCGCTCGAGCAGTCGAGTGCAGTTAGTCTGGCATGTCAGGCTCACCAGCGGCCGGCGAGTCTGGCGGGAAGGCCCGCGGCGGTCGAGAGTGCTCCCGTTCCGGGGTCCAGGGGGCGGTCGCGATGTCCCTGGTCGGGACAAGCCTGTGCTGTCCTCTATAGCGGGTCGCCTACGAGCGCCCCTTGCACTCGACTGCAGAGACGGGCTGCGTGGCGAGGCGGTGACGGCGGGGCTCACCGCCAAGGCGTGGCTCAGCTCCGGCCTCGGGACCGGATGCGAGACCGTGGCAATCGCCACCCGCGGGTTCCTGCGGGGCGCACGCTGGTGGACTCGCTGGCCCTGGCGGGGGTGACGGTCATGCCCAGTCACCTCACCGCTACTGGCTGACCTAGCTGGATCTCGGTGTCTGGCTCGTGCAGACCGGCCTGGTCCGGATCGGGCCGCCCGGGGCCGAAGCCGGCTCACACAGCCCCGAGGCCGACGAGTGACTTGTACAGCAGCCAGGCGCCGACCGCGAAGCTGACCGTCATCAGGATGCCGCGGTTGCTCCTCTCCAGCCAGCCTCCGAGGTCATCCAGGACTCTGGCGGACCGGTCGGGAGCAGCGAAGGCGGCCACGAGGATGGTGAGCTGCACGATCTGGGTGAGGAGCACGAAGAGCAGGTAGGTCGGAATACCCAAGGGTCTACCCAGGTCGGCGGCATGGATGGCGCTGATCGCGCCGAGCGTGAAGATCCAGAACTTCGGCGCCAGCGCCCGCGCCAGGACGCCAAAGGTGAAGGCGAGTGTGGAGCGCATCGTCCGTGTCATGGTGAGCCACTTCGTCGGTGGCGCGTCGGGGTCCCGCTGCTTCAGCACCAACCGGAGGCGGGAGACGAGGAAGAGCACGGCCAGCACCAGCAGCACGACGGCGTGCCGCCCGCTGGCTCCCCGGGAGGCCGAGAGCACGTCGGCTCCAGCGAAGACGAGTCCGAAGGCCACACCCTGGGGGGTCGAATCACGGTCAGCCCAGCCACGTAGGACACCGCGGGTCCGCGTCCGCGTTCGGAGCGCAGGAGCAGCACAGTGAACAGCACCTGCATCGGCACCAGGGCGCTGAACGAGTGCTGACCGACCGTGGATGTGATATCTGGCCGCTCACAGAGAATCCGCCGAAAGCAACTCTTGACGGCTACTACCGCCACGTCTCGTCGTCCCTCATGACCGGAGCGAAGCATTGGGCAGGCATCCTGGCGACAGCACCACTGACTACCGGTCCCGACCCTCATCCCGCCTCAGTGACCGCCGACATCGATGACATCACGTTGTGTTGCACGGTCTTGCCGTGGCCGCTCACAGCCGAGCAACCACCCTGGTCAGGGCTACGCCGGTGGACCGGATGTCCGACACGCTGTCGCACATCACCTCTGCTCTGGATGGGCGCTCCACGGTTTGGGGCGGTGACTGGAACCAGCCGCTGACCGGAAGCCTCAACGGGTTCAGCCGAGCCAGCCAAGGCCATCTGGCAACCGTAGTCGCGAACCTGAGCCTCCAGGTAGCCACCTCACGCACGCGCTGCCCGCCCGCAACGGCGTCCAAGCCAGTATCGCACCGGCGATGACAAGCACAGAGGCCCTGGGAGCGATGCTGGAGGGGCTCGCCGATGAACTGATGGTCGAGATCCGCCTCTCGGAGGACTGAACTCCTCGGGTGCATCATGCGCACGAGCTGGCCGAGGCGCCGCGCGGACCGTTCGAGCCGAACGGAGAGGCGTGGACCCCGGGGCATCGGCCGGGATTCGCACGGCCGGCCGCCCCCAGCGAGCTCCGCTTCTTGGGCACGGTTCCCGAAGAGACAGAGAGCGGGCCGCTGGTCGCACCCGTCCTGGCACCAGGCTCGGTGCAGCCATGTGCCGCCGCATCATCGACCGCTAGGAAGGCACCATCACCGCGGAGCGAAACCCCCACGGCATCGGAACCTGTTTCAGTAGCGCGGTGAAGCGGCGATCAGCCACTTGGATGTGCGGCGCGGGGGCGTGAATCGGTCCGGTCACAGGTGCAGGTAGCTGCGCCCGGCAGTCTGGAGCGCAGCGAGGTATCCCTCGCGGGTGTACTCCTCGGCGTCTATGTGCCACGGCACGGCCAGCCGGGCGCGGAAGTCGTCGACCGATCCGAACCCGCGCTCGTTGCCCCACTGGTCCAGGCCGTCGAGAAGGGACGAGGCGTAGCTGATGCCGTTGCGCAGAAGGGCCGACGCGCACTCAACGACGTCGGCGCCCGCGAGCAGGTAGGCAACCAGGTCGGATGCGGTCTCGACCCCGCTGGTGCCCGCGAGCGATACGGTGAGCTGCTCGCGAAGGAGGGCGATCCAGGTCTGCGGAAGCCGGGCGTCAGAGGAGTGTGAGAGTCCGATGACGGGGGCGACCGCGAGGGTGTGCACGTCGATCTGCGGCAGCAGGAAGCGGTTGAACAGCACCAGGCCGTCCGCTCCGGCCTCCACCAGTCGCAGCGCAAGCTCACCGAAGGAGGAGAAGTACGGCGTGAGTTTGACTGCCACGGGTATGTGCAGCGACTGCTTGAGCGCGTGCACCACCTCCACGCATCGCGCCTCGACGTCGCGACCGGGTTCTTGGATGCCTCCGGGCACGTTGTAGAAGTTGCATTCGACGGCTGCGGCTCCGGCGTCCTGCAGGTTGCGGGCGAACGCCGTCCAGCCGTGCCGGGAGGTGCCGTTGAGGCTGGCGAGCACCGGAACATCCACCGATTTCACGCACTCCTCGATCAAGTCGAGGTAGCGCCCGGGTGCACCGGGTCCGGCAGGGTTGTCGAAGAAGTGTGGCTTGTCCGGGTCCGGTGTGGGGTGCTCGATCTGCTCCTCGAACAAGGAGTGCAGCACCACGGCAGACACTCCCGCCTCGACCAGTTCGACGACCCGGTCTGGCGACTGGGACAGCGGGGACGCCGACGCGACCAGCGGATTGCGCAACGGTAGGCCGAGGTAGGTGGTGGCAAGTTCCATGTCGCACCTCCCCTTCTTGGACCATTCTGACCTGTCGTCAGATACGTCATCAACACGTCGGCTTCGCTCCGCGTGAGCACGGCGAACAGGCAGGAGACCACCCGGGTCATGCGGACGCGGACAACAGGTTGGATCTTGCACCTGCTGATCCGCTCAGCGGAGGGCACCGTCACCGGTTCAGGTCGTCGCGCACCCTCGTCCATCCGGGTGGTGAGATGCCCCCGGTGGGATTCGAACCTACGCCACCGCCTCCGGAGAGTTCGAAGACGAGGATTGAGCAACCACGGAATTGGGTGAAACCGTAGGTCACGGGCAGTTTGGATCACTCAAAGATGGCGGCACCGCGTCCGCCCATCGCAGCGTTCACGGCCGGCGAGGTCTTCGACATGGATCTGGTCTCCGGCCCCGTAGGCGGCGATGTGGTCCAGGTGACGCCGCGGTCCTCGACGACCAGGATGGTGTGGTCCCCGTCGGCAGTAAGTGTGACCTCGAAGACGCCGTCGGGCTCGCCCTCGGACTTGGTCAGGAACAAGAGCCGCTGTGGGGGCTCACACACTTCCACCCGAGCGGTACCTTCCCATCCGCTGGCGAAGAACTGTGCGCGCAACTCACCACCCCGGCGCAGATCGCCGTCGACCTCCCCGAGCCAGCGGGCGAGACGGTGGGGATCGGTCAGGGCAGACCACAGGTCGTCCATGTCGGTGCCGAAGCGGTCCTCAAGGCGAACGATGCCCTTTCCATCGGCGGCACGCAGCGTGCCCAACGTGCGCACGCGTCCACGCGTGTTGGTGGTCATGGGGTGCTCCTTCGCGCACGCTTGCCGCGTGCTATCTCGGTGTGCAAGGCACCGAACCGCTGGTCCCAACGAGCACCACGCGGACCGGGCACCGGAGTCCGCACTGGCCCGGTACCTCGAGGAGGGTGCCCGCCTTCTGGCCGAGGCCGACCCTCCGCAGGGCGGCGGGCTCGACGCCGGGGTCTCCGACGACTTCGAGCACCTGCGCTGGTTCGATCTCCCCCGCGCCTGCCTGGTCACCTCCCCTCGATGTGCGGGCGAACCCTGACGAGAGGTTGTGGGCAGCTGCGATCGGGCTGGCCCGCGGTCACGACGAGACGTGCACCTCACGTCCCCGCGGCCCGACCACCGGAGAGAAGCTGTCCGGGTCGTTCGGATCGCCAGCGCCTCGGTAGGCGGCCTGCAACGGGTAGGGGTAGACCGGTCGCGTGAGGCTCGCGTCGCCACCCTTCGTGGCAATGACGCGCTGAGGCGCCTGGCCCCGCTCCACCCACTCACGGATGGCACCGAGCCAGTCCACGTGGCTCGGGCCGGGCCCGCCAGCACAGTGGTAGACGCCGGACAGGAAGAACGTGCGGTACCACTGCTGCGTGCGGCGCAACGAGTTCCCGTCGGCGCGGACGACGTCCTCGTAGTACTGGATCAGGCCAAACGGCGTGATCAGCGGGTCGGCGAACCCCTGCCAGCTGATCAGCTTGCCGCCGCGGCGCTGGAAGGCCTTCATGTTGGTGGAGTCGGCGTTGTAGAGGTGGTCCGTCGCGTGCAGCCGGCCCGCGTCCCTCCGGGGGTCGAAGTCGTAGAGGCTGTACGACGGGCCGGGGTCACGCGGGAACGCCAGGTAGCGCAGCACCTGCTCGGCGTACTGCCCCGATCCGGAGAGGCTCGTGTCGGACCCGATGTCCAGCCCCGGCCAGCCGCCTTCCGAACCCAGGGGCAGACCGCCCGGGTAGAGCTCTCGTCCTCGTGAGGCGCGGGGGCTGTGGTACCACTCGTCGAGCACCGCGACCTGCTCGTCGGACAGGCACCCGGTCTGCCCGTCCTCGGCGCACTCGAGGGTGGTCAGGTCGACGCGGCACTGACGGGGGTCGGCGACGATCCCGTCGGCGAGGCCGTCGGCCCCGTCGCACCGGTCGAGCACGGACTGCCGCACGACCCCCGCGGCTGCGCCGTCCAGGATCACGCGGTGGTCCGCCGTGCGGTTCTGCAGCTCCCGGACGCCCTGCGAGAGCGGCGCGAGCTGGCTCTGCCGGTTGGCCGGCGCGCCCGCGACGATGCCGTCGAAGTCGTCGGGGAACTGCTGCGCCTCGACCAGCGCCTGGCGGCCGCCGGTCGAGCAGCCCACGAAGTAGGAGTACGCCGGGGAGGACCCCTGTAGGTGCGCGACGACGCGCTTCGCCACCACCGACGTCAGGTGCTCGGAGAGCCGGCCCCAGGTGAGCTCCGCGGCGTCGTTGTCGTAGGCGAAGGAGCCGTCGAGCGCGGACCCCTGGTGACCGGAGTCGTCGGACGCGACGGCGTAGCCGTCGGCGACGTAGCCCGCCCCGGATCCCGATGCGGTCGGGATGCTGCCGCAGAAGCCGCCTCCGCCGACCTGGACGTAGCGCCCGTTCCACTCCTCCGGCACCTGCACCTGGAACCGGATGACCGACGTGGAGCGCTTCGCCGTCACGGTGATCGTGCCGCGGACGTCGCACGACGCCGGGCCGCCCTGAGGTGCGACCCGGGAGCTGTTGGTGATGCGCGCCGGCCAGTCCTCGACCGAGCGGAGCGCGGTGCCGGCCAGTGCCGCGCAGCCGGCCCTCCCGACCGGCTGCGCGGAGGCCGTGCCGACGCCCGCCATCGCGGCGGAGCCGCAGAGCGCTGCGGCGCCGACGAGGGCGGTGAGCGCCCGGGCGGACCGGATCCTGCTGGTGCTCACGCAGTGACCTCCGTGCTCTCGGTGACGAGGTAGAACTTGAAGTCCGTGCGGCCCGCCGGTCCTCGCTCGGCGGGCAGCGGGTGCTCCTCGAACCAGGCGAGGTAGTTCTGGTAGGCATCCTCGTCGGCGTAGTGCATCTCCGCGATCCGGTAGAACGTCTGTCCGGCAGGCACGCTCGCCGTCCCGCCGGAGGCATGGGAGACGGGCCTCAGCACCTTGTTGAACACGATGCGGTCCAGGAAGGGGTTCGCCAGCAGGTCGGGGGCGTGCACCTCGAAGAGCCACGTCTCGTACTCCTCCGGGGAGACCCCGGGGACGATGTCGTAGCCGAGGATGGTCTTGATGCTCATGCCTCTCCTGCGGTCGTGAAGTTCCACTCGAAGGCCTCGGCCTGGTCACCGAAGCCCTCGAGCCGGACCCGCACCGGGTCGATGCGGACCCCGACGAGGTCCCGGGCCACCTCGTCCGGCGTGCGCAGCGGTGCAGCGGTGAGGCCGCGACCGCGTTGGTGCTCGACGTTGCGCCGGTAGCACGTCTCGGTCCACGCCTCGCTCATGAACTCGACCCGTCCACGGACGAAGACGGCACGTGGCGGCAGCAGGCCGACGTCGAAGACGTGTGGGTGGTCGTTGCGGGCCTCCGGTGCAGGGCTTCCCACCCACGCCGCCAGCGCCCGGGGCTCCCTGCGCATCTGGGCGAGCCGGGCGTGGGACCGCCGCTGGACGAGGGAGACCGACCAGTCGTCCTCGAGGAAGGCGGTCATCGAGCGGCCGACGGGGAAGCCGTGGCGGTCGAGCGTCGTCAACTGGGCGAAGCCGGCCTCCTCCCGCACGAAGGCCATCGCGACCCGGCCCGCCGCGACGGTGGCTGCGGCCCTCTGTTCATCCATGCGCGTCCGCCAGGTGCTCCGCGGCGAGGAACGCCAGGCCGAAGGCCGGCAGCAGGCCGTTGCCCGCCAGGTAGCCGCCGGCACCGTGCCCAGAGATGCCCGCGGCAGCCCCGCCCGCGGCGTACAGCCCCGGGATCGGCTCGTCCTGCTCGGTGAGCACCCTGGCGTGGCCGTCGACGCGCAGACCTCCCTGGGTGTGGAAGAGCGCTGGCCGGACCGCGATCGCGGCGTACGGCGGGGACAGCGGCGCCTCCCAGTAGGTGCGGCCGTGCTCGTCGTCGGCACCCCCCTCGGCGCTCGCGCGCGCCGCCTCGTGCGTGGCGGCGAGCGTGTCGGCGTCCATGCCGGTGCTCTCCGCGAGGTCGCCGAGCGTGTCCGCCCACCGCAGGGCTCCCGACTCGACCGTGTCCTGGTAGTCCTGGAAGGACGAGCACGCCTCGTGGATGCGCTGGTCGAGGATGATCCACGCCTCGCCGTCCGCCCGCTCCAGGACCTGGGAGGCGTACTCGGAGTAGCCCGTGGTCTCGTCGCCGAACCGGCGACCGGTCCGGTCGACGAGGAAGCCGCCGTGCATGACGGTCGCCCAGCCGGCCAGCGTCGCCGCGGGCATCGCCAGGGCCGCGTGTCCCTGGTAGGCGTCGAGGAACGCAGTGGAGGCGCCGAGGCGCCCACCGATCCTCAGGGCGTCGCCCTGGGAGCCCTCGCTGCCGTGGTAGACCGCGCCGGCGATCACGGGGATGTGCTGAGCCACCAGCTCGCCGTCGGCGCCGAAGCCGTTGGTCGCCAGGAGCACCGCACGCGTGGGGATGCGCTCCTCGCCGTTCGGGGTGTCCACCACGACCTCGGCAACGTGGCCGTCCTCGACGACCACGTCGGTCAGCGTGGCGGGCAGGAGGATGTCGACCAGGTCGCTGCGGCGGACCGCCCGCACCAGGTCGGTGAGAAGCGCGCGCCCCGCTCGACCGGGCACCGTGTGGCACCGGAAGCTCGAGTGGCCCGGGTAGGGGAAGTCGGTCACGAGCGACAGCGGGAGCCCCACCTCGTCGGCCATCCACTCCACGAGCCGGGCGCTCACCTCCGCCAGCGCGGTCGCGAGCACCGGGTCGGCCTCGTCGTGGGTCTTCGCCATGATGTCCGCGACGAAGTCGTCCGCCGAGTCGGTGACCCCGGCCTCGTGCTGCCACCGGCTCCCGGCCCCCGGGATCATCGCCGTCGACATGGCGGTGTTGTTGCCGGCGGCGAAGTGCTCGTTGCGCTCGACCACCAGGACCGAGAGCCCCAGGGACGCGGCGCGGAGCGCGCCGACCAGACCGCCGCCGGCGCCGGCCACCACCAGGTCAGGTCCGTCCACGGTCATGCGCCGCCTCCGGCCGTCGCACGGAGCCCGATCAGCTGCAGCGCGGTCCAGGTGGGGTCGAAGAGCTGGGGTCCACCGGCGGGCTCGCCGACATCCACCGCGGAGCAGGCGTTGATGACGTGGTCGACCGCCGACCCTCTCAGCGTGTGCTCCACGGCGGCGGCCCACGCGGCGTCGTCGGCGATGTCCTCGACGGAGAGGTCGAGGATCGAGGTCGGCTCCGCCGCGACGCCGTACGACGAGAGGCGGCGGTCGAGCTCGGCGGCGATGGCCTTGTTGCGGGCCACCGCACCGAGCCGCCCGCCGAGACCGGCCAGGAAGTGGGCGCTCAGCCGGGCGATGCCGTGGACGGGTCGCGGCAGCGCTGCGGCGTTGTCCACGACGGGGTCCAGCACGCAGTCGGGCAGGAAGGCGTCCACCCCCCGCGTGTCGGCGGTGCGGAACCGGTCGAGCAGCGCGGCCTCGGAGGCCTCGATGTCCTCGGCGGTCTCGAGCGAGCGGGGCACCTCTGGTCCGTCACCGAGGTCCTCCAGGTGGACAGTGACACCGGCCGGCGCGAGCCGGTCGTAGCGCGCCTGCCGGCGAGCCAGCTCCTCCGCACTGACGTGGATGGGCGTGATGGCCAGTAGGTGCACGACGTTCTCCTCTGCTGTGGTGCCGTGGTGGCTCCGCGCGGCGGGCGCCCCGAGCGCGAGTGGCTGCTCAGGTCCCGAGGTAGGCCTCCCGGACTCTCGTGTCGTCGATCAGGTCGGCACCCGGTCCGTCGAGCACGATGTCGCCGCTCTCGATGACGTAGGCCCGGTCGGAGATGGCGAGCGCCTGCTTGGCGTTCTGCTCGACGATCAGCACCGTGACCCCGGTGTCGCGGATGGCCGTGATCGCCTCCAGCACCTGTCCCACGAGGTTCGGGGCCAGCCCGACCGACGGCTCGTCGAGCGTGAGACACCGCGGCCTCGCCATCAGCGCGCGCCCGATGGCGAGCATCTGCTGCTGGCCACCGGACATGGTGCCGGCGCGCTGCTGACGCCGTTCGGCCAGGATGGGGAAGAGGTCGAAGACCTCGTCGAGGGAGCCCTTGATCGTCGACCGCGGCTGGGTGTAGGCACCCATCTCGAGGTTCTCCCAGACCGCGAGATCGCCGAACAACGCCCGGTCCTGCGCCACGTGCACGAGTCCCGCGCGCACCACGACGTCCGCGCGGCGGTTCTGCATCTCGGTCCCCTCGAACAGGATCGTGCCGCTCGAGACGCCGATGAGTCCGGCGATGGCGCGCAGGGTCGTGGTCTTCCCCGCGCCGTTCGCGCCGATCAGCGAGACGATCTCTCCCTCGTCGACGTGCAGGTTCACGTCGTGGAGGATCTCCAGCTTGCGGTAGCCGGCACACAGCTGCTGGACGTCGAGCATCATGCGTAGTCCTCCCCGAGGTAGGCCTCGATGACACGAGGGTCCTCGACGACGGATCGCGGTTCACCGAGCGCGAGCTCGGTCCCCTCGTGCATGACGAGGAGCCGCTCGGAGAGCGCGAGGACGGCCGCCATGATGTGCTCCACGAGCATCACGCTCAGCCCGTCCCCGTGCAGCTCGCGGAGCAGCTCGATCATCGGCGCCCGCTCCGCGGGCACCAGACCGGCGAGCACCTCGTCGAGCAGGATCAGCCGTGGTTCGAGCGCGAGCGCCCGGGCCAGCTCCAAGCGCTTCAGGCCGGCCGTGGGCAGGCTGCCGGACGGCGCGTTGACGTAGCGCTCGAGCTGGACACGCTCGATGACGCCCAGGGCGTGCCGACGGGCCTCGCGGCGAGAGCGGTGGCGGGCGTGCGAGGCGATCGCGACGTTGTCGAGCACGCTCATGCTCTCGAAGGGCCGCATCAGCTGGAAGGTGCGCACGAGGCCCGCGGCAGCGACCCGGTCGGCGCTCCAGCCCGTGATGTCCTGCCCCTCGAAGTGCACCCGTCCCGCCGTCGGTGGGATCTGTCCGGCGAGCAGCGAGAACAGCGTGGTCTTGCCCGCTCCGTTGGGTCCGACGATGCCGAGGAACTCGTGCTCGTGAACCTCGAGGCTGACGTGGTCCACCGCGGTGAGGCCGGAGAAGGACTTGGTCAGGCCGTCGACGGTCAGCAGGCTCACTTGCGGACACGCTCCCGCAGGCTCCCGTAGATGCCCTTCGGCATGAACAGCACGATGACGATCAGCAGCACGGCGTAGACCGCGACGTCAAGCCCGGTCACCCCTTGCAGGAATCCCAGGGCGCTGGGCGGATCGCGCAGGACGCTGGTGATGGCCTCCGACAGCGGGCCGACGACCAGCGCGCCGACGACCGGACCCCAGATGGTCCCGATGCCACCGATGACGACGGGGATGATCGCCTGGATCGAGACCGAGGACCCGAATGCCTGCTCCGGCCCGACGAAGAAGTAGTACTGCGTGTAGTAGGCGCCGGCAACGGAGGTCAGCGCACAGCTCAGGGCCACGGTGACCAACCGGTAGCGCAAGACGTTGATCGCCAGCGACGCGGCGGCGGTCTCGTCGTCGCGGATCGCCTGGGCGTACTGGCCCGCCCTCGAGTTGACGAAAGCGATCGTGCCTGCGAGTGCCAGCACCAGCACTGCCAGCGGGATCCAGTAGTAGTAGACGCTGCCCTGGTCGAACTGGAGCATGGCCCAGGACTCCTGCGGGAGGAGCGGGACGTTGAACCCCTCGGTCTTGCGCAAGAAGTCGAAGTTCTGCACCACCAGCAGGAACATCTGCGCGAACGCGAAGGTGGCGAGGGCGAAGTAGGCGCCCGCGAGCCGGTACCTCAAGCACAGGTAGGCGATGACCACGCCGGTGAACGCGGACAGCACCGCCCCCACCAGCATCGCCAGCCAGGGCGAGATGCCGTGCTCGACCAGGAGGTAGGCGTCGGTGTAGGCACCGATCCCGAAGAAGGCGGCGTGCCCGAAGCTGAACATGCCGCCGTAGCCGCTCATCAGGTTCCAGCCCACGGCCATGATCGCGAAGATCAGGGTGCGCACCGCGACGGACTCCGCGCGCTCGGACATGGCGAACGGGAGCACGGCGAGCACGACGGCGACCACGGCGAGCGCCACGTAGGCGCGGGTGCGCCGAGAGTCCTTCAACCGCGGGTCGTCAGCGGCGGCCGGCGCCTGGACCTGCCGCTCGATCATCTCGGTCACTGCGTCGCTCCGAACATTCCCTGGGGGCGGAAGAACAGCACGAGCACGAACACCGCGAACACGAGGATCAACGAGCCGGTGCCCGGCAGGTACAGCGCTCCGACGGTCTGGACGAGACCGATGACGAGCCCGCCGACCGTGGCGCCCACGACACTCCCGAGACCGCCCAGCACGACGATCACGAAGGCGAGGATGGTGAACTGCTCACCCACCGAGGGCGTCAGGCTCAGGAACGGGGCCACGAGCCCGCCGGCCACCGCCACGCAGGCCGAACCGATCCCGAACGTCATGGCATAGACGCGAGCGACGTTGACTCCCACGAGCGCGGCGCCCTGACTGTTGGACGACACGGCGCGGATCGCCATGCCGAACGACGTCTTCTGCAGCGCCAGCGTGATCACGACCGCCACCAGCAGTGCGCCGCCGAACGCGATGAGACGTTCGTACGACGCGAGGGCGCCGAAGACGTGCCACGAGCCGCTGACACCTCCGGGGACCGACAGCGGCCGGCCGCCGAAGATCATCAGCAGCACGTTGACGATCAACAGGGACAGGCCGAGCGTGATCAGCAGCGGCCCCTCCTCGTTGCCGGCCATGGTCAGCTTGTTGATGAGCAAGGACTGCACCAACCAGCCGAAGGCGAACATCACGGGGATCGCGACGATCGTCGCGACGTAGACCGACAGGCCCCACGTGTGGGCCATCGCGTAGACCAGGAACATCGCGACCGCGAGCATCGAGCCCTGGGCGAAGTTCACGATGCCGAGCACGCCGAAGATGAGCGTGAGCCCGATGGACACCAGGGCGTAGACGCCCCCGAGCAGCAGACCCGTGACGATGGACTGGGTCACCAGACCGGCGTCCCGGCCGCCGACCGTGTAGACCAGGACGATCGCGATGGCGACCACGAGACCCACCCCGGCCGGCAGCCGAGCTGCAGCCAGGGAGGGACCTCGGGAGTCCGCGTCCGTCGTGCCTGCCGACGCCGGCGACGTAGATGACGTCATCAGGATCGGTCCCGAATCACTTCGAGGCGGGGAAGACCAGGTCGCTGGTCGCGAACTGCTGCGGGAAGACCTGCTCGATCTGGCCCTTCTGGACCTGCATCACGATCACCGTCGCGTTGACGTTCTGGCCGGTCTTGTCGAACTCGATCGGACCGTCGAAGGCCAGCAGCGGGTCGCTGATGGAGATGCCGGCGATCGCCTCCCGCAGCTTCTGCGGGTCAGAGCTCTTGGCCTTCTCCAGGCCCTGCGCGACGACCTCGACCGCCTGGTAGGACAGCATCGCGGAGGTCTCCATCGGCTTGCCGTACTTCTGCTGGAAGCGCTTGCGGATGTCCGCCACCCGGTCGCTGGTCGCGGCGTAGTGGTAGTTGGCGCTCAGGACGTCCTGTCCCGCTGCGCCGGCGTCGCCCGGGAACGAGCTGTCGTCGAACGCGCCGTTGGCGATGCCGTAGAGACCCTTGATGTCGGGCTTGAGCGCCTGGACCGACTGCGCCACCAGCAGGCTGTCGGGGTAGTAGCCGGTGTCGACGATGACGTCCGGCTTCGCTGCGGCCGCCGCGCGGACCTGGGTGGTGGCGTCGGTGAAGTTCGAGCCGGAGTAGGTGATCTCCTTGAGGACCTTGATGCCCTTCTTGGCCGCCTGCTTCTCGAACGCGTCGAACACGCTCTGCCCGAAGGCGCCCTCGATGTGGATGTAGGAGACGGACTTCACCGGGGTGTTGGTCTGCTTACCGATGGACGCCAGCGCGTCCGCACCAGCGGTCCCCATGCTGGTCGCGTCGGGCTGGACGCGGAACACGTAGTTGTAGCCCTGCTCGAGGATCGCGTCGTCGACGGCGACATCGATGACCAGCGGCACCTTGGCGCGCTCGGCGACGGCGGCCACGTTCTGGGTCACGTCGCTCTGGTAGGTGCCCACGAGCGCGACGGCCCCGCCCTGGGTGAGCCGCTGGGCCTCGCTCTGGCCGTCCTCGGCCGTCCCCTTGCTGTCACCGGACCCGAGCCTGAGCTTGGCGCCGTCGAGCGACGCGATCCCACCCGCGGCGTTGATGTCCGCGACGGCGAGCTTGGCGCCGTCGTTCATCAGGTTGCCGGCTCCCGCCAGCGCCCCCGTGAGGGGGTGCACCGACCCGATGGTGATCGTGTCGCTGCCCTGACCGTCGGAGCCGCCGTTGGAGCTGGACCCACACGCCGCGAGTCCTGCGGTCGCGAGCAGCATCGCCGCCACACCCGAGAGCTTCGTGATCGACATCGGCCGCTTGTTCATCGTGACTGGCCTTTCCTCCGTGCCTCGCGGCACTCGGCTGATGTTCCCGTTAGAGGAACGATGGTCAAGATCCTATGTTCCGCTTGGCGCCTCAAGTCACGCCGTCCAGCGACTGAGAACCTTCACTATGGCATGGCTCGCAGGGGGGTGGCTAGGGGCTGGCGGCGAGAAAATCAACCGGCTAGAGTTCCGCCTAGCGAAACGCGAAGCGAGGAAACCGATATGACAAGCGGAACATCGCCGACGCGTCCCGGCAGCGCCACGGACCGAGCGTCGCGTGCCGGGACCGCGGGCGGCACCGAGTCCGCGGACCGGGTCGCGGACGTGCTGTTGCTCTTCGCCCGCTCGGACCGCCCGCTCGGGGTCTCGCAGATCGCCCGCTCGCTCTCGCTCAGCAAGGCGGTCGTGCACCGGATCCTGCGCTCGCTCGCCTCGCGCTCCCTGCTCCAGGTCGTGCCCGACCACTCGACCTACATGCTCGGGCCTGCGGCGACCACCCTGACGAGCAAAGCCTGGAGCCAGATGGACCTGCGCAGCCTGGCCTCGCCCATCCTCCGGAGGCTGCGCGACCGCACCCGCGAGACCACGACCCTGTCGGTGCTCGTCGGGCACCACCGCATCTACCTCGACCAGTACGAGAGTCCGCAGGAGGTCAAGATGATCGTCGAGCTCGGACCGCGCTACCCGCTGCACTCCGGGGCGTCCAGCAGGTCCATCCTCGCCTTCCTGCCGCCGGTGTTCGCCGACGAGGCGGTGCGAGAGCTGCAGCAGCGGAACGCGGACCTCGATGTGGCGCAGTACCTGCTCGACCTCGAGGAGGTGCGCACGCGCGGCTATGCGGTGTCCCGCAACGAGCGCAACACCGGCGCGGCCGCCATCGCCGCCCCGTTCTTCGACGCCGGCGGCAACGTGATGGGCTCGATCAGCTCCTCCGGCCCTATGCACCGCTACGGCGAGGAGGGTCACGAGGACCACGTCCGGCTCGTCCTGGACGCATCGAGGGCGATCACCGCAGCCCTCGCGGGGAAGGCCGGGGCGTGACGGCGACCGGCCGCGAGGGCGGCACCCTCCCGCGTTCCTTCCTCTACGTCCCTGCGGTGAAGCCGAATCTCTTCGCCAAGGCCACGGCTGGCCGGAGCGACGCGGTCGTCCTCGACCTCGAGGACGCCGTGCCGATGCCGGACAAGGACACCGCCCGTGCGCACGTCCGGACCTGGCTCACCGCGCGCTCCCCCGGCGACGGCGCCCAGCAGTGGATCCGGGTCGACGCCGACGCGTTGGCGGAGGATCTCGCCGCCGCGGTGGCGCCTGCCCTCGACGGCATCTTCCTGGCGAAGTCCAGCGCGGCCGGCCTCGCCGAGGCCTCCCGGCTCCTGGAGAGCCTGGAGGCCGAGCGTGGGCTCGAGGCGTGCTCGGTCGGGGTCGTCGCCCTCGTCGAGAGCGCGGCTGCGCTGCTGGAGCTGGCCGCGATGGCGCGCGAGCCACGCCTTCGCACGTTCGCCCTCGGGGAGGCCGACCTCTTCGCCGACCTGCGGATCACGCGCTCGACGCGCAGCGCGACCGCGATCGACGCGTTGCGCACGCAGGTGGTGGTGAACGGTGCCGCAGCCGGGCTCGAGGCTCCGGTCGCACCGACCTCCACCGACTTCCGCGACCTCGAGCGGTTCGCGGAGACCAGCCGAGAGCTGTTCGACCTCGGCTTCCGATCGCGCACCGCGATCCATCCCGGTCAGGTCCCGGTGATCAACGAGGTCTTCTCCCCGGACGCGGACGCGGTGGCAGCGGCGACGGACGTCATGGCCCGGTTCGAGGCCGCCGAGGGAGGCGTCACCACCGACGCCTCCGGGCGGCTGATCGACGCCGCCGTCGTGCGCAGCGCCCGGGAGACCCTCAGCCGGCGGCCCCCTGGCTGAGGTCGCCGGAGCGACGCACGAACCGGCCGCGCGCGGACCCGAGGATCTCCCCGTCACCGAAGACCCTCTCGCCGCGCAGGAAGGTGTCGGTCACCTTGGCGGTCAGCTCGAAGCCCTCGAACGGGGTGTACTCCTGGGTGGAGAACGACTCGTCGGCGCGGACGACGTACTCGACTTCGTCGTCGAGGAGGCAGAAGTCGGCGTCGAAGCCGACCGCCAGGTCCCCCTTCTTCTGCAGGCCGAAGCGCTCCGCGGGGTTCTTGGCGACCAGCTCGGCGATGCGGTTGTAGGACAGCCCGCGCTTGCGGCCCTCGGTCACCATGCCGGGCAGGAGGTACTCGGTCCCGCCGAAGCCGGACTTCGCCACGAAGACGTCCTCGCGAGGCTCCCCGAACTTCGTCTCGTCCTTGCAGCAGGCGTGGTCGGAGGTCACCCACGAGAAGTCGCCGGCAAGCAGGTGCTCCCACAACGCCTCGACGTCCTCCCGCGAGCGCAGGGGCGGGTTGACCTTGCCGCCGAGGTTGGCGGTGTCGTAGTCCGCGAGCAGGTGCCCGACGGTGACCTCACGGCGGAAGTCGATGTGCGGGAAGGTCGACTGCATCATCATCGCGGCCTCGATGGCCTTGCGCGAGCTGAGGTGGAGCAGGTTGATGTTGGGCAGCTCGGTCTCGTGGGCGAGGTAGGAGGCGATGGTGATCGCCAGGCCCTCCGAGTGCGGCGGGCGCGAGGCGCTGTAGGCCTCGAGCCCGGTGAGCTTCCCCTCCTGCTCGACGAGCCTGGTGTAGGCGCGCATGATCTCCGCGGTCTCGCAGTGCAACGACAGCGAGATGCGGTCGCGGTCGGCCGCGAACCGCGGGTCCTGACGGGCCTCCTGGATGCCGCGCATGATGAACTCGAAGTGGGCGTAGTCGTAGGACTCGTCCTCGGGGATCATCAGGAACGAGCCTTGGTCCGCCGAGCGGCCGTGCAGTCCGTGGCTGCCGTAGAACATGAAGATCTTGAAGGACGGGACGCCGAACTCCTCGATCATCATCGGGATCTCGTCGATGTGCTCGCGCAGGATCGGTGCCACGTGGAAGGCATAGTCGATGAACGCGCGTCCCTCCGCGGCGGCCAGCACGTCGGGGAAGACCTCCTTGTAGGGGCCGGTCCGGTTCAGGTAGTAGGCGCCGGTGCGGATGTAGGTGATCCCGGAGGTCACGCCGCCCTGCGCCGAGGCCCGGCTCTCGGAGTCGGCGTCCTCCGCCAGCTCGTTGTAGATGCCCCAATGCTGGTGCACGTCGACGACGCCGGGGAACAGGTGCTTCCCGCCGGCGTCGACCAACGTGTCGGCCTGCGAGGGGTCGATCGACTCCTCGAAGGCGGCGAAGGTGCCGTCGGACACCGCCACGTCGAGCTGTTCGGGTGACTCCGCGCCGGGGCGCACCACGCGGGCGTTCTGGATGACCAGGTCGTAGTTGGACATGCCTCTCCTCACTCAGGGGTTGAAGGTCCGGCCGTCGGCGGCGGATCGGGTCGCGGCGGACACCAGGGGCACCGGGTCCACCGCGGTCAGGGGGCGCAGCATCGCCGTCACGTCGGTGCATCGTTCGAGCTCACCGCAGGCGCGGGCCAGCTCGGCGGACTCGTCTGGTGACAACGCGGGCGCGACGTTGTCGCGGAACTTCGCGGCCAGTTCCTCGAACGACAGCGGGCGGTCGGGACCACCGCGGTTGACCAGCACCTCCTCGACGACCTCGCTGCCGTTGGTGAGCCGTGCGGTCAGCACCACAGGGAACTGCCGGGGGAAGATCGCCGTGCACCGATCGTCGGCTACCACGTCCACCTTCGCCATGAGTGCCCGCCGCTCGGGGTCCTGGGCCAGCTCGTCGGTGTAGTCCTCCAGGCCGGCTCCGAGACCGTGACCGCCGAAGAGGCCCACAGCCACGGCGTACGGTCCGCTGAACTGGGCCATGTAGCCGGTCTCGGGCGCCCGCTTGACCTCGATCGGCTCACCGATCGTGCGCAGGTTGGGAGCCGGCACGCCCAGGGTCACGCGCTCCACCCCGTCGGGGGTGATCCCGGCCCGACGCAGGGCGGCCGCTGCGTCCACCGCAGCGTGCGTGAAGTGGTTGGCCGGATAGGGCTTGAAGAAGATGTCGGGCACCAGCCAGCTGCTGCCCAGGCCATCGCTCACGGCGCTGGCGTCGAAGCGCCCGTGCAGCCATGCCTCGAAGAAGCCGAAGCGGCCCTCGAGGACCGTGGGCGGCCCTGTGATGCCGTGCTCGACGAGCTCGGCCGCAGAGATCGCCGCGTGCGCGGCCCAGCCGCAGTGCATCCGCTTCACCGTGCCGCCGGTGCGATTGGCCTCGATGATCCCGGAGGCCATCGAAGCCGCGACTCCCAGGGCGTGCACGGTGCTCCGCTCGTCGCCCGCGATGACCGCAGCAGCCACCGCGCCGCCCATCGCCCCGCAGATCGAGGTCGCGTGCTGCCCGTGCTCGAAGAACGTCGAGTTCTTCGCCTCCTCGTCGTAGCCGGCCATCCCGATCCGGACGCAGGTCTCCAGACCCACCGCGATCGCGTGGATGAGTCGACGACCGTCTGCCCCGTGCCTCTCGGCCGCAGCCAGCGCGGCGGGCACCACGCTCGCGCTGGGGTGGAGCACGGAGGGCAGGTGCGTGTCGTCGTAGTCCAACGAGTGTGCGAGGACCCCGTTGACGAAGGCGGCCAGGTTCGCCGGCAGCCTCCGGTCGACGCCGACCGCAGAGGCGCCCTCGATCCCACCCTGCGCGGCCGCCCAGCGGCGCGCGGCGCGGCTGGTCTCGAGCGGGGCGGCCGCCGCGGCGATGCCGAGGGTGTCCAGCACGCGCATCCTCACGCTCTTCACCACGTCGTCCGGCAGGTCGTCGTACGACGAGCCGGCGGCGAATGCGGCCAGCTGCTCGGCGAGGGTCGCGCTCACGCGGACACCAGTGCCAGTGGCCGGACGGGAGAACCGGTGGCGCCGTAGATGTTCAACGGCACGAGCACGAAGGTGAACTCGTGCCGCCCGCGTGCGGCGAGCTCCTCCAGGTCCAGTGCCTCGATGATGTAGATGCCGCTCTCGACGAGAAGCACTCGATGCGCCGGCAGGAGCCCGTGCCCGCCGCCGGGGGCGAGCCGCTCGAAGGCGATCGTGTCGGCACCCACCGCGTGGGCGTCGTGATCTGCGAGCCAGCGCGCACCGGCCTCGCCCACGCCCGGGACTCCGGTCTCCCTGCCGAGGTAGGGCTGGCCCCGCTCGAACAGCTGGCCCCAGCCGCTGCGGATCAGCACCACGTCGCCCGCCTCGAGCTGCAATCCTTGGCGCTCGGCGGTGCCCTCGAGATCCGCCAGGGTGATCTCGTAACCGGCGTCGCAGCGGTCCACGCCCAGGTGCGCGGGGACGTCCAGCAGGACACCCCGTCGGACCATCGGCGCGATGGTGTGCACGCCGAGCTCGTCGTACTTGCCACCACGGCCGGCCTCGACCGCGTCGACCCCGCCGTACATCGCGCCGTCGTGCGAGACGTGCGCCAGCGCGTCGATGTGCGTGCCGACGTGGGTGCCGGTGGTGATCATGTCGTTGGCCGCGCTGCCGCCGTCGGCCCGGGTCATGTCGCCGTGCCTGCGCGGGAGGGTGTGCCAGAACTGCGGATGGTTGGGAGACTGCGGCATCCCGACCCGCAGCTGCCGGCCCAGGTCGACCACCTCGATCCCGGATCGCACCACCTCCAGCAGGGCGTCGTTGGTCACCACGCTCACCGGATTGCCTCGCTCTTCCTCAGGTCGGTGATCTCGTCGGGGGTGTAGCCCAGCTCGCCGAGCACGGCGTCGGTGTCCTGACCGAGCGCGCGTCCGGTGAACCTGATCCGGCCAGGGCTGTCGCTCAGTCGCCACATCACGTTGTGCTGCAGCAACGGGCCGAGGTCGTCGTCGTCCACCTCGAGCAACATCTCGGTCTCGCGGATGTGCGGGTCCTCGACGATGTCGCGGGCGTCGTAGACGGGTGCGATCGCCGCGCCCGCCTCCGTGAACGCCTCGAGGACCTTCTCGCGGCTGCGCTGCTTGATCCAGTCGCCGACGTAGGCGTCCAGCATGTCGACGTGCTGGACGCGGCCATGACCGGTCTGGAACCACTCCTCGTCGATGACCTCGGGGTGCCCGACGAGTCGCAGCACCCTCTCGGCGATCCGCTGGGCGCTCGTCGAGACCGCGACCCACTTGCCGTCCGCGGTCTCGTAGGTGTTGCGGGGCGCGTTGTTCGTAGACCGGTTGCCGTGGCGCGTCTCGACGATGCCGAGCTGCTGGTAGACGGTCGGCGCCGGACCCACCGCGGTCATGATGGGCTGCAGGATGTTCATGTCGACGACCTGGCCGCGACCCGTGCTGTCGCGGTGGCGCAGCGCCATGAGGATCGCCGAGGACGCGGCGATGCCGCAGATGCTGTCGGCCAGACCGAACGCCGGCAGGGTCGGCGGTCCGTCCGGCTCACCGGTGGCCTCGGCGAAGCCGCTCATCGCCTCGGCGAGCGTCCCGAACCCGGGACGGCTGGAGTAGGGCCCGGTCTGACCGAAGCCGGTCAGCCGCACCAGCACCAGGCCGGGGTTGATCTCCTGCAGCACCTCGGGACCGACCCCCCACCGCTCCAGCGTGCCGGGACGGAAGTTCTCCACGACCACGTCTGCGGTGGCGGCGAGCCGGCGGAAGACCTCCGCGCCGTCGCCCGACTTGAGATCGAGGGCAACGGTCCGCTTGTTGCGGGAGATCTCCTTCCACCACAGCGGGACACCGTCCTTGCTGTAGCCGTGCCCGCGCATGTTGTCCCCGCGCGACGGGTGCTCGATCTTGATCACGTCGGCGCCGTAGTCGCCGAGGATCTGGCAGCACAGCGGGCCGGCCAGGATCGTGGAGACGTCCAGCACCCGGAGCCCCTCGAGGGGCATCACATCATCGGTCAAGGGAAGTCCGTTTCGCTTGCAGAAACAATCAGGACGCCTCCCACCATAACCACCGGGTCGGCGCGTTGTGAAGGGTCACGGCCCCCTTCACGAGAGCGCCCGCTCTGCAGTCTTGACCGGTCGCTCCGTCGCCCCTAACGTCACAACGTGAGCCAGCCACACTTGTTCCGTCAGGCGGAACGATGCGCCGACGCCATCGACCAGTTGGGTCGCTTTGCGGCCGCGCTCACCTGGGAGGACCTCCCGGACTCCGTCACGCGGCGCATCCCGGTGGTGCTCACCGACCTGGTCGGGGTCGCCCTGGCCGGCATGGGCACGCCCGAGCTGCGCGACTTCGTGGCCGCCTGGGCAGCACCTCCCGGCACGGTGCCCGTGCTCGGCAGCACCCTGCGGACCACGGCCGAGACCTCGGCGTACCTCGCCGCGGTCGCGGCCTGCGCGCTCGAGCTGGACGAGGGGAACAAGCACGCTGCGGGCCATCCAGCCGCGCACGTGGTCTTCGCTGCCGTCGTTGCAGCCCTCGACTCGCCGAGGGCGATCAGCGGCCGTCGCTTCCTCACCGCCGTGGTGGCCGGTTACGAGGTGGCGGCGCGCTTCGGCCGCGCCACTGCCCGAAACCCGGAGTGGCACACCCACGGACACTGGGGGGCGACCGGAGCCGCGACCGCCGCCGCGCTGCTGCGCGACGGCGGCCCGGCCGAGGTGGGCGCCGCCATCGATGCCGCGACAGGGTTGATGCAGGTGACGCCCTGGGAGACCGTGCTCTCGGGAAGCTTCACCCGCAACCTGTGGATGGCGGAGGCGAACCTGGCCGGACTCAGAGCCGCCGGGCTCGCCGCCGCGGGACTCGTCCACAACAGCGGCCGAGCCACGCACTCGCTGGGCTCGATCGTGGGCACCCTCGACCCGGACGCGCTCGTCGACGAGCTCGGCACCACATGGCTGACCGCCGAGGGATACCTCAAGCGCCATGCCGCGTGCTCCTACACCCACGCTGCCGTGGACCTGGTGCAGAGCATGCGCGCGGCGGCGCCCCGACCGCTGGACGAGATCGTGCGCGTGCGCGTGCGGACGCACTCGCTGGCCCGGCCACTTCTGGGCCGCCACCCGCACAACCGGCTGGCCGCGATGTTCTCCCTGCCGTTCGTCGTCAGCAACGCAGTCGTCAACGGACGGGTGGACCCCCGCACCATGGAACCCGGCACACCGGAGTTCGCTGCGGCGGAGGACTTCAGCGATCGGGTCGAGGTCGAGGTCGACGAGGACCTGGACCGCGAGCTGCCGGACCGCCGATGCACCGAGGTCACGATCGAGTTCGGCGACGGGAGCAGCGTGGGATCGTGCGCACCGAACCCGATCGGCGACGCGGATCACTTCCCCCTCACCCACGCCGACGTCCAGGACAAGCTCGTCGCCCTGGTCGGTGAGTCCGCCGTCGCACGCATCGACGAGGCCGTCACCAGGCTGGTGTCCGACGATCCGGCGGGAGCGGTGTTGCGCGACATCCTCGCGTGCGCGTCCTGAGCAGGCCCTGCGTGCTTGGCCGCCTCCTCGCGGCCAGCGGGCGAGGACTGACAGCCGCCTCCGGCCGAGCCGCGCCGAAAGCCCGAGCCCGGCGTCCTCGGCCACGCGGGCCTATGCGCCCACATGCCGATGCGCGCTCTTGTCCTTCGCAACAAGTAGGAAGGTAGACATCACATGGCCACCGCGGACCCGGCCCCACGCGGTCCTGCCCAGGAGCCGACCTCCCACCGCCTGGGCACGGACGAGCCAATCACCCGAGGTCGACCGCGCCGCCGCAAATTTCGGGCAGCGACCATGCTTGAGGTCGGAGCCCTCACCATCCTCCCCGCATTCCGGGCACAGCCACTCGGCCCAGCCGATCACGGCCTGACGACCCACAGGAGCGTCGCCGCGGGCGATCGTTCGAGCTGTCGCTGCCATATGGCAAGTGCTGACGGAGCAATGCATCCACCGTGGACACCGCGAGAGCAAACTCGGTCTTGGTCGTGACACCGGCCGTCCGCGCAGCAGGCCTACCGATGGACCGGTGGCTGGGCGCTCCGAAGCCCGCCCAAGGGGGCCGGACGTAAGCGAGATCGCGCCGGTCGGCGGTGCCGGAGTGGGTTCACATCGGTGCTGTTGAGTCTGAGCCGCGTGCCCCCGACATGCAACCGAGGCCATTCCCGGATTGCACGCGTTGCTTCGTCAACGCGCGGACCGCTTAGCGCGTGGTTCAACTTCGCTGCACCGCGCATGCTTGGAGATTGACGTCGTTGCGCGCTGAGCAACCAAGCTGGTCCATCCCTCGCTTCGCGACGGTGTCCCAGCGGCGTAACGGTGATCCACAGACGTTCAAGGCACCTGCGGCAGCACCTCGTGGGCGAACAGGCCGATCGTCCGCGCGCGGCGCTCACCCTCGCCAACCGTGGCGAAGACGAGTGGTTCGGCGCCTGCTTCACGATGTTCGGCAATTGTGGTGGCCACCTCCGCCGGCGAACTGTGCATGAGGTAGCGGTCGGCGAGGTGTTCGAAGTCCTGTTGGCAGACAGTGCTGACGCCCTCGATGGCCCACGCCCGGGAGCGGCTCCCGTCCTCGTCCAGGGCCCCACATGAACACGGCTCCGCGTACCGCTTGTGGGTCGCGCGTGGTCCTCAGCGGGGTCGCGGGCATCGGATCCCTCGTCAACAGCGCCTGGCGACGACTGACCTGGCCCGGGGCGTGATCCGGCGCGGTAGGCAGCGGATTCGAGGCGGCGACCGGCCGGATTCCTGCGCACCCATCCCGGCGCGACACCGTAGTTCGCGGGACGGCGCGATGGGGTCGCGGTCACGGCGGCTGGACGACGACGCCAGTCCTCGGCCGGGGAGCACTCCGGTCGACCGGGGTCACGACTCCTCCTCCGTCTGGACGGTGCTGGGGGTGGTCAGGTCGGGTCTGATGATCGGACTCGACCTGACCAAGGCCTCGACGGTCGCTCGGGAGTCCGCGTCGGGAGCGGAGCCTTCGCCGGCGTGGCCGCGCAGTACCGGTACCCCATCGGATACGACGCCTACCTGATGTACATCGCGATGTGGGCCGAGCCCTCGAACCGTAGGCACTGGACATACCCGACAGGCCGCTTGCAGCCGAAGAAGCTGAACCAGCAACCGTGCCCCACCTCCGCCGCACCAGCGAATTCAGGCTGTCGGCGGATCGTCTCCGTTGAATAAGCGTTCAATAGCGGCAAGTGGTAGTAAGAACAACCGCCTCTGATCCGCGTTTCCGCAGGTGAGAGGCGGTTTTTCGGTCGGGCTGACAGGATTTGAACCTGCGACCCCTTGACCCCCAGTCAAGTGCGCTACCAAGCTGCGCCACAGCCCGAAACCCCGCGCGGCGCAGACTCTGCGACAGCGGGCGCCAGAACCTTACCGCAGGGCCACGCCCGTGCCGAACCGGTGCCCGGCTCAGCGCGCCCACGGCTTCCTCAGCAGCTTCTTGGTCGAGGCATTGCTGACCCTGGCCGCTCTCACAGGGTTTTCTTCGGAAGGTGCGGTTGTCTTGTACCTGAAGCAACCACGTCTGGAGGAACCATGACCGAGCAGCTCCCAACGGTCCCCGAGCCCGCACCCGCCCCAGCGCCCGCCCCTCGGCCGCGGACCACCCGCCGGCTGGTCGCGGGACTCGCGGTCACCGCTCTGGTGGCCGGCGTCGGGGGCGTCGGAGCGGGCTACGCGGTCGGTCACGGCTCCCGTGCTGACACCTCGACGACAGCCTCGAGCGGCCCGGACCGGACCGCGACCGGGAACGGGCCGGACATCGGGTCCATCCCGGGCTACGGCTGGTCCTGGTCCGACGGTGGCTCCCAGGGCGACGTACCCCTGCCCGGCAACCCGTACGGCGGCCAGGGCGACGGCCAGCGCGGCGGTCAGGGCGGCGGCACCACGAGCCCCGGGACCTCGTCCTCGGACACCACCACCAAGGCCTCCGGATCGCAGCTGACGGGGCTGGTGCGGATCATCACGACGATGAAGTACGACCGTGCGCAGGCAGCGGGCACCGGCATGGTGCTCACCTCGAGCGGTGAGGTGGTCACCAACCACCATGTCGTCGCCGGCTCCACGTCGGTCAAGGTGAAGGTGATGACCACCGGGAGGACCTACTCCGCGAAGGTCGTCGGCACCGACACCAAGGACGACGTCGCGGTCCTCCAGCTCGTCGGCGCCTCGGGCCTGAGCACCGTCACCGCTGATACCGACGGGGTCTCGGTCGGTGACCCGGTCACCGCGGTCGGCGACGCGAACGGGACGGTCGACTATCTCAGTGCCGCCACGGGCACCGTCCTGGCCAAGCAGCAGTCGATCACCACCCAGAGCGAGGGGAACGCCGCCGGGGAGCGGCTCACCGGTCTCATCCAGATCAGCTCCGACGTCGTCTCGGGCGACTCGGGCGGTGCGACGTACGACTCGCAGGGTGAGGTGATCGGGATGACCACGGCCGCCTCGAGTGGCTCCGCGGACGTCGTCGGCTACGCCGTGCCGATCGCCAAGGTGCTGCACGTCGCCGACGACCTGGAGAACGGCGTCACCAGCAGCAGGTACGACTACGGCTCGCCCGCGTTCCTCGGGATCGCGCTGGGCCGGACCGGCACCACCGTCCAGGGCGTCTACCAGGGCACTGCGGCCGCCGGGACGGGCCTCGCGGCCGGTGACCGGATCACCGCGGTCGGCTCCACGCAGGTGCGGTCCGCGACCCAGCTGCACGACGCCATCTCCCAGCGGTCCCCCGGCGACCAGGTGGGCATCACCTGGACGGATACGGCAGGCACCTCGCACACCGCAACGGTCACTCTCGGCACCGGCCCGGTGGAGTAGGCCCCCTGGCCTGCCGTCAGCGGCGCTCGCGCTTCTTGCGCGGGCGCTGCTGCACGTGCACCGGGGTGCCCACGAACCCGAACTCCTCGCGGAGCCGGCGCTCCACGAACCGGAGGTACGACGCCTCCAGCTCCGCAGTGGTGAACAGCACGAACGTCGGCGGCTCGGTCGAGACCTGGGTGCCGAACATGATCCTCGGCTGCTTTCCGCCGCGGACCGGGTGCGGGTGCTCGGAGACCAGCCGGCCGAGGAAGGAGTTCAGCGCCCCTGTCGAGACCCGGGTGGACCAGCCCTCGAGGGCGGCGTCCAGGGCCGGGACCAGCCGGTCGATGTGCCAGCCGGTGCGCGCGGTGATGTTCACACGTGGCGCCCACTGCACCCGGACCAGGTCCCGCTCGACCTCGCGGTCCAGGTAGTAGCGGCGCTCCTCGTCGACGAGGTCCCACTTGTTGAACGCGATCACCAGCGCCCGGCCGGCCTCGGCCACCGCGGTGATGATCCGGGTGTCCTGCTCGGAGATGGGCTCGGAGCCGTCGACGACGACGACGCACACCTCGGCCCGCTCGATGGCGCCGGTGGTGCGGAGGCTGGCGTAGTACTCGTGGCCCGAGGCCTCCTTGACGCGCCTGCGGACCCCGGCGGTGTCGATGAACCGCCAGGTCCGGCCGCCCAGGGAGACCAGCTCGTCGACCGGGTCCACGGTCGTCCCGGCCACGTCGTCCACGACGACCCGGTCCTGCTTGGCGAGCTTGTTCAGCAGCGAGGACTTGCCGACGTTGGGCCGCCCGACGATGGCCACCCGGCGCGGGCCGCCCACCGCGCCGTACGCCTCGGGGGGTGGCTCGGGGAGCGCGGCCAGGATCGCGTCGAGCATGTCACCGGAGCCGCGTCCGTGCAGGGCGGAGACCGGGTACGGCTCGCCGAGCCCCAGGTTCCACAGGGCGTGCGCCTCCGCCTCGGCACGCTGGTCGTCGACCTTGTTGGCGGCCAGCACGACCGGCTTCCCCGACCTCCGCAGGACCTTCACGACCGCCTCGTCGGCGTCGGTGATGCCGACGGCCGCGTCCACCACGAACAGCACCGCGTCCGCGATCGTCACGGCCACCTCGGCCTGGGCCCGGATCCGCTCGGCCATCCCGCGCGCGTCGGGGTCCCAGCCGCCGGTGTCCACGACGGTGAACGCTCGGCCGTTCCAGGTGGCGTCGTAGGACACCCGGTCGCGGGTGACCCCGGGGATGTCCTGCACCACGGCCTCACGGCGCCCGATCATCCGGTTCACCAGCGTGGACTTGCCGACGTTGGGCCGCCCGACGACGGCCAGCACGGGTACGACGGCGGGCCGGCCGCCGGGGTCGCCGGTCTCGGGCAGGGCCGGCTGGTCGGACGGGGAGGTCATGCGGTCTTCCTTCGTGAGCGGCCCGGGGGGACCTACCAGTACACCTGAGCGCTCCTCAGGAGTCGAATCGGGCGGCTGCTGCCGTGCGGGTGGCCTCGTGCACGAGGGTGACCACCTGGGCGACCACCTCGTCCAGGGTGTACGGCGTGGTGTCAAGGTGATGGGCGTCCGGGGCCATCGCGAGCGGGGAGGCCGCCCGGCCGGAGTCGAACCGGTCCCGCCGGGCGAGGTCCTGCTGGGTCGCCGCGACGTCGGAGCCGGACTGCTCGGCTGCCCGTCGTACGGCGCGCGCCTCGGGGTCCGCGGTCAGGAACACCTTGACCGCCGCGTCAGGGGCGACGACGGTGCCGATGTCACGTCCCTCGACGACGATGTCACCGTCGCCGATGATGTCGTGCTGCTCGACCAGCAGCCGCCGCCGGATCTCCGGCACGGCGCTGACCGCGCTCACCGCGGCGGTGACCTCCGGGCCGCGGATCGGGCCGGCGACGTCGGTCCCGTCGACGGTGATCGTGGCGGCCAGCGGGTCCGTGCCGGAGACCAGCAGCGGCTGGTCGGCGTGCGCCGCGACGGCCGCAGGGTCCTCGACGTCGACGCCGTGCTCGAGCATCCACCAGGTCATCGCGCGGTACATCGCCCCGGTGTCCAGGTAGCGCAACCCCAGCCGGCTCGCGACGCCCCGCGCCGTGCTCGACTTGCCCGAGCCGGACGGCCCGTCCATGGCCACGACCACACCCACCGGCTTCCCGCCTTCCCTCTCCACCTGACTGCCCGCGTCGGGCCGTGACCCGAGATCGGCCTGCTGCCGGAGGCAGACTACCGGTGGGTCGTCCAGCCCCGCTCCTCCAGCGCGCTGAGCAGCTGGCCGGCGGACTCGGCGGCGACGGTCAGCTCCATCAGGCCGTACTCCCGGGCCGGGTCGTGGTCGATGCGCAGGTCCTCGATGTTCACGCCGGTCTCCCCCGCCTCGGCGAACAGCCGCGCCAGCTCGCCGGGATGGTCGGGGATCGCCACGAACACGGTCGTGACCGGCCCGGTCGGGGTGCCGTGCTTGCCCGGGATCACCGACGTCCCCTGCACGCCCCGGTCCAGCACCGCCCCGACAGCACGGCCGTCCCCGTCGGACAGGGCCCGCAGCAGCGTGTCCACGTCGTCGCGCACGTCGTGCAGGAGGGTGGCGAGCGCGGCCGTGTTCGCGGTGATGATCTGCTGCCACAGAGCCGGGTCGCCGGCCGCGATGCGGGTCACGTCCCGCACCCCCTGACCGGACAGCGCGAGGTGGCTGCGCGGCGCGTCGGTCAGCCGGCCGGCGGCCAGGGCCGCCAGCAGGTGCGGCAGGTGCGAGGTCCGGGCCACGGCCTGGTCGTGCTCGTCGGGAGCGAAGGTCACCGGCGTCGCGCCGCACAGCTGCGCGAGGGCGGTGACCAGGTCGACCGCCGCGGGTGCTGCCGTCCGGTGCGGGGTGACCGCCCAGGGCCGGCCGTCGAACAGCGCGGCCGAGGCGGCCACCGGCCCGGACCGCTCACTGCCGGCCATCGGGTGGCTGCCGACGTAGCGGGTCAGCTCCGCCTCGGTGACCCGCTCCCGGGCTCCGGCCAGCGGCGCCCCCTTCACGCTGCCGACGTCGGTGACCACCGCGTCGGTCTCGGTGAGTGCGGCAGCGATCTGGTCGGCGAGGTGGTCCGGCGGCACCGCCACCACCACCAGCTGGGGGCGTACGTCGGTCGCGTCGAGGTTCACCGCTCCGAGGCCGCTGGCGATCCGAAGGTTCTCCTCGCTCACGTCGCGCAGGGCGACGTCGACCCCCTCCCGGCGCAGCGCGAGCGCGATCGACGTGCCGAGCAGTCCCGCCCCGACCACCAGGACCGGGCCGTCAAGAGCCATCGGGGACCTCGCGGACGTGCGTGAGGTCCCGGCGCAGGGCGGCGGCACCGTGCAGGTAGACGTGGGTGATGTGCGCGCGCGTGAGGTCGGTCTCGACGTGGGCGAGCATCCGCACCACCCGCGGCATCGAGCCGCCGATCTCCAGCTCGCGCGCGCACAGCAGCGGCACGTCGCCGAAGCCGAGCCGGCGGGCGGCGTAGGCGGGGAACTCCGAGACGATGTCGGAGGTCGCTGTGAAGATGACGCTGATGAAGTCGTCGACCTCGAGCCTGTTGGAGGACATCACGTCCAGGACCATCTCCGCGACCCGCTCGAGGAGGTGCTCGCGCACGTCCTCCTCCAGCTGGGTGGCGCCTCGCACGGCTCGCACACTCACGGGCCACACCCTAGTGGCGTCTCAGAGACGGGCCGCGTCCAGCAGCACCCCGAGCTCGTCGAGGGTCAGGTCGCGGAGCCCGCCGGTGGGCAGGCCGCGCAGCAGCACCGGGCCGATCGCGGTCCGGGTCAGCCGGCGCACCGGGTGCCCCACCTCGTCGAGGAGCCGCCGGACGATGCGATTGCGGCCCTCGTGGATGACCAGCTCGACGATCGAGCGGTCGCCGTGGCTGGAGACGACCCGGCACGCGGTGACGTCGACCGGGCCGTCGTCCAGGGTGACGCCGGCCAGCAGGCGGCGGACGGTGGCCCTCGAGACGACGCCGTCGACCTCGGCGACGTAGGTCTTGGTCAGCTCATAGCTGGGGTGGGCCACGCGCTGGGCGAAGTCGCCGTCGTTGGTGAGCAGGATCAGGCCCTCGGTGTCGGTGTCGAGACGGCCGACGTGGAAGAGCCGCTCGGGGCGGTCGGCCACCAGGTCCGCGAGCGTGCGACGTCCCTGCGGGTCCGCCATCGTGGAGACGACGCCGCGTGGCTTGTTCAGAGCCAGGTAGACGTGCTCGCTCACCGGCGGCAGCCGCCTGCCCTCGACCCGGATGACCGCCGTGGTCGGGTCCACCTTGGTGCCGAGCCGGGTCACCACCTCGCCGTCCACCTCGACCTGTCCGGCCAGCATCAGCTCCTCGCACCTGCGGCGGCTGGCCACCCCCGACCGGGCGAGGAGCTTCTGCAGCCGGACCAGCCCCTGGTCGTCGGTCTCCAGGCTCATGTCGCCCCGGGGGGCCCGTCGTGCGGCGGGGGGGCGTCGTGCGGCGCCGGCCCGTCGTGCGGCGCCGGCCCGTCGTGCGGCGGGGGCGGGCCGTCCTGCCGGTCGTCGGGGTCGTCGAGGTCGGCCATGTCCGGCAGGAACGGCGCGAGGTCGGGCAGGTCGGCCAGGGACGCGACGCCGATCCGCTCCAGGAAGTAGGAGGTGGTGCGGTAGAGCACCGCGGTGGTCTCCGGGTCCTGGCCGGCCTCCTCGACCAGCCCCCGGGTGACCAGGGTGCGCATCACGCCGTCGACGTTGACGCCGCGCACCGCCGAGACCCGCGCCCGGCTGACCGGCTGCTTGTAGGCGACCACGGCGAGCGTCTCCAGGGCGGCCTGGGTCAGCCGGGCCTGCTGGCCGTCGACGACGAACCGCTCGACCACCCCGGCGTACTCCTCGCGGGTGTAGTAGCGCCAGCCGCCGGCGACGTTGCGCAGGTCGAAGCCGCGACCCTGGTCGGCGTACTCCTCGGCGAGTGACTGCAGGGCGGCCACGACCTCGGCCGGCGGGCGACCGACCGCGGAGGCCAGCGTGAGGTGGTCCAGGGGCTGGTCGGCGACCATCAGCACGGCCTCGAGGGCCGGCCGCAGCGAGACGAGCGGCGCGGCCGGCTCCGTGTCCTGCTCGCTCACCGCGGCCTCTCCTCCTCGTCCCCGGCGGGCTGCCCGTCGAACTCGTCGCAGACCTGTACGTCCGCGTCGTCGGTGCCGGTCCACCGGACCGTCAGCTCGCCGAGCGGCGTCACCTGGTCGAAGGAGACCACCCCCTCGCGGAACAGCTCGAGCAGCGCCAGGAAGCGGGCGACCGTGGTCAGGGTGTCGGGAGAGTCGCCGGAGAGGGCACGGAAGGTCATCGTGCCCTGCCGTCGGAGCCGCTCCACGACCAGCGTCGCCTGCTCACGGACACTGACGGCCGGGGCGTGGATGTGCGCCAGGGACAGCTCGTGGACCGGCTTGGGGGCGAGCGCCCTGGCCGCCAGCGCCGCGAACTCCTCGAGCCCCAGCCCGATGAGCACGTCGGGCAGCAGCGTCGCGAACCTCTCCTCCAGGCCCACGACCCGTGGCGCCCGCCGGGCCTCGGTGGCCACCCGGTCCTCGAGCACGGAGGCGACCAACTTGAACGCCTTGTACTGCATCAGCCGCGCGAACAGCAGGTCCCGTGCCTCGAGCAGGGCGAGGTCCTCCTCGTCCTCCACGTCGCCGTGCGGCAGCAGCCGGGCCGCCTTCAGGTCCAGCAGCGTGGCGGCCACCAGCAGGAACGACGACGTCTGCTCCAGGTCCCACTCGGGTCCCGCCGCCTTGATGAAGGCGATGAACTCGTCGGTGACCTGCGACAGCGCGACCTCGGTGACGTCGAGCTTGTGCTTGGCGATCAGGCTCAGCAGGAGGTCGAAGGGACCCTCGAAGTTGTCCAGGCGTACGGCGAACGGAGCGCTGTCGCGGGGTGCTGCCGACTGCTCGCCCACCAGGGCAGCCGTCATCGCTGGGTCAGCCGGTGCACGAGGACACTGTCCTCGCCGTTGGCGTCGAGGTCCGCCAGCGCCATCGCGATCGCCTCGCGCACCAGCCGTCCACGGTCCACGCTGAGCCCGGACCGGCGCAGCATGAGCCGGGCGTGCTCGAGGTCCAGCAGCTCGTCGGCGGTGAGGTAGACCGTCATCTTCTCGTCGTGACGCACCCGACCGCTGGGTCCTCGCGCTGCCGGCGGCTCCCCGTTCTCCTGCCCATCTCTCTGCCGGGCGTCCGGCCGGGCGTCCTGCCGAGCGTCGTGCTGCTCGGGCACACCGGCTTGCGCCGGAACCGTCCGGCGGAACAGCTCGTCGGCATCGGGCAGGCTCACTCGTCGGGCCAACGAGCCAGCACCTCCTTGGCGAGCTGACGGTAGGCCTCGGCACCGGCCGAGTCCGAGGCGTAGGTGGTGATCGGCTCACCGGCGACCGTCGAGTCGGAGAACTTCACGGTGCGGCGGATGACGGTGTGGAACACGGTGTCGCCCCAGGCCTGCACCAGCCGCTCCATCACCTCGCGGCCGTGCAGGGTGCGGCCGTCGTACATGGTGCCCAGGACGCCGTCGATCCGGAGCGTGGGGTTCAGCCGCTCGGTGACCTTGTCGATCGTGGTCTTGAGGAGGGCGACGCCGCGCAGCGCGAAGTACTCGCACTCCAGGGGGACCACCACGCCGTCGGAGGCGGTCAGCGCGTTGACGGTCAGCAGGCCGAGCGAGGGCTGGCAGTCGATGAGGATCACGTCGTAGTCGGGGACGGCCGGGGCCAGCACCCGTCGCAGCGTCTGCTCGCGGGCCACCTCGTGCACGAGCTGCACCTCCGCGGCGGACAGGTCGATGTTGGAGGGCAGCAGGTCCATGCCGGGCACGTCGGTGGGCACGATGACCTCGTCGAGGCTCACGTCGCGCTGCATCAGCAGGTTGTAGATCGACAGCTCCATGTCGTGCGGGTTGAGCCCCAGCCCGACCGAGAGCGAGCCCTGCGGGTCGAAGTCCACCAGCAGGACCTTGCGCCCGAACTCCGCCATCGCCGCGCCGAGGTTGATGGTGGTCGTGGTCTTGCCGACCCCACCCTTCTGGTTGCACATCGAGATCACCCGGGCGTTGCCGTGGATGCTCACCGGCCGGGGCTCGGGGATGTGCGGTGTCGGGCGCCCGGTGGGGCCCAGCACCGCGGAGGAGGGCGCCGGTGACGCGCCCGCGGCGTCCGGGACGAGGTCGCCGGCGGCCTGGCGGGGAGGGTCCGCGACGTGCAGCTCGTCGGAGAGCCGGGCGTCGGGCATCACGGGGCGTCGGAACGGGATGGGGTCGCTCACGGGGCCTTCCTCCGCCGGGGCCGGAGCGCTCGCGGCCTGGCTGTGGTGGGTGCCGGTGGTCCGGGTCGGGTCGGGCATCAGCGGCGGCATCTCCGAGGCGCTGCTCCCGTGCGCCTGTGAGGGGTGTGCTGAGCCGAAGTCGTTCACGCCGGTGCCTCTCGTCGGGCCACGCTGCGCTGGGGGCATCCCGTCCGGCACCTGTATCCGGGCGGCGTCTGTCGCGCGCAACGCGGCGACTCTATGGGTACGTCTCCCGACCTACAACCGGATCGGTCGACGTCTGTCACTGACCAGTACATCTGGGGACGGCGTGTGTACGGCGCAGGCGCGCCGTACACACGCCAGGTCCCTCTGGGGACAACTCTGGGGACAACTCCGGCGGGTCGCAGGCCGGTCGCAGGCCGGTCGCGGGCCGGTCGCGGGCCGGTCGCGGGCTCGGGGAAGCCCTCAGCCGAGGGCGCGCGGGTGCGCGGTGGCGTAGACCTCCCGGAGGCTGTCCACGGTCACCAGCGTGTAGACCTGGGTGGTCGTGACCGACGCGTGCCCGAGCAGCTCCTGGACCACCCGGACGTCGGCTCCTCCGTCGAGGAGGTGGGTCGCGAACGAGTGCCGCAGCGTGTGCGGGGAGACCTCCGCGTGCACCCCGGCGCGCTCGGCGGCCCGGAGCAGCACCGTCCACGCGCTCTGCCGGGACAGCCGGCCGCCGCGCGCGTTCAGGAACAGCGCCGGAACCACCCGACCAGCAGCCGGCGCGTCGGCGGCCAGCACCGGCCGGGCGCGCACCAGGTAGGCCTCGACGGCGGATCGGGCGTAGGACCCGACCGGCACCACCCGCTCCTTGCTGCCCTTGCCGCGCAACAGCACCGCGCCCTGCTCGAGGTCCAGGTCGTCGCGGTCCAGCCCGACCGCCTCGGAGATCCGGGCGCCGGTGCCGTAGAGCACCTCCAGCAGGGCCCGGTCCCGGAGCGCGAGCGGGGTCCCGGGCGCTCCGGCCGCGTCCAGGATCCGCTCGATGTCGGACAGCGGCAGCGCCTTGGGGAGCCGTCGGGCCGGCGCGGGCGGGTGTACGGCGGCCGACGGGTCGACCGGTGCCAGGCCCTCCCGGACCGCGAACCGGTGGAAGCCCCGCACCGCGACCACGGTCCGTCCCGCCGAGGCGGCGCTGAGAGGCGGGTGCTCGGCGTCCCCCTCGCGCAGCGCCATCAGGAACGCCGTGACGGTCGCCTCACGAACCGCGTCGAGCCGGTCGATGCCCTGGCCGGCGAGCCAGCCGGCGTACCTGCGCAGGTCGCGGCGGTAGGACTTGAGGGTGTTGTCGGCGACCCCGCGCTCCACCACCAGGTGGTCGAGGTAGGTGCGGACCGCCGGCCCGAGGTCGGACGGCGCTGACGCGGTCGCTCGGGCCGGGGCGGTCACCCGGCTCAGCCCAGGACGTCTTCGGCGGAGACGCTCTCCAGCCCGTGCGCCTTGGCCACCGGCGCGTTGGTGAGCCGGCCGTCGTGGGTGTTCAGGCCCAGGGCCAGGGCGTGGTCGTCACGCAGTGCCTGCTTCCAGCCCTTGTCCGCCACCGCGACCACGAAGGGGAGGGTGGCGTTCGTCAGGGCGTAGGTGGAGGTGTTCGGGACCGCGCCGGGCATGTTGGCCACGCAGTAGAACACCGACTGGTGCACGGTGTAGGTGGGGTCGGCGTGCGTGGTGGGCCGGGTGTCCTCGAAGCAGCCGCCCTGGTCGACCGCGATGTCGACGAGCACCGAGCCGGGCTTCATCTGCGAGACGAGCTCGTTGCTGACCAGCATCGGGGCCTTCGCGCCGGGGATCAGCACCGCCCCGATCACCAGGTCGGCCTCGATGACCTGCTGCTGGATGGTGAGCTTGGAGGAGGCCAGGCCGTGCACGCGGTTGTCGTAGCGCCAGAACGACATCCGCAGCTTGTCCAGGTCGGTGTCGAGCAGGGTCACGTTGGCGCCCATGCCGAGCGCGATGTTGGCGGCGTTCTGCCCGGACACCCCGGCCCCGATGACCACCACCTTGGCGTTCGCGACCCCACCGACCCCGCCGAGCAGCACGCCCCGGCCGCCCTGGGCCTTCATCAGCGAGTGAGCCCCGACCTGCGGTGCCAGGCAGCCCGCGACCTCCGACATCGGGTAGAGCAGCGGCAGCGACCCGGACCGCAGCTGCACCGTCTCGTAGGCGATGCCCGTGACCTTGCGCGCGAGGAGCTCGTCGGTGAGCCTCTTGTCGGCGGCCAGGTGCAGGTAGGTGAAGAGCGTCTGCCCCTCCCGCATCCGGGCGTACTCCTCCTCGACCGGCTCCTTGACCTTCAGGACCGTGTCCGCGGTTCCCCACACGTCGTCGGCGGTGTCCAGCATCGTGGCACCCTCGGCGATGTACTCCTCGTCGGGGATCAGCGACCCGGCACCCGCGCCCCTCTCGACGTACACCTGGTGACCGTGCTGGGTCAGCTCGTGCACACCGATCGGCGTGAGCGCCACTCGGTACTCGTGGTTCTTGACTTCCTTCGGGACGCCGACCTTCATCGAGCTGGCTCCTCTCGCTGGACGGTCGCCGCGCCGTCGGGGCGACCGGCCCCGAGTCTAGGGCCTCTTGTGTCCAAGGTCACCGGGCGCCGACCCGGCGCGTCTGGCGCTGTCAACCACGTCGACCCGGCGTATCTGGCGGCCCCCACCACGTCGACCCGGCGTATCTGGCGGCGCCCGGGCCGCCACACCCGCCGGGTCGGCAGGGAACGGGCGGCCCACCGGGCCGCCAGACCCGCCAGGTGGGCGGGGATCAGGGCGTGCGGGCCGCCAGACCCGCCGGGTCGCCAGGGTGGCGGTGGAACAGGACGTACCCCAGCAGCGCCTGGATGGTCGGCCCGTCGGTGATCCGTCCCTCCCGCACGCCGGTGACCAGGTCGTCGACGGGCACCCACTCCAGCGTCATGTCCAGCTCCTCGTGCTCCGGCTCGAAGCCGCCCCGGTCGGCCGCCGCCGACAGACCCTCCGCGACGTAGTAGACGATCCTCTCGCTCATGAGGCCCGGCGAGGAGTACGTCGAGAACAGGTGCGTCCAGCGCTCGGCATGCACGAGGCCCTCCTCCTGGAGCTCCCGCTTCGCCGCGACCAGCGGGTCCTCGCCCTCCACGTCCAGCAGCCCAGCCGGCAGCTCGACGAAGCGCATCAGGGCCGGGTGACGGTACTGGTGCAGCACCAGAGCCCGCACCTGCTCGTCGACCGCGAGCACGACGACCGCGCCCGGGTGCTCGAGGACCAGACGGCCGAACCGGTCGTCGGGGCGCCCGGGTGCGGAGATGGTGTCGCGGCGCACCGAGAACGGCGCCCCGCCCTTCCAGATGTGCTCGACCTCGTGCACCTGCCAGGACTCGGGCAGGTCCTCGGTTCGGGCGGGCGTCTTCGACATGGCTCCGACGGTATCTTGGCGAGGGCGCCGACCCGGAGGGAGACCCGTGAACGACCAGCGCAGCCTCACCAGGCAGGAGGCCGAGCAGCGAGCGGCACTCCTGAGCGTCGAGCGCTACGACATCGACGTGGACCTCACCGGGCTGCCGGACGGCCCGACCTGGCGGGCGACCTCCACCATCAGGTTCCGGTGCGCCGAGCCGGGCGCCGAGAGCTTCGTGGACTGCGTGGCGAGCGTCACGTCGCTCTCCCTCAACGGCGTGGAGCTGCCGCGCGACCGGATCGCGGAGGGCAGGATCCGGCTGGAGGACCTGGCCGCCGACAACGTCCTGGTCGTCGCCTGCGAGCAGCAGGACACCGGCTCCCAGCGGGGGGTCCACCGGTGCGTGGACCCCGGCGACCAGCAGGTCTACGTGTGGACGACCTTCGAGCCGGACGAGGCCCGGATGTGCTGGGCGTGCTTCGACCAGCCCGACCTCAAGGCGCCGCACGCGTTCTCGGTGCTCGCCCCGGCGGCCTGGAGGGTCCTGTCCAACTCCGCCGTGGACACGGTCACCACCGCTGGTGACGCCCGTCGCTGGGTCTTCCCGGCCACACCACCCCTCTCGACGTACGTCGTCGTGGTCAACGCCGGCCCCTTCCACGAGCTGCGGAGCACCCGCGACGGCCACGACCTCGGGCTGCTGTGCCGGGCCTCGCTGGCGCCGGTCCTCGACCGGGACGCCGAGGAGCTGTTCTCGCTCACCGCGGCAGGGCTGGAGCTGTTCGGGAGGGAGTTCGGGCGGCCCTTCGCCCAGCGCAGCTACGACCAGGTCTTCGTCCCGGACATGCCCGGCGCCATGGAGAACTGGGGCTGCGTGACGTGGGGCGACTTCGCGCTCTACCGCGCCACTCCGACCCGTCGGGAGCGGGCGCTGCGCGCGGAGATCCTGCTGCACGAGATGGCGCACATGTGGTTCGGCGACCTGGTGACCATGCGGTGGTGGGACGACCTGTGGCTCAACGAGTCGTTCGCCAGCTGGGCGTCGCTGTGGGCGAGCACCCGGGTGAGTGAGTTCGGCGATGCCTGGGCGACGTTCCTGACCTCCGACAAGCCCAAGGCGTACGCCGCGGACCGGGCCGTCACCAGCCACCCGATCCGTCAGCCTGCCGGGGACGTAGCCGAGGCGACCGCATCCTTCGACGCGATCACCTACGTCAAGGGCGCGAGCGTCCTCAAGCAGCTGGTGGCGACCGTCGGCGAGCAGAGCTTCCTCGAGGCGCTCCGGGCCTACTTCGCCCGGCACGCGTGGGGCAGCACCACCCTCGCCGACCTGATGGACGCGGTGCGGGAGGCATCCGGGCAGGACCTGGGCGAGTGGACGGCGGCCTGGCTGGACCGCGCCGGCACCGACCGCATCGAGCTCCGGGAGGACGGCGGGACCTGGGTCCTGCACGTGACCGCTCCCGACGGCGGCCGGCCGCGGCGGCACCGCCTGGACATCGGCGGCTACACCCGCATCGGCTCGGGCGCGGGGCCGGCCCGGTGGCGGCGTACGGCGACCCTGGAGGTGCACACGGACGGGGAGCGGACCGTGGTCCCGCCGCCGGACCCGACGGGGGGCTCGACCGAGGGCCCCGGCGTACTTGTGGTCAACGACGGGGACCTCACCTTTGCGAGCACCCGGACGGACCCGAGTCTCCCAGGCCCGGCTGCTCACCTCGGCCGGCGGGCTGCCGACGCCGATGGCCCGGGCGGTCGCGGTGACGACGGCCTGGGACCTGCTGAGCGACGCGGAGATCGGCAGCGAGGCGTTTGTGGAGTGCGGGGTCGAGGTGGTCCGCGCGGAGACGGAGCCCGGCGTCGCGAACGACGTGCTGCTGATGCTGCGCAGAGCCGCAGAGCTGTGGTCGCCCGACTCACGGACCGCCGACCTGCTCGCGCGGGTGGCGGCGGTCGCCCGGTCACTCGTCGCGAGCCCGGACCAGCGGGACACCGCCCTGCGAACCCTGGCCCGTACGGCGGTCCAGGAACCGGACCTGGCGCTGGTGCGCGAGCATGCGTTCGACGACGTGGAGCTGCACTGGATGCTGCTCACCCGTCTCGCGGCGCTCGACCGGCTCGAGGCCTCAGAGCTCGAAGCGCTCCGCGAACGTGACCCGGACCCCGATTCCGGGCTCCGGGCTGTCACGGTGCGGGCCTCGCTGCCGCGCCGGGAGGCCAAGGAGGAGGTGTGGCAGGCGGTGTTCGTCGACCGGACGGTGCCGGCGGACCGCTACTTCGAGGTGGGTGACGCGTTCTGGCAGCGTGGCCAGCGGCCGCAGCTCGAGGGGTTCACCGGCCGGTTCCTCGAGACCGTCGTGGGCCTCGGCGGGAACGCGATGACGGCCGAGATCCTGACCCGGGCCTTCTTCCCCTCGGCGGTCGGCGACGAGCAGTTCCTGGTCGACCTGCAGCGGGTCGTGGACGGTGGGTCGCTCGGTCCCGCGGTCCGGCACTCGCTGCTGGAGCGCGGGGACGGCCTCCGCCGGATGCTGCGGGCCCGGGAGTCCTGAGGATCCCCCCGCGTCGGCCTGCTGAGCAGCAGTCGCGGCAATCGCGCCCGTGCGCGGTTGCCGTCCCGCGATGTCTCGGTTCGTCACGCCAACCACGCCCGTGCGAGGTTGGCGTCAGCGCCGGCCGCGGATCCGCACGGCAACCACGCACAGGCGCCGTTGCCGTGGTCCGAGCCCTGTCCAGTCGGTCGCGGCCTGCTGGTCGGCGACCCGTCCTGGCCTCGGCCGGACCAGGTGGCTGCGCCTGACCCGGCCTGGCGTCGGCCGGACCGGGGGGTAGCTGCCGGTGCCCAACGCCAACCACGCACGTGCGAGGTTGGCGTCAGCGCCGGGCGCGGATCCGCACGGCAACCACGCACAGGTGCCGTTGCCGGCCTCAGACCACCGAGTCGGCGGGCTGGTCGGCGACCCGGCGGCGCAGCACGCTCTCGTCGATCGGGAACTGCAGCTCCTTCTGCCGGGCCACCGCTGCTGCGACCAGACCCGAGAACAGCGGGTGTGGCCTGGTCGGCCGGGACCTGAGCTCCGGGTGGGCCTGGGTCGAGACGTAGTAGGGGTGCACCTCGCGCGGAAGCTCGACGAACTCCACCAGGCTGTCGTCCGGCGACCTCCCCGAGAACACCAGCCCCGCCTCCTCGAGGCGCTCGCGGTAGGCGTTGTTCACCTCGTAGCGGTGCCGGTGGCGTTCCTCGACCTTGGCCTCGCCGTAGGCCTCCCGCACCAGGGACCCCTCGGTCAGGTCGGCGGGGTAGAGCCCGAGCCGCATCGTCCCGCCCAGGTCCCCCTCCCCGTCCACGAAGTGCTTCTGCTCGGCCATCGTCGCGATCACCGGCTCGTCGCAGCCGGGATGGAACTCGGTGGAGTCCGCGCCGGCGATCCCGGCCTCGTGGCGCGCGAACTCGATCACCATGCACTGCAGGCCCAGGCACAGCCCGAGGGTGGGGATGCGGTGCCGGCGGGCGTACTCCAGCGCACCCACCTTCCCCTCGATGCCGCGGATCCCGAAGCCACCGGGGATGCAGACGGCGTCCACGTCGGCGAGGTGCCGGGCGGCGCCCTCGCGGGTCTGGCACTCGTCGGAGGGCACCCAGACGATGTTCACCTTCGCCTCGTGCGCGAAGCCGCCGGCGCGCAGGGCTTCGGCGACCGAGAGGTAGGCGTCCGGCAGGTCGACGTACTTGCCGACCAGCGCGACGCTGACCTGCTCCGCGGGGTGGTGCACCCGACGCAGCAGGTCGTCCCACTCGGTCCAGTCCACGTCGCGGAACGGCAGGTTGAGGCGTCGTACGACGTAGGCGTCCAGGCCCTCGGAGTGCAGCACCTTCGGGATGTCGTAGATCGAGGGGGCGTCGGTGGCGTTCACGACGGCCTCGTTGTCGACGTCGCACATCAGCGAGATCTTGCGCTTCATCGAGTCGGGGATCGACCGGTCCGAGCGGCACACGATCGCGTCCGGCTGGAGACCCAGGGAGCGCATCGCGGCGACGGAGTGCTGGGTCGGCTTGGTCTTCAGCTCCCCGGAGGGGCCGATGTAGGGGACCAGCGAGACGTGCAGGAAGAACACGTTGTCCCGCCCGACGTCGTGGCGGACCTGGCGCGCCGCCTCCAGGAACGGCAGCGACTCGATGTCGCCGACGGTGCCGCCGACCTCGGTGATGACCACGTCGACCTCGGGTCCGGCCATCGCCCGGATCCGGTCCTTGATCTCGTTGGTGATGTGCGGGATCACCTGGACGGTGTCGCCGAGGTAGTCCCCGCGCCGCTCCTTGGCGATCACGTGGGAGTAGATCTGGCCCGTCGTCACGTTCGCGATGCCGGCGAGGTCCGTGTCCAGGAACCGCTCGTAGTGGCCGATGTCCAGGTCGGTCTCGGCGCCGTCGTCGGTGACGAACACCTCACCGTGCTGGAACGGGTTCATCGTGCCCGGGTCGACGTTGAGGTAGGGGTCCAGCTTCTGCATCGTGACCCGCAGGCCCCGTGCCTTGAGCAGGCTGCCGAGGCTCGAGGCGGTGAGACCCTTGCCGAGGGAGGAGGCGACGCCGCCGGTGACGAACACGTGCTTGGTCGGTCCCGCTGACGAGTACGGCGAAGCGGCCAACTGGACTCCCGTGGTCGGTGCTGAGGTGGTGCGTGCTGCGGCGGCCCGGTCAGCGATCAACAGGCGATCGATCCACGACCATCCACGGGGTTCTAGCCTACCAACGCATCTCCATCCGCGCGAAGACCGGACCCGGCAGTCAGCGTGGGGGCGCGGGCGGGGCGCTCGGCAGGACACCGTCGGGCGCGCCGGCGGCCCCGTAGTGACCGGTCCCGCCGGCCGCCTGGCCCGACAGCGCGAGCACCGTCACCACCTCCCCCGCCGTGCCGGCGAGCATGTCGACGGTCGAGACGTCCCGGGCGGCACCGGCGTCGGCCCGCACGGCGGCGACCGGCGCGCTGACACCGGCCACGCCCGGCGGGCCGGTGAGGACCGTGCCGCGCGTGCCGGCGTCGACCGCGTGCACCAGTGAGGTGAGGATGGCCCCGGCCCCGGTGCTCGTTCCCGGTCCGCGGTCCCCCGCTCCGGCCACGAACAGCACCAGGTCGCCCCGGCGGGCCGAGCGGGTGCGGGGCGAGAGCAGGTCCGCGGCTCGCAGCGCACCCAGGATGGTCGTGCCGGCGGGGTCCACGGGGGCGCCTCCGAGCCGGTCGGTGCCGACCGCGTGGGCGATCAGCGCTCCCATCCGCTCGTAGGGACCGGCGGCCGGCACCCGCACTCCCGGGACGCGCGCCTGCAGCTGGGACCCGAGCTGGTCGACGAACTCCTTCTCGGCGACGTCGAGGAGCTTGCTGCCGGCCGTGAACGTGCCCCCCACCCGACCGCCGGCGACCCCGACCAGCCGGACCAGCCCGGCCACCCCGCCCGCGTCCGCACCGGGCAGGGCGACGACCGTCACCTCGTGTCCGCGCAGCCGGGAGGCCAGCAGGGCCGGCGCGATGCCGGCGGCGAAGTCGTCGTCGAACCTGAGTGCTCGCCGCAGGCCGTCGCCCGCGCCGGCGGGGTCCGACCCGGATCCGTCGCTGGCCACCCGGCCCACCGGCGTGTCCTGGGTCCGGCCCTGGAGCGGGCCCGCGCCCAGCGCGACGCCGACCGCCAGGGCCAGCAGGACCGAGAGGAGGCTCACCACGTGGTAGCGGAACGACGTCACGAGAACAGGCCCTCCAGCCACGCCCACGCCTGCGACAGCCGGTCGGTGGCTGCCGCGAGCCAGGGGGCAGTGGACGGGGACAGCTCGGACCACCACTGCTGACCGACCGGCGTGGTGGCGACCGCCACGGCCAGCGCCACCAGGCCGGCGAGCAGCACCAGCACCAGGTGCCACGGCCGGACACGGCCGACGTACAGCTGCGGGACCGTCCTGGCGTCCATCAGCCGGGGCCCGACCCGCAGCCGGGTCAGGAACGTGGCCGGCAGGCCGCTCCTTCCCGGGTCGAGGAGCTCGGCGAGGCCGACCGACGTGCCGACGGTGACGAGCAGGCTGGCGCCGCGCACGTCGGCGAGCAGCAGCCCGGCGTCCTCGCTGCGCCCGGACGCGGACAGGCTGCGGTGCCGGACGCCCAGCCGGCTGAGCCGGTCGGAGCCGAGGGCGTGGCCGGTGCGGTCGGCATGCAGCACCACGTCCCGGGCGGCGCCCAGCGCCCTGTCCGAGACGGTGCCGCCGTGCTCGGCGGCGACGCTGCCCGGCGCGAGGCCCTCCGGTCCGACCAGCACGATGTCGGGGCGGTGGCCGGCGTCGAGGAGGGCATCGGCTCCGGCGTCGACCCCCATCAGGACCGGACGCTGCTCACGGATGAAGGGCCGCAGCGCGCGCAGGTCCGCGCGGACCTCGGCGCCGGGCGCCACCACGACCACGGGTCGGCCCTCGATGGGCGTGAGCGTCTCCGGGATGCCCTGGCCCTCGAGCAGCAGGTCCTGCTCCCGGCGCAGGAACTCGCTGGCGTTGTGGGTGAAGCTCTCCAGCCGGGTGACCAGGTCGCTGCGGGCCCGCTCCGCCAACCCGGCGGCCTCGTCACCGCCCAGCTCGCGCCCGCGGACCACCGGGACGTCACCGACCAGGACGGCCCCGTCCTGGACACGCGCCCTCCGGCCGTCACGCAGCCGGGTGAACACCGTGGGGCCGACCTCGTCGAGCAGGAGCACCCCGGACCGGGCGAGCAGCTCCGGGCCGAGGTTCGGGTAGCGCCCCGAGACGAACGCGGAGGCGTTCACCACGGCCACCACGCCGCGCGCCACCAGTGCCTCGGCGTTCGCGCGGTCGAGGTCGAGGTGGTCGAGCACCGCGATGTCGCCGGGCCGCAGCCGCCGCAGCAACGAGCCGGTGCGCCGGTCCATCCGGATCGTGCCACTCACGCCCGAGGGGGCGTCGACGGCTGTGGGACGCGTGGAGGGTCTCATGGCCCGGCCATCGTGACACGCGCACGCGGGCAAACCGGGGAGGTGCCCGGGCGTGTGCCGCACCCGATCGAGGCCCCGGGGCGGTGGCGGGGCGGTGGCGGGGAGGGGCCTCAGCCGGCGCCGGAGCGGGACCGCTGAGCGGTCGCCAGCAGCTCCTGCGCGTGCGCGATCGCGGTCTCGGAGTCCTCGAGCCCGGCGAGCATCCGGGAGAGCTCGCGGACCCGGCCGGCGTCGTCGAGGGCGGTCAGTCCCGACGTGGTGACCGTCCCGTCGCTGCTCTTGACGACCACGACGTGCCGGTCGGCGAAGGCGGCCACCTGAGGGAGGTGCGTGACCACCAGCACCTGCGCGTGCTGGGCCAGCCGCGCGAGGCGGCGCCCGAGCTCGACGGCGGCCTTGCCCCCGACGCCCGCGTCCACCTCGTCGAAGACGAACGTCGGCACCGGGTTGGTCGCGGCCAGGGCCACCTCCACGGCCAGCATCACGCGGGACAGCTCGCCACCGGAGGCGCCCTTGCCCAGCGGCCGTGGCTCGGCCCCTCGGTTGGCGGCGAGCAGGATCTCGACGTCGTCGACGCCGGCCGGGCCGAACCTCAGCAGGCGCCCGGCCACGTCCAGCCCCTGCTCGTCCTCGGTCTGGGAGACGACGACGCGGACCTCGGCGTGCGGCATCGCCAGCGCCGACAGCTCGGTGGTGACCACCCGCGCCAGCCGGGTGGCGGCCTCGGCACGGGCCTGGGACAGCGCGCCTGCCAGCTCGCCCAGCTCGGCCCGGATGCGGTCGCGTCGCGCGGTCAGCTCGGCGATCCGGCCGTCGGTGTCGTCGAGGTCCAGGAGCCGGGTGGCTGCGTCCTGGGCCCAGGCCAGCACCTCGACGACGCTCTCGCCGTACTTCCGGGTCAGGACGGCCAGCTCGGCGCGTCGCTGTGAGACCCAGGAGAGTCGGGTGGGGTCGGTCTCCAGCCCTGAGGCGTACGACGAGACGTCGGCGGCGACGTCGGAGAGGAGGTAGCTGATCTCGGCGAGCCGGTCCGCCAGACCCGAGGCCTCGGGGTCGTGGTCACGAACCCCCTCCAGGAGCCTCCGCGCCGCCGACACCGTGCTGAGCGCGTCGGGGCCCTCCTCCGCCGAGAGCAGCTCACGAGCCTGCTCCGCCGCGTTGCGCAGGGTGTCCGCGAAACCGAGCCGGCCCTCCTCGGCGGCGAGCGCCACGTCCTCCCCGGGCTGCGGGTCGACCGACTCCACCTCCTCGAGCCCGAGCCGGAGCAGGTCTGCCTCCCGGGCCCGGGCCCGGGCCGACGCCAGCACCTCCGACAGCTCCCGCTCGGTGGTGACCAGGGCCGCGTGTCCCTGACCGAGCCGGGCACGCAGGGCGAGCACCCGGGGGCCGGCGAAGGCGTCCAGCGCGTCGCGTTGCGCGGCCGGCTGCAGCAGCCGGTGCTGGTCGGACTGGCCGTGCACGGCGACCAGTGCGTCCGAGAGGGAGGACAGGGTCGAGACCGGCACCGCCGCGCCACCCGCGAAGGCCCGCGAGCGCCCTTCCGCGGAGATCTGCCGGGCCAGCACCAGACGGCCGTCCTCGGTCTCGCCGCCGACGGCGTCCACGGCGGCGCTGAGCGCGGACCCGTCGTCGGTGACCACCAGACCCTCGACGCGGGCCGCCTTGGCGCCGGTCCGGACCGACCCGGTGTCGGCGCGCGCACCCAGCAGCAGCCCCAGCGCGGTGACCACCATCGTCTTGCCCGCGCCCGTCTCACCGGTCAGGGCGGTGAAGCCCGGACCCAGCTCGAGCACGGACTCCTCGATCACCCCCAGCGAGGTGATCCGCAGCTCCTCAAGCATGCGGTCCGCCCCTGGACCCGTTGCGTCGGCGGCGCTCGGCGCTCCCCCGCCAGCCGGAGACCGGCAGGCCGAACTTGGCGACCAGCCGGTCCGTGAAGGGGGCCTCGTGGAGACGGACGAGCCGCACCGGCAGCCGCCCGCGGCGCACCTCGATGCGGGCGCCCGGCGGCAGCTCGACCGTGCGCCGGCCGTCGGCCCACAGCACGCCGTAGCCGTCGGTGCGGGCCATCACCTCGACCGCCAGCACCGAGGTCGGCGAGACCACGAGCGGCCGGGCGAACAGGGCGTGGGCGCTGATCGGGACCATCAGCAGGGCCTCGACCCCCGGCCACACGATGGGGCCGCCCGCACTGAAGTTGTAGGCGGTGGAGCCCGTCGGGGTCGCGCACACGACGCCGTCGCAGCCCCACCGGGACAGCGGGCGCCCGTCGATCTCGACGACGACCTCGATCATCCGCTCGCGGGCGGCCTTCTCGACGCTGGCCTCGTTGAGCGCCCAGGTCGAGCAGACGAACCTCTTGTCCCCGTCCACGTCCTGGAAGACCGAGACGTCGACGGTCAGCCGCTCCTCGGCGGTGTAGCGCCGGTGGACGATCGCGTCGATGCTGCTCTCGACGTCGTCGGACTCGGCCTCGGCGAGGAAGCCCACGTGGCCCAGGTTGATGCCGAGCAGAGGTGTCCCGCACTCGCGCGCCATCTCGGCCGCGCGCAGGATGGTCCCGTCACCGCCGATCACCACCACGACCTCGCACCCCGCTGCTGCGGTGGGGCTCGAACCGACCACGTCGACGTCGGGGAGGCCGAGGTCCAGGTCGGCCGCCTCGGCGTCGAGCAGGCGCAGGGCGATGCCGGACTTGTGCAGCGCGACGCAGAACTGCCCGGCCACGTCGCGGGCCTCCTGCCGGCCGGTGTGGGCGATCACCATCACACGCCGGTCCGGTGCGAGCGCGGGTTCGGGGCTGGTCACGGCCCCACCCTCTCACCGGCAGTCCCCAGGTCCGCCGTACGACGTACCTCGGCCTCGACGTCGCCCGTCGAGACGCGTGGCGGGCCGTGCCGGAGCCACAAGAAGTACTCCACGTTGCCGGACGGGCCGGGCAGCGGGCTCGTGGTGACCGCCTGCGCACCCCATCCGCGCCGGTCCGCCGCGCGGGCGACCTTGGCGACGGCCTGCGAGCGCAGGTCGGGGTCACGCACCACACCGCCCTTGCCGACCCGGTCCTTGCCCACCTCGAACTGCGGCTTCACCATCAGCACCAGGTCCCCGTCCCGGACCGTGACGCCGACCAGGGCGTCCAGGACCAGCTCGAGGGAGATGAAGGAGAGGTCCCCGACGACCAGGTCCACCGGGCCGCCGACCAGCTCGACACCGAGGTCGCGGATGTTCGTGCGGTCGTGGACCACCACCCGCTCGTCGGTGCGCAGCGACCAGGCGAGCTGCCCGTAGCCCACGTCGACGGCGACCACCTGCGCCGCGCCGGCTCGCAGCAGCACATCGGTGAACCCGCCGGTCGAGGCACCGGCGTCGAGGCATCGGCGACCCTCGACGCCGAGCCCGAGCGGACGGAAGACCTCCAGCGCGCCGGCGAGCTTGTGGCCGCCGCGGGACACGTAGTCGGGGCGGGAGGGGTCGCCGAGGACCAGCACCGCCGCGTCGGTGGTGACGCCGGTGGCCGCCTTGGTGGCCACCGCGCCGTCGACCTTCACCCGCCCGGCGGTGACCAGGTCACGCGCCTGCTCGCGGGAGCGGGCCAGGCCCCGTCGGACGAGCTCGGCGTCCAGCCGTAGGCGACGCGGCAACTGCAGTCCTCTCCGGAGTGGTCGGCCGGCGCGGGCCGGTGGGTCGGTATGGCGGGTTCGGTACGGCGGGTGCGCGCCGGTGATGCGGTCGTGTGTCAGGTGGATGGAGGCCGGCAGGTGGACGCCGGCAGGTGAGGCAGATGGGTGGAAGCCGGTGACCGCCGTTCGGTGGGTGGCTGCGGGTCACTGGCGGCCGGTGCCCGGCGGTCGTGGCACGCGGGCGACGGGCTCGGTGCCGAGCTCGACGTCCGGTTCGGCGAGCACGTCGCGCAACCGCTGGTGCACCGACTCGAAGACGGCGACGTGGTCGACGACGGGAAGGTCGTCCAGCTCGCCGAGGTCTGCGAGCACCTGACCGACCACCGGGTGGCCGGGCGCGGGAAGGGGCTCGGGAAGGGGCTCGGCGAAGGGGCTCGGGACCGAGGTGGGGGCCGGCGGTGAAGGCTTCGCTCACTGCGCTCTCTCTCGTGACGGGCGCCTGGTGACGCGGGCGGACGGGCCCACGCTACCGGGCGGGCGGACGCAACGAGCCGATCTTCGCCGCCTCGCCCGTGGAGTCCAGGTGCGCCCAGCCGGCGACGGCGACGGCTCGCCACCACGCGTCGGGGCTGCCCTCGCCGGACACGTGCAGCTCACCGTCCGAGACCGCTGCAGCCCAGCCCTCTGAGCGGGAGCCGTCCGCGTCGACCTCCACCTCCGGCTGAGGCTTGCCCAGCGCGCCCAGGTCGGCAGCGACGTAGGAGGGACGGAGCTCGGGGGCTGCGCTCACCAGCACCTCGAGACCGGTCACGCCGGTCATCACCAGCAGCGAGTCGTAGCCGACGGTGCGGGCGCCCAGGATGTCGGTGTCCAGCCGGTCCCCCACCACCAGAGGGCGTCGTCCTCCGACCCTGCGCAGGGTCTCCTCGAACAGCGGCGCCCGCGGCTTGCCGGCCACGACCGGCTCCCGTCCTGCGAAGCGGGAGACCACCCCGACGAGCGCTCCGTTGCCGGGCCCGGGCCCCTGTTGCGTGGGCACGGTCAGGTCGGTGTTCGACGCCACCCAGAACAGCCCCTGCCGCACCAGGATGGCGCCGGCCACCACCGTGGCCCAGCGCAGCTCACCTGAGTAGCCCGACACCACGGCGACGGGATGCTCAGCGGCGTCCTGCACCGGACGGAGCCCCCGCTCGCTGAGCGCGACCTCCAGGCCGCGTCCGCCGATCACGAACACCACGGAGCCGGCCGGCAGCTCCTCGCTGAGCAGCCGGGCGGCGGCCTGGGCCGAGGTGACCACGTCCTCGTCCCGGACGTCGACGCCGAGGTCGAGCAGATGCCGCGCGACCGCGTGGGGGGGCCTGGAGGCGTTGTTCGTCACGTAGGCCAGCCGCATGCCTGCGGCGGCAGCCTTGGCGAGGTGCCCGGGTGCGCCCGGCACCGCGTCGGGCCCGACGTAGACGACACCGTCCAGGTCCAGCATCGCGACGTCGTAGGCGTCCCACAACGCCTCGTCCGTGGACATCAGCACCGATGCCACCTGCCCTCCTCGTCGTGACCTCGGCGCACTGGTGGGGAGCCCAGCTGCGGCCTCGTACGATGCCCTGATGGACCCCGAGCGCCGTCCGTTCACGCTGCGACCCTTCCGCGGGCTCCGGTTCGCCCCGGACACCGTGGGCGACCTCGGCACGGTGGTCTCGCCGCCGTACGACGTGCTCGACGCGGAGACGGTGCGAGACCTGGAGGCCGCGAACCGACGCAACATCGTGCGCCTGATTCTCTCACGCAGGTTCGAGCGGCCCTACCTCGCGGTGCGCAGCCGGCTCCAGAAGTGGCGTGACAAGTCCTACGTGCGCGCGGACGACGAGGAGGCGCTGTACCTCTACCAGTACACCGTCGACGGCACGACCGTGCGAGGGCTGATCGGGCTGGCCGGCCTGCGACAGGAGGCCGAGCAGGTGATCCTGCCGCACGAGGACGTGATGCCCGGGCCGGTCGACGACCGCGTCGTGCTGATGCGCACCACCCGGACCAACCTGGAGCCCATCCTGCTCGTGCACGAGGGCACCGACCGGCTGCACAGCCTCATCGACGACGTCGCAGCCGCGTCCCCGGTGGCCGACTTCGTGGCGCTCGACGGCAGCCGGCACGCGCTGTGGGCGCTCACCGATCCGGTGGCTCTCGCGGCGATGGCCGAGGAGCTGGGCGGCACCCAGGCGCTGATCGCCGACGGGCATCACCGCTATGCGGCCTACCTGCGGCTGCAGGAGGAGCTGCGGGACCCGCTCGATGCTCCGGAGACCTCGCCGTGGGACTACGGCCTCGCCCTCCTCGTGGACCAGGCCGACTATCCGCTGCACATCGGGCCGATCCACCGCTCCGTGGGCGCTCTGACGATGTCGGACCTGATCGACGTCTCGGCCGACCGGGGCGACGAGTTCCGCAGCGTCCCGGACCGCGAGGCGGCGTTCGCCACGCTGGCCGAACCCGACCAGGACCCGGCCTGCGCCAGCTTCGTCGTCTCCGACGGCCGCGCCTGGGCCGTGCTGAGGACCCCTCGCACCAGCCCGGTGGACGCAGCGGTGCTGCACGAGGTGCTGCTGCCCTCATGGGGGGTGGCCGAGGAGCAGGTCGGCTACCACCACAGCCTGGACCAGGCGCTGCACACCACCGCGCGCCAGCCGGGCATCGTGGTGGCGGTGCACCCGCCGACCGTGGCCGAGGTGATCGCGACCGCGGCCCGTGGGGTCCGGATGCCGCGCAAGTCCACCTCCTTCGCACCCAAGCCGAGGATGGGTGTGGTGATGCGGGACCTGCACGACGCCTGATCCCCGGTCGGGACGGCTGCGCTCAGCCGGGCAGAGGCCGCGGCCGCCAGCGCCGGGCACCGAGCACCTCCACCTCGACCCGGGTCGAGGGGCCGGTGCCGACCCGGAAGAACCGCCGCCGGAGAGCCCCGCTCACCTCCACCAGGTCCCCGACGGCCCATGACGCGACGCTGCGCCTGCTGCGCGCGCTCCACGCCGTGCAGTCCACCCAGTCCGCACTCTGCCGGGAGCCTCCGGTCATCGGCGTCCTGGCCCGCGGAACGGAGATCCGGAACGTGGTGATGGCGGCGCCGCTGGGCAGCTCGCGCTCCACCGGCGCGGAGGAGACCCTCCCGCGCAGCTCGATGCAGTTGTCGGCCGCGTCACCGTCGAGCGCCGGACCCTTCGCCGGACCCTGGGGCTCCGGGGGGCCCGCCCCGGTGGTCGGCCCGCCGCTGGCGGCCCCCCTGCTGGACCCGGTGCCGGATGCGGTGCTGGATGCGGTGCTGGACCTGTCGGACGTCTGCTTCGGCATGGGTGACACCTCCGCGCACAGCCTCTCGCCAGTCGGCGACAGAGCGCAGGGCGTCGTGGGGGGCGGTGCACAACTACGGGCCCGCAGCGCCTGTGGACCGGATCCGGCCCACAGGTGCTGCTGTCACTGGGGCGACGGGGGACGGTCCCGTGCGCCCCGCTCGAGCTCGGCGACCCGGTCGGCGGCGTCGGTGATCTCGTCCCCGTCCACCGCAACGGTGCGGTGGAACCACTCGGTGGCCTGCTCGGTGCGCCCGGCCGCCAGCAGCGTGTCGGCGTAGGCGTAGCGCAGCCGCACCACCCAGTCGGCGCGCGACTGGGACCGCAGCGGAGCGTTCTCCAAGGTGCGCAGGGCGGCGTCCAGCTCGCCCAGGTCGCGCCGTGCGCCCGCCTCGACGATGGTCATCTCTGCCTTGAGGGCCGGCTCGAAACCGGCCACGGCGGGGTTGCGGGCCAGTGCCAGCGCCCGGTCCGGACGCCCCAGGGCGCGCTCGCAGTCGGCGATCACCGCTGCGTAGGCAGTGGAGCCGTTCATCCGCTTCGCGGCCCGCAGCTCCGAGAGCGCCTCGGCGAACTCACCTGCTGCGTACGCCGCCTCACCGCAGGCCTCGCGCACCACCGCGATCCGGGCAGCGCGGCCGCGAGCAGCCAGGGTGTGCTCGTAGGCCAGCCTCGGGTCGGAGTCGAGCAGCATCCCGGCCGCGACCAGGTGCCGGGCCACGCGGGCTGCGAGCTTCTCGGGCAGGCCCCGCAGCTGCTGGGCGACCGAGCGGTCCAGCTCCTTGCCGGTGACAGAGTCATCGAGTGGTGGCCCGTCGTACGTCGCCTGGTCCCGGGAGCGCTTCTGCTGGCTCCCCGGCTCGCGACGCCCGTCGTCGCGCTCCGCGCGCCGCGGGCCGAACCGCCGGTCGTCCCCGCGAGCACGGGAGAACGGGGACTCGTCGGTGGGGGCGGACCGCCCGCGTCCAGAGCCCGCCGGGCCGCGGGGCTTGCCGTCGCGCGATCCCCCGCCGCCGCTGCCCGCGGACCTGCCGGCACCACTGCCGGCGGACCCGCCCGCTCCGCGAGGGCCGCCCCCGGCCCGCTTGCCTCCACCACGCCGTGGCTCCGGCCCTCGACCCTTCTCAGGCACCTGCATCTCCTCCTGTTAACGACGTAGAGGCCACCCCAAGGGATGGCCTCTACGACAAAGAAATGTCCGGCGACGTCCTACTCTCCCACAACCTCCCGGTTGCAGTACCATCGGCGCTGAAAGGCTTGACTTCCGGGTTCGGAATGGAGCCGGGTATTTCCCTTTCGCTATGGCCGCCGAAACTCTATGGAGTTGTGGCCGACTCACCCCACCTGCCAGTCGCCTCCTGGGAGGCGAGTAACAGGTGCGGGAGTCCCGACCATAACTCGGGAACCACACAGTGGACGCGCAACATCTTTGAGGGACAAGCCCTCGGCCTATTAGTACCGGTCGGCTCCGTGTATTACTACCTTCGACCTCCGGCCTATCAACCCAGTCGTCTACTGGGGGCCTTACCCGGTTAACCCGGTGGGAAACCTCATCTTGAAACGTGCTTCCCGCTTAGATGCTTTCAGCGGTTATCACTCCCGAACGTAGCTAACCAGCCGTGCTCCTGGCGGAACAACTGGCACACCAGAGGTTCGTCCATCCCGGTCCTCTCGTACTAGGGACAGCCTTTCTCAAGTTTCCTGCGCGCGCGGCGGATAGGGACCGAACTGTCTCACGACGTTCTAAACCCAGCTCGCGTGCCGCTTTAATGGGCGAACAGCCCAACCCTTGGGACCTACTCCAGCCCCAGGATGCGACGAGCCGACATCGAGGTGCCAAACCATCCCGTCGATATGGACTCTTGGGGAAGATCAGCCTGTTATCCCCGGGGTACCTTTTATCCGTTGAGCGACGCCGCTTCCACATGCCAGCGCCGGATCACTAGTCCCGACTTTCGTCCCTGCTCGACTTGTCAGTCTCACAGTCAAGCTCCCTTGTGCACTTACACTCGAAACCTGATTGCCAACCAGGCTGAGGGAACCTTTGGGCGCCTCCGTTACATTTTAGGAGGCAACCGCCCCAGTTAAACTACCCATCAGGCACTGTCCCTGATCCGGATAACGGACCTAGGTTAGATATCTAGTACGACCAGAGTGGTATTTCAACGTTGGCTCCACACGAACTGGCGTCCATGCTTCAAAGCCTCCCACCTATCCTACACAAGCCGAACCAAACACCAATACCAAATTGTAGTAAAGGTCCCGGGGTCTTTCCGTCCTGCCGCGCGTAACGAGCATCTTTACTCGTACTGCAATTTCGCCGAGTCCATGGTTGAGACAGCGCCCAAGTCGTTACTCCATTCGTGCAGGTCGGAACTTACCCGACAAGGAATTTCGCTACCTTAGGATGGTTATAGTTACCACCGCCGTTTACTGGGGCTTAAGTTCTGCGCTTCGCTCCGAAGAACTAACACGTCCCCTTAACCTTCCAGCACCGGGCAGGAGTCAGTCCGTATACATCGTCTTACGACTTAGCACGGACCTGTGTTTTTAGTAAACAGTCGCTTGGGCCTGGTCTCTGCGGCCATCATCGCTTCGAAGAGCAAGTCTTCTCACGAATCCGGCCCCCCTTCTCCCGAAGTTACGGGGGCATTTTGCCGAGTTCCTTAACCATGGTTCACTCGATCGCCTTGGTATTCTCTACCTGATCACCTGAGTCGGTTTGGGGTACGGGCGGCGCACAGCTCGCTAGAGGTTTTTCTCGACAGCATAGGATCATCCACTTCGTCCATTCGGACTCCCCATCAGATCTCAGGCACGTGAGAGGCGGATTTGCCTACCTCTCGCCCTACATCCTTAGCCGTGGTCTACCATCGCCACGGTTGGACTGCCTTCCTGCGTCACCCCATCGCTTGACTACTGCTAGTTCGGGTCATGCGCTCGGCTCGTCACGTCCCGAAGGATCAGACGAGCGTTGGGCACTTAGCATCACTAGGGTCGTCATGGGCGCTGTTTTGCCGGTACGGGAATATCAACCCGTTGTCCATCGACTACGCCTGTCGGCCTCGCCTTAGGTCCCGACTTACCCAGGGCAGATTAGCTTGACCCTGGAACCCTTGATCATTCGGCGGAGGAGTTTCTCGCTCCTCATTCGCTACTCATGCCTGCATTCTCACTCGTATGGCGTCCACGGCTGGTTCACACCGCCGCTTCGCTCGCCATACGACGCTCCCCTACCCATCCACGCACCTGGACCTGAACAAGTCAGGCCGGGTTGTTGCATGAATGCCATAGCTTCGGTGGATAACTTGAGCCCCGCTACATTGTCGGCGCGGAATCACTTGACCAGTGAGCTATTACGCACTCTTTCAAGGGTGGCTGCTTCTAAGCCAACCTCCTGGTTGTCTCTGCGACTCCACATCCTTTTCCACTTAGTTATCGCTTGGGGACCTTAGCTGATGGTCTGGGCTGTTTCCCTTTCGACAATGGAGCTTATCCCCCACTGTCTCACTGCCGCGCTCTCACTTACCGGCATTCGGAGTTTGGCTAATTTCGGTAAGCTTGTAGGCCCCCTAGACTATCCAGTGCTCTACCTCCGGCAAGAAACACGCGACGCTGCACCTAAATGCATTTCGGGGAGAACCAGCTATCACGGAGTTTGATTGGCCTTTCACCCCTATCCACAGGTCATCCCCCAGGTTTTCAACCCTGGTGGGTTCGGTCCTCCACGCGGTCTTACCCGCGCTTCAACCTGCCCATGGATAGATCACTCCGCTTCGGGTCTTGATCGTGCGACTCATTCGCCCTCTTAGGACTCGCTTTCGCTACGGCTTCCCCACACGGGTTAACCTCGCCACACAACGCAAACTCGCAGGCTCATTCTTCAAAAGGCACGCCGTCACAAGACCGAGGTCTCGCTCCGACGGATTGTAGGCACATGGTTTCAGGTACTATTTCACTCCCCGCCAGGGGTACTTTTCACCTTTCCCTCACGGTACTTGTCCGCTATCGGTCACCAAGGAGTATTTAGGCTTAACGGGTGGTCCCGCCAGATTCACACGGAATTTCAGGGGTTCCGTGTTACTTGGGGTGACGTCTCAGAGCCATCGTCTTACGTGTACGGGGGTGTCACCCTCTACGCCGGGACTTTCCAGTCCGCTTCGACTTCAACGATGGTTTCTTACTCTGTGTCAGATCGGCAGAGCTGACGTGACGGCCCCACAACCCCTACTGCGCAACGCCTGCCGGCTATCACACGCAATAGGTTTGGCCTCTTCCGATTTCGCTCGCCACTACTCTCGGAATCACTTTTGTTTTCTCTTCCTGTGGGTACTGAGATGTTTCACTTCCCCACGTTCCCTCCAGACCCCCTATGTGTTCAGGGGCAGGTAACTGGACATGACTCCAGCTGGGTTTCCCCATTCGGAAATCCCCGGATCACAGCTCGGTTGCCAACTTCCCGGGGCTTATCGCAGGCTCCTACGTCCTTCATCGGCTCTTGGTGCCAAGGCATCCACCATGTGCCCTTAGTAGCTTGTCTTGCTACAAAGATGCTCGCGTCCACTGTGTAGTTCTCAAATTACGGGCGGTTCCGTCCCTGGCATCAGCGCTTCCCGCAGTAGACAAGTCTGACTGGTGCGGGAGTTCGCGGACGAGGACGGCCCACAAGAGATCGATGACTCGATCCCTCAGGACCCAACAGTGTGCCTGGAATGCTTGCTCGCTCCTGCTCGAAGTTCCACGCCGACCGGACGAGTCCGGTGCGACAGTACTGACGAGCTCTCATGAGAGAGCAGACCAAATAGTCGACGTTCCACTAGTGAGCTGGTCTGCCGAGGAACGGACGCCCTCGAAACAGACCGATGGACACCACACGTCGATGTCGTTCGACGCAGAGGTGCCAAATGGCTCCTTAGAAAGGAGGTGATCCAGCCGCACCTTCCGGTACGGCTACCTTGTTACGACTTCGTCCCAATCGCCAGCCCCACCTTCGACGGCTCCCTCCACAAGGGTTGGGCCACCGGCTTCGGGTGTTGCCGACTTTCGTGACGTGACGGGCGGTGTGTACAAGGCCCGGGAACGTATTCACCGCAGCGTTGCTGATCTGCGATTACTAGCGACTCCGACTTCATGGGGTCGAGTTGCAGACCCCAATCCGAACTGAGACCGGCTTTTTGGGATTCGCTCCACCTTGCGGTATCGCAGCCCTTTGTACCGGCCATTGTAGCATGCGTGAAGCCCTGGACATAAGGGGCATGATGACTTGACGTCATCCCCACCTTCCTCCGAGTTGACCCCGGCAGTCTCTTATGAGTCCCCACCATTACGTGCTGGCAACATAAGACGAGGGTTGCGCTCGTTGCGGGACTTAACCCAACATCTCACGACACGAGCTGACGACAGCCATGCACCACCTGTATGGAGCCCGTAAGGACCTGCCATCTCTGACAGTTTTCTCCATATGTCAAACCCAGGTAAGGTTCTTCGCGTTGCATCGAATTAATCCGCATGCTCCGCCGCTTGTGCGGGCCCCCGTCAATTCCTTTGAGTTTTAGCCTTGCGGCCGTACTCCCCAGGCGGGGCGCTTAATGCGTTAGCTGCGGCACGGAACTCGTGGAATGAGTCCCACACCTAGCGCCCAACGTTTACGGTGTGGACTACCAGGGTATCTAATCCTGTTCGCTCCCCACACTTTCGCTCCTCAGCGTCAGGTAATGCCCAGAGAACCGCCTTCGCCACCGGTGTTCCTCCTGATATCTGCGCATTTCACCGCTACACCAGGAATTCCGTTCTCCCCTGCATACCTCTAGTCTGCCCGTATCGGAAGCAGGCTCAGGGTTAAGCCCTGAGTTTTCACTCCCGACGCGACAAACCGCCTACGAGCCCTTTACGCCCAATAATTCCGGACAACGCTCGCACCCTACGTATTACCGCGGCTGCTGGCACGTAGTTGGCCGGTGCTTCTTCTGCGGGTACCGTCACTTGCGCTTCGTCCCCGCTGAAAGAGGTTTACAACCCGAAGGCCGTCATCCCTCACGCGGCGTTGCTGGATCAGGCTTTCGCCCATTGTCCAATATTCCCCACTGCTGCCTCCCGTAGGAGTCTGGGCCGTGTCTCAGTCCCAGTGTGGCCGGTCACCCTCTCAGGCCGGCTACCCGTCGTTGCCTTGGTGGGCCATTACCTCACCAACAAGCTGATAGGCCGCGAGCTCATCCTTCACCGCCGGAACTTTCCACCACCATCAGATGCCTGAAGTGGTCGTATTCGGTATTAGCACCGGTTTCCCGGAGTTATCCCGAAGTGAAGGGCAGATTGCTCACGTGTTACTCACCCGTTCGCCGCTCGTGTACTCCCGAAGGAGCCTTACCGCTCGACTTGCATGTGTTAAGCACGCCGCCAGCGTTCGTCCTGAGCCAGGATCAAACTCTCCGTTGAATTCTTCTGAAGAGCACTCCAGGCACGAGGCCTGTCGTGGTCATCAACTTCTTGGAGCATCCCGGCAAGAGTTGCTCTCCTGCACTGTTCACAGGATCGCGTGTCCTACCTAAAGGAATCATCGACAGATATCGGGTGACGACGGATCGTCTCCCGCAACCTGCCGACTGGCGTTACAAATTAATTCGTCGACTTTTGGCACACTGTTGAGTTCTCAAGGATCAAGCGCGCACCTCAACCCGGCCTCTCGGCCTCGTTGGGGGGCAACCTGGTAAAACTTACCGGGCTCCCGGTCCTGAGTCAAATCAGATCCGGTCCTCCGGCCCCCCGCACGCGCTGGTCCGACCGGTGCGATCCGGAGGGCGCCGAAGCGCGCATCCGAGCCACCTCGGTGGAGGTGTCCAGCTGGTGTGGGGTTCCGCCTCGGGGCCGGCCACCCGACCTGTCGGCCTTGCGTCCCGCCGCTCCCTGGCGACGAACAGAAGATTACGAGGCCCCGACGAACCAGTCAAATCCGGACCACCGTGCGCCCGGTCACACTCCCCGGAGCCCTGGCCGGAGGGCCTCAGCCGACGACCTGCCGACGATCAGCCGACGATCTCCACACCCGCCAGGTGCTTCTTGCCGCGGCGCAGCACCAGCCACGACCCACCCAGCAGGTCGGCCTCGGTCGGGGTGAGGTCCGGGTCCTCCACACGCTCGTTGTTGAGGTAGGCCCCGCCCTCGGCGACCGTGCGCCGAGCCTCGCTGCGGCTCCTCGACAGCCTGGTCGAGACCAGCAGGTCGACGACCGCGGGCATCCCGTCGGCGCGCTTGACCTCCACCGACCCGGCCTCGCGCAGAGCCGCCGCCAGGGTGCCCGGATCGAGGTCGCGCAGTGCCCCACCGCCGAAGAGCGCCCTCGACGCAGCCCCGATCCGCTCCGTCTCGGCAGCCCCGTGCACCAGCGTCGTCACGTGCTTGGCGAGCGCCTTCTGACCCGACCGCAGGAACGGCCTCTCCGCCGTCTCCGACTCGAGCTCCTCGATCTCGTCGTGGCTGAGGAAGGTGAACACCCGGAGCAGCTCGCCGACCTTCTCGTCCTCGACGTTGAGCCAGAACTGGTAGAAGGAGTACGGCGAGAGCATCTCCGGGTCCAGCCAGAGCGCGCCCCCCTCGGTCTTGCCGTACTTCTTGCCGTCGGCCCGGGTGACCAGCGGGGTGGCCAGTGCGTGCACCCGGGCGCCGTCGGCCCGCCGTACCAGCTCCACGCCGCCGGTGATGTTGCCCCACTGGTCGCTGCCGCCGGTCTGCAGGGTGACGCCGTGGTCGCGGTGCAGGTTGAGGTAGTCCATCGACTGCAGCAGCACATAGCTGAACTCGGTGTAGGAGATGCCCGCCTCGAGCCGGGACCGGACCACGTCGCGCGCCAGCATCCTGTTGACCGGGAAGTGCTTGCCGATGTCGCGCAGGAAGTCGATGGTCGACAGGCTCGCGGTCCAGTCGTAGTTGTTCACCATGGTGGCCGCGTTGGCGCCTTCGAAGGACAGGAACGGCTCGATCTGGCGGCGGACCCTCTCCACCCACGCCTTCACCACGTCGAGGGTGTTCAGCACCCTCTCGCCGGACTCCTTGGGGTCGCCGATCATGCCGGTCGCCCCGCCCACGAGCGCGAACGGGACGTGTCCGGCGTCCTGGAGCCGTCGCGCCGTCAGGATCTGCAGCAGGTTGCCCAGGTGCAGGCTGGGGGCGGTCGGGTCGAAGCCGACGTAGAACCTCACCGGCTCCCGGTCCATGTCGGCGCGCAGCGCGTCGAGATCGGTCGAGTGGGCGATCAGTCCCCGCCACCGGAGGTCGTCGAGGACGTGCAGGTCATCGCTCACGGCTCAAGCGTGCCACTCGCCGAACGCCAGCGGCTCCCGGGTGACGAGGTACGTCGCCCAGCTCATCTTCGTGGGGCGGCCCTCGGCGTCCCGGGTCACCCGCAGCAGCTCACCGTTCTCACGGCCGGCCACCGTCCGGAACACGTCGGTCGAGACCGGGTCGAACAGCGAGGACGGCACGTGCTCGGGCTGGTCCGGTGCGCGTGCCTCGAGACGGCCCTGGCGCACCGTGAAGGCGAAGGGGCTGCCCTCGGACCACCAGAGCCCCACCAGGTCGGCCAGCTCGGCCGGCACCGCGGTGCCCGGACGCCACGGTGGCGGCTCGACCGGCTCGTGCTCGGTGACATGGTCCGCGAGCCGCAATGCCAGCCCCGCGATGTCGGTGGTCGTGCCCGAGTTCGTCAACGCCATGCCGCCGGTCCTCGCCTCCCGGTCGGTGAACAGGGCGGTGATGTGGCCGGGCATGCCGCCGGTGTGCCCGGCGTACGTCCTGGTGCCCGAGCGGACCAGGAAGAAGCCCAGCCCCATGGCCGCGGTCCAGCGCTCACGGTCCATCAGCACCTGCGGCTCGCACATCTCCGCAACCGTGTCGGGAGAGAGCACCTCGGCCACCGGGTCGGCGACGAAGGCCGACCAGCGCGCCAGGTCCGCACCGGTGCTGGCCAGCCCCCCGCACGGGTCCATGGCGCGGAGGTCGTGGGCCGGCTGCGGCACGGGCACGTCGGTGTACGGCGGGACGTAGTAGCCCTCGGCGTGCGCGCCCTCGAACCCCACCGTGGTGCGGCGCATCTCCAGCGGGTCGAGGATCCGGGCACTCAGCGACTCCGCCCAGGTCCGGCCGTCGAGGCGGGCCACCACCTCACCCAGCAGGGAGTAGACGAGGTTGGAGTAGTGCCAGAGCCGGTGCGGAGGGTGGACGCGCTCCGCCTCGTCGAGCCCGGCCACGAGCTGCTCCCGGTCGGGGAACACCAGCGTCTCCCACACGTCACCGACCGGCTCCCGCTGGAGGCCGCTGAGATGCGCGAGGCACTGCCGGACCGTGACCCCGTGGTGGCCCAGCCCGGGAACGTGGGTCTCCACCGGGTCCTCGAGGGCCAGCCGCCCCTCGTCGCGCAGCGCCATCACCATGGTGGCGGTGAAGGTCTTGGTGTTGGAGGCGATGAGGAACTGGTCGTCGGGCCCCGGTGGCGGTGGCTCGGAGTCCTGGCCCGAGACGTCCGGATCGCCCAGCCGCGCGGCCCCGACGCCGTCGTGCCAGACCAGGCCGCCGCCGCGCACGACGCCGGCGAAGACGCCCGGGACCCGGTCCTTGCGCTGCTTGTCCAAGACGATGCGGTGCAGGGCTCGGGTGGTGTCGTCGCGAAGGGTCACCCGAGGACTCTACGAATGCCGCTCCACACCCTCACCCGGCGCCCTCACCCGCGCCATGCGGAGCAGCCGGACGGGCGAACGCTCCGAAGGCGTAGGCCAGCAGCAGGAGGGCCATCGCCCACCCGGAGGCCACAGCGGCCCACGGCGCCGCCCGGACGTCGGCTGCCACCTCAGCTGCCACACCGAGCGTCCCCAGCAGCAGCAGCGACCCGCCGAGCCAGGAGAACATCCGCTCACCGAAGGCCCACGCGAACGGCAGGAAGTGCAGACCGACGGCCGCGGCGATCAGCGCTGGTCTCGCGTCGAGGTGACCGACGTCCCCGAGCCAGAGCACGCCGAGCCGGATGAGTGCCAGCTCGCCGACGACGCATGCCAGGTAGGTCAGCACGGCGGCGGTCCGGGGCACGTGGAAGCGTCCGAGCCACCGCGGCCACGCGAAGAGCCGCAGCACCGCGGCGGCGACGAGGGCGTAGGCCCCGACCCTCGCAAGGGTGGAGACGTGGCCGTCGAGCGAGGGCGAGTAGGCGCTCACGAACACCAAGGCGCCCGTCAGGCCGACGAGGGCACCGAGCCGACGGGGGTCGGTGAACCGCGGCGGGGCGAACGAGGGGTCGGGTCCGTGCGGCTGTCGACCGCCCGGCTGAGGGTCGGTGCGGGACCGACCGGCCCGGGGCCCGGTCATCGGCCGCTCCGGCGGAGCAGCTGGGCGCGCGCCTCGGCGTCGAGGTGGCCGTCACGCTCACGGAGCCGGTCGGCGATCTGCGTGCGGTGCTGGACGGACTTGTTGCCGCCGTACTTCATCTTGGCCCGCACCGCCTCGACCTCGAGGCGGAGGCCCCTGATGCCGGGAAGCAGTCGGCGGTCGGCGTCCGAGGCGGTGCTCGGGACCCGCCGGGTCGACCCGGCCGGCTCGAGGCGGGCGAGCTGGGCAGCCAGGATCTCGGCCTTCTCGCCGGCCTCGTCGACGACCTCGGCGCGGCACAGCAGCTGCACGGCGGTGTAGTAGCTGGTCGGCACGCCGAGGTCGGGGTCGGCGCCCTCGTCGGCGTTCCAGGCGGCCTCCACGTAGACCCAGTCGGAGGCGAGCGCGAGGACCACGTGCGGGTCCGCCTCGATCGCGCGCCAGACGGGGTTGGGCCTCGCCAGGTGCAGCAGCACGGCCGAGTCGCCGTCGTAGAGGAAGTGCGTCGGGACCACGACCGGGTAGCCGTCGACGTGGCCGGCGGTGACCAGCTGGCCGAAGTCGGCCCCGGCGAGGAAGCCCTGCCACTCCTCGCGGGTGGCCGCGTCCCAGGGGTGGATCAGCACGAGGACGAGTCTGGCACCCGACCGGCGGCCGGGGAGCGGCGCCGCGGGACGGCCGGTCGGTAGGTCGAGACGGTCGGGTCGCCCTCGACCCAGAAGCGCCACGGACGGTCGGCCGCCCGGCGCAGCCCGACGCGGGGACCGGTGCGCACCGGGCCGGTGTACGGCTCGCCGAGGTGGAGGGACGGGTCACCGGTCGCCGACAGGTCGCTCCCGTTGTGGCGCAGGTCGATGCCCAGGGCCTGGCACAGCCGCGCGGGGCCGCGGGCCAGGTCGCGGTCGACGCTGCCGCGTCGCTCCCGCGCCAGCTCCCGTCCCTCGACGACCTCACCGGCCCTCAGCAGCACCGCGGACGGCACTCCGGGCGGGCCGACGACGACGTTGCAGCAGTGGTGCATGCCATAGGTGAAGTAGACGTAGAGCCTTCCCGGGGGCCCGAACATCACCTCGTTGCGTGCCGTGCGGCCGTTGAAGGAGTGCGAGCCGGGGTCGTTCTCCCCGTCGTAGGCCTCGACCTCGGTGATCCGGACGGCCACCCGCCCGTGCCGCAGCACACCGCCGAGCAGGCGGGGCGCCACCTCGAGGACGGGGCCGTCGAGGGTCTCAGTCCAGCCAGGCACGGTGGTCCGCGAGCGTCTTCCTGAGCTCGGTGAGCTGCTCGGCCACCCGGGCGGGTGCAGTGCCGCCTCGCGCGTCCCTGGAGGCGACGGAGCCGTCGACGGTGAGCACCTCGCGGACACCCGGCGTCAGCTGCTCCGAGATGTCGGCGAGCTGCTCGTCGGTGAGCCCGTCGAGGTCGACGCCGAGCTCCTCGCACCGGCGCACGCAGGCCCCCGCGACCTCGTGCGCCACCCGGAACGGCACGCCCTGCCGGACCAGCCACTCGGCGACGTCGGTCGCCAGGGTGAAGCCCTGCGGCGCCAGCTCCGCCATCCGACCGGTGTCGAACCGCAGCGTCGCGACCATCCCGGTGAAGGCGGGGAGCAGCACCTCGAGGGTGTCCACGGAGTCGAAGACCGGCTCCTTGTCCTCCTGCAGGTCGCGGTTGTAGGCCAGCGGCAGCGCCTTGAGGGTGGCGAGCAGGCCGGTGAGGTTGCCGATCAGCCGGCCGGCCTTGCCGCGGGCGAGCTCGGCGATGTCGGGGTTCTTCTTCTGCGGCATGATGCTCGAGCCCGTGGAGTAGGCGTCGTCGAGCTGCACGAAGCCGAACTCCTGGGTGGCCCACAGCACCACCTCCTCGGCCTGCCGGCTGACGTCGACGGCGACCATCGCGGTGACGAACGCGAGCTCCGCGACGAAGTCACGCGCGGCGGTGCCGTCGATGGAGTTGGGGCTGGAGTCGGTGAAGCCGAGGTCGCGGGCCACCTCCCGAGGGTCCAGACCGAGGCTGGTGCCGGCCAGGGCACCCGAGCCGTACGGCGAGTCGACCGCCACCCGGGCGTCCCAGTCCCGGAGCCGGTCCACGTCGCGCAGCAGCGGCCACGCGTGCGCCAGCAGGTGGTGGGACAGCAGCACCGGCTGGGCGTGCTGGAGGTGCGTGCGGCCGGGCATCACCGCCCCGAGGTGCTGCTCGGCCTGGTCGGCGATCGCCTCGGCGAGGTCGAGCACCCGGGCTCCGACGATGCGGGCGTGGTCGCGCAGGTAGGCCTTGAACAAGGTGGCGACCTGGTCGTTGCGGGACCGGCCGGCCCGCAGGCGGCCCCCCAGGTCGACGCCGACCTCGTCGAGCAGCAGCCGTTCCAGCGCCCCGTGCACGTCCTCGTCGGAGTCGTCGGGGTGCAGCGTCCCTGCGTCGTACCGGGCCCGGAGGCGGTCGAGACCGGCGACCAGCGCGTCCCGGTCGGCCTCGCTGAGCAGCCCGGCGGTGTGCAGCACCCGGGCGTGGGCCCGGGACCCGTCGAGGTCGTAGGGCACCAGGCGCCAGTCGAAGTGCGTCGACCTGGACAGGGCGGCGAGGGCGTCGCTGGGGCCGCTCGTGAAGCGGCCGCCCCACAGGGCACCGGTGTTCGTCGTGGAGGTCACGTGTTCCTTCGTAGCAGACGTCGGGCCGGTCGGTCGCGGCGCTCAGTCGGTGCCGGACTCCATGGCCGCGTTGTCGAGGGCGACGTCCTGGTCGCTCTCGGCAGCCGGGTTGCTGGTGATCCGGTCCGCGCCTCCGGGCTCGAGCTCCCCGAACAGGACGCCGTGCTCGACGAGGACCTGCCCCTGGTCGAGCGGCTGGGTCGCGTAGAGCTCGAGCTTGTCCCGCGAGTCGGCGATGTCCAGGTTGCGCATGGTGAGCTGGCCGATCCGGTCTGTGGGACCGAAGGCGGCGTTCTCGGTGCGCTCCATCGACAGCTTGTCGGGGTGGTAGGAGAAGTTGTCCCCGGAGGTCGCCACGATGGTGTAGTCCTCGCCGCGGCGCAGCCGCAGGGTGACCTCGCCGGTGATCACCGAGGCGATCCAGCGCTGGATGGACTCACGGACCATCAGCGCCTGCGGGTCGAGCCACCGGCCCTCGTAGAGCAGCCGACCGAGGCGACGACCCTCTGCGTGGTAGTTGGCGATGGTGTCCTCGTTGTGGGTCGCGTTCAGCAGCCGCTCGTAGCAGATCCAGAGCAGCGCCATGCCGGGCGCCTCGTAGATGCCGCGCGACTTGGCCTCGATGACGCGGTTCTCGATCTGGTCCGACATCCCGAGACCGTGCCGGCCGCCGATCTCGTTGACCGCGTGCACGAGGGCGACCGGGTCGTCGTAGTGCGCGCCGTTGACCGCCACCGGCCGGCCCTGCACGAACCGGACCGTGACGTCCTCGGGCACGACGGCGACCTCGGGGTCCCAGAAGCGCACCCCCATGATCGGCCGGACGCTCTCGAGGGACACGTCGAGGTGCTCGAGGGTCTTGGCCTCGTGGGTGGCGCCCCAGATGTTGGCGTCGGTGGAGTAGGCCTTCTCGGCACTGTCCCGGTAGGGCAGGCCGTGGTGGGTGAGCCACTGGCTCATCTCCGCGCGGCCGCCCAGCTCGTGCACGAACTCGGCGTCGAGCCAGGGCTTGTAGATCCGCAGGTCCGGGTTGGCGAGCAGCCCGTAGCGGTAGAACCGCTCGATGTCGTTGCCCTTGAACGTCGACCCGTCGCCCCAGATGTCCACGCCGTCCTGGTGCATCGCCCGCACCAGCATGGTGCCGGTGACCGCGCGCCCCAGCGGGGTGCTGTTGAAGTAGGTGCGGTTGCCCGAGCGGATGTGGAAGGCGCCGCAGACCATCGCGGCCAGACCCTCCTCCACGAGCTGCGGCCGGCAGTCCACGGCGCGGGCGATCTCGGCGCCGTACTGCAGGGCCCGGTCGGGCACGCCGGAGATGTCTTGCTCGTCGTACTGCCCGATGTCCGCGGTGTAGGTGCAGGGGACCGCGCCCCGGTCGCGCATCCACGCGACGGCGACGGAGGTGTCCAGGCCGCCGGAGAACGCGATGCCGACGCGCTCGCCCTTCGGCAGGGAGGTGAGGACCTTGCTCACGGTGGGTGTCCTTCTTCGGGGTCGTGGTGCCGGGTGCTCGGGCAGGGAGGCGTCAGGCGTCGGACCTCGCCGCGTGACTGGCGAGGTCCAGGAGTCGTCGGGCCAGCACGCCCCCGTCGGGATGACGGCCGATGACCAGCACGGTGTCGTCGCCGGCGATGGTGCCCAGGACGTCGGCGAGCCCGGTCCGGTCCACTGCGGACGCCAGCAGCTGGGCGGCTCCTGGCGGTGTGCGCAGCACGACGAGGTTGCCGCTGGAGTCCGCGGAGACCAGCAGCTCGCCCGCGAGCCGGGCCAGCCGCGCACCGGAGCCCGACCACTCGCCGGCCGTGACGGGGGTCGGGTCGCCGCCCTCGGCGGGTACGGCGTAGACGAGCGAGCCCCCGGAGGTGCGGATCTTCACCGCGTCGAGCTCGTCGAGGTCGCGGGACAAGGTGGCCTGGGTGACCCCGACGCCGGCCTCGGCGAGCAGCTCGGCGAGCTCGGCCTGGGACCGCACCTGGTGGCGGGCCAGCAGGTCGACGATCTTCTGCTGGCGGGCCCCCTTGGTGACCGGGATGGCGGCCGTCACGACCGGGTCCCTCCGGTGGTCACGACGTCCCACCGGAGGCGGCCCGGTAGGCGTCGTCGAGGATCAGCGGCCACAGCGCCAGGAACTCGGAGGCCTGGTCCGCGGTGAGGGTCAGCGGGGGCGCGAGCCGGATCCGGTTCGGCGTGCAGGCGTTCAGGATCACGCCGTGCCGGAGCGCCGCGCTCGCGACCTGGGCGGCCACGTCGGCGTCCAGGTCGAGCCCGACCAGCAGGCCGCGCCCACGCACCTCGGGGACTCGGGGGTCGGCCAGCCCGTCCCGCAGCATCTCGCCGACCTTGGCCGCGTTGTCCAGCAGCCCGTCGGACTCGATGGTCGCGACCACGGCCAGCGCGGCCGCCGCAGCCACCGGGTTGCCGCCGAAGGTGGTGCCGTGGCTGCCCGGGCCGAGCAGCGTGCTGCTGGAGCCCAGGGCGACCAGCGCGCCGATCGGGATGCCGCCGCCGAGGCCCTTGGCCAGCGTCACCAGGTCGGGCGTGACGCCCGAGTCCTCGAACGCCATCCAGGACCCGGTGCGACCCATCCCGCACTGCACCTCGTCGAGCCACAGCAGTGTCCCGTGCCGGCTGGTGAGCTCCCGGGCCCCGGCCAGGAAGCCCTCCGGCGCGGGGACCACGCCCGCCTCGCCCTGGACCGGCTCGACGACCACGGCCGCGGTGCGCTCCGACACCGCGGCGGAGAGGGCGTCCAGGTCGCCGTACGGCACGAAGGTGACCTCGCCGGGCAGGGGCTCGAACGGCTCGCGGTAGGCGGCCTTGGAGGTCAGCGCCAGGGAGCCCATCGTCCGGCCGTGGAAGCTGCCCTCCATCGCCACCAGGTGGGTGCGTCCGGTGCGGCGGGTGAGCTTGAGCGCGGCCTCGTTGGCCTCGGTGCCGGAGTTCGTGAAGAACACCCTGCCCCCGGCGTCCCCGGCGTCCCCGGCGTCCCCGGCGTCCCCGGCCACCAGGGTCAGCAGCTTCTCGGCGAGGGTCACCTGCGGCTCGGTGGCGAAGAAGTTCGACACGTGGCCGAGGGTCCGCAGCTGCTCGGTGACGGCGGTGACGAGGGCCGGGTGCGCGTGCCCGAGGGCGTTGACGGCGATGCCGCCGAGCAGGTCGAGGTAGCGCCTGCCGTCGGCGTCCCACACGTAGGGGCCCTCGCCGCGCACCAGCACCAGCTGGGGCGGGCCGAAGGTGTTCATCAGCGAGTGCGCGTAGCGCTCCTGGAGCTCGCTGCTGGTCGGCGCGTCGGTCATCTGGAGCCTTCTTTCCGCAGTGCCTGCCGGATGGTGGTCTCGGCACCGGGGAGCACCTGGGTCCCGATCCCGTCGTCGGTGAAGATCTCGAGGAGCACGGCGTGCGGCTCGCGGCCGTCGACCACGGTGGCCCGCGGCACCCCCTGGGTGACCGCCGTGAGGCAGGCCTGCATCTTCGGCACCATGCCGCTGGACAGGGACGGCATCATCTCCGCCAGCGCCTCTGGGCTGATGTGCCCGATCACGTCGTCGCTCTGCGGCCAGCTGCGGTAGAGCCCCTCGACGTCGGTGAGCACGAGCAGCTTCTCGGCGCCCAGCGCCACCGCCAGTGCTGCTGCGGCGGTGTCGGCGTTCACGTTGTGCACCTGACCGTGCACGTCGGGGGCGACCGAGGAGATCACCGGGATCCGGCCGGCCTGCACGAGGTCCCGGACCGCCTCCGGCCGGACGCTGGCCACCTCTCCGACCAGGCCGAGGTCCACCTCCTCGCCGTCCACGACGGTGTTGGTCGCCTCGGCGGTGAACAGGCCCGCGTCCTCCCCGGACAGGCCGACGGCGAGCGGGCCGTGCTGGTTGACCAGACCGACCAGCTCCCGGCCGACCTGGCCGACGAGCACCATCCGGACCACGTCCATCGCCTCCGGCGTGGTGACCCGCAGCCCGGCCCGGAACTCCGAGGCGATGTCGAGCCGGTCGAGCATCGAGCTGATCTGGGGGCCGCCGCCGTGCACCACGACAGGGTGGACGCCGGCGTAGCGCAGGAACACGATGTCCTCGGCGAACGCCCGCTTGAGGGTGTCGTCGGTCATCGCGTTGCCGCCGTACTTCACGACGATCGTCTGGCCGTGGTACTTCTTCAGCCAGGGCAGGGCTTCGGCGAGGGTAGCGGCCTTGGCGGTGGCGCGCTCCCAGGCCTGTCGGCCGGCGTCGGTGATGCCGGGGCCGGCCTCCGCGACCGGCGCCTCGTGTGCGCTGGGGTTCGTCATCGGGTCTCCCTCGGTCGCCATCAGCTGGAGTACGCCGAGTTCTCGTGCACGTAGGCGTGCGTGAGGTCGTTGGTCCACACCGTGGCACGTGCCTCACCGGCCTTCAGGTCGATGGTGACGGTGACCTCACGACCGGACATGTCCACGCGGGACGGGTCCTCGTCGGGTGTGGAGCTGCGGCAGACCCACACGCCGTTCATCGCCACGTCGAGGTCGCCCGGGTCGAACGCCGCCTGCGTCGTGCCGATGGATGCCAGGACCCTTCCCCAGTTGGGGTCCCTGCCGAAGACCGCGGCCTTGAACAGGTTGCTCCGCGCGACCGAACGGCCCACCTCGACGGCCTCGTCCTCGGTGGCGGCGTTGCGCACGGTGATCGCGATCTCGTGGTCGGCTCCCTCCGCGTCGGCGAGCAGCTGCGTCGCCAGGTCGGTGCACGCCCGGGAGAGCGCGTCGGTGAAGTCCTGCTCGGTCGGCGTCACACCCGACGCGCCGCTGGCCATCACCGAGACGGTGTCGTTGGTGGACATGCACCCGTCGGAGTCCAGCCGGTCGAAGCTGGTGCGCGTGGCGGCGCGGAGTGCCCGGTCGCAGGTGCCGGCGTCGACGAGCGCGTCGGTGGTGAGGACGACGAGCATGGTGGCGAGCTGGGGGGCGAGCATCCCGGCGCCCTTGGCCATGCCGCCGATGCTCCACCCGCCGCCGTCCACGTGCACCTGCTTGCGCACGGTGTCGGTGGTCATGATCGCGGCCGCCGCGTCCTCGCCTCCGTCCGCGCCGAGGGCGTCAACGGCCCGGTCGACCCCCTGCACAAGGACGTCGCGGTCGTTGGTGAGCCCGATCAGCCCGGTGGAGCAGACGACCACGTCGACGGCTCCGATGCCCAGGCCGGCGGCGACACGCTCGGCGACCGCATGCGTCGTCGCGAAGCCCTCCGGGCCGGTGTAGCAGTTGGCTCCCCCGGAGTTCAGCACGACGGCGCGCACCACGCCGTCCTTGACGACCTGCTCGCTCCACAGCACCGGGTTCGCCTTGCACCGGTTGGAGGTGAAGACCGACGCCGACGCGAAGCCGGGACCGTCGTTGACGACCAGCGCGAGGTCCTTGGTGCCGGACGGCTTCAGTCCCGCCGTGACACCGGCGGCCCGGAAGCCCCGCGGCGCGGTGACACTCATCCGAGGTCACCGGTGGAGCGTGAGCGGAGCGTGTGGTCTGCCGTGGTCGGGGTCACGGCGCCAGCCCGACGGTCGTGAGGCCGGTGGTCTCCGGCAGGCCGAGGGCGAGGTTCATGCACTGCACCGCCGCGCCCCCGGTGCCCTTCGCCAGGTTGTCCACGGCGGCGACGGCGACCAGCCGGCCGGCGGCGGCGTCCACGGTCACCTGCACGTGCACGGCGTTGGAGCCGGTGACGGACTTCGTCTGCGGCCACCGGCCCGGAGGCAGCAGGTGCACGAACGGCTCGTCGGCGTAGGCCTTGTGGTAGGTCTCATAGGCCTGGTCCGCATCGGCGGTGGTCGGTGCCGAGCAGGTGGCGAGGATGCCGCGTGGCATCGGCACCAGCAGGGGCGTGAACGAGACGCGGACGTCCGCGTCGGTCAGCAGCCGGAGGTTCTGCGTGATCTCGGGCGTGTGCCGGTGGGTCCCGCCGACGGCGTAGGCGCTCACCGACGCCATCACCTCGGAGCCCAGCAGGTGGGCCTTGGCGGCCTTGCCCGCGCCGGACGTGCCGGAGGCCGCGACCACCACGATCCCCGAGACGTCCACGATGCCGGCGGCGACCGCCGGAGCGAGCGCCAGCGTGGACACGGTCGGGTAGCAGCCGGGGACCGCGACCCGCCTGGACCCGGCCAGCTGCGCGCGCTGGTCGGCGAGCTCCGGCAGTCCGTAGGGCCACGAGCCGGCGTGGTCGCCGCCGTAGAAGGTGTCCCACTCCGCCGGGTCGGTGAGCCGGAAGTCGGCGCCGCAGTCGATCACGACGGTGTCCTCGGGCAGCGCCCGGGCCAGCGCACCGGACTGTCCGTGCGGCAGTGCGAGGAAGACCACGTCGTGCCCGCTCAGCACCTCGACGGTCGTCTCCGCGAGCACCCGGTCGGCCAGCGGGACGAGGTGCGGCTGCAGCGGGCCGAGCAGCTCACCGGCGTTCGAGCCGGCCGTCACGGCGCCGATCTCGACGTCCGGGTGCCCGAGGAGCAGCCGGAGCACCTCGCCACCGGCGTACCCACTGGCGCCGGCGACCGCCACTCTGAGCCTCGTCATGTGCATGACTATACGCATGACTGCATATGTGCAGCAACCCGGGCCGCTGGTCACCGCGCGGAAGCATCGTCTCGTAGCGTCGAGCCGGTGACCACCGGGGGACGCGACCACTCGACGCTCGCCGGCACCGCGCTGGCGGTGTCGGCGGCGACGTCGGTGCAGTTCGGCGCGGCCGTGGCGGTGACCCTGTTCCCGCTGGTCGGCCCGGTCGGGACCGTGTCGCTGCGGTTCGCCGGCGCCGCGCTCGTCCTGGGCGTCCTGACCCGTCCCTGGCGGGTGCGGTGGACCCGTCGCGACGCGCGCACCGTGCTGGTCTTCGGGGTGGTCTTCGTGGCCATGAACCTCAGCCTGTACGTCGCCGTCAGCCGGCTGCCGCTCGCCACTGCCATCACGCTGGAGTTCCTGGGACCGCTCGGGGTGGCGATCGCGACGGCGACGTCGTGGGGCCCTCGCGCCTGGGCGGTGCCGGCCGCCTGCGGCGTGGCCCTGATCGGGGGGACGTTGCGTGCCGACGACGTGGTCGGGGTGGTCGCGGCGCTCGGTGCGGCGGGATCCTGGGCGTCGTACATCCTGGTGAGCCGGCGGATGGGCACCAGCAAGCACGGACTGTCGGGGCTGGCGCTGGCCACCGCCCTGGGGGCCCTGGTCACCCTGCCGGCGGGACTGCTCGTGGCAGGTGCAGACCTGTTCGAGCCGCGGACCCTGCTGGTCGGGCTCAGCGTCGGGGTGGTGTCCTCGGCGATCCCCTACAGCTTCGACCTGCTCGCCCTGCGACGGCTGCGGACGGCGGTCTTCGGCGTGCTCACCAGCCTGAACCCGGCGATCGCCGCCCTGGCCGGCCTGGTCGTCCTGCGGGAGCTGCCTCCGGGCCGACAGCTGGTCGGGATCGCCCTGGTGGTCCTGGCCAGCGCCGGGGTCACGCTCACGCGGCGCCGACCGGCACCCCTCACCTCGGCGGGACCCCGGCCCACAGCGGAGCGGAGCCGGGACCAGCTCTGACCGCAGCCGCTCGGACCGGCACTCGCGTCAGGTGGGTCAGCCTCCCAGGCGGGCCGCCGGACCGACCGGTGGTCGAGTGCCGGTCCGAGCGGTCGTGAAACCGGCGTGAGGGCGTCGTGAAACCAGCACGCCGCAGGCTGGACCACATGAGAGACCACCTGACCTCCCCCGGCGGAGACCTCGCCGTCCGGGCCTCCGGGCTCGTCAAGACCTTCGGCGACATGCGCGCGGTGGACTCCGTCGACCTCGAGGTGAGGCGCGGCGAGATCTTCGGCGTGCTCGGCCCCAACGGCGCCGGCAAGACCACCATGCTGCAGATGCTCGCCACCCTGCTGCCCATCGACGGCGGCGACGCCGAGCTGTTCGGTGTGGACGTCCGGCGCTTCCCCCACAAGGTCCGCCAGCTGGTCGGCGTCACCGGTCAGTTCGCCTCGGTGGACGAGAACCTCACCGCCCGTGAGAACCTCTGGCTCTTCGCCAGGCTCCAGGGGCTGCCGCCGGCGCGCGCCCGGTCCACCGCGATCCGGCTGCTCGAGCAGTTCGGCCTCCAGGAGGCCGCGGACAAGGCGATCTCGAAGTTCTCCGGCGGCATGCGGCGACGCCTCGACCTCGCAGCCAGCCTGATCACCCGGCCACCGCTGATCTTCCTCGACGAGCCGACCACGGGGCTCGACCCGCGCACCCGCGGCCAGATGTGGGACACCATCCGGTCGATGGTCGCCGACGGCTGCACAGTCCTGCTGACCACCCAGTACCTCGACGAGGCCGACCAGCTCGCCGACCGCATCGCGGTGATCGACCACGGCCGCAAGGTCGCGGAGGGTACGCCGGACGATCTGAAGTCCTCGGTGGGGAACTCGACGCTGCAGCTGAGGCTCACCGACGCCGCGGACGTGTCGACCGCCGCCTCCGTGGTGCGGCAGGTGGTGACCGACGACCCGGTCGTCACCCCCGAGGCCGGTGGGCTCAACGTGCCGCTCACCGACGCCGACCAGGCGGCGGACGTGCTGATCGCCCTGCGCCAGACGGGGATCAGCGTCGCCTCGCTCTCGGTGCGCAAGCCCACCCTCGACGAGGTGTTCCTCGCGCTGACCGGTCACGGCACCGAGGACACCGGCGCCACCGAGCACCCCGACGACGACAGCACCCCCACCGACGACCTCACCCTGGAGGTGACCCGATGACCACTCTCGTCTCCCCGGAGAGCAGCTCGCCGGCCGACCAGCGCGACGTGCTGGCGGGCATACGCAGCCATGTCTCGGCCCGCGAGACCCTCAGCCAGACCATGACGATGGCGTGGCGTGCGACCAAGAAGATGCGCCGCAACCCGGAGCAGTTCTTCGACGTGACGATCCAGCCGATCCTGTTCACCGCGATGTTCGCCTACATCTTCGGCGGCGCCATCTCAGGTGACGTGAAGAGCTACCTCCCGCTGATGATCCCCGGCATCCTGGCGCAGACGGTCCTCACCACCTGCATGGCCACCGGCGTCCAGCTGCGGGAGGACATGGAGAAGGGGGTCTTCGACCGGTTCAAGTCCCTGCCGATCGCCCGCGTCGCCCCGCTGGCCGGGCCGATGGTCGCCGACCTGCTCCGCTACCTGATCGCGACGACGCTGACGTTCGCGATGGGGATCCTGCTCGGCTACCGGCCCGGCGGCGGGGTGCCGGGTGTGCTGGCGGCCGGCGTGTTCATGGTCGTCTGCGGATGGTCGCTGGCCTGGATCTTCACGTTCGTCGGCACCCTGGCCCGCAGCGCGCAGAGCGTGCAGGGGATCTCGCTGATGCTGCTGTTCCCGCTCACCTTCCTGTCCAACGCCTTCGTCCCGGTCAGCACCCTGCCGTCCTGGCTCGGGAAGTTCGTCCAGGTGAACCCGGTCTCGCACATCGTGTCCGCCGTCCGGTCGCTCGCGAACCATGGGGCGGTCAACGCCGACGTCGGCTGGGCACTGCTGGCCTGCGTCGTGATGGTCGCGGTGTTCGCGCCGCTGTCCGTGCAGGCCTACAAGCGCAAGATGTGACGCCTCGCCCGGTGGTGTCAGCCCGCGGAGGGGGCGAGCCCCGCGAGAGCTTCGCGGGCCTCCTCACGCAGCTCGGGCCCGCGCCGACCGGCGAGGTCTCCACGGACGGCCGCCACCAGGCCCGGGCACCGGGCCTCGGCGAGGGCGGCGGCGTGCGCCCAGCCGAGGCTCGGCAGCATCTGGTTGTAGGCGAACCCCTCGGCCAGCCCCAGCAGACGCACGGCGCGCTCCCACGCGCCGGCGGTGCGCTCGCCGGTGAGCTCCCACAGCCCCAGCGCGAACAGCACGGCACCGGTGACCGGGTAGTCCAGGGCGTCGTGGCCGGCGGACAGGAGCTCGCGGCCCCGTCCGAGCAGCTCGTCGCGCAGGTCGCGCGCCTCTGCGCGCCGGCCCAGCCTGGCGTGCGCGGACAGCGCCCCGGCCTCCGGGTAGAGCAGCCACGGGGCCAGGCCGCTCGACAGCTCGACCCCGGGGTAGGACAGCTCGCGCATGGCCGCCACCGCCTCGAGGTAGAGGCGCAGACCCTGGTCCACGTGCCCGCGGGCCAGCTCCAGCTCCGCGGCACCGCAGCGCATCACCAGGGTGCCGCCGACCACCGACTGGCTGCGCTCGTCGGCGGCGATCTCCCGCAGGGTCCGCTCGGCCTCGTCGAAGCGCCCTGCCGAGATGTCCAGCACGGCCACCACCGACTGGAGCTGGAGGCTGTCCTCGATCGCCCCCAGCTGCTCCATCACCACGAGGGCCTGCTGCGCGTGGGCACGAGCCGCGTCGTGGTCCCCCGCCTGCATGCAGAGGTTCGCGAGCATCGAGGTGACCAGGGCCGGCAGCCACGGCCCTCCGTCCTGGTCACACATCACGAGCGCGGCGTGGGCCGCATCCAGCCCTCCCTCGAGGTCCCCGGCGTTCTCCCGGGCCTGGCTGGTCCAGACGTGGGCGAGCAGCGCGACGGCCGGCTCCGGGTCCTCCATCAGGTCGTCGAGCGCCCCGACCCTGCCGAAGCCACCGGTCTCCGCCAGCCTGAGCAGGATGCGGACCTCGGCTCGCACCCTCGGCGCACCGGTGCCCGGTCCGAGCTGCTGGAGCCGGCCCAGCGACCGGGGCGAGGGCGCGTCGGTGAGGATCATGGTGTTGACCACCATCGTGGACAGCGTCACCCGGAGCGCGTCCGAGAGCTCCTCGGGCACGGCAGCCTCGGCGAGCACGTCCTCGACCGGGGTGGCGAGCGCGACCACCTTGAGGTGGTCGCCCTGGACGGTCCACAGCCCGGACAGCGCCGCCATCACCTCCACCACGGTGAGCACGTCCCGGTCGGCGAGGCCGCGGCGGAGCACGTCGGTCAGGTTCCCCTCCTCCACCCGGAGGTCGGAGAGCGCGGCGACCTGGGCACGGGAGAACAGACGTTGCCCTGCTGCCCGGGCCAGGTCGACCGCCCAGTCGCGTAGCCGGTCCTCGGCCAGCGTGTCGTCGCCGGCGTCGACGCACTGCATCCGAGCGAACTCACGCACGGTCTCGAGGAGCCGGAAGCGCACCGTGTCGGACTCGTGGACCACCACCAGCGACTGGTCCACCAGCCCCGTCACCACGCCGACCGGGTCCTCCACGCCGACGACCGCGGCGGCCCCGGGCAGCCCGAACCCGTCGCGGAACACCGAGAGCCGGCGCAGGGCGACGCGCTGCTCCTCGGTGAGCAGGTTCCAGCTCCAGTCGATCACCGCGAGGAGGGTCCGGTGCCGCTCGGGGGCGTCACGGCTGCCGCCGCGCAGCAGCGCGAACCGGTTCTCCAGCCGCCTCTCGATCTCCTCCACCGACATCACCCGCACCTTGGCGGCCGCCAGCTCGACGGCCAGCGGCAGGCCGTCGAGCCGGTCCACCAGGCTGGCGATGCGCGCGTCGTCGAGGCGTACGCCGGGTCGGGCCGAGGTGGCCCGCTCGCGGAACAGCTCGACGGCATCGGCGCGGTCCAGCTGCGGCAGCGGATAGACCCGCTCGGACGCCAGGCCCAGGGGTGCCCGCGACGTGGTGAGCACCCGCAGCCGGGGGGCGCGCGTCACCAGCACGGCGACCAGGTCGGCGACCGCCTCCACCAGGTGCTCGCAGTTGTCCAGGATCAGCAGCGCAGGCGTCGACGCGACCTGCTCGACGATGCGGGCGTGCAGGTCGTGGCGGTGGGCGCTCCCCTGCAGCCGTCGGCTGACCACCGCCTCCCGGACGCCGAGCACCGACCCCACCTCCACCGCCACCCCGTCCGGGGACGTCACGCCGGCCAGCTCGACGAAGTGCACCACCGGCTGGTCGGCCAGCCGGCCCAGCACGTGCGCCAGCCGGGTCTTGCCCAGGCCGCCCGCCCCGACGATCGAGGTCACCCGGGACGTGCGGATCATCGCCGACAGCGCGCTGACGTCGTCGTCGCGACCGATGAGCCTGGTCGCGTCGTGCTTCACGCCCTCGCGCACCGGCCGGTCCCGGGCCAGCAGCTCCGCATGCAGCTGCTGCAGCGCCGGGCCCGGGTCCGTCCCGAGGGTGTCCCGGACCTGCTCGCGATGCGCCTCGTAGCGCTCCAGGGCGACCGGGGCTCCCCGCACGGCGGCCTCGCTGCGCAGCAGGGCCTCGAGCAGTGCCTCGTCGCCGGGCCTGGTGCGGACCGCCGGCTCCAGGACCGCCAGCGCCTCCGGATGCTCCCCGAGCGCGGACAGCGCCCTGCCCAGGACCTCGCCCGCCGCGGCCCGCTGCTCCGAGGCGGCCCGCCGCAGCTCTGCGACCGGACCGGTCGCTGCGCCACTGGCGGCGACCTGCACGGCCAGCGCCGTGCGAGCCTCGTCACGTGCCCGGACGACGTCGCCGCCGGCGAGGGCGTCCCGGGCAGCCGACGCGTGCCCGCTCAGGGTCCAGAAGTCCACGGTCACGTCGCCGAGCCGGTAGCCCGCGCCCGAGCGCACCAGCAGTCCCGGGTCGGTGTGGGCCCGGGTGCGGGAGACCAGCACCTGCAGCGCCTTGGCCGGAGCGGCCGGCGGGGCGTCCTCGCCCCACACGTCGTGGACCAACCGCTCCCCGCCGACGGCGCGCGAGCCCTGGAGGGCGAGGGCGGACAGCAGCGCGTGGGACCGCTCGCCGGGGACCGGGGCGTCGCGCCAGCGCACGCCGTCCAGGAGCACCAGCGCGGGGTCCGACATCAGCGCTGGACGGCCCCGTGCCGCTCGGCTGCGAGCGACACCGCCGCGTCGCGCGCCGCCGACGTCTCCGCCTCGGTCAGGGTGCGGTCCGCGGCCCGGAACCGCAGCGCGAAGGCCAGCGACTTCTTCCCCGGGCCGACCTGCCCTCCGGTCCACACGTCGAAGAGACGCACCGACTCGAGCAGCGGGCCGGCCCCCTCGCGGAGCGTCTCGGCGAGCTCCCCGGCCGGCAGGTCGGCGTCCACCAGCAGGGCGACGTCCTCCTTCGCGACCGGGTAGGTGGACAGGGCGGGAGCGCGTACGACGTCCGGGGCGCGCCGGATCAGCAGGTCGAGGTCCACCTCGACGGCACAGGTCCGAGGTGGCACGCCGTAGGCCTGGCAGACCGCCGGGTGCAGCTCACCTGCATGCCCGAGCAGCTCCTCGCCGACGAGCAGCCGCGCGCACCGGCCGGGGTGCCACGGCTCCAGGGCGCCCCGGCTGACGTGGACCTCGACGCCCAGCACGCGGGCCACCTCGCGGACCACCTGCACGGCGTCCGCCCACGAGACGGGACGGGCGGGGCCCCACCAGCCGGCGGGCTGCCGGTCACCGGCGAGCACCACGGCGAGCGTCAGCGGCTGGCTGGGGACGGCCGCCATCAGCTTGGCGAGGTCGGCCTCGTCGGGACGCCAGGCGACGCCGAGGATCGGCGCCTTGAGCCGCTCCGGGGTCGGGACGAAGACCGGCGCGGTCTCGTAGACCCCGATGGCCGAGGCCCCCCGCCCGACGTTGCGGGCCGTGGTCGCCAGCAGCCCGGGGAGCAGGGTGGTGGCCAGCAGCGGCGCCTCGGCCGAGAGCGGGTTGGCCACCCCGATGGTGCTGCGGCGGGGGTCGTCGGCGGGGATGCCCAGCCGGTCGAAGTCGCTCTCGCCGACGAACGGCCAGGACCGCACCTCGACGAGGCCGGCGCCTGCCAGCGCGAAGCCGACGCGACGACGCAGCCTCTGGGCCTTGGTCAGGCCCCGGCCGGGGGGTGCGGCGGGCAGCACCGAGGGCACCTCGGTGTAGCCGACGATGCGCGCGACCTCCTCGACGAGGTCGTAGGGGTCGGTGAGGTCCGGGCGCCAGCTCGGCGGCAGCACGGTCAGCGTGCCGTCCTCGACGGCGACCGTGCAGCCGACGGTGCGCAGGTGCGCGACCGCGGTGGCGGCGTCGATCGGCATGCCGGTGACCCGGGCGGCCAGGTCCACCCCGGAGGTGATGACGTGGCTCTCGGGCGGCCTCCCGACATAGGTCATCGCATCTGTCGCCGTACCCCCGCCGTGCTCGACGAGGAGCTCGGCGACGCGGTCCGCTGCGTAGGCCGGGAGCAGCGGGTCCACGCCCCGCTCGAAGCGCTTGGACGCCTCGGAGGGCAGCTTGTGCCGGCGGGCGGCACGGAAGATCGTGGTCGGGTCGAAGTGCGCCGCCTCGATGACCACGTGCGTCGTGGTCGCCGACAGCTCCGTGGTGCTTCCGCCCATCACCCCGGCCAGCCCGATCGGCCCGGAGTCGTCGGTGATCAGCAGGTCCTCGGTGGACAGGGTGCGGGTCACGTCGTCCAGGGTGGTCAGCCGCTCACCCTCGCTCGCCCGGCGTACGACGAGGGGGCCGGCCAGCCGGTCGCCGTCGTAGCCGTGGATCGGCTGCCCGAGCTCGAGCATCACGTAGTTGGTGATGTCCACGGCCAGCGAGATGGGCCGCATGCCCGCCAGCTGGACCCGCCGGGCCAGCCACCTGGGGGTGGGCGCCGCGGGGTCGAACCCGATCACGGTGCGGGTGGCGAACACCGGGCAGCCGTCAGGTGCCTCGACGCGGACCGGGTAGCCGTCCTCCCCCGGGGGCGGCACGTCGCGGACCGCCGGGTCGTGGAAGTCGACGCCGTAGGCGATGGCCGCCTCGCGGGCGATGCCGCGCAGCGACAGCGCGTAGGCGCGGTCGGGGTTGATCTCCAGCTCGATGACGTCCTCGCGCAGGCCGAGCAGCTCCTCGACCGGGTCGCCCGGCTTCACGTCGCCGTCCACGGCCGGGTCGAGGACCAGGATGCCGTCGTGGTCCTCCCCGATGCCGAGCTCCCTGACCGAGCAGATCATCCCGTCCGAGACGTGGCCGTAGGTCTTGCGGGCCGAGATGGCGATGCCGCCGGGCAGCACCGCCCCGGGCAGGGAGACCACGACCAGGTCGCCCTCCCCGAAGTTGTGGGCGCCGCAGACGATGCCGTGCTCCCCGTGCACGGGTCCGCAGTCGACCTGGCACCACAGGATGGTCCTGCCGTTCTTCTGCGGCTCCGCGACGGCGCTCAGCACACGGCCCACCACCAGGGGGCCCTGCACGTCGGAGCCCGGTGCGCTCAACGACTCCAGCTTGAGCCCGAGCGCGGTCAGCCGCCGCGCGAGGTCGGCGGGGCCGACGTCGGCCGGCAGGTCGACGTACTCCCGGATCCAGGACAGGGGCGCCTTCATCAGATCTCCGTTCCGAAGGCGCGGGTGAACCGGATGTCACCCTCGACCAGGTCGCGCATGTCCTCGACGCCGTGCCGGAACATCAGCGTCCGCTCCAGCCCCATCCCGAACGCGAAGCCGGTGTAGGTCTCGCTGTCGATGCCGCAGGCGGCCAGCACCCGGGGGTTGACCACCCCGCACCCGCCCCACTCGATCCAGCCCTCGCCCTTGCAGGTGCGGCAGGTCTCCACCGCGGGCGACACGCCACGGCACACGAAGCAGACCAGGTCGACCTCGGCGGACGGCTCGGTGAACGGGAAGTACGACGGGCGGAACCGCGTGGTGATGCCGTCGCCGAACATCGCCTCGGCGAAGTGGTCCAGGGTGCCCTTGAGGTGGGCCATCGTGATGTCCCGGTCCACGACGAGGCCCTCGACCTGGGAGAACACCGGGGTGTGCGTGGCGTCCAGCTCGTCGGTGCGGAACACCCGGCCCGGGCAGACTACATAGATCGGCGGCTGCCGCTCGAGCATCGTGCGGGCCTGCACGGGCGAGGTGTGCGTGCGCATCACCAGGCCGCCGTCGGCCGGCTCGAGCCAGAAGGTGTCCTGCATGGTGCGCGCCGGGTGGTCGGCGCCGAGGTTGAGCGCGTCGAAGTTGAGCCACTCGGCCTCCACCTCGGGGCCTTCGGCCACCTCCCAGCCCATCGCGACGAACACGTCGCCGACCAGCTCCTGCAGGGTGGTCAGCGGGTGCCGGGCGCCCGCCGGGACGAGGTCCCAGGGCAGCGTGACGTCGACGGTCTCCTCGACCAGCATCCGGGCCTCCGCCTCCGCCTCCAGCTCCCCCTGGCGCGCTGCCAGCGCCTGGCTGACGGCTCCGCGCGCCCTTCCCACGCGCATCCCGGCGTCCTTGCGGGCCTGCGGCGGCAGGGCGCCGATCTCCCGGTTGGCCAGCGCCAGCGGGGACCGGTCGCCGGCGTGCTCGGTGCGCGCCCGTCTGAGCGCCTCCAGGTCTGCTGCCTCAGCGATGGCTTCGAGAGCGGCCACCCGCATCGCCTCGACCTGGTCGGCCTGGAGCGGGGAGACCGCGACCGGGTCGTACTCGGTGTTCGGGCCGGACATGACTACCTCTTTCGAAGGAACGCTGCTGCCCGCAGTCTAGGAAGGCGTGCACGCCGGGGGCGAACCGGTTGCGCCGGCCGGAGGGTCGCGGACCGTCGGGCAGCTGTCGGGCTACTCGGGCCGGCAGTCCTGCTCGGGCCAGGCGACGCTGACCCGGGCCCCACCGGCCGGCGATTCGCCGATCTCCACGGTGCCGCCGTGCGCGGCGACCAGCCCGTGCACGATGTACATCCCCAGCCCGGAGCCGCCGCGCGAGCCGTGCTTCCAGAACTTCGTGAACACCCGGCTCCGGATCTCCGGGCTGATCCCGTCCCCCTCGTCGTCGACGTGCAGCAGCACCCCCGGGTACGGCGACCCGCCCGGGATCTCGGTCGCGGTGAGGGTGACCTGCCCCTCGCCGTGACGGATCGCGTTGTCGACCAGGTTGGTCACGACCTGCACCAGCTTGTCCGGGTCCGCGCACACCGTCGGCAGGTCGCCGTCCACGACGAGGGCGACCTCGCGGCCGGTGCCGGCCCGCACGGAGGCCAGCACCCGCTCCACGGCGGCCGGGATGTCGAGCGGCCGAGGGAACAGCGAGAGCCGGCCGGTGTCGATGCGGGCCACGTCGAGCAGCTCCGCGATCAGCCGCGTGAGCCGGTCGGCGTCGGCGTTGACCGTGTGCAGCATCAGCTTCTTCTGCTCGTCGTTGAGCCGGTCCCACTTCGCCAGCAGGGTGGCGACGAAGCCCTTGACGCCGGTCAGGGGTGAGCGCAGCTCGTGAGCCACCGTCGCGACGAGGTCCGAGCGCTCCCGGTCCAGGCGCTCACGGGCCCGGGCGGAGCGCAGGGACACGGCCACCCGCCGCACCGGCTCCGCGGGGCCCTCCCGCAGGATGCGGGCGGTGACGAGCAGCTCGGTGCCGTCGGAGAGGTACCACGCCTGCTCGTTGATCAGCTTGCGGGTGGCGAGCCCGGTGTAGGGCCGGGTGCAGGAGAACCAGGTGTTCCCGGTGCGGTCCTGCAGCGCGACCACGTCGGCGAGCGGACGGCCGACCCCGTCCCCGGAGCGCAGCAGCCGCGCCGCGGCAGAGTTCATCAGGTGCACGGTGCCGTTGCCGTCGGCGACCACGACGCCGTCCGGGAGCGCGTCCAGAACGTCCTGCTCCGGCATGGTCCTCACCGCCCCGAGTCGTGTGGCACCAGGCTAACCAGGCTAGTGGCCGCGGGACCGGCCGGTGGCAGACCCGTCCCGCTCCTGGCGGCGGCCGTCTCAGCGTCGGCGGTGGGCCCGGGCGGAGGCGTAGAGGCACAGTGCTGCTGCGGTCGCCAGGTTGAGGCTCTCGGCGCGCCCGTGGATGGGGATCCGGACCCGGTGGTCGGCCAGGTCGGCGACCTCGGCCGGCAGCCCCCACGCCTCGTTGCCGAACAGCCAGGCGGTGCGCTGCTCGAGAAGCCCCTGGTCCAGTGCGTCGTCCAGGTCGAGCTCGCCGGCGCCGTCGGCCGCGAGCACGCTCACCCCGCTGTGCCGCAGCGCGGCCACCACCTCCGGCGTACCGGTCCCGACGGCGAGGGGCACGTGGAAGAGCGAGCCGGCGGAGGCCCGGACCGCCTTGCCGTTGTAGGGGTCCACCGACGAGCCGCTGAACACCACGCCGTCAGCCCCGGCCGCGTCGGCACAGCGGACGACGGTGCCGGCGTTGCCGGGGTCGCGGATGTCGGCGCACACGGCGAGCAGGTCCAGGCGCCGGGCGAGGAGGTCCCCGACCGGCCGGTCGAGGAAGGCGCAGACCGCGACCACACCTTGGGGGTGCACGGTCTCGGTGAGCGACCCGAGAGCCTCGTCGTCCACGTGCAGCCAGGGCACGTCCCCGTCGAGGGCGCAGGCGTGCAGCTCGGGCCACGCGCCTGGACGTGCGAACACCTCCCGCACGCAGCCCGCGACGCCCAGCGCCTCCCGGACCGCCTGCGGGCCCTCGGCCAGGAACAGCCGGTGCTCGGCACGGGACGCGCGCCTGAGCAGCCGCCGTGCCGTGCGGACCCGACCGCTCCTGACGGTGAGCAGGCCAGGCACCTCGGCGAAGTCCGAGCGGGTCAGGCGGTGGCTGCGGTCTCGGGTTCGCCGGCGGCAGCCCGGGGGGCGTTGACGTCGGCGGGGAGGGCGGCCTTCGCGGTCTCGACCAGCACCGTGAACGCGGCCGGGTCGTTGACGGCCAGGTCGGCCATGATCTTGCGGTCCACCTCGACACCGGCGACCTTGAGGCCCTGGATGAAGCGGTTGTAGGTCAGGCCCTGCGCGCGGGTGGCGGCGTTGATGCGCTGGATCCACAGCTTGCGGAAGTCACCCTTCCTGGCCTTGCGGTCCCGGTAGCTGTAGACCAGCGAGTGGGTGACCTGCTCCTTCGCCTTGCGGTAGAGGCGCGAGCGCTGCCCTCGGTATCCGGAGGCGCGCTCGAGGGTCACCCGGCGCTTCTTGTGGGCGTTGACCGCCCGCTTGACGCGTGCCACTTGTCACTCCTTGGTGCTTCGAATTGCTCGGTTGAGGTGGCGGTGGCCACCAGGACGGACGGCTCAGCGGCCGAGGAGCTTCCTGACCTTGGCGGTGTCCGCCTTGGACACCTCCGTGGTGCCGCTCATCCGGCGGGTCACCTTCGAGGCCTTGTGCTCCAGGTTGTGGCGCAGCCCGGTCTTCTGGCGGCGGATCTTGCCCGACCCGGTCACCCGGAACCGCTTGCTGGCCCCGGAGTGCGTCTTGTTCTTCGGCATGAGTTGATCAGTCCTTGTCGAGTGGTGCGGGTGGTGCTTCTGGTCTGACGGTCGGGGTGTCCGGTATCACCTGTGTCGGCTCACCTGTCCGGGCTCACATGTCCGGGTCGAGGTTCTCCGAGCGGCGGCGGGGCTTCTTGTCCTCCGGTGCGGTGGGCGCGGTCGCCGTGCGGGAGGCGTGCTCCGCCTCACGCTCCGCGTCGCGCTCGGCAGCCCGCTCGGCCTTGGCGGCGCGGACCTCGAGCTTGGCCTCGGCCTTCTTCTTGTGCGGCCCGAGCACCATGATCATGTTGCGGCCGTCCTGCTTGGGCGAGGACTCGACGAAGCCCAGGTCGTCCACGTCCTCGGCGAGCCGCTGCAGGAGCCGGAAGCCGAGCTCGGGACGGTGCTGCTCACGACCCCGGAACATGATCGTGATCTTCACCTTGTCCCCCGCCTTGAGGAAGCGCACGACGTGACCCTTCTTGGTCTCGTAGTCGTGCGCGTCGATCTTGGGTCGGAGCTTCATCTCCTTGATGATCACGTTCGTCTGGTTGCGCCGTGCCTCACGGGCCTTCTGGGCGTTCTCGTACTTGAACTTGCCGTAGTCCATGAGCTTGCAGACCGGTGGTCGGGCGGTCGGTGCCACCTCGACCAGGTCGAGGTCGGCTTCCTGCGCGAGCCGGAGGGCGTCGTCGATGCGGACGATGCCGACGGTCTCGCCGTTCGGGCCGACGAGCCGGACCTCGGGGACCCGGATCCGGTCGTTGATGCGCAGCTCCGTGCTGATGGTGCCTCCAGGTTTGTCAGAGTGTGCTGTCAGGGTGTGCTGTCAGGGTGTGCAACAGGATGGTGCGGGGGTGCAGCGGTGGAACCCCGACGGAGGCGTGAAAAAAGCCCCCGCCATGTCCCAAGCGGAGGCCAGTCACGGCGTACGGCGACCCGCGGGCCGTCGTGACGCCAACGCCGGGCTGCTCTGCGAGCTGCCCGCCGGACCGGACCCGACGGCCTGGTGGAGCAACGGCCGGTGCGGGTGGGAGACAAGGTCCCCGCTTGTGAGATCTGCTGGTCCAACCCGCCGCGAGACCCGGATATTCCAGTCCCGGGCACGCAGCGGACCGAGCCAGCACATCGGTCAGGGCACAGGGTAGCGCGGGAGGGCCCCTCGGCGCACCTCGCGGACCCCTGGTGCGACCCTGGGGCCCATGACGTCTGCTGCCGAGCCCCCCGGCGACCAGTCCGCCCGCGACATCGCCGAGGTGCCCGCCCTCGAGGTCGTCTCGACCGCGGCGCTGCACCTGATGAGCGCGGCCGCGGTCCACCTGGGGCTGGCCGAGGACCTGCCCGAGCACCGCGACCTGGACGAGGCCCGCACGCTGGTCGAGGCCCTGGCCGGCCTGGTCACCGCCGCCGCGCCGCGGATGGGCCACCACCACGCCGCTCCGCTGCGGGACGGCCTGCGCACCCTGCAGCTGGCGTTCCGCGAGGCGTCCCCGGTCCCGGACCCGCCCGGGGAGGGGCCGGGTGAGCGGCTCACCGGGCCGGTGTCACCCACCCGTAGCGGGCGCTGAGCCCCTCGCCGCGGCTGACCCGCACCAGCACGCCGCCGGCGGCGAGCTCGCGCAGGTCGGCGGCCTCGACCACGAACATCACCGGCCCCGCGACGTCCACCACCACGGCGACCGCCCCCTCGCTGAGCGCCGCCTCCGCGGCCCGGCGCGGCGTCACCGGCACCGGCCGCGCGTCCGGGTCCCACCGGGCCATGGTCTCGACGCTCGTGAACGCCAGCAGGGCGGTCCGTCCGTCCTCGCCGCGAGTCAGCACCGTGGCCATCTCGGAGGTCTTCTCCTGCGCCCTGCCGGCGGCGTCGTGCTCCACCTCACCGGCCAGGGCGACCACCGGGACCAGCAGCCGGGCCCGCTGGAGCACCTCGAGGGTCGGGTCCTGGAGTTCCTCGCGCCCGGCGCCGTACGCCGCCAGCGCCGAGACCACCTCCGCCGAGGCGGAGCCGTCGTCGGCTGGGTCGTCGGGGGTCGCACGGTCGGTCATGCGTCCATCCTCCGCGCTCCGGGCTCCCCGCCGATCACCCCGCCGATTACCCCGCCGATGACCAGGTGATCCAGGAGGCCTGACGCTCCCGATGGGTGACGGCCCACGGGGAGGGACAGAACGCCATGGGGACCACGGCGGGAGAGAAGGACCCGACGAGCAGGGCGCACCCGCGCCCGGCCGCCGTACGCTGGAACTGTGAACGTCGACGCAACCACATGGCAGGCACTCGGGCTGATCCTGACCGTCCTCGGGCTGCTGCTCAGCATCCTGCTGTGGCGGCGGCGCGGAGCCGCCTCCGGACTGCGAGGCGTCGCCTGGTCGCTGCTGCCGGTGGCCGCGGGCCTCACCGGGACGCTGAAGCTGCTCTGGGAGATCGGCGACTCGATCGTGAGCTGGGCGACGCGCCTGGTCTTCAGCCCGACCGTCTGGGTCGGGATCGCCGTGGCCGGGGTCTCGCTGATGCTGTTCGCGGTCTCCGCCGCCATGCGGGCACGCGGAGTCGGCGCGTCGGGAGCGGCCGCGCCGGCCAAGCAGCTCCCGGACAAGCAGTCGCGCAGGAAGGCCGAGCCCGCCGTCCAGGACAAGGACATGGACGACATCGAGGCGATCCTGCGCAAGCACGGGATCTCGTGAGGCGCAACGACCTCGCCGCGCAGGTGGCGCGGCACCGGTTGCATGCCCGCCTCAACGGTGCCGTCGGCGCGCTGGCCACCCAGCCCGCGACCCCGACGTACGTCGTGGACCTCGATGCCTTCGACCAGAACGCCGCGGACCTCGCGCGCCGGGCGGGCGGCAAGCCGGTCCGGGTGGCCTCCAAGTCGCTGCGGGTCCCGGCGCTGCTCAGCCGGGCGCTGGCCGCGCCGGGGTTCGCCGGCGTGCTGGGCTACTCGCTGCGTGAGGCGCTGTGGCTGTGCGAGCAGGGCGTCAGCGACGACATCGTGCTGGGCTACCCGTGCGTCGACAGCCACGCGCTGCACCGGCTGACCTCCTCGGAGACGGCGCTCGCCGCGGTGACGCTGATGGTCGACGACGCACGCCACCTCGACCTGGTCGACGCGGTCCGCGCGTCGTCCGCGCCGGTGCGGGTCGCGATCGACATCGACGCCGGACTCCGTCTCGGACCCGCCCACCTGGGGCCCAAGCGCTCACCACTCCGCGAGGTGGCCGACGTCCTCGCGCTGGCCCGGGAGGTCGACCGCCGCGAGGGGTTCGTCCTGGTCGGGGTGATGACCTATGAGGGCCAGGTGGCCGGGGTGCCCGACCAGGTGCCCCGGCACCGCGTCCGGTCGGCCGCCGTACGCCGCGTCAAGGCGGCGTCCGTGGCCCAGCTGCGGGATCGACGGGCGGCCATCGCGTCCGCGCTGAGCGAGGTCGCCGAGCTGGACTTCTGGAACGCCGGCGGGTCCGGGTCGCTCGAGACGTCGGCCGCCGACCCGGTCGTGACCGAGGTGACGGCAGGGTCCGGGCTGGTCGTCCCCGGGATCTTCGACCACTACCGGTCCTTCGACCCGCTGCCCGCGGCGTACGTCGGTCTGCGGGTCACGCGAAGGCCCTCCTCGGAGGTCGCGACCGTCGCCGGCGGCGGCCTGATCGCCTCCGGACCGCCGGGACCCGACCGCTCCCCCGTCCCCTGGGCGCCGCCCGGTCTGCGGCTGACCGGCCTGGAGGGCGCCGGCGAGGTGCAGACCCCACTGACCGGTCCCGGCGCGTCCGCGCTGCAGATCGGCGAGCTGGTGTGGTTCCGGCACGCCAAGGCCGGTGAGGTCGCCGAGCACGTCCCGGTCGCGCACCTGCTTGCCGGCAGCGAGGTCAGGGACGTCGTACCCACCTACCGCGGCGCGGGAAGCACCTGGTGACCGCGAGGTTCGACCGCCTCGACGCGGTGGCCGGCGGCCTGGTCGCCCAGGTGCTCGGCCGGCCGCCGACCCTCGGTGAGGGGCGGCTCGTCTGCGTGGACGGCCCGGCCGGCTCGGGCAAGACCACGCTGGCCGCCGCCCTGGACCGGGAGCTCCGCGACCGGCTCCGGGACCCGGGGGCACCGGCCGACCGGGCGCACGTGCGGACCGTGCACATGGACAGCGTCTTCGCCGGGTGGACCGGGTTGACCGAGGGGATGGCGACCGTCGCTCGCGACGTGGTGGCGCCGTTGACGGCCGGCCGGCCCGGACGCTACCGCCGCTACGACTGGCACCGTCAGGTCTTCGCCGAGGAGCGGGTCGTGGAGCCGTGCGACGTGCTCGTCATCGAGGGGGTGGGTTCCGGCTCGACGGCCTACGACGAGGCGATCACCCTGCTGGTGTGGGTGGACACACCCTCCGACGTACGCCTCGACCGGGGGCTGGCACGCGACGGCGAGTCCCTGCGGGAGGACTGGCTGGCCTGGCGGGCCCGGGAGGAGGAGATGTTCGCGCACGAGAGGACCCGGGAGCGCGCCGACGTGGTCGTGGACGGGACGGTGGGTTCCGCGGCCTGACCACCGCACACCTGCCGAGTCGGCGCGTCTGCAGGCCCGGACCCCGCCGAGTCGGCGCGTCTGCAGGCCGGGACCCTGCCGAGTCGGCGCATCTGCAGGCCCGGACCCTGCCGAGTCGGCGCGTCTGCAGGCCGAATCAGAGGGCGCGGATGCCCCAGGAGGCCGAGTGCTCGTCACCGGTCGAGCCGGCGCCGCGCCCGGTGCCGGCGGGCGCCAGCACGACGAGCCCCTGGCCGCTGTTGAAGGCGTCGGGGGGAGCCGTCATCGGCTCGACGGCCAGCGACTCGCGGGCGTGCGCCGGCAGGGCGTCACCGGTGAAGACCTGCACCCATCCGTGCCGGTCGTCCATCCACATCACGACTCCGCGCTCGGCGTGCTCGTCCCGCAGCGTCACCTCGACGCGCCCGTCGTCGTCGCGCGCCAGGTCGGTGAAGGCGGTGTCCAGGCTGGTGTGCCGGATCGGCCGACCGATCCGGAAGTCGAGGTCCGTGTCGCGGACGTCCTCGGTGCCGACGGGGATCAGCTGGTCGTCGACGAGCACCCGGGTCGCCGCCGGGAGCGTCAGCTCCCAGCCGTCCACCGGACCCGGCCCGGCGGTGAGGTAGGGATGCGCACCCAGGGCGTACGGCGCCGGCGAGTCGCTCAGGTTGGTGGCCGTGACGGTGACGGTCAGGCCGTCAGCGGACAGGTCGTAGAGCACGTGGAGATCGAGCGTCCAGGGAAAGCCCGGCTGGCTCATCAGCCGGTAGACCAGCGACACGGAGTGCTCGGTGTGCTCCTCGCGGGTCCAGGACGTCCAGCGCACCAGGCCGTGACTGGCGTTGCCCAGCTTGGGCTCGGTCAGCGGGAGCTGCCGGTCGCGTCCCCCGAAGGTGTACCGGCCGTCGCGGATCCTGTTCGGCCAGGGCGCCAGCAGCTGCCCCCGCCCTGACGACGTCTGGGCGTCCTCGTCCCAGCCGAGCACGAGGGGTCGCCCGTCGTGCTCGAGGACCCGCAGGCTGGCACCGCACTCGGTCACCACGGCCCGGTAGCCGCCACCGCTGATCTCGTGCTGTTCCCCGCTCGGCGCAACCATGGGGACACCCTGCCAGAAGGTCAGACCGGGGGTACGTAGCCGGTCGGCGACTCCCCGAGGTCCACCACCGCAGCCACCGGGCCGCCGCCGTCCGGGCCCTGGTGGGCGGCGGAGACGGACACGAACGCAGCGGGGTCACCGGTGACCGTCGCTGTCACACCTCCCACCGCGGCCTTGATCTGCCGGTGCCAGTGCACGTCGGAGTCGTCGAGCATCGCGTTGCGCCGCCCGTGCACCTGACCGTCCTGGCTGACCTCGCACTTGAGGAACACGTTGACCAGCCGGCCCTGCAGGTCCGAGGAGTGCGGGCGGTCCGGCAGCTCCAGACCGGCGTCCCTGATCGCCTCCCAGATGCCGTCGGCGTCCAGGGCGTCGCGCATCACCGAGTGCCCGATCCGGTAGCGTCCGCCGACACCGCGGGCGTTGCCCACCACCACGACCTGCGCACGGTCGAGCTCGACGCCCGAGGAGCACGAGGCGACGGCGGAGAACAGCGACCGGTCATGCATGACGTCCTCGTCGCGAGGCATGTCGATCTCGCCCAGCGCGACGGCGACGCCCAGCGCCGTACATCCGTTGGAGAGGTCCATCGACTCGTGCGTGTGCTCGGTCCACACGGTCTTCCCGCGGCTCTTCGCATCCCGGATCGTGTGGATCGTCAGCAGGGGCGTCTTCGTCTGCACGTAGTGCGCGTCGGCGACGTCGGCGATGCCGGCCCGCTGCATCGCGACCGTGACGGCGTCGGCGACCTTGGTGACCATCGCCGTCCGCCCGATCTCCTCGGGCTGCAGCACCTCACTCATCGCGAACCCGACGGTCAGGCGCGGCTCGTCGGTCGGCTCGGCTCGGTCGGGCGGGACGGTGGCGAAGATCGTGGCGTGCGGGGAGAGCACGCCGTCGGTGCCACCGGACCAGACGATGGGGACCTGCCCGACCTCCTCGGCGCTGCGGGTGCCCAGGCGAACGAGGACCTCCCGGAAGGCCCTGTCGGCGATGATCCGCGTGTAGTCGTTGACTCCGCCGTTGCCCTCGGTCTTGCCGATCACCGCGACGACCCGGTCGGCGTCGACGACACCCGTCTCGATCAGCCCGGCGAGACCGGTGGCGTCGGACACGTTCAGGATCGGGACCTTGCGCACCTCGATGGGCTCGGGCATCAGGGCTCTCCTCGTGGTTGGCTCGACGAGCGGATGGTACGACGACAGGGCCCGTCCCACCGGACACGGCCTCGAGGATGTGAACGCGACGCCAACCCTTCGCGCCGCGGTCATGCCAGGTCCGGGCCGCCGCGATCTGCGCAGCGGGACCCGCGTCACCGCCGGTTCCGACCATCGCGCTCCCGCCGAGCGTCAGCGGCACCCTCATCGTCCACCCGCGACCCGCAGGGTGGCCCCGGTGGCGTAGGGGCAGCTGTCCCCGAGCAGCCAGGCGATCGCCTCGGCGACCTCGACAGGCTCACCGACGCGTCCCATCGGCACCATGGGTGCCACCCGCTCGAGACGGCCGGCGTCACCGGCGGCGGCATGGATGCCGGTGCGGACCAGCCCCGGTGCGACCCCGTTGACCCGGATCCCTCGCGGCGCCACCTCCTGGGCCAGACCGAAGGTCAGCGCGTCGACCCCCGCCTTCGCGGCGGCGTAGTGGACGTATTCGTGAGGGGAGCCCAGCGTGGCCGCAGCCGAGGACACGTTGACGATGGCGCCTCCCTCGACCATGTCACGCACGGCCCGTCGGGCGACGAGGATCGCGCCGGTGAGGTTCACCTCGACCACTCGGCGGACCACGTCGACAGGGGTGTCGGCGAGGTCGCCGAGGTGCAGGGTCGCGCCCGCGTTGTTGACCAGACCGGTCACCTGACCGGCCCGGGCGGCAGCTTCGAACAACGCGTCGACCATGGCGGGGACGGACACATCGACCTGCTCCACGAGACAGGCGACGCCGAGGGATCGCACCTTCTCCGCTGTGGCCTCGGCGGCCTCCCGGTCCCTGGCATACCCGAGCACCAGGTCGTGGCCGTCAGCGGCCAGCCGGACGGCTGTGGCGGCGCCGATGCCGCGTCCACCACCGGTGACCACGGTGAGACTCATCTCAGCTCACCCCCGTCCGAGGTCGAGCCCGGCCTGCAGACGCGCCGGGTCGGCAGGGTTCCGACCTGCAGACGCGCCGGGTCGGCAGGGTTCCGACCTGCAGACGCGCCGGGTCGGCAGGGGTGGTCACAGCCAGTCCACCTCCGCGCTGGTGGCGCCGTCCGCGAGGGTGGCGTAGCCGGGTCCCCGGTCGAAGAACGGCTGCTCGCCGCGGTCCTCCGTCAACTCGGCACGCAGCGCGTCACTCGCCGCGGCGTCGACATCCGCCTGGACATCCGTTGGGGCACCTGCTGGGTCACCCGCTGCTCGGGTGAGCACGACACCGTAGTCCTCCCGGGCAGCACGGGGCGACACCTTGCCCCACAGCAGGTCGCGCAGCACCTCGTCGTACGGCCGCTCCAACGGGTCGCCCCAGCCACCACCGCCGGTGGTGCGGATCCGGATCACCTCGCCGGCGCGCACCGGCACCGCGTCGGCGAGCGCGTCGACCTCACGCTCGTTCGGCCCGCCGGCGTCGATGGTGACCGAGAACGGTGTGCCGGCCCGGCCACCGCGAACGCCCCAGCAGGAGAGGATCGACCGGTCCGCGATCGACATGAAGTGCCCGTCGCGCAGCATCCGGATGTGCTTCTCGTAGCCCAGTCCTCCACGGTGCCGCCCGGCGCCGCCGCTGTCCACGGCGAGCCCGAGACGCTCGACCAGGAAGGGGAAGCGCGACTCGGAGAACTCGGTGGGGAGGTTGCGGGAGTCGGGCACCACGTGGATGGTGTCCTCGCCGTCGGCGTAGTGACGGCCACCGGACCCACCGCCGAGCACCTCGCGCATGAGGTACGGCGCACCGTCGGCGTCCGTGCCGTACACACCGGTGTAGCGGATCGTCTCCTGGTCCGCCGGCATCCGTCCGTCGACGGCCTTGGCCACCACACCCGCCAGCACGCCCAGGAGCCGCAGGATCACGAACGTGCGGGCGTTCGTCGGCGCCGGGAACACCGGCGTCAGCAACGTGCCCGCTGGCGGGAAGCGCATCTCGATCAGCGGCACCACGCCCTCGTTGACGTCCAGCTCGGCCATCCGCTCCGGTGACTCGGCCAGGTTCCGCAGCACCGGGGCCAGCCACTTCTTCAGGAAGTTGCCGTCCGCGTAGTTGCCGCAGTGGTTGATCGGGCCCTTCGCCTGCGGGCCGGTGCCGTGGAAGTCGAGGACGACCCGGTCACCCCCGGGGTCGTCCGCGGGCGGGCGGGTCAGCGTGATCCGCTGTGTGTGCAGGCGCGGCGGGTCGACACCGTCGTGCTCGGCGTAGTCCTCCCAGGCATACTTCCCGACCGGGATCCTGCTGAGCACCTCGCGTCGGAACGTCTCCGTCGTCTTCTCGAGGATGGCGTCGAAGCATGCCTCGACGCGGTCCGTCCCGTAGCGCTCGAAGAGCTCCGCCATCCGGCGGGCACCCATCAGGCAGGCGGAGCACTCGGCGTCGAGGTCGGCCGCCAGCGACTCGGGCATCCGGGAGTTGCGGGTCATGATCCTCAACGCCGCCTCGTTGGGCACACCGGCGTCCCAGAGCCGGATCGGCGGAACCATCAGGCCCTCCTCGAAGACGCTGGTGGCCGAGGACGGCATCGAGCCGGGTACGGCGCCCCCGATGTCGTCGTGGTGCCCGAACGCCTGCACGAACGCAACCACACGGGGGGCTCCGCCCCCCGTGGACCCCCCGACCCCCTCCACCACACGGGGGGCTCCGCCCCCCGTGGACCCCCCGACCCCCTCCACCACACGGGGGGCTCCGCCCCCCGTGGACCCCCCGCCACCCGCGAACACCGGGGCGGTCACGCACAGGTCGGGCAGGTGACCGATGCCGCCCTCGGACAGGTAGACGTCGTTGTGGAAGAACACGTCCCCGGGCCTCATCGTGTCGATCGGGTGGTCGCGCACGACCGGGTGCACCAGCGCGGAGTACGAGCGCCCGGTCAGCTTGCGCAGTCGGCGGTCGTGGATGCCGGCGCGGTAGTCGTGGGCGTCGCGGATCATCGGCGACCTGCTGGTGCGCCCGATCGCGGTCTCCACCTCCTGCTCGACCGAGGCGAGGTAGCCCGCGACGATCTCGGTCAGGACCGGGTCAGCCACTGTGCTGTCGGTCATCGGGGCCTCCGGATCAGCAGGTTCCCGTGGTCGTCGACACGGGCGGTGAACCCCGGGTGCAGCGGCACGGTCGAGGTGTACTCCTCGAGCACCGCCGGGCCCTCGACCTCGTCACCGGCACCCAGCCGGGCCCGGTCGTAGGTCGTCGCGTCGACCCAGTCGTCGAAGAAGACCCGTCGGGTGCCGGTCCGCGCGGCCTCTTCTCCGGTGCCGGCAGCGACCGTCGGCAGGGACGGCTTGCGGATCCGCCCGATCCCGGTGACCCGCAGGTTGACCCACTCGACCTCCTGCCGCTCATCGGAGCGGTGGTCGTAGCCGTAGAGGTCACGGTGCGCCTCGTGGAACGCCTCCTCGACCGATGCCACCAGGGCGTCGTCCACCGGCCCGGCCGGCGCGGCGACCCGCACCTCGTAGGCCTGCCCGAAGTAGCGCAGGTCCGCGGTCCGCAGCAGCACCCGCTCATCTGCCGCGAACCCCTCCCGCGCCAGCGCCGCATCGGCTCGCGCCGCCAGGGCGTCGTACCCCTCCTCGAGCAGCCGCACGTCGAGCGCCGACGCCTTGGCGACGGTGGTCTGCACGTAGTCGTTGCGTACGTCGACCGTCAGCAGGCCGTACGCCGAGAGGCTGCCCGGGCTCAGCGGGACGAGGACCCCGTCGAGGCCCAGGATGTCGACGAGGCGGCAGGCCAGCAGTGACCCCGACCCGCCGAACGTCACCAGCGTGAAGTCCCGGATGTCCAGGCCGCGTTGGACGGTGACCCGACGCAGTGCGTTGGCCTGGTTCCAGGCGGAGATCTCCAGGATGCCCGCCGCGCACGACTCCCGGGAGATGCCGAGGCTCGCAGCGAGCGCGTCGACGCCCGTGGCGGCCAGCGGCGCGTCCAACGGCACCTCCCCACCCAGCAGGTGCGACGGGATGCGTCCGAGCAGGACGTGGGCGTCGGTGACCGTGGGCTCGACACCGCCGTGCCCGTAGCACATCGGGCCCGGGTCGGCGCCCGCGCTGCGCGGCCCCACCTTCAGCGTCCCCTCCGGGGACAGCCACGCGACGGACCCGCCACCCGCCCCGACCGTCACCACGTCGACCATCGGGATCTTGCTGGGGTAGGACCCGATCGTCCCCTCGGTCGTCAGCGCCGGCTGCCCGTCCACGACGACCGTCACGTCGGTCGACGTGCCGCCGCCGTCCAGCGTGACCACCCGCCCCAAGCCCGCGGCCTGCGCGACCACCGCCGCGCCCAGGGCCCCGGCAGCGGGTCCGCTCAGGACGGTCGTGATCGGCTGGTGCACCACCTCCTCGGCACTGAGGACGCCGCCGTTGCTCTTCATCACGAAGAACGGCACCGGCCCGTCCGCGAAGGACGCCGCGCGGGGCAGCTCGGTGAGGTGAGCGGCGATGTTCGCGACGTAGGAGCGGATGCTGGGCTTCACGGCGGCGTCCACGAGCGTGGTGACGGCCCGTTCGTACTCGCGATACTCACGGAGCACCTCGCTGCTGATCGACACCGTCGCGTCCGGGTGCTCGCGCGAGAGGACGTCCCGCATGGCGCGCTCGTGGCTGTCGTCGACGTACGAGTGCAGGAAGCAGACGCCGATGGTGTCCACACCCGCGTCGCGGAACCAGCGCGCCTGCTCGGCGGCCTGCTCGAGGTCGAAGGGGCGGACCTCGGAGCCGTCGAACGCCAGCCGGCCGCGGACGGTCCGGACCCGGTGCGCGGGCACGATGCGGTCCGGCTTGACCCAGAAGTAGGAGTTGCCGTAGCCGTCCGGCACCGACTGGCGGGCGATCTCGAGGAGGAACTCGTAGCCGTCGTTGGTGATGAGACCGAGGTTCTCCACCTTGCCCTCGAGGAGCAGGTTCGTGGCCACGGTGGTGCCGTGGCTGACCGCGGCGACAGCCGTGCCGTCGAGGTCGAGCGCGTCCAGGACCCGGTGCACGCCGGTCATGAAGCCGACCGAGGGGTCGGCCGGTGTGGAGGGGGTCTTGGTCACGGCGAGCTCGCCGGTGTCCTCGTCGACCGCGACGACGTCGGTGAACGTGCCGCCGGTGTCGATGCCGAGGCGGACCCGACGGCTCACCGGGGGCCGGGTCCGGGGCGGCGGTCACCGATGCGGGTGGCCTGCTCATAGGCGTGCGCGACCTCCAGCAGCCGCCGCTCGCCGCGGACCGGACCGACGAGCTGGATGCCGATCGGCCACCCCTGCTCGGTGAAGCCGGCCGGCACGGAGACGGCCGGGCACCCGGTGACGGTGATGAGGTACGCCGACCGCATCCAGTCCAGGTAGGTCTCCTGCGGCACGCCGTTGATGTCGGTGGGATACTCCTCGTCCGCGCTGAACGGCGGCACCTGGCTGACCGGGAGGGCCAGCACGTCGTGGGTCTCGAAGAACACGCGCATCCGGTCGTGGATCGAGGTGAGCTGCTGGTAGGCGCGCGCGATGTCACCGCCGGTGAGGTCGGAGCCGGCCAGGATGTTGTCCCGCAGCGACGCCTTGAACTCCTTGGGCCTCTTGTCGAGCAGGGTGCGGAAGCGTTCGTGGAACACCCAGGCCCGCAGGGTCCGGAAGGACGCGTCCCCGCCGTGCAGGACCGGGTGGGCGTCCTCGACGACCGCGCCGGCCGCCTCCAGCACGGCGGCCTGCGCCCGCACCACGTCCGCGACCGCGTGGTCCACGGCGAACGCACCGCCGAGGTCGACCGACAGCGCGACGCGTACGTCGGTCAGGGCGGTGCGCGTCAGCGGAGCCGCGAACGTGCTGCCCGGCGTCTCGAGGGACAGCGGCGCCCGTGTCGAGGGGCCGGCGATCACCGAGAGCAGGAACGCGAGGTCGTCGACGGTGCGGGCCATCGGACCGCCGGTCGAGGTCAGCTCCCAGCCGTTGGTGGTCGGCCAGGCGGGCACCCGCCCGATGCTCGGGCGAAGTCCGACGACGTTGTTGAACGACGCCGGGTTGCGCAGCGACCCGCCCATGTCGCTGCCGTCGGCGAGAGGGACCATGCCAGTGGCCAGCGCGGCCGCGGCACCTCCACTCGACCCGCCGGCCGAACGCGTCAGGTCATAGGGGTTGCGGGTCGTCCCGAAGACCGGGTTGAACGTGTGGGACCCGGCGGCCCACTCCGGCACGTTCGTCTTGCCGATCACCACGGCACCCGCCGCACGGATCCGCTCGACGATCAGCTCGTCGCGCCTGGGCACGTAGTCCGCCCGCAGCGGCGACCCGAACGTGGTCCGCCAGCCGGCCACCTCGTGGGTGTCCTTGAACGCGTGCGGCAGCCCGTGCAGCGGACCCAGTGGCTCGCCGCTGGCGGTGCGCTCGTCGGCGGCGGCCGCGCCTTCGCGGGCCCGCTCCTCGTCCAGCGACACGACGGCGTTCACGTCCGGGTTGACCTCGGCGATCCGGGTCAGGTGCAGGTCCATCAGCTCCCGCGCCGAGATCTCCTTGTCCGCAACGGCTCTCGCCATCGCCCGCGCCGAGCTGAAGCAGTCGATGTCCGTCATCCTCAGCCCCCCGTCTGCGCACGACGCGAGATCCAGGCTCCGACGAGCGCGCCCGCCAGAGCAGCCGCCGCCCCGACCGCCACGCCCGCCCCGAAGCCTGCCCGTCCGCCACTGCGTCCGACCGCCCGTCCGCCAGATCCGTCCTCCGGCGCCGTGAACACGGCTCCGGGTGCAGGTGCCGGGTTCCTGCCCGCCGGCGTCGGGGCGCCGAAACCATCCGTCGTCGCTTCGCTCCTCCTCCCGCCGGGCCCATCCACCGTCGCCCCGTCGCCGTCGGTCCGGCCCCCGGCACCTGCGAGCTCGCCTCGGGCCAGGAGCGTGTCGACGTTGTCGAAGAACTCGGCGGCCATTCTTTTCGACACGCCGACGAGCATGCGTTGGCCGACGCCGCCGATCATCCCGCCGACGACTGCGTCCGCGTCGTAGGTGACCGACGTCCCACCGCCATCGGCGGGCTCCAGTGTCACCTGGACGTCGGCACCGATCGTCCCTGCTGCGCCGGTGCCCTGCGCGCTCAGGCGGAACGCACCCGGCTCGTCGTGGTCGGTGAGGCGGACCTGGCCGTCGTACACGCCCTTGATGGAGCCGACGCCGGCGGCGACCGTCATGGCGTAGGCGTCCCCGCCGAGGGCCTCGAGCCGGTGGCAGCCCGGGATCGAGCGGACCAGCACGGCGGGGTCGTTGAGGGCCTGGTAGACGGCGGCCGGCTCGGCGCCGAACTGGGCGTTGCCGATGATCTTCACGACTGCTGCTCCTTGGCTCGGCGGAGCTCGAAAAGCTCGCTCGGTGAGATCGGCATCCTGGTGATGGTGATGCCCTCCGCGTCCTCGATGGCGGCCGCGATGGCCGCCGACCCGGGGATCACCCCGGCCTCGCCTGCGCCCTTGACGCCGAGCGGGTTCAGTGGCGAAGGCGTCACCAGGTGGTCGATCTCGATGGTCGGCACCTCGGTGGCGTACGGCATCAGGAAGTCCATGAACGAGGCGTTGAGGAGCTGGCCGTCCGGGGAGTACTCCATCCGTTCGTAGAGCGCGCCTCCCACGCCCTGGGCGACACCGCCGTGGATCTGTCCCTCCACGATCATCGGGTTGATCAGCGTCCCGCAGTCGTGGACCACGCAGTAGCGCAGGATCCTCACTTCCGCGGTGTCGGGGTCGGTCTCGACGACCACCGCGTGCATGCCGTTGGCGAAGGTGGACCGGGTGGGCGAGTAGTAGTCGGTGCCCTCGAGCCCGGGCGCCTCCCCCGGGCCGACCGGCGCGGTGTCCGGGTCCGCCGGTGCCGCGAACTGGGTCGCCCGGCCGGCTGCCTCGTCGAACGCGTAGCGCAGCGGGTTCGAGAGGACGGCGACCGTGCCGAGGTCGATCTCCGCACCGTGGCCGCCACCGGATCCCTTCACCGACACGACTCCCTCGACGATCTCCAGGTCCGCCGGTGCGGCCTCCAGCGCCTGCGCGGCGATGCCCAACGCCTTCTCGCGCACCTTGCGGGCCGTCATCGCGACGGCGCTGCCGCTCATCACCGCGGTCCGGGAGGCGAAGGTGCCGACGGCGTACTTGAACCGCCGGGTGTCGCCCGTGGTGACGTGGATGCGCTCGAACGGCACCCCCAGCTCGTCGGCGACGATCTGCGCGAGCATGGTCCGGTGACCCTGGCCCTGGGAGGTCAGTCCGGTCGACACCACCACGCTGCCGTCGGTCTCGACCCGGATGTGTCCGCCCTCGTAGGGCCCCACTCCGGTGCCCTCGACGTAGCAGGCGAGCCCGATGCCGACCCTCCGACCCTCGGCGCGCGCCTGCTCGCGCACGCTGTCGAAGTCGTCCCAGCCGACGAGCTTCTTCAGCATCGCAAGGGACGCGGGGTAGTCCCCGGAGTCGTAGACCAGCTGCCGGCCGTCCTGGAAGACCAGGCCCTGGTCGTAGGGCATCTCGTCGGGACCGATGAAGTTCCGCTCGCGCACGACGGTCCGGTCCAGGCCGAGGTCTGCGGCGATCGCGTCCATCACCCGCTCCATGACGAAGCATCCCTGGGGCCTGCCGGCACCGCGGTACGGCGTCACGATGACGGTGTTGGTGTAGAGGCTGGTGAACTCGACCCGGTAGACCCCCGGCTTGTACGGCCCGAGCAGCTGGGTGCTGGTGATGATCGGCACGATCAGTCCGTAGGGGATGTAGGCGCCGTTGTCGTGCCAGAACCGCACCGACAGCCCGTGCAGCCGCCCGTCGTCGTCGTACCCGACCCGGACCTGGTGCAGCTGTCCCCGCTCGTGTGCGCTGGAGATGAAGTGCTCGCGCCGGTCCTCGGTCCACTTCACCGGCTGACCGAGCCGGCGCGCCGCCCACGGCACGAGCACCTCCTCCGGCCACGGGTGCACGATCTTCACGCCGAAACCGCCGCCGACGTCCGGGGTGACCACCTCGACGCGGTCCACCGGCAGGGCGAGCTTGGCGGCGACGGCCTGACGGACGCTGGTCGAGGTCTGTGTCGACGTGTGCACGAGCAGGGAACGGTCGTCGGGGTCCCAGCGCGCGAGCACTCCCTTGCCCTCCAGGGGTGTCGAGGCACTGCGCTCGATGCCCAGCTCCAGCTCCAGCCGGTGCGGTGCCGCATCCACCGCGGCGTCGGCGTCCCCGGTCTGCTGCACCATGACCGCGGCCACGTTGCCGGGCACGTCGTCGTGCACCAGGTGGTCCGCGGAACGGGCCGCCTCGACACCGACGACCGCAGGCAGCGCCTCGTAGTCGACGCGGATCCGGTCGCAGACGTCCTCCGCGGCATAACGGCTGCTGGCCACGACCATCACCACGGCCTCACCGACGTGGTTCACCTCGTCCTTGACGAGTGCGTGCTGCGTGCGGCCGTGGGTCAGGGACGGGTGCGGGATAAGCAGCGGCAGGGCCTCGGCGACCCGGGAGCTCTCGTCGAGTGCCAGGTCCTCGTAGGTGTAGATCGCGACCAGGCCCTCGACGTCCAACGCCTCCGTCACGTCCACGTCCAGGACCCGCGCATGGGCATGAGGACTCCGCACGAACGCCGCCTCGAGAGCGTCATGTCCGAGGTCGTCGAGGAACCGCCCGTTGCCCGTGACGAGCCGAGCATCCTCGACGCGCGGCACCCGCTCGCCGAAGAGCCGGGTCGTCATGCGGGCTCCTGCGGGCCAGGCGACGGTGACCCCACGAGCTCGGCTGCCCGGATGACCGCCGCGACGATGTTCTGGTAGCCGGTGCAGCGGCAGAGGTTGCCGGCGATCGCCTCGCGCGCGTCCTCGGGCGTGGGGTCGGGGTTCTCGCGCAGGTAGGCCTCGACTGTCGTGATGAAGCCGGGCGTGCAGAACCCGCACTGGAGCGCGTGGCACTCGTGGAAGGCCTGTTGGACCGGACCCATCCCCCCGTCCGTGGACTGCAGCCCCTCGGTGGTCGTGACGGCGCAGCCGTCGAGCGAGACCGCGAACAGCAGGCAGGCTCGCACGGGCCGGTCGTCGACGAGGACCGTGCAGGCGCCGCACACGCCGTGCTCGCAGCCGACGTGGGTCCCCGTCAGCCGGAGGTCGTGGCGCAGCACGTCCGAGAGCAGCCGCCGGGGGTCGAGCTGCAGCTCGTGGGGGCTGCCGTTGACGGTGAGGGAGACGGCCACCTGCTCACTCATGCCACCCTCCCCTGGTCCGGCGCCTGTCCCTGCGCGGCGGCGAGCGCGCGGTGCACGAGCACGTGGGCGAGGTGGCGGCGGTAGTCCGCGGATGCGTGGATGTCCGCCTCGGGCTCGATGAGCCCGTCGACCAGCTGCTCGATCGACGCAGGGTCCGGTCGGCCGTCCACGAGCGCCGGGCCGAGGTCGACCAGCACCGGACCCGGCCCGACGCTGACCAGCGCGACCCGCGCCGCGGACCACGACCCCGGTGACCCGGTCACCACCGCCCCGACCCCGCAGACCGCGTAGTCGCCGTGCCGCCGGGCCACCTCGACGAAGGCCGTGCCGCTCCCGGAGGCCGGCCTTCGGAAGGTCGCCCCCACGGCCAGCTCACCGGGACGCACCGCCGTCTCCATGGGTCCGACGAACAGGTCGGCTGCTGTCACCTCGCGGGAGCCTTCGACGCTCCGCAGCGTCACCGAGCCGTCGAGCAGCAGCAGCACCGCGGACATCTCGGCCGCAGGGTCGCCGTGCACGAGGCTGCCGACCGTCGTACCCCGGTTGCGGATGGTCGGGTGCGCGACGAGCCGCAGGGCCTGCCGGAGCAGGGGGATGGCGTCGTACGCCGCGTCGTCGTGCTCGACCCGGCTGTGCCGCGCCAGGGCCCCGATGCGTACGGCGTCCGCGTCGACCTCCACACCAGCGAGGCCGGGCACGTGGTTGACGTCCACCAGGTGCGCCGGCGTGGAGAGCCGCATCGACATCAGCGGGACCAGGCTCTGGCCCCCCGCCAGCACCTTGCCGTCCCGACCCACGCCGGCGAGCACGTCGAGAGCCTCCTCCAGGCCGCGCGGGCGGTGGTAGACGAAGGGTGCCGGCTTCACGGGCCGAGACTATGCCCCCTGGCCGTCGGGCACGCCCGGTCGCCCTGCGGCCATCGGGGCGCCGTCGTCACGGAGCTCCGCAGGCGCGATCGCGCGGGACACGTGGTAGGCGACGAGGGTGACGATGGTGCCCAGCGCGATGCCGGAGAGGGAGAAGTTGTCGCTGATCTTCAGCGACGTGTCACCGATCGCGATGATGATCCCGGCGGCCACCGGCACCAGGTTGACCGGGTTGGCGAAGTCGACGCCGTTCTCCTTCCAGATCTTCGCGCCGAGCAGACCGATCATCCCGTAGAGCACCACCGTGATGCCGCCGAGCACGCCGCCCGGTGTCGCCGAGACGACGGCGCCGAACTTGGGACACAGGCCGAACAGGATGGCGACGACCGCGGCGACGTAGTAGGCGGCGGTGGAGTACACACGGGTCGCGGCCATCACCCCGATGTTCTCGGCGTACGTCGTGGTGGGTGACCCGCCCACGGCCGAGGCGATGACCGTGCCGATGCCGTCCGCGGCGATGGCCCGGCCCATCACCGGGTCCAGGTCCCGGTCGGTCATCTCCGCGACCGCCTTGACGTGTCCGGTGTTCTCCGCGATCAGGGCGATCACGGCCGGCAGCACCAGCAGGGCGAAGGTGATGCTGAACGACGGCGCGTGCCACCCGGTGACGCCCTTGGCGAAGTCGCTGTGCGGCGGGAAGCCGACCCAGTCCGCGGCCTTCACACCCGCCCAGCTCAGCCGGTCGTGGGTGTCGACCTTGCCGGTGCCGGCGTTGTAGGCGGTGATCTTTCCGAAGATCCCGTCGAAGAGCCAGGACAGCAGGTAGCCGATGACCAGGCCGAGGAAGATCGCGATGCGGCCCAGGAACCCGCGCAGGCCCACGGCCATCAGGATCACGGCTGTCATCGTCAGCAGCGCGACCCACTGGTCCTGCGGCCAGTAGATGTTTGCGACGACCGGCGCGAGGTTGAACCCGATCAGCATCACCACCGCACCGGTCACCACCGGTGGCAGCACCCTGTGCAGGACGCCCGACCCCAGGAAGTGGATCAGCACGCCGATGACCGCCAGCACCGCGCCCGCGATCAGGATCGCGCCGGTCACGTCAGCGGAGTCACCACCCTGGGCACGGATCGCTGCCACTCCGCCGACGAAGGACGCCGACGTGCCCAGATAGCTCGGCACCTTGCCCTGCACGATCAGCAGGAACACGATCGTCGCGACGCCGCTCATCATGATCGCGAGCTGCGGGTTGAGTCCCATCACCAGTGGGAACACGAACGTCGCCCCGAACATGGCGACCACGTGCTGCGCACCGAGCCCCACCGTGCGTCCCCAGGAAAGCCGCTCGTCGGGAGCGACAGCGGCCCCCGGGGGCGGGGTCCTCCCGTCGTAGACGAGCTTCCAACCAACCGCCATGGCTGCCTCCTGCTCCGGCACCGTCGGACGACCGGTGCCCCCCTCCTGGGACGGCACCACCCTGCCGCACCCGGCCACGACGGGCCAGCAGCCGCGCCCGGGTGCCGCAGCCCCTGCCGAGTCGGCCCGTCTGCACGCCCAGCACCCGCCGAGTCGCAGCCCCGGACCCACGACGACGACTCCGAGCACAGCCACTCGGACTGGCACTCGCGACCTCTCCACCGGCCGCCCAGGCTCAGCAGGTCCGCCCATGACCGTCGAGTGCCCGTCCCAGTGGTCGCTCACCACGGACCGTCTGTACAGGTAACGGTTTGGTCAACCGGACACTCCACAGCTGTTCAATCGCGCTCACCACGTGACATATCGGTTAGTGTCAGCACGACGACAGCCTGGGCTACCGCGCGACGAGGGGCTCTACCTTGACCGGACTTTCCTTCTCGCAGTGCGTGTCACAGAACCGCACTGACATCATCGTCCGCCGGCGCGGTGAGCACGTCGTAGGGCACCGCGACATGCCCGAAGAGCCGCCGCGCCTCTGCCGGATCGTGAGCCGGCCAGTTGAGGCACGGCGACCCCGTGCGCGACAAGAGCGCCAACGACCCCTCGTCGTCGGGCCCTTCGAGCGACCCGTTCCGGTCACACTGGAAGCGGTGCGCCCCCCGGGCGGTCGACACGTGGGTCGACGTCGAGACGGTGGAGCGAATGACCTCAGAAGAGGCGCTGGCCGACACTTGGTCTGGGCAGGGATCGTGATCGACCGTATCGTGGCCTCCACGCCGGCCGAAAGGTAACCGTGGACGCCCTCAAGACATGGCTCACTTATGTCAACAACAACCTCTCCTACATCATGGATGCGGTCCTACAGCACACCCAGATAGTGCTCATCGTCGTCGTGGCGGCCACCTTCACCTCGCTCCTGCTCGGTGTGCTCGTGCAGAATCGACCGGTCCTCAAGGCGGGTGTCCTGGCGGTCGCGGGCATCTTCCTCACGATCCCGTCCCTGGCGCTGTTCGCGCTGTTCATACCGCTCGTCGGCATCGGCAATCCTCCGGCGATGCTGGCGCTCTACCTGTACGCACTCCTGCCCGTTCTGCGCAACACCGTCGCTGGTCTCGAGTCCGTCAGCCCTGCGGTCGTGGAGTCCGCCAAGGGCATGGGCATGACCGGCTTCGAACAGCTGGTGAGGGTGCGCCTCCCGCTGGCCTGGCCGATCGTGATGGCAGGGGTCCGGATCTCGACCCTGCTGACGGTCGGCGTCGCGGCCATTGCCCCGCTCGTCGGTGGCAACGGCCTCGGCGTCTACATCCAGCAGGGCCTGACCCGGCTGGGTCTGCCGAACGCCATCGAGTCGGTCTGGGTCGGCATCATCTTCACGGTCGCCCTGGGCCTGGTGCTCGATGCTCTCCTAGGACTGTTCCAGCGGCTGACCACCCCGGCCGGACTCCGCTCCTGATGGACGCCTTCTCCGTCAGCCCCACCGAGAGGAACCGATGAACTCCCAGCACAAGATCCGCCTCGAAGGGGTGGGCAAGACCTACCCGGGCGCCAAGGTCGCGGCCGTCGAGGAACTGTCCCTGGACGTTCACGAGGGCGAGATCCTCGTCCTTGTCGGCCCCTCCGGCTGCGGCAAGAGCACGACGCTCCGGCTGATCAACCGGATGATCGAGCCCAGCAGCGGTCGCATCCTGCTCGATGACGAGGACGTGACCAAGGTCAACCCGGACAAGCTGCGCCGCCGGATCGGCTACGTGATCCAGCAGATCGGCCTCTTCCCGCACCAGACGATCGCGCAGAACATCGCGACGGTGCCCAAGATGTTGGGCTGGGACAAGGAGAAGATCAAGGCATCCACCGAGCGTCTCCTGACCACGGTCGGCCTGGACCCGGAGCAGTATCGCGACCGATATCCGAAGGAGCTTTCAGGCGGTCAGGCGCAGCGCGTCGGCGTGGCGCGCGCTCTGGGCGCCGACCCCGACATCATGTTGATGGACGAGCCCTTCGGTGCCATCGACCCGATCACCCGCGACCGCCTTCAGAACGAGTTCCTGCGCCTGCAGAGCGAGTTGCGCAAGACGATCGTCTTCGTCACGCACGACATCGACGAGGCGATCAAGATGGGCGACCGCATCGCAATCCTGGGCGAGCGGAGCGTGATACGCCAGTGCGACACCCCGGAGCGGATCCTGGCCTACCCCGTCGACGACTTCGTCAACGACTTCATCGGCAACGGCTCGACGATCAAGGGGTTGAACTTCCTCAAGGTCAGCTCGCTCGCGCTCACCGACTACCCGACCGTCAGCTCGGGTGAGGCGGGCGCCGACGCTGCGGCCAAGCTGCGCGCCAGCGGGCGCGACTGGGCCGTCGAGCTCGACGAGGACGGCAGGCCCGCGCGATGGCTCAGCGCGGAGCAGCTCGGCAACGGGTCCGTGAAGAGTGAGGGTGAGGGTGACAGTGAGGATGTGCTCGACCCGCTGCACACCCACGACACCCTGTTCCACGCGCTCGAGCAGATGGTGCAGAGTGAGTCAGGAATGACGTGCGTCGTCGACGATGACGAGCGTTTCCAGGGTGTCATTCAGATGACCGACCTCGCGAAGGCCATCCGGCGGGCGCAGTACGAAGCGCGTCGGCACTACGAGGACATGGAGAGGAACGCGTGAGCACGCTCGCCGGCGAACGCACCATCGAGCCCGAGCCCGAGCCCGAGGAGGAGCCTGAGCTCGAGCCGAGCGCTGAGGCGCCCAAGGGCCAGCGGATGGCGAGCGTCATCAAGACGGCCTCTCTGTTCCTTGCGCCCGTGCTGATCGCGGGCCTTGCCGGACTCCTGTGGCTGTACTACCAGTCGCTCGACCTGCCCAACGCGAACCGGCAGCAACGCTCTGCGCTGGACTGGTCGACGAAGCTCTGGCCGCAGACCCTGGACATCATCAAGATCGCCTTCCTTTCGACCGCGCTGGTGATCGTCATCGCGGTCCCGCTCGGGATCATGCTCACCCGCCCGTGGGCTCGCCGGATCGCACCGCCGATTCTCGCCGTTGCCAACGCCGGTCAGGCGCTGCCCGCCTACGGGCTGCTCGTCGCCTTCCTGGGCATCACCGGACAGGGGACGCGCACCGTCATCTACGCGTTGGCCCTCTACGCCATCCTTCCGGTGCTGCGCAACACGATGGTGGGGCTCGATGGCGTGAACCAGAACGTGATCGAGGCCGGCCGAGGCATGGGCATGACCAAGTTCGGCGTGCTGACGAAGATCGAGATGCCGCTTGCCGTCCCGATCATCGTGGCCGGCGTCCGGACCGCCATGATCATCAACATCGGCATGGCCACGCTGGCGTTCCTGATCGGTGGCGGCGGGTTGGGCATCACCATCAGCTCGGGCCTCAAGCTCAACCAGGACTCGGTCCTGATCGTGGGTGCCGTATTGGTCGCCATCGTCGCCCTGACCTTCGACTGGCTGGGTGCCGTCGCTGAGCGCTACCTCCGTCCGCGCGGCATCTGAGCCACCTCCTGCTCGCTCGGGTGAGGGACTGCCCGGCGATGTCAACCATCAGCGCCCGGGTGGGCCAGGCTGACCGCGGACCCGCTGTCCCTGCCGATGACCAGGCACCAGGTCACCCTTCCCCGCGCCCGGGCACCCTGCGGCCATCAGCCTCGGGCGGTCGGTGCGCGACGTCGACATATCCCAGGACTCTGGCCCGCCGCTGGTCGCTGTTGCGACAAGTCCCTGCGTAGCGCCCGCCCGACCCGAAGCCGTTTGTGCAGGTCACGGTGCAGTGCACCACGTCCGTCGATGTAGAAGGACGGGTAGAGCGTCTCGCCCACCGCCCCGGGTCGTTGGGATGGTCCTCACGCGGCCGGTTCGCGATCTGCTCGCGTTGCGCTGAGCCCAGAGCTCGCCACGACCCACGACAACGACGAACGACAACGGCGCCGACGGATCGAAGACCCGTCGGCGCCGTGTGCGATGCGAGACCGGCCCGAACGCCGGTCACCAGCAGATCAGATGATCTTCTGCTCCTTGAGGTAGTCCTCGGCAACCTTGTCAGCCGGGATGCCGTCGACGTCGACCTTGGCGTTCAGCTCAGCCATCTTGTCGTTGTCGAGGGGCTTGAGGATCTCGTTGGCGAGCTTGTCGTAGACCTTGGCGTTCTTCTTGTACTGCTCGTCGCGCATGGTGTACGACACGTTGTAGACGATGAATACGCCCGGGTCCTTGACCAAGGACAGGTTCAGCGCCTTGATGCGACCGTCGGTGGTGAAGACCTCACCGAAGTCGCACTTGCCCTTGCCCGTCTGGGTGTAGATCAGGCCGGTGTCCAGGATCTGGGTCTGGGAGCCGGGGATCTTGTAGCCGGTCGCCTTCTGGAACAGGACCAGGCCATCGGGGCGGTCCGGGAACTCGGTCTCCATGCAGACCTTGGCCGACGGGTTGGCCTTCAGATAGTCGGCCATGCCTTGCAGGTCGAAAGCCCCGCCGTTCTTCTTCGTCAGCTGGGGGCTGGCCGCGAAGCCGTAGGTGTCGTTGAACGGCGAGATGCCGAACCACTTGATGCCGTTCTTCTTGAGATCCTCGTCGGCGACGCTCTTGAAGAGCTTTTGCGGATCCTTGCTCGGGTTCGCGTGCTTCAAATAGACCGTCCACCCGGTGCCGTTGTACTCGGGAGTGACGTCGATCCTCTTGTTGAGCAGGGCAGACCGGTTCACCGAACTGCCACCCAGGTTGGTCTTGTCGATGACCTTGGCACCATTGGCCTCGACCGCCTTCGCGAACATCTTGCCCAGCAGGATGTTCTCGGTGAAGTCCTTGGACGCCACCGTCAGGGTGACGCCCTTCAGGTCCTGGCTGGAACTGCCACCACCACCACTGCTCCCGCCGCAGCCTGCCAGCCCCAGGGAAACGGCAACAGCCGCGCTCGCAGCGAGAATCTTCTTGCTTATGCGCATGTGTTCTTCCTTCGCTCGGTCTCGGGGGCGTCCCGCGCCAGCCTCCGCCCGGCACGGGTCGGCACTGAGCACAACCCCGCATCCATCGTCGGGCTGGTTACCCGTGGGCTAGGTCACCTTAGCCGTCGTCGCGACATCCTTCTTGACGTGATGGCCATTTCGCATAACGTTTGGATTCCGATTGAGCCATCGCCGACCGCGAGACACGTCTTCCTCACGTAGTCAGGCCTTGGCACGTGACCGGGGCCCGGGACTGCGGCGACGCGGTCGTTGGCCTCGGCCTGTTCTAGGCTCGGCCACGTGAGCGCGACCCTCGTCCCCTGCGCGGCATCCTCCCTGCTCCTCGGACTGCTCGACGACGCCGGCTCCGTCGCTCGTCGAGGTGGCTCGCACCAGGGTGAGCGTGGGCTACGAGACCGGCCGCGACGACGTACCGGTGCTCTGCGTGTGCACCCCGGCCGCCGTCCGGCTGCCCGCGTCCATGGTCTCGCCCGTTCTCCCGACCGGTCTCACCCAGGTCGCAGGTGGCGTCCTGGCGGACCGGACCCGCTCATGGCGTGTGGCTCGCTGGTGGACGCCGCCCCGGCCCGTCGGACTCACTCCACCGTCCGAGCTCACCTGGCCCGAGGGCGTCCGACGTGTCGACTCCCTGCGACCCGGTGACCTGGTCGGATCGGGTCCCGGCCTGACACCGAGTGGGGACGACGTGCTGGCGGGCTCCCTGGTGGCCGCGTGCGCCACGTCGGACCCGCGGCTGCAGCGGTGGCGCGCTGAGACCCGGGCGGCGCTGCGCGTCCGTCGTACCACCGCTGTCTCCCGCGCCCTCCTGCAGCACGCGATGGACGGCTACGCCACACCGGAGCTCGCGGCCTTCGTCATCGGGGTCTGCGCAGGCGACACCGGGTCGGCCACCACGGCGCTGCTGGCCGTCGGGCACACCTCCGGAGCGGCGCTCGCGGCAGGCGCGCTGCACGTGCTCAGCACCGCTCCCGACGGTATGCGGCGCGCCGCATGAGGCACGTGGAGGTGCGGCGCGGGACGTATGTCGACTCGGTGGCCCTGATGCAGGTCAGTCGACGGGTGTCCGCGCTGGACGGGGTCACCTCGGCGCTGGTCGCGATGGCCACCGACCTCAACCTCGAGATGGCGGCCGACATGGGCTTCGACGTGCCTGCGCTCTCGCCCGACGAGATGCTCGTCGCCCTGGAGACCGACTCCGCCGCTGCCCTCGCCGCCGCCGTCGCGGAGCTGGACGCGGTGCTCGCCGAGGCGTCGCATCCCGCGGCGTCCACGGGCTTCGGCAGCCCGCCGCCGCCGGTCACGGTCCGGGCCGCCGCGGCCAGGACGACCGCGACGGTGGCGCTCATCTCGACCCCCGGCCGGCACGCCTTCGCCGACGCGGTCGACGCCCTCGACGCCGGCCTGCACACCATGGTGTTCAGCGACAACATGCCGGTCGCGCAGGAGGTCGCGCTCAAGGAGCTCGCCGCGCCGGCCGGCCTCCTGGTGATGGGACCCGACTGCGGTACGGCGGTCATCGGCGGCGTCGGACTCGGCTTCGCGAACGTCGTACGACCGGGGCCGGTGGGACTGGTCGCGGCCTCCGGCACCGGAGCCCAGCAGCTGATGGCCCTGCTGGACGGCGCGGATGTCGGCGTCTCGCACTGCCTGGGGGTCGGGGGACGCGACCTGTCGGCCGAGGTGGCGGGACGCTCCACGCTGCGGGCCCTCGACCTGCTGGAGGAGGACGACTCCACCTCCCTGGTCGTGGTGGTCTCCAAGCCCCCGGCGCCCGAGGTGGCCCAACGGGTCCGGGCCCGTGCTGAGGCGCTGCGCACGCCCGTGCTGTTCGCCCTCCTCGGCCCCGGTGAGCCGGACCTGACGACGACTGCCGCGGCGGCGGTCCACGCGGTCGGCGGGACCTGGGCGGCGCCCGAGCACTGGCCCGGTGCGGTGGCAGCAGGGCGCCCCGGCGGGTTCCTCAGGGGCCTGTTCAGCGGCGGGACGCTGTGCGACGAGGCGATGCTGGTGGCGTCGGCAGCGCTGGGCCGGGTGTCCTCGAACATCCCGCTCGACCCGGACTGGGCGCTCGGCGACGACCTGGCCCCGGACGGCCACACGATGCTCGACCTCGGCGACGACCGGCTGACCCGGGGCCGGCCGCACCCGATGATCGACGGCTCGACGCGCGCCGACCGGCTGGCCGAGGAGATCGGGGACCGCTCGACGGGGGTGGTGCTCCTCGACGTGGTCCTCGGGCTGAGCGCCGCGGCCGACCCCGCGGCGGAGCTGGTCGGACCCGTCCGGGCCGCCACGGCCGCCGGTGTCCCCGTGGTGGTGAGCCTCGTCGGCACCCGCGGCGACCCGCAGGGCGTGACCGCCCAGGCGGCCCGGCTCAACGCCGAGGGAGCGTGGGTGTTCCGGTCCAACGCAGCAGCCGCCCGGTGTGCGGTCGACCTGGTCAGGGGTGCCCCGTGAGCCTGTCCACCCCGTCGGCCGTGGTGACCGCCGGTGCGTCGATGTTCGCCGACTCGCTGACCGCCCAGGGCGTCGAGGTCTCACCGGTGCAGTGGCGGCCGCCCGCGGGCGACCCGGCCTCGGTGGCGGCGGTGATGGGTGACCCGCGGCGCCGGGCCGCCAACGCCCGGGCCCTGGAGGCGATGCTCGCCGCGCAGGCGCACCTGGTCGACGTACTCCCCGCCGCCGACGCGCTGGGACTCGAGCCCGGCCGGCTGCTGCACGCCGGCCCCCCGGTCACCTGGGAGCAGGCGTCGGGACCGATGCGCGGCGCGCTGGTCGGGGCGCTGCTGTTCGAGGGGCTCGCCGACACACCGGAGGCGGCCGAGAGAGCCCTGGCCGCCGGCGACGTCACCTGGGAGCCGTGCCACAGCCGCGGCGCCGTCGGGCCGATGGCGGGCGTCGTGTCCGCGTCGATGTGGATGCTCTGCCTGCGCGACGAGGCCCACGACGCCGTCTCGTGGTGCTCGCTGAACGAGGGGCTCGGAAAGGTGCTGCGCTACGGGGCGTACGGCGCCGAGGTGGTCGAGCGGCTGCACTGGATGAGCGACGTGCTGGGGCCGCTCCTGCAGCACGCCGTGCGGGCCGGGGCACCGGTGGACGTCCGCGGGGTGGTCTCCCAGATGGTCCAGATGGGCGACGAGGGCCACAACCGCAACCGGGCCGGCACGCTGATGTTCCTGCGGGAGCTGCTGCCGGCGCTGATCGACTCCGGCTTCCCCACCTCCCAGGTCGCGGAGGCGGTCCGCTTCGTCTCGGGCAACGACCACTTCTTCCTCAACCTGGTGATGCCGGCGTGCAAGCTGATGACCGCCGCCGCGGCCGGCATCCCCGGATCGAGCGTGGTGACCGTGATGGCGCGCAACGGCACCGACTTCGGCATCCAGACCTCGGGCACCGGGGACACGTGGTTCACCGCGCCCGCGAACACCCCGGAGGGGCTGTACCTCGGCGGCTACGGACCCGAGGACGCCAACCCGGACATCGGCGACTCGGCGATCACGGAGACCGCGGGGCTCGGCGGGCTGTCGATGGCGACCGCGCCGGCGATCGTCCGGTTCGTCGGCGGGTCGGTGCCGGACGCGCTGGCCACCACCCAGCGCATGTACGACATCACCGTCGGGGAGAACCCCGCCTTCGCCATCCCGATCCTGGAGTTCCGCGGGGCCCCGACCGGCATCGACGTGGCCTCGGTGGTGCGCAGCGGCGTCCTGCCGCAGATCAACACCGGGATGGCCGGCCGGGTCGCCGGCACCGGGCAGGTGGGGGCCGGGTTGGTGACGCCGCCGATGGGCTGCTTCACCTCGGCGCTGGACGCGCTGGCGGCCGCCGTGCCTCGGCAGCGTGCCTAGGGACAGGAGGCTCCCCCACCACGGGCGCCCAGACACCGTCGGGACCGGGGAGTCTCCTGTCCGTCGGTACGGCGGTCAGGGCCCTAGGTGACCTCGCCCGGAGGGAGCCGCGTGAGCCGGTCCACCAGGGCGCGGACCTGTCGCACCTGCCGCACCGCCCGTGGCCCGTCGGAGCCCTGGATGCCCATCGCCGCGATCGTCGTGCCGTCGGAGAGGTCGATCTCGGCCCACGGGCCGCCCGAGCGCAGCGTGACGGCCAGGATCTCGTTCCACTCATAGCGCCGGGTGCGGTAGCCGTTCACCACCGTCAGGCCGTCCTCGCGCGCCACCAGCCGGCTGCGCGCGAGGGCGTAGCCGCCCGCGTAGAACAAGAACCCGAGGAACAGCACGGTGAGCAGCTGCAACGGGCTGAACTGGCGGCGGATCTCCGCCGGCAGCGAGAGCCACATGACCGCGACGACCAGCAGCAGCAGCCCCCCGAGCACGAAGATCGCGAGCCGCACCCCGAACGGCCGGAACGTGTGCGGCAGCGCCACCTCAGAGTCGGCAGGCATGGATGTCGGTGGACAGGATGCCGCGGGCACCGAGGTCGTAGAGCTGGTCCATCACCCGCTGCGCCTGGTCCCGGCGGACCATCGACCGGACGGCGACCCACCCCTCGCGGTGCAGCGGTGACACGGTCGGGCTCTCGATCCCCGGGGTCAGCTGGACCGCCTGCTCGACCTGCTCGGTGTGGATGTCGTAGTCCATCATCACGTAGGCGCGGGCCACGAGCACCCCTTCGAGCCTGCGGCGGAACACCGTGAAACCGGCCGGCTGCTCGGTCCCGGCCCTGGTGACCAGCACCGCCTCGGACTCCAGGATCGGCTCGCCGAACACCTCGAGCCCGGCCTGGCGCATCGTGCTGCCGGTCTCCACGACATCGGCGATCACGTCGGCGACGCCGAGCTGGACGCTGGTCTCGACGGCTCCGTCGAGCCGGGTGACGACGGCCTCGATGCCGTGCTGCTCGAGGTGCCGGCGGACCACCCCGGCGTAGGAGGTGGCGATCCGCTTGCCTGCCAGGTCGCCCACCCCGGTCGCCGTACCCGGGGGCGCGGCGAAGTGGAAGCGGGACCTGCCGAAGCCCAGGGTCAGCACCTCCTCGGCCTTCGCGCCGGAGTCCAGCAGCAGGTCACGTCCGGTGATGCCGACGTCGAGGGTGCCCTCGCCGACGTACAGCGCGATGTCGCGCGGGCGCAGGTAGAAGAACTCGACGCCGTTCTCCTCGTCGAGCAGGGTCAGCCGCTTGGCGTCGGTGCGCTGCTTGTAGCCGGCCTCGCGCAGGATGTCGGTGGCGGCCTGGGAGAGCGACCCCTTGTTGGGGACGGCGAGCCGCAGGAGCCGACCGGGAGGGCTGGTGGGCACAGGGGGCCTCCTCTCAGAGGTGGGCGTAGACGTCGTCGAGGGTGAGGCCGCAGCCGAGCATCATCACCTGCGCGTGGTACAGCAGCTGGCTCAGCTCCTCGGCGGCCCGCTCCGGGCCCTCGTGCTCGGCCGCCATCCAGGACTCAGCGGCCTCCTCCACGAGCTTCTTCCCGATCGCGTGCACGCCGGCGTCCAGCGCTCGCACGGTCCCGGAGCCCTCCGGGCGCGTCTGGGCCACCACGGTGAGCTCGCTCCAGAGCTCCTCGAACGTCTTCATCGGGTCCTTCACTCGAGCTGGCGCCGGCGTCGCGGCAGGGCGGTCCCAGGGTACGGCGTGCCGGGCACGCCTCGCCCCGCGGTGAGGTCAGTCGTGCATCTCGTAGCCGCGCCGCACGCTGCGCAGCGTCAGCGCCGTGACCAGCGCCGCGGCGGCCGCCTCGTAGCCCTTGTCCTCGCTCGACCCGGGGAGACCGGCCCGGTCCAGCGCCTGCATCTCGTTGTCGCAGGTGAGCAGCCCGAAGCCGATCGGCACGCCGGTGTCCACCGCGATCCGGGACAGCCCGTCGGTGGCGGCGGAGCAGACGTAGTCGAAGTGCGGGGTGCCTCCCCGGATCACCACCCCGAGGGCGACGACGGCCTCGTAGCCGCGCTGGGCGAGCGCGCAGGCCACCACCGGCAGCTCGAACGAGCCGGGCACCCGCACGACGGTGGGCTCCTCGACGTGGTGGTCGGCCAGGGCCCTCCTCGCCCCGGCGACCAGCCCGTCCATCACCTGCTCGTGCCAGCGGGCCGCCACCACCGCGACCCGCAGGTCGTGGCAGTCCACCGGCTCCTGGTCCCTCTTGGGGGCTCCTGCACCGCTCACGCGCCTGCTCCTCGTCCGTGCGCACCCAGCCCGGGCAGCTCGTGGCCCATCCGGTCGCGCTTGGTCATCAGGTAGCCGATGTTGTGGTCGTTGGGCCGCGGTGTCAACGGGACCCGCTCGGCCACCGGCACGCCGTACTCCTCGAGGCTGGTCACCTTGTCGGGGTTGTTGGTCAGCAGCCGCACCGAGCCGACGCCGAGGTCACGGAGCACCTGGGTGGCCGCACCGTAGTGCCGGGCGTCCGCGGGCAGCCCCAGGTCGAGGTTGGCGTCGACGGTGTCCCGGCCCCCGTCCTGGAGCTGGTAGGCCTGCAGCTTCGCGACCAGCCCGATGCCGCGGCCCTCGTGCCCGCGCAGGTAGACCACGACGCCCCGCCCCTCCTTGGCGATCAGCCCCAGCGCCTCCTGGAGCTGGGGGCCGCAGTCGCAGCGGGCGGACCCGAACACGTCGCCGGTCAGGCACTCCGAGTGCACCCGGGTCAGCACCGGCTCCTCACCGGAGATGTCGCCGTGCACGAGAGCCACGTGCTCGCCGCCGTCGATGGTGATCCGGTAGCCGTAGGCGGTGAAGTCGCCGTGCGCCGTGGGCAGCCGGGTCTCGGCCACCCGCAGCACGTGGTTCTCATAGCGCCGTCGGTGCCGGATCAGCTGCTCGATGGCGATCATCGACAGTCCGTGCTCGTCGGCGAAGTCCCGCAGCTGCTGGCCGCGCTTCATGGTGCCGTCGTCGTTGACCAGCTCGGAGATGACCCCGGCCGGCTCGAGGCCGGCCAGCCGGGCCAGGTCCACCGAGGCCTCGGTGTGCCCGGGACGCACCAGCACCCCGCCCTCGGCGTAGCGCAGCGGGAACACGTGGCCGGGCTGGACCAGCTCGTAGGCCTCGGTCGCGGAGTCGATCAGGGTCCGCACCGTGCGTGAGCGGTCCGCAGCCGAGATGCCGGTGGTGATGCCGTCGCGGGCGTCCACCGAGACGGTGTACGCCGTGCGCATCCGCTCCCGGTTGTGCGGGGTCATCAGCGGGATGCCGAGCCGGTCCAGCGTCGGCGCCGTCACGGGCGCGCAGATGACTCCCGAGGTGTAGCGGATCGTGAACGCCATCAGGGCCGGCGTCGACTTGCTGGCCGCGAACACGAGGTCGCCCTCGTTCTCACGGTCCTCGTCGTCGACCACGACGACCGCCCTGCCGGCGGCGATGTCGGCCACCGCCCGCTCCACGGTGTCCAGACGGACCGCTGCGGTGCTCACGCGTCCACCCGTTCCGCCTCGGGTGCGGGCTCGACCCGGCTGGCTCTCAGCCAGACCACGAAGCCCCAGACCACCAGGGCGCCGTACACGACGAACAGCACCGCGGTCGGGTAGTACTGCGAGTGCCACAGCAGCGGCACCCCCACGACGTCGACCGCGATCCAGGCGAGCCAGAAGTCGTTCCACCCGCGGGCCATCGCGTAGGTCGCCAGCATCGAGCCCACGAAGATCCAGGCGTCGCACCAGAAGTACCACCGGGGTGCCGGCCAGCCGGCCCCGATCAGCGTGAACAGCCACTGCACCACCAGGACCGCCGCCGCCGAGACCACCAGGTAGGCCGTGCGCTCTCCCCCGGTTGCCCACCGCGGGGTGATCGCCGGCCGGTCCGGGTCGCCGCCCCGGGCCTGGCGCACCTGGTTCCACCGGTGCCAGCCGTAGACGCTGGTGAGGATGAAGAAGACCTGCCGGCCCGCCTGCCCGAACAGCGGCACCTGCGCGTCCGCCTCGAACGTCGCCGCGACGAACACCGTGAACAGCAGGACGTTGCCGATGATCCCGACCGGCCAGGCCCACACCCGCCGACGCAGGCCTCCCACGGCGGACCCGAACCCGAAGGCGTTGCCCAGGATCTCCCGCCAGGTGATCGGGTGCCCGGCGATGGTGAGGTGGGCGTCGTACAGCGTGGTGGCGAGGCTCATGGCTGGTCCTTGCTCGGCGGGCTGCTGGGTGGGCTGCTGGGTGGACTGCTGGGTGGGGCGTGGGCGAGCAGCCGTTCGACGTACTTCGCGATCACGTCGACCTCGAGGTTGACCGGGTCACCGGGCTGCTTGCGCCCGAGGGTGGTGCGGGACAGGGTCTCGGGGATCAAGGAGACGGTGAACCTGTCTTCGCCGACGTCCACGACGGTGAGGGAGACGCCGTCGACGGTGACCGACCCCTTCTCGACCAGGTAGCGGGCGAGACCCTCGGGGACGGTGATCTCCACCAGCTCCCAGTGCTCGGAGGGGGTCCGGGACACCAGTGCGCCGGTGCCGTCGACGTGGCCCTGCACGATGTGCCCGCCGAGCCGGGTGGCGGCGGTGACCGCCCGCTCGAGGTTCACCCGCGCCCCGGGCTCGAGGACCCCGAGCGAGGTCCGGTTCAGCGTCTCGCGCATCACGTCGGCGGTGAACGTGTCGCCGTCGCGCTGGGCGACCGTCAGGCAGCACCCGTTGACGGAGATCGAGTCCCCCAGGGCCGCGTCGGCGGTGACCCGGGACCCGCGGACGGTCAGCCGCACGGCGTCGCCCTGGTCCTGGACCGCCTCGACCAGGCCGAGCTCCTCGATGATGCCGGTGAACACGTCAGGTCCTTCCCGTCGGAGTCAGCGTCAGCCGGACGTTGGTCTCCGGCCCGGTGCCGAGCGTGGTCACGTCGACCACGTCGAGGTGCACGGCGTCGCCGATGCTGCGGACCCCCAGGTCGCCGACAGCGCTGCGGCCGGCCCCGAGCAGCGTCGGCGCGACGTAGGCGACGACCTCCTCGACCAGCCCGGCCCGCAGGAACGCGGCGGCCACGGTGGGGCCTCCTTCGAGGAGCACGTGCTGCCGGTCCCGCTCGAACAGGGCGGTCAGCGCCTCGTGCGGGTCCCGGGTCGGGAGCACGACGGTCCCGGCGGCGTCGTCGAGGACCCGGCTGTCCGGCGGCACGGGACGCCGGCCCATCACCACGCGGAGCGGCTGTCGCTCCGGCGGGAGGTCGGCGTCCCCCTCGTCGCGGACCGTGAGCTGCGGGTCGTCGGTGAGCACCGTGCCGGTGCCGACCAGGATCGCGTCACAGCGACCCCGGAGCAGGTGGGCGTCGCGGCGGGCCGGAGCCGAGCTGACCCAACGTGAGGTGCCGTCCGCGGCCGCGCTCCGGCCGTCGAGCGTGGTGGCCAGCTTCCAGGTCACGAACGGCCGCCGGTGGTCGGCGGCGAACGTCCAGGCACGGTTGACCGCCCGGGCCTGCTCGGCCAGCAGACCCCCGTCGACGGCCACCCCGGCCCGGCGGAGGGTCTCGGCGCCACCCCGGGCGACCGGGCTGGTGTCGGCCTGCGCGAACACCACCCGGGCGACGCCGGCAGCCAGCAGCGCCTGCGAGCAGGGGCCGGTGCGTCCGGTGTGGTTGCAGGGCTCGAGGGTGACGACGGCTGTCGCGCCGGCTGCCCGTCCGCCGGCGCGGGACAGGGCGTCGACCTCCGCGTGCGGGGTGCCGACGCCGCGGTGGAAGCCCTCGGCGAGCGTCGTGCCGTCCGGGGCGAGCAGGACCGCGCCGACCCGCGGGTTCGGGCCGAGCGGCACGCCCGGGGACCGCGCGAGCTCGAGCGCGCGCACCATGGCGGTCCGCTCGTCGTCGCGGCTGGTCACGGGGGCCCTCTCGTCCGTGCCCACGGACCCCGGCGTCGAGAAGGAACAGGCGGGCCGCGGCTCGGTCCACCTGCGTGCGCTTCCCATCCGGACTCTCACCGTCGGTCCAGGAGTTGCACCTGGTCAACCGGCTGCTGGCTGCAGCCGGGTCGCGGACTTTCACCGCCGGCTCGGAATTGCACCGACCCCAGAGCACGCGAGCTGTTCACTCGTGGGTCCAGCCTGCCACATGCGCCGAAGGACCGGGCGCCCGCTCAGCCGGCGGACGCCGCGGCGGTGCGCAACGACTCGATCATCGCGTTCGGGTCGTCGGCCCCGAACACCGCGGAACCGGCCACGAACGTGTCGGCGCCGGCCTCCGCACAGCGCTCCACGGTCTCCAGCGAGACTCCCCCGTCGACCTGCAGCCGGAGCTCCAGACCGTGCCGGTCGATCAGCTCACGGCTGCGCCTGATCTTCGGCAGGCACAGGTCCAGGAACGCCTGCCCGCCGAAGCCGGGCTCGACGGTCATCACCAGCAGCAGGTCCAGCTCGGGCAGCAGGTCCTCGTAGGCGGCGACGTCCGTCGCGGGCTTCAGGCCCATGCCGGCCCGGGCTCCCGCGGCCCGCAGCTCGCGCGCCAGCCGGACCGGCGCGGCCGCCGCCTCGACGTGGAAGGTGACCGAGGCCGCGCCCGCCTCGGCGTAGGCCGGGGCCCAGCGGTCCGGGTCCTCGATCATCAGGTGGCAGTCCATCGGCAGCCCGGTGGCCCTGGCGAGCGACTCCACCACCGGCAGCCCGATGGTCAGGTTCGGCACGAAGTGGTTGTCCATCACGTCCACGTGCAGCCAGTCCGCCCCGGAGACCCGCTGGGCCTCGTCGGCGAGCCTGGAGAAGTCGGCGGACAGGATGCTCGGCGAGATCTGGATACCCATGGTGGCGCGATCCTAGCCAGAGGCGGGTCCGGCCCCGGAGCCGGTGCGCCGGGGCGCTCACCGGCGCAGCAGCGCCAGGAACATCGCGTCGGTGCCGTGCCGGTGCGGCCACAGCTGCACCGTGCCGGGCATCGGGCCGGCACAGTCGCTCCAGCGGGAGAACAGCGGTGTCGCGTCCTCGAGGCGTACGTCGTCCCGCCCGGCCAGCACCGCGGCCACCACCCCGGACGTCTCGGCCAGCACCGGCGAGCAGGTGACGTAGGCCACCAGACCGCCCGGCCGCACGCTGTCGACCGCCGAGCGGACCAGGGCCTCCTGCAGTGCCACCAGTCCCTCGATGTCACCCGGGCTGCGGCGCCACCGCGCCTCCGGTCGGCGACGCAGGGCACCGAGCCCGGTGCAGGGCGCGTCGACGAGGACCCGGTCGAACGACCCGGCGCGCCACCCCGGCCGGGTGCCGTCCGCGGTCACCACGCCCAGCAGCCCGGGCCCCGAGCCTGCTGTCGCCCCGGCGACCAGGGCGGACCGGTGCGCCAGCCGCTCCGAGGCCAGCAGCCGGGCCCCGCGCTGTCCGGCGATCGCGGCGAGCAGCGCCGTCTTGCCTCCCGGTCCCGCACACACGTCGAGCCACCGCACGTCGCGGCCCGCCAGCGGCGCCTCCGCGAACGCCGCGGCGACCAGCTGCGAGCCCTCGTCCTGCACGCCCGCCCGCCGCTCCCGCACGGCGGGGACCTCACCGGGGTCGCCGGAGCCCAGCTGCACGGCGTGCGGCGACCGCTCCGACGCCGTGCCGCCTGCGGCGACCAGCTCCTCCACCGTGGACAGCCCGGGACGGGCGACGAGGGTGACCTTGGGGGCCTCGTTGTCCGCGGCGAGCAGGTCGTCGACCTCCTGGGACCTGCTGCCGAGCGCCTCGGCCAGCGCGGAGACCACCCACCGCGGGTGCGAGTAGGCGACGGAGGAGAAGCCGACCGGGTCCGAGCCGGGGTCGGGGGCGACCCGGCGGATCCAGCCGGACAGGTCATGGGCGGCGACCTTGCGGAGCACGGCGTTCACGAAGCCCGCCGGCCCGTGCCCCACCTTCGAGCGGACCAGGTCGACCGTGGTCCCGACCGCCGCGTGGGAGGGGACCCGCATGGCCAGCAGCTGGTGGCTGCCGAGCCGCAGGGCGTCGAGCACCGGTGGGTCGACCCGGGCCAGCGGTCTGTCCACACAGGCCGCGATGACCGCGTCGTAGGTGCCCTGACGGCGCACCGTGCCGGACACCAGCTCGGTCGCGAAGGCCGCGTCCCGCCCGCTGATCCCCCGGGAGCCGAGCAGCGGCGGCAGCACCAGGTTGGTGTAGGAGTCCTTCTCCCGCAGCGCCGCCAGCACGTCGTGGGCCGCCGCACGCGCCGGGTCGGCCGGAGCGCTGCGGGTCCGGCGGCGGGGGCGGGCGCGCGGGTCGTTCATCCCAGCCGCACCCCGCTCAGGTCCCGCACGCCTCGCGCCCAGTCCGCGGCGGCCATCCGGCGCCGGCCCGTCGGCTGCACGTCGCCGAGGCGGACCGGGTGGCTGCCGGTGCCCACGTAGACGGCGTCCCTCGTCACCTCGAGCTCCCCCGGCGGTGCCTGCGGCCGGTCCGGCTCCGGCCGGACCGGCCCGAGCTTGAGCCGCTCCTCCGCGAGCGTCGTCCAGGCGCCCGGCGCGGGGGTGCAGGCCCTGACCAGCCGGTCCACGGCGGCCGCCGGCGCGGTCCACTCGACGTGGGCGTCCTCGACGGTCACCTTGGGCGCCAGGCTGACCCCCTCGGTCGGCTGCTCGCGCGCCCGGAGGCTGCCGTCCTCGATCCCGTCCAGGGTGCGCACGAGCAGCTCCGCCCCTGCGTGGGCGAGTCGCTCCAGCAGGTCGCCGGCGGTGTCGGTGGGCCGGACCACCTCGGTCATCACGCCGTACGTCGGCCCGGCGTCGAGCGCCTCCACGATCCGGAACGTCGTGGCGCCGGTGATCGGGTCGCCGGCGCGCAGAGCGTGCTGCACCGGCGCCGCCCCCCGCCAGGCGGGCAGCAGGGAGAAGTGCAGGTTGACCCAGCCGTGCGTCGGGATGTCCAGGGCCGTCCGCGGCAGCAGCGCGCCGTAGGCGACCACCGGGCAGCACTCCGGCGCGAACCGGCGCAGCTCCTCCTGGAACGCCGGGTCCCGGGGATGGGCGGGCTTGAGGACCGGAACGCCGAGCTCCTCGGCCCGCTCGGCCACCGGGGACCCGACCAGCCTCCGGCCCCGCCCGGCCGGCGCGTCCGGACGGGTCACCACCGCGACCAGCTGGTGCCGGCTCCGGGCGACCGCGTCCAGGGCGGGCAGCGCCGGCTCGGGGGTGCCGGCGAACACCACCCGCATCAGAGGCCGAGGCCGTTCGTGGGGTGCGGGGACACCTTGACCCTCGGCTGCTCGGCACCGAACCATGGCGCCTCACGGATCGCCCTCATCGCCGCCTTGCGGGTCTCCCGGTCCAGGCGGTCCACGAAGATGACCCCGTCGAGGTGGTCGGTCTCGTGCTGGATGGCGCGGGCCAGCAGCTCGTGGCCCTCGATGGTGACCGGCTCGCCGTGCATGTCGAAGCCCTTCGCCACCACGCGCATCGCCCGGGTGCAGTCGAAGGTCAGGTCGGGCAGGGACAGGCAGCCCTCCGGTCCGTGCTGCTCCTCCTCGGACAGGTCCAGGACCGGGTTGACGAGGTGGCCGAGCTCGCCGTCGACGTACCACGTGAACACCCGCAGCCCGACCCCGATCTGCGGCGCCGCCAGACCGGCCCCGGGCGCCTCCAGCATCGTGTCGGTCAGGTCGGAGACCAGCCGTCGCAGCTCCTTGTCGAAGTCCGTCACCGGCACCGCGGGGGTGCGCAGCACGGGGTCGCCGAACAGACGGATCGGCTGGACGGCCACGGGGGTCCTCCTCGGGTGCGGGGTCGGTCAGGTCTCACGGTCGGGTCGCCCGGCCTGGTTCGCGCGACGGGTCCTGCGGCCGGGGCTCGGCCGGGTCTCGGCGTGGTCGCGGCCTGCTTGCGGCCGGACCTGACGGCCAGGTCGCGGGCGACTGTCCAGTCTACGGAGTCCCACACCCGCCCTGTCTGCCGGACCGGTCGAGCCCGGCACCTGACTCGTGCGAGGGGTCCAGCAGCGCGCGCGGTCATCCGAGCGAGACCGGGTCGACCTGCACGCGGATGGGCGGCAGCTTCCTGGCGGAGCGGAGGCTCTGCATCTGTGCCAGCGCCCGGGACAGGGCAGCGCCGGCGGCCCGGGGGACCCTGACGACGGCCCGGTGCAGCGGCTCTACGTCCTCGTTCCTCTGCGGCGGGCCGGACACCGGGCCGGACACGCGGGCCGGACACGCGGCGGGCAGGAACGGGCACCGGAACGGGGCCGAGCACCTCGGCACCGGGCGGCAGGAGCAGTGCCTCGAGAGCAGTCGTGAGCTCCGCCTCCGGGCCGGTCAGGCTCGCCAGCCGCGAGGCCGGGGGGAGGTGCGCGGACCGACGCTCCTCGAGCTCGCGGCCCGCGAACCCGCCGGGGTCCCACCGCACCAGGGCCTGCAGGACCGGGTCGGAGGGCTCCCCGACCGCCACCACCCGGCCACCGTGGGCGCCGGCGCGGGCCAGGGCAGCGGCCGCGAGCCATCGCCGCAGCGCCTCCTCACCGGTCCTCAGGTCCGTGCGCGCCAGCATCAGCCACGTGTCCAGCAGCACCACGCACGCGAAGCCACCGGCCACGACCGGCTCCGCACCCGGCGTGGCGACGACCACCGAGGGGGTGTCCTCCACCGTGGCCAGGACGCGGTCACCCGCGGAGGTCCGGACCGGCACCAGCGGGAAGGCCCGACCGATCTCCTCGGCGGTCCGTGCCTCGCCCAGCACCGGAGCCCGCAGGCCCCGGCCCGAGCAGACCGGGCAGGACCAGCTCGCCTGCTCGGTGCCGCACCACCGGCAGGAGGGCGGGCGGTGGGCCGCGGTGACCTGGAGCGGCCCCGAGCACACCGGGCACCGGGCCGGGCTGCGGCAGCTGTCGCAGGCGAGGGCCGTCACGTAGCCGAGCCGGGGGGTCGAGACCAGCACCGGGCCTCGCTCGAGACCGGCTCTGATCGCGTCGTACGCCGTGTGGGGCAGCCGTGCGCTGCGGGCGTGCGGGTCCCTGGCCAGCTCCTGGTCGGTCGCGCCGGTGATGGCGACGGCGGGCGCGGCGGCGCGGACGGCGGCGCGGTCGGCGACCAGCTCCCGTGCCCAGCCGGTGCGGAGGAGGTACTCCCCCTCGACGGTGCGGGCGAAGCCTCCGACCAGGGCCGCGGCCCGTTCCTCGTGGGCGCGCAGCAGCAGCACCTCACGGGTGTGGGGGTAGGGAGCCCGGGGCTCCGCGTAGAGGTCGTCACCGTCGTCCCAGATCGCCACCAGGCCCAGGTCGTGGACCGGCGCGAAGGCCGCTGCCCGGGTGCCGAGAACCACCCGGACCGCCCCCCGGGCGACGGCCAGGAACGCCCGGTAGCGGCGGGCGGGTCCGGACTCGGCGGCCAGGACGACGTGCTGCCCGGCGCCGAGGGCCTCGGTGAGGGCGGCGTCGACCCGGGCCACGTCCTTGTGATCGGGGACGCACAGCAGCGTGCCGCGCCCGGCTGCCAGGGTGGCCGCCGCCGCCTGCGCCAGCAGAGCCGGCCAGGACGGTCCGGGCAGCGCCGACCAGACGGCTCGCGGAGACCTCCCCGCAGCCAGCTCGGAGACGAACGCCGAGCCGTCGTCGTAGGGAGACCAGGCCCGGTGCGCCGCCTCCACGTCCGGCGCGAGGGGTGGCGCCGGCGGCGAGTCACGCTTCTCGGTGGCGGCGTGGCGGGCGGGCACCGCGAGCCTGAGCACGTCGGACCGGGTGCCGGCGTAGCGGGCCGCCACCAGGCCGACGAGGTGGGCCACCGCCGGGGAGAGCACCGGCTCACCGCTGACGGCCCTGCGCAGGGGGGTCAGCCGGCCCTCGTGCTCGCTGGTCGCGACCCGGTCGAGAACGAAACCGTTCACGTCCTGCCCGGCGAACCTCACCTTGACCCGGGAGCCGGCGCACACGCGCTCGTGCAGCTTCGCGGGCACCAGGTAGTCGAAGGGCCGGTCCAGGTGCGCGAGGGGCACATCGACCAGGACCCGGGCCACCGGGAGCTCGGGTGCCGGGTCCTCCGGTGCGGGAGCCTCGGCGGAACGGCGTCCGGCCTGGCGGATCCGGGCGCGGGCGACGGCGGGCGGGTCGCTCCGGGGCGGCGGAACGGGCTCGGTGGACGGAGCGCGCTCGGTGATCTGCTCACCGGTCCGGGCCGTCTGGTCGCTCACGCCGTCAGTCTCGCAGCCGGCGCAGACAGTTGCGGAAGCTCGTCCACAGGCCCGAGGTACGGCGGCGCCGCACCCCCCATGGCAGACCGGCGCCCCCCTGGGCACGGCCCAGGGGGAGCGTCAAACGTCCTGCATCACCAGGTAGTCGGCGGGGTTCGCAGCGGTGATGGGCGCGGACCGGGGCTCAGACGCCCGCGGCCGCCTTCAGGGCGTCTACCCGGTCGGTGCGCTCCCAGGTGAAGTCGGGGAGCTCACGGCCGAAGTGCCCGTAGGCGGCGGTCTGGGCGTAGATCGGCCGCAGCAGGTCCAGGTCGCGGATGATCGCGGCCGGGCGGAGGTCGAACACCTCCAGGACGGCCTTCTGGATGGTGGCCACCGGGATCGACTCGGTGCCGAAGCAGTCGACGTAGAAGCCGACAGGGTGCGCCTTGCCGATGGCGTAGGCGACCTGCACCTCGCAGCGACGCGCCAGGCCCGCGGCGACCACGTTCTTGGCCACCCAGCGCATCGCGTAGGCGCCGGACCGGTCCACCTTCGAGGGGTCCTTGCCGGAGAACGCGCCGCCGCCGTGGCGGGCCATCCCGCCGTAGGTGTCGATGATGATCTTGCGGCCGGTCAGGCCGGCGTCCCCCATCGGGCCGCCCACCTCGAAGCGGCCGGTCGGGTTGACCAGCAGCGCGTAGCCGTCGCAGGGGATGTCGAAGTCTGCGAGCACCGGGTCGACGACGTGCTTCTTGACGTCCGGGGTCAGCATCGTGTCGAGGCTGATGTCCTTGGCGTGCTGGGTCGACACCACGACGGTGTCCACCCGCACCGGCCGGTTCTCGTCGTCGTACTCGATGGTGACCTGGGTCTTGCCGTCGGGGCGCAGGTAGGACATCGTGCCGTCCTTGCGGACCTGGGAGAGCCGCTCGGCGAGCCGGTGCGCGATGGTGATCGGCAGCGGCATCAGCTGCGGCGTGTCGTCGCAGGCGTAGCCGAACATCAGCCCCTGGTCACCGGCGCCCTGCCGGTCCAGCGCGTCCGCGGAGTGGTCGTGACGCTCCTCGTAGGCGTCGTCGACACCCTGGGCGATGTCGGCGGACTGCTTGCCGATGGCCACCTGCACGCCGCAGGAGTTCCCGTCGAAGCCCTTGACCGACGAGTCGTAGCCGATGGACAGGATGCGGTCACGGACCAGCTTCGGGATCTCGGCGTAGGTCTTGGTGGTGACCTCGCCGGCCACCACGACCAGCCCGGTGGTCAGCAGGGTCTCCACGGCGACCCGGCTGAACGGGTCGTCGGCGAGCAGGGCGTCGAGGACCGAGTCGCTGATCTGGTCGGCGATCTTGTCCGGGTGCCCCTCGGTCACCGACTCGGAGGTGAAAAGGCGTCCAGCCACAGCGTCGTACCCCTTGTTGTCTCGGTCGTCCAGGTTGTCTCGGTCGTCCAGCAGAAGTGTCCGCCTCAAGATAGCCTGCCGGCGGCGGCGCTCTTGACACGTCTCGCGTCAGGTGCGGTCGAGTCGGGCGAGCACCTGGTCCCAGACCACGTGCGCCAGCGCGGCCTTGGACCCGTGCGGGACCGCCGTGGAGGTGCCGTCCGCGCCGAGCACGACGGCCTCGTTGTCCGTGCTGCCGAACACCTTGCCCCCGCTCACGTCGTTGACGACCAGCAGGTCGCACCCCTTGCGGCGCAGCTTGGCCCGCGCCAGGTCCAGGACCGTCGAGGTGGCGTCCCCGGTCTCCGCCGCGAAGCCGACGACCACCGACCCGGGACGGCCGCGCCCGTGGGAGATCTCGGCGAGGATGTCGGGGTTCTGCTCCAGCGCCAGCGGCTCTGCCGACCCGTCGCCGGACTTCTTGATCTTGGTCCGGCTGACCGCGCTGGGCCGGTAGTCGGCGGGCGCTGCCGCCATCACCACCGCGTCGGCGGCCGGCGCGGCGGCGAGGACGGCGTCCCGCAGCTGTGCCGTGGTCTCCACCTGCACCACCTTCACCCCCGCCGGGTCGGGCAGGGTCACGTTGGCGGCGATCAGCGTCACCTCGGCCCCCCGGGCGGCGGCGGCCCGGGCCAGCGCGTATCCCTGCCGGCCCGAGGAGCGGTTGCCCAGGAAGCGGACCGGGTCGAGGTACTCCCGGGTGCCGCCGGCCGACACCACGACGTGCCGTCCGGCCAGGTCGAGCAGGTTCGCCGAGCCGGCCCGGGCCAGCAGGTCACGGGCGACCTCGAAGATCTCCGCGGGCTCCGGGAACCGTCCCTTGCCGGTGTCGGCCCCGGTCAGGCGGCCCTCGGCGGGCTCGATCACCAGGGCGCCCCGGCGGCGCAGGGTCGCGACGTTCTCGGCGGTGGCGGCGTGCTCCCACATCTCGGTGTGCATCGCCGGGGCGAAGAGCACCGGGCAGCGAGCGGTCAGCAGGGTGTTGGACAGCAGGTCGTCGGCGAGCCCGTGCGCGGCCTTCGCCAGCACGTCGGCGGTGGCCGGCGCGACCACCACGAGGTCCGCGCCCTGGCCGATCCGCACGTGCGGCACCAGGTGCACGTCGTGCCAGACGTCGGAGGCGACCGGCTTGCCGGACAGGGCCGCCCAGGTGGGGGCCCCCACGAACTCCAGCGCCGCTGCGGTGGGTACGACGGTCACGTCGTGACCGGACTCGGTGAGCCGGCGGAGCAGCTCGCAGGCCTTGTAGGCGGCGATGCCGCCACTGACACCCAGCACGACCCGTGCTCGGGGCCCGCCCCCGCTGCCCTGACCGGGGCCCTCGGGGCGGCTGTCGCTGGCCATCGCGGTGCGGGTCAGCCCCCGGTGGAGGCCTTCGCCTCGGCCTCGGGGTCGATGTCCTCGCACGTCAGCAGGTCGCCGTTGATCTCGCGCAGCGCGATCGACAGCGGCTTCTCCTGCACGTGGGTGTCGACCAGCGGTCCGACGTACTCCAGCAGGCCCTCGCCGAGCTGGGAGTAGTAGGCGTTGATCTGCCGCGCCCGCTTGGCGCTGTAGAGGACCAGCTTGTACTTGGAGTCGGTCTTGGTCAGCAGCTCGTCGATGGGCGGGTTGGTGATGCCTTCGGCGACAGGCAGGGTTCGAGACACAGGCACGGGTACAGCCTCACAGATCCAGGGGTTGACAGCGGAGCCCGTCAGGGGCTCCTCATCAAGGCTACCAACTCCTCCGCAGCCTCGTGAACTTCGCGGTTGACCACGGTCACGTCGAACTCGCTCTCGGCGGCCAGCTCGGCTCTCGCGGTCGCGAGCCGACGGGCCCGTTCCTCGGCGCTCTCGGTGCCGCGGCCCACGAGCCGGCGCACCAGCTCCTCCCAGGACGGCGGCTTGAGGAACACGAACAGCGCCCCCGGCATGCTCGCGCGCACCTGGCGGGCGCCCTGCAGGTCGATCTCCAGGAGCGCCGGCCGGCCGGCCGCGAGAGCCTCCGCCACCGGCCGCCTGGGGGTGCCGTACCTCGCCGACCGGTGGACCACCGCCCACTCCAGCAACTCGTCGTCGGCGACCATCCGGTCGAACTCCTGGTCGCTCACGAACCAGTAGTGCCGGCCGTGCTCCTCGCCGGGACGCGGCTGCCGGGTCGTGACCGAGACGGAGATCCACACCTCCGGGTGGTGCTCGCGGACGTAGGCCGCCACCGTCCCCTTGCCGACGGCGGTCGGCCCGGCCAGCACGGTCAGCCGGGCGGGTCGCTCAGCCACGGTCGGTCATGGGCGCCCACGCGTGTCTCCGGTGGCTGGCGCAGCGCTAGCCACGCGAGCCGAACTCGCGCTCCAGCGCGGCGACCTGGTTGGCGCCGAGGCCGCGCACACGCCGGCTCTCGGAGATGCCGAGCCGCTCCATCATCTGCTTGGCCCGGACCTTGCCCAGTCCGGGCATCGACTGCAGCAGGTCCAGGACCCGCATCTTGCCCACCACGTCGTTCTCCTGGCCCTGCTGCAGCACGTCCACGATCGAGGCGCCGGAGTGCTTGAGGCGGTTCTTGATCTCGGCCCGCTCGCGGCGCGAGGCAGCCGCCTTCTCCAGGTTCGCCTGTCGCTGTTCGGGCGTGAGTCGCGGCAGAGCCACAGTGCGGACCTCGTCAGGTGGTGGTGGGTGGGCGGACAGACGAAATCTAGCCACCGGATCGACGTCGTGGCAACGCGACGGTCCGGCCGGAGGCAGCGGGGTTGCCGGGAGTCAGTGCATCAGACCCCGGCGGCACAGCAGCGGTTCGGTGCTCGGCGGGCGCCCCCGGACGGCGCGGAACGCCTCCAGCGGGTCCCGGGTGCCGCCGACCGACAGCAGCTCGCGCCGGAAGATGTCACCGCTCTCCCGGGTGGGGCCCCCGCGGTCGCGGAACCAGCCGACGAGATCGGCGTCGAGCACCTCGCTCCACAGGTAGGAGTAGTAGCCGGCGTCGTACCCGCCGCTGAAGACGTGCGCGAAGTAGGTGCTGCGGTAGCGCGGCGGCACCAGCGCCGAGCGGAGGCCGTGCCGCTCCAGGGCGTCGGCCTCGAACCGCTCGACGTCCTCGGCGGGTACGGCGGGCTGCGAGGCGCTGCGCAGGTGCCACTCCTGGTCGAGCAGAGCAGCCGCGAGCATGGCGACGGTGTCGAAGCCCTGGCCGTGGGACTGCGCGGCGACCAGCCGGTCGACGACGTCGCGGGGCAGCGGCTCCCCGGACTCGTGGTGGACCGCGAAGCCCTCGAGCAGCTCGGGCCACCAGGCCCACATCTCGTTGACCTGCGAAGGGAACTCGACGAAGTCGCGGGGGACGGCGGTCCCGTGCAGGCGGGGGTAGACACAGGCGGAGAACAGGCCGTGGAGCGCGTGGCCGAACTCGTGGAAGCCGGTGCGGACCTCGTCGGTCGTCATCAGCGCCGGCTGGCCCTTCGGGGGCTTCGGCACGTTCAGGCAGACGACGACGACCGGGAGGGTGCCCAGCAGGGACGACTGCTGGACGAACTCCGACATCCACGCGCCGCCACGCTTGGTGGGGCGGGCGAACCAGTCACAGACGAAGAGGCCGAGCGAGGGGCTGTCCGCCGTGTCCCCGTCGTGGACCTCGAAGACCCGCACGCCCTCGGCGTAGACGGGCAGGTCGTGGCGCTCGTGGAACGAGACGCCGTAGAGCCGGGTGGCGGCCTCGAAGATGCCGTCGTGCAGGACCCGCTCCAGCTCGAAGTAGGGCTTGAGCGCGTTGGCGTCCACCTCGTACGTCGCGGCGAGGTCACGCCGCGCGTAGTAGGCCCAGTCCCACGGCTGCACCGGGCCCTCCTCGCCGTCCTCGCGCAGCAGCTGCTCGATCCGGGCCTGCTCGTCCTCCAGGTTGGCCATGGCCGGGGCGGCCATCTCGTCGAGCATCCCGAGCACCGCCCTCGTGGTGCCCGCGGTCTGGTCGTCCACGACGTAGGCCGCGTGGTTCTCGAAGCCGAGCAGTGCGGCGCGCTCGGCGCGCAGCGCGGTGATCTCACCCACCAGTCCGCGGGTGTCGTGCGGACCGCCGCGCATGCCTCGGGTGGTGGCCGCCTCGTGCAGGCGACGACGCAGCTCCCGGTCGGACAGCGACGAGATGGCCGGCTGGATGGTGGGCAGCACCAGTGTCAGGAGGTAGCCGTCGCGGCCGGCGTCGGCGGCAGCAGCGGCGGCGGCCTCGACTGCGTCGTCCGGCAGGCCGTCGAGCCGGGCACGGTCGGTGACGTGCACCGCCAGGTCGTTCGCCTCGGCCAGCACCCGGCTGCCGAACTCGGTGGTCAGCGAGGTCAGCCGGGTGTTGAGCGCGCGCAGCCGTTGCCGGTCCTGCTCGGGAAGTGCCGCGCCGGCCCGGACGAAGTCCTGGTGGTAGCGCTCGACGACCCGGACCTGCTCGCCGGTGAGCCCCTGGTCCCGGGCGGCGTGCACGGCGTCGACGCGGGCGAACAGCCGCTGGTCGAGCCGGATCTCGTCGAGGTGCTGGGCGAGCAGGGGCGCGAGGTCGGACTCGAGGGCACGCATCTCCTCGGTCGCCATCGAGGAGGACAGGTTGCCGTGCACCAGCAGCACCCGCTCGAGCGTGCGTCCGGAGAGCTCCAGTGCCTCGATGGTGTTCGCGAACGTCGGCGCGTCCGGGTTGTCACGGATGACCGCGATCTCGTCGCGCTGCTCCTGCACGCCGATGTCGAAGGCCGGGCGGTAGTGCTCGTGCCGGATCCGGTCGAACGGCGGCATCTCGAAGGGCAGGGGGCTCGCGTGCAGGAAGGGGTTGTCCTCGAGCGGGACCGTGTCGGGCATGCGGACTGTTCTACACGCCGACCCGGCGCATCCGCAGGCCGACGACCCGTCGACCCGGCGCATCCGCAGGCCCACGACCCGTCGACCCGGCGCATCCGCAGGCCTGCCGGGCCGGGCCGGGCAGGGCAGCGGGTCAGGCGAGGGCGGAGAAGGACTCGGCCGTCCGCAGGGCCGCCTCGCGGAGCCGGCCCGGGTCGGGACCCGCGCCCAGGATCTCCCGTGAGCTGCTCGGCAGCACGCTGCGCACAGCAGGGCCGAAGACGCGTCGTACGTCCTTGACGGTCCCGCCTTGGGCACCGATGCCCGGGACCAGCAGCGGACCGCCGACGTCGAGGGTGGCGGGCGTGACGTCGGGAGGGCAGCTCACCGTGGCGCCGACCACCGCGCCCACCGACCCGAGGCGGCCGGCTCCGGCGTTGCGGTCGGTGACGGCCGACAGCACGCAGGCCGCCACACTCCGGCCGTCGGCCGTGACGGCGTGCTGCACCTGGGCTCCCTCGGGGTTCGAGGTGAGCGCGAGCAGGAAGACGCCGGCGTCGTTGGCCAGCGCCGTGTCGACCAGCGGGTCGAGCGAACCGGTGCCGAGGAAGGGGCTGGCGGTGACCGCGTCCACGGCGAGCGGCGAGCCGGCAGCCAGGTAGGCGTCGGCGTAGGCCTGCACCGTCGAGCCGATGTCCCCGCGCTTGACGTCGAGGAGCACCAGCGCACCACGGTCCCGGCAGCCGGCGATGACCCGCTCGAGCACCGCGATGCCCGCCGAGCCGTGCCGCTCGAAGAAGGCCGACTGGGGCTTGAGGACCGCGACCACCCCCGCGAGCGCCTCGACCGTGCTCATCGCGAACCGCTCCAGGCCCGTGGCGTCGTCGGGCAGGCCCCAGTCACCGAGCAGCCCGCGGTGCGGGTCGATCCCCACGCACAGCCGGCCGCGCGTCTCGAGCGCCTCCGCGAGCCGGTCCCCGAACGTCATCGCCTCTCCCCCACGGATGCTCCGGCCAGCTCGCGCTGGAGCCGGGCGGGCCACAGCGCCCCCTCGTAGACGAAGGCGGTGTAGGCCTGCAGCAGGGTGGCCCCGGCCTCGACCCGCTCGCGGGCATCATCGGTGGTCTCGATGCCGCCGACCGCGACCAGCGTCAGCTCCGGTCCGACCCGCTCGCGCAGCAGCCCGAGCACCTCGAGCGCCCTCGCCTTCAGTGGCGCGCCGGACAGCCCACCCGCTCCGGCCGCCTCCACGAGAGCGGCCGGCGAGTGCAGGCCGGTGCGGGCGACCGTCGTGTTGGTGGCCACGATGCCGTCGAGCCCCAGGCCCACGGCCAGGTCCGCCAGCGCGAGGACGTCCTTGTCGGCCAGGTCGGGGGCGATCTTCACCAGCAGGGGCAGGTGCCGGTCGGTGACGGCGTCGGCGCGGCGTCGTACGGCGGTCAGCAGCGGCCCCAGCTGGTCGACCGCCTGGAGGTCGCGGAGCCCGGGGGTGTTCGGGGAGCTGACGTTGACGACGAGGTAGTCGGCGTACGGCGCGAGCAGCCGGGTGCTCCTCTCGTAGTCGGCGACCGCGCGCTCAGCAGGCACCGCCTTGGTCTTCCCGATGTTGACGCCCACCACCACGTCGCGGTGTCGACGCCGCAGGCGCGCGGCCAGTCGGCGGGCCACCACCTCGGCACCGTCGTTGTTGAACCCCATCCGGTTGACCACCGCCCGGTCGGCCGGCAGCCGGAACAGCCGGGGCCGCGGGTTGCCGGGCTGCGGCTCGCCGGTGACAGTGCCGACCTCGACGAAGGAGAACCCCAGCGCGGCCAGGGCGTCGATGCCGACGGCGTTCTTGTCGAACCCGGCCGCCAGTCCGAGCAGCCCCGGGAACGACAGGCCCATCGCCTGCAGACGCGCCGACTCGACGGGCTGCGGGCCTGCGGATGCGCCGGGTCGGCGGGTGGTGAGGGGCGTCCGGGCGGCCAGCGGCCGCACAGCCCGCAGCCCGGCGAACGCGACCCGGTGCGCGGTCTCCGCGTCGACGCGGGTGAGGACGTGGTCGAACAGCAGGCGGTACGGCGTGCTCACCGGCGCGCGGCCCAGTCCTGCAGCGAGCACACGCCGATGTCACCGGCCCGCATCGCCTCGATGCCCTGCACCGCGGCCCCGAGTCCCTGGACCGTGGTGATGCACGGGATGTTGGCCATGATCGCCGCGGTCCGGATCTCGTAGCCGTCCACGCGCGCCGACCCGCCGGCGCCCGAGCCGTGCGGGGTGTTGATCACCAGGTCCACCTCGCCGGCCTGGATCCGCTGCACGGTCGTCGGCTCGCCGTCGGGCCCGGGGCCCTCGAAGTGCTTGCGGACCACGGTCACCGCGACCCCGTTGCGCCGCAGCACCTCCGCGGTGCCCTGGGTGGCGAGGATCGTGAACCCGCGGTCGGCCAGCAGCTTGACCGGGAAGACCATCGACCGCTTGTCGCGGTTGGCCATGCTCACGAACACGGTGCCGCTGGTCGGGAGCGAGCCGAACGCCGCGGTCTGTGCCTTGGCGAACGCGGTCCCGAAGTCCGCGTCGAAGCCCATCACCTCGCCGGTGGACTTCATCTCCGGCCCGAGCACGGTGTCCACGTGCCTGCCGTCGGGGGTGCGGAACCGGTTGAACGGCATCACGGCCTCCTTGACCGCGATCGGGGCGTCGCCGGGCTGGTCACCGCCGTCGCGCCCGGTGGGCAGCACCCCGGCGGCCCGCAGGTCCGCGATCGTCTCCCCCAGCATCACCCGCGCGGCGGCCCGGGCCAGCGGGATCCCGGTCGCCTTCGACACGAACGGCACGGTGCGGCTGGCGCGCGGGTTGGCCTCGAGGACGTAGAGGACGTCGGAGCCGAGGGCGTACTGGACGTTGAGCAGCCCGCGCACGCCGACGCCCGCAGCGATCGCCTCGGTCGCCTCCCGGATCCGGCCGATCTCCTGTGCTCCCAGGGTGATCGGCGGCAGCGCGCAGGAGGAGTCACCCGAGTGGATGCCGGCCTCCTCGATGTGCTCCATGACCCCGCCGAGGAACAGGTCCGTGCCGTCGTACAGCGCGTCCACGTCGATCTCGACCGCGTCGTCGATGAACCGGTCCACCAGCACGGGATGCGCCGGGCTGATCTCGGTGGCCCGGGTGATGTAGCCCTCGAGCGCCACGTCGTCGTACACGATCTCCATGCCGCGCCCGCCCAGGACGTAGGAGGGCCGCACCAGCACCGGGTAGCCGATCTCCGCGGCGATGGCCTGCGCCTCCTCGAAGGCCGTGGCCATCCCGTGCTTGGGCGCCGGCAGGCCGGCCCGGGCCAGCACCCGGCCGAACGCCCCGCGCTCCTCGGCGAGGTCGATGGCCGCCGGCGGGGTGCCCACGATCGGCACGCCCGCGTCCTCGAGGCCCTGCGCGAGCCCGAGCGGTGTCTGGCCGCCGAGCTGGCAGATGACGCCCGCAACCGGACCGGCGAGCGTCTCGGCGTGCACGATCTCGAGCACGTCCTCGAGGGTGAGCGGCTCGAAGTAGAGCCGGTCGCTGGTGTCGTAGTCGGTGGACACGGTCTCCGGGTTGCAGTTGACCATCACCGTCTCGTAGCCGGCCCCGCCCTCACCCGAGCCCAGCGCCAGGCTCGCGTGCACGCAGGAGTAGTCGAACTCGATGCCCTGGCCGATCCGGTTCGGGCCGGACCCGAGGATCAGCACGGCCGGCCTGTCCCGCGGCTGCACCTCGGTCTCCTCGTCGTAGGAGGAGTAGTGGTACGGCGTCCGCGCGGCGAACTCCGCCGCGCACGTGTCGACCGTCTTGTAGACCGGCCGGATGCCGAGGGCGTGCCGCACGCCGCGCACCACGTCGGACGGCATCCCCCGGAGCCTGCCGATCTGGTCGTCGGAGAAGCCGTGCCGCTTGGCCCGCCGGAGCAGCGCCGGCGTCAGCTCGGTGGCCCCCAGGACCTCGACGGCGACCTCGTTGATGAGCGCGAGCTGGTCGACGAACCAGGGGTCGATCGCGGTCGCCTCGAAGACCTCCTGCGGTGTCGCGCCGGCCCGGAGGGCGTCCATCACCTTCTTCAGCCGTCCGTCGTGCGGGGTGCTGATCTCCGCGAGCAGGGCGTCCTTGTCCAGGTCCACCCACCGGTGGCTCCAGTCGAAGGGCGCCGACCTGCTCTCGGTCGAGCGGAGCGCCTTCTGCAGGGCCTCGGTGAAGTTCCGCCCGATCGCCATCGCCTCCCCGACCGACTTCATGTGCGTGGTCAGCACCGGGTCGGCGAGCGGGAACTTCTCGAACGCGAACCGCGGCACCTTCACCACCACGTAGTCGAGGGTCGGCTCGAACGACGCGGGCGTCTCCCGCGTGATGTCGTTGGGGATCTCGTCCAGCGTGTAGCCGATCGCCACCTTCGCGGCGATCTTGGCGATCGGGAAGCCGGTCGCCTTGGAGGCGAGAGCACTGGAGCGGGACACGCGCGGGTTCATCTCGATGACCACCAGCCGGCCGTCCGCGGGGTTGACCGCGAACTGGATGTTGCAGCCGCCGGTGTCCACCCCCACCGAGCGGATGATGCCGATCGAGAGGTCGCGCATCGCTTGGTACTCGCGGTCGGTCAGCGTCATCGCCGGAGCGACGGTGATCGAGTCGCCGGTGTGCACGCCCATCGGGTCGAGGTTCTCGATGGAGCACACGATCACGACGTTGTCGGCCTTGTCGCGCATCACCTCGAGCTCGAACTCCTTCCAGCCGAGGATCGACTCCTCCAGGAGCACCTCGGTGGTCGGGCTCGCCGAGAGGCCCGCACCCGCGATGCGACGCAGGTCCCGCTCGTCGTAGGCCATCCCCGAGCCGGTGCCGCCCATCGTGAACGAGGGCCTGACCACCACCGGGAACCCCAGACCGTCCTCGGCGAGCACCGCGTCGAGACAGTCCTGGAGGCTGTGGCAGACGACCGAGCGGGCCGTCTCGCCCCCGAGCTCGCCGACGATCCGCTTGAACGACTCGCGGTTCTCGCCGCGGTCGATGGCCTCGATGCTGGCGCCGATCAGCTCGACGCCGTACTTGTCGAGCACGCCGTTCGCGTCCAACGCCACCGCACAGTTCAGCGCCGTCTGCCCGCCGAGCGTTGCCAGCAAGGCGTCCGGGCGCTCCTTGTCGATCACCTTCTCGACGTAGTCCGGGGTGATCGGCTCGATGTACGTCGCGTCGGCGAACTCCGGGTCGGTCATGATCGTCGCCGGGTTGGAGTTCACCAGGATCACGCGCAGGCCCTCGGCCCGCAGCACCCGGCAGGCCTGCGTCCCCGAGTAGTCGAACTCGGCGGCCTGCCCGATCACGATCGGGCCGGACCCGATCACCAGGACGGACCTGATGTCCTCACGCTTCGGCACGGTGGTCCTCCATCAGCTCGGTGAACCTGTCGAACAGGTAGGCGGCGTCGTGCGGACCCGCGGCCGCCTCGGGGTGGTACTGCACCGAGAACGCGGTGAGGTCGCCGGAGCCGTCGCGCAGCTCGAGCCCCTCGACCACGTCGTCGTTGAGGCACACGTGGCTGACGGTCGCATCGCCGTACGGCGTCCGCGTGGCTCCCTCGAGCGGGGCGTCGACCGCGAAGCCGTGGTTGTGCGCGGTGACCTCGACCTTGCCGGTGGTGCGGTCCATCACCGGCTGGTTGATGCCTCGGTGGCCGTACTTCAGCTTGAACGTCCCGAAGCCCAGCGCCCGGCCGAGCAGCTGGTTGCCGAAGCAGATGCCGAAGAAGGGAATCCCCTGTGCCAGCACGCCTCTGAGCAGCTCGACCTGCCCCTCGGTGGCGGCCGGGTCGCCGGGGCCGTTGGAGAAGAACACCCCGTCGGCGCCGGTGTCGCGCACGTCGTCCAGGGTGGCCGTCGCGGGAAGCACGTGCACCTCGACGCCTCGCTCGGCGAGCATCCGCGGGGTGTTCGCCTTGATGCCGAGGTCGACCGCCGCCACCGTGTAGCGCGGTTCGCCGACCGCGGGCACGACGTACGCGCTGCTGGTCGTCACCTCGCTGGCCAGCTCGGCGCCGGTCATCTCCGCCGAGCCGAGCACCCGCCGCAGCAGGGCGCCCGGGTCGGACTCGGTGCTGGAGATGCCGACGCGCATGGCACCGCGCTCACGCAGGTGCCTGGTCAGCGCGCGTGTGTCGATGCCCGAGATGCCGACCACGCCCTGCTCGCGCAGCTCGTCGTCCAGCGTGCGCACGGACCTCCAGCTGGACGGGATGCGCGCCGGGTCGCGCACCACGAAGCCACTCACCCAGATCCGCCGGGACTCGGGGTCGTCGTCGTTCATGCCGGTGTTGCCGATGTGCGGCGCGGTCATCACCACGACCTGGCGGTGGTACGACGGGTCCGTCAGCGTCTCCTGGTAGCCCGACATGCCGGTGGAGAACACCGCCTCGCCGAACGTCTCCCCCTCGGCGCCGAAGGTGTCGCCGTGGAAGGTCCTCCCGTCCTCGAGGACGAGCAGGGCCGGCCTGTTCATGCGTTCTCCCCTTCCACGTTCTCCCCTTCAACACTGTCGGAGCCGGCCATCGAGGTGATCGACCGCACCCACCTGTTGTGCAGGTCCTGCACCGACCCGCCCATCGCCGACGCGCCCGACGCCCCCTTCGCCGACGCGGCCGGGGTCAGGAGGCGGAACCCCGTGTCGAGGAGGTGCCCGCCGTGCCGCCAGGTGATGACCAGCACGCCGTGCGGCGGGACCACCTTGCCGGCGATGCCCCGGTCGTGGCGGGCTCCCCTCAGGGCCGTCACCGGGATCCGGAACGGGCGGGAGGGCCTGAGCACGTCGAGCCCGTCGGCCGAGAGCGCCAGCCGGCAGCGGCTGCGCGACCCGAGCCCGCGGGCGACGACCCGGTCGAGCCAGTCGCCGCTGACCGTCGTGCCGAAGCACTGGGCGTCGGCCTGCAGGGTCGCCTCCGGCGGGTCGGCCGGCACCTCCGCCAGCGGTGGCAGGTCGTGCTTGCGTGCGCGTCGCCGCCAGCCGAGCCACATGCCGAGATAGGCCAGCAGCACGAGGCCGAGCAGGATGACCACCGGCAGCCACAGAGGTGCGTCGGTCATGCGGTGACCCGTGCCGCGGCGCCGGCCGGCCGGCCGTCGAGGACGGTGGGGGTGCCGCGCAGGAAGGTGGCCACCACCCGGCCGGGCAGCTCGCGTCCGACGTACGGCGTGTTCCGGGACAGCGAGGCCTGACCGGCAGCCTGCACCACGCGGGAGAACGTCGGGTCGTAGAGCACCAGGTTCGCGGGCTCCCCGACCGCGACGGGCCGACCGTGCCCGGCCAGCCGCCCGATCTGCGCGGGCCGCACCGACATCCGCTCGGCGACACCGGCCCAGTCCAGCAGCCCCGTGTCCACCATCGTCTGCTGCACGACGGAGAGTGCCGTCTCCAGACCGAGCATCCCGAACGCCGCCGCCTCCCACTCGCAGTCCTTGTCCTCGTGCGGGTGCGGCGCGTGGTCGGTCGCCACCACGTCGATGGTGCCGTCGGCCAGCCCGGCACGCAGCGCCTCGACGTCGGAGGCCGAGCGGAGCGGGGGGTTGACCTTGTAGACCGGGTCGTAGGTCGCCGCCAGCTCGTCGGTCAGCAGCAGGTGATGCGGGCAGGCCTCGGCCGTGACGTTCCAGCCCTTGCCCTTGGCCCATCGCACGATCTCCACCGAGCCGGCCGTGGACACGTGGCACACGTGCAGCCGCGAGTCGACGTGGGCCGCGAGCAGGCAGTCCCGGGCGATGACCGCCTCCTCGGCGACCGCCGGCCAGCCACGCAGGCCGAGCCGCCCGGAGAGCTCGCACTCGTTCATCTGGGCGCCCTCGGTCAGCCGGGGCTCCTGCGCGTGCTGGGCGATGACGCCGTCGAACGCCTTGACGTACTCCAGCGCACGACGCATCAGCACCGGGTCGGCGACGCACTTCCCGTCGTCGGAGAAGATCCGCACCCGGGCCGCCGAGTCCGCCATCGCACCGAGCTCGGCGAGCCGCTCACCGCGGAGCCCCACGGTGACGGCGCCCACCGGGAACACGTCGCAGTGCCCGGCCTCACGCCCGAGCCGCCACACCTGCTCGACGACCCCGGCGGTGTCGGCGACGGGGTCGGTGTTGGCCATCGCGTGCACGGCGGTGAACCCGCCCAGCGCCGCCGCGAGGGTGCCGGTCTCGACGGTCTCGGCGTCCTCCCGGCCGGGCTCGCGCAGATGGGTGTGCAGGTCCACGAGCCCGGGCAGCGCCACCAGGCCTGCCGCGTCCACCACCTCGGCACCGTCCGCCGCCAGCCCGGGCCCGACGGCGGTGATGAGGCCGTCCTCGAGCAGCAGGTCGGTCGGGTCGGAGCCGAGGACCGCGGCGCCCCTGACCAGGAACCTCATGCGTCCTCACCGTCAGTCGTGGCGGTGGTCCCGCCGAGGGCGGACTCGGAGCCGCCGAGCAGGAGGTACAGCACCGCCATCCGCACCGCCACCCCGTTGGTGACCTGCTCGACGATCACCGAGCGCTTCGAGTCGGCGACGTCGGCGGTGATCTCCATGCCGCGGATCATCGGGCCGGGGTGCATCACGATCGTGTGGTCCTGCAGGGTCGCCATCCGGCGGCCGTCCAGGCCGTAGCGTCGGCTGTACTCCCGGACGGTCGGGAAGAACGAGGCGTTCATCCGCTCCTGCTGCACCCGCAGCATCATCACCGCGTCCGCCTTGGGCAGCACCGCGTCGAGGTCGTAGGACGTCTCCACGTCCCATCCCTCCACGCCGACCGGCAGCAGTGTCGGCGGCGCCACCAGGGTGACCTCGGCGCCCAGGGTCTTCAACAGCAGCGCGTTCGAGCGCGCCACCCGGCTGTGCAGCACGTCACCGACGATCGCGACCCGCTGTCCGTCCAGTCCGCTCCTGCGGCCGGGGGCGAGGTGGCGCCACATGGTGAAGGCGTCGAGGAGCGCCTGGGTGGGGTGCTCGTGGGTGCCGTCACCGGCGTTCACGACGCTGCTGCGCGACCAGCCCGCGTTGGCCAGCAGGTGCGGGGCGCCCGAGGCCCAGTGGCGTACGACGACCGCGTCGGCGCCCATCGCCTCCAGCGTGAGCGAGGTGTCCTTGAGGCTCTCGCCCTTGCTGAGGCTCGAGCCCTTCGCCGAGAAGTTGATGACGTCCGCGGACAGTCGCTTCGCCGCGGCCTCGAAGGAGATCCGGGTGCGCGTGCTGTCCTCGAAGAACAGGTTGACCACCGTCCGGCCGCGCAGGGCGGGCAGCTTCTTGATCGGGCGGTCCGCCAGGGACCGCATCTCCTCGGCCGTCTCGAGCACCAGCTCGGCATCGGCGCGGGAGAGATCGCCGGCGCTCAGCAGGTGGCGGTTCATCGCGGGTCCCCCGTCCCGGGCCGGTCCTGGGCGCCGTCCGCCGGCACCCCCGGCGGGCGGGCGCTGCGGGCGCTGCGGGCGATGCGGGCGCTGCGGGCGATGCCAGGGGCCCACTGATCGTCACCTCGTCGCGGCCGTCGAACTCGACGAGCCGCACCGAGACCTTCTCGGACAGGGAGGTCGGGAGGTTCTTGCCGACGAAGTCCGCGCGGATCGGCAGCTCGCGGTGGCCGCGGTCCACGAGCACCGCCAGCCGGACCGCCTTGGGGCGCCCCACGTCGTTCATCGCGTCCAGGGCGGCCCGGATCGTCCGGCCGGAGAAGAGCACGTCGTCGACGAGGACGACGACCTTGCCGTCCAGGCCGCCGTGCGGGATGTCGGTGGGCAGCAGGGTGCGCGCGGGCCGCATCCGCAGGTCGTCGCGGTACATCGTCACGTCCAGCGACCCGGCCGGCACCTCGACCCCCTCGACGGAGGCCATCCTGGCGGCGATGCGCTCGGCGAGGGGAACTCCGCGGGAGGGGATCCCGAGCAGCACCAGGTCGGCGACACCCTTGTTCCGCTCGAGGATCTCATGGGCGATGCGGGACAGGGCACGGGAGATGTCGTGCTCGTCGAGGACGGTGCGGCCCACCGGTTGGCCGGCCGGTTGGCTGGTCGGATCGGTGGGGGCCGACGGACCGGGACCGGTCTGGTCGGGGACCGGGTGCGTGGACCCGGGGGATGCTGCCGGCTGCGCAGGCACGAGCTGCCCGAACCTCCTTCTCCGCCTCACAGGACGGCTCGTTAAAGGATGTCGCTCGCCCTCACGCTACCAGCCGACCGGGCGGAACCGTGCTCAGCCGGCGAACTCCCGCACCGGGAGGCCGCGCACCCCGACCGCGGCCCGGAACACCGAGCCCGCCAGGGGGTCCTCGCCCGGCTCGAGGTTCTCCCGCGAGGTGGTGACGAACAGCTCGTCGAGGTTCCGGCCGCCGAACGCGCAGGCCGTCACCTGCCGGGCGGCCACCTCGACCACCGCGTCCAGGACCCCGTCCGGGCTGTAGCGGTGCACCAGCCCACTGCCGAACAGCGCCGTCCACACCCCGCCCTCGGCGTCGACCGTGAGCCCGTCGGGGTTGCCCGGCTGGTCGCCGACGCACCACCTCCGCGAACGTACGGCGGCCGGTGAGCCCGCTCGCGACGTCGTAGTCGAAGACGCTGATCCTGGTGGGTCGGCGTGTCGTTGTAGTAGGCCGACGCGCCGTCCGGGCTCCACTCGAGGCCGTTGGAGACGGTCACCCCTTCGAGGACGACGTGCACGGAGCGGTCCGGGTCCAGCCGGTAGAGGGAGCCGGCCCCCGGGGTCTGCTGGTAGGCCATCGACCCGCAGTAGAACCGCCCGTCCGGGTCGCAGCCGCCCTCGTTCATCCGCACGCTGTCGTCGGACCACACCTCGTCCAGGACGCTCAGCGCTCCGTCCGGCTCCTCGAGCGCGAACCCGCGCTCGACACCGATGACGGCACCGCCGCCACGCCGTGGACGGACCACCGCGGCGACCGACCCGACGTGGCGGCGGTCCAGCGTGCCGTCCTCGCCGAGGGTGAGGATGTCCCCGGCGAGCATGTCGACGAAGCGCAGCCCGCCCCACCCGGGGGACCACACCGGGCCCTCCCCGTGGTGGGTGAGGGAGCCGGTCACCGGCTCGGCGCGCATCAGGCCCTCTCGAGCTCGGCGAGGGTCGGCTCGACGGCCCGGTGGAAGGTCGGGTAGGCGTAGATCATCGAGCGCAGCGTCGAGGTGGGCACCTGCGCGTGCACCGCGGTGACCAGCATGGACAGCACCTCCCCGCCCGTCGGCCCCACCGAGCTGGCGCCGACGAGCACCCCGCGGCCCGCGTCCTCGACGAGCTTGACCAGACCCTCGCCCTTGTGGATCCAGCCGCGGGTCGAGGACGCCAGGTCGGTGGTCGCCACCCGCACGTCGATCCCGGCGTCGCGGGCCTGCCGCTCGGTCAGCCCGACCGAGCCGACCTCCGGGTCCGTGAACGTGACGTGCGGGACGGCGTGGTACGACGCCTCGGGACCGTCCTGGCCGAGGATGTCGCGCACCGACGATGCCGGCCTGGTACATGGACATGTGCGTGAACGCGCCCTTGCCGGTGATGTCGCCGATCGCCCATAGCCCGTCGCCCGCCCGCAGGCGCGCGTCGACCTCGACCGCCCGGGCGGAGGGGTCCAGGCCGACGGTCTCGAGGCCCAGCCCGGCCAGCGCGGGCCTCCGGCCGGCGGCGACGAGCAGCTTGTCGGCGTTCATCGTCCGCCCGTCCACCTCGACGACGAACTGCGCATCGGCATAGGACACCGAGGTGATCGTGGCCGAGGTGTGCACCTGGATGCCCTCGCGCTCGAAGACCCGGGCCACCAGGGCGCTCGACTCCGGCTCCTCGGGGGCCAGGATCCGGTCGGCGGCCTCGAGGATGTCCACGTGCACACCGAACCGCGCGAAGGCCTGGGACATCTCCGCCCCGATGGCCCCGCCGCCGATGACGATGAGCGAGCCGGGCAGCTCGTCGAGCCGGCACGCGTCCCGGTTGGTCCAGAACGGGGTGTTCGCGAGGCCCGGGATCGGCGGCGCGGACGGCTCGGTGCCGGTGTTCAGGACCACCCCGGTGCCCGCGTCGTACGTCGTCCCGTCCACCTCGACCGACCGCGGGCCCGCCAGCCGCGCGGAGCCGCGGACGAACTGCACCCCGGCGGCCTCGAGCCGGTCCACGGCGGCCTGGTCGTCCCAGTCGTCGGTGGCCTCGTCGCGGATCCGGGCGTGCACGGGACCCCAGTCGGAGGTGACGCTGCTGGCCCCGGCGAAGTCGGGGATCCGGCGGCCCTCGGCCAGCACGTCGGCGGCGCGGACCATCATCTTGCTGGGGATGCAGCCGTAGTAGGGGCACTCACCGCCCACCAGGCGCTGGTCCACCCCGACGACCTTGAGTCCGGCCTGCGCGAGCTGGGTCGCCACCGCCTCTCCCCCGGGTCCCAGACCGACCACGACCACGTCGACATCGCTCATGCTGCCCAGCCTGCCATGCGCGGCCGTCCGCCCGTGCGCCAGGTGAGGCGCCCGGTGACCGAGGGCCGGGCGGCACCGAGGGCCGGGCGGCACCGAGGGCCGGCGGTCACCGGGAGCCGGGCGGCGCCCACGTCCTCGACCGGGATGCCATCCTGGGCCCGTGCACGGTGCAGAGGCGGCGCGACCCGAGGAGAGAGCGCGCGGCCCGGTCCGGGTGGCGATGTGGAGCGGGCCGCGGAACCTGTCCACGGCAATGATGCGGGCGTGGGAGAACCGCGAGGACTGCGTGGTGGTCGACGAGCCGCTGTACGCCTCGTACCTTGCTCGCACCCGCATCGACCACCCGGGTCGCGAGGACGTGCTCGCCGCCCAGCCCACGGACGACGCCGAGGCGGTCCGCGGGCTGCTCGCGCCGCTGCCGGTCGGTGTCCGGGTGCAGTACAGCAAGCAGATGGCCCACCACCTCGCCGAGGACGCGGACCTGGGGTGGACCGCCGCCTTCCGCAACGTGCTGCTGATCCGCGACCCGGGTGAGGTGGTGGCCTCCTACGTCCGCTCGCGTGAGTCGTGCGAGCCCGGGGACATCGGGCTGCTGCAGCAGGTCCGGCTCCTCGAGGCGTGGCCCGACCCGCCGCCGGTCATCGACGCAGCCGACTTCCTTCAGGACCCGGAGGGACACCTGCGCTGGCTGTGCGACTGGCTCGGCGTGCCGTTCACCTCGGCGATGCTGTCCTGGCCGGCCGGGCCCCGGGAGTCTGACGGGGTCTGGGCACCGCACTGGTACGACGCCGTCCGGCGCTCCACCGGCTTCGAGCCCTGGCGGCCCAGGGCGGTCGACCTCTCGGCCCACGACGCGGCGGTCGCGGAGGCCTGCCGACCGTCGTACGAGAGGCTGCGTGGGCTCCGGGTCCGGCTCTGAGCCCCCGGCCCAGGGTTCAGGACGACAGCTGACCGGAACTCCTCCTAGCGTGGTCGCCAGGACGTCACCGAGGGGCGGTGACCAGACCGGAAGGTGGACACCATGACCGAGCTGACCTGGAAGATCGAGCTGGTCCCGTTGGGCGTGCAGGACGTCGAACGGGCCGTGGAGTTCTACGGTAGAACGCTCGGGTGGAGCGTCGACTTCGACAAGGTGGTGCACGAGGGGCTGCGCTTCGTGCAGGTGACGCCGCCGGGATCCGCATGCTCGGTGTGCTTCGGCATCGGGCTGGACATGATGCCCGAGGGCTCCTCGCAGCTGGTCCAGGTGGTTGTGCCCGACGCCGACGCGGCCCGCGCGCACCTGGTCGGGCGCGGGGTCGAGTGCTCGGAGGTGGACGAGCAGCCCTGGGGACGCTTCGTCGGCTTCTCGGACCCGGACGGCAACCGCTGGGTGCTGCAGCAGCTCCCGGCCCGGTCCTGACCTCGTCACCTTGACCTCGATGCCCACGATCTGCTTGTGGGCGTGAGCCGACCGGGGGTCAGGCGGAGAGTGCCGCCTTGTCCCGCAGGATGGTCGCGAGCACCCCGTTGACGAAGGCCGGGGAGTCGTCGGTGGACAGGTCCCGCACCAGGTGCATCGCCTCGCTGATCGCGACCGGGTCGGGCACGCCGTCGACGTACAGGATCTCGAACACCCCGATCCGCAGGGCGTTGCGGTCCACGGTCGGCATCCGCTCGAGCGACCAGCCCTCGGCGTAGGTCGTGAGCAGCTCGTCGATGCGCCGCTGGTGCTCGGCGACGCCACGGATCAGCTCGACGGTGTACTCGTTGACCGGCGGCTCCGCGGCGAGCACCCGCTCGTCGAGGGTCGCGCCGAGCGGCAGGCCCCGCACCTCGCACTCGAAGAGCACGTCGAGCGCACGCTTGCGGGCCTTGGAACGCGCCGCCATCAGGAGCCGTCGACGAGGCGGCCGGTGACGATGCGGACCGTCACGAGGAGACGCGGCCCAGGTAGCTGCTGTCCCGGGTGTCCACCTTGATCTTCTCGCCGGTGACGATGAACAGCGGGACGTTGATCGTGTGACCGGTCTCCAGCGTCGCCGGCTTGGTGCCGCCGGTCGAGCGGTCGCCCTGCAGGCCGGGCTCGGTGTACTCCACGGTCAGCTCCACCGACGCCGGAAGCTCGATGTAGAGCACCCGACCCTCGTTGGTCGCCACGATCGCGTCCTGGTTCTCGAGCAGGAACGCCGTGGCGTCCCCGACGATCTCCGGCGGGACCTCGAGCTGCTCGAAGGTGGAGGTGTCCATGAAGACGTAGGAGGTGCCGTCGTTGTAGAGGTACTGCATGGTGCGCTTGTCGACGTTGGCGACCTCGACCTTCACGTCGGCGTTGAAGGTCTTGTCCACCGTCTTGCCGGACTCGATGTTCTTCAGCTTGGTGCGCATCACCGCACCACCCTTGCCCGGCTTGTGGTGCTGGAACCAGATGACGGACCACAGCTGCCCGTCGAGGTTGAGAACCATGCCGTTCTTGAGGTCGTTGGTCGTCGCCATCCGCAGTTGTGCCCTTGTCTGGTTGCCGGCTGGAGTCGCTGAGCCGTCTGGTGATGTCAAGCCTTCGAGCGCCGGTGCGGCGCGCAGCGCGTCAGTCTACCGAGCGGGACGTTCGGCCCCGAAATCTTCTCGACCCTGCGCTCGCCAGGAGAATGTCGGCGGCCGGTCATACGGTCGCGGTATGGAGACCACACACACCGCGCCGCCGGCCATCGCCTCGTCTCCGGAGTCCACGGAGGACTACTGGGCCCGCATGCAGGAGCTGCGCGCCGAGCTCCTCGACCTGCGGGGGTCCTGAGACGCTCGCCGAGCAACCGCTGCGACAGGCACTCGGCACGACCCACGCGCACCTGACGCTCACCCAGGACTCGACTGCCCCTCGAGTGCCTGTCCGAGCGGTCGTCGAGCGGCCGCGGGGCTGCGGACGACCAGCGGACGACCAGCGGGGTCAGGGCCGGGGTCAGCTCGCCGAGGCGCAGCGTGACCACCCGCGCTGGACGGGCCCCGGAACCGGTCGCCGGGCGAGCAGCCGCTCCGACAGGCACTCGCACCCGACCCACGCGCACCTGACGCTCACCCCGAGCCCGGCTGCGCCTCGAGTGCCTGTCCGAGCGGTCGTCGCAGCGGATTCAGGGGCGATCAGCCAGGAGTCGGCTGCCCGGTGACGCCTCGCTCCCCCAGCTTCACCGCCACCACGCCGGCCAGGATCAGCAGACCGCCGGCGAGCTGCACCGGCCGCGGCAGCTCACCCAGCAGCAGCCACGCGAACCCGACCGCGGCCAGGACCTCGAACAGCGCGACGAACGACGCCAGCCGAGAGCCGAGACGACGGCCGGCCGCTATCCCGGTGGTGTAGGACAGCGCCGCAGTGACCAGCCCGAGGGCGAGGAGCGGCACCCACCACGGCCACGAGCGCCCGGCATACGTCGTGACGGCGGTCGCGGTCTCCAGCGGCAGCAGGCCCACCAGCCCGAGGACGGCCATCACCACCGTGCCCACGACCAGGCCGCCTCCGGCCAGCGCCAGCGGCGGGAGCCCGTTGCTCTCGTCGGCGGAGATCACGAAGTAGGACGCGGCGCCGACCATCGCGCCCAGCGCCCACAGCACCCCGGCCGTGCTGAGCTCGGTTCCGGACAGCAGCTCGAGCACCAGCACCAGGCCCAGCGCCGCGAGCCCGGCGCCGAGCAGGGTGACAGCGCCCGGCCGCTGACCGTGGCGCACCCACAGCCAGACGACGACGGCGGCCGGGGCGGTGTACTCGATCAGCAGCGCCGGGCCCACCTGCATGTGCGCCACCGCGGAGAAGTAGCAGAACTGGGCACCGGCCACCGCCGAGAAGCCGTAGGCCACCACCAGCCACGCATTGCTCCGCAGCAGCCCCCACCGGCCGCGCAGCGCCCGGGCGCCGAAGGGTGCCACCACGACCGCCGCGAGACCGAGCCGGACCAGGACCGCCGCGCCGGCACTCCAGCCGGTGTCGAGCAGCCCTCGGGCCAGCGCGCCTGACATCCCGAAGCTCGTCGCGGACACGATCGCGAAGGCCAGCCCGCTGACCAGCCGGGGGTTCCGCCGCGACGGATCTGCGGCCGCGCCCGAGACAGGGATGTCATGAGTGAACGTCGCCATGGGTCATGACACTACGAAGCATCGGGTAATCTGTCAATGTGGTCTTCACCCATGACACCGAGATGGCGCTGCAGGCGGCCGTCACCCTGGCCAACAGCGGCCTGCCTCCCGACACGATGACCACGCTCGAGGAGCTCGACGAGTGGTACGCCGAGTACTCCTACTCCGGCCGCCGAGACCACGACGCCGCCGAGCTCGAGTCCGTGCGGGCCCTGCGGCCGGTGCTGCGCGACGTGCTGCTCAGCGACCGGGACCGGGCCGCCGACCTGGTCAACGGGATGCTCGCCGACACCCGGGCGGTTCCCCGGCTGGTCCGGCACGAGCCGTTCGACTGGCACCTGCACGCGGTGTCGCCGGACGCCTCGCTGGTCACCCGGATCACCGTCGAGACCGCGATGGCGATGGTCGACGTGATCCGCAGGGACGAGCTGTCGCGCCTCGGCGTCTGCGCCGACGACGACTGCGAGGGGATCGTGCTCGACCTGTCCCGCAACCGCTCCCGTCGCTACTGCAGCACCACGTGCGGCAACCGGAACTCGGTGGCGGCCTACCGCGCCCGGCTGGCCTCCCGCGACTGAGGGCCTCTCACGGCCGGTCCACCGGCGCCTCCGCCCCCGTCTCGGGCCGCGCCTTGGCCGCAAGGAGACCGGAGACCACCTCGAGCGCCAACCGGTAGCCGTCGATGCCCCGGCCCGCGACCACCTCGGCGGCATAGGCGGTGATCACCGAGTGGTGCCGGAACTCCTCGGGACGGTGCAGCGGGTCGGAGATGTGCACCTCGACCATCGGCGCGACCAGCTGCGCGCAGGCGTCCATCAGCGCGTAGGAGTAGTGCGTCCAGGCAGCCGCGTTGAGGACCACCGGCGTCGAGGTGTCGGCCGCGCCGTTGAGCCAGTCCAGCAGCGCGCCCTCGTGGTTGGTCTGCCGGACCTCCACGTCGAGCCCCAGGTCCCGACCCCACCCGACGCACAGGTCCACCAGCTCGACGTGCGTCGTCGAGCCGTAGATCTCCGGCTGCCGGCGACCGAGGCGCCCGAGGTTCGGCCCGTTCAGCACCAGGACCGGCCCAGAGCCGGCGCGGTCCCCCGAGTCCCCGGAGTCGCCGGGGTCGAACGGGCGATCTCCGCGTAGGCGGCGCTCAACAGGGCCGGGTCCGGAGCGGTGAGGATGGAGGGGCGCGCGAGGGCCTCGAGCACCACGAACCGCAGCTGGTCGCCACGGGTCTTCTTGTCCAGCTTCATCGCGTCGTGCAGGCGGGGCCAGTCCGCGCCGCGGTACGTCGTGGGCAGCCCGACCAGCTCCAGGACCGAGCGGTGCCGCTCCGCGGTGGCCTCGTCCAGGCGGCCCGCCAGCCGGGCGAGCTCGGCGACGAAGGTCATCCCGATCGCCACTGCCGCGCCGTGCCGGAAGGTGTAGCGCTCGGCCCGCTCGATCGCATGCCCGAGCGTGTGTCCGTAGTTGAGCACCTCCCGGCCCGGATGGCCGCCGGCGCCTCCGGTCTCCTTGAGGTCGGCGACCACGACGTCCGTCTTCACCCGGATGGCCCGCTCGACGACCTCGCGCAGCACTGCCGAGTCGGGTGCCACCGCCGCCAGCGGGTCGCCCTCCACGAGCTCGAGGATCTCCGGGTCCGCGACGAAGCCGCACTTGATGACCTCGGCGAGCCCGCTGACCAGCTCGTTGCGGGGCAGCGTCTCGAGGGCGGCGAGGTCGCAGAGCACCCCGGCCGGCTCGTGGAACGCCCCGACCAGGTTCTTCCCCTCGGTCGTGTTCATCCCGGTCTTCCCGCCCACCGCGGCGTCCACCATCCCCAGCAGCGTGGTCGGCACGTGGACCACCCTCACCCCCCGCAGCCAGGTCGCGGCCACGAAGCCGCCCAGGTCGGTCGTCGAGCCGCCGCCCACGGTCACGACGGCGTCGCTGCGGGTGAAGCCGGTCTGGCCGAGCACCTGCCAGCAGAACGACGCCACCGGCGCCAGCTTGGCCTCCTCGCCGTCCGGGATCTCGATGGCGTGCGCGTCGTAGCCCTGGCCGGACAGGTCGGTGCGGACCGCCTCACCGGTGGTGGCCAGCGCCCGCGGGTGGATCACCGCGACCCGCCGGACACCTTCGCCGAGCATCCCGGTCAGCTCCCCGAGCAGGCCCCGGCCCACCACCACGTCGTACGGCGCCGCCCCACCGACGTGCAGCACCGTCGAGCCGTCGACGCTCACGTGCGACCACCGGCGCGCGAAGAGGCCTGCTCACGGCCCTCGACCAGCCGCGCCACCTCGTCGGCGACCTCGTCGGGACCCCGGCCGTCGGTGTCCACGGTGACGTCGGCGACCGACTCGTAGACCGGCTGCCGCTCGTCGAGCAGCACCTTGATCCGGGACCGGACGTTGCCCAGCAGCAGCGGGCGCCCGACCCCGAGCCCGACCCGCCGCACCGCGTCGGCGAGCCCGACCCGCAGGAAGACGACCAGCTGCGAGGCCAGGTCGGCCCGGGTGTCCGGGTCCAGCACCGACCCGCCGCCGAGGGCGAGCACCCCGTCGTGGGTGCCGAGTGCCTCGGCGACGGCGGCCCGCTCGAGCGCGCGGAACCGCTCCTCCCCGTCGTCGACGAAGATCTCCGAGATCTGCTTGCCGGCCGAGGCCTCGACGTCGTGGTCGGTGTCGCGCAGGGCGACGCCCCAGCGCTGCGCCAGGAGCGCCCCGACCGTGCTCTTCCCGGCGCCCATCGGCCCGACCAGCACCACCCGGGGGCTCACGAGAACCTCATCGCGGCCAGGTAGCCCTCGAGGTTGCGCCGGGTCTCCCCCACCGAGTCGCCGCCGAACTTCTCCAGCACCACGTCGGCCAGCACCAGGGCCACCATCGCCTCGGCGACGATGCCCGCGGCGGGCACCGCACAGACGTCCGAGCGCTGGTGGTGGGCGACGCTCGCCTCGCCGGTGACCACGTCGACCGTGCGCAGTGCGCGGGGGACGGTGGCGATCGGCTTCATCGCGGCCCGCACCCGAAGCGCCTCTCCGGTGGACATGCCGCCCTCGGTGCCGCCGGAGCGACCCGAGGTGCGGCGGATGCCGTCGGCGGTGCTGACGATCTCGTCGTGGGCCCGCGAGCCCGGGTCCGCCGCCAGCGCGAACCCGTCACCGACCTCGACCCCCTTGATCGCCTGGATGCCCATGAGTGCGGCGGCGAGGCGGGCGTCGAGCCGGCGGTCCCAGTGCACGTGCGACCCGAGCCCCGGAGGGAGCCCGTGCACCACGACCTCGACCACCCCACCCAGGGTGTCCCCGTCGGCGTGCGCCTGGTCGATCTCTGCCTGCATCAGCTTGCTGGCGTCGGCGTCGAGGCAGCGCACGGGGTCCGCGTCCAGGGCCGCGACGTCGGCGGCGAGCGGCACCGAGCCTGCCGGGGCCCTCGCAGTGCCGATCGCGACCACGTGCGAGACGACCTCCGCGCCCACCGCCTGCTGCAGGAACGCCCGCGCGACCGCCCCGAGCGCCACCCGGGCCGCGGTCTCCCGCGCCGACGCCCTCTCCAGCACCGGCCGGGCCTCGTCGAAGTCGTACTTCTGCATCCCGACCAGGTCCGCGTGCCCGGGACGCGGACGGGTCAGGGCGGCGTTGCGGGCCAGCGTCTCGAGCTCGGCCTCGTCGACCGGGTCGGCCGACATCACCTTCTCCCACTTGGGCCACTCCGTGTTGCCGATCCGGATCGCGACCGGGCTGCCGAGCGTCCGGCCGTGCCGGAGACCGCCGAGCATCTCCACCTCGTCCTGCTCGAACTTCATCCGGGCCCCCCGGCCGTAGCCGAGCCGTCGGCGCGCCAGCGCCTCCACGATGTGTCCCGAGGTCACCTCGACGTGCGCAGGAAGACCTTCGAGGACGGCGACGAGCCCGGGTCCGTGGGACTCGCCGGCGGTGAGCCAACGCAGCATGCCGGCAAGTCTTCCACGCGACCGAGCGTCCTCAGCGTCCGACCAGCCCGACCAGCCCGCCGGCCAGTGACGTGAGTGCGCTGACGAGCCCGGTGACCACCCAGCCGTACGCCGCCGCGAGCTGGTCGGGCATCACGACGCCGAGGAGTGCGCCGAGGACCATGTGCGGGCCGAACGGCGTGTGCCGGTGGTGGAACACCCTGAGCCTGCTGAGCAGGAGACCGGCGACGCCACCGATCAGGAACCCGGTGTAGAGCCCGAGGACCAGCTCGGGGAGCCCGAGCCAGCCCAGGGCCATCCCCAGCACCCCCGCGAGCCGGACGTCCCCGTAGGCCATGCCCGCGCCGGGAAGCAGCCACAGGGCGGCGAAGAACGCGAAGGCTGCCACCCAGCCGATCGCCGAGGTCCGCAGTGCTCCCCAGTCCGAGCTCAGCAGCGACGCGAGCACCACGAGTGCCGCGACCACGACGTAGGACGGGGCGATCAGCCGGGTCGGCAGGTAGCGGGTGCGCCAGTCGACGACGGCCAGCGCGACGCACACCGGCACCAGGTAGACCAGGAAGAGCAGCTCCGGATGCCAGCCGACGCGGGCACCGACCAGTCCGGCCGCCAGGCCCGAGGCGAGCGCCGTCTTCGGGGCCAGTCCGGGCAGGGCGGCCACGTCCGCGTAGAGCTCCTTCGGGGCGTCGACGGGCCGGGCGTAGGCGGCCTCGTCGTCGGCCGGGATGAGACTGGGCTCGGGCTCCGGAGCAGGCTCCGGCACCTGCGCGATCAGCCGTGGCACGAACGCGCCCGCCACCGCACCCACGACCCCGGTCGCCAGTGCCGTCTCCAGCGCCGCATCCGGGAACCAGGTCACCCGGCTGACCCTAGTGGCGCTGACGCCCTCCGGCCCCTGGAACGGTGCGGCCTGTGAACGGTGCGGCCTGTGAACGTGGGCGACCTGTGGACGGCCGCCTCAGGTCGTGCGGGCGGCCAGCGCCACCTCACCGGTGCGACGCATCACCTCCAGCGGCGCCGGCCGGAGACCGGTCATCAGCTCGACCTGGAGCACCGCCTGGTGCACCAGGAGGTCCAGCCCGGACACGAGGACGGCGCCGCTGCTGCCCGCGAGCCGGCACAGCGGGGTGGGCCACGGGTCGTAGACCACGTCGAAGACGACCCCGACCCGCTCGGCGAGCGCGAGGACCCGGGCGTCCTGGGCGGCCGCCGGGATGGTGGACACGAGGATCTCGGCGTCCAGCGACGGGTCGCGCGCCGGGTCCGGCGCCGACCCGACGAGCCGGACCTCGACCGTGGGGGAGCCGGGGTGCCGGGCAGCGGTGGCGACCGTGGCTGCCGCCCGGGCTGCGTCCCGCACCACCAGCGTGACGTGCCGGCAGCCGAGGTCGGCGAGCCCCAGCAGGGTGGACGCAGCGGTGGCGCCGCCGCCGAGCACCACCGCCCGGTCGACCGGGCCGTCATAGCGCTCCCGCACCGCTGCCGCAGCACCCGGAACGTCGGTGTTGTGCCCGGTGCGCCGGCCCGCGTCGAGGACCAGCGTGTTCGCCGCCCCGGCCTGCCGGGCCCGGTCGGTCATCTCGTCCAGCAGCGGCACCACCGACCGCTTGAGCGGCATCGTCAGCGACAGCCCCCGCCAGCAGGCGTCCAGCCCGTCGAGGAACCCGGGCAGCCTCGCCTCGGTGACCTCGCACGCGTCGTAGGTCCAGTCCAGCCCGAGCTCGGCGTACGCCGCGCGGTGCAGCACCGGTGAGAGCGAGTGGCTGATCGGCGACCCGACCACCGCGCACCGCCGCCCGCTGCCCGGGTCACCCGGACGCGAGCCCGGCTGGTCGCTCAACAGTCGTGCGTCCGGCAGTAGGCCCGGAACTTCTTCACGTTCTTGAGGTGCTCCTGGTAGGTCGTCGCGAAGCTCATCGCGCCGGTGTCGGGGTTGGTGGTCACGAAGTACATCCACGGCCCCGGCGTGGGGTCGAGCGCGGCCTCTGATCGCCTGGGCACCCGGGGCCTCGATCGGCGTCGGTGGCAGGCCGGCGTACCGGTAGGTGTTGTACGGCGAGTCGACGGAGCGCTGCGAGGCGGTGGTGGTGAGCTTGCCGGAGGTCTTGAAGATGTAGACGATGGTGGTGTCGAGCTGCAGCGGCTTGTTCTTCTTGAGGCGGTTGTAGATCACCCGGGCGATCTTCGGCAGGTCCCGGTCCAGCCGCCCCTCGGCCTGCACCAGGCTGGCCACCGTCATCACCTGCTGCGGCGTGTAGCCCAGCGCCCGCGCCTGGGCCACCAGGTCGAGCTGCCTTGGCGGCGGCGTCGTAGCGCTTGACCATCGCGGTCAGGAGGGACGTGGGTGTCGAGTTCGGCAGGAGCTCGTAGGTGGCCGGGAACAGGTAGCCCTCGGGGTTGCCACGGGCGTACGACGGCAGCCCGAGAGGCTCGCGGTCTGGCCAGCACGGCGTTGAACTGCCGGGCGGTGAACTTCGTCCGCTTCGCCAGCAGCGCGACGATCTGGTCAACGCGCAGCCCCTCGGGGACGGTGACCACGCTGCGCACCCGGTTGCCCGGATCGATGAGGACCGCGAGTGCGGAGGCCGCGGGCATCTGCCTCCTGAGCGGGTAGAACCCGGGCTGGATGGCCGCCGACCTCGGGTCCTCCCGTGCCGCGTGGACGAAGGCGTCGGTCGACTTCACCACGTCCTTGCCGACCAGGGTCTGGCCGATCTCCCGCGCCGTGTCACCGGCCGCGACCTCGACCAGCACCCGGCCGTTGCCGGTGCCCGAGTAGTCCGGCGGCGGGCTGAACACGTCCTTGAGGGCGCTGACGCCGTAGTCGTAGGCGAGGTACCCGCCGCCGACCAGGACGGCGAGCGCGACCAGCACCGCCAGACAGCCCAGGACGCGACGCCGCGGCTCCGGGCGCCGGGATGCCGGGTCGGTCTGGAGCTCGACTCCGAGGTCGCTCACCTGCTGGCTCCTACCTCTCCGTCTCTGGTCCTGGCTGTCGTGCTCGCCGTCGCGCCGGCTGTCGCGCCGGCTGTCATGCTGGTCAGCCGTGGCTGGTGGTCGCCACGAGCTCCCCCGGCGCGGTCCCCGTTCCGCGCTCGGTGTCCAGTGCATTCTGCAGGATGACCACAGCGGCTGCCTGGTCGACCACGGCGCGGCGCCTGCGACCGGTGCGTCCCTGCTCCCGCAGCACCGCCTCCGCGGAGACCGTGCTGAGCCGCTCGTCGCACAGCCGGACCGGCAGCGGGGACAGCAGGTCCGCCAGGCGTACGGCGAACAGCCGGACCTTCGCAGCCGCCGGCCCCTCCCTCCCGGACAGGGACCTGGGGAGCCCGACGACCACCTCCACGGCCTCGTCCTCGCGCGCCAGCGCAGCCAGCCGCTCCAGGTCGCCCCTGCCGCGCCGGACCGTCTCGAGGGGAGTGGCGATCATGCCGGACGGGTCGCTGCGGGCGACGCCGATCCGCACGTCGCCCACGTCCACCCCCAGCCGCACCCCACGCCGCACCCCGGTCGCACCCTCTCCTCTCGACAGCCGGTCAGGGCTGCGTGGCCAGCCGGCCGACCTCGTGCTCGACCGCCACCAGCGCCTGGTCGGCGTGCGTCAGGTCGGCGCCGCCGCCCTGGGCCACGTCGTCCTTGCCGCCGCCGCTGCCGCCGAGCACGGCGGCCGCGATCCTCACCAGGGCGTTGGCCGACATCCCGCGCGAGCGCGCCTCCTCGTTCACGGCGACCACGACCGCCGGCTTGCCACTGCTCGACCCGATGACCGCCACCACACCGGGACGGCCCTGCGGCAGCCGGCCACGGACGTCGAGGGCCAGCTTGCGCACGTCGCCGGCTCCCGCCCCGTCCGCGCGGTGAGCGACGAACGAGACGCCGAAGACGTCGGTCGCGGCGGCCGCCAGGCTGCCTGCGGCCGCCAGCACCTGCTGGACCCGGACCCGGTCGATCTCCTTCTCCGCAGCCCGGAGCCGCTCGACGATGTCGTTGACCCGGTCCGGCAGCTCCTCGGGACGCACCTTGAGCACCTCGCTGAGCTGCGCGACGAGCACGTGCTCACGGGCCAGGAACCGGTAGGCGTCGCCCCCGACCAGCGCCTCCACCCGGCGGACCCCGGAGCCGATCGAGGACTCACCGAGCAGCTTGATCACGCCGAGCTGCCCGGAGCGCCCGGCATGGGTCCCGCCGCACAGCTCGCGCGCCCAGTCGCCGACCGAGACGACCCGGACCTGGTCGCCGTACTTCTCCCCGAACAGGGCCATCGCCCCGGACGCACGGGCCTCCTCCTGGCTCATCACCTCTGCGTGCACCCCCAGGTCGGCGAGCACCAGGTCGTTGACCCGCGCCTCCACGTCCGCCATCGCCGAGGCCGGCACCGCACCGCTGGCGGAGAAGTCGAACCGGAAGCGGCCCGGCGCGTTCTCCGACCCGGCCTGCGTCGCCGTGTCGCCGAGCGCCTCGCGGAACGCCTTGTGCACCATGTGGGTCGCGGTGTGGGCCCGGCTGATGGAGCGTCGACGCTCGATGTCGACGAGCGCCTGCGCCGGCTCACCGACCGCGACCTCCCCGGAGAGCACCCTGGCCCGGTGCACCACCAGCCCGGTGATGGGGGACTGCACGTCCAGCACCTGGATGCGAGCGCCGTTGCCGAGCTCGATGACGCCCTGGTCGGCGAGCTGGCCGCCCCCCTCGGCGTAGAAGGGCGTGCGGTCCAGCACCAGCTCGACCTCGTCGCCCTCGTGCGCCGCGGACGCCACCCCGGACCCGGTCACGATGCCCCGGACCGTCGCCTCGGAGGTCACCTCGGAGTAGCCGGTGAACTCCACCGGCCGGCCGATCGTGTCCGAGACCTGACGGTAGGCGCTCACGTCGGTGTGCTGGCCCTTCTTGGACCGCGCGTCCGCCTTGGCCCGGTCCCGCTGCTCGCCCATCAGCCGACGGAACCCCTCCTCGTCGACCGCGAGCCCCTGCTCGGCGGCCATCTCGAGGGTCAGGTCGATCGGGAAGCCGTAGGTGTCGTGCAGCGCGAACGCCTTGTCCCCCGACAGCTGTGGCTGCCCCGCGGCCCTGGCCTCCTGGGCGGCCAGGTCGAAGATCGTCGTACCCGTGCGCAGGGTCGCCCGGAAGGCCTCCTCCTCGGCGTAGGCGATCGAGGAGATCCGCTCCCAGTCGGAGCTCACCTCCGGGTAGGACAGCGCCATCTTGTCCCGGCTCACCGGCAGCAGCTCGGGCATCGTGGGGTCCTCGACCCCCAGCAGCCTCATGGAGCGTACGGCGCGCCGCAGCAGACGTCGCAGCACGTAGCCGCGACCCTCGTTGCCGGGGGTGACCCCGTCCGCGATCAGCATCATCGCGCTGCGCACGTGGTCGGCGACCACCCGGAACCGGACGTCGTCCTCGTGCACCCTGCCGTAGCCGCGGCCCGACAGCTCCGAGGCCCTCTCGATCACCGGGAACATCTCGTCGATCTCGTACATGTTGTCCTTGCCCTGCAGCAGGTAGGCGACCCGCTCCAGGCCCATGCCCGTGTCGATGTTCGCCCTCGGCAGGGGTCCGCGGACGTCGAAGTCGGTCTTGCTGCGGACCGCGCTGAGCTCCTCGGACATGAACACGAGGTTCCAGAACTCCATGTAGCGGTCGCCCGGCGTCCCAGTCCCGGTCGGCGCCGAAGTCCGGTCCCCGGTCGATGAGGATCTCGCTGCTCGGGCCGCCCGGCCCGGGCACGCCCATGCTCCAGTAGTTCTCCGACCTGCCCAGCCGCACCACCCGGTCATCGGGAAGCCCGGTGATCTTCTTCCACAGCTCGGCCGCCTCGACGTCGTCCACGTAGACGCTGGGGTAGAGCTTGTCCTCCGGCAGGCCGAAGCCGCCCTCGGCCTGCGGCCTGGTGACCAGGTCCCAGGCCAGGTCGATGGCGCCCTCCTTGAAGTAGTCACCGAAGGAGAAGTTGCCGCACATCTGGAAGAACGTCCCGTGCCGGGTGGTCTTGCCGACCTCGTCGATGTCGAGGGTGCGCAGGCACTTCTGCACGCTGACGGCGCGCTGGTACGGCGGTGTCTCCTGGCCCAGGAAGTAGGGCTTGAACTGCACCATGCCGGCGTTCACGAACAGCAGGTTGGGGTCGTCGAGCAGCAGCGAGGCCGACGGCACCACCTGGTGGGCGCCGTACGGCGAGTCCTCGAAGTGCGCCAGGAACCGGCGGCGGATCTCCGCGGTGTCCATCAGTGGTTGCCCTTCTCTCGGGTCAGTCGGGTGCCGTGCTGTCAGGCGGTGACGTCGCGGTCGCGACGTCACCGCCTGCCAGCTCGGGGATGGGAGGTCTGCTGCTGCTGCCAGGGAGCGCCAGGGCCAGCCGTTCGCGCAAGTCGTCTTCCTTCTCCGCCATGCCCTCCGCGACCTCCTCACGGAACAGCCGCAGCCCCACGGACAGCCCCGCGAGCCGGTCGGCGAGCCCTTCGGGGGTGAGCACCTCGGCCACCCTCCGCGCCTTCACCAGTGCGTAGACCCCGGCCCCGGCTCCGGCCGCGAACCAGACGACACGGCTCATGCCGCCTCGTCGGCCCGGCGTCCGCCGACGTCCGGGAGCACCGGGCCGGGCCCACCGTCGCGCCTCGCCCGCCTGGCGGCGCGCCGACGCTGCCGGCGGGCCTCCTTCACCTCGCGGCCCATCTCGAAGCGGATCCGGTTGCGGCTCTGCGGCGACAGGGCCCGGCGCACGCCGTGCGCGAGAGCGGCGACCTTGACCACGGACTCGCTCAGCGCCACGGCCGCGAACTCGCGACGGGAGGCCCGCTCCTCGGTGGACGGCGGGCCGGCGCTGACGGAGGCGGGGTGGTCGGACAGGCTGGTGATGAGGTAGTCCGCGCGGTCGTCGGCAGCCGGTGCCCGACCGGGGCCGTGGTCGAGCCCGTCGAGTCGGTCCCGGAGCAGTGCCAGGTCCGCACGCGTGGCTGCCAGGTCCCGCTCCAGCCGACTCTGCCCGGCCAGGCTGCGCGCCAGGGACCGGGCCAGCGCGCCTGTGAGCCCGAGGGCCAGCAGGGCAGCGGCCAGCGTCGCGAGAAGGGCCGTTTCCATAGGTCCTGACCCTACCCTCCGGCCCCGTCCTGCGATGCCGGCAGGATCCGCACAGCCCGGTGTTCCCGACGGGCGGCGGCTAGGGCCGCGACCCGCGGATCATCGCCCGGATCCGCTCCCACCGGTCCTTCACGGCCGCCTCGGCGCCCAGCGAGGTCGGCTGGTAGTACCTCTGCTCGGCGACCACGTCGGGGGCGTACTGCTGCTCGGCCACCCCGAACGGCTCGTCGTGGGCATAGCGGTAGCCGGTGCCGTGCCCCAGCTTCTTCGAGCCGCCGTAGTGCGCGTCGCGCAGGTGGGCGGGCACGGCTCCGATCCTCCCGGCGCGTACGTCGGCGGAGGCGGCCTCGATGGCCGTGATGACGGCGTTCGACTTCGGGGCCAGGGCGAGCGCGATGGTGGCCTGGGCGAGGTTCAGCCGACCCTCGGGCATCCCGATCAGCTGCACGGCCTGGGCCGCGGCCACCGCCGTCGTGAGCGCGGTCGGGTCGGCGAGCCCGATGTCCTCGCTGGCGAGGATCACCAGCCTCCGGGCGATGAACCGGGGGTCCTCCCCCGCCTCGACCATCCGGGCCAGGTAGTGCAGGGCGGCATCGACGTCGGAGCCGCGCACCGACTTGATGAACGCGCTGGTCACGTCGTAGTGCTGGTCGCCCTGGCGGTCGTAGCGGACCGCGGCCCGGTCCACGGCCGTCTCGGTGGTGGCCAGGTCGACGACCTCGAGACCGGTGGCCACCGCGGCGCCGGCAGCGGCCTCCAGGTAGGTCAGGGCCCGCCGGGCGTCCCCGCCGGCCAGCCGGACCAGGTGCGCCAGCGCCTCGTCGTCGACGGTCACCGCGCCGGCGAGGCCGCGCTCGTCGGTCACCGCCTCGGCCACGACGGCCCTGATGTCGTCATCGGTGAGTGGTTCGAGGGTCAGCAGCAGCGACCGGCTCAGCAGGGGGGAGATCACCGAGAAGAACGGGTTCTCGGTGGTGGCCGCGACCAGCGTCACCCAGCGGTTCTCGACTCCGGGGAGCAGGGCGTCCTGCTGCGCCTTGCTGAACCGGTGCACCTCGTCGACGAACAGCACCGTCTCCGGTCCACCGCGGGCCAGCTGCGCCCGGGCCCCGTCGATCGCGGCCCGGACCTCCTTGACACCGGCCGCCACCGCCGACACCTCGACGAAGCGGCGGTTGGTGGCCTGGCTGACGATCGAGGCGATGGTGGTCTTCCCGGTGCCGGGCGGACCCCACAGCAGCAGCGACATCGGCTGGTCGCCCTCGACGAGCCGGCGCAGCGGCGACCCGGGCGAGCGCAGGTGCTGCTGGCCGACCAGCTCCTCCAGCGTCCGGGGTCGCATGCGTACGGCGAGCGGCGCGGACCCGTGGGTGCTGCCGGCGAGCGCCCCACCGGACCCCGCGGCGGCTCCCGGGCCGGACGCCCGGCCGGACCCCTGGCCGGACCCCTGGTCGGGCGGGGGCGTGTCCATCTCGAACAACCCGTTCATGCCCCGACCCTATGGTGCCGGCGGCGGCTCACCTGCGCCGACCGTCTGGGCAGGTTGTGGTCACTGGAGGCCAGGAATGCGCCGCCAGACCGGGCCGGAGCGACCACAACCACCGCACACGACCCAGCCAGGGTGCCCGTCCGCCGGGTCACCCGCCGGGGCGTCGTACGGGCCGGCCGCGGGTCAGTGCAGGCGCACCCGGGGGTCGAGCATGGCGTAGCCGACGTCGACGAGGATGTTCGCGACCACCACGGCGGCCGAGGCCAGGACCACGATCCCGACGATGACGGGGAGGTCCTGCCGCTGGTCAGGGCGTCGATGGCCGTCTTGCCGATGCCGGGCAGGCTGAAGACGGTCTCGGTGACAACCACTCCACCGACCAGCTGACCGAGGTCGATGCCGAACTGGGTGACCACCGGGGTCAGGGCGCTGCGCAGCCCGTGCCGGAGGATCACCCGGCGCTCCGAGATGCCCTTGGACCGGGCGGTGCGGATGTAGTCCTCGCCGAGCACCGCCAGCATCGACCCGCGGGTCAGCCGGGTGTACGTCGCGGCGAGCACCAGCGCCAGGGTGAGCCACGGCAGGATCATGTGCTGCAGCCACGGCCCGACGCCCTCGGTGAGCGGCGCGTAGCCCGCCGGGTGGGAAGAAGGTGAAGCCGCTGAGGGTGAGCCGGAAGTAGAAGAAGTACAGCAGCACCAGCCCGAGCACGAACGAGGGGAAGGAGTAGAAGAAGATCGCGAAGGTGGTCAGGGCGCGGTCGAGGAAGCTGCGCGGGTAGACCGCCGACAGGACGCCGTTGGTCACTCCGAGCAGCATCCAGATCACGGCCGCCCCGAGGGCGAGCGACAGCGTGATCGGCAGGGCCTGATGATGATGTGGGTGACCGACAGCTGGTAGTAGTAGTCGTAGCCCAGGTTGCCGTGCAGCGCGTTCCAGACGAAGTCGACGTACTGCTTCCACAGCGGCTGGTCCAGCCCGAGTCGCTTGCTGATCGCCGCGACCACCTCCGGGCGTGGCCTGACGCCCGGCCAGGGTGCGGGCGACGTCGTTGGGCGCGACGTAGAACAGACGCGAACGTCAACATGGTGATGATCCACATGACGAAGAGGCCCAGCAGGGTCCTGCGGACGAGGAAACGCAGCATGCGTGACTCTCCCTACTCGCTCATCATGCGGTCGGAGCGGGGGTCGAAGGCGTCAGCCACCCCGTCACCGAAGAGGTTGAAGGCGAGGGTGGTGATGATGAGGGCCGCGCTGGGGAAGCCGATGTACCACGGCGCGACGGTGTAGGTGTTGCGGGCACCGCTGATCATCCCGCCCCAGTCCGCGGTCGGCGGTGGCAGCCCCAGTCCGAGGAACGAGAGCGTCGCCTGCGTCACGATCACCACCGGGATCAGCAGGGTGGTGTAGACGATCACCTGGCTCAGCACGTTGGGCAGGATGTCGACGAACATGATCCGCCAGTCCGAGGACCCGAGGGAGCGCGCGGCCTCGACGAACTCGCGCTCTCGCAGCGAGAGCACCTGCCCTCGCACGATGCGGGCGACGGAGGCCCAGCTGAAGCGACCCGATCACCAGCGACCGTGATGGTCAGGCTGGCGCCGAAGATGGACACCAGGGCGAGCACCACCAGGATGAAGGGCACCGAGAGCACCACGTCGACCAGCCGCGAGAGCACGGTGTCGACCCATCCTCCGAAGAAGCCGGCCGCCAGACCGAGGACCACCCCGATCACGACGGTCAGGCCGGTGGCGAGCACGCCGACGAGCAGGGAGATGCGGGCGCCGTACGCCGTGCGGACCAGGATGTCGCGACCGAGGTCGTCGGTCCCCCACCAGAACTCCCCGCTCGGGCCCTTGGGCAGTCCGCCCGACGTCAGCGCGTTCGCGCCGTGGTACTGCTCGTTGGGTGGGTGGCCGGTGATCGCGGCGAAGACCGGCGCGAACAGCGCGATCAGGATCACCACGATGATGAAGCCGAGCGACACCATCGCCACCCGGTCCTTGCGCAGCCGCTGCACCGCCAGGACCCAGGGACTGCGACCCTCGATCGCGGCGGTGCCAGGCTCGCTGGCGTGCGGACCCTCTTCGGTGGGACCCAGGGCTCCCGGCTCGGCGCCCTTCTCCTCGACGCTCATCAGGACACCTCCGGCGGTGGTGGAGTCCTCGGCGGCCAGCTCCGAGTCGGCGACGGTCGCGGTGACCGTCGCCAGGCTGTCCTCGGCCTCCATGGGGTAGAAGCAGGCCGTCGCATGGTGGGGCGGGTCGTCGAGGACCGGCTCGAGCGGTGGCACGCGCTCGGCACAGTCCTGCTGCGCCTTGGGACACCGGGTGTGGAACCGGCAGCCGGAGGGAGGGTGGACCGGAGTCGGCATGTCCCCGACCAGGACGACCTGCTCGCGACGGTCAGCCTGGTCCGGGTCCGGCACCGGGAGCGCGGACAGCAGCGCCCGGGTGTAGGGGTGCCGGCTCTGCTCGAACAGCTGCTCGACCGGCGCCGTCTCCACGATCTTGCCGAGGTACATCACCGAGATCCGGTCGCTGATGTGCCGGACCACCGACAGGTCGTGGGTGATGAACACGTAGGTCAGGCCGAGCTCTGCCTGCAGGTCCTCCAGCAGGTTGATCAGCTGGGCCTGGATCGACACGTCGAGGGCCGAGACGGGCTCGTCACAGACCAGCAGCTTGGGCTTCAGCGCCAGGGCACGGGCGACCCCGATCCGCTGCCGCTGGCCGCCGGAGAAGTCGGCGGGGAACCGGTTGTAGTGCTCGGGGTTCAGGCCGACCAGCTCCATCAGGTCCTGCACCTTGCGCTTGCGATCCCGCGCCGAACCGATCCCGTGGATCGTGAACGGGTCACCGATGATGGACCCGACCCGGCGCCGTGGGTTGAGGGAGCCGTAGGGGTCCTGGAAGATCATCTGGACCTCCCGCCGCAGCGGCCTCATGTCGCGGCGGGAGAGCCGGGTGATGTCCGTGCCGTCCAGCTCGATCGTGCCCTCGGTGACGTCGTAGAGCCGGGCGATGCACCGGGCCAGCGACGACTTCCCGCAGCCGGTCTCGCCCACCAGGCCGAGGGTCTCACCGCGCATGATCTCGAGGTCCACACCGTCGACCGCGTGGACGAACTCCCGCTCACCGCGGACCAGCGAGGCGGACTGGACCGGGAACAGCTTGCGCACCCCCCGCAGTCGCAGCAGCGGCTCCGCGTCGGCGTCCTCGCCACTCCTGGGCGAGCCGTCGGAGGACTGACCGTCGGGCCGGCCGACGTCCATCGCGTGGCTCATGCCGGCTCCTCGGCGAGCGTCTGGGCCTGGCCTCAGCAAGCGCGGCGCGCTTGGCCCGTCGGCCCTCCTCGTCCGTGGGCAGCCAGCACGCCGAGCTGTGGGCGGGGTGGTCGTAGACGGCACGCAACGGCGGGTCCTCCTGCCAGCACTTGTCGAAGGCGTAGGGGCACCGCGGTGCGAACGGGCACCGCTCCGGAGGGTCGATCGTGCTCGGCGGGGTCCCGGCGATGGGCTGCAGCCGGCCGCTGCTGCCCTGCACCGGCAGGGAGGCCAGCAGACCCTCCGTGTAGGGGTTGTGGTGGCGGTAGAACAGCTCGCGGCGGTCGGCCTTCTCCATGGCCTGGCCGGCGTACATCACCACGATCTCGTCCGACATCTCGGCCACCACGCCGAGGTCATGGGTGATCAGGATGATGGCCGTGCCCATCTCCTCCTGGAGCTTCCGCATCACGTTGAGCACCTGGGCCTGCACCGTCACGTCGAGGGCCGTGGTGGGCTCGTCGGCGATCAGCAGGTCCGGGTCCAGCGCCATGGCCATCGCGATCATCACCCGCTGGCGCATGCCTCCCGAGAACTGGTGCGGGTAGTCGCCGATGCGGTCCTTGGCGTGCGGGATACCCACCTGGGAGAGCAGGTAGGCCGCCCGGTCGCGGGCTGCGGCCTTGGAGATGGACTTGTCGTGGGCGCGGAGCATCTCCACGATCTGCCAGCCGACCCGGTAGTAGGGGTGCAGGCTGGAGAGCGGGTCCTGGAAGATCATCCCGATCCGCGACCCACGGATCTCGCGAAGCGTCCCGGGCGTCGGCCTGCAGCAGGTCGACGCCGTCGAAGGTGGCGGTGCCGCTGACCTTGGCGCCACGGCTCAGCCCGGTGATGGTCTGGGTGGCCACGCTCTTGCCGGAGCCCGACTCACCGACGATGGCGAGTGTCTTGCCCCGGTCGACGTCGAACGACAGGCCCCGCACGGCCCGGACCACGCCGTCGGGGGTGTTGAAGGCGACCTTGAGATCGCGGATCTCGAGCAGGGACACGGTCACTCCTCGTGACGGAGCAGGTCTTGGTAGATGGTCTGCGCTCGAACGCTACTCCGGGGTGGGGCCGGGTGCACCCCCACCCCGGAGCGGCGTGGTCAGAGGCGCGGTCAGCCGCCCTGCTTGCCCTTCTCCAGCCAGACGTTCGACGGGTCGAAGCCCTGGAGTCCCGCCAGGAACACCGTGTTGTGGACCTGGGCGGCGTGGTAGTGCGCCTCCTTCGGGTTGGTCACCGGGAAGAACGCGGCGTCCTTCATCACCTGCTCGTCGGCCTGGTGGAAGTACTGCGCGGCTTCCTCGGTCGTCTTGGCCGACACAGCCTTGTCGATCAGGTCGTTCGCGGCCTTGCTGTTGTAGAAGCCGTAGTTGCTGCCGGTCGGCGGGAACGCCGTCTTCCCGTAGAACAGCGGCTTGAAGTAGGACAGCTCGGCTCCGTCGCCCTGCCAGTCGGCGCCCCAGCCGAGGTAGGCCAGATCCCAGACCCCGCGCTTGGCGACCTTCGGGTCCTGGAGGTACTTCGTGTAGAAGTCGGCGTCCGGGGACTGCACTCCCTGCAGGTTGATCCCCGACTTCGTCAGGTCCTGCTTGACCGTCTGGAAGGACTTCACGCCCGACTCCGACGACGGGCGGTAGAGGAACTTCAGGGTCAGCCCGTTCGGGTAGCCCGCCTCGGCGAGAAGCTGCTTGGCCTTGGTCGGGTCGTACTTGTACATGTCGATGGACCCCAGCTGGCCGGACGGCAGGGTCTTCGGGATGACCCCGGTCAGCGGGTTGTTGAGGAGCTTGCCGCCGAGGATCTGGATGAGGTTGTCCCGGTTGATGGCGTACTGCAGAGCCTGGCGCACCTTCAGCTTGCCCATCGCGCCGTTCTCGTTCTTCGAGACCTGGTTGAAGCCGAAGAACGGGTTGCTCGAGGTGGTGTCCCCGATGAACAGCTTGGGGTCGTTGGTGGCCTTGAGCTGCGGGACCCGCGAGGCCGGCGGGGAGGTGCCGAACTCGAGGTCGGCGTTCGGGGTGCCGGTCTCGAACTGCTGCTGGGCCGACTCCTGCGTCACGGTCTCGTCGATGTTGACCTTGTCGACGTAGGCCTTGCGGATGGGATCGGTCGACGCGTCCCACTCCGGGTTGCGGCTGAAGATGATCGACTTCGTGGGCTTGTAGCTGTCGACCTGGTAGGGACCGTCGGAGATGGTGTTCTGCGCGAGCTGGGCGCTGCCGGGGAGGTACTTGTTGAACTCGATGGGGGCCGGGTTGAACGCCGACATCGTCATCATCGAGGGCAGGTACGCCGCCGGCCGGGTGAGCTTGACGACCAGCGTCGAGTCGTCCTTGGCCTGGTAGCCCGGGATGTCGTGGGACTCCATGTAGTCACCGAGCGCCTTCGGGGACTTCCCCGCCTTGGCGAAGTCGTCGCAGAAGGCCTTGAAGCCGACGAACAGGGTGGCGAAGTCTGGGCTGCCACCGAACGGCAGAACCGGGTTGCAGGTGCGCTTGAGGCCGCGCACGGCGTCTGCGGCGGTGACCGCCCGCGCCGGCTTGGTGTTCCACTTGACGCCGCTGCGGAGCTTGATCGTGTAGGTGAGGCCGTCCTTGCTGAGGCCCCCGTTGGAGGTGGTCGGCATCTCGGTCGCGAGGTCGGGGACGGTCGTGTCGGTCTTGCCCTCGATCGCGGGGTTGGCGAACAGGGTGCGCGACCAGAGCCGCAGCGCCATGGAGCCGATCGTGTAGTAGACGAGGTTGGGGTCCATGTAGTCGACGTCGCTCGACCCGAGGATGTTCAGCGTGCCGCCCTTGACCGGGGTGCCGCCGGAGTTGGTGGACGAGTTGTTGTTGGACCCACCTCCACCGCCACACGCCGACGCCGTGAGCGCGAGCGCGCAGATCATGCTGACGCCCGCGGCCCGTCTCCCCTTCTTCCTCATCATGAACACGCTTTCTCCTTCTTCAAGACGGACTGAGGACCACAGACGATCCCGGATGAACGTAGACTCGTCGGCCGCAGAATCACAACTTCTGCACAGGTCGGCGCCCGATCGTTATAAACCCTTCACGAACGCCCCCTGTCGACCCGGCCCGTCTGCACGCCTCAGGCCGGTCGACCCGGCGCGTCCGCAGGCCTCAGGCCGGTCGAGTCGGCCCGTCCGCAGGCCTCAGGCCGGTCGAGTCGGCCCGTCTGCAGGCCTCAGGCCGGTCGAGTCGGCCCGTCTGCCGGGGCCGGCCGGACGTCCACCCCGGCCTCCCTGCGCTGCTCGGCCGTGATCGGGGCGGGTGCCGCGGTGAGCGGGTCGTAGCCGGCCCCGGTCTTGGGGAAGGCGATCACGTCCCGGATCGAGTCGCTGCCCGCCAGCAGCGCACAGATCCGGTCCCACCCGAAGGCGATCCCGCCGTGCGGCGGTGCGCCGTACGCGAAGGCCCGCAGCAGGAAGCCGAACTTCTCCTGTGCCTCCTCCTCGCTCAGGCCCATCACCGCGAACACGCGCCGCTGAATGTCCTCGCGGTGGATCCGGATGGAGCCGCCGCCGATCTCGTTGCCGTTGCAGACGATGTCGTAGGCGTAGGCGAGCGCGGCTCCCGGGTCGGTGTCGAAGGTGTCGAGGCTCTCGGGCTTCGGTGACGTGAAGGCGTGGTGTACGGCGGTCCAGGCGCCGCTGCCCACCGCCACGTCGCCCGCCGCAGTCGCCTCCCCGGCCGGCTCGAACAGCGGGGCGTCGACGACCCACACGAACCGCCAGGCCGACTCCTCGACCAGGCCGCAGCGGCGGCCGATCTCGAGACGGGCGGAGCCGAGCAGCGCCCGAGCACTGCTTGACCGGCCCGGCGGCGAAGAAGATGCAGTCCCCCGGCTGGGCCCCCACGTGCGCGGCGATCCCTGCTCGCTCCTGCTCGGTGAGGTTCTTCGCGGTCGGACCGCCCAGCTCCCCGTCCTCGCGGACCAGCACGTAGGCAAGGCCCTTGGCGCCACGCTGCCGGGCCCAGTCCTGCCAGGCGTCGAGCTGCTTGCGGGGCTGGCTCGCGCCGCCGGGCATCACCACGGCTCCGACGTACGGCGCCTGGGGGGAAAACGCGGAAGGTGGTGTCGGCGAAGAACTCCGTGCACTCGGTCAGCTCGAGACTGACCCGCAGGTCGGGCTTGTCACTGCCGTAGCGGGCCATCGCCTCGGCGTAGGTCATCCGCGGGAAGGGTGTCGTGACCTCGTGGCCGATGAGCCGCCACAGCGCCGCGAGGACCTCCTCGGAGAGCGCGATGACGTCGTCCTCCTCGACGAAGCTCATCTCGATGTCCAGCTGGGTGAACTCCGGCTGTCGGTCGGCGCGGAAGTCCTCGTCGCGGTAGCACCGGGCGATCTGGTAGTAGCGCTCCATCCCGGCGACCATCAGCAGCTGCTTGAACAGCTGGGGGCTCTGCGGCAGTGCGTACCAGCTGCCCGGCTGCAGGCGCGCGGGGACCAGGAAGTCGCGGGCGCCCTCCGGGGTGGACCGGGTCAGCGTCGGGGTCTCGACCTCGACGAAGTGGTGGGCGGCCAGCACGTCGCGGGCGACCCGGTTGACCTCGCTGCGCAGCCGCAGTGCCGCGGCCGGACCGGACCGGCGCAGGTCGAGGTAGCGGTAGGCCAGCCGGACCTCCTCGCCGACCTCGCCGGTGCCGTGGCCGGTGTCGTCGACGGGGAAGGGCAGGGCGGCGGCCGGACTGAGCACCTCGACGCCGTCCGGGGCGGCGATCACCTCGATGTCACCGGTCGGCAGGCTCGGGTTCTGGTTGCCCTCAGGACGCGCGGACACCTCACCGGTGACCTTCAGGCAGTACTCCGCGCGCAGCTGGTGCGCGACCGCCTCGTCGCGGACCACGACCTGGACCACGCCGGAGGCCTCCCGGAGGTCGATGAAGGCGACGCCGCCGTGGTCGCGCCGCCGGGCGACCCAGCCGGCGAGGGTGACGGTCTGGCCGACGTGCTCGACGCGGAGACTGCCTGCGTCGTGGGTGCGGATCACTGGGGTGGCTCCTCGGTAGGGCGCTGTTGGCCGGGGTGGGACTGGTCGGCGTGTGACGAGATGACCTGCGGGCGCAGGTCCTGCGGCGGAGGGTTCCAGAGGTCCGCGTCGGCGTCCACCTGGTTTCCGCTGCGGATGTCCTTCACCTGACCGGTCCCGTCCGGGCCACTGTCGGGGAACCAGACGAACGGGATGCCCCGACGTTCGGCGTAGCGGATCTGCTTGCCGAACCGCTGGGCGCTGGCGGCCACCTCGGTGGGGATGCCTCGACGTCGCAGCCGCTGCGCCACCGCGTTGCTCGTCTCCCGCGCACCCTCGTCCACCAGCGCGACGAGCACCGCCGACGGCACCGACCGGTCGGCGGCCAGCAGCCCGCGGGACAGCAGCGGGACCAGGGTGCGCGAGATGCCGAAGGAGATGCCGACACCCGGGTACGTCGTCCGCCCGTCCGATGCCAGGGCGTCGTACCGGCCTCCCCCGCCGACCGACTTGAGGCTCTCGAAGCCCTCCATGTAGATCTCGAAGACCGTGCCGGTGTAGTAGTCCAGCCCGCGAGCGAGGCTCAGGCTGGCCACCACCTGGAAGCGGTCGCTGCGCACCGACGCGCAGCCCTCGACCACCTCGAGGAGCTGCTCGAGACCGGTGTCGAGCAGCTCGTGGGTGACGCCGAGGGCTCGGACCCGCTCGGCGAAGGAGGTGTCGGTCGCCTCGATCTCGGCCAGGGCCAGGCACTGCGCGGCCTGGGCGTCGTCGAGACCGGCGTCGGCGACCAGGGCGGCCGCGACCGCCTCGGGGGACAGCTTGTCGAGCTTGTCGATGACCGTGATGACCGCTGCGGGGTCGGGCGCCCCGATGCCGCGGTAGAACCCCTCGATGAGCTTGCGGTTGTTGACCCGCAGGCGCATCGGCGGCAGCGGCAGCTCCGACAGCGCCTCGGCCATCACCCGGGCCACCTCGACGTCGAAGTGGAACGGCAGCTCGTCGCGCATCACCACGTCGATGTCGGCCTGGGTGAACTCCCGGAACCGGCCCTCCTGGGGGCGCTCGCCCCGCCAGGCCTTCTGGATCTGGTAGCGGCGCAGGGGGAACTCGAGCTTGCCGGCGTTCTCCAGGACGTATCGTGCGAACGGGACGGTCAGGTCGAAGTGCAGCCCGATGCCCGAGTCGGTGGACACGTCGCCTTCCTGCAGCCGGCGCAGGACGTAGACCTCCTTCGACGTCTCCCCCTTGCGCAGCAGCTGGTCCATCGGCTCGACCGCTCGGGTCTCCAGGCTCGTGAAGCCGTGCAGCTCGAAGGTGCGCCGCAGGCTGTCGGTGACGTGCTGCTCGACTGCTCGCTGTGCAGGGAGCAGCTCAGGGAACCCGCTGAGCGGGGTGGGCCTGCTCATCCTGCTACAGGCCTCGGTTCGGGGCTGGTGCGGCCGTCGCGTCGGCGTCGGCGAGGTCGAGAAGGAACGGGTTGGTCGCGCGCTCACGTCCGATGCTCGTCTGCTCCCCGTGCCCGGGCAGGACCACGATGTCGTCGGGGAGCGTCAGCACCTTGTCCCGCAGGCTGCGCAGCATCGTCGCGTGGTCGCCTCCGGGCAGGTCGGTGCGCCCGATCGAGCCGGCGAACAGCAGGTCTCCGGAGAACATCAGCGCCGAGATGTCCGGGTTCCCCGGGTCGTCGTACGGCGTGCGGAACGTCACCGAGCCCTCGGTGTGGCCCGGCGTGTGGTCCACGACGAACTCCAGGCCGGCGAGCTCGACCCGCTGCAGGTCGCTCAGCTCGGCCACCCGGTCCGGCTCGGCGAACTCGTAGCGGCCGCCCAGCAGCATCCCCGCCGTCTCCGGTGACATCCCGGCCATCGGGTCCGACAGCAGGTGCCGGTCGCGCGGATGGATGTAGGCGGTCGCGTCGTAGGTCCCGGCGACCGGAGCCACGCACCACATGTGGTCGATGTGGCCGTGCGAGACCAGCACCGACACGGGCTTGAGACGGTGCTCCCGGACCAGATCGGCCACTCCAGAGGCCGCGTCCTTGCCGGGGTCGATGACCACGCACTCCGCGCCGGCCGCCGTGGCCACGACGTAGCAGTTGGTGCCCCACGGGCCGGCGGGGAAGCCTGCGACCAGCACCGGGTGACGCTCCTGTCCTCGTGAGGGGTGAACCCTGGCAGCCTACCGAGGCAGCATCCGCGCTCGTGCAAGCGGACCTCCCGTGGGCGTCGTTCGCCCTAGACTCCCCAGCGTGGTCACCAAGAAGAGGCGGCGGACCCAGCTGGCCCGCGCCACCACGCAGCGGCGGCAGCTGCGCCAGGCCCAGCGGCGGGCACGCAGGAGGCGACAGCGCCAGGTGGCGACGGTCATCGCGATCCTGGCCACGCTCGCGGCGCTCATCACCTGGATCCTGACCCATGGCCAGGACAGCGCATCGGCTCTTCGCGCAGGCGTTGACTACTCTTTCACCATCGATCAGCCACAGCACGCGACAACGAGCACAGGGGGAGTCCGGTGAGCAGCCCGGAGGGTCCGTCGGGGACCCCGACCGAGATGTCGGCGGACGACGTGGCGCAGAGCCACGAGGAGAGCCCCCGTGAGAGCGCCGCTGAGACCTCGACGGAGGCCTCCGGCGAGCCCTCGGGCGCGACTTCTCCCTCGGGCGCGGTGCCGGTCGAGGGCGCGGTGCCGGTGGAGGGCGCGGGGGCGCCGGATCCTCCGGCGCCGTCGGGATCGTCCCCGAGCCCTGGACCCGCGCCGACGACCAGGCGACCCGTGCCCGGACCGCCGCGTCGACCGCGACCTCCGGCGGCACCGCCGACAGGTCGCACGGCAGCCGGGTCGCCGGACCGGCCGGCGATGCCCCCGGCCGGACCGACCGGCCCCGAGCCCTCGCTGGCACCCTCCGCCGAGGAGGTGACGGCTCGGGCGTGGGGACGCGTCGACGAGGAGGGCACCGTCTACGTCCGCATCGCGGAGGGCGAGCGGGCCGTCGGCCAGATGCCGGACGCCGGTCCGACCGAGGCGCTGAGCTTCTTCACCCGGCGGTACACCGACCTCGTCTTCGAGGTCCAGCTCCTCGAGCAGCGCGTCCGCAAGCGCGCGCTGACCCCGGACGAGGCGACGGCCTCGGTCCAGCAGGTGCTGTCCTCCGTGCAAGGCGCCCAGGCGGTCGGCGACCTCGACGGGCTCGAGCGACGGCTGGCCGCCCTGACCGGCCTGATCAGCCAGCAGCGCGAGCAGCGCCGGGCGGACCGGGCTCGCAAGCAGGAGAAGTCCAAGGTCGAGAAGGAGCGGATCGTCGAGGAGGCCGAGCGGCTGGCCCAGGGCAATGACTGGCGCAACGGCGCCAACCGTCTGCGTCAGCTCCTCGACGAGTGGAAGGCCCTGCCCCGCTTGGAGAAGAACGCTGACGACACCCTGTGGCGCCGGTTCTCGACCGCCCGTACGACGTACACCCGGCGACGCAAGTCGCACTTCTCCGAGGTCAACGAGCAGCGTGACTCGGCGCGTCAGGTGAAGGAGAAGCTGGTCATCGAGGCCGAGGCGCTGTCCGGGTCGACGGACTGGGGTCCTGCGGCCGGGCGGTACCGCGACCTCATGCGTCAGTGGAAGGAGGCCGGTCCGGCACCGAAGGACGTCGACGACCAGCTGTGGAAGAGGTTCCGGGGGGCACAGGACGCCTTCTTCGGCGCCCGGGACGCGACGAACGCCGAGCTGGACCGTGAGTTCTCCGCGAACGCGCAGAAGAAGGAGGCGCTGCTGGCGGAGGCGGAGGCGCTGGTGCCAGTCACCGACCTTCGTTCGGCCAAGGAGGCCTTCCGCAACATCGCGGAGCGCTGGGACGCCGCCGGCAAGGTGCCTCGCGAGCGCATGAAGGACCTGGAAGCGCGGATGCGCAGGATCGAGCAGGCGATCCGTGGCACCGAGGACGAGCAGTGGCGCCGCTCGAACCCCGAGGCGAGGGCGCGCGCTGCGGACACCGTGGCGCAGCTGGAGTCGCTGCTCGCCGACCTGGAGCGCAAGCGCGCGTCAGCGGTGGCCGCTGGGAACACCCGGAAGGCCGACGAGCACGCAGCCGCTATCGAGGCGCGCCAGTCCTGGCTCGCCCAAGCGCGCAAGGCCCTGCAGGAGTTCTCCGGCTGAGCCCCCGCCGACCCGGCGCGTGTGGCGGCGGTTTCCCGCCGACCCGGCGCGTCTGGCGGCCGTTTCGCGCCGACCCGGCGCGTCTGGCGGCGCTGCACGGCCTGACCCTGCCGACCCGGCGCATCTGCAGGATTGAGTGGGCGCTTGTCGTGACGCATGCGCAAGGACCGGTCGCCGCTACCGGATGTGGAGATGCGCGTTGGCACTGTCAGGCACGCATGGTCCGCGCCCGCCCTGCAGACGGGCCGACTCGACACGCGCCGGCCCTGCAGACGCGCCGGCTCGGCAGGTTCCCGCCCTGCAGACGCGCCGACTCGGCAGGCTCCCGCCCTGCAGACGCGCCGACTCGGCAGGCTTCCGCCCTGCAGACGGGCCGACTCGACTCCCGACTCGACCCCGCGCCGGCCGCCAGACCCGCCGGGTCGGCTACTGGGTCATCCGGTAGACGTCGAAGACACCGTCGACCGAGCGGACGGCCTTGAGCACGTGCCCGAGGTGCTTGGGGTCGGCCATCTCGAAGGTGAAACGGCTCTTCGCCACCCGGTCCCGGGTGGTCTGCAGGGACGCGGCGAGGATGTTGACGTGGACGTCGGAGAGCACCTTCGTGATGTCGGAGAGCAGCCGGTTGCGGTCCAGCGCCTCGACCTGGATGTTCACCAGGAACATCGACTTCGCCGTCGGGGCCCACTCGACGTCGACGAGTCGCTCGGGCTGTGACTTCAGGCTCTCCGCGTTCGTGCAGTCGGCGCGGTGCACCGAGACGCCTGCGCCCCGGGTCACGAAGCCGATGATCGGGTCGCCGGGCACCGGGGTGCAGCACTTGGCGAGCTTCACCCACACGTCCGAGAGGTCCTTCACGATCACCCCGGCGTCACCGGCGCTGGGCCGCTTGGAGCGGTCCGTCGTGATCGTGATGCCCTCGGACATCTCCTCCTCGGCGCCGTCGTCGCCGCCGAACAGGTCGATCACCCGGCGTACGACGGACTGGGCTCCGAGGTTGCCCTCGCCGACCGCGGCGTACAGCGCGGACACGTCGGGAAGCCGCAGCTCGGCGGCGACAGTGCTCAGGGTCTCGTGGGAGAGCACCCGCTTCAGTGGCTGCCCCTCCTTGCGCATCAACCGGGCGATCTGCTCCTTGCCCTGGTCGATGGCCTCCTCACGGCGCTCCTTGGTGAACCACTGCCGGATCTTGTTGCGCGCGCGGGGTGACGCCACGAACCCGAGCCAGTCGCGGCTCGGGGAGGCGTTCGGGGACTTGGAGGTGAAGATCTCGACCACGTCGCCGTTGTCGAGGGCGGACTCGAGCGGCACCAGCCTCCCGTTGACCCGCGCACCGATCGTGTGGTGACCGACCTCGGTGTGGATCGCGTAGGCGAAGTCGACCGGTGAGGAGCCGTTCGGCAGCGCCACCACGTCACCGCGCGGAGTGAAGACGTAGACCTCGTTGGACTTGATCTCGAACCGCAGCGACTCGAGGAACTCCCCCGGGTCCTCGGTCTCCTGCTGCCAGTCGAGCAGCTGGCGGACCCAGGCCATGTCGTTGCCGCGGTCGGAGGTCCGGGAGTCGCTGGCCCGGTGGTCGGCGCCGAGGCCGACCTCCTCCTTGTACTTCCAGTGCGCCGCGACGCCGTACTCGGCCCGCCGGTGCATCGAGAAGGTGCGGATCTGCAGCTCCACAGGCTTGCCCTGCAGGCCGATGACGGTCGTGTGCAGCGACTGGTACATGTTGAACTTCGGCATCGCGATGAAGTCCTTGAACCGGCCCGGCACCGGGTTCCACCGGTTGTGCAGGACCCCGAGCACGGCGTAGCAGTCGCGGTCGTTCTCGACGAGGATCCGGATGCCGACCAGGTCGTAGATGTCGGAGAACTCCCGGCCGCGCACGATCATCTTCTGATAGATCGAGTAGTAGTGCTTGGGCCGCCCGGTGACCCGCGCCTTGATCTTGGCCTCGCGCAGGTCGGTCTCCACCTGGTCGATGACCTTGGCCAGGAACTGGTCGCGGGACGGCGCCCGGTCGGCGACGAGGCGGACGATCTCGTCGTACATCTTGGGGTGCAGCGTGGCGAACGCGAGGTCCTCGAGCTCCCACTTGAGCGTGTTCATGCCCAGCCGGTGGGCCAGCGGCGCGTAGATGTCCAGGGTCTCTCGGGCCTTGCGCTCCTGGGTCTCCTGGCGGAGGTAGCGCAGCGTGCGCATGTTGTGCAGCCGGTCGGCGAGCTTGATGACGAGCACCCGGATGTCGCGGCTCATCGCGACGATCATCTTGCGGATCGTCTCGGCCTGCGCGGTGTCGCCGTACTTCACCTTGTCGAGCTTGGTGACCCCGTCGACGAGCAGCGCGACCTCGTCCCCGAAGTCCTTGCGAAGCGCCTCCAAGGTGTACGGCGTGTCCTCCACCGTGTCGTGCAGCAGGGCAGCGACGAGTGTCGGCTCGGTCATCCCGATGTCCGCGAGGATGGTGGTGACCGCGAGCGGATGGGTGATGTAGGGGTCGCCGCTCTTGCGCACCTGGCTCGCGTGGTAGCCCTCGGCGGTCAGGTAGGCACGCTCGAGGAGGTCGAGGTCAGCCTTGGGGTGGTTGACCTTGACCGCCCGGAACAGCGGCTCGAGGACCGGGTTCTCGGACTGGGACTTGGTGGCCATCCTGGCCAGCCGGGCCCGCATGCGACGACCGGCCGGACCGGCGCTGGAGGAGGTGCGGGCCGCTGCGGGAGGCGGCGCGGTGCGGCTGAGCGGCGCAGGAGCCGGCACCGGCGCCTCGGTCGTCTCCTCGGGCGCGCTCGTGGTCGGCACGCGCTCACTGGCCACGGGCACCTCCTCGGGTCCGACCTGGTCCAGTCTACGGGGACACCCGGCGGTGCGTCAGACCGTGCGCAACGCCTTCACGGTGAGGTCGCCGACGGCGTCGCGTCCGTGCAGGAAGGAGAGCTCGATGAGCACTGCCAGCCCATGGGACACGCCGCCGCTGCGCTCGATGAGCTGGCGGGTCGCATCGGCCGTCCCACCGGTGGCGAGGACGTCGTCGACCAGCAGCACCCGCTCGCCCTCGGCGATGCCGTCCTGGTGCACCTCGATCGTCGCGTCGCCGTACTCCAGCGCGTAGGACACGGCATGGATGTCCCCCGGCAGCTTGCCGGCCTTGCGGACCGGCACGAACCCGACGCCCAGCGCCAGGGCGACCGGCGCCGCGAGGATGAAGCCCCGCGCCTCCATCCCGACGACCTTGTCCACCACGACGTTGCCGTCCTCGTCGCGCCCCTCCCCCGCCAGCGCCGTGATCACGGCGGAGAAGCCCTCCGGGTCCGCCAGCAGCGGCGTGATGTCCTTGAACACCACGCCGGGCAGGGGGAAGTCCGGGACGTCCCGGATCAGCTTGTCGAGCAAGGTGTCCAGCTCCGTCACGCCGGCCACCGGCTCACCTCTTGCCGCGCTGCGAGCGCGGCTTGCGGGACGGCTGGGCGCGCTTGGCCGATGCCGACGGGGACACCGCCCGCGACGCCGGCCGCTCGCCTGCCGTGGACCGGGGGGTGCGCACCGGAGCGACGGTGACGGGCTCGTCCCCCTCCGGGTCGATGGCCGTGCTCCCGCCGCGGGCCGGACCTGCGTCCGGGTCCTCGAGGACCGGCATGTCCTCGCTGAAGGCCGGCACGGAGGCATACCGGTCGACCTCACGCCGGTCGCGGTGCCGCATCGCGCGGGCGTCCCCGGCCTTGATCCCCGGCTCGAGCTCCTTGAGCTGGACGACGAGCGGGGTGGCGATGAAGATCGAGGAGTAGGCCCCGGCCGCCATGCCGACGAACAGCGCCAGCGCCAGGTCCTTCAGGGCACCCGAGCCGAGGGACGCCACACCGACGTACAGCAGCGCGCCGACCGGGAGGAGTGCGACGATCGAGGTGTTGATCGACCTGACCAGGGTCTGGTTGACCGCCAGGTTCGCGGCCTCGGCGTAGGTCCTCCTGGTCCGGGCCAGGTTCTTGGTGTTCTCCCGCACCTTGTCGAACACGACCACCGTGTCGTAGAGCGAGAAGCCGAGGATGGTCAGGATGCCCGTCACGGTCGCCGGGGTCACCTCGAACCCCGAGAGCGCGTAGATGCCGATGGTGATCACCAGGTCGTGCGCGAGCGCGACGAGGGCGGCCACCGACATCTTCCACTCCCGGAAGTACGCCCAGATGAACAGCACGACCAGGAGCAGGAACACCACGAGGCCCAGCAGCGCGCGCTCGGCCACCTGCTTGCCCCAGGTCGCTCCGATGGCATCGGAGCTGATGGCGTCCTTGCCCACCCCGACGGACTTCTGGATCGCCTGGGAGATCTTGGTGGAGTCGTCGTTGTTCAGCGGCTCGGTCTGCACCCGGATGCTGTTGCCGGAGGTGTTGACGATCGGCGAGTCGGCGGCCGGGATGTTCTCGTCCTGCGCGGTCTGCGCGACAGCACTGCGGATCTTGACGACGTTGGCCTCGGTGTTCTGCCCGGCGGGCATCGAGACTTGATACTCCACACCGCCCTGGAACTCGATGCCCAGGTTCACCCCCCGCACCAGCAGGCCGCTGACGGCCGCGACGAGGATGACTCCGGACAGGGCGTACCACAGGAGCCTCCGGCCCACGAAGTCGATGGAGACCTGGCCCTCGTAGAGGGCGTGGCCCATCCTGGACAGCCTGCTCATCGGACGCCACCTCCAGCCGGCCGGGGCCGGGCGCCGGGTCGCCCACCTGCGCTCGACCTGCCGGCGGGTCGCGGCGAGCCGACCTGGTCGGGGGACAGACCGGACAGTCTGTGGCCGGAGTGGAAGAACCTGAAGGTGGCCAGCCAGGACACCATCGGCTTGGTGAACAGGAAGAACACCACCAGGTCGATCACGGTGCTGATGCCGAGCGTGAACGCGAAGCCCTTCACCACCCCGATGGAGAAGATGTAGAGGACGACCGCGGCGAGCAGGGACACCGCGTCCGCGGCCAGGCAGGTGGCCCGGGCGCGGACCCAGCCGGCCTCGACCGCCACCCGCATCGACTTGCCGCTGCGCATCTCGTCACGAATCCGCTCGAAGTAGACGATGAACGAGTCGGCGGTGATGCCGACCGCGACGATCAGGCCGGCGATCCCCGGCAGGGTCAGGGTGAAGTTCACCGCCTGGCTCATGGCCAGCACGACGGCGTAGGTGATGACGCCCGCGATCAGCAGGGAGGCGAGGACCACGATGCCCAGGCCGCGGTAGTAGAGCAGGCAGTAGATCAGCACCAGGCCAAGGCCGACCCCGCCGGCGACCAGCCCGGCGGAGAGCTGGTCGGAGGCGAGCGTGGGACCCTGCTCGGTGACGACGGGAACCTCGAACTTCAGCGGCAGGGCGCCGTACTTCAGGCTGTTCGCCAGGGACTGCGCCTCGGTCTGGGTGAAGCTGCCGGAGATCTCGGCCTGGCCGTTGTTGATGACGCCGTTGACGGTCGGCGCCGAGATCACCTTGCCGTCCAGGACGATCGCGAACTGCTTCTGCTGGCCGGTCAGCGGGCTGGTCTGGTTGGCGATCTGCTGGGTCACCCTGGCGAAGGTCTTGCGTGCGGAGCTGTCGAAGGTCAGGTTGACCGTCCACTGCACGTTCTGCTGGTTGGGCGGAGCGGCCTGCGCACTCTTGAGCTGGGTGCCCTCGATCAGCGCCTTGGACAGGAGCAGCTTGTTGCCGTCCTGGTCGCACGTGATCAGAGGCTTGCGCGGGTTGTCGACGACCGGGGGCGGGGTCTTGCTCGTGGGGCAGGTGAACCTGCTGAACTTGGCCAGCCACTGCGCTCCCGGGTTGTCCTGCCACTTCAGAGGCTCGTCAACGGGTGCGCCCTTGGCCGTGACCGGCGACTGAGCGGTGCTCGCCTGCGCCCCGGGGAGTGAGGTGGCACCTGCTGACGGGCTCGAGGAGGACGTCGCCTTGGCAGACGGCCCCGAGGAGGGCTTCTTCGACGCCTTCGGGCTCGAGGACGGCGACGCGTCGGCGGCGACCAGGCCCGAGGACAGCGCCCGCGGCTTCGGGGTGGCCTTCGGCGAGGCCGTGCTCGACGCCTTCGGGGCAGCGGTCCGACCGCTGCCGGCCTTCGCGCTCGGGGAGGCGCCGGGGGACGCCGTGCCGCTGGGTGAGGCGGTGCCACTCGCGCTGGGCGAGGGGGTCGGCTGGGGCTGGCCGGGCTGTGTGACAGCCACCAGGCGGAACCGCAGCTGAGCGGTCTGCTTGACGCTGTCCACGAGGTCGCCCCGGGTGGGGCCGGGAATCTCCACCACGATGTTGTTGCTGCCCTGGGTGGCCACCGACCCTTCGGTGACACCGTTGCCGTTCACCCGCTGGTCGATGATCCCGCGGGCCTCCTCGAGGTTCGCCGGAGTCACCTTCTGCCCGGTGGAGGTGCTCGCCTGGAGGGTGATCCTGGTGCCACCTTGCAGGTCCAGGCCCAGCTTGGGCTTCCACTGGCCGGCCAGGGCCACTCCGCCGTACAGGGCGGCGATGACCAACGCGAAGATGATCAGCCGGCGACCGGGACGGGCCGTATGTCTTGCCACTGCTTATCGCTCCTCAACGACCCGCGATGCGCCGGGCCGTAGTCGCTCACTGGTGCTGGTCGGTGGATCCAGGCTCGTCCTCCGGGGGGACCACGTCGTCTGCCGGGTGCTGCTCGTCGATCACGCGTACGACGGCCCGGCGGGCGACCTTGACGTGCGTGCCGGGGGACAGCTCGAGCTGGATCGTCTCGTCGTTCAACGAAGCAACCCGCCCATAGATCCCGGACGTGAGCATCACCTCAGCTCCCGGCGCCAACGCGGACTGCGTGGACGTCAGGGCCTGCTGGCGGCGCCGCTGCGGACGCAGGATCAAGACGTAGAAGACGAGCGCGATCAGGACGAACGGCAGGACACCTGCCAAGTCTTTCACGAAAGATGCACCTCAGTAGGTTTTACGGGCATGACTCAAGGGCCGACACTCTCGACCGGGGGCGAGTCTAACGGGAGGTCGTGGGCTCGTCCTCGACGTCGAAGAGGGTGGGCGTCCCGTCCCCTCCCCCGGCTCCGCCGGCTGGGTCGCCGGCCGCCCGGGCGGGACCGAGCGGAGCGTCTCCCGGGACGGCGAGACCGAGGTGCGCCCAGGCCGCCGCCGTGGCGACCCGGCCCCGGGGGGTGCGAGCGAGCAGCCCCGAGCGCACCAGGAACGGCTCGGCGACCTCCTCGACGGTCTCCCGCTCCTCGCCCACCGCGACCGCCAGCGTCGAGACCCCGACCGGCCCGCCGCCGAAGCGCCGGCAGAGCACGTCGAGGACGGCACGGTCCAGCCGGTCCAGCCCGGACTGGTCGACCTCGTAGAGGTCCAGACCCCGGTGAGCGATGTCGAGCGTCACCACGCCGTCCGAGCGCACCTGAGCGTAGTCCCGGACCCGGCGCAGCAGCCGGTTGGCGATCCGCGGGGTGCCGCGGGACCTGGACGCGATCTCGGCCGCCCCCTCGTCGGTGAGCCGGACCCCGAGCAGCCCCGAGGAGCGCCGCACGATCAGCTCCAGCTCGGCGGGCTCGTAGAACTCCAGGTGACCGGTGAAGCCGAACCGGTCGCGCAGCGGACCGGGCAGCAACCCGGCCCGGGTGGTGGCGCCGACGAGCGTGAAGGACGGGATGTCCAGCGGGATCGCCGTCGCTCCCGGCCCCTTGCCGATGACGACGTCGACGCGGAAGTCCTCCATCGCGATGTAGAGCATCTCCTCGGCCGGGCGGGACATCCGGTGGATCTCGTCGACGAAGAGCACGTCCCCCTCGTTGAGGCCGGACAGGATGGCGGCCAGGTCGCCCGCGTGGGTGATCGCGGGGCCCGAGGTGAGCCGCAGCGGGCTGGCCATCTCCGCCGCGATGATCATCGCCAGGGTGGTCTTGCCGAGGCCCGGCGGGCCGGAGAGCAGCACGTGGTCGGGGGCCAGCTCCCGGGCCCGGGCCGCCTGCAGGACGAGGGACAGCTGCTCACGCACCCGCTCCTGGCCGATGACCTCCTCCAGCGTCCGCGGGCGCAGGGCGGCCTCCACGGCGTGGTCGTCGGCCTGCGCCTCGGCGGTGACCACGGCCCGGCCGGCCGCGTAGGCCTCCTCGGCCGCGTCGAGGTCCGCCTCGGTGGGAGAGACCGGGGGGGCCGGAGCATCCGGGGAGCGCTTCCGGCCGCGGGGACTGCCGCCGTCTGCGGAGGTCATGCGCTGCTCAGCGACCGCAGGGCGGCCCGCAGCAGGGCGGCGATGTCCGGTTCGGCGGCCCCGAGGGTCTCGGCATCGGGTGCGACGGCCTCCACCGCCCGGTCGGCCTCCTTCACCGACCAGCCGAGCCCCACGAGCCCGGTGTGCACCTGGCTGCGCCAGCCGTCCTGAGCCGCCCGGGCGGTGGCGGTCCGACCGGTCACGGGTGTGGTGACGGCGCCGATGCGGTCCTTGAGCTCCAGGATGATCCGCTGGGCACCCTTCTGGCCGATGCCGGACACCGACGTGAGCGCTCGGACGTCCTCACCGGCCACCGCGCGCCGCAGCTCCTCGGGGGTGAGTGCCGCCAGCATCGCCTGCGCGAGCTTGGGCCCCACGCCGCTGGAGGTCTGGAGCAGCTCGAACATGGACTTCTCCTCGTCGTCGAGGAAGCCGAACAGCGTGAGCGACTCCTCACGGACCACCATGCTGGTGGGCAGGGTGGCCCGCGAACCGACGTGCAGCGTCGCCAGTGTCGGCGGCGTGCAGTGCAGCTCGAGTCCGACCCCCCCGACCTCCACCACCACGCTGTCCAGCGTCACGTCCGCGACGGTCCCTGTCACGAAGGCGATCATGTCGCTCTCCCTCCTCCCGCTGCCTGTGCCTGTGCCGGTGCCTGTGCCGGTGCCGGTGTCGGTGCCGGTGCCCGTGCCACGGCGGCGTCGATGCGCGCCTGGGCGCCGCCGCGCCAGATGTGGCAGATCGCGAGCGCCAGGGCGTCGGCCGCATCGGCCGGCCGCGGCGGAGCGTCGAGCCGCAGCAGCCGGGTCACCATCAGCGTCACCTGTGCCTTCTCCGCGCGACCGCTGCCGCTCACCGCCGCCTTCACCTCGCTCGGGGTGTGCAGGGCGACCGGGATCCCGCGCCGGGCGGCCACCACCATGGCGACGCCGCTCGCCTGCGCGGTGCCCATCACCGTCCGCACGTTGTGCTGGCTGAAGACCCGCTCCACGGCCACCGCGTCCGGGGAGTGCTCGTCCAGCCATGCCCCGACCACCCGCTCCACCTCGCACAGCCGCAGCGCCGTCGGCAGGTCGGCCCGGGTCACCACCACGCCGTAGTCCCGCATCGCCAGGGGTCGGCCCACGGACCCCTCGACGACGCCGAGACCACACCGGGTCAGGCCGGGATCGATTCCAAGCACCCGCACACCGGCCGCCTCTCGTCCGAACACGTGTTCTAAGACGACGCTAGCCGAGGGCACCCCCGGTCGCCGCGCACGACACGGGTCAGGCGTCCAGGGACTCCAGGACGTCGTCGTCGACGTCGAAGTTGCCGTAGACGTTCTGCACGTCGTCGAGGTCCTCGAGCGCCTCGGCGAGCCTGAGCACGGCGCCGGCCGCCTTGTCGTCCCCGAGCTCGACGTTCATGGAGGGCACGAACGCGGCCTCCGCAGAGTCGTAGTCGATGCCGGCGGCCTGCAGGGCGGTGCGGACGGCGACCAGGTCGGTGGCCTCGCAGATCACCTCGAACGAGTCCCCGAGGTCGTTGACCTCCTCGGCACCCGCGTCCAGCGTGGCCTCCAGCACGTCGTCCTCGGCCACCTGCCTGCCGTCCTGCTCCGAGGGGACGATCAGGACCCCCTTGCGGTTGAACAGGTAGGACACCGACCCGGGGTCCGCGAGCGAGCCGCCGTTGCGGGTCATCGCGGTGCGCACCTCCATGGCGGCCCGGTTCCTGTTGTCGGTGAGGCACTCGATGAGGAAGGCGACCCCGTGCGGGCCGTAGCCTTCGTACATGATCGTCTGGTAGTCGGCGCCCCCCGACTCCGCACCGGAGCCGCGCTTGACGGCACGGTCGATGTTGTCGTTGGGGACCGAGGTCTTCTTGGCCTTCTGGATGGCGTCGTAGAGCGTCGGGTTCCCCGCCACGTCACCGCCGCCGGCGCGCGCCGCGACCTCGATGTTCTTGACCAGCTTGGCGAACAGCTTGCCGCGGCGGGCGTCGACGACCGCCTTCTTGTGCTTGGTGGTCGCCCATTTGGAGTGGCCAGACATGCAGCTCAACCTTTCAGCGTTCGTGCGGCGTGCCGATCTGCGAGACCAGCTCCACGAACAGGGCGTGGAACCGGTGGTCGCCGGTGATCTCGGGGTGGAACGACGTGGCCAGCAGGGTCCCCTGCCGGACGGCGACGATCCTACCCATCGCGGAGCCGGTGGCGACGGTGGCGACGACGCTGACGTCGGACCCGACCTTCTCGACCCACGGCGCTCGGATGAACATCGCGTGGAACGGTCGCTCCGGTGAGTCGTCGAGGTGCACGGCGAGGTCTGCCTCGAAGGAGTCCACCTGGCGGCCGAAGGCGTTGCGGCGGACGACCACGTCGAGCCCGCCGAACGTCTCCTGCCCGCGGACCCCGTCCTCGATGCGGTCGGCCAGCATGATCATCCCGGCACAGGTGCCGAACGCCGGCAGCCCGTCCCGCAGGCGCTCCGACAGCGGCTCGAAGAGGCCGAAGACCCGGGCCAGCTTGGAGATCGTGGTGGACTCCCCGCCCGGCATCACGATCCCGTCCAGCCCGTCGAGCTCCTCGGGACGTCGTACGGCGAGGGTGCGGGCGCCGGCGCGCTCGAGCATCGCGCGGTGCTCGCGGACGTCACCCTGGAGCGCCAGGACGCCGACCAGCGGACCGGCGCCGGTCCCGGCGTGAGCGGCGGCAGGCGTCACGGGGCGATCCGTTTGTACCAGTGCGCGTCGATCTCGATGCGTCCTTCATCGAAACGGGCGGACAGGCCGTGCTTCTCCAGGATGCCGAGCACCTCGTCGAGCAGCTCGTCGCCGGGGGCCGCGTTGGCCGTCGTCCCGTGCCAGAGGTTGACCTCGAGCATGCCCTCGTCGACGGCGTGCCAGACGTCGGAGGGGGTGAACCACGCGACGCCTCGAAGGCCGGCGCCGCCCGCCTCGCTCTCCTCGACCAGTCGCTTCGCCGCCCAGTGGTCCTCACAGCCCTGGAGCACCGAGACGTCGATCAGCTCCATCTCCGCGAACGCCGACTGGAGCCTCTCGTAGTCGGTGGACTCGGGCCACTCACGCTGGTCCTCGCGCAGCTCGTCATGAGCCTCCTCCAGCCACCGGGTCGCCAGGTCGTCGGCGCGCTCCGCGCGGTCCGGGAGGTCGTTGGCGATCGCCTCGGCCACCTCGGCGTGCAGCTGCTCGGTCGAGAGCAGGCCGGCGCGCAGGCAGGAGCGCGTGAACGACCGGACCTGCTCCTCGGCACTCGGGGCGGGTCTCATCGGGCTACCAGCCCCGCTCGGCCAGCCGATGCGGCTCGGGGAGGTCCTCGACGTTGATGCCGACCATCGCCTCACCGAGCCCCCGGGACACCTTGGCGACCACGTCGGGGTCGTCGAAGAAGGTGGTGGCCGCCACGATCGCCTCGGCGCGCTGGGCGGGGTTCCCGGACTTGAAGATGCCGGACCCGACGAACACCCCCTCCGCCCCGAGCTGCATCATCATCGCGGCGTCCGCGGGCGTGGCGATGCCGCCGGCGGTGAACAGCACGACCGGTAGCCGGCCGGCCTCCGCCACCTCCCGCACCAACGCGTAGGGCGCCTGCAGGTCGCGCGCCGCGACGTAGAGCTCGTCGGGGGACAGGCCGTGCAGCCTGCGGATCTCCGCCCCGATGGTGCGCATGTGCGTGACGGCGTTGGAGACGTCGCCGGTCCCGGCCTCCCCCTTGGAGCGGATCATCGCGGCTCCCTCGGTGATCCGGCGCAGCGCCTCACCGAGGTTGGTCGCGCCGCAGACGAACGGCACGGTGAACGCGTGCTTGTCGATGTGGTGCGCGTAGTCGGCCGGGGTGAGCACCTCCGACTCGTCGACGTAGTCGACGCCGAGGCTCTGCAGCACCTGGGCCTCGACGAAGTGACCGATCCGGGCCTTGGCCATCACCGGGATGGACACGGCCTCGATGATCGAGTCGATCATGTCGGGGTCGCTCATCCGGGACACCCCGCCCTGGGCGCGGATGTCGGCCGGAACCCGCTCGAGCGCCATCACCGCGACCGCTCCGGCGTCCTCGGCGATCTTGGCCTGCTCGGCGGTCACCACGTCCATGATGACGCCGCCCTTGAGCATCTCGGCCATCCCCCGCTTGACTCCGCCCGTTCCGGTGAGCGTGCCGGTGAGCGTGCCGGTGCCGGTCTCCGGCCCCGTGGCTGTCCCCGGCGCAGGGCCGGACGGGTCGCCGACGGAGGTCGGGGAGGCGGTCGGGATGTCACTGTTCGTCACGGTGGAACCTTCGGCGTCGAGGTGCTTCGTCGGACCGGGGCGTGCCGGGGCACGGTCGACCGACGCGGTGCATGGATGCCTCCAGCCTACGTCGGCCGAGGACCTCGGCGTCAGGCCGCCTGGAGGGCGGGAGGAGGTACGTCGTCGAGGTCGACCGTCTCGAGCGGACCCGCGCGTCCTGCCAGGTGCAGCCACCGGACCCGGCTCCGCGACCGCAGGGCCCGGGCGGACACCACCACGTCGTTGTGGAACCTGCGGGCCAGCTCGACCTTGGCGCACGCCTGGGCCAGCTCCTCCACCAGCTGCGGAACCCCCGGAGGTCCTGCGGGGTCCAGGAGCGCCCGCGTGCCCTCGGCGTCGACGAGCACCGCCCGCAGCGCCTCCGACAGCACCGACTCGGCCGTCTCGAAGTCCTCCGGCCCGGCGGTGCGGGCCCGGTGGGCGGCGTCCAGCAGCACCAGGCTGCTCGCCGGGTCGAGTGCGCCGCTCAGCGCCAGCTCCAGGGTGACGCCCGATCGCCGCAGCAGCTGGGCGCTCAGCGTCTCGCGGGCCACCTCGATCCGGTGGTGCATCCGGTCCAGGCGGGTCGCGGTCCACGACAGCCACAGGCCGGCGGCAGCGAGCACGACGAGGGTGAGCGTCAGCGCGGCCCACACGTCCACTCAGGCACCTCCGCCCGTGACCGTCTCGTAGACCTGCACGATCCTCGCGGCGACCGTCGCCCAGTCATAGCGCCGTACGGCGACCTGGGCCGACGCGGCCAGGCGGTCCCGGCGCGCGGGGTCGTCGAGCAGCCCGGCGAGCCTCGTGGCCAGGTCGGACGCGTCGCCGTTGCGGAACAGCACTCCGTGCTCGCCACCCTCGAGCACCCGGCGGAACGCCGGGATGTCGCTCGCGAGCACCGTCGCGCACGCCGCCATCGCCTCGGCCAGCACCACCCCGAAGCTCTCGGCGCCGGTGTTCGGTGCCACGTAGACGTCGGCGGTGCGCAGGGCAGCGGCCTTGTCCGCGTCCGATGCCGCGCCGAGGAACAGCACCTGGCTGCGGACTCCGGCGGGCAGCAGGGCGGCCGCCTGCTCGAGGTCGCCGCCGCCGACCACCAGCAGCCGTAGTCCCGGGCGGGTCGAGGCCACCGTCGCGAAGGCCCGGGCCAGCAGCGGGAACCCCTTGCGGGGCTCGGCGAGGCGGCCTATGAAGGCGACCGTGCCGTCCGTGCCCCGCCACTCCTCCCGGGTCGGCGTGGAGGCGAACCGGTCGACGTACAGCCCGTTCGGGATGATGACCGGCTCGCCGCCCAGGTGGCTGACCTGGGTGCCGCGCGAGGACTCCGACACGGCGATCCGCGCGGTGATCTTCTCCAGCGAGGGCCGCAGGACCGCCGCGGACGCCGAGAGTGCCCGGGACCGGTCGTGCATGGAGTGGAAGGTGGCCACCACCGGGCACTCCGCGGCCCACAGGGCCAGCAGGGACAGGCTGGGAGTGGCCGGCTCGTGCAGGTGCAGGACGTCGAAGTCGCCGTCCCTGAGCCACCGCCGTGCCCGCGCGGCAGCCAGCGGACCGAAGGACATCCGGGCCACGGCGCCGTTGTAGTGCACTGCGACGGTGCGACCGGCCGGGACCACGTAGGCCGGCAGGTCGGCACCCTCGCTCGGGGCCAGGACGGACACCTGGTGGCCCAGCGCGAGGAGCGCCTCGGCGAGGTCCCGCACGTGGTTCTGCACGCCGCCGGGGATGTCGAGGGAGTAGGGGCAGACCATGCCGACCTTCACGCCGTCGCCCACCGCCGGGGAGCAAGGTCCGCGGCGAAGACCTTCTGCATCATGTGCCAGTCCTGCGGGTGCTCCTGCAGGGCGATGCTGAAGACGTCGGCGACCGCCTGGGTCATCTGCACGAGTCCCTCGGCGCCCTCGGCGTGGGCGACCGGCTGGTGGAAGGTGAGGGTCATCTCGCGGTCCACGTAGTGCAGGGTCACCGGCACCAGAGGGGCGCCTGCCCGCCGGGCCAGCAGCGCCGGACCCCGCGGCAGCCGCGCCGGGGATCCGCACAGCAGCACCTCGACCCCGGTGCGGGACAGGTCACGGTCCGCGAGCAGGCAGACCAGACCTCCTCCGCGGAGCCACTGCTCCAGCCGGGGCAGGGCCGCGTCACCGCCGGTCAGCGGGAGGACCTGCATGCCGAGTCGGTTGCGGTAGGCGACGAACTCCTCGAAGAGCCGTTCGGGTCGCAGCCGTTCGGCGACCGTGGACAGCGGCATCCCGGTGGCGCACGCCCAGGCACCGGCCCAGTCCCAGTTGGCCATGTGCGGCAGGGGTACGACGACCCCCCTGCCCTGCGCGTAGGCGTCGCGCACGTGGTGCTCCCCCACGGTGCGGGTCCTGGCGACGAGATCGGCGACGGGCCAGGCGGGCAGCCGGAAGGACTCGCACCAGTAGCGGAGGTAGGAGCGGACCGCTGCGTGGGTGAGCTCGTCGAGGTCGGAGTCCGGGAGGTCGGGGCGTGCGCGCGCGAGGTTCGACCGCAGCTGCAGGACGCCGGCTCCCCCGCGACGGTGGATCTCGTCGGCGACCCTGGCGAAGACGGCCTGTGCCGCCGCCTCGGGCAGCAGCCGGACGACCCGCCAGCCGGTCAGGTAGCCGAAGGTGGTCACCTGGTCCGCCGCAGCCCGGGCCGACCGGGTCACCCCGGTCGCGAGTCGCCGTCGGGGGCCGGCCGGCCGGCGCAGCATCAGACGGTCGCTCGGGCCTGGCTTCGCACCAGCAGGATCCGCTGCAGGACCGTCACGGTGCTGGCCACGGCGAGGACGGCGAGCACGCCCGAGAGCAGGATCGGCAGGTCCAGCAGGTCGGAGAGGCCTGTGAACAACAGCACCGCGACGAGCCGGTCCGCTCGCTCGGCGATGCCGACCTTGGCCTGCATGCCGAGGGACTCGGCGCGGGCGCGGGCGTAGGACGTGACCGAGCCCATGACCAGGCAGTAGATCGCCAGACCGGTGAGCGGCCGGGAGTCGCCGGGACCCGCGTAGTACATCGCGATGCCCGCGAAGATCGCGGCGTCACCGAACCGGTCCAGGGTGGAGTCGAGGAAGGCGCCCCAGCTGGAGGACTGGCCGCTGAGGCGGGCCATCAGCCCGTCGACGAGGTCGGAGAAGACGAACGCGACGATGACCAGCACACCGACCAGGAACTCGCCCCGAGGGAAGAAGAACAGCGCCGCCGCGCACAGTCCGGCCGTGCCGATGACGGTGACGGCGTCGGGACTCACACCGAGGCGCAGCAGCAGCCGGGCGACCGGCGTGAAGACGTGGCCCCAGAAGGCACGGAAGCGTTCCATCATGGGCTAGGACCACGCCTCGGCCAGCAGAGAGCGGGTGTCGCCGAGCAGCTGGGCGAGCGTGCGCGTGCGTCCGATGATGGGCATGAAGTTCTGGTCGCCGCCCCAGCGGGGTACGACGTGCTGGTGCAGGTGCGCGGCGATGCCCGCCCCGGCCACCGCGCCCTGGTTCATGCCGACGTTGAACCCGTGGGCCCCGCTGACGTCGCGGACGGTGCGCATCGCCGTCTTGGTGAACGCCGCGATCTCGGCGGTCTCACCGTCGTCGAGCTCGGTGTAGTCCGCGACGTGCCGGTAGGGGCACACCATCAGGTGACCCGGGCTGTAGGGGTAGAGGTTGAGCACGGCGAAGGCCGACTCACCGCGGTGCACGACCAGCCCGTCCTCGTCCGCGAGCCTGGGCACCCGGCAGAACGGGCATCCGCCGGAGGAGCTGTCCGCCGGCTTGTTCTCGCCGGTGAGGTAGGCCAGCCGGTGCGGGGTCCAGAGCCGCTCCAGCTCGTCGGGCACCCCGGCCCCGTCCTGGATGACCGGCTCGCTCATACCTGCACTCGGCGCTGCACCGCGTCGACGACCCGGGCGATCGCGTCCTCGACCGCGACTCCGTTGTCCTGCTCCCCGCTGCGGTAGCGGAACGACACCGCTCCCTCCGCGACGTCGCGGTCACCTGCGATCACCATGAACGGCACCTTCTGCAGCTGGGCGTTGCGGATCTTCTTCTGCATCCGGTCGTCGGAGTCGTCGACCTCGACCCGGATGCCCTCCGCGCGGAGCCGGCGCGCGACGTCGTACAGGTAGTCGGCGTGCCGCTCCGCGATCGGGATCGCCTGCACCTGGACCGGCGCCAGCCAGGGCGGGAAGGCGCCGGCGTAGTGCTCGACGAGGACGCCGATGAACCGCTCGATCGAGCCGAACTTGGCCGAGTGGATCATCACCGGCTGCTGACGGGAGCCGTCGGCGGCTTGGTACTCCAGCGCGAAGCGGTCCGGCGCCGGCTGGTTGAAGTCGTACTGGATGGTCGACATCTGCCAGGTCCGGCCGATGGCGTCGCGGGCCTGGACGGAGATCTTCGGGCCGTAGAACGCGGCCCCGCCCGGGTCGGCCACCAGCTCGAGCCCCGAGTCGGTGGCGACCCGCTCCAGCACCGCGGTCGCCTCCGCCCAGTCCTCGTCGGACCCGACGAACTTGTCCTTGTGCTGGTCGTCGCGGGTGGAGAGCTCGAGGTAGTAGTCGTCGAGCCCGAAGTCGCGGAACAGCCCGAGGCAGAAGTCGAGCAGGTGCTTGATCTCCGCGGGTGCCTGCTCCTTGGTGACGTAGGAGTGGGAGTCGTCCTGGGTCATCCCCCGCACCCGGGTGAGCCCGTGCACGACTCCGGACTTCTCGTGGCGGTAGACCGAGCCGAACTCGAACAGACGCAGCGGCAGCTCGCGGTAGGAGCGCTGACGCGACCTGTAGATCAGGTTGTGCATCGGGCAGTTCATCGCCTTCAGGCGGTAGTCCATGCCGTCGACGTCGAGCGGGGGGAACATGCCCTCGCCGTAGTACGGCAGGTGGCCGGAGGTGTGGAACAGCCCCTCCTTGGCGATGTGCGGGGTGCCGACGTAGGAGAAGCCCTCCTCGATGTGCCGCCGGCGGACGTAGTCCTCCATCACCCGCTTGATCACGCCGCCGCGCGGGTGGAACACGGGAAGGCCGGAGCCGATCTCGTCCGGGAAGGAGTAGAGGTCGAGCTCGCGGCCGAGCTTGCGGTGGTCGCGCCGCTCGGCCTCCTCGATGCGGTGCAGGTGCTCCTCGAGGGCCTCCTTGCTCTCCCAGGCGGTGCCGTAGATCCGCTGCAGCTGCGGGTTCTTCTCGTCGCCACGCCAGTACGCCGCCGCCGAGCGCATCAGCTTGAAGGCCGGGATGCGCTTGGTGGTCGGCAGGTGCGGGCCCCGACAGAGGTCCTTCCAGGCCAGGGAGCCGTCGCGGCGCAGGTTGTCGTAGATGGTCAGCTGACCGGCGCCGACCTCCACCTCGGCACCTTCGGCCGCGTCCTCCGGGTGGGCCGTGCCGCCCTTGAGCCCGATGAGCTCGAGCTTGTAGGGCTCGTCGGCCAGCTCGCTGAGCGCGTCACCGTCACTGACCTCGCGCCGCGAGAACCGCTGGCCCTCCTTGACGATCTTGCGCATCCGGGTCTCGATCCTCTCGAGGTCCTCCGGCTTGAACGGCTCGGGCACGTCGAAGTCGTAGTAGAAGCCGTCGGCGACCGGCGGACCGATGCCCAGCTTCGCCTCGGGATGGAGGTCCTGCACCGCCTGGGCCATCACGTGGGCCGTGGAGTGTCGCAGGATGTCGCGTCCGTCGCGGCTGTCGATCGTGACGCCTGCGACGACGTCTCCGTCCCGGAGCTCCCGCGACAGGTCCACCAGCTCGCCGTCGACCCGCGCAGCGATGATGCTCGGGGTGTCGGTGAACAGCTCCCACGCCTTGGTGCCCGCCGCCACCGTCCGCCCGTCCTGAGGACCCTCGACGTCCGGTCGGACGACGGTGACCACGATGTCGGGCACGACGGCTCCACTCCCTGGGACGCTGGTTGACGGCTCGATGGTATCGGGCAGCGGTCGGCCCGATGACCGAGCGCTCACCGACGGCTCGCCGTGTCTGCGCCGCCTGTCCTCCGATCGAGGGACGGGCGGCCCTACCGCAATCGCCCGAACTGTGCTGGCATGGGAGCGGCACCCGGACCCCGTGTCCCCGACCTGCGCGGGATCCTGGGGGTTCTTCGCCGGTCTGGAGAGCAGGCTGGCACGGGCGCGCCCCCCGTGTCAGTCCCCTGTCAGCTTTGCCCGGCTCGGTGCCTGTGCGTCTGGATCTCACGCTCCAGATGGTCGGCGAACCCCTCGGCGACGGCCAGCTGCTCACGGATGGCGCGCAGCCGGGCGTCGACCGCGGCGAGGTACATCGCCAGTCGCTCGACCAGGGCGTCGTGTGCCTCCGATGCCGGCTCGCTCGAGGCCAGCGCGTCGAACACGTCGAGAACGTCCTTCATCTCCTCGAGGGAGAAGTCCAGCGGCTTCATCCGCATGATGATGCGGAAGCGTGCGACGTCGTTGTCGGTGTAGAGCCGGAACCCGCCGGCCGACCGTGCCGATGGGGGCACCAGCCCCATCTCGCCGTAGTAGCGGATGGTGCGGAGACTGAGGCCGGTCCGCTCGGCCACCTCGCCGATCTGCATCTGGTCGGACATGTGGTTGGACATCTGGTTGGCCGCCGTGGGGATCCCACTCCGCTCGCTGCTCACTGGTCAGGCTCCCGGGTCGCGTGCACCGGCAGGCTCCCTGACCTGCGGTGATGGTTCGTCCCGACTGTGCCACACCAGCAGCCGAGGGGTCCAGGACTTGAGCGCGAGTGCCGGCGCCTCGACGTACGTCCAGCTGAGGAAGGCCATCGCAAGAGCGATGACCAGCGTGACCAGCATGTATGCCGGCACCCACCAGCCAAGGGCTCCCACCACGACCAGCGTGGCCTGCACCGGCCAGGCGTAGACGTAGAGGCCGTAGGAGAGGTCGCGGTGGGCGCCGATGCGGGCGAGGCGAGGACTGCAGCCGACGAGCAGCACGAGGTAGGCCATCGCCGGCGGTGCCAGCAGGCTGTAGGTGAGGGTGCTGCGCGAGTCCCCGGCGACGGGAGCCGCGGCGGCGAGTGCCGCGAGGAGCAGGAGACAGGCGAGCAGACCGCCCTTCGCCGTCATGCGGATCCGGCTGGCGAACAGGTGTCCGACCGACCCGGCCAGGAACATGGTGCCGTAGCGGAGCATCAGCTCGCGCCCTGGGTGTCCGGTGACCGTCCCGGTCTGGGCGATCGCCTCGACGAGGGTGACCAGCCAGGCGCCCCCGAGCATCGCGACGACCAGCCACGGGCGGCGGCGGATGATCCCCAGCACGCCGATCGCGGCCACCAGCAGGTAGCACGCGAACTCGTAGTAGAGCGTGTGCAGGGACCCGTTGACCACCTCGCCCCCGAAGGCTCCGGTGATGTAGTACTGGCGCACCAGCAGTCCCGCGTTGCGCCACACGTATGACGTCGCGGAGTCGCCACCGCCGACCGGGAATCCCGACAGGGTGTGTCGTTGCAGCCACCACGACAGCGGAGCGAGCAGGCCGGCGGTCACCACGAGGCAGACCCAGAACCCCGGGAAGATGCGCAGCGCGCGTCGCCACAGGTAGCGCCCGACCGAGGGGGAGCTCTCGAAGCTGCCGGTGATCAGGAAGCCGCTGAGCGCGAAGAACGCGTCGACGGCCATCGTCGACACGTCCACGTGGCTGTTGGTGAAGATGCCGACGGGATCGCCGCCGCCTGTGGAGAGCTGGACCGTGTGGGACGCCAGCACCAGCCCGGCCAGGACCAGACGCAGTGCGTTGACACTGTTGCGCCGCGGGTCGAACTGCCTCTCGAGGGTCCGGCCCCCGGTGTCCGGCATGCGCTGCGCACGTGTCCTCACCAGCTGTCCCTCGCGCTCGACGTCGTCACCCTCCGGCCGGTCGGCCTGGCCCGTGGGCCGACCAGCTCGGACAACCTACTCTAACGTGAGGGGAGGTTGCCGCGGCGGTGCTGCGTGTAGGTGCGTGGGATGTCGGTGGGCGATACTGGGTTCGAACCAGTGACCTCTTCGGTGTGAACGAAGCGCGCTACCACTGCGCCAATCGCCCCGTGGCCAACCCTGAGCGGGCAGCCGTGCGCCCGACACAGTAGCGCATGGCGGCGCCGTACTCACATCGGCACGTCCAGGTGCCCGGCCCGCCGCTGAACGGCGGACCCCGACCGACCGAACGGCCAGGATCGCCTCGGCAAAGCGGGCCATATCCGGACACACTCTCCGCCCGTCGGCAGAGAACCCGAAAAAACATGTAGTTGATCGTTTGTTTTCCCGTCATAGGGCCACCACATATCCGTCTCCTTGACACGTCCATGGGGACGACCTGGGAGGGAAGCAAGACATGAGGGAGTTCTCGATGAACACCGCGCCGCTCACCGTGACGCAGCCAGTGAAGCTGGAGCTGATCGATCCGGCAGGGTCCGTCACGCCCATCGATGCGGAGCTGCACTACGACCCGCGCGATCCGTACGCCGTGACCGCCGTGTTCCTGACCGGGGACAGCGCGGTCCGCTGGACCTTCGGTCGGGACCTGCTGAGAGCAGGTCTCTACGAGCCCACCGGCGACGGGGACGTCCACGTCTGGCCCTGCCTGGACTCAGAGGGGCACGCCGTGGTCATCATCGAGCTCTGCTCCCCCGACGGCGAGGCGCTGGTGCAGGCCCGCAGCGGCGACCTGAGCAGGTTCGTGACGCGGATGAACAAGGCGGTCGCACCGGGCAGCGAGTCGGCCCATCTCGACATCGACGCCACCCTCGCGGCCATCTTCACCGCCGAGAACGCCTGAGCCGCGGAACCCGCTCAGGGGTCGGCGTCCTCGGCCTCCCGCTGCGACCAGATCCGGCGGCAGGCTGCGGTCACCGGCCCCGGGGCCTCCAGCTCGCGCCCGTCGCAGCGGCTCACGGCCTGCACGTCCCGGGTCGTGGAGACGAGGAAGACCTCCTCGGACTGCGCGAGCACCGCGGCCGGCTCGTCCAGCTCGCGAGCGCCGCACCACTCGAGGAGCAGGCCGCGGCTGATGCCCGCCAGACAGCCGGACGCCAGCGACGGCGTCCGGAGCTCGCCGTCCACGACGTAGAACACGTTCGAGCCGGTGCCTTCGCACAGGTGCCCCGACAGGTTCGTGAACAGCCCCTCGGTGGCACCCCGCTCGTGGGCGTAGGCGAGCGCGACGACGTTCTCGGCGTACGACGTGGTCTTCAGCCCCGCCAGCGCCCCGCGCTCGTTGCGCGGCCACGGGACGGTGACCACCGACGTCACGGGTGCGGTCGGCTTCAACGTGTCGACGACGACGACCAGCGTCGGCGGGCTGTCTCCACGCCCGGACCCGAGCGGTGCCACGCCACCGGTGTAGGTGACCCGCAGCCGGCCGAGCGGCAGGTCAGGACCGTCGAGCACGGCGGCGATCCCCTCGCGTACGGCGTCCGCATCGACGGCCGGCAGCCCCAGGCCGGCAGCGGACCGGCCCAGCCGTTCGAGGTGCCGGGTCAACGCGAACGGGCGCCCGGACACGACCTTCATCGCCTCGAACACCCCGTCACCGACCGTGAACCCGTGGTCACCCACCGCGACGGCGGGCGCCAGCGGGTCGTCGAGGAGCTTCCCGTCCACCCACGCGCGCATGTGCTCGAGACTAGGCCTTCGGTGCCGACCACCAGCAGGCGCCATACCGGCCGAATTTGTCATCCGAGCGTTGTCCGATAAAGTTCACGACGCACGCCGGGCGGGGGGTTCTTCGTCAGGTTGACAAGCGGACGTAGCTCAGTTGGTAGAGCGCAACCTTGCCAAGGTTGAGGTCGCGAGTTCGAGCCTCGTCGTCCGCTCGGAGAAGATGGTCGCAGCCTCCGCGGTGGAGTGGCCGAGAGGCGAGGCAACGGACTGCAAATCCGTCTACACGGGTTCAAATCCCGTCTCCACCTCGATTGCTCGGGCTCCGCATCTGGGGCCACGGGTCGTCGCGGGCGATTGGCGCAGTGGTAGCGCGCTTCCTTGACACGGAAGAGGTCACTGGTTCAAACCCAGTATCGCCCACCGATAAACATGCAGGTCGAGAGGCCGGTTTCCAGAAATGGGACCGGCCTCGTGCCATGAAAGTGCCAGATATGAATGAGCCCGGTGCCCACCTGCGGCGCCTGATCGCGGAGCACGGCATGACCCGGCGGCCGTGGCTCGAGGTGTGGGCATTACGACCAAGCACCTGAACCGGATCCTGCAGGGCGAGGCGCTGCCGAGCGCCGTCCTGACGGTGCAGCACGCACGGTTCCTCGACGTCGACCCGCGGGCACTGTGGCACGTGGTCGCCGACCACCAGCTCGAGCGTGCGCTAGCAGACCACCAGGAGGATCCGCCGTGACCGTCGACCCCGGATTCCTCGCCGGCATCGGCCACCTCGAGCACGAGCACCAGGTGCACCTGGTCGCCACCCTGCTGCTGCTCCACGACGGCGGGCAGCTGGCCGAGGAGCTGCTCGCCGCGTCACCCAACGATGCGTGGGAGCTGCGGCGGGTGTTCCTGCGGTCCACGCCGGCGTGGGCGGCCGCCGAGCGGCCGCCGCGCGCAACCATCACGAAAGCGCAGCGGCCGGCGCCGGACCACGACTGAGCCGTGAAACAAATCTGTTTCACCCGGCCGGACCACGACTGGCGGGTGATACAGATCTGTATCAGCCGGCCGGCTCAGGTGAGCGTGATCTTGGAGACGAGCTCCCCGCGGACCACGACTGGGACACATGATCATCACAATGTGATGATCATGTGCACGACCATGGGGGGTCACCGCATGATTGTGCGATCTGCACATTCATGCGGAGCAGGACTCAGGTGAGGGTGATCTTGGAGACGGGCCTCGTCGAGCGGGAGCTGGGCGACGGCGGATAGGCAGAGCCGGACTACGGGCGCACCGCCCGCTCCTGCCGGATCCGCTCGAGCGGGCCCTCGGGCCAAACGTGCGTCTCGGCCCATTTCCACCGTGCCGCCCTCCACAGCAGGTAGCAGGAGTGCACGTCCGGGCCCGGCCAGTCACCCGGGTCGAACGTCCGCAGCGGCGACGGGACGGGGTCCTGCGGCGCCGGCCGCCGCCTCACGCCCCGTCGCCTGCCAGGCCGTAGACACCTCGCAGACCTCGCGGCCGTACCCGGCCGTCCTCGACCTCACCGGCCGGGATCCGGAGCGCGATCAGCAGCCGGGCCAGCGCGAGACGCTGCTGGCGGAGCTCGGCGAGGACCGGGTGCATCCGCATCCCCTGGGAGGACTGCGACGTGATGCCCTCCGCGTCGAGCAGCGCCTGCATGTCGTCGAGGGAGTCCAGACCCCGGCAGGCCTCCCGCAGGATCGTGGTCTCGTGGACCTCCAGCTCATAGGTCGCGGTGATCGCCTTCCACAGGGCCTTGCCGGACGTGCGTAGGCCGGTGGGTGGCTTGGATGCTGCGGGGCCGGTGGCGGGCATCGTGGGGCTCCTGGTGGGTTGTAGGGGTGTTGCCTTGGGTGCTGGGCTCAGAGAGGGTCCAATGCCGGGAGTGGACCGCGCGTGCGCAGGGTGGGGCCACCCCCCAGGGTCCTCACCAGGCGATGGAGCGTTGCGTGACCGGGACGGGAACGGGCTGAGCGGCAGCCGCGTCGTAGATCGCTCGGGCCCGCTCGGTGACCTGCTTGGGTGTGGCCCAGCTGAAGGTGCCGCCGGCGTGGGCGACCGAGGTCGGGATGAACGCGCCGCTGATCCACGGCGAGCCTTGCGATGCCAGGCCCATCGGACGCACGGCCGTGCCCTCGAGTGCGGAGGCGAAGGCGAGCGCGTCCTCGGGGGTGTCGAAGGCGGGCGGCTCCGCGATCCGCAGGGTGGGCAGAGCGCCGAAGGTGAACAGGGCGGCGAGGTCGCCGGCGACAGCGCTGGCGTACAGCGGGCCGAGCCCGGCGTGGGTGGCGGTGATGCGGGCGTAGGCGTCGCGCACCTGGTGCCACACCGCGTAGGTCGCAGCGTCGAGCTGGTCGGCCTGCTCGGTGCGGAACCCTTCGGGCAGCCGGCCGGCCTGGTCCTGCAGGATGGCGAGGTCCGGCTCGAGGGTGGCGCCGATGGCGGCGGTGATGGTGGCGGCCTGGGTCCGCATGCGTGCGAACAGCCGGGCGCCGCAGATCTCGGTGAGACGGGCGTCGACGCGGGCGGTGGCGTCGGCGACTGCGAGGTCCGCGATGGCTGCACGCTTCGCCTTGGCCATCCCGGTTGGGTCGCCGAGGAAGTCCGACAGGTCCTTGGCGATCAGGTCCGGTTGCGGTCGGGCCGGGGTCACGGTGGCGAGCTGCTCGAGGTGGGCGGTGGCCGCGGTGATCTCGGCCGGCAGGGTGGCGCCGGTCTGCTCGGCGAGCCGGGCGATGGCACGGACGGCGTTCAGGTTCTGGATGGTCACGATGGTTCCTCCTGCTGGTTGGGGTAGGTCTCGTTGATGCGGCGCACCTCGCGCCAGGGGACGTGCTCGTTGAGCCGGCGGCCGTTGCGCCGGCCGTAGTCGTCGGGGACCGCGACTCCGTGCACCCAGCAACAGGCGCACTCGGTGCACTTCACCCGCACGTCCACCCTGTGCACGATGGTCGCGCCGGGGCGGACCTGACGGGTCCAGCTCTGACCCTGGATCCGGGGACTGGAGCAGACCGGGCAGGCGAGCCACTGACCGCGCGGCACCGGGTAGGGCCCGGTCAGGTCCCAGTGCGCCCGGGTCGCCTCGAGCACGGACTCGGTGTCGAGGTCGGGGAAGATGTCAGGCTGCACCGGGGTCCTCGTCATCATCGTCATCACCGTGATCGAGTGCCGCCTCGAACGCTGCCGCGAACGCGGTGGCGCTGTCCTCGCGCCGGCTCTCGGCGACCAGGCCCGCGAGCCGGTCGGCCTCGGCCCGGTCGTCGATGGCCTTGGCCCGTGCCTCCAGCGCTCGCTGCATCTCCTCTTGGATCGTCACGCGGATCTCCTGTCCTCGGTGCTACTCGGTGCGGTCATGGCCAGCTCGCCGGGTGGCAGCTGCTCGGTGGGGACCCGGGTCAGCGACTCACCGAACGTCAACGCGAGGGCGGCGGTGGCGATCAGGGTGGCGTCGCGGCTGCCGTGCTCCTCGAGCCAGGACCGAAGAACCACGGCCACAGCCCGCGGATCTCCGGCATGACCGGCGAGCTCGAGGACCAGGGTCGGCGCCTGGTCGTAGGCCTCGAGCGGTGTCAGTGGCCTCGGTGCCGTCCGTGGTGGCCGCGGCTTGCGGGATCGGCCGGTCACTGCTGCGGCTCCTGGTGTCGGGGTGGGTGGACGTGCCGGCACTGGTCGCAGCAGGGGACCTCGGCGGCCGTCAGCTGGTGGCAGCGGGTGGCGGTGGAGTGGCACCAGGGGCAGTACGACGTCGTCTGCTGCCCGGTCACGGCTGCTCGTCGGCCTGGTCGTCGGCCTGGTCCTCGAGCAGCTGGGTGCGGAGCTGGTCGGCGAAGTCGGGGGCGGCGGCCTCACCGATGCGGGCGGCGTACTCGGTGAGCACGAACAGCAGGCCGGGCACACCGACCTCGTCGGCCATCACCTCGCCGAGCACCACGTTGAGCGCGAGCTGGTCGCCGCTCACCCAGGCGAGCAGCAGCCGGATGCCGCGGTGCTTGTCGACGGGCCGGTGGTCGACGGTCAGCCTGGTCATCGGTTCTCCTCGGGGTTGGTGCGGTTGTGGTCGTGGTCGCAGCTGGGACAGCAGGGGCGCCGGGCCTCGCACGCGGCCTCGGTGGCGCGGCAGCGGTCGCAGACGGTGATCGGCAGGGGCCGGCGCGGCGGCTCGGGGTCGACGGCGAGGATCATCGGACGGCGCTCGTCGAGGTCGTCGGAAGGGGTCGGGACACACGAGGGTTCTCTCTTAAGAGAGACCCCCTCGCGTGTAGTCCCTGCGGCATGTAGTGCGTGTAGTGGTCCGTGTAGTCCTGCTGAGCGGGCGCCGTGTAGTGGATCGGCTTCCGTGTAGCCCGCGGCCCGAAAATCGACCGTGTAGTGAATCGTGTAGTCATAAACCCGCCCATTTCGTCGGCTGGCGGCTGCCCTGGTCGCCGACCTGGACGACCTGCAGCAGACCCGACTGGGTGAGCCCCTCGAGGCGCCGGCGGGCCTTCTCCTTGTGGTTCGCGGTGGGCACCTCGAGGTCGAACAGAGCCCGCGCCGCGTCGACCGCGGACAGCCCGCCCTTGCTCGCCCGGGCCAGCCGGACCAGGTCGGTGGCGTGCCAGACCGTCGACCGACCGGCCGCGTGGTCGTGGCACACCTTACAGCGGCCCGACCTCGTCGGCGGGCTGCTTGAGCTGCTGCAGGTTCACGATCGGGTCACCCGGCGCGCCGGTCAGCAGGAGGACCGACCCGACACCGGAGGTCAGCCACGTCGACCCGTAGAGGTCGTCGATGGCCACCACCCGCTTCCCGGTGTTCGACGCCTTCCGGTTGTGGTGCAGCTCGACGACCTCGACGCCGGCGGCGATCGCGGTCTGCCGGGCCCGGTTGTACCCGGCGCCGACCTCGTCGTCGGTCAGCCCGATCGCGGCGTCCTTCAGGGAGTCCACGACGACCGTGTCTGCGGCCGCCCTGCGGCACAGGTCCAGCAGCAGCCCGGTGTACCGGGCCAGGTCCGCCGGTGGCGGCCCGCGCCAGACGACCAGGCGGTCGTCGAGGTCGGCCCGCCACTGCTCGCCGACCATCCGCCGGAACGACCTCGACGCCTGGTTGGGCCGGTCCATCGCCAGGTACAGGGTCCGCTGCGCGCCGGGCTTGATCGGCCACCCGAGCAGGTCCGCGTACTCCCCGAAGCCGCACCGACCCAACGTCAACTGCTGCGCCAGCGTCGTCTTCCCGAGCCCCTGCCCGCCGGCGATGATGAGCGCCTCGCCCTCGGCGAGCAGGACCTCGGTGCCCGACCCCCACAGCGGCTCCGGGTCCGGGCTGGTGTCGAGGATGAACGACCCGCCGGGGACGAACGCGTAGGTGGGTGTCCCCTGCCCCTCCTGGTCGGTCTGAGGCGTCGGCGGCTCCTGGTCGGGACCGGGGGGCGTCAGGCTCCGCGCGGCCGCGCGGAGGTCGCCACCCGTGCTCCATGTGCGCGAGCACCCGGGCCTTGGTGAGCTTCTGCCCAGCGCCGACCGGCAGGCCCGCCGACTCCGACCAGACCACCAGGACGTGCGGGTTGGCGGCCAGGACGTGAGCCGAGCAGGAGTGCTCCGCGGTTGCCCGGGCGGGTGAAGCACTCGACGACACCGGAGCCGTGCCGGCCGGTGCACCGCGTGAAGCCGTACCGGCCGAGCAGCTGGGCCCAGGTCGTCTCGGCCGCGAACCGGTAGAGGACCGACTCCCCGTGCGAGTCTCGGGTGAGGTCCACACACCCCCGCCGACGCCGGCGGAGCAAGGTCTACCGGGGCCGGTAGAGCGCCCAGGAGCTCGGCGACGGTGTATCGCTGCCCGGTGTCCTCCAGCAGCCGGCAGGGGCGCTCCTGGCCCGCCTTGCGGTTCGTGGTGCCCGGCACCCGCAGCACCCGGGCCAGGTCACCCACGCCGGCGCCGTAGTCGTAGCCGAGTCGGTGCGCCGACGCCTGAATGGCGTTCTGCCAGCGGGCCGACAGCGTCCCGAGGTCCACCCGGTTCTCGTCGGTCACCTCCGCCGGCTTCTCCAGCAGCCACCACGGGTAGAGCCCACCGCCGGAGTGCACCCACACCGAGGGGTCGGGGAGCCCGCTGGCGACGACGATCCGCCTGGCCTCGGCCTCGTCGGGGTGGCAGCGGCCGCCCCTCGTGCGTCGGCCGGCGTCGTGGGCGTGACCGACCTCGCCGAAGTCGACGTCGCCCCACAGGCCGGGCAGGAAGTACGCGTCGGCGGATCCGCCCCTCTCGAACGGGCTCAGGGTCCGGGCGACGGTCGTGGCGCGCAGGTAGACGCTCCGACACCCGGCCGCCTCGAGCACCTCGATGCGTCGGGCCGCGGCCTCGTGGGTCGTGCACTGCCCGCCGGCGCCCTCGAACGCTCCGCCCGTCGTCTCGTGGGCGACGACCAGGGAGCCGGGTGCGTCGGCGTAGACGCGCTCGATCCACTCTCGGGTGCTCACCGGCTCACCGCCGCTCGCCACCACGGGCACGTCTGGTCGTGGCGGACCTCGAGCTGCACCAGGTCCTCGTCGAAGCGGACCGGCGGCCCGAACGTCGAGGCGCAGTCCGGGCAGCCGTACTCGTCGAGGTGCGCGAGCGCGTCGTCGACGTCGTCGATCAGCCGGACCTCGGTGCAGGGAGAGCAGCCGGTTGCGGGGCCGGCGTCGGTTGCTCATCGGCCACCACCGCCCACGACGTCGGCCACGGCTCCGAAAACGGCGCCCTCCAGGAGATACCGGCACTCCGGTAGGTCGACCAGGCTGACGTCCCGCATGACGAGCTCGAACAGGTCGCTACGTCTCTCCGGGGGCGTCTGGGTGAGCGCATCGGCGAGGTGAATGCGGAAGTCGGTGAACGCGACCTTTGCCTCGTCGACCGAACGGCGAACCTCCTCGGTGGTCAACGGGCGACTGTCCAAGTTGGACACCGGCCCGCGCACTGATCCGACCGTCGAGGGTGAGCAGCCGACACGACGTGCGATGGCCCGGTCGGAGTCGTCCGGCCGCCGCGTAGAGCTCGTGGGCGATGACGTCGCGGACCTGCTCGCGGGTCAGGTGCCGGCGTGCGCAGTTGAGGGTGACGGCCAGGTCGAGCGCCTGGTCGTCGTCGGCGATCACCTGGACGGTCGTCGGGCAGGCGATGCCCAGCTGCTCGGCGATGCGCCGCCGGTTGTGCCCGTCGAGGATCCGGCCGTGCTGGTCGACCACGACCGGCACGATGATCCCGTTGCAGGCGATGTCGGCGCGGAGCGCGTCGTACTGGTCACGGGTGAGATCGGGCATCGGCTGCAAGGCGCCCACGTCGGCGGCCGGCGGTATGCTGGCCAGGTCGCCCTCGCAGTCGACATCTGAGCCCCTCCGGTCACGAGCCGGGGGGCTTTGTCGTTCCAGTGCACGGCTCACGCGGCACCGCCGACGGTGGGGATGGGGCGCAGCATGGCGTCGAGCTCGTTGAGGTCGACGCGGATGAGGCGGGGCCCGGCGCGGTAGCCCGTGACCTGACCCGAGGCGATCCAGCGGCGCATGGTCTTCGGGGTGACGCCGACGTAGTCGGCGGCGTTCGGAATGGACTCGAGCCGACGGACGGCCTTGTTGGGAGTGACGCGACTGGCCACGATGATCTCCTCGGGAGACATGAACGCCGAGCTACGACGGACCTGTCTGAGGTCTGTCGTGCTCGGCGTCGCGCCGTCCGGTGAGGGCATCGCGCCACTCGGTGGATCCCGAGGCCGCCACTTCGCATCGCGCTAGGTGGTCAACCGCGGTATGCAGTCGGTGTCCTGTTGTTGTACAGGTAACGCTATGACATAGGCGCCCTCAGTGCACGCCCACGCGCGCTATTCACCGTCAGCTTGTGGAACGAGGGCGGACAGCGCCTTGGCGATCTGCCATGTCGCGTCCCTGGGCGGCGTGCTGGTAGCGCAGCGCAGCGCCGGGGGTGGAGTGCCCCAGCCGGGCCATCAGCTCGGCCAGCGTCGCGCCGGTGCTCGCGGCCAGGACGGCGCCGGTGTGCCGCAGGTCGTGGAAGCGGAGATCCGGTCGCCCGGCCGCCTCCCGGGCCGGGTACAGACGCGGTACAGGGACGACGGGGCGAGGTGGCCGCCGGACTGGGCCGGGAACAGCAGGCCATCCTTGCCGGGCTCGGCGTGCTGGAGCAGGTGCTCACGGACCAGCGGCAGCAGGTGCGGCGGGACCGCCACGTCACGGATGCCGGCGTCGCTCTTGGGCTTCTTCACGATGGTCTGCCCGCTGGCGCGCACGACGCCGCGGCGGACGCGGAGGATGCCCGCCCTTGGTGTCGACGTCGCCGCGGCGCAGCTCGGTCAGCTCCCCGAAGCGCAGCCCGCACCAGGCGGCGAGCAGCACCATGACCCGGTACCGCGCCGGCATGGCGGCGACGATGGCCGCGAGCTCGTCCAGCGACGCGGGCTGGATCTTGTGGGCCCGCTTGAAGTTGCCGGCGCCGCGGATGTGGCACGGGTTGCGGCGTGAGCAGCTCGTCCGACGGCCTGGCCCAGGATGGTCCGCAGGAGCCCGTAGGCGTGGCCTCGCAGGGTCGGCCGGTCGGTGCAGGTCGTCGAGTGCCACTCGCGCATCAGGTCCGGCGTGATGGCCCGCAGCGGCATCCGGGCGAAGGTCGGGAGGATGTGCCGGTCGAGCAGGGGGCGGTAGTGCTCGCGGGTGCGGGCTTCGAGGGTGCGGCCCGACGAGCCACCGCTCGGCGTAGGGCCCGAAGGTGAGCGCCTTGCCCTGGCCGGCCGTTGGGGGTCCAGGCGTCCCGGATGATGTCGGCGCGGACGGTGGACAGCCAGGCCTCGGCGTCCCCCTTGGTGTCGAAGGTGAGCGGCGCCTTGTGCGATCAGTCCGTCCGGGCCGGTGTAGCGGGCCTGGCAGCGGCCGGACGGCAGCCTGCCGAAGGTTCCCGAACCGTGCCCCTGCCCTTGGTGTTCGCCACCGGATCCCTGCCCGCGCTCGTCGTGCCATCTACGTGCCAGATACAGAGTCCCACGAGTAGGTATCTTGTGTCCACGCCTAACGGAGCGTCACTGGGTGGCATCGGCGAGGTCAGAGGCCTGTTTCCGCAGGTCAGGCCAGTTGCGCCTCGACGCCCTGGAACCTGGTTCAAACCCAGTATCGCCCACCAGCACGAAAAGGGCCTTTGACCAGCGGAAACGCTGATCAGAGGCCGTTCTGCTTTCCGGCCCGTAGGCAATAATAGGCAATACAGGCAGTCCCATGGGCGGTCATCAGTGGCCATACGCGACGACGAGCACTGCCTGGGGTTGACCAAGGGCAGCCGTGCGAAAGCGGTCAACCGGCCTTCGACGGCCTGGGCCGGGCGCTTCGCGGGTTTGGCGTCCAGGCGTCCTCACGGCGCACCGCTGGGGACGCGTCGTCCAGTCGCTTCCAGGTCGGCGAGGCGAACCCGGATGCTGCGCAAGCCGAACCGGTACGCCGGCAGCGTCGCGGCCGAGATCCGTCACCCGAGAGTCTTCACCGACTGCCCGACGTACGCCCCTGCTTCCGGCAGGGTGAGGCTCGCGCTGAAGGACGACGTACGTCTGTTCGGTTCACGCCTCGCCGAGTGCGGGCTCGATCTTCTCTACGCGCGTGGCCAGGCCCCCGGAGAGGAGTCGTTGGGAGTCGACGACCAACGCAGGTTGATCGCGCTGGGGAAAGAACGCAGACGGATGGTGAGGTTGTGCTCGGCCTGGAGCACGCCGAGCAGGCCGTGCTTGGCCGGGCCGGTGATGAGCTTGGTCTTGAGTCGCCCAACTGCTCGGGTCGGGACGTACGTCGAGAGGTCGCGCTCCTCGATCAGGGACGGCTGAGCTGCGGGGCCGTGGTAGCCCTCCTGCGTGTGCATGACGGAGCACCTGGTCAGTGCCCGACGACCGGCTCAGGAACCGGCTCGGTCGGAGGCGCGATGGCGAGATCAGGGTCGGGCGGTGCCGGTTGCTTGCGGTCCACGACGTACGTGGTGAGCACCAGATCGTGACCGATGTGCCGGGCGACGAACTCCTCGCGCACAATCCTCCGGCCGTGCCGCTCGTACGGGTTCTCGTTGATGTGACCGGTCGCGACGAGGGTGTCGCCCTTGCGGAAGGCTTCGTCGGCCCGCTCAGCGATCTTGCGCAAGATCACGAGGTCGTGGAACGTCGGCTCGACCTGGGTTGTCGAGCCGACGGGGCTCTGGCGGAACTGCCGCACCCCGACACGGGCGCAGAACCTGGCCACGCCGTTCTCTGAGAAGTGCAGGTAGGGGTCGGTGGCGATGAACCCGTGCAGGCTCATCCGGGTCCGGATCGTCATAGACCTGCTCCTGATGCCGCGCAGTGCCTCGACGGACGCCGCTCTTGGCGATCAGGTGGACGTCCCATGCCCAGAATCCGCGGCTGGCGAACCATCGACCGATGCGACTCGTCGCCAGCCCCGCGGCGGCGTCAACTGACGCGTCTTTGCAGTAACCCAGAAAGGCGCACGCCGCCCAACGCCTGTGTCGAAGACCGAACTGAATCTCTCGTCTAACGAGCAACAAGCGGCGCGGCGTCGGCCATAGTCCTATTCGCCTTGGACGCGGCCCGGTACTCGACCGTGGAGTCCGCAGCGGTGCCGACCCCCACTGGGGTGCCGTCCAGGTCGAGGAGTCACCGGTGTTCGAGGCCTCCGCGGACCACGACGTGGGCGGTGTCCAGGGAGCGTCACCCGAGTCGGCGGCGGGTGCGCCAACTTCGCCCAGATGGCAGCACCTGTCGGGCTCGCCCACACTTCCGAGGCGACGCACAATCCATGGCTCCACACCGTTCGCCACCGACGATATGCGACGCCACCAACACCCTGCCGGTCGGGACGTTGGCCTCTGGGCACCGCGCGTGCCGAGTGGTGGTCTGGAGGTGGAGCCGGCCGCAACGTCAGGCCGGTCCGAGGAGGTGCTCAACATGAGTAACAAGGCAGCTTTGCTGGATCGTTCACCGAGCAACGCATCAGACGGACCAGAGTGGGTGGCCCGGTTCGGCTTGACCGAACGATTCGCGCACTGGTGGACGGTGTTGATGGTGGCCACCGCGTTGGGCACTGGTCTGGCACTCGGAGACGAGGGGGCTGAGCCGGGGCTGCTTCTGACGGCCCATTGGGGCGCAGTGGCACTGATCGGCGTCGGCCTGCTCGCCGCTTTGGCTCTTGGCGATACCCGAGCTCTTCTAGGAGCGACGTGGTCGTTGTTCAGCGTCGACCGGCGTGACGCGACCTGGGTCCGCGATCATCTACGGCACCCGTTCGGCGGGGGTGACCATGGTGACTACGGCATGTTCAATCCGGGTCAGAAGGCATTGGCGTGGGCCTTGACCGGAGCTGTCGCCGTGGTGATCTACACCGGGATTCAATCGCTGTCTGCCGGTGGTGAGGATTCTGCCGGGCCGCACGCCACGGCTGTCGTCGTTGCGATGGTGCTGCTGGGTGCACACATCTTCATGGCGGCGCTCAACCCGGCAACCAATCACGCGCTCGTGGGCATGGTGTTCGGCCGGGTCCGCCGCTCCTGGGCGGCCAAGCACCACAGCGGATGGCTCAAGGACCAGTCGGGCTAGCCACATCCGAAAGCGAGTGCCCGGAGCGAATCGCCGCACCACTGAACGAGTGGGGCAACGCAACTGCCGCGGGGAGGAACCGAGCGCCGGATCAGTCGTCAGAAGTCGAGAAGGTCGGCTGACCCTCGATGCAGCCCGCCTTGAGCTCGACTTCGCCCCTGCCGGCATCCTCACCCTCGAACTTGGAGAAGTGAACCTCGATCTCCTCGGGGCCACGGTCGCCGACCTCGACCCGCCAGCCGGAGTTCGGCTGGGCGCCACGGAAGGTGATGGTCGCGCCTCGACAGCTGGCCCCGACGGCTCCTGCCGCCCCTTGCCAGGTGCGCCGGACCTCGATTGGCTCCTGGCTGTGGGAAGTTCTCGGGTCGTCGGCCTTGTCGGTCTCGGCTGGGTTGCCGGGAAGTGCAGGCGGCGGCGTGGTTGACGGTGCTCCCTCTCGTGTGAACGACGGTGAACGCACGGTCGCGGACGGATATGAAGGCGGATGAGGGCGCGCGGAGGAGATGGCCCCGCGCGGCGAGGGTCGGGCGCTGGTGATGGTGCTGGGGATCTCGGGGGAGGTGGTCACTCCGGTCCCGGCGGTGCGGATCACGCCCCAGACCCCCATCGAGCAGACCAGCACCACCAGCGTCCAGGCGCACACCGCGAGGAGGCGCCGCACGGTCACAGCCTCCTCGCCCGTGGTCTGGGAGGTGCGTCCACAGACCGCTGGGCTAGCGTGCCAGTATGACGAGGATCCTGATCGTCGAGGACGACCAGCCGATCCGCGACGCACTGCGCCGGAGCCTCGCGGGACGGGGTCATGCCGTCAGTGTCGCAGGCACCGGGATGGAGTGGCCTCGAGGCCACATTGAAGCAACAGCCGGAGGTGGTGCTGCTCGACCTCGGCCTCCCGGATGTCGAGGGGCTGACGCTGATCGCGATGATCCGGGCAGCCGTGCAGATCCCGATCCTTGTCGTCACGGCGCAGGACGACGACCCGACCCTCGTCCGGGCGCTCGACGCCGGTGCGGACGACTACGTCGTCAAGCCGTTCGGCAGCGAGCAGATCGAGGCTCGCATCCGCGCCGTGCTGCGACGTACGGCCGGTGACGCGGTGCCTGAGACACTCGTCGTTGGTGGGCTGGTCCTCGACGCGGGAGCCCGGACCGTGACGCTGGAGGCGGATAGCCTGGAGCTCTCGCGCAAGGAGTTCGACATGCTCCATCTGCTGTGCCGACGCGTCGGCCAGGTGGTGACCCGGCGCGAGCTGCTCGCCGAGGTCTGGCAGCAGCCCTACGGTGGCTCGGACCGGACCGTCGACGTGCACCTGTCGTGGTTGCGCCGCAAGCTCGGGGAGTCGGCGGCCCAGCCGAGGTATCTCCACTCCGTCCGTGGTGTGGGAGTCCGTCTCGTCGACCCCGGGGCCGGCGGGGTCTGATGCGCGGCCGGATCTCGTGGCTGGTAGCCGCCACGACGTCGGCCGTGGTGATCTCATTCGTGGTCCCCCTGTGCCTGCTGGTGCGCGTCCTGGCCGAGGACCGTGCCATGGCGTCGGCCGACCAGGAGGCTCGCAACGTCGCCATCCTCGTGTCCACCCTCGACAACGAACCCGAGCTCCCCGGGCTGGTCGAGGCGACCGATGAACGCGGTTTCGCCCGGACGTCCCTGGTCCTCGAGGACGACCAGATCCTCGGAGCGCCTGGCCCCGGACTCATCGACGACCCCGCGGTCCGTGCGGCCCGGTCCGGAGAGGCCACCACGGTCAAGGACGCTGACGGCGGGAAGGTGGTGCTGCCCGTCGTGGTCGCCGACGGCACCGAGGTGGTGGTCAGCCGGGTCAGCCCTGCCCAACTGCACAACGGAGTGAGGCGCGCCTGGGTGAGCATCATCCTGCTCGGGGCCGCCCTGCTCGCCCTCGCCCTGCTGGTGGCTGACCGGCTGGGCCGGCGCATCAGCCGACCTCTCGTCGGGCTCGCCGGGACGGCCCATCGGCTCAGGGGCGGACGGCTCGACGCTCGTGCGGAGGTGAGTGGGCCGCAGGAGGCGCAGGACCTGGCCGAGGCGTTGAACGCGTTGGCCGAGCGCATCACCGAGCTGCTCGCTGCGGAGCGCGCAGCCGTCGGCGACCTCAGCCACCGCCTGCGAACCCCGGTCACCGCGCTCCGTCTCGACGCCGAGTCGGTGACGGACCCGGCCCTGGCCCAGAGGCTCCAGGGGCACATCGCCACCCTTCAGCGCGACGTCGACGCGATCGTTCACGACGCGCGACGGCCGGTGCGCGAGGACATGACCTCGACATGCGACGCAACCACGGTCGTGGCCGCCCGTGTCGCCTTTTGGCGCCCTCTTGCTGAAGAACAGGGCAGGCCGATGGTGCTGAGCATCGCCGAGCCACCGCTCCTGGTCGCGATGGCGGTCGCAGATTTGCGCGACATCGTCGACATCCTGATCGACAACGTCTTCGCGCACACCGAGGAGGGGGTCGGCTTCTCGGTGGTGCTCCGCCACGTCGGGGACACCGTGCACCTCGAGGTGGCTGACGAAGGCGGCGGGATCGACCCTGCCGCCCGTGCCGGTGACCGAACGGGCTCGACTGGGCTCGGTCTCGACATCGTGCGTCGGACCGTCACTGCAGTAGGCGGGGCCATGGCCACACACAGCACCCCTGGCTCCGGCACCCAGGTGGAGGTGACACTCCGGGTGCACCGGCTGGTGCCCTGAGGGCCGGCGAGGCTCAGTCGTCGGTCTCGGGAGCGTCGTCGGAAGCATGGTCCTCAGAATTCCCGGACTCGTGTCCTTCCTCGTGCTCGGCCTGGTCGTCCGAGTGCTCGCCGGCTGCATGGCGGACCCTGGGCGAACGGTCGCCGCGCCCTCCTCCCGACCCCCAGGTCGAGTCGGTTCGACCCGTAGGTCGAGGCCGCTGCGACGCCCGGGGCCGGCTCGACCACGGTGTGGACGATGTGTCGCACGCACGTGCCGTGCTCGAGCTGGGCACCGACCCGGCACTTGCGGAAACGCACCTTGAGCTTCACTCCGGGCCTGGTCGCCACGGCCGCCTTCTGGGCCGGGGCAGGGGCGGAGATCGGCGATTGCGTGGATGGCTCAGGAGCCGTGCTCGCGTAGGCGATCGCTGCACCGGCGGTGCCGGTTGCCACGGCGACGAGCGAGAGCGTGACGGTCAATGTCTTCATGTCCCGAGCATCGACGATGCCGTCCTATCCCCGTGTCGAGGAAGTGCTAAGCCTTCCTCAAGCATCGGCGCCTGCCGAGTGACGAACCCGCGGTTCATGACGTGGACTTAACACTGCACTGAGTTGCCCTTGGTGCGGCGGGCGGCACCGTCGGGCCATGACCTACTCCGCTCGTACCCGTGACGGCTATCGCCGTGCGCTCGCCGCGGTCACCGGCCTCACCACGGTGGGCGCCTTGACTGCCTGCGGTTGGCTCGCAGGCGCGGCGGCCCGCGACCACGGCGCCGACCAGGAGGCCAGTAACGCCGCGCGCCAGCAGGCGCAGCGCCGAGCCCTGGCTGACTGGCAACGTCAGCGAGACGCCTGGAGCGATGCCCAGGCGGCCCAGCGTCCGCGGGTCCGTACGGTCTGGAAGAAGCGCCCCGAGGTCACGGTGGTCGACACGCGCGTGGTGCGCGCGGCGAGCATCGGGCCCGGCGGCACCCTCAGCACCTCCAGCACGGGGTACACCTCGTCGGGCTCCGGCGGCGGGTCCGGCGGCGGCTCCGGCGGCGGGTCCGGCGGTGGGTCCGGCGGTGGGTCCGGTGGTGGGGGAGGCGGGGGCCGACCCCCGGCCGCGCCGCCCCCACCCCCGGCACCTGCCCCCAGCTCGGGGTCCTGACGTGAGCACGGCCGGTGCCACCGGCGTCGTCTCGACTGCGCCCGCGGCCCGCTTCCGGGCCCTCGGCACCTACGTCCACGTGGCCACGCGCGACGCCGAGCTCCTGGGCCAGGCCGCTGTCCTGGTCCGCGACGTGCTGTCCGCGGTGGACCGGACCTGCAGCCGGTTCCGGGATGACAGCGACCTGAACCAGGCGAACCGCGCTCCGGGCTTGCGGGTCCGGGTCGACCAGCTGCTGGTCAGCGCGGTGCAGGCGGCGCTCTCCGTCGCCGTCGAGACGTCTGGACTGGTCAGCCCGTTGCTCGGCCGCACGATTGTCGAGCTTGGTTACGACCGCGACTTCGCGATGCTCCGGCCGAAAGGGTCGGGAGCGGAGACCAGGGTCGATCCCGACGCCTGGCGACGGGTCGAGGTCGGGGAGGACTGGGTCCGGATCCCCGACGGAACCGCCCTCGACCTCGGCTCGGTGGGAAAGGCCTGGGCCAGCGACCTGGCCGTTTCAACGGTCCACTCCGTGCTCGGTGTCGGTGCCCTGGTCAGCCTGGGTGGTGACATTGCAGTCGCAGGAGGGGACACGTGGCCGATCGAGATCCGGGAGCGGCTGGACGCTGACTCTGCCGACGAGCTCATCTGGATGGCTGGCGGGGGCCTGGCCACCTCGAGCACCCGCGTACGCCGCTGGCACCAGGCCGGTGTTGCGCGCCACCACGTGATCGACCCCCGGACGGGCCTTCCCGCCATCGAGGTCTGGCGCACCGTCACCGCCACTGGGCCTACGTGCGTGGCGGCCAATGCTGCAGCGACGGCAGCGATCGTTCTCGGGGCGGCCGGGCCCGCCTGGCTCGACCAGCGTCGGGTCGACGCCCGGCTCGTGGCGCAGGACGGCAGGGTCGTCCGCGTCGGCGCCTGGCCGGGGGGAAACCTGTGACCGACCCCGCGATGCTCTGGTACCTCAACCGCGCGACCGGCACCGTCCTGCTCGTACTCCTCACGATGACCGTGGCCCTCGGCATCCTGGCCACCTTCGGTCGCGCCGGCCGGGGAGTGCCGCGGTTCCTCACCCAGGCCTTCCACCGCAACCTCAGCCTGATCACCGCGGCCCTGCTCACCGCGCACGTGCTCTCGGCCGTGCTCGACACCTTCGTCGACATCCGCTGGTGGCAGGCGGTGGTGCCGTTCGGAGCCTCCTACAAACCCGCCTGGCTAGGCCTCGGCGCGGTGGCCCTCGACGCCATCATCGCGGTGGTCCTCACGAGCTTGGTCAGGACGCGGATGGGACACCGCGGCTGGCGCACCGTGCACCTCCTCGGGTACGTCGCCTGGGCGGTCGCGGTCGCGCACGGAGTCGGGATCGGCACCGACGCGCACACCGGCTGGTCGCGCCTCCTGACCTTCGGCTGTGTCGGTGTGGTGGGCCTGGTCGCCGCCCTACGCACCGCCGTCTTGGTGACGCCGGCGCGGCACGACCATCCACTGGGCGGCCTGCGATGAAGCAGGTTCTCGTCCCCGATGGCCTCCGCCTGCTCAAGGGGTACGCCGAAGGGCCTGGTCTGCGTGAGCACCGGGCCCGGTTCGGCGACCTGCCGCAGCTGGACGCCCCAACCCTGCTCAGGCAGGCCCACCGATGGGGGCTTCGCGGCAGGGGCGGCGCCGGCTTCCCCTTCGCCACCAAGCTCGAGGCGGTCGCTTCCCATCGTCGCCCGGTCGTCGTCGTCAACCTCAGCGAGGGGGAGCCGGCCTCACGCAAGGACACGGTGCTCGGGCTCGGCCGCCCACACCTGGTGCTCGACGGAGCGGTCGTGGTGGCGCGCGCTCTCGGCACCAAGGAGATCCACGTGATCGTCCCCGGCGAGAGGCTGCCGGTGATCGACGCCCTCCGCAGGGCTGTCGCCGAGCGGCGCGACCGTGCGCGCTTCACCGTGCACAAGGCCGAGGACCGGTTCGTTGCCGGGCAGGCGCGCGCCGTGCTCGAGCTGATGGCGGGCCGGCCCAACCTCCCGGTCACGGCATGGGCGCCCGAGGCCCATGACGGGCACCGTGGCCGCCCCACCCTGCTCTGCAATGCGGAGACCTGGGCGCAGGTCGGTGCCCGGGTGCTCCCCGGAACCGCCGCTGGTCCACCGACGACGCTGCTCACCTGGGACGGCGAGGGACACCCCCTCGTCTCAGAGGTGGCCGACGGGACACCGTGGGCGGACGTCATTCCGGCAGTGGACGGGCCGCTGGTCGTGGGCGGTTACCACGGAGCGTGGACGACCAGGGAGCGCCTGGCCGGACTGACGGTCGACCGCGAGGAGATGAAGACGGCCGGTGTACCCCTGGGTGCCGGAGCCGTGATCCCGCTGCGTCCGGGTGAGTGCCCGGTGACCATGACCGCGCGGCTCACGGCGTACCTAGCCTCCCAGAGCGCCGGACGCTGCGGACCCTGCTTCAACGGTCTGCCTGCGCTGGCCACCGCCGTGGCTGCGGTGGCCCGGGGAGAGGGAGGGGTGGACCGGCTCGAGCAGCTGCGCGCGTCCGTCACAGGCCGCGGCGCCTGTGCACACCCGGACGGGACGGCCCGGCTGGTGGGCTCGTTACTGGTGACGTTCCCCGAGGACATCACTGCGCATGCCTGGGGCGGCTGCTCCCACATGGTGAACATCACCGATGACGTGGCGCAGGTCAGCCGATGACCGGGGGGACCCGCACCCTGCGGGTGGACTGGCCTTCGTGCCGCGCACGGGGCCTGTGCCATGAGCTGCTGCCCGAGGTCGTCGACCTCGACGAATGGGGCTATCCCCTCGTGACCCGGGAGGTGCCCGCCGGGCTCGTGGCCGAGGCCGGTGTGGCCGTGCGGACGTGCCCGACGCTCGCGCTGCGACTACTCCCCCGACAGGTCGGACCGCGGCGCTGATCAGCGCGGGCGAGCCCGCACATGCGTCGAGACCACATCCCGGACAAGACCCTGGGCAGCCCCGCCCACCACGAAGCGCGTCGCCTCCCCCTGAAGAACCATCAACCCGCCGGCGAACCCGACGAGCCGATCACCCAGGACCACAGTCGAGAAACCAAGCCCTTGACACTCGACCCCATGGGCTGTCCTTACCGCCGCGCAGGACGCGGCCCGTTCATCGTCTCCGTCAGGAGGGCCTTCTCGATGGTCGCGATCGGCTCGTAGGACTCGAGCTCCGCTCGTAGGTCGGCGACTCTTTCTGCGTAGGCGGGGTCGTCCAGGAGCGTCTGGACCGCTTTGCGGATCGCCGCGGGTCTCGGGTGCTCGGTGCGGAGGTCGATGCCGAGCTTGTTGTAGCCGATCCGCGCGTTGATGTCGTTCTTACCCTCGCGCTTGCCGGCGCCCACGACCGGGACGCCATGCAGGAACGCGGCGAGGTTGCTGCCGAAGCCTCCGCTTGTGACGAACACGTCGACGTGCGGGAACAGGTCGTCATAGTTGATGAAGTCCGCGATGACGACGTTCGGTTGCGCGAAGCGCGCGCGAAGAGCCTGTGTCTCGGCGCCTGCGGTGGTGGCCACGACGATGTACTCGGAGTCCTTGAGTGCTTCGATGGTGGGGACGATCAGCTTGGCCGGATCGGTGTTGTCGACTGTGCCTTGGGAGACCGCCACGACCTTCCTCGCGGCGTCGACGACGACGTCCGGCAACGGGGTGGAGACGCTGAGCGCCCGGCGAGCCGGGACGAGGGGTCCGACGTACTCCGCATTGGGGAATGGCTGGTATCCCGGGAAATCCAGCCCAGGCGAGCCGTTGAGGAAGACCCGCTGAGTCCGGAGCATCGGCTCGTGTGGGAAGCCGTCGGGGGGGATCGGTGCGAGGCCGTGCGCGGCGAGGATCTGGTTGTAGTGAGTGGTGCCGGCCTTCATGCCGCTCGCGAGCATCTTGCGCACGATCGTCTGCCGCAGTCGGCCCAGCGGCGTGCGTGCGGGACGGAGTCCGAAGAACGGCGGTGGTCCCTTGGCGTCAGGCATCACCATCGTGATGCCGACGGCGAACACCGGGAGGTGCAGCGACTCCGCGACGAGCTGTTCTGCGCAGAGAGCGCCGTCGCAGACCAGCGCCTCGAACGGCCACTCGTGCCTGATGGCGGCCATGTCCTGGAAGTGGTTCTCGACCTGGCTCACGAACAGCTTGTCGAGGTCGAACGAGACAAGCTTGGGGCCCTTGAGTCTGGCCCGTTCGGGGAACAGGTCGTTGAAGTTGCTGGCCATCACCTCTGTGGCCTGCTGGTAGGGGAACCAAGGCATGTCCAGACGGTCGAGCCTGGCACCGTAGGTCGGCCCGGCGTACCACCGCACATCATGACCGCGCTCGGCCAGGTGGATCGCGACCCCGGTCAAAGGGTTGAAGTGCCCGTCCGCCGGCATCGACGCGAACAAGATCCTCATCCACCGCTACCTCTCGCTATAGCGAGACTATAGTGGGTTTAGGATCGGTGTCAATGTCTACCAACGCCACGACGCGGGCCGAGCGAGCTCTTGTCACTCGACGCCGGATGGTTCGCGCCGCCTACGCGTTGTTCTGTGCGAACGGTTACGCGGGCACCACCATCTCCGCGGTCGCCAATAAGGCTGGGGTTGCAGTCCCGACCATCTATTACACGTTCGGGACCAAGGCCATGCTGCTCGAGGAGTCGCTGGGCGCCGCAATCGTGGGCTTCGATCGGTGGCGAGAGCCGCCCCCCGACCCGCAGATCCTCGACCTCCTGCCGTGGCACCAGTGGTGGGACGACTTCGAGTCGTCCCCTACCTCCCATGCCGCCTTCGAGATCTTCTTCACCCACGGCATCGCAATTCTGGAGCGGGTAGCGCCGCTGGTCGCCACGCTGCACGGCGCCGCCGGCGACCCAGACGCAGCACAGGTGGAAAGGGTCAGTGAGCAACGACGCGTCGAGTCCTACCGAGCGGCCGTGCGCATCATCGCTGGCAAGAGGGGCGGCTTGCGCCCCCGACTCACGCAGGTGAAGGCAACCGACATCCTCATCGTGCTCTTCAGTGCCGAGCTCTACGGGTCGCTCCGCACCGGCCGAGGATGGTCGGCCGCACGGACCGCAGCATTCCTACGCGGATTGATCTCAGCACAACTGCTTCCTGACTGACCCCTTGGCGTGAGGCGCCCTCCACGCCCCTGAGCGGGCGCGACGTGGTGACGCTGACCATTTGGGTTGCGACTCTGGGAAGCGCGCGTCCCGCCGTGCTTCAGCGAACGCGGCGACGCTGTCCGCGCAGGTCTGCCGTAGTGTTTCTCCGTGGCTATCGCCAGCCGGTATCTGACACCCGAGCAGGCGGCCTCGGTCTACGACCGCATCGGCCGGTGGCAGGACACGCAGGGCTTCTACGAGCGACCCGCCGTTGACGCCATGGTGCGGGCCGGGCACTTCGACCGAGCGACCAACGTCGTGGAGGTGGGCTGCGGCACCGGCGCGCTCGCGGAGCGTCTCCTCGCCGACCAGCTGCGGGACGAGGCGCGCTACGTCGCCCTCGACGTGAGCCCCACAATGGTCGGCCTGGCGCGTGATCGGCTGCGTGGCTGGGGCGAACGGGTCTTGGTCGAAGGCATCAACGGTCACGACCCGTGGCCGGTGCCCGACGCCTCGGCCGATCGGGTGGTGGCCACCTACGTCCTGGACCTGCTGTCTCCCGCCGCGACCACCGTGTTCTTCGCCGAGGCCGCCAGGGTACTGCGCCAGGAGGGCATGGTCACCACGGTGAGTCTCACTGGCGGCACCCGAGGGCTGACGCGGCTGGTGTCCGCCGGCTGGTCCGCGGTGTGGCGGCTTCACCCGCGCCTCACCGGAGGCTGTCGGCCGGTGGACACCGAGGCGCTGCTCCCGCCCGGCTGGCGGCTTCACACGCACCAGTTGGTGACCAGCTGGGCGATCACATCGTCGGTGCTCGTCGCCGGGCCGGCGGCGGCTTGAGGCGGGATCACAACGGGCTCGCGACAGGCCCTGGCTTGACGGCGAGATAGAGGTGGACGCTGCCCCACCCGCCGATCTCGTCGTCCTCGACCTCCAGGCCGGCATCGGTCAGAAGCCTCGCGACATCGCGGATGAGATCGCCGAGCGGCTTCCAAAGACGCTCGACGAGGGCCGTCCCCCGACGGTTGCGGTCCTGAGGAAAGTTGATGTCGATCAGCACCAGTCGCCCCCCGGGCTTCAGCACACGGGCGAGCTCGGCAGCAGCGGCTGGGCCGTCCGGGTACCCGGTGAACGCCATGGTGTTGACGACGGTATCGAAGGTGGCGTCAGGGTAGGGCAGCGCCTCGACGCTCCCGCGCTGCAGCTCGACGCGGACCCCGGTCTTCGCCAGGTTGCGGCGAGCGGTCTCTACGAGCGCAGGGTTGAGGTCGATGCCGTCGGTCCGGAAGCGGCCGGCGTACTGCGTGAGCAGCCAACCGGTGCCGAAGGAGACCTCGAGGACCCTGGGGCCCCGGATGAGGGGAAGTGCCTGGCCCAGCCATCGACGCCAGAACGGGGCGAGCCTGACCGCCACGTCGTAGAGCCCAGCGAAGCGGGTGTAGAGCCGGTCGTTCCCGGCCGTGTAGGACTGGGGGTCGCTCAGCTCCTCAGAGTACGTCGGATCGTCGGCGACCACCTCTCGATAGTGGCACGACCGGCGTGACGCTGTGCAACGATGTGAGGCAAAGAGCTGTCCTGACGTGCGCTCGACACGCTCAGCGGCCTTCCGTTCCAGAGGTCTTGGTTCAGCGTCGCGGTTGTGTCGGTCCGCGCCCTGTCCTACGAGGACGCCGTAGCGACGTAGTAGTCGTTGAGGACGTCGCCTTCGATCTGCATGACGTCCACGCGCCCGAATCCGGCTTGGGCGAGCATCTCGAGGGCGCGCTCGCGTCTCCAGGCGGCACCGAGTCCCTGGCGCCCTGCCCCAAGGACACCGGCATGCAGTGCAGGCACGAGAAGGCATAGATGATCGGGGCCAGTGGGTGCCCGATGTCCGACCTGAGGCGCTCGAGCGCGCCCGGGACCAGCGGAAGGGTGCTCTGGAGCTGGGGGTGGCGTCGACGACCGCGGAGCCGTCCTCGTCCATCACCTCGTGGAAGCGCGGGTACGACGAATACGGGACGCCGCCACCCCGGGTGAAGCAGTCGACCACCGCATCGTCTGCGCCGGCGAAGACGGGCAAGTAGGCCGCGAAGGCGGCGAGGTTCTCCGGGCCGGCTGCACGGGTCAGCACAGACCGGCCAGCCCAACACGACGGCGTCTCGCGCCAGCCGGCCGCCCGCCTTCCCCTGCAGGCGAAGGGAGACTGCATAGAGGCCGAGTGCCAGAAACCCAGCCCGGCGATCGAAAGGCCGGTCGCCAGCCACGGCCGCCTACGACCCTGGACCGGAGTTCGGGTGCCCGACCCTGCAGTCGTGGTCGCGGCCCCTGGCAGACCACCACAGGAGGAACGGCTCGTCGCCGTGTCCGGAGACTGGCGTGCGCGAAGTCGGCTCACGCGATGAGCTCGGTTGTGTTCTTCCCCGACCTTCGTCGCCGGCGAGGATCCTGGTCAACCTGATCCAAGTCCCCGCTGCAAGGCCGTCTCCCGGCCCCGACAGCTGGTCTCAGCGCCGGTTCGGCGCTCCGCGCTCCCACCAATCGGCCGGGGCATCATTTTCCCTGATCGCTCGCGCGGTGAACACAGTCTCGCCGAGGTTGCAGAACTTCCACAGCTCCTTCGCAGCACGGCTGTACTGGAAGATGACCTGATCGGCGTCGAAGGCGTCGAGCTTACCGGCACGGAAGCGGTCCGCGGCTTCGCCGACTCGTCGAAGAAGCTCAGCCAATCGTGCTTCGTGATAGGCCGCGACAACGTCGCGCGCCGCCCGCCGTTCCGACTTCGTGGACACAGGAGGAGGCTACGACCGACCGCGTCGCCAGGGCGACCTCGGTCGCAACACCCGGTGTCGGGCAACCGATGCAGAGAAAGGGACGTCGCTCACCAGCGCACGCTACGCGGCACATCCGGACGTTGTCGTTGACCGTGAAGCCCGCCCCACGACTCCCCAGAGCACCCCCCATGAGATCAACCCGATCGACGCGACGTTGTTGAGGAGGTCACCGTCGAACAGCCCAAGGATCAAGCTGAGCAGGCAGAACGCGCTGAGGAGGCCAGCCGCAATCAGGCCGCCCGGAGGCCGCACGTTGCGTGCCGCCAACCAGGCGAAGACGAGTTGCGCCACCCCGACTGGCAGCGGCACTGTGGATTGAGTATTGAAGCCCCATGCCTCGCCCCACGTGTTGACGCCCCAGGCGACGCCAAGGAAGCCGCCGATCACGTGGAAGACGAGCAACACCAGCATGGAGAGGATGAGAGTTCGCCCGGAAGCCACAGACGGCAAGGCCGGAAATCGCTGGAAGGCTCGAGGTGTGTCCCGACCCGGCTGTCGGCCATGGACAAAGCATGCCCACTCAGCCGTTGGGAGCGCCAGACCGTGCGCCCTCGGTGTTTCGACGGACGTACTCCGAGCGGCTGTAAAGGCTCCCCCGCATGTGACGTCCACCTGGAGCCCTCGTGCAGGAGCCCCGCCAGTCGCTGGGCATCGCCTGCCGCAAGGGCCGAAGCCCGATCCTCGGCCGCGGCGACGACCTACTGCTCTGCGTTCATGCGCGCCAGCCTGACACGCGACCCGACCCTGTCTCGGCCTTCCAATCGGCGGCAGGTCATGGGCGGCGACGAAGTCACGCAGGTCTACGGGTCGCTCTTCGATGGCGTACCGACGCCGCCGGCCCATGAGCATCGACGCGCGGCGTCAGACCGATCGCGCCGCGCGAGGCGGTAGCGGCTCACGTCCTCGACGACCTGTGGTGAAGTGAGGTCGGCACGACCTCTTCGTGCCGGTGCGGCACGTTCGCCGGCCGCCGCGGCGAGCTCCAGCAACAGCGGGGCGTCCGGCAGGCTCAGCACTCCGTCGAGCAGCGCGTGCTGGACGAGATGGCTCGACTCGAACATCGCGTCGGCGTGAAGTTCGGGGAGAGCGCGAGCAGGTCGAGGTCCTGAGCGTTGTCGCACAGCGTGGTGCTCGCCCGGGTGCGTTCCCGAACGTCGCGGGCCGCGCTCACCGGCAGTTCAGTCGGGCGCCCCGCTCGCGCTCACCGCCACCCCTAGACTTGCCACCAAGTTCGACACCCGCGTCACCTCGCCGAACCGCCCTGTACCAGTCCAGGGCTCCACCACTTCCCCGGCCGAGGCCGAAAGGGCACACACCTGAAGTCCCCGCCCACAGGTCCGATCAGCGACGAGAGCGTCTGCGTGCAGCTGCGCGAGTGCGAGGTACCCGGGCCAGGGTCAGGGGTGTGTCTCCCGGCGGCGCGTCCGGACCAGGTCGTGCACACCGATCGCCACGGCGATCGAGACGAAGCAGATCGCGGCGACGACGGCCTGACCCAGAGCGCGCGAGTAGGAGGCGATGCTGTCTCCGGTGAGGGAGTTGAAGAAGACGGCGCCGATGAGGGCCTGGCCGATCGCCAGGCCGATCCGCTGCCCGGTCTGGAGCACGCCGCCCGCGGCGCTTCCCATGAGCGGGTCCACCTGCATCAGCGCCAGCGTCTGGTTGGGTGTGATCAGCATCCCTTGGCCGCAGCCCATCACGAACAGGGGTGCCACAAGCGCGAGAGTCGCGTGGCTCTCGGGTAGGTGCAGGGCGACCACGGCCATGGCGATCGCTCCGAGTCCGAACGTGACCGCCCCGGCCACCACCAGCTTCCGTCCGATGCGGGTGACCACACGGCCGGACAGGGGTGCGGACACGGCGCTCCCCACGGCGTAGGCCGTCACCCCGAGCGCCGACTCCAGCGCGGTGTAGCCCAGGCCGCGCTGGTAGAAGAGGGCGAGGACGAGGGGCAGCCCGGCGATGGCAGGGAAGAACGCCAGCGCCAGCGTGATGCCGGAGACGTACGACGGTTCTCCGAACAGCCGCAGGTCGACCAGCGGGTCGCGCGACTCGACAGTCAGCCGACGCTCCCGACGCAGGAAGAGGGCAAGCAGGACCAGCGCCGGGACGGCCAGCCACGCGAGACGGGGATCCTGGAGGGCGTCGTACTCCACGCAGGCGAAGAGGACGCAGAAGGTCGCGCCTCCCAGGAGTGCGGCGCCGAGGACGTCGAGCCGGTGGTGAGTGGTCCCGCTCGGCGCAGGCAGCAGCCGTCGGGAGAGTGCCATGACGACGAGGCCGACCGGAACGTTCACGAAGAAGACCAGCCGCCAACCGAGCGTGGGACCACCGAGCGCGATCAGCGCCCCGCCGACGAGCGGTCCAACCGCGGTGCCGACCCCGACCGTCGTACCCAGCACCCCGAAGGCGCGGCCACGGTCGGCGCCGCGGAACATCTGCTGGATCAGTCCGGAGGTCTGCGGGTTGATCAGCCCGCCGAACAGCCCCTGGAGCACCCGGGCGCCGATCAGGAGGCCGGCGCTGGGGGCGAGGCCCGAGAGCGCCGAGGTCACGACGAATCCGCCCACCCCGACCTGGAACATCAGCCGGCGTCCATGGTCGTCGCCCAGCTTGCCCCCGAGCACAGGCACCAGTCCGAAGGCAAGCGTGTAGCCGGACACGACCCACTGGAGCTGCGACGGCCCGGCACCCGTGTCGTCGCCGATCGACGGCAACGCCACATTGGTGACGCTCACGTCGAGCAGCGTCATGAACATCGCGCTGCAACACACGACCAGCGCGATCCAGCGGCCGCGATCCGAATCGGGTGTCACCCCAAGATCGTGCCAGAGCGACGACATAGGACCGCGAAGGTCTCCCCAGGGCTCCAACCACGTCGCCGTCCGATCGGCTCAGCCGTACGACGAAGCGAGGACACGGACTCAAGAACCGAGCACGGACGGCACGCTTCGGGCCAGCCCGGAGGAGTTGTTCGCATCCGGTCGCGGCGTCCGTGTCCCGTTTGCCACATCTGCCTGTCATGCCGGTGATCGACGCTGCCGACGCGCGCGCAGATGTGAGAATGCGGGTCGCGCACCGATGAGTTCCCTTTGTCGGCGCGGTCGGTTCACAGGAGACCGACACAGCTGATGGGAGCCTGACACCGTGCGGAAGCTGATCTACTCGATGAACGCGTCCCTGGACGGCTACATCGCCGCGCCCGGCGACGACATAGGTTGGAGCGTGCCCAGTGCCGAGCTCCACCAGTGGTTCAACGACCGCGCCCGCGAGATCGGTGTCTCGCTGTACGGCCGCAAGCTGTGGGAGCTGATGAGCGCGCACTGGCCGACCGCCGACCAGCAGCCGGACGCGACGCCCGTGGAGGTCGAGTTCGCCCGCCTCTGGCAGAAGACGCCGAAGGTGGTGTTCTCCACGACCCTCCACGAGGTCACCGGGAACGCGCGGCTGGTCACCGGCGACGCCGCGGCCGAGATCACCCGGCTGAAGGCCGAGGACGGCGCGCCGATGGAGATCGGTGGCGCGGTCCTCGCGGGCGCGGCGATGCGCGCCGGCCTGATCGACGAGTACCAGGTGGTCACCCACCCGGTGCTGGTCGGCGGCGGCACGCCGTTCTTCACCACGCTCGACAACTGGGTGAACCTGCGCCTCGTGGAGACGAGAACCTTTCCGGACGGCGTGACCCTGTCCCACTACGAGACCAGGCGCTGACGGCCAGGGCGAGTCTTCAGATGGCCATCACCGTCCTGGCGCTGCCAGCAGGATGAGCACAGGGAAGGCTGCTCGAAGCCATGGCGACGAGGACCGAGGTCGCGCCTTCGCCGTGGGCGACGGTGGCATCCTGACCGCATGCAGCCAGTCCATGTGTGGATCCGTTCCGAGTCCCGCGGCACCGAGCGGCGTGCGCCCGTCGTACCCGCCGACGTCCCGCTGTTGCTGGACGCCGGGTTCGAGGTGACGGTCGAGGAGTCATCCCAGCGCATCTTCGCCATCGAGGGGTACGCCGCGGCGGGGGCGTCCGTCGTAGGCGAGGGCACCTGGACCGACGCGCCCCACGACGCCTACGTCCTCGGGATCAAGGAGCTCCCCGACGAGCCGGCCTTGCTGCGCCACCGGCACATCTACTTCGCGCACGCGTTCAAGGGCCAGGAGGACGCCCGGCACACCTTGGAGCGGTTCCGCCGCGGCGGAGGTCGGCTGCTCGACATCGAGTACCTCACCGACAAGGAGGGCAGACGAGTGGTCGCGTTCGGCTACTGGGCCGGCTACGTGGGCGCCGCACTCGGGGTGCTGCACCTGGCCGGCAGGCTGGCCGCGCCACTCGCTCCGACGGCCAAGCACGAGCTCGACGCGGAGTTGGAGCAGACCGGGAAGCCCGGGGCCGACCTGCTGCTGGCGCTGGTCACCGGGGCGCGCGGGCGGTCCGGTCGCGGCGCCCAGCGGGCACTGATGACCGCCGGTGTGCCGATCACCCGGTGGGACCGCCAGGAGACCCGGGACCTGCACAAGCAGGCGCTCCTCGGCCATGACCTGCTGGTGAACTGCGTGGCCACGCAGAATCCGACGACTCCGTTCGTGGAGCAGGCGGACCTGGACCACGAGCGCCGGCTGCGGGTGCTGGCGGACGTGACCTGCGACGTCACCGGCCCCACCAACATGCTCCCGGTGAACACCGAGATCACCACCTGGCAGGAGCCGGTCCGGCGACTTGCCGAAGGCACCCCGGAGCACGGCATCCCGCCGCTGGAGGTCATCGCCATCGACAACCTGCCTTCGCTGCTCCCGCGCGAGGCCAGCGAGGGGTTCAGCGCTGATCTCACCCCGCACCTGCTCGGGTTGGCCGAGGAGGGCGGCCCGTCGGGTCCGTGGCGGGCGGCCGGCCGCGCCTTCGACCGGGCGATCGGAAGGTTCGAGGAACCCGGAGGCTCCTAGCGCCCGGCGCAGATCCGCGATTGCGTGCAACAGCCGACGCGATGGACAGCAGGGACTCGCGCGCGCACTCCCGATGTCCTCGTCGACTCGACTCGTCAGCCACCTCTCGACGCATCACTTGCACACTGGTATGCATGACCGAGAGTGCTTGCCAGCTCGGTGCACCCACACTCGGTGAGGAGGCCTGATGGCCGGTCGTGTCGAGGCCGTCGTGTTCGACGTGCTGGAGACCTTGCTCAACGTAGAAGCGATCGCGGACCGCTAGGAGGAGGTCGGCCAGCCCGCGTCGGTGCTCGGGCCGTTCTTCCTGCGCTTCCAGCGCGACGCGATGGCACTGACCCTGGCCGGGGACCAAGCGGACTTCACCGCTGTCGCCCGCCAGGCACTCAACACCGAGACCAAGCAGGCGATGTCGAGCCGAGACATCGACCACGTCCTGGAGGGCTTCGCAAAGGTCTCGGCGTTCCCCGACGCCCTCCCGGCGCTGCAGAAGCTCGCCGACTCCGGCGTCAAGGTCGGTTGCCTGACCGTCGGTGACCCCGACAACACCCGATCGTTCCTGGCGGCCGCCGGCCTGGACTCCTACGTCGACGAAGTGGTGACCTCCTCTGCGGTCGGGACCTGGAAGCCCGCACCGGCCGTCTACCACTACTCCGCGCAGAGCCTGGGCTGCGAGCTCGACAGAATGGCGCTCGTCGCTGTCCACGCCTGGGACTGCCACGGAGCCAACCGCGTCGGCGCGTTGGCCGGCTGGTGCTCCGCCTGGAGGGTGAGCCCGGCGACGTCTTCGAACCCGCCGACGTACGCGGCGACGACCTCGTGGAGGTCATCGACCGACTCCTCGCACTCTGAGCCGCCTCGCTACTGCCACCTCTGCCGCAGGCGCGTCATGCCATCAGACGTCCGGTCGTGCTTGGAGGTCGCCGTTGCCTGCTCAGCACGCCGGAGGCCGCGGACCGACAGCCAATCGTGCGGGGCGCCACCGTCGGAGACCGTTCAGGGCGGCCCCGCCTCAGACTCCTCGCCGCGCTCCAGCCGTGTCCGGTGCGGGTGCGCCCGGGCTATGTCGCGGCCCGGTGGGTAGGGGTGGGTCATGGATTCTTCGACTCAGTCGTTCGGCCTGCTGGTCATCGGCAGTGGACCGGCGGGCATGCACGCGGCGGCGGCGTTCCTCGAGGCGGGTGGCGCGGGGCCGGTCTGTGTGGTCTCCGCCGACGCGGACGAGCCGTACCAGCGCCCGCCGCTGTCCAAGGCGGTCCTGGCCGGCAGGGAGCCGGCCGAAGTGACCCCGATCCTGGAGGACGAGTCAGCCATGGCGCCCATCGACCTGCGGTTGGGCACCCGGATCGACGCGCTGGACACGGACCGGAGACGAGTGCGGACCGAGGACGGCCAGGAGCTGGTCTACGAGCGACTGATCGTGGCGACCGGGTCCGAGCCGAACCCTCTGCCGGGAGCGGATCCGACTGCCCGGGTGTTCCCTCTGCGCAGTCTCGAGCACGCTCGGCGTCTCGTCCGTGCCGTGGAGGACGCGGACTCCGTGGTCGTCGTGGGCTCCGGCTTCATCGGCTGCGAGGCGGCGGGCTCCGTCGCGGGCCGCGGTGTGCGGACCACGCTCGTCAGCCCGGAGCCGGCTCCTCAGGCTGCACGGCTCGGCGACCGGGCCGGGGCCCGGATCACCGAGTGGCTGGCCTCGACCGGTGTGCAGCTTCGTCTGGGGACCCAGGTCGAGGGTGTGGAGTCGCCGGCCCTGGTGCGGCTCGACGACGGGTCCTGCCTCGAGGCGGACCTGGTCCTGGCCGCCGTGGGCGTCGCCCAGTCGCGACCCTTCCTGGTCGAGTCCGGGCTGCCCATCGAGGACGGGCACGTCGTGGTCGACGAGGGACTGCGGACAAGTGACCAGCGGGTGTGGGCGGCTGGCGACGTGGCCAGGGCCTGGCACACCGTCATCGGGCGTCCACTGACGGTGGAGCACTGGGGAGATGCGGTCACGATGGGCCAGGTCGCCGGGCGCAACGCCGCAGCGCAGAGCCTGGGCAGCCGACCTCGACCGTGGAGCGCTCCGCCCGGGTTCTGGACCCAGATCGGTGAGCGCACCTTGAAGTACTCCGCATGGGGCGACGGCTTCGACGAGGCGCGAGTCGTCGAGCACGGACAGGGCGCCTTCACCGTGTGGTACGTCGACGGGACCGGCGAGGTCGTCGGCGTGCTCACCCACGAACGCGACGAGGACTACGAGCGCGGCGCAGATCTGCTGGCCCGACGAGCGAGCCTGAGCGAGGCGCTGGGCGCTGCGCCGACGGCGAGACCGGGTCAGCTCGACCGTCGTACCGGCGTGTAGCCCTCGGCCGCCAGCCAGCTGCGCGCCCGCCCGCGTTGGCGGTCGTTGGAGAACGCGTGCCACCTGGTCATCAGCTCCGGACGCTCGAACAGCCGGTCCTTGAACCGACGGAAGGCGCCGCGCCCGGAGATGGCCCGCGCGAGGCTGGCCGCGAGCCCGGCGTCTTCAAGGTCCTCGATGAACCATTCCATGTCCCGGTAGCCCGGGCGCGACCCCTCGCAGTGCACCCACAGCCACCGATCGGGGTCGTCATCGTCCCCGTCGAGCTCGCCGACCTCCTCGGCGTACTCGATCGCCGGCTGAGACCACACGTCGCCGGTGCGGAGGTCGATCCGGCCATCGCCCCGGAGCGGGTCGCCCTCCAGGACCATGGCGAGCTCCTCCAGGTCCACCGGCAACGGCCGGAGCATCGGCGTCGGACCGCCGCCGAGGGCCGCTTCCAGGGCCTGCGTCAGCTCGCGGTCGCCTTCCCAGCTCCGCTCTACCAGCGCCTTGACGCAGACGCGAGCCAGCTCGGGCGCACCGCCGTTGCCGTCGGAGACCGCTGCTCGCAGGCCGTCGCCGATCAGCTGCAGCGAGTCGGCCGGCCACGGCTCGACCGACAGCATCTCCACGAGTCCGGCGCCGTCGCCCTGGTAGACGAGCGACCGCAGGCGGGTCAGGGCTTCCCCGTCGTCCACAGTGGATCACTCCTCCGCCATACCTCTCCATATGGTACGACGTCGGTGCGGTGCCCTACGCCGGGACCTGGACCGGCGTGATGCTCCCCGCCGCAGCCTTCTGCCTGCGGGAGATGATGACGGCTGCGGCGATGAGCCAGAACGGCAGCAGCAGGTAGCTCACCAAGCCGCCCGGCGGGATGTGGCAGACGCCGAGCAGCGCCAGAGCTCCCATCACGCTGGTGGTTCTCGCGAACCACCTCGGCAGGATCGCGTTGCGGACCCCGCCCAGGCCCATGGCCAGGAGGGCGGCCCCGATACCGATCGCCATGCCCGCCCAGCCGAAGTACCACGTGTAGCCGAGGGTCTGGACCGCGGCCTGGTTCTTGTCCTCGGCGGCCGCAAGCACGCCGTAGTCCGACACCACCATCTGGCAGAGCGCCGCTGAGACCGTGATCCAGGCGCCGTACGCGACGCTGGAGTACGTCGCCTCGCGTGCCTCGGACGACCGCAGCAGGTTGCGCACCGCGGTGGCGAAGAACAGGAGCGACACCGCCATGAGGACCAGGAACGCGAGTTGGCTGATGTTCATCACGACGTGGTCGTTCACCACCTTCGCGGATGTGTTGCCCGGTGCGTCGGAGGTTTGGTAGCGCTGCAGGAAACTCTGGCCGATCCACGCGAGGCCGGCGAGCGCCCCGCTCCAAGGAAGAACCCTGTCGAATGTGCTGAGCGGCATGTCCCGCTCCCTTCTGCTCAGATAGCCGGCGGTGTCGCCGGCTCCCCGAGCCTCCCCGCCCGGCGACCCGGGCGGATCGTCCGACAGTCCCGACACGGTCGGGAACAGTTCCCGGGCGTGCTGACGCGGGAGGCTCGCGCACCGCAGACTGTGAGGATGCAGCTGCTCGTCGCGCTGATCGCCGGGCTCACCTCCCTGGCCCTCGGCCTGCTTGTGTTCCTCCGAGGCGGGCAGCGCCGGATCGGCTTGCTGCTGGTCGCGCACGGGGTGACCGTGGGGGTCCTCCTGAGCAACCCCGAGTCCCCCGGGACGAGTCGGGCCGGGATGGTGATCGACCAGCTCGGCCAGGGCAGCTGGGTGTTCTTGTTCCTCTGGCTGGTCCTGATCGCGTACCTTCTGCCCACTGGCCACACCATGGGAAGGCGCTGGCGGCGCTGGGTCACGATCGGGCTCGTCGGCGTCGCCGTCTTCCAGGTCGGCGCCGCGGGGGACCGCACCGGGTTCGCCGAGGCCCACGGCTCTCACCCGCCTCCGCTCCCCTGGCTGCCGGCGCCGGTCAGCGGCGTGCTCGGGGTTGTCGGCCTGCTGCTCATCGTGCCGCTCCTCCTCGGCTCGTTCCTCTGCCTGTGGCTCCGGTTGCGGAGCTCCGAAGGCGAGGACCGCGTTCGGCTGCTGTGGCCGGTCTGGGGGTCCCTGTCGGTCCCGGCGGTGCTCCTGTTCGGCTGGGCGAACCACTTCCTGCTCGGGGACCATGAGCTGCCCTTCACCGTTGCGCTGGCCCTCCTGGGCGTCGCGCTGCCGGCCACCATCGCGATCTCCGTGCTCCGGCATCGGCTGTTCGACATCGAGCTCGTGCTCAGCCGCACGCTGACCTACGGTGTGCTGACCCTGCTGGTCGTCGCCGCGTACGCCGTGCTGCTGACCCTGGCAGGCCTGGTTGTCGGTGATCGGTCGGCGGGCGGCCTGGTCGCGGTCGGGCTGGTGGCCGTGCTGGTGCACCCGACGTACGCGTGGCTGCGGCGGGGCATCGAGCGGCGCGTCTACGGCTATCGCTCGGACCCGGCCATCGCCATGCGGCGGCTCGGCGCGAGTGTCGAGTCCGCCGACCCCCTGCACGTGGTCGACACGATCACCCGGTCGGTGTCCGATGCACTCAAGCTCGACCACGTGTGGGTGGAGCTCGCCGCTCAGGTTCCGCGCGACGACGGCCACCTGGTGAGAGCTCCCCTCGTCCACCGCGGGGACCGCGTGGGCGACCTCGTGGTGGACGTTCCCCCGGGCCGCACCCTCACCTCCGCGGACACCGCGCTGCTCGGTGACCTGGCCCGCCACGCAGCCCTGGTGGTCAGGGCGAGCCAGCTCGCCGCCGAACTGCAGGAGTCGCGGTCGCGCATCGTCTCCGCGCGCGAGGAGGAGCGCAAGCGCCTCCGCCGCGACCTGCACGACGGCGTCGGGCCCTCTCTCGCGGCGATCGTGCTCAAGCTCGACGCGGCCCAGACCCGGCAGGACGAGGCCGACCGCAACGCACTGCTCGCGGAGACGCGGGAGGAGGCCAAGCAGACGATCAAGGAGATACGACGGCTGGTGGACGATCTGCGACCGCCGGCCATCGACGAGGTCGGGCTCGTCGCCGCGATCCGCCAGCGCGCGGCGACCCTCTCCACCGACGCGCTGACCTACACCGTCATCGGGCCCGAGACGCTCCCCTCCCTGCCGGCCGCCGTCGAGGTGGCCGCCTTCCGGATCGCCTCGGAGGCCATGACGAACACCGCGAAGCACTCCGTCGCCAGCCGCTGCACGGTCGCGATCGAGCTCGACGGCACGTTGGGTGTCACGGTCACCGACAACGGCCGGAGCTCTGCCGGAGCGACCGGCTCCGGGGTGGGCTGGACGTCGATGACCGAACGGGCCGCGGAGCTGGGCGGGTCCTGCACGATCTCGAGCCGTGCCGAGGGCGGGATCGTCGTGCGCGCCGTGCTCCCGCTCGCCGCGACCGTGGACAGGACGACCGGCGTCGAGGCCGCGACGTGACCAGGGTCCTGATCGCGGACGACCACCCTGCGTTCCGGCGCGGAGTGGAGCTGATGCTCTCCGCGGTCGACGACATCGTGGTCGTCGGCCACGCGGAGACCGGACAACGCGCGGTCGACCTCACCGCGGAGGTCGCTCCGGACGTCGTCCTCATGGACCTGCGGATGCCGGACCTCGACGGCATCGAAGCCACCCGTCGCATCACCCGCACGGACCACGCGGCCGCCGTCGTCGTACTCACGATGTTCGAGGACGACGCCTCCGTCTTCGCCGCCATGAGAGCCGGAGCACGTGGCTATCTCCTGAAGGGGGCCGACCAGGACGAGATCGTGCGGGCGATCCGTGCCGCCGCAGCAGGCGAGGCGATCTTCGGGCCCGAGATCGCGGCCCGCGTGATCAGCCACTTCGCGACCGGCTCGGGCTCGACCGCCTGGGCGTTCCCGGCTCTGACCGACCGAGAGCGCGAGGTGCTGGAGCTGCTCGCAGCCGGAAAGGGCAACGCGACCATCGCGCACGAGCTCGTCATCAGCCTCAAGACCGTGCGCAACCACGTCTCGAACATCTTCACCAAGCTGCAGGTCTCCGACCGCTCGGCAGCCATCGTCAAGGCCCGAGAGGCGGGGCTCGCCGGCGGGTCCTGATCCAGGTCCGACGGAGATCCGGCGCCCGCTCCTGTCACGCACCTCTCCTGGCGCCTTCTTGATATGCAAGCCATTGCTTGCATATCATGGCGGACGTGGCAGACGTCTTCCGGGCACTCGACGACGAGACCCGACGGCTCATCCTCGACGAGCTCGCCGCCAGGGACGGCCAGAGCCTGTTCGAGATCTGCACGGCCCTCACGACGCGTCACGGAGTCGGCTCGACCCGGCAGGCCATCTCCCAGCACTTGTCAGTGCTCGAGGACGCTGGTCTGGTGTCGACCGAGCGACGCGGCCGCACCAAGCTCCACTACTTCGACAGAGAACCGCTCGAGGCCATCACCCAGCGCTGGCCCATCACCGGAAAGGACGCTCCATGAGGATCCAGCTGACCAGCATCTACGTCGACGACCAGCGAGCAGCGCTCGCCTTCTACACCGACGTCCTCGGCTTCTCCAAGCACCACGACATCCCCCTGGGCGAGCACTCCTGGCTCACCGTCGTCTCACCGGAGTCCCCGGACGGACCGCAGCTGCTCCTGGAGCCCTCCGAGCACCCGGCGGTCAAGCCCTACCGAGACGCACTCGTCGAGGACGGAATCCCGCTGGCTCAGTTCGCGGTCGACGACGTCGATGCCGAGCACCAGAGGCTGACCCGGCAGGGCGTCACCTTCACCCAGCCTCCGACAGACATCGGCACAGCCGTCATCGCCGTCTTCGACGACACCTGCGGCAACCTCATCCAGCTCATCGCCGACAAGCCGGCCACGTCGTGAGAAGAGGCTCCTTGCGACCCAGACCCGGACACAGATGTCCAGACCGGGCGTGTGACCGTCGGTGAGGGTGGGCATGGTAACCGACAGTGGACCGGTCGGGTGTGCCGAGAGCCTCGGCTGGGACGCTCACCGGCACCGGCCGCGAGAGTTCCCCCGTTCTCGTGAGCCGGTGCCGGGTTCGACTCCGCCGCGCGAGCGCCCGCCCCCGGCGCCGAGCGGACAGTTGTCACCATCTGCGGTGTTCGGTGCGGGCGTCGCGCCTGGTCGCGCCCCGGGCAGCGAGAGATTTTGCCAGGAGGCTCTCCCGTTGCACCCGCGACCGACCCTGCGAGAGGGTATAAAGAGGCCGGAGGCTCGGGATGCAGCTCCTCCACGAGACGCTCCGCCTCAATCCCCCAGGTCCGGCGGAGCGTCTCACCACGCCTGGCCCCTTCACCACGCAGCGCTCGTGCGGTCACCGGGGCGTGAGCAGGCTGGCCGGCAGCCATTCCTCGACGAGGGCCCAGACCCCGGCCCGGAGCTGGGCGACGTACACCACCCGTCCCTGCCACCCCGACTCGCTCCACCGCCACTCCACCAGCAGGCCGGGGCGCTTGACGCCCGCGTCGTCCGCGGCACCGGCGACCCAGCAGTGCCGCGCCGGGCACTCCTCACCGGAGCCGGCGGACAGCCGCACGCGGTGGGCCATCGGGATGCCGCCGCGTCCACCCATCCCGCCCGCCATCGAGCCAGCATGACACATTCTCGAACACGCGTTCGGTCCAGGCCGAAGCTGCTGCGGTTCGGGTAGACTGCGACCATCACCTCACCGGGACCCCGTCTCCGCGGCGACCGGCCGGACCGGCGTTCCTCCCACCCTCCGGCGCCCTCCCATCCCAAGGAACGACCCACATGCTGCTCCGCGTCGACGTCGTCGAGAGCGACGACCATGCTCTCATCACCGCCGTCGGCGAGATCGACCTCGACACCTGCGACCAGGTGGCCGACGCCGTCTCGAGCGTCTTGGCCGCCGGAGGCCGGAGAGTGCTCCTGGACTTCTCGGAGGTCACCTTCATCGACTCCTCCGGGCTGGCGGTGCTGGTCCGGGCACACCGGCAGGCCCAGTCCGTCGGGGCTCGGTTCGCGGTCGTGCATCCCACGCCGCAGACCCGCAAGCTGATCACGGTGCTCGGCCTCGACCAGCTGCTCCACATCCACGACAGCCGCGAGCAGGCGCTGGCCGAGCGGTGACGCGGCGGCCCGGGCGTCGGGGTCAGTCGGGCTCGTCCGTGGTCAGGGCCTCCCCGTGGGTTCCCGGTCGCGGTGCCCAAGGCAGCTCCATGGCCGGGCGCACGACGACCAGCCGGTCACCGCGCGCCAGCTGGGTGACGGCCGGGTCGAAGTAGCGGTGCACCACCCCCTCGCGCACCACGGCGATGACCTGGTCCGGGAGCGACTGGGGCTGCTTGCCGACCTCCTGCACCAGCAGATCCCGCTCGGCGACCTCGAGGCCCTCGCCGTAGGACAGCAGGTCCTCCATGACCGACCCCAGGGTCGGGCTGAGTGAGGACAGGCCCAACAGGCGGCCGACCGCGTCGGAGGACGTGATCACCGAGTCCGCGCCGCTCTGCCGGACCAGCTGCACGTTGTCCGCCTCCCGCACCGCGGCCACGACGTAGGTGCCGGGGTTGAGCTGGCGCACATTCAGCGTGGCCAGCACCGTCGAGTCGTCGCGGTCGGTGGTGATGATGACCTGCCTGGCGCGTTCCACCCCGGCGCGACGGAGCACCTCGCGACGGGTCGCGTCTCCGGTCACCACGGCCAGTCCGTCGGCGTGCGCCTCGCCCAGCGCGGTGCTGCTCGGGTCGACCACCACGATCCGTTCCGGGTCGACCCCGTTGTTGCGCAGCGTCTGCACCGCGCTGCGGCCCTTGGTGCCGTAGCCGATCACGACGACGTGGTCGTCCATGCTCCTCCTCCATCGGGAGATCCGGACCATCTCACGGCCCTGGTGGGTGAGGACCTCGAGCGTGGTGCCGATCAGCAGCACCAGGAACGCGATCCGCAGGGGGGTGATCACGAACGCGTTGATCAGCCGGCTGTGCGGGAGGTACGGCGCGATGTCGCCGTACCCGGTCGTGCTCAGTGTGACCGTCGTGTAGTAGATGGCGTCGACCAGGTCTACGCGATGGCTGGGGTCCGCGTTGTCCCGGTATCCCGCCCGGTCGAGGTAGACCAGAGCCACCGTGAAGCCGAGGATCAGCACCGCCAGGACCAGCCGCCGGACGAGCTCCCACCACGGCGACCGGGTGACCTCCGGGAGCCGGACCCTGCCCCTGGTCTCCTCGGCGGCGTTGTCGGGCACGGGGCGAATGTACGTCACCGTCCGGGCGCTCAGGCGACTACGCGCAGGCCCACCGCTTCATGTCGCCACCAGACGTCGGGGTGGACCGGCGCCCGTCCTGCCCAGACGCGGGCAGGTGCCTCGTCTCATGGCCGGGTCGGCCTCGCCGCGCGGGAACGGCGCCGGCTCGCCGCACTGCGCTCGGCCCTCAGCCTGGCGTCGGTGCGGGACGCGAACCAGCGCAGCTCGCGCTGCAGGTGCAGCCAGCTCTCGAAGCGGCGCTGCGGCAGGGTGCCCTCCGCCACCGCCCGGGCCACCGCGCACCCCGGCTCCCCCTCGTGGGAGCAGTCCCTGAACCGGCAGCGCTCCGCGAGCTCGGCCACGTCGTCGAAGGCCAGCTCCAGCCCGCGCTCCGCCGCGGCCAGCCCGACGCCTCGGAGCCCGGGCGTGTCGATGACGGCTCCTCCGCTCGGCAGGGGCACGAGCTCACGCCGTACCGACGTGTGCCTGCCCCGGCCGTCCTCCCGGATCGCCCGGGTGGCGAGCACCTCGGCGCCCACCAGGGCGTTGGTCAACGACGACTTGCCGTGGCCGGAGGCGCCGAGCAGCGCGAGGGTCAGCCGGCCCTCCGCGCGGTCCCGCAGTGCCTGCACCCCCTCCCCGGTGCGGGAGCTGAGCCGCACCACGTCCACCCCGGGCGTCACGGCGGCGACGTCGTCGGCGACCTCGGAGGCGTCGGTGACCAGGTCGCACTTGGTGAGCACCACCAACGGACGGGCGCCACTCTCCCAGGCGAGCGCGACCAGGCGCTCGACCTTGCTCAGCACCGGCAGCGGGTGCAGGGCCACGACCAGGGCGGCGATGTCGATGTTGGAGCAGAGCACCTGACCACGGCTCTGCTCCCCCGCCACCGCTCGGACGAGCGCGGTACGGCGTGGCAGGATCTGCTCGACCGTTCTGCGGTCGTCGGGCCACTCGCGCAGCACGCACCAGTCCCCGGTGCAAGGGGCCTCGGTCGGCTCCAGCGCCACCCGGCCCAGCAGCCCACCGCCGATGCTGGCGCGCCGGGCACCGTCCTCGGTCAGCACCGACACCAGGCCCCGGTCCACCCGCACGACGCGGCCCAGCGAGGCGTCCGCGGCGGCCACCCAGGGGGCAGCCGCGAGGATCAGCCCGCGGTCCAGCCCGACGGTCTCCAGCACCCCCGGAATGTACGGCGGCCCGGCGGGCGGGCGCACGTCAATTCCCGGCACTCACGGCCGGGGACGACCCGGGTGCTCGGTCTACGGTGGTTCCCATGCCCGCCGACATCCGTGCAGCTGCGAACCAGCCCCCGCCGCTCGTGGATCACAACACCGTCACCTCGGACCTGGCGCTCGTGGAGGCGGTGACCAGGCACGCCTCCGCTGCCGTCGTGGACGACCTGGCCGGTCTCGGTGCGGTCGCGAGCTCGGCGGAGGCCCGGGAGCACGGTCTGCTGGCCAACCAGAGCCCGCCGGAGCTCGTGGGCTACGACCGGTACGGGAACCGGGTGGACGAGGTCCGCTTCCATCCGTCGTGGCACTGGCTGATGGAGCGTGGCGTGGGCTACGGGCTGGGGGCCACACCCTGGACCTCGGACGACGAGCACGCGCACGTGCGTCGGGCCGCCGGCTTCTTCGCATGGTCGCAGACGGAGCCGGGTCACGGCTGCCCGATCTCGATGACCTACGCCGCGGTGCCTGCCCTGCGCGCGGACGACGCGATCGCGAAGGAGTGGACCCCCCGGCTCGCCTCGACGACCTACGACTTCGGGCTGCGCCCGGCCGCGGACAAGGCCGGGGCCCTGGCGGGGATGGGGATGACCGAGAAGCAGGGCGGGTCCGACGTCCGGGCCAACGTGACGACGGCGACCCCGACCTCGGTGGACGGCGAGTACACGCTGGACGGGCACAAGTGGTTCACCTCCGCCCCCATGAACGACGTGTTCCTGGTCCTCGCCCAGGCGGAGTCCGGGCTGACCTGCTTCGTGGTCCCGCGGGTGCTCCCGGACGGCAGCCGCAACCGGCTCGACGTCGTACGCCTCAAGGACAAGCTGGGGAACCGCTCGAACGCGTCGGCGGAGCTGGAGCTGAGGGGCACCTGGGCCGAACGGCTCGGGGAGGAGGGCCGCGGCGTGCGCACCATCATCGAGATGGTGGCGGCGACCCGGCTGGACTGCGTGCTCGGGTCCGCGTCGCTGATGCGGCGGTCGGTGGCCGAGGCGGCGTGGCACGTGGCGCACCGGTCGGCGTTCGGGGATGTGCTCGCCGACAAGCCGCTGATGCAGAACGTGATCGCGGACCTGGCCGTGGAGTCCGAGGCGGCGACCGCCCTGGCTATCCGGCTCGCGGCCGCCGTCGACGCCGGTTCGGACCCGCACGAGGTGGCGTTCCGGCGGATCGCTCTGCCGCTGGCGAAGTACTGGGTCTGCAAGCGGACCCCGATGACGGTCGCGGAGGCGCTCGAGTGTCTCGGCGGCAACGGGTTCATCGAGGAGTCGGGGATGCCGCTGCTGTTCCGGGAGTCGCCGCTGAACTCCATCTGGGAGGGGTCCGGCAACGTCAACGCCCTCGACGTGCTGCGGGCGATCTCGCGCGAGCCGGCGGCCCTCGAGGCCTGGCTGGGCGAGGTCGGCCGGGCCCGCGGCGAGGACCACCGGCTCGACCGGGCCATCGAGTCGGTGCTCGAGTCGCTCGCGGACACCTCCGGGCTGGAGGCGGGCGCCCGTCGGCTCGCCGGCCGGATGGCGACCTGCCTGCAGGGAGCGCTGCTGGTCCAGCACTCCCCGGCCGAGGTGGCGGACGCGTTCTGCGCAACGCGGCTGGGCGGGGAGTACGGCGGGGCGTTGGGCACCCTGCCCCGTGGCACCGACCTCGCCGCCCTGGTGAGCCCGCGCGACTCCGCGCCTCCCCTGACCCCGAGGCGCCCCGTTCTGCGATCCCAGGCCCGCCGAGGCGCCCCGTTCTGCGATAGCCATGGGTCGGGCATCGGGCCCGGCACGGTCGCGCGGAGTCCCCGACCGTGCCGCAGGACAGGAGACTCCGAGCGGAGGTGCGCGCCGACCTTGCGTCACAGCCGAGCTTCCTGTCCTACGGCACGCGTCGGCGGGACAAGGACCGTGCAGACGGGCCGACTCGACACACTCGAGATCGCAGAACGGGACGCCTCGACACCGCCGGGATCGCAGAACGGGACGCCTCAGCGACAACGGGGGCCGGGTCGGCGGTGTCTCGTCAGGTGAGCTCGAGGCCGGGGTACAGCGGGTGCTTGTCCAGCATCTCCGCCGACGCGGCCTTGGTGCGGTCCGCGACGCCGTCGGCGAGGGTGTACGTCGCCTTCGACGGGGCCCCGGCCTTCGTGTTGTTCGGCGTCGTGTTGCGGAGCACGTCGACGACGAGCTCGGCCACCGTGTCGAACTCGTCGTGCCCGAAGCCGCGGGTGGTCAGGGCGGGTGTGCCGAACCGGACGCCCGAGGTGTACCACGCGCCGTTCGGGTCCGAGGGGACCGAGTTGCGGTTCGTCACCACGCCCGCGTCCAGCAGCGCCGTCTCCGCCTGCCGGCCGGTCAGCCCGAAGGAGGTCACGTCGAGCAGCACGATGTGGTTGTCCGTGCCACCGGTGACCAGCGTCGCACCGCGGGAGAGGAACCCCTCGGCGAGCGACTTGGCGTTGTCGGCGATCTTCTGGGCGTACGACGCGAAGGCCGGCTGGCGCGCCTCGGCGAGGGCGACCGCCTTGGCGGCCATCACGTGGGACAGCGGCCCGCCGAGCACCATCGGGCAGCCGCGGTCCACCGACGGGGCGTACTCCTCGGTGGCCAGCACCAGCCCACCGCGCGGGCCGCGCAGCGACTTGTGCGTCGTGGTGGTCGTGATGTGCGCGTGCGGCACGGGGTCCTCGTCGCCGGTGAACACCTTGCCGGCGACCAGCCCGGCGAAGTGCGCCATGTCGACCATCAGCGTGGCGCCCACCTCGTCGGCGATCTCCCGCATGGTCGCGAAGTTCACCCGGCGGGGATAGGCGGAGTAGCCGGCGATCAGCACCAGCGGCTTGAACTCGCGGGCGGCCGCGCGGACCCGGTCGTAGTCCAGCAGCCCGGTCTCGGGGTCAGTGCCGTAGGAGCGCTGGTGGAACATCTTGCCGCTGATGTTCGGCCGGAACCCGTGCGTCAGGTGCCCGCCGGCGTCCAGGGACATGCCGAGCATCCGCTGGTCGCCGAACTCGTGCCGCAGCGACTCCCAGTCCTCCTCGGACAGCTCGCTGACGTTCTTGGCGCCGTACCTCTCCAGCGCCGGCGACTCGATCCGGTGCGCGAGGATCGACCAGAAGGCGACCAGGTTCGCGTCGATGCCGGAGTGCGGCTGGGCATAGGCGTACGGCGCGCCGAACAGCTCCCGCGCATGCTCGGCCGCGAGTGCCTCGACGGTGTCCACGTTCTGGCAGCCGGCGTAGAAGCGGTGCCCGACCGTGCCCTCGGCGTACTTGTCGCTGAACCAGGTGCCCATCGTCAGGAGCACCGCCGGGGAGGCGTAGTTCTCGCTGGCGATCAGCTTCAGCGAGCTGCGCTGGTCACGCAGCTCGGCCCGGGTCGCCTCGGCGATCCGGGGCTCGACCGACGCGATGACCTCCAGTGCCGCGTCGTAGGCAACACTCGCCGTCTTGTTGACGTCAGTCACGCCTGCTCCTTCTCCGTGGACACCGGGACCAGGACAGCCTAGTGACGATTCGCTCCTGCGTCCGCAAGGGTGCGGCGTAGGGTCGGCGAAGATCCGGCTCGCGCGGTGCCGACCCGGACACGGCACAGAGGCGAGGCGACGTCATGACCGACCTGCGACCCGACGACGTGGCGGCCGCTCGACTCGGCGAGGCCGGCAAGGTGTGGACCTCGGACCTGTCGGTCAGCGAGTTCGCGCTGCTCGACGCGGCCGGCTTCCGGCCGCTGGAGTTCGTGATGGGCAGCTCGGTGTTCCACATCGGCTGGCAGGCGCAGAACCTGCGACAGTCGGTCGAGCTGCACGTGCTCTCCCAGGCGATGTACACGGCGCGCATGAACGCGATGGGCCGGATGCTGGCCGAGGCGGAGCAGGTGGGGGCCGACGGCGTGGTCGGCACCCGCCTGACGTTCCGCAGGCACGGCCTGAGCGCCGAGCACGTCGAGTTCATCGCGGTGGGGACGGCCGTCATCTCCAAGGAGGACCCGGGACGGCTGCGGCGCCCCGACGGCAGGCCGTTCAGCAGCCACCTCGACGTGCAGGACTTCTACACGCTGCTGCGCACCGGCCACGTGCCCGTCGAGTTCGTCCTCGGGGTCTGCGTGTGGCACGTCGCGGCGCAGGGCTTCCTGCAGACCTTGCGCCAGATGGGCCAGAACGTCGAGATGCCGCAGTGGACTCAGGGCTACTACGACGCCCGGGAGCTCGCGCTGACCCGGATGCAGGCGGAGGCGGAGCGGGTGCAGGCGACCGGGATCACCGGCGTCGACTGGAGCGCCAACGAGTGGACGTGGGGCACCCACACGCTGGAGTTCTTCACCTCCGGTACGGCGGTCCGCAAGGTGGCCGACCGGTCCACGCTGGACCCCCAGATCGTGCTGCCCCTGCGATGACCCGCTGCGGCGTCGGGGGGCGGGCCGGATGACGCCCGCCCCGGAGCGACCGGTGGACCCGGTCGACGTGCGGGAGGTCACCGCGATCCTGGACCGGACCCTGGCGCTGATGGGTCCGGGAGGAGTCGGCGACCTGCTGGCCCGGCTGCCGGGTGCGCGGCCCGTCGCCGCCGTCCCCGCCCGGCTGTTCCGGCACGCCGTCCCACCGGCGGTGTGGCTGGGAGCGGAGAACCTGCTGGTGCTGGACGACCCGGTGGTCCACCAGCACGTCGTGGGCGGTGTCGTGCTCCAGCGCAGGACGCTGCCGCCCGCGGACCTGGGCCCGGTCCTCGCCCCGCTCGTCGCGCAGCTCGTCCGGTCCCAGGGCGGCCAGCAGGACGCCGCCACGGTCCTGACGGCTGCCCGGGACGTGCTGCGAGCGCTGTGAGCGCAGCGTCTCACATCGTGGACTACCGTCTCACCTCACGAGACGTCTATTTGTGGGACGGGTGTCCGAGCGATGAGACTGGTGCCATGGTCAGCCCCGCAACGACTATGCACCTCGTGGTCCGCCGCCACGTGGACCTCGGTCGTACGCGCAGCATGATCTGTCTGCCCGCGACCGCCTAGCCCCTCCGCACCTTCCTCGTGCGGCGCCCAGCATCATGCCGGGCGCGCGGTCGCCGGCACCCGTCCCCGACATCGCCGTCGAAGGACCGTCCTGCGCATCGTGCGTCTCTGATCCACAGGAGCGCAACCACGTGACACCCCCACCGAACCCAGCCTCCACACCGCCGGGGGCGCCGTCCGGCAGCCCGGCGACCAAGCCGGCCGCGGGCGGCCCCGGGCGTTCCGGCCGTCCCCGCCAGAAGCGGGGTGAGGGCCAGTGGGCGCTCGGCTACCGGGAGCCGCTGAACCCGAACGAGCAGTCCAAGAAGGACGACAACCCGCTCAACGTGCGGGCCCGGATCGAGAACATCTACTCCAAGCGCGGGTTCTCCTCCATCGACGGAGGCGACCTGCGCGGCCGGTTCCGCTGGTTCGGGCTCTACACCCAGCGCAAGCCGGGCCTGGACGGCGGCAAGACCGGTGCTCTCGAGCCGGAGGAGCTCGACGCGGAGTACTTCATGCTGCGGGTGCGCATCGACGGCGGACAGCTCAGCACCGAGCAGCTGCGGGTGATCGGCGAGATCAGCACCGCCTACGCCCGCGGCACCGCCGACGTCACCGACCGGCAGAACATCCAGCTGCACTGGGTCCGCATCGAGGACGTCCCGGAGATCTGGCGCCGGCTGGAGAGCGTCGGCCTGGACACCATGGAGGCGTGCGGCGACTCACCCCGGACCATGCTGGGCTCTCCGGTCGCGGGCATCGCCGCCGACGAGATCATCGACGGCACGCCGGCGGTCGAGGAGATCAAGCGCCGCTACATCGGCGACCCGGACTACGCGAACCTCCCGCGCAAGTTCAAGACCTCCGTGAGCGGGCACCCCAGCCAGGACGTCGCGCCCGAGGTCAACGACGTGTCGTTCGTGGGCACCACGCACCCCGAGCACGGCCCCGGCTTCGACCTCTGGGTCGGCGGCGGCCTGTCCACCAACCCGATGCTCGCCCAGAAGCTCGGGGTCTGGATCCCGCTCGAGGACGTCGCCGATGTCTGGGAGGGCGTGATCTCGATCTTCCGGGACTACGGCTACCGGCGGCTGCGCTCGCGGGCCCGACTGAAGTTCCTCGTGCAGGACTGGGGTGTCGAGCGGTTCCGGCAGGTCCTGGAGACGAAGTACCTCGAGCGGGAGCTCGTGGACTGCGACTCCCCTCCGGTGCCAGCGCGCACCGGGGACCACATCGGCGTCACTCGGCAGAAGGACGGCCGCTCCTACGTCGGCGTCGCCCCGACGGTCGGACGGGTCGACGGTGCGACCCTGACCCGGCTCGCCGACATCGCGGAGAGCCACGGGTCGAGGCGGGTGCGTACGACGCCGTACCAGAAGCTGCTGGTGCTCGACGTCGAACAGGACCGCGTCGAGAGCATCGTCGACGCCCTGGACGCGATCGGGCTGTCGGCCCGCCCCTCGAACTGGCGTCGCTCGACGATGGCGTGCACCGGCATCGAGTTCTGCAAGCTGGCCATCGTCGAGACCAAACAGCGCGCCGCGGACCTGGTCAGCGAGCTCGAGCAGCGCTTCCCCGACCTGGACACCCCGATCACTGTCAACGTCAACGGCTGCCCCAATGCGTGCGCACGCACCCAGGTCGCGGACATCGGGCTCAAGGGGATGCTGGTCCTCGACGGGGACGGCCGGCAGGTCGAGGGCTACCAGGTTCACCTCGGCGGCGGCCTCGGGCTGAACCCCCAGTTCGGCAAGAAGCTGCGTGCGCACAAGGTCACCAGCACCGGCCTGGACGACTACATCACCAACCTGGTCACGGCTTTCCTGGACCAGCGCGCCGACGGCGAGGCGTTCGCCACCTGGGTCGCGCGAGCCGACGACGACGCCCTGCGCGGCGAGGTCGGCGAACGCGAGCTGGAGACCGTGCGATGAGCGGCGCGTCGAGGGGGATCCCGTTCCACTGCCCCTACTGCGGTGAGGAGAACCTGCGTCCCAGCGAGCAGGGGCACGGCGCGTGGGAGTGCCACGCCTGCCTGCGGGCCTTCTCCCTGAAGATGCTCGGCCTGGTCGACCGCTCCACCCTCGGCACGCCCGACCCCCTCGAGAACGAGGTCCCCCGATGACGACCGCCACCACCGAGGCCGCCCGGGCCTTCAAGGGCACCAGCACCGAGGGCCGCAGCGAGGCGGAGCTCCAGGAGCTGGTCCGGCACGCCGGCGCCGAGCTCGAGCTGGCGCCCGCGGAGGTGATCATCGAGTGGGCCGTCGCCACCTTCGGCGACCGGTTCGCGCTGACGTCCTCGATGGGCGACTCCGTGCTCGCCCACGTCGCCTCCAAGGTCGCGCCGGGCATCGACGTGGTCTTCCTGGACACCGGCTACCACTTCGTCGAGACGATCGGCACCCGCGACGCGGTCGCCGCCACGCTCCCGGTGAACGTCGTCAACGTCGCCCCGGAGCTGACGGTCGCCGAGCAGGATGCGACGTACGGCAAGGACCTGTTCGCCCGCGACCCGGACCTGTGCTGCGCCCTGCGCAAGGTGAAGCCGCTCGAGGAGGCGCTCGCGGGCTACGACGCCTGGGCGACCGGGCTCCGCCGCGACGAGACCCACAACCGGGTCATCGCGCCGGTCATCGGCTGGGACCAGAGCAAGCGCAAGGTGAAGGTGTCCCCGCTGGCTCGCTGGACCAGCGAGGACGTGGAGCGCTACATCGCCGAGAACGGCGTGCTGGTGAACCCGCTGCAGTACGACGGCTACCCGTCCATCGGCTGCTGGCCGTGCACCCGTCGCGTCGCTCCCGGCGAGGACGCACGCAGCGGCCGCTGGGCCGGCACCGGCAAGACCGAGTGTGGCATCCATGTCTGACCCGGCAGCTCCTGGAAGGAGGCCACACCGATGACCGCTCCCGCCCTGGTGGCACTCGCGCACGGCAGCCGTGACCCCCGATCGGCGACCAGCATCAAGGCCCTGGTCGAGGAGGTGCGGACCATGCGTCCCGACCTCCGCATCGAGCCGGCCTTCCTGGACCTGTGCAAGCCGGCGTTCCCCGCCGTCGTGGACCGGCTCGTGCGGGCGGGGTACGACGAGATCGTGGTCGTCCCGCTGCTGCTCACCGAGGCCTACCACGCCAAGGTGGACGTGCCCCGGGCCGTGGAGGCCGCCACCGCCAGGCACGAGCGTCTGCGGATCCGGGCGACCGGGGTCCTCGGTCTGGAGCCGGTGTTCCTCGAGGTCCTGGACCGTCGGCTCCGGGCGGCGCTGAGCGACGCGCGGGTGCGCGAGCTCGACGCCCTCGTGCTGGCCGCGTCCGGCTCCTCGGACCAGCTCGCCAACCAGGCCGTCGCGCGGCTGGCCCGGCTGTGGGGCACCAGGCACCGGCTGCCCACGGTCGCCGCCTTCGCCTCGGCCGCGCCCCCGGCGACCGGTGAGGCGGTGCGCCAGTTCCGGGCGGAGGGACGCCGGCACATCGCCGTCGGCTCGATGTTCCTGGCCCCCGGCGTGCTCCCGGACCGGGCCGCGGAGCTCGCCATGGAGGCCGGGGCGGTCGCGGTGTCCGGCCCCCTCGGCCCGGACCCGGAGGTGGCCCGGACCGTGCTGGCCCGCTACGCCGTCGGCGCCGTCGAGCTCGTGCCCGTCTGAGCGCCGACCAGGCGGCGGAGGTCAGTCGGTCCGGCCGGGGGACGTGGCGAGGCCGGCCGACCAGCGCTCCTCGATGCGGCCGAACCGCCAGACGGCCAGGGCGACGACCCACGTGAGCACGAACAGCCCGACGATCGCGAAGCCGACCGAGTTCAGGTCCAGGCCGGCGACCCAGGCCATCGGGCCGCTGCGGACCCCCAGCTTCTGGGCGAGGATCGACACGAGCTCGACCGTGCCGATGAGCAGGGCCACCGCCACCGACAGCGCCGTGATGGTGATGTTGTAGTAGACCTTGCGCACCGGCCGGGAGAACGCCCACCCGTAGGCGTAGTTCATGAACACCCCGTCGATGGAGTCGAGCAGGCTCATCCCCGCAGCGAAGAGGACCGGCAGCGTCAAGATGGCGTACCACGGGAGCGCGAACGCCGCTGCGCCTCCCGCAATCACCAGCAGCCCCACCTCGGTCGCGGTGTCGAAGCCCAGCCCGAACAGCACCCCGATCGGGTAGATCTGCCACGGCTTGGTGATCGACCTCGTCAGGGGCCGCAGGAAGCGGTTCATCAGCCCCCGACTGTCCAGGTGCTCCTCGAGCGCCGCCTCGTCGTAGGTGCCGCGCCGCATCTCCCGGAACACCTTGAGGATGCCCACCAGGACGACCAGGTTCAGGATGCCCAGCACGTAGAGGAACGTCCCGGACACCAGGGTCCCGAAGACCCCGGTCACCGACTGCAGGGTCGAGTCGTCGCTCTCCAGCTGGCCGGCCAGCGACCGCACGCCGACGGCCAGCAGCAGGCACAGCGCGAACACGATGGTGGAGTGGCCGAGGGAGAACCAGAACCCCACGGTCACCGGCTTCCTGCCCTCCGCCAGCAGCTTGCGCGTGGTGTTGTCGATGGCCGCGATGTGGTCGGCGTCGAACGCGTGCCGCATGCCGAGGGTGTACGCCGTCAGTCCCAGCCCGAGGCCGAAGGCACCGGAGCCACCCACCGCGTAGTGCTGCGGCGCGACGACGGCACCCAGCGTGACCCAGCCGACGACGTGCAGCGCGACCACCACGGCGGTCATCGCACCGATCGCGGTCCACTCGCCGCGGGTCATCGACCGGCGCGCGCGCGCCAGTCTCCCGGGTCGTGGGCCGGGTGGAGCGAGCGTCATACCGGGTCCCCTTCTGGCAGGTCCAACCGCACCTTACGCGGAGGAGCCGCAGTTGCAAACCGTTCGCAACAAGACCCGCCCCGGGCTGGTTCACCCGGCCGACGTGCACCCCCTAGGATCCTGGTATGAGCGAACACTTCGACCTCGTCGTCCTCGGTGCCGGCCCCGGTGGGTACGTCGCTGCCATTCGCGCGGCCCAGCTGGGCAAGAGCGTCGCCGTCGTGGAGGACAAGTACTGGGGCGGTGTGTGCCTGAACGTGGGCTGCATCCCCTCCAAGGCACTCCTGCGCAACGCGGAGCTCGCGCACATCCTGACCCACGAGAAGGACCTGTTCGGGATCACCGGCGACGCGTCGATGGAGTTCAAGCCGACGCATGCCCGCAGCCGGAAGGTCTCCGAGGGCATCGTCAAGGGTGTCCACTTCCTGATGAAGAAGAACAAGATCAAGGAGATCGACGGCTGGGGGACGCTCACCGACGCCAAGTCGATGGACGTCAAGGACCATGACGGCAACACCAGCCAGGTGACCTTCGACAACCTGATCATCGCCACCGGGGCGACGACGCGGCTGATCCCGGGCACCTCGCTCTCCGACCGGGTGGTGACCTACGAGGAGCAGATCATGGACGCCGACCTGCCCGGCAGCATCGTGATCGCCGGCTCCGGCGCCATCGGCGTGGAGTTCGCCTACGTGATGAAGAACTTCGGCGTCGACGTCACGATCGTGGAGTTCCTGGACCGGATGGTCCCGACAGAGGACGAGGAGATGTCCAAGGAGCTGCTCAAGCACTACAAGAAGCTCGGCGTCAAGGTGATGCTAAGACCAAGGTGGAGAAGATCGAGGACCCCGGTCCGGTGCCGGCAAGGTCAAGGTGACCGTGTCACCCGCCGACGGGGGCGACCAGCCGTCATCGAGACCGACAAGGTGCTGCAGGCGATCGGGTTCGCCCCGCGCGTAGAGGGCTTCGGGCTGGACGCGGCCGGGGTGGAACTGACCGACCGCGGCGCCGTCGCGATCGACGACTTCGGGCGGACCAACGTCGAGGGCATCTACGCGATCGGCGACTGCACCGGCAAGCTGATGCTCGCCCACACCGCCGAGGCGATGGGCGTGGTCGCGGCCGAGGTCATCGCGGACGCCGAGACGATGCCGGTGGCCTTCGACTTCATCCCGCGGGCGACGTACTGCCAGCCGCAGGTCGCGTCCTTCGGGTACTCCGAGCAGCAGGCCAAGGACAAGGGCTACGACGTCAAGGTCGCGAAGTTCCCGTTCTCCGCCAACGGCAAGGCACAGGGCCTCGGCGACGGGATCGGGTTCGTGAAGGTCGTCGCGGACGCCAAGTACAACGAGATCCTCGGCGCGCACATGATCGGTCCCGACGTCACCGAGCTGCTGCCCGCCCTGACCCTGGCGCAGCGCTGGGACCTGACCGCCGACGAGGTGGCCCGCAACGTCTTCGCGCACCCGACCCTGTCCGAGGCGGTCAAGGAGGCCGTCGAGGGCATCGCCGGCCACATGATCAACCTGTAGAGGACGCCGCACGACGAGCTCGCGGAGGTCCACCCGAAGGCTGCGATCGTCCGGGCCGCCGCCTGGGATGCCGCGCAATGACGGCCCCCTGGACGGGACCGCGACCCGGTGCCGGGGGTGACCCACGCCTCCGGTAGCCTGACGTGCAAAGTTGTCCGTTCAACAAGGTGGGAAGACATGACTGTTGGCAAGCTGGCCGCGCGGGTGCTCATCGGAGGCCTGATGTACGGGCACGGCGTCCAGAAGCTCACCGGAGCGTTCGACGGCCCTGGCCTCGAAGGCACCGACGGGATGATGAAGGCGCTCAACATGCACCCGCCGCGACGCAACGCCCTCGCAGCCGGTCTCGTCGAGGCCGTCGGCGGCCCGATGCTGGCGCTGGGCCTGGGCACGCAGCTGGCCAGCGCCGCCATCATCGGAAACATGGTGGTGGCCATCCGCAAGGTGCACCTGGCGAACGGGCCGTGGGCGGCCAAGGGTGGCTGGGAGTACAACGCCGTCCTCATCGCGGCGCTCACGGTGCTGGCCGAGCAGGGCCCGGGCGCCATCTCCCTCGACCGGGTCCTCGGCCTGGAGCGGTCCGGGGTCAGGTGGGGCCTCGGTGCCCTGGCCCTGGGTGCCGCCGCCGCTGCCGGGGCCATCGAGATGGGCAGCCGGTCCGCCCCGGCTGCGACCCCCGAGGACAGCTCGCCCGACACCGCCGGGGACCCGGTCACCGACGCCTGAGCCGGGTCGGAGTCCGGCTCGTCGTCACTCCGGGCCTTCTGGACAACGGTTGTGGTCACTCCGGGCCTTCTGGACAACGGTTGTGGTCACTCCGGGCCTTCTGGACAACGGTTGTGGTCACTCCGGGCCGTCAGGGGGCGCCGTCCGGTCCCGTAGTGACCACAAGTCCGAGTGCCCGTCGGTCGCTGCGACTGCGAGCTTCGCGTGTGCCGGCTGGGCCCCAGCCCCTCGGACAGGCAGTCGCCACCGGCGCACCGACCCTCGACGCTCAGCCGCTCCGTGACCTCCGTCGAGTGCCTGTCCGAATGGTCCTCCCAGCGAACGCGAGCACACCCGAGCGCCCGGTGAGCTGCGCACTGCGACGCAGTCGGGCGCGAGCGGAGGAGGCGCCGTCACCGGACCAGGCGGTCCAGCAGGTGCTCGAGCTGGGCGTCCGGGTCGTCGGTGGTGCCACCGTGCACCGGCCCGGGCTGCACGACGGTGCTGCGGGGGGCCTTGACGAACCCGAACCGGGTGCCCATCGGGGCGCGGCCGGCCTCCCCCGCCGACCCGTCCCCGCGGCAGACCGCCTCGACCGCGGCCAGCGCCGAGCGCACGGCGTCGACGTCCACGTCGGGCGCCAGGGCGGTCAGCCGCTCCGGGTCGACGAAGCACCGAGCCTCGAGGAAGTCGGCCTGCTGGCAGTAGAGCACCACGCCGACGTTGAGGAACTCCTCGCGGTCCACGCGGGGCACGCAGCGCAGCACGACGTACTGGAAGCCGGCTCGCGTGCTCATGCCGCACCCGCGACCGGGAGCCAGGCCCGGCCGCCCTCGACCCGGGCCAGCAGGAACTCCACGTAGGCGGCCCGCAGCTCGTCCGGGGTGGGCGCCCCGGGCACCGGCTCCAGCCAGCCGTCGGGGACCTGGGCCAGCACGTCCTCGAGCAGGTCGCGGGTCACCCGAGGGGCCAGTGCGGCGTCGACCGCGGGGACTCCGGGCAGGTGCGCGGCGAGCACGTGCTGGGAGGCGTCGTAGGGCTGCTGCGCGAACCTCTCGGGGGGACCGATGCCACCCGGCCAGCCGTGGTGGAAGTACAGGCAGGCGCCGTGGTCGATCGCCCACAGGTCGTGGTGCCAGACCAGCAGGTTCGGGTTGCGCCAGCTGCGGTCCACGTTCGCGGTCAGGGCGTCCAGCCACAGGATCGAGGCGGCCACCTGCGGGTCCGGGGAGTAGCCGGCGTCGTACCCGAACGAGCCGGGCAGGAAGTCCACCCCCAGGTTCAGGCCGATGCTGGCGGTGAGCAGGTCCTGGACCTCCTGGTCGGCCTCGTAGGTGCCGATCACCGGGTCCAGCTCGATCGCGACCAGGTCGGGGGTGCGGATCCCGAGTCGTCTCGCCAGCTCACCGACGACCACCTCGGCCACCAGCACCTTGACGCCCTGGCCGGCGCCGCGGAACTTGCAGACGTAGGTGCCGAGGTCCTCGGCCTCGACCAGGCCGGGCAGCGACCCGCCCTCGCGCAGCGGGGCGACGTAGCGGGTGGCGGCGACGGTCCGGATCACTCGAGAGACCCTAGCCGGGGGTCAGCCCACCGGCTCCTCCTCCAGCAGCCGTCGGCGCTGTTCCGCCACGTCGTAGTCCGGACCCGGCCACCGGGGGTTCATCGCCGTCAGGGTCTCGTGCAGGATGTTGGCGACCGCGAGGTTGCGATACCACTTGCGGTCGCTGGGCACCACCAGCCAGGGAGCATGCTCGGTGTTGGTCTTCTCGATGGCCACCTCGTAGGCCTCCCGGTACGCCGGCCACAGGCGCCGCTCGTCGACGTCGCCGGGGTTGAACTTCCAGAGCTTCTCCTTGTCGTCGAGCCGCGCCAGCAGCCGCTCCTTCTGCTCGTCGGAGGAGACGTGCAGCATGCACTTGACGACCACCGTGCCGTCGTCGACCAGCTCGCGCTCGAACTCGTTGATCGCCTGGTAGCGCTCGGTGATCTCCTCGCGCGACACGAGCTTGCGGGCCCGCGCGATCAGCACGTCCTCGTAGTGCGAGCGGTCGAAGACGCCGATGATCCCGGCCTTCGGCAGCTCGCGTCGGATCCGCCACAGGAAGTCGTGCTTCAGCTCGGCGCGCGTCGGCGCCTTGAAGGACTTGATGTGGACGCCCTGCGGGTCGACGAGAGCAACGGAGTGCCGCACGACTCCCCCCTTGCCGGAGGTGTCCATCCCCTGCAGCACCAGCAGCACCCGGCGCCGGCCACCGCTCATGCCTTCGGCGAAAAGCCGCTCCTGGAGGTCGGAGAGCTCGTCGCCGAGGGCGTACAGCGCCGCCTTGCCCTTCTTCTTCTTCCCGGAGAAGCACGGCTTCGCACGGGCGTCGTAGGACGTGAGGTCGACCGGTCCGAGGGGCACCGTCAGCGCATGGATCGTGGACGGCTGCTTGTTCTTCGACATAGGGAGCACTATGCCCGGTCCGACCGGCTTCCATCCGCCCTCCCCCGACGAGCCAGCGCGAGGCCGCCGAGCGCCATGACCACCGCAGCCACCAGGACCGCGGCAACCAGCCACAGCGTCGTACGGCGGCTCACCGCACCCGACAGCGCGAGGAACGTGACGACCGCACCGCCGACGGCGACGGACCTCACGAACCCCAGAGCGACCAGGACGACGGCCCCGCGGGACTGCCGGCTCACTCCGGGTCGGCGTGGTCGATGACGCAGAACTCGTTGCCGTCCGGGTCGCGCAGCACCACGAAGTCGGGATCCTCGGGGTAGGCCCACTTCTCAGCGACGGTAGCGCCCAGGCCCACCAGCCGGTGCACGTGCCGGTCCTGGTCGCTGGTGTACAGGTCGAGGTGCACCCGCACCGGCTCCGCCGGCGGCCGGTCGGTGAGCTGCAGGGACACCGGGGTGCGGCGACCCGACGGGTCCACCAGCATCATGAACTCGGGGTCCCAGCCACCCTCGCGGGGCCGGTAGCCCAGCGCGGCGGACCAGAACCCGACCGCTCGTTCCATGTCGCTGACATTCACCACCACCGTGGCCAGGTGCAGGTCGCCGACGTCGTCCGGTCCCGCCGGGGCGTCAGGGTCGCTCATGACCTCGATGCTAGCCACGCGGGAAGCAGACGACCCGGGCCTCAGGTGCGCCGGATCGAGTCCCGGTCCAGGACGGCCACCGTCGGGTAGCCATCGACGGCCATCAGCAGGTCGGCCTCGGCCAGGATCGTCCGGAGCACGTGGGTGACGCCGTCGGTGCCGCCGAGCGCAGCGCCGTACGCGTAGGGCCGTCCGATGCCCACCGCCGTGGCGCCCAGGGCGAGCGCCTTGACCACGTCGGAGCCGGAGCGGACACCGGAGTCGAAGAGCACCGGCACGTCGGGTACGGCGTCCACGACGTCGGCCAGGCAGTCGATCGCCGCCATGCCGCCGTTGGCCTGTCGACCGCCGTGCGTGGAGACGTAGATCCCGTTGACTCCCTCGGCGACGGCGCGGCGCGCATCGTCGGGGTGGCAGACGCCCTTGACGATCATCGGCAGCGTCGTCAACGAGCGCAACCAGGACAGGTCCTCCCAGACCAACGGCCGCCCGAACATCATCGCCCAGGTGAGGATGGCCGTGCGCGGGTCCTCCTCGGGCGGCTTCGCCAGGCGGCTGCGGAACACCGGGTCGGTGAAGTAGTTCTGCAGGCAGCGGCCTCGCAGCTGGGGGAAGGTGGAGGTGGTCAGGTCGCGCGGGCGCCAGCCGGTCACCCAGGTGTCCAGCGTGACGATGATCCCCTGGTAGCCGGCGGCCTCCGCGCGCTGGACCAGGCTGGCCGCGACCTCGGGGTCGGTCGGGCAGTAGAGCTGGAAGAAGCCCGGCGTGTCCCCCAGCTCGGCGACCACCTGCTCCAGCGGGTCCTCGCTCAGTGTCGAGGCCATCATCGGCACACCAGTCGCCCGGGCTGCGCGCGCGGTCGCGAGGTCGCCGTGCCCGTCCGGTGTGCAGATCCCGATCACCCCGATCGGAGCCAGGAAGACCGGGGTCGGCAAGGACCTGCCGAACAGGTCGACGCCCAGGTCCCGGTCCACCGTCGCCCGGAGCATCCGCGGCACGATCCCCCAGTGGTCGAACGCCGTGCGGTTGCTGCGCTGGGTGTGCTCGTCCCCTGCCCCGCCGGCCACGTAGTTCCACGTGCCCGGTGGCATCGCCCGCTCGGCGCGACGCTCCAGCTCCGCGAACGACATCGGCAGCGACGGCACGACGCCCGACAGCCCGGCCAGGTAGATCTCGGTCTGCAGGTCTCCGAAGTTCGCCACGCCGGCGATGGTAGTGGGCGCCGGCGCGGACGTTGCACCAGTGCGGGCCGACTGGTTGTATTCCTGGCCATGCCTGACTTCGCCCGGACGACCGTCTCGACGGACCGACTGACCACGAGCGTCTGGACCAGCGGACCCGACGACGGGGTGCCGTTGCTGCTGGTGCACGGAAACCTCGTCTCCGGCGGCTGGTGGAAGTACGTCGCGGAGGCACTCCCCGAGGACGTCCGGGTCCTCGCGCCCGACCTGCGTGGCTTCGGGCGCACCGAGGCCAAGCCGGTCGACGCCACCCGCGGCCTCGGGGACATGGTCGACGACGTCCGCTCGCTGCTGGAGTCGCTCGACCTGGCCGACAAGGGATCTGTCAACGCAGCCGGGTGGTCGATGGGTGCCGGGGTGCTCATGCAGTACCTGCTCGAGCACCCGGACGACCTCGCGTCCGTCACGCTGGTGGCGCCGCTGTCGCCGTACGGTTTCGGAGGCACGCGGGGTGCCGACGGGCGGCCGTGCTTCGACGACTTCGCGGCCACCGGCGCAGGGGGCGTGGCCCCGGAGTTCGTGCATCGGCTGGCGGCCCGGGACCGGACCGAGGCGGACCCGGTGAGCAGCCCCCGGGTGATCATGCGGCAGTTCTTCGGGCCACGGGCCAACGCCGCCGTGGACGAGGACTTCCTGGTCGAGGAGATGCTGCTGATCCACACGGGCGAGGACTTCTATCCCGGCGACGCGGCCTCGTCCCCGAACTGGCCGATGCTCGCGCCCGGTGACCGAGGAGTGCTGAACGCCATGTCACCCAGGCACTACCAGGCCTCCGGCATCGTCGACCTGGCCCGCAAGCCACCTGTCACCTGGCTGCGGGGTGGTCAGGACCAGGTAGTCAGCGACACCTCGATGTTCGACCTGGCACATCTCGGCGAGCTCGGCGCCATCCCCGGCTGGCCGGGCGCCGACGTCCTGCCCGCCCAGCCGATGGTGCGGCAGACCCGCTCCGTTCTCGACGCCTACCGGGCTCGGGGTGGCGAGGTGGAGGAGGTGGCCCTCGAGGACGCCGCGCACGGGATGCCGGTGGAGGTGCCTGAGCAGGTGGCCCGGGTCATCGCCGACCGGCTCGTGCGGTGAGACGGGGCTGACGGGGGTGCGCGCGAACGGCTGCGTGTCCGGGCTTTCCGCGACCGTTCCCGTCCATGTGCGCGCGAACGGCTGCGTGTCCGGGCTTTCCGCGACCGTTCCCGTCCATGTGCGCGCGAACGAGACCGGGTCTGCACCTGAATGCCGACCGGGCGAGTCTGGCGAGCCTGTTGGCTCTGCGTTCAGCGGCTCGATCCCCGAGCGGAGCGGTCGTCGCGCGTCGTACCGTCTGCCATCGCTCGCAGGCCACCAGCCGTGATGAGCCGCCAGCCGTCCCGAGCGGCGAGGCGTCGCCAGCCGATGTCGGCCGCCAGCCGCCGAGCTCCCCATGGCGTTCGGGGTCAGGAGTAGTCGGCCCACAGTCGCTGCGCGGAGCCGTCCACGGTGACCTCGCCGCCGTAGGGAAGGATCCACTGCGGCCGGGTGTGGCCGAACGGCACTCCGACGACGATGACCGCCCCGGGGTGGTAGCGCTGGACGGTCTCGATCACCGTGTCGCGCTGCTCGGCCCTCAGCGCGGCCCGCTCCTGCGAGCTCGGGCGCACCTCGAAGTCGGAGGTCGGTGGGCGGCCCACGACCACGCCGTCGACCGCGGCGAGCACTCCCCGCTCGCCCAGGGAGCGCACGATGAAGCCCATCTCGCGGGCGGGGATCAGCTCCTCGGAGGTCTCGAGCAGCAGGATGCCACCCTCCAGCACGCCCGGGTCGGCCGGGAAGCGACCGGCCGTCAGGATCCACGGCAGCACGTCCGCGCACCCGCCCCAGGTGGGCCCGGTCACGCTCCGCGCGGGGCCGGCCCAGGTCCAGGGCTCGGTCGGCTCGCGGTCGCCGTACTCGGTCAACGCAGCGGGGTCCTTCCAGTCCTTGCCGATGTCCTCGGACTCCCCCGGCTCGGTGACCTCGAGCCGCTCCCCGGTCAGCAGCGCGGCCCGCAACGCCCGGACGTGCACCTCGTCGACGGCCGGTCCGGGGCCGAGATGCACCTGGGTCGACCCGCCGTAGAACCCGGCGACCCCGTGGGTCCACAGCCAGTTCAGCAGGTTGGTGTTGTCGCTGTAGCCCAGGAACGGCTTGGGGTCGGCCCGGACCAGGTCGGGGTCCAGATGCGGGACGACCGTGATCTGGTCGTCACCGCCGATCGTCGCCAGCACCGCGCGGATCTCCGGGTCCGCGAACGCGGCGTTCAGGTCGGCGGCCCGGTCCTTCGCCGAGGCGCCCAGCCGACGCGTGGTGGGATACTCCACCGGCACCAGGCCGGTGACCTCGGCGAGGCGGCGCATCGCCTGCTCGTGCACCTCCGGGGCGACCGCGGGCGCGGCGAACGACGGCGAGAGCACCGCCACCCTGTCCCCGGGAGCGGCTTTCCTCGGGGCGACCAGACGCGGGGGCACGGCCATGCCGCTCAGCCCAGCCGGTCCAGGAACGCCCGGGACCGCTGCAGCACCAGCGCAGCCGCCTCCCCGTCGTACGACGGGAGCGAGCTGTCGGTGAACAGGTGCCGATCGCCTGGATAGACGAACAGCTCGGCCAGCTCGGGTCCCACCGTCTCGACCAGGCCGCGCGCGGCGTCGATGTCGCCCTCGCCGGCGAAGAACGGGTCCTGGTCCATGCCGTGGACCTGGACCGGGACGCCGTCCGGCCACGGCCCGAACGCCCACTCACCGGTGATCGGGATGCAGGCCTCGTAGAGCAGTGCCCCACGCGCCCCCGGCCGGGTCTGGGCGAGCCGCTGCGCGTGGAGCACACCCCACGAAAGGCCGGCGTAGACCAGGCCCTCGGGCAGCTCCTCGACCGCCTGCTCGACGCGCTTGCGGACCCCGTCCTCACCGATGCGCGCCACCTGGGCGAAGCCCTCCTCGAGGGTGGCCGCGAGCGCGCCGTCGTACAGGTCCGGCGTGTGCACGGTGTGCCCGCCTTCGCGGAGGCCATCCGCGAACGCCCGGACCCCGGCGTGAGTCCCTGCACGTGGTGGAACAGCACCACCTCTGACATCTCTGCACTCCTGTCGACTCTAGGAAACTACGAGGCCTTCACCTTCTCGCGCCAGGGCGACGAGGCGTGAGACTGCTCTGAAGTACTTCTTGCGGTAGCCGCCCTCCAGCAGCGGCGGCGCGAACAGCCGGTCGAACGTGACCCCGCTGGCCACCACGGGCAGGTCCCGGTCGTAGAGCCGGTCCGCGAGCACCACCAGCCGCAGGGCGACGGCCTGGTCGTCGACGGTGCGGACGTCCTCGAGGCACACCAGGCGCACCCCGTCGAGCAGGGCGCCGTACGCGGAAGGGTGGACCTGTGCGAGGTGCCGGTGCAGGTCCACGAAGTGGTCGAGGCTGGCACCCTCCAGGTCGGCGGCGCGCTTGACGGTGTCCAGGTCGGGCGCCGGTGGCGCGTCGGGCAACCCACGGTGCCGGTAGTCCTCACCGTCGATCCGCACCGACTCGAAGTGTGCGGAGAGGCCCTGGATCTCGCGCAGGAAGTCCTCGGTGGCGAACCGGCCCTCCCCCAGCCTGCCGGGCAGGGTGTTGGAGGTCGCGGCCAGCCGGACCCCGGACTCGCGCAGCCGGGTGAGCAGGGTGGAGACCAGCACGGTGTCGCCGGGGTCGTCGAGCTCGAACTCGTCGACGCACACCAGGGTGTACGACGACAGCGCGGCGACCGCGTCGTGGAAGCCCAGCGCCCCCACGAGATGGGTCAGCTCCACGAACGTCGCGAACAGCTTGGGACCCGGCACCGCGTGCCACAGGGACGCGAGCAGGTGCGTCTTGCCGACCCCGTAGCCGCCGTCGAGGTAGACCCCGCCCGGACCTCTGGGCTCCTTCGGCCGGCCGAACAGCCGCCGGCGCGGCTTCTCCCCGACGGTTCCGGCGAACCCGCGCAGGAGGTCGACCGCCTGCTGCTGGGTGGGATGCTCCGGGTCGGGCCGGTAGGAGTCGAAGCTGACGTCGGCGAACCGGGGCGGTGGCACGAGCTCCCCGACGAGCCGGTCCGCCGGCACCCGCGGGTCCCTGTCGGTCAGCTGGATCGGCACCCGGTAACCCTACGATTGGGTCGTCCGGGACAGCCGGCCCACCGCGCCTCGCCGCCCCGCTGCCGGCGTGGACCTCCCCGTGATGCCTCCGGTGCAACCGATGCTCGCCAAGTCGGTGAAGGGCATCCCCGACCCCGCCAGGCACGGCGGCCTGAGCTTCGAGCCGAAGTGGGACGGGTTCCGGGCGATCGTGTTCCGCGACGGCGACGAGGTGGAGCTGGCCAGCCGGAACACCAAGCCGCTGACCCGCTACTTCCCCGAGGTCGTCGAGGCGGTCAAGGCGTCGCTGCCCCGCCGGTGCGTCGTCGACGGGGAGATCTTCGTGGCCCTCCGCGACTCCGAGGGGAACGACCGGCTGGAGTTCGAGAGCCTGCAGGAGCGCATCCACCCTGCCGACTCCCGGGTGCGGATGCTCGCGGAGAAGACACCGGCCGGTCTCGTCGCCTTCGACCTCCTGGCCGTCGGCGACGAGTCGCTGACCGGTCGGCCGTTCGAGGAGCGTCGGGCCCGGCTCGTCGAGGCGCTGGCGGGCGCCGTACCCCCCGTGCACCTGACGCGGACCACGTCGGACCCGACCGTGGCCAGCGACTGGTTCAGCCGGTTCGAGGGGGCGGGCCTGGACGGCGTCGTCGCCAAGCCGCTGAAGGCGACGTATCAGCAGAACGCCCGCACGATGCTGAAGATCAAGCACGAGCGCACCGCCGACGTGGTGGTCGCCGGCTACCGGCTGCACAAGACCTCGACCCCGGACAAGCCACTGCTCGGGTCCCTCCTCCTCGGGCTGTACGACGACCGGGGCCGCCTCGCGCACATCGGCGTGTCGGCGTCGTTCACCGCACAGCGCCGCGCCGAGCTCGTCGAGGAGCTCCAGCCGCTGGTGGTGAGCGACCTGGCCGAGCATCCCTGGGGCGACTGGAGCGAGTGGGCGATCGCGAACCCCGACCGGGTGCCGGGGACGCAGAGCCGGTGGAGCGCCGGAAAGGACCTCTCGTTCACGCCGTTGAGGCCCGAGCGGGTGCTGGAGGTCGGCTACGACCACATGGAGGGCAGCCGGTTCCGGCACACCGCCCAGTTCAAGCGGTGGCGGCCCGACCGGGACCCGGAGTCCTGTGGCTACGAGCAGCTCGAGGAGCCGGTCGGCTACGACCTCGCGGAGGTTCTGGGGGGCTGAGCGGCCGAGCGGGGCTAGTCTGTCGAGTATGAGTCACTCCGCGACCTACGACGTGGTGCTCCTGGTCGAACAGCCCCTCTCGGTGGAGGACGCTGCCCAGGTGCGCAGCCTGCACCAGGACGTCGAGGAGCCGGTCCGCTACCACGTCCTGCTGCCCGTGGACGACGCGGCGGCGCGGGTCGAGTCCGCGATGGGGTCGATCGCCGCCAGCGAGGTGCTCGCCTCGCCAGCGCTGGTGATGGACAGCGAGGACATCCAGGCCGTGCAGCGTGAGCTCCTGGAGCAGGCCCGCACGGACTGCTCCGGCTGCGTCGACAAGCTCGCCAGGACGGGGGCGAACGTCACCGGCGAGGTGGTGAGCGCTGAGCCCGTCGAGGCGCTGGCCGCCAAGGTCGCCGAGGTCAGCGCGGCCGAGGCGATCATCTTGACCCGCAAGCACGTGATCGCGGAGTTCTTCCACGCCGACTGGACCTCGCGCGCCCGCCGCAGGCTGGGCGTGCCGATCCTGCACCTGCTCGAGCACGAGAGCTTCGACGAGCAGGCCGAGCACTACGGCGGCGAGGGCGTCACCGGCCTCTGAGCAGCGGGCCGCTAGTCGAACTCGACGGTCTCGATCTCCTTCAGGTTCTTGGCGATGCGCCGCTGGACCTCCTGCAGGATGTGCACCAGCTCCCCGGGGTGGTCGATGCTGACCAGCGTCAGGTGGAAGCTCAGCAGGTCGACGAGGTCGTCGAAGGCGCCGCCCCAGGAGATGGCCACCGTCGGGAACGAGCCGGCACCCCGCGCGTCGCTGAACCGGCGGCGGTCCACCTGGGCGCTGAGCCCGCTGTCGATGGCGAACCGCACGAACGGCTCCAGCTCGGCCACCGTCCTGCCGACCACGACGACCTCACTGGGAGTCAGTCTCAGCTCAGGCACGTGGATCTCCGTGGCAACTGCGTCGATGTCGGGCGCGGTCGCTCCCTCGCGACGGATGCTGAGTCCGACCCACTCGGCCCGAGCTGGGAGCCCACCCAGTCTAGGGGGTACCACTACCGGCAACGATCCTCGCCTCAGCCCTCGATCAACCCCGCACGGCGGCACTGACGTCCTCGGGCGCGGGCTCGACTACGTTCGTCGCCATCGGGGTACACCCGCGAGATGTGGCTCTCACCGTGGTCCGACCTCACCCGCATCCTGCTCGTCGGCACGGCCGGCTACGCGACGCTCGTCGCCATCCTGAGAACCTCGGGGAAGCGGACCCTGGCCAAGCTCAACGCCTTCGACCTGGTCGTCACCGTGTCACTGGGCTCCACACTGGCGACGATCTTCCTCGACCAGAAGGTGACCTGGGCCGCCGGAGCGGTCGCCCTCGCGACGTTGGCCCTGCTCCAGTTCCTCGTGGCATCGTTCACGACCAGGCTCGGTGGTCGGACCGTGGTCACGTCAGGACCGACCCTCCTCCTCCAGGACGGAAGGATCCTGGAGTCGGCCCTGGACCAACAGCGCGTCACCGAGGCTGAGGTGTGGCAGGCGGTCCGGTCCTCCGGGGTGGGCGACGTCGAGCTGGTCGCGGCCGCGGTCCTCGAGACGGACGGCACCATCAGCGTCGTCACCGATCAGCAGGCAGGCAACCGCTCGGCGCTGCAGGACGTGCCCGCGGCTTCGACGTCATGAGGGTGGGACGTCATCCTGTTGACGCCGGCCCCTCTCCGGTCCACGGCAGCAGCCGCGCACCCACCACGGACGCCTGGAGCGTCAGCCTCTGAGCGGGGACCGTCGCGTCGTACCCGGTGAGCTCGGCGATCCTCGCCAGTCGATAGGTGACCGTCCGCACTGACACGTGCAGGCTCCGGGCGGCCTGGGTGGCCACGTCACCGGAGGAGAAGTACGCCTCCAGGGTGTCGATCAGCGGGCCGGCTCCGCCCCGGGCCTGCGTCAGTGGGGTGAGGACCGTCTCGACCAGCTCGGTCAGCGCGACCCTGTCCCGCCCGAGGACGCGGTAGATGAGCAGGTCGCGCGTCTGCACCAGGTCGTCGTCGGGGTGCAGCCGCTCGGCGAGGGTGATCCCCTCGCGGGCCTGCTCGTAGGATCGCGCGACTCCGTAGGCTCCCGGGTAGGGGCGTCCGACGGCGACCCGCCACGGCTTCCTCGTCGAGGACCTGGACAGCGCCGCGTGCAGCCGTCGGGCGGGCTCGTCGACGTCCGTCGAGCCCGGGCCTGCCGGGATCAGGGCGACGAGGTAGCCCCCCTTCGTGGTGACCAGGACGTCCCGGTCGCCGTACCTCTCGATGACCTCCCGCTCCAGGACTGTCTCGTCACGCTCGTCGACCACTGCGTGGCTCCGAGGCCCTGCGAGCACGATCTGGTGCGAGGCTGCCAGGTCGATCCCGAACGGCTCGGCGCGCTGGACGATGCCCGCGACGTCGGCATCGCCTCGCAGCAGGTCGTCGATGAGCTCCCGGCGGGCCGTCTCCTCCTGTCGGATGAGCTGCTGTCCGGCGCTCTGGTAGCCCTCGACGAGCACGGGCACCGCGGCCCGGATCCCGTCCAGCATGCTCTGGGTCGAGGCGCGGGGGTCGTCCTGGCTGGTGGTCGGTCTGGAGCGCCAGGCCTGCGCCGCGGACGAGAGGTACAGCTCCACTGTTCCCCCCGCCGTCATGCCGTGCTCCGCGGCCCGGTAGCCGGCACTCCTGATGTCCTCGAGGTCGGCGGCGTCGAGATGCTCACCGCCACATGTGCCCCGGCTGGACACGTCCTCGAAGACCGCCGAGATGTCGGCTTCCCGTGCCCGGGCACGAGAAGCGGTGGACCTGGTGCGCTTGGCCATGACCCCCAGTGTGCCGTCCCGGGGGTAGCCGGCAGGGACGGCTCGTTGCCGGGCACCGGCAACGACGGCCGGGTCAGGATGGCCGGGCCACCCCCTGTGAAACCCGCGCTGCCCCGACGCATGATTGCTGCACCACACGCCCGGCCGACAACGGAGGAAGGCGACCGTCGTGATGTCACCCCAGGGCACCACCGGGCTGAGCGAGCAGCACGTCGAGCGTTGGCGACAGCTCCGCGACCAGCGCCGGTTCCGGCTCGAGCAGCTCGCGGCCCTCGAGGCCGAGGCCCCGCAGGACCCTCGGCACGAGCGTGTGAACCGGGCACTCCGCGCCGCGGCGGCCAGCTCGCTCGGTGAGATCGAGGCCGCACTGGCGCGGATGGATGAGGGCCGGTACGGCCGCTGTGTGAGGTGCTCCCACCCGCTGCCGGCCGAGCGGCTCGACATCCTCCCGATGGCTCCCCTGTGCACGCGCTGCCACTACCAGGAGCAGAGCTGCGCTCTCGACGCGGCGCGGGCCTGAGCTCGCTGCGCACCCGTCTCAGGCGTCGTCCCAGTTCGCCGGGTTCTTCTTGCTGGGCTGCACCCTGGGCGGCTCGCCGGGCATCTTCGGGTAGTCCGGCGGGTAGGGCAGGTCGCCCTCGTCCTGGTGTGCGTAGAGCTCCAGCAGCGGCTCGATGGAGTATGCCGTGTCGTCGATCCCCGCCTGCAGGTCGCCGCGCTCGGCGAAGCGCTGCGGGACCGTGAACAGGTTGAAGTCGGAGGGGTCGGCGACCTCACCGAGCTCGTCCCACTCCACCGGCGTGGAGACCGGGGCGCCGGGCTTGGGACGCAGGCTGTAGGCCGACGCGATCGTGCGGTCCCTGGCGTTCTGGTTGTAGTCGACGAAGATCGAGTCGCCGCGCTCCTCCTTCCACCACTTCGTGCTGACCCCGGGCGTACGTCGCTCCAGCTCGCGTCCGAACCCGATGGCGGCGTGCCGCACCTCGGTGAAGCCCCACCGGGGCTCGATGCGGACGTAGACGTGCACCCCTCGGTTGCCCGAGGTCTTCGGGAAGCCCACGAGGCCGAGCTCCTCCAGCAGGGCGCGTGCGACACCGGCCACCCGCACCGCGTCGTGGAAGTCCGTCGCACCGTAGGGGTCCAGGTCGATGCGCAGCTCGTCGGGCAGGTCGGGTGCGGACCGCCGTACCGGCCAGGGGTGGAAGGTGAGCGTGCCCATCTGCGCGCACCACACCGGGACCGCGAGCTCGGTGGGGCAGATCTCGTCGGCGGTCCGGCCGGACGGGAAGGTGATGGTGGCCGTCTCGAGGTACGGAGGAGCCCCCTTCGGCACCCGCTTCTGGTAGAACGCGTCGCCGTGCTCGCCCGTCCGGGTGGCCAGGGTGATCCCCTCGCGGACGCCCTTGGGCCACCGCTCCAGGGCGGTCGGCCGGTCGCGCAGCGCTCGCATGATCCCGTCGCCGACGCTGAGGTAGTACTCCACCACCTGCAGCTTGGTGACCTCGGCCGTGCGGTCGGTCGCCTCGTAGATCACCCGGTCCGGGCTGGAGACGCGGACCGCTCGTCCGCCGGCGTCGACCTCGGTCGCTGGGCTGGGCATGGGCGTCAATCTAGCCTCGCCGCCTGTCTTGGGCGCGAAAGTAGGCTGGGGGCATGGGTTACCAGGTCGACAAGTCCGACGCCGAGTGGCGCGAGCAGCTGTCCCGCGAGGAGTACGCCGTGCTGCGCAAGGCCGGCACCGAGCGGGCGTTCACCGGTGAGTACACCGACACGAAGACGGTCGGGGTGTACCGCTGCCGGGCCTGCCAGGCCGAGCTCTTCAAGTCCGAGACCAAGTTCGACTCGCACTGCGGCTGGCCGTCGTTCTACGCCCCGCTGGCCGAGGACCGGGTGGAGTACATCGAGGACAAGTCCCTGTTCATGAAGCGGGTCGAGGTGCGCTGCGCGAGCTGCGGGTCGCACCTGGGGCACGTGTTCGACGACGGCTACGGCACTCCGACCGGTCAGCGCTACTGCATCAACTCGATCAGCATGACCCTCGAGCCGGCGGAGTAGCTGCTCACGCTTCGTTCAGCAGCCGGCGTACGGCGTCGGGGAACGAGCCCGCGACCAGGTCCGGCTCGGTGGTGCCGTCGTAGGTCAGCCAGTCGTAGTCCCGTCTCACCCACACGCTGCGAGCTCCGACGCCATGGGCGCCGGCGATGTCCGCGTCGAGGTTGTCACCGACCATCCAGGCGCCGCTGAGCGAGGCCCCCGCACGCTCCGCGGCGCTGCGGAAGATCAGCGGGTCCGGCTTCGAGACCCCGACCTCCTCGGAGATGCAGACGGCGTCGACCAGTCCCTCGAGCCCGGTCGCCTCCACCTTGATCGACTGGGTGAAGACCGGGCCGTTCGTGACCACCGCCAGCCGCCAGCCGCGCTCCCGGAGGTCGCCGAGGGCGCTGCGCACCTCCGGTGTCAGCCGGTAGCCGCCGGACACGGCCTCGTCGTGCTCGCGCACGAACGTCTCGACCGGCATGTCGAGCCCGAACCGCTCGACGACCGCCGCGTGGAGCTCCTCGCGGGGCCGGTGGCCGCCGCGGTCCGCCTCGATGAACCAGTCGAGCAGCTCCGGCGGCTGGCCGTGGGCCGAGAGGAACTCGGTCGCCCAGGCCCGGAAGATCGGCGGGCGTTCGACGAGCGTGTCGTCGAGGTCGGACATCAGCAACGGCATGGAACGACCCTAGGATGCCGACCCGGCGGGTCTGGCGGACGGTGGACGTCGACGTGCGGACGTCGACCCGGCGAGTCTGGCGGCCGGGTCGTGTCGACCCGGCGAGTCTGGCGGACAGGTGGACGTCGACCCGGCGGGTCTGGCGGACGGGCGGACGTCGACCCGGCGGGTCTGGCGCACGCGCGAGCTCGGAGCCGGACGCTCGTCGGTAGCCGAGCCGGCTCGCTAGCTCGAAAGTGGCGCGTCGGAGCGGCACTCGGCGAGCTGTGATGAAAGCGGCCCGCCACATACGCCGGGTCGCCACCACATGGCCCGCCACATACGCCGGGTCGACACCACGCTGTCCGCCACATACGCCGGGTCGCCGCCACATACGCCAGGGACGCCCGGTCAGCCGCCCGAGGAGAAGGCCGCGTCGAACGCCGCCTCCGGACGGTCGAAGGCCAGGTCGCGCACGAACGCCAGCGCCTCCGGAGCGCCGCGCAGCCGGTCCATGCCGGCGTCCTCCCACTCCACGGAGATGGGTCCGTCGTACCCGATCGTGTTGAGCATCCGGAAGCACTTCTCCCAAGGGACGTCACCGTGCCCGGTGGACACGAAGTCCCAGCCTCGTCGCGGGTCCGCCCAGGCCAGGTGCGAGCCCAGCCGGCCGTTGCGACCGTTGCCGACGGTGAGCTTCGTGTCCTTGCAGTCGACGTGGTAGATCCGGTCCTTGAAGTCCCACAGGAAGGAGACCGGGTCGAGGTCCTGCCACACGAAGTGCGAAGGGTCCCAGTTCAGGCCGAACGCCTCCCGGTGGTCGACGGCCTCGAGTGCCTGGACCGCCGTCCAGTAGTCGTAGGCGATCTCGGACGGATGCACCTCGTGGGCGAAGCGGACGCCCTCGGAGTCGAAGACGTCGAGGATCGGGTTCCAGCGGTCCGCGAAGTCCTGGTAGCCGGCGTCGACCATCGCCTGGGTGGCGGGCGGGAACATCGCGACGTACTTCCAGATCGACGAGCCGGTGAACCCGACGACGGTGTCCACGCCGAGCAGCCGGGCCGCCCGCGCCGTGGCCTTCATCTCCTCCGCGGCCCGCTGCCGCACGCCCTCGGCGTCCCCGTCGCCCCAGATGCGGTCGGGCAGGATGGCGCGGTGCCGCTCGTCGATGGGGTCGTCACAGACCGCCTGGCCCTTGAGATGGTTGGAGATGGCCCACACCTGGAGGCCGTAGCGGTCCAGCACCTTCTTCTTCTCGGCGACGTAGGAGTCGTCCTCCACGGCCTGCCACACGTCGAAGTGGTCGCCCCAGCAGGCGATCTCGAGCCCGTCGTACCCCCAGCCGGAGGCCAGCCTGGCGACCTCCTCGAAGGGCAGGTCGGCCCACTGGCCGGTGAACAGCGTGATCGGTCGGGTCATCGGGTGCTCTCCTGGCTGGTCGTCGTGGCGTTCTCGATGGTCTCCCAGGTGCCACCCTCCGCGCTGCGCTCGACCGCGGCGAGCACCCGCTGCACCTGCAGGCCGTCCGCGAACGAGGGCAGCGGCTGCTCGCCCCGGGCGATGGCGGTGATCAGGTCGACGACCTGGTGGGTGAAGCCGTGCTCGTAGCCCAGCCCGTGTCCCGGTGGCCACCAGTGCCCGGTGTACGGGTGGCTCGGCTCGGTGACGATGATCCGGCGGAACCCGGCCGTCTCCGCGGGCTCGTCCGCGTCGTAGAGCTCCAGGACGTTCATGTCCTCGAAGTCGAAGGCGAGGCTGCCACGCGAGCCGTTCACCTCGATCCTGATGGAGTTCTTGCGCCCGGTCGCGAAGCGGGTGGCCTCGAAGACGCCCACCGCTCCGCCGCTGAACCGGGCCAGGAACGCTGTGGTGTCGTCCACCGTGACCGCAGCGGTGGCCGGTGCCGGCGCTGCTGCCCCGGTGCCGCCCAGCAGCCCGGTGCCGTCGGCCACCGGGCGCTGCCTGACGAAGGTCTCCAGCAGCCCGGTGACGCGGGAGAGCCGGTCCCCCGTGATGTGCTGGGTGAGGTCGACGATGTGGGCGCCGATGTCGCCGAGCGCACCCGAGCCGGCCCGGTCCTTCTCCAGCCTCCAGGTCATCGGTGCGTCCGCGTCCGCCAGCCAGTCCTGGAGGTACTGCGCCCGCACGTGGCGGATGTCGCCGATGCGGCCCTCCTCGACCAGCCGGCGGGCCAGGGCGATGGCGGGTACCCGCCGATACGTGAAGCCCACCATCGCCAGGACACCACTCTCCGCGGCCCGCTCCGCCGCCGCGGTCATCGCCTCTGCCTCCTCGACGGTGTTGGCCAGCGGCTTCTCGCACAGCACGTGCTTGCCGGCCTCGAGCGCCGCGATCGCGATCTCGGCGTGCGTGTCCCCGGGCGTGCAGATGTCCACGAGGTCGATGTCGTCACGCTCGACGAGCCGGTGCCAGTCGGTCTCCGAGCTCTGCCACCCCAGCCGCTGGGCCGCCTCCGCGGACCGGGTCGCGTCCCGGCCGCTGAGCGCCCGCAGCTCGGGCCGCAGCGGCAGGTCGAAGAACCGAGGGGCGCTGTGCCAGGCCTGGGAGTGCGCGGCTCCCATGAAGGCGTAGCCCGCCATCCCGATGCCGAGGGTGGCCCGCCGCGCCTGGTCGGACCGCCTGCTGTCCTGCTGCGTCATCTCCTGATCGTCTCTCAGGACTCGAACCCGAGAGACATGTAGTCGTCGACGTTGTCCTTGGTGACCACCGGCGCGTTCAGCACGACCCGCTTCGGCACCTCCCGCTGCACGAGGTCGGACAGGCCCTTGTCCTGGGCGATCAGGCGGGCCAGCCGGATGCCGTCGGCGGCCTGCGTCGGCGGGTAGATCACCGTGGCGTCCATCTCGCCCTTCTTGATCCAGCGCATCGCGTTCGCGGACCCGGCTCCGCCGATGAACGCGAACTCGTGGCGTTTCGCGTTGTCGAAGGCGGCCTTGACGCCGACTCCCTGGTCGTCGTCGTGGTTCCAGATGATGTCGATCTTCGGCGCTGCCTGCAGCAGGTTGGAGGCGGCCTTCTCACCGGACTCGACGGTGAACTCGGCGGCCACCCGGTTGTCGACGTTCTGGCCGCACGCCTTCAGCGCGTCCTTGAAGCCCTTCGAGCGGTCCTGGGTCAGCGGCAGCGAGTCGATGCCGGCGATCTCGGCGATCACCGGGTCCTTGAGGTTCTTCTTCTTCACCAGGTCGCAGGCGTAGGTGCCGGCCGAGACCCCCATGCCGTAGTTGTCGCCCAGGATCGTCGTACGGGCGGCGAAGGGTGAGGAGAACTCGCGATCCACGTTGACCACGGGGATGCCGGCCTTCATCGCCTTGGTGGCCACGTCGGTCAGGGCGGCACCGTCGGTCGGCAGCAGCACGATCGCGTCCACCTTGTCGTTGATGAACGTCTCGATCTGGCTGATCTGCAGGTTCGCGTCGTTCGTGCCCTCGGCGGACTTGAGGGTCACGTCGGAGTACTTCTTCGCCTCGGCCAGCGCCGAGCTGTTGATCGCGGCCAGCCAGCCGTGGTCGGCGGCGGGACCCGAGAAGCCGATGGTGACCTTCTTCCCCGCGTCGTCGTTGGCCGACACCGCCTTGGAGTCGTCACTGCTGCTGGACTTCTCCTTGGGCGTGTTGCTGGTGCAGCCGGCGACGAACAGCAGCGCGGCCAGCGCACCGCCGGTCACCAGCCTGATCCGGCGCTGGGTGGTGAGAGGGGACATGGTCTGCTCCTTGCGTGGGTGGACTGGACTCGGTCGGATGGCGTGTGGTCGGGTCAGGTGCCGCTGTTGCTGCGGGTCGCGAGCCGTTGCTGCAGGAGCACGGCGACGACGATGATCAGGCCCTTGGCCACCGACTGGGCCGAGCTGGACAGGTTGTTCTGGGTGAACACGTTGGACAGCGTGGTGAAGATCAGCACGCCCAGCACGGTGCCGACGATCGTGCCGCGGCCGCCGGAGAGCAGGGTCCCGCCGATGACCACCGCGGCGATGGCGTCGAGCTCGTAGAGCGTGCCGTGCGTCGAGGAGCCCGTGGTGGTGCGGGCGACGATCATCACCGCGGCGATGCCGCAGCACAGCCCGACCAGCGCGTAGAGCATCACGGTGTGCCGACGTACGTTGATGCCCGCCAGCCGGGCGGCCTCCGGGTTGCCGCCGACCGCGAACGTACGGCGTCCGAACGTGGTCCGGTTCAGCAGCACCCAGCCGAGCACCGCGACGACCGCGAAGATGATCACCAGCACGGGGACGCCGCCGACGGAGCCGCCGAAGAAGCTGGTGAAGCCGGGGACGTCGACGATCTGCGTGCGGCGCTGCGCGATGATCTCGGCGAGGCCTCGGGCGCCGGCCAGCATCGCCAGGGTCGCGATGAACGGGACGACCTTGCCGTAGGCGACCAGGATGCCGTTGACGAGGCCGCAGACCGTGCCGACGATGATGGCGGTGAGCACCATCAGCACCCAGCTCACGTCGCGGGCCAGTGTCTGGGTCGCCAGGGTCGTCGACCACACCGACGCCAGGGCGACGATGGCGCCGACGGACAGGTCGATCCCGCCGCCGGTGATGACGAACGTCATCCCGACGGAGACGACGCCGATGACTGCGGCCAGCCTCAGGATCGTCAGGAGGTTGTCGACGCTGCCGAACTGCTCACCGGCGGTGGCGAAGCCGACGACGCACAGCACCACGAGTGCGACGACGAGCCCCAGGTTGCGGCCGACCGAGGAGCCCATGAGACCGCCCAGGAACCCCGAGGACGCCCGGTCCCCGTCGCCGGACAACGGCGCCTGCACGACCGAGGCCCCCCCTGCGCTCTGATCGCTGCTCGGGCTGACCGGGCTGCTGGGACCGGGCTGCTGGTGCGGTGCCCTGTTCCTGCGTCACGCGGCACTTCCTTCCATCACCAGGTCGAGGACCCGGTGCTCGTCGATGTCGTCGGCAGGACCCTCGTGCACGATGCGTCCCTCGCGGACGACCAGCACCCGGTCGGCGAGACCGAGCACCTCCTCCACCTCGCTGGAGACGACCACGACAGCGACACCGCGAGCGGCCAGCGACCGGACGAGGGCGTAGATCTCGCTGCGCGCGCCGACGTCGACCCCGCGGGTGGGCTCGTCGAGCAGCAGCACCCGGCAGTCCCGCATCAGCCAGCGGGCCAGCACCACCTTCTGCTGGTTGCCGCCGGACAGGGTGCGCACCGGTCGGTCAACCCCTGCGGGGCGTACGTCGAGAGCGGTGGTCAGCTCGCGCGCGGCCGACCGCTCCGCGGAGCTGTCCAGGAAGCCGGCCCTGGCGAACCGGCCGAGGCTGGAGACGGTGATGTTGCGGTAGATCGCCTGGTCGAGCAGCAGGCCCTGACTCTTGCGCTCCTCCGGTGCGAGCCCGACGCCTGCCTTCACCGCTGCGGAGACCGACCCGGCTCGCAGCCGCCTGCCGTCGACGACGACCGTGCCGCTGGTCGGTCGGCGGGCGCCGTACACGGACTCGAGGATCTCCGAGCGGCCGGAGCCGACGAGCCCGGCGAGCCCGACGATCTCACCCGCGCGGACCGAGAACCCCACGTCGGCGAAGGTGCGTGACAGCGTCAGGCCGCTGACCTCGAGGACCACCTCGGCGGAGGCGTCCGGCTGGGGACGCTCGGGGAAGACGTACTCGATCTCGCGTCCGGTCATCATCCGGATCAGGTCGGAGGTCGCGGTCTCCTTGGCCGGCAGGTCAGTCGCCACGGTGCGGCCGTCCTTGAGCACGGTGACCCGGTCGCCGACCTGGCGGATCTCCTCCAGCCGGTGCGAGATGTAGACGACCGCAACCCCTCGTGCGGTGAGCTGACGGATCACCTCGAACAGGGACACCACCTCCTGCTGGTCGAGCGCCGCCGACGGCTCGTCCATCACGATCAGCTGCGTGTCGTGCGAGAGCGCCCGGGCCATGCTGACGATCTGCTGACCGGACGCGGGCAGGGTCCCGACCTCCCGGTCGACGCGAATCTCCTCGTGTCCCAGCTGGTGCAGGAGTGCGCGGGCGGCGCGGCGCGTCTCGCTGCGGTGCAGCAACCCGGCGGTGGAGCGCTCGTGGCCGAGGAAGATGTTCTCCGCCACGCTCAGCCCGGCGACCAGGTCCAGCTCCTGGTAGATGGTGGAGATGCCGAGCGAGATCGCCGTCTGCGGGGTGCTCAGGGTGACCGACTCGCCACGCCAGGTGATCCGCCCCTCGTCGGGACGGTGAGCGCCTGCGAGCACCTTGATGAGCGTGGACTTGCCGGCGCCGTTCTGGCCGAGCAGGCAGTGCACCGTGCCGGCGCGCACCACGAGGTCGACCCCGTCGAGAGCGCGGACGCCCGGGAAGGTCTTGACGATGCCGCGCATCTCCAGCAGGACGTCCCCCGGCGGACCGGCATCGCGTGGGGCGTCACGGGACGGCGGATCCTGTGGCCCGGTGCTCATGAGAGTTCCCCCTGACGATGACCGCGGCAACCCGACCCGGGTGACAGTGGTCACACTCTGCGATGCGTCGAACGTAGGGGACAATCTGCAACCTGGCAAGATACATTCGCAAGATGCCTGCGAAAGTTCACTCGGCGAACGGTGGCTCGGCGAACGTCTCGTCGGCGGCGTCTACTCGGCGGCGTAGACGGCGTCGCTGATCAGCCGTGCCGCGCCGACCACTCCGGCGTCGTACCCGAGCTCGCTCAGGACGACCGGCAGGTTGCCGGTGGCCAGGGGCAGTGACTGCCGGTAGATGACGCCGCGGACCTCGGCCAGCAGGGCGTGCCCGAGCTGCGAGACCCCTCCGCCGATGACGATCAGGCTCGGGTTGAAGAACGAGACCAGGCCCGCCAGCACCGAGCCGACGCGCCGGCCGCCGTCCCGGACGAGCTGCAGGGCCACCGCGTCACCCTGCCCGACCGCCTCGCCGACGTGCCGGGCGGTGAGGCTTCCGTGCCGGTCGAGGAGCTCGGCGAGCACCGGTGAGCGACCCGACCGCGCGACGGCGGTGGCGTCCCGCGCCAGGGCCGCACCGCCGAAGAACGCCTCCAGGCAGCCGATGTTCCCGCAGGCGCAGACCGGTCCGCTTCGCTCGAGACGGATGTGCCCGATGTCGCCGGCGCAGCCGTCAGCGCCGCGGTAGAGGTGCCGGTCGACGACGATCCCACAGCCGATGCCGGTGCCGATCTTGACGAAGAGGAACGCGTCGGCCGAGCGGGCGACCCCGTTGTGCTGCTCACCGAGGGCCATCACGTTCACGTCGTTGTCGAGAAGCACCGGCACACCGAGCTCACGGGACAGGGCGTCGCGCACCGGGTAGCCGTCCCAGCCGGGCATGATCGGCGGCGACACCGGCACCCCGCTGTGGAAGTCCACCGGGCCGGGCACCCCGATGCCCACGCCCGCCGGCCGTTCGACGCCCTGACCGGCCAACAGCTTGCGGGTCATGTCCAGAACCTCGGCGAGCACCTGCTCGGGGCCTCGACGGATGTCGGCCTTCGGGGCGGACGCGCGGGCGAGAACGCCGAGGCGGCCGTCGGTCACCGCCACTCGCATCGAGGTCGCACCGAGCTCGACGCCCACGAAGCGCAGACCGGCGTCGAGGTCGATCAGCGTCGACCGGCGCCCGCCTCGTGAGGCCGCCGGACCACCGTCCTGCGCCAGTCCCAGCTCGACCAGCCGTCCGACCTCGGCAGCGACGGTCGTGCGTGACACGTCGAGCCGAGCCGCGAGCTCCACGCGCGAGAGGGGCCCTTCGTCCCGCACCAGGCGCAGGATGCGGGACTGGGTCGGGCTCTCGGCGCGACTGGAGAGGACATGCAGCACGCAGGTGATACTGCCACGGTTCGTCGTACTTGTGCAGAGTGGTTGCAGAACCCTCTCTCCGTCACCGCCGACCCGGCGGGTGTGGCGGCCAGATTGTGCCGACCCGGCGTGTCTGGCGGCCAGTCGGGACAGACATGACCGGGCGAGCGCTGATTCAGTTCCGATGTGTCGCCTCGCCGACCTGGGGCAGCAAGAAGGAACTGATCCGAGGCCAGCGCCCAGGGGCACGGGCCGGCCGCGGGATCGGCCGCCAGACACGCCGGGTCGACCGCCTCCCGGCCGCCACACACGCTGACTCGAACGCCTGGTGCCCGCCACACACGCCGGGTCGGCACAATCTGGCCGCCACACACGCCGGGTCGGCCGGCCTGGGTCAGGGGAGGTCGGTGACCAGCTCCCGGGGGGTACGGCGCCGACCGGTGTAGAACGGCACCTCCTCGCGCACGTGACGCCGGGTCTCCGAGCCACGCAGGTGCCGCATCAGGTCCACGATCCGGTAGAGCTCGTCGGCCTCGAACGCCAGGATCCACTCGTAGTCCCCGAGCGCGAACGACGAGACGGTGTTCGCCCGGACGTCGGGGTAGTCACGCGCCATCATGCCGTGCTCGGCGAGCAGCCGGCGACGCTCGGAGTCCTCGAGGAGGTACCACTCGTAGGAGCGCACGAACGGGTAGACGCACACGTAGGGGCGCGCCTCCTCGTCGGCCAGGAACGCCGGGATGTGGCTCTTGTTGAACTCCGCAGGCCGGTGCAGCGCCATCTGGGACCAGACCGGCTCGAGGCGCGCGCCGAACGACGTGCGGCGCAGGCGGTGGTAGGCGTCCTGCAGCTCGTCGGCGGTCTCCGCGTGCCACCACACCATCAGGTCCGCGTCGGCGCGCAGGCCGGCGATGTCGTAGAGCCCACGCACCGTCACGTCGGCTCCGGCCAGCTCGGCGAAGAGCTTCTCGACCTCCGCCGCCTCGGCCTCCCGATCCGCCTCGCCGATCACGTCCCGGAGCCGGAACACCGACCACATCGTGTAGCGGATCGTGGCGTTGAGGTCCTTGGCGGCCTTCCCCTTGTTCGGTCGCTTGCTCTCGGTCATGGCCCCATCCTCCCCCGAGCCGCCAAGGCGTCCAGGACCTGGGCGGCGGCCCGCTCCGCGGAGGCGATGCAGGCCGGCAGGCCCAGCCCGTCGTACGCCGCGCCACACACCGCCAGCCCCGGCAGGGCCGCCACCGCCGCGCGGATCGAGTCGACTCGTCCGACGTGCCCGACGGCGTACTGCGGCAGCGCCCCTCCCCACCGCCGGACATGCGCGTCGACGGGTCCGGCGACCAGCCCGACGGCGTCGCGGAGGTCGCCGAGCGCCAGCCCGACCAGCTCCTCGTCGGTGCGCTGCAGCGTCTGCTCCTCGCGGTGCCGCCCGAGGGAGCAGCGCAGGAGCAGCAGGTCGTCGGCGGCCCCGGCGTCACGGACCCAGTCCCACTTGGCGAAGGAGTACGTCGCCGCCTTCACCGCCCGCCCGTCCACCGGTGGCACCAGGAAGCCGGAGCCGTCGGTCGCCGGCAGGTCGCGGGCCCGGACCGCGAGGGTCACGACCGCCATCGAGGCGTAGTCGACCGCGTCCAGCGCGCGCGCCGCGTCGGGCGCCACATCGGCCAGCAGCCGGGCGGTCGCGCGGGCCGGCGTGGCCAGCACGACCGCGTCCGCATGCAGCCTCTGCGGCTCCCGGGTGGACCCGAGGAGCAGGTCCCACCCGCCTCCGGCAGCCTGGGTCAGCGCACGGACCGTGCTCCGGGTGCGCACGTCGAGACGGGCGGCGAGCGCCTCCGGCAGCTGGGCGAGGCCGCCGACGAGCCCGGCGAACACGGGTGCGTCGGACACCTCCTCGACCGCTGCTGCCGCGGCCCGCAGCAGGGAACGGTCACGGTCCAGCAGTGCGACGACCTGTGGGGCGGCGGCCCGCGCGGAGAGCTCGCGGGCGTGCCCGGCGTACACCCCGCCCAGCAGTGGCTCGACCAGCCGGTCCACGACCTCGCGGCCCAGGCGCTGCTCGACCAGCCAGCCGACACTGACGTCCGCACCACCCAGGTCCGTGGCGGCCAGGTGCGGCTCCTCGGCGGCCCTGCTCAGTCCGGGCTCGGAGAGCAGGCCGCTGTCGGCGAGCGCCTGCAGGTCCGTCGGGACGCCCATCACCGTGCGAGGCATCGGCCGCATCCGGCCGCGGGACCACAGGTTGGCGGTGATCGTCGCCGGATGCACCAGCAGGTCGCCCAGTCCCACCTCGCGAGCCAGCGCCACCGCCTCCGGACGCCGGTTCAGCATCGCCTCCGCGCCGACGTCGACGAGCACACCACCCACCTCGGCGCGGGCCAGCTTGCCGCCCACCGACGACGACGCCTCCAGCACGACGACCTCGGTCCCGGGGGCGGACCGTCGTACGGCGTGGGCGGCGGCCAGCCCCGCGATCCCCGCACCGACCACGACGACCCGGCGGCCCGGGACGCCCACGCGTTCCTGGGTGCTCACCCCTCCAGGTTCGCAAACCCCTGGTAGCCGCTCCCCGTCCGCGGCCTACCCGGGCGTTGAGAGGGAGTGCACGTGGTCCGTGAGCCGGGCCAGCTGGTCGGGGTCGGTGGACGGGAGCACCCCGTGCCCCAGGTTGAAGATGTGCCCGGCGGCGGCCCGGCCGGCCTCGACGACCTCGGTGGCCCTGGCGAGCATCACCTCGGTCGGCGCGAACACCAGGGACGGGTCGAGGTTGCCCTGCACCGCCCGGCCACCGACGCGCCGGATGCCGTCGGCGAGCGGCACCCGCCAGTCGACCCCGACGACATCGGCCCCGGCCCTCCCCATCAGCCCGAGCAGCTCACCGGTGCCGACCCCGAAGTGGATCCTGGGGACCCCCAGCTGCCCGGTGGCGGCGAGCACCCGGGCGGAGTAGGGCATCACGTAGCGCTCGTAGTCCGCCGGCGACATCGCACCGGCCCAGGAGTCGAACAGCTGGACGGCGGACGCGCCCGCGTCCACCTGCACCGCGAGATAGGCCGCGGAGACCGCCGCGATCTTCGACATCAGCGCGTCCCAGACGTCCGGCGCACCGAACATCATCGCCTTGGTCTTGGCGTGCTCCTTGGACGGTCCGCCCTCCACGAGGTACGACGCAACCGTGAACGGCGCACCCGCGAACCCGATCAGCGGCGTGTCGCCCAGCTCACGGACCAGGGTCTGCACCGCCTCGGTGATGAACGGCACATGGTCCGCGGCGAGGTCCGGGATCGCCTCCACGTCGGCCAGCGTGGTGACGGGGTGCGCGACGACCGGCCCCACCCCGGGGGCGATGTCGAGGTCGACGCCTACCGCCTTGAGCGGGAGCACGATGTCGGAGAACAGGATCGCGGCGTCCACCCCGTAGCGCCGCACCGGCTGCAGCGTGATCTCGACGACGAGGTCGGAACGCATGCAGGAGTCGAGCATCGCCACGCCCTCGCGCACCTTGCGATACTCCGGCAGGGCCCGACCGGCCTGCCGCATGAACCACACCGGCGGGTGCGGCACCGGCTCTCCCCGCGCCGCCCGCAGCAGCACGGAGTCATGGACACGCGGGTCGGTCGAAGCGGCAGAGGGCACCCGGTCATCCTCCCAGGCAGCCCGCAATCGGCCGGGTGCGGCGTCGTACGGCGGCGGCCCGACGAGTCGCGGGACACACGCGACAAAGCGTGTCGCCCGATCAGTGGGCGTGATCCGGCTTACCCTGACGTCATGGCCACACGTCAGGAGCCTCGTGTGGACGCCTCTGCCTTTCCCGAGGAGTTCCGGGCCGCCGTAGCGCAGCTGCGCGCGGCTCGACTGCGTCCTGAGGTCTTCTGCGAGGAGATGCCGGCGCCGCAGCGGATCGCGCCGTTCGCGTCCGCGCTGTCCGCCGACGTGACCCTCGACGGCGACGACGTCGGCACCGGGCGGCTGGTCCTGCTGCACGACCCGGCCGGCAACGACGCCTGGGAGGGCACGTTCCGGTGCGTGGCCTACACGCGGGCCGAGATCGACCCCGAGATGGCCAACGACCCGCTGCTCGCCGAGGTCGGCTGGTCGTGGCTGACCGAGGCACTCCTGGCGCACGGCGCCGGCTACGTCGCGTCGTCCGGGACGGTCACGAAGGTGTCCTCGGAGAGCTTCGGCGGGATGTCGGAGGAGGAGCCCGGCGCCCAGCTCGAGATCCGCGCCTCCTGGACACCCGTGCCCGCCCTCGGCGCCGAGCTGGACCTCGGCCCGCACGTCGAGGCGTGGGGCGAGCTGCTGTGCACCGCAGCCGGGCTGCCGCCGGTCCCGGAGGGCGTCGCGCCGCTGCCCAGCCGCCGCGGACAGCGTGGGCGAGGCTGATGCGGCGTCGCGACGACGGCTCGGCGCCCGGCTCCCAGCCTCCGGCACCGACCACGCCCGGCGAGACAGGCGAGACGAGCGACACCGGCAGGACGGGCGACACCGACGACCGCCTGGAGGAGGCTCCCGCAGCCGAGCCGGAGCCGGCTCCCCTGCTCGAGCTGCGCGACGGGCTGCCGGCGGTCATCGACACCGACGCTGCGCTCGCCCGGACCGTCGAGCGGTTCGCCAGCGGGACCGGACCGGTCGCCATCGACGCCGAGCGCGCCTCGGGCTACCGCTACTCGGCGCGGGCCTACCTGGTGCAGCTGCGGCGCGAGGGATCGGGCACGGCGCTCATCGACCCGATCGCGTTCGGCTCGCTGGCGGCCCTCGACGAGGCCCTCGGGGACGCCCCGTGGATCCTGCACGCGGCCAGCCAGGACCTCGCCTGCCTCGCCGACGTGGGACTGCGGCCGACCACCTTGTTCGACACGGAGCTGGCCGGCCGGCTGCTGGGCTACCCGCGGGTGGGGCTCGCCACCCTGGTCGAGGCGGTGCTGGGACGCCGGCTGCGCAAGGAGCACTCGGCCGTCGACTGGTCCACCCGCCCGCTCCCACAGCCCTGGCTGGAGTACGCCGCCCTCGACGTCGAGGCCCTCATCGAGCTCCGTGAGGCGCTGGGCCGCGAGCTCGAGGAGACCGGCAAGGCCGCGTGGGCGCAGCAGGAGTTCGACCACCTGGTGCACGCGACGCCCAGCGGTCCACGCCAGGACCCCTGGCGACGCACGTCGGGCATGCACCGGGCGCGTGGCCGCCGCGCCCTGGCCGCCGTACGCCAGCTGTGGGTGACCCGCGACGAGATCGCCGAGCGCCGCGACGTGACCCCCGGCCGGATCATCTCCGACTCCTCCATCGTCGAGGCCGCCAACGCCCTGCCCCGCGACAAGACGTCCCTGATCGGGCTGAAGGGCTTCCGCGGTCGCGGCGCCGCCCGCTACGCCCACCAGTGGGTCGAGGCGCTCCGCACAGCCCGGACGATGCCGGAGGACGAGCTGCCGCCCGTCGCCGCACGGTACGACGGACCGCCGCCGCCTCGCGCGTGGGCGGACCGGGACCCGGTGGCGGCGGCGCGGCTGCTGAAGGTCCGCCGAGACCTCAAGCAGCTCGCCGAGCAGCACCACCTGCCGGTCGAGAACCTGCTGACCCCCGACTACGTGCGCCGGGTGATGTGGGAGCCGCCGGAGGTCGAGCGTGGCGACCTTCCCGCAGCCGTGACCGCCCGCCTCCGGGAGCTGGGCGCCCGACCCTGGCAGGTCGAGCTGACCAGGGACGTGCTGGTCGAGGCCATCATCGCCCCGCCGGAGACCCCGGTGGACCCGCTTCCCGATGCCGAGGACCTTTCGGGCCCGGTCGACGAGACCTGAGCGAGCAGCCGGTCGGCCACCCCGAGAGTCACCCGGTCGGCGACGACGAGGGCGACCCGGACTCCGATCCCGACGGGGAGGGCGACTGGCTCGGCCCGGCGAGCAGCGACGCGGACACGGTGTCGATCCGGGTCAGCAGCGGGTCCAGGTCCAGCACGGGGGCGTAGAACAGCCGGTCGAGCAACGGCTGGACGGCGGTGACCACCTCGGGCCAGGCCGGTGGGCTCGGCATGGTGTCGGCGCGCCGCATGACCCTGCTGAACACCTCGCTGTCGAGGGGGAACCGGCCCGGCTGCTCGAACGAGGGCGAGTGCAGCGCGTTGAGGTTCGCCGGCACCACGCCACCGGAGAGGGCGGCCAGCTCGGAGCCCTTGTCACCACTGGCGAAGGCCAGGAAGCCGAAGGCGTCGTCGATGTGCGGTGACGTCTTCGACACGCAGTAGCCGCTGACGTCGGCGATGGTCTGGGTCCGTCCCAGGCTGGGCGGCGGGAAGACGTCGAAGCGCAGCCCCGGGACCGACCGCAGCTGCGGCACCAGCTCCCGGGTGCCGAACATCATCGCGAGCCGGCCCTCCTCGAAACGCTGCACCGGTCCCTCCCGGAGGACCTGCTGGGGGGTGAGGGTGAGCCGGCGGTTGCGGGCCAGGGTGAGGATCCGCTCCAGCGCCGAGCGGGCCTGGCTGTCGGCGAGGCTCAGCGTCGTCGGGTTGCTCGGGTCGTCGACGATGTCGGAGCCTGCCGAGCGCAGCAGCGGCGTCAAGGTGGTGAGCTCGGGAGACAGGTAGACGCCCTTCACGTCACCTCCGGTCATCTGCCGCGCAGCAGCCACGAACTGGTCCCAGCTCCAGCCGTTCTGCGGACTCGGCTCGGCGCCTCCCCCCTGGGCCAGCCGCACCGAGGAGAACAGCCGGCGGTTGTAGAACACGACGGTCGGCGAGACGTCGCTGGGCATGCACTGCAACCGGTCGTCGGCGGAGAACGCCTGGAGGCCCAGACGCTCGTAGTTGTCACCGAACTCGACGCCTCGCTCCTCGAGCTTCTCGTCGACCGGCTGCACCCGGTCCTGGGCCACCAGCGCAGGCAGGGCGGTGGCCTCGGACAGGAAGAGGTCGGGCGCCGTGCCTGCGGCGAACTGCCGTTCGAGCCTCTCCCCGGCGCTCGCCGCGTCGTCGGTCGCCTCGACCCGGACCGTCACCCGGGGATGCTCCGCGGTGTAGGCCTTGGCCATCGACTTGTAGGCCGCGACCACGCTGCTGCCGCCGTACACGGCGAAACGCAGGGTCACCGGCCCGGCCGAGGACGAGGACGACGCGGACGCCGACGGGGAGGGCGAGGTGGGAGTGGCCGACGACGAGGACGACGGCTGGTCCTCGGAGGTGCAGGCGGTGACCAGGCACATCAGGGCGGCTGCCAGGGCCGCTGCGCCGAGCCCTCGAGGACGACGGACGCGTCGACGCCGTTGGTACACCCAGGCCTCCTCGTTCCCGATCAGCAGCGACGCCGCCTGTCGGGCAGCTACGGCAGCCGGCAGTGGGCGTCCACACGCTATCGGGACACGCCCCCCGAGGTGCCGCCCGCCGGCAGGCGTCCACCCTACGCTGGAGCGGCACCCCCCCGATCCGTGAGGAGCCGTCGATGCGCATCCGTGCAGCTGCTCGAGCCCTCGTCTGCGCAGCGCTCTGCCTGGGCGCGGTCACTGCGTGCGGGGGCACGGAGACCACGGACTCGGCCGGCTCGTCGGACACGTCGTCCACGAGCAGCCCCTCGAACGAGGAGTCCACCGCCAGCCCCAGCGCCGTCGGGACCACCAGCCCCAGTGCGACAGGTGAGGGCCCGACCTCCTCGAGCGACCCGACCCCGCGTCCCACCCGCTCCTCGGGCGCGACAGAGACGGGGCCGGTGAGGCTGGCCGACCGGCTGCTGGACGCCGGCGAGGTGCCCGGGTTCAACGACGGCTACCGGTGGACGGCCGCCGGGACCGTGCCGGAGGACCCCAGCTCCTCGTTCGGCACCTGCCAGAAGTTCGCGGTCATCTCCATCGGCGCGGAGCGGGTGCTGGTGCGGCGGTTCCGTCCGGCGGCCGGCGACAAGGCACCGGATGACCGCGCCGGCGAGCTGGTCGCCGTGTTCCCCGACGCGCAGACCGCCCGGCGGGCCTTCGCGGTCCTCAAGGCCTGGCGGGCGAGCTGTGCCGACCGGCTGCGGGGGCATACCCGGGCGCGCGTCAGCGCCCTGCACGACGTTCCGGTCACCGGCGGCAGCGGCGGCTGGTACCTCCTGACCTACGGCCCGGTGAAGGGCGACCCGCAGGCCCAGTTCTTCGACGCGCAGGGGATGGCGGTGGTCGGGTCGCGGATCGCGATGGTGTCGATGGTCCTGGCCGGCCAGGACTACGACTACCCGCCCGGCAAGGAGCCGGCGGTCGCCGCGGTGCGACGGGCGGCGGCCAAGCTCGGCTGAGCGTCTAGCCTGTGCTCGGTGAGCACACAGCACGGCCCCCTGGACCGGATGTGGGACCGGGGACGCGTGTCGTTCTCGGCACGCCTGGACAGACTTCGCAGCAAGTCGTGGCACGTGGGGCAGTCGTCCGTGGCCGCCGGGCTCGCGTGGTTCATCGCGCACCAGGTCATCGGCCACCCCCAGCCGTTCTTCGCACCGATCGTCGCGGTCATCTGTCTGGGCACCTCCTACGGCCAGCGGCTGCGTCGCGTCGCCGAGGTGACGGTGGGGGTGGCGGTCGGGGTGTTCCTGGCCGAGCTGGTGCTCCAGGCGATCGGCACCGGACCCTGGCAGATCAGCGTGATGGTGATGATCGGCATGAGCATCGGCCTGCTCCTCAACGGGAGCGCGCTCTTCGTGACGCAGGCAGCCGTGCAGGGGATCGTCGTGATGACGCTGGTGGCGACGCCGGGCTACTCGTTCACGCGATGGGTCGACGCCCTCGTCGGCGGGGCGGTCGCCCTGGTGGCCGCCACGGTGGTGCCACGGGCACCTCTCCGCCGTCCGCAGGAGCAGGCCGCCCGCGTCGTACGTCGGATCGCCGAGCTGCTGCGGGCCGGAGCGCAGAGCACGGAGGAGGGCGACGTCGAACGGGGCATGGCGGTGCTGGCCGACGCGCGCACGACGGACCGGCTGATCTCCGAGCTCCAGGGCGCGGCCGACGAGGGGCTGTCGGTGCTGGCCTCGTCCCCCTTCCGGCGACGGCACGGCAGCGCCGTGAGACGGATGGTCGAGATCGTCGACCCGCTCGACCGCGCGTTGCGGAACACCCGGGTCCTGGTCCGCCGGATGGCGGTCTCGACCTACCACCACCAACCGCTGCCGCGGCCGTACGTCGTGCTGTGCAAGGACCTCGCCGACATCGTCGACGAGCTGGCGACCGAGCTCACGGACCCGGAGGCGGCCAGCGACGTGCAGGCCTCGCTGCTCCGTCTCGGCGCCTGCACCTCGGAGGTGGAGCGGGTCCCGGACCTGTCCGCCGACGTGGTGCTCGGGCAGATCCGCTCGATCATCGTCGACCTGCTGCAGATCACCGGGATGGGCGTCCTGGAGGCCACCGACGCGCTCCCGCCGCCCCGGAGGTGAACAGCCGACCGGCCGCCGACCCCGCGCCGACACCGGGCCGGAGAGGCGCTCTGCCGAGCCGGGGGCACCGACACGTAGGCTGGACGGCGATGTCTGAGCCCAGGCCCCCTCGCCACCACCGTCCGCTGCTGCCCGGCGCGGGACGGTTCGAGGCGCTGCCCGGCGACGTGGACCCGGCGGTGCGCAGCGAGGCGGCCGACCGGTGTGCCACGCTGCTCGTGCGCGGGGCCCACGACATCGCCGACGAGGACGTGGTCGCCCGGGTCGTGCACCTGGCCGACTCAGAGGGCCTCGACACGCTCGCCGACCTGTGGGCCGGCTCACCACCGAGCTCGCTGGCCGGCTGCCTGTGGCGGCTCTACCTGCTGCGCTCCTGGGTGTACGCCGACCCGGCCGCTGCCGCCCGGGAGTTCGACACCGGCCGCCACCACACACCGGTGCACGAGGTCGTCGCAGGGGTGGTCGAGCCGCCCGGACCCGACGAGGTGCGCCGGCTCACCGATCTGGTGCTGCGCGGAGTCGTGCAGGGTGACTTCGCCGACACGCTCTTCCGGGCTGCGGCGTTCGCCCGCGTCGTGGCCGCAGGCCGGGCGCACACCGGCACGGCCTACGACTCGGACCTGTCGGCGTCCCGGATGCTGACGATGGCAGAGCAGCTCGAGAAGGCGGCCGCCCTGGAGCTCGAGGGTCAGCTGGCCTGAGGCCGACGGCCGAGCCGGTCCGCCGCCTGTGTGGACGAGGCGGACGGACGTTGTAGAGTGGTGCACGCGCCGGGCCGTGGCAGCCCCGGGTCCCGAAACAAGCCGCTTCGAGCGGCCACGCGCCGTGAGGCGCTCCCGGTCCGGCGCTCTACTCTTCTCGGTCGCCCAGTTCGCCGCAGATCCGGCCGGCCAGGGCCGCGTTGGCCAGCACCAGCGCGACGTTGGCCGCCAGGCTCGCTCCCCCGGTGCTCTCGTGGAACCAGCCGAGCAGGAACGGCGTGACGTCCTTGCCGGTCACGCCGCGACGCTCCAGCTCGGCGAGCCCCTCCCGCACCGTCGTCTCGTGCAGCTCGCGGTCCATCTCGTGCTCAAGATCGACGGGCCGGGCCACCACCAGCGCCTGCGGCAGGCCGAGCTCGGTCCGGGAGCGCATCAGGTCGGCCACCTCCGCCTCCGAGTCCACCCGCCACGGCACCGGCAGCCCGATGTCGCGGACGTAGAATCCCGGCATCCGGTCGGTGCCGAAGCCGACGACCGGGATCGAGAGCGTCTCCAGCCGCTCCAGGGTCGCCGGCACGTCGAGGATCGACTTCACCCCGGCGCACACCACGGTCACCGGCACCCCGGCCAGGGCAGCCAGGTCGGCCGACTCGTCCCAGGACGCCCGCGCATCCCGGTGGACGCCGCCGAGGCCGCCGGTGGCGAACAGCCGGATCCCGACCCGGTGCGCGACGAAGGCCGTGGCGGCGACCGTGGTCGACCCGGTCAACCCACGGGTCAGCACCGGTCCCAGGTCCCGCACGCTGGTCTTCACCACGTCCGGCCCCTCGGCGACCCGCACCAGCTCGTCCTCGCTCAGCCCCACCCGCACGGCCCCGTCGACGAGGGCCACGGTCGCCGGCACCGCGCCGGCCTGCCGCACGGCGGCCTCGATCCGGCGCGCGGTGGACGCGCTCGACGCGGTGGGCAGCCCGTGACTGATGATCGTGGACTCCAGCGCGACGACACCGCGCCCTGATGCAATAGCCTCGGCCACCTCGTCGGCCACGACGAGCCGCCGCACGGAAGCGGTCATGGGTGGGATTGTGCCGCAGCAGTCGAAGGGAGCCCGCGGGTGCTGGTCGCGTGCCTGGGCGACGTGATGCTCGACGTGGTCGTGGCGACCGACCACGGGCTGGTCCCCGACGACGACACGCCGGCCGTCATCACCCTCGCCGCGGGTGGTCAGGCGGCCAACGTCGCGGCCTGGGTGGCCGCACTGGGCGGCTCGGCGCGGGTCTTCGGGCCGCACCTCGGGGACAGCCCGGGCTCCCTCGTGGGGCAGGCGCTGGGCCGGCACGGTGTCGAGCTGTGCGGCGCGTCGACGGGCCGTGCGGGCGTCGTCGTCTCGATGGTCACCCCTCGGTCGCGGTCGATGGCCTCCGATGCCGGGGACCCGGGTTGGCTGGCCGCCGTACGCCCCGGTCCGTGGCTGGACGGGGCCGACTGGCTGTTCGTGTCCGGCTACGCGCTCCTGCGCAGCCCCGACGTCCGGCAGGTCGTCGAGACGGCGGCTTCGGCGCGGACGCAGGGCACCCGGGTCGCGGTCGACCTCGCGTCCGCGTCGATGTCGGCGCGCTTCGGCGCCGAGCGGTTCTCGGCTCTCTGCGAGTCGCTGCGGCCGTCGGCGGTCTTCGCCACCGACGCCGAGTGGGCGACCTTCCGCGGCTCGTTCGGCGCCGGTGGCGACGCCGTGCTCGTCCTCAAGCACGGGCCGGACGGTGCGTCCTTCGTCATCGACGGCATCGCCGATCGACGGGTGACGCCGGCCGGGCCGGTCGTCGACGTCACCGGCGCCGGCGACGCTCTCGCCGCCGGCTTCCTCGTCGGCGGCGTGGACCTCGCGATGGCAGCCGCCGCGCGGTGCGTGGCGCACCGAGGGGCCCAGCCGGACGGGGGCCCGCGATGACCGGCCAGCTGAGCTTCCGGGGCGTGACCGTTCCGGCGCAGGAGCTGACCTGGCGGTTCAGCAGGTCCAGCGGACCCGGAGGGCAGTCGGTGAACACCGCGGACTCACGGGTCGAGCTGGTCTTCGACGTACGACGGTCAGCGGCCCTGCCGGAGCCGCTGCGGGAGCGCCTGCTGACCCGCCTGGCGCACCGGCTCGTGGACGGTCGGCTGACCATAGCCGCCTCGGAGTACCGCTCCCAGCACCGCAACCGGGAGGCCGCCCGCGCCCGGCTCACCGAGCTGCTCACCGAGGCCAGCGCGCCGCCGCCGCCCAAGCGCCGGCCGACCCGCCCGACCCGCGGCTCCCAGGAGCGCCGGCTGTCCACCAAGTCCCGGCGCAGCCAGACCAAGTCGCTGCGTCGGCGCCCCATCGACTGACCCCCGCCGACCCGGCGCGTCTGGCGGCCCGGATCCCGCCGACCCGGCGCGTCTGGCGGCCCGGAACCCGCCGACCCGGCGCGTCTGGCGGCAACGTCACGCGTCCAGGTGGGTCAGGGCCGGCCACTGCTGCGCCCAGGAGCCCCGCACGCGCGCGCAGAGCCAGACCTGTGCGCCGCGCTCCTCGTTGTCGGCGCCCTCCCGGTTCGTCACCACCGGCCCGCGCCGACAGCCGACGAACTCGCCCTGGGGATGCCTCCAGCCGACGACGACCACCGGCGCTGCACCTGCCGGTGGTGGCCCCCAGTCCCCCCAGCCGTTGTGGCCGCTGTAGACCGGGCGGCCCACGGCGTACCACTCCAGTGCGCCCGCCTCGCCGTAGTTCCCCGTGAACACCACCGCCGTTCGCCGCTGCCCGGGGGACAGCTGCCCGAGTGTCGCGCGAACCGTGCCCGCCAGCTCCGGCCAGCCGATGGTCTCCGGCTGGTCACCGTCGACGAGCGGGTAGAACGACGACGTGTAGACCCGCACCGGCAGCACCGGCACCAACGCCGGCCACGCGACCATCGCCGAGAGGGCGAGCACGACCCCGGTGGACACCAGCCGTCGGGGAGACCACCGCTCGGCGAGGGCTGTGCTGCCGGCCGCGACGAGCAGCGGGATCGCGCCTCCGACGTAGTAGCCCTTGCCCCCGGCGACCAGGAAGACCGCCACGACGGCCAGGAACGCGATGGCGACGGGCCGTGCGCGGACCCAGTCCGGACGCCGCAGCAGCTGCACGAGGCCGAAGACCCAGAGCACCGCGATGACCGGGCTGAACATCACCAGGGCCTGCGCGACGAAACCGACGCGGCCGCTGAGACCGCCGTACTCCTCAGCGATGTCGGCGCTGAGAGCGAGCACCGGCCAGCCGTGCTGCGCCTGCCACCACAGGTTCGGCAGCCACAGCACCAGCGCCAGGAGACCACCCAACCACGGGTACGGCGTCCGCAGGGCCGGACGGGTCTCGCGGACGACGGCAACGCCGACGAGCACGTCGAGCAGGAGGAACACGACGGCGTGCTTGTTGTTCAGCCCGATACCGGCCACCAGACCAGCCAGCAGCCACAGCCGGGGACGGTCCCGGACCAGCGCGGTGGCCACCACCAGCAGGATCGCCGTCCACGCCACGGTGTCGAAGGTCGCGGTGCTGAGCCGGTGCCCCAGGGTGAGCACGAAGGCGGATGCCGCGATGGTCACGGCCGTCAGGGTCTGCGCCGCGCGCGCCCCTCCCAGCAGCCGGGCGAACGCCGCGGACATCACCACCAGTCCGCACACCCCCACCACGCTCGGGAACCGGAGCGCTGTCAGGTCGTGCGGGGCGACGAGCGCGGCCAGCCGCGCCAGCAGCGGGGTGAACGCCGGCTGGTCGGGGTACCCCCACGCCAGTCGCTGCCCCGCGGAGGCGAAGTAGAGCTCGTCCCGGTGCGGACCGTAGCGCCCGGACATCACCAGCAGCACCACCGCGAGGACGACCACGACCACCGCGACCTCGCGGGTGGCACGAGGGGGGCGGACGCTCGCTCGACACGCCTCACATCATCGCCGAACGGGGCCCGCGCTCGGGCACAGGAGGCCCGGGCGCTCGGTCGGCGCCGGCGGTGAACGGCGATGACCGGCGATGACCGGGTCATGGCAGGCTGGGCACATGACGACGTCGTACTCCCCCGAGCCGGACGGCAGGCCGGATCCCGGTGAGGTGGTATGGGCGTGGGTGGCCTTCGAGGACGACCCCAGCCGGGGCAAGGACCGGCCGGTGCTCGTCATCGGGCGCGTCGAGGCGGACCTGCTCTGCCTGCAGCTGACCAGCAAGGACCACGACCGCGACGCCGAGGAGGAGGCGCGCGCGGGTCGCTTCTGGATGGACGTGGGCGCCGGCGACTGGGACCGCCAGCGGCGGCCGAGCGAGATCCGGCTCGACCGGCTTCTGCGTCTCGAGGAGTCTGAGGTACGTCGAGAGGGCGCCGCGATCGACCACGGCGTGTTCACCGACGTCGTGGCTGCGGCGCGCGAGCACCACACGCTCTGACCGCCGTACGCCCGGACGCGGCGCTGCGAACGTCCCACCTGCCAGCTGGCGCCCAGGTGCAGGAATCCCCAATCACCTCACAGCCGGACACCACGGACCCTAACCTCGAGAGGGACACGGAAGCGTGCCGGTGTCCTGCCCCGCCCGGGGACCGATGCGCGCCCGAGGCGCGCGGACGTGGTAGTGCACGCACAGGTGGTGGCAGTGAGCTCGTCGTCGAGGGTCACCGTCGCGGCGGCGAGTGCCTGCGTGGTGTGTGCCCTGGCCACGGTGCTGATCGGGCTGGCGGGGCTGTTCGGGGTGCAGTCCGCCTCCTCGACGGCCGAGGCCCTGGCCCAGGACGAGCTGGCCACCACGACGATGACAGCACGCCTCGCGCACGAGATCGACCTCGCCCACGCCGGCGGTCAGGTCGCGCTGACGGCGGACGGTCCACGGACCCGGGCGACGGCCCAGACCGTCCTGTACGACGAGCAGATGCCCGGTCGTCGAGGGCCGCCTCACGAGGTTCCTCCAGCTGCACCGGAGCGACCCGCCGCACGAGCTCGCGGACATCGCGACGCTGGTCGAAGAGTGGGCGACGATGCGGACGGCGCTGAACAGCATCAGGGCCACGGGTCGTCCACCGACCGCCGCCGACCTCCGCGCCGCCTACGCCCCGCTGGGCCGGCACCTGCAGGGGCTCTTCGAGGTGGAGATCAAGGACGCGAGGGCGGAGCAGGCGGAGTCGGTCACCACCAGCCGTCGGATCCAGTGGGGCATCGGGGTCGCCGCCACGCTGCTGGTGCTGGGCTGCATCGGGTTCGCCGTGCTGCTGAGCAGACGGCTGCACCGAATCATGGAGCCGGCCAGGAGCCAGGTGGAGTTCGCCGACACCCTGCAGCTGGCCGGTGACGAGGGCGAGGCCCACCACCTGCTCCAACGCCATCTGCAGCGTCTGGTGTCGGGCAGCAGCGCCACGGTGCTGAACCGGAACAACAGCGCCGACCGTCTCGAGGCGGTCACGGCCCTGCCGGCGGGCTCTCCGCTGCTCGCCAGCCTGGCGCACGCCGACCCGCGCTCCTGCCTGGCCGTCCGCTCGGGCCGGCCCCATGACGAGGACGACCGCCACCCGGCGCTGATGGGTTGCCCGGTCTGCAAGGAGTGTCCGGGCGCCTCGACGTGTGCCCCGTTGACGGTGGGTGGTGAGGTGATCGGCGCCGTGCTCGTGAACCGTCCTTCGCGCTACAACGCGACCGAGCAGAGCCAGATCCGAGACGCGGTCGGGACAGGCGGCGCCAGTGCTCGCGAACATGCGCAACCTGGCGATAGCCGAGTTCCGGGCAGCGACCGACTCCCTGACCGGTCTGCCGAACAAGCGGGCCGTCGCGGACACCTTGAACAGGATGCTCGCGCAGGCCTCGCGCACCCTGAGCCCACTCACCCTGCTGGTGCTCGACCTCGACCACTTCAAGGCCGTCAACGATCGCTTCGGGCACCCGGTGGGTGACCTGGTGCTCGCCAACGTGGGAGCGACTCTGCGGTCCACGCTGCGGGAGAGCGACTTCGCCGGGAGGAACGGTGGCGAGGAGTTCGCGGTCATGCTGCCCAACACCGACCTGGCCGGTGCCATGCTGACCGCCGAGAAGATCCGGGAGCAGATCGCGGACATCACTGTGCCGGGGACCGCCGCCCGGGTCACGACCAGCATCGGGCTGGCCAGCTATCCGTTGCACGCCACGACCCCGGAGCGTCTGGAGCGCCTCGCCGACTCGGCCCTGTACGTCGCGAAGCGGGCCGGCCGCAACCGCATCGAGGTCGCCACGGAGACGACGACCGCGCCGGGGTCCGAGCCGGCGGCCGGCCCGGTGGGCGGCCTGGTGGCCGGCCGAGTGTTCGAGCCGGACGACGAGCCCGCCGACGACTGGGTGACGGGGCCGGTCTCCTGAGCGGCTACAGCCCCGCCAGCGCCTTGCGGACCCGGGTGTCGGAGACCGGGAAGGCGGTGCCGCGGGCCTGGTCCCACAGCGACACCCGGAGCTCCTCCAGCATCCACCGCACCCGGACCAGACCGTCCGCGGGGGGCCGACCCGACGGCAGCGCCTCGACCCGGTGCAGGTAGGCCTCCTGCAGGCTCGCCACCTGGTCCCTCAGCTGCTGGTCCCTGGCCAGCACTGCGCCCGAGCCGGAGGCCAGCCGTTCGTGGCGGGTCCGGACCGCTGCGAGGTAGCGCGGCAGCTGGCGCAGCTGGGACGCGCCCACGTCGGAGACGAACCCGGGATGCACCAGCCGCCCGACCTGCGCCTTCATGTCGGCCAGTGCCGGCAGCATCGACATCTCCGCGGAGCCGCTGAGCCTCTTGTCGACGTCGCGCCACTCCTCGAGCACCCGCAGCACGTCCTGCACCACCGCGCGGGTCGCCTCCGTCAGCCTCGCTCGGACGGTGGAGGCGAGGGACGAGAACGCGTCCTCGTCCCACACCAGACCGTGTTGCTCGACCAGCGAGTCCACGGCGGCGGCGGCAGCGTCCTCGAGGAGCTCGCTCACCGACGGGTACGGCGACCCGGCGAGGCCCAGCCGCTCGAGGTTCGAGAGCCCGTCCGCCACGGCCTTCACCGGGGACGGCAGCGTCAGCAGCAGCAGCCTGCGCAGGCCCCTGCGATGCACGGCCAGCTGCTCGGCCTCGGAGGCCAGCACCCGGACGCCGACGGTCGAGCCCTCGTCCACCACCGCCGGGAAGCCCCGGACCTCGTGGCCCGCACGGGTCTGCGTGAAGGTGCGCTCCAGGGTGCCGAAGGTCCACCGGCGCTGGCCGGTCACGTCCAGGCCGGACGACGAGGCGGCCTCCGCCATCGTCTCGGCGAACCGCGGCCGCAACGGGGCCTTCAGCGCCTCGAGATCCTTGCCCTCGGCGACCACGGCACCGTCCTCGCCCACCACCCGGAACGTCGGCCGGAGGTGGTCGGGGACCTTGGACCAGTCCCAGGCGTCGCGGGGCACGAGCGACTCCGGTCCTCGAGCGCAGGAAGCGCTCCAGCGCCTCGAGCAGCGACTCCTCGCCGGGCGCCGCCGCCGCGAGGAAGTCACGCGCGACGTTCGGCGCCGGGACGAAGCTCACCCGCAGGTGCTTGGGCAGTGACCGGATCAGGGCCACGACGAGGTCCTGCCGCAGCCCGGGCACCTGCCACGTGAACGGGGTGTCGTCGACCTGGTTGAGGGTCGCCACGGGTACGTCGACGCTCACCCCGTCGGAGGCCGCACCCGGCTCGAAGGTGTAGGTCAGCGGGAGGGCGAGCTCGCCCTCGCGCCACACGTCGGGGTAGTCCTCCTCCGTGACCTCGCCGGCGCTCTCGTTGACGAGCATCGCCGGGTCGAAGGTCAGCAGCTCGGGATCGCGGCGACGGGCCTGCCTCCACCAGGTGTCGAAGTGCGCGCCGGACACCACCTCCTCGCCGACGCGGGCGTCGTAGAAGTCGAACAGGGTGTGCTCGTCGACCACGATGTCCGCGCCGGCGGGCCCGGTGCTCCAGCTCCTCGACCTCCTCGAGCAGCTCACGGTTCCTCGCCATGAACCTGTGCTGCGTGGACCACTCGCCGTAGACGAGGGCGTGCCGGATGAACAGCTCACGCGACACGGCGCGGTCGACCTTGCCGTAGGACACCAGGCGCTCGACGACCAGCGGGACGCCGTACAGGGTGACGCGTTCGTAGGCCAGCACCGACGCCCGCTTCTTCGACCAGTGCGGCTCGGAGTAGCTGCGCTTCACGACATGGGCACCGAGCTCCTCGGCCCACTCGGGCCTGATGGCTGCGTTGACCCGGGCGTAGAGACGCGAGGTCTCGACCAGCTCGGCCGACATCACCAGCTGCGGCTGCTTCCGGAACAGGCCCGAGCCGGGGAAGATCGAGAACCGCGTGTTGCGGGCGCCCAGGTAGTCACGCCGCTCGGCGTCCCGCAGCCCCACGTGCGAGAGCAGCCCGGACAGCAGCGCCTGGTGGACGCCGTCCGCGTCGACCTGGTCAGCCGGTCTCCCGACCGTGAGCTCGAGCTGCTTGGCGATCTGCCGCAGCTGGGACTCCAGCTCCTGCCACTCCCGGACGCGGAGGTAGTTCAGGTGCTCGGCGCGGCACATCCGTCGGAACGCGCTCGAGCTGAGCTCGCGCTGCTGGGTGCGCAGGTAGCGCCACAGGCTCAGCCAGGTGAGGAAGTCCGAGGTGGGGTCGGTGAAGCGGGCGTGCAGCTGGTCCGCGTGCGCCCGCTGCTCGACCGGACGCTCGCGGGGGTCCTGCACGGACAGGGCTGCGGTGATCACCAGCACCTCACGCAGGCAGCCGCGGCGGTCGCCCTCGAGCACCATCCGCGCCAGTCGCGGGTCCACCGGCAGCCGCACGATCCGGCGACCCAGCTTGGTCAGCCTGCGGCCGCCGGCCGCATCGGTGACGACGGCACCGAGCTCCTCCAGCAGCTGGACCCCTGCGCGCACGTTGCGCTGGTCCGGCGGGTCGACGAAGCCGAAGCGTGACACGTCCCCCAGGCCCAGTGCGGTCATCGAGAGGATCACCGATGCCAGGTTGGTGCGCAGGATCTCCGGGTCGGTGAACTCCGGGCGCGACGCGAAGTCCTCCTCGCTGTACAGCCGGATGCAGATGCCGGCCTCGACCCGCCCGCACCGGCCTGCCCGCTGGTTGGCCGAGGCCTGGCTGACCGGCTCGATCGGCAGCCGCTGCACCTTCGTGCGGGTGGAGTACCGCGAGATCCGTGCGACGCCGGCGTCGACGACGTACCGGATGCCGGGCACGGTCAGTGACGTCTCGGCGACGTTGGTGGCGAGCACGACGCGCCGCCGTCCGTGCTGCTCGAACACCCGGTGCTGCTCCGCCGAGGACAGCCGGGCGTAGAGCGGCACCACGTCGAACCCGGTCGGCCGGTCGGGCTCGGCGAAGCGGGACAGCACGTCGGCGGTGTCGCGGATCTCGCGCTCTCCGGGCAGGAACACCAGGATGTCGCCGGGTCCCTCCCGCACCAGCTCCTGCACCGCGGCCACGATCGCCTCTGTCTGGTCACGGACGACGAGCTCGCCCTCGTCGTCGACGTCGTCGCTGGTGGCCTCCTCGACGAGCGGCCGGTAGCGCACCTCCACGGGATAGGTCCGCCCGGACACCTCGACGATCGGCGCCGGCTCACCCCGGGCGTCGGCGAAGTGCTTCGCGAACCGCTCGGGGTCGATGGTCGCCGAGGTGATGATCACCTTGAGGTCCGGGCGCCTCGGCAGCAGCTGCTTGAGGTAGCCGAGCAGGAAGTCCACGTTGAGGCTGCGCTCGTGCGCCTCGTCGATGATGATGGTGTCGTAGGCCGACAGCGTCCGGTCGTGCTGCAGCTCGGCCAGCAGGATCCCGTCGGTCATCAGCTTGACCAGCGTGTCCTGCGAGGAGCGGTCGGTGAACCGCACCTGGTAGCCGACGGTCTCCCCCAGCGGCCGCCCGAGCTCCTCGGCGATGCGCTCCGCGACCGTGCGGGCGGCGATCCGGCGAGGCTGCGTATGCCCGATCATGCCGTGCACCCCGCGGCCGAGCTCCAGGCAGATCTTCGGGAGCTGGGTCGTCTTCCCGGATCCGGTCTCTCCGGCGACGACCACCACCTGGTGGTCCCGGATCGCGGCGGCGATGTCGTCGCGGCGCTGGCTGACCGGCAGCTCGTCGGGATAGCGGACGGTCGGCACCAGCGCCTGCCGCCGCTCGACCTCCGCAGGACCCAGCCGCCTGGTGGGTGTGGCCGACCGGCGGTCCGGGCGGCGTCGGCGAGGGTTGCGTCTCGAGGACTTCCTCGGGGTACGACGCTGCTGCTCCCCGGTCTCCGACATGACCGGTCGAGTCTAGATGAGTCGCCGCACGGCCGAGGGTGTCGTGGGCAGCGGCTGCCGGTCAGGACCCGCCGACCCGGCCCGTGGCCATGCCTCGCGGGTGACTGCGCAGCAGCTGGGCACTCGTGCGCACCGGACTCGGCCGCGAGCGGAGTCGCAGCCCATCCACCAAAGTAAAATCCCAGAACCGCCTTGTGGACAAGGGTTTTCGGGCTGTTCTCGAGCCGAAAACTGTCGGTGCTCACTGGGAGAGTTGCTCCTATGACCGACACTGCGACCATCCCGATCGACGGGCTCGAGACCGGCGCCTGCGTCGGTGACATGGGCTGGTCGGGTGACGTGCGGGACCTGGATTCCCGTGCGGTGTTGGACCTGGTGGTCGCGCGGCGACGGGCGAGCGACCGCGCCGAGGCCGACCTGTTGGCGGGGGTGGTGCAGCTGGTGGACCTGGATCCGGTCACCGACCCCGAGGACGCCGCCTACCATCCGAGCAACGAGAGCCCGGAGCTCGCGGTGTTCGCCGGACTCCGGACCCGGATCCCGTTGGCCGGGGACGGGGCACCCCAGGCGTCCCAGGAGACGGTCGCCGCCCTGGGTGCCGCTCTCGGGATCTCCTACCGGTCCGCACTCGGCCTGGTCGGGGAGTGCTTGGAGCTGTGCTACCGGCTGCCGCGCCTGTGGGCCCTGGTCCGCTCCGGTCGGCTGCAGGCGTGGAAGGCCCGCCGGGTGGCCCGGGCGACGACCTGGTTGTCCCCTGGCCGCGGTCGAGTTCGTCGACCGGCACCTGGCCGTCACCGGGATCCGGAACCAGGTCCCGGTGAACCTCACCGGGCTGATCACCCGAGCGTTGAACCGATGCGATCCCGAGCTGGCCGAAGGCCGGGAGGAGGCCGCGCTGGCGGCCCGGCACGTGACGTTCGACTACTCCACCTCCACGGATACCGGCGCCACCGCCGACCTGACCGCCCGGATGGACATCCTGGACGCCCTCGACCTCGACCACCAGATCACCGCGATGGCCACCGCCATGGGCCGTCTCGGTGACGACAGCACCCTCGACGTCCGCCGCGCGCACGCGCTGGGGATTCCTCGCGGATCCCCAGCACACCCTCGACATCTTCGGGCCCGACACCCGTCTTCCCGCCGGCACTGGACTTCCCACCGGCACTGAACCTCCCACCGGCACTGGACCTGTGCACGGACGGAGGCAGCGGTGCCAGGCCGGCGAGAGGTCGGCGCGGACCGCTCGGCCACGGCCGGGTCCTCCGGGTCGTCCGGGTCGAGAGGCCTGGAGGGGCTGGCCGAGTCGGCGGTTCGCGGCGGGGTCGGCGGCAGGCTGAACGCTACTGGCGCGACCCTCTACCTGCACATTGCCCGCGGACGACCTCAGCGCCGCAGCCGGCGCTGGCACGGACACCAGGATGTGAGGCGCAGGTCGAGAAGCTCAACCCGATCACCCTGCGCCTGCTGCACGACTGGCTGCAGCGCACCGACCACGTCACCATCCGCCCGGTCCTGGACCCGACCCGCACCGACGCCGTCGACCAGCACGACCCGCCCGAGTGGATGCGCGAGACCGTCATCCTGCGCGACGAGACCTGTGTCTTCCCCGGCTGCACCATCGACGCCCGCTCCTGCGACCTCGACCACATCGTCCCGTACCAGCCCATGGACGAAGGCGGACCGCCGGGCCAGACCAGTCTGGCGAACCTGGCCTGCCTGTGCCGGCGACATCACGGATTGAAGACCCGACGGATCTGGGCGTACCGACGGCTCCGCGACGACACCTATGAGTGGACCAGTCCCCACGGACACGTCTACGTCACCCGGTCCGGCGGTTCGCGACCGCCGTACCGTCAACCGGTGAGTTCGCCGGATCGCGCGCCGACCGAGCCCTGACGCTGACGAGCCAGATCACCGCCCCGACACCCGTCCCAGGGTGATCGGGGCACAGGTGCGCGCCAGGGCTGGGACGGCCAGGCCGCCGCGGCCACTACGGTCCACCGGCGAAGGACCTGGGTACGGCGGCCGGCGCGAGCATCACGAGCGGCGGGACGGAATCGGCCCGGGATGGGCGTCGGCGACGGAAGCGTTCGACATGCGGCTGGAGCGGCACGCACCTACACCGAGGACCTGGTGGCGCTGCCTCACCGGCACGCGCTCGACGCCGGGCCTCGGGACACCGAGAGAATCCGGCCCGCCAGGACGTCTTGGCGGTCGCCGACGACATCAGGTGGTGCGGCCCCGGGTGGTGGACTCCGGCGCCGCGGAGGGCTGCTGCCCCGGGACGACGTTCGTGCGCGGACGAGCAGGGAACTGCTGGTTCACCCCGCCGGGGACCTGTCCGTTCACCCGGCCTGGCACCTGACCGTTCACCTGGCCTGGCACCTGGCCTGGCACCTGACCGTTCATTCCACCGGGCCGGCCGAAGCCGCCGCGCCCGAACCCTCCTCGGTCGTCGTTGCCGCTGTTGCTCACCGACGCCAGCGCGGCCCCGCCCACACCGCTCAGCGCCACAGCGGTGATCGCCGCCGCAGCCACCGTGCGCAGGGACCAGATCCGGTCCCGGAGGCCGGGCTGCTCAGGCTCGCCGGAGGAGGCGGGAACGGGCGGCCCGATCGGTCGGGGATGCGGGGTCGGGGGTCCGATCGGCTGGGCCCTGGGGGGCGGCGGACCGATCGGCTGTGCCTGGGGAGACCGTTGGACCGGCTGCGTCTGGTCGTCCCCGGCGACCGGCGGTCCGTCGACCGAGGCGGAAGGAGGCGCGTGCTCGTCGCTCATGCGGGCCAGCGTGCTCCGCCCGGCTGTGCACCACCTGTGCCACGGCTGGGCGCCCCCTGCGGACGGGCCGGGTCGACAGGGTTCCGGCCGCCACACACGCCGGGTCGACAGGGTCCCGGCCGCCACACACGCCGGGTCGACAGGGTTCCGGCCGCCACACACGCCGGGTCGGCAGCCCACAGGAGCCTCACAGGAATCTCCCAGCAGGGTGCCACCCGGGGGCGTCATGCTGGGGGCATGCCGCTCACGAACTCCGCCCCCGTGCTCACCCGTCCGGACGGCTCCGCACTGCGGGTCCTCGTGGTCGACGACGAGGTGAACATCGCCGAGCTGATCAGCATGGCCGTGCGCTACGAGGGGTGGGAGCCGACCGTGGCGCACACCGGCAGCAAGGCGGTCAGCGCCGCCAAGGACACCCGCCCGGACGCCGTGGTGCTCGACGTGATGCTGCCCGACTTCGACGGCATGGAGGTGCTCCGGCGGATGCGCAGCCAGCACCCCGACGTACCCGTGCTGTTCCTGACCGCACGCGACTCCGTCGAGGACCGCGTCGCCGGGCTGACGGCCGGTGGCGACGACTACGTCACCAAGCCGTTCAGCCTCGAGGAGGTCGTTGCCCGGCTGCGGGCCCTGATGCGGCGGGCGGGCGCGACCGATCGCCGGGAGTCCACGAAGCTCCGGGTCGGTGACCTGTCACTGGACGAGGACAGCCACGAGGTGTTCCGCGACGGCGAGGAGATCCACCTGACGGCCACCGAGTTCGAGCTGCTGCGGTTCCTCATGCGCAACCCCCGCCGGGTGCTGTCCAAGCCGCAGATCCTGGACCGGGTGTGGAACTACGACTTCGGCGGCCAGGCCAACGTGGTGGAGCTCTACATCTCCTACCTGCGCAAGAAGGTGGACGCCGGTCGGGCGCCGATGATCCACACCATGCGCGGCGCCGGCTACGTCCTGAAACCGGCGGACTGAGGATGCGCAGCCTGGTGCCCACCTCGCTGACCGGTCGGCTGGTCGCCACGCTGGTGCTGGTCGTCATCCTCACCAGCGTCCTGGTCGCCACCATCACGACCCTCGCGCTGCGCAGCGAGCTCTACGGCCGGCTCGACGACGGCGTGCACCAGTCCCTGGCACGCTCGGTCGACCGCTACAACGCCGGCTTCGGCGCGCCCCGTCCGAGGGGAGATGCTGACGGTGACGACGACCGGGGGACCCCTCGAGGTCGGGCCGGCCTCGGCGACGCACCCGGGACGCTGATCGCCCAGTTCGACACCGATGCTGCGCCGCAGGGCGTGGTCGTCACCAGGAGCAGCACTCCACGGACGCTGTCGACGGCCGCGCTCGACGTGCTTCGCACGGTGCCCGCCGACGGTCGGACCCACCACGTCGACCTTCCGGGCGTCGGTCCCTACCGGGTCCAGGCGGCCGCGGACCGCACCGACGCCAGCGTGCGGCTGGTCGCCGGGCTGTCCACCCGCGAGACCGACTCGGTGGTGGCGAACCTGGTGCTGTGGGAGGTGCTGCTGGTGCTCGCAGCCGTCGCCATCGCAGCGTTGAGCGGTCGCTATCTGGTCCGCCGCCAGCTCCGGCCACTGCGAGACGTGGCGGCGACCGCCCACGAGGTGACCGCGCTCCCCCTGTCCAGCGGCGAGATCGGCACCACCGTGCGGGTGCCGGACGCGCTGACCGACGAGCACACGGAGGTCGGAGCGGTCGGTGCCGCGCTGAACACCATGCTGCAGCACGTCGAGCACGCTCTGGACGACCGGCACCGCAGCGAGCTGCAGGTCCGCCAGTTCGTCGCCGACGCCTCCCACGAGCTGCGCACACCGCTGTCCACGATCCACGGCTACGCCGAGCTCACCCGGCGCACCACTCCCCTGGACCCCGAGCAGCTCGCGGCCGCGATGGGCAAGGTCGAGCAGGAGGCGGACCGGATGTCCAGCCTGGTCGAGGACCTGCTGCTGCTGGCGCGCCTGGACGCCGGCCGGCCGCTGGCCCGCGACGAGGTGGACCTGACCAAGCTGGTGCTCGAGACGGTCGGGGACGCACGGGTGGTGGCTCCGGACCACCGCTGGACGCTGGACCTCGCCGACGAGCCGGTCGTCGTGCCCGGTGACGAGCTCCGACTGCACCAGGTGCTCACCAACCTGCTGAACAACGCGCGCCGGCACACGCCACCCGGTACGTCGGTGCGGGTCGGTGTCGAGGACGCCGGCCCCGGCCACGACGGCCGGGCGGTCCTGGTGGTCGAGGACGACGGACCCGGGATGACCCCCGACCTGGTGGCCAGCGCGTTCGAGCGGTTCACCCGCGGGGACACCTCACGGACCCGAGAGTCGGGCGGAGCAGGTCTCGGCCTGTCACTGGTGCAGGCGATCACGACCGCCCACGGTGGCACGGTGACCGTGTCCTCACGTCCGGGCCGCACCCGGTTCGAGGTCCGGCTTCCGGCATCTGACGTCACCGGGCCCGCCGGGCGGACCGGGCCTGCCGGGCAGACCCGGCCGACCACCTCGACCACCTCGACGACAGCCTCCGTGCGCCGGTAGCCCTTCACAGGTCCAGGACAGACACGCCACACACCGGCCCCAGGCCCGCCGGCCAAGGTCGGATCATGAGCAACCAGACCACCATCGTGAACCCACCGAGGACCGAGCCGGGACAAGGCCCCGACCAGGCGGTCGACCCCTCCTCCGGGGCGCCGCGTCGCTCCTCCTCCGGTCCCCGGGAACGGACCCGCCGCTGGCTTCACGGGGCACCCGAGGATCCGGCCTGGGCGCGCCCGGCGCTGGTCGCGCTGCTCGTCGCCACCGCCGTGCTGTACCTGTGGGACCTCGGCGCATCCGGGTGGGCCAACTCCTTCTACTCGGCTGCCGTGCAGGCCGGATCCGAGTCGTGGAAGGCGTTCTTCTTCGGCTCCTCCGATGCGGCGAACTCGATCACCGTGGACAAGACCCCCGCCTCGTTGTGGGTGATGGCCCTGTCGGTGCGGATCTTCGGGCTCTCGTCCTGGAGCATCCTGGTCCCCCAGGCGCTGATCGGAGTCGCCTCGGTCGGCCTGCTCCACGCCACCGTCCGCCGTACGACGTCCTCCGCGGCCGCCGGCCTGATCGCCGGAGCCGTGCTCGCACTCACACCGGTGGCGGTGCTGATGTTCCGCTTCAACAACCCGGACGCGATGCTCGTGCTGCTGATGGTCGGGTCGGTCGCCGCCACCATGCGGGCCGTGGAGTCCACCCGGCTGCGAGCAGCAGGACTGGTCGGCCACCCGGTCCGCTGGATCGCGCTCGGCGGCGCCCTGGTCGGTCTCGCGTTCCTGACCAAGATGCTGCAGGCCTTCCTGGTGCTGCCGGCACTCGCCGCGGTCTACCTCCTCGCCGCCCACACCCCGCTGGGCAGGCGGATCGGCCACCTGCTCGTCGCGTTCGGGTCGATGATCCTCGCCGCGGGTTGGTGGCTCGCGATCGTGGAGCTGTGGCCCGCGTCCTCACGGCCCTACATCGGCGGGTCGCAGACCAACTCGATCCTGGAGCTCACCCTGGGCTACAACGGCTTCGGGCGGCTCACCGGCGACGAGGTCGGGTCCGTGGGCGGCGGAGGCGGCCGAGCAGGGGGAGGCGGCTGGGGCGCCACGGGGATCCTGCGGATGCTCAACTCCGAGATCGGCGGACAGGTCGCCTGGCTGCTCCCCGCGGCACTGATCCTGCTCGGCGCGGGTCTCTGGTTCACCCGCCGCGCACCTCGCACGGATCTCGTGCGGGCCGGCCTGGTCGTCTGGGGCCTGTGGCTGCTGGTGACCGGGCTGACCTTCAGCCTCATGGCCGGGATCTTCCACGCCTACTACACGGTGGCCCTCGCTCCGGCGATCGCGGCCCTGGTCGGCATCGGTGCCGTCCTGCTGTGGCGGCGCCGCGGGTCCTCCGCGGCGGCGATCGTGATGGCGTGCACGGTGGCCTTCACCACCGGGTTCGCGTTCATGCTGCTGGACCGCACCTCCGACTTCGTCCCCTGGCTCAGGTGGGTCGTCGCAGTGGCCGGCTTCACCTCGGCCCTCCTTCTCGTCGGCGTCCGGCACCTGCCCCGCCGCATCGCCCTGGTGGTGGCAGCCGCTGCTCTGGTCGCCGGGCTCGCCGGCCCGGCGGCGTACGCCGTGGACACCGCCACCACCCCGCACACCGGCTCCATCCCGACCGCGGGACCGAGCAGCGGCACCGGCCCGGGCGGCATGGGCGGCATGGGCGGAAGGCCGGGCGGCTTCCGCGGCGCAACGCCCCAGACGCAGGGCCAGACCCGGGGCGGCCAGACCCAGGGCGGCACCGCGTCCACAGGGGGGCTGCTGGAGGGCAGCACCTCGAGCACCGCGATCACGAAGCTGCTGCAGGCCGACGCCGACTCCTACACGTGGGCCGCGGCCGCCATCGGCTCGAACACGGCGGCCGGCTACCAGCTGGCCAGCCAGGAGCCGGTGATGGCGGTCGGCGGGTTCAACGGCAGCGACCCGAGCCCGACGCTGCGCCCAGTTCAAGCAGTACGTCGCTGACGGCGAGATCCACTACTTCATCGCCAGTGGTGGGGGCTTCGGAGGCGGCGGCATGAACGCCGGCGGCTCCACCAGCTCCGCGATCACCTCGTGGGTGACGTCCACCTTCACGGCCAGGACCGTCGACGGCGTGACGATCTACGACCTGTCCGGAGGAGTCAGGTGACGGCGCCGGCAGCGGAGACCGGGCCGGACGGCCTGCCGGTCGTCGACGACCAGGCACCGGTGCTGGACGTGGTCATCCCGGTCCACAACGAGGAGGCCGCGCTGGCGTCCTCGGTGGACCGGGTGCACCGGCACCTGTCCCGGCTGCCGTACTCCTTCCGGATCACCGTCGCCGACAACGCCAGCACCGACGGCACCGCGCTGGTCGCGCACCGGCTCTCCCACGAGTACGACGAGGTGCGGGCCGTCTACCTGGCCCAGAAGGGGCGGGGCCGGGCGCTGAAGGAGGTGTGGTCGACCTCCGGCTCCCAGGTGCTGGTCTACATGGACGTGGACCTGTCCACGGACCTGAACGCCCTGCTGCCACTGGTCGCACCCCTGCTGTCCGGCCACTCGGACCTGGCGATCGGGACGAGGCTCACCCGCGGGTCGCGCACCCTGCGGGGACCGAAGCGGGAGCTGGTGTCCCGCGGCTACAACCTGCTGCTGCGCGGCACGCTGCACGCCGGGTTCTCCGACGCCCAGTGCGGTTTCAAGGCGATCCGCAGCGACGTGGCGCACGAGCTGCTGCCGCTCGTCGAGGACACCTCGTGGTTCTTCGACACGGAGCTGCTGGTGCTCGCCGAGCGCGCCGGCCTGCGGATCCACGAGGTGCCGGTGGACTGGGTCGACGACCCGGACAGCCGCGTGGACATCGTGCGCACCGCCCTCGAGGACCTGCGGGGGATCGGGCGGCTGGGCTGGGCTCTGCTGCGGGGCCGGATGCCACTGGCCGAGGTCACCGCACGGCTGGGGCGGACCACCGACGCCGGCGCCTCGGGCGCGCTGGGCTCCCAGGTCGCGCTGTTCGCGGTCGTCGGCATTCTCTCGACAGCGGCGTACGCCGTTCTCTTCCTGCTGCTGCGCGGGGTGCTCGGGGCGTTCTGGGCCAACGCCGCCGCGCTGGTCGCCACGGCCGTCGCGAACACGGCCGCGAACCGTCGGCTCACCTTCGGTGTCCGCGGCCGCACCCACGCGGTCCGGCACCAGCTGCAGGGGCTGGCCCTCTTCGGGGTCGGGCTCGCGGTGACGACGGGATCGCTGTGGCTGCTGCACGCGGCCAGCGCCCGGCCCGGGCGGCTCACCGAGGTGCTGGTGCTGACCGCGGCGAACCTGTTCGTGACGGTGATGCGGTTCGTCGCGATGCGGTTCTGGGTCTTCGCTCGCAGATGACCCCGGGTCGGTGCTCAGCGGGCGACCGCCCGGTAGGCGTTGACGATGCCCCGCCCGTAGAAGCCGTTCTTGCGCAGCGGCCCCTCGCAGCGCGCCTCGGACTCGGAGACCGTCCCGGTGGGCAGGACCCGGGTGTAGTGGAACAGCCGCGGCCGTGGGCACCGCTGCGGCTGCGCGGTCCGGAAGAGCAGCCTGCGCGCCTGGTGGGTGGGCAGCGTCAGGCCGCCGTGCCTGCGGTCCGGACGGCCGTGCCGGCCGGCCACCAGCGCAGCGACACCGACGGCGTGCGGAGAGGCCATCGAGGTGCCCTGGAGATACTGGTAGTAGGCGCAGACCGTGCCCTTGCAGTCCCGCACCACGGCGTCGGTCTTGGGCGTTCCGTCCGGGTTGAGCTGCCCGCTGGCCTCCGCGAGGGACTTCGGGTAGGCCGCGAGGACGGCGGCCCTGAGGCTGCGGGTGTTGTCCGGCGTGTCGTAGACGTCGCCCCCGGGGGCCGCCACGTCGGTCTGCTCGGTGCCGTAGTTGGAGTAGTAGGCCTTGCGCTTGGTGGGGCCCGTCGCACTGACGGCCACCACGCCCCGGGACTCCGTCGGCACCGAGATGCACGAGTTGTCGATGGTGCGGGTCCTGTCGGTGTCCACGGGGTAGTCCGGGCTGGTCGTGTCGGTGGTCGGCGAGTTGAGGTCGGTCGCCTCGTTGCCCATCGCGGCCACCGGAAGCACGTTGCGGTGCAGGGCGTAGTTCAACGCGCGCTGGGTGGCTACCCGGATCACGCGCTGCTGCTCCTGCTCAGCGGGGGTGTCGGCCGGGTTGTCGAGGCAGTTGAACAGCCACGGGTCGGTGTAGAAGCTCATGTTCACGACGTCGACGCCGACGCGACCGGCGTACGTCAGTGCCTTGAGGGTCGCGTCGAGGAAGAAGTAGCCGGAGTCCTGCCCCGCCCGGAGGTTGACCAGGGTGACGTTCGGAGCGACCCCTGCGATGCCGAGCCCGTTGATCGGCGACCCGATGGTGCTGGCGACGTGCGTTCCGTGGCCGTTGTCGTCCTCGTCGACCGGGTCGACGCAGCTGGGGTGCTCGCACGGCCCGTCGATGTCGACCATGTCCTTCACGAAGTTGCGGCTGAGCCGCTTGTCGAAGTTCGCGGCTATGTCGGGGTGGGTCCCGTCGATGCCCGTGTCGATCACCCCCACCCGGACCTTGCGGGACCCGGCGCTCCTCGCGTAGGAGCCGTCCGCGGTGGCACCGATCTGGCGCATGTCCCACTGGCGAGCGGCGAGCGGCTCGGGCCTGACACCGGACGCGGCGGCGACGCCCGGCTTCGGGTCCGCGGCGCGCCGCCCTCCCGTCGCCTCCTCGAAGGCCTGCCCACCGTCGAGTCGCTCCACGTCTGCCGGGGCGGCCTGTCGGTCTCTGCGCACGGACCCGATCGCCCGCTCCCGGGCCACGCCGACCACGCCGGCCCCGCGGGCGTGGGCGTCGACCAGCCGCGCGAAACCCCCGCTTCGGCTGCGTGCATAGGCGTAGCCGAGCTCGGCGTTCACCTCGGTGACCGTGCCACCGGCCCGGGTGATGGCCGCCTGCCCGGCCCGGTTGGCACCGGCACGTGAGAACAGCACGAGGTAGTCCTGCGCCCTGCCCTGCTGCTCCGCCGACGCCAGCGAGGGCACGAACCCGGCGGTCACGGTGAGCACCGCGACCGACAGGCACACGGGTGCGACGAGCTTCTTCAGGCGCATGGTGGACCACTCTTCCCGAGACGACCGGCGAGTGCCTCAACCTAGAGCCGGCGCAGGAGACTGTAAAGAGACTCGACGTGCACCGCGGAAAGGCGTCATCCACGGGGCCGTCGACGACGGATCCTTCGGTCGCTCCCGTGACCGGACACGCGATCCGTCGGGAGCCCGGGTTTGGGTTCGTGTCGAGAGGGGCACAGTTCCCTCGAAAGGAGGGGAATCCTTTGCATACGATCTTGTGGATCATCGCCGTGGTGCTCGTCATCTCCGGCATCGTGACCATCTTCCGCGGCAGCCTGCTGCTCGGCATCGTGCTGATCGTGGTCGGCCTGCTCGTCGGCCCCGGCGGCGTCAGCATCCTCAGCTAGCGCCAGAGCGGTTCGGGCGTGAGGGCGGTTCGGGCGGTTCGGGCGTGAGGACCCTGCAGGACAAGGTCGTCGTGGTCACCGGCGCCGGGTCCGGCATCGGCCGGGCGCTCGCGGTGGAGGCGGCGAGCCGTGGAGCGCTGCTGGCCGTGAGCGACCGGGACGAGGCCGGACTGCTGGAGACGGCCCGGCAGGCCCGTGCCCGCACCATCAGGGAGGTCCGCGCCGACCGGCTCGACGTCCGCGACCGGCAGGCCGTCCACGACCACGCAGCCTCGGTCCGCGAGTGGTTCGGCCGGGTGAACGTGGTCGTCAACAACGCCGGGGTGGCGCTCACGGGCGACTTCGAGGAGGTGGCCTACGAGGACTTCGAGTGGGTCATGGACGTCGACTTCTGGGGGGTCGTGCACGGCACGAAGGCGTTCCTGCCGCACCTGCTCGACTCGGGCGAGGGGCAGGTGGTGAACATCTCCAGCCTCTTCGGCCTGATGGGCGTGCCCGGCCAGACCGCCTACAGCTCGGCCAAGTTCGCCGTCCGGGGGTTCACCGAGGCGCTGCGCCAGGAGATGCTGAGCGCCGGTCACCCGGTCGGGGTGACCTGCGTGCACCCCGGCGGCATCCGGACCGCCATCGCCCGCAACGCGCGTGCGACCCCGTCGGTCGACCGGGCGGAGACGGCCAGGCTGTTCGACACCAGGCTGGCCCGCACGAGCCCCGAGCGAGCCGCGGAGATCATCTGGGCCGGGGTGCTCGCCGGCGCGCCACGGGTGCTGGTCGGCGCCGACGCGAGGCTGCTCGACGGGTTCGTGCGGCTGGTGGGGCCGCGCTACCAGCGGGTGGTCGTGGCCGCGGTGCAGCGCCTGCGCGGGTGAGCTCAGCTCGAGACGGGCGGCCCGGCGACGGCCCGGAACACCGAGACGGCAGCCGCACGTCCGAACGTGTTGGGCCGCCGGTCGGCAGGACCACGACCGGTGTCCCACCAGCCCAGAGGCACGCCGAGCTGGTACCACGCCTGGGCCACCGGCGCCGCCCCGTCGAAGATCCGACCTCGCTGGCCGGTGCCCACCGGGCGCCACTTCCCGGCCAGCACGTGCGTCAGCTCCTCGCCGATCCGTCCCAGGGCGAAGTCCGCCGAGCGCAGCACCGAGGCGGCCATCACCCCGAGCGCGTCACGCTCGAACTCGCCGGACCAGCGCGGCGACGGGTCCACGACCGCGCGCCAGAGCCGGCCGGTGTCATGGGTGGCCCGCACCCCCGCCGCACTCCTGGTCAGCCGGTCACCGTCGCGCACCAGGAGCCGCTGGTCGCAGAGGTGCTCGCGCAGGATGCGCAGCGGTGCGATGTCGGCCTCCTCCCTCGCCCGCATCCACGGGAACTCCTCGGTCCAGCGGAACCGGTCGTCGAGGCCCAGGACGGTGCCCAGGGGCAGCTGGCCGTCCGGGGTCAGGGTCAGCCCGTCCCCCACGACCTCGAGCAGGGCATGGGCGCTGGACAGGGACAGGGCGGCCCGGGAGGGCACGGTCACGTGGTCCTCGAGCGCGGTCAGGGCCGGCTCCCAGAAGGCGGCACGTGCGTCGGGGAACGACTGCGTCCACCGGTGGGCGGCGAGCATCTCGTGCGTCGTACCCGCCCGGCACAGCGCCGCCTGGGCCGCGAGCCCGGCACGCTCGAAGACGTCACCGAGGGCCCAGGCCACCTCGTGCTGCTCACGGGCCTGCCCGAGCCACCTGCGAGGCAGCTCCCACCGCAGGAAGTCTGCGACGGCCGACACGCGGAGCGCGTCACCCCCGCTGCGCGACTCCAGCCAGGTGAGGGCCGGCCGGATCCGGGCGGCGGTCGTCGCGTCGAGACCTCCCACCGCACGTTCGACTGATTGCACCTTCCCATTGTGGGCACTACGGGGCGTTATCGTGGAACCACAGTGCACGAAGGGCGCCCATGACGAAGTACTCGAGCGCGGCAGCCGACCTCTCCGGCCGCCTCGACGCGCCCGTGGCGCAGCGTCGGGGCTCCGGTGCGGTCCGCGGCGGGGTGGCCGACGCGGGTGCCGACGCGGGTGCCGACGGAATGGTGGATGCGGGGACCTGCGACCTCTACCAGGCCGGGCACCAGATCCACTACACCCACCAGGGCGACGCGGTTCACTCCCCGGCGCGCCGGACCCGGAACGCCGTCGTGGAGGGCACCCTGCTGACGCTGGTCCTCGACGACGGCGAGATCCTGCTCTGGCGGCACCACGACCCTGAGCGGCTCGAGCGGATCGTGGAGCTCCTGCGCGGCAGGTGCGTGGTCTACCGCGAGCACCACGCGCTGCGCGTGGGTCCCTACTGGTTCAACTGCGCCGGCCCGGACGACGAGTGGCAGGACTGCCGCCGTCGCGCGTCCGAGCCTGAACGACCATGAGCGCCACCCGGCGCGCTGCCCCCCGGCGCGTCCGGCTGGTCGCGCGCAAGTGGCCGGACCGGTCGCACTGGGAGCACGAGGGCCGGCGTCTGGGTGAGGACGAGCACGGGGTCTGGGTCGGTGCCCGGGTCGGCACGCTGATCGCCAGGCCCGGCGCCTCGCTGGTGACCGACCAGGCGCAGGTGACCCTCGTCCCGCGCGACCAGCCGTTCATGGCCACCTTCTACGCGCCGGGTGGGCTCGCGCACTGCGACGTCTACGTCGACATCACGACGGTGCCGACCTGGGTCACGCAAGGGGAGGAGGACGGCGTGGACACGGTGACGGCGGTCGACCTGGACCTGGACGTGGTCCGCGGCTGGTCGGGGCGCGTGTGGGTCGAGGACGAGGACGAGTTCGCGGCGCACCGGGTGCGTCATGCCTACCCGGGTGACCTGGTCCGGCTGGCCGCGACCTCGTGCGAGAGGGTCCGGTGCGCCGTGGAGCAGGGTCGGGCGCCGTACGACGGGACCGCCGGCGCCTGGTTCGCCGCCCTGGACGCCGTGGCGGCGAGCATCTGATGCCCGGCGACCGGACCGCGCGCGAGGTGGTGGTGCACGGGGACGTGCAGGGGGTGTTCTTCCGCGGCTCGTGCCGTTCCGAGGCCGCGTCGCGCGGCGTGGCGGGGTGGGCCCGCAACGAGTACGACGGCACCGTGACCGCCCACTTCGAAGGTCCCGCCGAGGCGGTCGAGGCGATGGTTGCCTGGGCGCGGCAGGGCCCCGGTCACGCGCACGTCGAGCGGGTCGACGTACGCGAGGTCGAGCCGGAGGGCGGCACCCGCTTCGAGGTCCGCTGAGCACGGGGGCCGGCCGGTCATCGTCGCTCAGATGTCCCGGGAGCGTCGCCGGGTCACCGCCCGGGCACGCCGCGCCCCGACCAGCCGCGGCCCGGCCAGCCGGTTCTCGAGGCGATGGGCCTCGCGTCGCAGCGGCTGGGCGAGGTACTCACCGAAGATGACCCCGGAGGCGAGCGCGATGGCGACCGCGGCGGCATTGATGATCGGCAGGGTGCCGTCCCGGCCCTCGGAGAGCAGGGACAGTCCCCGGAAGATCGAGAGGCCGGGAAGCAGCGGGACCACCGCCGGCACCACGACCACCAGGGGCGGCACCCGCACCCGGCCCGCGGCGCTGTAGCTGAGCACGCCGACCACGACGGCGGCGGTCGCGGAGGCCCACGCCACCCCCAGGCCCCGGGTGTCCACCAGCCAGAGCACGGCCTCCGCCAGCGCGGCCACGAGGGCGATCGGCAGCAGGCTGCGCAGTGGCGCGTAGCAGGCGAACGCGAAGGCGGCGGCAGCCACCGCGGCTCCCAGCGACAGCACCGGGAGGTCCGCGAGGGACGTGACGCCCGGCTTCAGCCGGCCGAGGTCCACACCGATCAGGCCGCCCACGGTGAGCCCGCCGCTGACCCCCGCGATGATCCCGACCGTGGCCAGCACCGCCTCGAGGATGCGGGCCCCGGCCGTCAGCGGGAACCCGGTGAGCGCGTCCTGCACGGCGCCCATGAAGCTGATCCCGGCGAGCAGCTTGATGATGCTGGCCGTGACCACGAGCGACGGCGACACGGGCACGTCGGCAGCCGCGGCGCCGACGGCCACCAGCGTCGCGAAGAGCCCGCCGGCGACCTGCTGGTAGAAGCCGGGCAGCCGGCGGCGCGCCATCTGTCGCTGGATGACATCGACGCCCATCGAGGCCAGGGCAGCGATCAGGGCGACCTGGCCGCTTCCTCCGACCAGGAGCCCTACCCCGACCCCCATCGCCCCCCAGCCGAGCGTGACCGCCCACCGGGGCAGCCGATGTCCGGAGGAGATGATCCGGGCCAGCCGCCTGCGCGCCTCGTCCCGGCTGACGTGGCCGGCGAGCAGGTCGCCGACCAGCTGGTCGACGAGGGTCAGGTCCTCGTAGTCGATGTCGCGGTAGTGCACGTGCCGGATCTGGATCAGCGCCGGCTCGTCGAAGCTGGTCTGGTGGCTCATCTCGAGCTCGGTGAACGTGACGTCGGCCGTCGCGCCCCGCAGTCCGCAGGTGTGCGCGACGCTCAGCATCGTCGCGCCGACGTCGGCCGCCCCGGCGCCGGAGGACAGCAGCACCTCGCCGACCCGGAGCGCCAGGTCGAGGGTCTTGTAGGTGTCGCGGTTGTCCTTGGTCTCCCCCATGGCGCGACCAGTGTGCCCGGCACGAGTGTGCCGGGTTCCTGCGGGGCGTCCGGGCCCCTCCTGGGCGGGGCATCCGGCCGCAGCCGGCCGCAGCCACCCGCTCGCCTCAGACCGGGGTGGGAGGCGCCATCTCGGCGCGGACCCCCACCAGCCGGACCGACCGCGTCTGGTCGAACCGGGTCAGCAGCCCCAGCGCGGCGTCGGTGAGGGTGGCGACGTCCGACGCCGGGCCGGGCAGGGTCACCGACCGCGTGCGGGTCTCGAAGGGCGCGTAGCGCAGCTTCATCCCGACGCGCACCGCCGGCCGGCCCTCGGCCGCGATGTCGGCGGTCACCTGCCTGGCCAGCTCGCGGACCGCCTCGGCCAGCACTGCCCAGTCGGACACGTTGTGCTGGAAGGTCGTCTCCCGGCCGTGGCCGCGCGGCACGTAGGGGGTCGCGTCCACCGGTGAGGAGTCGACGCCTCGCCCGAGGCGCCGGTACCACGGTCCCATCGTCGGCCCCAGCGCGTCGGCGAGCAGCTGCGTGTCCGTGGCCGCCAGCTGGCTCACGGTGTGGATCCCGAGGTCGGCGAGCTTCGCGGCCGTCTTGCGGCCGATCCCCCACAGCGCGTCCGTCGGCCGGTCGCCCAGCTGCTCGAACCAGGTCTGCGACGTGAGCCGGTGCACGCCCCGGGGCTTGCCGAAGTCGGTGGCGATCTTGGCCTGCAGCTTGTTGTCGCCGATCCCCACCGAGCAGTGCAGCCGCGTGCGGGCCAGGACCTCGGCCCTCAGGTCCACCGCGAACGCCTCGGGGTCCTCGGTGGACACCGCCAGGAACGCCTCGTCCCAGCCGAGCACCTCCACCGGTACGTCGAAGGAGCGCAGCGTCTCCATCACCTGCGCCGAGGCGGCGTCGTAGGCGGGCTTGTCCACCGGCAGGAACACCGCGTCGGGACACTTCCGGGCGGCTGTGCGCAGCGGCATCCCGGACCCCACGCCGAAGGCACGCGCCTCGTAGGACGCCGTCGACACCACGCCCCGCTCGGTCGGGTCACCGCGGCCTCCCACGACCACCGGGACGCCGGCGAGCTCGGGCCGACGCAGCACCTCGACCGCGGCGATGAACTGGTCGAGGTCGACGTGCAGCACCCAGCTGCGGGCCTCACCCATGGCCCCATCCTGCTGCACTCCTGCCGGTGCGCGGGACGCCGCCGTCCTCCGGCGTGCGGGCTTCACCTGGACGGTCAAGGTCGACGACCTGACCGCGCTGGCCCGGGCCAACGCGGCGCGGGACCGCGCCTACGCCAAGAAGGTGGCGAGGTCGCCCCTTCCGAGCGGCCGGACCACCTACCGGACGCTGCCGGACTACAACCGCGAGATGCGCCGGATGGCCGCGCGCTGGCCGAACCGCGTCAGGCTGATCGCGCTGCGTCACCGGTCGGTGCAGGGCCGCCGCGTCCTGGGCGTCGAGGTGACCCGCGACGTACGCCGCATCCACGACGGCAAGCCGGTACTGCTGATGCTGGGGGCCCACCACGCACGCGAGTGGCCCAGCAGCGAGCACACCATGGAGTTCGCCTAGGACCTGCTGAAGAACGACGGCCGGACGGCACGGGCCACCAGGATCATGAACCGGGGCAGGAGCATCTTCGTCCCGGTCGTCAACGTCGACGGCTTCGCCATCTCGCGGTCGGCGCCGCCATTGGGTGACTTCTCACCGGCCGACAACGAGATGAGGCGCAAGAACTGCAGCGTCTCGATCACCACCCCTGCCGAGTTCCGCAGGGGCACCTGCGCGGCCAACCCGGCCGGCGCCTGGCGCGGCACCGACCTGACCCGCAACTACCCCGGCTTCTAGGGCGGCCCGGGAGCAAGCACCGACTGGTCCTCCGAGACCTACCGAGGGGATCGTCCCGGCAGTGAGCCGGAGTCGCAGAACATCCGCGAGCTGGTCTCCCAGCGACAGGTGACCGGTCTCATCACCAACCACACCTTCAGCGACCTGGTGCTCCGCCCGCCCTCGACGTACCAGACGGGCCTGTCCCCCGACGAACCCAGGTACCGGGCGCTGGGTGCCGCGATGACGAACGCGAACGGCTACGCGAACCAGCTCGGCTTCCAGCTCTACGACACGTCGGGGTCGACCGAGGACTGGTCCTACTGGGTCACCGGCGGCTTCGGGTTCACCTTCGAGATCGGCACCGTCGGCTTCCACCCCGCCTTCGCCGACGCGGTCGTCGCGGAGTACCTCGGCCGTCCCCCGGCGGCCGGCGCCGGCAGGGGCGGGAACCGCGAGGCCTACTACCGGTTCGCCGACGCGAACCTCCGGCCCGGCTACCACTCCACGATCCGGGGCACGGCGCCCAGGAACCGACGGCTGACGGTCCGCAAGCAGTTCCTCAGCGCGACGTCCCCGGTGATCGTGGACGAGACGAACCCGGACGTCACCACCAGCCCGCGCTGGTATCGCGACGTGCTGCGCTCCACCCTCGTCACCCGGGGAGGCGCCTTCAGCTGGTCGGTCAACCCCTCCACGCGGCCCCTGGTCGCGGGGCGCTCCGGGCGTCAGGCGCAGGGACCGGCACAGCCCGCCGTAGCGCTGACCAACCCTCCCGGCGTGCCGGCGGTCGGATCCACGGAGTCCACGACCTTCCGGATCCAGGGCATGCCGGCCTACGACAACGGGAGAGCGCTGGTGACGGTGTCCTGGCCAGGGGTCGCCGGGGACGAGGCCCTGGACTGGGACGTCACCATCCGCAACGCGGCCGGCGACGTCGTCGGCGGGGCGGCGAGCCTGGCCGACCCGGAGGTCGCCTCTCTGGTCGACCCGGTCCCGGGGACCTACACGGTCGAGGTCACCAACTACGCCGGCGGGACCGCGGGCTCCGACTGGACCGGGAAGGTGACCTTCGAGCAGCCGCGGGCCCCGATCCACAGCCGGGTCAAGGAGGCCTGGACCCTCACCTGCGCCCTGCCGAACGGCCGGGTGCTCGCGAGCCGACAGGTCGTCGTGGACAGGAGTCACACGGTGAACGTCGGCCCGGCGTGCAGCCGCCGCAAGCGGTGAGGTGCGGCCGACCGGTGTGACTCACCGCGTTCTCGCCGGGTCCGGGCCTGCGGACAGCGCCGGGTCGGCAGGGCTGGAGCCTGCAGAAGCGCCGGGTCGGCAGGACTGGAGCCTGCAGACGGGCCGGGTCGGCGGGATGTGGGGGTCAGTGCCGACGGGTCGTGAGGCCGCTGCTCGTCGCCGGCGCGTAGAGGTAGCCGCCTGCGAAGACCGCCTTCCAGACCTGTCGGCCCCGCCGGTGCACCCTCAGCGCGTACCAGCCGGTCGGCGCCCGGCTGTGCCGGGTGGCCACGTGCACCCAGGGCTCGCCACGGACCCGCCGGTAGACCATGACCGGCCGGCCCGGCAGGCCGGCCCCTCCGCTGCGGAGGTGACCGTAGAGCATGATCACCGACCCCTTCGACACGTGCTTCCGGCGCAGGCCGAGCGACACCCGCCTGCGAGGCGGGGTGGACACCCGCACGGGCGTGGAGACAGCGGGGGCGTAGGCGGCACCGTCCGCCGCCCGCGCCTGGTAGGCGGTGCTCTGCTGCACCTGCAGAGTCACCGAGAACCGTCCGGCGCGGTCGGTGGTCGCCACTGCGACCTTCCGCCAGCCGGCGCCCCGCCGGCGGCCCCACATCGACACCACCTGCCCCGGCGCAGGCCCCGCCGGCGCGGTCGTGGTCAGCGACCCGGTGAACGCGACCCGGGACCCGATGGACACCCGCGCCGCGTCTGTGGCGATGGTCAGCTTCGTCGGCGCACCGGCGGGCACGGTCGGCCCACCCGGCGGCGGGGCCGTGGACCCTCCGGAGGTGTGCGCCAGGGTGGCGAGCTGCGCCTGTGAGCCGTTGAACCGGTTCAGGTCGACGGGGCCACCGATGCCGGCCACCCGGCCGCTGCTGGTCCGCTGCCAGAACGTCCAGGTCGGCCATCCTCCGGGCACCAGCGGGGCGCCGGTGGTGTAGTGCGCGATCCACAGGGGGTAGCGGGTGAACGCCGTGCTGTTGCCGAGGTGGTCGATCCAGAAGTACGGCGAGAAGTACAGGATCGGCGTGCGACCGGTGAGCCGCTGGACGGTGCTCAGCCAGGTCGCGACCCAGGCCCGCAGCGCCGTCGACCCGAGTCCTCCGGTCGCCTCGAGGTCGAGCACCGGCGGCAGGTCCCCCGTGTCCTGGAACGTGCCGGCCCTCGAGACGAAGAAGCGGGCCTGCGCCTGCGCCGAGCCGGCCGCGGTGCTGGGCCGGGCGAAGTGGTAGGCGGCGCGGTAGATGCCGGCCGCCTCGGCGCCGGCCCAGTTGGTGGTGAGCGTCGGGTCGGCGTACGACGTCCCCTCGGTCGCCTTCATGAACGCGAACGTGACGCCGTCGGTGCGGACCCTGGCCCAGTCCACGCGGCCCTGCCAGTGCGAGATGTCGATGCCGTCGGCGTAGGCCAGTGCCGAGGCGGCGACGGCGGACAGGGTGGTCACGAGCACGACGGCCGATCGCAAGCCATGGCGTACGGCGGTCCGGGTCCCCCTCACGCCGAGCAGCCCGGCTGGGCGGAAGCCGGGGTGTCGTGTCCTCGCATGTCCAGCAGGCTAGACCGGAACAGTGGACGTCCGCGGTGAAAACGGGCAACCCGAGGGCGCTACCCGGCGTGGCCGGCCATCACGACGACGTCGCCGTGCCCGCCGTACCCCATCCGCCTCCGCGCGAACGGCGTGCCGTCGAAGGACAGCATCAGCCAGCTGCCGTCGGTGCGGCGGAGGAGCTGGGGGTGCGGGATGTTGGTCGGGTACGGCGCGTCGAGCACCCCGAGAGGCCGCATGTCCAGGTCGAACACCGGGTAGGTCCGGGCCCGCCCGTCGCTGGCGAGCAGGCACCACCGGCCCTCGACGCAGGCGATCACCGGTCCCTCGCAGAGGTGCAGGTCGTCGGCGGCACCCACCCGGGCCAGCCCCGTCCACGGTGAGGGGTGGTCGGTGGAGGCGAGTGCGGGGTGGAAGTCGAACGGCGCCTGGGACGGGCTCTCCACGAACCCGAGGAACCAGCGGTCCCCGACCCTGGTGAACCCCGGGTCCCAGGAGCTCATCGTGGTGGGCATCCCGGTCGGCTCGGTGCGCAGCAGGTGCACGCCGCGGAGCAGGTCGTCGGTGGTGGTGAGGTGCCGCACGTGCACCCCGTCGTGGTCGAAGTCGCCCCACGAGGACGTCGCGACCAGCCACCGGTCGCCGTCGCGGACCAGCTGGCCCGCGTGGTCCCCGAGCAGCAGCCCGTCGCGATGGGAGTAGAGCTGCGCCACCTGCTCGACCCGGCTCGGGTCATCGGGGTCGAGGCTGAACACCCCCCAGTGCGCCTGGGCGAAGAAGCCCAGGCCGGCGCAGGTCGCGGTCAGGAGCACCCGGCCGTCGCGGACCACCGGGCTGCCGTCGGCATGCTGGACCAGGTGCGGGTCGCGCAGCCCGGTCATCCCGAACAGGCCCGCCCGGACGTCACCGAGCCGAGCGGTCCCGGACCGGACGCCCCACACGTAGCCGAGCCGCTCCAGTGTCGCGGGCCTGCGCAGGTCGACCAGCCGGGCCACCTCCACGCGCTCGGTCAGCAGCGGCCGCCAGCCCCCGAACGGTCCACTCCCACTCCCACTCGAGGCGGGGTCGCGCACCAGCACCGTCACCTGGTTCTCGCAGACGGCGAAGGCCCAGGTGAACGCCCCGGGGACTCGCACCCTGGCCCGCCGCACCACCTTCGTGTGGCCGCCGGTGTGCACCTCGATCGCCGCGGTGCGGGTGCGGGACGTGTACGTCGCCAGCACCCGGTCCCCTTCCTGGGAGGCCGCGGCGAGTCCCGCGACGAGCACCCCGTCGACGTGCTCGACGTCGACCTCCACCGCCGCGAACGGGGCCGGCGGCGAGGTGTCGCTGCGGGACAGCCCCGCCACCGGCCCGACCGAGGAGCGCGCGACCGACACGAAGCCCGGGGCGACCACCTCGAACGGCCGGAAGCGGTGCAGCTCGGTGAACGACAGGTCTCCGACGGGCTCCCTGCCGCTGGCTCGCCGGGTCACGTGGTGCCGGTCACTTGATGCCGGGTCACTTGATCCCGGGTCACTTGATGCCGGTGTTCGCGACCCCTTGGACGATCTGGCGCTGCAGCAGGAGGAACACCGCCAGCAGCGGCAGGATGCCGAGCACCGCGGACGCCATCGTCTCGGCGTACTGGATCGCGGCGCCCCCGATCAGGCTGCCCAGCCCGACCGGGATGGTCTGCGACTTGGTCTGGGTCAGCACCAGCAGCGGCCACAGGAACTGGTTCCACGTCGAGATGAAGGTGAGGATCGCCACCGCGGAGATCGCCGGGCGGCACAACGGCATGCACACCTGGTAGTAGATCCGCCACCAGCTGGCGCCGTCCAGCCGTGCGGCCTCGATCAGGGCCTCGGGAATGCCCTTCATGAACGAGTGGAACACGAAGACGGCGACGGGCGCGGCCACCACCGGCAGGATCAGGGCCCAGTAGGTGCCCAGCAGCCCGAGGGCCCGGAACTCCATGAACTGCGGAAGCACGATCGCCTCGGTCGGCAGCATCAGACCAGCGAGGATCAGCCCGAGGATGACGCCCTTGCCCCGCCACCTCAGGTGCACCAGCGCGAAGGCCGCCATGGAGCAGACCACGACCGTGAACAGGACCGACAGGGTCGAGATGACGAAGCTGTTGAGGTACCACCACCCGATGGGGTGGTTGCTCAGGGTGCTGGTGTAGGCGTCCAGGTTCCAGTTGTTCGACCACGGCCGGGTCGGGTGCGAGGTGATCTCGTTGTCGGGTCGCAGCGAGGTGATCAGCGCCCACACGAACGGGACCAGCCAGATCAGCGCGAACAGGGTCAGGCAGGTCGCGGCGAGACGGTTGAAGGCCTTGGTGCCCACGTCGGAGCGGTCCCTGGACCTTCGGTGCTCACGGTCCGACGGCGAGGTGGCCGTCGACGCGCCGGTGTCGGTGGCGGTGGCTGGCATCGTCTCAGTTCCCTTCAGGCGTTCGGGACGCTGTTGCGCCGGTTGCGGATCAGCAGCCAGCCGGTGGAGACCGCCACCAGCAGCAGGAAGTAGACCATCGTCGCAGCGGCCGCGTAGCCGCCTCGGTAGGACGTGAAGCCGGTGTCGTAGATGTACTCGATGACCGGCCGGGTCGAGTAGCTCGGGCCTCCGGCGAGGAGCAGGAAGATCTGGTCGAACACCTTCAGCGAGGCCAGCAGCTGCAGGATGAACACCAGGCTCATGGTCGGCGCGAGCAGCGGCACGGTGATCGACCGGATCTGCTGCCAGGGTCCGGCCCCGTCGATGGCCGCCGCCTCGTAGACCTCCTCGGAGATGTCCTGGATGGCGGCGGTGTAGAGGATGAAGTTGAAGCCGAAGGTCCACCAGAGCGTCAGCAGCACGACCGCGAACCAGGCACCCGAGGCGGTGCCGAGGAAGTCCGGTGCGGTCAGCCCGAACCAGCCGAACGCGTTGGTGATCAGGCCCGTCTGCGGGGTGTACATGAACGCGAAGATCAGGCAGACGGCCGAGGACGGCACGACGTACGGCGCGAAGAAGGCCAGCCGGTAGAACCAGCGTCCCCGGGTCAGCCGGGCCGCCAGCACGGCGAACAGCAGCGGCAGGAGGACGAGCAGCGGGGTGGTCAGCAGCGTGAACAGCACCGAGTGCCACATCGACGCCCAGAAGTCCCTGTTGGACAGGACGGCGGAGTAGTTCGAGATGCCGACGAACTCCCCGAGCCCCGGTGTCACCGTCGTGGTGTTGAACAGGCTGATCAGGATCCCGATCAGGACCGGTCCGACCAGGAACAGGACGTAGAGCACGATGAACGGGCTGCTCAGCATCCAGCCCGCCCGGTTCTGGCCGGCCGGCGCCTTCTCGCTGGGCTGTCGGGTCTCGGTGGCCACCCCGGTCGTGGGAGCAGCCACTGTGGGCGTCGACGTCATCTGGGTCTCCTAGCTGACGGGAGGGCGGGCGGTCGAGAAGGTCATGAGGCTCCTCCTCATGGAGGTGACCCCGTCCGCGGGCGAGGTGCCGCCGCCGAGGACGCTGGAGATGACCGATCCCATGGCTATCTGGAAGTCCGAGCCCGCTCCCGTGTACCACGCGACGGGGTCGTAGACGGCGTCGAAGGCCGCCTGGATGTAGTTGCTCTGCGGCTCGAGCTGGAGGAACTCCTGGCTCCGCTGCACCGGCAGCCAGGCCGGGATGTGCCCTCCACGCGCCCAGATCAGGCTCTCGTCGAGCAGTCCCCTGATGAACCTGACGGCATCCCTGGACCGCTCCGGCGACCGACCGCTGCTCTTCGGCACCACGAGGGAGTGCGAGTCCGCGTAGGCGACGGCCTTGTCCCCGAGGATGGGCGGGAAGGGTACGACGTTGAACCGCAGGGGCTTCCCGCTCGGGAGCCTGATGCCGCGGTAGGTGGGGATCTGCCACTCGCCGTCGAAGAGGAAGCCCGACTTGCCGGAGCTGAACAGGGTGGTCGCGGTGGTGCTCGTGGAGTTCCTCGGCATCAGACCGCTGCGGGTCAGGCTCTGCATGAAGGCGAACGTCTCCTCCATGGCCGCCCGGTCGATCGTGACCTTGGTGCCCTGGTCCTCGACGATCGGCCCGGCCAACGGGGAGTAGAGCATCATGAAGAAGCGCCAGCAGGTCGAGGGGTCGGCGGTGATGGACGCGACGGCCCCGAAGTCGCCGCTGGCGTCCTTCATCGCCCTGATGGCGTTGACGAAGTCCTGGCGTCCCTTCATCGGCTCGAGGTCGTCGCCGGCCGCGTTGAGCAGGCCGGCCTTCCTGGCGAGGTCGACGTTGTAGAACATCACGAACGGGTGGGTGTCGTAGGGCACGGCGTAGACGACGCCGTCGACGGTCGCCTTCGCCCAGGCCGCGGGGGTGAACTTGTCCTTGGTGATGCCGGCGCCGGTGAACTTCTCGGTGTCCACCCGCTCGAGCAGCCCGGCCTGGGCCAGGAGCGGCAGCCGCGACAGGTGGGAGATTGCCACGTCCGGCGGACGGCCGCTCGAGGCGGCCAGCGCCAGCTTCGTGTAGTAGGGGTTCCCCCAGGAGAGCAGGGTCGACTCGACCGACTGCCCGGTCGACTTCTCGTAGTCCCTCGACCATCGTCGCCATGTTCTCGCCGTCACCGCCACCGAACAGGTGCCAGTAGATGACGTCGGCGGTGGCGGGTTGTCCGCCGGTGAGGCTGGTCGCGACAGGCGTGCCGCAGGCCGTCAGCGCCCCGCCGAGGGTGAGTCCGCCACCCAGCGCGAGGAAGCGGCGACGGGTCAGTCCGGTCAGCCGGGTCATCTGGGCCGCTGCGGGCCCGGTCTGCTGGGACTCGGTCATCTCGGCTCCCCCCGCATCGGGTGGTCCGTGGTGTCGGTCTTGTCCGGGGGCTGTGACGAGCAGCACATGCACGGCACTGTGGCACAGTCTTTGCATCGATGCAAGGCCCTTGTTGCATCGATGCAACCAGTACGGGATGCTGGGCTGCGTGAGGGCAACGCAGCAGGACGGCTCCTATCCCCGGCCGACGATGCGCCGCGAGCAGTGGGCCGGCCTCGACGGCTCCTGGGGGTTCGCGCACGACGACGAGGACGAGGGCCTGACCGCCCGGTGGTTCGAGCCCGCCACCACGGCGCCGTACACCCGGGAGATCGAGGTGCCCTATCCGCCGGAGTCCCCTGCCTCGGGGATCGGTGAGCGAGGGCTGCACCCGGTGGTGTGGTACCGCCGGACCGTCCCTCACGACGTGGTCGTCGGGGACGCCGTTGCCGGGCACGGCGGATCACGGACGCTCATCCACTTCGGGGCCGTGGACCACCGGGCCCGGGTGTGGATCGACGGTCACCTGGTCGCCACCCATGTCGGCGGCCAGACGCCGTTCACCGCAGACGTGACCGACGTGCTCGAGGACGTCTCCGAGCACGTCCTGGTGGTCCGGGCGGAGGACGACCCGCACGACCTCCACCAGCCACGCGGCAAGCAGGACTGGAGGGAGAGGCCACACGGCGTGTGGTACGAGCGGACCACCGGGATCTGGCAGCCGGTCTGGTGCGAGGTCGTCCCGGTGCAGCACCTCGCCGATGTCGCGTGGACCCCCGACGTCCCGACCGGCGTGGTCCGAGGCGAGGTCACCCTGGCCAGGGCGCCCGCCCACGCGTTCACCCTCGAGGTGACGCTGAGGCTCGGCGACGAGGTGCTGGCCGAGCAGTCCTACCTGGTGCGCGAGCGGGTCGCCCGGGTGGACATCGCCGTCCCGGCACTGCGCAACGGCCAGGACCGGGACCGGCTGCTGTGGACACCCGAGCACCCGGTGCTCGTCGACGCCGAGGTGGTGCTGCGGGACCGTCGGTCGCAGGACACCGTGGACTCGGTGGGCAGCTACCTCGGGCTGCGCACCGTCGGGGTCGGCGGCGGGGCTCTCGAGCTCAACGGCCGGCCCTACTACATGCGCTCGGTGCTCAACCAGGGCTACCGTCCCGACACCCATCTCGCCTCGCACGGCAGCGCCGAGCTCCGTGCGGAGGTCGAGGTGACCAAGGCGATGGGGTTCAACGCCGTACGCATGCACCAGAAGGCGGAGGACCCACGGTTCCTCTTCTGGGCCGACCGACTGGGCCTGCTGGTGTGGGCAGAGACAGCGAGCGCCTACGAGTTCTCCTCGACCGCTGTGACGCTGCTGATGACCGAGTGGCTGGAGCTGGTGCGCCGTGACCGCAGCCACCCGGCCGTCGTCGTCTGGGTGCCTGTCAACGAGAGCTGGGGGGTGCAGGACATCTCGACGGTGCCCGCGCAGCAGGCGTTCGCCAGGTCGCTGGCCGACGTCACGCGCGCGCTGGACCCCAGTCGCCCGGTGATGTCGAACGAGGGGTGGGAGCACGCCACCAGCGACATCCTCGGCCTGCACGACTACACCCTCGACGCCGACGAGCTGCGGGCGCGCTACCTCGACCGGCAGGCCGCCGTCGAGGCCGCGCTGGGCGCGCACGGCGCGCAGGGCCGACGTCCCATCCTGGGCGAGGCACAGCGCGCGTCGTTCCTGGCCGGCGACGCCCCGCTGATGATCACCGAGTTCGGGGGCATCTCGATGTCGGACGACGAGGACTCGTGGGGCTACGGGCACGCCGGATCCCTCGAGGAGCTCGCGTCCTCGCTGGGACGCCTCTTCGACGCGGTGCAGGCCAGCTCGGAGGTCGCCGGCTTCTGCTACACCCAGCTCATGGACACCGGCCAGGAGACCAACGGGCTGCTCCATGCCGACGGAAAGCCGAAGCTTCCGGTGGAGTCGATCGCCGAGATCGTCACGGGCAGACACGGCACCAGGCAGGCATGACGCCGTGGCCGTGACGCTGCGCGACGTCGCCGCGCACGCCGGAGTCTCACCACGGACCGTGTCCAACGTGGTGAACGGCTTCCGGCACGTCTCCCCGGCCATGCGGGCCAAGGTGCAGGCGTCACTCGACGAGCTGAACTATGAGCCGAACCTGCTGGCCCGCAGCCTGCGACAGGGACGCACCGGGATCATCAACCTGTTCGTTCCGGCGATCGCCTCGCCGTACTTCGCCGAGCTCGCCCACGAGATCGTGGAGCTGGCGGGCCGTCGGGGCTACACCGTCCTCATCGACGAGACCGGTGGGTCGCGGGCACGCGAGCTCGCCCTGCTGGACGTGGCGGCCCGGTCACGGTGGGTGGACGGGGTCCTGCTCAGCCCCCTGGGACTCGACAGCCGTGCCCTGGCCGGGCTTCGCTCCTCCAGCTTCCCGGTGGTGCTGCTCGGGGAGCGTGTCGGGGGGACCACCCATGACCATGTCGGGATCGACAACACAGCAGCGGCCCGGGACGCGGTGCAGCACCTCGTCGACTCGGGCCGCCGCCTCATCGGTGCGGTCGGTGGGGACGCCGGGAGCTCCGACCCGACCTCACGGCTGCGGCTCAGGGGACACCGCTCGGCGCTGCGCGCAGCGGGGCTGCCCGTCGACGAGAGCCTGTATGCACGGGCGCCCGACTACACCCGTGGCCAGGCGGCCGTGGCCGTCCGGTCGCTGCTCGCCCGTGACGACCCGCCCGACGCTCTGGTGTGCTTCGCCGCGGAGATCGCGACCGGCGCCCTGCACGAGCTGACCTCCCAGGGCGTGCGGGTGCCCCGGGACGTGAGCGTCGTCACGTTCGACGACGTGGAGGAGGGCCGGTTCGCGTCGCCGTCGCTGACCTCGGTCGGCCCGGACAAGGCAGACGTCGCCGAGGCGGCTCTGGGGATGCTGGTGGAACGGATCGGCGGGCTCGAAGCAGAGCCCCGCGACCTTCGCGTGCCGCACGAGCTGGTCGTGCGGGCGTCCACCTCGGGGCGGGGGTGACGGAGACCGGGCGCTGATCAGTCCTTGGGGAGGTCGGCGAAGGCCTTCTTGGTGTCGCGATACCAGTCCATCGACCTCTTCGGGTGCCGCCAGCGGCTCTTCATGGCGTCCCGGGCCTCCTGGTGGGTCGCGTCGCCGGCCTTCTCCGCCTCCTTGAGGTGACGGTCCTGGGCATTGATGACGTCGTCGGCGGTGTCGCCGTGGTGCTCGAGGTCGCAGGGCCCTCCGAGGGCCCGGCAGGTCATGGTCTTCATGGTGCCTCCTGCTGGTCGTGTGTCCTGGTGTGCTGAGGTTCGTGGAAGGGCGAGGGGTGACCGGTCAGCTGCGGGCGCGGTCCCGGTCACGGCGTACGACGCGCGAGAGCAGCTCCGGCTCGGCGCGGAAGGTGAGGGTGCGCACCAGGCCGCCCTCGACGGTGAAGTCGAAGACCACCTTGGCCGCACCGAGGTGGAACCAGGCCGCGCCCGGCCGGTCGCCGACGAAGACCGGGAGCGCGGCCCGGGCGCTGCCGTTGAAGAAGGCCGCCACCTCGTCGCGGCCCTCGATCCGCCGCGGGGTGCCGGTGCGGACCGCGGCGTCGTCGGCGGCCACGACGGCGTCCGGCGCGAGCAGCTCCAGCAGCCGGGCGAAGTCCCCGTTCCTGGCCGCGGCCAGGAAGGCGTCGACGACCTCCCAGTCGGCCAGCCGGTCCTCCGGACGGGGCTGGACGACCTTGGCCCGGGCCCGGGAGGCCAGCTTGCGGGCGGCCGCCGGCGTGGTGTCGAGGACCGCAGCTATCGTCGGGAACTCGAAGCCGAAGCTGTCGTGGAGCACGAAGGCGACCCGCTCACGCGGGGAGAGCCGGTCGAGCACGACCTGCAGGGCCAGGCCGACGGTGTCGGCGAGTGCGACGTCGTCGGCCGGGTCGTCGACGGCCTCGATGGTCGCGACGTCGTCCACCGGCACCGGGGTGCGGGACCGCAGCCGGTCGAGGCACAGCCGGGTGGTCACGGTCGTCAGCCAGGCCGGCAGGCTCTCGATGTCGGCGTCGGTCCGGTGCAGTCGCAGCCACGCCTGCTGCACGACGTCCTCGGCCTCGGCGTGGTCCCCGAGCACCCTGCTGGCGATCCCCAGCAGTCGTGGTCGCTCCTCCTCGAACTCGTCCGTCCGGTCCACGGTCTCCACCCTTCCACGTCTGCTGGTCACCCCATTGACGCGTGAGCCGGCCCGGATGTGACCGGGGTGGCTTCGCAGCTCGCTTCGCCGCGGATGTGACCGGGGGCGGCTTCGCAGCTCGCTTCGCCACCACGCGGCATCGCCAGGGAGACTGGTGCCGTGCGCGCCGTCAGCTACTCCGCCCCGCGACAGACTCCCGTGCTGGGCACCTGGCCCGACCCTGCCTGTCCTGCGGACGGCGTGGTCGTCCGGGTCGGCGCGACCGGCGTGTGCCGCTCCGACTGGCACGCCTGGCAGGGGCACGACCCGGTGCCACTCCCGCACGTGGGGGGCCACGAGCTCGCCGGCACCGTCGAGCAGGTCGGTCCGCGGGTGCGCCACTGGGTCCCGGGTGACCGGGTGACCGCGCCGTTCGTGTGCGGCTGCGGCCGGTGCGAGCACTGCCTCGCGGGCGACACGCAGGTCTGCCCCTACCAGACCCAGCCCGGGTTCACCGGACCGGGCTCCTTCGCGGAGCTGGTGGCGCTGCACGCCGCCGACACCAACCTGGTCGGGCTGCCGGAGGGTCTCGACCTGGTCACCGCCGCCTCGCTCGGCTGCCGGCTCGCCACCGCCTTCCGCGCCGTGGTCACCCACGGCCGGCTGGAGCCGGGCCAGTGGCTGGCGGTGCACGGCTGCGGCGGGGTCGGGCTGTCCGCGGTGCTGGTCGGTGCCGCACTCGGAGCGCGGGTCGTCGCGGTCGACGTGTCCCCTGCCGCAGCCGAGCGGGCCCGGGCGCTCGGAGCGGCTCACGTGGTCACCGGTCCGGAGCCCGCTGCCGATGTCCGGGACCTCACCGGTGGAGGCGCGCACGTGTCCGTGGACGCCGTCGGGTCCCCGGCGACGGCGGTCGCCTCGGTGCGCTGCCTGCGACGCCGAGGACGGCACGTGCAGGTCGGGCTGCTCCTCGGCCGGGACTCCAATCCCCCGCTGCCGATGGACCTGGTGGTCGCCCAGGAGCTGTCAGTGCACGGCTCGCACGGGATGCCGGCGCGGCAGTACCCCGATCTGCTGGCGCTGGTGGACGACGGCACCCTCGACCCGGCGCAGCTGGTGGGCCGGGTCATCGGGCTCGACGGTGTCCCGGACGCCCTGGAGGCGATGAGCGGTCCGGACCAGGGCGTGGGGATCACCGTCGTACGGGTGGAGGATGGTTGTGGGTGACCGCGTGACGACTGTCGGTGGCAGCCTCCATGATGGCCGGATGGAGATGATGCAGCCATGAGTGAGGTGTCCTTCTTCCCACCGGTGCAGCACCTCGGCGCACCCGAGGACGCCGACCAGGACGTGACGCACGGCCGTGGGCAGCTGAACCTCTTCCTTCCCCCTGGCGGCCTTCGCTGGGGCGTCGAGCTCGCCGACGGGCAGCGGGTCACCACCGCCGACGACTCCACGCCGCGCGGTGCACAGCCCGCCGAGTGGGACCCCGACTGGGGGCTCGGGACGTCTGGCTGTGGCCGCTGCCACCGCCGGGGCCGCTCCGGCTGGTGTGCGCCTGGCCGGACCGGGGCATCGCGGAGACCAGCACCACCGTCGACGCCGAGCCGCTGCGACTCGCCGCTGCGCAGGTGACGAAGACCTGGGACGACTGAGGCGGCGGGTGACGGCGACGGGTCAGTCCTCGAGCAGCGCCCGGACGTCGTCCGCCCCGAGGGGTGCTGACATCAGGGCCTCGTCGTCGACCACCTGGGAGAACAGTGCCGCCTTGCGCGCCTTGAGGGCCATCACCTTCTCCTCGATGGTGTCGGTCGACACCAGCCGGTAGACGAAGACCTGCCGCTGCTGCCCGATCCGGTGCGTGCGGTCCACCGCCTGCGCCTCGACGGCGGGGTTCCACCACGGGTCCAGCACGAAGACGTAGTCCGCCTCGGTCAGGTTCAGCCCGACCCCGCCGGCCTTGAGGCTGATCAGGAACACCGGGTCGTCGCCGGTGCGGAACCCGTCCACGACGTCGCCACGCTTGCGGGTCCGCCCGTCCAGGTAGGACGACGTGATGCCCTCGGCGTCCAGCCGGGCCCGCACCCGGGCGAGGAAGGACGTGAACTGGCTGAACACCAGGGCCCGGTGGCCCTCGGCAGCGAGCTCGAGCAGGTGGTCGACGAGCACGTCGATCTTCACCGAACCGACGCCGTCGTACGCCTCGTCGACCAGCGCCGCGTCCAGGCTGAGCTGCCGCAGCTTGGTCAGCGAGGAGAAGATCGCGATGCGGTGCTTGTCGAAGTCGTCCAGCAGTCCCAGCACCGTCTGTCGCTCGCGCTGCAGGTGGGTCTCGTAGAGCGCCCGGTGACGTGGCGTCAGCGACACCTCGAGCACCTGCTCCTGCTTGGCCGGCAGGTCCGCGGCGACCAGCTCCTTGGTGCGCCGCAGCAGGAACGGGCGGATCCGCCGACGGAACCGCTCCAGGACCGTCTTGTCACCGAGGCGCTCGACCGGGTTGGCCACCAGCTCGACGAAGCGCTGAGGCCACGGGTAGAGTCCCGGCGCGACGATCGACAGCAGGGACCACAGGTCCATCAGCCGGTTCTCCATGGGCGTGCCGGTGAGCGCCAGCCGGAAGGGTACGTCGATCCGGCGCACCGCCTGATAGGTCTTGCCGCGGTGGTTCTTGACCATCTGGGCCTCGTCGAGCACCAGCCCGCCCCAGGTCCGGTTCACGTAGTCGGCCTGCTCGATGCGGAACAGCGTGTAGGAGGTCACCACCAGGTCGCCGCCATCGCACACCTCGGCGATCGAGGCGCCGCGACGGGCCTGGGACTCGGTGACCACCCGGACGTCGAGACCGGGGGTGAACCTGGCAGCCTCGCCTGCCCAGGTGGACACCACGCTGGTGGGCGCGACCACCAGGAACGGCGCGGCGCCGCGGTCCCGGGCGTAGGCCACCAGCGCGAGCGTCTGCAGCGTCTTGCCCAGGCCCATGTCGTCGGCGAGGATCCCGCCGAGGCCGGCCTCCCACAAGAACGCGAGCCACCGGAACCCGTCGTGCTGATAGGACCGGAGGTCGGCCTTGAGACCCACCGGCTCCACCTCCGGCAGCGACTCCACGGTGCGCAGCGCCTGCGCCGCCCGCACCCACCGGGCCGCCTGGGCGTCGACGAGTCCGACCTCGGCGAGCTCCTCCCACAGCCCGAGGTCGTGGTGCCCGACGCGCACGCCCTCGGCGGTCTGGTCACGCAGCTCGGCCGCTGCCTCGACGAGCCGCGCGAGGTGGGCGAACTCGGGGCGGTCGATGCGGACGTGCTTGCCGTTGCGCAGGATCACCCGGTCCATGCCCTTGGTGAGCGCCTCCAGGATGTGGGCCAGGGCGAGGTGGGTGCCGTCGACGGTCACCTCGACCTCGAGGTCGAGCCAGTCGGTGCGGGTCGGGTCGTCCTCGGCGCCCTCGCGCGCGACGAACCGGATCACCGGGACGCCGTCGACCGCACGGTAGTCGGGCCGGTCGCCGATCTCCTCGAGCTCCACCTGGTCCCGCAGACCCGGCAGCAGCTCCTCGGCGAACACGATGGCGTGCACGTCGCGGAACGTCTTCGAGTCCTGCAGGCCCATCCCGCGATCGTGGGCGCGGCAGAGGTGGTAGGACTGCTCGTCGTCGAGGTGCAGCCGGTCGAGCAGCTCCCGCTCGGAGTCCGGCCGTCGTACGCCCCGCATGCCCCGGGTCTCCGACAGTGCATAGACCCGGTCGTCCGAGCCGACCCGGTAGCGCCAGGACCAGGCGATGCGCACCTCGGCTGCGGCGACCCAGGTGATGCTCAGGACGAGGCGGGGCTCGACCGGGTCCGGCACGGTGACCGAGCCGTCGGAGGACACCACCGGGACGTGGCGCTGCAGCCGCGGCAGGTAGTCGGCGACCAGGTCGTCGCGGTCCTCGGCGGGCACGACCACGGAGTCGCCCAGCTTGAGCAGCCGGCGCACCTCCGGGCCGGCCGCGGAGGTGAGCTCCGCCAGCGTGACCGCCCACCGCTGCCCGTCCGCCTGCCACAGGGCCACCGCACGGCCGGCCTCACCGAGGACGTCGAGGTCGGCGGCGGCGTACCACTCGTCGTCGTGCGAGACCCCCAGACGCAGCTGGGCGTCCTCGCCGGCACCCGCGTTCACGTCGAGCTGCAGGGTGACCGGGCCGGCCACCTCCACGTGGGACAGCCCCGGGCCGGCCACCAGTGGCATGCCGGCCTCACGAGCCCGGTGCAGCAGCCGCATCTCGTCCGGGCCGAAGGAGCCGAGCGGGAGGTGGGCGTCGGCGCCGAAGTACATCACCCGGGTGGCCGCCCGGTGCGCCGACAGGAGGTCGTTGAGGACGGCGACCTGGGCCTGCGGATGGCCGCGTCGGTCGAGGTGGGGCACATCGGTCCAGGAGATGCCGGTGCGGACCCAGTTGTCCCGGGCGCCGCGCTGCAGCGGTCGGACCCGCAGCGTCCCGCGCAGGGGACGGGCCTCGGCCCACCCGCGGTAGCCGCCCGGCCGGGTCGGCGCCCTCAGGTCGACCTGCAGCGCGAGCGGCTTGTCGACGCGGGTGGTGGACCGCTCGACGTGCTCGTCGAGCTCGTCGAGGAGGGACGACAGCTGGCGCTCCCACCGCCGTGCCAGGTCGGGTGCCTGCCGGCGGTGCTCCTCGCGGACCGTGATCAGCAGCGCGAGGGCGTGCTTGCAGCCTTCGCGGACCGGGCAGCTGCACCGTCCGAAGACCCAGGCTCCCTCGCTCTCCGTGCCGACACTGAGGTGGACGGCGTACGGCGCAGTGGTCGACCCGGACACGGTCCCCCTGACGTCCAGGTCACCGTCCCCGTCGATCTCGTGGACGCAGGTGAGCACCTTGCCTCGGCGGACGTAGTCCCAGGCCCGGTCCAGCGTGGGTGTGCCGTAGCGGCGACGCAGGTCCTCGTCGGAGAGCAGCGAGGACAGGTCGACCATGAGCTCGACACTACGAGGCCCCGCCGACACTCAGGTGTGGAGTGGGTTCCGCGCGTCGCGCGGGGTCGGCCGGGTCTGGCGTGTGGCACCCGTCCTGATCCGTGGGCGGACCGCCGCTTGAGGGATGCAGCCAGGTCTATCGATGTTCCGTGCCGACAGGGTGACCGCTCCCCTGGTCTGGCTCCGCCACCGCCGGTCAGGGTGTTGCCCAGGTCCGGCCCGGGCACTCCGGGGCCTCTGCGGGCGCAGCTGAGCCCCCTGCCTGTCGCCTGCCGTGGCCTGCCGTCGCCTGCCGCCTCCCGTCGCCTTCCGTGGCCGGGGTCGGGTCTGTCGGTGCGGGACCCGGCGGGGGCAGGGGGTGGGGCGAGCTGGGGAACGTCTGGGGCGTGTCCGGGCGGTGTGGGGGCCGATTCTGTTCCGCAGCTCCGGCGTCGAGGTCGTCGTCAGGCAGCGTGGCGGTCAACAGTCGGCTCCGGCGTCGAGGTGGTCGGCTTGGTGTCGGGCGGTTCGCGGTCTCGGGTGCGGGCGTGCCGGTGCCCCGAGCACCCTGGTGGGTGTCGGGGTCAGCGGTCGGCTGTCAGCGGGACGCGCTGTGTGGTCGGCGGTTGGCGGTCGGCGGTGTGGACGGGTCGGCGGGACGGCTCTGGGATCGGGTGGTCGGCGTGCTCCGGGGCCTGCGGTCAGGGCGGGTCCGGTGGGATGCCGGGTGGGGTGCCGGGGCGGGTGGTGTAGAGGTGTTGGTGGGGGCTGGTCCACCGGTAGTCGCCGTCGGGGAGTCGTTGGTAGGCCCAGGTGCCTCTGGTTTTGGCGCGGTGGTGGCGGCGGCAGAGGCAGGCGAGGTTGGCCAGGCTGGTCTGGCCTGGTGGTCCGCCTTCGTCGAGGGGCTGGTAGGGGATCAGGTGGTCCAGGTCGCAGGAGCGGGCATCGATGGTGCAGCCGGGGAACACGCACTGCTGGTCGCGTAGCAGGGTGGCGTGTCGCATCCACTCGGGTGGGTCGTGGGCGTCGACGGCGTCGGTGCGGGAGGGGTCCAGGACCGGGCGGATGGTGACCTGGTGGGCGCGGTGCAGCCAGTCGCCCAGCAGGCCCAGGGTGACCCCGTTCAGCTTCTCCACCCGCACCCCACCACCCCCACCAGCACCGGCACCGGCTGGGGTGTGGGTGGCGAGGTCGGCGGCGGTGACGTGCACATACACGGTCACCCCGGTCCCGGACCTTCCCTGGACGCCCACCGATCCCGCCGATCCTGCCGCTGAGCCGGGGTCGCCGGCCGCACCGGCCCCGCCGTCGGCCGGGACGCCGCCGTCGGCCGGGACGTTGCCGCCGTCGGCCGGGTCGCCGCCGTGGGCGTGGTCGCTGTTGGGGTGGCTGTTGGGGTGGGGGGTGTCGGGGTCGCCGAAGAGGGTGAGGGTGTGTTGGGGGTGGGCGAGCATGCCGAGGGCCCGGGAGCGGCGGATGTGCAGGCTGTGCGGGTCGCCGAGGCGGCCGAGCTGGGTGGCGATCGTGCTGATCTGGGTGTCCAGGTCGAGGGCGTCGAGGAGGTCCAGGGTGGCGGTGAGGTCGGCGGTGGCGCCGGTGTCGGTGCTGGTGGAGTAGGCGAAGGTGACGTGGCGGGCTTCGAGGGCGGCCTCCTCGCGGCCTTCGGCCTGGTCGGGGTCGCACCGGTTGATCGCCAGGGTCAGGACCGGACCCAGGAAGGTGGGCAGGTGGCCGCGGGCCCCGGCCACCGCGAGGTGCCGGTCCACGAACCCGACCGCCGCGACCGAGAGGAAGCTGGTCTCCCGGGCGACCCGGCGGGCCTTCCAGGCCTGCAGTCGTCCGGTCTGGACCAGCGCCCACAGTCGGGGCAGCCGGTAGCGCAGCTCGAGGGTCTCCCCGACCAGTCCCAGCCCGGCCCGGTAGGAGATCCCCAACGCGGCGGCCAGGGCCAGCACCCCGTCCTCGGTGACCTCCGGGCAGCCGACCCCAGCGATCGGCACCCGCGACGACGACCCCCCTGTCCCGGTGGGCACGCCTTGCAGGGGCCGGTCGTGGCCCGGGTCGTGGGCCGCGGTGTCCGGGTCGAGCACCGGGTGCAGGTCCACCAGGTGCACCACCGAGGCCAACAGGCCCGCCTCGGCCGCATCCGCGGTCCGCCGCTGCCCGACCAGCAGCTCCAGCACCCCCACCGCATCCACACCCCGCAGCCCGGTCCGGCGACAACGACGACGACGACGACGACGGCGACGGCGGCGGCGGCGGCGCGACGAGCGTGGTCTCGGTCATGGAGACAACTCTCCCAGCGACCACCGACAGAACCGCCCCCAAACAGGCCCCACAGCCGTGGCTGGCAACGACTTTCTTAGGTTTTACCTTAGCCGGGCTCAGGACTCCAGCCGGGCTCAGGACTCCAGCCGGGCTCAGGACTCCAGCCGGGCTCAGGATTCCCTGCACGACGATCGAAGGAGACTGGACCACTCGGCTGGCCCGAAGGGCGCTCGGGTCGAGCGCAAAGGACACCGAGCACCGGCGATTCCGCGGCCTGGAGGAGGCGCCCACCAGTCACGCGAGGCCTGCTCGACGACCCACCGCGGGACGATCGTAAGGGGAGCCGCTCCTCGCGCGGGTGCGCCATGGTTCGCTGAGGCGTCGGCGGGAGGCCGGCAGACGTGGTGCACAGTGTCCGGGTGAGGCCCGCCTTCGTGCTGCACGAGCACCACAAGCCACGCCACCACTTCGACCTTCGCCTGGAGGAGGAGGGAGTGCTGCGGTCGTGGGCGCTGCCGAAGGGCCTGCCGGACACCTCGGCACAGGACCGGCTGGCGGTCGCCGTACCGGATCATGACCTGGACCACCTCACCTACGAGGACGAGGACAAGCAGGTGGCCGACTCCGGTTGGTGGGAGGAGGTGGATCGCAACGACCGGCGGATGGTCATCGTCCTGCACGGGCGGTCCTCGGCCGTGCGCTACGCGCTGATCCGCACGGACCGGGACTGGCTGATGCACCGGACCAAGCAGCAACCCTGAGATACCCGGGCAGCGCGGTTCCCTGGTGGCTCCGCTCAGACCCAGGCAGGCTCTGCGTCCTCTCGCGGGAACGCGGGGGCTTGACCGCGGGTGGCTTTGCCGACACCGTCCGGACATGACGACCCCCGTGGACCGCGCCCGGCTCGACACGCTCCTCCAGGCCGAGCGGGCGTCCTACGCCACCGGCCATCCCCGGTCGGCGGCGCTCCACCAGGAGGCCGGCCACCTCTTCGGCGGGGTGCCGATGACCTGGCTGAACATGTGGAGCGGAGGCTTCCCGGTCTACCTCGACCGGGCCTGGGGCAACCGGGTCGTGGACGTGGACGGACACGAGTACGTCGACTTCGCGATGGGTGACACGGGCGCGATGGCCGGACACAGCCCACGAGCGACCGTGGACGCCGTGACCCGGCGGATGGGCGACCTCGGCGGGATCACCACCATGCTGCCGACCGGCGACGCCGAGTGGGTGGGCGCCGAGCTCACCCGCCGATTCGGGCTGCCGCTGTGGTCGTTCACGCTCACCGCGACCGACGCGAACCGGTGGGCGATCCGGCTCGCGCGGCTGGCGACCGGGCGGCGCAAGATCCTCACCTTCGCCTTCTGCTACCACGGCTCGGTCGATGAGGCCTTCGCGGTGCCCGGACCGGACGGCACCGCCGTCGCCCGGGCCGGGCTGGTCGGAGCACCGGTGCCCCTCTCCCAGACCACCCGGGTCGCGGAGTTCAACGACCTCGCAGGTGTGGAGGCACAGCTCGCGCACGGCGACGTGGCCGCGATCCTGACCGAGCCGGCGCTGACGAACATCGGGATCGTCCTCCCGGAGCCGGGGTTCCACGCCCGGCTGCGCGAGCTGGCCACGGAGTACGGCGCCCTGCTGATGATCGACGAGACGCACACCTTCTCGGCAGGACCCGGTGGGGCCACCGCAGCGTGGGGGCTGGAGCCGGACATCCTGGTGATCGGCAAGAGCATCGGAGGCGGCATCCCGAGCGGGGCCTACGGCCTCACCCGGTCCCTGGCCGCGCAGGTGCTGGCCGACCCCGATGCGGACCTCGTCGACGTGGGCGGCGTCGGCGGGACTCTCGCCGGCAATGCGCTGTCGGTCGCGGCGATGCGGGCCACCCTGGAGCACGTCCTGACCGCCACCGCCTTCACCCGGATGATCGACCTGGCAACGGCGTTCACCGAGGGTGTGCGGTCCACGATCGAGCGGACGGGAGTGCCCTGGTCGGTGCAGCAGGTCGGCGCCCGCGCCGAGTATCGCTTCACCTCCCCCGCCCCACGCGACGGCAGCTCCTCGGCCGCCGCCGGTGACGACGAGCTCGACGAGTGCCTGCACCTGTTCATGGCGAACCGGGGGGTGCTCATCACGCCCTTCCACAACATGGCCCTGATGTGTCCGGACACGTCGGAGGCGGACGTCGAGGTGCACACGGCACTGTTCGCGGAGGCTGTCGAGGCACTGGTGGGCTGACCTCACCACGGTCAGGCACCCGGCGCCCGGGCGTCGAGCCCCCGGTCCTCGACCGGCTGGGCGCCCGCGAACACGACCCGGAACCGCCCCTCGGGCAGCTGCACGTGGTAGCTCGTGCGGCCGCGCTTCACCACCGTGCCGATCCGTCCGTGCAGCGCACCGGGCGCGAGCAGCCGGACCCGTGACCCGACCCCCGCCAGCTCCAGCCGGCCACCGCCGCGGAGCCGGTCCAGCTCGAGCAGGTAGTTCGGGTGCATGGTGGCGGGCCGCCCGTGCCAGGTCCACTCGAGGAGGTGCTCGGGTGAGAACTCCCGTGAGCACCGACCGCATGCCTGCACTCGCTCCGGCCGTCGGTGCCGCTCCGTCGTGTGGCCGGCGGGGCAGACCCCCAGCCAGGGGGCGGCCAGCCGCGGGGCGTCCTCGCTCAGGCACCGCTCACCGGTGCTCCCGATCGCCCGGGCCTGCGCCGCCCAGACCGCGTCGTGCCCGTGCGCCGCCCCCACCAGGGCGTGCGCGATCTCGTGCAGCAACGTCTCGCGCACGTCCTCGACGGTGTGCAACCTGGTCATCGGGGCGCTCAGACCGATCAGTCGCGGGCCGTGCCGGCACACACCGGCTCGCCGTTTGGCGTTGTCGAAGGTCACCGACCACCCTTCCAACCCGTGTCGGTCGAGCAGCTCGTTGCCCATCACGTAGGCGTCTCGCAGGTCCATGGCCGGGACGCTAGCCGGGCCTACCGACAGGTCGGGGTTGGCCGGGCCGATGAGGGGTAGGAAGCCCGACACCGCGTGGAGAGGACCGGATGCGGGGAGAGCCGGCCCTGCCACCTGCCACCCGACGAAGAACCGTCGAAGGACCGAGTCGAAGGACCGAGATGACCGACGTACGCACCCTCCACCCCACCCCCGACCAGTACGCCTACGCGTTCGGCGGCCGGGAGCCGCTCCTGACCGTCCCGCCGGGCACCGTGGTGGAGCTGTCCACCGAGGACTGCTTCGGCGGCAGCGTCCGCAGCGTCGAGGACCTGCCCAGCCGGGTGTGCACGTTCCCCTACCTCAACCCGGTCACCGGGCCGGTCTCGGTCGAGGGGGCCGAGCCGGGGGACACCCTGGCGGTGCACTTCGTGGAGATCGTCCCGGCCCGGGACTGGGCCGTGTCGACCACCTTCCCGCACTTCGGCGCGCTGACCACCACGCACGCCACGGCGATGCTGCACCCGCCGCTCGAGGAGCGGGTGTGGCTCTACGAGGTGGACGTCGCGGCGGGCACCTGCCGGTTCGCGGCCCGTCGCTCCGACGTCACCGTCGACCTGCCTCTGGACCCGATGCACGGCACTGTCGGCGTCGCTCCGGCGGCCGGTGAGGTCCTGATGAGCATCACGCCCGCCGCTCACGGCGGCAACATGGACACTCCCGAGATGCGGGCCGGGGTCACGGCCTACCTTCCGGTCAACGTGCCCGGTGGCCAGCTCTCCATCGGCGACGGGCACGCCCGCCAGGGCGAGGGAGAGGTCTGCGGCACCGCCGTGGAGACCGCGATGCGGACCGTGGTGGTCCTGGACCTGGTCAAGGGTGGGGCACCGCCCTCGCCGCGGCTGGAGAGCGACGGGTTCCTGGCCACGACCGGCAGCGCCCGCCCGCTGGAGGACGCCTTCCGGATGAGCCAGCACGACCTGGTCGGCTGGACCGGCTCGCTGCTCGGTCTCGAGGAGCTCGACGCCTACCAGCTGGTCAGCCAGACCGGGCTGGCGCCGGCCGGGAACGTCGTCGACACCAACTACACGATGCTGGCCAAGCTCCCCAAGACCCTGCTCGGCGCCACGAAGGCGTACGACGGCCTGCACGACCGGCTTCGCCAGGTGGCCGCGGACTACCTCCGCAGCCGCTGACCCGGGCCGCACCGGCGGAGTCCTGGCCCCGGGGGTGGCGTAGGGCAGACTCGACGCCGCAGCCCGGCAGAGGAGGAGCGGCATGCTCAAGATGACGTGGCGCGCCCTTCTCGCGCGCAAGGTCCGGCTCGCGCTCAGCGCGTTCGCCATCGTGCTCGGCGTCGCGTTCGTCTCCGGCTCGTTCATCTTCACCGACGCGATGGGCAACGCGTTCGACGACATCATCGAGGGCTCCACCTCGGACGTGGAGGTCGCCTACCAGGGTGCGGCCGACTTCGGCTCGCAGCAGGACAGCCGGGTCATCCCGGCCCCGGTCGTGGACCGGCTCCGCCGCCTCCCGCAGGTGCAGGAGGTGCACCCCAGCGACCAGCTCCAGTCGGTCTACGTCATCGGAAGCTCGGGCAAGGTGGTCGGAGGCAACGGCCCGCCCGGCCTCGCGTTCAACTACACCGGCGCCCGGGCGGTCAACGGCAAGCCGATCATCCGGCTGGTCCAGGGAGCCCTCCCGAAGGCGGCCGGCCAGGTCGCCCTGGACGTGGACACCGCCCGGAAGGGGGGCTACCAGGTCGGGGACCGGGTGCGGCTGGTGACCCCGGGGGACCCGCCGACCCTGAGCGCCACCCTCGTCGGCCTGGTGGAGTTCGGGTCCGGCGGTCTGAACGGCGCCACGCTCACCCTGTTCGACCTGCAGTGGATGCAGCAGCTGTTCTTCGGCGGCAGGGACGTCTACTCGCAGATCTCCTTGGACGTGGCCCCCGGCTACACCCAGTCGCAGGCCGCCGCCGCCGCCCAGCGGGTGCTCCCCGCCGGGCTGGAGGCGCGGACCGGTGACGAGCTGGTGAAGTCGAACAAGGCGAGCCTGGACAAGATCCTGGGCTTCCTGAACACCTTCCTGCTCGTCTTCGCCGCCGTGTCCCTGGTGGTCGGGACCTACCTGATCATCAACACCTTCTCGATCCTGGTCGCCCAGCGCAGCCGCGAGCTGGCCCTGCTGCGGGCCCTCGGAGCCTCCCGGCGCCAGGTCAACGTCTCGGTGCTCTCGGAGGCCACGGTGGTCGGGGTCTTCGGCTCCACGGTGGGTCTGGGCGCGGGCTACCTGCTGGCCAGGGCCCTGCAGCTGCTGTTCGGCACCCTCGGCTTCGACCTGAGCCGGGCGTCCTTCCCGGTCAACCTGCGCACGGTCGTGGCGTCGTACGCCGTCGGGGTGCTGGTCACGCTGGTCGCCGCCTACCTGCCGGCCCGCCGGGCGTCGCGGATCCCGCCGGTCGCCGCGCTGCGCGACGACGTCGCTCTGCCGGAGTCGTCACTGCGTCGGCGGGTGCTGACCGGGTTCCTGCTGGTCCTGGCCGGGATCGGAGCGATGGTCGCGGGCTTCTGGATCGGCCACGGCAACCGTGGGCTCGCGCTGATCGGCTCGGGGATGCTCTCGATCCTGGTCGGCGTCTCGCTTCTCGGCCCATGGCTCGGCAGGCCGCTGACCGCGCTGTTCGAGATCGGCTACCGGCGGGCGTTCGGCATGGTCGGCGTGCTGGCCGCCCAGAACTCCCTGCGCAACCCACGGCGCACGGCGGCCACCGCGAGTGCCCTGATGATCGGCCTGACCCTCGTCTCCCTGATGTCCATCCTCGGGCAGTCGGCCTCCGCGAGCACCGACGCCGCGGTCAAGCGGAGCCTCAGCTCCCAGCTCGTGGTGTCGAACCTGGTGGGCACGCCGTTCTCGACGAGCATCGCGCAGCAGATCCGCAAGGTCGACGGCGTGCGCAACGTCGCGGAGCTGCGGACCGCCGGGGCCATGATCGGCAGCGACCGGATCTTCGTGGCCGCGATCGACCCCCGCGCCCTCGGGCTGGCGCTGACCCTTCCCGTCAAGGCCGGGTCGCTGCTCGCCCTGCGGCCCGGGACGGTGGCCGTCAGTGCATCCTCCGCCGAGCGCCGGGGCTACCGCCTCGGCGAGCGTGTCCCGGTCACCTTCCAGGGCGGCACCGTCCGGCTCACGGTGGTGGCGCTGATCGCCCGCTCCGGGGCGCTCCCCGCGAACTACCTGGTCACCCCCGACACCCTCGTCAAGGGCGGCCTCGAGCCGCTGGACTCGCTGCTCTACGTCTCCACGGCACGGTCCGCGGACACGCCCGCGGTCCGCGCCGATGTGGAGGACATCCTCAAGGACCTCCCGACGGTGACGGTCAAGGACCCTGGCGAGTTCGCCCAGGAGCAGCGGTCCCAGATCAACCTCTTCCTCTACTTCATCTACGCACTGCTCGGGCTGGCCGTCGTCATCGCGGTGCTCGGGATCATCAACACCCTCGCCCTGTCGGTCATCGAGCGCACCCGCGAGGTCGGCCTGCTGCGAGCGGTCGGGCTGTCACGGCGACAGCTGCGCCGGATGGTCCGGCTGGAGTCGGTGATCGTCGCCGTCCTCGGTGCCGCCCTCGGAGTGGTGATGGGGCTGGTCTTCGGCGTCGCGCTGCAGCGGGCAGTGGCCGACCAGGGGATCGACGTGTTGTCCATCCCCTGGCTGCAGCTCGTGGTGTTCGTGGCGCTCGCCGCCGTCGCCGGCGTGCTGGCCGCGGTGCTGCCGGCCCGGCGCGCGGCCCGCCTCGACGTGCTCGAGGCCATCGGCGCCGAGTAGCCGGGCAGCTGATCAGCCGGGCAGCCGGGGCCGCGTTGTCGCGGCCCCGGCACACCAGCGGTTGGCCGCCCGGCTAGCCGCGCACCCTGACCAACGCACCCGGACCGAAGACCGGCCCCGTGACATAGACGCGGCCGTTGCGGGCGGTGTCCGCGCCGCCGGGCAGGGTCAGCCGGTCCGCGGCGATCTCCCTGACGTCGTGACCCCACGGGCCGACCTTGAACAGGCCACCGGTGCGGGCACCCGGGACCGGCGGCTGGGCCTCGGTCGCCAGCCAGCTCTTCTTCGACAGCGTCACGGCGTAGATGCTTCCGTGCGAGCCCGGTGCGAGGTCGACGACCGAGGTGAGGCCGTCGGCGTACCTCTTGCAGGGTCCCACGGTCGGTGCGGTCGGGTCGCACACGGCGTTGTGCGAGTAGGGGTTGACCCGCCAGATCTCCGAGGTGCCCGGCGTCGCCGGGAAGCCGCGCAGCTCACCGACGTAGTAGTAGCCGTCGCTGCCGACCGTCACCGAGGTGGCGACCGCCTCGGCGGGGACCTGACTGCCGGCCGGAGGCTTCGGGCCCAGTCCGGGCGGGACCGTCACCACCCGCGGCTTCAGCTTCGCCACCGTGAAGACGTGGCCGTTCGGTCGCACCCTGAGCAGGTCGTTGCCGGCGGCGTCGGCGACCAGCACGACCCCGTTGGGCAGGGCGACCACCCCGAACGGGTTGCTGTCGGTCGGGTTGCTCTCCAGGTCGTAGGGGTCGGGGTCGTGTCCCTGGTAGGCGCCGATGTCGGCGACCAGGTGCGGCCGGCGCCAGCCCGGGCGCCACTTGAACAGGCTCTGCTCGACGGCCGCGACGGCCCGGGGAGGCTTGGGGTCGGCAGGGTCGGGTGAGGTCGCGGCGCCGGTGAGGATGTAGACCGTCCAGCGCGGGCCCAGGGCGATGGCCGGGGCGAACAGGCTCGGCACCCGGGTCAGCCGCCGCACCACGGGCCTGCCGTGGTGGCGCTCCCGGACGATCTTGACCGTGCCGTTCGTCTCCGAGACCAGGGTGACGCCCGGACGGACCGATGCCACCCCTCGTGGCCCGTCCAGTCCCCGGGTGACCGTCCGCAGCCCGTCATTCTCCGGCCAGGCGGCGGCCGGCCCGGTGGACAGGGCGGACACCCCCAGCACCAGTGCGCCCGCTGCCCCCACGACGCCCCAACTTCGCTTTCTCATGGCTTCCCCTCCAGAAGTGTCGTACGCGACGCGTACTGGCTCCACGCAACCGCGAAGACATGTGAAGTCTCAATGACCCGACCTGACCATCCCGGGCCGCACGGACGCGCCATCCCGAGGAGGACCTTTACCTCGAGGCGGACCCAGCAGGGCGCAGCGGTGCAGAGAGCGGTACGGCGATCAGCCGGGCTCGTCGTCCTCTTCGTCGCGGCGCCCGCGGTGGAAGGACACCCGGACCCGCTGGAAGCCCTTGTGCTGCTGGGCCTCGGCGTAGCCGGTGTAGGCCTGCCGGTCCCCCTCGGTCAGCTCGACGGCGTCGGTGAACGGCGTGAGCAGCGAGCGTGGGAACAGCCGCCTGGCCAGCACCACGTTGATCTCGAGGCCGATCACGGCGATCATCGAGGCGATGTAGAGCAGGGCGATCAGGCCGAGCACGATCGCGAACACGGCGTTCACGTCGCTGACCCGGGCGATCACCCGGCTCACGTAGGTGCCGCCGGCCTGCTGGAGCAGCTGCCACATCAGCGCCACGCAGACGGCGCCCGGGAGCGAGGACCGGAAGCTCTGCCGGGCCGTCGTGGCCAGCCGCATCATGGCGGCCAGCACCAGTGCGTTCAGCACCACCGAGGCGAGCTTGAGCAGCCAGCCCAGGCCCCGGTCGAAGTCCGGGCCGAAGACGTCGAGATGGCTGACGATGCTGGACAGCACGGTCACCGTCAGCACGGTCAGCCCGGCGAGCACCAGCAGCACCAGGCTGCTCACCCGGCTGAGCAGCGGGTTCAGCCGGCTGTTGCGCGGCACCGCCCAGGCGACGTTGACGGCGTTCTGCGCGGCCTGGCCGAGTCCCAGGACGCCGTACAGGGCGGCGAGGCTGCCGACGACCACGGCCGACGTGCTGCCCTGCAGGCCCCTGGGCTTGCCGAGCTCGGTGCCGACGATCGGGAACTGGCTCAGCGCCCCGTTCAGCACCTCGTCCCGCAGCTCGGCGTTGCCCTGCAGCACGAACCCGAGCACCGACGAGGCGATCAGCAGGAGCGGGAAGATCGAGACGAAGGCGTAGTAGGTGACGACGGCCGCCAGGTAGTTGCCCTGGTCGTCGGTGAACTTGTAGAGCACCGCCAGCGGGAAGCCCACCACTGCGTGCTCCCGCTGGAAGGCGTCGGCACGGTCCACGAGCGAGGGCACGGCACCACGCTACGGTGCGAGGGCCGCACGCGCGACGACATGACGCCGCGACACCGTGACGCCCACGACACCGACGTAGGGTGTGGGCGCCGCCACACATCGCACGAGGAGCCTGTCATGCGCTCGGACATCGAGATCGCCACCGCCGCACGTCTGCGGCCCGTCACCGACGTCGCGCGGGAGACGCTCGGCATCGAGCCCGAGCACCTCGTTCCCTACGGCCACCACAAGGCGAAGGTCGACCTGCGCTACCTCTCCAGCCTCGCGGACCGTCCGCCGGGACGGCTGGTGCTGATGACGGCCCTGTCCCCGACTCCGGCCGGGGAGGGCAAGACGACCACGACGGTGGGCCTGACCGACGCCCTGCACGGCCTCGGCCACCGGGCGGTCGCCTGCCTGCGGGAGCCGTCGATGGGCCCGGTGTTCGGGATGAAGGGCGGCGCGGCAGGTGGCGGCTACTCCCAGGTCGTGCCGATGGTCGACATCAACCTGCACTTCACCGGTGACTTCGCCGCGATCGCCGCCGCCCACAACCTGCTGTCCGCCCTGATCGACAACCACGTGCACCACGGCAACGAGCTGGACATCGACGTCCGCAGCGTGACCTGGAAGCGCGTCGTCGACCTCAACGACCGGGCCCTGCGCGACCTCGTCGTCGCGCTCGGCGGGGTGTCGAACGGCTACCCCCGTGAGGACGGCTTCGACATCGTGGTCGCCTCCGAGCTGATGGCCATCTTCTGCCTCACGGAGTCGTGGGCCGACCTCAAGCGCCGCATCGGGGACATCGTCGTCGGCTACACCCGGGACAAGCGGCCGGTCACGGCCCGCGACCTCCAGGCGCACGGCGCGATGGCGGTGCTGCTGCGCGACGCCCTGGCGCCGAACCTGGTGCAGACCCTGGAGGGCGCTCCCGCGTTCGTGCACGGCGGCCCGTTCGCCAACATCGCGCACGGCTGCAGCTCGGTGATCGCCACCCGGGCCGGCCTGCGGCTGGCTGACTTCGTCGTCACCGAGGCGGGTTTCGGTGCCGACCTGGGAGCCGAGAAGTTCGTGGACATCAAGTGCCGCAAGTCGGGTCTGCGTCCCGACGTGGCGGTGGTGGTGGCGACCGTGCGGGCGCTGAAGTACCACGGCGGCGTCGAGGTGGCCGACCTCGCGGGCGAGGACCTCGGTGCCCTCGACCGGGGGATGGCGAACCTGTCACGCCACCTCCGCAACGTCCGTGAGGCCTACGGGATCCCCTGCGTGGTGGCGGTCAACCGGTTCCCCACCGACACCGACGCCGAGGTGGCGCGGGTCGTCGAGCTGGTGGCCGCCGAGGGGGTCCGCGCCTTCCCGGCCACCCACTTCGTCGACGGTGGTGCGGGCGCCGAGTCGCTGGCGAAGGGCGTCCTCGAGGTGCTGGAGGGCCCGTCGCCGTACACCTTCTCCTACACCTACGCCGACGACCTCTCCCTGACGGCGAAGGTCGAGCGGGTCGCCAGCAGGCTGTACGGCGCGGGCGAGGTGACCTGGGACGGCGCGGCGCGGCGGCGGCTGCAGCGCATCGAGAACGACGGGTACGGCGCCCTGCCGGTGTGCATCGCGAAGACCCAGTACTCCTTCTCCACCGACGCGAAGCTGCGCGGCGCCCCGTCGGGACACGAGCTGCACGTCCGCGAGGTCCGGCTCTCGGCCGGGGCCGGCTTCGTGGTGGTCGTGTGCGGGGACGTGATGACGATGCCCGGACTGCCCAAGGCGCCCGCCTCGTCGCACATCGACCTGACCGACGACGGGGAGATCCTCGGGCTCTCCTGAGCCCGACCCCTTCCCAAGCCTGAGACTCACGCCCTAGGGTGCGACGGAGTCCCCGCCGAGCCATGTCGGTGGGGCCGTCAGGTGCACGCCGAAGCCCGCCAGGCACCCGATGCCGCAGCGAACAACGCAGATGTGCGGGCGCGGACGACCCAAGCGAGCCGGCACGACCCACCAGGGACGTGCCTTGGGGTGAAGCCACCGATAGGTGGCCGGGCACTTCGGATCCCGAACCCGACAGGTCATCGTTCGTAGGCGTTGCCGAAGGGTTCCGCCATGCGCTCCACCCTCCTCCGGGTCATGTTGACGATCGGCGCCGTGGTGGCGTCCTCGGTGACCCTCGCTCCCGCTGCCGACGCCATGTCCGCGCACACCCGCAGCACGGTCCTGCACATCGCCGCCTCCAAGAGGGGCGCGCCCTACCGCTACGGCGCCACCGGCCCCCGCGCCTTCGACTGCTCCGGCTACACGCAGTGGGTCTTCGCACGCGTCGGCCGGCACCTGCCCCGCACCTCGCGCGCCCAGGCCCGCGCCACCCGGCACGTCTCGAGATCCCACCGGCGACCCGGGGACCTGGTGTTCTTCAGCCACCACGGGCGCGTCTACCACGTCGCGATCTACGCCGGCGGCAACCAGGTCTGGCACGCCCCCCGCACCGGTGAGCGGGTGCACCGCGAGCGGCTCTGGACCAGCAGCGTGTCCTACGGACGCGTCGGCTGAGCCAGCCGCCATGGCAGGCTTGGCGCATGAGCGAACGCAACGTGCTGGGCGGCCAGCTGGAGCCGTGCGGGACCGACCCGGTGACCGGCTTCTACCGGGACGGCTCGTGCTCGTGCGGGGCCGACGACGCGGGGCTGCACGCGGTGTGCGCGGTGATGACCTCGGAGTTCCTGGCCCACCAGAAGTCGGTCGGCAACGACCTGTCCACACCCCGTCCGGAGTGGGGGTTCCCGGGTCTCCAGCCGGGTGACCGGTGGTGCGTCGTCGCGGTCCGCTGGGCCCAGGCCTACGAGGCGGGAGCCGTCGCCCCGGTGGTGCTGGCCTCGACCAACGAGCGCGCCCTCGAGGTGGTCCCCCTGCCGTGGCTCGAGGAGCACTCGGTCGACGTACCCTCGGACCCGCGGTGGCTGGCCTGACCCGGCCCCGCACTGTCATCGTCCCTCCTCGCCACCGTCTAGGGTCTCGTCATGGGAAGCAGCGTCTACGTCGCCTCCGTCGAGGGGTACACCGGCAAGTCGACCGTGGCGCTCGGGCTGCTCGAGCAGCTCTCCAGGCGGGTGAGCCGGGTCGGGGTCTTCCGCCCGGTGGTGCGCCCCGACACCTCGGCGCACGGCGGCCGGGACTACGTCCTGGACCTCCTGGTCTCGCACGAGGCCGTGACCCTGACCTACGACGAGTGCGTGGGGGTGAGCTACGACGACGTGCACGGCGACGCCACGCGGTGCGCTCGACCGGATCGTCGAGCGCTACCACCGGGTGGCCGAGAGGTGCGACGCAGTGGTCATCGTCGGGAGCGACTACACCGATGTCGGCAACCCGACGGAGTTCGCCTACAACGCGCGCATCGCCGCCAACCTCGGTGCCCCGGTGCTACTGGTGCTGAACGGCTCCGGCCGGACCCCGATCGAGCTGCACACCATCACAGAGCTGTCCGCCGCCGAGCTGAAGGCGCAGCACGGCACCCTGTTCGCGGTGATCGCGAACCGTGTCGACGGCACCCAGGTGATCGAGGACACCGACGCGATCACCGTCGAGGGGGTGCTGGGCTACGCCATCCCCGAGGAGCCGCTCCTCAGCGCGCCGTCCCTGGCCGACCTGCTGCCCGCCGTGGACGGCAGGCTGCTGAGCGGTGACCCCGCGCTGCTGACCAGGGAGGCGACGGGGTTCGTGGTCGCCGGGATGACCATGCCGAACGTGCTGGACCGGCTCCTGGACGGCGCGGTCGTGGTCACCCCCGGGGACCGCCCCGAGGTGGTGCTCGGCGTGGTGATGGCGCACCTGTCGGCCAACTTCCCGCAGGTCTCCGGCATCATCCTCAACGGCGGGCTGCCCCTGGCCGAGCAGGTCGTCCGACTGCTCGAGGGGCTGGGCACCACCATGCCGATCGTGACCACGGAGCTCGACACGCACCCCACCACCACCGCGCTGAACGGGGTGCGCGGCCGGCTCACCAAGGAGTCCACCCGCAAGGTGGTCACCGCCCTGGGCCTGTTCGCCGAGAACGTCGACGGGGACGCCCTGCTGGACAGGCTGGAGGTGGCCAGGACCGAGGCCGTGACCCCGCTGATGTTCGAGCACCAGATCATCGACCGGGCCGTCGCGGACCGCCGACACATCGTCCTCCCCGAGGGGGAGGAGGAGCGGGTGCTCCGGGCCGCCGACATCCTGCTGCGCCGGGGCGTGGCCGACCTGACGCTGCTCGGAGACCCGCTCAAGGTCACCGCGGCCGCAGCCGGAGCGGGGGTCGACGTCGCAGCCGCACGGCTGCTGAGCCCGCTCGACGACGAGCTCCACGAGAGGTTCGCCCAGGAGTACCACCAGCGCCGCAAGCACAAGGGTGTCCACATCGACGCAGCCCGCGAGGTGATGAGCGACGTCTCCTACTTCGGCACGATGATGGTCGAGCTCGGGCTGGCGGACGGGATGGTCTCGGGCGCCGTGCACACCACCGCCCACACCATCCGGCCCGCCCTCGAGATCGTCAAGACGGTGCCGGGCGTGTCCGTGGTGTCCTCGGTGTTCTTCATGTGCCTGCAGAACCAGGTGCTGGTGTACGGCGACTGCGCGGTCAACCCCGACCCCACGGCCGAGCAGCTCGCCGACATCGCCATCTCCTCGGCCACCACCGCAGCGGCCTTCGGGATCGAGCCGCGGGTGGCGATGCTGTCCTACTCGACCGGCACGTCCGGGTTCGGCACGGACGTGCAGAAGGTCTCCGAGGCCACCGAGCTGGTCAGGCAGCGGGCGCCGGAGCTGCTGGTGGAGGGGCCGATCCAGTACGACGCCGCGATCGACGCCGCCGTCGCCCACACCAAGCTGCCGGACTCCGACGTGGCCGGCCGGGCGACGGTCTTCATCTTCCCGGACCTGAACACCGGCAACAACACCTACAAGGCCGTGCAGCGCTCCGCCGGAGCCGTCGCCGTCGGGCCGGTGCTGCAGGGCCTGCGGAAGCCGGTCAACGACCTGTCCCGGGGGGCGACCGTGCGCGACATCGTCAACACGGTGGCGATCACCGCGATCCAGGCCCAGGACCTGGCAGGTACCCCGGCATGAAGCAGGGCTGGGGTGACGTCGTCCTGGTGCTGAACGCCGGCTCCTCGTCGCTGAAGTACAGCCTCGTCGAGGCGGACACCGGCGACGAGGCCGCCTCCGGAGCCGTCTCGCAGATCGGCGAGAGGTCCGGTGTGCTCAGCCACTACTCCCCCTCCGGAGAGCAGCGCGTCGAGCGGGAGTTCGCCTCCCACGCCGACGCACTCCGCGCCGTGCTGGAGGCGTTCGACGAGCACGGGCCCGCGCTGTCCGACTTCTCGCTGCGCGCCGTCGGACACCGCGTCGTCCACGGCGGCGCCCGGTTCTCGGTCCCGGTGCTGGTCGACGACGTCCTGGTCGCGGCCGTCGAGTCGCTGGTGCCGCTGGCGCCCCTGCACAACCCGGCCAACCTCGAGGGGATCGCCACCGCCCGGGCGCTGTTCCCCGACCTGCCGCAGGTCGCCGTGTTCGACACCGCGTTCCACCAGAGCCTGCCGCCGCACGCCTACACCTACGCGGTCCCCCTCTCCCTGCGCGAGGACCACCAGATCCGTCGCTACGGCTTCCACGGGACGTCGTACTCCTTCGTGTGCACCGAGGCGGCCCGGGTGCTCGGGCGACCGCTCACCGAGCTGAACATGATCGTCCTGCACCTCGGCAACGGCGCGTCGGCGGCGGCCGTCGAGGGTGGCAGGTCGGTGGACACCTCGATGGGGATCTCGCCGCTCGAGGGCCTGGTGATGGGCACCCGCTCCGGTGACGTGGACCCGGCCCTGCACGCCCACCTGCACCGCGAGCTGGGCTGGTCGCTCGAGGAGGTCGACCGGGTCCTGAACCGGGAGTCCGGGCTCAAGGGGCTCTCGGGCTACAACGACTTCCGCGAGGTCGACCGGTGGCGCCAGTTCGGCGACGAGGGCCCGATCCTGGCCTTCGACGTGTTCTGCTACCGGATCCGCAAGTACGTCGGCGCCTACTACGCCGTGCTCGGCACCGTGGACGCGATCGTGTTCACCGCCGGTGTCGGCGAGAACGCCGATGCGATGCGCGCGGCCTCCTTGTCCGGACTGGAACGGCTCGGCATCGCGGTCGACAGTGCGCGCAACGAGCAGCGCCCCGACGAGTCGTGGGTCATCTCGCCCGAGGGCAGCGAGGTCGCGGTGCTCGTCGTGCCCACCAACGAGGAGTGGGAGATCGCCCGCCAGACGATGTCGGTCATCGGGGACGCGGCGGGCTGACTCCGGGCCGCCTGCGGCACCAGCTGGCCGCGGGGTTCCGGCTCGGGCTAGGCGCGGGTGGCGCCGTAGCCGAGCAGGGCGGCCAGACCGAGAGCGCTGCGGGGTGCGTACGGCGTCCGCCACAGCCCCCCGTGCACCGCTGCGTAGGCCTCGTCCTGCCACGGCTGCTCGTGTCGCGGCCCCCCACCCGTGTGCAGGTCGTGCACCAGCAGGGCCGCCATCAGCACGTTGGCGGTGGCCGGCTCGAAGACCTCGACGCCGAACCGGTGCGCACCGCCGTAGGCCGCCGCGAGTGCCCGGTTGCGGACCACCGAGCGGGTGCGGGTCGGCGGGGCGACGTTCAGCGACACGGTGGCGCCGGCGTCTCGAGCCACCGTGGCCCGCCAGCGCTGCAGGCGCTTGGCCAGCGCGTAGTTCGGGCCCTGCTGGGTGACCATGGCGTCGTTCACGCCCGGGTCGGCGCCGGGCAGGTAGGAGCGCCGCAGCAGCCGGCCCCCGGACAGCGGTCCGCAGCGGCCGGCCCACCAGCTTGGCCGTGGCCGACCGCTCCTGGTAGGCCCGCGTCGAGTGCTGCACCGCCTCCCGGGGGACGGCGAAAACGTCGGTCGGCGTCGCCAGGAACGCCAGGGCCACGTCGTCGCGGGCCTCCTGGAGTCGGCGCGTGAGCTCGTCGACGGCCATCGACACACGGACGTTGGTGGCGCCGTCGGCGTAGACGTAGTTGCCGAGCACCAGCGTGCCCGGCTGCCCGCCGAGCCACTCCGCGACCGTCGGCACGTCGCTGACCAGGTTCGCCCCGGACACCCCGGCCGCGGCGGCCGAGCCGGGTGAGACGGGTGAGACGGGTGCGACCAGGGTGGAGGCACCCTCCCGCGCCAGCCGGTGCACCCGGTCCCAGATCGCCGGCCGGGGCAGGTCGACCGCCGCCACCCGGACACCCCAACGCAGCAGGGACGGCAGCGGACCCATCTCGGCTCCGGCACCGAGCACCGCCACCGTGTGGTCCTCGAGCCGCAGCCAGCCGGGGTTGGCCAGCACGGTCGTCACCGCCTCGGCGAGGCTCGGCTCGGCGACCCCGTCGCGCACCCACTCCTCGACCCGGCGACCGAGCTCCGCGCCGCGCAGCCGCTCTCCGTGGAAGGGCAGCGAGAGCTCCGTCTCCCGCTCGCCGGTGCCGACCGTCGACGTGGTGGTCAGAGGTCCCGACTCGAGCGGCCAGTCCCGGAGCGCACGCTCCGCCCCGGAGGCGCCGACGACCCGCATCCGGGTGTGCAGGGCTCCCAGGCCGGCCCGCGCGACGCCCACGGCGGCCTCGCGGGAGCCCAGCCCCGCCTCCAGTGCGCGCCGGAAGTGGGCGACGTAGCCGGACCGCCAGCCGGTCTCGTGCTCGGCGGCCCTGGCCCCGACGGGGTCCACCTCACGCAGCGCGTCGCCGAGGACGGCCCGTCCGAGCCCGGAGGTGCTGCGCCGTCCGTCCTGGTCGGCCGGGAAGGCGACCCCGGGATCCACCTGACCGGTCATCCGCCCATCGTGCCAGCGCGCCGCTCCGGCGGCGAGCCGTGCGCGCATGCCACGGCGGGGTCGTCAGCTGACGACCCCGTGCCGGAAGGCCCAGGCCGTCGCGTCCGCCCGGCCGCGCACCCCGAGCTTGCGGTAGACCGCTGTGGAGTGGTGCATCACGGTCTTCGGGGTCAGCCCGAGGCGTGCGGCGATCTCCTTGTTCGTGGCGCCGGTCGCGAGCTGCCCCAGCACGTCCCGCTCACGCCGGGTCAGCCACCGGTCTCCTCCGTCCCCAGGATCGGCGGGGCCCGAAGGCGCCCCGGTGTCCGGTACGACGTCCAGCCGCCCGTCCCGGGACTGGTGCAGCAGGCTGGTGAGCGCGGGACCGACGAGGCCGTCGTACCCCCGGCGCAGCACGAACGGCACCAGCGCACAGGCGAGCCGCAGCCCGTCGCGGAGCTGGCCGCGTCCGGTCAACCGGTCCAGGGCGACGCGCAGGTCGGCCTCGCTCCGGGTCAGCTCGGCGGCGGCGAGGTCCCCCAGAGCGCCGTCGACGGCGGCGCCGCGGGTGGCCGCGAGGTCGAGGACGGCACGAGTGTGCACCGCCTCGGCCGCGTCGAGCTCGCCCGCGTCCACCAGCAGGCGGCGGGCCTCGGCCCGGGCCGCGGGCAGGAGCAGGAAGGCCGGCCCTCCGGCCCCGTCGACGCGTGCTGCGAGGCCTCGCTCGACCAGGTGGGCGAGGACGTCCATGATCCTCGGCTCGCGACGGATCGGACCGGGTGCGGAGCCGGTGCCGGGGGGCGGCCCAGTCGGCGACCCAGTCGGCAGCCCAGCCGGCGGCCCAGCCGGCGGCCCAGCCGGCGGCCCAGCCGGCGGCCCAGCCAGCAGCCCAGCCAGCATGGCGGGGCTGGCCGGGGCCACGAACACGGACATCCGCCGCACCAGGACCGCGGCGGCTGCGTGCAGGTGGTCCCCGTCGACCGCCCGGCCGCGCCGCGACCGCCACCCTTGCGGGACCAGCGGCCCGGGCGGTCCAGCCGGTCCAGCCGGTCCAGCCGGTCCAGTCAGCCCAGCCCGCCCCAGTGGGTCCGGGGCACGAGGGGCCTCCCGGAGCCGCGGGCCAGGAGTGGTCGGAGCAGACCCGGACAGCATGACTGATCGTAAAGGAGACGACGCCTTTCCGTACGGCCCGACCGCCGAGGTGGGCGGCCGTTCGTCACCTTCGCACCGGTTCGAGAACCACATTTTACCGGCCCTCGGGCAGATGCCCGATGTCCACGAGCCGGTGGCCTCCCTAGCGTCGAGCACGTGAGCCAGCACCTGTTGCTCAGCCTGTGGGTCGACCCGCACTGGGTCGACCGTCTCATCCAGCGCCGGCACCTGCCGGTCCCCCAGCCGGCGCAGGAGCCAGCCGACGAGCCCAGGGTGTGGGTCGAGGGTCGCTGGCGAGCGGCGTTCGGGCGCACCCCCGGCGCAGGCGCGGCGGTCCTCCGTCAGCCGCCCGGCCACGAGCATGCCCGGTTGCCGGCGCAGCGCGTCGGCTCCCCTGCGGACGACCACCCGTCAAGGAGCCCCAGCCGACCGAACCGGTGACGCCTCCCCCCAGCACATCAGCGACAATCGGGGCATGACACTGCGACTGGTCGGCCTGGGGGACAGCACGGTCGAGGGGCTGATGGACTTCGGGCCCGACGACACCTTCGTCGGCTGGGCGGACCGGTTCGCCGGCTACCTCGCCCGGGAACGCCCCGTCGTCTACGCCAACATCGCCGTTCGCGGGCAGACCACCCACGAGGTCCGTGCGACCCAGCTCGAGACGGCGCTGGAGCTGCGCCCGGACGTCGCCCTCCTGGTCGCCGGGGTCAACGACGTCCTCCGGCCCCGCTTCGACCGGCGGGGTCTGCGCGACAACCTGCTGACGATGTACCGCTGCCTGCACGAGGCCGGCGCGCAGGTGCTCACCTTCACGATGCCGGACATGAGACGGGTGGCCCCGTTGGCAGCGGCGCTGCGTCCTCGTCTGGAGTACCTCAACGAGGTGGTGCGGGAGGCCGGGGCGGCCTGCGGAACCGTGGTGGTGGACTTCGCGGCCCTCCCGGTCGCGGGACACCCAGCCCTGTGGCACGACGACCGGCTGCATGCCAACTCCGAGGGACATCGGCGGATCGCGGCCGCGCTGGCCGAGGCCTACGGCCTGCCCGCCGAGGACTGGCGCAGCGAGCCGGAGGAGACGGCCGCCGCCGGACTCGCCAGGATCGTCGGCCGGGAGACGCTGTGGATCGCCAGCCACGTGGCGCCGTGGCTGTGGGGCCGGCTGCGCGGCGACGAGTTCGCCACCGGCGGCCGGTGCAAGCGCCCCCAGCTGCTCCCGGTCACCGGGTCCATGGACGCGGCAGGCGGCCTGGCCTGAGCCGACCCGGAGACCGGCGTCTCTCCCAGCGGCGGGCCGCTGGGCTCTGCGCCTGCCTGGGGCGGACCGGCCGGAGCAGGTCGCGCGCCCGGGCATCCTCCTGACCCCTGTGCCGGACCGGCCAGTCGGACCGGCCAGTCGGACCAGCCCGGACCAGTCAGCCGGACCGGTCAGCCCGGAACGCGTCCATGACCTCCTGCCTCAACCGGCCGCGGTCGGACACCTCCAGGCCACGGGCCACCGCCCAGGCCCGCACCTCGGCCGGTGTGGGTGCCGCCGGCTCGAGCGGTCGGGCTGCGGCCAGCTCCTCGACCGCGTGCCGGCCGCCGTGCTCCAGCTCCGCTGCGGCGCGAGCACCGGCGAGGAAGCGGTAGGTCCACTCCTGGGCGAGCGCCCGGGTCTCCAGGAACATGACCGGCACCGTCGGCCAGGTCAGCTGACACTCGGCCAGCCCGTCCGCGAGGACTGCCGGGCGCACATGGGTGGACCTGAAGACGCGGGAGTAGCGGTCCTCGACCACCAGGGCGGCGCGCGGCAGTGCAGCCAGGTCGCTGAGCTGGTACTTCAGCTTGCCGCTGGTCAGGGAGGACACCAGGTCCTCGAGGCTCTTGCGCTCCACACTGGCGATCAGGGCACCACCGAGCTCGACGGCGTAGTCGCCGGCCACCAGAGCCGCCCGCCGGGTCACCACCTGCTGGTCCCGGAAGGTGTAGGGGTAGCGCTCGTGGCTGTCCACGACGATCTCCAGCTCGACGATACCGGCGGCCCGGGCACTCGGCACCGCCACGGCCGGCCGGGCCTGCTTGGCGGTGCGGGCGGTCTGCCAGAAGATCGCCTGACGGCCACCACGGATCCGGGTGAAGACGAGCTGCGAGCGGCTCTCCCGCCCGCGGTCGAGGATCAGGTCGATCGACGCGCCCCGACGGGTGCAGGACCGGGTGGGAACGCGTTCCACGACCTCGGCGTCCTCGGGCCAGTCCTCGATGCGATGGCAGTAGACCTTGCTGGTGCGCGGCCAGGTGTCGCGGGCCTTGAGGAGGATGCCGTCGCGACCGAGCGGGACGCGCAGGAGGTAGGGCAGCGTGGAGTCGGGTTCGGGGTTTCGGGCGACCACGAAGTCCTCGGGCACGCGACCAGTGTGCCGCACGCGTCACCCTCCGGCGATCCCCGACGCCCGGTGCCAGCCACGCCGGGTGCCACCCACGCCGGGTGCCAGCCACGCCCGGCTGTCAGCCACGCCCGGCTGTCAGCGGCGCAGGCTGTCAGCGACGCCGGCTGTCAGCGACGCAGCCGCAGCCCGCTCGCCCGAACGATCGGTCGGCGGACCGCGGCCTCGAGCGCCGCCCGGGTGCCGATGATCCGGACCCGCTCCTTGGCCCGGGTCAGCCCGGTGTAGAGCAGCTCGCGGGTCAACAGAGGCGAGTCCGCCGGGGGCAGCACCAGGGTGACCCGCTCGTACTGGCTGCCCTGGCTGCGATGCACCGACATCGCGTGCACGGTGTGCACGTCGGAGAGCCGGCCCGGGGCGAAGAGCTCGACCTCGTCGTTGCGCAGGAACGCCGCACGCGGCTGGCCGGCCACGTCGACCACCACCCCGGTGTCCCCGTTGAACAGCCGCAGCTGGTAGTCGTTGGACGTGAGCAGCAGCGGCCGGCCGACGTACCACCGGCCGGCGGCCCCGTAGCCGCTGACCGCCTCACGGAGCCAGTCCTCGGCCTGCTGGCTCCAGCGAGCGACCCCGTAGGGCCCCTGCCGGTGGGCGCACAGGAGTCGATGTGCCGCCAGCTCGTGCAGCGCTCGGGCGCCGTCCCCGGCGACCGCCGCGTCGTGGACCGCGACCCCCGCCGCCACGACGTCCTCCCGCAGGGAGGTCAGGGTGCCCGGCACGGCCGGGTCGACGTCGACGAACTCGACGCACGGGTGCTGCTCGGCGAGTACGTCGGCGAGCCGGTCCGGCTGCCCGCTGCGCACCGCCTCGGCGAGGTCCTGGATCTCCACGGAGAACCGGTGCACGTGGGCGAGGCGCACCACCCCGCGGTCCAGGGCCGTCCGCTCGTCGGCGTCCAGGTCGGCGACGTCGCCCGGGACCAGTTGCGCCAGCGCCGCCGGTGCCCGACCCGGTGGGTCGCGCTGCACGAGGTCGCCGAGGACGGCGCCGGCCTCGATCGAGGCCAGCTGGTCGGGGTCGCCCACCAGCACCAGCCGGCAGCCGGGACGCAGCGCGTCGACCAGCCGGGACATCATCGTCAGCGACACCATCGAGGCCTCGTCCACCACGACCACCTCGAAGGGCAGCCGGTTCTCGGCGTCGTGCCGGAAACGGGTCCGGGAGCCAGGACGCCTGCCGAGCAGGCGGTGCAGCGTCGAGGCCTCCAGCGGGCCGAGGCGGGTGCGGTCCGCCTCGTCGAAGTCCCGGGCGACCGCCCGTGCCGCCAGCGTCAGCCGGGCGGCGGCCACCGCGGACGGTGCCGCGAGGGCGACCCGCAGCGACCCGTCGGCCTGGTCCTGCAGCAGGGCGAGAAGCTTCGCGACGGTGGTGGTCTTGCCGGTGCCGGGACCGCCGGCCAGCACGCTGACCCACCGGTGCGCGGCGACGACGGCGGCCAGCCGCTGACGGTCCGGCCGGTCGCCGGGGAACAGCCGCGACAGGGCCGCACGCATCCGGTCGGCGTCGACGACCGGCCCGGGGCGCGCCGCCGCCTCGTCGAGGACGGTGGCGATGCGCTGCTCCTGCCGCCAGTAGCGGTCCAGGTAGAGCAGCGTGTCGACCAGCCGGATCGGCCGCGACGGGTCCCCCTCGGCGCCGACCGCCACCAACGGGCTGCCGGCCAGAGCCGCCACCCAGTCCGTGGGCGCCGGCCAGCCCAGGGCGGACACCTCGGCGGCGTCGACGTCCTCGACGGCGGTGGTCTGCTGGGCCGTGGCGACGTCCAGGCACACCGAGCCCGCCTGCAGGGCCCGCACCGTGAGCGCGGCCGCCAGCAGGACCTGCTCGTCGTCCTCCCCGCCGAGCCGGCCCAGCCGGGTCGCGACGTGCACGTCGGCCGCGCCGAGCACGCCGGCCTCGTTGAAGTCCCGCACGAGGCCGGAGGCCCCCTGCACCCGCTGGACGTCGTGCTGGTCGCCGGTCACGGGGCGCCGCCGGCCAGCAGTCCGGACAGGTCGACCACCAGCTGCGGTGGCGGCGACCAGGCGAAGGCGCCGCAGGTCATCTCGTCCACGACCGGGGTGTCGGGCCCGCACATGCCACGCAGGAAGAGGTACAGCACCCCGCCGAGGTGCGTGTCCGGCCGGTAGCCCGGCTGCCGCCACCGCAGGTAGCGGTGCAGCGCGACCGAGTAGAGCAGCGCCTGCAGCGGGTAGTGCGCCTCCCGCATCGCCTCGGCCATCGCGTCCGGCAGGTAGTCGCCGGCGCTCAGGGTGGCGCCACCGAGCCAGTTGGTCTTGTAGTCGACGACGAGGTAGCGGGGCGTGCCGTCGCCCCGGACCCGCAGCACCGCGTCGATGCTTCCCGTCAGGAAACCGCGCAGCTGCCGGTGCGCCAGCTCCGGGATGTCGAGGTCGTCGGCGTAGCGACACAGCGGGTCCTCGGGGCGGAGGTGGGTGCGGAGCAGGTCCGGGATCTGGCCCACCCGGGCGGCGGCGGCGGGCGTGTCACCGCCGGCCAGTGGCATCTCGAACTCCATCTCGTCGAGGCGGTCCGCGCGCGTGAAGTCGGCCAGCGTGCGGCCGCCGGCCAGCGGTCCGAGCGGTGTCCTCAGGGACGGGACCAGCGACGCGGCCAGCGCGTCGGCGGACACGCCGGGGACGTGGCCGGCGCCCAGCCGGTCCGCCTCCTGCGCCAGCCGGCCGCGGACGTCGTCGTCCGCGAAGTCGACGTTCTCCAGGACCGCGTGCACGAGGGTCCCGAACGCTGCTCCCCTGGGCAGGTCGGCCATCGGCGACGCCATTGCGAGGCCCCCGTCCGTCCTGGCGGCAGCCGGGGTCGGGCCCGGCCCCTCCGGCAGCTCGGGCAGCTCCGGCTCGTCGAGGATCCCCGGCTCCTCGGCCTCGCTGGCCACTCCCGGCGGGTGGGCCAGGTCGTGCAGCCCGGCGGTCAGCCCGGAGTACGACGTCCGCGTCCAGCCCAGGTCCAGCATCCGCAGGAAGCTCCGCACCGCCAGGTGGGGCTCCGTCGCACCGGGCGGCTGCCAGCGCTGCTGGTCCGGGTAGGCGCTCTGGACGCCCAGCGACCCGCCGGACTCCGCGGCCAGTGCGTCGAGCCGGCGTCGTACGAACGCGTCCGACCCGACCGCGACCGACGCGGGGAGCTCGCCGCTGCCGTCGCGGTCCCCGAAGAGGAACCGGTGCAACGGCCCGGTCCGGGTGTTCTTGGTCGGCGCCCAGTGCGCGACCACCTGGGCGGAGGCCCGGGTGAGGGCTACGTAGGCCAGCCGTAGCGACTCGCCCGCGTCCTCCCGGGTGTGCACGTCGCGCCGCGCGGCGTAGCCCTCGCCGCCCGGGCCCCCGACGTCGAGCACCCGGGACCCGTCGCTGTCGTGCAGGGTCAGCGGGTCCGGGCTGGTCGGGACGTAGCGGTCCCACAGGAACGGCGCGTAGACCACCGGGAACTCCAGTCCCTTGCTGCGGTGCACGGTGAGCACCTGCACCGACTCCGCGTCGGACTCGAGCCTGCGGCTGCGCTCCTCGGTCTGGTCGGCGCCCGCCTCGGCGATCCGGTGCTGCAGCCACTCGACCATCGACGCCACACCGAACTTCTCAGCGGTGGCCGTCGCGTGCAGCACCTGCCCGACGTGCCGCAGGTCGGTGAGCAGTCGCTCCCCCCGCTCCTGGGCGAGCACCCGGGCCACCATCCCCTGCTCCGCCGCCTCGAGCAGCGCCGCCACCCCGCGACGGGCGAGCAGCTCCCCCCACTCGTGCAGCCGGGCGCTCAGCTGGTCGAAGGCGGCGTCGTCGTCGACGGCCAGGTCCTCGGCGACCCAGCCGACGAAGCCGGTCAGTGCCGCCGCCCGGGCCGGACCCTGGCGCTGCGGCTGCTTGAGCGCCGTGAGCAGGGTCAGCCAGTCCTGCGCCGCGTCGGAGCCGAACACGCTCGAGGCGCCGGTGAGCACCGCCGGCACCCTCGCCGCCTGCAGGGCCTCGCGCACCAGCCCGGCCTCCTTGTTGCTGTAGACGAGCACCGCGATGTCCCCGGGGTCCACCGGCCGCGTGCAGCCGTCGTCCTCCAGCAGGGCGCCCGAGCCGAGCAGGGCGGCGATGTCGCCGGCCACGTCCCGCGCGATGTAGGGACGGACCGTGTCCACCCGCAGGACCTCGTCCCTGCCGGGGGTCACCGCGTCCCGCTCGAGGACGCGCAGCCGGAAGGCGGCACCTTCCGGGCCCGGCGACACGCCCGTCGACAGACCCGGCGACGGGCCCGGCGACGGGCCGCGGAGCCGGCGGCCGGGGTGCGCGGCCGCGACGGGGTGCACCAGGATCCGCGCGTCACCGAGGGCGACCCCGCCCATGACCTGCTCGAACGCGTGGAGCAGGGGGGCGTCGCTGCGCCAGTTGGTGCCGAGGGTCGCCTCGGCGCCGGCCGAGCCCCGGGCGAGCAGGTAGGTGACCACGTCGGCGCCACGGAAGGCGTAGATCGCCTGCTTGGGGTCCCCGATGAGCACCATGGTGCGTTCGCCGTGGAAGGTGCTGCGCAGGATCTCCCACTGCACCGGGTCCGTGTCCTGGAACTCGTCCACCATCACGACGGCGTACCTGCTGCGGATCCGGGCCCGCGCCCCCGGACCGGTGACCGGGTCCAGGAGGGCGTCGCGCAGGTGGACCAGCAGGTCGTCGTAGTCCATCAGCCGTCGGCGGCGCTTGCGCAGCTCGACCTGCGTGCGGGTCGCCTCCGCGAGCCGTCGCCGGACGTCGGGCACCGAGTCCCGGACCGCGTCCCGCGGTTCCAGGCGCGCCTGCCGGTCGCCGACCGCGCTGCTGCCGATCCGCAGGGCGGACCGCAGGTCGACGGGCGGCGCCGGGCTCTCGGGGCCGCCGTAGGCGCGCAGGAACAGGTCGGTGACCACCTCGGCCGTGACATCGGAGGCGCTCTCGGTGAACGTCAGGTCCGGGTCCACGTCGGCGGCGACACCGAGCCCGGCCAGCATCTGCAGGCAGAAGCCGTGGGTGGTCGCGATGGTCGCCGCGTCGAAGTCCGCGACGGCCTGCCGCAGCCGGTCGCGTCGTGCCCGCACCTCGCTCGCCGGACCGGTCGCCAACGCGGCCAGCACCGGGTCCTCGTCGCAGCACGCCCGCTCCGGATCGGCGAGGGCCACCGCGAACGACACGAACCGCTCCCGGACCCGCTCCCGCAGCTCGACGGTCGCCGCCCGGCCGAACGTCACCAGCATCAGCTCGTCGATGCGGGCCACGCCTTCGGCGACGTAGCGTGCTGCCAGGGTCGCGATGGTGTGGGTCTTGCCCGTCCCGGCGCTGGCCTCGAGCACCGTGGTGCCGTGCGGCAGTGGCCCGCACGGGTCGAAGACCGGCGCGCTCACCGGAACATCTCCTCGTGCTCGAGCAGCGGGCCGAACACCTGACGCGCCAGCTGGCCGAACCGGTGCGGCTCGTCGTCGATCTCACCGGCCACAGGAGGGGCGGCGAGCAGGACGCCGAGCGGCACCCTCCCCCAGACCCGGAGGTGCTCGGCGTCGTCGAAGTCCCCGAACTCACGGCCGTCGCTGAGCTGCTTGCGCCACTGGGCCGCTGCGCGGGCCTCCGCCGCCTTGGCGGGCGACCCCTTCCGCCGCAGCTCCGCGTAGGCGCACGACGTCCTCGGCGCGAGCGGGAGTGGCTCGCACAGCCCTGCCCGGTGGAGCCGCACCAGGGTCCGCAGCACCGCCTCGGCCTCCTCGACGGCGGGCGCGGTCAGCGCGGACATCACCGGCTCGTCACTGTCGCGGCCCACGGTGGCCGCGCACCAGTCCCGGGCCGGCTCCGCGCACCTCAGGGCCAGCAGCTGCACCCAGGAGCGGATCCGGTGCTTCGCGCTGAGCCGGGAGTACTCGACGCGGACCATGCGGTTCCCGTGCACCCCGGGCACCGTGCCCGCGAGCCGCAGACCTCCCCCCAGGTCGGCCGTCACGTCCACCACCTCCACCGGCCCGGAACGCAGCCCCGCGGTCCTGTCGGCGAGAACCTCGACCCGTCTCGCGATGGGGCCCAGGATCGCGGTGCCGAGGGCCCCCGGTGGGAGCTCGCCACGCAGCCGCTCGGCCCGCACCGCGGCGTCCTGGGGGACGCCCGCCAGCGCCGCGCGCAGCAGCCGGTCCCCCACGCGCCAGTCGTCCAGCCCGTCGGCCCGGACCGGGATCGCGTCGTCGGCCTCCTCCCCCTCGTCGACGAGCGTCAGCCCGAGTCGCTGACGCAGGAAGCCGCGCACCGGGTGCTCGAGGAACCGGACCAGCGCGTCGAGCTCCACGACGCCGGTCGCTGCGACCTCCGGCAGCCGCCGGGCCAGGAACGGTCTCGTCCCGCTGCGGACCTCGGTGAGCGCCCGCGCTCCGTCGTACGACGCCCGGTCGAAGCTGAACGGTCCGGGCTCCCCGAGCCGTCCCGGCTCGAAGCAGCGCGCGTCGAACGGCTGGAGCGGGTGCCGCACCACCACGTCCGTGGCTCCCATCTCGCGCACGACGTCGAGGAGCTCCCCCAGCGGCACCGAGGGCGGCCGCTCGGCGCCGGTGCGCTCGTCGGCACCGGTGTAGAGCACGACCAGCCGCTCACCCGCCGCCAGCACCGCGTCGAGGAAGAGCTGCCGGTCCTCCGCGCGCGAGTCCCGCTCCCCGACCCGGGGCAGACGGGCGAGCACGTCGTCGCCGTCGAGACGGGTGCCGCGTGGGAAGACCCCGTCGTCGAGACCCAGCAGGCACACCACCCGGTGCGGCACGGAGCGCATCGGGACCATCGTGCACATCGTCAGGTGCCCGGTGCGGAAGTTCGCGCGGGTCGGTCGGCCGCGCAGCCTGGGGGCCAGCAGCGCCCGGACGTCGGAGAGCGCGAGGGCCACCGAGCCGGCCCGGTGACCGGCGCTGGTCAGCACGTCGGTGAGCTGCCGACGCGCCTCGACCAGCTGCCAGTCCTCGTCCGCGGGCACGTCGGTCAGGCTCCTCACGGCCTCGACGAGAGCGTCGACCCAGCCCGTCAGCGGCTGCACCTCGCTCAACGACCGGACCACCGCCGCGAGCCGGTCGACCAGCTCGGCCACCCGGCCCGCGAGGTCCACGTCGTTGCTCTCCACGTCGTCGAGCGGCAGCGCCAGACCAAGGGCGCGCAGTCCGTCCTCGTCCATCGCCGCCCCGACCAGCACCCGGTCCAGCCCGGCCTGCCAGGTGTTCTGCCGGATGCCGTCGAGGTGGTAGGGCGCCCGAGCCTGCGCGTCGAGCCCCCAGCGGACGCCGGACCGGCGCACCCAGTCACCGGCGAGCTCGAGCGCGTCGTCGTCGAGGCGGAACCGTCGCCGCACCGGCGGCATCGCCGCGAGGTCGAGCACCTCCGAGGCGGTGAGGCGGGAGTCGGCCAGCTCCAGCAGCCGGGCGACGACGGTGAGGACCGGGTTGGTCTGCCGCAGCGACCGGTCGGCCAGCCGGACCCGCAGCCCGTGCCCGGGGTGCATCGTCGCGGTCCGGTCCGGCTCGTCGAGGTCACCGAAGACCGCGGAGACCAGCGGGGCGTAGGACTCGATGTCGGGGCACATCACGATCACGTCGCGCAGCTCGAGCCCGGGGTCGTCGGCCAGCATGCCGAGCAGCACCTCGCGCAGCACCTCGACCTGCCGCTGGCGGCCGTGGCAGGCATGCACCTGCAGCGAGCGGTCACCGCCGGCGACGGACGCCCACTGGGACGCCCGATCGGAGGACTCGACGGCGTGTGCACCGGCGGCTTCTGGCGGCTCGGTCGGGGGCCGGTCCTCGCGCAGGTCGTCCTGCAGCCGCCGCAGGAGCGTGCCGCGCGGCCCCGTCCCGCCCTCGGTCCCGCCCTCGGTCCCGTCCTCGGTCCCGTCCTCGGTCCCGTCCTCGGTCCCGGCGAGGTGGTCGTCGCGGGCGCACTCGAACGCGGAGAGCCGCACCTGCAGCTCCCGCACGTCGCGCCCGCACGACCGGAGCAACGGATGCTGCGGCACGTCGACGGTGGGGTCGTCACGGCGAGCCACCACCGCGGTGCCGTTGCTCGCGGCCACCCGGTCCCACAGGACGTGGGACGGGTGCGGGAGCCACAGGTGCACGTCGCGGTGCTCGGCCAGCGCCTCGAGGACGAGGAGCTGCTCGGTGGTCAGCCGGGTGGCGCCGAACACCGACAGCCTCTCCGGCAGCTCGACGAGCCCGGGGTCGCGGCGCAGTCGTTCGCATGCCCGCCCGCTGCGCTCGGCGGGGCTGTCGGAACCGACCTCGGTGCGCATCCGTCGCCACAGCTCGGCCTGCCAGGCGAGGTCGTCGGCGAGCGACGAGCCGAAGCCGTCGGTGTCGCGCCCGGCGGCCCAGTCCCGGACCATCGCGGGTCGCTGCGCCCCGTATCCGGTGAACAGCCCGGCCAGCTTCTGGGCCGTGGCGACCCGACGACCCCGGTCCTGCTGGCCCTCGAGCAGCCCGAGATGCCGACCGAGGGTGGCGCACCAGGCCTCCGTCCCGCACTTCTCGACGACCTCCAGCAGCACCCAGGTCAGCCGGTGCTCGGCCCACGGGTCGTCCCGCGGGTCGACGCCGGTGCCGGCCACCAGCGCCTCGGCCACCACCCGCGCCGGCGACGGGAAGTCCACGTTGGCGCAGATGCCATCGCCGGTGCCGCCCAGGGACATGGACAGGGTCTGGGTGATCCAGCGCTCGACCCCCTTGGAGGGCACTGCGACGACCTCGGGCGTGAAGGGGTCGACCGGCACGTCCGCCAGCAGGTCACCGAGCCCACGCACCAGCACGTCCGCCCGCTCGGAGCGGTGGATCTGCAGCGACACGAAGCCTCCCTCGACGCCCGGATGACGCCGATCCAGACCCTAGGACACCGTGCCGACAGCCGCGGCCGGATCCGCCCGGGGGGGGGGGGGGAGGCGGAGCTGCGCGCGTGGTGCGGGTACGCGGGACGTCGCGTCGCCGCGGACGCGGAGGGCTCGCGCGGGGCGCGGGCGGGGGGAGGCGAGGTGGGGCACCGCAGGGGGAGGCGGTGCCGACCGGACCCGAGGGGCGCCTGCCGACGGTGCCCGCGAGGCGAGCGGGGGAGCACGCGGGCGCTGCGATGGCGCGGTGGGCGGCGGGGACGGCGAGCGCGGGCGGGCGATGCGGGAAGGTGGCGAGCCTGGGGGCGCGGGCGACGGACGCGTGGACACGCTGCGCGCGTGGCGCGCTGCCGAGGCGGGAGTGACGAGGAGGCGCGTGCGCGGGGTGCGCGCTGAGCGGGAACGCGCCGGGCGGAGGACGCGAGCGGCGCCGCGAGGCGCGGCGACGCGTCGCGGCGACGACGCGCGACGAGCCGGCCGCGAGGGGCCGGGACCGACGACGACGCGGACGCGCGGGCGAGCGGCGCGAGGAGGAGCGCGCGCGGAGACGGGGCGGCCGGCGCCCACGCGCGACCGGCCGCGCGCGAGCGCGCGCGGCGCCCGCGCGCGGCCGGCCGGCACGGGGCGACGACCCGGCGGGGAGGCGACGAGAGCGCGGCACGACGCGAGGCGACGCCGGCGCGAGCCCCGGCCGCCGCGCCGCCCGCCGGGCCCGCCCCGCCGCCGCCGCGACGGCGTCATGTCGTGCCGCCTCGAACGCGAAGGGGGGCGAACGCCGCTGGAGCGCTGTCTGCGGCTACTGGTCCTGCTCGGTGGGCCGGATGAGCATCTCGTTGACCGCCATGTGCCGGGGACGCGTGACCATGTAGCCGATGGCGTCCGCGATGTCGTCGGCCTGGAGGCGCTCCATCTCGGAGAACCGCCTCTTCATGCTCTCCTGCACCTCGGGCCGGTTGTGGCCGGCCAGCTCGGTGGCCACCGCACCCGGCTCGATGAGGCCGACCCGCACGTGCCGCCTCGTGACCTCCTGGCGCAGCGACTCGCTGAACGCGCCGACGGCGTGCTTGGTGGCGTTGTAGACCCCGCTGCCCAGCCGCGGCACCCGCCCGGCCACCGAGGACACGTTGACCAGGTCCGCCGTACGACGCTCGCCCGACTCGGCCGCCTCCAGCAGGTGCGGCAGGGCCGCCTTCGCGCAGTAGAGCAGCCCGAGCACGTTGACGTGCACCATCTGCTCCCACTCCTCGACGGGCGCGTCCGCGACCGGACCGAGGAGCATCACCCCGGCGTTGTTGAGGAGGATGTCGAGACCTCCGAGCTCCTCGACGCAGGTCGCAACCGCGCCCTCGGCCTGGCCCCGGTCGGTGACGTCCGCCTCGATGACGACGGCCCGTCGGCCGCCACTCCGGATGTCCTCGGCGAGCGTCTCGATGCGGTCCCGTCTGCGGGCCGCCAGGGCGACGTCCGCGCCCAGCGAGGCGAGGTGGCGCGCGGTGGCCTCGCCGATGCCGCTCGACGCGCCGGTCACCAGTGCCGTGGAACCTGCCAGGGGTGCGTGGTCGGTCATGCGGTGAGGGTACGTCGACCGCCGGCACGCCCCTCAGACGGGCAGCGGCTCGCCGCGCAGCCGGTGCGGGTCGGGCAGCCGTCGACGGCTCACCATGTGCACCAGCACCAGGCCCGACGCCAGCGCGGCGTACACGCACCACACGGAGGCGAAGACCTCGGTGAGGAGAAGCGCGACCACGGTCAGCCCGACCAGGTTGAGGGCCCCGAACGCGATGATCGAGGGGTAGCCGGACAGGACCGACGGCCCGATCACCGCCAGCACGTAGAGTCCCGTCCACACCACGGCGTCGCCGACCCCGACACCGTAGGCGATCGCGTGGTCGTGGATCGTGACCTGGACGGGACCGTCCAGCACCGCGTGGCCCAGGTAGGCCGAGACGACCAGCCCGAGCCCCACGAACGGCGCCACCCGGACCCGTGCCCCGCGCGGCTCCAGCATCAGCACCGCCAGCGGCACCAGCGTCGGCAGCAGCGGGAGCGCGATCAGCACGTAGACCAGGGCGGCCGCATGCCCGACGCCGGCCGACACCTCACCGTCGGCATGGCCCCACACCAGCGCCTCCACGAGCTGGTGCACGGCGAACAGCAGTGGCAGCGACGCGAACGGCACCTCGCGGGGGTGGCGGACCTCCCGCAGCGAGAGGAGACCCACCGGCAGCAGCAGTCCTCCGGCGACCAGGTCGGCCTGCACGGAGAAGCACATGGCGGTGAGGCTACCGGTGGGTCACTTGTGCCGAGCCGTTTGCCATGATGGGGGTCCGCGACCAGAGAGGCACGCCGATGCAGCTGGAGCTCTCCGCCGAGGACGCCGCGTTCCGTGAGGAGATGCGGGCCTTCTTCACCACCGAGGTGCCCCAAGACATCCGCGACGCGGTGGCCGAGCGACGTGAGCTGTCCAGGGACCAGATCGTCCGCAGCCAGCAGACCCTGAACGCCGCCGGGCTCGCCGTGCCGCACTGGCCGCAGGAGTGGGGCGGCCGGGACTGGAGCCCCTTGCGTCGCCACATCTGGAACGAGGAGATGCAGCGGGCCTGCGTGCCGCCGCCGCTGGCGTTCAACGCCGGCATGGTCGGCCCGGTGATCGCGACGTTCGGCAGCCAGGCGCAGAAGGAGCGCTTCCTGCCGAGGACGGCGAACCTCGACATCTGGTGGTCCCAGGGGTTCTCCGAGCCGGACGCCGGCTCCGACCTCGCCTCCTTGCGCACGACCGCCGTGCGCAACGGCGACGAGTGGGTCGTCAACGGCCAGAAGACCTGGACCACGCTCGGACAGTACGGCGACTGGATCTTCTGCCTGGTCCGCACCGACCCCGCGGTGAGGAAGCAGGCCGGCATCTCGTTCCTGCTCATCGACATGACCTCCCGTGGCGTGACGGTGCGCCCGATCGAGCTGATCGACGGCGGCCACGAGGTCAACGAGGTGTGGTTCGACAACGTGCACGTGCCTGCGGAGAACCTCGTGGGAGAGGAGAACAAGGGCTGGGACTACGCGAAGTTCCTGCTTGGCAACGAGCGGGTCGGTGTGGCACCCGTGGGCTCGACCAAGCGGGTGCTGGCGCAGGCGAAGGACTACGCGAGATCGGTGCACCTGGTCCCCGGTGAGGGCGGTCGGACGCTGCTGGACGACCCGCTGACCGCGGCCCGCATCGCCGAGCTGGAGAACGAGCTGCTGGCCCTCGAGCTGACCGCGCTCCGCGTGGTAGCGCACTCCGCGGACGGCAAGCCGCATCCCGCGTCCTCGGTGCTCAAGCTCAAGGGCAGCGAGCTGCAGCAGGCGGTCAGCGAGCTGGTGGTCGACCTCGCCGGGCCGGCGTCGCTGGCGTCCGGGGCCGGCGACGACTCCGACCTGGACGGCTGGATGCGCCGCTCCGCGACGGTCTACCTGAACCTGCGCAAGGCGTCGATCTACGGCGGGTCGAACGAGATCCAACGCCAGATCATCGCGAAGACGATCCTGGGACTCTGAGGGGCGAGGCATGGACTTCACGTACGACGAGGAGCAGACCGCACTACGCGACGCGGTCCGCGGACTGCTCGCCAAGGCCTACTCCGACTTCGAGAACCGCCGACGCGCGGTCGCCGACGAGCCCGGCTTCGACGAGAAGATGTGGGCCCGGCTCGCGGAGATGGGCGTGCTGGGCCTGCCGTTCGCCGAGGAGGACGGCGGCATGGGCGCCGGTCCTGTCGAGGTCGGCGTCGTCGCCCAGGAGCTCGGCCGGGTGCTCGCGCCCGAGCCGTTCCTGACCTCGGTGGTGCTGGCCGGTGGCGTCGTCGCCGCGGCCGGCACCGACGCGCAGCGCGCCGAGGTGCTCGGGCCGCTGGCGTCCGGTGACAGCGTGCTCGCCTTCGCGCACGCCGAGCCGGGCGGCCGGTGGTCCGCGTCGGCGTCCGCGGTGAGCGCCGCCTCCTCCGCCGACGCCTGGACCCTGACCGGCGTGAAGGAGCCGGTCCCGCACGGCGCCCGCGCGGACGTGCTCGTGGTCAGCGCCCACCTGCAGGACGGCGACGGCACCGGGCTGTTCCTGGTCGACCCTGGTGCGACCGGCGTCCAGCGCACCGGCTACGGGACCTACGACGGCGGTCGGGCTGCTCGGATCGCCTTCGACAGCGCGCCCGCGGTGCCACTGGGGACCGCCGGCGCGGACCAGACACTGGCGGTGGTGAGCGCCCTGGACGGGGCCCGGATCGCTGCCTGCAACGAGGCGGTCGGCGCGATGGAGTTCCAGCTCGCCGCGACCTCGGAGTACCTCCGGAGCCGCAAGCAGTTCGACGTACCCCTCAAGACGTTCCAGGCGCTGACCTTCCGTGCTGCCGACATGTACGTGTCCGTCGAGCTCGCGAGGAGCGTCACTACCTGGGCCACGATGGTCCTCGCGTCGGGCTCGCCCGCCGAGATCGCGGAGGCGGCCTCCCGTGCGAGCCTGCAGGTGAGCCGCGCCTCCCGACACGTCGGCCAGGAGGCGATCCAGCTGCACGGAGGCATCGCGATGACCGCGGAGTACAGCGTCGGCAGCTACACCAGCCACCTGACCGCCCTCGACCATCTCCTCGGCGACGGTCAGCTCCATCTCGGCCGGCTGGCGGACGCGGTGGGCGACCACGACGAGGTCGACCCGCTGCCCTGAGAGGAGCAGGATGGTCAGGACCACGCCGTTCCACCCACGGCTCAGCGGGCTGAACACCGAGGGGCTCTACACGCACTGGCAGGGCTACCTCTCCGCGCTGCGCTACACCCACGCACCGAAGCACGAGTACTTCGCGGTCCGCAACGCCGTCGGCGTCTTCGACACCTCCCCGCTGTTCAAGTACCGCGTCCACGGCCCGGACGCCGAGCGGTTCCTGGCCGGTGTGCTGGTGCGCGACATCCGCACCTGCCGGCCGGGGCAGGCGCAGTACACCCTGTGGTGCGACGACCGCGGCTTCGTGATGGAGGACGGCGTGGTGTTCCGCCACTCCGAGACCGAGTTCCTGCTCACGGCGGCGCGGCCGACCCTGGGCTGGTTCGAGGACCTGGCCGGGCGCCTGCGAGTGAGGCTGGAGGACGTCTCCGACGACTTCGGCATGCTGGCCGTGCAGGGCCCTCGCTCCCGGGCGGTGCTCGCCGCCCTGATGCCCGAGGCGGGGACCCTGGCCTACTTCGAGCACGCGCCGGCGAAGGTCGCCTCGGCGCCGGTCACCCTCTCGCGCACCGGCTACACCGGTGACCTCGGCTTCGAGGTCACCGTCGAGGCCGAGCACGCCGTCGACGTCCTGGACGCGGTCCTGGAGGCGGGCCGCGGCCACGGCATCCGGCCGTTCGGCGAGGAGGCCCTGATGATGCTGCGCATCGAGGCCGGGCTGCCGCTGGTCGACGTCGAGTGGCGCAACAGCCGGCTGGCCTTCACCGACCACGAGCGGGTCACCCCGACCGAGCTGGGCATGGGCTGGATGCTGCGGGACGTAGGCGCGGACGACCGGCCCTTCCTGGGCCGGGACGCGATCCGCCGCGAGCTGGCGGACCGCACCTCCCGCTGGGCGACGGTCGGGATGGTCCTCGACGGGGAGCACTGGGTCCGGCTGCACCGCGAGGCCGGTCTGCTGCCCCCGAGGGACGAGCACCCGCCGCCGTACGAGTCGATGCTGTACGACGCCCCGGCCGGCGGCTCGCAGGTCGGCTACGCGACGAGCACGATGTACTCCCCTGTCCTGCAGCGACACATCGGCATCGCGCGGGTCATCCCGACGCTGGCGGCTCCGGGCTCGCAGGTGCATCTCGAGCTGGTCATCCACCACCACACCGCCAGGGTCGCCGCGCGCACCGCGAGGCTGCCCCTGTTCAACCCCGCACGGAGGACGGCCCGACCATGACCTCTCCCAGCCCTGCAAGCAGCCCACGTCGGCCAGGCGGTCCGACGTACGACGCGATCGTGGTCGGCGGCGGGCACAACGGACTGGTCAACGCGGCCTACCTGGCGAAGGCCGGTCTGCGCACCCTGGTCCTGGAGCGACGCCACCTCGTCGGCGGCGCGGCGATCACCGAGGAGCTGGTGCCCGGGTTCTCGTTCACGACGTTCTCCTACGCGCTGAGCCTGCTGCGTCCCGAGATCGTCAGGGAGCTCGACCTGGTCCGGCACGGGTTCATGCCGCTGATGATGCCGTCCTCGTTCCACCCCACCGGGGACGGCGGCTACCTGCTGCTCGGCGACGACCACGCGCAGAACGTGCAGGAGGTCCGCCGCCACTCCCCGCACGACGCGGACGCCTACGAGCGCTACCACCACGACCTGGACCGGGTCGTGCAGGCCGTCCAGCCGCTGTTCGACAACCCGCCGCCGAACGTGTTCGGCAAGGACCCCGAGGACCAGGCGGACGTGGCCTGGCTGCTGGACCACCTCGGCGGCGTGGAGGCGAAGGTGATGCACGACGTGGTCCGGCTGCTCACCGGCAGCGCCTCGGACTGGCTCGAGGACTACTTCGAGCACGAGGCGGTGCGGGGGTTCCACGCCTCGTCGAGCATCATCGGCTCCAAGGTCGGGCCGATGTCACCGGGCTCCGGGCTGGTGCTGCTGTTCCACAAGATGGGCGAGCACGACGGCCACCTGGGCTCGTGGGCCTTCCACAAGGGCGGCAACGGCGGCTTCACCCAGGTGCTCGGTCGCGCCGCGGAGGCGGCCGGCGCCGAGATCCGGCTCGGTGCGCGGGTCTCCTCGGTGCTGACCCGTGAGGGCCGCACCGTCGGGGTCGCGCTGGAGGACGGCACCGAGCTGCACGCACCGGTGGTGGTGTCCGCGCTGGACCCGCGCCGGACCTTCCTCGAGCTGCTCGACCCCCGCGAGCTGCCCGCGGAGCTGGTCGACGACGTGCAGCGGATGCGCTTCCGGGGCGTGTCCGGCAAGGTCAACTTCGCCCTCGACGCGCTGCCGGTGTTCCCGGCGCTGCCCGACACGACCGACCACTACGGCGGCTTCCTGAACATCGGCCCGACCATCGAGTACGTCGAGCGGGCCTTCGACGCCGCGAAGTACGGCTGGTACAGCGAGCGACCGTTCATCGACGCGGCCGTCCAGTCGGTGGTGGACCCGGACATGGCACCACCGGGCAAGCACGTGATGTCGTGCTTCGTGCAGTACGCGCCGTACGAGCTGCGCGGCAGCGACTGGGACACCGAGCGCGAGAGGTTCGGAGACACCGCCCAGGCGGTCCTCGAGACGCACTTCCCCGGCTTCGGGGAGCTGGTGCTGCACCGCGAGGTCGTCACGCCGCTCGACATCGAGCGGACCACCGGGCTGACCGAGGGCAACATCTTCGCCGGCGAGCTGCTGGCCCCGCAGATGTACTTCTTCCGACCCGCTCCGGGCTGGAGCCAGTACCGCACCCCGATCGACGGCTACTACCAGTGCGGGTCCGGCACGCACCCCGGGGGCTGCGTGATCGGCTCCCCGGGCAGGCTCGCCAGCCGCCGGGTGCTGCGCGACCTGCGGCGGGACGTCGAGGGCTGACTCGACGTGGCCTCGCCGGCCTGCGGCGTTCAGCCCGGTGAGAAGCGCCAGATGATCCGCCGCTGGTAGCGCTCACCGGGACGCAGCACCGCCGACCCGAACGAGGGCCGGTTCGGCGTGTCCGGGAAGGCCTGCGGCTCGAGCGCCAGGCCGTCGCCCTGTCGGTACGTCGACCCGCCGGTGCCCCGGTCTGTCCCGTCGAGGTGGTTGCCGGTGTAGACCTGGACGCCCGGCGCGTCACTGAGGAGGGTCACGGCCAGGTCGTGGCTGGACACGGTGGCGATCTCGCGCAGGCCCTGTCCGCGCACCACCAGGTTGTGGTCGACGCCCTGCGCCGCGCGCAGGGCCTCGTGCGGCCGGCGTACGACGTCCCCCACCCGCGTCGGTCGGCGCAGGTCCAGCGGGGTGCCCTCGACAGGGGCGATCTCCCCGGTCGGGACCAGCAGGTCGTCGGTGGGCGTGTAGTGGTCGGCGCGCACGCTCAGCAGGTGGTCGTCGACCGAGCCCTCACCGTCGAGGTTGAGGTAGGAGTGGTTGGTGAGGTTGACGACCGTCGGGGCGTCCGTGGTCGCGACCAGGTCGACGCGCACCTCGTCGAGTGCGACCGTGTAGGTGACGGTGGCCGTGACCGCCCCCGGGAAGCCCTGGTCGCGGTCCGGGCTGACCAGCGTCAGGGAGAGCGTGGACTCGGTGTGGCTCTCCAGGGTCCACTCGCGGGTGTGGAACCCGCCGCTGCCCCCGTGCAGGGTGTTGCCGCTCTCGTTCACGTCCAGCTGGTGCTCGGTGCCGTCGAGGGTGAACCGGCCAGCTCCGATGCGGTTCGCGTAGCGGCCGATGGTGGCCCCGAAGTACGCCGTGCCCGCGGCGTACTCCTCGAGGGTCCGGTAGCCGAGGACCACGTTTCTCTCGCCCGACGCCGTCGGCACCAGGAGCCGGTGCACGGCCGCACCGTAGGGCAGCACCTCCAGCCGCAGGCCACCGGGCACCTGGATCGCGAGCGTCCCGGGGATGCTCACGCCGCCCCTCCCGCCGGCCGCCGGGTTGTGGTCACTGCGGCCGCCGGGTCGGCGGTTCGGTCACTGCGGCCGCCCGCGCGGCGGTTGTGGTCGCTGCGGGCCGCCGGGTCGGCGGTCCGGGTGCCACTGCGGCCGCCCGCGCGGCGGTTGTGGTCACTGCGGCCGCCCGCGCGGCGGTTGTGGTCACTGCGGCCGCCGGCGTGCGCCGTCGTACAGCCGGGAGTGACCACAACCCGGACGCTGGACGCCCGGGGCGACCACAAACCCACGCGACAGGCTCCGTCGCATGCTCCCCGCCAACTGGCGGCGTACCCGTCCCGATCACGTCGGCGGAGGCTACCACCAGGGAGAGGCGCGTTGCCCCGCGGGAGGCGCGGGCACCTTCCGCGGCGACGCTGCTGAGCCGCCGGAGGAGCGGTGCCCCCTCACCCCAGCGCGGGCAACGACTGCTGGACCCAAGCATGGGGCGAACAGGTCACCACGCTCGGCGAGCCGGCGCTGGACGGTGCGGATGGTGAACCCGTCCGGACTCAGGTCGGGGTCGTCGAGCTCCTCCCAGGTGATCGGCGCGGACACCGGCGCGCCGGCGGCGGCACGGGGGCTGTACGGCGCGACGAGGGTCTTGTTCACGGCGTTCTGCGTGTAGTCCAGCCGCGCCAGGCCACCGCGGTCCCGGACCGTCCACCTCCAGCTGACCAGGTCCGGCACCACGGCACCGACGGTCCGCGACAGCCTCTCGACCCATGCCCGGGTGTCCTCGAAGCTCGGCCCCCGACGGATCGGCACCCAGACCTGGATGCCCCGGCTGCCGGTGACCTTCGGGAAGGCCGTCACGTCCAGGTGGGCGAAGGCGTCGCGGTGCAGCCGGGCGAGCACCAGCAGGTCCTCCCAGGAGGTCTCGCTGCCCGGGTCCAGGTCGACCAAGGCGTACGTCGGACGGTGCGGCTGGTCGGTCCTGGACGTCCACGCGTGCCACTCCAGCGCACCGAACTGCGCCACCCACACCAGCGCCGCCGGCTCGTCGACCACGGTGTAGGTGCTGGTCTCGCCGGGGTCCGCCTCGGGGTTGTCCCACGAGCCGACCCACGGCGGCGCGAACCCGGGGCGCTCCTTGTGCCAGAAGCCCCGGGTCTGCGCGCCGTTGGGGTGCCGCCGCATGTTCAGGGCCCGGCCGCTCAGGTAGCGGACCGCCGTCGGCGCGACCGCCGCCGTGTAGCCGAGAAGCTCCCGCTTGGTGACCGCCGGCTCCCCGGGCCGCCCGGGGAACAGCTCCTTGTCGAGGTTGGTCACCTTCAGGCTCCTGCCGAAGAGCTCCCAGGTGCCCTGGCTCCCCAGGTCGGACAGCCCCTCGAGGGCCGCCTCGACGTCCGCGGGTCCCGGTCGCAGCAGCACCTCGGCCTGGTCCGCCGGCAGGTCCGAGCGCCACAGCCGGTCGCGGTCGGCGAGCACCTCGTCGTTGGTGCGGCCGGTCAGCACGGACAGCGGGTGCTCGTCGGGGTCCCAGCCCGCCACGGCGTGCTCGTCGCGCTTGTGCACCAGCAGCCACTGCTGCCGGTCACCCCTCTCCCCACGTCGGACCAGAGCGAACCGGCCGCGCAGCTTGTGCCCGAAGAGGTCGGCGTGCAGCTCGCCCGCCTCGACGGCCGCGCGAGGGTCGTCGGTCCGGGCCGGGCGCCAGGTGCCGGTGTCCCAGACCACGACGTCTCCGCCGCCGTACGTCCCCTCCGGGATCACCCCCTCGAACAGGAGGTACTCGAGGGGATGGTCACCGACGTGGAAGGCCGTACGCCGCTTCGTGGGGTCCAGGGTCGGGCCCTTCGGCACCGCCCAGCTCAGCAGGACGCCGTCAGCCTCGAGCCGCAGGTCGTAGTGGTCACCGGTCGCCCGGTGCCGTTGTACGACGAAGCGGCGCTCGCCGGCCACCACCCGCGGGCCCTACTTGGCCCCTGGGCGCGTCAGGCCCTCGACGAAGATCCGCTGCAGCACCAGGAGGAGCACCAGCAGGGGCAGGCTTGTCATCAGTGCCATCGCCATCAGCACCGTCCCCATCGGTCCTCCGTGGTCCCCGTCGAGCTGGACTCTCGCAGCCCGACGAGCTCGGGTCGCTCACCGTCGGCTTCCTCCACCGCTGGCACCTCGACACTGTAGGCACGGCCCGCCCAGCCTCGGTCGGCGGTCAGCGGTCAGCGGTCGGTGGGCGGCGGTCGGCGGTCGGTGGGCGGCGGTACTCGGCGGGCGGTAGCCGGTGGCCAGCGGTCCGAAGCCGGCGCACCGCCTCACGTCCGCCTGCTGAAGCGGACCCGGCCGTCGGACCGGGTGGTCATCTGCCAGGTCTGCGGGTGGTCGGCCATCTCGTGGTGCGCCGAGCACAGCGGGATCCCCCGGGCCAGGTCGGTGCGACCGCCACGGTGCCACGGGTCGAGATGGTGGACCTCGGTCTGCGACGGCGGCCGGTCGCAGGTGAGGCCGGCGCATCCGCCGAACCGCTGGGCCAGCGCGATCCGCTGGTGCTTGGAGAAGAGCCGCCGCTCGCGTCCCAGGTCCAGGGGCATCGACTCGCCTCCCAGCACCATCGGGATCAGGCCCGCCTCGCACGCCAGTCGCCGGGCCTGTCCGGCACTCATCCGATCACCGGTGTCCAACACCGCGACACCGAGGCCGCTCTGCAGGGCCTCGAGGTTGACCGTCACCACGACGGTGAACGGCGACCCGGCACTCCCGGGCAGGGACCCGACGTCCAGGTGGCGCTCGAGGAGCTCCATGAGACCCCTGCCGAGCACAGTGGAGTAGCTGGGCCTGGTGCCGGCCACCGGCTCCTGGCGTCTCTCCTCGGTGCGGGCAGGCGAGGTCAGCGACTCGAGGGCCCTCTTCAGCAGCCGGGCGTGCAGCGTCGGCAGACGGAACCTGCCCTCGGCCGTGCCGTCCCCGTTGTCGTGCAGCGTGAGGGAGGCCAACCGCCGTGCGCGCTCCTCCTCCTGCGCCAGCGTGCGGCCCTCCCGCTCGTCGGCCGCCTCCGGGCAGACCACCTCGAAGAGCCGCTTGCCGAGCCGTCGAAGGGTGCGTGCGTCATGCACCCGAGCCAGTCCGAGGAGGTGCGCCTCGGCCGCCGCGCGGGTCCCAGGAGGGAGGTCGTCGTGCTCGTCGGTCAGTGCAGTGACGGCGCGCACCACTGCGCCGGCCCGTTCGCTGTCGATCTCCCCTCCTGCCAGGGAGCGCCGGGTGGCGTCGAAGTCCTGGTCCAGGGCATGGGCCAGGTGCACGTCCCGGAAGCAGTCGGCAGGGCTCGACCCGGTGGCCTCCGCCATCCAGGTCGCGGTCGAGGTCGCACCCGACTCGGCTCCGACCTCGTTGCGGTCGGCAGAGACCAGGACCCGGAGGCCGAGCTCCTCCAGCCGGGCTCGCTGGCGGTGCAGAGCCACCAGTGCCTCGCGCTGCTCGGTGGGCGTCATCGACCACGTGGCCGTGGCGGACAGCCGGTCCAGGGCCTCGCTCAACGACGCCAGGAACCCGACCACCGGATGGGGCGGCTGCAGCCCTCCGGGGCCGTCGGCACCAGCTGTCGTCGGGGGATCGAGGGTCTGGGTCACGTGAATGACACTAGGTGCGCCGGCACCAGAGCGCTCGAACGGATGTGCGCCCTGTGGACCACCATCACCCGTCCGTTGCCGTGGACGAAACCTGGCCAGAACAGAGCAGCACGGGCCGGCCGGTGCTGCTCAGATCCGGGTCAGCGTGCCGTCGTCCGCCGCACCGTCGAAGTACTGCTCGAGCACCTCGGAGAACACCGGATCCTCGGGCGCCGCCCGGGAGAACAGCGTCATCGAGGAGCCCAGCTTCTGCGCATCGACCGGGCCGAACACCTCGACCGGGTCCCGGGTCGGCAGCTCGGTCAGCACCCGTGCACACTCCCGCAGCCGCGCCCCGAGCACCGGGTGCGCGAGGTATGCGCGCGCCTCGGACAGGTCCGCCACCGCGTAGTGCTGGGCCGTGGCGCTGCGTCCGAGCCCGGCGATCTGCGGGAACACGAACCACATCCAGTGGCTCCGCTTGCGCCCCCGTCGCAGCTCGTCCAGCGCCGCGTCGTAGGTGCCGGCGGAGTCCTGTGCTGCGACGAAGCGCTCCAGGTCCTGGTCGGCCATCCCACCATCCTCCCAGGTGCTCGGCCCCTGTGGTGTGCGGCCCGGACGTCCGTGGGTAGCAGCAGGGCCGTGGGGTCGACCTCCCTGTTCGCGCCCACCAGACGCTCGTGCCGGATGTCGGTGCAGGCGAAGGGCCGGAGGCCGGCGGACGAGGGACCACGACGGCGCCTGTGCGTGGTTGGCGTGCGCAGATCGGGCGTAGGGGCGCGGTAACCCCGCACAGGCGTGGTTGCCGGGGACTGTGCCAGGCCACCGGGAAGGAGCACCTGTGCGCGCTTCTCCCACTGGTGGCGGTGGTCGCGTCGTGGCCGGAACAGCCGGTGCTGCCCGTCGGCGTGGCGGGCCCGAGTGTGGTCGAGGTGGTCCGTCGTACCCGGCCCCCAGACCTGGTGGTCACCGAGCTCGGACCGGGACCCCCGGGGTGGACGCCTGCCAGAGGCTCCTGGCCGGCCGGTCACACAAGGCACGGTACGACGGACCACCCCGGGCCGCATCCAGGCCAGCAGACCCACGTGCAACGCCGCCCGTCCTGGGCCCATGCCGGCCCGGGCTGCGTCAACGGCCCTGTGCACGCGGCCACCGCCACGCCGAACCTGCCGGATGGCCCGAGCAGGTGCGGCCGTCGGGTCGCCGAGGTCGCGCGCACCTGGCAGGCTGGGTCTCATGAGCGACGTACAGGTGGTCACCTCGCGCGAGGTGCCGCTCGGTGGCCCGCGCGCGATGACCGTGCACCGCACCCTGCCCCAGCGTGACCGGTCCCTCGTCGGCGCCTGGTGCTTCGCGGACCACTACGGTCCGGCGGACGTCGCCACCACCGGTGGCATGGACGTGCCGCCGCATCCCCACACCGGGCTGCAGACGGTCAGCTGGCTGTTCGAGGGGGAGGTCGAGCATCGCGACAGCGGCGGCGTGCACGCCATGGTCCGGCCCGGGGAGCTGAACCTGATGACCGCCGGGCACGGGGTCGCGCACTCGGAGGTCTCCACCCCCGCGACCACCATCCTGCACGGCGTCCAGCTCTGGGTCGCGTTGCCGGACGGCGCACGGAACCTGCCGCGCGGCTTCGACCATCACGTCCCGCCCCGGGTGTCCCTGCCGGGCGGCTCGGCGCGGGTGCTGCTCGGCTCGCTGGCCGGCTCCACCTCACCGGTGCGCACCCACACCCCGCTGCTGGGCGCCGAGGTGCTCCTCGACCCGGGCTCGGAGGTGTCGCTGGAGGTGGATGCGCGGTTCGAGCACGGCGTGCTCGTCGACCGGGGACCGGTGCTGCTGGACGGCGTCGAGCTGGCCGTCGCCGAGCTGGGGTACGTCGACCCGGGTGCCGTGCAGCTGGTGCTGACCAATCCCGGCGACGAGCCGGCCCGCGTCGTCCTGCTCGGCGGTGAGCCGTTCGAGGAGCCGGTCGTGATGTGGTGGAACTTCGTCGGCCGCTCACACGAGGAGATCATCGAGTTCCGCGAGCAGTGGCAGGCGAAGTCCGAGCGGTTCGGCGCGGTCGAGGGGTACGGCGGCTTCCCGAAGCACCTGCCCGCCCCGGCACTGCCGAACGCCCGGATCAGGCCGCGGCTGCAGCCGCCCGGACACGGGGACCGCAGCGCCTGGGGGTGAGCCCTCCCCCCTCAGCCACCCTCGGAGACGTCGGTGCCGAGCCGGACCGAGGGGGCTGCCGGGTGCTCGACGATCGCGATCACCCGGGCGGTCATGAACCGGGCCGTCCGGACGGCGGTGCCTCCCCGGGTGACCTCGGTGACCTCGGTGACGCTGCGACCGGTGGTGGTCTCGACGCGCCGCCCGGCCCGCGTGGCGACGACGTCGTAGACCCGGACCGAGTCCCCGGCGTCCACGACCACCTCGACACGGTCGCCCTTCACACCGCCACGCTACCGGGCCGCTCAGGTGCCCTGCAGGAGCTCCCGCACCATGTGCAGGGCGACCGCGACCGCGCGAGCGCGCACCTGGGACCGGTCACCACCCAGCAGGGGGGCCCGGGAGAGCACGCCGCCGGGGCCCGCGACGCACAGATGCACCAGCCCCACGGGCTTCTCCTCCGTGCCGCCTCCGGGACCCGCGACGCCCGTGACCCCGATCCCCAGGTCGGCCCGCAGCTCACGACGCGCCCCTTCGGCCAGCGCGACGGCTACCTCCTCGGAGACCGCGCCGTGCCGCTCGATGACCTCGGCGGGGACACCGAGGAGGTCGTGCTTGGCCTCGTTGGAGTAGGCCGCCACCCCGCCGCGGACCCACGCCGAGGAGCCCGGCCGCTCGGTCAGACGGGCGGCCACCAGCCCGGCGGTGCAGGACTCGCCGGTCGCGATGCTCAGACCCCGCGCCTCCAGCAGGCTGGCGACGATGTCGTCGACGGTCGAGCCGTCCGTGGAGAAGACGACGGCGCCGTACTCCTCGACCAGGGCGTCGACGAACCGGGCGTACCGCTCCTGGAGGTCCACGCCGTAGCGGGTCACCACCTCCAGCTCCCCGCCCCGCAGGCAGGTGGTGATCTCCAGGTCGTGCAGGTCGTCGGCCAGCCGGCGCAGCGTCGCTGCGATCGCGGCCTCCGGCGTCCCCCAGATCCGGACCGTGGACTGCCGCAGCTCGGTCCTCCCGGCCAGGGCCAGGGTCACCAGGGGGGAGGCCACGGCAGCGGGCCACATGCGCTGCAGCTCACCGGGCGGGCCGGGGAGCACGACGACCGGTGGGTGGGACTCGTCCGTGGTCGGCGGCACGACGAGCCCGGGCGCCGTGCCGGTGGGCTCGAGCACCTCCGCGCCCCGCGGCACGAGCGCCTGCTTCGACGTACCCACCGCCAGCACCCGGGGGTCCACCTGCCAGCCACGTCCGGCGCTGAGCCGCTCGACGATGGCCGTGATCCGCGCCTCGAGCTCCCGGTCCGGCTCGGAGGGCCGGCCCTGCCAGTCCCCGACGACCGCGGCCGTCAGGTCGTCCGCGGTCGGGCCCAGGCCGCCGGAGGTGACGACCAGGTCGACCCCGACGCCGGCGAGGAAGTCGAGCGCGGCCACCAGGTCGTGCGGCCGGTCCCCGACCACGACCGTGAAGCCGACGTCCACCCCGGCCTGCCGCAGCTCCTCGGCGAGCCAGGGACCGTTGAGGTCCGAGACCCGGCCGGTGAGCACCTCGGTGCCCGTGACGATGATCCCCGCGCGCGCACTCACACGCGCACTCTAAGGGCGACCGGCAGGAGCGCTGGTGGGGCCTCCCGGTCACTGGTACGTCGGAGATACTGCACGGCATGCCCGACGTCGCCATCGCCGCCCCGAACGACGCGGCCGCCGGCGCCGGGGAGCAGGTGGCGCGGGCCGGCGGCAACGCCGTCGACGCGGCGCTGGCCGCAGCCCTGGTCACGATGGTCAACGAGGTCGGCATCGTCTCGCTGAGCTCCGGCGGCTTCGTCACCGTCCAGCCGCCCGACGGCAGCACGCCGTACACCGTGGACGGCGGGATGGACATGCCGGGTCGGGACCGGAGGCTCGGCGCGGCCACCTGGGACGTCACCACGGAGTACGGCGGCGGGCTGGACATCACCATCGGCCCGGGGTCCGTCGCGGTGCACGGGTCGATCGCGGCCTTCGGGGAGGCGCACCGCCGCAACGGGTCGCTGCCCTGGCGCGAGCTGGTCGCGCCCGCGCTCGACGTGGCCCGCGGGGGCTTCCGGCTGAGCTCCGCGTCGCGCTACTACCTGGACTACGTCCACGAGGACGTCTTCGGGTGGGACGACGTCAGCCGGGCAGCCCTGCACGACGACGACGGCGAGGTCACGACCGGGCCGGTGGTGGTCCCCGACCTGGCACGGTCCCTGCAGGTCGTCGCCGACGAGGGACCGGCGGCGCTGCACGTCGGCGGGCTCGCCGACCTCATCAGCCGAGACGTCCTCGACCGCGGCGGCATCCTCGGGCCGGCCGACCTCGCGTCGTACCGGCCGGTGGTGCGCCCCTCCCTGCTCACCCGGATCGGCGGCTGGACGCTGGCCTCCACGCCGCCTCCCTCGGTGGGGGGCGTCGTGATCGGCGCCATGCTCCGCCTGCTCGACGGGCGGCCGCGGCACGGGTGGGACGCCGAGGACGTGGCGCACCTGGTGCGGGTCGAGCGGGCGGTCCTCGGGCACCGGCGCACCGTCCTGGACCTGAGCACCGACCTGGAGCGGGACGCCCGGGCGTTCCTCGGGAGGGTCGACCGGGACCGGCTCGCGGTCCTCGAGTCGGGGTCGACGGCCCACGTCTCCGCCACCGACAGCGAGGGCGGGGCGTGCTCGGTGACGGTGTCCTCGGGGTACGGCGCCGGCATGGTCGCCCGCGGCACCGGCATCTGGCTCAACAACTGCCTCGGCGAGCAGGAGCTCAACCCGCACGGCCTGCACGCGCTTCCCCCGGGCAGCCGGCTGCTGTCCAACATGGCCCCGACCGTGGCACGTCACGACGACGGCACCGTCCTGGCGATCGGCTCCCCCGGCGCCGACCGCATCACGACGGCCGTGACCCAGGTGCTCGCCGGCTTCGTCAACGGCGGCCTCTCGCTGCAGGAGGCGGTCCGGCACCCCCGGGTGCACGTGCACCGAGCGGGCCGGGCCGACGAGGTGGTGAAGGTGGAGAGCGACCTGACGATGTACTTCGGTGGTGTGGGTGCCACGCTGCTGCGGAGCGACGGGCACCTGGTCGCTGCCGCCGACCCGCGTCGCGACGGGGCCGTGCGCCTGGTCCGTCGTCCGGCAGGTGCCTGAGGGCGGGCGGCTACCGAGAGGCTTTGGACAGTGCCCGGTCCAGCATCTCGATGCCCTCGCGGGCCTCGTCGGGCGTGATCGTCAGCGGAGGTACGGCGTGGATGCGGTTGTAGTTCGCGAACGGGAGCAGGCCCTCCGCACGGCAGGCACCCAGGATCGCGGCCATCTCCGGGCTGCTGGCGCCGTACGGCGCGAGGGGTGCTCGGGTCTCACGGTCCTCGACGAGCTCGAGGGCCCAGAACACGCCGGTCCCCCGCACCTCCCCGATCCACTCGTGCCGCTCGGCCAGGGCACGCAGGCCGGGCCCGAACACCTCCTCGCCGAGCCGGGCCGCGCCGGCGACGACGTCCTCGTCCTCCATCGCGCGGATGGTCGCCACCGCCGCGGCGCAGGCCAGCGGGTGACCTGAGTAGGTCAGGCCGCCGGGGTAGACCCGGTCGGCGAACGTCTCGTAGATCGCGTCGTTGATCGCCACCCCGCCGAGCGGGACGTAGCCGGAGTTGACGCCCTTGGCGAAGGTCAGCAGGTCGGGGACCACCCCGTCGTGCTCGACGGCGAACCAGCGGCCGGTGCGGCCGAAGCCGGTCATCACCTCGTCGGCGATGAACACGATGCCGTGCCGGTCGCACAGCTCCCGGACGCCGCGCAGGTAGCCGGGCGGGGGCACCATGATCCCGGCCGTCCCGGGGATCGGCTCGAGGATCACGGCCGCGATGGTCGAGGGACCCTCGAGCGCGACCACCTGCTCCAGGTGCGCCAGTGCCCGCTCGCCCTCCTCGGCCTCGCTCTGTGCGGAGAAGGCGCTCCGGTAGAGGAACGGCCCGAAGAAGTGCACCGTCCCGGCGGCACCGACGTCGTTGGGCCAGCGGCGGGGGTCACCGGTCACGTTGACCGCGAGATGCGTGCCGCCGTGGTAGGAGCGGTAGGTCGAGAGCACCTTCTGCCGGCCGGTGTGCAGGCGGGCCATCCGGATGGCGTGCTCGTTGGCGTCCGCACCGCCGTTGGTGAAGAAGACCCGGTCGAGACCCTCGGGGGTGTGCGAGGCGACCAGGGCGGCCGCCTCGGACCGGGCGGCGTTGGCGGCTGTCGGGGCGACCGTGCACAGCGTCGCGGCCTGCTCCTGGATGGCGCGCACGACGCGCGGGTGCTGGTGCCCGAGGTTGGTGAACACCAGCTGGGAGGTGAAGTCCAGGAACCGGTTGCCCTCGCCGTCCCAGACGTGCGAGCCCGCGGCCTTGGCGACCACCATCGGGTCCAGCGACGCCTGCGCCGACCAGGAGTGGAAGACGTGCCGGCGGTCCAGCTCGTAGGCGCGTCGGGGGTCGGTGGGGATGTCGGAGGCCATGTCCGTGCCCTCATTCCTGTCGCTGGCTCTCAAGTCAGACACTGTCGGGGGAACCCGAGCTCCAGACCGCCCCGGGGGACGGTTCGTCGTGACGATTCTGCACCAGGGGCTCGAGCCGTCGCGGTCGGGATGGGGCTGTCCTGGCACTCCGAGCTTCGTGGGCACAGGAGCGAGGCAGTGGCATACGTTGATCGCTGATCACCACCTGGGTCGACCCGAGGAGACATACGTGCCCAGCAACCGCCGAGACGAACGAGCACCACTCGAGCGAGCCGTGGATGCGGCGCGTGGCTTGAAGGCGGGCACGTGGGCGAGCGTCGAGGCGCTGTCGCTGCTGGCCATCGAGGCCAAGGGGCAACCCGTGGCAGAGGAGCTGCACCGCTCAGCACTCGACGCCGCGGCTGGTCTCAAGGACGGCACGTGGGACGCCGTACGAGCGTTGGCCTGCTTGGCTCGGGCGGGTCGTGAGCTTCGTTCGACCTGACGGTGACGTGGGCACCGGGCGCGATCCTGCGAGGTGAAGCAGGTCCGCCGGCGCCGCAGCTGACACCCGTCGGCGACGGCCTCGCTGACCCGGCTCACGCTCCTAGGACTCGCGGCCCTGCCAGGTGGTCAGGCAGGCGCGGTTTCCCTGCGAGTCGGCAAGCACCCAGAAAGCCGGCGCGGCGCTGTCGTCGACCAGCTCGCCGCCAGCCTCGACCGTGTCGTAGTCCAGCAAGGCCGCCCAGAACGGCCTGATCTCTGCCTCGTCGGCCGTATCGAGGCCGAGCTCGAGCACGCTGGTGCGCGCCGGACGCGGCGCGGCCCCGGCGGCCAGGGCCAACTCGCTGATGGTCCGGGCCAGCGCCACGTCGCGCGATGTCACCCCACCGACGTCATGACTGATCAGCCGGACGTCGAGCCGACCGTAGGCCAGATCGAGGTCCGGATGGTGGTCCATCTCCTCAGCGACCAGCATGATCGCGTCGACGAGCCTGACCGCGGTGACGAAGTCGCCGGTGTCGAAGCTGGCGTGCAGCCGGTCGATCAGCATCCGCCAGTCGAGCAGCTCTTCGCTGACAAGCTCCAGCTCCGTCAGCGTGCGCTTCGGGTCAGGCGGGCTCTCGGTCATGTCGCTCACCTACGTCACCTTCTAGCCGACCGGCTCGGGTCGCGCCGACATCGGTGTCGGCGCGAGAAGACATCCTCCTGCGATACGAGACGCGCTGATCGGGCGCACCTGGCCCGCTGCCTTCAGCTGCAGCCGCTGGTGCTGCCGCAGCCCTCGCAGACGTAGCAGGAACCCGCCGGGCGCATCTTGGTGCCGCAGGTGAAGCAGAGCGGGCTGTCGACCGCCGTGCCCGTCATCGCCTCCATCAGCTCCGCGGAGGTGTGCACCGAGGCGGGGGCCTCCTTCGCGGCACCGACCTCTGTCGTCGCGGCAACCGCTCCCTGGGCGGGACCGTCGTTGGTCGCGCCCTTCAGCGACTCCGCCTCCGGAAGCTCGTCGACGGCAGCCTCGTAGGACCCCGTCTCCAGCTGGCGGCGACGCTCGTCGGCGGTGTAGATGCCCATCGCGGCGCGCGTCTCGAAGGGGAGGTAGTCCAGCGCCAGGCGACGGAAGATGTAGTCCATGATCGACTGGCTCATCCGCACGTCCGGGTCGTCGGTGAGACCGGCCGGCTCGAACTTCATGTTGGTGAACTTCGAGACGTAGGTCTCCAGCGGGACGCCGTACTGCAAGGAGATGCTGATCGCCATCGAGAAGGCGTCCATCACCCCGGCCAGGGTCGAGCCCTGCTTGCCGAGCTTGAGGAACACCTCGCCCAGGCCGTCGTCGGGGTAGGAGCCGGCGGTCATGTAGCCCTCGGCGCCACCGACGGTGAACGACGTGGTCCGCGACGGACGCGACTTCGGCAGCCGCTTGCGGACCGGACGCGGGTCGACGACCACGGCGGGTGCCGGCTCGACCGGCGCGGAGGCGTCGAACGCCTTGTCACCGCCCTTCTTCTTGCCGTCGGAGAGCGGCTGACCCACCTTGCACATGTCGCGGTAGACCGCCATCGCCTTGAGGCCGAGCTTCCAGCCCTGCAGGTAGACGTCCTCGATCTCCTCGACCGTCGCCGTCTCGGGCAGGTTGACGGTCTTGCTGATCGCGCCGGAGATGAACGGCTGGCAGGCCGCCATCATCCGGACGTGTCCCATCGGGCTCAGCGCCCGCTCACCCATCGCGCAGTCGAACACCTCGTAGTGCTCGAGCCTCAACCCGGGCGCGTCGATGACGTGGCCCTTCTCGGCGATGTACTCGACGATCGCCTCGATCTGCTCCTGCTGGTAGCCGAGCTTGCCCAGCGCCTGCGGGACCGTCTGGTTCACGATCTGCATGGACCCGCCGCCGACGAGCTTCTTGAACTTGACGAGCGAGAAGTCCGGCTCGATGCCGGTGGTGTCGGCGTCCATCATGAAGCTGATGGTGCCGGTCGGCGCGAGCACACTGGCCTGCGCGTTGCGGTAGCCGTTGCGCTCCCCCAGCTTCACCACGGTGTCCCAGGCCTTCGCGGCCTCCGCGTGCACCGAGCGGTCCTCGGCGTTGACCGAGCGGACGGCGTCGTTGGCGGCCCGGTGCTTGCGCATCACCCGCTGGTGGGCGTCGGCGTTGCGGGCGTAGCCCGCGTAGGGACCGACCACTGCGGCGAGCTCCGCCGACCTCTTGTACGACGTCCCGGTCATCAGCGACGTGATCGCGCCGGCCATCGCCCGGCCGCCGTCGGAGTCGTAGCCCAGGCCCATCGCCATCAGCAGCGCACCCAGGTTGGCGTAGCCGATGCCGAGCTGGCGGTAGTCCCGCGTCGTCTCGGCGATCTTCTCGGTCGGGAAGTCCGCGAAGCAGATGGAGATGTCCATCGCGGTGATGATCACCTCGACGGCCTTCGCGAACAGGGCAGCGTCGAAGGTGTCGTCCTCGCGCAGGAACTTCATCAGGTTCAGCGAGGCGAGGTTGCAGCTCGAGTTGTCCAGCGACATGTACTCGCTGCAGGGGTTGGACGCGGTGATCCGACCGGTCTCCGGGTTCGTGTGCCAGTCGTTGATGGTGTCGTCGTACTGGAGCCCGGGGTCTGCGCACTGCCAGGCGGCGTCCGCGATCTTGTGGAACAGCTCGCGGGCGTCCACCTCCTCGATGACCTCACCCGTCTTGCGGGCCCGCAGCCCGAACCTCGTGTCGTCCTCGACCGCCCGCATGAACTCGTCGCTCACGCGGACCGAGTTGTTCGCGTTCTGGTACTGGACGCTGGTGATGTCCACGCCCCCGAGGTCCATGTCGAAGCCGGCGTCGCGCAGTGCGCGGATCTTGTGCTCCTCGCGCGCCTTCGTCTCGACGAACTCCTCGATGTCGGGGTGGTCCACGTCGAGGACGACCATCTTCGCCGCGCGACGGGTCGCTCCGCCGGACTTGATGGTGCCCGCGGACGCGTCGGCGCCGCGCATGAAGGACACCGGGCCGGACGCCGTACCGCCGGAGGACAGCAGCTCCTTCGACGAGCGGATCCGGGACAGGTTCAGACCGGCACCCGAGCCGCCCTTGAAGATGAAGCCCTCCTCCTTGTACCAGTTGAGGATCGAGTCCATCGAGTCGTCGACCGACAGGATGAAGCACGCCGACACCTGCTGCGGAGACGTGGTGCCGACGTTGAACCACACCGGCGAGTTGAACGAGAAGTACTGGTGCACCAGCAGCCAGGTGAGCTCGTGCTCGAACACCTCCGCGTCGGCCGGCGTCGCGAAGTAGCCGTGCTCCTCACCTGCGGCGCGGTAGGTCCTCACCACCCGGTCCACCAGCTGCTTGAGGCTCCACTCGCGCACGTCCGTGCCGAGGGCACCCCGGAAGTACTTCGTGGTCACGATCGTGGAGGCGTTGACGCTCCAGAAGTCCGGGAACTCGGCGCCACGCTGCTCGAAGACGGTCTCGCCGGTCTTCCAGTTCTGCTGGACGACGTCGCGACGCTCCCAGGTCAGCTCGTCGTAGGGGTGCACGCCCTCGGTGCTGAAGACCCGTTCCATCTTCAGGCCTGCACCACTCCTGGTGGGCTGCCTGCGCTTGCTCCGGGTGTCCTGTGTGTCCCGTGCGCCGCTGACCGTCTCCGTCATGCCTGCTCCTCGTCGTCTTGCCAGGGGTCCTTCTGGCTGTGCCGTCCGGCCAGGTGCCGGACGGGCTGGTGGGGTTGGTGTGCCCGGGCGCCGCTTCCCCACGACGCCCGGGCAGTCTGGGTCAGCCCGACTGTGGAGCGGGCTGAGGTCGTACGTCGCTGTGCTGGCCCGGGTGCCGGTCGGGGTGCTGGTCCGGGGGCTGCTGCGAGTGCTGGTCGGGGTGCTGGTCCCGCGTGGGCTCGAGCGCCTCGGCAGGGCGCTCGGCGCGCAGCACGGCGATCTCGGCCTCGAAGTCGTCGGCAGACTCGAAGGCGCGGTAGACGCTGGCGAAGCGGAGGTAGGCGACCTCGTCGAGCTCGCGCAGCGGGGTGAGGATCGCCATCCCCACCTCGTGGGCCGGGACCTCCGCCCAGCCGTCGCTGCGCAGGGTGTCCTCGACGTGCTGGCCCAGGCGGTCCAGGTCGTGGTCGGAGACCGGCCGGCCCTTGCAGGCCTTGCGGACGCCCGCGATCGCCTTCTCGCGGACGAACGGCTCGGTGGCGCCGGAGCGCTTCACCACCACCAGCTGCATCTTCTCCACGGTGCTGAAGCGCTTGCCGCACCCGCCGCTCTCGGCAGGGCAGGACCGCCGGCGCCGGATCGCCCCACCGTCGTCGGTGACGCGACTGTCCAGCACCCGGGTGTCGGTGTGGCGGCAGTACGGACAGTGCATGTGCTCACCACTCCTCTCACCTCGACGAACTGGCTTCTGCACCACTGGCTTCTGCACCAGTGGCCTCGGGACGACCGGCTCCCCAGCAGGGCCGGGCCTCTCCTTCTACAACCCCCACCGCCCCCGGTTCCTTCCGGCGCGAGGGGCGTCGGCTGGGGACGAACCGGTGCACAAGATGGGGACAACTGGCAGTCGCCTGTGCAGAAGTCCCATGGGCCTGTGGGCCTACATGTGGAAAACCACACCGGTGTAACTACTAGATGTAGTGGTAACCCTAGGTCTGCGACCCCGGTCGCGCAAGCGGTTCGCACAGATGGGGACGACGAGTTCGCCGGCGTCGGAGAAACCGCAGGTCAGCCGCCGTAGACCCGCGTGGTTGCCCGGCGTGTTGCCCGGCGTGCCGGCGTGTTGCCCGGCGTGCCCGCGTGTTGCCCGGCGTGCCGGCGTGTTGCCCGGCGTGCCGCACGCGTCAGCGCTGCCAGACCCGGACCCAGTCCACCTTCATCGAGGTCGGCAGCGAGCGCCGGTCGAGCCGAGGAAGCTCCCAGTCCGAGCTGAGCAGGCTCAGGAGAAGGTACTGCGGCTGCCGGGAGACCGCGGTCATGATCCGGGACGTCTCGACCCCGTCGATGCGGAACACGTGCCCCCGCGGTGTCCACAGCACCGAGAACACGTGGTAGCGCGACCACCAGCTGTCGCGCCTGCGCAGCGCCCGCCGTGCCGAGGCCCGCAGGGCACCGTGCTTGAGGGTCTGCCCGGGGGCCGGCAGGGAGTAGACGTAGTTCGCGATGCCCCCGTTGCGGTAGCCGCGGCCGAAGAACTCGGCGACGTCGATCTCGGTGCCGGTCAGCGCGGCCGGTCCGGACTGCGCAGCCCGGGCGCTCGGCTGCAGCCAGAACGCACCGTGCTGGCCCTGCCCGCGGGCGAACCTCACCCGCGCCGCGGCGTAGCCGTAGGTGAAGCCGAACGAGCGCTCGGTGCTGATGTGGCCGTTGAGGTAGTACGGAAGCGGGTCCGGGCGGTGCGCCGGGTTGGAGCGCACCTGGAGGTTCACAGCCCCACCGCCCACGTGTACGGCGGCCGGCGAGCTCTCTGCGTGCATCCGGGTGCCGTGCAGCAACCCGGGGAGGCGATAGTCCCACGTGCCAAGGTCCAGGTGTCTGCCGTTGAACGGCTCGTCGAAGCGGAGCCGCCATCCGGCGCTGGAGCCGGTGTTGCTGTAGACGGCGCGCAGGCCGCGGCTGCGAGCAGCAGCCACCCGGTAGGTGTACGGCGTGGCACCACGCTTGTCGTCGCGGACGAACCGCACCCGGCCATGGGCGTCCTCGCGGGTCCGCATGACGGTCCGCCAGCGTGAGTGGCCCAGGCGCCGCTGCACCACCACGAGGCGCCCGCGACGTACCGGCCGGAACGACGCCTCACCGAGCAGGAAGGCACCGTTGGCCGAGGCCACCCGGGTGCCGTTCTGGGCGATCCCCGGGGACACCGACAGGGTCGCCCGCTGGCGAGGGGCGGCGCCTGCTGCGTCCGTCGAGCCGACGGTGAGTGCGGCCGGGACGACCATGCTCAGGCAGGCGACCGCTACGGCAGCACGGTGCACGAGATACCCCTGGGGTGGAAGGGTGACTGGCCTTCAGGGTAGCCGCGCCGACGGCCCCGCACGGGCGAACCCTTGCGCTGACACTGCTCCGGACCGGCGTCGGACCCCGGGCTGACCCGGGGTGTGCGCTGAGCTGGCGCGGCTCGGGACGGGTGTGGTCGGCCGGGCGCGGCAACCGCTCCTGTGCGGAGCTGTCGCGACAGACCGACCGGCGCCCGCGCGGCACTCACGCCTGGGCGGAGTTGGCGCGACGTACCGACCCGTTCCCGCGCGCCAACGGCTCCTGTGCGCAGTTGGCGCTGGACTTCCCGCACGGGCTAACCCGGGGGACGGGCCTGCCAGACCCGCACCCAGTCCACCGTCATGGTTCCCGGAAGCAGCCGCTTGTCGAGGCGGGGCAGCTCCCAGTCGGAGCTGAGCAGGCTCAGCACCAGGAACTGGTCGGCGCCGGAGACCGCCGTGTCGGTGGCGAAGGTGACGCGACCGTCGATGCGGAAGACGTAGCCCGCGGGCGACCACTGCACCGAGTAGACGTGGAACCTCCTCCAGAACGCGCTCGGCGACCTCACCGCGGTCACCGCCCGAGGCAGCACGTCGCCGTCCTTGATGTTCTCCCCGGACCGGTCGTAGTGGTAGACGTAGCTGGCCAGTCCACCGCCCGGGTAGCCGTTGCCGAAGTACTCGCCGATGTCGATCTCGGTCCCGGACCGCTTCGGGTCGCCCGGGAACGCGTTGACGGTCCGGCTCTGGCTCCAGAACGCGCCGTGCATGCCGCGTGGACGCTGGAACCTGACGCGGGCGGCCGCCACGCCGTACCGGAAGGAGTAGGTCGCCTCGGTGCTGATGTGCCCGTTCAGGTAGTGACCGGCACGTGTCGGATCGGCTCGGACCTGGAGGTCGACGACGCCGCCGCGCACCCGTACGGCGGCCTTCGAGCTGGCCGAGACGCGGCGACCGGAGCCCTTGCTGAGCACGCCCAGGCTGCGGTAGGTCCACAGCGCTCCCAGGGACGCGCGGTTGAACGCGTCGTCGAAGCCGAGGTGCCAGTCCTCACCGCGCGCCACCTCCGTGCTCCACCTCGGCGATGCCGACACGGCGCGGTAGTCGGTGGAGGCGACCACCTTCGTGGAGCCGGGCGGTGTGAAGGAGACCAGGCCGTAGCCGTCCGTCACGGCGGCACCCACGCTGGTCCAGCCGGTGCGGGTGCGGCGCTGCAGGGTGACGCGCACACCTGCCCGGCGCGGCCTCACCGACGCGACCAGCACCGGTCGGGCGTCCTCGGCGCGAGCCGGACTCGCCCCGCCCTGGGCGATGGGGGGCAGCCGGGCCAGCTGCAGGCCGGTCGCGGCCGTCGGGCTCGCGTTCTCGTTCCCGGAGGGCCTCGGCCCACCCCCGCCGGCGGAGGTCCCGGTGCAGGCGGCGAGTGCTGCCAGCAGGGCTGCGCTCCCCGCTGCTGCTGCCGCCCCGCGGGTGCGTCGGGGCCTCAACGCTGCCAGACCCGGACCCAGTCGACCTTCATGGACACGGGCAGCGTCCTCCGGTTCAGACGGGGCAGCTCCCAGTCCGAGCTGAGCAGGCTCAGGATGAGGTACTCAGGCCGTTTCGAGACATGCGCGAAGTGCCGCCAGGTGTCCACCCCGTCGATGCGGAAGACGTAGCCGCTGGCGGTCCAGCGCACCGAGACGACGTGGTAGCGCGACCACCACGAGTCGCGGCGCTGCAGCGCCTTCGCCGCTCGGGGCTGCACGGTGCCGCTCTTCACGGTCCTGGTCCGGGTGGGGTAGGTGTAGACGTAGGACGCCATCCCCCCGCGCGGGTAGCCAGCCCCGAAGAACTCCGCGATGTCGATCTCGGCGCCGGTCCTGGCCGGGCTGCCGTACCGCGCGAGGGCCGACTGGGGCTGCATCCAGAAGCCGCCGTGCTGTCCCCGTCCGCGCTGGAACCTCACCCGGGCCGCTGCGTAGCCGTAGCGGAAGGAGAACTTCCCGCTGGTCCCGATGTGTCCGTTGTAGTAGTAGCGGCCCCGGTGATGGGGGTTCCTGCGGACCTCCAGCGACACCACGCCGCCTCCGACGTGCACGGCGGACCGGTCGCTCTGCGCATGCAGCCGGCTGCCCTGACGGACCCCCAGGAGCCGGTAGTCCCACTTCGAGCGGTCCAGGGCGTGGCCGTCGAAGCGGTCCTCGAACGCGAGACGCCATCCGGCGCTGGACTGCGCGTTGCTGACCACGCGCGGCAGGCCCGGCCGGGCGGCAGCGGTGGCGCGGTAGGTGTAGGGCCGCACCCCCCGCTTGTCGTCCCTGACGAACCTCACCTGTCCGCGGGCGTCCTCCCGGGCTCGTACGACGGTCCGCCACCCCTGTCCCGGGGCCCGGCGCTGCACCGTGACGACCCGTCCCCTGCGGATGGGTCTGAGCGTCACGGTGCCCAGCAGGGAGGCGGCGTCCGGGCTCGCCGGGCGCCGGCCCTGCTGGGCGATCCCCGGCGAGAGGTTCAGGGAGGCGCGCTGGCTGACAGCGACAGCTGCCCCCGCCTGCGTCGCGTCCGGGGACGACGACCTCGGGACCGCGGTCGCGCCGGGACCGAGGACGAGCGCGGGGACGGCACACACGGCGACGCCCGTGGTCACCAGGAGAGGATGCTTCAACCGAGACTCCCAACGTGGAGAGGAACGCCCAGGGTAGCCGTGGCCGGCCCCCGATCGGCGAGAAGACGGCCGCCGGTGAAGGCGATTCGTCAGCCGGCCGGGGTGGCGTCCGCCGTCGGCGAGGGCGCCACGGAAGGAGGCTCGGTCGGGCTGGCCGACGCCGTCGGCTCGGTCGGGCTGGCCGTGGGGGACGGCGACGACGACTCGCTGGCCGAGTCGGTCGGGCTCGCCGTTGGGCTCTCGGTCGGGCTCTCGGTCGGGCTCTCGGTCGGGCTCGCGGAGTCGCTCGGCGTGGGACTGGAGTCCGAGCCGCCACCGAGGCCGGGGATGGTCGTCCCGTGACGCTCCCCGGTGGTGCCGTTCGTCAGCTTGGACACCGGCTCACCGGCGATGAGCTCGAAGCTCACGATGGCGACCATGGCCACGACGAACACTCCGAGCGTGACAGCGGCGACCTGCTTCCACGGCAGGTTCGCGAGCGCCTCCCGCCATCTCGGGCTCTCGGGGTCCCCGACAGCCCCCTCCACCCCCGGTGCCTGCCGCGGCTGCTCCTCGGTGCGCAGGGTGCGGTCCTGCCCGGTCCGGCGGATCCGTGCCGATGCCGCCAGCTGGGCGGCCGCCGCCACCCGGGCACGGCTGGCCTGCAGCGAGTACTTGTACACCGCACTGCCGACCGTGGCCATCACACTGCCGATCGCGGCGCCGATGATCGTGCCCGCGACCCCGACGGTGCTGAGCAGGACAGCAGAGGAGACTGCAGCCAGGGCACTGGCGATGACCTGGACGCCGTTGACGTCGACCTTCGGCTTCTCCTCACTCACTCGGCCCAGTGTTGTGCACCGGCTCAAGTCGCGAACGCCCGGGGTACGTCAAGCCCGACCCTGCCGACCCGGCGCATCTGGCGGCCCGGACCCTGCCGACCCGGCGGGTCTGGCGGACTTGGGATCGGCCGCGCGGAAAGGGAGGGAGTGTCAGGTGCCGCGGGAGGAGGGCCACCATCGGTCACCGTGACCGGTTATGGCCCAGTCCCGACGGAAAGGAGCGCCGGGTTCGGTCACCGTGACCGGATATGGCGGTGGGAGACCATGGGTGAGCTCATGGCCGGTCCGGTACGTCGGACCTCCCGACCCGGGTGCCCATCAGAGCCGGTCAGCGGCCCACGTCGTACTCGAGCAACGAGGTGCCAGCGACCTGGCAATCGCTGAGGTCGTGATCGCTCACTGAGGACCTCGGCAGCCTGACTCCCAGCGGTTGCTCCGACCATTTGCCGTGGCCGCAGCGTCGAGCTGGGGGCGCCCCAGTCGGGCGGAGGCGACGACGCCGGACGTCCATGTTGTCCACAGTGTGGTGAAACGGGGTATCGCTGCGCGCCGCAGCCAAGTAGGTTGCTTGGGTCGTGCGGCGGGGGCCGGGTGGGTCGTTCTGAGGGGTTCGTCCGTGTCGAACACACGTGCCCGCTGCGCGCTCGCCGCGGTTGCAGTCTTCATCGGTTGTGCGTCGACCGCCTGCAGCGACGGCGCGGCCACCCCCAGACCACTGGCGGTCAGTTCTTCCGTGCATCCGACAACCAAGCGACTCGACCGTCGACCCCCGCACGTGGCGCGCCAACAATACCGTCGGAATGCCCAGGGGAACGACCGAGGCGTCTGCCGAGGCATTTGTCGCAAGTATGGATCGATGTTCTCAATACAGCGGGCCCGTCGGGCAATAGTGCCGACCTGAGGGCACTCTCGGCGGCTAATTGTGTTGACTGCAATGCAATTGCTGACTTCATCGACTCGGTCGCCAAGAATCGTGGCCGGATCAGCGGGGACGCGGATGGACTGTGCAGTCCCTAGACACCATCGTTCGGGAAACCAGCAGGAATATGACCCTGCAGGCGAGCGTGCAGGTTTGGCCTCAGACGGTCGTCTCAAGAAAGGGCGCGAGCACCTCGGCATTTCTACGGAGGCCGAAGGCACAAGATCTTCAGACTCCGCCATCATGACGGCTCCTGGCAAGTGCTTCGCCTCGACCAAGTCGGTGGGTAGTGAGACGAAATGTTGGATCGCTAGTTCTCGTCGCTAGCAATTAGCTGCTCACCTTCCTGGCAGGTACCGAAGTCGAGCGCCGACGAACCCCATATTCACGGTAAAGCCCATTCCGATGCTTACGGTTTGGTACGAGTACGCAGAGACGACCACCAGACCGCGTAAGCCGGAGTTGCACCAACCGCAACTGGCGAAGAAGTTCCTCGGCCAACGACTCGCTCCATGAGGGACCAATCGCTAAGGCGTCCAATGTCCACTAAAGTAGTGCACTACAAGCTCGTGCCCAACTGCGTGTCCTTCGGATCGGCACAGACCTGCGGACAGAAGAGCCGATGCGATATGCGGCGGAGCCTGATCGCGGGATTCTGGGGCGCGAAGCCGAGTGGCTGCACCACGACCGTTGCCCCTCCAGCCGTCGCCGCAGTCGCAGCCGTCGCGACCGGTCCGGCACCGCCTCCACCACCACAGGTCACGCCGGGGCTGGTTCTGACAGCTTTCCGTGAGATCGGGCTGCCCTCGCTGCGGGCGCACACCCAGCCGGCCGACAAGACGCTGGTCAACTTCGAGACGATCTTCTACACCCGGGCCGTCGGGTTCACGCGCACCGTCACGCTGCTGGGGAGACAGGTGCAGGTCATCGCCACGGCACAGTCCTTCACCTGGCACTACGGCGACGGGTCGGCCGAGACGACCATCTCACCCGGCGCCCCGTTCCCTGCCAAGGACATCACGCATACCTACACAGACGCCCACGTCACCGTGCTGCCGAGCGTCGATGTCACGTACACCGGCCGATTCCGGGTCGACGGCGGACCCGAGCAAGCAATTCCTGGGACAGTGACGATCGCCGGTCCCACGGTGCCACTTCGGGTCAGTGAAGCCACGCCCATGCTGTCCGGGAGCTATGAGCGATAGCCGCTTGGCAAGGAGAAGCGGACCCGCACTGCATGAGCGCGGGCCCGCCTCCTTCTCACATGCCGTCGACCCGGGTCGAGGAGGTCGCCGGCACGTCCTGGGCCTCAGCGCGACGGTACGGCGATCTCCTGGCCCACGCTGACACCGGGACCGGGCATCGCGTTGAGCTCCTGGATCTCGTGCACCATCTCACGCACGTGGCCCGGCGGCGCAGCCGTCGCGGCGATGCCCCACAACGTGTCGCCCGGACCCACCTCGACCGTCCTCGTCGGCACCGGGGTGCCGGCCTCGCCGGTCGCCGCGGAGTGTGACCCGAACACGCTCAGCGCTGCGAACAGCGGGACGAGCAGCAGGACCACGACCACCAGGCGGCCACGACGGGTCAGCCGGACGGGCGCAGGCCGACACCCGACTGACACCGGCCGAACCGACACCGGCCGAACCGACACCGGCCGAACCGACACCGGCCGAACCGACACCGGCCGAACCGACACCGGGCGCACCAACACCGGGCGAACCAACACCGGCCGCTCGACTCGGACCACAGGACTCCGGGCGTCCCGCGACGGCACGCGCCTGGCCGCGCGCGGACGCCTGAGCCCCGCGTCGATGGTGACAACGCTCATCTGAGGCCTCCTGGGCAGTGAGCTGATCCGGTGACGGTCCGACAGGATGTCCATGACCCGAGTTCTATCGGCGGCCTCCGACACTTTTCTGAGACCGCCCTTCGAATGCCTGTTCGATCGAACACCTGTGCGACACTAGAGCATGTGTTCGAACCAGGCAAGCCCCGGCCCTCGAGGCACGGGTGAGGCCGGCCGGTGCTGCGGACGAGGATCCTGCGACACGCCGTTCGAACAGATGTTTGAACATCGCAGCGGACCAGCACTAACGTGACACATGGCTTCATCCGCTCAGGTTCGGCGGCGTCCCGGCCGGCGCTGCGGCCAACGGCACCCGAAGACAGCGACACCGGACGGCAGCAAGACCAGACGGCAGCAAGACCAGACGGCAGCAGACCAGACGGCAGCAGCACCAGACGGCAGGCAACAGCTCACAGGAGGAGCACACCGATGACGGGAAAGCGCAAGGCACGGGCCACCGGAGTCACTGAGCTCCCCGACGGCCCACCGGACGCCACCGGGCTCACCCCGCGACAGCAGCGTGTGCTGACCGTGATCCGGGACTCGATCGAGCGCCGGGGCTACCCGCCGAGCATGCGCGAGATCGGCGAGCGTGTCGGCCTGACGAGCTCGTCCTCGGTGGCCCACCAGCTTCGGGTGCTCGAGGAGAAGGGCTTCCTCAAGCGCGATCCCAACCGCCCGCGGGCCCTGTCGGTGTTCAACCCGGACGAGCCGGCCGTCGACGAGACCGGTGTGGGCGACGCCATGCCGGCGGCCGTCTACGTGCCCATGGTGGGCCGGATCGCGGCCGGTGGTCCCATCCTGGCCGAGGAACGCGTCGAGGAGGTCATGCCGCTGCCCAAGAGCCTGGTCGGGGACGGCACCCTGTTCCTCCTGGAAGTGGCCGGTGACTCGATGATCGAGGCGGCGATCTGCAACGGCGACTACGTCGTCGTGCGGCAGCAGCCGAGCGCCGAGAACGGCGAGGTCGTAGCGGCGATGCTGGACGGCGAGGCGACCGTGAAGACCTTCCAGCGCAAGAACGGCCAGGTCTGGCTGATGCCCCACAACGACGCCTACGAGCCGATCGACGGCACCCACGCCACGATCCTGGGCAAGGTCACTGCGGTCCTTCGGCGGATGTAGCGATGCCCGTTCGGTGACCCCGGAGCCGACCGGCACCTATCCTTGGGTCCACTGCTTCGCTGCCACCCCGGGGGATCTGTGTCCACACGCCTGCTCGCGCGCCTGATCGCCCTCTGTCTGGTCGCCTCACTGGGAGGCGCGGTCGCCGGCTCCGCGACCTCCTCGGCGGCCACCCGCGACGATAAGCCCCCCACAACCGTGGAGCACCAGGCTGCTGCAGCGACCCACACCCTGACCGAGGCGAAGGCCCTCTTCGCCCCCTCGGTGAGCGCCCGTCGCAGCGCCCAGTCATCAGACCAGGACGCGACCCTGGTGCTGCGCGACCTCGCCCTGCGAGCCGACGACCTGCCGACCGCCGGACAGCGGGCCACGGCGAGCCGCATCCTGGCCCGCCCGACCACGGGCGACGACCCGACCGGAGGCTACGAGCCGAAGTACACCTCTCCGTCCGCCGCCACCTGTGGGCCGCACGTCTGCGTGCACTGGGTCGAGGACGCCAGCCCCGACTCGGTGCACGGAGCGGGCGTGGACGGGAACCTCGCCACCGTTCCTGCGTGGGTGACCATCACGCTGCACACGATGGAGACGGTGTACAGCAAGGAGGTCCGCAGCCTGGGCTACCGCGCGCCCCGCCCCGACGGTGTCCGCGGCGGAGACGGTCGGGTCGACGTCTACCTGGCCGATCTCGGGGAGGCGGGGCTCTACGGATACTGCACCACCGACCAGCCCGACGCCGGGCTGACCCGTCAGGTGTTCGCCTACTGCGTGCTCGACAACGACTACGCCGCATCGCAGTTCGGCACCAGACGCACCGCCCTGGAGGACCTGGAGGTCACCGCCGCGCACGAGTTCTTCCACGCCGTCCAGTTCGGCTACGACTGGAGGGAGGACCTGTGGCTGATGGAGGGCACGGCCGTCTGGATGGAGGACGAGGTCTACGACAACGTCAACGACAGCCTGCAGTACCTCGCCGAGAGCCCGCTGGCCTTCCCCTACGTCCCCCTGGACTTCAGCAGCCGCGACTACCAGCCCTACGGGTCCTGGGTGTTCTGGAAGTTCCTGAGCGAGTCGGCCGGCCGGGGCAGGTTCGACAGCCCGCGGATCGTCCGGGACGTGTGGTCGGCTGCCGTCGGCCCGAGGCACTCGACCACCGCCCTCCAGAGGGTGCTGGCCACCCGGCACACCACCTTCGCCCGGGTCTTCGGCACCTTCGGGACGTGGATGCGCGACCCGGCCCGCTACTTCTCCGAGGGACGGACCTACCGTACGGCGCCGTTGACCGGACGGTTCACCCTCACCAGGACCCGGCCGTCGACCGGGCTGCGGACGGTCACGGGACTGAACCACATGACGCACAGCTTCGTCCGGTTCTCCCCCGGCGCGTCGTTGCGCGGCACCTGGCGGCTGAGGCTGAGGGTCAACATGGCCGACCGGTCCCGCGGCTCGTCGGCGCGGGTCGTCGTACACCGCCGCCGGGGGGCGCCTCTCGCCTACACCATCGGCTTGGACAGGAGCGGGGCCGGCACCCGCGTCCTCGGGTTCAACCGCGCCGCCGTCAGCAGCGTCGAGCTCGACCTGGTCAACGCGAGCACCCGGTTCCACTGCAACCTCGGCACCGACCAGACCTGCGAGGGCGTGTCGTACGACGACGGGCTCGCGGCTCGCGTCAGCGGCCGGGCGTTCCGCTAGACCGGACGCTGACCGGACGCTGCGGAGTCTGGGCGAGGCCCGGCCTAGTCGAGGCGGACCAGCAGCAGCGGACCACCGTCGTAGCGGCCACCGTCGATGCCGACGACCAGCCCGTCGGCATACACCAGAGGCTCCTTCACCGCCGCGGACGGCACGTCGATCAACGTCGAGATGATGCTGTGCCCGTGCACGATCCGGGAGCCGCCGAGGGTCGAGAGCATCATCCGCGCCACCTCCGCGCCGTCCGGGCCGGCGTAGTCGTAGCGGCTGGTCAGGGCCGCGAAGACGTCGAAGTGGGCCTGGGCGTCGTCCCCGGCCAGCAGGGACGCCACCGTCGCGTTGATCTCCTCCACCGAGCTGCCCCACATCAGGTAGTCGGTGGTGTCGGAGTGCATCAGCAGCTGGTTGCCGGCCAGCGCTACGACCGGCAGGCCGCGCAGCCACGCGACGTCGTCGTCGTCGAGGGCGTCCTGGTCGCTGAGCAGGCCGCCGTTGATGGTCCACACCTCCGAGAAGCGGGTCCGGGGGAACCGCTTGGTGCCGAGCATCAGCGCCTCGTGGTTGCCCATGATCATGTGCACGTGCTCGGGCGCCTGCTCCTCGAGCGACCGCACCAGCCGGAGGACGCCGATGCCGTCCGGCCCGCGGTCCACGAGATCACCCAGGATCCACAGGTGCGCGTCGCCACCCACCCATCGGTCCCCGGCGTCCAGGAGCCCGGCGGCGGTCAGGTTCACCCGCAGGTCGTCGAGGTGGCCGTGGACGTCGCTGATGACGAAGGTGCTGGCCATGGACCCATCCTGGCAGCAACCACCGGTCGAGGACCACGCTCGGTCTCCTGATGGACGGTTCGTGCCGGGCTCCCGTGAGGCGACCCGAGCCGGAGCGCCTATCCTCGATGCCCGGAGCGCCGTACCCGACGGTGCGCAGGGGAGGGGCAGCGATGGTCGACCATGAGGACCTCGCCGTACGCACGCTCGGTCCGTGCCGCATCGAGTCACCCCTGGCGTCCCGGCTGATGGGCCGGGAGACCACGGAGCACTCGCTGGTCGAGGAGGACCGGGTCTTCTTCGACGACTCGATGACGATGGCGGCCGCTCGGGGGGTGCCGATCGACCAGCTGCCCACCCTCGAGCCCGGTGGTCCGCGCAAGAGGATCTACTTCGACCCCTCCAAGACCCGGGTCGGGATCGTCACGTGCGGGGGTCTGTGCCCGGGACTCAACGACGTGATCCGCGGGCTGGTGCTCGACCTCTTCCGGCACTACGGCGTGCGACGCGTCGTCGGGTTCCGCAACGGCTACCGGGGCTTCATCGCGGGGTACGGCGACGACGTCGTCGACCTCACGCCGGACGTGGTCCGCAACATCGACGACGAGGGCGGCACGATGCTGGGCTCCTCGCGCGGCGGCCAGGACCCGGAGGAGGTCGTCGACGCCCTCGAACGGATGAACCTGAACATCCTGTTCGTGATCGGCGGTGACGGCAGCATCCGCGGAGCCATGGAGATCGTCCGGGTGGTCGGTGAGCGCGGCCTCAAGGTCGCGGTGGTGGGGATCCCCAAGACGATCGACAACGACATCCCCTACATCGACCAGAGCTTCGGCTTCCAGACCGCGATGGGTGAGGCGACGAAGTCCATCCAGGCCGCCAGCGTGGAGGCCCGCTCGGCTCCGGGCGGCGTGGGCGTCGTGAAGCTGATGGGCCGGCACTCCGGCTTCATCGCGTGCTACTCGACGCTCGCCAAGGACGACGCCGACTGCGTCCTGATCCCCGAGGTGCCGTTCGCGCTCGACGGCGAGCACGGGCTTCTGGAATACGTCCGCGACCGCGTCGTCACCCGTGGTCACGCCGTGGTCGTGGTCGCCGAGGGCGCCGGGCAGGAGCACGTCGAGCAAGCGGTGTCCGGAACGGACGCCTCGGGCAACGTCCGGTTCGGCGACATCGGAGCGGTGCTGCGCACCAGGATCGTGGGCCACCTCGACGCGCACGGTGTCGAGTGCAACGTGCGCTACTTCGACCCCAGCTACGCGATCCGGAGCGTGCCGGCCAACCCCTACGACAGTGCCTACTGCCTGCGTCTCGCGCACGCTGCGGTGCACGCGGCGATGGCCGGTCGCACCGAGGTGATCGTGGGCCGGCGGCGCCGGCGGTTCGTGCACATCCCGATGCCGCTGGCGGTCAGCGCCCGCAACCACGTCGACCCGCTGGGCGACCTGTGGATGTCGGTCCTGGAGGCGACGGGACAGCCGGTCCGGTTCGTGTGAGCCCCGGCGTCCGGGTGAGCCTCAGCCGCGACGCCCGTACGACGCCAGCAGCCTGGCCTGCGGGTCGGCGTCCGGCGCCACCTCGACCTCGGGCCCGAACACGCCGGCGGCCCGTCCACCGGACAGGATCTCTGGTCGTGAGGCGGCCGAGACCGCCTGCGCCAGGGACTCGGGAAGGGTGGCGTCGATGCCGGCGCCCGTGCTCAGGTCCCAGGTGTGGATGACGGTGTCCGCCGCACGGATCACCGCGAACGCCCGGCCCGGCAGACGGCCGGCGGGCGCGGTGACCATGACGTCCAGCGATCCCGGCCTCCGCAGCGCCTCGATCGCCGAGGCGAGTGCGGGACGCGCGGCCGCGACCGGGTCGTCGCCGAGGTGGTCCCGGGTGCGTTCGGCCGGATCCACCTGCTCCTGCGCGAGGAGCGGTGCGATGGTCGCGAGACCGTTCATGACGTGCGCCGCGACGACCCGGACGGTCCAGTCCGGACAGGGCGTGGCGTTGTCCCACGCGTCCGCGGGCACGTCGCCCAGCCGGCGCAGATACAGCTCGCCGGCCTCTTCGAGCAGCGCGACGGGGTCCACGGCACCTCCCTCTCCGGCGACGCCTGCGCCGGCGTCGCCAGATCGTAGAGCGGCTCGGTCCGCTGCCACAACCAGCGATGCGGGACGGGTCCGGCCTGGTCCGGTCGTCAGGAGGCGACGCGTCGGCGATGGGGCTATGCCGACGCCAGCCGTCTGAGGGCCTGGAGCACGACCGCCCGGTCGGTGGTCGACCACATCGGCGGGAGCGAGGCGCGCAGGAAGCTGCCGTAGCGGGCCGTCACCAGCCGAGGGTCCAGGATGGCGACGACGCCCTTGTCGCTGGTCGTGCGGATCAGCCGGCCGGTGCCCTGCGCGAGCAGCAGCGCGGCGTGCGTCGCGGCGACCTGCATGAAGCCGTTGCCGCCTGCCGCGTCGGCGGCACGCTGACGCGCCGACATCAGCGGGTCGTCGGGCCGCGGGAACGGGATGCGGTCGACGATGACCAGCTGGCAGGTGTCGCCGGGCACGTCGATGCCCTGCCACAGGCTGAGTGTCCCGAACAGGCAGGTGTGCGGATCCTCGGTGAACAGCCGGGCCAGCTCCGGGAGCTGAGCCTCGCCCTGGGCCAGGATCGTCAGGTGCGGCAGCCGGTCCCGCACCGTCTCCGCTGCGGCCTCGGCGGCCCGACGGCTCGAGAACAGCCCCAGGGTGCGGCCTTCGGCGGCGTCGACCAGGTCGACGATCTCGTCCAGCTGGGCGACGCCGAGCCCGTCCCGGCCGGGTGGGGCGAGGTGTCGGGCGACGTACAGGATCGCCTGTCGCGCGTAGTCGAACGGCGACCCGACATCGATCCCCCGCCACGGCAGGACGTCGTCGTCGTCTTCCCCGGTCGCGGGTGGCGGCGCGGAGAGGGAGTGGTCGACGCGCTCACCGGGCTTGAGGCCCAGGGAGGTGGCGAGCGAGGTGAAGTCGCCGCCGAGCATCAGCGTGGCGCTGGTGAGGACGACGGTCTTCTGCGAGAACAGGCGGTCGCGCAGCGGACCCCACACCTGCAGTGGCGCCACGCAGAGCTGGTCCCCGCCCCGGCTGCGGTCCCGGCCCGCGAGCCACAGCACGTCGTGCTCGGCGTTGGCGGCCATCCGCTCGACGGTCGCGAAGACCTCCTGGACGGCGGCGCGGGCCTGCGTCCGCCCCGGGTCGGCCTCCCCGTCACCGGACTCCTTGGGGAACGCCGACAGCACGGCACGGGACGAGTCGCGGACCAGGGCCAAGGCGTCGGCGAGGGCCGCCGGCAGCGTGTCGAGGCGCCCCGGGGGGCAGTCCTCGAAGGCGGACCTCAGCGCGTCCCCGGCGTCCGCGAGGTCGTCGGCCTCGAGGCCCTCGACGTGCCGCTGCGCGCGCCGCGCGGCGCGTTCCACGTCCGGCACCGAGAGCTCGTCGGTGGCTGCCTGGGTGACCCGCGCGGTGAGCTCGTGTGCCTCGTCGACCACCACCACGTCGTAGTCCGGGATCATCGGGACACCCTCGATGGCGTCGATGGCGAGCAGGGAGTGGTTGGTCACGACCAGCTGGGACTGCAGGGCCCGCTCGCGGGCGCGCTCGGCGAAGCACTCCTCACCGAACGGGCACCTGGCCGCGCCGAGGCACTCCCGGTGGTTGACCGAGACCTGCCGCCAGACCTTGTCGGTGTGCTTGGGGGCCGAGTCGCGGTCGCCGGGTCCTCGGCTCTTCGACTCCTGCTCGGCCCAGGCGCGCAGGGCGAGCACCTCCGTGCCGGTCGAGCCGGCGGGCAGGTCCACCAGGGTGCCCTGGTCGTCCGGCACCCCTTCGCGGATCCGGTGCAGGCACGCGTAGTTGGACCGGCCCTTGAGCACGGCGTACGACGGCTTGCCGGACGTGCCCGGAAGGACGTGCTCCGCCGCCTCGAGCAGGGCCGGGATGTCGCGCTCGACCAGCTGGTGCTGCAGCGCGAGGGTGGCGGTCGCCACGACCACCCTTCGATGATGCAGGAGCGCCGGGACGAGGTAGGCCAGCGACTTGCCGGTGCCCGTGCCCGCCTGCACGAGCAGGTGCTCGGCCGAGGTCATCGCCCGGGCGACGGCCTCCGCCATCTGAATCTGGCCGGGCCGCTCCTCGCCACCGAGCGCCTCCACCGCGGCCGCGAGCACCTCGCGGACCCGCGTGGTGACACGAGCTTCGGCGGAGGGCACCGATGCACCCTATCCAGACACCGGCGGTCCCGGGATCCTTGCTCCACAGGACCGGGCTCGGGTCCCCGGTGGTCCCGCCACACCCGCCGGGTCGGCGGGTCTCAGCCGCCACACCCGCCGGGTCGGCGGGTGGTGCGCCGCCAGACGCGCCGGGTCGGCGGGTCTCAGGCGCCGGACAGCACGGCGTACGGCGCCAGCTCCCCGGCCAGGTCGGCGTGGGCGCGACCACTCACCAGCGTCCCGTCACCGGTGTGCTCGATCGACCCGACCTCGCCCGAGACGTGGATGCGGTTGAGCAGGTCGCCCCGGTCGTAGGGCAGCAGGGCCTCGAACGCCACCCCGGGGTGCGGCAGGTCCGCCTCGATCGCGGCCAGCGCCTCGTCGATGCCCTCACCGGTCCTGGCGGACACGACCACCGAGTGCGGCTCGCGCTGCCGGAGCCGGGCGAGCACCATCGGGTCGGCGGCGTCGGCCTTGTTGATCACCACCAGCTCGGGCACCTTGTCGGCGCCGATCTCGGCGAACACCTCCCGCACGGCCGCGAGCTGGCCCTCGGGGTCGGCGTGCGAGCCGTCCACGACGTGCAGCACCAGGTCGGAGTCGGCGACCTCCTCCAGCGTCGAGCGGAAAGCCTCGACCAGCTGGTGCGGCAGGTGCCGGACGAACCCGACGGTGTCCGACATCGTGTAGATCCGGCCGTCGGACGTGGTCGTCTTGCGGGTGGTGGGGTCCAGGGTCGCGAACAGCGAGTCCTCGACGAGCACCCCGGCGTTGGTCAGCCGGTTGAGCAGCGAGGACTTGCCCGCGTTGGTGTAGCCGGCGATCGCGACCGACGGGACCTGGTGCCGCTGCCGGTCGGAGCGCTTGGTGTCGCGGGTGGTGCGCATGTGCGTGAGCTCGCGGCGCAGCTTGGCGATCTTGGTGTTGATCCGGCGACGGTCCGTCTCGATCTTGGTCTCGCCGGGGCCACGGCCGCCGATGCCGCCTCCCTGCGAGCCGACGCGTCCACCGGCCTGTCGGGACAGGTTGCCCCCCAGCCGCGCAGCCGCTGCTTCATGTAGCTGAGCTGGGCCAGCTCGACCTGCGCCTGGCCCTCGCGGGACCTGGCGTGCTGGGCGAAGATGTCCAGGATCAGCGCGGTGCGGTCCACGACCTTGACCTTGACCCGGTCCTCGAGGTTCCTCAGCTGGCTGGGAGCCAGCTCACCGTCGAGGATCACCGTGTCCGCTCCGGTGGCCTGCACGATCTCGCGCAGGCCGTCGACCTTGCCGCGCCCGATGTACGTCGCCGGGTCCGGGCTCTGCCGACGCTGGTAGAACGCGTCGAGCACCGTGGACCCGGCCGTCTCGGCCAGGAGGGCTAGCTCGGCCATCGAGTTCTCGGCGTCCTGCACCGTGCCCTCGGTCCACACGCCGACCAGGACGACCCGCTCCAGGCGCAGCTGGCGGTACTCGACCTCGGTGACGTCCTCGAGCTCGGTGGACAGCCCCGCGACCCGTCGCAGGGCGTGCCGCTCGGCGAGGTCGTAGTCGCCCGTGGTGTCGTCAATGGTGTCGTCAGTGGTGTAGTCCGGCTGCCCGAGGTCGGCGTCGGCGTCGGCGTCCCAGCCCTCGGTGCTCAGCAGGGCGTCGTCGAGGTCGATGACCGGGTCGGGAGTGGGCAGGGTGGGGTCGGGGGTCAGGTCGGGGTGCTGCTCGTGTGCGCTCGTCATATCCACCAGGTAGAACGTCGTCGCGCCGAGGGGGATTCCCCGGTCGCGTTCAGTAAACCCCGGATCGGGTGCCCTATCGACCCGTTTTCACGCGAGGCCACCGGCCCCACCCCGGCAACCACGCCTGTGCGGGGTTGCCGCGCCCCCACGCCGGGTCTGTGCACGCCAACCACGCACAGGCGTCGTCGTGGTTCTTCGTCGACCGGCTTCCGGCCCTGCCCGTCTCGTGGGGTGCCGGTTCAGCCAGCGGCCCGAGCCGGTGATCAGCGCCGAGCGGGCCGGGTCCCCAGCCACTCGCCCCTCGCCACCAGCACGGCCGGCCCGGTGAGGACCACGCGGCCCTGCTCGGTCCACGCCACCTCGAGGCGTCCGCCCGGGACGTCCACCTGGTACGACGTTCCGCCCGGGTGCGCCGGGTCCACACCGTCGGCCAGCGCAGCGGCCACCATCACCGCGCAGGCCCCGGTGCCGCAGGAGCGGGTCTCACCGGAGCCGCGCTCGTGCACCCGCATCGCGACGTGCCGGGGACCTCGGGGGACCACGAACTCGACGTTGACGCCGTCCGGGTAGGTGTCGGGGTCGTGCTCGGGTGCGCTGAGCAGGGTGCCGACGTCTTCGAGGGAGTCGACGAGGGCGACGGCGTGCGGGTTGCCCATCGACACGTGCAGGGCCGGCCAGCTCCGGGCCTCGACGGTCACCTTGGTGTCTCCGAGCACCCGGGGGACCCCCATGTCCACGCTCACCAGGTCACCGGAGAAGGTCAGCACCTTGGTGCCCCCCCGGGTCGCCACCGGCAGCGGCCGGGAGACGTCCACGTGCTCGTGGTCCGCGAGGTAGCGCCCGAACACCCGGATGCCGTTGCCGCACATCTCCGAGACCGAGCCGTCGGCGTTGCGGTAGTCCATGAACCACTCGGCCTCGCCCCGGGCGGCGAGGCAGGCAGGATCGTCGTACGCCCCGGTCCGCACCACTCGCAGGACCCCGTCCGCGCCGAGTCCGGCGCGACGGTCGCAGATGGCTGCGACCAGCTCGGGTGACAGGTCGCCGAGGACGCTGCCGTCGGGGTCGGGAAGCAGCACGAAGTCGTTCTCCGTGCCGTGACCCTTCCAGAAGGCGATGCGCTCACTCATCCGGCAAGACTATCGACCTAGGTTGGGACCATGTCCCGTCGAGACAAGGTCCCACCCCGGCTGCGCGTGCGTGGGCTGACCCGCCGCTTCGGGGACGTCGACGTCGTCAAGGGCCTCGACTTCGACCTGGCGGCCGGCAGGGCGGTGGCCCTGGTCGGCCGCAACGGCGCCGGGAAGTCCACGGTGCTGCGCTGCGTCAGCGCCGCGGACGTGCCCACCTCGGGAACCGTCGAGCTGGACGGGGTGCCGGTCGACGAGCGCTCTCCACACACCCGCCGGGACATGGCCGTGGTGATGGACGACATCGACTTCTTCCCCGACCTGAGCGTCGTGGAGCACCTGGACCTGTTCGCCCGGGCGCACTCGGTCCCGGACCCGGAGGCGGTGGTCGACGCGGTGCTGCACGAGGTCAAGCTGGTGCCGCAGTCGGCGCAGCTGCCGGGCACCCTCTCCTCGGGTCAGCGCCGGCGACTGGCGCTCGCCAGCGCGTTCGTGCGGCCGAGACGGATGCTCGTCCTCGACGAGCCGGAGGCCCGCCTGGACGAGGCCGGCCTGGCCTGGCTGGTGGACCGGCTGCAGCGGGAGAAGGCCGACGGGCTGGCGATCCTGATGGCCAGCCACGACGCGAGCCTGGTCGCGGCGGTCGCCGATCGGGTCCTGGACCTCGACGCCGTGTCGTCGTGAGCAGTGCGGGTGCCGAGCTGCGGGAGCTGCGGCAACAGGTCCGGGTGTGGCGCCGCGGCCGGGCGGACACCCGGCTGGTGGACGCCCTCAGTGACGCCTACGTCGCCCTGTTCACCACCGTGATGCTCTCCTCGATGGCCGTCAGCGTGGTGGTGAACGTCCGCGACGTCGCCGGTCGGGAGTGCACGAGCGCCGCCTGCGCGGACGCCCGTGCCGCGCTGCCGTGGCTGTTCGGGGTCTCCCTGGTCACCGGTGCCCTCGCCGCCGCACGGCTGCTGGGCCCGATGCTGGTCTCACCGGCCGTCGCCACCTGGCTGCTGCCGACACCGGTGGACCGGCGGGCGCTGCTGCGCAACCGGCTGGCCGGCACCGGGGCGGTGTCCCTGGTGACCTCGGCGGTGCTGGCAGCCGGCGCCGCCACCCTGGCCGGCTTCTCGGGCCCCGAGGTCGTGTCCTACAGCGCCTGTGTCGGTGCTGCATGCCTGCTGGCCGTCGGCGTGGCCGCGGTCTGCCAGGTCGCGCGGTCCCGCGCCGCGCAGGTGCTGACCTGGCTGCTCGCCGCCGCCGTGTGGGCGGGGCTGCTCCTTCTCACCTTCGACGCGGTGCCCGCCGCGGCCTCCGCCGCGCGCAGCGGCTCCGGCTGGGGGGTCGCCGTCGTGGTGCTGGCCGGTCTGGCGCTGGTCGCCACCGAGCGTGCCTACGCCGGCCTGCCCCGCCTCGGCCGGGACCAGCTCACCCCGGGCGGCTCCCTGGTCCCGGGGCTGTCCGGGGCGCTCGCCGGCCTGGACTTCGCGCTCGTCTACGACGTGCTCATCGCCCGGCACTGGCGCTCGCGCAGCACGGTGCGGACGGTCCGGGGACGTGGGGTCGGACCGTCCGCGCTGGCCTGGCGCGAGGTGGTCCGGCTGCGTCGTACGCCTCAGGTGCTCGTGGTCCTCGCCGCCTCGCTCGTGGTGCCCTACCTCGGCGGCACGCTCGGCCTGGGCCGTGCGGACCTGCTGGTGGCCACCACGACCGGGTTCGTGGCGAGCACCGGCCTGTTCTCGTCGCTGCGGGTGCTCAGCCGCACCCCCAGCCTGGTCCGGTGCCTGCCGTTCACGCCCGCCCAGGTGCGGACGGCGTGCCTGTCCGTGCCGGCGGCCGTCGTCGTGGTGTGGGCGCTCGCCGGGGTTCCCGCGATCGGTCATGCACTGCAGGTCCCGGACCGCGAGGCCGTGGCCCTGGCGCTGGCGGTCGGGCTGACGGCCGTGACCGCCGTGGTCCGCTGGGTGACCGGCCGGCCGCCGGACTACCAGCTGCCGCTGGTGACCTCCCCGATGGGCGCTGTGCCGACGTCGCTCTACGTCAGCGCCGCACGCGGCTTCGACGCCCTGCTGCTGGGCAGCGCGCCGCTGCTGATCGCTCCCACGACGACCGGGGCCGAGATCTCGATCGGCCTGGACGCGCTCGTGCTCGCGGTGCTGCTCAACCGCCGCTGACGTGCGCCAGGCGACCGGCGCGCAACCGGCACGCGATCCGCCCCCGGCGTGTCTCCCACGACTGTCGGCGGGTCGTGCCAGCCTCGAGTCATGACCGAGCGCACCGATGAGCTGCTGATGCTGACCGCCGTGACCGCGACGTGCACCGACTGCGGTGGGGAGCGGATCTTCGTGCCGGCCGACGACTCGACCGGAGGGTTCTGCTGCACGTCCTGCGACGCGGCGATCTTCCTGTTCGTCGCTCCCGCGACCGGACCGGCTCGGACGACACGTGGCCGGGGCCAGAGGAGCCGGGTCTCCTGACGCTGCGGGCGTGTACGACGCCCGTTAGACCGACCTGCAGGCGGCCACGGCCCGGTCGACGCGCGCCGGGTCGTCCCAGTCCACCCAGGTCACCCGTCGGTCCTTCTCGAACCAGGCCCCTTGCCGCCGGGCGAACCGGCGGGTGCCGACGACGGTCCGCTCGAACGCCTCCGCCTCGCTCACCTGACCGTCGAGGTAGGCAAGCACCTGCTGGTAGCCCAGCGCCCGGCTCGCCGTACGCCCCTCCCGCAGGCCCGCGTCCACCAGCCGGCGGACCTCGTCGACGAGGCCCGCCCGCCACATCTGCCGCACCCTCGCCTCGATCCGCTCGTCGAGCACGGGTCGCGGGATCCGCACGCCCAACTGACAGGTCCGCGCACGGACGTAGACCGGCTCCGGGAGGGAGGCCACGAACGGCCGGCCGGTGATCGTGACCACCTCCAGGGCCCGCACCACGCGGCGGGTGTTGGCGGGCTGGATCTTCGCGGCCGCACCGGGGTCGAGCTCGGCGAGCCGGGTGTGCAGAGCGGCCGCACCGACCTGGGCGAGCTCCGCCTCCCACCCGGCGCGCACCGCGGGATCGGTCCCGGGGAACTCGAAGCCGTCCAGGACCGCCCTCGTGTAGAGCGCGGACCCCCCCACCAGCACCGGCGTGACGCCCCGCGAGCTGCAGTCGTCGACCACCCGGCGGGCCAGCGCCTGGAACTGCGCGACGGTGGCCGGCTCACGGACGTCGAGCAGGTCCAGCAGATGGTGCGGGATGCCGCGGCGCTCGGAGACAGGCAGCTTCGCGGTGCCGATGTCCATGCCGCGGTAGACCTGCATCGCGTCGGTGTTCACCACCTCGCCGCCGAGCCGCTCGGCGAGGTCGAGGGACAGCTCCGACTTGCCCGCCGAGGTGGGACCGACCACGGCGACCACCGGCACGTCCGGCCGGCGGGAGGAACCATCGGCCCGCTCCCGCTCGTTCGACATGGTGTGAGTCTGACAAACCTCACGGCTCCACCCCGACACACCAGCAGAAGGAGGATGTCATGGGTCTCATGGACGGCGCCAGGAAGTCACTGGCCAAGGCGGTCGACCAGCACGGCGACAAGATCGAGAAGGGCGCGGACCAGCTGGGCCGGACCCTCAACGAGAGGACCGGCCACAAGCATGCCGACAAGGTCACCAAGGGTCGCGAGCAGCTCAGGAAGGGGCTGCGGTCGCTGCACGGGAAGGACACCTGAGCCGACGACCCGGCAGCCTGCGCGCCTCGGCGGGCCCGCCGCTACAGGAGGACGGCGGCTCCGGGGCCGCCGCGGTTTCGCCCGGCCCCGCACCGGGTACGTCGACCTGGTGACCGACACCCAGGACGACGCCCCGACCGGCCCGGCCAACCCGCGAGCCGCGTCCGGCCCCGATGCGCCCACCGCTCCAGGAGGGCCCCAGCGCGGCGACGCGCCCCAGACGGCGTCGACCCCCGGCGGGCCGGACGAGCCCTCGACGAGTCCCGAACCCGAGGTCCACCCCAGCAGCACGCCGGACGGCCCGCAGACGATCCCGGTCCCGCCTTCGCGCAGCGAGCCCACCGCCGACGGTGAGATCCACGCCCGGACCCAGACCGAGCAGGTCAACGAGGAGCTCCAGGAGCAGAACGCGGAGACGTCCCTGGGCCAGCCCTCCGACGGCTCGGGAAGCGAGTGAGCTGACATGAGCGACGAGTCCCAGAACCAGACCTCCCCCGCCCCCGAAGCATCCGAGTCAGCCGAGCCATCCGAGTCAGGCGATCCCAAGGACCTCGAGGACCTGGATCGCGCGGAGTTCGTGGGCGAGGCGTCGGTGGGTGACGCTCACCCCGGTGAGTTCCTCTCCAACGACGTGTCCCGCCAGTCCCCGGACGGTCCGGAGAGCCAGGACGGCCAGGACAGTGCCGGCGGCCCCCGGACAGCGGAGCAGGAACCCGACACCGAGGAGGACGCATGACCGCCCCATCTGACGTCACCGGCGACCCGGTCGACGACGCACCCCAGCACGACGGACCCCAGCGCGAGGAGTCCCAGCACGACGTACCCGTCACCGACGTGCGCGAGTCGAACCCCGGCGGCGCCGGGCCGCGCGGCCTCGAGGGCGACCTCGGGCTGAGCAGCGAGCGCACCGGTCCTCTCGGTGCGAGCCCGGCCCGGGGAGGCGTCGAGGGCACCGGAAGCCGGGGGTCCGCGGCCAGGGCCACCGACGGCGTGGTGGACTCCACCCCGGGTGACGACCCCGGTGAGGTGCCGCGCGAGCACCCCGACGAGCCGGCCGAGGGCGGGGACCCGGACGTGGACCAGCCCGACCAGGAGCGGACCTCCACCGAGGAGCCCGCCGAAGGGTCCGACGACGAGGACCGCACGCTGTACACCGGCGTGGACCGCACGGTCGGCGAGCCGATCCCGGACCCGGTGGCAAACAAGCACGAGTTCGACCCGAGCCGCAACCCGCGCCACTGACGATCGCCACTGACGATGCAGGCGACGGCGCGGTCGGTGGGCCGCGGGTGAGCGACCGCTTCGTGGTCGTCCCGGCGGTCTACGTGTACCTGCTCCGTCCAGCGGCGGCGTCCGCCGACCGCGAGGTGCTGCTCCAGCTGCGCCGGGGCACCGGCTTCATGGACGGTCACTGGGCGGCAGCCGTGGCGGGCCACGTGGAGCGCGGCGAGTCGGTCCTGGTGGCAGCCCGCAGGGAGGCCGCCGAGGAGGTCGGCATCACCGAGGTGCAGCTCCGGGCCTGGTGTGCCATGCAGCGCACCGGCCTCGGCGAGGACCCCCTCGACGAGCGGGTGGACTACTTCTTCCTGTCCACGTCCTGGTCGGGCGTCCCCCGGCTCATGGAGCCCGAGAAGAGCGCCGACCTGCGGTGGTTCGCCCTGGACGCCCTGCCGTCACCTGTCGTGCCACATGAGCTCCGGGTGCTGGAGTCGGTCCGCGCCGGCAGCTCACCCCCGATCGTGACGCACGGCTTCTAGAGCCTGCAGCCTCCGCTCACCGACTCCGTCGAGCCGGTCGCGTCCGGCGGCGGGACCCCGATCGTCGGAAGTCCGAGCAGCACCGCGGAGCCCGGACCTGGTGCTGGCGGCGCCGTGCGGGCCTCCCAGGCGTCACCGGCCCTGGTGCGACGTACGGACAGCACGGCGCCGTCGGCGACCAGGTGGTGAGGGGCGGCCTTGGTGACCCGCACCTCGACCATGTCCCCGGGGCGTACGGCGACGGGTGCACCGTGCTCGTCGACGGGCGAGAAGTGCACCAGCCGGTTGTCGGGGCCACGGCCGGACAGCCGGTGGGTCGCGACGTCCTTGCGGCCCTCCCCCTCGGCCACCATCAGCTCGACCGTCCTGCCGACGAGCCGTCTGTTCTCCGACCAGGCGACGTCCTCGACGAGAGCGACGAGACGCTCGTAACGCTCCTGCACGACGGCCTTCGGCACCTGCTCGTCGAGGGCCGCCGCCGGGGTGCCGGGCCGCTTGGAGTACTGGAAGGTGTAGGCCTGCGCGAAGCGGGCCTGCTCCACGACCTTCATCGTCTCCAGGAAGTCCTCCTCGGTCTCCCCCGGGAAGCCGACGATGATGTCGGTGGACAGAGCCGCCTCGGGGATGGCCTCGCGGACCCGGTCGATGATCGCGAGGTAGCGCGCCTGCCGGTAGGACCGCCGCATCGCCCTGAGGACCTTGTCGGACCCGGACTGGAGCGGCATGTGCAGCTGGGGCATCACGTTCGGCGTCTCGGCCATCGCCGCGATCACGTCGTCGGTGAAGTCCCGGGGGTGCGGGCTGGTGAACCGCACCCGCTCCAGGCCGCCGATCCCGCCGCAGGCACGCAGCAGCTTGCCGAACGCGAGCCGGTCACCGAACCCGACGCCGTAGGAGTTGACGTTCTGGCCCAGCAGCGTGACCTCGGTGACGCCCTCGGCCACCAGCGCCTCGATCTCGGCGAGGACGTCCGCGGGACGCCGGTCCTTCTCGGTGCCGCGCAGCGAGGGCACGATGCAGAACGTGCAGGTGTTGTTGCAGCCGACCGACACCGACACCCACGCGGCGTACGGCGACTCGCGCCGGGTCGGCAGGGTCGAGGGGAACACCTCGAGTGACTCCAGGATCTCCAGCTGCGACTCCTGCTGCACGCGCGCGCGGTCGAGCAGCACCGGCAGGGACCCGATGTTGTGGGTGCCGAACACCACGTCCACCCACGGCGCGCGGCGGAGGATCTCGCCCTGGTCCTTCTGCGCGAGGCACCCCCCGACCGCGATCTGCATGCCGGGCCGGGCGGCCTTGACCGGCGCGAGGTGACCCAGGTTGCCGTAGAGCTTGTTGTCGGCGTTCTCCCGCACCGCGCAGGTGTTGAGCACCACCACGTCGGCCTGCTGGTCGGCTCCTGCGGCGACGTATCCGGCGGCCTCGAGCAGTCCGGTCAGCCGCTCGGAGTCGTGCACGTTCATCTGGCAGCCGTAGGTCCGGACCTGGTAGGTGCGTGGCGGGGTGTCGGGAAGGATGGTCATGGCTGAAACAGCGTACGGCGCCGCCTGCAGGGGACGGAAATAGGCCTGCGGCGCGGAACTGGCCCGCGGGAATAGGTGGGAACGTGTGGATTCATCGACGCAACAGGAGTGCCGGTGAAGATACGAGACCAGCTGTACGCGGTAGCCCTCGAGAGGGGCCTGCGCCAGTCGACAGTCCTCTCCTACGAGCGCCTCCTGAGCGGCCTTGGGGTGATCGACCAGGACGTGGCTACCGTGACCCAGGAAGCCGTCCTGGAGGCCCTCTGGCGCCTCGACAACCCGAACACCCGACGAGCCACCATCATCGCCATACGGAGCGTCTCTCGGCCTCAAAATCAAGATCCCCCGCGGGACCCCGAAGAGGTACGAGCCTGCCCGACGAGGACACTCTGCGGCTGGCGCTCATGACCTCACCGCACGAGGTGCGCGGCTTAGCGATGATGTACGCCGGCCTACGGGTCGGGGAGGCGTGCGCGATCACCTACGCGGACGTGGCTGGGGACTGGTTGCGCGTGGACAAGCAGGTCGTGCAGCTGCATTCGGACGGGGCAGCCCACCACGAACCGGATCGGGCCGGTCAAGTCTTGCGAGGCCGAAGTGGTGATACCGGTGCTGGTTGTGCGCGCGTCGATCGGCTGCCCGACACGACACGGCGCGGCCGGATGTGGTGTGCGAGTCGCTACGGCGCGCGGGCGCGCGTGTGGGTTGCGCGCTCAATCCCCACATGTTGCGCCACTGGTACGCGACGACGATGCTCGCGCGCGGCGTCCCGTTGTCTCTGGTGTCACGGCAGATGCGGCACAGCGACATCGCTGTCATGTTGTGCATGTACAGCCAGGATGAGGGCGCGGAGACAATTCACCGCGCGTTCGGGTGATGCGCGCACGCGCGCACAGGCGCGGTTGCGCGCGCAGCACATACATCCCCGCGCGCAGTGCGCGCGCAAGTTGGAGGGCTGACAGAATGAGCAAGGTCCCCCCCGGCGTACTTACCTCGCCGGGGGGTCCCGTCTCCTGGCTGCTCCGTCCGCTCCGGAGCCGTTTGCATCTCGTGGCTGGCCAGTCGCTCCTGGCCCAGCTACACCCGGTCGCTCCCGGGCGCTGGTCTCTCAGAATGGGCACTGGTCGTAGTCAGACAGGGCAGCGACGATCGCGGTGACCATGTCGTCGTTTGAACCGCCAACCTCACCGCCGTAGACGATCGCGTCGGCGGCAATCTCGCGAATCAGGGCATGCCCCAATCCCAAGTCGAGCAGTTCACCTACGGCGTTCCGGATCGGCCGCCAGATCGTGTCGTTGTTCCAGACGGTCGCGATGTTCCGCTGCTGGCTCTGAGCCAACTTCGGGTGATCTGCGAGGCCCCGAAGGATCTTCGTGGCCACCTTGTTCATCTGCTTCTTCTCGGCGTACCGGTTCGGCTTCGGCTCCGGCCGGAGGGGGGCGACAGCCGCGGGCTCCTGCGGCTCCGTGGCGGCCTCCTGGGCATCCTCGGGCTCCGCGACGTTCGAGTCTTCCACGCGGGCGTGCTTGTGCTTGTCCTGGACCTTGAGGAAGTCCTTCGACTGCGCGCGGGCCGTCAGTTGGGCAACAGGGAGTGCCCTCCACCGACGGATCCCGTCCCGGGTCTCCACAGTCACCATGAGCCCCAGGGAGCACGCCTTCGAGACGGTCGTAGTGATGGTCCGCTCGCCGATGCCAGCGACCCGGGCGAGGTGTGCGTTCGACGCCCAGAGCTCGCCGGGACGGCCTGTGCGCTTCTCGTCGCCGATCATGTCGTCCAGGGTCGTGAGGATCCACGCCTCGCCGTGCGTGAGGCGCCCTGCGGCGTGGGCGATGCGGATCTGGCCGCGCCAGCTCGGGCGAGGATCCACCGGACCGGATGACGTGCTGCTGAGCCGTCTCTGCGTCGATTTCGGGGGCTGTGTGTGCCATAATGTCCCTACAACTTTCGGTTCTTTGAGCGGAGCGGAAGTTCTTCGAGAGGCGGCCTGCCAGGGCCGCCTCTCGCTTTCTAGGCTGCGGCAGCCTCGGGGTCCTCTGGTTCGTCCTCTGGTATCGGCTCACCACGCCTGCCGGCCTCTTCGGCGATCAGTTGCGCGATGAAGGAACTACGCGACTGCCCGGTGACGGTCCTCATCCTGTCCAGCGGCCCTGTGAGCTTGGCGGGCAGATTGAGCAGGATCCTGTAGCGGGGGATCTTTGGCATCCCCGGCTGGGGCTTCTGGGTCATGATGGGAACCTACAGTGATGATATCAACTCTGTCAACTGCTTCCCATCCCTGGTGCTGCTTTTTTCTGTGACAGGTAGGGAAGCACCTAGAAGTGGTTGCGTCGCCCGCTCCTGATCGTCGTCCTTTCTCGGGCGCCGACGGCGAGCGAAGCGAGTCGGTGACGCCAGAGATGAGCGGAGCGAATCTCTGAACAGTCAGACAGACTCCCTGCATTCAGTCCCTGCCTCCTTCCCTTGTACGAAGCGGGCTTCTATCCAGACACGAAGCCCGCTTCTACCCTGCCTAGAAGCGTGCTTCGGGCCTGGACCCCAAATCGGCCCCAAGCCGGCGGTTCGTGCAGATTCCTGGGCGCCGGTTACAGCTGCAGCACCCCCGCCGTTCTCGGGACATTGGCATACCCAGGCCCTTGAGGTCGCGCTTGACACCCACTCGGCACCGCACTTTCGCGAGCCAGATGCTGCGGCGCGCGACGCGCCGCGTACCGTGCGTCACACGCCGCGCATGACGCGTCGCCAGCCGAGCGCGGAGCACGTGATCGAGCACACGTTCGACTGAGTCCGTTACGACGCGACGCTAGGGATCGCGGGCTGAAACCTTCCCGTCTGCCAGAACCACAGCAGACAGGACAAACACCATGACCAGGAACCAAATCAGCACCAAGGCAGCACTCTCCGTCGCCCAGCGGCTCACCAAACGCACCAGCCCTCAAGCAGCCCCCGAAGGCATCATCGGCGGGGACTGTGAACTCTGGGAAGGGGCCACAGACACCGACGGCTACGGGGTGATGACCGCCGAAGGCACCCAGTCCGGCGTGCATCGTCTCGCCTACATGGCTCTCGTCGGACCCATCCCCGACGGCCTTGAACTCGATCACCTCTGCCGAGTCCGCCTCTGCTGCAACGTGAAGCACCTCGAGCCCGTCACCGGCGCTGAGAACCGCCGCCGCGCCGCAGCTACCAAGCGCCACTGCCCCGCAGGGCACCCGTACAGCCCCGAGAACACCCGCCTGCACATCGACGGCAAGGGCCACCACCACCGCCACTGCCGCATCTGCGACAACGGTCACCGTCGCGCGTACGACGCCCGCCAGCGCGCCGCCGAGGCCGCCCGCCTGGACTACCTGAGCCAGTACCGGATCCAGCCCGCCGGGTGGCTCAACGCCGCGCCGATGCCCGTGAGGCGACTCACGACCGTGTAGGTCCCTAGGAGTGGACGTTAGACCCCTCGGCTTGAGACAGTCCCCATGTTGGAACCCACCACGGAACGCCACACCAACACCAGCTGCAGGAAGGCAACACCATGAACAACCTCCCCACGGTCCGGTACGGGATCCCCGCAACCCCCGACCGGTTCGATGAGAACCTCCGCGGCCTCGTCGGGCAGCACCTCACCGCCTGGTCACACACCTCGCCAGCGCCGCAGGCCGGACTCGTCGCCGACTCCCCCTGCCGCATCTGGGACGGCCAGGTCAACGGCTTCGGCGTCGGTTCCGTCATCATCCTCGAGAACATGGTCCGCGTCCCCAGGGCGGCCTGGCAGGCGTTCGTTGGCCCTCTGCCCCACACACCCGACGGGAGGCCCTACACGGTCACCCAGCGGTGCGGGAACCCGGCCTGTTTCGCTCCCCGCCACCTGCTCACCCACGAGCCGATCGTCCACCCGCTCGAGGACGACCCGAACGAACCCGGTGACCAGGACACCTACGGATGCGGCCACCCCGCACCAACGCGAACAGCGTCAAGTCCTACGACGACTACGGCAACTTCGAGAGGCGGTGCCGCACCTGCCACCCGGCGAAGCGCGCCCGCAACCCCGCCAGGACCGCACAGCGGGCACGGGGCGCCACAGCCGGGCCGAAGACCCACTGCATCCACGGCCACGAGTACACCCCGGAGAACACCCGCACCAGGATCCACAGCAACGGCACGGAGGCCAGGGAGTGCCGCGAATGCATCCGGATCCGGGGCCGCAGGAACCGCGAAGCCACGAAGCGCGCAGCCGAACTGTCCGCCCGCGTCGGCCGCAACGCCCACCTCGCAACCATCTGAACTAGGAGAGACCCAACAATGAACGATCTACTCATCGTCCTCATCCCGGCCAGCTTCACCGGTGCTGTCTTCGGCTCCCTCTGGGCCGACTACCGCCGCCGCGTCGAGTCCCGCCGCTGGTGGGCTGAGCAGGCTCACCGCGAAGCCGAGCGCCGCCGTCTCATCATCGACGCCGCCTCCCAGGCCGTCACCGACCGCCTCAACACCGCAAGGCCCTAGAACCTCCCCGGACCATCCGACCCCAACTAGGGGCGTCATAGCGCCGCCCCGCCCACCATCGGGGTCGGCTGGTCACAACGGGGAACCCGCCGGAGCCCGGCACCTCACTAGCCCGAGGTGCCGGGCTCTCGCACATGCGCAGGTCGGGTGAGGCGAAGCCTCACGCAACCCGGGTCGTTCCCTCCGTCAGACAGTAGGCGCCCGCTGCCGCGGCGCCCCCTGACATGACTAGACGGGCGGCTGCGCCGCCGTCAGGCCGAGCCCTGGGCCGACGCTCCGCGCGGCCTCTCCGCGTGCCTCCGGCCGCGTCGCCTGCCGCCGTCCGCCGCCGTCCGCCGCTGCCCGCCGGCCTCGCCACTGGCCTGCGGCCGGGCGCCCACACAACCCTCGGGCCGACTCCGTCAGGCCCTCGCCCACGGGCGAGTAACCCGCTCCGCGTCCGCTAGACCATCCCGTTGTGTCTGTGGTCCTGCGGGTATCCACGGGTCTCGTTACGTCTCAACTCGCCACGATGAGGGAGGAAATCAGCCCGCCTCGCTATGTCGTGCCTCCTCCGCTCGGCGGGCTCATCCTACCCCACCATGTCAAGTCTTGCCGCACCTCACCCCGAGAGAAGCCCGGAGGTCCTCGACTACAACACGGCTGCTCTAAGCGTCCACGAAGCGAGGTACTCACCCTTGGTCGATGCCCTGCCGTCGTCGCCCCTTGGGTTGAGTGTCGTCCTGTCCTCAGCCTGTGACTCGCCCGTCGGTCATCGACGTACAGCGTCGGCCGTCGACAGACGCCGTGGTCGTAGGAACGTGTAGTGGTCGAGTGGAGAGACGGACTAGGGCGAGGACTGATGGACGGCACAGCTGCACGGCTCGGCATGGCAGGGGGTGTCGAGGTAGTGGGTGACTGCTGACTGACGGAGGGAACGGCGTGGGTTGGGTGGACGGGGGTGGGTTCGGGTTTGGGTACTATTGGGGCATGCCGTCACTCGAGTCACTGGACAACGCCGCCAACCGCCGAGAGGTGATCCTGTCGCTCATCGCGGGGTCACACGCGAACCGCGGGTTCCCGCCGTCGGTGGCCGAGCTCGCCGAAGCGACCGACGTGTCGACCCGGATGATCAGGAAGGACCTGGACGCCCTCGTGAAGGAAGGCCGCCTCGAGCGGACACCCCGCAACGCGAGGTCGATGCGCGTCGTCAACTAGCGAGGGACGCAAAGGGTCCCACTAAGGAACCCTTTGTGCATGGCCTACAGGAAGCCCCTCACCCACGACGAGCGCCGTGCCGTGCTCGCCTGCCGCGGTGTCTACACCCAAGCCGACACCGCCCGCCACTTCGGGATCAGCGTCGACACCACCCATCGCATCTGGCGCGACGACACCGCCGACGACACGCTCCCCGAACCGCCGAACATCTACGGCACCATCGTCACCGATGACCTGATCCTGGCGGACCTGTGGATCCTCGCCGGCCGCGGCATGACCATCTCCCAGGTCGCCGCCGACCTCGGGGTGGACACCACCCGGATCCGCCTCGCCGTCGCCAGGGCCGGACTCAGGCTGCCCCTCGCGTTCATCGCCACCTACGACGCCAACCGCGCCAGCATGGCCGAGACCAGGCGCCAGAACAGGGCCCTCGCAGCATGACCAACCCCGCACAGACCAGCGCCGCAGGCCGTAGAGAACCCATGACAGACGACGACTTCTACACGGGGATGGACTTGACCCGTACCCGGTCGTATCAGGCTGCCCGTAGGAGGGAACAGGAGAGGGACGCTCGCCGGTTCCGTAACCGGGCCCGGGGTGTGTTGAAGAGGGCGGGGGGGTGGCTGGTGTTGCAGGCGTCCCGGGGTCCTGATGAGGCGGGCGCTGCTGCGTTCATGGCGGGCGCCACTCTCACGATCGGGGTGGGTGCTGTTGTGGGCCGTGTTGGGGGGGTGTGGTGAATAAGCACAGCAGCCGGGGGGCTGCGTGGGAAAGGAGCCAGGCGGGAGGTCCTACAGAGGGACCGGTACCTGTGTCAGTACTGCAAGGTCAAGCAGGCAACAACAGCTGACCATGTGACACCGAAGGATCAGGGTGGCACCGACGACCCAGGCAACCTGGTCGCAGCGTGCGATGACTGCAACAACAGGAAGTCCAACAAGACGGTCACGAGGGCGACGTGGCTCAACCCACGATGGTTGACAGACACCAAACGTAATACGTGACAACGAGTACGCAACAGCGGCCGCGTCGACCACAACCCGTTTTTTCCAGCGCCCCCCATTGACCCCGCCCCCAGTCGCGATTTGCACGTACGGGGCTGGAATATCCGAGTAAGTGTAGAGGAAGGCTAGACATTGGCATCGAGAGGGAAGCGGAAGCCGCCGAGGTCAGGGGGTGTCTGCTGGTATCGGGGGGGACGCGCGGCCTGTCCCTGAGCCTGGTCGTCAGGTCGCGGCTTGCCAGCGGTTCCTGGATTCGGCGTCGTATCTGGGCGACGAGGACGCTCCCGCGGTGGCTGCCCTGTTGGCGCTGGCTGAGCAGATCGACGCTGAGCCGTTCCAGGCGGCGACGTTCTCGCAGTATGGGCTGACGTACCGGTCCCTGTTGAAGCGGAAGCCGACGGGGCCAGGCTGACCCGTTGGACGCGCTCATGGAAGAGAGCCAGGCGTGACGGTCGATGCGTTCCGTGGGCAGGTGTGGGCGCCTGCCGTGTTCACGCCGCCGCTGTCGGAGGACTTCTCCACGAAGGGGGACGTGCTCCTCAAACTGGTGGACCTGGCGTGGCGGGCCCCGGAGACCTCTGGGCGGTTCGAGCTCGACCCGTGGCAGCGGTCGCTCATCCGGCACGTGTTGGAGACGTACCCGGAGGGCCACCCGAGGGCGGGTGAGCTCCGCTACCGGCAGGTCGTCATCTCCGTGGGCCGGCAGAACGGGAAGAGCGTCCTGGGGGCGATCTAGGGGCTGTCTCGCGCTCATGCTGCACGGGCCCGGCGCCCAGGCCGTCGGCGTCGCGTTCTCGGTGGAGACCGCGAACATCATCTACAAGCGGGTCAAGCACGTCATCGACGCGAACCCTGCCCTGTCGGCGAAGTTCCGGACCACGGGCACCCGGGGGATCACCTCGAAGATCCGCGGCCACCACGCCGAGTACGTCGTGAAGGCCGGGAAGGAAGCGTCCCTGCAGGGCATCCCGATCACGACGGCCCTGTTCGATGAGGTCCACATCTGCCCACCGGGGTCGTGGGACGCGGTCGTGTTGGGCACGTCGGCGCAGAGGAACGGCCTGGTCCTGGGGATCACCACCGCGGGCGACGACAAGTCGGTCCTGCTCAAGCGGCTGTACGAGCACGGCCCGGAAGGCAGCCGCCCGCGACGGCGACTACGACGAGCGGCTCGGGCTCTTCGTGTGGGAGGCCCCAGCGCACCTCCCGACCAGTGACCCGCAGTTCCTGATCGCGGCGAACCCGTCGATCGCGTGTGGCCGGATGGACCTCGACCAGGAGATGAACGCCTGCAAGACGATGCCGGAGAACCAGGTCCGCCGCTACCGGGGGAACCAGTTCGTCGCCGCGGAGTCGTCGTGGCTGCCGTCGTCGCTGTGGTTCGGCGCCCAGAAGGGCCAGGTCCCGGCCGGGCCGACGGTGTTCGCTGTGGCCCGCACCCAGAACTGGACGGGGGGCGACGATCACCGCGAACGTGAAGCGTGAGGGCCGGGTCCACACGGAGGTCGTCGCGTCCCTGGTGAACCCGACACTGGACCGGCTCGAGGACCTCTGTTACGAGCTCTGGCGCCGGAACAAGCCGCTGGTGTTTCCTCATGGAGACGGCGGACCTGCGGGACCTGGCGATGCGGCTCCGGGAGCGGGGTCTACCGATCGAGTACCTGACGACGGCGCAGATGCTGAACGTGTGCGCGACGGCGTACGCGCTGATCGCCGACGGGAAGGTCACCCATGCGGACGATTGGGTCGTGAACACCCAAATGCCGCGTGGTGTCTCGAAGAGCACCGGTGAGGGCTGGCGGATCAGTCGGAAGGATTCGCTGGGCGAGATTGACGCGCTCATGGCTACGGTGGTCGGCGTCTATGGCGCTGAGGTGACGAAGCCTCGGTCGTCGGCCCTGTTCGTCGCCTGACAGGACGAGGCCCGCCGACCCCTGCGTTGGTCGACGGGCCTCTCGCGCACCGCGCACAGTAAAGGTACCGCCAGGCAGGGACAGTCCCCGCACGCTGCCGATGACAGTCCCTATCGGCAACCGAGCCCGTCTAGGTTGCCGATAGTCGGCGCCTCCCAGGCGAGGGGTGAGCGGCAAGCACCCGGCAAGCACGTTGCCGATAGTAGGCGCGCGGACTCCCACGGCCCGTACCCGGACAATAGTTACCGATGGGTAACTCTGGGGGATTCTGGCACCGCACCGGTGCGTTCCTAGGCTTCACCGCTCCCGACTCGGTCGCTCCCGAGGTCCGCGAGGTGTCGTCTACCGGTGCGGTCATCCCACCTCCCCGCGCATCGGCTGACTCGATCACCGTGGAGACCGCCCTCGGCATCGGCGCCGTCTACCGCGCCGTCCAGGTCATCGTCACCGCTGTCTCCCAGATGGAGATGCAGGTCGTCCGGAACGGCGAGGTAATCCGGACCCCGTCCCTGGTGCAGCGCCCCGACGTGAACACCACGGCGTCCGCGTTCGTCCAGGAGACCGTCTTCTCCCTCGCCGCCCACGGCAACGCCTACTGGCGGGTGTACCGGCGACTCCCCGGACGGGGCCGTGAACGGTATCGAGGTCCTCGACCCGACCGCGTGTGGCCGCCGCCCTGCGACGTGGACTCCGGCCGCATCGACGTACAGCCGATCGACGGCCGCGACGGTCCCCGCGCTGGAAGATCAAGCACCTCAAGTTGGTCCGCCGCCCTGGGCAGGCTCTCGGGCCTGGGCCCGATCCAGGCGGCCCCGTGGTGAGCTCGCGGCCGCGGTGCGGCTCCGCGAAGTTCGCCGACACATGGTTCGACACCGCTGGTGTGCCCACGGGGTCGCTGACAACGGACATGGTCCTGTCGCCCCGAGGAGTCCGCGGAGTTCGCGCAGGCGTGGAAGCGGTTCCTGTCCGAGAACGACGGGATCGCGGTCCTGTCGCAGGGCCTCAAGTACCAGCCGGTGTTCATCAAGCCCGCGGACGCCCAGTTCCTCGAAGTGCAGCAGGCGTCGATCGTCGGCGGTCGCTCGCCTGTTCGGCATCCCGGCGACGTACCTCCTGGCTGAGCAGCACGGCACCTCGAACACGTACGTGAACCAGCAGGAGCTCAACCTGGTACTACCTGCAGATCACCCTCACCCGGTACTGCACGGAGATCGAGGACGCGCTCACCGACCTGCTCCCGCGTGGCCAGCAGGTCGCGTTTGACGAGAGTCGGTCTGCTCCGCATGAACAGCCAAGCTGCTCAACCGACATCGACGTGAAGCATGATCGAGGCGGGGCTCCGCACCGTCAACGAGGTCCGCGCGCGCGACCACCTGCCGCCTGGTGCGCCTGGGGCGACGAGGCAGCCCCGCTGCTGCTGCCGCGCCTACGCACCACGCCTGAACCCGCCCCAGGAGGTCGCCGCATGACCATGCACGATTCGTGAGTTCGACGTGGCCCTACGCGCCACCGACACCGAGCAGCGTGAGGTCGTCGGCCTGGCCGTCCCCTACGGGGAGACCATCGAGACCGGCGGGTTACAGGGAGCGGTTCGAGCGTGGCGCGTTCGCCGGTGAGCCCGACGGCGACCGCTGTTCTACGGCCACGACCACCGCACCGGCGGTCTACCCATCGGGCGGGTCATCGAGAGGCGAAGACACCGACGCGGGTCTACCAGGTCCGGGCCCGGATCAGTAAGACACCCAAGGGCGACGAGGTCTACACGCTCCTGCGCGACGGGGTCCTCAACAAGTTCTCGATCGGTTTCGAGCCGCTCGATGCCCGCATGAGGACGACGTGGTCGTCCGGACCGCTGCCAAGTCTCCGGGAAGTTTCCGTCGTCGCCATTCCGGCCTACAAGACGGTGCAAGATCGCAGAGGTCCGCTCTGAGGTCACACCAACAGAAGAGAAGGAGGCCGTCGTGGAGACCACCAGACACCGACGTTGCGGACCTGCGCGGACACCGTGACCGAGCTGGAGCGCCGCATCGCCGCATGTCGCGAGGCGCAGCGACCAGGGCGCCGCCTGTGGCCCAGTTCCGTTCCGCTGGCGAGACTCCTCAAGGGCCTCGCGCTGGTGAGCGACGAGCTGCCCGCGCCCAGTTCCGCGTGACTTCGCGCACCGACCGCTCGACGGCGGACGTGACGCGCCCCGGGTGGATCTCAGCGTCCCCTCAAGCTGATCCAGGAGAAGCGCCGCATCGATCAACCTGTTCTCGCACGGCCCGCTGCCCGCCGTCGGGCAACTCGGTCGAGTACCCGATGTGAAGACCGAGCACCGGCACCGTCGGCCTGCAGGCCACCGAAGGTGACGCGCTGGCCTACATGGAGGTCGCGCTCGACACGGGCACCTCCCCGGTCGCGCACCTACGGCGGCTACTCGTCGCTGTCGCGTCAGGCCATCGAGCGCTCGCGACCTGGCCTACCTGGACGCGGTTCTCCGCTACCAGGCGATCCAGTACGCGCAAGGCCACCAAGACCGCTGCCGTGAAGGCCGCGCTCCTGACTGCGGTCACCCGCGGCGACCCTGACCCTGGCTGGCGACTGACCGCGAAGACTGGATCGACGCGTGGTCATCGACGCTGCGGCTGCATGTCGAGGACAACTCCCTCGGGCTCGAGGCCGAGTTCGTGCTCATGGGCTCCCGCGACGTGTTCAAGGCTGATCGGACATGGTGGACATCACGCCGGTCGCCCCGATCTTCGCGCTCAACGGTGACGGTCCAGAACACCATCGGCGCCGCGAACCTGGTCCGGGCGTCCGGCGCAACATCGGTGGCCTCCCCGTCGTCGTCGACCCGACCCTGCCGGCCGAACACCTGCCTGGTCGCTTCCTCGGAGGCGCTCACCACGCTCGAGTCCCCTGGTGCTCCGTTCCGGCTGCATGGACGAGTCGATCGTCAACCTGACCAAGGACTTCTCCCTCTACGGCTACATGGCGACGACGGTCAACGACGCTCGGTGGCCTGGTGTCCGTGGACGTGGACCTTGTCTGATCCGTGAGCATCGCGCCACGTAGTTCTGTGAGAGCAATTCTGAGAGGAGGTAGTCAGTCATGGCAGTAGACTACTGCGAAGCTCGCGGCCTACGTGGGCACGTCCGAGGGCGAGTACGCGTCGACCCTGGCTGACTGCCTCGCCGAGGCGAAGGCTCTCGTGGGCAAGTTCAACGTGCAGCGCGACCCGCTCACGTGTGGGACGCGACGCGCCGGCGTACATCGAGCCTCACCCGCTCCGGCGGTGATCGTGGACCGCGCTGTCCTCGAAGTGGCCGCGGACCTGTTCAACCGCCGCAACGCCCCGAACGGCATCATCGAACGCCCAGTTCGAGAACTTCGGCGGGGACCAGGGCGCCGCTGTGCGGATCGCCCGGGACCCGATGCAGGCGGCGTACAAGATCCTCTCCCGGTGGGTGAGCCCGTGGTGACCACGCCTCGACGCGACCGGTCCGGTGGCCGCTCGCCGCCGCCCTCACGGCCGCGGGGATCACGGCGCAGGAGTACGTCGCAGGAGAGGGTCACTGCCGCCGGTGCGCGGTCGTGGTCCCTGGGGACCCCGTACCTCCCGGCGGCCCGTCGAGAACGTCCCCTTCGCACTACCGGTCCACGTCCATGGCGGTCCTCCTGGTCGGGGCGAAGGGCACCGAACAAGAGGACCGCGGAGTGGATCGACCAGTCGATCCTCACCGTCATCGACGCCCTAGACGACTGGGACATCACCGAGGTGTCGCAGCCGTCGCAGGTGTCAGCTCAACGGACTCGACCTACCTGGGCGCTGTCCTATCGCATTCGAGCAGACAGTCCGAGTGGGCTGATCGAGAAAGGGGCCCACGTGGCTAAGTACAAGGGCAAGGACCTGTCGCCTCATGTTCGGGACGCAGAGGTCAACCTCGAGGCGACCAGCGTGGTCCTCGAGTCAACGAGGAGGCCGACTCCGACGCTGTGACGTTCGCTGAGCTCGCTGCCGGCTCTGCCGTGCAGTGGTTCTTCACCGTCAACGCGACCAGCGACTACGGCGACGACTCGTTCTGGACGTTCTGCTGGACGAACGCCGGGCAGGACGTCGACTTCACGTTCAAGCCCTACGGCAACGCGACCGCGTCGACGCCCAGCCGCACTTCACTGGCACCTGCCACGTCGGTGTCGAAGCCGCCGGTCGGTGGCACCGCTGGTGAGATGTTCACGTTCGAGACCCGTCTGGACGTGGCCGGCACCCCGGCCCGGGTGACCCTCTGACATGATCACAGTCCGGGTGTACGGGGATAAGGAGACCGCTGCCGCGTTCAAGTCGATGGGCCTCAAGGTCCGGGACCTGCACGCGGCGTGGGACAGGATCGGCGCCGCTATCAAGGGCGACGCCGTTCCTCTTGACTCCCGTCCGCTCGGGCGCCCTGGTCCGGTCGATCAGGCAGGGCCGCACGAAGTCATCGGCTATGGTCCTGGCGCTGGGGGCGCGCGGGTGCCGTACGCGGGGACCCTCAACTAGGGCGGCACCGCGACCGGCTACTACGGCCCGCACCACATCGGGGGCGCCACTTCCTGACGCGCGCTCTCGAGCAGAACGAGGACACCGCGAACCGCGAGGTCCACGACGAAGTGAACAGAATCGCCCGCTCTGTCGGGCTCAACTAGTAAGGAACCGCGCCAATGTCAGAGAACACTTCCTCCCACGTCATCGAGTCCCTCTCCGCGTTCGAGATGAGCATGGCCGAGCAGACCGCGGGCCTGTCGGTCGCGACGCTCGAAGACCCCAACTTCCCGAAGGTCGACCTCCTGGGCGCCCTGGGGTGGGTGAACGCGAAGCGCGCTGAGCCGACCCTCACGTTCCGGGCGTACATGGAGTCACGGACCCTCACGCAGATCACCGACGAGCTCGGCCTCAACGAGGACGGCGACGAGGCCGCGGAGGGAAATGGCTGAGCGGTCACCCGGCCGCGGACCCCGCCGAGATAGCCCGGGAGCAAGCGGAGGCGAAGGCCCAGTTCTGTATCGGGACTGGGGTCGCTCCGAGTGAGTACGACCGGCTCACGCAGTACGAGATAGCAGCGTTCATCAGAGAGGCGAACAGGCAGGCAGAGAAGGTGAGGTGACCAGGTGGCGGGCCGATCGAACACCATCGTCGTCCGGGTCCTCGGCAACACCAGGGGCCTCTCCAAGTCGCTGAGGAAGGCATCCGATGAGGTGTCTCGCCTCGGCAGCAGCCTCGCGTCGGTCGCGAAGGTCGGGCTGTCGCCTGCCATTTTCCCGGCGTTGGGTGCTCTGACTGCGGGGACGGCTGCCTATGGCACGTCGCTCCGTCGGCGGCCGGAGCGGGCGGCATCTTCGGCCTGTCGGTCCTGAACACTGTTCAGGAGATGAAGGCGCAGCAGAAGAAGATCGACCAGGTCTCCGAGAAGCTGGGAAAGTTGGACGCGGGGTCCAAGGACTATAAGGAGACCCTGGCGCAGCTGAACGGGCTGCAGCGTGACTTCAATCAGTCGTTCGGGCCTGCCGCGAAGGCGTTGGACCGGTTGACGGTCGCATGGTCGGACTTCGGCGGCGCGACCCGGAAGGTCACCACCGAGGTCATCGCTAAGGTGATGAACCTGGCGTCGGATGTCCTGCCGCGTCTGGTGCCTGTCTCGAATGCTGCCGGTGAGGCTATCGGCGGCCTGGTGGATGACCTGGCCCGGTGGGGGCTAACTCTCCGGCGTTCGACAAGATCCTTGCTTGGTTCCAGGGGTCCGGCGTCGACAACATCACGCGCTGGGGTCACATCATCGGGAACCTGTTCCTGGGGCTCGGTGGCCTGTTGAGCAACTTCGTCGGCTACGGCGACAACGCGACGGCCGCGCTGGACAAGCTGATGAAGAAGTTCGCGAAGTGGGGCAACAGCGACAAGGCGCAGCAGGGCGTGCGGGACTTCCTGCAGTGGGTGAATGACGAACATGCCCGCGTTGAAGAACTTCGTCACGTCCCTCGGTGAGTTCGCTGCGAAGATCCCGGGGATCATCGACGCGATGGGTCCGCTGGGCGGGACCCTGCAGTTGCAGCTGCTCGCGGACCTGCTGGACTTCGCTAACAAGTTGCCTCCGAGTGTGCTGGGGCCGCTCGCCGACGGCTCCTCCTGGTGTTCGCTGCGATCAAGGTGGGCGCCGCTATCGACGCCGCGGTGACGATCCTGTCGCTGGCGAACCTGTCCGGTGCGCTCCTCGCGTTGAAGAACGCCTGCATCGTGACCCGGATCCAGTTGATCCTGCTGCGGGGCGCGGAGATTGCCGGCGCGGCCGCTTCGGGTGTCCTGACGGCCGCCACGTGGCTGCTGAACTTCGCGATGTTGGCGAACCCGATCACTCTGGTGGTCATCGCGGTTATCGCCCTGGTCGCCATATTCATCATCGCGTACAAGAAGTCCGAGAAGTTCCGCAAGGTCGTGGACAAGGCGTGGGCGGGGATCAAGAAGGCGACGGCCGCCGTCTGGGATTGGATCAAGCGGAAGACCGCTGCGGTGTGGGGTTGGATCACCTCGAAGATCGGCAGTGTCGCGGGCGCCGTGAAGAGCAAGGTATCGGGCGCCTGGTCGGCGGTGAAGTCGGCGACCTCGAATGCGTGGGGCGCGGTGAAGGCGAAGATCGCGTCTGTCTGGAACGGGATCATCTCCGGTGTCCGCGGCAAGATCGACTCTGTCGTCGCGAAGGTCCGCGGGATCAAGGGGAAGGTCCTCGGCGTGTTCTCCGGTGCCGGGTCGTGGCTGTGGCGTGCCGGCTACGACATCATCATGGGTCTGGTCCACGGGATCGACTCGATGATCGGTTTCGTGAAGTCGAAGCTGCAGGGCCTGACGAACCTGATCCCGTCGTGGAAGGGCCCGGCGCAGCGCGACAAGAAGCTCCTGACGCCTGCTGGTGAGCTCATCATGCTCGGCCTGGTGAAGGGGTTCGACAAGGGCATCCCGAAGGTCCGGAAGGCGCTCTCGCAGGTCACCGACACGATCGGCGACTACGGGTTCGGTGCCACCACGACGACGCTGCGTGTGCAGCGTCCCGCGCTCGCTGGGGGCTCGTCTGCCCGGGTGGGCGGCAACACGTACCAGATCACTGTGAACGCGCCTGTCGGGTCGTCGTCTGCGGACATCGGCCGGACCCTCGCGAGCACATCGACGCCTATGAGAAGCAGGGAGGCAGGCGCCGCGCATGACAGACCTACCGTATGGACTGAGTAACCTTCGGCTCGAGGTGGAGGTCCCCGTGGAGGGGCTCCCGAACCTGGTGCAGAACCCGTCTGGGGAAGAGGGCCTCGCGGGGTGGCTGACCCCGATCGAGTCGACGTATTTCGACACGTCGATCGACCCGGGCGACGAGTACCCGACGCTGCAGTTCTCGACGCTGATCGCGCAGCCGGTGTGGTTCACGACGGACTTCCTGCCGGTGGTCCCGGGGTACTACGTGGCGACCCGCTATGACGTGGCGGGGTACGCGGACTCGGCGACGACACTGCGGGTGTCGTACGAGTTCTACGATGCGAACAAGGCGTACCTGTCGACCTCGACGCAGGGCCCGAACGGGGTGGGGACCCTGGGGGCGACGAACTGGGCGCCCGCTGTGCAGGTGCCGGCTGGGATCGCCTACGTGAAGACGGTGTTCCGCATGTACCGGGGCGCTGCCAGCAACCCGCTGGTTGGCGACTACTTCCGGTTCCGGAAGGCGATGACGACACTGGCGCCGACGACCGCGGCGCTGGGGACGTACCGGACGAACATGATCCCGAACCCGTCGGGTGAGCAGTCCACGATCGGCTGGTCTGGGGTGTCGGCGACGCTGGTGTCCGCGAACGACGGGCAGGCGACGGTGGGGACGAAGTGCATCCGCGCGGCGTGTGGCCCGGAGCGGGAGTCTAAGGTGTACGCGCACCGCACGAACGGGTCCCCGATCGGCGTGGAGGGCGGCAAGTCGTACGTCTTCTCGATCAAGACGAAGGCGCGCACCGCACCACGCGGGGTGAAGGTGTTCACGGAGTTCTTCTCTGGCACGAAGATGAAGCTGGCGCCTCTCATGCGGCACCGGATCAACTCCACGACGGAGTGGATCGAGATTCGGTTCGCGTTCACGGTCCCGTCGGACTGTAACGGCGTCCGGTTCCTCATGGAGATTCAGCGGCCGCTGCGCGGCGAGCAGCACTACTTCGATAGGCGTTCCTGGGGCTCGAGTCGCAGGCGGCGACGTACTTCGATGGGACTTGGGCGAACACCTCGAACCTGACGTACTCGTGGGAGGGTCCGGCGCACGCGGCCCCGTCGATCGAGACCGCGAACCCGACGGCGTGGCCGTTCTCGGAGCCTCGGGGGTGGCGGAGCATCTTGGGCGCCTCCCACGAAATCAAGGTGTCTCGGGCGGCCCTGGACGTGGGGCTCCTGACGGCGTCGATCAGCGACCCGACCCTGGACCCGACTGTCGAGGATGACGTGCGTCCCGGGAAGCGGATCCGGCTCACCTGTGACTGGGGAAGCGTCGACCCGAGTAGGAAGTGGGACAACATCTACACGGGGATGATCACGGAGGCGCACGTCGACTACGTGGGCGGCACCCGGATCACCCTGACCGCGTCGGACAACATCGCTGCGCTCGCGAACCGTGCGGAGTGGCGTGGGGTGGGGGAGCATCTACGACCTGCCGCTGATCTTGGAGGGACTCGGGTGTCCCGTGGGAGATTGGTGGGCAGGCCCAGCAGGTCGCGAACGACATGTGGCCGGCGTCGAGTAACAACAACGCTTCGACCCTCGACCAGGTCGCGATCGCCCGGGACAGTGCCCTCGCGTACGCGTGGGTCGACAAGAAGAACTGGCTGCAGGTCGCGCTGAACCCGGAGGATGTCCAGTCCGGGTGGCTGAGGTTCTCCGACGATCCCTACAAGGGCGAGTTCGGGCCCCACGACATCTCCTACACCGACCTCGATGTCTCATTCGACACGACGGAGTGCATCAATGAGGTGCAGCTGACGTACCTGGTCTATGACGGAGACGACACCACCGAGATCTCGTTTGGGCCGTACCGCGATGAGGCGTCGATAAAGGCGTACGGGGTCCACTCGGCGCCGTTCACGTACTCGGGGCCTGTGGTCGATGAGGCCACCACTCTCGTGCCGTACGCGAACGCGATCCTCGCGGCGGACGCGTGGCCGCAGGTGAAGGCGAACAGCCTCGAGTTCGTGGTGAACGACCAGGACGACCTATTTACGGCGTGTGACGCGGAACTGTACTGCCGGGCCGATGTGGAGGTATGCGGACAAGTTGTCTGGGGTCCCGTACCGGGTGGGGGCGATCGAGCACACGATCACCCCGGAGCGGTGGACCGTCAATCTCGAGTTCGCGACGCCGGACACTGTGTCGCAGCCTGTCGCGACTCCTGGGCCTCGCCCCGCTGCTGGTGGCGGCGCGTACACGCCTCCTGTGATGCCGTCGCTGATCCTCTACATGACGGCGACCCAGAACATCCCGAACGGGGTCGTGACGACCCTCACCTTCAACGGCGTGGAGACCTCGAACGCGGACTGGGGGTTCACGGGCACAGAAATCACGTTCCCGGAGTCGGGGCTGTACCTGATTACTGCGCACCTCATGTGGGCATCGGCTACGTCCGGGCGACGTGAAGCCGAGGTTGACCTAAACACGACGACCACGGTCGCCCGTAGCGAGATGTGGGTGTCGGGTGGCGGCGCCCCGTCGAACGTGATTGTGACCGAGGCGTTCGTGAACGCTGGGGACACCCTAAAGATGCGCGCCTACCAGAGCAGCGGCGGCACGTTGGCAACGTCGGTTGCGAGTCGGCCCCGGTTGTATCGGTGAGGTGAGTCCAGTGAGCGACCTGGTCATCCACTATGCGGCCCTGATCACGGGTGTCGCGGCCGCGGTGGGGGTGCTGTGGGCTCTATACCACCACATCGCGAAGCGGCTGCGGGTGGTCCTCACGAAGTTCGAGGCCGCAGCGGACACCTTGAACGGTCGAGAAGCGATCCGGCACCCTGACACCGGCAAGATCCTCGCCGAGGCTACACCGGGCCTGGGGCCGCGCCTGGCGGCCATTGAGTCGACGTTGGCGGCTGTCGCGGACAACCGGGTCGAGTTGCACGAGTTGCGGCTCCGGGGTCGACAAGTTGGAGGGCCGCCTGGACATGTTCCTCCTGGTCGAGCAGGAGACGGCCCGATTAATACGGCGCCGGCCGTGCACGTGACGGTCGACCCCGGAGTTGGCGAAGACCGCAAAGGTCGCGACCCCCTGATCCCGGGTGGCCCATGTGTTGGCGCGGACGGGTCACCTGGTCCCGCGTGAAAGACCCCCCGCCTGGCCAGATCCAGGGGCGGGGGGTCTCTCTGTGAACGGCCACCACGACCGCGTCGGGTGCAGGAAGGACCCGACGCGGCAAGTTCTACGCACACGGTGTGCCTTACGTCCACGCCTACCGGGTGGGGTGCCAGATCGACTGCCCAGTCACGCATCCGTAGGCGATCTGTCCGGAAGGTGGATGCCGGTAGGTCTATGAGCCGGGCCATATGCTTCTCCGAAAGGTCCGGTATGTCCTGGCCCGCCGCATAGAGCTTCACGCGGATCGCCTCGGCCCGTGCTTCAAGCGCCTCTTTCAGAGCCTGCTCGGCCCGGGTGACTGCTTGCACGCACTCTCGGGCGCGGTCGACTTGCTTCTGTGGGAACCCGTTGTCCTCTGGCACGGCAGAACCGTACACGCGCGCAGCCGTCACCATGAGCGGGTGTACGGTGTGGCGCACCAAGAATCCGCACGTTCGTAATACGTTTCCGCGGGTCACGCTCTATGGACGTTCATCTGGCAGCCGTAGGTCCGGACCTGGTAGGTGCGCGTCCCCGGCTCGGGCACTGGCGCGTCGCCCAGCGTGCCCGTCTCGGACGGGAGCGGTCGGAGCAGGTCGGGTCGGGTCGCAGTCATGACCGGACCAGGGTACGGCGGACCGCCGACGCTGCCCGCATCCCCGTCATGCTCAGCCCGGTCAGCCCGGTCAGCCCGGTCAGCCCGGTCGGCCCGGTCAGCTCTTGTCCTGCTCGGCTGCTGCCTGACCGGTCTCCATCGCCGACTGCACCGCCTTCGCGGTCGCGGAGTCGACCAGGTGCTGCTCGATGCCAGCTTGGTCACCCGGGCCGGAGCCACCGGCGGTGTCCGCGGGCCCGTCAGTGGAGTCGCTGGTGAAGACCAGGGTGTCCTCACCCGGAGTGGCCGCTGGGGAGTCTGCGCCAGGGGCGCCCGTGGACGCCTGCGTGCCAGCAGGCGTGGTGCCGGCGGGCCCGCCCGCCGCGACCTTCTTGCCCGACGCCTTCTTGCCCGACGCCTTCTTGGCCGACGCCTTCTGGGCCGACGGCTTCTCGGCGCGGGTCTCCTTCGTGGACGCCTTCTTCGCTGCGCTCTGCGTCGCTGCGCTCTGCGTCTCTGCGCTCTGCGTCTCTGCGCTCTGCGTCGCAGACGCCCTCTTCGCTGACCCCTTCTTCGCAGGCCCCTTCTTGGCAGGGGCCTTCTTCGCTGACCCCTTCTTCGCAGGGGCCTTCTTGGCAGGGGCCTTCTTCACCGCAGCCTTCTTCGCGGCGGGCTCCTCGGACACCACCTCGGCGACGTCGGCCGGGGCGGCTGCGACGTCCGCCTCCCCGGCCGACGGCTCGCCGGCGTCGGCGGACGCAGGGGTCGGCTTCACCCGGGCAGCCTTCTTGGCCGCCGGCACCGGTGCGGCGGCCTTCTTCGCGGTCGGGGACTTCCTGACGGCCGCCTTCTTGGCAGGCGTGCTGCGGGCCACTCCCGGTGTGCGGGGTGTCGTGGGGTCACCCTGCTGCTTGGCGGGCCGATCCACCGCCACGGCCGCATCGGACTCAGGTGGCTTCGGCTCCGCACCCGACGGCGTGGCCGCCGGCCGGCTGCTCGTCGGAGGATGACCCGCCTCGTTGACCGGTGGCACCGGACGCAGGCCCACCGGCGACGGGGACGTAGGCCCGTTCGGGTGCGCCGAGGGGGACTCGTCCGGAGCATTGCGCTCGGAGCGCTCGGCGACGGCACCCGCTGCCTCGGTCGCCACCGTGACCGCCGTGCGGGCCACCTGCCCGAGGACCATGCGACCGATCGCCAGCGTCCTGCCGGTCGTCCGGACCGGGTGGACCGCCGACTGCACGGTGAAGCTGATGACCTGTCCCAGCGGGTTCCTGCGTGCCACGTGACGTCCCTTCGGTCGAGCCCTGACGGGCTTTCCTCTCCCTTATCCCGTTTGGCCGTCACGATGCCTTCCCGCGGGCAGGTGTCAGCTCACGAGCCACTGCACCACAGGGAGCACCTGTTTGCACTCTCCCACTAAGTAACCATAACGAGACCCCGAAAAGCCGCTGCACCGTGGCCCCGGGACCGCCAACCTGGCTAGATTCAAGCGGTATGAGCGCTCCGGCACAGTCACCCTCGTCCTCGGCCGGCGCCGCGCCCGGCGACGCGCTGGTCGTTCTGGACCATGTGGACAAATGGTTCGGGGACCTGCACGTGCTGCAGGACATCAACCTCTCCATCCATCGGGGGGAGGTCGTCGTCGTCATCGGTCCCTCGGGATCCGGCAAGTCGACCCTGTGCCGGGCCATCAACCGCTTGGAGACCATCGACAAGGGCTCGATCACCCTGGACGGCCAGCCGCTGCCCGCGGAGGGCAAGTCCCTGGCTCGGCTGCGCGCCGAGGTCGGGATGGTCTTCCAGAGCTTCAACCTCTTCGCGCACAAGACGATCCTCGAGAACGTGACCCTGGGCCCGACCAAGGTGCGTGGCATCAAGAAGGCAGAGGCCGACCAGCGGGCGAACGAGCTGCTGGACCGGGTCGGCATCGCCCACCAGGCCTCGAAGTACCCTGCCCAGCTCTCCGGCGGCCAGCAGCAGCGCGTCGCCATCGCCCGGGCCCTCGCCATGGACCCCAAGGTGATGCTCTTCGACGAGCCGACGTCGGCGCTGGACCCCGAGATGATCAAGGAGGTGCTCGACGTCATGGTGGACCTGGCCAAGGGCGGCATGACCATGGTGGTCGTCACCCATGAGATGGGGTTCGCGCGCACCGCGGCTGACCGGGTCGTGTTCATGGCCGACGGCCAGATCGTCGAGGAGAACGTGCCGGAGCAGTTCTTCACCAACCCTCAGTCGGACCGGGCCAAGGACTTCCTCGGCAAGATCCTCAAGCACTGACCGGTTCCACCCGACCAGCACATCCCGGCCTCGGACGAGAGGTCGCTGACCAAGGAGAGACCATTGCGACACATCCGGAACAAGCTCACCGTCACCGCGATCGGCCTGGGGCTGGCTGCGGCCTCCTTGGCGGGCTGCGGGAACGCCGGCGGGAGCGACTCGAAGAGCGTCGACGTCAAGGTCGACGAGAGCGCCGCGTCCAACTTCAAGGCCGGCACGCGGATGAAGGCGCTCGCCGACAGCGGCAAGGTCACCATCGGGGTCAAGTACGACCAGCCCGGCATCGGGTTCAAGGGGGCCGCTGACAAGGCACCGAAGGGCTTCGACCCGGAGATGGGCAAGATCCTCGCCGCCTCGTTGGGCATCAAGCCGTCGGACATCAGCTGGAAGGAGACGATCTCCGACAACCGCGAGCCGTTCCTGCAGGGTGGCGAGGTGGACCTGGTGATCGCGTCGTACTCCATCACCCCCGAGCGCCGCAAGGTCGTCGGGCAGGCCGGGCCCTACTACGTCACCGGCCAGCAGCTGCTGGTCAAGAAGGGCAGCGACATCAAGAGCGTCGCCGACATCAAGGGCAAGGAGGTCTGCTCGGTCACCGGCTCCACCTCCTTGAAGAACGTCGAGGCCAAGGGCGCCAAGCCGCGCGGCTTCGACACCTACTCCGAGTGCCGCGACCAGGTGCTCGACGGCTCGGTCGACTCGATGACGACCGACGGCGCGATCCTTCTCGGCTACGCGGCCGAGAACCCCGACGAGCTGGAGGTCGTCGGCAAGCCGTTCTCCGAGGAGCGCTACGGCGTGGGCTACGCCAAGAAGTTCCCCGAGATGTGCCAGTGGATCACCGACACCATCCAGAAGGCCGAGAAGGACGGCACCTATGACAAGGCCTTCCAGGCCACCCTCGGCAAGGCCGGCGTCGAGACGCCCGAGCCACCGGAGATGGACTCCTGCGCCTGACCCGCTCGTGACCCTCGGTGGGGGCGGTCGTCTCGTCGGCCCGCCCCCACCCGACCAGTGGAGGTGACCGACCACCGTGGGAGACGTCTTCTCGAACTTCGACGTGGTGCTGCGCGCGTTCTTGTTGACAGTCGAGCTGTTCGTGATCTCGGCCGTGCTGTCCCTGATCTTCGGCACCATCCTCGCGGCCTGCCGGGTGGGACCGGTGTGGGTGCTGTCGAAGGCCGGCGCCGTCTACGTCGCCCTGGTGCGCAACACCCCGTTGCTCGTCATCTTCATCTTCGTGTTCCTCGCGCTGCCCCGGCTCGACCTCAACATCGAGTCCTTCCTCGTCAAGGGCTGCCTGGCCCTGACGGTGTACACCTCCGCCTTCGTGTGTGAGGCCATCCGAGCCGGGGTCAACTCCGTGCCGCTCGGTCAGGCGGAGGCCTCACGCGCCATCGGCTTCACCTTCAGCCAGTCGATGACGACCGTCGTCCTTCCCCAGGCAGTGCGGGCCGTCGTCCCGCCGCTGGCCAGCGTCCTGATCGCCCTGGTGAAGAACACCTCGGTGGCGGCGGCGTTCGGGCTGGCCGAGGCGACCGCCAGGATGAAGGGGTTCACGAACGACAACGCCGACGCCCGCATCCAGATCTTCATCCTGTTCGCGCTGGGCTACATCATCATCGTGGAGGCCCTTTCCGCGGGCGCCTTCGGCCTGGAGCGTCGTTGGAAGGCGGCCAGATGAGCTCGGTCCTGTTCGACACCCCCGGTCCGAGGACGACCGCTCGGCACCGTCTCTACACGGTGGTCGCCAGTCTCGTCCTGCTCGCCATCGTCGGCTTCTTCCTCTGGCGGATGTACGACACCGGGCAGTTCGCCTACGCCAAGTGGGAGCCGTTCGTCACGCCGGTCTACCTCCAGTCCCTCCTGGTCGACGGGCTGCTCAAGACCCTGGAGATGGCGGTGACGTCCATCGTGCTCGCCGTCGCCTTCGGGCTCGTCTTCGGGATCGGCAAGCTGTCGGACCGGGCCTGGCTGCGCTGGCCGTGCTGGGCCGTCGTGGAGTTCTTCCGAGCGGTTCCCCTGCTGTTGCTGATCGTCTTCATCTTCTACACCTACGGCATCGGTGACGGGATCGGCTCCTACTGGTCGGTGGTCATCGGCCTCACGCTCTACAACGGCTCGGTGCTCGCCGAGGTGTTCCGGGCCGGCATCAACGCCGTACCCAAGGGGCAGAGCGAGGCGGCCTACGCCATCGGGATGCGCAAGTCGCAGGTGATGATGTCGGTGCTGATGCCCCAGGGCGTCAAGATCATGCTGCCAGCGATCATCAGCCAGTGTGTGGTGGCGCTGAAGGACACCAGCCTCGGCTTCTACGTGCTGGCACCCGGCCTCACCAGGGTCGGCAAGAGCATCTACACGGAGTTCGCCAACCAGGTGCAGACCGCCATCGTGGTCGCCGCCCTCTACATCCTGGTCAACCTCGCTCTGTCCTGGGTGGCCACCTGGGCACAGCGCAGATTCGTGGGCGAGAACAAGCCCGCCCTGACAACCAACGACGCCGCCGACTGACGCACGGCACGCTCGGCACGGGGCACCCTCGGCACCCGCGGACCAACCGTGGCCCAGGTCGCGAGCGCGCACGTCAACCATGCACGTGGCCCAGTGCAGGCGCCGGTGCAGGGCCCGCCGGTCCCGCAGGACTTCGCAGGCGCCATTTTGTCATTACATTCTCTCGTCGTAACTATTGCACGGCCGTCTTCACTGTGAGATTCTCGGTCGAACGTCGGCTGCAGGTGCCGGCACCGACCCGTGGAGGATCCGCCATGGGCTTCCCGCCGCTCGTGGCCGCCGTGGGCATCGGCTCCACGTTCTTCCTCGTCGCCGGTCAGAGGAGCTCGAGGAGGACGTCCGCGCCCATCACGCCTGACCCTGCCTTCGACTCCTACCTGAGAGACTCCGCCATGTCAGTCCCGGTCGCCTCACCCGACAGCCCCGCAGGCATCGCCGCGCTCTCGGCAGAAGCTGCCGAGGCGCACCTGTTGGCGACGGACCTCATCGTCAGCAAGCTCTCCCCCGAACCGCTCGACAGCTCCACTGTCCCGGGCGGCTTGCTCAGCCGCGTCAGCCGACGGCTGCTCCTGGAGTCGCCGGTCCCGGTGGCGGCCGTCAAGCTGCGCGACGAGCAGGACGGCTGAGCCTGCAGCTGGCCGGGTACGACGCCACCACCTGGCTCGTGCTCGGCCTCGCGGCCGTCCTCGCCGGCTTCGCCAAGACCGCCATCGGCGGCGTGGGCACGATCGCGGTGGCGCTCGTCGCCTCCGTGATGCCGGCCCGGCAGTCGACCGCGGCCCTGCTGTTGCTGCTGCTGGTCGGTGATGCTCTCGCGGTCTCGATCTACCGCCGCGACTGCGACTGGTCGCTGCTGCGGCACCTCGTTCCGGCCGTGCTGCCCGGACTGGTGCTGGGGTCGCTCACCCTCGCACTGGTCGACGACACGACCATGCGCATCGGGCTCGGGATCGTGCTGCTCCTGCTGGTGCTCGCCCAGCTCCTCAGCCGCCGGGCGATGCCGGAGCGCCCTCCGGAGCCCCGGGACGGCGTGCGGCCCGACGGCGAGGGCCCGGCCGACGACCCTGTGGAGGTCGTCGCGGAGCGCATCGGCTGGTCCAGGTGGTCCACCGCCGGGATCGGGGTCGCGGCCGGGTTCACGACCATGGTCGCCAACGCGGCGGGACCGGTCATGACGCTGTACCTGGTCGCCCAGGGAGTCGACAAGCGCAGGTTCCTCGGCACCGCCGCCTGGTTCTTCCTCGGGGTGAACCTCTCGAAGCTGCCGTTCAGCATCGGGCTGGGGCTGGTCCACGCCGACATGCTGGTGAGCACGGCGATCCTCGCTCCGGCGGTGCTGCTCGGTGGTGTCGTGGGCCTGATGGTCGTGCGCCGGCTGCGACAGCGCTCCTTCGACGCCGCCGTCCTGGTGGCCTCCCTGGTGAGCGCGGGGGCCCTGCTGGTCCGGTGACCGGACCCGGCGCTCAGCGGGCCGTCTCGGTGGCTCGGGACTCCCGGATCACGGTCACCTTGATCTGGCCCGGGTAGGTCAGCTCCTGCTCGAACTGCTTGGCGATGTCGCGGGCCAGCACCTGCGCCTCGATGTCGTCCACGACGTCGGGGGCGACCATCACCCGGACGTCGCGGCCGGCCTGCATCGCGAAGACCTTCTCGACACCGGGCTTGGCCCGCGCGATGTCCTCGAGGCGCTGCAGGCGCTCGACGTACATCTCCAGCGACTCGCGGCGCGCGCCGGGCCGTCCGCCGCTGATGGCGTCGGCGGCCTGGGTCAACAGTGCCTCGACCGTGCGCGGCTCCACCTGGTTGTGGTGCGCCTCGATGGCGTGCACGACGTCCTCGTGCTCGCCGTAGGTGCGCGCCAGGTCCGCACCGACCAGCGCGTGCGACCCCTCGACCTCGTGGGTCAGCGCCTTGCCGATGTCGTGCAGGAAGGCGGCGCGGACGCACGTCTCGCGGTTCACCCCCAGCTCGTCGGCCAGCAGGCCGGCTGCGTGACCGGACTCGACCAGGTGTCGCAGGACGTTCTGGCCGTAGGACGTCCGGTAGCGCAGCCGACCCAGGGTGGCGACGAGGTACGGATGCAGGTCGGTGATGCCCATCTCGACGGCGGCGTCCTCTCCGGCGCGGACGCACAGCCCCTCCACGGTGTCCAGGTTGCGCTCGTGCACCTCCTCGATCCGGCTGGGGTGGATCCGGCCGTCGGCCACCAGCTCCTCCATGCACAGCCGGGCGACCTCGCGGCGGATCGGGTCGAAGCAGCTGAGCACCACCGTCCCGGGCGTGTCGTCGACGATCAGGTTGACGCCGGTGACCTGCTCGAAGCAGCGGATGTTGCGGCCCTCACGGCCGATGATCCGGCCCTTCAGGTCGTCGCTGCGCAGATGCACCACCGTCACCACGCTCTCGCTGGTCTGCTCCGAGGCGAGCCGCTGGATCGCGGTGGCCAGGATCCGCCGGGCCCGGAGCTCGGCCTCCTCCTCCGCAGCCCGCTCGATGGCCCGGGCGGCGAGCAGGGCCTGACGCTTGGCGTCGTGCTCGACCGCGGCCACGATCTCGGCGCGAGCCGCCTCAGCGCTGAGACCGGCCACCCGCTCCAGTGCCGCCCGGTGCTCCTCCTCGGCCATCTGGACGCGTCGGGCACGCTCGGCGAGCCCCTCCGTGTCGTCGTCGAGCCGTCGCTCCCGCTCGGTGACCCGGTGCTCACGGTGCTCGATGTCGCGCCGCTGCTCGTGCAGGTCCGCCGCGATCTCGGCCTCGGACCCGCGGGAGCGACGGCTGAGCAGCCACGCGGCGACGCCGGCCGCAGCCACGAGCAGCGCCGCCACCACCGCCACCACGAGCAGCTCACCGACACCCACCGAGACGAGCTGCTGGCTCTGGGTCGACTGCAGCGCCATTGCTAGCTCCTGTCCTCGTCCGCCGCACGGTCAGCAGGCGAGCGGCTGAGTCGACCTGCCTCGAGGCTAGGTCGCCACCCCGCAGCGGTCAAGGAACCTCGACCGCCTGCGCTCGACCCCGAGACCGAGCGACCCGCGAGGAGCCTGCCGGGCACCCGGTCAACCTGACCGCGACGCCACTCTCTGCACCAGACTACCCAGGGTGCTGTGATCGAGGTCCACGGTGGGGAAGCCCGCCAGGGTGCTCATCGGGAAGTTCCCGATCACCTTCGCGAGCTCGGGGTCGCCCAGCATGCCGGCCAGCCGGCCGTCCGCGGTGGTGCCGAGCACCTCGTGCAGGGCGGCGGACCCGGCGGGATCGGCCAGCCACTCCACCAGTGAGGACATCGGACCCAGCGGGGGGTCCACCCGAGGCGCATCGACGTGCACGGTGGCGGTGAGCCTGACGTCTCGCGACGACGCCCCCACCGCGATCTCGAAGTCTCCCGGCTCGAGCACCCAGTCGCGGACGGTCTGCGACCAGTACGACAGGTCGCTCGCATCCAGGTCGAAGACGACCTGCTGGGTCATCCCAGCGGGCAGGTCGACCTTGCAGAACCCGCGCAGCTCACGGGGTGGACGGGCCACGGCGGCGACGGGGTCGCCGACGTAGAGCTGGACCACCTCCTTGCCGCGGCGGCTCCCGCTGTTGGTGACCGTGCAGGTCACGGTGACCGCCAGGGTGCCCTCGGCGTGACTGCCGGACACAGCGACGTCGAGGTCGGCGTAGCCGAAGGAGGTGTAGGACAGGCCGTGCCCGAAGGGGAAGCTCACCGGCTGCTCGAGCGCGTCGTGGCCCCGGTAGCCGACGAAGACCCCTTCGCCGTAGCGGACGTGTCCCGAGTCACCGGGGAAGTTCAGGAACGAGCTGGTGTCCTGCAGCCGGCACGGGATCGTCTCCGCGAGCCGGCCGCACGGGTTCGCCCGGCCGAGGAGCAGGTCGGCCACCGCACCACCGGAGGCCTGCCCGGACAGCCAGCACTCCACGATCGCGCCGGCATGCCGCTCCCAGGAGGCGGTCAGCACTGCCGAGCCGTTGGCCAGCACGACCACCACCTTGTCGGCAACCGCCGCGACCCGCTCGAGAAGGGCCAGCTGGTCGGGCGGCAGGTCCATGTGCACCCGGTCGAACCCCTCCGACTCCTCACCGGCTGGAAGGCCCAGGAACACGACCGCGACGTCCGCACGCTGCGCGAGCGCCACCGCGGCCTCCGCCAGGGCACCGTCCTCATCGGTGGCCTCGAGCCCGAAGCCGGCCGCGAACTCCACCCGCACCCCCGCCGGGACACCCGCCCGAAGCTCCTCGAGCGCCACGTCGACGCGGGTCGGGTTGACCTGCGAGCTGCCCGCACCCTGGAAGCGCGGCGTGCGGGCGAACTCCCCGATCACCGCGACGGTTCCCCCCTGCGGCACCTCGAGCGGCAGCACCCCTTCGTTCTTCAGGAGTACGGCGGACTCGCAGGCGGCCCTGCGGGCGAGTGCATGGTGCGCGTCGTGGTCGACCCCGGGGTCCTGCGCTGCGCCGGGGGCGACCTGTCCGGCCGCCTGCTCCACGAGCGTGAGCACCCGGGCGACGGCGGTGTCCAGCACCTCCTCCTCCAGCACACCGGATCGAACCGCCTCGACCAGGGCCCGGTCGCTGTGTCCGAGCTGGGGCGGCATCTCGAGGTCCAGCCCGGCGGCCAGGGCGGCGACCCGGTCGTGGACCGCACCCCAGTCGGAGACGACCAGACCCCCGAAGCCCCACTCCTCGCGCAGCACCTCGCTCAGCAGCCACCGGTGCTGGGAGGCGTGCACCCCGTTGACCCGGTTGTAGGAGCACATGACGGTCCACGGCGCGGCGGTCCGCACCACGCGCTCGAACGCCGGCAGGTAGATCTCCCTCAGGGTCCGCTCGTCGACGTCGGCGCTGACCCGAGCCCGGTCGGTCTCCTGGTTGTTGGCCGCGAAGTGCTTGACCGACGTGCCCACCCCCTGGCTCTGGACGCCCCGCACGAACGCGACCCCCAGCTCGCCGGAGAGCCGGGGGTCCTCGGAGAAGTACTCGAAGTTGCGGCCGCACAGGGGTGACCGCTTGATGTTGACCCCTGGCCCCAGCAGGACGGCGACGCCCTCGGCGGACGCCTCGAGCCCGAGGGCCACCCCGACCTCGTGCAGCAGGTCGACGTCCCACGAGGAGCCCAGGGCCGAGGCGGTGGGGAAGCAGGTGGCCGGCACGCTCCCGGACAGGCTGCCCTGCTCACCGTCGTCGCGTTCCTTGCGCAGCCCGTGCGGCCCGTCGGCGACCTGCACCGAGAAGATCCCCAGACGAGGCACCGCGGCGGTGTGCCAGAAGTCCGCACCCAGGCACAACGAGGCCTTCTCCTCCAGGGTCAGCGCCTTCACCAGGTCACGTGCATCCGGCCGTGCGTCCATAGGCCGACCCTAGCGGCCAGCCGCCGGTATTCGACGTATCGCGCCGGTCCCCAGCCGTCAGCCCGCCCGGCGGTCAGCCGTCCGGGTCCATCAGGTCCGCGGTGTCGTGGCCGACCCGGTCGAGCTCCTCGCGCACCACCCGGAAGCACGTTCCCGCGGGGTAGCCCTTGCGGGCCAGCATGCCGGTCAACCGCCGCAACGCGGCGTCCCGGCTCAGACCCGCGGTGCCGCGCAGCCTGCGGCGGACCAGCAGCCGGGCCGCCTCCAGCTCGTCGTCGGGGTCCACCTCGTCGAGCGCGGCCCGAGCGACCTCCTCCTCGACACCCTTGCGGCGGAGCTCCGCGGCGAGCGCCCGTCGGGCCAGCCCCTTGCCCGGCTGCCGGGACTGCACCCAGGCCCGGGCGAAGGCCCCGTCGTCGACCAGCCCCACCTCCTCGAACCGGTCGAGCAGCCGCTCGGCGACCCCGGGTGGGACGTGCTTCCTCGCGAGCCTGGCACTCAGCTCGGCCCGGCTGCGGGGCTGTCCGGTGAGCTGGTCCAGGAGGATCTTGCGTGCCACGGCCTCCGGGTCAGCGTCCGGCCCGGGATCCACCGCACCATCCGGCCCAGGGCTCGGCCAGGGTCCCGGCCCGGGATCCGTCCTGCTCAGAAGTCGATCCCGGTCGGCTCGGGACCGACACCCCCGCCGGTCCCCGGGCCCGTCCCGAGGGCTCCCGGCTCGAGGGCTCCGGGCTCGACCGCCCCGTCGACCTGCGGCCCGACACCGAGCTTCTCGAGGATCCGCTTCTCGATCTCGTTGGCCAGGTCGGGGTTGTCGCGCAGGAAGTTGCGGGAGTTCTCCTTGCCCTGGCCGAGCTGGTCGCCCTCGTAGGTGTACCAGGCGCCGGCCTTGCGGACCAGTCCGGCCTCGACGCCCACGTCGATCAGGCCGCCCTCGCGGCTGATGCCCTGGCCGTACATGATGTCGAACTCGGCCTGCTTGAACGGCGGAGCGACCTTGTTCTTCACGACCTTGATCCTGGTCCGGTTGCCGACCATCTCCTGGCCGTCCTTGAGCGTCTCGATGCGACGCACGTCGAGCCGGACCGAGGCGTAGAACTTCAGCGCCCGGCCCCCGGTGGTGGTCTCCGGGGAGCCGAACATCACGCCGATCTTCTCGCGCAGCTGGTTGATGAAGATCATCGTGGTGCCGGCGCCGTTGAGGGCACCGGTCATCTTGCGCAGTGCCTGGCTCATCAGCCGGGCCTGCAGACCGACGTGGCTGTCACCCATCTCACCCTCGATCTCCGCACGGGGGACGAGCGCCGCCACGGAGTCGATGACGATCAGGTCCAGCGCGCCGGAGCGGACCAGCATGTCCGCGATCTCCAGGGCCTGCTCGCCCGAGTCCGGCTGGGAGACCAGCAGGGCGTCGGTGTCCACCCCGAGGGCCTTGGCGTAGTCGGGGTCCAGGGCGTGCTCGGCGTCGATGAACGCCACGATGCCGCCCGCCCGCTGGGCGTTGGCCACCGCGTGCAGGGCGACGGTGGTCTTGCCGGACGACTCGGGACCGTAGATCTCCACCACCCGTCCACGCGGCAGGCCGCCGATGCCCAGTGCCACGTCGAGCGCGATCGCACCGGTCGGGATGACCTCGAGCGCCGCTCGGGTCTCCTCGCCCAGGCGCATGACCGAGCCCTTGCCGAACTGTCTCTCGATGTTGGCGAGAGCGGCGTCGAGCGCCTTGTCACGATCTCCACCCGCGCCTGATCTTGTCGCCATGGTCGTCCGTCCGTCTGTCCGCCTCGAAGGGGAGCCTTGAGTCTTCTTCATCGCCAACGACACTAGAGAGGTCCTCCGACATTCTGCGAGCCCGATGTCGTGACCCTGGGGACAACCCCTCGAAGCCATCGACGGTTCCGTCTCAGGAGACGATATCCCGAACAGGTGTTCGACCGGAGTCGACACGCCGACCGGCGGGACGAACCTCCTGCGGCCGCGGGGAGGCGTCCCGGACGAGGACGGCGAACCACCGGCCGTCGTGCTCCTGGATCTTCTCGACGCTCAGCCCGGCAGCGACCGCCACGTCGTGGATGGAGTCCGCTCCGAGCACCGACCAGGGGAACGGGTCCGAGCGGGTGCCACCGCACTCCAGCTCCAGGGTGCTCGTGGACAGACCGACCCCGGGTGGAGACAGGTCGGCGACCACCCAGCCGCCGGGGGCGAGCAGCCCGGCCACCCGGCGGAGGAGCTGGACCGGGTCCCCGCCGATGCCGATGTTGCCGTCGGCGAGCAGGGCGCACACCCAGGAGCCCTCGCCGGGGAGGCGGTCGAACACGTTCCGGTGGAGGGCGCTGGCGCCTCGGGCCCTCGTCGCGAGAACGGCTTCGGGGACGATGTCGATGCCGAGCACCTCCACCCCGCGTGCCGCGAGGTGCTCACTCATCCGTCCGGGTCCGCACCCGATGTCGAGCACCGGCCCTTCGCAGTGCTCCAGGACGACGCCGTCGCTGGTGTCGGCCCTGCCGGTCCACCGGCGCATGGGCAGCGGGTGCGGCCCCTGCTCGAGGCCATGCACGAGGCAGGGCTCGCCGCCCAGCGCGGCGGCGAACCAGGCCACCGCGAAGGTCTCCGGCGCGGCCTCCCGCGTGCTCGACTCCGTCGTCATCGGCCGGCCGCCTTCCACTCCCGGGCGAAACGGGTGTCCGGCGCCGCCGCGGCGGCGTGCGCCGCGTCCTCGACGTCGTCCACGTCGCGCAGGGTCACCGTGTCCACGACCCGGGCACCGGCCGCCTCCAGGGCGGCCCGGGTGTCGGCGTAGGTCCGTGCCGTCGACATCTCGACCGTGCGCAGTGCCCTGGCGAACCGGGGCTCGGTGACCGCGAGGACCCACCATCCGCCGTCCTCGGCGGGGCCGAGGACCGCGTCGTTGCCGTCGCCCACCTGCGCTGCGACCCCGGCGAGGTGCTCGCAGGACAGGTGCGGGGTGTCCATCCCGATCTGGACCACCGGCAGGCCGCTGGCCCGCGACACGTCGGTGTGCGCGTTGGCGAGCCGTTGCGCGAAGCCGTCCCCCCGCTGGGCGTGAAGGGTCCACATGTCCACGTGTTCGCGCAGCTGCCGGCTGTGGATTGCCCGGTCGAGTGCACCGCTGATCGCGAGGTGCCGCCGCTGCTGGTCGACGAACACGCTCTCGCACACGGTCAGCGTGTCCAGGATGCACGCCGCGGCGAGCCTTGCCGCCGTGGCGGGTCCGACGACTGCGCCCAGCCGGGTCTTGACCTGTCCCGGGACCGGGGCCTTGGCCACCACCAGCACCGCAGCGGTCACGACAGCACTCGCGCGAAGTCACGGGCGGCGCGCAGGGTCCCCCGGACCGACCCCGACACCTTCGAGCGAGTGCCGAGCGCGCGCGGGTGGTAGTCGACGTCCTGCTCGGTGATCCGCCAGCCCGCGCGCTGCGCCTTGGCGAGCAGCTCGACGGGGTAGCCGAAGCGCCGGTCTCGGACGTCGAGCTCGAGGAGCTCCACGCGCCGGCACACCCGCATGGGTGCGATGTCGCGCACCGGCAGGCCGAGGCGCCGGCGCAGCCACCACAGCACCAGCCGGTTCCCGGCCCGGGCGTGCCACGGCCAGACGCCACCGCGCACCGGCCGACGCCGGCCCGTCGCCAGGTCCGTCCCGCCGCTGCGGACCTCCTCGACCAGCGGCAGCAGGTCGGCGGGGTCGAAGGAGCCGTCACCGTCCATCACCGCGAGGAGGTCGCCGGTCGCGGCCAGCACACCCGCGTGCACCGCAGCGCCGTACCCCGGCCTGGTCTCGCGGACCACGGTGGCACCGAACGCCCGGGCGACCTCGGCGGTGTCGTCGGAGGAGCCGTTGTCGACGACGACCACCGAGAAGGAGGCCGGCACCCTGGGCAGCAGCTCACGCAGCGCCGGCCCCTCGTCGCGGCACGGCAGGACGAGATCGCAGTCGACGGCCATTGCCAGATCCTAGACAAGCCGACCGCTCGCGTTGGTAAAGCCGGGAACCGCGTGGCGGCACTCCCTAGGCTCGCCCGCATGGCCCGCAGAACCCATCGACGTGCCCCCTCGGTGTCCGCCGCGGCGTGGGGGCTGGGCGCGACCCTGACCCTGGTGGCCCTGTCGATGCTGGTTCCCGCGGTGCTGGACTGGAACGTGCGGGTCCGGACCTTCCCGCCGCTGCACGCCGACTGGGACCCACGGGTCGGGCCGGGCACGCTCCCCGCGCTGCTGGTCGGCGTGCTCGGGGCCCAGCGGGCCGTCGACCTGGCCGAGCGGCTGGCCTGGCGACGACTGCTCCTGTGGGTGTTCGTCGTGGGGCTCGCCTGGATGCTGGCGCTCGCCTTCGTGGACGGTCCGCGAGGGGTGGGCGAGATCCTCGGGACGCAGTACGAGTACCTCCGCACGGCACGCAGCACGAGCGACCTGCACGCGACGCTGCAGGTGTACGTCGACAAGATCACCCACGAGCGGCCGGGCTACTGGCCCACGCACATCGCGGGTCACCCACCAGGAGCCCTGACCTTCTTCGTGGTGCTGGTGCGGCTCGGTCTCGGCGGTGGCTTCGCCGCCGGGCTCGTCGTCACGGTCGTCGCCGCGACCACCGCCGTCGCGGTGCTGGTGACGGTCCGGGCCCTGGGTGCCGAGCTGCCGGCCCGCCGGGCCGCGCCGTTCCTGGCGCTCGGACCCGCGGCCGTCTGGCAGAGCGTGTCCGCCGACGCGATGTTCGCCGCGGTGGCCGCCTGGGGCATGGCGTGCCTGGCGCTGGCCGCACGCACCGGCGGGGTGCACCGGATGGCCCGGCTCGGCTGGTCGCTGCTGGCCGGGCTGCTGCTCGGCTACTGCGTGATGCTGTCCTACGGGCTTCCTCTGCTGGGGGTGCTCGCCGTCGCGGTGCTGGTCGTGGCCCGGTCCTGGTTCCCCCTGGTCCCCGCAGCCGTCGCTGCGGGCAGCGTCGTGGGTGCGTTCGCGCTGTTCGGCTTCAGCTATCTCGAGGCCCTGCCGGCGATCCACACCCGCTACTGGGAAGGGATCGGGGGGCGCCGCCCGTGGGAGTACTGGATCTGGGGGGACCTGGCGGCCCTGTCGTTCAGTGCCGGTCCGCTCGCCGGTGCGGGCATCGCGCACCTGTGCGCGCACGCGCGGGTCGCCGCCCGCGACCCCGCAAGCCGGGTGGTGCTGTGGCTCGCGGGAGCCGGGGCCGCGATGGTGCTGGTGGCGGACCTGTCCCAGATGAGCAAGGCGGAGGTCGAGCGGATCTGGCTGCCGTTCCTGCCGTGGGTGCTGCTGGCGGTGGCGCTGCTGCCCGAGCGGTGGCGACGGCGAGGGCTGGTGCTGCAGGTGGTGTGGGCGCTGCTGGTGCAGCATCTCCTGTTCACGGGCTGGTGAGACCGCCCGGCCAGGCCCGCCTCGACGAGGCGAGAGCGGACGGGCTCAGCGCAGGGGCGCGGTCGCGAAGTCCGGCAGGCCCTCGTCGGGTCGGACGGCGGCGACGAAGCCGAGCTCCCGTCGCGCCTTGGCCGGCGAGGCGACGATGTGCCGCACGTCCCCGAGGCGGTAGCCTCCGGTGACCACAGGCGCCAGGTCGGTCCCGGTCCCTCGCGCGACCAGCTCGGCCACCCCGGCGATGGGGACCGGCTCCCCCGAGCACACGTTGTAGGTCTCAAAGCGCCCGTCCGCGCTGTCCAGGACCTGGTGCAGGGACAGCACGTTCGCCCTCGCGACGTCCGAGACGTGCACGAAGTCGCGCATCTGACCGCCGTCCTCGAACACGTTCGGGGGGTCGCCGTTCTCCAGGGCCGAGCGGAACAGCGCGGCGACCCCCGAGTACGGCGTGTCGCGGGGCATCCCCGGCCCGTAGACGTTGTGGTAGCGCAGCGCGACCGCCGCTCCCGGTGCCTGCCGGGCCCAGGCGCTCACGTAGTGCTCGGTGGCCACCTTGCTGGCCGCATAGCTGCTTCGCGGGTCCAGACGGGCGTCCTCCTCCACGAGCTCCCAGTGCAGGGGGCACCCGCAGACGTCGCAGTGGTTCTCGAAGTCGCCGCCGTCCAGAGCCTCCACCGCACGGGGCGGAGGGGTGCGCGTGGCGTGCTCGGGGCACGAGTAGCGGCCCTCGCCGTAGACCACCATCGACGAGGCGACCACCAGCCGGGCCACCCCCGCCTCGTGCATGGCGGCCAGCAGGACGGCGGTGCCGAGGTCGTTGTGCGAGGCGTAGGACGGCAGGTCGGCGACGGTGACGCCGGCTCCGACCATCGCGGCCTGGTGACAGACCACGTCGACACCACGGAGCAGGGGCGCGAGCGCCGCAGCGTCGCGTACGTCGACCCGGTGGGTGTCCCGCGGCGCGGAGGCGTCGGCGGCGTGCGCCTGGGGGATCATCAGGTCCACGCGCATCACCTCCTCCCCCGCCTCCTCCAGCTGGTCGGCGACGGCCGCCCCGATGAAGCCGGCGGACCCGGTGAGCAGCACCCTCACCGCGGCCCCGGCACCTGGTAGGGGAGCGTCAGCCCGTCGGCCCAGCTCGCGCACGCGCAGCCGCCGCCGGGCTCAGGCAGCCGGGGGACGGTGTCGGTCAGGATGCCCTTGAGGCGGTCGATGTTGAGCGCGAACATCGCGAACACCTCCTCCTGCCCCACGCCGCTCCCCGTCGTGACCCCGGCATCCATGTCGGTGACCAGCGCGACCGCGGCGTAGCACATCAGCATCTCGCGGGCGAGCACCGCCTCGGGGTGCCCGGTCATGTTCACCAGGGACCAGCCCTGTGCCGCGTAGTGCTGCGACTCGGCCCGCGTCGAGAACCGGGGGCCGTCGACGACGACCATGGTGCCGCCCAGCCGGACCCCTTCGTGCGAGGCCACGGCCGTGGACAGCGTCGGACAGTAGGGGTCGGCGAACGGCACGTGTCCCGCACCCGACTCGACGTAGGTCTGGGCCCTGCCCTGGGTGCGGTCCACGAGCTGGTCGGGGACCACGAGGTCTCCGGGCGTCACGTCGTCGCGCAGCCCGCCCACGGCACACGGCGCCAGCACCTGCCGGACCCCGAGGGACCGCAGCGCCCACATGTTCGCGCGGTAGTTCACCCGGTGCGGCGGGAACGCGTGCCCCTTCCCGTGCCGCGGGAGGAACGCGACCGGCGTACCCTGCACGTCGCCGACCGCCACGGTCGCCGACGGGTCGCCGTACGGCGTCTCGGCGCGCACCTGCCGGGCGTCGTGGAGGAACTCGTAGAAGCCGCTGCCGCCGACGACCGCCACGGTCGCTGTGGGTCCGGTCATGGGCCCGAGTGTGCCATCCGCTGCTCTCGAGGGCGGGTTGGCCGCGCCTACACTCCAGCCATGAGGACCGTGCCGGGCAGGCTGCTGCTCACGGTGCCGGCCGCGGTGCTGGCCGCGGGATGCAGCGGGACACCACGAGCGGCCGCCCCGTCGGGGGCGACGCCGGGATGCGGCCTCGTCCCGCCTGCCACCGTCGTCGGCCTGCTGGGCGCGGACGTGGAGACGCGGGCCACCGGAAGCGTGTCGGCGCTGCGGGCGGGACACGGGCGGCTCACCTGCCGCACCTCAGTGCCCGGGCACCCCGAGCGCTACGTCACCCTCGTCGCCGAGCACCACCCCGCGCCGTTCCAGCTGCCCACCCGGTCCTGCAGTGCGGGCTGGGTCTATGCCGGGACGCCGGCGAAGTACACCCCGGCCTGCCAGGACACGGTCGGGGGCCACGGCAGGACCCGGCTGTTCGTGCGCTGGCAGCCCTACCTCATGCACGTGAGCATCGGCCGCTCCGACCGCAACTGGGGCGGCGACCCGGAGGTGGCGCTGGCGATGAGCCGGGCACTGGCCGAGAGGCTGGGCGTCCGGGAGGCGCGAGGGAACGGCTGAGCCGCCCCCCTCAGGTGGTGCCGGGCTCCAGGCGCGCCCCCGGCGCGAGGTCCTGCTCGACGACGCTGTCCCTGCCGACGATGGTGACCTGGTCGGGGTCGCCGGTGCCGTCCGCGTCCTCGGCGCCCACCACCGCGCCGGCGGCCACCAGGACGCCCTCGTCGAGGATCGTCCAGTCGACCCGGGCCCCCTTGCCGACCACGGCGTCGGCGAAGACGATGCTGTGGCGCACCAGCGCACCCTCCTCGACGACCACCCCGGGCCCGATCACGCTGCGGACCACCTCCCCGCGCACCCGGGCACCGGGCGACACGAGGCTGTCCTCGACGCGTCCCGCGGCCATCACCCGGGCGGGCACCCGCTGCGGCTGGCGGGTCATGATCGGCCACCGGGGCTCGTCGAAGAGCCCCTGGTCGTCGAGCAGGATGTCCTGGTGCGCGGCGACGTAGTGGTGCGGCTGCCCGAGGTCGCGCCAGTAGCCGGGCAGGGCGTGGGCGACCGTGCGGCCGCGGTCCACGAACCGTGGCACGAGCAGGTCCCCGAAGTCGCCGAGCCCGTTGTCGTCGGGATCGGGGTCCGCGGCCCATTCGTGGTGCAGCTCCTCGAGGACCGAGATGAGCACCTCGGCGTCGTACACGAAGATCTCGGTCGCCACCGTCGTGGTGGTGGGCTCCTGCGGCTTGTACTCGAACCGGGTGACGGTGCCGCTCTCGTCGGACTCCACGGTCGCGTGCTCGCCCGCCTCGGCGAGGTCGACCTCACTGGTGACGACCGTGCACTCCGCTCCGAGGGACCGGTGGGTCTCGACGGCCTCGCCGAAGTCGAACCGGTAGACGTGGTCCGCGCTCAGCACGACCACGAGGTCGACCTCGGCGCTGCGGATCTGGTCCCGGATCCGGTAGAGCAGGTCGGCGTTGCCCTGGGCGAAGCCCTCCTCGTCGGAGGGTCCGGTGCCCTGCTCGGGCGGCAGCAGCCGCAGACCCCCGCGGGTCCGGTCCAGGTCCCAGGGGCGTCCGTTGGCGACCGGCTCCGCGATCGTGGCCCCTTGGTACTGCAGCGAGAGCCAGACGTCGGTGATCCCGCTGTGTGCCAGGTTCGACAGCGGGAAGTCCAGCAGCTGGTAGACACCCGCGAACGGCAGCGTGGGCTTGGCGCGCTCGCGGGTCAGGACGTCCATCCGGCCGCCCGAACCCCCCGCCTGGACGATCGCGAGGACACGGTCGTGTGGCATCAGCTGGTCCCTCCCGGATGGGCGACGGTCCCGGCGGCCCGCCATCGGGGACGGGCCGTCGAGGGCACCGACGAGGTGCCCGCCCGGAGATACCCGGCTGTCCCGGCGCTACACCCCCGCCGCCCCGGTGGCGGCGGGGGTGTGGCACCGCTCGGCTGCGCCGCCTCAGCGACCTCCGACCGCGACGGCGTGCCGCAGGTCGTGCACGGCCGCGTCCCGCGAGCTCAGCGGCGCCAGCTCGAAGCTCCGCTCGATGGTGGCCAGGATGGACGTCGTGTCGTAGACCGTGTGGTCGACGCCCGACCGGCGCAGCGAGGTGGACAGGACGAGCGCCGGGATGCGGGTGCCCGGTCCCCAGGCGTCGTGCACCCCGCGGGTCGGGGAGCCCTGACCGGGGGGCGGCACGTGGTCCCACTGCCCCCCGAACTCGTCGTAGGTCACGACCACCAGGGTCCGGTCGGCGTCCGGGCTCCGGCTGATCCTCCTCAGCAGGTTCACCAGGTGGTCGCTGCCGTCCGGCTCGCTCGCGTATCCCGGGTGCTCGTTCTCCGCGCCGTACGGCTTGACGAAGCTCACCTTCGGCAGCCGGCCCAGTCGCAGTGCACGCGTGAAGTCGGCCTCGTCCTTGAGGTGCGCGCGGCCGGGCTGCCCGGGTGCGTAGGCGGCGAAGTAGTTGAACGGCTGGTGGTGGAACTGGAACAGCGGTCCGGGGTGGCCCGCGGCAGCGGCGTTCCAGCCTCCGGAGTACCAGTTCCAGGACACGCCGGCAGCAGTGAGCCGGTCACCGATGGTGGGGTACGTCGCGTCGTCGACCAGGGGGATCTTGGGGCTGCTGTTCGTCGGCGGGCTGGACGGCGCCACGGTGTTCACCGCGAAGTCGCCGCAGGCCTTGTCCCGGTCGGAGGTGGTGGTGCCCGGGCAGGCCTGCGTCAGCTGTCCGTCGACCACGTCGGTCCGGGTGGGCGTGTAGGCCGGGTACCTCTTGGCCGGCATGCCGTTGGCGTCCAGCACGGAGTGCTTCGCGCCGAGCTCCCCGCCGCTCGTGTCCAGGGGGGCGCGAGCCGCGATGAGGTACTGGTGGTTGAGGAACGAGCCTCCGAAGGCCGCCTGGAAGAACCGGTCCGCGACCACGTAGTGGGGGGCTCCGCGTGAGTGCAGGTAGCGGTAGATCGGCAGCCGCCTGGTGGTGTAGCTGCCCATCGTCAGGCCCACCGCGTCCGACCCGGTGACGTAGCGGTCCTGCTTGCCGCCGTCGAGCTGGTACTGCTCCTGGTAGAACCGGTGCACCAGGTCCCGGGTGCAGCCACCGGGCAGCGCCCCCGGTGAGCCCTTCCGGGTGCCGTTCGCGGGGGACGTGCCGGGCGGTGGGCAGGTCTTGTCCGTGGGGTGGATGTAGCGGTCGATCCTGAAGGGGCCGTTCCGGAAGTGGCTGGCGGCCACGTGGTGCGCGGGGTCCTGGCAGCGTGTGGACAGCGGGTCCGGCGCCGTCAGGTTGACGTCGTCCTGAGGCAGGCAGCGGTACGGCGACCCGTCCTGCGCCACCTGACGCCTCGTGGAGACGGGAGCGTTCCGGAGCCCGTCCACCCGCTGGCCGCCGACCCGGCCCCAGCCGCCGTACAGGTTGTCGAAGGAGTGGTTCTCCTGGTAGATCACCACCAGGTGCCGGTAGCCACCCGGCAGCGTCGGCGCCCGGCCGTGACCGGCAGCCGCCTCCCCCGCGCCTGCGACGGCCGCACCGGCCTGTCCCGCCGCGGCAGCCGTGACCGCCATGGCTGCCAGCCCGACGAGTGCGGACATCTTCCTCGCACGTCTCATGGACCTCTCCCTCCGAGTGCGGGCCCCCGAGACGGGACCATCCGACCTGACCGTGGCACGAAGGAGCCTTCCGGGGAATCCCCCGGTCGGGGCATGGTGGCGACCGGTGAAATGCGGTATCGACCGACGGGGCTGCCTCAGGGCGCGAGCGGGCCGTCGTGGGAGGGGACCGGGGCGGTCGTGCGGCGGGCGTACTCGGCGGCGGTGGCGACCCCGGTGACCAGCAGGCCGGCGAAGACGGTGAGGGCGGCATATCCGAGCGACCCGACCACCACCCCGGCGACCGCTCCCCCTGCCGCGGCGGTCAGTCCCATCAGCAGGTCAGCGGCGCCCTGCACGTCGGTGCGCGCGTCGAGCGGCGCGGACTCCGAGAGCAGCGCCGACGCGGCGACGGTGCAGAGCGACCAGCCCAGACCGAGCAGGAAGAGCCCCGCGCCGATCTGGTACGACGCCCCTGCCGGCGCGGTCCCGGACAGGAGCAGCGCCAGCAGCAGCACGACTGCTCCCGCCGAGAGCACCAGCGGGCGGCCCAGGCGGTCCGCCAGCCAGCCGACGACCGGGGCGAGGGCGTACATGCCCAGCACGTGCACGCTGATCACCACGCCGATCACCTCCAGGGTGGCACCGCCGTGGTGCATGTGCAGCGGCGTCATCACCATCACCGCGACCATCACCGTGTGCGCGAGGGCGAGGGCGGCGCTGCCGGCGGCCACCCCGGGGCTGGTGCGCAGCACCTCGACGACCCGCCGCCACGACGTGCGCCCGCGGGCCGCCTCGCCGCGGTCCAGAGCCGCCTCGCGGGCCACCAGCAGCGGGTCCGGGCGCAGGAACACCGCGACGACGGCTGCCGCACCGAGCGTCCCGACAAGCGCGAACAGGAACGGTCCGGTCAGCACCGGCACGCCGAGGATCCGCCCGGCCCGCCCGGCCGAGCCCGTCAGGTTCGGGCCGGCCACAGCGCCGAGGGTGGTGGCCCAGACGACGACGGAGAGCGCGCGCGCCCGGGCCTCGGGTCGCGCCAGGTCCGTGGCGGCGTAGCGCGACTGGTTGTTGGCGGCGGTCGTCGCCCCCAGCAGCGTCGCGCCGACCAGCAGCAGTGGGAAGGACCCCAGCACGCCGGCCACCACGCACAGCCCCGCCCCGGCGGACCCGAGCAGGTAGCCCGTGGCGAGGCCGGCCCGCCGGCCGCTGCGGCCCATGATCCGGGCCAGCAGCCACGATCCGACCGCCGCACCCAGCACCTGCGCGGTCTGCGGCAGACCGGCGAGCTGCTCGCTCCCGGACACCTCCTCGGCCAGCAGCGCGGCGACGGCGATCCCGATGCTGATCCCCAGGCCGCCGAAGGCCTGGGAGACGACCAGCGTGCGGACGGTGCGCCGCTGAGCCGCCCGCACCCGGTGCTCGGGCCACCGGACGCCTGCCCACAGCCTGCCGGCCACCCGGCGGGCCGCGTCGCTCATCTGGTGAGCTCCGCCACCCGGGCCCGATAGCGCCTGAGCAGGTCCCCCCACACCGGGCCGGGTCGACCCTCGCCGACCTGCCGGTGGTCGAGCTCCACGACCGGGACGAGCTCGCACACGGTGCCGGTCAGGAAGACCTCGTCGGCGCCGTACAGGTCGAAGAGGGTCAGCTGCTCCTCGGTCGTGCGGTAGCCCGCGGCGCGCGAGAGGTCGAGCACGGCGGCGCGCGTGATGCCGTGCAGGCAGGAGGTGGCCAGCGGTGTGCGGACCGCACCGTCCTTGACGCAGAACACGTTGGCGGTGTCCGCCTCGGCGACGTAGCCGAACGCGTCCAGCATCAGGGTCGCGTCGACCTCCGGGTCGTCGAGGATCTCCAGCCTCGCCAGGATCGAGTTCAGCTGGTTGGCGTGGTGGATGCTCGAGTCGACGAACTGCGGGTGCGGGCGCCGGATGCTCGCGGTCCTGAGACGTTGCGGGGCCGGGTCCGCGGCGACCGGCTTGTGCTCGGCGACGATGACGGTCGTGCCGACCCGTGGGGCGTTGCGCGGGTCCATGCCGCTGGTCGACCGGGTGCCGCGGGTGACCATCAGCCGGATGTGCGTGTCGTGCTCGAAGCCGTTGGCCTCCAGCGTCTGCTGGATCGCGTTGCCGAACCCGACCGCGTCGTGGGGCAGCCGGATCCGCAGGGCGTGGGCGGACTCCTGGAGCCGCCGCAGGTGCCGCTCCAGCTCGAGCACCCGGCCGTGGTAGACCCGCAGGCCCTCCCACACCGCGTCCCCGGACTGGAAGCCGGCGTCGAACACCGAGACCGACGCCTGGGACAGGGGCACCACCCGGTCACCGACGTAGACGTGCAGCTCGGTCGTCATCGCTCGGCCCTCATCGCTCGGCCCTCATCGCTCGGCCCTCATCGCTCGGAAGGAGGGAGCTCCAGGCGCTCCCACACCGCCAGCCACACGTGCTTGGGGCTCTCACCCTCGGCGAGGGCCTCGGTGACGGTCCGGTGGCCGAGGTCGGAGATCACCTGCTGCTCGGCCCACGTCCGTGCGTACGCAGGACCCAGGACACGTTCCATCCGCGCCCAGAACTCGGTGTACCGCATGACGTCGAGGCTACGTCAGCGGGTCAGGGGGTCAGCCCGGGGAGCGGGACGGCCGACCAGACACCCGGCTCCGGTCGCACCTCGGCGACCTGCATGTCCTGCTGGCCGCGGATGGCGGGCGACGCCCTGCTGCGACAATGGGGAGATGGCCGCAGACGTCGTCATCAGGCCCGCGGTCGAGGACGACCTCGGGGACATCGCCGCCATCTACGCCCACGAGATCGCGAACAGCGTCGCGACCTTCGACCTCGAGCCGCCGACCCGCGCCTACTGGCACCAGCGTCTCGTGGGCCAGCAGGTGGGTGACCACCTCCTGGTCGCCGTGGACACCGACGAGGACGTGGTGGGCTACGCCTACTCCTGGTCCTACCGTCCCCGGCCGGCGTACAACCTGACCCGCGAGACCTCGATCTACCTGGACCCGTCGGTGCGCGGCCACGGGATCGGCCGACAGCTGTACCCCGCGCTGCTGGACGCCATGACGGACTCCGGCGTGCACACCGCGGTCGCGCTGGTCGCGCTCCCGAACCCCGGCAGCGTGGCGCTGCACAAGGCGTGCGGGTTCGAGCACGTCGGGACGATGCGGGAGGTCGGGTTCAAGTTCGGCCAGTGGGTCGACGTCGAGTGGTACCAGAAGGTGCTCACCTGACACGGGTGCCGGCGTGGTCCGGCTCCCGCCGGCCAGGCACCCGTCGGCCAGGCACCCGTCGGCCAGGCACCCGACGGCCGGGCAGCCGGTGTCGCGTCCCCCAGGTCGGCGTCAGGTCAGGTCGGCGTCAGGTCAGGAGGAGCCTGTCGAAGCGTCGGGTGGCCACCATCAGGCCGACCGTCCCCATCACCGCGAGGTAGGCCACCGACCAGACCGAGTCGGGTGACAGCGCACCGGTGGTCAGCTCCCGGGCCAGCACGACGCCCCGGTAGAGCGGTGTGACCTCGACGACCCACCGCAAGGCGCCGTGGATCGCGGTGACCGGGAAGAAGGTGGCCGAGAACAGGAACAGCGGGACCACCGCGAGCTGGATGTAGTCGAAGTCCTGCCACGACTTCATGAACGTCGTCAGCGCCATCCCTGCACCGGCGAAGGCGTAGCCGATCAGCCAGGTCGCCGGCCAGGCCAGCAGGGCCCACCAGGACGACACCAGCCCCAGTGCCGCCATCAGGGCGAGGAAGCCTGCCGCGTAGACGGCCGAGCGGAGCAGGGACCAGACCAGCTCACCGCGGGCGATGTCGACGGTCCGCATCGGGGTGGCCAGCACGCCTTCGTAGATCTTGTCGTAGCGCAGCTTGAAGAAGATGCCGAAGGTGGAGTCCAGGAGTGCGCCGTTCATGGAGGAGGCGGCGAGCATGCCGGGAGCCACGAACGCGGCGTAGGAGATCACCCGGCCGTTGAACGCGAAGCCGTCGACCAGCTGTCCGACGCCGATGCCGATCGAGAACAGGTAGAGCACGGGCTCCGCGAAGCCGGTCAGGAAGATCACCCACGCCTGCCGGTAGACGAGGAAGTTGCGGCGCACCAGGACCCTGGCTCCCGGGCTGCCGGACGCCATCGAACGGCTCACCGCTGTGGTGAGGAGTGTCATCCCCTCAGACCTCCAGCCGCTTGTCGAGCCGCCAGACGGCCAGCACCCAGCCCACCAGGCTCAGCACGGCCAGGTAGGTGAGGTGCACCGCAGCAGCACCGGGGCGTACGTCGCCGAGCACCAGCATCCGGACCAGGTCGACGCCGTGCCACAGCGGCGTCACCCGGGCCACCCACTCCAGGGCGGCCGGCAGGTTGCTGATCGGGAAGAAGGCCCCGGAGAACAGGAACATCGGCACCACCAGGAGCCGGTAGAGGATCGAGAACCCGGCCTCGCTGCGAACGGTCGTGGCGAAGGCGTGGAAGACCCCGGCGAAGGCCAGACCGAGGAGCACGGTGACCGGCCACGCGAGCAGCACGCCCACCCAGGACTCGAAGACCCCGAACGGCGCCATCACCAGCAGGAAGACACCGCAGCTGGTGGCGGCACGGAACAGCACGAACAGCAGCTGCGCGGCCACGATGTCGGCGACCGCGAGCGGCGAGGCCGTCATCGCGTAGTAGGTGCGCTGCCACTTGATCATGCCCATCACCGGCCAGGTGGTCTCCCCCATCACCACCTGCATGGCCTGCGCGGCCACCAGGCCCGGCGCCACGAACGCGAGATAGCTGGGTGCCCCCTCGAGCCGGGCGCTGCCGACGTCGATGAACCCGCCCAGCAGCACCCCCATCGCGACCACGTAGAACAGCGGCAGCACGAAGGAGGAGAACACCGTGGCCTTCCAGGTGCGGAGGTAGGTGGTCGTCCAGTAGACGCGCTGCCGGGCCACCATCCGCCGGCTCGGCAGGGTCGATGCCAGCACACGGCGAGCGCTCGTCGTCACGGTCGCCGGTCGGGGAGCGTGCGACACCCGCGGTGCGCTCATCAGTCGACCAGCGTCCGGCCGGTGAGTCGCAGGAACACGTCCTCGAGCGTGGAGCGCCGCACCAGGACGGCCACCGGAGCCAGGCCACGCTCGTGCACGCGCGCCAGGGTCGCCTCGCCGTCGTCGGTGTAGAGCAGCAGCCGGTCGTGCAGGACCTCCACGCGGGTCGCGAGGTCGGCCACCTCGTCGGCGCGCCGCTCGTTGTCGCCGCCACCGAACCGGAGCTCGGCGACCTCGCGGGTCGAGTGCTGACGAATCAGCTCGGGAGGAGACCCGGCCGCGACGATCTCGCCGCCGTCCATCACGACGAGCCGGTCGCACAGCTGCTCCGCCTCGTCCATGTAGTGGGTGGTCAGCACCAGCGTCACCCCGCGCGCCTTCAGCCGGAAGAGCCTGTCCCACAGCAGGTGCCGGGCCTGCGGGTCGAGACCGGTGGTCGGCTCGTCGAGCAGCAGCAGGTCGGGGTCGTTGACCAGGGAGCGGGCGATGGTCAGCCGACGCTTCATCCCGCCGGAGAGGTCCTCGACCTTCCCCTTGGCCCTGTCGCGCAGCTGCACGAAGTCGAGCAGCTCGTCGGCCCGCCGGGCGACCTCCGCCTTCGGGATCCCGAAGTAGCTGCCGTAGACCAGCAGGTTGTCGCGCACGTTGAGCTCGTTGTCGAGGGTGTCGTCCTGCGGGCAGACGCCGAGCCGGGCACGGATCTGGGGGCCGTGCGTCGTCGGATCCATGGACAGGACGGTCAGCTCGCCTCCCGTCGGCGGGGACACGGCGGCCACCATCCGCATCGTCGAGGACTTGCCGGCGCCGTTGGGACCCAGGAAGCCGAACGCCTCGCCCGGGCGGACGTCGAGGTCGATGCCGCGCACGGCCTCGAAGTCGCCGTAGGACTTGCGCAGCCCCCGCGCCCACACCAGTGACGTCGCGCGCGCCTCGTCGTACCCGGCGACCGGGTCGGGCCGGCTCGCAGGGTCGTCGCGGGGTCCGTCGACCGTTCCCGAGCGTGGTCTCACAGGCACAGCCATGACCCTACGTGGGCCCACCGACGAAGGCACCCGGCTTTCGCCGGCCCTGTGCCGACGAGCAGGCCGCCCGGTCCTGTCGGCGCCGTCGGGCAGGATGGTCGGGTGGCAGCGAGGACGAGGGGTACGACGCGGGGCCGACCCGTGGACGCGGCTGCGGCTGCGGCCGGCGATGCGCTTCGCTGCTTCAGCGCACCCACCCGCACCTGGTTCGAGGCGGCGTTCGCCTCACCCACTCCCGCGCAGGTCGGAGCGTGGGCGGCGATCGCCGCGGGCCGCAACGCCCTGGTGGTGGCCCCCACCGGCTCCGGCAAGACCCTGTCGGCGTTCCTGTGGTCGCTGGACCGGCTGGCCGCGGCACCATCCCCGGAGGACAGGCTGCTGCGGTGCCGGGTGCTCTACGTCTCGCCGCTCAAGGCGCTCGCCGTCGACGTGGAGCGCAACCTGCGGGCGCCGCTGGCCGGGATCAGGCACACCTCCGACCGGCTGGGGGTGCCCGCCCCGGACATCACGGTGGGCCTGCGCTCCGGCGACACGAGCGCCGCCGACCGGCGCCGACTCGGCAGCACCCCACCGGACATCCTGATCACCACCCCGGAGTCCTTGTTCCTGATGCTCACCTCGCAGGCCCGCGAGTCACTGCGCGGTGTCGAGACCGTGATCGTCGACGAGGTGCACGCGGTGGCGGGCACCAAGCGAGGGGCGCACCTGGCGCTGTCGCTGGAACGGCTCGACGAGCTGCGCCGGCAGCAGGACCGCGAGCCCGCCCAGCGGATCGGCCTCTCCGCGACCGTGCGGCCGGTCGAGGAGGTGGCGCGCTTCCTCGGTGGCAGCCGTCCCGTCGAGGTGGTCGCCCCCGTCTCCACCAAGCAGTGGGACCTGACGGTCGTGGTCCCGGTCGAGGACATGACCGAGCTGGGGCTGGCCGCAGCGGTCGACGAGGTGCGCGAGGGGTCGACGGCCGGCAGCGCGGAGCAGCGCGGCTCCATCTGGCCGCACGTCGAGGAGCGGGTCGTCGACCTGATCGAGAAGCACCGCTCCACCATCGTCTTCGCCAACTCCCGGCGGCTCGCGGAGCGGCTGACGGCGCGCTTCAACGAGATCGCCACCGACCGGGGCCGGTCGGGTGACGCGGACGGCCCGGAGACGGTGGTCGCGCGGGCCCACCACGGGTCGGTGTCGAAGGAGCAGAGGGCGCTCATCGAGGACGACCTCAAGCGCGGTCGGCTTCCCTGCGTGGTGGCCACCTCCAGCCTCGAGCTCGGCATCGACATGGGGGCGGTGGACCTGGTCGTGCAGATCGAGTCGCCGCCGTCGGTGGCCTCCGGGCTGCAGCGGGTGGGACGGGCCGGGCACCGGGTCGGGGAGGTGTCGCGGGGGGTGCTGCTGCCCAAGCACCGCGGCGACCTCGTGCACACCGCAGTGGCCGTGGAGCGGATGCGGGCCGGGGCGATCGAGGCGCTGCGGGTCCCCACCAACCCGTTGGACGTGCTCGCCCAGCAGGTGGTCGCCGCGACCGCCCAGGACCAGTGGGACGTCGACGAGCTGTTCGCGATGGTCCGCCGGTCCGCCCCGTTCGCGACGCTCCCGCGCTCGGCGTACGACGCCACCCTGGACCTGCTCAGCGGGAGGTACCCCTCCGAGGAGTTCCGGGAGCTGCGACCGCGCCTGGTCTGGGACCGGGTCGGCGGCACCCTGACCGCCCGGCCGGGGGCCCAGCGGCTCGCGGTCACCAGCGGGGGCACGATCCCCGACCGGGGGCTGTTCGGCGTCTTCCTCGTCGGCGAGAAGGCGAGCCGGGTCGGTGAGCTGGACGAGGAGATGGTCTACGAGTCCCGGGTGGGGGACGTGTTCGCGCTCGGTGCGACGTCCTGGCGCATCGAGGACATCACCCATGACCGGGTGCTGGTCTCCCCCGCGCCGGGGCAGCCCGGCCGGCTGCCGTTCTGGAAGGGCGACCAGCTCGGCCGGCCCGCCGAGCTGGGCGCCGCCATCGGGGCGTTCACCCGCGAGCTGAGCGCGATGACCACCGAGCAGGCCACCCGGCGCTGCACGGACGCGGGGCTCGACGCGTGGGCGGCCGGCAACCTGGTCACCTTCCTGCAGGAGCAGCGCGAGGCCACGACCACCCTCCCCTCGGACCGCACGGTCCTGGTCGAGAGGTTCCGCGACGAGCTGGGGGACTGGCGGATCGTGGTGCACACGCCGTACGGCGCCCAGGTGCACGCCCCGTGGGCGCTGGCGATCGGTGTGCGGCTGCGGGAGCGCTACGGCATCGACGCGCAGGCGCTCCCCGGCGACGACGGGATCGTGCTGCGGGTGCCGGAGACCGACCAGGATCCGCCGGGCGCGGACGTGGTGGTCTTCGACCCCGACGAGATCGAGGACATCGTGACCACGGAGGTCGGCGGCTCGGCGCTGTTCGCCTCCCGCTTCCGGGAGTGCGCGGCGCGAGCGCTGCTGCTCCCCCGCCGGGACCCCGGTCGTCGCTCCCCGCTGTGGCAGCAGCGGCAGCGGAGCGCGCAGCTGCTCGAGGTCGCGGTGAAGCACCCGTCGTTCCCGATCGTGCTCGAAGCCGTCCGCGAGTGCCTGCAGGACGTCTACGACGTGCCGGCCCTGCGAGGCCTGATGAGCGACCTGGCCTCCCGCAGGATCCGGGTCGTCGACGTGACGACGACGCAGCCCTCACCGTTCGCCCGGTCGCTGCTGTTCGGCTACGTCGCGGCGTTCATGTACGAAGGCGACTCCCCGGTCGCCGAGCGCCGGGCCGCCGCGCTGTCGCTGGACCAGGGGCTGCTCGCCGAGCTCCTCGGCCGGGCGGAGCTGCGCGAGCTGCTCGACCCCGACGTCCTCGCCGCGCTCGAGCAGGAGCTCCAGCGGCTGACGCCCGACCGTCGCGCCCGCGACGCCGAGGGGGTCGCCGACCTGCTGCGGCTGCTCGGGCCGCTCTCGGAGGAGGAGGTCGCGGCGCGCTGCCTCGACGGGTCGGCCGCGGCCTCACGGTTGTCGCAGCTCGCCGACGCCCGTCGCGTCGTCGAGGTCCGGATGGGCGGCACGGAGCGCTGGACGGCGGTCGAGGACGTGGCCCGGCTCCGTGACGGGCTGGGGGTGCCCGTGCCGCCCGGCACCCCGGAGGTCTTCACCGAGCCGGTCGAGGACCCGCTCGCCGACCTGGTGGGCCGGTTCGCCCGCACCCACGGACCGTTCACGCCCGCCGACGTCGCGTCCCGGCTGGGTCTCGGGGTGGCCGTCGCCGCGCAGACCCTCGCCCGGCTGGGATCCCAGGGCCGGGTGCTGGAGGGGGAGTTCCGGCCGTCGGGGACCGGCTCGGAGTGGTGCGACGCGGAGGTCCTGAGGCGACTCCGGCGCCGGTCGCTGGCTGCCCTCCGCAAGGAGGTCGAGCCGGTCGAGCCGTCCACCCTCGGCCGCTTCCTGCCGGTCTGGCAGAACGTGTCCTCCGCCGGGTCCGGTGCGGACCGGCTCCCAGGTCGGCTCCGGGGGATCGACGGGGTGGTCGCGGTCGTCGAGCAGCTGGCCGGGTGTGCCGTGCCGGCCTCCGCCCTGGAGCCGCTGGTCCTCGGCAGCAGGGTCGTGGACTACGCGCCGGCGATGCTCGACGAGCTCACCGCCACGGGGGAGGTGCTCTGGGCCGGTCACGGCACGCTGCCGGGCGCGGACGGCTGGGTCTCGCTGCACCTGGCCGACAACGCGCACCTGACGCTGCCGGACCGCCAGCCGACGGCCGAGCTGGAGACGACTCCGCTGCACGAGGCCGTGGTCGAGGCGCTGAGCGGTGGCGGCGCCTACTTCTTCCGTCAGCTCTCGACGGCCGTCGGCTCGACCGACGACAAGGCGCTCGAGGCGGCGCTGTGGGACCTCGTGTGGTGGGGACGACTCAGCAACGACACGCTGGCTCCGGTGCGGGCAATGACGTCCGGAGGCCGCACCACCCACCGCTCACGACGCCCGCCACCGCGGGCCAGGCTCGCGCCGAGGCGGATTCCCCGGGGCCGTCCGGACCTGCCGACGCGGACCGGACCGCCGAGCACGGCGGGCCGCTGGGCGCTGCTGCCGGAGCTGGAGCAGGACCCCACCCGGCGGGCGCACGCCTCCGCCGAGGGCCTGCTCGAGCGGCACGGGGTGGTGACCCGGGGCGCCGTCACCAGCGAGCGGGTGCCCGGCGGCTTCGCAGGCGTCTACAAGGTGCTGGCCGCGTTCGAGGACTCGGGTCGCTGCCGCCGCGGCTACTTCGTCGGCTCCCTCGGCGCCGCCCAGTTCGGTGCTCCCGGCGCGGTCGACCGGCTCCGGTCCTTCTCTCGCGAGCTGGGCGAGGCCTCGAAGGAGAAGACCGTGGCGCTGGCCCTGGCTGCCACCGACCCGGCGAACCCCTACGGCGCGGCGCTCCCGTGGCCGGAACGGGTCACCGCGGACGCCGTCGGAGCAGCCACCGGCACTGGAGTCACCGGCGGCACGAGCGCCGGTCATCGGCCCGGCCGCAAGGCCGGCGCGCTGGTGGTGCTGGTCGACGGTGACCTCGCGGTCTACGTCGAACGCGGCGGACGCACGCTGCTGACCTTCTCCGAGGACGTCGAGGTCCTGGCGCCGGCGATGGGGGCGCTGGCAGCCGCCTGCCGTGGAGGCGCCCTGGGCCGGCTGAGCGTGGAACGTGCCGACGGCGAGCACATCCTCGCCGTCGGTGAGCGGACCACAGCGCTCCGAGAGGCCCTCGAGCACGCGGGCTTCCTGGTCACCCCGCGCGGGCTGCGGCTTCGTGGCTGACCGGTCCGCCCTGCGCGCCGACTGCGGCAGCTGTGCCGCGCTGTGCTGCGTGGCCACGGCGTTCCAGCGGTCCTCGCAGTTCGCCTTCGACAAGCCGGCCGGGGTGCCGTGCCTGCACCTGGCGGAGGACTTCGGCTGCTCGATCCACGAGCAGCTCCGGCCGGCCGGCTTCCCCGGCTGCACGACCTACGACTGCTTCGGCGCCGGCCAGCAGGTGGTGCAGCACACCTTCGCCGGCCGCGACTGGCGGACCGCCCCCGGGTCCGCGGGGCAGATGTTCCAGGTATTCGCCACGATGCGGGGGCTGCACGAGCTGCTCTGGTATCTCCTCGAGGCTCGCGACCTCACGACGGCGGACCCGCCGGGCGACCCACCCGGTGACCGCCGCGAGGTGCGCGCGCCGGCGCCCGAGGACCTGGCCGGCGAGATCGCGCGGGCGATCGCGGACACCGAGCGGCTCACCCGGGCGAGTGCCGAACGCCTCGGGCGGCTCGACCTCGACAACCACCGGCGGGGCGTCGTCGCGCTGCTGCGACGGGCGAGCGAGCTGGCCCGGACCGCCGTACCGGAGCCCAGACCCGAGCTGCGCGGCGCTGACCTGACCGGCCGGTCGCTGCGTGGCGCGGACCTGGCCGGGGCCGACCTGCGAGGTGCGTCCCTGCTGGGGGCGGACCTCCGCGGGGCCGACCTCCACCTGGCGGACCTGACCGGCGCTGACCTCCGCGCCGCCGACATCCGGGGCACCGACCTGAGGTCGGTCCTGTTCGCGACCCGACCGCAGGTCGACAGCGCTCGCGGCGACCGCGCCACCCTCCTCCCCCGCGACCTGTCCCGGCCGGCGCACTGGACCCGGTCCCACCCCCTCCCCGGACCGACGGCACGGCCTAGGGTCGACCCGTGAGCTTCCAGGTCACTCCCGACGCCTACGCGAGATTCATGGGCCGGTTCTCCGAGCCCCTGGCAGCCGACTTCGTCGAGCTCAGCAGGCTGCGTCCGGGGCAGCGGGCACTGGACGTGGGGTGCGGTCCGGGTGCACTGACGGCACGGCTCGTCGACCGGCTGGGCGCGTCGGCCGTCGCCGCCGTCGACCCGTCCTCGTCCTTCGTCGAGGCGGTGCAGGCCAGGCTGCCCGGGGTCGACGCGCGCACCGGCACCGCCGAGCAGCTGCCGTTCCCCGACGACTCGTTCGACGCCGCAGCAGCCCAGCTCGTCGTGCACTTCATGCGGGACCCGGTGCAGGGCCTGCGCGACATGGGCCGGGTGGTCCGACCGGGCGGCACGGTGACCGCGTGCGGCTGGGACCACGCCGGTGGGAGCGGTGCCCCTCAGCGTCTTCTGGCAGTGCGCGCGCGACCTCGACCCCGCGGCGGTCGACGAGGCCGACCTGCCGGGCGCCGGTGCGGGGCAGCTGGTCGAGCTCAGCGAGGCGGCTGCCCTGCGCGACGTCGAGTCGGGGAGCCTGCGTGTCGGGGTGCGCTTCGCGTCGTTCGCGGACTGGTGGGAGCCCTACACGCTGGGCGTCGGACCGGCCGGTGCCTTCGTGGCGGGCCTGGGCGACGCGGGTCGAGCGGCGCTCCGGGAGAGGTGTGAGCAGCGGCTCCCCGCGGCCCCGTTCGACCTCGTCGCGACCGCCTGGTGGGTCCGCGCCGTCGCGCCCGAGGCGTCGGGAGAGGTCGGTGCCTGAAGGCGACACCGTATGGCGCAGCGCCCTGCACCTGCACCGGGCCCTCACCGGCAGCACCCTGACGGCCACCGACTTCCGGGTTCCCGCACACGCGACCCTGGACCTCGCCGGCCGGCGCGTCGAGTCCACGCTCTCCCGCGGCAAGCACCTGCTCACCCGGATCGGGGACCAGCACACCCTGCACACGCACCTGAGGATGGAGGGGTCCTGGCACCTGTACAGGCCCGGAAGCCGCTGGCGGCGACCCGCCCACGAGGCCCGGGTCGTGCTCCGCACCGAGGAGTGGGTGGCTGTCGGCTTCGCGCTCGGCGTCGTCGAGGTGGTCGACCGTGACCGGGAGGACGCCGTCGTGGGGCATCTCGGACCGGACCTGCTCGGCCGGGACTGGGACGAGGGCGAGGCGCTGCGCCGGCTGCTCGCCGACCCGGGCAGGGAGATCGGTGAGGCCCTGCTGGACCAGCATTGCCTCGCCGGGGTCGGCAACCTCTACAAGGCCGAGGTCCTGTTCCTCTCGGGTGTCTCACCGTTCACGGCGGTGGCCGAGGTGCCGGATCTGCGGAGGGTCGTCGGCCTGGTCCGGAGGCTGATGCTGGCCAACCGGATGACCCCGATGCAGACGACGACGGGGGTGGCACGGCGAGGTCAGGAGCACTGGGTCTTCGGGCGAGCCGGTCGACCCTGCCGCCGTTGCGGCAGCCCGATCCTGTCCCGGCTGCAGGGGCAGGCACCCCGCGACCGGATCACCTACTGGTGCCCGACCTGCCAGCCCTGCCCGGTCGGTCCACCCAGCATCCGAGCGGTCCCGTAGCTCTCGGGGACCGGCTCGCGGGCCACCTCGGCCCCAGCACACCGGGCTGGGGTGGCTCCTTCTGCGGTTCGCGCGCGAGGCGAGCTATGCGGCCGAGGCCACCACGTCGCCCGACCGCGGACCGGGCACCGGCCCGGGCAGCGACCGCGGAAGCCCGGACGTATCGAGCTTCTCGAGCTGCATCGCCAGGGCGGCCTCCTCGAGGGCGACCGCGTCACTGACCTCGGACAGGATCTCCGAGAGCGGGACGTCGAGCGCCGCGCAGATCGAGGCGAGGAGCTCCGAGGAGGCCTCCTTCTGACCTCGCTCGATCTCCGAGATGTAGCCCAGGCTCACCCGTGCCTCCGCCGAGACCTCGCGCAGGGTGCGGCCCTGTCGCATCCGCTGGGCACGAAGGACCTCGCCGAGCAGGCGTCGGAAGATCACCACGGGCGCTGCCCCTTCCTGGTTTCGTGCACGAGTCCAGAAGCGAACCTGAGGGTCTCAACGCTACCCGTTGGCGAAAACATCCCGGCAGGGGCCGCCGGACGTTCGCTGTGGGCGCAACGCACGCCGTGCGGCGATCCGGCGGCCGGCGTTGGCCAGACGTCGGTACCTTGGGCCCCATGCCCCTACCGATCGAGGACTACGCCATCCTCGGAGACACCAGCACGGCGGCCCTGGTCGGCAAGGACGGGTCGGTGGACTGGCTGTGCCTGCCTCGCTTCGACTCCCACGCCTGCTTCGCGGCGCTCCTCGGCGGTCCGCAGCACGGACGGTGGCTGCTCGGGCCCGACCCCGAGCGTGGGGAGGAGGTCACCTGCACCCGGCGCTACGTCGAGCACAGCGCCGCCCTGGAGACCACGCACCGCACCCGGACCGGCTGCGTGAAGGTCCTCGACGTGATGCCGATCGGGGACGGCCGGGCCGACGTCGTGAGGCGGATCATCGGCGTCGAGGGCACCATGCGGTTCCGCCACGAGTGGGTGGTGCGGCTGGGCTACGGCAAGATCCGGCCGTGGGTGCGGCGGGAGAAGGTGCACGGCAAGCAGGTCATCACTGCGGTGGCCGGGCCGGACCGGCTGATCCTGTGGGGTCCCCGGCTCCCCCGGGCCTCCGACGGCCGGCACTCGGACGTCTTCGAGGTCTCCGCGGGTGACGAGCTGACGTTCTCGACGACGTGGGTGCCCTCGCACCACCCGCTGCCGGAGCCGCTCGAGTTCGACCACCGCATCGCCGGGTCGGTCGACCTGCTCAACGCGTGGGCACGGGAGTGCAGCTACCGCGGGCCCTACCGCGAGGCGGTCGTCCGATCTCTGGTGACGCTGCGGCTGCTGACCCACGGCGGGACCGGCGGCATCGTGGCGGCGCCGACGACCTCTCTGCCCGAGGACTTCGGCGGCGAGCGCAACTGGGACTACCGGTTCTGCTGGCTGCGCGACGCGTCGCTCACCCTCGAGGCGCTGCTCGAGTGCGGCTATGACGAAGGAGGCGAAGCTGTGGCGGGGCTGGCTGCTGCGGGCCGCCGCCGGTGATCCGCAGGACCTGCAGATCATGTACGGCGTCGACGGCGGCCGGGACCTCTTCGAGCGGACCCTCGACCACCTCCCGGGGTACGCCGGCTCGACGCCCGGTGCGGATCGGCAACAGCGCTGTCGGCCAGCGCCAGACCGACGTCCTCGGCGAGGTGATGGTGGCCCTCGAGATGGCCCGCGACATCGGAGTCGAGGACAACCAAGACTCCTGGTCGCTGCAGCGCAAGCTCGTCGAGGATCTCGCCGAGCACTGGGACGAGCCCGACAACGGGCTCTGGGAGGTCCGCGGGCCACGGCGCCGGTTCACCCATTCCCGGGTGATGGTGTGGGTGGCCTTCGACCGGGCGATCGCCGCTGTCGAGGAGCACGGCCTGCCCGGGCCGGTCGAGCACTGGCGCACCCTGCGGGACAAGGTCCGCGAGGAGATCCTGACCCACGGGTTCGACCACGAGCGCAACACCTTCACCCAGCACTACGACACGCGCGAGGTGGACGCCTCGCTGCTGGTCCTCTCCGACATGGGTTTCCTCGCCGGTGACGACCCCCGGATGCTGGGCACCATCAAGGCGGTCGAGGAGGACCTGCTGCGCGACGGTCTGCTGCTGCGCTACCGCACCACCTCCGGTGTCGACGGCCTCTCCGGGGAGGAGCACCCGTTCCTGGCCTGCTCCTTCTGGCTGGTCGAGGCCTATGCCCTCGCCGGCCGGCTCGATGACGCGGACGCGCTGATGCAGCGGCTGCTGGCCATCTGCAACGACGTCGGCCTGCTCGCCGAGGAGTACGACCCCGTCCATCGGCGCTTCGTGGGCAACTTCCCCCAGGCGTTCTCCCACCTGGCCCTGGTCGGTGCGGCGAACCAGCTGGAGCGCGCCGTACGACGTCAGGAGCCGGCCCCGTCCGCCGGCGGCTGACTCAGCCGTCGACCTGCAGCGACGAGGCCGCAGCCAGCAGGAAGGACCGCGCCTCGTCCTGCGGCATCGGCCGCGCCATCAGGAAGCCCTGACCGAGCCGGCAGCCCAGGTCGAGGAGCGCGGTGCGCTGGGCCTCGGTCTCGATGCCCTCGGCGACCACCGAGAGACCGAGACCGGTGGCCAGGTTCACCACGGCGGCGGCCACCGCGACGCCGGCCGGCTTGTCGAGGTCCTGCACGAAGCTCTTGTCGATCTTCAGGGTGCTGACCGGCAGCCGGGTCAGATAGCTCAGGGAGGAGAATCCGGTGCCGAAGTCGTCTATCGCCAGGGAGGCGCCCAGACCGGCAAGCTCGTCGATGATGACGCGGCTCGCGGAGCTGTCCCCCATCAGCGCCGACTCGGTGAGCTCCAGGCACAGCGACCAGTCACCCATCGCGCCCATCGCCGTGCGGACCGCCGACACGAATCCGGGGGCGTCGAGCTGCCGCGCGGCGAGGTTGACCGCGATCGTGCCCGGCAGCTGCGCCACCTCGAGACCCCACGCGTGCACCGTCGCGGCGACCGTGCGCAGCACCCACTCCCCCAGGTCCACGATCAGCCCCGTCTCCTCCGCCAGGTCGATGAACGTCGCGGGACCCAGCAGGCCACGGTCGGGGTGCTGCCAGCGGACCAGCGCCTCGAACCCCACCAGCGCGTTGCCCGCCGAGAGGTCGATGACCGGCTGGTAGAAGACCCGGAACTCGTCGTGGGCCAGACCGTGCCGGATCTCGCCCTCCAGGTCGAGCCGGTCGAAGGCACGCTGGCGCATGTCGTCGGTGAAGACAGCCAACCGGGCCCCTCCGCGGTGCTTGGCGCGGTACATCGCGATGTCGGCGTCCCGCAGCATCTCCGTGGCGCTCCGGCAGGACCCGGCGACGACCACCCCCGCACTCGCCGAGGGCGTGATCAGCCGCCCCGCGAGCCGCAGGGGACGGGCCACCGCGGCCAGCACCTGCCGGGCCAGGGCCTCGGTCCAGGACGCGTCCCCCGGCCGGTCCACGAGGACCACGAACTCGTCACCGCCGAACCGCGCGACCATGGCGCCTGCGGGCAGCACCTCGCTGAGCCGTTCGGCGATGCACACCAGCAGCTCGTCGCCCACGTCGTGGCCCAGCGAGTCGTTGACGATCTTGAGCCGGTCGAGGTCCAGGAAGATGATCGCGGGTCCCGGCTCCTCGCCCCGGTGCCGGTCCAGGTCCTCGCCCAGCCGGTCCAGCAGGGACATCCGGTTGGGCAGGCCGGTCAGGTCGTCGTGGTGCGCCTGGTGCTCCAGCCGGGCGAGCAGGGTCCGGTGGTCCAGGGCGATGGCGATCAGCCGGCTCGCCCGGGCGACCACCCGCTCGGTGTGCGAGTCGGGCAGTCCGGCGGTCCGCCCGTAGAGGGCGAAGGTGCCGAGGACCTCACCCGTGGTCGGCGACCCGACCGGGAACGACCAGCAGCTCCGGACACCGCAGGCCTCTGCGAGACCACGCATCGGTGTGAACCTGCTGTCGGTGAGGATGTCGTGGACCAGCACCGCTGTCGAGCTCCGGATCGCCTGACCGCACGGGGACTGGTCGCCGGGGATCGCCCTGCCGTCCAGGGCGGCACGGTAGAGCCCCGGCATCCCCGGGGAGGCCCCGTGCCGGAAGACCAGGTGCCCGTCGGTGAGCTCGGCGAGCAGGACCGTGCAGATCTTGTCCTCGAGCTGCTCCTCCACGGAGACCGCCAGCGCCTGCAGGACGTCGGACAGCGGCGCCTCGCAGGCGATCAGCTCCAGCACGTCGGCCTGCGACCGGTGGGCCTGCTGGGTCCGGTTGCGCTCCTCCACGTCCCGCACCACGATCAGCACCCCGGCCACGTCGGGGTCGTTGACCAGGTTGTCGGCGAGACCCTCATGGTCGCGGTAGGTCCCGTCGGCTGCCAGCAGCCGCAGGTCGAGGAGCCCCCGTCGCCCCGGCTCCGTCACGATCGCGGCCAGGGCCGCACCCGTGGTCCCGCGGTGCTCGGGCGGCACGAGGTCCAGCAGGTCGTGGCCGACGTAGGAGCCGACCGGGTAGCCCAGCATCCGGTGCGTGGACGGGCTCACGTAGTCGAGCGTGCCGGCGGCGTCGACGACCATCAGGATGTCGCTCATCCGCAGCAGCAGGGCCCGCTGGCGTCGCTCCTCGTCGCTGAGCAACCTCTCGCACACCCTCGGTCGGGACGACCGTGGGACGGGTCGCCGTGCCACTCATGCTAGGTGCTCAGCGGGTCGGCCACCGGCGAACGGCGAGGGTGTGGCCCGGGCCGCCCGAGGGGTCAGCGGGGCCGGAGGGGGGCGGTACCGGAGCGGCGTACGGCGAGCGCCTTCACGACGTAGTCGGCGCCGGTGACCACGGTGAGCGCCACTGCGGCCACCATCAGCGCGACGGCGATCCCCCACAGCACGTCCCCGAGGACGCCCCAGTCGTCCTGGAGGAGGCGGACCGGCAGCACGAACAGACCCAGCGCGACGGTCTGCAGGACGGTCTTCAGCTTGCCGCCCCGACCCGCCGCCATCACGCCGTAGCGGATCACCCACAGCCGCAGCAGCGTGATCCCCCACTCGCGCAGCAGCACCACCGCGGTCACCCACCACCACAGGTCCCCGATGACGGAGAGGCCCACGAACGCCATCCCGGTCAGCGCCTTGTCCGCGATCGGGTCCGCGATCTTGCCGAAGTCGGTCACCAGGTTGCGGCTGCGGGCGATGTCCCCGTCGATCTTGTCGGTGAGCATCGCGAGGACGAAGAGCACCCAGGCCACGACCCGCCACCCGACGGACCCGCCGCCGTCGACGAGCAGCGCCCAGCCGAAGAACGGCACCATCACGATCCGCAGGGTGGTCAGGCCGTTCGGGAGGTTCCAGTTCGACGGTGCCTGCTGCGGTTGCTCGCTCATCAGCAGGGCTCCGCGACGAGGTCCGCCCCGACGGCCGCGGTCACCACCGCGGCAACGAGGTCGCCCACGCCGATGCCGGCCGTCGACCCCGTCAGCGTGGTGCACCCGTCCACCTCGGGGCCCTGGTGGGCGGCCCGGCCCTCGACCTCACCGGCGGAGCCGGCGTCCAGCGACTCGACGAGCACGTCGACCCGGCTGCCGACCCGCTCGGCGGCCCGTCGGGAGGTCAGCTCCTCGACGAGCGAGGTGACGTGCTCGGTGCGGGCGCGGACCTCGTCCTCGTCGAGCTTCCCGGGGTGGCTCGCGGCCTCGGTGCCGTCCTCGTCGGAGTAGCCGAACACGCCGACCACGTCGAGCCGGGCCGCGACCAGGAAGTCGCACAGGATCGACAGGTCCTGCTCGGTCTCCCCGGGGAACCCGACGATGACGTTGGACCGGATGCCGGCGAGCGGCGCCTCCGCGCGGATCCGGTCGACGAGGCCCTGGAAGCTGTCGGGGTCACCGAACCGGCGCATCCGGCGGAGCACGGCGTTCGACGCGTGCTGGAAGGACAGGTCGTAGTAGGCGGCGACCCCCGGCGTCGTCGCGATCGCCGTGACCAGGCCCGGCCGGGTCTCGGCCGGCTGGAGGTAGGACACCCGGACCCGCTCCACGCCGTCCACGCCCGCCAGCTCGGGCAGCAGGGTCTCGAGCAACCGCAGGTCGCCCAGGTCCTTGCCGTAGGACGTGGAGTTCTCGCTGACCAGGAACAGCTCCTTGACGCCCTGCGCCGCCAGCCAGCGGGCCTCCCCGAGCACGTCGGCGGGCCGCCGCGACACGAACGAGCCTCGGAACGACGGGATCGCGCAGAACGTGCACCGGCGGTCACACCCGCTGGCCAGCTTCAGCGGCGCCATCGGCCCGCCGTCGAGCCGGCGTCGTACGGCGCGCGGCCCGGAGACCGGCGCGGCACCCACCGGGAGGTCGGGCGCGGCGATGGTGTGGCCCGGCACCACGACCGCCGAGGCGTCGCGTTGCGCGGGCGAGATCGGCAGCAGCCGACGCCGGTCCTGCGGGGTGTGCGGGTGCTGCGGCTCCCCGGCGAGCACCGAGCGGAGGCGGGCCGCGATGTCGGGGTAGTCGTCGAAGCCCAGCACCGCGTCGGCCTCCGGGAGCGAGCCGGCGAGGTCCTTGCCGTAGCGCTCGGCCAGGCAGCCCACCGCCACCACCGCCCGGGTGGGACCGTCGGCGCCGTCGCCCTTGAGGTCGGAGGCGGCCAGCAGGGTGTCGACGGAGTCCTTCTTCGCGGCCTCCACGAAGCCGCAGGTGTTCACCACGACGGTCTCCGCGTCCTCAGGATCCTCGACCAGCCGGAAGCCGCCCGCCTCCAGCCGGCCGGCCAGCTCCTCGGAGTCCACGTCGTTGCGGGCGCAACCCAGCGTCACCAGGGCGACCGTGGCCGGGGAGCCGGCCTGCGGGGCCGCCAGCGAGGTGCCCGAGGTGCTCGGACGTGGCGGGTTCTCGGGGAGTGCTGTCATGCCGTCTTCGAGTATGACTGGCGGGCGGGCATCGGGCGAACCGGCGGCTCAGCCTGCACTCGGGGACGGGGCGGTGCCGGGACCGGCCGCCGACCCGTCGTCGAGGGCCGGGTCGCGGTGGAAGAGCCGGCCGGCGGCAGATCCGGGCTGCCCCAGGACGCCCCGGTCGATCCCGTCGACGGCGACCGTGACCACACCGCCGGTCTCGGCGCGGACCCGCACCGGCGGCGTGACGTCGAGGGTGCGCTGCTCCCCGAGCGCGACCTCACCGGCCCAGACGATGGTGCCGGCGCGGTCCCGGACGATGACGAAGGAGCCGTCCTGCGCTCCGACCAGACGCACCTGGACCGGCGTCGGAGCCGGCGCAGGAGCTGTGCTCCCCCGCGGCCCCACGGGACCCACGGGACCGGCGGACCCGTTCAGCACCGGCACCGGGCTCTGGAGCTGCTCGGTCGGCTCCGAGGCGAACAGCCGGACCACCCCCCAGGTCAGGGCCAGCACCAGCACCACCGCGATCATCAGCGCCCAGCTGGGGCCGCCGGTGGTGCTGCGCATGCTGCCCGTCATCCCGGTGGCGAGCTCCGCCTCGAACACCCGACGGGCGTCGATCGGCTCGCTGGCGTAGCGGTCGTCGAAGGCCCGCAGCAGCGGTTCGGGACTGCGTCCGAGGACGCGGGCCAGCGTGCGCAGGTGCCCGCGGGCATAGAAGTCGCCGCCGCACGGGCCGAAGTCGTCCAGCTCGATCGACTCGATCACGTGCGGACGGATGCGGGTACGCTCGGCCAGCTCGTCGACGCTCAGCCCCACCCGGGCCCGCGCCGCGGCCAGCTCGGGTCCGATCACCGGCACGTCGGCCGGCCCGGTCACGACGGCGCCCCGTGGCTGGGGGACGACCGGGCTCGAGACGGTGGCCAGGGGACGCACCCAGACGCCCTCCACGTCGGCCTCCGGGACGTCGGCGCTCCGGTCGCCCGTCGAGTCGCTGCGGCCCGTGTCTGTCGGCGCGTCGACCGCCGTGCCTCCGGGGGCCCTCGTCAGCAGCCGGTGCGGGCCGCGCACCACGCGCCGCTCCCCCCGCAGCAGGGCCATGTGCGTCTCGGACCCTCCGGACGCTCCGAGCCGCGCGCGTCCTGAGGGCACCGACCGCCCGCTGCCGCCCCGACCGGGGACGTCCCCGGTGGCCTGCGGGTCGGGGTCCTCCTCGGCCTCGCGGATCCTGACCCGGCTGACGACCGCCCGCAGACCACGCCTGGGCGTCGTCGAGGACGACTCCCGCTCCCCGGAGCGCTCGGGATCCCGCGCCGCGGTGTCTCCTGCGGCCACGGATGGGGTGTCTGCCTGGCTGCGACCGGCCCCCTCGGTGGGCTGCCCCTCCCGCCCCACGACACCCACCACGACGTCGGCGCGTCCGTGCGAGAGCGCTGCGAGGTCCTCGGCGAGACCCGTCCCGCGGGCCGAGACCCGGGTGCTGAGGCCCATGGGGACGGCGAGCGCAGCGCCGTACAGCCTCTGGTTGAGGGCCGCCGCCCGGCGCCCGCGGGCGTCGAGGCCCTCGAGTGCCGTGGCCAGGCTGTCCGGCACGAACACCAGCCGACCGTCCTTGACCAGGCCGCGCCGGGGCTGGACCACCACCTCCTCGACAGCCTCCCAGGGCAGGCCACGCCACTGGTGGCCGAGCCGCACCCGGACCCCGAGGTCGTCGGCGACCACCAGCGGGGTCCGCGCGTCGACGAGGGCGGCCAGGTAGAACGTGGCGACGACTGCCATCAAGGCGCACAGCGCCCAGTCGAACGGGTCCGTCGAGCCGACGGCCCGCCACAGGTAGGCGATGGCGATCGCCGAGGCGGCCGCCCCGATCAACGCCGACAGGGCGGCGTTGCGGCGCACCACCACTGCGGACGTGGGCTCCGGGGTGCCGTCGACGTCCGGCGCGGTCCGGCCCGGGCCGGGGTCGGGACTCACGCGCGACACGGCTGCACTCACTGCTCCCCCTGCTGGTCGGTCAAGGTGGCGATCACGTCGTCGAGATCGTCGGGCTTGACCAGGACGTCACGGGCCTTGGACCCCTCGCTGGGACCCACCACACCCCGGCTCTCCAGGATGTCCATCAGCCGGCCCGCCTTGGCGAAGCCGACCCGCAGCTTGCGCTGCAGCATCGAGGTGGACCCGAACTGCGTGGAGACGATCAGCTCGACGGCCTGCACGACGAGGTCGAGGTCGTTGCCGATGTCGTCGTCGAGCTCCCGCTTGGACTGGGCGGGGGCGACGACGTCCTCGCGGTACGTCGGCTCGAGCTGCCCCTTGCAGTGCCGGACCACCTGGTGCACCTCGGCCTCGGTGACCCAGGAGCCCTGCACCCGCACCGGCTTGCCCGCGCCCATGGGGAGGAACAGCCCGTCCCCCTGGCCGACCAGCTTCTCCGCCCCGGGCTGGTCCAGGATCACCCGCGAGTCGGCGAGAGAGGAGGTGGAGAACGCGAGCCGGGACGGCACGTTGGCCTTGATCAGGCCGGTCACCACGTCGACCGAGGGACGCTGGGTGGCCAGGATCAGGTGGATGCCCGCCGCCCGGGCGAGCTGGGTGATCCGGACGATGGCGTCCTCGACGTCGCGGGGGGCGATCATCATCAGGTCCGCCAGCTCGTCGACGACCACCAGCAGATAGGGGTACGGCGACAGCACCCGCTCGCTGCCGGGAGGCACCTGCACCTTGCCGGACCGGACCGCCTTGTTGAAGTCGTCGACGTGCCGGAACCCGAAGGCCGCCAGGTCGTCGTAGCGCAGGTCCATCTCCCGCACCACCCAGGCCAGCGCCTCGGCGGCCTTCTTGGGGCTGGTGATGATCGGGGTGATGAGGTGCGGCACCCCCTCGTAGATGTTCAGCTCGACCCGCTTGGGGTCGATCAGGATCATCCGCACCTCGTCGGGGGTGGACCGCATCAGGATCGAGGTGATCATCGAGTTCACGAAGGACGACTTGCCCGACCCGGTGGCGCCCGCGACCAGCAGGTGCGGCATCTTCGCCATGTTCGCCACCACGAAGCCGCCCTCGACGTCCTTGCCGAGCCCGACGACCATCGGGTGGTGGTCGTTGCGGGCGTTGGCCGATCGCAGCACGTCGCCGAGGGAGACGATCTCCTTGTCGGTGTTCGGGATCTCGATGCCGATCGCGGACTTCCCCGGGATCGGCGACAGGATCCGCACGTCCGCCGAGGCGACGGCGTAGGCGATGTTCCGCCCCAGGGCGGTCACCTTCTCGACCTTGACCGCCTGGCCGAGCTCGACCTCGTAGCGGGTGACCGTCGGCCCGCGCGTGTAGCCGGTGACCTGGGCGTCGATCTCGAACTGGTCGAGGACCTCGCTGAGCCGGGCCACGACGGAGTCGGAGGCCCGGGACCGGGCCTTGTGCACCGACCCCGGCTTGAGGACGTCGTTGCCCGGCAGGGAGTAGGCCACGTCCCCGGACAGCGCCAGCTGCTCGACGCGCGCGGGGAGCGGGGTGTGCGGCGGCGCCTCGACCCGCTCCTCGGCGGCGACCCTCGCCTCGTCGGTCTCCTGGGTCCCCTGGGTCTCAGCGTCCGCCAGGTCCGAGCGGGTGCTGCCGCCGCGCGACCGACGCCCCGGGGCACGGTCCTCCAGCACCGGCGTGTCGTAGGGCTGGTCCCCCGTCCGGGGGTCGGTGTCGCCTTCCGTCGCTCGGGACCCGGCGGCGACGCGGCGACGGGGACGGCCCCGGCGCAGCGGCTCGGTGACCTCCTCGGACGGCCCGCCGGCCGTCGTACCCGTCGTGGTCCTCGGGGTGCGGCCGAGCAGCCGGTCGCGCAGGGCCGCGAGCCGGGACGGCACCTGGTAGACCGGGGTCCCGGTGATCACCAGCACACCGAACAGCGCGAGCAGCACCAGCAGCGTGACGACGACCGCGGTGCTGCGCAGCAGGTCCACGAACAGCGAGGAGATGACGAAGCCGATCGCGCCGCCCGCCTGCTGCAGGTCCTCGGTGTCCCCGCGGTGCGGTCGGGGCATGCCGTTGGCGATGTGCACGAGGCCGAGGACACCGCACAGCAGTGCCGCCCAGCCGATCACCTGCCGGCCGACCGGACCGTTCCGCTCGGGGTTGCGCATGTTGCGCCAGGCGACGAAGCAGAGCAGCAGCGGCACCAGCCAGCCGACCAGGCCCACGGACCCGTTGACCACCGTGCGGGTGGCGTCGCCGACCCGGCCCGGGAGCTGCCACCACACGGCCGCGGCGACGACGACGGCGAGCCCGATGATGAACAGCCCTGCGCCGTCGCGACGATGCTCGGGGTCCAGGTCACGGGCGGTGTGCCCGACCCGGCGCACCCCCGCCCCGAGGAGGTGGGCGAGGCCCAGCCAGACGGCCTTGACGCCGCGCCCCAGACCGAGACCGATCCTCGCGATCGGCCCGGTGCCGTTGCGGACGGCCCGGGGCGCGGGACGGCTCGACCCCTTGCTCGGGGCGCGCCTGCCCGCCGCCGCGCCCGTTCCGGAGCCCTTCGCCGGGCGCTTCCGGGGGCTCTTCGCTGAGGACTTCCCGCCGGAGCGGCGCCCGGACGAACGGGTCGTGGACGTGCGCGACGCCGGCGGGGAAGACGTACGGGTCGCCATGATGGCGAATCTACGGGATCGTCTCACCAGTCACACGCACACCACGCCGGACCGGGGCGCATCGCCCGCAGGTGCCCGCCCCACATCACGCTGACGGCCGCGCCCCCCGGCAGGTTCGTGGTCACTGCGACCCGCCGCCGGGCCTGTCGGACGGCCCGAAGTGCCCACAACACCGCCCCCGGCGGCCCGGACTGACCACAACCCGCGGCCCGGCGGCCGGGAGTGCCCACAACCCGCGGCCGGCCGGCCCGCCTCGACTCAGGCCTCGACGACCACCGGGATGATCATCGGCCGCCGGCGGTGCTTGTTGGACACCCAGCGCCCCACGACCCGGCGGATGGTCTGCTGCAGCTGGTAGGAGTCGACACCCTCCCGGGCGGCAGCCCCGAGCGCGTCGATGAGAGCGGGCTTGATCTCGTCGAAGGTGGCGTCGTTCTCGACGAACCCGCGGGCGTGGATCTCGGGTCCCCCCGACACCTTGCCGGTGACCGAGTCGACCACCACGACCACGGAGATGAAGCCCTCCTCGCCCAGGATCCGGCGGTCCTTGAGCTCGGACTCGGTGATGTCGCCGACCGAGGAGCCGTCCACGAAGACGTAGCCGCAGTCCACCTTGCCGACCACCTTCGCCTTGCCCTCGACCAGGTCGACGACCACCCCGTCCTCGGCGAGCACGACCTGGTCGGCGGGCACGCCCGTGCGGCGGGCCAGGTCGGCGTTCGCGCGCAGGTGCCGGATCTCGCCGTGGATCGGCAGCACGTTGCTGGGCTGGACGATGTTGTAGCAGTAGAGCAGCTCACCGGCCGAGGCGTGCCCGGACACGTGCACGAGGGCGTTGCCCTTGTGCACCACGTTGGCGCCCCACCGGGACAGTCCGTTGATGACGCGGTAGACGGCGTTCTCGTTCCCGGGGATCAGCGAGGAGGCGAGGATCACGGTGTCCCCCTCCTCGATGTGCACGAAGTTGTGGCTGCGCTGGGCGATCCTGGACAACGCGGAGAGCGGCTCGCCCTGGCTGCCGGTCGAGATCAGCACCGTCCGCTCCGGCGGGAAGTCCGCGAGCTGCTTGGCGTCCACCAGCGTGTTGGCAGGCACGGTGAGGTAGCCCAGCTCGCGCGCGACGCCCATGTTGCGGACCATCGAGCGGCCGACGTACGCCACCTTCCGGCCGTGCGCGACCGCGGCGTCCATGATCTGCTGGACGCGGTGGATGTGCGAGGCGAAGCAGGCCACGATGATGCGCTGGTCGCGGCTGGTGTGGAAGACCCGGTCCAGCACGGGGCCGATCTCCACCTCCGAGGTGGTGAAGCCCGGCACCTCGGCGTTCGTGGAATCGACCATGAACAGGTCGACACCCTCGACGCCGAGCCGGGCGAAGGCCCGCAGGTCGGTGATCCGCCCGTCGAGCGGCAGCTGGTCCATCTTGAAGTCGCCGGTGTGCAGCACGGTGCCGGCGCCGGTGCGGATGGCCACCGCGAGGGCGTCCGGGATGGAGTGGTTGACCGCCACGAACTCCAGCCGGAAGGGATCCGAGCTGCAGCGTGTCGCCCTCCTTGACGACGTGCTGGACGGTCTCCTTGAGCCGGTGCTCGCGCAGCTTGGAGGTGAGCAGCGCCAGCGTCAGCTTCGAGCCGACGAGCGGGATGTCGCCGCGCTCGCGCAGGAGGTACGGCGTGGCACCGATGTGGTCCTCGTGCCCATGCGTCAGCACCAGCGCCTCGACCTTGTCCAGCCGGTCCCGGATCGGCTCGAAGTCGGGCAGGATCAGGTCGACACCGGGCTGGTGGTCCTCGGGGAACAGCACGCCGCAGTCCACGACGAGCAGGCGTCCGTCGTACTCGAAGACGGTCATGTTGCGCCCGACGTCCCCGAGGCCGCCGAGCGGGATGACGCGCAGGCCTTCCTTGGGCAGTGGGCCGGGTGCGGAGAGTTCGGGGTGCGGGCGACTCATGCAGTCTGGTTCCTTCTACGTAGGCCGACCCAGGAGACCGGATCGGGTGAGGACGTCCCGCAGGTGCGCCACCAGGGCGTCGTCGGCGGGCACGAGCGGGAGACGGACGTTGCGGTGGGGGAGCACGCCGAGCAGCTGCATCGCCGCCTTGGCGGTCATCGCCCCCTGGGCGGTGGTCATCACCGCTTCCACGACGGGGACCAGCTCACGGTACGTCGTCAGGGCGCTGGACAGGTCCCCGTTGTCCACAGCCGCCACCATCTCGGCGTACCGGTCCCCGGCGACGTGGCCGACGACCGAGACGATGCCGCAGCCGCCGTGGGTGAGCCAGCCGAGGTTCATCACGTCGTCGCCGGAGTAGAACGCCAGGCCGGTCTCGGACATGATCCGCACCCCCCGGGCGAGGTCGCCGACGGCGTCCTTCACGGCGACGATCCGCTCGTTCGCTGCCACGCGGCGGTAGGTCTGGGGGCTGATCGTGACACCGGTGCGGCCCGGGATGTCGTAGAGCATCACCGGCAGGTCGCTGGCGCCGGCGACCGCCTCGAAGTGGGCGGCCACGCCCTCCTGGGTGGGCTTGTTGTAGTACGGCGTCACCAGGAGCACGCCGTGGGCACCGATCTTCTCGGCCTGGGTCGCGAGCTCGACCGAGTGCGCGGTGTCGTTCGTGCCGACGCCGGCGACGACGGTGAGCCGGTCGCCCACCGCCTCGAGGACCGCGCGCAGGATCCGGCCGTCCTCCTCGATGCTGGTGGTCGGGGACTCCCCCGTGGTGCCGGAGACCACGACCCCGTCGTGTCCGTGCGCGGCGAGGTGCTCGGCGACCTGGGCGGTGCCGTCGAGGTCGACCGAGCCGTCGTCCGCGAAGGCGGTCACCATGGCGGTGAGGACCCGCCCGAACGGGGCGGCGGGGAGCGTGCCGGTCGTCATGGAGGTCAGGCTATCCCTCGATCGACGTCGACCCGGCCCGTCTGCAGGCCCGAACCCCGTCGAGTCGGCGCGTCTGCAGGCCCGGCGCCTGCCGAGTCGGCGCGTCTGCAGGCCCGGACCCTGCCGAGTCGGCGCGTCTGCAGGCCCGGACCCTGCCGAGGCTGGCCCGTCCGAATAGTCGGGAACTGCTGGACCGCCATGTTCGGTCACCATGACCTGATAGGGCCACACGAAGGGACGGATCCGGGCCAACATCGGTCACCATGACCGATCCTGGCGGTCACGGCTGGCTGGCATCCCGCCAGACCCGCCGGGTCGACAGGGTCCGGCCCGCCAGACCCGCCGGGTCGGCAGGGTCGACAGGGTCCAGCCCGCCAGACACGCCGGGTCGGCAGGGCTCAGCGGAGGTCCAGCCGCCACGGGAGGCTGAGTGCGCCGTACGGCATCCCGGCCGCGGCCAGCAGCCGGTCCACCCAGGGCAGCCCCTCGCCCGGGTCGCCCAGCGCGCTGACCGGGCCGGGTGAGTGCCCGGGAGCCAGCACGGCCGCCAGGCCCTGGGCCAGACCAGCCACTCCGAACGCGGGTCCGGACGCCTGGGCCGCGGCCGGGGACTCGCTGTTGTGCGACGGCACCAGCCGGTGCAGCGGGCTGACGTGCGGGTAGGACCGGACCTGGGTCTGGGCCCGCCGTAGCCCGGCCAGCCGGCAGGCGACGTCGACCGCGTCGGACAGCCCGCCGGCCTCGTCGACCAGGCCGTGCTCGACCGCGTCGGCCCCGGTCCAGACCCGGCCCCGGGCCAGCGATCGGAGCCGCTCGACGTCCATCCCCCGGTCCTCGGCGGCCTTGGCGGTGAAGTCCGCGTAGACCGTGTCCAGCCAGGCCTCGAGCCGGCCCCACTCGTCCTCGTCGAAGGGACGGTCGGAGGAGAACATGTCGGCGTACCGGCCGGCCACGACGCTCTCGCGCCGGATCCCGACCCGGGCCAGCGCCGGGGCGAGCACCTGCTTGCCGGCGAGCACCCCGATCGAGCCGGTCAGCGTGCCGGGCGACGCGAGCACCTTCTCGCACGGCATCGCCACGAAGTAGCCGCCCGAGGCGGCCACCGCCCCCATGGACGCGACCACGGGGTGCCGGTGCGGCGCAGGGCGAGGACCTCGCTGCGCAACGTGTCGGAGGCGACGTACGACCCGCCGGGGCTGTCCACCCGCAGCACGACCGCCCGCACCGAGTCGTCCCTGCCGGCGGCCCGCAGGGCGGCACCGAGGGTGTCGGACCCGACGGAGCGACCCGACATCGGCGAGCCACCGCTGCGACCCAGGTGGATCGGCCCGCTCGCCGCCACGACGGCCACGGTCGGGCGCTGGCCGACGCTCGACACCCTCCTGGGACAGGCTCGTCGCGCGACCCCGGCCGTAGCGCTCCACGAACAGCAGGTCCACCTCGTCGAGCCCCTCGCGGGCGGCCGCGTAGACGTCCTCTCGGTAGCCGAGCCGGTCGACCAGACCTCGCTCGAGGGCGTCCTCGGCGGACAGCGGCGCCACCTCCACGGCCGCGCGGACCTGGTCCGTCGACAGCCCCCGGGACGCGGCCACCTCCCCGACGACGCTCTCCATGCCTGACTCCACCAACCGGCCGAGCATCTCGCGGTGCGGCTCGGTCATCCCCTCGGCGACGAAGGTGTCGGCGGCCGTCTTGTACTCGTAGCGCTGTCCGATCTGCGGCTCGATGCCGAGCTTGTCCAGGCTCCCGCGCAGGAAGACGGCCTGCGCGGTCAGCCCGACGAGACCGACCTGCCCGCTCGGCTGCAGCCACAGCTCCTCGAACGCACTGGCCAGGTGGTAGCCGGTGTTGCCGGGCCCGAGCTCGCCGAAGGACTCCGTCCAGGCGAGGGTACGGCGACCCGAGGCGCGCAGCCGGGTGACCGCTCGGCGCAGCTCGTAGGACTGCGAGAGGCCCGGCTGCCACGCGCCGATGTGCGCCACCAGCCCGGCCACCCGGTCGTCGTCAGACGCCTTCTCGATGGCCGAGACCACGTCGCGCAGCGTGGGCCTGCCGAAGCCGCGCAGCACACCGACCGGTGACGTGGGCGGCGCCTCGAGCAGGCCCCGCGACAGGTCGAGCTCGAGCAGCAGCGGGGGGCGATGCAGCGGCGTGGAGCGGACGGCTCGGGCGACGGCTCGGGTCGCCTGGCGCGGCAGCGGGCTCATCGGGCCAGACTAGTGACCGGGTGGCTGGTGACAGGCGACGGCCGGGGGCTGCGTCCGGCCGGCCGGGACCCGCTCCCACCACACCCAGCTGAACCCGTCCCGGTCCTCGCGACGGGTCTCCCGCCACTGGCGCGGGTCGAGCCCGCGATGACCGGGGTAGCCGGGATAGCAGGCGTCCCCCGGCGGCGCGGCGTGCACCTCGGTCAGCACCTGGTGGGTGGCGTGCGGCAGCGCGGCCTCGTAGACCCCGGTGCCGCCGGCGACCATCACGTCCCCTGGCAGCCCGCGCGCCAGCTCGATCCCCTGCTCCACCGAGGGGACGACCAGCACGCCCTCGGCCGACCATCCGGGATCCCGGGTCACGACGACCGTGGTGCGGCCGGGGAGCGGGCGGCCGATGCTCTCGAAGGTGCGGCGGCCCATCAGCAGCGTGTGGCCCCGGGTGGTCTGCGCGAAGTGCCGCAGGTCCTCGGGGATCCGCCAGGGGATGCCGCCCTCGTGGCCGATCACCCCGTTGGCCGCCACCGCCGCCACCAGCACGACCCGCTTGTCCGTCATACCGCGATGGGCGCCTTGATCCCGGGGTGCGGGTCGTAGCCCTCCACGCTGATGTGCTCGAGGTCGAACGCGTCCAGCTCGGTCACGGACGGGTCCAGGCGCAAGCGTCGGCAGCGGTCGGGGCTCGCGGGTCAGCTGGAGCCGGGCCTGGTCGAGGTGGTTGGCGTAGAGGTGCGCGTCCCCCAGCGTGTGCACGAAGTCGCCGACGGCCAGGCCGGTGACGGCGGCGACCATGTGGGTGAGCAGGGCGTAGGAAGCGATGTTGAACGGCACGCCCAGGAACACGTCGGCCGAGCGCTGGTAGAGCTGGCAGGACAGCCTCGCCGGGCCACCGCCCGCGGAGGGAGCGACGTAGAACTGGAACAGCGCGTGGCAGGGCGCCAGGGCCATCTGCGGGATGTCGGCGACGTTCCATGCCGACACGAGGTGCCGCCGCGAGTCGGGGTCCCGCCTCAGGTTGTCGCACGACCTGGGCGATCTGGTCGACGTGCTCCCCCGCCGGGGTCGGCCAGGAGCGCCACTGGTAGCCGTAGACCGGGCCCAGGTCACCGTTGGCGTCGGCCCACTCGTCCCAGATCGTCACGCCCCGGTCCCGCAGCCAGTTGACGTTGGTGTCGCCGCGCAGGAACCACAGCAGCTCGGCGAACACCGACCGGGTGTGCACCTTCTTCGTGGTCACCAGCGGGAACCCCTGTGACAGGTCGAAGCGCATCTGGTGACCGAAGACGCTCCGGGTCCCGGTCCCGGTCCGGTCGGCCTTGACCGCCCCGTCGTCCAGGATCCGCCGGAGGAGGTCGAGATACTGCTGCACGACCCCACCGTAGTGCTCGGCGCCGACGGTTTCGGGATCGCCGCCACCGCCCTGGATCCTACGAAGGAGGGCTTGACAACCTTGGCTAGTGCTATTAGCTTTTCGGCTATGACTACTAGCCACTTCCTCCGGCGTCCCGAGGGACGCATCGCGTATGACCTGACCGGCCCGGCCGGCGGTCCCCTGGTCGTGTGCCTGCCGGGCATGGGCGAGCTGCGGTCGTCGTACCGCCTGCTCGTGCCCCTCCTGGTCGAGCGCGGCTACCGCGTCGCCTGCCTGGACCTGCGCGGTCACGGCGACAGCGAGACCACCTTCTCCTCCTACGACGACGAGGCCCTCGCCTCGGACGCCCTGGCCCTCGTCGAGGAGCTCGGCGGACCGGCCTACGTCGTGGGCAACTCGATGGGCGCCGGCGCCGCCGTGATCGCCGCAGCCGAGAAGCCGGATGCCGTCCTCGGGCTGGCACTCCTCGGGCCGTTCGTGCGCAACCCGCCGGTCGGCCGGCTCGGCACCCTCCTGTTCCGGCTCGCGCTCACCAAGCCGTGGGGACCGGCGGCGTTCATGGGCTACTACCCGAAGTGGACGCCGGGCACCAGGCCGGAGGGGTACGACGAGCACACCGCGGCCGTCGCTGCGAACCTGCGGCGTCCCGGCCACTGGAAGGCGTTCGTGCGGACCACGAGGACCACCCACGCCCCCGCCGAGACACGGATCCCCCAGGTCCAGGCGCCGGCCGTCGTGGTGATGGGCACCGACGACATCGACTGGAAGGACCCCGAGGCGGAGGCGCGCTGGCTGGGCGGGGCGCTGGGCGCCGAGGTCGTGATGGCGCCGGGGGTCGGGCACTACCCGCAGGCCCAGGTTCCGGCCGTGGTGGCGGACGCGGTCGACCGGCTGGCCCGGAGCGCGCCGCGTGCCTAGGGCCGGCCTGTCGGCGGACGTTGTCGTCGCGGAGGCGGTGCGGCTCGTCGACGAGGTCGGTCCCGAGCGGCTGACCCTGGCCGCGCTCGCCCACCGGTTCGGGGTCGCGCTGCCGAGCCTCTACAAGCACGTCGGCGGGCTCGAGGATCTGCACGGCCGGCTCGCCGTGGTGGCCGCACGGGACCTGGGAGCCACCCTGCGGCGGGCGGCCACCGGCAAGGCGGGCGCCGACGCGACGGCGGCCGTGGCGGCGGCCTACCGTCGCTACGCGGGCGAGCATCCCGGCTGCTACGGCTACCTGCTCCGGCCCCGGGTCGGCGACGCGGAGCACGCCCGCGCGAGCCAGGAGATCCTCGACGTGCTCAACGACGTGCTGGCCGGCTACGGCATCGACAGCGACGAGGACCTCGTGGACGCGGCCCGCCTGCTGCGCAGCACGCTGCACGGCTGGGTGGCCCTGGAGAGCGGTGGCGGGTTCGCGATGGCCCGGTCGGTGGACCGCAGCTTCGAGCGGCTGGTGGCCTCGCTGGACCGTGCGCTGGCCGCCTGGGCCGGCTGAGCCGCCGCTCGGACAGGCACTCGCCGCGGATCCGGCAGCCGGCCACGCTCGCCACCGCCCGTACGTGGCTCGAGTGCCTGTCCGAGCGGTCGTGCAGGTGCGCCCCGGAACCCCCGAAGGCGCGAGCTCAGGCGTCGTAGTCGAGGACCAGGGTCTCGCTGGTGGGGTGCGACTGGCAGGTCAGCACGTAGCCCTTCTCCACCTCGTCCGGCTCGAGCGCCCAGTTGGTGTCCATCTCGACGCTGCCCTCGAGCACCTTGGCCCGACACGTCCCGCACACCCCGCCCTTGCAGGCGAACGGCGCGTCCGCGCGCACGGTCAGTGCGGCGTCCAGCACGGCGGGACCGTCCGGGGCGAGGGTGAACGACGACGTGCGTCCGTCCAGGGTGACCGTCACCCGGGCGCCGTCCGGCTCGCCGGCGGCACCCGAGCCGCCGTCCGCGCGGCCCTCCGAGCCGCCGCCCGCCGGGGACGCACCGCGCACCGACCGCGGTGACTTGCCGGACGGCTCGACGTGGAAGATCTCAGCGTGGATCGCCCTCTTCGGCACGCCCTCGCTGACCAGCAGCTTGCGGAGGTCGGAGACCATCAGGTGCGGCCCGCACAGGAACCACTCGTCGACGGTGTCCGGCGGCACCACGCCCTCGAGGATCCGGCCCATCCGGGCGACGTCCAGCCGTCCGGAGAACAGCTCCACGTCCTGCGGCTCGCGGGAGAGCACGTGGATCAGCTGGAACCGGTCGGGGTAGGTGTCCTTGAGGTCCTCCACCTCCTCGAGGAACATCACGCTGCGCGAGGAGCGGTTGGCGTAGAGCAGGGTGACCGACGAGTGCGGCTCGACGGCCAGGGTGGTCGCCAGGAGGGACAGGACCGGCGTGATCCCCGAGCCCGCGGCGACGAAGACGTAGTGCTTGCGGTTGGCCGGGTCGAGCGGGGTGAAGAACCGGCCCGACGGCGTCATCACGTCCAGCACGTCGCCGGGACGCAGGACGTCGAGGGCGTGCTCGGAGAACGCGCCGCCCGGCAGCCGCTTCACCGCGACGCGGAGCACCCCGGACCCCGCGGGCGAGCAGATCGAGTAGTTGCGACGCACGTCGTCGCCGGCCAGCTCGGTGCGGATGGTGAGGTGCTGGCCGGCGGTGTGGACGTAGTCCTCGGCGAGCTCCTCGGGCACCTCGAAGGTGATCGCGACCGAGTCGTCGGTGAGCGGGTCGACCGAGGCCACCCGCAGCGGGTGGAACACCGAGTGCGAGGGCGCCACTAGATCGCCTTGAAGTGGTCGAACGGCTCCTGGCAGGCGCGGCACACCCACAGCGACTTGCACGCCGTCGAGCCGAACCGGGACAGCTCGCGCGTGTCCGGCGACCCGCACTGCGGGCAGCGCAGGGTCAGCGTCAGCGACACCCGTCCCGGCTCCCGCGGCTGCGGTGGCACGATGCCGAACTCGTGCAGCTTCCGCTTGCCCTCCGCGCTCATCCAGTCGGTCGTCCAGGCCGGCGCCAGCACGAACTCCACGCGTACGTCGTCCCGGCCGGCGTCCGCGAAGGCCGCCAGGATGTCGTCGCGGATCGAGTCCATGGCCGGGCACCCGGAGTACGTCGGGGTGATGGTGACCGTGACGCCACCGCGCGGGTCCTCCTCGACCGAGCGCAGGATGCCCAGGTCCTCGATGGTCAGCACCGGCACCTCGGGGTCCAGGACGGACGCCGCCACCTCCCACGGGGACCGGGTCGTGGTGCTCACCACGTCGCCCCCGGGTGTGCACGGGCGAGGCCCTGCATCTCGGCCAGCAGCGGCTCGAGGTGCTCGGTGTGCCGGCCTCGACGTCCTCCTCCAGGGGCCGCGAGGACCGCCGGAAGCCTCAAGGTGGCCTCGGCGACGACGTCTGCGACCCGCCGGTCGAACGCCGGCCTCAGGGTGTCCGGGTCGACGGCGACGCCACTGGACACCAGCGCGGTGTCGAGGTGCGACCCGTCGAAGAGCTCCTCGACGTAGGGCCACTCCGCGTCCAGGGCGGCCTGCATGCGCGCGTGCGACTCCTCGGTGCCGTCGCCGAGCCGCAGCACCCACAGCGTGGCGTGGTCGCGGTGGTAGTCGACCTCCTTGACCGCCTTCGCGGCGATGCCGGCGAGCGTCTCGTCGCGGGAGGCCGACAGGGCGTCGTACAGCTCGCACTGGTAGGTCGACAGGACCAGCAGCCGGGCCATCGCGACGCCGAAGTCCCCGCGCGGCCGCTCGACCAGGTGCACGCACCGGAAGTCACCGGGGTCGCGGAGGTAGGCGAGGTCGTCCTCGGATCGGGGCGGGTCCAGCAGCGTCCCGGCGTAGGCCAGCAGCGAGCGCGCCTGCCCCAGCAGGTCCAGCGCGATGTTGCCCAGCGCCACGTCCTCCTCGATCTGTGGCGCGGCGGCGATCCACTCGCCCGTCCGCTGGGCCGCGACCAGGGCGTCGTCGCCGAGGCCCAGCACGTAGTCCGCGAGCGCCGCCCTCACCGAGTGGCCAGGTGACGCGGTCACAGGTGCTGCACCCCGTCCGGGATGTCGTAGAAGGTCGGGTGGCGGTAGATCTTGTCGCCGGCCGGGTCGAAGAAGGAGTCCTTCTCCTGCGGGCTGGAGGCGGTGATCGCCGACGCCTCGACGACCCACAGCGAGACGCCCTCCTGGCGCCGGGTGTAGAGGTCGCGTGCGTTGCGCAGGGCCAGCTCGGCGTCCGGCGCGTGCAGGGAGCCGACGTGCACGTGCGAGAGCCCGCGACGCGAGCGCACGAACACCTCGAACAGCGGCCAGTCGCGGCGCCCGGTCACGCGGCCCCCGCCTCAACCGTTCGGCGCTGCGCAGCCTTCTCGGCGTACGCCGTCGCCGCCTCCCGCACCCAGGCACCCTCCTCGTGGGCGCCGCGCCGGTGGGCCATCCGCTCGGCGTTGCAGGGACCGTTGCCCTTGATCACCTCGAACAGCTCGCTGAAGTCGATCTCGCCGAAGTCGTAGTGCCCGCGGTCCTCGTTCCACAGCAGGTCGGGATCGGGAAGCGTCAGCCCGAGCGCGTCGGCCTGCGGGACCGTCATGTCCACGAACCGCTGGCGCAGGTCGTCGTTGGAGAACCGCTTGACCCCCCAGGCCATCGACTTCGCCGTGTGCCCGGCCGTGGCGTGCGGGCCGGAGTCGTGCGGACCGAACATCATCAGGCTCGGCCACCACCACCGGTCGACCGCGTCCTGCGCCATCGCGTGCTGCGCCGGGGTGCCGTGCGAGAGCGTGTGGAGGGCCTCGAAGCCCTGTCGCTGGTGGAAGGACTCCTCCTTGCAGACCCGGATCATCGCGCGTGCGTAGGGCCCGTAGGAGCAGCGGCACAGCGGCACCTGGTTGACGATCGCGGCACCGTCCACGAGCCACCCGATCGTCCCGATGTCGGCCCAGGTCAGGGTGGGATAGTTGAAGATCGAGGAGTACTTCTGCTTGCCCGTGTGCAGCAGGTCCAGCAGCTCGGACCGGTCCACGCCGAGGGTCTCGGCGGCGGCGTACAGGTAGAGGCCGTGGCCCGCCTCGTCCTGCACCTTGGCCATCAGGATGGCCTTGCGGCGCAGGCTCGGCGCCCGGCTGATCCACTCCCCCTCGGGCTGCATGCCGATGATCTCCGAGTGCGCGTGCTGGGCGATCTGGCGGACCAGCGAGGCGCGGTAGTCCTCGGGCATCACGTCGCGGGGCTCGATCCGGCCGTCCTCGCCGACGATGCGCCAGAAGTCCTCGAGGCCGGGCTCGACCGTCGTCGGGGACGAAGAGGTCTGGTCGGCGGGAGGGGCGAGGTCGTTGCCGTACATGGTCGGATCCTACCAGTCTTTCTGTTACACGTGTCCAGCACAGGTGCAGGGCGAGTGTCACAACCGGCCGCCTGCGAGGATGGCCTCGTGACGAGCCACGCAGATGTCTCGGTCCGCGTCGGGTGGGCCGAGGACGCCGCCGGGATAGCCGCGGTCCAGGTGCGGGCCTGGCGGCACGAGTACGCCGGCATCCTGCCCGTCGACCTGCTGGCCGGGCTCGACCCCGCCGACCTCGAGACCGCATGGGATTCGTCCCTGACCACCCCGCAGGACGCCCGGAACCGGGTGCTGGTGGCCCTGGAGCGCGCCACGATCCGGGGATTCGCGGTCACCGGGCCCGCGTCCGACCCGGACCTCGACCCGATCGGGGTCGGCGAGCTGTCCGAGCTGACCGTCGACCCCGAGCAGACCCGGCAGGGCCACGGCTCGCGGCTGCTGCAGGCGGCCGCGGACACTTTGCGCGCGGACCGGTTCGGCACCGCGGTGCTGTGGCTGACCACCCAGGACGACGTACGGCGAGGATTCCTGACCGGGGCCGGCTGGGCGGCCGACGGCGCACACCGCGAGCTCGACCTGCACGGTGACGGCACGGTGCGGGTCAAGCAGGTCCGGCTGCACACCGACCTGGCCGACTGAGTACCGTCCCACCAGGGGCTGACGGACGCCCCGGACCGGCCGGGAGGAACGATGCGGAGACTTCTCACCAGCCTGGCGGTGCTGGCAGCTGCCCTCGCCGGCCAGACCGCCCCCGCCGACGCGGCAGGCACGGGCGTGTGCCACGGCGTCACCGGGTGCCGGGTCGTGGCCAGGGTGGACGTGGACGGGGACGGCCACCGCGACAGCGTCGGCGTCGCCCGCAGAGGCAGCGCCCCGCACCTGTCGGTCCTCGTCAGGGTGCGCACGGGTCGCCACCACGTCGTCTCGGTGCGGGCCCCGGCGGACTTCTGGCTCGGGTCGCTCTGGCACGGCGCCGCTCACCTGGACGGCCGACCCGGTGCGGAGCTGGTGGTGGGCTACACCACTGGGGCGCACACCTCCTTCTACCGCGCCCTGACCTGGCGGGCCGGCCGACTGGTGACCCTGGGAGCCCCCGGCCCCGGCGACTTCTGGGTCGTCGACAGCGCCGCGTTCGTCTCCTTCGGCTGGCAGCGGCTGCCGCGCGACCCGGCCGGGACGATCCGCCGGCTCTCCGCCCAGCGGGTGGGGACCTCGCTGCACGACCCCTTCAGGGGCAGGGTCGTCCGCTATCGCTGGACCCCGCGAGGCTGGCGGACGGAGGCGGCCCGGACGGTGTTCCCGATGTCGGACCGGTCGGCGTTCGCCTGGGGCGGCTTCCACGTGCCGGGGCTGCCTCGGTGGTGAGGCGGCCCGTGCGGCGGTGAGACATCGCGGGACTGGAGCCGGCCGATCCGGGTTTCGACTCGTCGAGCAGGGGCACTGGGCCGCGATGCACTCATGGGAGGGAGCCCGATGACCGACCAGCGCCTCGCCGGGGGATCGGTCGCCGAGGAGAGCTCCTCGGGCGGGGAGAGCGGGACCACCGTCATCATCGCCTTCGCCGCGAACCTCGTCATCGCGGTCGCCAAGACCGTGGTCGCGATGATCACCGGCTCCGCCTCGATGCTGGCCGAGAGCGCGCACTCCTGGGCCGACACGGGCAACGAGGTCCTGCTGGTGATCGCCGAGCGGCGCTCGCACCGCAAGCCGGACGCCTCGCACCCCTTCGGCTACGGCCGCGAGGCCTACGTGTGGTCGATGTTCGCGGCGCTCGGGCTGTTCGCGGTGGGCGCGACCGTGTCGGTCTGGCACGGCGTCACCTCGTTGTTCGGGGGCAGTGAGGAGACGTCGTACTTCTGGGCGTACGTCGTCCTGGCGATCGCCTTCGTGCTCGAGGGCGTCTCGTTCGCCCGGGCCTTCCAGCAGACCCGGCGAGAGGCACAGCAGTTCGACCGGGCCGTCGTCGAGCACGCCCTGGCGACCTCCGACCCCACCCTGCGTGCTGTGTTCGCCGAGGACGCCGCCGCGCTTATCGGACTGGTCATCGCGGGGCTGGGCGTCCTGCTGCACCAGCTGACCGGGGAGGCGGTCTACGACGCCGTCGGGTCGATCCTGGTCGGCCTGCTCCTCGGCGTGGTGGCCATCATCCTGATCCGGCGCAACCTCCAGTTCCTCACCGGTCAGGAGAGCGACGCGCGGCTCCGCGCCTCCGCCATCGACCTCGTCAAGTCCATGCCCGAGGTCGACCGGGTGGCCTACATGAGGCTGGAGTTCGTGGGGCCGCACCAGGTGCTGCTGGTCGCCGCCATCGACGTGCACGGCGAGCACGCCGAGTCCCAGGTGGCCTACATCCTCCGGGACCTCGAGCGCCGCGTCGAGGAGGACCCGAACGTCACCGAGGCGGTGCTCACCCTGGCCACCCCCGACGAAGAGAGCCTCTGAGGCGTCGACGGCGGGCAGGTCGGGCTACGCCGGCCCCTCCGCGTCGCCGGCCGACGCGCCCTGCCCGACGGGCAGGTGCTGCTGCAGGAAGTCCAGCGTCCGTCGCCAGGCGAGCGCGGAGGCCTCCGGTTGGTGCATCGCGTAGTCAGGGTTGTCGAACGCGTGGTTGGCACCCTCGTAGGTCTCGACCTGCACGTCAGCCGGGCCGGCGAGGACCGCAGCGCGGATCCGCTCCACCACCTCGGGGATGAGGAAGTCGTCCGCGAGCCCGAAGTGGTGCAGGCTGGGTGCGCTGACCTCGGGCACGAGCTGGAGGAGGTTCGGCAGCGACGAGCCGTAGTAGCTGACCAGGACGTCGGGGTCGCTGACAGCGGCCACGTTGAAGCCGAGCCCGCCCCCGAAGCAGAACCCGACCACACCGGTCCCACCGTGCACCTCCGGGCGGGACCGGAGGTGCTCGAGGGCCGCCACCGCGTCGCCCACCGTGGTCTGCCAGTCGAGCCGCTGGACGAGTGCCATGGCGGTGCCGGTGACGTCGGGGTCGTTCATGTCCAGCGGCTTCGCGTCGAGACGCCAGTAGAGCTCCGGGGCCAGCACGACGTACCCCGCCTCGGCGAGGTCCGCGGCCCGGCGCGCGACGTAGGCGCTGATGCCGAAGATCTCCTGCAGGAGCAGGATGCCCGGCCCGGTCCCGGACTCCGGTGTCCACAGCTGGGCAGGCATCTGCCCGGCGTCGGTGCTGACCTTGACGTGCTCGCGTGGCCTCATGTCCGAAGTATGGCGGTCCGCTCAGGCGCGCTGGTCGCCAGCATGCAGGCTGATCGCCCTGCGAGCCGCCGCCCGGGCCCGGGCCCGGTCACCCGCCGCGTCGTAGGCCAGCGCCAGCCGGAACCAGGACCGCCAGTCCTCCGGACCGGCCTGGGCCTGGTCGCGCATCCGGACGAACAGCCCGTCGGCGGCCGACCGGTCGACGCGACCCGACGGCCGCCGGGGCAGGTCGTCGACCGGGAGGCCACCCTCGGCGTCCAGGATCCGCGCCATCGCCTGCGTACGTCGACCGAACTCGATCTCGCGCCACACCACGAAGAGCCCGAGCAGCGGCATCACCAGCAGCGCGACTCCGAGCAGCTGCCCGACGAGCACGCCGCTGGCGAGCAGGGCGACGCCCTTGAAGCCGATCAGTGCGGCGTAGAAGACCAGCACGAGGACGAGCACCCCGATGGTCGTCTTGGTGCGCACGCTCAGTCCAGGCCGAGGAACGGCTCGAGGCCCACGGTGAGGCCGGGGGCGCCGGCGACGCTGCGCACCCCCAGCAGCACGCCGGGCATGAAGGAGACCCGGTCCAGCGAGTCGTGCCGGATGGTCAGGGTCTCGCCCTCCCCGCCGAGGATGACCTCCTGGTGGGCGACCAGGCCGCGCACCCGGACCCCGTGCACCCGCACCCCCTCCACGTCCGCGCCCCGGGCTCCCTCCAGGGCGGTCGAGGTGGCGTCCGGGACCGGGCCGGACCCCGCCTCGCGCCGTGCGGCGGCCACCAGGGACGCCGTACGGCGGGCGGTGCCGGACGGCGCGTCCGCCTTGTCGGGATGGTGCAGCTCCACGATCTCGACGGACTCGAAGAAGGGAGCCGCCCGGGCCGCGAACCGCATCATCAGCACGGCTCCCACCGAGAAGTTCGGCGCCACCAGCACCCCGGTGCTGGAGCCCTCCAGCCAGTCCCGCACCTGGTCGAGGCGTACGTCGTCGAAGCCGGTCGTCCCCACCACCGCGTGGATCCCGTGCTCGATGCAGAACCGCAGGTTGTCCATCACCACGTCGGGATGGGTGAAGTCGACGACGACCTCCGCCCCGAGGGCGGGCAGGTCCGCCAGCGAGTCGTCCTGCTCGCCGGTGTCGACCGACGCGGCCAGCGCGAGATCGTCCGCGGCCTCGACCGCCGCGCACACGGCTCGGCCCACCTTGCCCCGGGCGCCCAGCACGCCGACCCTGGTCTGCTCACTCACGGCGTCCAGCCTAGGCGGGACGTCCTCGAGACCCGTTCGGGGCGTCGTCGGTCGCCCCCCAGCGTCGGCGTGCTGGTCGTCGCTGGTTGTCGGTGGGCCGCCCTACCGTGTCCGCGAAGCCCCTTCATGGGTTCTTCATGCAAAACCTGAATTTCATGAAAGATCAGTGATAACATGAACCATGTCCGACACCCTGTACACCGTGATCGGCGACCTGGTCGGGTCGCGGGCCGTGCCCGACCGGGCTGCGGTGCAGGACGCACTGAACGACGCCCTGGAGGCGGTCAACCGATCGGTGCCCGTCGAGCAGTCCTTCGAGCCGACCGTGGGCGATGAGTACCAAGGCGCCTGCGCGACCCTCCCCGGTGCCGTGCTGGCGGCGCTGCTGGTCCGGCTGAGCCTGCTCCCGCTGGTGGATGCTCGATGCGGCATCGGCTTCGGCCCGGTGACCGTCCATGACGCCCGCCGCCGCCCGCTCCTGCAGGACGGACCCGGCTGGTGGGCGGCTCGTGAGGCGATCCGGGCCCTCGACGGCCGCCGCGACGACACCCGCACCTGGTTCGCTGGTCCGGACGAGGGAGTCGTGAACGCCTTCCTCCTCTGCCGCGACCACGTCATCGAGCGGCTCAACGACCGGGGCACCCGGATCCTGCGGCTGGCGCTGCTCGGCCACCCGCAGAAGGAGATCGCCGAGATCGAGGGGATCTGGCCGTCGGCGGTCTCCCAGCAGTTCTCCCGCAACATCGGATCGATCGTCGAGTCGATGAAGGTGTTCGCCGACGGGACGGGGGACCCGCCGAGCGACCGGCCAGACGACCGGCCGAGCGACCGGCCAGATCAGGAGCGTGGGCGGTGATCGTCGGGGCGTGGCTGTTCTCGGTGGGCGCGTGCGACCTGCTGCGCGCCGCTCGGGACGCCACCTCGGGCCGGCGCCGTGTGCTGCTGGCCGTCTTCGGGTGCGCGCTGCTGGCCCTGTTCGGGGCCGCGCTCGATTTCACCGCGGCTTGGTGGGGCTCCATCGGGATCCTCTGGGGGGTCTCCCTGGTGGCGTGGGTCGTCGCGTCCTCGCTCGCGCTGCACCCCACGTCCCGGCACCACGCCGTCTGGCGGACGACCGCCTTCGCGACCTTCGCGCTGGCGCTGGCGGCGATGGCGTTCCTGTGGGCCGCCGGCCCCGACGTCCCCCGGGTGCCGGACGCATGGCGCTCGACCATGCTCGGCCACCTCGGCCCCACCCGGACCGTCGTCCTGTCCGGCGTGCTGCTCTTCGAGCTGAGCACCGCCAACATCCTGGTCCGGCTGCTGCTGGACGCGACCGGGATCTCGGCGGCGAGCAACGAGACCGACCTCCGCGGCGGGCGGCTGCTGGGACCGATGGAGCGGGTGTTCATCCTGGTCCTGGCACTCGCCGGGGAGCTGACGGCGGCCGCGGTGGTCGTCGCGGCGAAGGGTCTCCTGCGGTTCCCCGAGCTGCAGCGCTCGCGCCGTGCCCAGGGCCCCACGGCAGTCTCGGAGTACTTCCTGCTCGGCAGCTTCGCGAGCTGGCTGCTGGGCATCCTCGGGTGGCTGCTCGCCGGCATCCGGTAGACCCCCCACGCCCCGGCAGCAGCCGCTCGGACAGGCACTCACGACCGGTACACCGCCCGGCCACGCTCAACCTCGCCGCGGCAGCCCGTCGAGTGCCTGTCCCGAAGGTCGCTGCCGAGCCGGCACCGGCGGCTGAGCAGCCGTGGACCAGGTGCCGACCCAGCCCCGCACCGGCCCGGCAGCAGCCGCTCGGACAGGCACTCACGACCGGTACACCGCCCGTCCACGCTCAACCTCGCCGCGGCAGCCCGTCGAGTGCCTGTCCCAGAGGTCGCCGGCGGGGCAACCCCCATGGCACTGCATCCCCTGGTGACCGGCAGTGATGAGGCGGTTCAGCGGATCGCTGATGGGGCGCGGATGTCAGCGGATGGCTGAAGCGTCACTGCGGGAGGGAGTCGAACGGTCCGACGACGGCGAGCGTCTGCTGCTGGGTGAACAGTGTGTGCGCCAGGGCGTTCACGTCCTCCAGCGTCACGTCGGCCACCCGGTCCAGGACGTCGTCGATGCTGGGCAGCTCGTCGTAGAGCAGCTCCGCCTTGGCGATCCGGGACATGCGCGACCCGGAGTCCTCCAGGGACAGCACCAGGCCGCCACGCAGTTGGCCCTGCCCGCGCCGCAGCTCCTCGGGGCCCATGCCCTCGTGGGCGAGGCGGTCGAGCTCCGAGCGGACCACGCGCAGCACGTCGGTGACCTTGCCGGGCAGGCAGCCGACTGCGACCGCGAACGTGCCGGCGTCGGAGTAGTGCGAGGCGTAGGAGTAGACCGAGTAGGCCAGCCCCCGCCGCTCGCGGACCTCCTGGAACAGCCGCGACGAGGTCCCGCCACCCAGGGCGGCGTTGAGCACGCCGAGCGCGTAGCGGCGCTCGTCGGTGCGGACCAGGCCGTTCACGCCGAGCACCAGGTTGACCTGCTCGAAGGGACGGGCCACCACGACCTCCCCGGCCGCCGTGGGCCGCGCGCGCCGGCCAGCGCGCACCGCCGCCGGCCGGGCATGCGCGTCGGAGAGGAAGTCGTTGCGTGAGAACGCCCTCCGCACCTGGCGTACGACGGACGCATGGTCGACGTTGCCGGCCACCGCCACCACCATGTTCGCAGCGACGTAGCGGCGACGGTAGTAGCCGCGGATCTGTGCCCGGGTCAGTGACCTGATCGACTCGGCCGTGCCGGCGATCGGCCGCCCGATCGGGGAGGTGCCCCACGCCTTCTCGGCGAACAGGTTCCCGACCACGTCGTCCGGGTCGTCGTCGTGCATGGCGATCTCGTCCAGGATCACCTCCCGCTCGGCCTCGACGTCGGCCGCCTCCAGCGTCGAGGAGGTCACCATGTCGCCGAGCACGTCGACCGCCAGGGCCAGGTCCTCGTCGAGGACCCGGGCGTGGAAGCAGGTGTACTCCTTGGCGGTGAACGCGTTGAACTCGCCGCCGACCTCGTCGAGCTCGCACGAGATGTCCAGGGCGGAGCGTGTCGCCGTGCCCTTGAAGAGCAGGTGCTCCAGGAAGTGCGAGGCGCCCGAGAGGCTCGGTGTCTCGTCACGGGACCCGATCGCGACCCACACCCCGATGGAGGCGGAGCGCACCCCGGGCATCGCCTCGGTCACGACCCGCAGCCCGCCGGGGAGCACGGTGCGTCGCACCTGTGCTGCCCCGTCCTGCGCGGACAGCAGGGTGCGGGTCGTGCCGGGCTTCTGCAGTGCTGCCGGCTTGGCCATGGCGGGTGTGCTACTCAGACGACGACCCCACGGCGGCCGTCTGGGTCGGGTCCTGGACCTTGTCGGTCTCGGCCGCCGCACCTCCGTTGCTGGAGCCACCGTCCTCCTCGAGCACCGGGACCAGTGACAGCTTGCCCCGGTCGTCGATCTCGCCGATCTCGACCTGGATCTTCTGGCCGACCGAGACGACGTCCTCGACGTTCTCGACGCGCTTGCCACCGGCGAGGCCACGGAGCTTGCTGATGTGCAGCAGCCCGTCCTTGCCCGGCAGCAGCGAGACGAACGCACCGAAGTTGGTCGTCTTCACGACCGTGCCCAGGTAGCGCTCGCCCACCTCGGGCATCGTCGGGTTCGCGATGCCGTTGATGATCGACCGGGCGGCCTCGGCGGACTCGCCGTTGGTGGCGCCGATGTAGATCGTCCCGTCGTCCTCGATGCTGATCTGCGCACCGGTGTCGTCCTGGATCTGGTTGATGACCTTGCCCTTGGGCCCGATCACCTCGCCGATCTTGTCCACGGGCACCTTGACGGTGATGATCCGCGGCGCGTTGAGCGACATCTCCTCGGGAGCGTCGATCGCCTCGTTCATCACCTCGAGGATCGAGAGGCGAGCGTCGCGGGCCTGGGTCAGTGCGGCACCGAGGACCTCGGCAGGGATCCCGTCGAGCTTGGTGTCCAGCTGCAGGGCGGTCACGAACTCCGACGTACCGGCGACCTTGAAGTCCATGTCGCCGAACGCGTCCTCTGCGCCGAGGATGTCGGTGAGGGCGACGTACTCCGTCTTGCCGTCCACCTCTCCCGAGATCAGGCCCATCGCGATCCCGGCCACCGACGCCCGCAGGGGCACACCGGCCTGGAGCAGCGACAGCGTCGAGGCGCAGACCGAGCCCATCGACGTCGAGCCGTTGGAGCCCATCGCCTCGGACACCTGGCGGATCGCGTAGGGGAACTCCTCGCGGGTGGGCAGCACCGGCACGATCGCCCGGCCGGCCAGTGCGCCGTGGCCGATCTCGCGACGCTTCGGCGAGCCGACCCGGCCGGTCTCACCGGTGGAGTACGGCGGGAAGTTGTAGTTGTGCATGTAGCGACGCGTCTTCTCCGGGGAGAGCGTGTCGAGCTTGGCCTCCATGGTGAGCATGTTCAGCGTGGTGACGCCCAGGATCTGGGTCTCACCGCGCTCGAACAGTGCCGAGCCGTGCACCCGCGGCACGACGCCGACCTCGGCCGACAGGGTGCGGATGTCGGTGAGCCCACGGCCGTCGATGCGAATCTTGTCGCGCAGCACCCGCTCGCGCACCAGCTTCTTCGTGAGCGCCCGGAACGCTGCCCCGAGCTCCTTCTCACGGCCCTCGAAGTCGGGGGCGACCTGGGTGAGCACCGCGTCCTTGACGGCGTCGAGCTTGGACTCGCGGTCCTGCTTGCCGGCGATGGTCAGCGCCTCCGCGAGGTCCGCGGCCGCGGCCTTCTCGACGGCGGCGTAGGCGTCGTCCTCGAAGTCGAGGAACGTCGGGAACTGGGCCACCGGCTTGGCGGCCAGCTTCGCCAGCTCACTCTGCGCCTCGCACAGCTGCTTGATGAACGGCTTGGCGGCGTCGAGGCCACCGGCCACGATCTCCTCGGTGGGCGCCTGCACGCCGGAGCGCACCAGCTCCCAGGTCTGCTCGGTGGACTCCGCCTCGACCATCATGATCGCGACGTCGCCGGTCTCGGTGACCCGGCCCGCCACGACCATGTCGAAGACGGCCCGCTCGAGCTGGCTGTGGGTCGGGAACGCCACCCACTGGCCGTCGATCAGCGCCACCCGGGTGCCGCCGACCGGTCCGGAGAACGGCAGGCCGGAGAGCTGGGTGGACATCGAGGCCGCGTTGATCGCGAGCACGTCGTACGGCGCGTCGGGGTCCAGGGCCAGCACCGTGATGACGACCTGGACCTCGTTGCGCAGGCCCTTCTTGAACGTCGGGCGCAGCGGACGGTCGATCAGCCGGCAGGTGAGGATGGCGTCCTCGCCGGGACGACCCTCGCGCCGGAAGAAGGAGCCGGGGATGCGCCCGGCGGCGTACATCCGCTCCTCCACGTCGATCGTGAGCGGGAAGAAGTCCAGGTTGTCCTTCGGGTGCTTGCCGGCCGTGGTGGCCGAGAGGAGCATCGTGTCGTCGTCGAGGTAGGCGGTCACCGAACCGGCTGCCTGGCGAGCCAGGAAGCCGCTCTCGAACTTGACGGTGCGGGTGCCGAACGAGCCGTTGTCGATGACCGTCTCTACGGCGTGGATCTCGGGTCCCTCCATGGGGTTCCCCTTTCGTGTCGTCGGCTGGGTCGTTCCCAGCGTTCTTCTGATCAGCGAACGGGGCGCCTGTGCGCAGGGCCGACGATGACGTCGACACGGTGCGGTTGCCGCTGGGGGCAAGAGGGCCGGTCTTCGATCGAGGCCCGCGGAAGGTCCGCCCTGTGGTGGGCGGGTCCGAAGGCCACTACCGAGGACCGGGGCCAGACGTCCGCGGTCGCTCCTTGGTGCTGACTGTTGCTTTGTTGGTGCTTGGTCTGTTGCTGGTGCTGGTGCTGGTGCTGGTGCTGACTGTCTTCAGTTGTGGTTGCGTGCGCGGGCGGGGACCGGGCCCGGACGCGACGGGAGCGGCGTCCCCGTGCGGAGAAGCCGCTCCCGTCGAGCTCATCGGCGCAGACCGAGCCGCTCGATGATCGAGCGGTAGCGGTTGATGTCCTCGGCGCGCATGTAGTTCAGGAGCCGGCGTCGCTGCCCGACCAGGAGCAGCAGACCACGACGGCTGTGGTGGTCGTGCTTGTGCTCCTTGAGGTGCTCGGTCAGGTGGCTGATGCGGTGCGTGAGCAGCGCGACCTGGACCTCGGGCGAGCCGGTGTCGCCCTCTGACGTGGCGTAGTCGGCGATGATCTTCTTCTTGGTCTCCGCGTCGGTGCCTGTGGCCACGCGCAGCTCCTCTCGGTTCATGTCGTTGCGCGGCGCGCCGGGGCCTGTTCACCCGGGCACTCTCGATCCGCGGCCGTCGTACGGCGTTGACTCGGCGCCTGCGTCAGACGCAGGCCCAACTGGAGAGATTATCAGCGTGGCCCAGCTTTCTCCGAATTCCGCGAGTTCGGGCCTGGCCGCTGCGTCGGTCACGCGCCGCCGCCGGACCCGGTCAGCCGGCGAGCACGTCCCGGACGGCCGCGCGGGCGGCCATCGGGTCCACGGCGCCCAGAGCGGCCTCCGCGGCCAGCTCGCAGGTGTCCATGGTGACCGCCGCGAGCTGCGCACCCACCGGGCGTACGGCGGCCGGGGCCATCGACAGCGAGGTGATGCCCATGCCGACCAGCGCGGTGGCGAGGATCGGGTCGGCCGCCGCCTCTCCGCAGACGCCGACCGGCTTGCCGGCCTGCTTGCCCGCCTCGGCCGTGATCGCGATCAGCTGCAGGACGGCCGGCTGCCACGAGTCGGTCAGGTGGGCGAGGTCGGTCGCCATCCGGTCGGCCGCCATCGTGTACTGGGTGAGGTCGTTGGTCCCGATGGACAAGAAGTCCACGACCTCGAGCATCTGGTGCGCCAGCAGGGCCGCGCTCGGGATCTCCACCATCACCCCCGCCTTGAGACCGTGCTTGCGCACCGCGTCGGCGAAGTCGGCCGCCTCGGCGACGGTCGCCACCATCGGCGCCATCACCCAGGTCTCCGTGCCGGTCTGCTCGGCGGCTCGGGCGACCCCCTCGAGCTGGCGCTCCAGCAGCCCGGGGTTGCCGAAGGAGAGCCGCAGCCCGCGCACGCCCAGGGCGGGGTTCTCCTCGCCCTCCATGGTGGCGAAGGCGATCGGCTTGTCCGAGCCGGCGTCCAGGGTGCGGACCACCACGTAGCGCTGGTCGGCGAACGGCTCGAGGACCGCCGCGTAGATCTCGGCCTGCTCCTCGACCGACGGCTCCTCCTTGCGGTTCAGGAAGCTCAGCTCGGTGCGGAACAGCCCGACGCCCTCGACCGGTCCGCCCCCCGCCTTGGCCGCGGAGTCGCCGTCCGCGACGTTGGCGAGCAGCTTGACCGACGTGCCGTCGGCCGTGCGCCCGGGGCCGGTCCACTGGGCCAGGGCCTCCCGCGCCGCGCGTCCCTCCTCGACGAGCGCCTCCGCCTCCTTCGGGTCGGGTGAGACGGTGATCTCGCCCGTCGTACCGTCCACGAGCAGCGGTGTCCCGCCCCGGATCTCGAGTGCTCCGTGCGCGCCGACGACGCACGGGATGCCGAGCTGGCGGGCGATGATCGCGGTGTGGCTGGTCGGGCCACCACGCTCGGTCACCAGCGCGACCACCGTGGCGGCGTCCAGGCCGGCGGTGTCGGCGGGGGCGAGGTCCTCGGCGAGCAGCACCGACGGCTCGTCGGGCACCGGCACCCCCGGCTCCGGCTCGCCGACCAGCCGGGCGGTGAGACGTCGCTCGATGTCGCGCAGGTCGGTGACCCGCTCGGCCATCAGCCCGCCCATCTGGGTGAACACCCCGGCGAACTGCTCCACCGCACCGCCCAGCGCCTCGAGCATCGGCTCGTCGGCGTTCAGGCGCTTGCGCACCGCGGCCCGCAGCCCCTTGTCCCGGGTCAGGCCGGCGGTGGCGGTGAGCACCTCGGCGGCGGCGCCGCTGACGCCCGCCGCGCGGGTGCTGAGCGCCTCCGCGGTGGCGGCGACGGCCTCGTCGTAGGCGGCCAGGGCGGCGGAGGCGTCCGGGAAACCGGACTTCTCGAAGGCGGCTATCGCCTCGGACGAGACCGAGGCGGTGGCGACCACAGCAGGGGCGTAGGCGACGCCGGGCACGACAGGGGTGCCGCGGAGGACGGTATTAGGGGCAGTCTGTGACATGCGTCTAACGATAGTGCCGATCCGACTTGACAGTCAACAGAATCGGGCGTAGAACAACACATACAAAAATCAATCCCACTCAAACACAGTTCCTATCCACATGGAGGAGGTACGACGTGTACGCGGAGGAACGTCAACAGTCGATCGCCGATCTGGTGACGGCACGCGGGCGGTTGTCGGTGAACGCGCTGGCCGAGGAGTACGACGTGACCACCGAGACCGTGCGCCGCGACCTGTCCGTGCTCGAGCGCGCCGGCATCCTCCGACGGGTGCACGGCGGAGCCGTCCCGGCGGCGGCCCTGGCCGGCCTGGAGGCCAAGGTCGCCGACCGCGACCTGGCTCACGCCGACCAGAAGGACCGGATCGCCCGGCAGGCCGTGGCCCTGCTCCCGCCCAGTGGTGGCACCGTCATCCTGGACGCCGGCACGACCACCTCGCGGCTCGCGATGATGATCCCTCGCGAGCTGGCGCTGACCGTGGTCACCAACGCGGTCCCCATCGCCGCCAGGCTCGCGGGCTCACCCAGCCTCAGGCTGCACCTGCTGCCCGGGCGGGTCCGGTACACCACCCATGCTGCCGTCGGCGAGGACACCGTGGCGGCCCTGGACCGGCTGCGGGTCGACGTCGCCTTCGTCGGCGTCAACGGACTCTCGATCGGGCACGGCCTGACCACGCCCGACCACGCAGAGGCCGCGGCCAAGCGGGCGATGATCCAGAGCGCCCGGTTGACCGTGGTGCTGATGGACTCCTCGAAGATCGGCCTCGAGCACACCGTCCGCTTCGCGGAGCTCCGCGACGTCGACGTGGTGGTCACCGACAGCGGCGTCAGCCGCAGCGACGTCGACGCGCTCGAGCGCAACGGTGTCGAGGTCGTGGTCGCATGATCGTCACCCTGACCCCCAACCCGAGCATCGACCGCACCGTCACGCTCACCGGCGAGCTGCAGCGGGGGGCCGTGCTGCGAGCCGCCTCCACGACCAGCCAGGGCGGTGGCAAGGGTGTCAACATCTCCCGGGCCGCGATGGCAGCGGGCGTGGAGTCGATCGCCGTACTGCCGGCGGACAAGGAGGACCCCTTCGTCCTGGACCTGCTGCGCGACGGCATCGACTGCCGCCCGGAGATCCCTGCCGGGGCGGTCCGCGTCAACCTGGCGCTCACCGAGCCGGACGGCACCACCACCAAGATCAACGAGCCCGGTGCCGTGGTCACCCCGGCCGACCTGGACCGGCTCGCCGCCGCGGTCATCGCGCACGCACGGCAGGCCCGGTGGGTGGTGCTGGCCGGGTCGCTCCCACCGGGCGCACCCGACGACTGGTACGCCGACCTGGTCGGCGCCCTGCGGGACACCGGAGCCTCGGTGGCCGTCGACACCTCCGGAGCGCCGCTGGTCGCCCTCGCGGCCGGCCTCGAGAAGCACGCCCCCACCCTGATGAAGCCCAACGGCGAGGAGCTCGCCTCGCTCACCGGCGGCGACGCCGACGCGATCGAGGCCGACCCGTCCGCCGCGGCGGCCGCGGCCGGGGTGCTCGTCTCACGCGGGGTGGACACGGTCCTGGCCACCCTGGGCGGGTCCGGCGCCGTGCTCGTCACCTCCGATGGTGCCTGGCGAGCGACTCCCCCGCCGACCGTCGTCGTGAGTACGGTAGGGGCCGGCGACTCGAGCCTCTTCGGCTATCTGCTGGGGGACCTGAGGGGCGCGACGCCGCCCGAGCGGCTGCGGCTGGCGGTGGCCTACGGCAGCGCTGCCGCCGCTCTGCCCGGCACCACCATCCCCACCCCGGACCACGTCCACCCCGAGCTCGTGGAGATCCACGAGCTCGCCGTCCCGACCACACCCGACCAGCCCGTCCGTCCAGCAGCAGCCCGACCCAACCAGTGAGGAACCGATGACCGAACCAACAGGCACCGAGGAGCTGATCACGCCGGCACTCGTCCAGCTGGACGTCTCGCTCGGCAGTGACAAGAGCGAGGTCATTCATGCCCTCGCCGCACATGTCGCATCAGTGGGACGCACCACGGACCCCGACCAGCTCGCGAAGGACGCCCTCGCCCGCGAGGCGACCGGAGCCACCGGGCTCCCCGGCGGCATCGCCATCCCGCACTGCCGGACCGCCGCGGTCCAGGTGCCGACGCTCGCCTTCGCGCGGCTCGCCCCGGCCACCGACTTCGGCGCCAAGGACGGCCCGGCCGACCTGGCGTTCCTGATCGCCGCCCCCGCGGGTGGGGACGCCACCCACCTCAAGGTGCTCACCCAGCTGGCCCGCGCCCTGGTCAAGAAGGGCTTCACCGGCGGGCTCCGGGAGGCGAGAAGCCGCGAGGAGGTCGTCGCGCTGGTGAAGAGCGTGGTCGACGTCCCCCCGGCCCCCGCGCCCGCCCCGACCCAGGCCCAGCACACCCAGGACGGGGGCTCGAGCGCGGCGGCCGGTCCGAGCGAGAAGGCCGACACCGCCGAGACCGGGCGGACACCGGGTCCGAGGGCATGATCACTCCGGCCCTGGTCCAGCTGGACGTCTCGCTCGGCGAGGACAAGACCGAGGTGATCCGCGCGCTGGCCGCCCGGGTGGCCCACGCCGGGCGCACCACCGACCCGGACCAGCTGGTCACCGACGCCCTCGCCCGCGAGTCCACCTCGGCCACCGGGCTGCCGGGCGGCATCGCCATCCCGCACTGCCGGACCGAGGCCGTCTCGGTGCCCACCCTGGCCTTCGCCCGGCTCTCCCCCGCCACCGACTTCGGCGCCAAGGACGGCCCGGCCGACCTGGCGTTCCTGATCGCCGCCCCGGCGGGTGGGGACGCCACCCACCTCAAGCTGCTCACCCAGCTGGCCCGCGCCCTGGTCAAGAAGGACTTCACGGCAGGGCTTCGCAACGCGGAGACCCCCGAGGAGGTCGTCACACTGGTCAGCGAGGTGGTGGAACCGGTTGCGGCGAAGGCCCCGGCCGGCGACGCCCAGCCGACCGGCGGCGCTCCGGCGCCCGGCTCCGCATCGTCCTCGACCGCCTCGAACGGCTCCTCCGCGGGCGCGACCGCTGTCTCGACCGAGGCGTCCGGGGCCGCCCCCGCCGGCGGACCGGCCAGGCGCCGCTCCCTGGTCGCGGTCACCGCCTGCCCGACCGGCATCGCGCACACCTACATGGCCGCCGAGGCCCTCGAGGCCGCCGCCGCCCGCGCCGGGGTCGACATCGCCGTGGAGACGCAGGGCTCGGCGGGCTCGACCCCTCTGCCCGCGGAGACGATCGCCAACGCCGACGCGGCCATCTTCGCCGTCGACGTCGGGGTCCGCGACCGGGGCCGGTTCGCCGGCAAGCCCCTGGTCGCCTCCGGTGTGAAGCGACCGATGGACGACGGGGACGCGATGATCGCCGAGGCGCTCGCCAACGCCGACGACCCGAACGCCCCGCGTGTCGAGGGCGGCGGCGGCGGGGGGGCCGGTGACGCGAAGTCGACCGGTGGCGGCGGCAACGAGTCGTGGGGTGCCCGCACCCGACGCGTGCTGATGACCGGTGTGTCCTACATGATCCCGTTCGTGGCCGCCGGTGGTCTGCTCATCGCGCTGTCGTTCCTGTTCGGAGGCTACGAGATCGTCGGGCCCTTCGGCGACATCGTCGCGCACAACTCGATCTTCGATCCCCCGAACGTGTCTGCCCTCGGACTCGACCACGCGCTGTTCGGCTCCGGTCTGATGGCCTACCTCGGCGCCCTGATGTTCGTGATCGGCAAGACCGCGTTCGCGTTCTTCATCCCGGCCCTGGCCGGCTACATCGCCTACGCCATCGCGGACCGGCCGGGCATCGCCCCCGGGTTCGTGATGGGAGGTCTGGCTGCCAACGTCGGCGGCTTCGCGGACGCCAAGGGCGTCGCCCTGCCGGCCACCGGGTTCCTCGGTGCCATCGTCGGCGGCGTGCTCGCGGGCCTCATCGCGCACTGGATCGCCGGCTGGAAGGTCCCGGCGTGGGGCCGCGGCCTGATGCCGGTCGTCGTGATCCCGCTGCTGACCAGCCTGATCGCCGGCTTCCTGATGCTGATCATCCTCGGCCGGCCGATCAGCTGGCTGATGGAGAAGCTCAACAGCGGCCTGACCGACATGTCTGGCTCCAACGCCGTCATCCTCGGCGTCATCCTCGGCCTGATGATGGCCTTCGACATGGGTGGCCCGCTCAACAAGGTGGCCTACAGCTTCGCGGCCGCCGGCGTGGGCGCTGCGGCTGCGGCCTCGTTCAGCGACCCGCGGCTGCGGATCATGGCTGCGGTGATGCTCGCAGGCATGGTGCCGCCGATCGCGCTGGCGCTCGCGACCGTGCTGCGTCCCAAGCTGTTCACCCAGGCGGAGCGCGAGAACGGCAAGGCCGGCTGGCTCCTGGGCGCCTCCTTCATCACCGAGGGTGCGATCCCGTTCGCCGCGGCCGACCCGCTGCGGGTGATCCCGGCGATCATGGTGGGCAGCGCGGTGACCGGAGGTCTCTCGGAGCTGTTCGACGTGGCGGTGCGCGCCCCGCACGGCGGCATCTTCGTGCTCTTCGCGGTGAACAACATCCTGGGCTACGTCTCTGCTCTGGTGATCGGCGCGGTCGTGGGCTGCGCAGGCGTCATCGCACTGAAGACCATGGCCCACGAGGGCAGCGATGCCTATATCGAGGCGCGGCGGGAAGAAGATCTCGCTCACGTCTGACCCGCGGCCCAGCCAACCCGCCCCCCGGGGTCCACCCGGGGGGTCGGGCTCCACGTGGCCCTACCGTGGCCCTATCGTCGCCCTACCGTGGCCCTACCGTGGGCCGTGTGGCCCCACTGTGAAGGAGTAACACCTGATGCCCAGCAAGACAGTCAAAGTCGGCTCGTCCGTCGGTCTGCACGCCCGGCCCGCAGCCGTCATCTCCGAGGCGGCAGCCGACCTCGACTCGGAGGTCACCCTCGCCGTCCCCGGTGAGGAGCCGGTCGACGCCTCCTCCTCCCTGCTGATCATGACGCTGGGCGCCTCGTGCGGCGACGAGGTCGAGGTCGCAGGTGAGGACCAGGCGGCGGTGGACACGATCGCCGCCCTGGTCGAGAAGGACCTCGACGCCTGACCCTGCCGGTCCCCCGGCCTGCTGCCCACGGGATCCGCCGACCATGGCGGGGCTCTCGTGGGCAGCAGGCCGTTCGTCGTGCCCGGTCGTGACACGTGACCAGCCGTGACCGGTCGTGCCGGCCTCAGGGTCGGTGCTCGACCCGGCCGGTGAGCACGGCACGGCAGCGCGCGACGTCGTCGTCCATCCGCGCCACCAGCTCCTCGACGGAGTCGAACCGGACCATGCCGCGGATCCGGGCGGCGAAGGACACCTCCACCTCGACGCCGTACAGCTCCAGGTCGTCGCGGTCCAGCACGTAGGACTCGACCCGTCGCTCCCGCTCGCCCGCGAACGTCGGGTTGGTGCCGACGCTGATGGCGGCGGCCAGCAGGGTGCCCGTGGGGTCGTCGAGCCGGCGCAGCCAGCCCGCGTAGACCCCGTCGGCCGGCGCGGCCAGCATGCTCGAGGCGGGCACGTTGGCCGTCGGGTAGCCGAGCTCACGGCCCCGCTGGTCCCCCTTGACCACCTCGCCGGTGACCGTGAACGGGTGACCGAGCGCCTCGGCAGCCCCCTCGACGTCCCCGGCGGCCAGGCAGGCGCGGACGTAGGTCGAGGACCACACCTGGGGACCGCCGTCCAACTCGATCCCCTCCGCGGAGAAGTCGTGCACCGCGCCCAGCGTCGCGAGCGTGGACACGTCCCCCGAGGCGCGCACACCGAACCGGAAGTTGGCGCCCACCACGACCGCTCGGGCATGCAGCCCCTCGACCAGGATCTCGGTGACGAAGCGCTCCGGGGTCCACGCCGCCACCTCTCGGGTGAAGGGCACCACCAGGACGTCGTCGGCGCCGGCCCTGGTGAGCAGATCGGCCCGGGTGTCGATCGAGGTGAGGGTCTGAGGGGCGTGCTCGGGGCGGAGCACGGCGATGGGGTGCGGGTCGAAGGTCACCACGACGACCGGGAGGTCCCCCAGCCCTCGGCTGACCTCCCGGGCCCGCCGCAGCACGTGCTGGTGACCGAGGTGGACGCCGTCGAAGTTGCCGACCGACACCACGGTGCGTCCCAGCGTCTCGGGCACCTGCTCGAGCGAGCGCCAGAGGGACACGGTGGCGGCTCCTCACCCCGGGATCAGTGACCAGGTCCGACGGACGGGCAGTGGTACGGACGGGCTGTGGTAAGGAATGGTCCCACAGCACCTCAGACGAACACCGCCACGGGGGCGGCTACCGCCCCTCGCTGCTCGTAGAGGGCCAGGAACGACCCGGAGGGGTCGAAGACGGCGACCGGGCCGGGCCCGGCCAGCGCCACGTCGAGGGTCCGGCCGTAGCCGACGTCTCGGGCCCCGTCCGCGTCCAGCTCACGGGCCGGGAAGCACCGGCGGGCCACCACGGAGAGGTCCAGCAGCTCGAAGGTCTGCTCCAGCTCGGCCAGTCCTCGGGCCTCGGCCAGCGTGAACGGCCCGACCGCCGTACGCCGGAGCAGGGTGAGGTGCCCGCCCACCCCGAGGACGGCCCCCAGGTCGCGAGCGATGGCCCGGACGTAGGTGCCGCTGCTGCAGCGCACCGAGACATCCACGTCGAGATGGCTGCCGGACCGGCGCAGGTCGCGCACCTGGAGGTCGTGGACGGTGACCGGGCGGGCCGGCAGCTGCACGTCCTCACCGGCCCGGACCCGCTCGTAGGCGCGCCGGCCGTCGACCTTGACCGCGGACACGGCGGACGGCCGCTGCTGGAGGTCCCCGACGAAGCAGCCGGCGGCTTCGCGCACCGCGTCGTCGCTCACCTGGTCCGCGGGAGTCTCGAGGACGACCTCCCCCTCCGCGTCGTCGGTCGTCGTGCCGGCGCCCAGGCGGATCGTGGCGTCGTACGCCTTCTCGGTCAGGGTGAGGTGCCCGAGGAGCCGTGTCGCCCGGTTCACGCCGACCAGCAGCACGCCGGTGGCCATCGGGTCCAGGGTCCCGGCGTGACCGACCTTGCGGGTCCCGGCGAGGCGCCGCACCCGGGCGACGACGTCGTGCGAGGTGATCCCGGCCGGCTTGTCCACGACCACCAGCCCCGAGCCGGTGCTCACTGGTCGCTCACTCGTGCCCGGGGTCGTTCTCGGGCTGGTTCTCGGGCTCGTCCTCGAGCTCGTCGGCCTCGTGCGGCTTGCGGTAGGGGTCGGGCTCACCGGCGTACGTCGCCCCGGCGGCCGCGGCGGCCACCTCGGCGTCCGAGGCGCGGGCCCGCTCGAGGAGCTCGTCGATGTGACGCGCCGTGTCGGGCAGCGCGTCATGGATGAACTCGATCGTCGGTGCGTGCCGCATGCCCAGCTGCTTGGCGACCTCGGAGCGGATCAGGCCCTTCGCCGACTCCAGCGCCGCAGCCGAGCCCACGACCTCCAGGTCCGCGCCGAGCACCGTGTAGAACACCGAGGCCTGCTGGGTGTCGCCGCTGACCCGGACGTCGGTGATCGTCACGAACCCCAGGCGAGGGTCCTTGACCCGCCGCTCCAGCATCTCCGCCACCACGACCTGGATCCGGTCCGCGACCTTGCGGACCCTCGGGTTGCTCACTGCTGCTCCTCGTTGCTCGTTGTCCGTGGGGCTGCAGGATCACCAGGGGATGCCGGTGCCTGGGCGCTCCCCACGGGTCTGGCCCATGGGGAGCGCCACTCGTCCTGCATCACCTGGTGATCGGTCGACCCGGGTCAGGCGCGGGGGACCTCACGCATCTCGAAGCACTCGACGATGTCGCCCTGCTTGATGTCGTTGAAGCCGCGGAGCGTCAGACCACACTCGAAGCCCTCGCGGACCTCGGTGACGTCGTCCTTCTCGCGTCGCAGCGACGACAGGTCGAGGTTGTCCGCAGCGACGTTGCCGTCACGGATCAGCCGCGCCTTGGCGTTGCGCCGGATGACACCGCTGATCACCATGCAGCCGGCGATGTTGCCGATCTTGCTGGAGCGGAAGATCTCGCGGATCTCGGCCTGGCCGAGCGAGGTCTCCTCGTACTCCGGCTTGAGCAGGCCCTTCAGCGCCGCCTCGATCTCCTCGATCGCCTGGTAGATCACCGAGTAGTACCGGATCTCCACGCCCTCCTTCTCCGCCATCGCCGTCGCCTTGCCCTGCGGGCGGACGTTGAAGCCGATGATGATGGCGTCGGAGGCCGCCGCCAGGTCGACGTTGGTCTCGGTGATCGCACCGACACCGCGGTCGATGACCCGCAGGCTGACGCCGTCGCCGACGTCGATGCTCGCCAGCGAGTCCTCGAGGGCCTCGACCGAGCCGGAGACGTCGCCCTTCAGGATCAGGTTGAGCTCCTGGCTCGTGCCCTTCTCCATCGAGGCCATGAAGTCCTCGAGGGTGCGACGCACCCGACGCTTGGCCTGCATGGCCGCACGCTCGCGCGCCTCCCGGCGCTCGGCGATCTGCCGGGCCACCCGGTCGTCCTCGACCACGATGAGGTTCTGGCCCGCACCCGGCACCGCGGTCAGGCCGAGCACCATCGCGGGACGCGACGGGTCGGCGGCCTCGATGTTGTCGCCGTACTCGTCGATCATGGCGCGCACCCGGCCGTAGGCCGGGCCGGCGACGACCGACTGACCGACCCGGAGCGTGCCGCGCTGCACGAGCACGGTCGCCACCGGACCACGGCCCCGGTCCAGGTGTGCCTCGATGACCAGGCCCTGCGCGTCCTGGCGGGGGTTGGCCCGCAGGTCCAGCGACGCGTCCGCGGTCAGCACGATGGCCTCCAGCAAACCGTCCAGGTTGAGGCCGGCCTTCGCCGAGACGTCGACGAACATGGTGTCGCCGCCGTACTCCTCGGGAACCAGGCCGTACTCGCTGAGCTGTCCCCGCACCTTGGTCGGGTCAGCGGCCGGTACGTCGATCTTGTTGACCGCGACCACGATCGGCACGCCGGCCGCCTTGGCGTGGTTCAGCGCCTCCACGGTCTGCGGCATCACGCCGTCGTCGGCGGCGACCACCAGGACGGCGATGTCGGTGGCCTGGGCGCCACGGGCACGCATCGCGGTGAACGCCTCGTGACCCGGCGTGTCGATGAAGGTGATCCTGCGGTCCGAGCCGTCCACCTGGGTGGTCACCTGGTAGGCGCCGATGTGCTGGGTGATCCCACCGGCCTCCTTGGCGACGACGTTGGCGTTGCGAAGGGCGTCCAGCAGCTTCGTCTTGCCGTGGTCGACGTGACCCATCACGGTCACGACCGGCGGCCTGACGACGAGGTCCTCCTCGCTGCCCTCGTCCTCACCGAACTCCAGGTCGAAGGACTCGAGCAGCTCGCGGTCCTCGTCCTCGGGAGAGACGACCTCGATGACGTAGTTCAGCTCCTCACCGAGCAGCTCCAAGGTGGCCTCGTTGACCGACTCGGTCGCGGTGACCATCTCACCGAGGCTGAACAGCATCTGCACCAGGGACGCGGCGTCGACGCCGATCTTGTCGGCGAAGTCGGTCAGCGACGAGCCGCGCGCCAGGCGGACGGTCTCGCCGTCGCCCTTGCGGACCCGCACGCCGCCGATGGTCGGCGCCTGCATCTGCTCGAACTCCTGGCGACGGGCGCGCTTGGACTTGCGCCCACGCCGGGACGGGCCTCCGGGGCGGCCGAAGGCACCCTGGGTCTGCCCACGCTGGCCGGGGCGGCCGGCACCGGGACGACCACCGCCGCCGGGGCGACCGGCGAACCCGCCACCGGGTGCGCCACCGGGTGCGCCACCACGACCGGGAGCGCCGGGACGACCGGCGCCGGGGCCACCGCGACCGGCCGGGGCGCCGCGGCCCGCTCCGGGAGCCGGACGTCCGCCGGGCCCACCGCCGAAGGCGGCCGGGGACTTCGGCATCATCGCCGGGTTGGGGCGCGGCATGCCCGGACGACCGGGAGCAGGCGAGCCGCCGGGACGAGGGGGTGCGCTGCCGTCGCGGGCGGCCGGTGGACGCGGGGGCCGGTCCCCGGCCGCGGGCGCGGGGTCGGCACCGGGGCGGGGCGCCGGACGGCGACCCATCCCCTGCGAGGGAGCGAACGGGTTGTTCCCCGGCCGGGGAGCGCCCGGTCGGTTCGGCTGCGGACGCGCCGCGGGGCGGGCCGGAGGCGGACCGGGACGACGCGCCGCCTCGGTGCCCTCGGCGGGCGCAGCGCTCGCCGCAGGTGCCGACACGGCCGGGGCGTCGGTCCGTGTCGCCGGCTCCGGGGTCGCCGGAGCGGCAGGCTGGGCCGGCGCGGGGGCCACCTGAGCGGCCGGCGCCTCGGGGGCCTCCGGGGCCTCGGGCGCCTTGGGACCGGGACGGGGACCGGGCCGCACACCCGGCCTCGACGGGCCGGCCGCCTGGGCCGGCTCCGCAGCCGGCGCGGACGCGGGGGTCGACGCGGGGGTCGACGCGGGGGTCGACGCGGGTTCGCGCGTGCGACGACGCTGGGGTCGGGGAAGCCGTCGCCGGAGCAGCCGGCGCCTCCCCTGCCGGTGCGGCCCGCCCGGTGGGGGTCGCTGCCGGGGTCGCCTTCGGGGTCGCCGTCTGGGGTCGCCGGTGCCGGGGCAGCCTTCGCGGCGGCACCCTGACCGTTCGACCGCAGCTCGTCACCGAACGTCTCGGCGAACCTCTTCACGACGGGGGGCTCGACCGTCGACGACGCCGACTTGACGAACTCGCCCATCTCCTTGAGCTTGGCCAGAACGACCTTGCTCTCCACTCCGAGCTCTTTGGCGAGCTCGTGGACTCGGACCTTAGCCACGCTTCTCCTTCTGGTCCGAGCCGGGTTCCCCTGCGGGGCAGCTGGACCGTTAGCTGGTGTGCATGCTCATCGGAAAGTACTCATCGAGTGCTCATGAGCTGCTGCTCCAATTTCTGGTGAGATTCTTGGTGAGATTTCTTGTCAGATCTGAACGGTCTGTGCGGGTCTGTTCGTGCTGCTGGGTCCCTGCCTCGGTGACCGCCGCGATCTTCTTGATGTGGTCCTCGAGCCTCGTCGTGTCGAGCCGGCCCCCGGAGCCCTCGGTCTTCAGGGCCCTGGAGAAGGCTCGGCGGCGGACCGCAAGCCCCAGACACTCCGGAGTGGGGTGCAGGTGCGCTCCCCGGCCCGGTGCCCGGCCCGCTGGATCGGGGACGACCTCCAGGCCCGCTCCCCGGTCACCGGCGACGACTCGCAGCAACTCGAACTTCGTGGCCCGCTTCCGACAGCCTACGCAGGTGCGGACGCTCGGTCGAGAGGACATGCGACCTCCCGGCTTCCAGCTGCGGTGGCGAACCGCGAACCAGTCTAGCCGCTCGTGGCGCCAGCACCGAACCGGCGCCCGCGCGACGGTCCGCGCGGCCCGCGGCTCAGCGGTCCGCGCTCTCCTCGAGCGGCGGAGCCACCGGCAGCGCCGGCTCGGCGGGGGCCTCGTCGGAGCGGATGTCGATCCGCCAGCCGGTGAGCCGGGCGGCGAGCCGGGCGTTCTGGCCCTCCTTGCCGATCGCCAGCGACAGCTGGTAGTCCGGGACCACGACCCGGGCCGACCGGGCCGCCAGGTCCACGATCTGCACGCTGCTGACCCGCGCCGGTGACAGGGCGTGGGCGACAAGCTCGGCGGGATCGTCGGAGTAGTCCACGATGTCGATCTTCTCCCCGTGCAGCTCGTTCATCACCGCCCGCACCCTCTGGCCCATCGGCCCGATGCACGAGCCCTTCGCGTTGACGCCGGGCACCGACGTACGCACCGAGATCTTCGTGCGGTGTCCGGCCTCGCGCGCGATGGCGCACACCTCCACCGTGCCGTCGGCGATCTCGGGCACCTCGAGCGCGAAGAGCTTCTTGACCAGGCTGGGGTGCGAGCGTGAGAGCATCACCTGCGGACCTCGCATGCCCTTGCGCACCGAGATGACCAGGCACTTGATCCGGGTGCCGTGCTCGTAGTTCTCCCCCGGCACCTGCTCGCCGGACGGCAGCAGCGCCTCGAGCCGGCCGAGGTCGACCATCACGTCGTTCGGGTCGCGACCCTGCTGGATCACCCCGGAGATGATGTCGCCCTCCTTGCCGGAGAACTCACCGAACTTGATGTCGTCCTCTGCGTCACGCAGCCGCTGCAGCATGATCTGCTTGGCGGTGGTGGCCGCGATCCGGCCGAAGCCCTCGGGCGTGTCGTCGTACTCCGCGACCGTGTTGCCCTCCTCGTCGGTCTCCGCCGCCAGGACCGTCACGTGGCCGCTCTTGCGGTCCAGCGTGACGCGGGCGTTCGGCTGGGCGCCGGGCGACTTGTGGTACGCCGTGAGCAGCGCCTGCTCGATCGCCTCGACCAGGATGTCGAAGGAGATCTCCTTCTCGCGCTCCAGCATCCGCAGGATGTTCATGTCGATGTCCATGACGGCTCAGGCCTCCTTCCGGTTGAACTCGATCTGGACCTTGGCCTTCGCGACCTCGTCGAAGGGGACCTCCTGGTGCGAGACCTGCGGCTCCGCCGCCCTGCCCTTGGCCGGGTGCGACGCAGCGGGCTCCGCCTCGACCTCGAGGACCGCCCGGCTGTCGTCGGCCTCCCTCACCCTGCCGGTCACCACCCGGCCGTCGGTGAGCGTCGCCTTGACCAGCCGGCCCACGTTGCGCCGCCAGTGCCGAGGCAGGGCCAGCGGCCGGTCGATGCCGGGCGAGGTCACCTCCAGGGTGTACGGCGCCGACCCCATCACGTCGGACTCGTCGAGGACCCGGGACACCTCCCGCGTGGCCTCGGCGATGTCGTCGAGGGTCACACCCCCGTCCTGGTCGACAGCCACCCGCAGCATCCGACGCCTGCCGGCCGCGCTGAGCTCGACCGCCTCGAGGTCGAGACCGGCCGCTGAGAGGGGGTCGGTGAGCACCTCGGCGAGGCGTTCCCGGGTCTGCTGGATGCTCACGGCCTTCCTCCCTGCTCTGCTGTTGTGGTGCTGCTGGGGTGCTGCTGCTGCTGTGGTGCTGCTGTGGTGCTGCTGTGGTGAGGCTCTCGTCGCGCTCGGGTGCTGTCCTCGGGTGAGGCGAGGCGGTGGGCGCAGCGCCCAGGCCCGCCCGTCCAGACTAGCCGGGCCGCAGGGTGGTTAGGCTCGGAAGCGTGTCCTCCGGCCAGCGCGTGTCCGAACGCGCGCCCGCGCCGGCGGCCGGGCCGGTCTCCCGGCCGGTGCCGCGTCGGTCCACACTTCTCGGGCTCGCCGGGCTCGCCGGTGCGGGCCTGGTCGCGGGCTGCACCTCGGGCGGCCCCGAGCCGGGAAGCCCGGACACCGGGCCGACGGGGTCACCCGCCGCCACGGGCTCACCGGCCGTCGAGGTGGACGTGCGGCTCGCCGCCCGGGTGCTGGCGGTCGAGCAGGCGATGCTGGACCGGGTCGTCGCGACCGGGCGCGCCCACCCCCGGCTGCGGGATCGGCTCGAAGACGCCCGCTCCGCCCACCGGGCGCACGTGCGGCTGCTCGCCACGGCGGTCCCGGACGGCGCCACCAGCCCGGCCGCCCCCCGCCGTCGACCGTCCGTCGCACCGTCCCCGGCAGCGGCGCTGGCCGACCTGGCCCGCGCCGAGGACCGGCTGGCCGGCACCGGACGGCGCAGCTCCCTGGCCGCCGAGAGCGGCGCGTTCGCCCGCGTGCTGGGGAGCATGGCCGCCGCGGCCTCGCAGCTGGCTGTGGTCATGGCCCGGCCGGGAGACGCCGACGAGGGTGCCGGGTGAGTCCTCTCCAGGCGCTGCAGGAGGCGCTGGCCGGCGAGCATGCGGCGGTCTACGTGTACGGCGTGCTGGGCGGCCGGGTCTCCTCCTCGGCAGCGCCCGAGCTGGCCGGCCTGCTGACGTCGGCCTACACCACCCACCGCGGCCGCCGTGACCAGCTGACCGCGAGGGTGCGGGCGGCCGGAGGGGACCCGGTGGCCGCCGAGCTGAGCTACCGCCTTCCGAACCCCAGCCTCACCACGGCGCAGCTGGCTGCGGCCGCCCGGGTGACCGAGCGGCGCTGCGCGGCCGTCTACGCCACCACGGTGGGCAGCACGTCGAACAGCGCCCGTGCCTGGGCGCTCGCCGCACTCGAGGACGCCGCGGTCAGGGAGCTGTCCTTCGGCGGCTCGCCGGCCGACTTCCCCGGAGCCCCGGAGCTCTAGCCCCGGAACGCCCGGGCCTGGACCGCGCTTCCGACCCGCGGATCCGGAACCGTTGCCGACCACCTGCGCGGCAACCGTCGCCCGACCCGCAGATCCGGAACCGTTGCCGACCACGTGCGCGGCAACGGTCGCCCGACCCCGCAGATCCGGAACCGTTGCCGTCCACCATGTGCGCGGCAACGGTCGCCCGCCCCGCAGATCCGGAACCGTTGCCGACCACCTGCGCGGCAACGGTCGCCCGCCCCGCAGATCCGGAACCGTTGCCGACCACGTGCGCGGCAACGGTCGCCCGCCCCGCTGATCCGGAACCGTTGCCGTTCATGTGCGCGGCAACGGTCGCCCGCCGATCCGGAACCGTTGCCGACCACCTGCGCGGCAACGGTCGCCCACCCGCTGATCCGGAACCGATGCCGACCACCTGCGCGGCAACGGTCGCCCACCCCCGCAGATCCGGAACCGTTGCCGTTCATGTGCGCGGCAACGGTCGCCCACCCCGCAGATCCGGAACCGTTGCCGTTCATGTGCGCGCCAACGGTCGCCCACCCCCGCAGATCCGGAACCGTTGCCGACCACCTGCGCGGCAACGGTCGCCCGCGCCGCGGATCCAGAACCGTTGCCGACCACCTGCGCGGCAACCGTCGCCCGCCGGCTCGGGAGGCGCGTGCGGCTAGCGTCCGCCTCGCCAGGCGGCCACCACGTCGTACACCTGGGCGAGCCGCTCGACGACCTCGTCCGGTTTCCCCTCGGTGTGCCCGACCTGCTCGGCCGGGATGTCGCTGTGCGGCACGTGGATGGTCCGCATGCCGACCGCGGAGGCTCCCCAGATGTCGTCGAAGAGCCGGTCGCCCACGAACACGCAGCCCGCGGGCTCCTCGACCCCGACGGCGGCCATCGCGGCCCGGAACGCCTCGGGGGACGGCTTGGTCCAGGGGATCTCGCTGGTGTAGACGGCGCCGTCGACCAGGTCCAGGACCCCGTCCCTGGCGAAGAACTCCTCGTGCCAGGCCCGGGGCCACACGGTGTTCGAGAGCACCCCCACCTTGAGACCTTCGCCGCGCAGCGCACGGAAGAGCGGCAGGACGTCGGGGTCGGTGAAGGTGTGCGGCGCCCAGAAGTCGCGGTAGCCGACCAGCAGCTCCTCGTCGTGGGTGAGACCGGCCTCGAGGAAGATGTCGGCGACCGTGGCGCTCGTGTGCGCGTCGCGGGACCGGCCCCAGACCCGCTGCACCGCCTCGCCGAGCCGGTGGTGTGCGTCGTCGTCCCCGTCGAGGGCCGCCGCCGCCAGCGCCCGCGCCTCCTCCTCGAAGTCGATGGTGCGCCACGGTGTCAGCGTGCCGCCCCAGTCGAAGATGACCGCTTGCAGCGAGGGCTCGGCCATCGGGGTCAGTCCTCCGAGATGGGGTTGCCGACCGGCTCGCACACGGTGCGGACGACGTAGTCGACGACGTCGCCGACCGGGACGTCCTCCCGCTCACCGGAGGCTCGGTCCTTGACCTCGACGACGCCGTCGACCAGGCCCTTGCCGACCACGACGATGGTCGGCACGCCGATCAGCTCCGCGTCCTTGAACTTCACACCGGGTGAGACCTTCACGCGGTCGTCGTACAGCACTGTCAGGCCGCGGGACGTCAGCTCGACGGCGATGCCGGCGGCCGTCTCGAAGACGGCCGCGTCCTTGCCGGTCGCGACCAGGTGTACGTCGGCCGGGGCGACCTCTCGGGGCCAGACCAGGCCCAGCTCGTCGTGGGTGTTCTCCGCGATCGCCGCGACCGCCCGGGAGATCCCGATGCCGTAGGACCCCATGGTGACCGTGACCAGCCTCCCGGACTCGTCGAGCACCTGCAGGCCCAGCGCGTCGGCGTACTTGCGGCCCAGGGCGAAGATGTGACCCATCTCGATGCCGCGAGCCGTGTGCAGGGTGCCCTCGAGACCCTTCTCGTGGCACCGGGGGCAGGGGTCGCCGTCCCGCACCTCGGCGGCCTCGATGGTGCCGTCCGGCGTGAAGTCGCGGCCGGTCACCAGGTCCAGAACGTGCGAGCCGCTGACGTCGGCACCGGTCACCCAGCGGGTGCCCTCGACGACGCGGGGGTCGACGAGGTAGCGGATGCCGGAGGCGTTCTTCTCCCCCAGCACACCGGGCCCGATGTAGCCCTTGGCGAGCTCGGGGTGGGCGGCGAAGTCCTTCTCGTCGAACGCCTCCACCTCGGTCGGCTCGAGCTGGCCGGCGAGCCGCTTCTCGTCGACGTCGCGGTCACCGGGCAGCCCGATCGCGACCGGCTCGCGCGTGCCGTCGGGGTGCCTGAGCACGACGAGCACGTTCTTGAGCGTGTCCCGGGCGTGCCAGGGCCGGTCCTCGCGGGGGAACGCCGCGTTGAGGTGCGCCACCAGCGTGTCGATGGTCGGGGTGTCGGGGGTCTGCTCCGCGTGTGCCGCGGGCGCGTCGTCGTAGGGCACGGGATCGGGGGCCCGCACCTGGACGGCCTCGACGTTGGCCGCGTAGTCGCAGGTGCTGCAGCGCACGTAGGTGTCCTCGCCGTTCTCGGCGGTGGCCAGGAACTCCTCGGACTTCGAGCCGCCCATCGCACCGGACGTGGCCTTCACGATCACGTAGTCGAAGCCGAGCCGGTCGAAGGTCTTCACGTACGCCGCCCGGTGCGCCTCGTAGGAGCGGTCCAGCCCCTCGTCGGTCACGTCGAAGGAGTAGGAGTCCTTCATCACGAACTCGCGCCCGCGCAGCACCCCGGCGCGGGGCCGCGCCTCGTCGCGGTACTTGGTCTGGATCTGGTAGAGCCAGACCGGCAGGTCCTTGTAGGAGGAGTAGAGGTCCTTGACCAGGAGCGTGAACATCTCCTCGTGGGTGGGCCCGAGCAGGTAGTCGCCGCCCTTGCGGTCCTTGAGCCGGAACACGCCCTCGCCGTACTCCGTCCAGCGGCCGGACGCCTCGTAGGGCTCGCGGGGCAGCAGCGCGGGGAACTGCAGCTCCTGGGCGCCGATCCCGTCCATCTCCTCGCGGACGATCCTCTCGATGTTGCGCAGCACCCGCAGGCCGAGCGGCAGCCAGGAGTAGATCCCGGGTGCGGCGCGGCGGATGTATCCCGCCCGGACGAGCAGCCGGTGGCTCGGCACCTCGGCGTCCGCAGGGTCCTCCCGCAGTGTGCGCACGAACAGGCTGGACATCCGGATGATCATGCTCGCAAGGCTAACCGGCCCCGCCGACACGCTGCACCCGAGTTGTGGTGACCCTGAGCCTCCGCTGCCCCGAGCTGGTGCCGCGGGAGGGTCAGAACATGACGGTGGCGAAGGTCGCGGTCTGCACGAAGCCGGCGCGACGGTAGGCCCGGCGGGCCGGCTCGTTGTGCGCGTTGACGTAGAGCGACACCACGGGCGCGATGTCGCGCAGCGCGAGGGTCACCACTGCGGCCATCCCGGCGGCCGCCAGGCCCTCACCGCGGCGGGTCGGGTCGACGTAGACGCCCTGGACCTGGCAGGCGTACGGCGACGCGGCGGCCACCTCGGCCTTGAACACGACCCGGCCGTGCTCGATGCGCGCGAACGACCAGCCCTTCGTGACCAGCTGGGTGACCCGGGCGCGGTAGAGGTCGGCGTTCCCGCCGAGCTCGGGGGAGACGCCCACCTCCTCGGTGTACATCGCCACGCACGCCGGGTAGAGGGCCGGGACGTCGTCGGGCTCGGTGCGCCGGACGGCCGGGTCCGGTGCCACCGAGGGTGGTGAGGAGATCTCCAGGTGCGGCTGTCCCCAGCGCACCTCACGGGCCGGCGCCCAGTGCGGCTCGAGCCGCTGCCACAGGTCCGCGACCGTCCGGTCCGGACCCACGATGGTCGCGCAGCGCCGCGGCGAGGAGACGGCTCGCTCGGCGAACGCGGCCACGGCCACCGGGACGGCCTCGACCGGCACCAGGTTGGCGGCCGCGTGACAGGCGGAGACGAGCTCGCCGTCCACGTCGTACCCCCACATCTCGCCGCCGAGCCAGCGAGGGTCCAGCTGGGTCAGCCGGGCCCGGTAGTCGGCGAAGACGTTGACCACCGGGTCCCGCGCTGCCAGGTCGCGCACCGCCGGCAGGTCGGCTGGGCCGAGGAGTCGCAGGCCCTGCCGTGTCCGGAGCACAAGCGGAGCCTACGCGCCGGCGGGAGCCCTCGTCGTGGCCGACCCGTCCCCGCTGACCGGCTCGACGTCGTCGGGTTCCATGTGCTCGTCGATCATCGTGCTCTCGTCGAAGGGCCGCTCCCCCGCGAGCACCGCGTCCAGCTGCTCACGGTCGATGCTGTCGGTCCAGGTGCCGACCAGCACCGTCGCGATCGAGTTGCCGGCGAAGTTGGTCAGCGCCCGCGCCTCGGACATGAACCGGTCGATGCCGACGATCAGCCCGACCCCGTCGAGCAGTTCGGGCCGGTGCGCGGACAGGCCGCCGGCGAGGGTGGCCAGACCCGCTCCGGTGACCCCGGCCGCGCCCTTGGAGGCGATGATCATGAACAGCAGGAGCGAGATCTGCTGGCTGATCGCCAGGGGCTTGCCGAGCGCCTCCGCGATGAACAGAGACGCCATCGTCAGGTAGATCGCGGTGCCGTCGAGGTTGAAGGAGTAGCCCGTCGGGATCACCACGCCGACCGTGGTCTGGTCGACGCCGGCGTGCTCCATCTTGGCCATCACGCGCGGCAGGGCCGACTCCGAGGAGGACGTCGACAGGATCAGCAGGAACTCTCGGGCGAGGTAGCGGAACAGGGAGAAGACGTTGACGCCGGTCGCCACCTTGAGGATCGTGCCGAGCACGACGAACACGAACAGGAAGCAGGTGATGTAGAAGGCGACCATCAGGATCGCCAGGCTCTTCAACGCGTCGATGCCGGTCTCGCCGACGACGGCGGCGATGGCGCCGAACGCACCGATGGGGGCAGCCCACATGATCATGGCGAGCACCCGGAACACCACCCGCTGGAGGTGCTCGACTCCGCGGATGACCGGCTTCCCGGCGCGGCCCATGGCCTGGACGGCGAAGCCGACGAGCAGGGCCACCACCAGGGTCTGCAGCACGTCCCCCTCGGTCAGGGAGGAGAAGAGGGTCGTCGGGATGATGCCGAGCAGGAAGTCCGTGGTGCTGCCACTGGCCTCGGCCGCCTGCTCGCCGCCGATCTTCGCGACGTCAGGCGTCAGGTTGAGCCCGGAGCCGGGGTGGATGACGTTGCCGACGACCAGTCCGATGGCCAATGCGACCGTGGACATGGTCAGGAAGTAGCCGAGCGCCAGGCCGCCGACCTTCCCGACGTGGGCCGCGCTGGCCACCGACCCGACGCCGAGCACGATGGTGCAGAAGATCACCGGCGAGATCATCATCTTGATGAGAGCCACGAAGGCGGTGCCGATCGGCTTGAGCGTGACCGCGAAATCGGGCGCGAGCAGGCCGACCGCGATCCCGAGGACGAGACCGACGATCACCGCCATGTACAGGAAGTGGGATCGGTCCTTCTTCGGCGTTGACGCCGGGGCCGCGCTCGGAGAGCTGGACAGGGATGACATGAGTTCCTCCACAGGAAGTTCGGGGGGCCGAGACAGAGCCTGCCCAAACTCTGTGACCACAGTCACCGTTACGTTCATTATGTTCACGTGGTCGCGTCGTGGTGGGGCCAGAATGCTGCCCGTGCCCTCCCGTCCTAGCCCCGTGGCCCGGCAGATCCTGCTGCTCCAAGTGCTGACGGTCCTGGTCGTGGTCGCCGCCGCGGTCTCCCTGGCCTACGTCGACGCACGGCGCAGCCAGCTCGCGGGAGCCCGCGACCGCGCTCTCGCGGTGGCCGTGTCGGTCGCCGACGCCCCCCAGGTCCGTCGGGCGCTGAGGAGCACCGACCCGTCCGCCTCGATCCAGCCGTACGCCGAGCGGGTACGACGCGACTCCGGGACCGACTTCGTGGTGGTGATGTCGCTGGACCGGGAGCGCTACTCCCACCCGGACCCGAAGCAGATCGGGGGCCGGTTCATCGGGGACCTGGGCGGCGCACCGCAGGGCCGGCCGTTCACCCAGGAGCACAGCGGCACGCTGGGCCGCTCGATGCGGGCGGTGGTGCCGGTCTACGCAGGTGCCCCCGGCTCCCGGGTGGTGGCGCTCGTGTCGGTCGGCATCACCACGAGCCGCATCCAGGACGCGCTGACCAGTCGGCTGCCGGCGATCGCCCTGGCCGCCGCCGTGGTCCTCGGTGTGGGCCTGGTCGGCGCCTGGCTGATCAGCCGCAGGCTCCGCCGCCAGACGCACGGCATGGGAGAGGAGGAGATCACCCGGATGTATGAGTACTACGACGCCGTGCTGCACGCCGTACGCGAGGGGCTGCTGCTGGTCGACACCGACGGACGTGTGCAGCTGGTCAACGCCGAGGCAGAGCGACTGCTGGGACTCGACGAGGGCGCGGCCGGCCGGCCGCTGGCCGAGCTCGGGCTGCCCGAGTCCCTGACCCGTGCGATGCTCTCCAAGCACCGTCGCCCCGACGAGATCCACCTGGTCGACGACGCGGTGCTGGTGGTCAACACGGCGCCCGCGACGTGGCAGGGCCGCGAGGTCGGGTCGGTGGTGACCCTGCGCGACCACACGGAGCTCCAGGCGGTCGCCGGTGAGCTGGACACCGTGCGGGGGCTGGCCGAGTCACTGCGCTCCCAGAACCACGAGGCCGCGAACCGCCTGCACACGGTGGTCTCCCTGGTCGAGATGGGTCGCACCGACGAGGCCCTCGACTTCGCCACCGAGGAGCTCGAGGTGGCCCAGCTGCTGACCGACCGGGTCGTCGGCTCGGTCTCGGACCCGGTCGTCTCGGCACTGCTGCTCGGCAAGACCGCCCAGGCCGCGGAACGGGGCGTCCAGCTGCGGCTCGGGGACAGCACCGAGGTCACCGGGATCCCGGTCGAGCAGCGGGACGCGGTCACCATCCTCGGCAACCTCATCGACAACGCCATCGACGCCGTCGGCGAGGCCGCCTCCCGGGTCGTCGTCGTGGAGGTGAGCGGGTCACCGCGGCGGCTGTGGGTGCGGGTCTCCGACTCGGGCGCGGGCCTGGTCGCGGCCGACGCGGAGCAGGTGTTCACCCGCGGCTGGTCGACCAAGACCGCGGACGGGCCGGTGGGCCGCGGCCTCGGGCTGGCGCTGGTGGTCCAGGCGGTCCGCCGGTACGACGGGCGCATCGACGTGGGCACCTCCGAGCTCGGGGGCGCGGAGTTCGTGGTGGAGATCGGGGAGGCGGCCCGGTGAGCGGTGGAGGTCCCGACGCGCGGGTGCTGATCGTCGAGGACGACGAGCTGTCGGCCCAGGCCCACGCGGCCTACGTCCGGCGCACCGCCGGGTTCGAGGTGGCCGGGGTCGCCCGGTCCTCGGTCGAGGCCCTGCGGCTGCTGCGCGGCGACCCGGACGTGCACCTGGTGCTGCTGGACATGAACCTGCCCGACGGCCACGGCCTCGGACTGCTCCAGGCGATGCGCTCGCAGGGACACCTGTGCGACGTGATCGCGGTGACCGCCGCCCGCGACGTCGAGGTGGTCAAGCGAGCGGTCGCCCAGGGGGTGGTGCTCTACCTGCTCAAGCCGTTCACCTACGCGGGCTTCCGGGCCAAGCTCGACCAGTACGCCGACTACCGGGAGCGGCTCGCGGCCGGCGGCAGCGTCGGACAGGCGGAGGTGGACCGGATGCTGGGAGTGCTGCGCACCGCGCCGGCCTCCACGTCGCTGCCGAAGGGGATGAGCGCCGACACGCTGCGCGACGTCACCGCTGCCCTGCGGGCCAGCGACGCTCCGCTGTCGGCCTCCGAGGTGGCCGCCGCCCTGGGCGCGTCGCGGGTCACCGCTCGCCGCTACCTGGAGTACCTCGCCCGGGAGTCGATGGCCGACAGGACGCCGCGCTACGGGGGCAGCGGGCGCCCGGAGGTGGAGTACCGCTGGGGCGGCGCCTGACCTCGCGGTCCCCGGCCCGGGGCGGACCGGGTCAGCTCACGCTCACGCTGGCGCCGGCGCCGTCGACCGGCTCCATGCCTTCGGCGATCCGCATCGCCTCCTCGATCAGCGTCTCCACGATCTGCGACTCGGGCACCGTCTTGACGACCTCGCCCTTGACGAAGATCTGGCCCTTGCCGTTGCCGGAGGCCACCCCGAGATCGGCCTCCCGGGCCTCGCCGGGGCCGTTGACGACGCAGCCCATGACCGCGACGCGCAGCGGCACCTCGAGCCCGTCGAGGCCCGCCGGTGACCTCGTCGGCCAGCTTGTAGACGTCGACCTGCGCCCGGCCGCACGACGGGCACGAGACGATCTCCAGCTTCCGGGGCCGCAGGTTCAGCGACTGGAGGATCTGAATGCCGACCTTGACCTCCTCGACAGGAGGGGCCGAGAGGGACACGCGGATGGTGTCCCCGATGCCGCGGGAGAGCAGGGCGCCGAACGCGACCGCGGACTTGATGGTGCCCTGGAAGGCCGGGCCCGCCTCGGTGACGCCGAGGTGCAACGGCCAGTCGCCGCGCTCGGCGAGCATCTCATACGCCTGCACCATGACCACCGGGTCGTTGTGCTTGACCGAGATCTTGAAGTCGTGGAAGTCGTGCTCCTCGAACAGCGACGCCTCCCAGACCGCCGACTCGACGAGCGCCTCCGGAGTGGCCTTGCCGTGCTTGTCGAAGATCCGCTTGTCCAGGCTGCCGGCGTTCACCCCGATCCGGATCGACGTACCCCGGTCCTTGGCGGCCTTGCGCGATCTGCTTGACCTGGTCGTCGAACTTGCGGATGTTCCCGGGGTTGACGCGGACGGCGGCACAGCCCGCGTCGATCGCGGCGAAGACGTACTTCGGCTGGAAGTGGATGTCGGCGATGACCGGGAGCTGCGAGTGCTCGGCGATCTCGGCCAGGGCCTCGGCGTCGTCCTGGGAGGGACAGGCGACCCGCACGATGTCGCAGCCGGCCGCGGTGAGCTCGGCGATCTGCTGGAGCGTGGTGTTCACGTCCGCGGTCAGGGTGGTGGTCATCGACTGCACCGAGACCGGGGCGTCGCCCCCGACGAGGACCTTGCCCACCTTGATCTGGCGTGACTTCCGGCGCGGGGCGAGCACGGGCGGGGGCGCGCTCGGCATCCCCAGGTTGACCGAGGTCATCTGTCTTCCTTCTCTCTCGGGAGGTCTCGGGGTGTGCGCGGCTCGCACGGGTCGGGGCTCAGCTCAGGCTGACCGGCGCGACGATGTCCGCGTAGATCAGCACCAGGCTGGCGAGCAGGATGACGCCGACCATCACGTAGGTCACCGGCAGCAGCTTCGCGCTGTCGACGAACCCGGGATCCGGCTTGTGGAGCGCTCGGGCGACGCCTCGCCGGGCGGCCTCGAACAAGGTGGTCGCGATCGGCCCACCGTCCAGCGGTGGCAGCGGGACCAGGTTGAACATCCCCAGGAACAGGTTCAGGCCGGCGAGGAGCAGCAGGACGCTGAAGAACCGGTCGGAGGCGGGGACCTCCTGCGCCGACGTCATCTCGCCGGCCACCCGACCGGCCCCCACCACGCTCATCGGGCCGTTGATGTCGCGCTTCTCCAGGCCCAGGGCGGCCCGGCCGACGTGGTAGACCTTCACCGGAAGGCTGCCGAGGGCCTTGACGGTCGCCCAGGTGCCGGACGCCATCGTGTCGACGACGTAGCCGGGGCCCTGCCGCACGTTGACAGCGGTCGGGCTGACCCCGAGGAAGCCGCTGCGGGTGATCTGCTCCGGGTTGTCGGGATCCACGCGCGTGGAGACGGTGGTGTTGGTGCGCAGCGTCAGCCGCTCACCGTCCCGGACCACGCCGATGACGGCCTTGCCGTTCTCGTTGCCGCGGATGGCCTTCTGCAGGTCGCTCCACTCCCCGATCGGTCGGCCGTTGAAGGACACGATCCGGTCGCCCGGCCGGATCCCGGCCGACTTCGCCGGGGCCGCCGGGTCCTTCGACGTGCAGGCGCGCTGCGGCTTGTCGGCGTTGGCCTTGGTGACGGCGACCACGCACTGGGAGACGGTCCGGACGGTCGTGGTGGCGGTGGGGATCCCGTGGCCCATGAACACGATGGCGAAGAGCACGAAGGCGATGACCAGGTTGGTCAGCACCCCGGACGCCATGATGATGATCTTCTTCCACCAGGCGAGCCGGTAGAACAGCCGGTTCTCGTCGCCCTTCTCGACATGTTCGTACTCCGCCGCGCGGGCGTCACTCATCAGCTGGGTGAACATCCCGGTGTTCGAGGAGCGGACGGTGTCCTTGTCACTGCCGGGCCCCGGCGGCAGCATCCCGACGAGCTTCACGTAGCCCCCGAGCGGCACCGCCTTGAGGCCGTACTCCGTCTCGCCCCGGCGCCGCGACCACACGGTCCGCCCGAAGCCGACGAAGTACTGGGTCACCTTGACGTCGAACAGCTTGCCCGGGACGAGGTGACCGAGCTCGTGCAGACCGATGGAGGCGGCCACCCCGACGATGAACAGCAGCACGCCGAGCGCATACGTCAGCGCGGTCATCGGTTGCTGTCCTCCTGCTCGAGCCGGGCCTGGGTGCGCGCCCACGTATCCGCCGCGAGCACGTCCTCGACGGTCAGGTCCGTCTCCCTCGAGGGTACGTCGTGGCGCCGCAGGACACGGTCGATGGTGGGGACGATGTCGGTGAACCTCATCTCACCGGACAGGAACAGCTCGACGCACACCTCGTTGGCCCCGTTGTAGACGGCCGGTGCCGTGCCACCCCGCGCGCCCGCCTCCCGTGCCAGCCGGACGGCGGGGAACGCGTCGTCGTCCAGGGGGAGGAACTCCCAGGTCGACGCCGTCGTCCAGTCCACCGGCGGCGCCACGTCCGGCAGCCGGTCCGGCCATCCCAGGCCGAGCGCGATCGGGATCCGCATGGTGGGCGGCGACGCCTGCGCGAGGGTGGAGCCGTCGTGGAACTCGACCATCGAGTGCACGACCGAGGTGGGGTGCACGACGACCTCGATCCGCTCGAACGGGATGTCGAAGAGCAGGTGGGCCTCGATCACCTCGAGGCCCTTGTTGACCAGGGTGGCGGAGTTGACCGTGACGACCGGGCCCATGGACCAGGTCGGGTGCGCCAGGGCCTCCTGCACCGTCACGTCATGCAGGTCCTCGCGCGCGCGGCCCCGGAACGGACCCCCGCTCGCGGTCAGCACCAGGCGCCGTACCTCGTCGCGCCGGCCGCCTCGCAGGCACTGCGCCAGGGCGCTGTGCTCGGAGTCGACCGGCACGATCTGGCCGGGCTTGGCCCGCCCGGTGACGACCGGTCCGCCGATGATCAGGGACTCCTTGTTGGCCAGCGCCACGGTGTTGCCGGCATCGAGGGCGGCGAGAGTGGGCTGCAGCCCGACGGCGCCGGTGATCCCGTTGAGCACCACGTCGCACTCCATCGCGGCGGCGCGCACGGAGGCGTCCAGACCGAGCCCGGAGAAGGCCGGCCGGAGGGCCTCCACCTGGGCCCGGAGCAGGTCGGGCCGCGAGCCGCCGGCGGTGAGAGCGACCACCCGGAACCGGTCCGGGTAGGCGCGCACCAGGTCCAGCGCCTGCGTGCCGATGGACCCGGTCGAGCCGAGGATGACGACGTCGCGACGAGAGCTCACCGGACCATCTTGCCGGACCATCGTGCCGGACCATCGTGCCGGACCGGGGCCGGGAGCCGGGCCGATGGCCGGGCGGATAGTCCGGGCCGGGCCCGATGGCTAGGCTGACCCGGTGACTGCGACCCCGACGACCCCGATCACCTCCTCGACCTCTGGCGGGTCGGCGCCCCTCGGCGGGCCGGGCCTGGCGCAGGAGCGGCGACTGGTGACCGCTGTTCCCGGCCCCCGCTCCCAGGAGAGGCTGGCTCGGCGCGGGCGCCACGTCGCCAGGGGCGTCGGCACCACGCTGCCGGTCTTCGTCGAGGCGGCCGGAGGCGGGGTCATCCTCGACGTCGACGGCAACTCGCTGATCGACCTGGGCTCGGGGATCGCCGTCGCGAGTGTCGGCAACTGCGCCCCGCACGTCGTCGAGCGGGTGGTCGAGCAGGTGCAGCGGATCACCCACACCTGCTTCATGGTGACGCCGTACGACGTGTACGTCGACGTGTGCGAGCGGCTCTCGGAGCTGACCCCCGGCGACCACGAGAAGAGGTCGGCGCTGCTCAACTCCGGTGCCGAGGCGGTCGAGAACGCAGTGAAGGTGGCTCGCGCGTTCACCGGCCGGGACGCCGTCGCGGTCGTCGACCACGCCTACCACGGACGCACGAACCTGACGATGGCGATGACGTCGAAGTCGATGCCCTACAAGGCCGGGTTCGGGCCCTTCGCCGGGGAGGTCTACCGGGCGCCGATGTCCTACCCGTTCCGGGAGCCCACGGAGATCTCGGGAGAGGCCGCGGCCGACCGCGCGATCGACCTGCTCGAGAAGCAGGTGGGTGCTGCCGGCCTGGCCTGCCTGGTCATCGAGCCCATCCTCGGTGAGGGCGGGTTCGTCGTGCCCGCCCCGGGGTTCCTGCCCCGGCTGCGCGAGTGGACGTCGGCGAACGGGATCGTGTTCGTCGCCGACGAGATCCAGACCGGCTTCTGCCGCACCGGTGACTGGTTCGCCTGCGAGCACGAGGGGGTGGTGCCGGATCTGGTCACGACCGCGAAGGGCATCGCCGGCGGTCTTCCGCTGTCCGCGGTCACCGGCCGCGCCGAGATCATGGACTCGGTGCACGTCGGCGGGCTCGGCGGCACCTACGGCGGCAATCCGGTGGCCTGCGCGGCGGCGCTCGGCTCGATGCAGACCATGCAGGAGCTCGACCTGCCGGCCCGCGCCCGGGAGATCGGCGCCCTGGTGGGCGACCGGCTCACATCCATCGCCGACAAGCACCCGTGCCTGGGTGACATCCGCGGACGCGGCGCGATGATGGCGGCCGAGATCGTCGGCACGGATGGCCGCACCCCCGATGCCGCACGCACCAGCGCCGTCTCGGCCTACTGCCACTCCCAGGGCGTGGTCACCCTGACCGCCGGCACCTACGGCAACGTGCTGCGCTTCCTGCCGCCGCTGGTGATCAGCGACGCGCTGCTCACAGAGGCCTTCGACGTGGTCGCGGCCGCGTTCGACGAGACCGCCTGAGGTCGCCGGCCGGGTTGTGGTCAGTCCCGCACGCCGCCCGGCGACTTGTGGGCAGTGGACCCTCTTCCAGGGCCGCCGACACGTCCGGAGTGACCACAACACCGGGTGGTGACGACCCGGGAAGCGGGTGGTGACGAGCCGGGAGGTCGGGGCTGTCGTCCGGCGGGGGCCGAGGCTCAGACTGCCGTGTCCTCGCCTTCCCTCACGGGGGCGTGCGCGGGACAGCCGGGGACGGTGTCGGCTCGCAGCAGGACGGCCTCGACCGCCACATGCAGCACGACACGTTCCCATCGACAGTCACACCGGGTAGCCATGACTCGATAGTGCTCTCCGCCACGACGTTTCGGGGGCACATCCCCGATGACCGGCAGCACGCCTGTGCCACATCCGTGCAGGATGTCGCGGGATAACGTGAGTCGGCCGGGCAAAGCGGTCGCGGCCTCCCGCGGACCGGGGCGACCGCGCTCGCGCGCCCGAGCGCAGCCGACCCTCGACCGGGTGGCAGAGTGAGGCGATGAGCAGAGACATGACGGAGAACGAGGCCGGCGGCGCGGGACAGTGCCCGCGATGCGGCGCCGAGCTGGTCCTGGGGACCGCCGACTTCGGGGACGTCCCGGACGAGAGCGCGGACGTCGACCAGGCGCGCGTCGAGCTCAACCCCGGCCAGATGGTGCGGTCCCTGACCTGTCCGACCCCGGACTGCCCCGGTCCGGACACGGGCGCCCAGGTCTGAGCAGCGCCCAGGACCAGCCGGTCCCGCGCGCCCGCGGCCGGTCGTCGGCGTCAGTCGTGCCCGGCTGGTGGTGCGGGATCAGTCGTGCCCGGCTGGTGGTGCGGGGTCGGTCGTGCGCGGCCGGTCGTGGGGTGGCACCCGCACCGGCATGAACAGCTCGAGGACGCCCATCGTGACCGCGATGAGCAGGATGCCGACGAACACCCGGTGCACACCGGTGGCCAGCAGGGCCGGGCTGGGGTGCGCGCCGGCCACCGCGTTGACCATCGCACCGAAGACGGCCACTCCCACGGCAGCGCCGACCGAGCGGGAGAACATGTTGGTGGCCGTGGCGACGCCGCGCTCGCCCCAGGCGACGCTGGACTGCGCGACCACCAGCGCGGGAGCCGCGATCCAGCCCATCCCGAAGCCGATCAGGACACACCCGGCCGCGACGTGCCACAGCGAGCCGGCGTCGTCGAGCACCACGAGCACCGCCGCCCCGGCAACCGCGAGGGCCACTCCCAGCAGGCCGGTCGCCCGGAAGCCGATCGTGAGGTAGAGCCGGCCGGACAGGGCCGCGGCGACCGGCCAGCCCAGCGTGAGCGCCGCGAGGGCGAACCCGCTGACGATCGCCGATGCGCCCAGGACCTCCTGGCCCAGCGTGGGCACGTAGGAGGACAGTCCGAGCAGCAGCGCCCCGACCAGGAAGGACAGGGAGCTGGTGACCACCAGAACCCGGCTGCGGAACACCCACAGCGGCAGGACCGGCTCCGGCACGCGGCGCTCGACCAGGGCGAAGGCCACGAGCAGGAGCAGGGCGCCGCCGAACACGGTGGGTGTCTGCCAGGACGCCCAGGCCCAGGCCTGCCCGCTCTCCAGCAGGCCGAGCACCACCATCGTCGTCGCCAGGGTGAGGAGCAGGGCGCCCCGGTAGTCGACCCTCGCCCGGCGCCGCTGCACCCGCTCGGAGAACCGGCGAAGCATCAGCGCGGCGAGCAGACACAGCGGGATGTTCACCCAGAAGATCAGCCGCCAGCTGAGCAGCTGGCTGAACGCACCGCCGAGCGTCGGCCCGACGACCGACGAGATGCCCCACACGCTGGCCACGTAGCCCTGCACCTTGGCGCGCTCACGCAGGCTGTAGACGTCGCCGATCAGGGTCATCCCGATCGGCTGTACGGCGCCGGCGCCGAGTCCCTGCAGGCCGCGGGCCACGATCAGGACGGGCATGCTCCACGCCACCGCGCACAGGACCGAGCCGAGCAGGAACACCGTGATGCCGTAGTACATCACCGGCTTGCGGCCGAACAGGTCCGCCAGCTTGCCGTTGAGGGGGACGGTCGCGGCCTGCGTCAGCAGGTACACCGAGAACAGCCAGGGGAACTGCCGGAAGCCGCCCAGGTCGTGCACGATCGAGGGCACCGCCGTCGACACGATCGTCTGGTCCAGCGCCACCAGTGCGGTCGAGAGCATGACCGCGATGAGCACCGGGCCCCGCTCGGACCGGAACCCGATGTCACGGCGTCGTACGGGGTTCGGCTCGGTCTCGGTCACGCCCACGTGCAGCACTCGCGGCCGAGCGGGTTATTCCCCCGCTGACACGCGCTCGCCGCAGACCCGGCGCATGCTGGGCGCCTCCTCGGGTCACCCCGGGTCATGGCTGTCGCGAACCTCACGCTGTCCGGCGTCGTGCTCGGGGCGCGGGACCCCCAGGCACTCGCGTCCTTCTACGAGACGCTGCTCGGCTACGAGCGCACCCAGGACGAGCCCGGATGGGTGACGCTCAGGCCCCCGGGCGGCGGCACCGGACTCTCGTTCCAGACCGAGTCCGAGCACGTCCGGCCGGTGTGGCCCGGTGGCGCCGGGGACCAGCAGATGCAGGTGCACCTGGACATCGAAGTCCAGGACCTCGAGGCGGCGGGCGCGGTCGCCCGGGACGCCGGCGCGACGCTGGCCGAGCACCAGCCGCAGGAGCACGTGCGCGTGTGGCTGGACCCGGCCGGGCACCCGTTCTGCCTGTTCCTGCCGGACTAGCGATCACGGCAACCACGCACAGGCGGGATCAGCGCGCGCAGATCCCGCGGGTGAGCGCGGCAACGACGCACGTGCGCACCTGCCGCGGCCCCTCCTGGGCTAGCGGTCCTCAGCGGCCGGCCGGGGTTCTGTTCGCAAGGGCCCGCAGCAGCGCGGCCAGGCACAGGGCGGCGGCGGCGAGGATCAGCAGCCCGATCGACAAGATGGCCGCCAGCCCCAGGACACCGAGGAGCACGGTGCTGACCCCCAGCACCGGGAGCCGTGCCGGGGCGGAGCCGAAGGTCGCGTACGTCGTCCCCAGAACCGCCGTGACCAGCGCGACCAGCGCCCAGCGCGCCGGGTCACTGCCCTGGGAGTGCACCACCGCGACGTAGACCCAGACCGTCGCCGCGGCGGTCGCCGCAGCGGCCAGCGCGAGCACGTCGATCCGCCGGGTCACCGTCCCAGTGTGCACCTGCGCCGGACGGCGTGGCCCGGTCAGGATCCGGTCAGGTCCCAGATCCGGTCAGGTCTCAGCCCGACCGCCGGCGGCGGAGCTCCTCGTTGACCGCGGGGATGATCTCGTGGAGGTCGCCGATCACCGCGTAGTGCGCCTTGGTCACCATCGGGGCGTCCGGGTCGTTGTTGATCGCCACGATCGTCTTCGAGCTCGACATGCCGGCCCAGTGCTGGATGGCGCCACTGATCCCGCAGGCGAGGTAGAGGTCGGGTGTGACGCGGCTCCCGGTCTGGCCGACCTGCTCGTGGTGCGGCCGCCAGCCGAGACTCGTGACCACCCGCGAGACACCGAGGGCGCCGTCGAGGAGGTCGGTGAGCTCGAGCAGGTCCTTGAACCCGTCGGCGCTGCCGACACCGCGTCCGGCACCCACCACGACCCTGGCCGACTTCAGGCTGCCGGACTCGTCGGGCTCACCCGGCTCGGTGCGTACGACGCGGGCCCGCAGGTCGTCGCCCGACACGGTGACGTCGAGGGGTGCGACGACCGGGACGCCGGGGGCCTCGACCGGCTCGGGGGCGCAGGCGTGACCGGCGACGCTCAGCACGGCGACCCGGTCCTCGAGCCTCATCTCCTCCATCGCGGCGCCACCGAGGACCTGCCGCGACACCCCGACCGGCCCCGGCTGCTCGTCGGGCTGCAGGTCGACCACGTTGGCCGCCATCGCCACCCCGAGGCGACAGGCGACGTGCGCGAGGACCTCGTTGCCGCGCGGGCTGCCGGCGGCCATCACCACGCTCGAGTCGCCTGATGCGGCGACCACGGCAGCCGCCCACGCGGCGGCTGCGTAGGACGTGAACGCGTCCCCGTCGGCGTGGTGCACGGTGCTGACGCCGTACGCCCCGAGCTGGTCGACGAGGCCGGGCGGCCCGTCCCCGACCACGAGGGCGTGCACGTCCGTGCCCAGCCGCCGGGCGAACGTCAGGGTCTCCAGCGAGACCTCGCTCGGGCCGCTCTCGTCGGTCTCGACCAGCACCAGCACGCTCATCGCAGCACTCCCAGCTCCTCGAACAGGTCGACCAGGGCACCGGCCGCCTCGGGTCCCTCACCGAGCACCGACACCTGGCTCGGCTGCACCGGCGGGAGCCTCAGCCCGAGTCGCCCGGACCCGCCCGGTGCGACAGACGGCGCCAGCTGCTCGATCTTCACCTTCTTGGCCTTCATCCGCCCCGGGATGGACGGGTAGCGCGGCTCGATGCCGCCCTCCATCACGGTCAGCACCGCAGGGAGCGGCACCTCGAAGATCTCCGTGCCGCCGTCGGGGCCCTGACCACGCGCGGTGACCCGGTCCCCCTCCACCGACAGCGACGAGACTCCCGCGACGACCGGGCGCCCCAGCAGGTAGGACAGCCGGACCCCGACCTGGAAGTCGCCGGTGTCGGAGGCGTCGTTGCCCAGCAGCACCAGGTCGTACGTCGTCCCGGCCGCCTCGTGCGCACGGACCACCTCGGCGACGGCAGCGGCGACGTCGGCCGGACCGTAGGCCGTCGGGTCGGCCTCCAGCAGCACCGCCGCGGAGCAGCCGACCGCGAGCGCGTTGCGCAGCTGCTCCACCGCGTCCGAGGAGCCGAGGGTGAGCACGGTCGCCTGTCCGTCGGTGTCCTTGGCCACCGCGATGGCCAGCTCGACGGCGCACTCCTCGTGCGGGCTGACCGTGTGCCCCAGCGACGAGTCGTCGACCGACATGCCGTCCTCGCTCAGGGTGATCTCGCCACCCAGGTCCGGCACCCGCTTGATGCACACCAGGACGTTCGTCATGACCGGATCCGCTCGTTGTCGGGGTCGAAGAGGGCGGTGCTGTCGGCGGACCCGACCGTCACCGGATAGAGCTCCTCCATGTAGGAGACGCTCAGCTGGTTGCCGACGCGAGCCTCCGCAGGCGGCAGGTAGGCCAGCAGGATGTGCTTGCCCAGCGAGGGAGCCGAGCCCGCGCTGGTGACGTAGGGCCGGTGCCCGTGCTCGTCGACGAGCTCGCTGCCGTCCCGGGTCAGGATCGGCTCACCGCCGAGCATGTAGCGCTTCACCCCGGACGCCGAGGTGTGGTCATCGACGGTCAGCGTGCAGAGCACCGACGCCGGGTCCTCCTCGCGCTGCTTGAGGTAGGCCTCCCGGCCCACGAAGTCGGCGGCCTTCACCTTCGGCCGGGCCATCCCCGCCTCGATGATGGTGCGCTCGGAGTCGAGCTCGAACCCGAAGGCGCGGTAGCCCTTCTCCAGACGACCCGTGGTCGCGTAGACGCCGATGCCGACCGGCACGGCGCCGTACGACGCACCCGCCTCGAGCAGCATCGACCACAGCTTGGCGCCCTGCTCGATCGGCACGTGCAGCTCCCAGCCGAGCTCGCCGACGTAGGAGATCCGGGAGGCGAGCACCGCCACCGACCCGACCTCGATGGTGCGGCAGGTCCCGAACCCGAAGCCGGCATGGCTGATGTCGTCGCGGGTCAGCTCGCCGAGGATGGCGCGCGCCTGCGGTCCCCACAGCCCGATGGTGGTCCACGCGGAGGTCTGGTCGACGACCTGGGCGGTGCCGTCCTTGGGCATCCGGTCCGCGAACCACTTGAGGTCCACCATGCCGTGCGCGCCGCCGGTCACCACCCGGAACCGGTCGTGCGCCAGGCGCATCACGGTCAGGTCGGAGCGGAAGCCGCCGCGCTCGTCGAGCACCGGCGTGTAGACCACCTTGCCGACGGCGACGTCGCACTGCGAGACGCAGACGCGCTGCACGGCGTCCATCGCCGAAGGACCGACGACGTCGAAGATCGCGAACGCGGACAGGTCGATGACACCGGCGCGGTCGCGCATGGCGAGGTGCTCGGCGTTGATGATCGGGGACCACCAGCGGGAGTCCCACTCGTGCTCGCGCGGCATCACACGGTCGCCGTACTCCTCGAGGAGCCCGGCGTTCGACTCGTACCAGAAGGGCCGCTCCCAGCCGGCGGCCTCGAAGAACCTGGCGCCGAGCTCCACCTGTGAGGCGTGCATCGGGGCGAGCCGCTTGTCGCGGTCGGACTCGTACTGCTCGCCGGGGTGCACGATGCCGTAGGTCTTGATGAACGCCTCGCCGGTGCGGGCCCGGATGTGCTCCCGGGTCTGCTGGTGGGGGTAGAACCGGGCGATGTCGGAGTGCGACAGGTCGATCTCGGGCAGCCCGTCGGTCATCCACTCGGCGACCGCGCGCCCCACACCGGGGCCCTCCTTGATCCAGACTGCGGCGGCCGACCACAGTCCCTTCACCTCGGGCGTCTCGCCGAGCACCGGTGCCCCGTCAGGGGTCAACGACAGCAGGCCGTTGATGGCGTAGCGGATCTCGGCGCCCTCCGCGCCCAGCAGCTCCGGCATCAGCTCGTAGGCCTGCTCGAGCTGCGGGTCGAAGTCGTCGGAGGTGAACGGCATCTCGGTCGGCGACAGCTTCGCCTGCTCGATCGAGGGGATCTCCTCGGGGTCGTGCAGGATCGCACGGTGCGCGTAGGACCCGACCTCCATGTCGGCGCCGTGCTGCCGCTCGTAGCACAGCGTGTCCATGTCGCGGATGATCGGGAAGCTGATCTCCCCCTCGCGCTCGGCCAGCTGCTGCACCGGCCCGACGCTGATCATCTGGTGCACGGCGGGGGTGAGCGGGATGTGCGCGCCGGCCATCTTCGCCAGCTTGGGGCTCCAGACGCCGCAGGCGATCACCACGGTCTCCGCCTCGATGTCGCCGCCGGTGGTGCGCACCCGCCTGATGGCGCCGCCCTCGACGTCGAGGCCGGTCACCTCCACGGTGGGTACGACGGTCAGCGCACCGGACTCCAGGGCCCGCTCGCGCATGATCGTCCCGGCCCGCAGCGAGTCGACGACACCCACCGAGGGCGTCCAGAACGCGCCGATGATCTGGTCGGGGTCGAGGAACGGCACCTTCTCCACGACGTCCGCGGGCTCCACGAGGTGCGCCTCGATCCCCCACGCCTTCGCCGAGGACATCCGGCGCCGCAGCTCCTCCATCCGCTCCGGCGTGCGGGCCACCTCGAAGCCACCGGACTCGGTGAGGACGCCCATCTCCTTGTACTGCCTCATGGAGTCCAGCGTCAGGTCGGTGATCTCCCGGGAGTGGTCCACCGGGAAGATGAAGTTCGACGCGTGACCCGTCGACCCGCCCGGGTTCGGCAGGGCGCCCTTGTCGATCTGCACGATGTCGCGCCAGCCGAGCCGGGCCAGGTGGTGCACGAGGCTGTTGCCGACGATGCCGGCGCCGATGACCACGACGCGGGCGGTGGGGGGGACCGAGGCCATGGAAGGCCTCCCTTCTGGGTTCCCGGAACTCATGCCGGTTTGTTGCGTATCACGCAATCAGATGCGTCATCTGAGACAGACACTAGCATGCGGCTCCCCCGCCACGCCTGTCAACCAGACGCGACGGGGGAGCCTCCGGGAGCTGGGAGCCGGGTCGGCTGTGCCGCCTACTTGAGCCAGGCGTCCACCTTGTCGGGGTTCGCCTCGACCCACTTCTTGGCAGCGGCGTCGGGGTCCATCTTCTTCTCCGCGATGTCCGTGGACACCAGGTTCTGGTCGTCGTTGGAGATCGTGAAGCCCTTGACCAGCTTGACCGCCGGCGAGCCGGAGTCGGCGAACTTCTTGGAGATCAGCTTGTTCAGCTTGTACGGCGGGTAGTCGCAGGCCACCTTCGCCGGGTCCGCGTCACAGCCGGGCTTGTACGGCGGCAGGTCGACCTTGACCAGCTTCATCTCCGAGAAGAACCACTGCGGCTCGTAGAAGTAGGCCAGCAGCGGCTTCTTGTTCTTCTCCGCGGACCGGAAGCTCTGGATGAGAGCCGCCTCGCTGCCCCCCGTGACCACCTTGTAGTTGAGGTTGAGGTTCTTCACCAGTGCCTCGTCGTTGGTGACGTAGGAGGGGTCCCCGTCGAGGAGCTGGCCCTTGCCCCCGGACTCCGAGGTCTTGAACATCGAGGCGTACTTGTTCAGGTTCTTCCAGTCGGTGATGTCGGGGAACTTCTTGGCCATCCACGGCGGGACGTACCACCCGATGATGCCCTGGCTGCCCGTCGGCCCCGCGTCCACGACGGTCTTCTGGTTGGAGATGTACTTCTTCACCAGGTCGGCGTGGCCCCAGTTCTCCACGATCGTGTCGATGGTGCCGTTGGCCATCCCCTGCCAGCCGACCTCCTCCTTCACGTCCTGGTAGTTGACCTTGCACCCGAGCTTGCTCTCGGCGACGTAGCCGACCAGGTGCGCGTTCGACACGTAGCCGGTCCACGGGTTCACCGCGATGTTCAGCTCGCCGCAGTTCTTGCCACTGCTGGAGGAGGACGTCGACTCCTTGATGTTGCCGCCGCCACACCCGGCCAGCACCAGCGCAGCCGTGGCGGCGACGGCGGCCAGCTGGAGCCGACGCGGTCCTCGTGAGATGCCCGTCTTCATTTTCCTGTTTCCCCTTCATCTGCTCGGCTCCCCTGAGCCAAGAAGTCGGTGTGCGGACGCGCCGGGTCGGCGCGGCCTAGACGCGCCCGTGCCGGGCGGCGGCGTAGCGGGTGATCCGGTCGAGCATCACCCCGAGAGCCGTGATGGCGATGCCGGCGGCGATGCCCTTGCCGAACAGCTGGGCCTGCGAGAATCCCGAGACGACGATGTAGCCGAGACTCCCGCCTCCGACCATGCCGCCGATGACCACCATCGACAACACGTAGAGGAGGCCCTGGTTGGTCGCGAGGACCAGGGCCTCACGGGCCATCGGGAGCTGGACCTTCATGATCATCTGGCGCGAGGTGATCCCGGCCGACCGGGCCGCCTCCACCGTGCTGGGCGAGACCCCCCGGATCCCGTCGGCGACCAGCTTGGTCGCGATCGGCACGGCGTAGGCCATCGCCGCGACGATGGCGGTGAACCGGCTGCTGCCGAACAGTGCGAGCGCGGGCACCAGGTAGACGAACGGCGGGATGGTCTGGAAGGTGTCGAGCACCGGTCTGGCCACGGTGTCGGCCGGTCTGCTGCGTCCCATCCAGACGCCGAGCAGCATCGCGATCACCATCACCATCACGGTGGCGACCATCGTCATCGTCAGCGTGACCATGGCGTCGTGCCACAGCCCGGTGCCCAGGATGACCGCCTCGCACGCCACGGTGACCGCCGCCGGACGCCAGCCGCCCAGGAAGAACGCGATGCTGATCAGCACCGCGGCCATCAGCCACCAGGGCGCCTGGCCGAGCAGGGACTGCAGAGGGTTGAGCAGGCCGTAGCTGATCAGGTTCTTGAAGGCGTTGGTGAACGTGTCGACCGCGTTCACCACCGTGTCGGTGAAGTCGCTCACCGCGGTGGCGATCCTCGGTCCGACGTTCGCCGAGCTCGGGAAGGCCGCCAGGGAGAGGTACTGCCTCGAGAGCAGGATCGCCACCAGCACCGGGATGAACGTCAGCGCGAGCACCGTCCGCCGGAACAGCGCCGAGGGGAGCGGGCGACGCCCCTGCTGCTCCTCGGTGGCCCAGCGCGGCAGCCTCTCCAGCACCACGGTCATCAGCATCACACCCGGGCGGCTCACCGAAGCCAGGGCACCGCGGTTCAGCTTCTCGGCCCGCTCGCTCGCCGCGGTCGTGGTGCGGTCGAGCATGATCGCCGCGATCACGATGCAGAAGCCGCTGACGGCGGCGCCGCCGACGTCGAGGCTCTGCAGCGCAGCGATCACCGGCTTGCCCAGCCCCGGGCTGTTGACGAAGGCCGCGATGGTCGCCATGGACAGTGCGGCCATCGTGCACTGGTTGATGCCGACCACGATCGTCCGGCGAGCCATCGGCAGCTGCACCCGGCGGAGCAGCTGCTGTTTGGTGACCCCCAGGGAGCCCGCCGCCTCGAGCGTGGTCTCCGGCACCGAGCGGATGCCGTGCTCGGTGATCCGCACCAGCGGGGGCAGGGCGTAGATCAGCGTGGTGACCACGGCGGACGCCGCGCCGATGCCGAAGATCAGGGCGAGCGGTGCGAGGTAGGCGAAGGCCGGCATCGTCTGCATCAGGTCGAGCACGGGGGTGACCGCGGCCGAGACGGCGTTCCTGCGGGCCATCGCGATGCCCAGCGGAAGCCCGATCACGCAGCAGATCAGCACCGCCAGGACCGTGATGATCAGCGTGTCGATGCTGGCGTCCCAGTAGCCGAGGAAGCCGAAGCCCAGCACACCGACCAGCACGAGTGCCGCGGACCGGAGCCCGGCCACGGCGTAGGCCACCCAGACCAGGATCGCGAGCACCCCCAGCCAGCCGATCTGCGGCACCGGCCGTGGGAAGGCCGGGGTGCTGACCAGCTCCTGGAGCTGGCCGACCAGCCAGTTGAAGAAGGCCGAGATGTTGCCGATGACACCGTCGAAGAACCAGTTGCCCCGGGAGGAGGCCAGCTGGATGCTGTCGCGGAGGTCGTTGAGCCAGCGGTGGAAGCCGTTGAGGTCCTGGAAGCCGATCGAGAGGGTGCTCTGGCCCTTGAGGACCAGCCAGCCGACGACCCACACGACGGCGGTGACGGCGAGCCAGAGCGCGGTGTGCCGCTTGGGTGCGGTGTCGACGTAGGGCTGCTCCTCCTTGACGCTGGGCCCCCGGCGGTCGGGAGGGGCCTCCAGGGCGGTCACGACTACACCTCCTCCGCGACGACGACGCGCAGGATGTCCTCGTCGTCGACCATCCCGACGAACTCGTCGCCGTCGAAGACCCGGACCGGACCGTCGGCGGCGAGCACCTCCCGAGCGGCGTCCTTCACGATGCGGTCGGACTGGAGGGTCGGACCGCTCTCCGCCTCCCCCGGGCGGGCCGGACGCATCACCCAGCGCAGCGTCAGCACGTGCGACTTGGGGACCTCGCTGACGAAGTCCTTCACGTAGTCGTCGGCGGGCGCCCCGACCACCTCGTCGGGACGGCCGATCTGGATGATCTCCCCGTCCCGCATGATCAGGATGCGGTCACCGAGCTTCAGTGCCTCGGCGAGGTCGTGGGTGATGAAGACCATCGTCTTGCCGACCTCCTCGTGGAGCCGGATGACCTCGTTCTGCATGTCGCGGCGGATCAGCGGGTCGAGCGCCGAGAACGGCTCGTCGAACATCAGCAGCTGCGGGTCCGCGGCCAGGGCTCGCGCCAGACCGACCCGCTGCTGCATGCCGCCGGAGAGCTGGTCGGGGTAGCTGTTCTCGTATCCCGACAGCCCGACCAGGTCGACCATCTCCTGGGCGCGGTTGCGGCGCTCGCTCCTGCCCACCCCGCGGACCTCGAGACCGAAGGCGATGTTGTCGACGACCTTGCGGTGCGGCAGCAGGCCGAAGTGCTGGAAGACCATGGCCACGTGCTTGCGACGCAGGTCGCGCAGCTGCTGCTCGCTGGCCGAGGTGATGTCCTCCCCGGCCATCCGGATCGAGCCCTGCGTCGGCTCGATCAGCCGGGTGAGCAGCCGGACCAGGGTGGACTTGCCCGACCCGGACAGTCCCATGACCACGAAGACCTCGCCGGGAGCCACCTCGAAGGAGACGTCCCTGACGGCGGCGACACAGCCGGTCTTCGCCTGCAGCTCCCTGCGCGACAGGTCGGCGTCCGGGGTGCCGATCACCTTGTCGGCCTTGTCCCCGAAGATCTTCCACAGGTCCTTCACCGACAGGGCCACCTCGCCCTGTCCCGTCATGGAGCCTGGGTGCTCCTTCGCCTGGGTCTGGGTCATCGCGCGTGCCCTCTTTCGATAACGGCGTTGGTGAGGTGGGGAGGAGGCTCGAGGGGGTCGTTCTCGCGGTAGCGGTAGACCGGCACGTCCAGCGGTGGCAGCGGCGTGTTGCCGGCGACCAGGTCGGCGGCCTTCTCCGCGACCATCATCACCGGCGCATAGATGTTGCCGTTGGTGATGTAGGGCATCGCCGAGGCGTCCACGACGCGAAGCCCGTCCACGCCGTGCACCCGCATCGTCTCGGGGTCGAGGACCGACATGTCGTCGACGCCCATCCGGACCGTGCATGAGGGGTGCAGCGCGGTCTCGGCGTCCTTGGCGACCCAGTCCAGGATCTCCTGGTCGGTCTCCACCGACGGCCCGGGCGAGAGCTCGCCGGCGTTGAACACGTCGAAGGCCGGCTGGTTGAGGATGTGCCGGGCCGCGCGCACCATCTCGATCCACTCGCGCCGGTCGGCTGGCGTGGACAGGTAGTTGAACCGCAGGGCCGGGTGCTGCATCGGGTCGCGCGACCTCAGCGTCACCGAGCCGCGTACGTCGGAGTACATCGGCCCGATGTGCACCTGGTAGCCGTGCTCCGCGGCGGGCCGGGAGCCGTCGTACCGGATCGCGATGGGCAGGAAGTGGAACATCAGGTTCGGGTAGTCGACGAGGTCGTTGCTGCGGATGAAGCCGCCGGCCTCGAAGTGGTTGGAGGCGCCGACCCCGCGGCGCAGGAACAGCCACTCGGCCCCGATGCGCGGCTTGTGCCGGTGCTTGAGCCAGGGGCCGATCGAGACCGGCTGCTTGCTGGCGTGCTGCACGTAGACCTCGAGGTGGTCCTGCAGGTTGCTGCCCACACCGGGCAGGTCGGCTACCACCGGGATGCCGAGCCTCTGCAGGTCCTCGGCGGGCCCGATCCCGGACAGCAGCAGCAGCTGCGGGGAGTTGATCGCGCCGCCGCAGAGGATGACCTCACCGGCGTCGACGTGCCGTGCGCCGCGGCCGGTCCGGCGGTAGTCGACGCCGGTGATGCGCTTGCGGCCGTCGGCGCGGTCGACGCTCAGACCGGTCACCATCGCCATCGTCTCCACCCGAAGGTTGGGGCGGCTCCTCACCGGATGCAGGTAGGCACGCGCGGCGCTCAGCCGGCGGCCGCGGTAGACGTTGCGGTCGAAGGGCGCGAAGCCCTCCTGCCGGTAGCCGTTCACGTCGCTGGTCAGCGGGTGCCCGGCCTGCTGGACGGCCTCGAAGAACGCGCCGAACAGGGGGCTGCTGGCGGGGCCGCGCTCGAGCAGCAGCGGCCCGCTGCCCCCGCGCCACGCGTCGGCCCCGGCGAGGCAGGTCTCCATCCGCTTGAAGTAGGGCAGGCAGCGCGCATAGCTCCAGGACTCCATGCCCTTGTCGCCCGCCCAGCGCTCGTAGTCCAGGGCGTTACCGCGCTGGAAGATCATCCCGTTGATGCTGCTCGAGCCGCCGAGCACCTTGCCGCGCGCGTGGTAGACCCGACGACCGTCCATGAACGGCTCGGGCTCCGACTCGTACTTCCAGTCGTAGAGCCGGTTCCCGATCGGGATGGGCAGGGCGGCCGGCATGTGGATGAACGGGTCGATCCGGAGGTCCGAGCGGCCCGCCTCGAGCACGAGCACCGAGGTCCCGGGGTCGGCGCTGAGCCGGTTGGCCAGGACGCAGCCGGCGGACCCGCCTCCTACGATCACGTAGTCGTACCTCGAGCCCGTCCGCCTCGTCATGGCCTCGCCCTCTTCGTCGTGGTGTGCCCCCCGCTGTCAGCCCGTCCAGCTCTACCCGGTCCCGTTCGCCCCGCACTGCCCGTCGTACGCCGGTGTCAGGCGCCGTCGAACCACCTCGCCGGCTCAGGTCTCACGTTGTGCCAGATGTGCTTGGTCTCGCGATACTCCTCCAGTCCCGCCACCCCGAGCTCGCGACCGATGCCGGACTGCTTGTAGCCGCCCCACTCGGCCTGCGGCACGTAGGGGTGGTAGTCGTTGATCCACACGGTGCCCATCCGGAGCCGGGCCGCGACCCGCTCCGCGCGCCCGGCGTTCTGGGTCCAGACCGCGCCGGCGAGCCCGTAGTCGCTGTCGTTGGCGACCCGGACCGCCTCGTCCTCGTCGCGGAACGTCTCCACGGTGAGCACCGGGCCGAAGGACTCCTCGCGCACCACCGACATCGACCCGTCGCAGCCGTCGAGCACGGTGGGCAGGTAGTAGAAGCCGTCGGCGTACGACGGACCCTCGGGGCGGCCGCCGCCGCAGCGGAGCTTCGCGCCCTCGGTGAGCCCGCGCTCGACGTAGTCCTCGACCTTGCTCCGGTGCTGCGCGGAGATGAGCGGGCCGGTCTCCGCGCTCTCGTCGAAGGGCCCGCCGATCCGGATCCGCTCCGCCCGCCGGACCACCTCGTCGACGAAGTCGTCGTGGATCGACTCCTCGACGACCAGCCGGGCGCCGGCGGAGCACACCTGCCCCGAGTGCAGGAACACCGCCGTGAGAGCGAAGTCGAGCGCCGTCTCGAGGTGGGCGTCCGCGAACACGATGTTGGGATTCTTGCCGCCGAGCTCGAGGGCGACCTTCTTCACGGTGCCGGCGGCCGCGGTCATGATCGCCTTGCCGGTGGGGACTCCGCCGGTGAAGGACACCAGGTCGACGCGAGGGTCCTCGCTCAGCAGGGCGCCGGCGCGCGGGCCGGCCCCGATCACCAGGTTGGCGACCCCTGCGGGGACGCCGGCCTCCTCCAGCAGCCGCATCAGCAGGATCGCCGTGTGCGGGGTCAGCTCGCTGGGCTTGAGCACGAAGGTGTTGCCGGCCGCGAGTGCGGGGGCGACCTTCCACGAGGTCTGCAGCAGGGGGTAGTTCCACGGGGTGATCAGCCCGCAGACCCCGACCGGCTCGTGCACGACCCGGCTGACGACGTCGGGCCGACCGGTGTCCACCATCCGCCCGGCGTCCTGGGCGGCCACGTTGCCGTAGTGCCGGAACACGCCCACGACGTCGTCGACGTCGTAGCCGCTCTCCACGATCCGCTTGCCGGTGTCCAGCGACTCGGCGCGGGCGATGATGTCCTTGTCGCGGACCAGGAGGTCGGCCACCCGGTGCAGGAGGGCACCCCGCTCGAGCGTGGAGCCGCCCGGCCAGCCACCCTCGTCGAAGGCGGCGCGGGCGGCGGCGATCGCGGCGCCGGTGTCCTCGGGCCCGGCCTCGTCGACCTCGGCGACCAGCGACCCGTCGGCGGGGCACCGGATCTCCCGCCGCTCACCCTCGCGGGCGCTGACCCATCGACCCCCGATGTAGAGCTCCGGCACGTGGCTTGACCGTCCCCTAGGCGAGTTGAGTTGCGTATGTCGCAACTCATAGTGCTACACGCAACAGGATTGCGGGTCCGGCATACCTCGTCAAGCCTCTAGGACGAACCGTGACCAAGTCTTCTCGAGACCTCGTCCGCAGCGTCCTGCACGACCGGGACCAGCTCCTTCACCCGGAGGTCTCCCAGCCGGAAGGTCGGGCCGGAGACGCTGAGGGAGGCGATGACGTCGCCGTGCGCGTTGCGGATCGGGGCCGCGATCGCGGTCAGCCCGACCTCCAGCTCGTCGACCGCCACGGCGTAGCCCTGCTCGCGGACCGTCGTCAGGTCCCGGCGCAGCCGCGCCCGCGTGGTGACCGTGTCTGAGGTGTACGACGGCAGCCGCGGCAGTCGCTGGTCCACCTCGCTCGCGGAGAGCCCACTGAGCAGGACCTTGCCGTTGGAGGTGGCGTGCAGAGGGATGTGCTGGCCGACCCAGTTGTGCGCCTGCAGCGCGGACTGGCCGGAGACCTGGTCGACGTACAGCACGGAGCGGTCCGAGAGCACCGCGATGTTGACCGTCTCACCCGAGTCGGCGGCCAGCTTCCGGCAGATCGACCGGGCCTCCTGCACGACGTCGAGCCGTGCCGTGGTGGCACCCGCGAGCCGCAGGACCCCGACGCCCAGGCGGTACTTGCCGCGGCCCTCGTTCTGCTCGACCATGCCGTGGGACTCCAGGGTGGACACCAGCCGGAACGCCGTGCTCTTGTGCACCCCGAGCTCGGCGGCGATCTCGGTCACCCCGGCCTCCCCCAGCCGGGCCAGGATGTCCAGGATGGTCAGCGCCCGGTCGACCGACTGCACGCCGGGAGCAGCCTCGGGCCCGATGTCGGAAGCGTTCCGCATGGTCCGACGGTAGCGCAGATCGTGTTGCGTATGACAGCACTTGTCTCTCGTCGCGCAACGCGAGCGGCGTTGACGCAGAAGGCCCGGGACGGGTAGAGAGACGCCATGACCGACCGCGAGCCGACATCCGGCCCTTCGACGTACGTGCTGACCCTGGTGTGCCCCGACCGGCCCGGCATCGTGCACGCCGTCACCGGGATGCTCGTCGAGCGGCACGCCAACATCGTGGAGAGCCAGCAGTACGGCGACCTGGCCGAGCACCGGTTCTTCATGCGGGTCAGGTTCGCGGTCGACGACCCGGCGGGCGCGGGCCCTGACCAGCTGGGCGACCTGCGTGAGGCGTTCGGCCCGGTCGCCGAGCGGTTCGAGATGCTCTGGAACCTGTGGGAGGCGGCTGCGCCGTACCGCACGCTGATCCTGGTCTCGAAGTTCAGCCACTGCCTCAACGACCTGCTGTTCCGCTGGTTCAAGCAGGCGCTGCAGATCGACATCGTCGCCATCGTGTCCAACCACCTGGACTGCGAGCCGCTGGCACGGTCCTACGGCGTGCCCTACCACCACATCCCGGTCACCCACGAGACCAAGGCCGCCGCGGAGACCGAGATGCTGGAGCTCGCGGACGCGCTGCGGGTGGACCTGGTGGTGCTGGCGCGCTACATGCAGGTGCTCTCCAACGACACCTGCCACGCGCTGGCGGGCCGCGCGATCAACATCCACCACTCGTTCCTGCCGAGCTTCAAGGGCGCCCGGCCCTACCACCAGGCCTTCGACCGGGGCGTCAAGCTGGTCGGCGCCACCGCGCACTACGTGACCTCCGACCTCGACGAGGGCCCGATCATCGAGCAGGACGTGATGCGCGTCGACCACGGCTACGACGCCGCCGCCCTGGCCGCCGCCGGCCGGGACGTGGAGAGCCAGGTGCTCTCCCGTGCCGTCCGCTGGCACTCGGAGTCCCGGGTGCTCGTGAACGGCAGCAAGACCGTCGTCTTCCGCTGAGGGTCCTGTCCGCCCCTACCGGTCTGCCGGCCCCACGTCGCCGGTGCTCGACGTTTGTGGGCGCTCCGGGCCGGGAGGAGGCACCGTTGACGCCGCTCAGTGACCACAACCCTGCGGCCGACGGCGTGGAGTGACCACAATCCGGTGGCCAGCGGCGGTCAGTCGCCCAGCTCGGCCCGCCGGCGCACGACGTACTCCTGCAGCTGCTCACGGACGGCGTCGTCGAGCGGCGGGGCGACGTACTCCTCGAGCTTCTTCTGGTAGATCTTCGTGGCCCGGGCGTTCGCGTCGAGTCCTCCGGTGCGCATCCACTTCTCGTAGTTGTCCGACGAGGACAGCATCGGGCGGTAGAAGCAGGTGCGGAAGCGCTCCATCGTGTGCATCGCACCGAGGAAGTGGCCGCCGTGGCCGACCTCCTCGTGGGCGCCGAAGGCCAGTGAGTCCTCGTCGATCTCGAGCGGCGTGAACTCGGCCTGCATCATCTGCAGGATCTCCACGTCGACGATGAACTTCTCGAAGCCGGCGACCAGCCCGCCCTCGAGCCAGCCGGCCGAGTGCATCACCCAGTTGGCGCCGGCGAGGAAGGTGGGCAGCATCGTCATCAATGCCTCGTAGCCGGCCTGGGCGTCGGCGACCTGCGACGAGGTCAGCCCGCCACCGGAGCGGAACGGCAGCCCGAAGTGCCGGGCGATCTGGCCGGTGCACAGCAGCCCGATGCCGGACTCGGGGGTGCCGAAGGTGGGTGAGCCGGACTGCATGTCGATGTTGGACAGGAACGACCCGAAGATCACCGGGGCGCCCGGGCGGATCAGCTGGGCGAGCGCGATGCCGGACAGCGCCTCGGCGATCTGCTGCACCAGCGCGGCCGGGATCGTCACCGGCGACATCGCGCCCATCAGGATGAACGGCGTCAGCACGCAGGGCTGGCCGGCCGAGGTGTACTCGAACAGCGACTCGATCATCCGGCCGTCCCAGCGCAGCGGGGAGTTGCAGTTGATCAGCGAGATGGACACCGGGGTCCTCTCGATCGCCTCGCGACCGCCGAAGACGATCTCCCCCATCGCGATCGTGTCGGCGGCGTTCACCCCGGACACGACGTTGCCCATGTAGACCTTGTCGGTCAGCGTCTGGAGCGCGTAGGTCATGTCCAGGTGCCGCGAGTCGAGCGGCGTGTCGTTGGGCTCGCAGATCACCCCGCCCGCCGAGTCGAGCACCGGGAACGTCTGCGCCAGCTTGGCGAAGCGCTCGAAGTCGTTCATGGTGGCGTCTCGGCGGAGGTCCCCCTCTCGCACGAACGGCGGGCCGTACACCGCACCGAAGGCCATCGAGTCGCCGCCGATGTGGATGCTGTTCGCCGGGTTGCGGGCCTGGACGTCGAACTCGCGCGGCGCCTTGGCGACCTGCTCCAGGACCCACTCCGGGTCCAGGTGGACGCACTGCCCCTCGACGCGCTGACCGGCGTCCTTGAACAGCGCGAGCGCACGGTCACTGTCGAACTCGACCCCGATCTCGGTGACCAGCCGGCGCCACCCGGCGTCCAGCTTGGTCATCGCGTCCTCGGAGAGGATCTCGTACCTCGGCATCTTGTTCTGAAACATTCTGACCTCCACAGACGAATTCGTACGGCGGTGCGCTTGACCGGTGCTTGCCCGGCATCCTAACCTCATAATGTGGAAGTCGGTTCCACGATATGAAACACTTTCAGCATTCGGTCCGACAGCAGTGGATGAGGGTTACATGGGCAGCGCACCTCAGGGTGGCACGCAGGCGGTCGACCGCGCCGCGGCTCTCGTCGACCTCGTCGTGCGCGCCGACGACCCGGTCAGCTTCACCGAGCTCAGCGACGTGACGGGCCTGGCGCGGTCCACGACCTCGCGGCTGCTGGCGGCGCTGGAGCGCACCGACCTCGTCGAGCGGGACCCCAGCGGCGGGTACGTCGCCGGACCACTGTTCGCGCTGCACGCGGCGTTGCACGACCCCTGGCCGCAGGTCGCCCGGCTGGCCCGCCCGGTGCTCGTCGAGGTCGGCGCGCGCACCGGCGAGACCGTGCACCTGGGGGTGGCCCGCGGCGACAACGTCGTGCACGTCGGGCAGGTGGAGTCCACGTTCCTGCTCTCGGCCCGCGACTGGAACCAGGTCGACGTACCCCCGCACTGCTCGTCGCTGGGGAAGGTGCTCTACGCCTTCGGCGTGCTGCCCCTGCCGAGCGGCCGGCTGGAGCGCCGCACGGACCGGACGGTGACCACCCGGGAGGCGCTCGGCGCCGAGCTGGACACCATCCGGCGGCTGCGGTACGCCGTGACCGTCGACGAGCTGGAGAAGGGGCTCAGCGCCATCGCCGCTCCCGTCGAGGGCAAGGACGGGGTGATCTGCGCGATCGGCGTCTCCGGGCCGACCGCCCGACTGCAGGACCGCCTCGAGTCCTTCGGCGGGCTCCTCGTCGAGCAGGCCGACTCACTGTCCACCCTGCTGGGCAGGCCCTGCGGACATGCGTCGGACACACCCGACGCGACCCACTCGAGCACGACCAAGGAAGGTGCCGCATGACACCTGAAGAGATCCTTCAGAAGATGTACGACGAGACGCTGCTCGGCAACGCACCGGAGGTGCTCAGCCTGACCCACCAGGCGCTCGCCATGCAGATGGAGCCGCAGACGCTGCTCTTCGACTCGCTGATCCCTTCTCTGGAGGAGGTCGGCGCGCGGTTCGAGCGCGGCGACTACTTCGTGCCCGAGATGCTGATCGCCGGACGGGCGATGGCCGGCGCCATGGAGGTGCTGCGACCGCTGCTCGCCGAGACCGGCGTGCAGACGATCGGGAAGTTCCTGATGGGCACCGTCAAGGGCGACGTGCACGACATCGGGAAGAACCTCGTCAACATCATGCTCGAGGGGGCCGGCTTCGAGGTGATCGACCTCGGCGTCCAGGTGCCGCCGGAGCGGTTCGTGGAGAAGATCATCGAGCACCAGCCGGACATCGTCGGCATGTCGGCGTTCCTGACCACGACGATGCCGATGTTCAAGGCCAACCTCAACGCCCTGCAGAAGGCGGGCCTGCGGGACCAGGTGATCGTGATGGTGGGCGGCGCCCCCGTCACCCAGGAGTACGCCGACGCGGTCGGCGCGGACGGCTACGCGCCCGACGCCTCGGCGACCGTGAAGCGGGCCAAGGACCTGCTCCAGAAGAAGCGCGCGCTGGTGAACGCATGAGAACCCCACGAAACCACTCACTGCGCTCGCTTCGCTCACTCCGTTCACGCTTCCGCGGGGACCCCGCATGACCGAGGTCGCAGAGCTCCTCGAGACCACGCTCCGGGGCACGGCCGCCGAGGTCGTCATCGGGCACAACCACCGGTTCTGCCTGATCGGTGAGCGGATCAACCCCACCGGCAGGCGGATCTTCCAGGAGCAGCTGCGCGCCGGCGACCTGTCGGCGGTCGGACGCGACGTGATCGCCCAGATCGAGGGGGGCGCCGACGTGCTCGACGTGAACATGGGCGTCCCGATGACCGACGAGCCGGAGCTGCTGGCCAAGGCGATCACCCTGGTGCAGCAGCTGACCGACAAGCCGGTCTGCATCGACAGCTCCGTCGTCGAGGCGCTGGAGGCCGGGCTGGCGGTCTACCAGGGCCGGGCCCTGGTCAACTCGATCACCGCCGAGGACGACCGGATGGCGCTGATCCTGCCGCTGGTCAAGAGGTACGACGCCGCCATCATCGCCCTCCCCAACGACGCCGAGGAGATCCCGATGGAGGCGGACCGCCGCCTCGAGCTGGTGCAGCACATCGTCGACGTGGCCACCACGGAGTACGGCATCGCCAAGGCCGACATCGTCATCGACCCGTTGGCGATGCCGATCGGCGCTGACACCTCCGTGGTCAACACGACCCTGGACACGATGCGCCGGATCCGCGACGTGCACGGGCTGAACATGACCTGCGGCGCCTCGAACGTGTCCTTCGGGATGCCCGACCGGCACACCCTCGGCGCCGCGTTCCTGCCGATGGCCATGACCTCCGGGCTCACCAGCGCCATCATGGACACCCGCTCACCGCAGATCGTCACCGCCGTCAAGGCCGCCGACCTGCTGCTGGGCCACGACGAGTGGGGCTCGAGCTGGATCGCCGCGCACCGGAAGAAGCAGGCCGCCACCACCTGATGTCCACCTGATGTCCACGCCACCCCCCACCACCCCGGCGCAGCCGCCCGAGGTCGAGATGGACGCTCTTCGTCGCGAGGGCCTCATCGACCGGCCGGACGGCCCCGGCGTCCCGCTGCACGACGGCACGGGACGGGTCAGCCTGTCCTTCACGCCGTCGGGCCGCGACGTACGCGTGCCGGCGGGGGTGAGCGTGTTCGACGCGGCCAGCTGGAACGGCATCGCCATCGACTCCACGTGCGGCGGCCACGGCACCTGCAAGAAGTGCAAGGTCCAGGTGGTCGACGGTTCCGTGCCGGTGCACCGGCTGGACGTCCGCTCCTTCACCCACGACCAGCTCGCCTCCGGGTGGCGCCTGGCCTGCCTGGCCCAGGCGACGGCCGACCTGCGGATCGACGTACCGCCGCTGACCACCCGACCCAAGGCCGCCACCCTCGGGGTCGGCCGCCAGGTGATCCTGCGACCGGCCGTCCAGAAGCGCTACGTCGAGCTGACCGAGCCGACCCTCGCGGACCAGCGCACCGACCTGCAGCGGCTCACCGACGCCATCGACGACCTCGAGCTGACCCCCGACCTGCACGTGCTGAGGCGACTGCCGGCGGTGCTGCGACAGGCCGACTACAAGGTGACCGCCGTCGTCGTCGACGAGGCGCTCATCGACGTCGAGCCCGGGGACACCACCGACCGCCGCTTCGCGATCGCGTTCGACCTCGGGACCACCACGGTCGTCGCGACCCTGCTGGACACCGTCACCGGCACGCCGGCCGCCGTCGACTCGATGCTCAACAAGCAGCAGCCCTTCGGCGGGGACGTGATCACCAGGATCAGCGCGGTGATGATGGACCCCGAGGCCCTGCCGCGGCTGCGCGGGCTCGCGCAGCAGACGCTCGCCGAGCTGGCCCGCAACGTGCTGGCCGAGGCGGAGGTCGACCCGAGCGAGGTCTACGAGGTGGCGCTGGCCGGGAACGCCACGATGACCGCGCTGGTGCTCGGCATCGACCCGGAGCCGCTCGGTGTCGCTCCGTTCGTGATGACGACGACCACGATGCCGGTCTTCCTGGCCTCCGAGCTGGGCCTCGACCTGCACCCGATGGCGAGGGCGGTGCTGTTCCCGGCCCTGGGGGCCTACGTCGGAGGCGACATCGTCGCGGGCATGCTCGCCACCGGGATGGACCGTGACAAGAGGACCCGGCTGTTCATCGACGTCGGCACCAACTGCGAGATCGTGCTCAGCGACGGCGACACCATCCTGTCCACCGCCGCACCCGCCGGGCCGGCGTTCGAGGGCGGCGCGATCCGGTGCGGCATGCGGGCGGCCGACGGTGCGGTGGAGGGCGTCCGGATCGACGAGGACGTCGAGGGCGGGGTGCGCCTGCAGGTGATCGGCGACGTCGAGGCGCAGGGGATCTGCGGATCCGGCCTCGTCGACGCCGTGTCCGAGCTGGTCCGCGCGTCCCTGCTCGACGCCTCCGGACGCTTCGTCAGCGACGAGCGCGCCAAGGATATCGCGCCCTACGTCGCCGACCGGCTCACGGTCATCGGCCAGGAACGGGTCTTCGTGCTGCATCGCCCCGAGCCGACGAGCCCGCCGGAGGAGACCGTCTACCTCTCCCAGCGCGACGTCCGCGAGCTGCAGTTCGCCAAGGGCGCGATCGCCACCGGGTGGACCCTCCTGCTCGAGCAGCTCGGCCTCGAGCACAGCGACGTGCAGCAGGTGCTGCTCGCCGGGTCCTTCGGCAGCTACCTCTCCCCTGCGGCCGCCGTACGCATCGGGCTGGTGCCCAAGATCCCGGTGCTGCGCATCGTCTCGGCAGGGAACGTGGCCGGCGAGGGTGCGAAGATGAGCCTGCTCAGCATCCGCGAGCGCGCCGGCGCCGCTGCCCTGCTGGAGGAGGTGGCCTATGTCGAGCTCTCCGACCGCACCGACTTCAACGACCGGTTCGTCGACCTGCTCGCCTTCCCCGGCTGAGCCCTCCTCGCGCGTCGCACTGATCGCCTGCGGTGCGATCGCCCGGCCGTGTGCCGAGGTGGTGGCCGAGCGGGGCTGGCCGGTCGACGTACTCCCGTTGCCTCCGCTCCTGCACAACCACCCCGAGAGGATCGCCGGCGAGGTGGACCGGCTGGCTGCCGAGCTGCTGACGCGCTACTCGACCGTCGCGGTCGGCTACGCCGACTGCGGCACCTACGGCGCGCTCGACGAGGTGTGCGAGCGACGCGGGCTGTCCCGGCTGGCCGGCCTGCACTGCTACGACGTCTACGGCGGTGCCGACCGGGTCCGCGAGATGTTCGAGGCGCAGCCCGGCACCTACGTGCTCACCGACTTCCTGGTCCGCTCCTTCGACCGGACCGTCATCGCCGAGCTCGGCCTGGACCGCCACCCCGAGCTGCGCGACGCCTACTTCGCCCACTACACGCGGATGGTGTGGCTGGCCCAGCAGCCGGACGACGAGCTGCGGGTGCTGGCCGAGCGGGCCGCGGCCCGCATCGGGCTCCCGCTCACGGTGGTGCCCACCGGACACACCGGCCTCGAGCGCGCCCTGGCGGCGCTGCTGCCGGTGGCCGACCCCACCTCGCCGGTCGGCCCTGAGGCGGCAGCTCAGCGGACAGCCATCAGCCGCTCGAGGTAGGACCTGCGCCAGGCCTCGGTCTCGGCGACCTGGTTGAAGGTGTAGACGTGCAGGCCGGTGACCCGTGCCTCGGGGTGCGCCAGCACCGGGGCGCACTGCTCGAGGAACCGCTCACCGGTGAAGCCCCCGGGTGCCGCCAGCCGGGCGAACGTCCCCTTGTGCTTGGCCAGGAACCGCGTGGAGTCGCCGACGCCGATCTTCGTCGCCATGGTCAGCAGCTTGGCGCGGTCGATGGGTCCTGGGATCCCCAGCAGGACGGGCATCGTCACGCCGCGCCTCCGCAGCCGGTCCACCCAGGCGCGGACCATCTCCGCATCGAAGGTCAGGTTGCTCACCACGTGCGTGGCGTGCCGCCGCTTGTCCCACATGGCCTGGACCGTGAGGTCGTCGCTGATGGTGGGGTGGGACTCCGGATAGCCGGCGATGCCGACCTCGGGGAAGGGGCTGCCGAGCGCCGTCAGGTCCTCCAGCAGGTCGAGGGCCGAGGAGTAGTCGCCTGCCGGCGGGTCCTGGTCCCCTCCCGGGACGAACACCGTGGTCACGCCGGCCTCCCGCATCCGAGCCGCGATCTCCGACAGCTCCGCGCGACCACTGACCATCCGGGCGGCGAGATGGGGTACGGCGGAGTAGCCGTGCCTCGCCAGCCGTTCGGCCAGGGCCAGGGTGGCCTCGATCCCCTTGGCCGGCGAGGCCGTCACGGTCACCGTGGTGTCGAGGGGGACGTGCGCGAGGACCTTCTCCTCGATCGATCCGGTGGGCAGCACCTCATAGCGTGCTGAGGCGAGCATGTCGGCCAAGAAGGGGCTGTGGCGCTTGTTGCGCATGAGGCAACTCATTTCACGATACGCAATTCCACTCGAGACTATCCCGGTTCCCTCCTCCCCCACAACCGCCCGCCCCACCCCTTCCCTGCCGAGTCGGCCCGTCTGCAGGCGCACACCGTGCCGAGTCGGCGCGTCTGCAGGCCCACACCGTGCCGAGTCGGCGCGTCTGCAGGCGCACACCGTGCCGAGTCGGCGCGTCTGCAGGCCCACACCGTGCCGAGTCGGCGCGTCTGCAGGCCCACACCGTGCCGAGTCGGCGCGTCTGCAGGCCCACACCGTGCCGAGTCGGCGCGTCTGCAGGCCCACACCGTGCCGAGTCGGCGCGTCTGCAGGCCCACACCGTTGCCGCGCAAGGGATCGGCCTATCTGCACGCTTTCGAGTTCCTGGGCTTCCCGGCCGACCTGGGGGACAGATGGAGCCGAGCTTCGACGTGGACGGCAACGGTCGTGTGTGGTGCCCGATCACGACCGTTGGCGCGCATAGGGACGACAACCGTCGGGTGTGGTGCCCGATCACGACCGTTGGCGCGCATAGGGACGAGAACGGCCATAGGAGCGGACGAACCACAGCTCATCCCAAGCACCGCGACGGGCACTCACGTCCTACGTGGCGTGCAGACACGCCGACTCGACCGCCTCCCGGCCGCCAGAACGCCGACTCGACCGCCTCCCGGCCGCCAGACACGCCGGGTCGACGGTCTAGCGGGTCCGCGTCTCCCGCCTCGAGGTCCGGTCCCCCTCCGGCCCCCGGCCGACGAGCACGAGAAGGGTCCCGGCCAGCACCCCGACCGGCCAGGACAGATAGATGGGAGCCGTGTCCTGGAGATAGGCCGTCAACGGCCAGACCGGGCGGGTGCCGACGTGCAGGCTGTCGGGCACCCGAGCCCCGGCCTTGGCTGCGGCCAGCGCCGTCTGCGGGTCACCCGGCCCGAGCAGGTGGCCGGTCAGCGCCATCGCCGCGGCCGCGAGCACGGCACCGGCCACCAGGGCGGCGCTGGTCACCAGGGCGTCGGCGGACCGCCACCAGGACAGCACGGCCCCGGCGACGAGGCCGGTGCACGCCGCGATCACGACGAACCAGCCGTCGGCGCCGAACTGCCGCCTGAGCTGCTCCTCGCCCATCGCCCCGCCCTTGGCGAGCTTGGTGAACTCGGCAGGGGTGACCACCTGGGACCACACCACTCCGGCCAGGACCCCCAGGAGCAGCAGGACTCCGACCACGACCGCGGCGTCCCGCCTGCCCTGGGAGCCGGGGCCGGGCATCACCCGACCAGGCAGTTCGGGCCCAGCAGCGCCTTGAGGTCGGCGTACAGCGCCGGGCCCGCCGCCACCCGCAGGCGGTCGTCGAGCTTCAGCACCGTGGTGGACGTCTTGGCCATCAGACGCAACCGTACTTCGCTGACCCCGGGGTGGGTCCCGAGCACCTCCTTGAGCTGCTCGACGACCGGCATGGTGCACCGCGTCGACGGCATCGACACCACGACGGGGCCGGCCGCACCACCGCCCTCGGCGCGCAGGTCCGGGACGCTGACCTCCTGACCGTGCAGCTCCGGCTGGTCCTTGGACCGCGACAGGCGACCCCTGACCGTGATGATGGCGTCCTCGTTGAGCAAGGTGCTGGCCAGCTGGTAGGCGCTCGGGAACAGCAGCACGTCGATGCCGCCCTCGAGGTCCTCCAGGGTGACCATCGCCCAGGCGTCACCGCGCTTGGTGATCTTGCGCTGCACCGAGGTCACCAGCCCCGAGACGGTCACCGACGACCCGTCCGGGCGTTCCTCGTCGAGGAGCAGCTGGCCGATCGTGCAGTCGCTGTCGGCGCCCAGCACGTGCTCGAGACCCATCAACGGGTGGTCGGAGACGTAGAGGCCGAGCATCTCCCGCTCGTGGCCGAGCAGGGTCTGCTTGTCCCAGTCGGCGATGTCGGGTACGGCGATGGCGACGCCGAAGCCACCTCCCACGTCCGCGTCGAGCCCTCCGAACAGCGAGTCCTGACCGATCGCCTCGTTGCGCTTGATGTCGGCGTACTGGTCGACGGCTGCCTCGTGCACGGCCACGAGGGCGCGCCGACGGTGACCGAGGGAGTCGAACGCGCCCGCCTTGACCAGCGACTCGACGACCCGCTTGTTGCACACCAGCGTGGAGACCTTGCCCATGAAGTCGGCGAAGTCGCTGAACCGGCCCTTCTCCCGCCGGGCCGCCACGATCGCGTCGACCACGTTGATGCCGACGTTGCGCACCGCCGAGAGCCCGAACCTGATGTCGGAGCCGACCGGGGTGAAGGTGGCCTCCGACTCATTGACGTCCGGGGGCAGCACCTTGATCCCCATCCGACGGCACTCGTTGAGGTAGATCGCCATCTTGTCCTTGTCGTCCTTGACCGAGGTGAGGACGGCAGCCATGTACTCGCAGCGGTAGTTGGCCTTGAGGTAGGCCGTCCAGTAGGACACCAGGCCGTAGGCCGCTGAGTGCGCCTTGTTGAACGCGTAGTCGGAGAACGGCAGCAGGATGTCCCACAGGGTCGTGATCGCCTCGTGGGAGTAGCCGCGCTCGGTCATGCCGGCGGAGAACGCGGCGAACTGCTTGTCCAGCTCGTCCTTCTTCTTCTTGCCCATCGCCCGTCGCAGCAGGTCCGCCTGGCCCAGGGAGTAGCCGGCCAGCCGCTGGGCGATGGCCATCACCTGCTCCTGGTAGACGATCAGGCCGTAGGTCTCGCCGAGGATGTCCGCGAGCGGCTCGGCGAGCTCCGGATGGATCGGGGTGAGCTCCTCGCGGCCGTTCTTGCGGCGGGCGTACTTGTTGTGGGAGTCCGCACCCATCGGCCCGGGGCGGTAGAGCGCACCGACCGCCGAGATGTCGGCGAAGGTGTCGGGCCGCATGCTGCGCAGCAGCGCCCGCATCGGCCCACCGTCGAGCTGGAAGACCCCGAGGGTGTCCCCGCGCGACAGCAGCGCGAAGGTGGCCGGGTCGTCGAGCCCGAGGTCCTCGATGACCACCTTCTGCTGACGGTTGTTGGCGATGTTGACCAGGGCGTCGTCGAGGATCGTGAGGTTGCGCAGCCCCAGGAAGTCCATCTTGATCAGGCCGAGACGCTCACACGTCGGGTAGTCGAACTGGGTGATGATGGCGCCGTCCTGCTCGCGACGCATCACCGGGATCACGTCCTGCAGCGGCTCGCTGGACATGATCACCCCGGCGGCGTGCACCCCCCACTGCCGCTTGAGGCCCTCGATGCCGATGGCCGTGTCGACGACCTTCTTCACGTCCGGGTCCGCGTCGTAGAGCGCCCGGAACTCGCCGCCCTCGCCGTACCTCTTGTGGCTGGGCTCGAACAGCTCCGTGAGCGGCACGTCCTTGCCCATCACCGCGGCCGGCAGCGCCTTGGTGATGCGGTCCCCCATCGCGAACGGGTAGCCGAGGATCCGCGAGGAGTCCTTGACGGCCTGCTTGGACTTGATCGTGCCGTAGGTGACGATCATGGACACGCGGTCGTCGCCGTACTTGTCCGAGACGTAGCGGATCACCTCACCGCGCCGGCGCTCGTCGAAGTCGATGTCGAAGTCCGGCATCGAGACCCGGTCGGGGTTCAGGAAGCGCTCGAAGATGAGACCGTGCTCGAGGGGGTCGAGGTCGGTGATCCGCATGGCGTAGGCCGCCATCGACCCGGCTCCCGACCCGCGCCCGGGACCGACCCGGATGCCGTGGTCCTTCGCCCAGTTGATGAAGTCCGCGACCACCAGGAAGTAGCCCGGGAACCCCATCGAGGTGATGACCCCGATCTCGAAGTCCGCCTGGGTGCGTACGGCGTCGCTGATCCCGTCGGGGTAGCGGTAGCGAAGGCCCTTCTCGACCTCCTTGACGAACCAGGTGTCCTCGGTCTCGCCCTCGGGGACCGGGAACCGGGGCATGTAGTTGGCCGACTCGTCGAACTCCACGTTGCAGCGCTCCGCGATCAGCAGCGTGTTGTCGCAGGCCTCGGGCAGGCCGTTCGTCTGCCCCCACAGCTGGCGCATCTCGGCGGGCGACTTGATGTAGTAGCTGTCGCCGGTGAACCGGAACCGCTTGGGATCGGCCATCGTGCTGCCGGAGGAGACGCAGAGCAGGTGCTCGTGGGCCAGCGCGTCGCTCGCCCGGGTGTAGTGGGAGTCGTTGGTGGCGACCGGCGGGATCCCGAGGTCCGCCGACAGCCGGAGCAGCCCGTCCCGCACCCGGGTCTCGATGGAGAGGCCGTGGTCCATCAGCTCGAGGAAGAAGCTGTCGCGCCCGAAGATGTCCTGGAAGTCCCCCGCAGCCGCCCGGGCCTTCTCGTAGTCACCGATCCGCAGCCAGGTCTGCACCTCACCCGACGGGCAGCCGGTGGTGCCGATCAGACCCTCGGCGTGCTCGGCCAGCAGCTCGCGGTCGGCCCTCGGCTTGTAGAAGAACCCCTCGATCGAGGAGCGAGAGGACAGCCGGAACAGGTTGTGCATGCCCTGGGTGGTCTCGGCCAGCAGGGTCATGTGCGTGTAGGCGCCGCTGCCGGAGACGTCGTCGTCCCCGCCGTTGTTCCAGCGCACCCGCTTGCGCTCGAACCGCGACGTGTTCGGCGTGCAGTAGGCCTCCATGCCGATGATCGGCTTGATCCCGGCGGCGCGGGCCTTCGCGTAGAAGTCGTGGGCGCCGAACACGTTGCCGTGGTCGGTCATCGCGATCGCCCCCATGCCGAGCTCCGCGGTCCGGGCGAACATCTCGGGGAGCCGGGCGGCGCCGTCGAGCATGGAGTACTCGGTGTGCACGTGCAGGTGGACGAAGGAGTCGCTGGCGGGGGAACCCGATGACATGTGCGGTGACCGCCCCTTCCCGGACGTCGAGTGCATGCAGAACCAGGCCTGGGGCATGCCCACGGCCTGAGCTTCTGGGGGAAGACCGTCAGCCTACGACACCCGGACCCTGCGGTCCGGGCGACCTGCCGGTGTGTCCAGGAGGCAGCCTGGCACGCACCTCCGACAGTCCGTCCGGCAGTCCCGGCAGTCCGTCCGGCAGTCCCGTCCGGCAGTCCTCCGGCAGTCAGTCCGGCAGTCGGTCCGCCAGCCCGGCCGGGCCACCGGGTCTCAGGACGCGCCGGCGGCTCCCCAGCCGAACCACCGGTCCACCTGGATCCAGGCGCTCACCCGCCGGCGGTCCCGGACCCGGTAGGGGTCGCCGGTGTAGTGCACCGAGAGCCGGTCGATGTCGGCCAGCTCCGGGTCGTCGGCGAGCTCCACCACCCTGCCCTGCACGCTGACATGGGTGTACCAGTCGTCGACGGCGAGCGCCGTGAGCGAGACCCGGGGGTCGTTGCGCAGGTGCTCCAGGCGCTTGCGGCCCTCGTCCATGTTCACCAGGATCCGGTCGCCGCTGCTGCGGTCCTCCTCCAGGAGGTACCAGGTCGCCACGGAGACCGGCTGCCCGTCCCGGCGCAGCGTGGTGACCACCGCGGGGTTGGGCTGGGCGAGCAGCCCACGGACGTCGTCGGACAGGGGTGCGTCGGTCATGCTTCCTCCACGTGTCGGGGTCCGGTCGGGTCAGTGGTGGGTCAGTCGGTCGGGTCAGTCGGGTACGTCGCGGCCAGGGCCCTGCTCGGCCGCGTCCAGGCTCTCGGAGATCACCGCGTGCATGATGCGCCGCAGCCGCGGCTCCCCGAGCGCAGGGGCCAGCCGGGACATCCGGGCCACGATCTCGTCCTCCCGGTCCGGGTCCCGCCCGGCATGGCCCGGCACCGCCTTGACGCGCTGCACCTGGGCGGTGACCTCGGCCCGCTCCGCCAGCAGCGCGGCGAGCCGGTCGTCGATCCCGTCGATCCGGGCGCGCAGCCCCTGCAGTGAGGCGGGGTCGGGCCAGGCGAGCTCGATGTCCGGCTCGTGCTCCTCGTTGTCGGCCCCGTCGGTGCGACGCACCTCGACGAACCCGTGCCGGGCGTAGAACCGCCGGGCGCCCTTGTTGGTCTCGAAGACCCACAGCCCGACCCGCCGCGGCCGCAGGCTCTTGGCGAGCTCGAGCAGCGCGGTGCCGATGCCCTGCCCGGTGCGGGCTGGCGCGACGTAGAGCGAGTGCAGCCAGTCACCCTCGAGCAGCAGCATCCCCACCACGGCGTCGTCCTGCTCGGCCAGCCACAGCTCGGCGGCGGACGCGTCGATGCGGGACCGCACCCACCGACCTACGTCCTCCGGCGGGTGCACACCTCGGGGCATGTCCGGGAACGCAGCCTCCCGCGACGAGAGGACCAGCGTGGCCAGGGCGTCGGCGTCCTCCGGGGTCGCCGGGCGGACGGTCAGGTCGACCTCAGACGGCATCGCGCAGTGCGTCCAGGGCGTGCTGGAGGTCGGCTGGGTAGTCCGAGGAGTACTCGACGTACTCGCCGCTGTCGGGGTGCTCGAAGCCGAGGCGTACGGCGTGCAGCCACTGGCGGATCAGCCCGACCCGGGCGGCGAGCGTGGGGTCGGCGCCGTAGGTGAGGTCACCGAGGCAGGGATGCTTCAGAGCCGCCATGTGCACCCGGATCTGGTGGGTGCGCCCGGTCTCCAGGTGCACCTCCAGCAGGCTGGCGAACCGGTGCGCCTCCAGGGTCTCGTAGTGCGTGACGCTCGCCTTCCCGTCAGCCATCACCGCGAACTTGTAGTCGTGCTTGGGGTTCCGGCCGATCGGTGCGTCCACGGTGCCCGAGAGCGGGTCGGGATGGCCCTGCACGAGGGCGTGGTAGACCTTGTCGACAGTGCGGTGCCGGAACGCGTTCTTCAGCACGGAGTAGGCCCGCTCGCTCTTGGTGATCACCATCACCCCGGAGGTGCCGACGTCCAGGCGCTGCACGATGCCCTGCCGCTCGGAGGCCCCGCTGGTCGAGATCCGGAACCCCGCGGCGGCGAGGTGCCCGACGACCGTCGGCCCGTTCCAGCCGGGACTGGGGTGCACGGCGACCCCGACCGGCTTGTCGACGACCACGATCGCGTCGTCGTCGTGGACGATCTTGATGCCCTCGACCATCTGGGGGACGATCGCGACCGGGTCCACGAGGGCCGGGATGGAGACGTCGAGCATCGCCCCGCTCTCGACCCGGTCCGACTTGGCCGGGTGGTGGCCGTTCACGCTGACGTGCCCGGACCTCACCAGGTCGGCGGCCCGGCTGCGCGAGAGTCCGAACATCCGGGCGATGGCGGCGTCCACCCGCTCACCGGCGAGCCCGTCCGGCACGGTGACCGTCCGGTTCTCTGCTCCCTGCACAGGCTGCGTCACGGCGTCACGACACCGCTGCGTCGTCGGGTTCGTCGCCGGGTTCGTCGCCGGGTTCGTCGCCGGGGCCAGCATCGCCCCCGGACAGGCTGATGCCCCGGACCGCCTGGAGGATGATGAGCGCGGCCGCCACGTTGATGCACATGTCCGCGACGTTGAAGATCGGCCAGTGCGGCAGCCGCAGGAAGTCGACCACGTGGCCCTCGAGGAACCCGGGCGCGCGGAAGACCCGGTCGGTGAGGTTGCCCAGGATGCCAGCGAGCAGGAACCCCAGAGCGACCGCCCACCCCGTGCTGCCCAGCCGCCTGGCGAACCAGAGCACCAGGCAGGCCGCGGTGACGGCGACCAGGCTCAGCACCAGGGTGTACGACGTCCCGGTGCTGAACGCCGCGCCGGGGTTGCGGGCCAGCTGCAGGGTGAGCAGGTCACCCACCACCCGGACCCGGGTCCCGTCGCCGAGCTTGGCCACGGCGAGCGTCTTGGTGACCAGGTCGACGGTGTAGCCGAGCGCGGCGACCGAGGCGAAGATCGCCAGGAACCTGGCGCGCCCCCGCGCACCGCGTGCCTGAGGGGCTCCGGGATGCTCCGCGTCGCTGGGGTTCAGCGACGCTCCTCGCGCTGCTTGCATGACAGGCACAGTGTGGCACGGGGGAAGGCCATCACCCGCATCTTCCCGATCGGCTCACCACAGCTCTCGCACACGCCGTAGCTGCCGTCCTCGATCCGGAGCAGCGCATGCTCGGTCTGCGCCAGCATCTCGCGGGCGTTCTTGGCCAGGCTCATCTCCTGGTCGCGCTCGAAGGTCGTCGAGCCCACGTCGGCCTGGTCGTGACCGGCACCGTCGCCGGCGTCGCGCATCAGGTCGTGCAGCTCGTGCTCGGCGAGGTTGAGCTGGGAGCGCAGCCGCACCCGCTCGGCATCCAGCTCCCCGCGGACCTCGGCGACCTCCTCCTCGCTCCACGGCTCCTCGCCCGGCTTGACGACCAGGTCCTTGGCCGTTGCCTTCTTGACCACTGTGCTCGTGACCTTCTCCGTGGCTTGCCGCTGGGAGGCTTGCCGCTGGGACGTTCGGGTGGCCCGCGCGGGCCCTCGTGCGCTCTTGGCTGACGACCCGGCTGACGACTTGGTTGCTGACTTGGTTGCTGACTTGGTTGCTGACTTGGTTGCTGACTTGGCGGCCGGCTTCGCGGACGATCTCGTTGCCGTCTTGGCCGCCGGCTTCGCGGACGACGTGGCCGCCGGCTTCGCGCGCGGCTTGCCCGTCGGCTTCGCGGACGACGTGGCCGCCGGCTTCGCCCGCGGCTTGGCCGGCGCCTTCGCAGCCGACGCCCCGCCCGACGCCCCGCCCGACGCCCGGCCCGATGTCTTGGCCGCTGTCTTCGCTGCCGGCTTCGCTGCCGGCTTGGCCGCCTTCGCGCTTGCGGTGCGTGTGCGTGCCATCGGTGCGCAGCCCCCCTTCGACCGTTCCGGCACGAGTGGCAGGAGACGAGAGCGCCACACGAGTGCGGTGAGGATATGCCGCCCCGCGGCGCCAGACAACCAGCCGCGCCCGGCAATACCGTAAATCTGTCTGTATCATCCTGGTGTCATCCCGGGGCCATCCCGGGCCATCCGATGCCGGGAACGTGCCGGGAACGTGCGGGCCCCGGTGCGGAACCCGGGTGTGGCCGCCGGGCTCGCTCTGGCAGACTGGACGCACCGCACGGCTTCGACGGGACGAGTAGCTCCGAGCACAGCCGGCAGCGACCCGGGGACGGTGAGAGCCCGGGGGTGTTGTCCGGAGCGAAGATCACCCCTGAGCCGCTGGAAGAGCGCCGAGCACACCCCGTGCCCGGCAGGTAGACCCGGCAGCGGTGTCCTCGAGAGTGGGCGGCCCGGCACCGTCGGGTCGCCAAGGAGGGTGGTACCGCGGGAGCGGTCACCGCGTGCGGGTCCGGCGCGGCGGCAGCGCTCGTCCCTTCGTCCCAGCCGGTGTGCAGCCGCTGCACACGAAGGTGCGAAGGAACCGAGCCGATGAGTGTCTACCGCCCCGTCCCGCCCCAGGTCGACCTGCCCGCCCTCGAGCACGAGGTGCTCGGGCTGTGGGCGGAGAGGAAGACCTTCGAGAGGTCCCTGGAGCTCGAGGGGCCCGCCGGGTCCCAGCGGCCCCGCTGGACCTTCTTCGAGGGTCCCCCGACAGCGAACGGCCGGCCCGGGACCCACCATGTCGAGGCCCGGGTGTTCAAGGACGTCTTCCCGCGGTTCAAGACGATGCAGGGCTTCCTGGTCGAGCGGAAGGCCGGCTGGGACTGTCACGGCCTGCCCGTCGAGCTCGCCGTGGAGAAGGAGCTCGGCTTCTCCGGCAAGCAGGACATCGAGGCCTTCGGCGTCGCCGCCTTCAACGAGCGGTGCCGCGAGTCGGTGCTGCGGCACGTCGACGCGTTCGAGGCGATGACCGAGCGGATGGGCTACTGGGTCGACACCTCGGACCCCTACCGGACCATGGAGCCCTCCTACGTCGAGTCGGTCTGGTGGGCGCTGAAGCAGATCCACTCCCGGGGCCTGCTGGTGCAGGACTACCGGGTGGCGCCGTACTGCCCACGTGACGGGACGGGGCTCTCCGACCACGAGGTGGCCCAGGGCTACGAGACCGTCACCGACCCGAGCGTCTACGTGCGGTTCCCGCTGACGTCCGGGCCGTACGCCGGCCACTCCGGATGAGGCCCGAGCGCAGCGGGGCCGCCCTGCTGGTGTGGACCACCACCCCCTGGACGCTGGTGTCGAACACGGCGGTCGCGGTGCGTCCCGACGTGACCTACGTGGTCGCCACCGACGGCACCGAGACCCTGGTCGTCGCCGAGCCGCTGTTCGAGACGGTGCTGGGCGAGGGCTGGACGGTCCGGGACCGCGTCGAGGGCCGGGCCATGGAGGGGTGGACCTACCAGCGGCCCTTCGAGCTGGTCGACTTCCCGGCTCCTGCTCCCGGCGCCGACGGCACACCGCACTCGGTGGTGCTCGCGGACTACGTGACCACCGAGGACGGCACCGGTCTCGTGCACCAGTCCCCGGCCTTCGGCGAGGACGACATGTTGGTGGCCCGGGCCTACGGCCTGCCGGTCGTCGTACCGGTGGAGTCGGACGGGCACTTCGCGGCTGACATCCCCCTGGTCGGCGGCCAGTTCTTCAAGCACGCCGACGAGGACCTGGTCGCCGACCTGGGGCGTCGCGGGCTGCTGTTCCGGCACGTCGCCTACGAGCACAGCTATCCGCACTGCTGGCGGTGCCACACCCCGCTGATGTACTACGCACAGCCGTCCTGGTACGTCCGCACCACCCAGGTCAAGGACGCCCTGCTCCGGGAGAACGAGAAGACGTCGTGGTTCCCCGACACCATCAAGTGGGGCCGCTACGGCGACTGGCTGCACAACAACGTCGACTGGGCACTGTCCCGCACCCGCTACTGGGGCACGCCGCTGCCGGTCTGGCGGTGCGCCGAGGGCCACCAGACCTGCGTCGGCTCGCTGGCCGAGCTGTCCGAGCTGTCCGGCACCGACCAGTCCGGGCTCGACCCGCACCGGCCGTACGTCGACGAGGTGACCCTGCCCTGCCCGGAGTGCGGCGCGCAGTCACAGCGGGTCCCGGAGGTGATCGACGCGTGGTTCGACAGCGGATCGATGCCCTTCGCACAGTGGGGATACCCGCACCGGCCCGGGTCCGCGGAGCAGCTCGAGCGGGCCTATCCCGCGGACTTCATCTGCGAGGCGATCGACCAGACCCGGGGCTGGTTCTACACGCTGATGGCGATCGGCACCCTGGTCTTCGACGAGTCGTCCTACCGCAACGTGCTCTGCCTGGGGCACATCCTCGCCGAGGACGGCCGCAAGATGTCCAAGCACCTCGGCAACATCCTCGAGCCGATGCCACTGATGGAGCAGCACGGCGCGGACGCGGTGCGCTGGTTCATGGCGGCATCCGGGTCGCCGTGGGCGGCCCGGCGGGTGGGCAACGCGAACATCGCGGAGACGGTGCGCAAGGTGCTGCTGACCTACTGGAACACGGTGGCGTTCCAGGTGCTCTACGCCCGCACGTCGTCGTGGTCCCCCGCGGAGGCGCCGGGTGACCGGACCGATCCGTCCGGGCGTCCGCTGCTGGACCGGTGGGCACTGTCCGAGGCGCACCGGCTGGTCCTCGGGGTCACCGCGGCGATGGAGCAGTTCGACACCCAGCGTGCGGGCAGCCTCATCGCGACGTACGTCGACGAGCTGTCCAACTGGTACGTCCGCCGCTCACGTCGCCGGTTCTGGGCGGGCGACCCGGCCGCTCTGGCGACGCTGCACGAGTGCCTCCACCTCGTCACGCTGCTGATGGCACCGCTCACGCCGTTCATCACCGAGCGGGTGTGGCAGGACATGTTCGCCTCCACGTCGACCGACCTGCCGGACTCGGTCCACCTGGCCGCCTGGCCGACGGCGGACCGCAGCCTCGTCGACGACGAGCTCCGCTCGCAGATGGCGCTCGCCCGCCGGCTGGTCGAGCTCGGCCGTGCCGCGCGTGCCGACGCGAAGGTGCGGACCCGGCAGCCGCTGCGCCGGGCGCTGGTCGGGTCGACGGCCTGGAGCAAGCTCGACCGACGAGCTGCGCGCCGAGGTCGCCGAGGAGCTCAACGTGGGCGCCGTCGAGCCGCTGTCCGCTGCGGGCGACCTCGTGGACTTCTCCGCCAAGGGCAACTTCCGGGCCCTCGGCAGGAGGTTCGGCAAGCAGACACCCGCCGTCGCGGCAGCCATCGCCGCCGCCGACGCGGCCGCGCTGTCAGCCTCCCTGGGCCGCGAGGGCCGGGCGGTCGTCGAGGTGGACGGTGAGGACGTCGAGATCGGCCCCGACGAGGTGATCGTCGCCGAGCGACCCGGGAGGGCTGGTCGGTGGCCAACGAGCAGGGTGAGACGGTGGCGCTGGACCTGGAGATGACGCCGGCACTGGTGCGGGCCGGGCTGGCCCGTGAGGTGGTGCGGCTGGTGCAGGAGGCCCGCAAGAGCGCCGGCTTCGAGGTCAGCGACCGGATCTCGCTGGTATGGCGGGCCGGGGGCCAGACCGCGGAGGCTCTCCGCGAGCATGCCGCACTCGTCTCCGCCGAGGTGCTCGCCACCGAGATCCGCGAAGGCGAGCCGGACGGCTGCTCCGTCGTCGACGAGCAGCTCGACCTCGGCTTCTCGGTGGCCCGGGTGGAGACCTGAGGTGACTCAGCCGGCTCGCGGTCCAGCCTTGTCGGCATCGTCGAGCGAGCCGGCCTCGCCCGCGCCGCTGAGTGCGGCGAGCTGCTGCTCGAAGTAGGTCCGCAGGCGGGCGCGATACTCCCGCTCGAAGGTGCGCAGGTTCTCGACCTCACCGTTGAGCCGGACCTTCTCCTTGTCCAGGTCACCGAGGAGCCGCTCGCGCCGCTGGGCGGTCTCCGCGTCGAGGGCCTGCGCCCGGTTGCGGGAGTCGGCCTCGAGCCGGTCTGCGAGCTGCTTGCTCTGAGCCGCCAGCTTCTCCGCGTTGGCGCGGGCCTCGGCGACGATCCGGCCGGCCTCCTCCTGCGCCTCGTCCACGAGCTCGCCGGCGTTGCGGGTGGCGATCTCCAGGAGCCGGACCGCGGCGCTCGACGCGTCGGCGACCGTGGTGACGTGCAGCGACTCAGCGGGGGCGCCCGGTGTGCCGTCGCTCGTCCCGCGCTGGGCCTCGGCCGGTGCCTCGGACGTCACGGTGTCCTCCGGCGCCGCCGCGGTGGCGGGCGACGTGCCGACTCCGTCCTGGCTGGCGCCCAGCTTGGCGCGCAGCTCCTCGTTCTCCCGGGTCAGTCGCGACAGCTCGGCCTCGACCTCGTCAAGGAACTGGTCGACCTCTCCCATGTCGTACCCCTCGCGGAGTCGCACCGGAGTGAACCGCTTGTTGCTCACGTCCTCAGGCGTCAGCGGCATGCCCTCATCCTGTCTCTTCGGTCGTAGGTCTGGTGGCTGGTCAGGGTGCCTTCACAGCAGGTGTCCTCATCGGCGCTCGACGTCCCGTCGTCGACCACCTCGCCGACGCTGGGCGCGGCAGGAACCACCGTATCCCGCGCCCACCCCCACCGCGCGCACGGGTTCAGGGGCGTATGACGACCGGCAGCCCGCTGGGCCAGCCGGACGGTGGCTCGGCACGGCGGTGGAGCCCGCTCAGAACGGGAGCCGGCCGACGAGGCTCATCAGCAGGTAGACGATGATCAGCACCACCAGGAAGCTGGTGTCGAGGGCGACGCTCCCGATCCGCAGCGGCGGGATGAAGCGCCGGATGAACCTGATCGGCGGGTCGGTGATCGTGTAGACGATCTCGAGGAGGAAGAGCACCGGACCCTTCGGCGTCCACGACCGGGCGAAGACCTGCACCCAGTCCACGACGAGCCGAATCAGCAGGAGCCACAAGAACACCTGGAGAGCCAGGTAGAGGATCGCGGCTACGGGTCTGTCCACAGCCGGAGTCTAGCCAGAGGGAGACAACCGGCCGCCACGCGTCAGCTCTGGTTGAAGAAGGCGCCGTTCTCCGCGATCCGCTGCTTGTCCTCGGCGGCCACCGTGACGTTGGGCGGCGAGAGCAGGAAGACCTTGGCCGTCACCCTCTCGATCGTGCCGCGGACACCGAACACCAGACCGGCCGCGAAGTCGACGAGCCGCTTGGCGTCGGAGTCGTCCATCTCGGACAGGTTCATGATCACCGGCACCCCCTCGCGGAAGTTCTCGCCGATCGTCCGGGCCTCGTTGTAGGTTCGCGGGTGCAGCGTGGTGATGCGGGACAGCTCGGCCACGGTGCTCGCCACCGGGACTCCTCCCTGGCCCGGCGCGGGCCGACGACGTTCGGAGATGTTCGCCACCGGAGCGGGACGGGGGGCCTCCTCGGAGCGGGTGACGCGCTGGTCGCCCACCTCGGTGTCGTCGTCGTAGTCGTCGTAGCGTTCGGCGTCCTCCAGCAGGCCGAGGTAGACACCCATCTTGCGCATCGCGCTGCCCATGACTCTTGCCCTCCGGTGCATCTGCGGGCCCCCGGTTGGGACGCGCTGCTACGAGGTGGACCCTACCCGGCCGGCGGCCGGCTACCGAGCACCGCGCTGCCTATCCGCACGTGTGTCGCGCCGGATCTCACCGCCGCCTCGAGGTCGTTGCTCATGCCCGCCGACATCCAGGTCGCCGACGGCTCCACCAGGCGCACCTGAGCGGCGACCTCGGCGAGTTTCGCGAACGCCGCAAGGGGATCCTGACCCAGCGGCGCCACCGCCATCACTCCTCGCAGCCGGAGTCCTGCGGTCTCGCACGCCTGCCGGGCCAGTGCCACCGCTGCCTCCGGCCCAGCACCTGCGCGAGACGCCGAGGACCCCTCGGGGTCGAGGTCGACCTGGACGAGGACCTCGAGCACCCGGCCGCACTCGTGAGCCCCCCGGGACAGGCCGCGCAGCAGCTTGGGCCGGTCCAGCGACTCCACCACGGAGGCGTAGCTCGCGACGGCCGCTGCCTTGTTGCTCTGCAGCCCGCCGATGAAGTGCCAGGTGAGGTCGAGGTCGGCACACTCGGCCGCCTTCGCCCGCGCCTCCTGGTGACGGTTCTCACCGACGTGCCGCACCCCCAGGTCGGCCAGCAGGCGTACGTCGGAGGAGGGGAAGAACTTCGTGACCACGGTGAGCGTGACCTCCTCGGGGGCGCGTCCGCTCTGCCGGCACGCCTGCGCGATCCGGTCCCGCACCACCCCCAGGTTGCCGGCCAGATCCTCGCGCCGGGTGCTCACGGGCGCATCCAGACCAGCCCGCCGAGCCGGCCCGCCTCGACGCCCTGACGCCGGTAGGAGAACAGGTCCTCGTCCTCGACGGTGCACCGCGAGCAGTCCCGGACCTCGACGTCGTGCCGGCGCAGCTGCGCCAGGACGCCGGCGCCGATGTCGACCGACGGGGTCCCCCACGTCGTCTCGGCCCACGCCTCCGGGACGGCCTCGGCCACCTCCTCGCGCATGGCGGCGGGCACCTCGTAGCAGCCGCCGCAGACGTGCGGGCCGACCCAGGCGCGGAGGCGGGACGCGCCGCCGTCCCGCAGCACCTTCAGCGTCTCGGTCACCACTCCGGCGACCAGCCCGGGCCGGCCGGCGTGCACGGCGGCCACCACGCCGGCGTCCGGGTCCGCGAGCAGCACCGGCACACAGTCCGCCACCCGCACCAGCAGCAGCACGCCGGGCAGCCGGGTGACCAGGGCGTCCGCGACCGGCGCGCCACCACGCAGCAGCGACTCCTCGTCCACCACCGCCACGTCGGCGCCGTGCACCTGGTGCATCAGGACCGTCCGCGGCTCCGTGGCGCCCGTGATCCCTGCCGGGCCGGCCGGCGTCCCGGCAGGGCGGCGCGTCATCTCGCCGGTCACCAGGGTCAGGCCGGCCGGGTCCTGGGCGTCGAGGGCGCGGGTGGACAGGTCGAGAGGCGCCGACGGACCGCCGGCGGTTCCTCGATGGCGGTCCGTGAACGCGATCTCGACCGGTCCGTCCGCGTCTCGGAAGGCGAACACTCGGTCGTCGTGCTCCTGGCTGTGGTGGGGGGCGCCGCGCGGTCACGGGCGGTCATGGATGCGACCCCCACCGTAGGTCACCTGGAGCCGGTGGTCACCTCACCTGGTCACTTCAAGAAGTCCGGCACGTCCAGGTCGTCGTCCTCGAAGGTCGGTCGGGGGCGCGCCGGCTGCGGCTGCGGGGCGTGCGCGGACGTCGAACCGCCCCGGGAGGACGCCCCGACGGGCTCGGGCTCGAACCTGGTCGGGTTGACCGGGGACCCCGTCGTGGGCCGGCTCGAGGGCACGTAGGAGCCCACCGGCTCGGGTGTCCGCTGACCGTTGGTGGGGGCCGGGGCCGGCTCGCTGCGGATCTCCGGCTGGGGCGCCCGGGCCGGCTCGCGCCGCAGTGCCGAGCCGCTGTCGCGCCGCTTGGGCATCCCGCCGTCGAAGCCGGCCGCGATCACGGTGACCCGGACCTCGTCGCCGAGCGCGTCGTCGATGACCGCACCGAAGATGATGTTCGCCTCCGCATGGGCCGCCTGGGCGACCAGCGCGGCGGCCTCGTTGATCTCGAACAGACCGAGGTCCGAGCCTCCGGCGATGGACAGCAGCACGCCGTGGGCGCCGTCGACCGACGCCTCGAGCAACGGGCTGGAGACCGCCATCTCCGCGGCGGCCACGGCCCGGTCCTCACCGCGGGCGGACCCGATGCCCATCAGGGCCGACCCGGCGTTCGCCATCACCGACTTGACGTCGGCGAAGTCGAGGTTGATCAGGCCGGGGGTGGTGATCAGGTCGGTGATGCCCGAGACGCCCTGGAGCAGCACCTGGTCGGCCTGCTTGAACGCGTCGAGCACCGAGACGTTGCGGTCGCTGATCGAGAGCAGCCGGTCGTTGGGGATGACGATGAGGGTGTCGACCTCGTCGCGGAGCTGGGAGATCCCCTCCTCGGCCTGGTTGGCCCGGCGGCGTCCCTCGAAGGAGAACGGCCGGGTCACCACCCCGATGGTCAGGGCGCCCAGCGACCGGGCGATGCGAGCCACCACGGGGGCGCCTCCGGTGCCGGTGCCACCCCCCTCGCCGGCCGTCACGAAGACCATGTCGGCCCCCTTGATGACCTCCTCGATCTCCTCGGCGTGGTCCTCGGCGGCCTTGCCGCCGACGTCGGGGTTGGCGCCCGCGCCGAGTCCGCGGGTGAGCTCTCGGCCGATGTCGAGCTTGACGTCGGCGTCGCTCATCAGGAGTGCTTGGGCGTCGGTGTTGATGGCGATGAACTCGACGCCCTTGAGGCCGACCTCGATCATCCGGTTGACGGCGTTGACTCCACCTCCACCAATACCCACGACCTTGATGACGGCCAGGTAGTTCTGCGGTGCTGCCACGGCAGTGCCTCTCGCTGCTTGGCTGCCTGCACCCCTGGTGGGGCGCTGGGCAGACGGGTGTGTGTCGGTCGGTGGGGAAGTGCGCGAGCCTGACAGTTTCCGAAACCCTCACCCTCAAGTAGAGAGTTATAGTTATGTCAACCTCGCGTTGCAGAAGAAACTAGGCGACCAGCCCCGCCGAACCCCGGCAGACACGCGCGGCGCGCCGCGAACTTTGTTGCATTTTTCTCGACTCCCCGCCTCGTCGACCCGGCGTGTCTGGCGGCCGGAACTCCTCGACCCGGCGTGTCTGGCGGCCCGGAGCTCCTCGACCCGTTCGCCCGTCGTACCCGGGGACCGGCTGCCCCTCATGGACAACTGTCGCTCCCCAGGGGCCGTGACCCACGAGGAGCGCCGGTCCCCCGGCATCCACTGCATCCCCTGGTGACCAGCAGGGGGCCGGTCTACCGGCGGATCACCGGCTGGCCGGGGACGCTGACGTCGTAGGCACTGGCGTGCTGGTGAAGGAGGACGGCGAGCACCCGGGCCTTGCTGGCGGAGTCCTCGGCGCTGCCCCAGACCACCGTGGGGCCGCTGCGCAGCTCCAGGGAGATGCGGTCCAGCGTCTCGACCTTGACGTAGGCGACCTTCTTCGCCAGACCCGGCGGCAGCGAGCCGGCCACAGCGGCGGCCTCGGCGAGGGCGTCGGTGGCGGTGTCCGCGCTGCGGCGGATCACCGGCAGGCCGCGTGGTCGGGACCGGTAGGTCCGGAAGGCCACCCCGCTCGCGTCGATGCCCTGCAGCAGGTCCTGGCCGGGCGGCTCGACGACCGCGACCGCCTGCCGCTCGGTCACGTCGACGCGCACCCGGTCGGGCCAGGCGCGGGACACGTCGACGCTCCGAACGGCGACCAGCCGCTCGACCCGCGCGGTCACCGCGTCGAGGTCGACGGTCGCCAGCGGCGAGCCGACCGGCACGTCGGCGGCCCGGCGTACGGCGGCCGTGGACACCAGCCGGTTGCCCGCCACCTGCACGCCCTTGACCGCCAGCACGGAGGAGAAGAACACCAGCCAGACCCCTCCGGCGACCAGGCCGACGACCAGGAGGACGGCGACGACCCTGCGCCAGGCCAGCCACCGTCGGGTCCACTGGCGCCGCAGGAAGCGCCGGCGGGCGACCCGCACCGTCTTGTCCTGACCCGGCTCGGGTCCGGCGCCGGACGGCCGGTCCTCGACCCCGGGACCGTTCCTCGTGAACAGGCTCACCGCTCCCCTGCCTCCCGTTCGTGCAGCAGCTCCAGCACCTCGGGGCCGACGAGGGTGACGTCGCCGGCCCCGAGGGTGATCACCAGGTCGCCGGGCCGCGCACGCTCCACGAGCGCGGCCGGTGTCGCGGACCACGACGGCTCGAAGTGCACGTCGGCGGGCGGCAGCGGCACGTGCGAGGCGACCAGCCGGCCGTCGACGCCCGGCTCGGGATCCTCGCGGGCCACGTAGACGTCCATCACCACGACCGAGTCGGCCGCACCGAGTGCCTCTCCCATCGCGGGCCCGAAGACCTTGGTCCGCGAGACCAGGTGCGGCTGGAAGGCCACCACCACGCGGCCCTCGCCGGCCACCGAGCGCGCGGCCTGCAGGTCTCCGGCGATCTCGTTGGGGTGGTGGGCGTAGGAGTCGTAGACCCGGACCCCGCCGGCCTCGCCCTTGAGCTCCATCCGCCGCCGGGTGCCGGTGAACGCCTCGAGCCCGCGGCGCAGGTCCGCGAACGCGAACCCCAGCCGGAGCCCGGCGGCCAGCGCGGCGAGGCTGTCCAGGACGTAGTGCCGCCCGGGGATCTGCAGCGTGACCTGCCCGAGCCGGCGACCGCGGTCCACGACGGTGAACCGCGAGGTGGACCCCGCGAACGCGACCCCTTCGGCACGCAGGTCGGCGGACTCCGACTCCCCGACGCCCACGACGCCGAGGCCCTGCGCGCGTGCCTGGTCGGCCAGCCGGGCGGCGCCGGGGTCGTCGATGCACACCACCAGGAACCCGCTGCGGTCGATCCTGTCCAGGAAGGCGGTGAACGCGCCCTGGTAGGCCTCCACCGTCCCCCAGTTGTCGAGGTGGTCGGCCTCCACGTTGGTGACGAGGGCGGCGTAGGGGGAGTACACCAGGAAGGCGCCGTCGCTCTCGTCCGCCTCCGCGACGAAGAGCCTTCCTGACCCGTCGTGCGCGTTCGAGCCCAGCTCGTTGAGCTCGCCGCCGATCGCGAAGGACGGGTCGGCGGCGCAGTGCTGCAGCGCGACGGTGAGCAGGGAGGTCGTCGTGGTCTTCCCGTGGGTGCCGGCGACGGCCACCACCTGCCGGCCCTTCATCACCGACTCCAGCGCCGCCGACCGAGGGAGCATCCGCAGCCCCAGGCGGGCCGCCTCGACCACCTCCGGGTTGTCCTCGCGCACGGCGGTCGACACCACCAGCGTGTCCACGTCGTGCACGTGGGAGGCGGCATGGCCGATGTAGCAGCGGGCTCCGAGGGCGCGCAGAGCCTCGACCGCCCGGGACTCCCGCGCGTCGCTGCCGCTGACCGTCAGGCCACGGGCCAGCATGATCCGCGCGATGCCGGAGAGCCCCGCGCCGCCGATGCCGACGAAGTGCACCCGGCCGAGCTGGTCGGCTGCCAGCAGCTCGTCGGGGACCGGCACCCTCACCGCCGCACCTCCCCGGCAGCGGCCAGCACCATCCGGGCCAGCGTGTCGTCGGCGTCGCGGGGGATCAGCCCGGCCGCCGCCGCGGACATCGCCGCCAGACGCGCCGGGTCGCGGGCGAGGTCCGGCACGGCTTCGCACACCCACTCGCTGCTCAGCGCGGCGTCCGGGACGATCAGCCCACCCCCGACGTCGACCACCGGGCGGGCGTTCAGCTCCTGCTCCCCGTTGCCGATGGGCAGCGGGACGAACACCGCGGGCAGCCCGACCGAGGCCACCTCGGTGACGGTGTTGGCGCCGGCCCGGCAGAGCACCAGGTCCGCGGCGGCGTAGGCGAGGTCCATCCGGTCGACGTACGCCAGGACGACGTAGGGCGTCGGACCCGGGGCCACGGACACCTCTCCGCGGGGTCCGGCCACGTGCAGCACCTGCACCCCGGCCGCTGCCAGGCAGCCGGCCGCTCCCGACACCGCCTGGTTCAGCCGCCGGGCGCCCTGGCTCCCGCCGGTGACCAGCAGCGTGGGCAGGTCCGGGTCGAGCCCGAAGTGACGGCGGGCCTCCGCACGCAGTGCAGGGCGGTCGAGCGTGGAGATCATCCGGCGGATCGGCAGCCCGACGTACGACGCGTTCCTCAGTGGCGTGCCCGGGAAGCTGGTCGCGACGTGCGTCGTGAGCCGGGCGCCGAGCCTGTTGGCGATGCCCGGCAGCGCGTTGCCCTCGTGGACGACGATCGGGACGTGCCGGCGGCGGGCGGCCAGGTAGGCCGGCACCGACACGTAGCCACCGAACCCGACCACGACGTCGGGCTGCACCCGGTCCAGCACCGAGAGGGCAGCGGTGAAGGCGCCGCGGAGCCGGCCCGGGACCCGCAGCAGATCGGCCGAGGGTCGGCGGGGCAGCGGGACCGGCGGGATCATCTCCAGCCGGTAGCCCGCCTCGGGGACCACCCGGCCCTCGATGCCCCGGGGGGTCCCGAGGGCGGTCACCTCGACCGGGTCGGAGGGGTCCTGGAGGCGGCGCAGAGCATCGGCGGTGGCGAGCAGGGGGGACGTGTGACCCGCCGTGCCGCCGCCGGCGAGCAGCGCCCTCACCTGGAGCGCCGGGACAGACCGCCCCCGGCGTTGACCCCGGCGGAACGGCGTCGCCGTCGGCGCCGGTCCGCGAGCGCGGCGCGGGCGCCCGGCTCGGAGCGCGCGAAGGACACCAGGAGCCCGAGCGCCACCAGGGAGGGCAGCATCGCTGACCCTCCGTAGGACACGAGCGGCAGCGGCAGGCCGATCACCGGGAGCAGGGCCAGCACCATGCCGACGTTGATCATCATCTGGGCGGTCAGCCAGACCGTGATGCCGGCCGCCATGTAGCGCACGAAGGGGTCCCGGGTGCGCAGAGCGACCCGGAGCCCGGCGTAGGCGATGGTCAGGAACAGTCCGAGGACCAGCAGCGTGCCGACCAGGCCGAGCTCCTCACCGAGCACGGCGAAGATGAAGTCGGTGTGCGCCTCGGGGAGCGCCCCCCACTTCTGCTGGCTGGCGGAGATGCCCTTGCCGAACACCCCGCCGCTGGACATCGCGAACAGGCCGTGCGCCGGCTGCCACCCGGCGCCCTGGTAGTCCTTGAACGGGTCGGCGAAGTTGGTCAGACGCTGCAGGCGCTCGGTGTTGGTGGTCGCCAGGTAGAGCGCGACCACCCCCACGCTCAGCAGCGACCCGACGAACAGCCGGGCCGGGGCGCCGACGACCCACAGCATGCCGAGGATGATCGCCATCAGCACCAGCGCGGTGCCGAGGTCGCCCTGCATCACCACGAGGCCGGTGACCAGACCGGTGACCGGCACCATCGGGATCAGGGCGTGCTTCCAGTCCCCCAGCACCCGCTCCTTGCGGGCATACAGGTCCGCGCACCACAAGATGATCGCCAGCTTCGCCAGCTCGGAGGGCTGGACGGTGAGCGGGCCGAGCGACAGCCAGTTGCGGTTGCCGTTGACGGCGAAGCCGAGCGACGTGCCGGTCAGGTAGATCAGCACCGCGGACAGCAGCAGAGCCGGCCAGGCCATCAGCCGCAGCAGCCGGTGCGGCAGGCGGGAGGCGACGAAGGCGACCGGGAGACCCAGGACCACCCAGGTCAGCTGCTTGCCGAAGACGTGGTAGCTGTTGCCGAAGAGGCGGTAGGAGTAGACGCTCGAGGCGCTGAGCACCTCCATCAGGCCGATGGTGAGCAGCAGCGTGGCGGCGCTCATCAGCAGGTAGTACGACGCGAGCGGCCGGTCCAGCAGCAGCCGCACGGAGTCGACCAGCCCGGTGACCCGGCTCGCGACCCGGCCGGTGAACCGGCCCGTCAGCGGGGTGCGAGGCTCGCCTGTCGTCGTGGTCACGCGGTGCCCCTCCTCACGTGGCCCTCCTCCTGTCGCCCGACTGGTCCGGTCGGCCCTCATCTGGCTCAGCGGTCGCGGAGACGGTGAACCGCCTCCGCGAAGGCATCCCCACGCGCTCCGTAGTTCGCGAACATGTCCATGGACGCGCACCCAGGAGCGAGCAGCACGGTGTCCCCTGGCATCGCCAGGCCGGCGGCCGCTCCGACGACGCGGTCCATGACAGAAGTGTCGTCGCCGTCGACGTCGATCACGCGGACATCGGGTGCGTGTCGCGACAGGGCCGCAGCGATCGCCGCCCGGTCGCGGCCGAGCAGGACCACGCCGCGCAGCCGGGGAGCCACCGCGGTGACCAGCTCGTCGAAGGTCGCGCCCTTGGCCAGGCCCCCGGCCACCCAGACCACCGGGTCGTAGGCCTGCAGGGAGGAGCTCGCTGCATGCGGGTTGGTGGCCTTCGAGTCGTCGACGTAGCGGACGCCCGCGACCTCGGCGACCTCGGCGATCCGGTGCCCGTCCGGGACGAACGAGCGCAGCCCGTCGCGCACCGAGGTGGTCGCGACGCCCACCGACCGGGCGAGGGCCGCAGCCGCGAGCGCGTCGGCCACGAAGTGCGGAGCCCCGGAGGCGAGGTCGTCCAGGGAGCACAGCTCGGCGGCGCTGTGCTCGCGCTCCTCGACGAACGCGCGGTCGGCCAGCACGTCCTCGACCACGCCGACCATCCCGACTCCGGGCGTGCCGAGCGTGAAGCCGACGGCCCGGGCGCCCTCGACCACGTCCGCCTCCCGCACCAGCCGCTCGGTCTCCGCGTCCTCGACGTTGTAGACGCACGCCGAGCGCACCCGTTCGTAGATGCGGCCCTTGTCGGCGGCGTAGGCGCGCATGGAGGGATACCAGTCCAGGTGGTCCTCCGCGATGTTCAGCACGGCCGCCGCGTGCGCCGCCATCGAGGAGGTGTAGTGCAGCTGGAAGCTCGACAGCTCGACCGCGTAGACGTCGTACGGCGTCGGGTCCATCACCGCCTCGACGACCGGCAGGCCGACGTTGCCGCAGGCGACGCTGCGCAGCCCGTCGGCGCGCAGGATGGTGTCGAGCATCTGCACCGTCGTCGTCTTGCCGTTCGTCCCGGTGACACCCAGCCACACTCCAGGCCGGTCCGGGTCGCGCAGCCGCCAGGCCAGCTCCACCTCTCCCCAGACCGGTACGTCGCGGCCGGACGCCGCCAGCAGGATCGGGGCGCTCGGCGGCACCCCGGGCGAGGTGACCACCAGGTCGACGCCGTCGGGGAGGCTCGTGGAGGCACCGGGGCCGATGCGCACCTCGGCGCCGAGCACCTCCAGCAGCGTCGCCTTCTCGCGCTGCCGGTCGTTCGCCGACTCGGCGAGCACCGTCACCCGGGCGCCCAGGTGCAGCAGGGTGTCGGCGGCCGCGAACCCCGAGGCGCCGATGCCCACGACGAGGGAGCGCACCCCGCTCCAGGACGTCTGCCGGTCGAGCCGGTCCAGCTCGCTCACGCTCCGGTGACCCACTCGCCGTAGAAGATCCCGAGGCCGGCCGCGACGCAGATGCCGGTGATGATCCAGAACCGGACCACCACCGTGATCTCGTCCCACCCCTTCAGCTCGAAGTGGTGGTGCAGCGGCGCCATCCGGAACATCCGCCGGCCCCCGGTCGCCTTGAAGTAGCCGACCTGAAGGATCACCGAGAGCGTCTGGATCACGAACAGCCCGCCGAGGACGGCGAGCAGGAACTCGGTGCGGGTGAGCACCGCCATCCCGGCCAGAGCGCCACCCAGGGACAGGGACCCGGTGTCCCCCATGAAGATCTTGGCGGGTGAGGCGTTCCACCACAGGAAGCCGAAGCAGGCACCGGTCAGTGCAGCAGCGACGGCGGCCAGGTCGAGCGGGTCCCGCACGTCGTAGCACTTGTTGCCCGCGGTGATCGCGCACCACTGGTTGTTCTGCCAGATGTTGACCAGCGTGTAGGCCCCGAAGACCATCGTGGAGGCGCCGGTCGCCAGTCCGTCGAGGCCGTCGGTGAGGTTCACCGCGTTGCTCGACCCGGAGATCATCACCAGGATCAGCACGACCACCAGCACGAACGGCAGTGTCAGGTTGTCGAAGTCGCGGGTGAAGGAGATGTGCCGGGAGGCCGGGGTCTGCCCCCGGTCGTCGGGGCGGGTCAGCGCGAGGGCGGCGAAGGCCACCGCCACCAGGGTCTGGCCGGCGAACTTCGTCTTGCTGCGCAGCCCGAGGCTCCGCTGCTTGGCGATCTTGATGTAGTCGTCGAGGAAGCCGACCGTCCCCAGCCCGACCAGCAGGAACAGCAGGAGCAGCGCCGACCAGGACGGCACGTCGGTGGTGATCAGCTTGGCGAGCGCGTAGGCGGAGAGCACCGAGAGGATGATCACCAGGCCGCCCATGGTGGGCGTGCCGCGCTTGGTGTGGTGGGTGGTCGGACCGTCGTCGCGGATCAGCTGCCCGTAGCCCTTGGTGGTCAGCACCCGGATCGCCACCCGCGTCCCGAGCAGGGTGAAGACCAGCGAGAGGCCCCCCGCCAGCAGGATCGCCCTCATCGGCTGCTCCCGTCGGCGAGCACGGCCTGGGCGACCTGGCTCAGCTGGACGGCGTTGGACGCCTTGAACAGCACGACGTCCCCGGGTGCCAGGTGCGTGCGCAGCCACTCGGTCGCCGCGCCGACGTCCTCGACGAACACCGACTCCTCGCCCCAGGAGCCCTCCAGCGAGGCGCCGAGGTGGATCGGCCTGGCCGCGGCGCCGACGACGAGCAGCTGCTGGATGTCCAGGCGGACCGCCAGTCTGCCCACCGCGTCGTGCTCCTCGAGCGAGGACTGGCCGAGCTCGCGCATCTCGCCCAGCACGGCGACCGTGCGGGACCCCGGCCGGCCCCGCCCCATCGCGGCGAGCGCCTTGAGGGCGGCCCGCACCGAGTCCGGGTTGGCGTTGTAGGCGTCGTCGATCACGGTCACCCCGTCGGCACGCTCGACGACCTCCATCCGGCCGGGCGAGGTGGCGGTGGCGCCGGCGAGGGCGCTGGCTGTCGCCGTGAGCGGCAGCCCCAGGGCCACCGCGACGGCGGCCGCGGCCGCGGCGTTGCCTGCGTGGTGCTCCCCGACCAGCCGCATCGAGACGCGCGCCCGCTCCTGGCCCGCGTGCAGCGTGAACGAGGGCCTTCCGAGGTCGTCGACGGCCAGGTCGGCCACGCGTACGTCGGAGGCCGGTGCGGCGCCGAACCTCACCACCCGGGCGCTCGTGCGCGCAGCCATCGCCGAGACCAGCGGGTCGTCGGCGTTGAGAACCGCGACGCCGTCCTCACCGAGGGCCTCGACGATCTCTCCCTTGGCCTGCGCGATGGCGGCCTGGGACCCGAACTCCCCGATGTGGGCCTTGCCGACGTTGAGCACCAAGCGAGACGTCGGGAGGTGCCACGGCGCAGGAGGCGCGTATGTCCCCCACGTGCCGGGCGCCCATCTCGAGCACCAGGAAGTCGGTGGCCGAGTCGGCTCGGAGCACCGTGAGCGGCAGGCCCAGCTCGTTGTTGAACGAGCCGAACGTGGCGACCGTGCGGCCGGCGGTCGCCAGCACCTGGGCGAGGAGGTCCTTGGTGCTGGTCTTGCCCTGGGAGCCGGTCAGGGCGACGACCCGCACACCGCGCAGCTGCGCGAGCGAGTGCCGGGCCAGGCTGGCCAGGGCGGCGACCGGGTCCTCGACCAGCACGCCCGGCAGCCCGGTGTCACGTGGGGACAGCACCGCGGCGGCGCCGGCGTCGACGGCCCGGTGCGCGAAGTCGTGCCCGTCCGCACGATCGCCGACCAGGGCGACGAAGAGCCCGCCGCGCTCGGCCACCCGGCTGTCCACGAACGCGGCACCGGTCACCGTCACGCCGGAGTCGTGCACCACCGTGCCACCCACCACGGCAGCCAGCTCGGGGAGGCGAAGGGGGGTCATCGTGCGGCCAGCTCCTCGCGGAGCACGTCCCGGTCGTCGAAGGGGTACGTCGCACCGCCGACCTCCTGGCCGGTCTCGTGCCCCTTGCCCGCCACGACCACCGTGTCCCCGGGCCCGGCGATCCGCACCGCCAGCCGGATCGCCGCCCGGCGGTCCCCGACGTCATGGACCTCCGCCCGGGCTGCGGCCGGCACCTCGTCGGCGCCTGCCCGCACCTCCGCCCGGATCGCCGCCGGGTCCTCGCCGCGAGGGTTGTCGTCGGTGACGACCAGCACGTCGGCGAGCCGCGCCGCGATCTCGCCCATCATGGGCCGCTTGCCGGTGTCGCGCTCCCCGCCCGCTCCGATCACGACGAGCAGTCGTCCGGTCGTGAGCGGCCGCAGCGCGCTCAGCGCGGCGTGCACGGCGTCCGGCTTGTGCGCGTAGTCGACCACTGCCAGGAACGGCTGTCCCGCGTCGACCTGCTCGAGCCGTCCGGGCACCCCGCTCGAGCGTCCCATCGCCTCGGCCACCCCGGCGGCGTCGAACCCGGCCTCGCCGAGCGCCGCCACGGCGCACAGGCCGTTGCTCACGTTGAAGTCCCCGGCCAGCGGGACCCGCGCCGGGAACGACTCCCCGCCGGGGGCGTGGACCACGAAGCTGGAACCGCCGCGCTCGAGGCGCACGTCGCTCGCCCGCCAGTCCGCCCGACGGTCGGCCATCGAGTAGGTGCGCACCGGCACCTGCGCCTGCGCGACCAGCCGGCGCCCGTGCTCGTCGTCGATGTTGACGACTCCGAGCCGGGCCCGAGCGGGGGTGAACAGCGACGCCTTCGCGGCGAAGTAGTCCTCGACGTCTCGGTGGAAGTCCAGGTGGTCCCGACCGAGGTTGGTGAAGCAGGCCACGTCGAAGACGACGCCGTCGACCCGGCCCATCACCAGGGCGTGGCTGGAGACCTCCATCGCGCAGACCGTCACGCCGCGTTCCACCATCACCGCGAACAGCGCGTGCAGGTCGGGTGCCTCCGGCGTGGTCAGCGACGTCTTCACGTCGGTCCCGTCCACCCGCGTCCCGACCGTCCCGACCACGGCCGCGGAGACCCCGGCGGTGGTCAGCGCCGCCTCGGCGAGGCGGGTCGTGGTGGTCTTCCCCTGCGTGCCGGTCACGGCCACGAGCCGCATCCGCGCGGCCGGGCTGCCGTAGATCCGGGCGGCGAGGGCCCCCAGCACCGCCCGAGGGCTCTCCACGACCAGCACCGGCACGCCGACGCCGTGCGTCGCCTGCCCTCCCTGCCGGTCGCCGTCCTGGTTCCCCAGGGCGTCGAGCACGGTCAGCCCCACAGGGTCGGTCAGCACGGCCACCGCCCCCTCGGCCACCGCACGGGAGGCGAAGGTGGCTCCGTGCGCGTGGGCTCCCGCCGGGGCGACGTACAGGTCGCCGGGCTGGACCCGCAGGGAGCTGATCGTGACGCCGGTGACGCGCACCGACGCGCGCGCAGGGTTCCCGCGGACACCGACCAGGTCCGGTCCGAGCCAGGCCGCCACGTCGCGAAGCGGGGTCTCCACCGGTCTGGCGGGGCGCAGCGGGACCTGGCGGGGCACGCCGGAGAGGCTACCTGTCCCGCTCACCACTCGATCTTGGGCGTGGGTGGCCTGGTTCCGGTCGGCGGCACGGCGTACTTCTGCAGCAGGTAGCTCATCACCTTGTGGAACGCCGGCCCGCCGATCGAGCCGCCGCCCCCGCCGTTCTTCGGGTCCTTGACCATCACGTAGACCAGGAACCTCGGCTTGTCGGCAGGTGCGAAGCCCACGAAGGAGGCGATGAACCTGTGCGCGGAGTAGCGGCCGTCCTTGCCGACCACCTGTGCGGTGCCGGTCTTGCCGGCCACCCGGTAGCCCTCGATGCCGGCCGCCGCCGCGGTGCCGGTGTCCGGGTTGGTCACCGCCTCCATCATCGTCGCGGTCTGACGCGCCGCGCGGGCGCTGACGACCCGGTGCTCGGTGGTCGTGTCGGAGCCGACCAGGGCTCCCTGGGAGGTGCGGGCCTCCCCCTTGACGAGACTGGGCGCGACGTAGACGCCGCCGTTGGCGATGGTGTTCACCGCGGCAGCCATCTGTACGGCGTTCACCGACAGCCCCTGCCCGAAGGCGATGGTGTCCTGGCTGATCTGCGCCCAGTCGCGCCAGTTCCGGAGCACACCGGCCGACTCGCCGTTCACGCCGAGGCCGGTGCGCTGGCCCAGCCCGAACAGCCGCAGGTAGTCGTAGAGCTGGCGGTGGGTGAACTGGCTCGCGGCGAGGACCGTGCCGATGTTGGAGGACCGGGCGATGACGCCGGTCAGGGTGAAGTGCAGCGTGCCGTGGTTGAACCAGTCGTGGATCACCCGGTCACCGCGGGGCAGGACCGGGGGGATGGTGATCCTGGTGTTCGGGGTGACCTTGCCGGCGTCGATGAGCGAGGAGGCGGTCAGCACCTTCTCGACGGAGCCGGGCTCGTAGGGCTCGCGCATGGCGCGCGACCCGAGGTCGCTGCGGGGGGACAGCGAGGGCTGGTTGGCGTCGAAGGTGGGGTAGTCCGCGAGCGCGAGCAGCTGACCGGTCCTGGTGTCCATCACGACCGCGGCGCCGGAGTCCGACCGGGACTTCTGCACGGCCGTGCGCAGCACGCGCTGGGTGTACCACTGCACGTCCCGGTCGATGGTCAACGTGAGGTCCTGCCCACTGCGGGGCTGCACGGTGCTGTTGTCGCCGAGAGGGATCCGGTTGCCGCCGCCGACCTCGTAGGTCGCCGACCCGTTCCGGCCGGCCAGCAACTTGTCGAACATCAGCTCGGCGCCCTCGCCGGCCTGGCCCTCGGCGTTCATGAAGCCGACGAGGTTGGCCGCCACGTCGTCGGCCGGGTAGGAGCGGACCGGGTCGCGGCGGGTGTCGATGCCCTTGTAGCCGAGGGCGTCGATGGCGGCCACCACCGACCGGGCCTTGGTCGCGGGCACCCGGCGGGCGACGTACTGGAAGTGGGTGTAGGGCTTGCGCAGCTTGGCCAGCAGGTCGAAGTAGTCCAGGTCGAGGCGCCGGGCGATGATGGTGGCGATGCCGCTGGCGTGCTTCTTCGTCAGGGTCGGGTCGGCCACGAGCATCAGCCCGTCCACGGAGTCCGCCAGCGGCGTGCCGTTGCGGTCCCTGATCGCGCCCCGGGTGGCGGGCAGGTCGACGGTCACCACCCCCTCGGCATCCGCCTTGGCGACGTACTCCTTCGCGTCCACGCCCTGGAGCTGGAAGAGCCGGGCCGCGAAGACGGAGACCACCATGGCGATCAGCACGAACCCGACCCGCAGCCGGACCAGGGACGTGCCGCGCAGCCGGCGGCGTGGGCGCCTGGGCCGGGACCGCCGGGGCCGCGCCTGGTCGTCCCGTCGCCCTGTCTGCCTCGGGCCGGGGCGGCTGCCGTGGGTCAACGCGTGCCCTCCTGAGGCTGCGACGTGCCGGCGTGGGTCTCACTTGTACCCCGGCCGGGCTGTGTCGCGCCGGTCGCCGCGCCGGTCGCTCCCGCCGCAGCCGCCCTGCGAGCCGCGGCCCGGGCAGCGTTGCGGGCGGCCTGCGCGGGCGTCTCGTGGACCACGACCGGTCGAGGACGCAGGCTGGCGGGCTTCCTGGTCGGCAGAGCGGTGACCCGGAAGGCGTCGTCGGGGGTGGCCGGCACCGGGGCACCGAGCACCTTGCCGTCTCCCAGCCGGATGAAGGCCGGGCTCGCGGGCGGGACCATTCCCATCCGTCGGGCCTGCAGCGCGACCCGTTGGGGGTCGCGCAAGGTGTCCAGCTCCATCTGCAGGGCCTGCCGATGCGCCTCGAGCACCTGCGCCTTCTGCTCCAGGGCGGTCGCCCTGAAGGACGCCTGCTGCATCGAGGTGTTGAAGAACAGCAGCCCGGCGACGCCGCCGACGAGCAGCAGCGACACCAGCGTCACGAAGGGCACCCGAGCCGCCCGGCCGGACCGCCCCAGGCGCGGACGGGGCACCACCGTGAGTCGGGCCCGCTCGACGGCCGCCTCGGCGAACCGGGGCACCTTGGTGCGGGCCTGGTCCATCAACGTGCTCATCGGCATCCCTCTCGCTCGCGGCTGGCTCTGCTGGTGGGACGGCTGGTGGGACGGCTGGTGGGACGGCTCATGCGACGGCCCCGGCGCGGACCCGCTCGACGGCCCGCACCCGCACCGACGCGGCGCGGGGGTTCGCCGCGATCTCCTCGGCGTCGGCCTTCTCCGCACCGCGCGTCACCAGCCGCAGCGCGGGCTCGTGCCCCTCGGGCACGAACGGCAGGTCCGGCGGAACGGTGCTGCGGGTGACACCGGCGAAGATGTGCTTGGTGATGCGGTCCTCGAGGGAGTGGTAGGACATCACCACCACCCGGCCGCCGACGCCGATCGCCTCGATGGCCGCCGGCAGGGCACGGCGCAGTGCGGACAGCTCGTCGTTGACCTCGATGCGCAGGGCCTGGAAGGTGCGCTTGGCGGGATGACCGCCGGTGCGCCGGGCCGGGGCCGGGATCGCCTCGTAGAGCAGCTCCACCAGTCGTCCCGACCGGGCGAACGGCTCCCGCTCCCGCTCACGGACCACCTGCTGGGCGATCCGCCGGGCGAACCGCTCCTCGCCGTACTCCCGCAGCACCCGGGTCAGCTCGTCGACGCCGTAGGTGTTGAGGACGTCCGCGGCCGTGGGACCGGTCGTGTCGTCCATCCGCATGTCCAGAGGTGCGTCCTCGGCGTAGGCGAAGCCCCGCTCGCGGAGGTCGAGCTGCATCGAGGAGACGCCGAGGTCGAACAGCACGCCGTCCACGTGCGGGTGGCCGAGCCGCTCGAGGACCTCGGGGATCTCGTCGTAGACGGCGTGCACGAGCGTCACCCGCTCGCCGTACGGCGCCAGCCGGACCCGGCTGCGCTCGAGGGCGTGGAGGTCGCGGTCGATGCCCACGACGTGCGCCGCGGGGCAGCCCTCGAGCACCGCCTCGGCATGGCCCCCGAGCCCGAGGGTGGCGTCGACGAGAAGCGTGTGCCTGCGGTCCCCGGCCGTGCCGCTGGCCGGCTCCGCCGCCGAGCCTGGCAGCTCGAGGGCGGGGGCGACCAGAGCGACGATCCGGCCGGTCATCACCGGCACGTGCCGCTGACCGCTCGGCACCGGTCCCGCACCCGGTGTCATCGCCGACCCTGTCGCTCGTGCTGCCGGGCTCGGGTGGGGAGCGGCTGCTCGCGAGGCGTGAGGCTCATCGGTTCGACCCTTGCTGCTGCGGTGATGGTGCCGGGCGTCGTGTCGGGGTGGTGCGGTGGTGGTGCGGTGGTGATGCGGCGGTGCTGCGGTGGTATGGTGGTGGTGTGCGGCCGGGTTCGCCGGTCCGGGTTCCGGCCCGCTCGCCGCAGGTCCCTTCTGGCACCGGGGAAGGTGTGCCAGACGGGGCCAGCGAGAGCGGACGCGAGACCTCGTCCGGCGACTCGGCCAGGTGGGCGGAGCGGTGGAGCGGTGGAGCGGTGGAGCGGTGTGGAGCGGATGTCGCTCAGACGCCCGGGAACACCTCCTCCGCGAGGTCCGCGAAGGCCTGCTCCTGAGCGTCGGAGTAGGTCTGCCATGCAGCGGCGTCCCAGATCTCGATCCGGTTCATCGCGCCGATCACGATGCAGTCCTTGGTCAGGGACGCGTAGGCCCGCAGCAGCGGCGGCACGGTGATCCGGCCCTGCTTGTCCGGCGTCTCGTCAGAGGCCCCGGCGAAGAACATCCGCACGTAGTCCCGGGTCGCCTTGTTGGTCACCGACGCCTCGCGCAGACGCTCGGTGAGCTTGCCGAACTCCTCCATGGACCACACGTAGAGACAGCGCTCCTGCCCCCGGGTGACCACCAGGCCCTCGGCCAGCTCGTCCCTGAACTTCGCCGGGAGGAAGAGCCGTCCCTTGTCATCGAGTCGGGGGGTGTAGGTGCCGAAGAACATCGGCCACCTCCCGGCTTCGATGCGAAAGAGCGTCCCTCTCCTCCACTGCGCACCACACTACCCCACTACCCTCCACCGTCAACCACTTCGGCCGTGTCCGGGGGTGTTCCCGGCGCCGTTCTGAGCGGCTTACGGAGGACAGCCGCTTGAACCATGGGGTTGACTACAGATGGGCCGTGTCGGACACGGAGGGGCCGCTCGCGTCGGGTGGTCACGCCCGTGCACGGCTCGGGCCACCGCGGCCCACGACGCGGAGGAGGACGAGGACAGCGTGAGCGCAGCCCAGCACGGCGGGGCCGGGCCCGGGTCTGCCGCCGCCCGGTCGGTGCGGTCCGGCGGTGCGGACCTGGACACCCTCGGCCGGGTCACCCACCGGATCCGGGCCAGCATCGAGAAGGTCATCGAGGGCAAGCCGGAGGTCGCCGAGCTGGCCCTGGTGGTGCTGCTCTCGGACGGTCACCTGCTGATCGAGGACGTCCCCGGGGTCGGCAAGACCATGCTCAGCAAAGCACTGGCCCGCTCGATCGACTGCACGGTCCGGCGCATCCAGTTCACCCCCGACCTGCTGCCCTCCGACGTCACCGGCGTCTCGGTCTTCAACCAGGACACCCGCGAGTTCGAGTTCCGGCCCGGCGGCATCTTCGCCAACATCGTGGTCGGCGACGAGATCAACAGGGCGTCCCCCAAGACCCAGTCCGCGCTGCTGGAGTGCATGGAGGAGAAGCAGGTCACGGTCGACGGGACGACATACTTCCTGGACTCGCCCTTCATGGTCATCGCCACACAGAACCCGATCGAGATGGAGGGCACCTACGCGCTTCCCGAGGCGCAGCGGGACAGGTTCATGGCCCGGGTCTCGATGGGCTACCCGGTCGAGGCCGCGGAGATCGCGATGCTGGACACGCACACCGGCGGCAATCCGCTCGACGACCTGGAGCCGGTCGCGGACGCCTCCGAGATCCGCAAGCTGATCGACATCGTGGGTCAGGTCTACGTGGCCGAGGCCGTGCAGCGCTACGCCGTGGCGATCAGCACGGCGACCCGGAGCTCCTCCGAGCTGATGCTGGGTGCGTCTCCTCGGGCCACCCTGCACCTGGTGCGTGCCGCGAAGGCCTCGGCGGCCATCGCCGGCCGCGACTACGTGCTCCCCGACGACGTACAGGCGCTGGCGGTGCAGGTGCTCTCACACCGACTGCTCACCACGGTGGAGGCCTCGATGAGCGGGCGGACACCCGAGGCGGCGCTGCGACAGATCGTGGCGGGGGTCGCGATGCCCGAGGCCCGACGCGCCGCGACCTGAGGTGGGGCGCGAGGAGACGACGGTGACGCACACGACCCTGACGGAGCGACATGCGTGAGGCCCTCTCGGCGCTGACCACCCGTGGACGCGCGTTCCTCGCCGCGGGCGGTACGGCGCTGCTGTGCTCGTTCTTCCTGGGCTACGACGAGCTGGTCCGCGTCGCCGCACTGCTCGTCGTGCTGCCGCTGGCCACCACGTTCTTCCTGGGCCGCAGTCGCTACCGTCTGGGACTGGTGCGCTCCCTGTCCCCGACGCAGGTCAGCATCGGCCAGCAGGCGAGGGTCCAGCTCGACCTGAGCAACGACGGCCGGATGCCCACGGGGCTGCTGCTGCTCGAGGAGCAGCTGCCCTACGCGCTCGGCACCCGGCCCCGCTTCGTGGTGGACCAGATGGGGCCGACCTGGAAGCGGACGGTGACCTACCACGTGCGCTCGGACGTGCGCGGCAGGTTCGCGGTCGGTCCCATGAAGGTCCGGCTCAGCGACCCCTTCGGGCTCGTCCAGCTGGAGCGGACCTTCCAGAGCACCTCGGACCTGGTGGTCACTCCTCCTGTGGTCCCACTGCCGCCGATCCCGCTGTCCGGGGCCTGGACGGGCGCCGGCGACAACCGCCCCCGGGCCTTCGCCTCCGGGAGCGCGGAGGACGTCACGGTCCGTGAGTACCGCCGAGGTGACGACCTGCGGCGGGTGCACTGGCGCAGCAGCGCGCACGCGGGCGAGCTGATGGTCCGCCGGGAGGAGCAGCCCTGGCAGTCCCGGGCCACCTTGTTCATCGACAACCGCACGTTCGCGCACCGGGGCACGGGCGCCGGCTGCTCCCTGGAGTACGCCGTCGCGGTGGCGGCCTCGGTCGCCGTCCATCTGGTGCAGCGGGGGTTCAGCGTGCGGCTCGTGTCCGCACGGGGCGAGGACCGCAACGGGCTGTGGCACGAGCACGGCGCGATGTCGGCCGAGACCGCGCCGCTGCTGGAGTCACTGGCCGTGCTGAGCGCCACGTCGGAGTCCCACATCGACTCGCGCTGGCTGCCCGAGGCGGGGCACTCGGGGCTCCTCGTCGCGGTCCTCGGTGACTTCGCGGACCAGGACACCAACGCCCTGATCAGGATGCGGCACTCCGCGGCCGGCGCGATGGCCGTGCTCCTCGACGTGCCTGCCTGGCAGCGGAACCCGGCACCGGGTGCCCCTTCGACCGCGCGGCACCTCGCCTGGCTCTCTGCCCACGGCTGGGGCGCGGTCGTCGCCGCGCCCGAGGACCCGGTGACCGCCGTGTGGCAGGAGCTGGGAGCCTCCGGCCGGGTCGGGGCCACCCGCCCGCGCATGTCGGCGCTCGCTCCGGAGGCGACCGCATGACGTGGCTCGGCGACCTCCGTCCCACCTCGGTGCTGACCTCCCTGGCTGCGGCGCTGACCACCTGGGTGACGCTGCTGTCCTGGACGCCGTTCGCCGAGCGGCCGGCCGCCTTCATGGTGCCGCTGCTGGGTGGCTGTCTGCTGGTGGCGCTGACGGGTGTGCTGCTGCGCTCGTCGCGGCTGCCGGCGGCGGTCGTCCTGCTCGGACAGGCGCTGGTCGTCCTGCTCTGGCTGCAGCACCGGCTCGCCGCCGGGACGGCGCTCGGCGGCCTGGTGCCGACGCCGACCTCCGTGCGGACGATGCTCGACGCGATGCAGAGCGCGTCCCTGGCGTCGCAGAGCTACGCCGCCCCCGTGCCCGCCTCGGCCGTCGAGTTCTACCCGCTGCTGATCGTCGCGGGCGCCGCCGCCGCCCTCCTGGTGGACTTCCTCGGTGTCGGCCTGCGGCGTGCACCGCTGGCCGGACTGCCGCTGCTGGCGGTCTACACCGCACCGATCAGCGTCCTCGAGGGCGGCGTCTCCTGGGTCAAGTTCGCCGTTGCCGCCTTGTGCTTCCTGTTCCTCATCGCCGCGACGGAGGAGGAGCGGCTCGCGCGCTGGGGTCACCAGCTGGTCCCCGGCGCCAGCGCCTCCCCGGCCAGTGGGGAGGCCGGCCGCAGCGGGCAGGCGATCTGGTCCTCGGCCCGGAAGATCGGGTTCACCGCGACCGCGCTCGCCGTGGTCATGCCCGCGCTGGTGCCCACGTTCAGCGCCAGCTTCTTCGGCGGTGGCCGTGGCATCGGCAACGGCGGCGGTGACGCGGTGTCCATCTCGAACCCGATGGTCGACCTCAGGCGTGACCTGACACAGGGCGCGGACGTCGACCTGATCACGCTGAGGACCGCGGACCCCGACCCGTCGTACCTGCGCATCTCGGTGCTCAACAGCTTCGACGGCAACGCCTGGCGGCCCTCCGGTCGCGACATCCCCACCAAGCAGCGCGCCGACGGGAAGCTTCCGAAGCCACCCGGGCTGTCCGCCGGCGTCCCGTCGAAGACCTACGCCGTCCGCCTCGAGGTCACCGACGCCTTCGAGTCCCGCTGGCTCCCGACCCCGTACCCGGCGTCGTCGGTGAACGCTCCCGGCGACTGGCGCTACGACCGGAGCACCATGGACTTCATCAGCGCCAGGGAGGGCCAGACGACGGCGGGACTGAGCTATCGCCTGCGGTCCCTGGTGCTGACCCCGTCCGCCGAGCAGCTCGCCAACGCCATCTCGGCTCCCCTGTCGGTCTACACCCCGAACACCTCCCTTCCCGACCGGCTGCCCGACTACGTCCGTCAGCTGGCACGCGGCGTCACGGCGGGCAAGGTCACCCGCTTCGAGCAGGCGGTGGCGCTGCAGCAGTTCTTCCGGGAGGACGGTGGCTTCCGATACTCGACCCGGCGCTCCTCTGGCAACGGCACCGACGACCTGCTGAGGTTCCTGCGTCCGGGCCGGGACGGCCGGGTGGGCTACTGCGAGCAGTTCGCGGCCGCGATGGCGCTGATGGGACGCACCCTCGGGATCCCGTCGCGGGTCGCGGTCGGGTTCCTGCACCCGGACCGCACGGGCGCGGACACCTACGTCTACAGCACCCACGACCTGCACGCCTGGCCGGAGATGTACTTCGGTGGGGTCGGCTGGGTGAGGTTCGAGCCGACGCCCCCGGGCCGCGCCGGTGACGTGCCGGGATACACCACCCAGCAGATCGCCCAGGCGCCCGCGCCCACAGCCAGCAGCGCACCCTCAGCAGCTGCCTCCGCGAACCGGCCCGACAGGTCGTCCGCGGACCAGGCAGCACAGGCGCAGACCACCAGGAGGCTCCTCCTCGCACCTGCTGCTGATCGGCCTCCTGGGTGGAGGGCTGGTGCTGGCCCTGGTGCTGGTGACGCCGCGGACGGTCCGCAGCCTGGTGCGCCGTCGTCGGTGGGCGGCCGCCACCGGGCCCGGGCCCTGGGTGGAGGCCGGCTGGCGCGAGATCCACGACACCGCCACCGACCTGGGGATCGCCTGGGACGACCGGGTCACCCCCCGCAGGGCGGCGTCGCGGCTGTCGGCCTGCTTCGGCCGGCCCGAGCAGGCGGACCCGGACACCCCCCGCTTCGCGCGACATGGCGCGGACGCCGACCCTGCGGCGACGACCGCGCTGGCCCGGCTGACGGGGCTGCTCGAACGGGCCCGCTACGCGCGCGAGCTGCCGGCGGACGCGACCACGCTCGGCCAGGTCCGTGCGGACGTGGATGCCTGCGTCTCGGCCCTGCGCGCCGGGGTCGCACGGTCTCGTCGCCTGCGAGCCGACTGGCTGCCCCGCTCCCTGCTCGGCTGGAGGGTGAGCGGCCGGCGCACCCGGGACCGCTCGCCCCTGCTCGGTGAGCAGGGCGTCGATCGCACCGTCAGGTCGGGGTCGGGCGTCTCCTGACCCCGTCGACCCGGCCCGTCCGCAGGGCTGAACCTCGTCGACCCGGCCCATCCGCAGGGCTCAACCTTGTCGACCCGGCCCATCTGCAGGGCCGGGCTGGGCAGCGAATGACGCGTCGCGCGGGCGAGCCCTCAGGTGGAGGTCCTGAGGGGGGAGCCCCTCAGCGAGAGCCCTGTCAGGGAGAGGCAGAGCAGGCTTGGTTCAGTAGCCGTTCTGGTCGCGGCGACGACGCCAGCGCTCCTCGAAGCGCTGCATCATCGACCCCGACGACGGCGAGCGTCCCCGCCCCGGGCGCGATGGCTTCGGGCTGCGCTTCTTCGACCGCGCACCCTCGATGACCGAGAAGGGCGGGTGCGAGCCGGACTGGACGGGCCCGGGCTGTTCACCCACATGGTTCTGGCTGCGCCACGAACTCAGTGCTATGTAGGCGGAGGCGAGCATCACCACGAAGCCCAGGATCCCGACCGGGATGAGCTGGGTGACGGCGCCGGTCATCAACACGGCGACACCGATCACGAAGACGCCTCCAGCCAGCAGGGCGCGACGGCGCGCGGTAGCGCGCAGGGTCGTTCCCCGCATGGTGGAAGCAAGCTTCGGGTCCTCAGCAACCAAGGCCCGTTCCATCTGCTCCAGCAGACGCAACTCTTCTTCCGAGAGCGGCACTCTGTCCTCCCGCCAACAAGTCCTGGCCCCAGTCTAGGCAGCCGATGTGACAACCGGTACCCGCGCCCGAGAATCCCACTCGAAATCGGCTCACGGGCAGGCTCTCAGGCGGACTCCTGTTCGGTGAGGCGGTCGCGCAAGGTGACGGTCGCGCGGCGGTGGACCTGGCTGATACGCGACTCGGTGACACCCAGGACGAGTCCGATCTCGGCGAGGGTGAGGCCCTCGAAGTAGTACAGGGCGATGATGACCTGGTCCCGGTCCGCGAGCTTGTCGACGACCTTCATCAACGACTTGTTCACGTCCCCCTGCTCGACCCGGTGGTCGGCGGCCTGGGACAGCTCGTCGGCGAGGTCGAAGTCGTCGAGGTTGGCATGGTTCGAGCTGGCCTGACGGCTGAGGTCGCGCAGCTGCTGGACCGGGATGCCCGCCTCGGTGGCGATCTCGGTGTCCTCGGGGGCGCGGCCCAGGCGCAGCTCGAGCGTCTTCTGCGCGCGGAGCACCAACCGGAGCTTGTCGCGCACCGAACGGGGCACGAAGTCCATCGACCGCATCCCGTCGATGATGGCGCCGCGGATCCGGGGGACGGCGAAGGTCTGGAAGGACAGTCCGCGTGCCGGCTCGAAGCGCTCGATGGCGTCCATCAGCCCGAGGACCCCGTCGGAGACCAGGTCGTCCTGGTCGACGGTGTCCGGCATCCGGGTGCGTAGGCGCCCCGCGACGTACTTCACCAGGGGGGCGTACTGCAGGACCAGCCGGTTGCGGAGGCCGGGGTCCTTGGTGGCCCGGAACTCGCCCCAGATCTGCTCGAGGTCCTCGCGGGGGCTCACGCCGAGCCAGCGCTGCGGTTGGACCCGTTGTGCGGGGTGGCGAAGGCGATCAACGCACTCGAGGGATCGGCCTGGTAGCGGACGATCAGCTCTGCCGTGGCTGCGTCGAGGTTCCCGTGCAGGACACGACGGTAGTCGGTCAGCTGGGCCTCGGCCGACCGGAGACGGCCGACGGCCTCCTCGATGGCGGGCTTGTCGTTCGGGTCCAGCTCGGTGACCCACATGTCCTGGAGGATGGGCAGCTCGGGGAGGTCCTCGGCGGCGCGCACGGAGACCAGTGCGGTGCGGGTGCGACCGGTCCCGGTGTCTCCGAGGACCCGGATCAGCTCGTCGAGCCGCAGTGGCCGCTCGTGCTTGGACTCGGCCTCGAGCACGTCGATGCGCGCGTGCACCAACCGGCGCCAGTAGGAGATCTTCTCCTCCTCCTCGGAGAGCCGGCGACGGTAGAGTCGAAGGTCCACCAGGGACAGCTGCTCCCACGCGTCGGGAGGGTCTGCCACCTCGGCCAAGGCCAGTCCACCCTGCTTCTTCGCGAAATCAGTCATTCCGTCGCCGTCCCCGTTAGGTGCGTCGGGCCCGCCCTGCCTCCCAGACTGACCTGTTCCTCACGTTCTCATAACGGCGAAGCAGGAGAGGGTGCATGGCGAGATTGGGGCCCTCTGGCCGGGGGTCGAGGCAGGACTAAGCCGAAAGGGGTCCCGGAAATGGCCCTTTCGGACTATCAAGACTAGTCATGGCGGATGCCGACGTTATAGGTGAATGTCCTCACCGTCGTACCGTTCCTGGGAGACGAGACGCCACGTGAGGGCATGCCACCGCAGAAGGCGTCCCCCCAGCCGGCTGCGGAGCCCGGCTCTCCCCCGAGACCGGCCAGAGCGGCCCCGGTACCCCCCAGGCACCGGGGCCGCTGCTACGCCCGCTCACTGCTGAGCAGGGTGGCCGGCCGGACCGCCGCGGTCCCGAACCGGCGGGTGGCCCGGTCCACCGCGACATCGGCCTCTGACCAGCCACGCTCCCGCTCCCCCAGCACCAGCTGCCGTTGCACCGTTCCTCGAGGAACCAGGCCCTCGACCCGCACCCCGACCAGGCGGATCCGAGCGCGCTGCAGACCGAGGCCGGTGAACAGGTCGGTCGCGGTCCGGTAGACCTCCTGCGTCACGTCGGTGGCCTCGCTCCGGGTCTTGGACCGGGTGATGGTCGTGAAGTCGGCGAACCGCACCTTCAAGGTCACCGTGCGCCCGGCCACCCCGGCAGTGCGCATCCTCATCGCCACCTTCGCCGAGAGCCTCAGGATCTCGCGCATGACCGTCGACCGGTCGTCGGTGTCCCGGCCGAACGTCTCGTCCGCCCCCATGCTCTTGTCCGGCTCGTCATGTCCCCGGCGAGCGGTCACCACTCGACGGTCCTCTCCCCAGGCGAGCTGGTGCAGCTGCCGGGCCATGCCCACGCCGACCGCTCGCTGCAGCGTGCCCCGGGGGGTGTGTGCGATGTCGCCGACGGTTCGAAGGCCGAGGCGATGGAGCAGCTCGGCGGTCTTCTCCCCGACTCCCCACAGCTCGCCCACGTCGAGCGGGTGCAGGAAGGTGGTCACGGCAGACGGTGGCACGACCAGGATGCCGTCGGGTTTCGCACGTCGGCTGGCGAGCTTGGCGACCGCGACCGTGGCCGCCATCCCGATCGAGCAGGTGATCCCCTGCTCGTCGTAGATCGTCGCCCGCAGCCGCTCCGCGATGGAGTACGGCGACCCGAGCCGGCGCACCGACCCGGACACGTCGAGGAACGCCTCGTCCAAGGACATCACCTCGACCAGCGGGGTGACCGCTCGGAAGGTCTCCATCACCGACCTGGACACCAGCTCGAAGGTCTCGAAGGTCGGGGACACCACCACGGCGTTCGGGCACAGCCGCCGCGCCCGGGTCATCGGCATGGCCGACCGGACGCCGTAGGTGCGGGCCAGGTAGTTCGCGGACAGCACCACCCCTCGACTGCCTCCTCCCACCACGACCGGGACGGAGTGCAGCTCGGGACGGTCCCGGACCGCCACGGATGCGTAGAACGCGTCCATGTCGACATGCAGGACCGGACACTCCCACGACGCCCTCTCCTCATCCACGGACCCACCCCCGCTCCTGGCGGGAGCCGGCAGAGGGAGACCTCTCAGCGGCGGGTGGCGAGGGTGTGGATCTGGGTGCCGAGAGGGAGGTACTCGGGTCGGGTCGCCACCGCCCGCTCGAGCTCGACCAGGGCCTGGGCGGCACCGGGCTCGAGGTCGACCATGGAGCTCGGCACGAGGTCGACGAACACCCGGACCGCGTGCATCGCCATGACGTCGAACCCGGCGCGGGCGAGCGCCTCGGCGATCTGCTCAGCGGTGAAACGGCGCTGACCAGGTCCCCCCGGCTCGTCGGGACGGGAGTCTGTGCCGTCCTGCACAGATGAGCCGGTTGGATGGACCGGCAGCTCGGCAGGGTCGAGCAGTGCCCGAGCCGCAGCGAAGTGCCCCGCCATCGCCCGGGCGACGACCGCCGCGTGCCGCTGGTTGACCAACAGGCTGAGGGTGCCCCCCGGTCGGAGCACTCCTGCCAGCGCCGCGAGGGCGGTGTCCGGGTCGTCGACGATCTCCAGGACTCCGTGGCACAGCACCACGTCGGCACCTGGCCCAGTCCCTGGACCAGCACCTGGACCCGCGCCGTTCGGCACCTGGGCGACGAGGCCACCGAGGTCGTCGAGGTCTCCTTGGCGTCCGGTGATCCGGTCGGCGACACCGCTCTCCTCGGCGCGCCGGGCCAAGGTCGCCAGCGCATCGGGGCTGGGGTCGATGACCACGACCTGGTGACCGAGCTCGGCTGCTCGGACGGCGAACCCGCCGGTGCCCCCGCCGATGTCGACCACGGACGCCGGTCGCCCCGGCTCCTGAGCGTCGAGCACCGCACGCAGGGCGTCCCACACCACAGCCGTCCGCGCCGCACTGCGACGCTGGAGGCTGCCCGGTCGCTGGTCGGCTGGCATGGCGCCCACCCTAGGCGATGTCCCACCTCACCCGACCGGCTAGCCACCAGAGCTCCCGGAGGACGAGTGCCAGAGCTTGCGGGGCGCCTGCGACGCCGTGTCGGAGGCGGCTTTGCGAGGGGCGGTCTTCGCGTCCTCCCCGGGTGGCTTGATATCGGCGTACGGCGACATCGTGAACCCGCTGGAGTGCACCAGGACCCGCCGCCGGCCCATGCCACCCGCACCCGACCCCGCACCCGACCCCGCACCCGACCCCGCACCCGACCCCGCACCCGACCCCGCACTCGTTCCAGCACCGTCCGCGCCGGAGCCGGGGGCGTTCCCGGTCGTGGGCCTGGCGATCACCGGCCGGCTCGACCGGCTCTCGGCAGCACCCTGCACGGCGTCTTCGGTGACCCCTTCGCCGAACCCTTCGGGGATGGTCGCCATCACCTCGTGGACGGCGTCCAGGCCCCCGACGCGCCAGGCCTCGTGCAGCACTGGCAGCTCCCAGCAGCCGGTGGCGCGCAGGGAGACACCCTGCCGGCCGGTGCGCCGGAGCTCACCGCGGACCACCAGCAGCCAGGAGTGGAACACCGTCGCGGCATAGGGTCCCTGCACGTCCTCGAAGAACGTCGCGTCGACCGGCCCGGTCGAGTCGTCGAGGGTGAGGAACACGACTCGCCGTCCGGACCTGATCGGGGGTGTCTGGGTCGCGACCTTGACCCCGGCCACCAGCAGCTCGGACCTGCTGCGTCGACGCAGCAGGTCGGCGGACCGGGTCACCCCGAGGGCGTCGAGGAACGGGTCGTAGAACTCCACGACGTGCCGGCTGGCGTCCAGGCCGAGGATCTCCAGCTCGGCGCGGACCCGTTCGGAGTCGTTCATCTCGGGCAGCCCGCTGACCTCCCCGTCGACCGGCGCGTCCCCCAGGTCGAACGCGAGCTGCACCGAGGTGACCGGCGTCGCCCTCCGGGTCGCCTGCGACTGCCGGGCGGCCTGTTCCCAGACGCCGGCCTGCTGGCGGCTCGGGTGCAGCTGCGACGGCTGGCCCCCGGGCTGCCTCCACGGCTGGTCCCCCCTCCCGTCACCACTCCCGTCACCGCGCTGGTCACCGCGCTGGCCGGCCGGTCGGCTCTGTCGGCGGTCCTCGCGACTCCGATCGCGGACCAGGTCGTCGGAGCTGTTGCTGCGTGCTGCGTCCTCGGCGCGCTGGGCTGCGGCCACCCGGCCACCCGGCGGTGCCCCCCGGGACGCGAGCCCACGCCCACGGCCCTTGCTCGCCCGGTCCACCGCCCGGGTGTGCCGGTCGAGGTCGGTCACCTGGAGCAGCAGGTCACGACGGGTGGCCTTGCCGCGACGACGTACGCCGAGGCCGGCGATCGCACTCCCGATCCCGTAGATGCTGTCGAACCCACCCGCGAGCACCAGCCGTTCGAGGACGGGACGGGTCACCTGTGCGCGATGCCAGAAGTCGGTGAGCGAGTGGTAGGGGCGCGCTGCGACGATCCGGTCCACCTCGGCCTCGGAGATGCCCTTGACCTCCGAGAGCGCGAGCCGGATGCCGTAGGCGCGACCGTCCGGCAGGCCCGGGTCGGGTGCACGCCTGGGTGACTCTCCCATCACCTCGGGAGGTGGCTCGTCATGGACGCCGACCCGCTCGGTGACGTAGGCCTTCTCCGAGGCGTTCACGTCGAGGCCGAGGACCGCGATCCCGAACTGGCGGGCGTCATCGAGGATCAGCCGCTTGGGATACATCCCCGGGTCGTGGGTGAGCACCCCGGACAGGAAGTGCGCGGGGTAGTGCGCCTTGAGCCAGGCGGACTGGTAGGTGGGCAGCGCGAACGCCGCTGCGTGTGCCTTGCAGAACCCGAACGACGCGAACGCCGCCAGGACCTTCCAGATCTCCTCGACGACCCGGCGGGGATAGCCGCGGGCCATAGCCCGGGGGAAGAACCAGAGCTTCGTCTCGGCCATCCCGTCCACGTCACCGAGTGCCCGCCGCGCCTCGTCGGCCTCGGCGAGCGAGCAGCCGGCGAACTGGGAGATCATCTCGATCACCTGTTCGTGGAAGACCACGACGCCGTGCGTGGGGCCGATGATGGGCCGCAGGTCGTCGTGGAGGTAGCGCGGTGCGTGCCACCCCTGCTTGGCCTCCAGGTAGGGCGTGACCATGTCGCTCTTCACCGGCCCGGGACGAAACAGGGAGATGTCGGTGATGATGTCCTCGAACGACTCGATGCCGGACTTGCCGACCAGCTCACGCTGCCCCGGCGACTCGATCTGGAAGCAGCCGAGGGTCTTGGCCTGCGAGATCATCGAGAACGTCGCCCCGTCGTCGAAAGGCACCTGGTGCTCGTCGTCGAGGTCGATCCGCACCCCCTCGACCCGCTCGATCTCGTCGACCGCGTGCGCCATCGAGGACTGCATCCGGATCCCGAGCACGTCGAGCTTGAGCAGCCCGAGGTCCTCGACGTCGTCCTTGTCGAACTGGCTCATCGGGAAGCCGGCGTAGGAGGCCTCCACCGGCGTGCGGTCGAGCAGCGTGGCGTCGGACAGCAGCACCCCGCACGGGTGTACGGCGATGTGCCGAGGCAGCCCGTCGAGCCGCTCCACCAACCCGAACAGCAGGTCGAGCCGTTGCTCGCCGAGTCCGGAGGCCCGCAGCTCGGGCAGGTCGCGCAACGCGACCCGGGCGTCTCGAGCCCGGATGTGCGGGAAGGCCTTGGCGATGGCGTCGATCTCACCGACCGGCATGCCGAGTGCGGCCCCGACGTCACGCACGGCGTGCCGCACCCGGTAGGTGTCCATCATCGAGACGCACACGCACCGCTCCCCGCCGTAGCGGTTGAGGATCGCCTCGTAGACCTCGAGCCGGCGCGCGGACTCGACGTCGACATCGATGTCGGGCAGTGCCTGGCGCAGCGGGGAGAGGAACCGCTCCATCAGCAGGTTGTGGCGCAACGGGTCCACACCGGAGATGCCGAGCAGGTAGTTCACCAGGCTGCCCGCACCCGACCCCCGGGCTGCGCAGCGAACCCCCATGTCCCTGACCAGGTCGGTGACGTCGGCGACGGTCAGGAAGTAGGGCGCGTAGCCCAGTCCACCGATGATCTGGAGCTCGTCGTCGAGCCGCTTCCAGATCCGCTGACGAGGACCGCTGCCGTAGCGGCGCCCGATGCTTGCCTCGCACCGGGCCCGGAGCGCGCCGTCGGCACTCCCCGTGCCGGTGCCACCAGCACCGAGTCCGCTTCGAGGACGCTGTCCATCTGTTCCGTCGGACCAAGGCTCCTGCGTCGCTGGTCCGACGGCGAACTCGGGGAAGTGCACCTCACCTAGCCCCAGGTCGGAGCGCGGGTCGAGGGCGCAGCGGTCCGCGACCGCGCGGGTGTGGGCGAGCAGGTGCTGCGCCTCCCGCCCGCTGTGCGACCCGAGGCCCGCATAGCGGCAGACCTCCTCGGCCACCTCGGCCATCTGCTTGCCGGACTTCAAGAACCCCTCGGCGTTGCCCCGCGAACCGGTGGAGTCGACGTGCCGGAGGTCGGCCGAGCCGAGCGGCACGAGCCGACGGGCCGCGTCCAGCACGTCGACCGTCGGGGCGTCCAGCCGGTCGGCGTAGCGGACCGCGTTGGTGAGCACCACCCCCAGACCGTGCGACCGGGCCAGCCCCGCCATCCGGGCGGCGTGCGGAGCCGACCCAGGACCTGCTCCGGGCAACCGGTGGGAGACCAGCTCGACCAGCAGGTCGGCCCGGTCGACCACCTCCAGCCAGGGCCGCAGCACGGCCTGTGCCAGGTCGTCACGACGCAGTGTCGCGGCCCGCCCCAGCTCGGAGCCCGGCCCGAGCATCACCAGCACGTCACCGGAGGCGACCCTGGTCGAGACGTGCTCGGCCACCAGGTCGAGCGTGCTCACTGGGCGGCCGCGCTCCCCGGCGAGGTGCGTCGCCGAGATGAGCCGGCAGACCGCCGCCCAGCCCCGTCTGCTGCCGGCCAGGAACGTGACCCTCGACAGGCCCTGGTCGGCACGGAACGCGCCTCCCCGGACCGGAGTCCTCGACTGCCCGTTCCCCGGCTGCCCGTTCCCCGGCTGCCCGTTCCCCGGCTGCCCGTTCCCCGGCTGCCAGGGAAGCACCGGAGCCACAGCGAGATCGACACCCAGCACCGACCGGATCCCCCCCTGCAGGCACGCCTTGGCGAACCGGACCGCACCGTAGGCACCGTCACGGTCGGTGAGGGCAAGGGTGTCCATCTCGTGCTCGACAGCGCGCTCGACGAGCACGTGGGGGTGGGAGGCGCCGTACTGCAGGGAGTAGCCCGAGGCGACCCGCAGGTGCACGAACGGGTCAGGCAACGTGATCCCTCTCCCCGTGACCGGCACCGGCCGGTGAGTGCTCGGTGGGGAGCAGCTCGGGAACCGGGACGTGCCGGGTCATCCCGAGGGACTCCTCGACCAGGCCGAGGAACCGGTCGGCGTCACGCACCAGGTCGTCGGCCTCCCGCTCGGTGACCGCTCGCCTGGAGCCGGACTCCGCCGCCGCACGCTTGGGTGCTCCAGCGGCGAAGAACGCGGCCCACTCGCTGAACTCGGGGGCGATCTCAGCGAGCAGGACCCAGGCGTTCTTCTGCTGCCTGGTCCGCCGCGGAGAGAGGGTCGGGGTGGCCCGGGCGGCGAGCAGCGCCGCGGTGGCCCGCAGGGCAGCGACGTGAGCACACGCATAGCGCATCGGGATCTCCGAGGTGGTGATCGCCTCCTGCAGCGAGGACGCTGCCCGGGCCAGGTAGGAGTGGGTGGCGGCCGGCAGGTCGAACGGGGTCACCGGGGCCGGGGTCCGGGTCGAGGTCTGGATCGGGGTCATCGACGGCCTCTCAGTCCAGGCACCGGGTGAGCCGCCAGCTGCCGTCGGCCCAGTCGAGGACCAGGTCGAAGACCCCCCGACCGAGGTCGACCGCCATGCCCCGGGCGGCCTCGACGCGCCACACCTCACGCTCGACGGCCAGGTCGGTCACCGTGCCGGTCCCCCCACCGACCCGGCTCTGGTCGACCGGCTGGTCGAATGGCTGGTCGAATGGCTGGTCGACATTGCTCGGACCGTCGTCGCCGAGCACGGCGTGCACACCGCTGGACTGCCACCACGGCCCGGTCTCCACCCACTGGGCGACGACCGCGTGCACCTTCCAGAGGCGCCCCTTCCAGACGAACTGCTCCGGGCCCTCGACGGGACCGCCTCCTGCGCCGGGCACCTGCCCTTTGCGCACCTCCACCGGGTCGTCGTACCGTCGCATCTGGTCGCCCTCCTGCTCGGTCCGCGGACGGGAGTGGGGTCGAGGCACTCCCGCCCGGCGGTCGTTCGAACATCTGTTCGAACAGACATCACGGTACACCCGCCCGCGGACAGTCCGTCAAGGATCAGTTGTCCAGGTCGAGCCGGTGTGGGCCGAGCGACGACAGCTCCGTGACGACGGGGCCGAGCGCCGTCAGAGCCAACGTGGGACGCGGCTGGTGTACTCGGCGTAAGCCGCTCCGAACTTCCCCGCCAGGTAGCGCTCCTCGGGCACGACCGCGCCCCAGGTCAGCAGCGCCCACTCCGCAGGCAGGGCGACCAGCGCCCACAGTGACCCTGCCAGCAGAGCGACGCCCGCCGACCCGGCGAGAAGGCCCAGGTAAAGAGGATTACGCGATCGTGCGAACGGCCCGCTGTCGATCACGGTCCTCGTCGCGCCGCCCGGCAACAGCGCCGTCCGGTGTCGAGCGATCATCACCAGCGCCCATCCGTTCCAGACCACGAACGCAACAACGAGCAGCCACCCGGACACCGCCAGCAGAGACGAAGCGGCAAGTGGATCCCCCACCAACGCCGAGATCAGCAGGCCCAGACCGAGTGGCACACCTACTGCCAGAGGCGGCCACGTCCGGAAGGAGGGACCACTATCGGAAGCGACGCTCATGCGGCTCGCCTGCACGAGCGGCGGGCTCGGGTGAGGGCGAGTCCGGCGGCTGGTCCGTGCGCCATCGAGACGACTACCGCGCGGTCGAGCTCGACGATCGGGAAGCGGGTGAACGCGACGATGTCCCTGTAGCGCCACGTGCCGGGCCACGAGCGCAAGAGGGGCACGGGAGGGTTGATGACGGGGCGTCGACCTTCCCGGCTGCGTCCATCCAGCGATTGTCGCACCCGCCAAGCCTGGCAGGACAGGGAAGGTCCTGGTGTCCCTGTGGCGAGGGTGCGGCCCACCTGTCACAGCTCGGGGACGTCGGAAGCTGGGTGGAACGGTGGCACCCACGACTCCGGTGAAGCGGGCGACACGGCCGACCAGCGGACCGTCCGACGGCTCCCGAGCCGCGCGGCACGGGTGTCGGCGATACTGGCCGCCATGAGCTCCCAGAGGTTCCGCGCGACGCTCCAGCTGCACGGCAGGACGGCCACCGGCATCGCCGTGCCACCCGAGGTGGTCCAGTCCCTCGGGGCTGGTCGACGGCCGCCGGTGCGGGTCACGCTGCACACTCCCGACGGTCCGTACAGCTACCGGAGCACGGTCGCGCCGATGGGCGGCGAGCACCTGGTCGGAGTCAGCGCCGAGCACCGGACCGCTGCCGGGGTGAGTGCCGGCGACGAGCTCGACGTGGAGCTCGAGCACGACACCGAGCCGCGCGTCGTCGAGGTGCCCCGAGACCTGTCCTCGACCCTCGCGGCCGACCCCGACGCGCAGCGCTTCTTCGAGGGACTCTCCTACAGCCACCAGCGCGCGTACACCACATGGGTCGAGGACGCCAAGAAGCCGGAGACCCGGGCCCGGCGGGTCTCCCAGGCCACCGGGATGCTGCACGACGGGAAGCGGCGGTGAGCGAGCCGCCCGCGGTCGCCCGGTTCCGTTCGGAGCTGGAGGCCCGTGGAGGCGCCGGGCGGATCGTGGTGCTCCCCGACTCCGTGCACACCGCCGCACTGGCCGCCGAGGCGCTCGGCTGCGAGGTCGGGGCGATCGCGAACAGCCTGCTCTTCGATGCCGCCGGCTCGCCGGTCCTGATCCTGACCTCCGGCGCGCACCGGGTGGACACCGGCAAGGTCGCCCCCGCGATCGGCGTGGTGGACCTCCGGCGGGCGAGGCCGGACTTCGTGCGCGCGCACACCGGCCAGGTGATCGGCGGCGTCTCCCCGATCGGGCATCCCGCGCCCGTGCCGACGTACATCGACTCGTGGCTGCGGCGCCACGACGTGGTGTGGGCCGCGGCGGGGCACCCGGCCGCCGTGTTCTCCACGACCTACGACGAGCTGGTGTCGATGACCGGGGCCGTGGAGACCGACGTGGCCTGAGAATCCCCTCGCGCGGGCGGGTCTGGCGTTCCTAACCTGGAGCATGCACATCACCGACCTGCAGGATCCTGGGACACGTGAGGAGTGGCGCCGACACCTCGGCGAGCTGCTGCACGGGCGACGGGTGATCTGTGCGGTCGCGCCACTGGCCGGCTACGTCGACTGGGTCGCCATGCTGGAACAGGTGGGCGCTCGACGACCCCTCCTGGTCGCCAGCGCGGTCGGCGCGGGTCCCGTCCCTCGCCCCGAGCAGGCGGAGGTGGTGTTCCTCGACGTTCCCGACTCCACGAGCATGACCGAGGAGCTCCGCCGGCTCGACGGCATCCTGCGCTCACTGCCCGGCGGCGTCGTGCGCGCCGTCGAGGCCTATGACCCGGACGGTACGGCGGTCTGGCTGGCCGGCCCCTTCGTCGCCTCGGCACCCCTCCTGGGGAGGCAGGTCCTCAGCGGACGACCCGGGCAGTGGCTGGCGCTCGAGGACAAGATGGTCGCCGACGAGCTCTGGGACTCGGTCGGGGTGCCGCGGGCGGAATCGTGCCCGGCTCCCGTCGACGTCGACCGGCTCCGGGAGGCGTCGGCCCGGCTGGACCGCGGCGCAGGGGTGGTGTGGGCGGGGGACGCTCGGGAGGGCTTCAACGGCGGCGGGGACTACGTCCGCTGGGTGGCCGGCGAGACGGAGCTCCTCGCGGCCTTCGAGTTCTTCTCCCGGCACTGCAGCCGCGTGCGGGTGATGCCGTTCCTGGAGGGCGTGCCGTGCAGCATCCACGGCCTGGTGCTGCCCGACGGCACGGCGGCCCTGCGACCGGTCGAGCTGGCGATCCTGCGCGGTCGGGCACATGGACGACGGCGCTTCGTGTACGGCGGTCTGGGAACGACCTGGGTCCCACCGGAGGAGGACCGTGCGCAGATGCGCGAGCTGGCTCGCCGTACGGGGGAACGGCTGCGCGAGCTCGTCGACTACCGCGGGGCGTTTGGCATCGACGGCATCCTGACCGCGGACGGCTTCCGCCCCACCGAGCTGAACAGCCGGATGTCCGCGGGTGCGGTGGCCCTCGGCCGGGCCGTCGACCCGTGCCTGCTCGACCTCCTCCAGCACAACCTGCTGGCCGGACGGCACCCGGGCGTGACGGTGGACGACTTCGAGTCCTGGGTCGTGCCCGCCATGGACGCCGCCCGGTTCGCGCGCCCTGTGGCAGTCAGCCCCCGCCGGGTCGCGCGCGAGCCCTGGGACGCGCACGTGACCTGGGACGGGACGAGCCTGGTGAGGAGCTCCGAGCCCACCGGTTGGTCCGTGTCCGCCGGCCCGAGCGCGGTGGGCACCTTCTGCCGCCTGGTGACGCCCCAGCAGGCGACTCCCCCGGTGCGGGTGGCTGAGCTCAACGTGGCCCTGATGCGCTTCGTGGACGAGGAGCTGGACACCGGCTTCGGTGAGGTGGCGGCTGCGCCCGACGTACGCCCGAGGCGGGCGATGAGTCCGGCCGCCGCGGCGGGTCTGCATCCATGACCTCCCACCCGTCGTAGAACCGGAGCAGACCCATGGACACCACCTTCACCGCCGTCCTGCAGAAGAGCCCCGAGCCGGGGGGCTGGACCTACGTCGTCTGGCCCGGCTCGGTCGACCACTTCGGCACCCGTGGGCTGGTCAAGGTGCGTGGCACCGTCGACGGGCACCCGTTCCGCAGCTCCTTCATGGCGCTCGGCGACGGCACCCACAAGCTGCCGGTGAAGGCCGACATCCGCAGGCGGATCGGCAAGCAGGCCGGCGACCGGGTCACCGTGCACCTGGAGGAGCGCCTCGAGCGCTGAGCCACCGAGGAGGCGGCGGCGGGCCGGCCCGGGTCCCTGTCGGAGGGCGTCGCTAGGGTCGCGTCCATGTCGGTCGTGGTGGTGCTCGGGGGTGGCTTCGGTGGCACAGCGGCCGCGGTCCGGCTGGCGAAGCTCGGCCATCAGGTCACCCTCGTCGAGAGGCTCGACCGGGTCGGGGGAGCACTCGGCAGGATCGAGCGGGACGAGTTCTGCTGGGACGCCGGACCGGCCTCGACGGCCCTGCCCGCGGTGCTCCGCGACCTGTTCCGCAAGTCGGGCAGACCGCTCGAGCGGGAGCTGGACCTGGTGCCGGTCGACCCCGTGCGGGAGCACCGCTTCATCGACGGCACGGTGCTGCGCTGGCCCGCGGGCTCCCGCTCCGCCCAGCTCGAGGCCGTGGAGACCTCCCTGGGTGCTGGCCTCGGCCGCCAGTGGGTGGACTACGTGCACGCGCACGCCGACACCTGGGACCTGCTCCGGCGGGGCTACCTGGAGCAGCCGTACGACGCCGACCACGTCGAGGCCCGGACCAGGGCCCTGCTGCGCACCCGGACGAGCCTGCACGCTGCGGTGCGCAGGCGGCTGCGGGACGGGCGGCTTCGCACGCTCGCGCTGTCCCCGAGCATGTTGGACGGGCAGGACCCACGTCGGGTCCCGGCCTGGATGGGCGTGTGGGCCTACGTCGAGCAGAGCTTCGGCGTGTGGACGGTCCCCGGGGGCCTGGGCGTGCTGGCCTCGGTCCTGGCGAAGCGGCTCACCGAGCGCAGGGTCCAGGTGCTGCTGGGCACCACCGCACTCGACCTCCGGCTGGACGGTGACCGGGTGACGGGCGTGCACACCGACCACGGCACGCTCGACGCGGAGGTCGTGGTGTGCGCAGTCGACCCGCGCGTTCTGCCGGCGCTGGCCGCACGGCTGCCGCCCACCCGGCAGGCCACGCCCCCCGCCGTGTGCCATCTGGGGCTGCGGGGAGGGGTGCCCGAGCTGCCGCGCGAGGTGGTGCTGCACGGCGACCCGACCCTGGTCGTCCGCACCGACGGCAGGGCACCCCCTGGTGCGGCCGCCTGGACGGTCCTGGCGCGTGGCCGGCCGGTCGGGGACCCGGTGTCCGCGCTTGCGAGCCGCGGCATCGACGTGCGCGGGCAGGTCGAGGTGCGGGTGGACCGCTCGCCCGTCGACCTGGTGGACCGGCTGGGCGGGTCGCCGTACGGCGTGCTCTGGCAGGGCCGCAGGACCATGGACCGCAAGCTGGCGAGCATCCCGGTGCCGGGGGTGTACGCCGCGGGTGTGCATGCCGCAGCCGGGCCGGGTCTGCCGCTGGTCGGGCTCACCGCGGCCGTGGTGGCACAGCAGATCGGGGCCGCCTAGCCGCCGCCCAACAGACGCGCGGCCGCCGCCCAACAGACGCCTAGCCGACGGTGCTGGTCAGCCCGGCGTATATCTCGCGCGTCGCCCTCGACCGGTTCAGCGTGTAGAAGTGCAGGCCCGGCGACCCTCCGTCCAGGAGGCCGTCGCACATCTCGGTGGCGATGGCGATGCCCTCGGCGCGCACGGCGGCCGGGTCACCCTCGAACCGCGACACCCGGTCGACGACCTCGGGGGGGACCTCCCGTCCGGACAGCTCGGCCATCCGGATGATCTGCGGCAGGCTGGTGATCGGCATGATCCCGGGGAGGATCGGGATGTGGACGCCCGCGGCGTCGCAGCGGTCCCGCAGTGCGAAGTAGTCCTCGACCCGGAAGAACAGCTCGGTGATGGCGAACTCCGCACCGGCGTCCTGCTTGGCCTTCATCACGCGTGCGTCCTGCTCGAGGCTGCCGGCCTCCCGGTGGCCCTGGGGGAACGCAGCCGCCCCGACGCAGAAGTCGCCGAGCGAGGTGACCAGCTCGATGAGCTCGCAGGCGTAGGTCAGGCCGCCCGGCGTCGCGGTCCACGAGGTGCCGGGACCGCCGGGCGGGTCGCCACGCAGGGCGAGCACGTTGCGCACGCCCGCGGCGGCATAGGACCCGATCACCGAGCGCAGCTCGTCACGCGAGTGTCCGACGCAGGTCAGGTGGGCCATCGGGGTCAGCGTGGTCTGGGTGGCGATGCCTTCGGTCACCCGGATCGTGCGGTCCCGGGTCCCACCGCCGGCGCCGTAGGTCACCGACACGAAGGTCGGACGCAGAGCCTCCAGCTCACGCAGCGCGGTCCAGAGCTGACGCTCCCCCGCCTCGTCCTTGGGTGGGAAGAACTCGAAGGAGATCGACCGCTCCCCGGACGCGACCAGATCGCTGACACGGGGTGCGCTGTCGGCCGCGGACGAGAGGGTTGCGTGCGCCATACGCAACAGCATAGAGGGCTACGCCCGCGCGCCTGGGACCGTTCTCGCCCCCTGGCCACGTCGGGGAGCCGCGACCGTAGGCTCGCGTGCGTGACCCGGACCTCGCCACCGTGGGACGCGGACGCCTTCCGCGTCGCTGTCCAGTCCGCCCTCGACGCGTTCGTCGAGGAGCAGGCCCGTGCGCTGGAGCCCCTCGGGCCCGATGCGGGGCAGCTCGTGGACTCGGCGCGGGCGTCGATGTCGGGAGGCAAGCGGTTGCGCGCGGCCTTCTGCTTCTGGGGGTTCCGGGCGGTGAGCGTCGAGGTGGCGGACCAGCCGGCGCTCCTGCGGGCAGCGGCGGCACTCGAGCTGCTGCACGCCAGCGCACTCGTGCACGACGACTACATGGACTCCTCCGACACCCGGCGTGGGCGGCCGGCGACGCACAAGGCGTTCGATGCGATGCATCGGGAACGGGGGTGGTCGGGATCTCCGGAGCTGTACGGCGCGGCAGCGGCGATCCTGCTCGGCGACCTGCTCCTGGTGTGGTCCGACGAGCTGCTGCGACGCTGCGGTCTCCCGCCCGGTCCGGTCAGCCGGGCGCTCGACTTCTTCGACAGCAGCCGCAGCGAGGTCATCACCGGCCAGTTCCTCGACGTGTCGGCGCAGGCACGTGCGGCCTCCGACGTCGAGCAGGCGATGCGGGTGCTGCGCTACAAGTCCGCGAAGTACTCCGTCGAGCGGCCGCTGCACGTGGGTGCCGCCCTGGCCGGCGCCGGTGAGGACATGACGGGAGCCTTGAGCGCCTTCGGCCTGCCGCTCGGGGAGGCCTTCCAGCTGCGTGACGACCTGCTCGGGGTGTTCGGCGACCCCGCGGTCACCGGCAAGCCCGCCGGCGACGACCTGACCGAGGGCAAGCGCACGGTCCTGGTGGCCCTGGCCCTGCAGCGAGCGCCCGCGGCGGACGCGAAGCTGCTCGACAGGGCTCTCGGGTCGCCCCTGACCGGCTCCGAGGTCGAGGCCCTGCGGCAGATCATCTCGGCCAGCGGGGCTGACGCCGAGGTGGAGGAGCTCATCGAGAGGCTCACCTCGACCAGTCTCCGCGCGCTCGACGAGGCACCGGTCACCGACCCGGCCCGCGAGGCGCTCCGCGACCTCGCCGCTGCCGCGACCCAGCGCACGATCTGACCCGGGCCTCGCGGCTCAGGTCTTCGCCGGCAGCTCCGGTACGTCGATGTGCGGGCCCTCCCCGCGCAGCAGGACGGCGAACGGACAGCCGCGGTCGGCGTTCGCGCGGCCGCCCAGCACGCTCAGCGCCACGTGGAACGCCTGCTCGTCGTGGCGTGCCAGGGGACTCCACCCGTCCCAGAGCAGGACCACGCCCTCCTGGTCCGGAGCCTGCACGTCGGCCAGGCGGTCCGACAGCGCGTCGAAGCTCGCCACCCGGTCGTCACCGAGGTCGAGGGCCTGTGCGGCGATCTTGAGGAACGACTCCTTGTCCTCCACCGTCCATCCGTCCACGTGCATGAACGCCCACCCGGCGTGCTCCACGGCGTGCTTGACGTCGGAGACCTGGGCGGCACTGTGCCACTGGTAGAGGTCGGCCCGGTTGTGTCCTGCCAGGAGTGCTGCAAGTCCGCTCACAGCCCAGAGGCTAGACCAGACCGCAGGTCGGGCGACAGGGTCACCGAGAACTGGGAGGACCTGATCGCCTCAGAAGGCCATCGCCTGCGCCCGGCGCTTGACCTCCGCGCCGCGGTTCTCCCGGAGGGCGTCGATGGGACGACCCGGCAGGGTGTCGTCCGGGGTGAAGAGCCAGGTGATGATCGAGCGGTCGTCGTACCCGCCGTCGTGCAGCACCGTGCACACTCCCGGCACCCCCTTGACGATGACGCCGTCGGCGATGAGCTCGGCGGGCACCTTCTGACCGGCCCCTTGAGTCGGTACGACGGCAGCCAGCTGGTGCTCGCGGATCAGCTGTCGCACCTTGCTCGCGCTCAGGTGGAGAAGTGCCCCGGCCTGTCCCCAGTCCAGCCACTCACCGACCAGGTCGCTGAGCTCGGGAGCCCCGGGGACGGCGCTGACGGGTGTTCCAGATTCCTGCACCCGGGCAACTCTGCCATGCCGCCGGGTGTCGACCAAAGCGTCCTCGACTTGACCCCATCTGTCACATCAGCCACAGTTCTCCCACCCGTTCGCACTGTTGCGGAGACGGCCGGGCGCCGGCACAGGGCAGCCCCCGTCCTCCGATGAAGGGACCTCCCAGTGACCTCCCTCGACGATCCGTGGTCGCGCCGCACCGCCGGCGCGGTGACCACGGTCGGCACCGCAGGCGTGCTCGCCCTCACCGGTCTGCTGGCGGTGCCCTCCCCCGCCGACGCCGCCTCTCCTGCACGAGGCACCGCCACGACCCCTGCGGTCTCCGGGACCCCTGCGGTCGGCGCCGTACGCCCAGGCGGGAGCCCCTGGCCGGGACACCCGGGACGCCGCCTCCTGCGCTACCGGGTGCACCGCGGCGACACGGCGACGGGACTGGCCGTGCGGTTCCACGCCTGGACCGCCGAGCTGCGGGCCGTGAACGGCCTGGGACCGGACGCCGGGCTCCGGGTCGGACAGCGGATCAGGATCCCCGTCGTGGTCGCAGCGGCCCGCCGCGACCACCGGCACCACACCAGGCCGCACCACACCAGGCCGCACCACACCAGGCCGCACCACGGCAGGCCCGCCCGGCCGAAGCCCTGGCGGCAGGCGGACGCCACCCGTGCCCAGGTGCGCTCTCTGATCGTGCGCACCGCCCGCCGGCACCGGGTCGACCCGGCTCTCGTGCTGGCCATCGCCTGGCAGGAGTCCGGCTGGCAGCAGCGTCGACGCTCCTCGGCCGGTGCGATCGGCGCGATGCAGGTGCTGCCCGGCACCGGCCGGTGGATGTCGCTCTACGCCGACCGCCGTCTCAACATCTACAGCCTTCGCGACAACGTGACCGCCGGCGTGCTGCTGGTCGACGTGCTGCGCCGGCACACCAGCCACCGAGGGGCGATCGCGGCCTACTACCAGGGACTCGGGGCCATGCGCAGGCGCGGCGTCTTCCCCGCCACCAGGACGTACCTCCGGAACGTCCTGGCCCTCGAGCGCCGGCTCCGCCGTGGCTGGAGCCCCCTGTGAGGCGGCCCGGCCACGCGTCCGGGCCGCCACGCCGACCGTGCACACGGGACGGGAACATCCGCCCGGCCGCCTAGAATCACCAGCGTGAGCCGGGTCCTTCCCCGTTGCCCCGGCCCCTGGAGGACAACGTCGTGGACAGGACCGTCGCGGACCCGTTGACCGGGCGTGTCCTGGACGGTCGCTACGAGGTGGGGACCCGCATCGCCCGGGGCGGGATGGCCAGCGTGTACCGGGCCACCGACCTGCGGCTGGACCGTCTGGTGGCCCTGAAGATCATGCACGCCGGCCTCGGGGACGACGACGACTTCGTCGGCCGTTTCGTCCGGGAGGCCCGCGCCGCGGCCCGGCTCTCCCATCCCAACGTCGTCGGGGTCTTCGACCAGGGCGACGACGACGGAACCCTGTTCCTGGCCATGGAGTACGTCGACGGCGGCACCCTGCGCGACCTGATGCGCGAGCAGGCACCGCTGCGCCCCTCCGCGGCGCTCGCCCTGCTGGACCCGGTGCTCGCCGCCCTCGGCGCCGCCCACCAGGCAGGCCTGGTGCATCGGGACGTCAAGCCGGAGAACGTCCTGCTCGCCGACGACGGACGGGTCAAGGTCGCCGACTTCGGGCTGGCCCGCGCGGTGAGCGCCGACACCCGGCACACGACCGCCGGCGTGCTGATCGGCACCGTGTCCTACCTGTCCCCCGAGCTGCTGATCGACGGCCGCGCGGACGCCCGCTCCGACGTCTACGCCGCCGGGGTGCTCCTCTATGAGATGCTCACCGGCCGCAAGCCGCACGAGGCCGAGTCACCCATCCAGGTCGCCTACAAGCACGTCCACGAGGACGTGCCACCGCCCTCCCGGCTGGTCCCGGAGATCCCGCCGTACGTCGACGCGCTCGTCGCCCGGGCCACCGCCCGGGACCGAGACCTCAGACCGGCCGACGCGCGGGTCCTGCTCCGTCAGGTACGCCGCGTGCGGGCTGCCCTCGACGAGGGCGTCACCGAGGATGCCGAGCTGACCTCGGACCTGGCGCCTGCCGTGCCGGTGCAGCGGGTCGGCGACGCCGACATCGACTACGTGCGCGAGGACCTCGAGGACGCCCCGGTCGTGCTGACCGCCGCGCAGGCGACCCGTCGTGGGGCCGACGGGAGGCCGGAGGACACCAGTGTCATCGGCTCACGGCGGCAGCCCGGACCGGTCGCTCCGACCGTCCCCCCACCAGGCTCGGCCTCGGAAGGCTCGGCGTCCGGGTCGGCGGGGCCGGGGAACCGGGCCCCCGGCTCCACGTCGGTGTCCCGGCCACGTCGCTCCCGGCGAGGACCGCTGCTCCTGGTGCTCGTGCTGCTGCTCGCGACGGCGGCCGGAGCCGGGGTCTGGTGGTTCGGCGCCGGGCGCTACACCACCACGCCGGGACTGATCGACCTGACCTCACGAGCGGCGGAGGCGAAGCTGGAGAAGGCTGGACTGGGCATGGAGCTCGCCGGCCGGGCCTACTCCGAGACGGTCCCCGTCGGTCGGGTCGTCACGACCGACCCCAAGGGCGGCGAGCGGGTGCCCCGCAACGGCACAGTGGGCGTCACGCTCTCCCAGGGACCCGAGCGCCACCCGGTGCCCGTCCTGGCCGACCTGACCCTGGACCGGGCGCAGGCGGCACTCCAGGACGCCAGCCTCGCGTTCGGCGAGGCCTCCTACGTCTACTCCGAGAAGGTGGCCCGAGGCGTCGTGGTGCGCTCGGCGCCGGTGGCCGGCACCCGGCTCAAGCGCGATGCTGCCGTGGACCTGGTGGTCAGCCGAGGGCCCCGCCCGATCAAGGTCCCCGACCTCAGGGGCAAGGACGCCGACCAGGCCACCAAGGCCCTGACCAGGATCCATCTGCGGGTGGACCGCTCGGAGGTCAACAGCGACACGGTCCCAGCCGGCGACGTGGTGTCGCAGACTCCGCACGGTGGTCGGCTGTTCCGTGGTGACCGGGTGCAGCTCGTCGTCTCCAAGGGACCGGTGCTGGTCGACGTGCCCCGGGTCGTCGGGAGGGGCGCTGACTCCGCCGCTTCGACCCTGGAGGCCGCCGGGTTCTCCGTGCGCACCGAGCGCGTGGAGTACTACATCGCCCTCGGCGTCGTCGTGAAGCAGAGCCCCGGGTCGGGCGAGCGCGCGCCGCGGGGCAGCACGGTGACGATCTACGTCGTGTGAGACGACCACCGGTGCGGCCCGCACGGTCGCACGGTCCACGACCAGCAGACCGGGGCGATGCGATCAGGAGCCGTCAGTGCGGCCGTGACCGCCAGCGGTCCCGCAGCCCGGGACCCGCCGCCAGCATGATCAGCGCCACCACGGTGCCGCCGGCCCACCCGATGGTGAGTGGCGTCCACTCGAAGCGTCGGGCCGGCTCCGAGGCGAACGACGAGGACGAGTTCCTGGGAGCCGCCGTCGTCGCCGTCTGGTTCCTGGGCTCCGCGCGCGTGTTCTGGGCCGGGGAGCCGGCCCGGGACGCCGACGGACTCGGCGCCGGGGGGCGGGACGGCCGGCCGGGGCTGGCCAGGTCCGGGCGGGGGCCGAACAGGGCACTCATGGCCACGGTGGGGCCGAGGGTCGGCGAGAGGCCGACCGACGGATCTGCCTCGGGGACCACGACGACGCCGGCCTGCGACGCCGCCGTGGGACCACCGGCCGAGCCGGTGGGGCGCGGACCGGATCCAGGGCCTGGAAGGGCCCCCCCGGTCGACCCGGTCGAGGACCCGGCGCCCGGAGTGGCTCCTGCGCCACCCGAGGCCGAGGCGGACGGGTCGGAGCCGGCGGTCGGGCTGGGCGGGTGCGACGAGGGCGAGGGTCGGGGCGTCGCCGTCGGCGGGACGGTCGACGGTGGCTGCGACGGCTCAGCGGTGGCCGACGGCGCAGGCGACGGCTTGGGGGTCGAGGACGGCTCGGGGCTCGGGGACGGCTTCGGGTCGAGGACGGCTCTCACGGTGCTGGACGAGGGCTGCGGGTCGAGCGTTGCGCTGGACGAGGGCTGCTGTGGACCCGTCGGCCCGCTCGACGGCGAGCCATCACCCCCACCAGGCGGGTCGACCGAGAGGGTCGACCTGGCCACTGCGCCGCTCGGCACGGACGCCTGCGCGGGTGCGGCGACCCCGAGCAGCGTCACGCCACCCACGACGCCGACCGCCAGCAGGCTCGCCGTCCGACGGCTGACGAGCCGGCGTCCCGGCAGCGCCTGTCGGGGGTCGACACACCGTCCCAGCCCGGCGTACCGGCTGGAGGGTCCCACGGAGGTGGGCTCGACGGGGTGTCGCGGTTCGAACAGGCTCATGTCCGGCGAGAATTTACCATTGCACGACCCAGCGACCCAGCCCGCGCGGGGCTACTCGGGTGTGGCCTCCGCCTCAGCGCGACCGCCACCGCTCCCTCAGGGAGGGCCCGGCCGCCAGCAGGATGAGCGCGATGACGGTCACGCCCGCCCACGCGACGTACATCGGCGTCCAGTGGAACCCCGGGGCGTCCGCTCCGCTCAGCTGCCCCGAGTCGTCCCAGGCCAGGGACGCGCCCGCTCGACCGCTCCTGGGGGAGGTGGTGCCGTCCATCAGCGTCAGGGCCGGACCGGAGTCGCTGGTGGGCCGCGGAAGGGCTTCCTCCGAGCTCCCGGCAGCGCTCCGCGTGCTCGTGCCGAGCCGGGACGCCGGACCCCGAGTCGGACCTGACGCCGAGGTGGCGGGTGGGAACAGCGAGGCGGCGCTCGACGCCGAACCCGAGGGCACGGTGCCGGACGAGGACGAGGAGGAGCGGTCGCCGCAGTGGTCGCGCCCGTCTCGGGCGCCACGGACCCGGACACGGTCGGAGACCCGGCGAAGGTGGGCGACCCGGCAGCCGACGGGTCCGTGGCTCCTGCGGCCGAGCCGGTCGCTGTGACTGTTCCTGGCGCGCCCGCCGGGTGCGGCGTGGAAGCGGTGGCGGTCACGTCGGGCACTGAGCCGGATGCGGTTCCGGAGCCGGGTGTCTGGCCGGCGGTCGACCCTTCGTCGGGAACGGCGGTGGCGGTGACGTCGGGCACCGAGCCGGATGCGGGGCCCGAGCCGGATCCGGGGGCCGAGCCGGAGCCGGACACCGTCGGAGGCGTGGGGCTGGACTCCTGCTCCTGCGTGGGATCGGAGCCCGGCTCCGTGACCGGCGCCGAGGGCGCCGTGGACGCGGCGGGCGTGCTCGGCGATGATCCGGGGCCATCGGTGGGGTCCGGGTGCGGCGGGTGCCCGTGGCCGCGCGGCCCGTGCTCATGCCCCTGCCCGTGCCCGTGCCCGTGGTCGTGCGGCGACCTGTCGCCGGGTCGGTCGTGGCGTGGCGCGACGGCCCCCGGGTCCGGGACGCTCCCGAACGAGGCCGAGGCCGCGAGGGGCGCGGCGGCCGCCGCACCGGCGCCCGCCAGCTGTCCCGAGCCACCGAGCACCAGAGCGACCAGCACGCCGGCCACCCGGGCGCCACGGCCCCGTCGTCGCGCCACCACCGATGCCGACGCGCAGCACCGGCCCGCAGGCACCTGAGACTGGCGGCTCCCTCGCCGCGTGGATGCGTCCATGTGAGACGGCCCCTCGTCGCTCCTGCACAACCACCGGTTGCGCCCCCGGTCACCGCAGCAGTGCTGCCCTTGCCCTCGCGACAGGTCACCGACCCGTCGTCATGTGCTGCGGAGAAGCGATGGACCTCCATCGCAGCGGAGAATTTACCATCGCCGACGGTGGTTTCCCACCAGCCCCCACGCGTGGGCAGTTCGGTCCGCCGTCCGGCACCCGAGCCGCAGGTGCCGGACGCGGTAGCCGCTACCGCGCCGCGAGCACCTTGCCCAGCACGGCCGCCGCGGTGTCCACGTCGGCCCGCGTGACGTCCAGGTGCGTGACCAGCCGCAGTGCCCGCGGGCCGACCGCGGACACCAGCACCTCGTGCTCGCGCGCCGCGGCCACCACGCCCGGAGCATCGGGTACGTCGACCACCACGATGTTCGTGTCCACACAGGAGGGGTCGAGGCCGCAGGCGTCCGCCAGCAGGCGCGCGTGCTCGTGGTCCTCGGCGAGCCGCTCGACATGGTGGTCGAGCGCGTGCAGCCCTGCGGCGGCGAGGATCCCGACCTGACGCATGCCGCCGCCGAGCCGTTTGCGCCACACCCGGGCGTCGGCGATCGTCGCAGCGCTGCCCAGCACCAGTGACCCGACCGGGGCTCCGAGACCCTTGCTCAGGCACACGGCGAGGACGTCCGCGCAGCCGCCGTACACGTCCAGCGGTGTGCCGGTCGCCACGTGCGCGTTGAAGATCCGGGCTCCGTCGAGGTGCACGCCCACGCCGTTGGCGTCGGCGAAGCGGCGCACCGCCTGCATGTCCTCGACGGAGGTGACGGCGCCGCCACCGAAGTTGTGGGTGTTCTCGAGCGCGATGGCCCTGGTGGCCACGAAGAACGGCCCCATGTCGGGGGCGAACATCGACTCGATCATGTCCAGCTCGACCGGGCGCCCCACCCAGGTGCGCATGGTGAGCCCGGTGAAGGCCGCGTGCGCGCCCAGCTCCGCGCGCGCGATGTGCGCCGAGGACTCGCACAGCACCTCCTCACCGACGCCCACCAGGGACCGCACGGCGAGCACGTTGGCCATCGAGCCGGTCGGGGTGAAGAGGGCGGCCTGCTTGCCGAAGATCCCCGCGACCCGCTCCTCGAGCGCTCGGACCGTCGGGTCCTCGCCGTAGACGTCGTCACCGACCTCGGCCGCCGCCATCGCGGCTCGCATCGCCCGCGTGGGCCTGGTGACCGTGTCGCTGCGCAGGTCGATCATCGAGCCGCTCACGCCACCGGCGTGTTCGTCGGGCTCGCCTCTCGCAGCATCTCGGCGACGAGGAACGACAGCTCGAGGGACTGCACGCGGTTCAGGCGCGGGTCGCACACCGACTCGTAGCGGTTGCCGAGGTCACCCTCGAGCAGCGCCTCACCCCCGCCCACGCACTCGGTCACGTCGTCGCCGGTCAGCTCCACGTGCACGCCGCCGGGCCAGGTGCCCAGCGTCCGGTGCACGTCGAAGAAGCCCTGGACCTCCGCGATCACGTCGTCGAAGCGCCGCGTCTTGTAGCCCGAGGACGCCTCGAAGGTGTTGCCGTGCATCGGGTCGCACACCCAGCCGACCGACACACCGGCGGCCGTCACCTTCTCCACCAGGTCGGGCAGCCGGTCCCGGATCCTGCCCGCGCCCATCCGGGTGATGAACGTCAGCCGACCCGGCTCGTTGTCGGGGTTCAGCCGCGCAGCCAGCGCGATCGCGTCGTCGGGGCTGGTGGTCGGCCCGAGCTTGACGCCGATCGGGTTGCGGATGTGCGAGAGCAGCTCCACGTGAGCGCCCCCGAGCTGGCGGGTGCGCTCGCCGATCCAGACGAAGTGGCCGGACACGTCGTAGGGCTGCTGGGTGCGGGAGTCGATGCGGGTCAGGGCGTGTTCGTACTCGAGGATCAGCGCCTCGTGGCTGGAGTGGAAGTCGACGCGGTGGAACTCGTCGGGGTCCGCACCGATGGCCTGCATGAAGGTCAGCGCTCGGTCGATCTCCTTGCCGACCTTCTCATAGCGCCGCCCGACCGGGGAGTCCCTGACGAAGTCGGTGTTCCAGGTGTGCACCTGCCGGAGGTCGGCGTAGCCGCCGGTCACGAAGGCCCGGACCAGGTTCAGGGTCGCGGCGGAGCAGTGGTAGACCTCCACCAGGCGCTGCGGGTCGGGCACCCTGGACTCCGGGGTGAAGTCGAAGCCGTTGACCGCGTCCCCGCGGTAGGCCGGCAGGGTCAGGCCGTCGCGGGTCTCGTGGTCGGAGGAGCGAGGCTTGGCGTACTGGCCGGCGAGCCGGCCGAGCTTCACCACCGGCACGGAGGCTGCGTAGGTCAGCACCACCGCCATCTGCAGGAGCACCCGGAGCTTGTTGCGGACGTTGTCGGCGGTCACGCCCTCGAAGGTCTCCGCACAGTCACCGCCCTGCAGCAGGAAGGCCTCACCGCGAGCCACCGCCGCCAGCTTGGCCTTGAGCTCGTCACACTCGCCGGCGAAGACCAGCGGCGGGACGCTGCGCAGCTTGGCGACCGCGGTGTCCAGATCGGCGGGGTCCGGCCACTGCGGCTGCTGGGCGGCACCGAGCGCGCGCAGCGCCTCTAGCGTCGGCACCTCGGGGACGGACGAAGGAGTCACCGTCCCAGCCTACGGCCCCGACCAGCGCCCCGACGCCCGAGCAGAGCGTGCGAGACGCTCCGCTGCCGTGGCTTCCGGGGGTCGGCCTCAGGACCGGTGGTCCAGGAGGTCGTCGAGGATGTCTCCGATGAGTCCCCAGAGCGAGAGGTGCCCCTGGTCATCGTCGAGGTGAACGGCTGCCCCGGGCACGTGGGCGGCCAGCCACGTGCCGTGCGAGAAGGGGACCATCCGGTCCTCCGCGCCCTGCCAGATCGACACCGGCACCGTGATGTCCGCCAGCTCGAACCCCCAGTGACGGGTGAAGGCCAGGTCGTCCTCCGCCCAGCCCTCGACGCCGTTCTTGCAGCCGTGCTGGAACGAAGCCAGCATGCGGGCCGCGAACTCGCCGGTCGCGTAGGCCTTGTCGACCGGTGACACCAGGCCGCCGAGCGCTTGGCCGACACCCTCGGGGGTGGCCGTCGTCAATGCCGCAGCCTCCTTCTGCAGGTAGGGCTCCAGAGCCGTTCGACCCTGCAGGGCGGCTCCGAACTCCTCGTGGTTCTCCGAGCCCATCCCCTCGAGAAAGTCGAGGTCGTCGGCGAGGAACGGCGCCACGCCGGCACCGGTCGCTGCGGCGCGGCAGCGGCCCGGCAGCAGCGCAGCGCAGGCCAGTGAGTGTGGACCGCCGCCGGACCAGCCCAGCGTCACGAAGTCGTCGTGCCCGAGGTGGTCGAGCAGTGCCGCGACGTCCTCGGTGACATCGGCGACCGTGCGGCCGGGCCGCGGTGAGGAGTCCCCGTATCCCGCCCGCGAGAAGTGGATCAGCGCCAGTCCCCGCTCCTCGGCCGCGGCAGCGTACGCGGGGTGGGGGTTGGCCGAGCCCGGCGTGCCGTGGTGGTGGAACAACGGGTAGCCGTCGGGGTCCCCTTCGACGAGGTACTCGAGCGTCCGTCCGTCGACGGTCTCGACCTGGCGGTACGCAGTGCTGCTGGTCAACGACCCGCCTCTCGAGTCCGGGACCGCTCGGTCCGCCGCCGACCCTGGTACGCACCGGCCCGAACGTGTCTCAGCCGTCGGTCAGGCACCTATCCAGCCATCGACGGAAGCAGCAGGATGAGGAGGACCCACTTCCATGGAGGCGACGTGACCGCGACGAGCGACGCCTCCGACGTACGACGCGCTCATCGCAGCGAGCTGTCCCCCCTCAGCTTCTTGGAGCGCAGCGAGTTCGTCTACCCGGACAAGGTCGCTGTCGTGCACGAGGATCGTCGCTACACCTACCGCGAGCTCGGGGCGCGTGTCCGTCGCCTGGCTTCGGCCCTGCGCGCCGCCGGCCTGGAGGACGGCGACCGGGTGGCTGTCATCGCCCCCAACATCCCGGCCCTCCTGGAGGCTCACTACGGCGTGCCGGCGGCAGGTGGTGTGCTGGTCGCGATCAACTACCGGCTCAGCGCGGAGGACGTCGGCTTCATCCTCGAGCACTCCGGCGCCCGCTTCGTCTTCGTCGACCACGAGTACGAAGAGCTCGCCCGGGACGCCGCGGTCGAGCGCACCGTGCGGATCGACGACACCGGCCGGCCCGACGACCCCTACGAAGCCTTCCTCGGCGAGGGCCGCCCCGATGCTGCGCCGAGCCCCCTGGTCGACGAGGACCTGCCCATCTCCATCAACTACACCTCGGGGACCACCGGCCGTCCCAAGGGAGCCGTCTACCACCATCGAGGCGCCTACCTCAACGCGCTGGGCGAGGTGATCGAGACCCAGCTGACACCACAGAGCGTCTATCTGTGGACGCTGCCGATGTTCCACTGCAACGGCTGGTGCTTCACCTGGGCGGTGACCGCGGTCGGCGGCCGACACGTGTGCCTGCGCAAGGTCGACCCCGGTCTGATCTGGCAGCTCATCGACGCCGAGGGCGTCACCCACTACAACGGAGCGCCGACGGTGCAGAGCTCGTTGCTCGACCATGCACATGCGCACGAGCTGGATCGTGAGGTCATCACCACGGTCTCCGGCTCCCCGCCGTCCGCCGAGCTGTTCGGCAGGCTCACCGACCTGGGCATCCGGCCCATCCACGTGTACGGCGCCACCGAGCTGTTCGGGCCCTACATGATCTGCGAGCCGCAGCCCGGCTGGAAGGACCTGCCGGTCGACGAGCACGCCAAGCGGCTGGCCCGTCAGGGTGTGCACTATGTGGTGGCCGAGCCGGTCCGGGTGGTCGACGACGAGGGCGGAGAGGTCGCCCCCGACGGCAGGACCCTGGGTGAGGTCCTGATGCGCGGCAACAACGTCATGACCGGCTACTTCGACGATCCCGAGCAGACGGAGGAAACCCTCGCCGGGGGCTGGTACCACTCCGGAGACCTGGCCGTTCGCCACCCCGACGGCTACATCGAGATCCGCGATCGCAAGAAGGACATCATCGTCTCCGGGGGCGAGAACATCTCGACCATCGAGGTCGAGCAGGCCCTTCTCGAGCACCCGGCAGTCGCAGACATCGCCGTGGTCTCCATGCCCGACGAGAAGTGGGGGGAGCGGCCCAAGGCCTTCGTCGAGCTGGTGGACGGCGAGGAGGTCTCGGCCGAGGACCTTCTCGGCTTCGCCAGGAAGCGCCTCACCGGGTTCATGCGACCTGCCGCGGTCGAGATCATGGACCTGCCCAAGACCTCGACCGGCAAGGTGCAGAAGAAGCAGCTGCGCGACAAGGAGTGGGAGGGGCACGACCGCAGCATCGGGTAGTCGCAGCCGTGAGGCGAGGGCTTCGCCCGGGATCACGCGGGCTTGATGATGCCCAGCCGCTCGAGGAGGAACAGCACGGTCTCGGCCAGCGGCCGCCCGGAGCCTCGGTGCAGGACGTCGACGGTGAGCCCGTCGCTGCGGACCTTGAACAGCCAGTCCTCCGGTGGCTGCTCGACCTGCAGCCCGGAGCGCTCGAGCTCCTCCTTGGCCCTGACCACGTCCTCGGACTTGATCAGGAAGTCCACGTCGTGGCTGGGGCTCCGGGCCGCCGAGCGCCCACGCGGCGTACCCACCGGCCATGGCGAACGGCAGTCCGGTCGTCTTCAGGGCCACCGGCGACCCGCTTGAGCCCCTCCCGGAGGGCATCGTTGTCGTTCATGGCCGGGCCGTACCCCGTCCACCGGGCGGCATCCTGTCGCCGACCCCGAGAGCATGACCCTGCCGGGCCCGGGAACTGCCCTGAGATGCGGATCGCGACGTTCAACATCCTGCACGGTCGCTCCCCGGTCGACGACCGGGTCGACCCGGAGCGGTTCACCGAGGCGGTGCGCTCGCTGGACGCCGACGTCCTGTGCCTGCAGGAGGTCGACCGCAACCAGCCCCGGTCCCAGCACTCCGACCTCACCGCTGCGGCAGCGGACGCGATGGGCGCCCGCGAGCACCGGTTCGTGGCTGCCCTGTCCGGGACCCCGGGGGCGACGTGGCTCGCCGCCACCGGCGACGAGCAGCCCGACGCGGCGGCCTACGGCGTCGCCCTGCTCAGTCGGTATCCCGTCACCGGCTGGCAGGTGCTGCGGCTGCCCCCTGTGCCGCTCCGCGCCCCGGTGCGGTTCGAGGGACGGTGGAGACCCGAGTGGGTGCGCGACGAGCCCCGGGTGGCCGTGGTGGCGGAGGTCTCGACGCCGGCCGGTGCCCTGCGGGTCGCCACCACGCACCTCAGCTTCATCCGCTGGTGGAACCTGCGCCAGCTGCGCCTGCTGATCCGGTCTCTGCGCGAGGGGCCGGCCCCGCTCGTGCTGACCGGTGACCTCAACATGGACGCGCGCCGGGCCTCGGACCTGACGGGGCTGCGTCCCCTGGCGACGGGCCTCACCTTCCCCGCCGACCACCCCGCCGAGCAGCTGGACCACATCCTCACCGACGACCCGGGCCTGGTCGCCCGGCGCGACGAGGTGGTGCAGCTGCCGCTCTCGGACCACCGGGCCCTGGTCGCCGACATCGGTCCGCCGGCCTGAGCCGCGCCGCCGGGCGGGTCGGCGGACCCCGGCTCGGGACCGGAAACCTCGAGGTTCCGCTGCCCGGTCAGCTGCTGAGCGAGCCCACATCCCGGAACCCGGTCCTCCTCCCCCGCACCCGGCGGTTCCACACCCAGGTCAGCAGCCAGAGGATGATGCCCAGTGCGAGCAGCCAGCCGGCGATGTCGTACTGCTGGAGCTGTTCCTCGCTGCGCGCCCACGGTCCGGCAAGGAAGGCGCACGACAGGGCCCCGACCACGGGTAGCAGCGTCGGCGCCTCGAAGTGCTCGTGCGCGACCGGGTGTCTGCGCAGCACCAGCAAGGCGACGTTGACCACGGTGAACACACAGAGCAGCAGCAGGGAGGTGGTGCCTCCGAGCAGAGCGACCTCGTTCGCCCCCTCGGCGGAGGCACTCGCGCGGACGACGTACGCGATGAGGCCGACGGCGACGGTGGTCGTGAAGACGATCGACACCCACGGAGTACGGCGGGTGCGATGCACCTTGCCCAGCGACCGCGGCAGCACGTCTTGTCGTGCCAGGCCGTAGAGAAGCCGGCTCGCCATCAGCATGTTGATCAGGGCGGAGTTGGCCACCGCGAACATTCCGATGAAGGGAAAGATCGTGTCGAAGGGCAGCCCCGGGGCCCCGGCGGCCACCACCTGGGTGAGTGCCGAGCCCTTCTCGGGATCGGTCAGGTCGCCGACCGGCACGAGGGCAACCGCGACGACCGACACCAGGATGTAGATGACACCGGTGATGCCGAGCCCGGTCAGCATCGTCCTGGGGAAGTCGCGGACGGGGTCCTCGCACTCCTCGGCCATGTTGACCGAGTCCTCGAAGCCGACCATCGCGAAGAACGCGAGCGAGGTCGCCGCCGTCACCGCGAAGAAGGCGCTCCTGTCACCTGGGGACGCGAAGATCGTCACCTCGGTGAAGTCGGCGTTGCCACCGAGCACCGCGTAGAGCCCTACGAAGATGACCAGCAGGAGGCCGGACAGCTCGACGAGGGTCAGCACGACGTTGGCCTTGACGCTTCCGCCGACCCCGTGGAAGTTCACCGCCGCCACGAGGAGCATGAAGGTCACGGCGATGACCATCAGGCCGGTCCCGCCCGCGACCAGCCCGAGCCCGAACCCGTCGTTGAGGAAGCCGGCGAACGCGTGGGCGGCGGTGGAGGCGGAGGTGATGCCCGAGCACATCACCGTGAACGCCACCAGGAAGGTGAGGAAGTGCACCCCGAAGGCCTTGTGGGTGTAGAGCGCTGCGCCGGCCGCCTGGGGGTAGCGGGTCACCAGCTCGAGGTAGGAGACCGCAGTGACGGTCGCGACGACGAACGCAGCGGCGAACGGGGCCCAGGCCGCGCCTCCGACCTCGCCGGCGACCTGTCCGGTCAGTGCGTAGACACCCGTGCCCAAGATGTCCCCGACGATGAACAGCAGCAGGAGCTTGGGTCCCATGACTCTCTTCAGACCGGGCTGGGAGCCGCGCTGGTCCGCTGGGGGCCGGCCGGGCTGCGTCGTCATCACGGCCACCGTTCCGGAAGGATGCCGGCCACCGCCGTCGGCCACGGCCGCCCCGGACACCACGCGGCGCGCCAACGGACCCGGGGCACACGTCTGGATGCCGGGCTCACGGCCGTCTGTGCAGCAGCAGCGGGAGTACGGCGGACGCCCCTGCCCGGCGGAGCACGGCAGCCGCGACCGTGACCGGCCACAGGGAGGAGGTCGCGTCAACCACCAGCAGCACCACGCGACCGGCCACGGCAGCAGCCGCGGGAGCAGCGTCGAGATGGTCGCGCCAGAAGGCCGCCTCGTCCGAGGAGCTCAGCTCACGGAGGTCCGGTGCGGTGGCCGGGGCCGCCATCGAGGCCCGGTCGAGGCGACCCACCGCAGCGAGGTGGTCGGCAACCGAGGCGACCAGCACCGGCGACCCGGTGGCCGTCAGGTCGACCACCACCTCGGGCCGCGCCGCCCAGGAGGTGCGCCACTGCCCCAGCAGCCGCACACAGCCCTCCAGCACGTCGTCGGGGGCCGGCGCGTCGCGGGCGAAGAGCGAGGCGACCGTCTCGCGCCACTCCGGTGCGTCCGCGAACACCAGGGTCCGACCGGTGGCGTGTGACTCCTCCGGCGGGATCCTGCCGCGGGACCCGAACGCCCCACCCGGCCACATCTTGCGCGGCTCGAGGACGTGCACCTGACCGCGCAGCAGGGCGGTCACGGTCCGCACGGTCTCCGCTGAGGGAGCACCCTCCAGGTCGGTCGGCAGCGCTCCCCGGCACACCGAGCACCGGCCGCACGGCTCCGCCGCCGGGTCGTCGAGCGACTCCTGCAGCAGCTCCATCAGGCAGCGTTCACCGCGGACGTAGGCCCGCATGATGTCGGCCTCCCGGCGGCGCACCGCGACCACGCCGGCGTAGTGCTCCTCGGGGTAGACCCAGGGAACCCCCGTCGCGAGCCACCCGCCCTCGACGCGCTCCACGACCCCGTCGACGGCCAGCTGCTTCACCATCAGCTCCACCCGACCGCGGCGTACCCCGGACTGGGCCTCGATCGCCACCACGCTCATCGGCTCCCCCGGGGACCTCTCCAACGCGTCGAGGACCGCTCGGACCTGTTCGGGGACCGGGATGGTCGAGGTCGCGAAGTACTCCCAGACACCGGAGTCAGCGTCGGAGGGCAGCAGCACCGCGTGCGCGTGCTCGATCGCGCGACCCGCTCTGCCGACCTGCTGGTAGTAGGAGACCGGGGAGGGAGGCGCGCCGACGTGCACCACGAACCCGAGGTCGGGCTTGTCATAGCCCATCCCCAGCGCCGAGGTGGCCACCAGCGCCTTCAGGCGGTTCTCGCGCAGGGCGTCCTCCAGGTGGTGTCGCCGGGTCGCCTCCAGCTGGCCCGTGTAGGCGGCGACCGGGACCGAGTCGCCGTGCACGTCGCGGACCGCCGCCGCGAGCCGCTCCGCGTCCGCCACTGTCAGGGCGTAGACGATGCCGCTGCCCTCGAGTCTCGGCAGGTGGTCGACCACCCAGGCATACCGCTCCAGCGGCGAGAGCCGGTCCACCACCGAGAGCTCCAGGCTGGCCCGTGCCAGCTGGCCGCGCAGCACCAGCGTGGGCTGTCCACCGGTGGCGGGGCCCTCCGTCGAGGTGCTCGCCAGCTGCGCGGCGACGTCGTCGGTCACCCGCTGGTTGGCAGTGGCCGTGGTGGCCAGCACCGGCGTGGTGGGGTTCAGCCGCTGCAGCACGTCGGAGACCCGGCGGTAGTCGGGGCGGAAGTCGTGTCCCCAGTCGGAGACGGCGTGCGCCTCGTCGATCACCAGCAGCCCGAGCCGACCGGCGAGCCCGTCGAGGACTCGTCGACCGAAGCCGGGGTTGGCGAGCCGCTCGGGTGAGACGAGCAGGACATCGAGCTCGCCGCTGCGCAGGGCCGCCTCGACCGAGGACCACTCCTCGACGTTCGAGGAGTTGAGGGTCGCCGCCTGCAACCCGGCACGGCCGGCCGCGGCGACCTGGTCGCGCATCAGGGACAGCAGCGGTGACACGACCAGCGTCGGCCCGGATCCCTCGGCCCGTCGGCACGCGGTGGCGGCCCAGTAGACCGCGGACTTCCCCCATCCGGTCGCCTGCACCAGGAGCACCCGGGCACCGTCCTCGCACAGGGCGGCCACGGCGGTGGCCTGGTCCGCCCGCAGCCTGGCGTCCGGGCCCGCCATCGCGGCGATCACCCGGTCGGTGACCGCGGTGCGTGCCTCGGTCAGTGCTGCGGTCGTGCTCGGTGAACCCATGCCTCCCACGGTAGGGGCTGGCGCCGACATCCCGGTCCGCCGTGCCCGCGGCCGGCGGGCGCCCTCGTCCATCGCGTCAGTTGTGGTCACTCCGGTCCTGTCCGGAGCCGGGACAGGACCCTGCAGTGACCAGAACCGCGTGGCGGGCCGGCGTACAGCTCACCGGGCGGGCGGATGCCCGTCAGCCGAAGAAGACCTCCGCCTCGGCGTACTGGTCGGGCTGCACCAGCTTGAGCTCACCGGTGCCCTCCGTGAGCGGGATCCGGACGATGTCCGCCCCGCGCAGGGCGACCATCGTCCCGAAGTCCTTCTCCGCGACCGCGGTCACCGCATGCAGGCCGAAGCGGGTCGCGAGCCACCTGTCGAAGGCCGTCGGCGTGCCGCCGCGCTGCACGTGGCCGAGCACCACGGCACGGGCCTCCTTGCCGGTGCGGCTCTCGATCTCGCGAGCCAGCCGGTCCCCGATCCCGCCGAGCCGGACGTGCCCGAAGGCGTCCTTCTCGCCGCTGACCAGGGTCATGTCTCCCCCGTTGACCGGCATGGCGCCCTCCGAGACCACGATGATCGGGGAGTAGTGCGACTTGAACCGGGTCTCGACGTACGCGCACACCTTCTCGATGTCGAAGGGCTGCTCGGGGATCAGCACCACGTTGGCCCCACCGGCGATGCCGGAGTGCAGGGCGATCCATCCTGCGTGCCGGCCCATCACCTCCACGACCAGCACCCGGTGGTGGGACTCCGCGGTGGTGTGCAGCCGGTCGATGGCCTCCATGGCGATGTTCACGGCGGTGTCGAAGCCGAAGGTGAAGTCGGTGCCGGACAGGTCGTTGTCGATCGTCTTCGGCACCCCGACCACGTTGACGCCGAGGTCGGCGAGCTTCGTGGCCACACCGAGCGTGTCCTCACCGCCGATGGCGATCAGCGCATCGACCTCGTTGGCGGCGAGATTCTCCTTGATCCGCTCCACGCCCCGCTCGATCTTGAACGGGTTGGTCCGCGAGGACTTCAGCACGGTGCCACCCCGCGGAAGGATCCCGCGCACCTGGTCCACACCGAGCGGGGTGGTGGCGTTCTCCAACGGTCCGCGCCAGCCGTCGAGGAAGCCGACGAAGTCGAAGTCGTACTCCGCGACCCCCTTGCGCACCACGGCCCGGATCACCGCGTTCAGTCCCGGGCAGTCGCCCCCGCCGGTCAGAACTCCCACACGCATGGCCACCGGGCTCCTCTGTCCTCGAGTGATGATCCAGCTGATGGTCCAGCTGATGATCTTGACATTTCTGATGACCTTAGCGACGCCGGGGTTGTTCGGCGATCTCGGGTTAGAACGTTCCAAATGGTGGGCGTGCGCCGCGCACAGGCCCGCCCTCCAACCGGCACACCCCCGGCCGAGGGCCGCTACCCGAGCTCGCTCAGGGAGGCGCGCGCCTGCTCCAGGGCCTCCTGGGCGTCGGCGTACCTCCGCTCGGCGCGTTCCTGCTTCTCGGCCGCCGCGGCCGCCTCGTCGTCGAGGCCCTCCAGAGAGTGCTCCAGCTCGGCCACCCGCCGTCGGGCCTGGTCGAGCTCGTCGGCCGCCTGCAGGATCGCGGCCTGCACCCTCTTGGCCCGCTTCTGGGCCTTGCGGAGGCGACGCTGTGCCTCGTCGGCGCCCTGCTCGGCCCGGTCGACCTCCTGCTGGGCGGCCTGCCGCGCCAGCTCCCGCGCGTCAGGCCCCGGCTCGGTCTCCGGTACGACGCTGAGCCCGGCCCGCTCTCCGGCCGCCGACGTCCGCGGTGCCGGCCGGGGACGCGTCCGCGGCGTCATGCCGATCGCTGCCGGCACGGCGACCGAGTCGACGACGTCCGTCCCGCCGACGCCTGTCGACGCGAGCGCCGAGACGAGCATCCCGCTGCGCACCGCGGCCGCGGCCGCATCGTCGACCATCGCGGCGTGCAGCGTGCTCTGCACCTGGTCGGCCACCGCCTCGGTGACCCGGTGACCCATCTCCCGCGCCAGCACCCGGCCCTGCTGGGTGACCGCGGTGGTGAGCTGGCGACGCTGCCGGGTCAGCTCGCGCAGGGCGTCGCCGTCCAGGTCCGCCTGCGCGCGGCGGAGGGACGCGCCGAGCTCGAGGACCTCGGTCATCTGCTCGCCCTGGTGCCGCATCATCATGTTGACCACCCAGGCCGACAGCGACGGCTTGCGCAGCTCGGTGACCTGCTTCGCGAGCTCCCTGTCACCGTCGGCCCTGGCCTGCTTGGCCCGCTCGTTGCGGGTGCCGGTGAACTCGGCCGGTGCCAGGGAGTACAGCTCGTCGGCGATGCTCAGCAGTGGGTCGGTGGCCACCGGGCCAGAATGTCATGTCGCGGAGGTGCCGGATGAGGTGCGGGGACGGCGCGCTCCTGCGAGGCAACCGGGTCACTCCTCGTCGATGCCCTGCTCGATGGCGTAGCGGACCAGCTCGACGCGGTTGTGCAGCTGCAGCTTGCGCAGCGTGTTCTGGACATGGTTCTGGACCGTGCGGTGGGAGAGGAACAGCCGCTCGGCGATCTGCTTGTAGGACATCCCCTTGGCCACCAGCCGGAGCACCTCGGTCTCCCGCTCGGTCAGTCGCGGGGTGGCCGGCCCGGCGGACGCCGGTGGCGCGTCCGAGAGCCGGCGGTACTCCCCGAGCACCAGACCGGCCAGACCCGGCGTGAAGACGATGTCGCCGGCCGCCACCCGACGCACCGCGGACAGCAGGTCCTCACGGGACGCAGACTTGACCAGGTACCCCGTCGCCCCCGCCTTGACCGCCTCGAGGACGTCGGCGTGCTCGCCGGACGCGGACAGGATCAGCACCCGCACGGCCGGGTCGTCCCGGACCAGGGCAGCGGTGACCTCCACGCCGTTCGGCCTCGGGATCTGGAGGTCGAGCACCACCACCCGGGGCCGTACGGCGTGCGCTCGCGCCACCGCCTCCGTCCCGGTCGACGCCGTCGCAACCACCGCGAACCCGGCCTCGGTGAGGTCCCGTGTGACGCTCTCCCGCCACATCGGATGGTCGTCGACCACCATCACGGTCAGCGCCGCCACCGGGTCGGCACCACCCGCGCCCGTCCCGGTCATCGCGCTCCCGCCGGCGGGCGCACGTAGCGCCCCCGCCTGTGCACCAGCGGCGCGTCCTCACCCCGGTCATCACCCCGGTCATCACCCCGGTCATCACCCCGGCCATCACCCGGGCCCCCGGTGCCGATGTGCACGTGCTCGACCACGCCGTCGAGGAGCACCGACCAGCCGACCGCACGTCCGGGCCCCTCGAACCGGATCCCGGCCCACACCGAGACACCGTCGAGCACGGGACCCCAGGACGTCTCGGTCCAGGTGCCCAGCCGGAACACCCCACCGGGCGCCGGCGACACCCCCGCGAACGCGTCGGCGAGGTCCCGGTGCCGCCAGGACAGCAGCGCCACGACCGCCGTACCCGACTCCTCGACGGCGAGAGCGAGGTCGGAGTCCGGGTCGACCAGCCCCAGCAGCCGGGCCGGCTCCCCGGCGGCGACCAGCACGGAGGAGACCGTCAGACCCGCCCGCGCGGCCCCGGCGCCGGTGGTCCACAAGGTGACGGTGCCGCCGAGACGGCCCCGCAGCCGACGCGCGGGGTCGCGCTGCGAGTCGGGCTCGAGGAAGGGGTTCCCTGGGTGGATCGTCACCGTTGCAGGCTAGCGGCCGGGCCGGGCGGCAAGATTTAGCCGACGAGTCGGGAGATACAGGCCGCTTTATCCGAGCACAGCCCTGATACTGGTGTCGGAGGTACACACACATGGTCGATCTGGCGAGGCTGCCCTACCTCAAGCCTGCCCGCTCGGCCGACGACGGCTTCCTCTACGACGTGTTCGCGACGACCTGGGCAGACGAGGTCGCAGCACTGCCCAACCAGAACCTCGCCCGGCACGTGCTGCGCATCCAGCACATCGCCCAGGAGCGGCGCTTCGATGCGCGCTACCCCGGGCTGCGGCGGTTCGTGGTGTCCCACGAGGGCGAGCGCGCCGGCCGGTTCTACCTGTTCGGCAGCGGGTCGACCCTGCACGTCGTCGACCTGACGCTGCTGCCCCCCTTCCAGTCCCGCGGCATCGGGTCGCGGCTGATGCGCGACCTGATGCGCGAGGCGTCCACGGACGGCGCCCGGGTGGGCATGCGCCTGGCGCGGGACAACGAGAGGTCCCTGCTCCTGTGCATCGCCTTCGGGTTCGAGCTGGTGTCCAGCGACGACCTGGACCACTACCTGGAGTGGGCGGAGGCACCGGTCGTCGAGACGACCAGGGACAGCTCCCACTCCGTGCCCTGACCGGGTCCGGTCACCAGCTCCGCCACGCCCCCGACGGCGGCCATCCGTCCCCGGATCGACTCGCTCACGCCCAGCCGGCCCTGCGACCTGGCCTGCTCCAGACGCCCCGGCGCGATCCCCGGTCCCTCGTCGCGGACCGTCACCACGACGCGGTCACCGACGCGCTCGACCAGCACCCAGGCCGGCGCGTCGGGCCCGACGTGCCGCGCCACGTTGTCCAGACAGGCGCGTACGGCGGACCGCAGCTCGTTCACCACGCCCGCGGGCAGCAGCAGCTGACCGCCCGGACCCGACACCGTGACGGAGCGCGAGGCCAGCGTGGACAGCGACGAGACCAGGTCCGCCTGCCGGCCAGGAGCGGCGAGGACGTCCCCCTGGACCAGGGCACGCAGAGCAGCCTCCTGGTCACCCGCGAGCCGTCCGAGCTCGGCCGCCTCACCGCCGAGCTCGCTCCCGCGACGCTGCATCAGGGCCAGCACCTGGAGCACCCCGTCGTGGACCGCGCGCGCCAGCCGGGCCCGCTCGGAGAGCACCGCCGCGATCCGCTCCGCCTCGGCGCGTGCCTCACTGGCCTCCCGGATGAGGCTCGTGGAGTAGCCCACCACGCCTGCGGCCACGACCAGCAGGAAGATGTTGCCCCAGGTGGTGCCGTTCAGCGACGAGCGCACCGACAGGTCCGTCACGGACACCAGCAGCGCAGCCCCCAGCCCCCACGCCCATCCGCGGGCGACGGCCCAGGCGAGCACCGCGGTGATGATCGCGAACGAGGGCATCGTGGAGGCGTGCCGCTCCAGCATGGCGTCGCTCTGCACGTACGGCGTCGAGGCCAGTGCCGCCAGGGCGACCAGCAGGTCGGCGAGCAGCAGCGGCAGCCCTCGCCGGCGTGGGGCGTCGTACGCCCAGGTCGCCACCACCGTCCACACGACGATCCCGGAGACCACCACCCAGCCCGCGACCGGGTGCTCGAACTCCCGCCAGCGAGACACGTTGAGACCGACGGCGTAGGTGACCACGACCAGCCGCAGGACCGCCAGGGCCCGGAAAAGGGTGGTCTCCACCTGGGCCGCGACCGGGTCGAGCAGGCCACCCGGGTCGGCCGGCCCGGACACGGTCAGGAGGCTCGCAGGTGCGTGTCCCCGGACGACTCGGGCGGAGAGCCCATCATGTCGGGCGCCGTCTCCTTGCGGGCCTCCTTGTCGAGGACCTTCGCGCGGGCGGCGTAGATGTCGACGTACTCCTGGCCGGAGAGCCGCATGATCTCGTACATGATCTCGTCGGTGATCGAGCGCAGGATGAACCGGTCGTTCTCGAGGCCCTCGTAGCGGGAGAAGTCCAGGGGGGCACCGAAGCGGACCACCGGGCGGGTGAACGCCCCGAACTTCTTGCCGGGTGGGGCCACCACGTCGGTGCCGACCACGGCCACCGGGACGACCGGCACCTTCATCTCCAGCGCCAGCCGGGCCACGCCGGTCTTCCCCCGGTAGAGGCGCCCGTCGTGGGAGCGGGTGCCCTCGGGGTAGATGCCGAACAGGCCGCCCTCCCCCAGGATCCGCTTCGCGGCCGCCAGAGCGCCCTCCGCCGCGTCCGCGCCCGAGCGGTCGATCGGCACCTGCCCGGCGCCGGAGAAGAACTTCTTCTGGAGCCAGCCCTTGATGCCGGGGGTCGTGAAGTACTCCGCCTTGGCCACGAACGTCACCCGGCGCTGCAGGGTCAACGGCATGAACAGCCAGTCGGCGTAGGAGAGGTGGTTGCTGGCCAGGATGGCGGCGCCATCGGCGGGCACATGGTCGACGCCCTCGGTCTGCGGGCGGAAGACGAGCTTGAGGACGGGCCCGAGCACGACCCACTTCAGCAGCCAGTAGAACAATGCGCACCATCTTCCTTCGTCGTCCCGGGGCGGTCGACGGTCGTCGGGGCCGTCCACGGGTGGGCCACACCCTAGCCCTCGTCACCACCGCGTGCGACGATTTGCACGTCGGTCGACCCGCCGGTTCGCACGGTGGGACCGACTCGAGAGAATCCCAACGTAGGAGCACCCCGTGTCCCTCGCACCCTTCGCGGAGCCCTTCTACGCCGAGGCGGTCCCGGCACCGCAGGACGGTCAGCGGGTCGGCGTGCTGCTCGTCCACGGATTCACGGGGTCGCCGGCCTCGATGACGCCCTGGGGCCGCCACCTCGCCGAGCAGGGTCTCGGCGTCGCGGTGCCGCGGCTCCCCGGTCACGGCACCACCTGGCAGGACCTGAACCGCACCGCCTGGCCGGACTGGTACGCCGAGGTGGAGCGTGCCTTCGAGAAGCTGCAGGCCGACAACGACCAGGTGGTCGTCGGCGGACTGTCCATGGGAGGAGGCCTGGCGCTCCGGCTGGCCGCGGACCGGGGCCGCGAGGTGGCCGGGGTGGTGCTGGTCAACCCGGCGGTGCACCTCGCCCGGCGCGACCTGGTGCTGGTGCCGGTGCTCAAGCACCTGGTGGCCTCGATGCCCGGCGTCACCAACGACATCAAGAGACCCGGGGTCGAGGAGCACGGCTACTCCCGCACGCCGCTGAAGGCGCTCCACGCCATGCTGACCGGGTGGAGGTCCCTGGTCCAGGACCTGCCGCAGGTCACGCAGCCGCTGCTGATGTTCCGGTCCTCGGTGGACCATGTCGTCGACCCCTCGTCGGCAGCGATGATCCGGCGGGGCGTCTCCTCGCGGGACCTGACGGAGCGGGTTCTTGAGAACAGCTACCACGTGGCTACGCTCGACCACGACGCCCCGAGGATCTTCGAGGAGTCTGCCCAGTTCGTACGACGAGTGACGGGACCATGACTTCTCCCGACGACGTACCCCACGACGGCCCGAGGGACGGCTCGAGGGACGACCCCGCGCAGGGGACGCCCGCCGGCCCGGTCGACCCCGCCGACTCGCCGTTCGGGCCCGCCTTCGACGAGGAGGCCGCATGGCGGCTGATCGTGGAGAACTACGGCGAGCGCCCGTCCCTCGGGAGCACCGCGCTCGACCCGGCACCGGGGGGGCAGGAGCCCGACCCGCCGGTCCGGCCGGTCGAGCGAGTCGAGCCGGTCGAGCCGGTCGAGCCCGTCGAGCCCGTCGAGCCGCAGCGGGCGTCCGCGGAGGATGCCCCAGCGACGCCTCCCACCGAGGACCACGAGCACTTCGTGCCGCCGGAGCCGCCACCGGTCCCGAGGGGCACCCCCGCGCGGCGACTGGCGTGGGTCGGGCTCTTCGCCCCCCCGGTGCTGCTGGTCCTCGCGGTGGTGCTCAAGATGGCGTTCCCCGACTGGCTGGCGATGCTGCTGGTGGCCGGCTTCGTCGGCGGCTTCGTCTTCCTGGTGCTGACCATGCCTCGCGACGGTGACGACGGGCGGGGCGACGGCGCGGTTGTGTAGGGTCCGTTCGGCCACCCCGGTCCGGTGACGGGCCCGGGCCGAGAGGAGCGACTGTGCACGCGAGCGAGACCGTCGAGGTCACCGGACACCTGATCGACACGGGCATCCTGTCCCGCGTCCTCGACGACATCCGAGAGTACGGCGGCGACTGGGTCATCGACCGCTTCGACGTCGGCCACGAGCCCGCGGACCTGTCGAGCGCCACCATCACCGTCCTCCACGAGGACGACGAGGCCCTGGAACGGCTGCTGATGCGGCTGCAGACCAGGGGCGTCAACCAGGTCCACTCAGGAGAGCCCGAGATCGTGGCGTGCGAGGTGGACGGCGTCTTCCCGGACCACTTCTACTCGACCACCAACCTCCCGACCCGGGTCCGGGTGGAGGGCCGGTGGGTCGACGTGGAGAACCCCGAGATGGACTGCGGCCTGGTGGTGGACACCTCCGCGGGGCGCACCCGGGTCTACACGGTGCCGATGTCGGACGTGAGGGCCGGCATGCAGGTGGTGTGCGGTGTCTCCGGCATCCGCGTCGAGGCCCCGATCATGACCAAGGCCGAGGGCTCCTTCGGGTTCATGGAGTCCGACGTCTCCAGCGAGAAGCCGCAGACGGTCCTGGTCCGCCAGGTCGCCGACGGGATGCGGGAGGCCAGGGCGGCAGGCAAGAAGGTGCTGTGGGTCGGCGGGCCCGGCGTCGTGCACACGGGGGCCGCCCCGGCGATGGTGGCGCTGGTGGAGGCCGGCTACGTCGACGTGCTGTTCGCCGGCAACGCCCTGGCCACCCACGACATCGAGTCGTCGCTGTTCGGCACCTCGCTCGGCGTCGACCTCGCCCAGGGACGAGGCGTCGAGCACGGCCACGAGCACCACATCCGGGCGCTCAACACCATCCGGAAGGCCGGCTCCATCAAGGCCGCCGTGGACTCCGGGGTGCTGAGGGGCGGGATCATGCACGCGATGGTGACCCGGGGCAAGCCCTACGTGCTGGTCGGCTCGGTGCGCGACGACGGACCGCTCCCCGACGTCTACACCGACGTCCTGGAGGGCCAGCGGGCCATGCGCGCCGAGCTCACCGACGTCGGCTTCTGCCTGATGGTGGCGACCGTGCTGCACTCGGTGGCGACCGGCAACATCCTGCCGGCCTCCGTGCCTCTGGTGTGCGTGGACATCAACCCGGCGTCGGTCACCAAGCTCGCCGACCGGGGCTCGTCGCAGGCCCGCGGGATCGTCACGGACGTCGGGCTGTTCCTCGAGCAGCTGGCGGGCGAGCTGGTCGAGGGCTACCGGACCTCCAGCTCCTGACCGGCGGCCTGCCGGTCAGGGGCGTCGCGCGAGGTCGGCGGCGCCGATCATCCCCGCCCTGTTGCCGAGCCGGGCGGGCCGGATCTCCAGCTCGGGACGGTAGTGCCGGCCGGTGAGGTTCGCCTGGAAGTGTGCCCGGACCGAGTCGAGCAGCAGGTCCCCGGCCTCCGAGACTCCACCGCCGATCACCACCACCGCCGGGTCGAGGACCGCGGCGAGGCTGGCGATGCCCTCGCCGAGCCACCTGCCCAGCACGGACAGCTGCTCACGGGCGAAGGCGTCACCCTCGCGGGCGGCCTCGGTGATCAGGGGGCCGGTGATGGCCTCGACGTCGCCGCCGGCCCGGTCCACCAGCGTGCGGGCGATCAGCGAGCCCTCTCGCGCCTGCTCCCGGGTCGAGCGCACCAGGGCGCTGCCGCTGGCGTACTGCTCCCAGCACCCTCGGTTGCCACACCCGCAGATGCGACCGTCCGGAACCACCCGCATGTGCCCGATCTCCGCCGCGACACCGAACGCCCCCCGGTGCAGCTCGCCGTTGAGCACGATCCCGCCGCCGACGCCCGTCCCGACCGTGACCAGCAGGCTGTCCGACACGTCGTGGGCCGCACCGAAGGCGAACTCCCCCCAGGCCGCCGCGTTGGCGTCGTTCTCGATCACCACCGGAAGGCCGAGTCGCTTCTCGAGGTCCTCGCGCAGCGGCTCGTCCCGCCAGGCCAGGTTGGGGGCGAACAGGACCACCGACCGCCGCGAGTCGACGAACCCGGCGGCGCCGACCCCGACCCCGGTGACCGCGTGGTCGGCGCGCAGCTCCTCCACGAGCTCCTCGATGCTGGTCTCGATCGCGTGCGTGTCGGTCGCCGGCGACTCCCGGCGAGCCATGGCGGTGATGGTGCCGAGCTCGTCGACCACACCGCCCGCGATCTTCGTGCCACCGACGTCTATCCCGACCGTGAGGCCCATCAGTCTTCCTCCCACTCGTCGTCGAGGTCGATCTTCTCCACCGGGTCGCGCCTGGTGCCCGGGTCGGGCACGGGTGTCGCGAGCAGCCCCGACACGGCATGCATCAGCGAGCCGGCCGCCGAGACCAGGTGCTGGCGGACCTCCGGTGGGGTCCCTCGGACGGCGGAGATCAGCTGGCACAAGGGACAGTACCGGCAGTCGGCCCCACCCGTCGCGATGTGCTCGTTGAAGCGGTGCGCGGCCGTGGCGGCGGCAGCGGCCGCGCCTGCGGCCGCCGACGACCCGTCGCCGAGGTCTCCGGCGCCGTTGGTCACAGCCCAGTCCTGGAGGGCCTCCATCAGCTTGGCGGCCTCCTCGGCGATGCTGCCGGTGACGTCCTCGTCGTCGGGGCCGGTCCGCTCGGTCACGCGGAGTCCTGGCGGTCCGGCCGGAACCGGACCTTGAGCGCACCGTCGTCGATGCGGGCACCGACCACCGACTGCTTCCCCAGGGGGCCCGGGAGCGCGATCAGCCGTCGGTAGGGGCCCACGGTCACCACCAGCTCGTCTCCATGTCGGGTGAGGTCGAGGTCGGACTTGGCAACAAACGGTAGTGCGAGACGCAGCGTCGTCCCCGTCCGGGTGCGGGTGAAGGTCATCGGGCTCGGCCCGGTCGGCGGTGCGAGCGGGTCGTCGCTCCCGTAGGCGCTGCTTGCCAGGTCCCGGAGCGCGGCCACCCCGACCGGCTCGGCCGGCTGGTACGTCGACCGCCAGACGGGCAGCCCGGTGAACGAGTGCTCGACCTCGACCAGCACCTTCTCCTGCGCCTCCACCCAGGTGCGACGGAACGGGTCCGCCGACCCGGTGGGGAAGACCCGGTTGGCCACCACGCCGTCGACCCGGTAGCCGAACAGGGACAAGGTGGTGAGGGACCGGCGCGCCTCGGCCACCACGACCGTCTCGGGGGTCAGCACCAGCCGCACGCTCGCGTCGTCGCCGGTGAGGATCGACCGGACCTCGCGCAGGTCGTGGTGCAGCGACTCGGCGGCGTGGAACACGGCGTCGTGGGGCATCGGGACACCGGTGGCCCTGGTCAGCACCGGGCGCAGCGCCCACCCGACGCGCCGCTCGGAGGACAACAGCCGCTCGAGGTACCACCCCAGGGCCTCGGGAAGGGCGAGGAGCCGCAGCGTCTCGGCCGTGGGCGCGCAGTCCACGACGACGACGTCCCAGCGTCCCGACCGCACCTGGGTCCGGACCTCGAGCAGCGCCAGCACCTCCTCGGCGCCGGGGACCACGGTGAGCTCCTCGGCCGTGATCGGGTCCGACCCGGCTGCTTCGAGCACCGTGCGCAGGTAGCCCTGGATCTCGCTCCAGGAGCGCTCGAAGCGCTGCTGGGCGTCGACCTGCTGCACGAACAGGCGCGTGTCGACCGGTGTCGGCTCCGGCCCGACCGGCACACCGAACGCGTCCCCGAGGGAGTGCGCCGCGTCCGTGCTGAGCACCAGAGTCCGGTGCCCGTCGGCGGCCGCGCGGGCCGCCGTACCAGCGGCTGCCGTGGTCTTGCCGACGCCGCCCTTCCCGGTGAAGAGGACGACCCTCAAGACTGTGCGAGCGACTCGACGCGCTTCTTCAGCCCCTTCAGCGCCGTGTCGATGATGACCTTCTCGGCCTTGCGCTTGAGCATGCCGATCATCGGGATCGCGATGTCCACGGCGAGCCGGTAGGTGACCTCCGTGCTGCCGTCGCCGCGCCCGTCGAGCTCGTAGGCGCCGTCCATCGCCTTCAGCATCTTGCCCTCCACCAGTCTCCAGGAGACCGACTCGTCACCCTTCCAGTCATAGCGGAGCGTGTAGGCGTCCTTGATCGGGCTGGCGTCCAGCTCGAAGTAGACCTGCTCGGGACGCGACCCGCCCTCGGCAGGGCCGTCCGCGGTCCTCGGCAGGGGCTCGGCCCTCTTCACGCCCTGCGCCCACACCGGATAGGAGTCGAAGTCGCAGATCACTGCCATCACCGACGCCGGGTCTGCCGAGATCACGATGCTCGAGGTGGTCTGCTCGGCCATGGCTTCGTGCCTCCTTCGGGTGAGCCGCGTCCGGTGCCTGACCCGCGACGGGCGGGCACGACTTCGACTTCGAGTCGCGAGCGTATCGGATGCGACGGGCGACCCACCCGGTCGGCGGGCGCCGCGGTAGCGTCGGCGCGAGTGTCGAGAGCCAGCGGAAGCCAGCGGAAGGTCGTCGGTTGCGTCAGTTCGAGAGTCCTGCCACCTTCGTCCTCCCGCGCCACGGAAACCTGACCGACGACGTGGTGCGCAACGGCACCGACCATCCGGAGTCCGTGGCGTTCGGGGTCCGGCGCGGGGAGCGGTGGGAGGACGTGACCGCCGGGGACTTCCTCCTGCAGGTGCGCGAGGTGGCCGGCGGCCTCGTGCTCGCCGGGGTCGAGCCGGGGGACCGGGTCGCCCTGCTGTGCCGCACCCGCTATGAGTGGACACTGCTCGACTACGCCATCTGGTTCGCCGGGGCGGTGTCGGTGCCGATCTACGAGACCGCGTCGGCCGAGCAGGTCGAGTGGGTGCTGCGGGACTCCGGATCGACGGCCATCGTGGTGGAGACCGCGGAGCACCTGGCTCGTCTGGACCGGGTCCGGCATCGCGTCGAGGCGCTCGGGCACGTCTGGTGCCTCGACCACGACGCGGTCGGCTCGCTCGCGTCCAGCGGACGGGCCTGCCCGGAGGACGACCTGGAGCGGCTCCGGACCACGGCACGCCCGGACTCCCTCGCCACGCTGGTCTACACCTCCGGGAGCACCGACCGGTCCAAGGGCTGCATGCTCACCCACGGCAACCTGATGTTCGAGCTCGAGGTGGCGACCGAGGAGCTCGACGAGCTGTTCGCTCGCGACGACGCGTCGACGCTGCTGGTCCTCCCGCTCGCACACGTGCTCGCGCGCGTGGTCGCGATCGGCGCGGTGCGGTCGCGGGTGCGCCTGGGTCACTGCTCCGACGTACGCTCACTGCTCGCCGACCTCGCGGACTTCCGCCCGACCTTCCTGCTCGCGGTGCCGCGGGTGTTCGAGAAGGTCTACAACCGGGTCAGCCAGGAGGCCGCGGCGGACGGCCGCGGCAAGGTCTTCGACCGGGCCGCGCAGACCGCGATCGCCTACAGCAGGGCCCTGGACCGCGACGACGCCCGCCGGATCCGGGGGCTGCCGCTGCGGATGCGGCACGCCGCCTTCGAGCGGCTCGTCTACGCCCGGCTCCGCGAGGTGTGGGGCGGCCGGTGCGAGGTCGCGATATCGGGTGGTGCGCCCCTGGGCGACCGGCTCGGGCACTTCCACCGCGGCATCGGGCTCACCGTTCTCGAGGGCTACGGACTGACCGAGACGACAGGAGCCGTCACCGTGAACCGCCCCGACGCGCTGAAGATCGGCACCGTGGGACGGCCGCTCGCGGGCACGTCCGTGCGGGTCGCGGACGACGGGGAGCTGCACGTGCGCGGCGCGCAGGTGTCCGCCGGCTACTGGGGCGACCCGGACGCCACCGCAGCGGTGCTGAGCGACGACGGCTGGCTGCGGACCGGTGACCTCGGGGAGATCGACGACGAGGGCTTCGTCCGGGTCACCGGGCGCCGCAAGGAGATCCTGGTGACCACCGGCGGCAAGAACGTCGCCCCGACCGTCCTGGAGGAGCACATCCGGGCACACCCGCTGGTCAGCCAGTGCATGGTCGTCGGGGACGGGCGTCCCTTCGTCGCGGCACTCGTCACCATCGACGCGGAGGCGCTGGGCCCGTGGGCGGCGGCGCGGGGGAAGCCGGCTGCCGTTGCGGACCTGGTGGAGGACCCCGAGCTCCTCGCGGAGGTGCGGTCGGCGGTCGACGCGGCCAACCAGGCCGTCTCCCGTGCCGAGTCGGTGCGCCGGTTCGTGGTCCTCCCGGTGGACTGGACCGAGGAGCAGGGCCAGCTCACGCCCAGCCTGAAGGTCCGGCGCAACGTCGTGCTGCAGGAGTTCCGCCGCACCGTGGACGACCTGTACGCCCGCTAGCCGCTCCGCCACCCCGGCGCGCCCGTCGGTGAACTGCTGCGACTTCCCCCGATCGGCAGACGCGGAACACCCGGCTGTAGAAGTCTTCGACCATGGGACGCTGCGAGCCGGCGGGTGCAGCGAGAATGAGCTCCCGCGAGCGCGTGTCCATCACGAGCCGGGTCTGCGGTCTCGTGGCGGTCTTCGCCGTCTGGCTCGGCACCGGCACCGGGTCCTCGACCGGCTCGGTCGTGGTCGTGGTCGTCGTCGGGGGGATGTCGGCCTACGTCACCTACGTCACCCGCCGTACGACGCTCGTGCTGCTGGTCGTGGAGACGACGGTGGTCGCCCTGGTGCTGGGAATCGGCCTCCCGCAGTCCCGCGTCCTGATGCCCTACCTCGTGGTGCTGCCCTTCCTCGCCGGGCTGTTCTGCAGGGCGACCGGAGTGCTGGCCACGATGACGGCGCAGCTGGTCGGCCTCGTGGTGCTGCCGCTGGTGACCGCGGGCCCGGGAACCGCCGGCCAGCAGACGCTCGACCTCGCTCCGTGGCTGGTCACCGGGGCCGGGGCCGGTGTGCTCGGGGTCTGGGCCCGCAGGGCGGGGCTGTCCGGCCTGCCGGAGAACGGCGATGACTACTACGAGTCCGCACGACAGCTGCTGACCCAGCTGCGCACCGTCACCCGACGCCTCTCCGCGGGGCTGGACAGCGGGGGGATCGCTGCCGCCCTGATGGCCACCCTGCACGACCGGCTCGATGACAGCGTCGACGCCGTCTTCGTGAAGATGGAGGGCTCGGTGCTCGTCCCGCTCGCCTACCGGGGGCCCGGCGCCCGGGAGCTGCTGGCGCCCAACGACGTGCTGGTCGAGCGCTGCTGGGAGGAGATGGCCCTCGTGCACGGGATCGTCCCCACCGGTCCGCGTGAGGGTCGCCACCGGGTGCTCCTCCCGCTGCGGGTGGGCAGCCGGATGATCGGCGTGGCGGTCTCCTCCTCCCCCGACGCACCGGCGGTCGACGAGGTCCAGGCGCTGCTCCCGGAGGTGGACGCGCACAGCCTGCGGCTGGACACGGCGCTCGTCTTCGACGAGATCCGGACGCTGGCGACCTCGGACGAGCGGCACCGGCTGGCCCGGGAGATCCACGACGGCATCGCCCAGGAGGTGGCATCCCTGGGCTACGTGGTCGACGACATGGCCTCCGGCACCATCGACCCGGCGGTCGCTGAGGGCCTCCACGAGCTGCGGACCGAGCTCTCCCGGGTGGTGGACGACCTGCGGCTGTCGATCTTCGACCTGCGCAGTGACGTCTCGGCGACCAACGGGCTCGGTGCGGCGCTGTCGGACTACGTCCGCCAGGTGGGGGCCAAGTCGCACCTGACCGTGCACCTGACGCTGCGGGAGGCGCCCTTCCGGCTGGCACCGAGCGTCGAGGCCGAGCTGCTGCGGATCGCGCAGGAGGCGATCACCAACGTCCGCAAGCACGCATCGGCCCACAACCTGTGGGTCGACTGCTGGACCGACCCGCCTCGGGCGGGTCTGGTCGTCCGGGACGACGGAGCCGGCATCGCCGGGCGGCGCACCGACTCCTACGGCATCTCCATCATGCAGGAGCGCGCGGAGCGCATCGACGCGACGCTGGACATCGACGGCTCCTCGACGGATCGGAGCCGCGGCACGGTAGTAAAGGTTATTGTGGCCGAGAGGACCACTCCCGCACCGAAAGCCCCCGCCGCCGATGGCCGACCGCAGCACCAGCGTGCTCCTGATCGACGACCATGACCTGATCCGTCAGGGCCTCGCTCGTGCGTTCGAGCGTGCCGAGGACTTCGAGGTGGCTGGTCAGGCCGCGTCGATCAGCGAGGCGCTGAAGAAGTACGTCGACCTGGAGCCGGACGTGGTCGTGACCGACGTACGCCTTCCCGACGGCACCGGGCTGGACCTGGTGCGGGACATCCGCGCCCGCGGGCACGACACCGGGGTCGTGGTGCTCACCATGTACGCCGGGGACGAGCAGCTGTTCGCGGCGCTGGAAGCCGGCGCCTCGGCCTTCGTGGCCAAGGACGCCCCGGGGGACGAGGTCGTCGCGGCGGCCCGGCACGCGCTGGTCTCCCCCCGGTCGTTCGCGGCGGCCGACCTGGCCGGCGCGATGCGCCGGCGGATGACGCCCAGCGGCCCGCAGCTGACGCACCGCGAGTCCGAGGTGCTGAGCCTGCTGGCCCGAGGCTTCTCCGTCTCGGCCATCGGCAGGGCCATCTTCGTCAGCGACTCCACGGCGAAGACCCACATCTCCAAGATCTACGAGAAGCTGGGCGCCTCGAACCGGGCCGACGCCATCATGAAGGCGGTGCGGTCAGGGCTGCTCGCCGACGACCTCCGGGACTGAGCGACCCGGGGCGTCCCACAGGTCCCGCAGCACGCCGGCGGCACGGTCCCAGGTCCACGTCACCACGGCGTCATCCGCCACCCGGACCCGCCGGCGGCGGAGCAGCTCGACCAGCGCCCCGGCCACCTCGTCCTCCCGGTCCACCACCCGGCCCCGGCCGGGGTGCACCAGCGTCTCCGGTGCTCCTCCCGAGCGCCCGACCAGCACCGGCAGCCCGCACGCCTGCGCCTCGAGCAGCACGATCCCCCACGCCTCCGGCTCCAGTCCCCACCGCCTGGTCCGGCACGGCATGGCGAACACGTCTCCCGCGTCGGTGTACGCCGGCACGTCACCCCAGGGCACGGCGCCGGTGAGGACGACCGACGGACCCACCCCCAGACGCCGCACGAGCCGCCGCAGACGCCGCCGGTCCGGGCCGTCGCCGACCAGCAGCAGCACCGCGTCCGGCCACGAGCCGAGGACCCGCGGCCAGGCGCGGACCAGCGCGTCCTGGCCCTTGCGACGCACCAGCCTCGCCGTGCAGACCACCACCGGCGTCCCGGGGCCGACGCCCAGCCGTCTGCGCACCTCCGCTCCTCCACAGCCCGGGAAGAACCGTCCGGGGTCGACCCCCGGCGACAGGCGGACCATCCGTGCCGCGGCCTCCTGCGAGAGCGCAAGGACGATCCGGTCCCGGCACCAGTGGCTGACATAGGTGAGGGCGTCGACGTCGTCCCCGATCCGGCGCAGGGCGCGCCGGGTGAGCGGCAGCCGCGCCCACCACACCTCGTGGCCGTGGGTCAGCGCGACGATGCGACGTGCGCCAGCCCGACGCAGCGTCGGCGCGAGCAGGCCCAACGGCGCGCTGGCGCCGAACAGCACCCTGTCGCAGCCGTGCCGGACCAGCAGCTCGGCGGCCCGTCGCCGGACCGCCGGGGTGGGCAGCAGGGTCCCGCGGGGGTCGCGGTGGACCGGGAACGACAGCGTCGCGTCGAAGGCCCGGTCCCCCGGCATGGAGGCGGTGTAGACGACCACCTCCTGGGGTGGCATCCGCTCACACAGGGCGAGCACGAAGGACTCGATGCCACCGCGTCGGGTCGGGAAGTCGTTGGTGACGACGAGCACCCGGCTCATCGGGCCCTCAGCCGGCCAGTCTGCGCAGCTCGCGGCGCCAGGCGTCGGTGAACGCCCGCTCGTCGGTGCCGAGCACGCTCCGGAACGCGCGGGACGTCGACGAGCCGCGGTCCACGGCGCGGTAGAAGCGCACCAGTCGGGGTTCGCCGTACGTCTCGCCGATCAGCCGACAGGCCAGCCACGCCGACTCGTAGGCCGCGCCCAGTCCGCGGCGGTGAGCGCCGAAATCGGCACGGCTCGGCAGCTGTGAGGGGGGCCCGTGCGCCCGCACCCGAGCCAGGACCTGGCTCGCGGTGACCTGCACCGGAAGCCCGAGGTGGTCCAGGGCCACGTAGTCGGCGAACCCCTCCAGCAGCCACGGCGGCATCGAGGAGAGCGCCGCGCCGGTGGCCACGTGGGTCGCCTCGTGACTCATCACGACCTGCGCCCCGTGCGGCCCGAGGGGGTCGAACACCTGCGGGTTCACGAAGATGTGCACCGGCGCCGCCTCGCGCGTGGACCCGTCCTCGGTCGTGGTCACGGCGGCGATCTGGGTGTAGTCCGACGGCTCCGAGCCCAGCGTCCGGGCCAGGTCGGCCGGCCCGTCCGGCACCTCGACGACCAGCCGTCCGGACCAGTCCGGCAGGACCCGCCTGACATCGGCCACCGCGCGCCCGGCCAGCCGGGAGTAGCGGGCCGTCGGGAGACCCCGTTCACCGACCACGAGCGACCGACCGGTCCGAACCGCCTTCACCCGGTCGAGCAGCCACAGCGGTACGGCGTCCCGCCCACCAGTCCTGGCGTGTCGGGCGGTCACGAACCGGGCACGGGCAGCGGCGTCGTGCTCGGCGAAGGTCATCGGCACCCGCATCCGGGCCGGGTGGACGTCGAATCCCCGGAGCCGCCAGGACACCTGCACGTCGCCGGTCCAGGTGCGTCCCACCGCATCACCGGTGCCGGACGCGGGTCGCCGGCCGGCGTCTGCGCCCACGTAGCTCATCGACAGGTCGGTGAGGTGCAGGGCGCGGACATTGTGGAGAACGGTGGCCAGCTCGCCCCGCGCCTGCGCACCGGCGCCCAGGGCCACGACCTGGGCTCGGGTGCCGTGCTCGAGGCGTGTGGCGAGTGCCCTCACCAGGGTCGCCGCAGCCGCCGGGCGACCGTCGTGGCCGAGGTCCGGACCCGGGGCTGCCTCCGCAGTGGACGAGGTCCCGTCGCGGTCCGGCGTCGGCCGCACGAGGTGGAACGCCGCAGCGGCCGCCACGCAGCACACCACCGACGCCAGGAGCCAGGTCCAGCGGCGGCGCGGACCGGCCGTGCGGGATGGGTCAGCCGGGCCGGACGGCACCGGAGTACGGCATGTCGTTCACACCTGAGATTCTCACACCGGCACCCGGGTTGAGCGCGTTCACGATCTTTCCGTTGCCGATGTACATCCCGACATGGCTGACCGGGCTGTAGTAGAACACCAGGTCGCCCGGCTGGAGCTCGGAGGAGGAGACGGAGCGGCCCGAGCCCATCTGCGCGCTCGAGGAGTGCGGAAGGCTGACGCCGGCCTGCGCCCAGGCCCTCATGGTCAGCCCGGAGCAGTCGAAGGCGCTCGGGCCGGCTGCGCCGTAGACGTAGGCCTTGCCGACCTGGGCCATCGCGTAGGCGACGGCGGCGGCGGCCCGTCCCGAGGCCGGGGCCGGGGCGCTGGTGGAGGCCGACGAGCCGCTGCCGGCCGCGGGACCGCCTGCGTGCCCACCGGCCCGGCGGGCCTGCTGGGCCGCCCTGTCCTGCGCCCGGCTGGCCCGGGCCGCGGCGCGCTCCTTGAGCGTGCCGAGCAGCTTCTTGGCCTCGGCCGCCCTGGTGTCGATGTCGGCCTTCGCCGCGCCCAGCTGTCGCTTGGTGGAGGCGATCCGGGCCAGCTCGCGCCGGGATGCCGACCGTCTGGTCTCGAGTCGCTTCGCCTGCACCGCGAAGTCGGCCATCAGCTGGGTCTGCTGGTCGTTGAAGGCAGAGACCGTCGTCAGCCGGTCGATGAAGTCGTCGGGGTTCTGGGAGAGCATCACCTGGGTGGTCGAGGACAGAGCCTGGCCCTGGTACTGGGCGACGACCGAAGCGGCGACCTGGTCGCGCACCGTGTTCACCTTGGCCTGCTGGCGTGCCAGGTCGGTGTTCAGGGTTCGCAGACGCGACTGTGCCCGCCGCATCGACATCCGGGCGTTGTTGTAGCGCTCCGAGGCCTGCTCGGCCTGACGGTAGAGCCGGTGCACCCGGGTCTGGACCGTGTCGATGCGGGGGTCGGCGGAGGTGGGAGTGGCGGCGAACATCGAGCCGCCCAGGGCGATGACACACAGGGTCGCGAACGTGCGCGCGCTGCGCTTCGGTCCGTCAGTCACGAGCGGACGAGCTCCTCTTTGTCTGACGTCTACCGGGTTAGCTGACGGGTGCGGGCGGCAAAGAACCCTACGCAGGAGGCGACGGCTGCAGACATCACAGACCCTCGCGCGCCGCGATTAACCCCAGGAACATGGTTCCCCGGCTCCGACGACGGCGGCCCCCGGCCCTCGTGCGGACTCAACGCGGTGCCCGAGCCGACCCGGTCTGGTCGGCTGGTGCGGGCGCCAGCCCGTAAGGCTAGGCGTCCTCTGAGCGGGTGGCAACCGTGGTCCACCCAGGGCCGAGTGCGATGCGTCACGCCGACGCGATGTCAGGACCGGTCACCGGTGCCACCATCCGCAGCGGCGGCACCAGCCCGGAGTCGGCGAGCACGCCCAGGGCGCGCTGCTCGTCGGCGTCGAACCCCAGCTCCGGAGGTGGACCCAGGAGCACGGTCACCACGCAGTCGTGGCAGGCCGGTCCACGGACCACGCAGGTGTCGCAGTCGATGTGCACGCTCATGATGTCCTCCCATGCAGAGTCCCCTCGGGTGAGAAGTCGTCGTGGACAGGACTGTCCCAGGGGCCTCCGACAGTTCCCAGCGGGTCCTCAGACCCGTGCCAGCAGCCGGCTCAGGGCGGCGGCCCCAGCGACCCGGGCACCGGCCCGGGTCACGTCCCGGACCACCTCCTGGTCGCTGGTCACCACGACGAGGGGGCGACCCCGGGGCTCGACGGAGACCAGCTCGCGGATCAGGTCGTCGGCGATCATCCCCGGGGGGCTGTAGAGGACCCGGACACCCCGGGGCGGGTTCACGAGCGGCCGCTCGGTCGTCTCTGCGGCGTCGAAGACCGCCGTCACCTCGGCGCCGCTGCGAGCGACGAGCGGCGCCAGCCCGCTCAGCAACCGGTCGCGCTGCCTCTCCAGCGACAGCTCCGGCCAGGCGGTCTTGGTGACGTTGTAGCCGTCCACGACCAGGTGCACGCGCGGCAGGGTGAGCAGCTGGTCGAGCAGCACCGGGTCGTCCGAGGCCAGCGAAGCCTGGCCCGAGGACCCCTCCGCACCATGCTCCGCGACGTGAGCCTCGACCGAGTCGGCGGGGGACCCCTCCACCGCAGGCAGCGCGAGCTCCCGGCGCAGCCCCTGGGCGGTCTGCAGCATCGTGTCCAGCAGCAGCCGGGCCCGCATGGTCTCGGCGCCCCGCTCCACCCGCTCGGCCCTGCGCACCGCCTGCAGGTCCCGCTCGAGCCCCTCGGTGCGAGCCCTCAGCCGGCGTATCTCGGCCTCCTGCTCGCCGGCTCGGGCGGCGGCGGCGGCAGTGGCCTCGGCGAGCCGGGCAGCGGCCTGGGCGGCGGCCTCCTCGGCGGCGCGGACCCTGCCCCTCTCGTCCGCCAGCCGGTGGCGCAGCACCGCGTTCTCGTCCTTCACCGAGGCGACCTGCTCCCGGTGCCGTCGCCGGAGCTCCTTCAGCTCCTCCGCCGTCGACTCCAGCCGGCGCCGCAGCCGGTCGACGCGCTCGGTGCTCCCGGCAGCCGCCGCCTCCACCCGCCTGTCCTCGGCGGTCCGCGACGCCGTGGACACCACCTCGGCCCAGCCCTCGGGGCGCAGCAGGTAGGCGACGGCGGCCAGGTCGACGGGGTCCGCCGCCGGAGCGGCCACGCCCTCGTCGAGAGCGCGGGCCAGGTCCGGCAGCAGGGTCCGCACCTGCTCGGCCACCCGGTCACGGAACTCCTCGTCGAGGGAGAGGACGGCGGCGATCTGGCTGGCGGCGAGCCGGGCCCGGCGGGCGGGGGCGAACGACGCCACCCGCCTCAGTGACATCGGCACCTGGTCCGGCTCGAGCCGGCCGAGCGCCTCGGCGGCCAGGGACAGCACGCGGGTGCGGATGCTCTCGGCAAGCGGCGTCTCCGGCTCGGCCTTCTCCTCCCGCATCACCGCTGCACCGCGTCCGGGCCCGCTGTCGACCTCACGCGCTCGACGTGTCGGCTTCCGCACGGCTGACGACCTCGACGGCGTCCGACCGCCCGCACCAGCGGCAGGTCACCGCCGACACCTCCTCGTGCTCGCTGCGGGACTCCTCGACGCGGTGGTCCCCGGCGAGGTCGAAGTGCCAGTACTCCGTCGTACGCCGGGCAACGGTCACGTCGAAGCGGGTCAGGTTGCCGCACGCGCCGCACCGCCAGCGGGTGTGGTCGTCGGGAAGGGACGCAGCCATGCGCAAGGCCTCCTGGTCGGCGTGCACCCGGTGGGGCACGTGGTGCGGGCGCCCGCGGTGGCAGGAGGTGGGACGTTCCGGCCCACCGGTCGGGCGCCTGTCCAGGGTATGCCGCGTGGCGCGACGGTTTCGTCGGTGGCCACCTCTAGCGTCTGGCTCGTGACCGGCCCGAGGACCACCCCGACGACCACCCCGACGACCGCCCCGACGTCCGCCCCGACAGTCGCGGGGACGGGCTCGGGGACGGCGGCCGGGACGGTCGCTGGCTCGGGTGGCGTGGCCCCGGCCGGCCTCCCGCGGGCCGGATCGCGGTGGGAGTCCCAGCGCAGCTTCGACGAGCTCGGCCGGCCGCTGCGCGACATCACCTTCTGCGTCGTCGACCTGGAGACGACCGGCGGGTCGGCCGCCGCCGGGTCGATGATCACCGAGGTGGGGGCGGTCAAGGTCCGCGGCGGGGAGGTGCTCGGCGAGTTCCAGACGCTGGTCAACCCCTACCAGGCCATCCCGGCGTTCATCGCGGTGCTCACCGGGATCACCGACTCGATGGTGGCGGCGGCACCGCGGATCGAGCAGGTGCTCCCACAGTTCCTGGAGTTCGCCCACGGGTGCGTCCTGGTCGCCCACAACGCGCCGTTCGACGTGGGCTTCCTCAAGCACTTCGCCGAGCAGCAGGGGCGTCCCTGGCCGCGGTTCGAGGTGCTGGACACGGCGAGGCTGGCCCGGCGGGTGATCACCCGTGACGAGGCGCCGAACTGCAAGCTGAGCAGCCTCGCGGTGGTCTTCGGCTCCACCACGACGCCCAACCACCGAGCGCTGTCCGACGCCCGCGCCACGGTCGACGTGCTGCACGGCCTGCTCGGGCGGCTGGGCAACCTCGGGGTGCACACCCTCGAGGAGCTGCAGACGTTCAGCTCCCGCGTCACCTCGGCGCAGCGGCGCAAGCGCCATCTCGCGGAGGCTCTCCCCCACGCGCCGGGGGTCTACCTCTTCCGCGACGACCGCGGGCGGGTGCTCTACGTGGGCACCTCCAAGGACCTCCGGACCCGGGTGCGCACCTACTTCACGGCGTCCGAGACCCGCACCAGGATGGGTGAGATGGTCGGGCTGGCCGCCCGGGTGGAGGGCATCGAGTGCGCGACCCCGCTCGAGGCCGAGGTCCGGGAGCTCCGGCTGATCGCCGAGCACAAGCCGAGGTACAACCGCCGGTCGCGGTTCCCCGAGCGCGTGCACTGGATCAAGCTGACCCGCGAGCCGTGGCCCCGGCTGTCGCTGGTGCGACACGTCCTGGACGACGGGGCCGACTACATCGGGCCCTACTCCTCGCGTCGGGGCGCGGAGCGGTCCGTGGCTGCGCTGCACGAGGCGTTCCCGATCCGCCAGTGCACGCCGCGGCTGCCCAGGGTCCCGTCGATGAGTGCCTGCGCCCTGGCCGAGATGGGCAAGTGCCTGTCGCCGTGTGACGGCAGCGTCAGCGCGGCCGACTACGCCGACGTGGTCGCGCAGCTCCGGGTCTCGCTGCGCGAGCGACCCGACCGCGTCGTCGCCTCGCTGTCGCGCCGCATGGAGCTGCTGGCGGCCTCGAGCCGGTTCGAGGACGCCGGCTCCTGGCGGGACCGCCTCAGCTCGTTCCTGCGTGGCGCCGCCCGGACCCAGCGACTGCGTGCACTGACCCGCTGCCCGGAGGTGGTCGCCGCGCGACGCGACGACGGTCGCTGGACGGTGCACGTGGTGCGGCACGGCCGCCTCGCCGCCGCCGGCGTCATCGCGCCCGGAGCACACGCCGGCACCTGGGTCGACCAGCTACGCGCGGGGGCCGAGACGGTCGTCCCCGGTCCGGGCCCGACCCCGGCCACCACGGCGGAGGAGAGCGAGAAGATCCTCCGCTGGCTCGAGTCCGAGGGGGTCCGGCTGGTCCACGTCGACGGCGAGTGGAGCTGTCCCGTGGCAGGTGCCACCAAGCACCTGCGGGTCCACGACGCGGTCGAGGAGTCCCGGGCGTCCCTCGTGCCCTTCGACGAGCGGCGATCAGCGCGGACCGTGCACCAGCCGGGCACCAGCCGGTCCGCTAGCGTGGCTCCATGATCACCGCCATCGTTTTCGTGAAGGCTGACGTCGCGCGGATCCCCGAGGTCGCCGAGGAGATAGCCGCCATCGACGGTGTGAGCGAGGTCTACTCGGTGACCGGTCAGATCGACCTGATCACGCTGGTGCGGGTGCGCAACCACGACGACGTGGCGGTGGTGGTCGCCGACCAGCTCAACAAGGTCCCTGGCGTGCTGTCCACGGAGACCCACATCGCGTTCCGCGCCTACTCCCAGCACGACCTGGAGTCGGCCTTCTCGCTGGGCCTCGACTAGGCGACGACCACTCGAGACCGGGCGGAGCGGGGACTAGGCGGAGCGGCTGGCCTCGACCCAGCGCTCGAGGAGGGACTGGGCGCTGCCCGAGTCGACCGAGGCCCGGGCCTGCTCGACGCCGGCGGCCAGCCGGTCCAGCGGGTCACCGTCCTCGTCGGCGTACACCGCGAGAGCGGCTCCCGCGTTGAGCAGCACCGCGTCCCGCACCGGGCCGGTCTCCCCGGCCAGCAGCCGCCGTACGGCGTCGGCGTTGAAGGCCACGTCACGGCCCTGCAGTCCCTCCGGGGTGCCACCACCGAGGCCGAACCGGTCAGGGTCGACGACGAACTCCTCCACACCACCGCCGGCGACCGCCCACACGTGCGACGTCGTCGTGGTCGTCAGCTCGTCCAGGCCGTCGTCGCCCCGGAACACCCAGGCGTCGACGCCGCGACGGGCGAAGACGCCCGCCATCAGCGGCGCCATCCGGGCGTCCGCGCAGCCGATCGCCTGGGCCTGCGGCTTCGCCGGGTGGGCCAGCGGCCCCAGGATGTTGAAGGTGGTGCCGACGCCGAGCTCCCGGCGAGGCACGGCCGCGTGGCGCAGGGCGGGGTGGAAGGCCGCGGCGAAGCAGAACGTGATCCCGACCTCCTCGCCGATCCGTGCCACCGCGGCCGCCGGCAGGTCCAGACGGATGCCGAGCGCCTCCAGGACGTCGGCCGAGCCGGCCCTCGAGGATGCCGACCGGTTCCCGTGCTTGACGACCCGCGCGCCCGCGCCGGCCGCCACGATCGCCGCCATCGTGGAGATGTTCACCGACATCGACCGGTCCCCGCCGGTCCCGACCACGTCGAGGACCCTGCCGTTGACCACGATCGGGGCGGCATGGAGGTACATCCCGTCCACCAGGCCCTGGATCTCCTCGACGGTCTCGCCCTTGGCCCGCAGCGCCACCGCGAACCCGGCGATCTGCGAGGGCGTCGCCTCGCCCGACAGGATCTCCGACATCGCCCAGGCGGTCTGCTCCGCGCTGAGGTCCAGGCCGCCGATCAGCGCGGTCAGCACCTCGGACCACGTGTGTGGGCTGCTCATGGTCGGCTCAGTGCCCGACGGCCGGTGACTCGGCGGACGTGCGCCTCGCGCTGAGCAGCCGCAGAACCGTCTCGGCGAGCAGCAGCGGGTCGATCGGATGCGGCACGGCCCCGTCGGCGCGCGACCAGGTGGCGAGCCAGGCATCCTGCGGCCGTCCGGTGAGCACCAGGATCGGTGGGCACCGGAAGATCTCGTCCTTCATCTGCTTGGCGATGCCCATGCCGCCCGCGGGCACCGCCTCACCGTCCAGGATGGCGAGGTCGATCTGGCCGGAGTCCATCTGCTGCAGCACCACCGGCTCGGTCGCCACCTCGACGTACTGAGCCACGGGCAGGTCGGGGTGCGGGCGTCGCCCCAGGGCGAGGATGACCTGCGACCGGATCTCCGCGTCATCGCTGTAGACGAGGATCTTCAGGCGCGCGTCCGAGGCCGGGTTCGTCACCCGGGGGACTCTACCGGTCGCGGCAGGACGGCGTGCGACGTGCCACCCGTGCCTGTGACCGGGGGTCGGGGTGCCGGAGTTGGGCCCTGCCAGCCATAATGTGTCCGTGGCCTCATCTGCACCCGTGATCCCCGCCTCCCGCCTGCATGGACACCACGACCGCCCGAGCATGGTGAGCGTCGGAACCATCGTGTGGCTGTCCAGCGAGCTGATGTTCTTCGCTGCACTGTTCGCCAGCTACTTCACGATCCGGTCCGTGTCGACGGCGCTGTGGGCGCAGGAGACCGCGAAGCTGAATGTGCCGTTCGCGTCAGTCAACACGACGATCCTGGTGCTCTCCTCCCTGACCTGCCAGCTCGGCGTGTTCGCGGCCGAGCGCGGCCAGGTCGGGCGCAGCGGGTCGGTCTTCAACGTCAGGGGCTGGGGTCTGCGCGAGTGGTTCGTGCTGACCTATCTGATGGGGGCCTTCTTCATCGCCGGACAGGCGACCGAGTACGTCTCCCTCATCCAGGAGGACGTCACCATCCCGGCGTCCGCCTACGGCTCGGTGTTCTACCTGACCACCGGCTTCCACGGCCTGCACGTGACCGGCGGGCTGGTCGCGTTCCTGCTGGTCCTGGGCCGCACGTTCATCGCCCGGAGGTTCACCCATGAACAGGCGGTCAGCGCGATCGTCGTGTCCTACTACTGGCACTTCGTCGACGTGGTGTGGATCGGTCTGTTCTTCACGATCTACGTCATCCAGTAGCACCACCTCATCTCGAGCTCAGCCGAGTGCAGCCCCAGCCGAAGCCAAAGGACAGCGAAGGACACCCTGTGCGACTCCTCACCGACCGCCTCTCGGCCAAGCGTCGTAGCCCGCTCGCCGGCCTCGTGGTGGTGCTCCTCGGACTGCTCATGACCGGCGGTGCCTACGCCGTGCTCTCCCCCGCCTCCGCCCAGACCGAGAAGGCCGACCAGTCCTTGGTCGACCAGGGTCATCAGCTGTTCCTCGTCGGCTGCGCGTCCTGCCACGGCGAGCACGGGGAGGGCATCGTGACCCAGAAGGGCACGCAGTACGGTCCCCCGCTGGCCGGCGTCGGTGCCGCTGCGGTGGACTTCCAGGTCGGCACGGGGCGGATGCCGATGGCTCGTCCGGGTGCTCAGGCGGAGAGGAAGGAGGTCGTCTACAGCCCTGACGAGATCAAGGCGCTGGCCGCCTACGTCGCCTCCCTCGCCCCCGGGCCCGCGGTGCCGGAGAAGTCGAAGTACGACACCACCGACGCCGACAGCGAGGCGATCGCACGGGGCGGCGAGTTCTTCCGGACCAACTGCACGGCGTGCCACAACTTCGCTGCGGCCGGGGGGGCTCTGCCCGGCGGCAAGTACGCTCCCTCGCTGCAGGGCGTCAGCAACAAGCACATCTACGAGGCTCTGCTGACCGGTCCGCAGCAGATGCCGGTGTTCTCCGACGGAGTGCTCAAGCCGAGCGAGAAGCGCGACATCATCGCCTACCTCAACAGCATCGAGTCGACCCCGTCGTACGGCGGCGCGGCCCTCGGCTCCTACGGCCCCGTCAGCGAGGGCTTCTTCGCGTGGGTGCTCGGGATCGGCGTCTGCGTCGGTTTCGCCGTCTGGATCGCGTCGCATTCGGTTCGCTCGACCCGCTCCAAGAAGGGAGCCAGCGCATGACCGTGGACAACGAGGACGCCGCCACCGGCAACCCCTCGGCGGTCGCCACCCAACCATCGCCCGGGCACGGTGGGAACCTCACGCCGTACGACCCGTTCGCGGACCCCGGCCTCGAGGAGCACGAGCCGCGACCGACCGACGTCGACGAGCGCGCCGCTCGGCGTGCCGAGCGTCAGATCGCCGCCTGCTTCCTGGGCTCGGCGCTCTGCGTCGTGCTGTTCTGCGTCTCCTACTTCGTCTTCCAGGTCGGCGACAACACGGATGTGATCCTGGGCTACGGAGCCTCGAACGTCACCTTGGGGCTGACGCTCGGGTTGGGGCTGCTGCTGATCGGCATCGGGGCGATCCAGTGGGCGCGCAAGCTGATGAGCGACGTCGAGGTCGTCGAGATGCGGCACCCCACGGCCTCGAGCGAGACCGACCGCGCGGAGACCGTCGCGGCGCTCCAGAAGGGCGCCAGCGACTCCGGGATCGCCCGTCGTCCCCTGATCCGCAACACCTTGGTCGGGGCCCTGGCGATGATGGGCCTGCCGGTGATCCTGGCGCTGCGGGATCTGGGCCCCCTCCCGGGCAACAAGCTCTCGGTCACCGTCTGGAGGAGGGGCATGCGGGTCGTCAACGACGTGGCCGGCACCCCCATCCGGCCCGAAGAGGTCGAGATCGGCCAGCTGATCAACAGCCAGCCCGAGATCCTGTTCGCGAAGAACGCCGACGGGGAGCCGATCTTCGAGGGGACCGAGCTCCTCAACGCCAAGACCAAGGCCTCGACGATCGTCGTACGCATGAAGCCCGAGGAGATCACCCCGTCCAAGGGCCGCGAGAACTGGGGTGTGAGCGGCATCTTGTGCTACTCCAAGATCTGCACCCACGTGGGTTGCCCGATCTCGTTGTGGGAGCAGCAGACGCACCACCTGCTGTGCCCCTGCCATCAGTCGACCTTCGACTTGGCCAACAACGGTAAAGTCATATTCGGACCGGCCGGAAGATCGCTGCCACAGCTCCCGCTGATGGTGGACGCCGAGGGCTACCTCGTCGCCCAGAGCGGCTTCACGGAGCCGGTAGGCCCGAGCTTCTGGGAACGCGGTGAGCGGTGATGAGCACAGCAACCACCAACGGGACGACGGCGGCCCGGGTCGAGAAGACCAACCCGGTCGCCGGGTTGGCCACCTGGGTCGACGACCGCACCGGCATCGCCGGCGTGGCGAAGAAGCAGATCCGCAAGATCTTCCCGGACCACTGGTCGTTCATGCTGGGCGAGATCGCTCTGTGGAGCTTCGTCGTCCTGCTGCTGACCGGGACCTTCCTCACCCTCTGGTTCAAGCCGAGCATGGGCGAGGTCGTCTACAACGGGTCCTACGACCAGCTCCGCGGGGTGTCGATGTCGGAGGCCTACGCCTCCACCCTCAACATCTCCTTCGACGTGCGGGGCGGACTGCTGATGCGGCAGATCCATCACTGGTCCGCCATGCTGTTCATCGCGGCGATGTTCGTGCACATGATGCGCGTCTACTTCACCGGCGCCTTCCGCAAGCCGCGTGAGCTCAACTGGGTGATCGGGTGCCTGCTGCTCCTGTTGGGAAGCCTGGAGGGCTTCACCGGCTACTCCCTGCCCGACGACCTGCTGTCCGGGACCGGTCTCCGGGCCGCTGGCGGGTTCGTCCTCGCCATCCCCGTCGTGGGCACCTACATCTCGTTCTTCCTCTTCGGCGGTGAGTTCCCCGGCGACTCCATCATCCCGCGGCTCTACACCGTGCACATCCTGCTGATCCCGGCGATCCTCGCTGCGCTGGTCGGGCTGCACATGCTGCTGCTCGTCTACCAGAAGCACACGCAGTACGCCGGACCCGGCCGGACCAACGACAACGTGGTCGGCTACCCGATGATGCCGGTCTACGCTGCCAAGGCCGGCGGCTTCTTCTTCATCATCTTCGGCGTCTCCGCACTGATGGGCGGCCTGATGACGATCAACCCGGTCTGGCGCTACGGCCCCTACGACCCCTCCCAGGTGACCGCGGGCTCGCAGCCCGACTGGTACATGGGCTGGCCTGACGGCGCCCTGCGCATCATGCCCGGCTGGGAGACCCACCTCTGGGGCTTCACGCTGAGCTGGAACGTGTTGCTGCCGATCATCGTGCTGCCGGGTCTGATGTTCACGATCCTGCTGATGCTGCCCTTCATCGAGAACTGGATCACCGGCGACAAGCGGGACCATCACCTGCTCCAGCGCCCGCGCAACGCGCCGACCCGGACCGCCACCATGGTGGCTCTGATGACGTTCATCGGACTGCTGTGGGCGGCTGGCGGCAACGACATCCTGGCGATCAAGTTCGACCTCAACCTGAACTACATCACCTACTTCATCCGGGTGATGGTGTTCGTCGGACCCGTGCTCGCCTTCCTGATCACCCGTCGCTGGTGTGTCTCGCTCCAGCGCGCCGACCAGGCGAGGCTGCTGCACGGCTACGAGAGCGGCGTGATCATGCGCTCGCCCGAGGGTGCCTACGCTGAGAAGCACCTGCCCATCTCGGCGGGCGAGACCTACGCGCTCGCCAGCCGCGAGCACGACGATGTCCCGCAGATGCCCAGCGCCGCGGACGAGAACGGCGTCGCCAACCACAAGGTGCAGCTGATGCGGCTGCGGGCGAGGCTGGCCCGGTTCTGGTACGGCGGCAACATGCCGACTCCCAGCCGGGGTGAGCTCGACGAGGCCAGGCACCACGCCGACGAGGAGCTCGGCGAGCAGGAGCTCGCGGAGTACTCCGACGGCGAGCACCTGCACGACCGGCACGGCATCGAGCAGGGTGAGGTCGGCAGGCACTGACCCGTCGCTGACCCCGCAGAGCCGTGACGAAGCCCCGCACCTGGTGCGGGGCTTCGTCGGTTCCGCGCGCTGGGGCCTTGTACGCCGCTCGCCACCCGCGTGCTGGTCCGACGCGAAGCGTCCGTGATTCGTGAGCGGTGCAGGCGCGGGCGGGCCGGCACCACCGACGGACGCGCCGCGGGACCACCGTGGACGCGCCCACACCCAACCGACGGGTGTCTTTGTCAAGGGCCAGTAGGAACTGCCCGGAGGCGGTCATGAAACCTGCCCGGTGATGGTCACGAGAACTGCCCGGTGGCGGCCATGAGATCTGCCCAGGGGTTGGCCGCCACCGGCCGGTTTGCTCAGCTCAAGGGGCTCACCCCTTGGCCGGCGAGTGCCTGGGTCAGACGCACACTTTCACCGGTGGTCCGGCAGACGTGGGCGTGATGGAGGAGTCGGTCGACGGTGGCCGTGGCCAGCGTCTTGGGCATGAGCTCGTCGAACGCGGCGGGGTGCAGGTTCGAGGAGATCGCGACCGAGCGTTTCTCGTAGGCGGCATCGACGAGGCGGTAGAGCCCCTCGGCGGCGTCCTGGGCCACGGCCAGGAGGCCGATGTCATCGACGACGACGAGGTCTGCTCGCAGTACCCGAGCGATGGCCTTGGTGACGGTGTCGTCGGCGCGGTGGCGACGCAGTAGTACCCCGAGGTCTTCTAGGGTGAACCAGGCGACCTTCAACCCGGTCTCGACTGCCTGGTGTCCGAGCGCCTCGAGCAGGAACGTCTTTCCGGTCCCGGATGGTCCACACACGACGAGGTTCTCCCGGCGATGCACCCATTCCAGGGTGCGTAGGGCTTGTTGGGTCGGGGCCGGGATCGAGGACGCCTCGGGTGCCCAGGACTCGAACGTCTTCCCGGTGGGGAACCCTGCGGCTGCTCGCCTGGTGGCGAGTGCGGAGCGTTCCCGTCCGGTGGCCTCCTCACCCAGCAACGCCCGCAGCACCTCGACCGGCTCCCAGCGTTGCGCCTTCGCGGTCGCGACCACCTCGGGTGCGTAACGACGGATGTGCGGCAACCGCAGCCGACGCAGCAACGCCTCGACGTCCTCGGGCAACGCCGGCGCAGCGGGCACACCCAGCGCCGGGGGCGTGCCCCTGGCGTCTCTCGTGCCTGTCGTGTCGGTGGCGTTCACGCGCTCACCCCACCCTCGATGTCACCGACGTTGTCGTTGTCGTTGTCCTCGCGCGGACCGGATTGGCCGAGTCCTGCCCAGGCACCGGTGCCCTGCGTCAGGCTGTGGTTCTCACCGGCCCTGTGCTGCTCATCGCTGGCGCTTGCACCGGCGTGGTGGTCGAGGATCGAGGCAAGGTCGGCCTCGGCGAACCGGCCGTGGACCGCGGCATGGCCCAGCGCCCAATCGACCTCGGCGGGGTCGAACAGCTTCGCCAACCCCAGCGCCTGGGCCATCTTGACCCGCATCTTGGTCGACCCGGCCGCGGCAGCCTCGCACACCCACATGTGGGCGCCCTGACCCAGGGCGAGGAACTCCACGTCGGCGGCGTTCTTCGGCCGTGGCCTGCGCTCCAGGGCTCCTGCTGGTGCGGGCGGGAAGTGCTCCTCAGTGATCTTCGGGGATCCCGGAGTGGCACGGCGGTGCCGGGCGACCTCCAGCGGCCCGGCTGGCCCGATGTGGACGATGACGACCTGCTCCTCGGCGCCACGACCGTGAACGCGGACCCACACCGTTTCACCGACCAGGGTGTGCGGCACCGAGTACTGGCCGCCCTCGAAGGAGACCATCGGCATCGAGGCCGGCACGATCCGGGTGAGCCCAAACGCGACCGTGTGCGGATGCGCCGGCACCGGATGCAACCGAGCCTGCTCCTCGGCCAACATCTCGACCGGTGCCCGGCGGGTGACCCGGTGGACCCGGGTGTTGACCTCCTCGCAGAACACCTCACAGGCAGCCTCGAGCTCCGCGAACGAGCCGTAGGCCGGCAACAGGTTGGTGTCCTTGGGCACCAGGTCCGCCTTCGCCAGCTTCACCGTCGACTCCGACCCGCCCTTCGACGCGGGATCGGCCGGCTCGCAAGTGTGCACCGTGACGGCATAGTGCCGGGCGAAGGCCACCATCTGCGGGTTGCGGACCGCGATCCCCGCGACGTGCTCCACGGTCACGGTCTTCTCGTTATCGGTCAGCACATACGTCGGGGCACCGCCCAGGCGACGCAGCGTCACGTCCAGGGCGGCGAACACGCTCGGCATCGTCTTGTCCCGGATCGCGAGCACCACCCGGAACCTCGACCACGCCAACCACGCACAGAACAGTGTCGTCTTCACGCCGTCGATGAGCGGGCCGTCCCCGAAGTCGTACTGCAACCACATCCCCGGCTCGGTCACCCAAGGCCGGTGCACGCGTCGGCGACCAGCCCGATAGTCCTTCTTCACGACCGCGACCGCACGCCGCGTGGTCCGCTCCGAACCGACATAGCCAAGTGCGAGAAGCTTGTCGTGGGCCTTGTCGCCACGGATCTTGCCCACCGACTGCTCGACCCACTCCTCGACCTTGGGCAGATACTCATCGACCAGCCGCGGGCGAGCCGCTGCCCGATCAGACAGGCCACCGGCATCGCGGGCCGCGACATGAGCAGCGACCGTGTGGTGCGAGCACCCCGCGAGTTCGGCGGCGTCACGAAACGACCCGGTCAGGTCGTAGGCATCCAAGATTTCCATGATTTCCTCTGCAGACTTCAAGTAGTCCCTCCTCAGGGGGCCGATCAGCGGCTTCAGCACTGCTGAGCGCACCTGAGGAGGGGCCCCAACCGCGGGACGCGGCGAGGCAGACGACGTCGTGTCGGGCAGATCTCATGGCCGCCACCGGGCACTTTTCATGACCGCCAGCGGGCAGTTTCGTGGCCGTCTCCGGGCAGTTTCTCGTGGCCGCTGTCATGTCTTGGACGCGACCAAAGCAAAGCCCCAAGAAGTTGAGCTTCGGGGTGGGGGCCGTGGGGTCGTCTTGGGGCGGTTCTGATGCTCCTATTGGTGTCAAGCGGCTTGGAGCCAGGTTCGGTAGCGGTCGGTGAAACTCTCTGTCGTGGGTGATTCCGCGCTCGATGCGGCTGATGTTGATCTGCGAGGTGCCGAGG